>NC_014219.1:0-2400000 GCF_000093085.1 [Bacillus] selenitireducens MLS10 | reverse complement strand
TTCCACTGTATGGGGAGTCGGATATAAGTTCGAGGCTGTGAAGTAAACATGATGTTTTGGCGCAGCGTCGTAGGTAAGCTGTGGATCACGATACTGTTACTGGTATCTGTGGTCCTGCTTATTTTGACTATTCTCTTATTGCAATATTTTGAACGGTTTCATACCGAACGTGCAGAGAACGAATTAATGAGTCATGCAAGCCTGATCGGGTCTGTGATTGAAGATGATGATACGCAGAATCGTGTTCTCGCTATGGCGGAAACGATCTCTGAAACGTATGAGGCACAGGCAGTGATTATTCTCGATCAAGAGCAATACTGGTACACAGAACAGGTTTTTTCAGGAGCGCAACTGCCGATACAGGTTTTCTATGAAGATGATGTGCTTTCACGAGTCATTTTTGAACAGGAATCGATTGCTACAGAAGGCGATTATTTATTTGAGTCAATCGGGGAAGAGGGTACCGAAGAATTAATGGTTGTCGGGACACCCGTTCAATTTCCCGACGGTGAAATTGGGGCCGTGTTTCTTTATCAATCTCTTGATGTTGTCGAGGAAGCGACGAGCCAAACGACCAGTATTATTCTGCTTTCTGCAGGCATAGCCATCATATTGACAACCGTCTTCGCCTTTTTCCTGACGACAAGAATTACTGCGCCGTTAAGAAGGATGCGCAAAGCCTCTCTTGAAGTGGCTAAAGGAAATTTTGATACGAAGGTGCCAATATTGACAAACGATGAAATCGGGTTGCTTGGTATTGCCTTTAATCGGATGGCCCGTGCGCTGAACACCAATCTCAACGCATTAAACCAGGAGAAAGAGCAGCTTTCGAGAATTTTGTCGTCCATGGCAGATGGTGTGATTACGCTCGACCGTGACGGTGGCGTGATGGTTACGAATCCTCCGGCGAATGAATTCATCGGGGCATGGTTATACGAACAGGGCTATGTCACAGAAGAGTCAGGCCAATTGCCGGAAGAGCTGCAAAATCTGTTTGAGAAAGTTGTTTCTGAAGAACAGGAACAAATGGGAGAAGTGGACGTACAAGGGAGAAGCTGGGTAATCCTGATGACACCACTGTACGATCAATATCATGTTCGCGGAGCAGTAGCCGTCATGCGAGATATGACAGAAGAGCGGCTTCATGATAAATTGCGTAAAGATTTTATTGCCAATGTTTCTCATGAATTAAGGACGCCGATTTCCATGCTGCAGGGATACAGTGAGGCCATAATTGATGACGTTGCGGGAAGTGATGAAGAGAAAAAAGAACTTGCTCAGATTATTTATGATGAATCACTTCGAATGGGCAGACTTGTGAATGAATTACTGGATCTTGCGCGTATTGAAGCAGGCCATATTCGGTTGAATCTTGAGCCGGTGAACATGACTGAGTTTGTGGAACGAATCTCACGTAAATTTCAAGGTGTTGCCGACGATAATAACGTAGAACTGATGGGGGAAATCGATCAATCAGACACAGAAGCATATGTCGATCCTGACAGAATTGAACAGGTCATGACGAATCTGATTGATAATGCCATACGCTATACATCGGTTAATGGTTCGGTTAAGCTCCGTCTCGAGGAGCTGCCTGCAGGCTTCAGGCTTGATGTGGAGGATACAGGAGCCGGAATACCCGAAGAGGATCTGCCGTTTGTCTTTGAACGGTTTTATAAAGCGGATAAAGCAAGAACGAGAGGCAGAGCGGGAACCGGTTTGGGTCTTGCGATCGTGAAGAACATCGTTGAAGCCCACAAAGGGAGAGTATCTGCACACAGCAGAATGGGAGAGGGCACGACGTTCTCCGTGTTTCTTCCGTTCTCGCAGGGAGAAGATGTGAATGAACTGACGTCCTAAATATGTGGCAACTGAAATTTCAAATGTAAAGATCCAAGAGCATAAAGGAAATGCTCTTGGATCTTTTTTAGTTCTGTATTGCTGTTAGAGATCTTTATAGATTTCTCTCATCATGTGGGCAAGTTCTGGAATGATAAGCTGATCCATTGCAAGTTTGACAGCTCCTGATGAGCCGGGTGTTGAAAATACAGCCGTTTGACCTCGGACGCCAGCCGTCGCACGTGACAGCATGGCTGCAGGACCAATGTCTTTTTCGAAACTCAAGTAGCGAAACAGTTCACCAAAGCCCGGAAGCTCTTTATCAAGCATGTCAGAGACGGCTTCATAGGTTGTATCTCTGAATGTGATACCGGTTCCGCCATTAATCAGTAGTGCTTCTATTTCATCGTGCTGATCAGCAAAACGAACCCACTTCTGAATGCCGCTGTAGTCGTCTTTCACGATTTCATGACGATATACAGCATGTCCTGCATCTTCAAGTTTTGTTTTCATCAGATGACCACTCTTGTCTGTTTCTTTCGTTCGTGTGTCTGATACCGTCAGGATCATACAGACAACCCGTTCCGGTGCTTCTTTTTTATGTTCTTCGACACTCATGCATGCATCATTCCTTTCGTTCGGATATCTCTATTATCCATTGGCACGTAAATAATTGCAAACAGAGTTGGTTTCGGGGTATGCTATTTGTATGCAATTTATGAGGAGGCTTTAATAGTGAAAATTTATACGAAATCAGGAGATGAAGGAAACACACATCTAATCGGAAAAAAAGTGCCCAAAACAGACATGAGAGTTGAAGCATATGGCACAGTGGATGAATTGAACAGCCTGATTGGTGTCACGTTAATCCACCTTTCGGATCAGCATGCAGATATCAGGAAGGACCTGAAAAAAATACAGCAGGAATTATTTGATTTGGGCGGTGATTTGGCTAACGTCACCGACAGAGACACGTATTATATGCAAGAAGCATTCATCACGGATCTCGAGGATCGAATTGATGTATATTGGGAGGAGTCACCGCCACTAGAACGTTTCATTCTTCCGGGTGGACAAAGCGGTGCAGCTTATCTGCATCAGTGCAGAACGGTCGCAAGGCGTGCAGAGCGGCGTATTGTGGATGTTGCGCATGAGGAACAGATCCCCCCTGCAGCAATTCCTTATATGAACAGACTTTCGGATTATTTCTTCTCAGCTTCACGGGTTGTCAATGTCAGAGAGGGCTATGAAGATACATTTTATGATGCATCACGTAACCAGCCGGAATAATTGACCATAAAACAGGCCCCGAATTATTGATTCGGGGCCTGTTCTTTTGAACGTGATTTCCGGTTCAGATTAAGATTTCAATATCTGCATCTTCGTAAAGCTGTTCGAGATACTTTGATTGAACAACTTGAAGTTCGAGATCATCGCGAAGATCTTCAAATGGGCCAATTTCAGGGTTCTGAGCTGCCTGTTGTTCATAGGCCTCTTCGAGTTCTTCATCTGTCACTTCAAAATCAAGGGTTTCGATATATTCGGGTGAAAGGAGCTGATTCAGTTTTAATGAATCACGGATTTCATTTTCCAGAAGGTCTTCTGTATAGCCTTGAGAGGCAAGAACCTCTTCGAAGTCATCGTCAAACTGGCTGCGAATCTGTTCCATTTCTGCCTGAACCTCATCTTCATCGGCTTGAATGTTCTGACTGTCTGCTTCCTGAACAAGGAGCTCAAGCTGGATTAATTCGTCTACAATGCCTTCTTGAATCTGCATAAGCAGAGCCATATTTTCCTCATCTTCAAAATCAATGCCCTGTTGGGCAAACATCATTTCATACTGTTGCAGCTGCATTTCGAGATTTGCCATTGGAATATCTTCACCATTGACAGTGGCAACGACATCTCCTTCGAGATTGAGAACACTTTCTGAAGGTTCTGCTGATGGATCAGATTGATTGGATGCCTCTGTTTCGCTTTGATCTGCTCCGTTATCATTCTCATTATCCAACAGAGTCGTTCCCTCTTCATTACCACTGCATGCACTCAGGACGAATACTGCACTGAGTGGCAAAGCCAACCAGGCTTTTTTACCGCTTTTGATCATTAATGCTCAACAACCTTTCTCTATTCTATGAAATTATGTTACATCGACGACAATCATATCATAAAATGTTGATGATGAGCAATTCAAATCGACTGTTAGAGTTCTATGGTTTGGACGGATTCCACTTCATCAAACGTTTCGAATGCAGTAATTACATCACCATTGCATGCTTTATCAGTGCCGAGCAGCATAATGGCTTTCCCGCCTTCAGAATGACGGCCAACCTGCATTGTAGCAATATTCACGTCATGGGTACCCAAGAGCTGTCCGACTTTACCGATAACACCCGGGCGGTCATTGTGCTGAACGAACAGTGTATGTTTACCCGGCTGGAATTCAAATGAAAATTCATTAATTCTGACAATTCTAGGGCCGAACTCTTTGCTGTATGTGCCGACGATGAACAGTTCGCGCTTTTCTCCCCGGATAGTCGCGCCGATCATGTTCGAGTATCCGTAAGATTCGTTCGTATGCTTTTCGGAAACATTGATTTCCCGTTCCTTTGCGATTGCGACCGCATTGACTTCATTCACATATGAATCAACCCGGTGTTTAAAGAAACCGGCAAGAAAACTGCGATTAAAGAGACCTGTTTCCTGGTGGGAAAGTTCGCCAGCATAGTGCATTTCCACCTCTTTTACGGGCTCGCGGAAGAGTTGTGTGGCGGTCTCACCAAGAACTTTCGTAAGAGAAGTGATGGGTGCCATTTTTTCAAATTCATCGGCATCAATATGCGGTAAGTTCAGAGCGTGCGGTGCAGGTTTCCCTTTCAGATAGTCGAGGATTTCGACAGCGACCTGTTCTGCTACGTTCAACTGAGCTTCATCTGTTGATGCAGCAATATGCGGGGTTGTAATAACCTCGTCAAGTTCAGTTAATGGATGATTCTTTGCAGGTTCCTCTTCATATACATCAACGGCGGCACCTTTGATGTCACCTTGTTTAATGGCTTGATACAAAGCATCTTCGTCGATAATGCCGCCACGGGCACAGTTCAATAAATAAGCATTTTTTTTCATTTTTTTGAGGCGTTCAGTGCTGATCATCCCTTTGGTTTCTTTTGTTAAAGGAGTGTGGACACTGATGAAGTCAGCTGATTCAAGCAGTTCATCTAGGTCCATGATCGTCACTTTGTTTTTCTCTGCCCTTGATTCGGTCAAAAACGGATCGTAGGCAACGACATTCATTTTAAATGCGCGTGCTCTTGAGGCGATTTCTGAGCCGATTCTGCCGAATCCGACAATACCGAGTGTTTTTCCAAATAACTCAGTACCCGTATACAATTTTCGATCCCATCGTCCTTCTTTCATGGACTGATTGGCTTGTGGAATATTACGAACCACGGATGCCAGCATGGCAAAGGTGTGTTCGGCTGTGGAGATGGTGTTACCGTCAGGTGCATTCACCACAACCACACCATTGGCAGTTGCAGCATCCAAATCAACATTGTCCACTCCGACGCCAGCACGTCCAATGATCTTTAAGTTCGGCATTTTCTGAATGATGTCAGCAGTTACTGTCGTGGCACTGCGGATGATTAATGCATCGACTTCTTCAAGGGGGATGGTTGTTGACAAGACGTTTTCAAATACCACATTGACTTCATCGGATTCAATGACAGGTTTTAACCCTTCTTCGCTCATCTGGTCGGAAACCAAAACTGTAAATTGTTTGTTCTCTGTCCGTTCTTTTGTGTTTGCGCTCACTTCGCTCAACTCCTGTGTGTGTGAATAGTTTGATTATACAATATTAACACGAAATTCTGATAATTTACCACAGCAACTTGTCAAAAAATCATACATTATTTGTGGTAGCGCTTACAAACGTTCGGATTTTCATTGTGATTGCAAAACAAATTCAAAAAATATTGCCGGTGTGTCCGATTCGGCTGTTTCTGCGAGAACGGCGAACCGCTATTTGTCGGACAGCTTGATCAAAGTCCGGACTGGTTGGACAAATGAGGAAATCAGACGGATAGATAACAGAGACAGGGAGTGAGTGATTTATCGGAGACAGACGAAATTGAAATTGGTCAGGTTAAAAGGTACAATACAAACAGAGATGTCAAGATTGATTAAGGAGTATATATCATGATTAAACAGGTTAAATCAAAAAAGATTTATGAAATTGTTGCAGAACAATTGACTGAAATGATAATGGATGGCCAATTTAAACAGGGAGAGCGTCTTCCGTCTGTCCAGCAGCTCTCGGAGGATTTTGACGTGGGCCGCTCTGCGATTCGTGAAGCACTCAGTGCCTTAAAGGCAATGGGACTGATTGAGATCCGTCAGGGAGAGGGAACGTTTGTTAAAAAAACAGCGGTGGATCTGTCAGGAAAGATGATTCCTTCCGTATTGGAACAGGAAGATTTAAAGCAACTGTTTGAGGTCCGAAAATTAAATGAGACCGGAGCAGCAGCCATTGCGGCCGAAAAAAGATCTGATGCGGATTTACGCAAGCTTGAACGGATTCTTCATGAGATGAAATTGGCTGAAGGAGACGGGAGTCTGGGTGAACAGGCAGATATCGCATTTCATATGGCGATAGTTACTGCGGCTGGGAATCAAATGCTGGAACGTTTAATGACAACGATCTCTGAAACAGTTGAGGAATCGATGAAAGAGGCTCGCCAATTGTTTTTGTATTCAAATGAAGAAAAAAATGAAACAGCTTTATGAGGAGCATGCAGCCATTTATAATGCAGTCAAAATGCAGGATAGTGATGCTGCCTACCGTGCGATGTATGATCATATTGCGGGTGTTGAAAAGGCTGTATTTATTCATGATGGTGAACAGAAATGAGATGGAAGCAGCATTTCAAGTCGTCAGTTCTGTTTGGTGGATTGAACGATCAGGAAATTGATGAGGTCATTTCCTTTGGGTATGAACAAACATTAAATGATAAAGAGCGGCTGTTCTGGGAAGGTGATGATAAAAAGTACTTGTTTGTATTGGGATCAGGAACCGTATTGATCTCAAAACTCACTGAAAACGGGAATGAAAGTGTGATAAATGTGCTGTCTGCGGGAGAAGTATTCCCTCACGCAGGGCTTTTTGATCATTCCGTATATCCTGGAACAGCAACAGCCAAAAAAGAAGTAAAAGTACTGGCGATCCCTGTTGAACAGATCGAAAGCCTCATTCTGAATAAGCCGGAAATAGCCATAAAAATCATT
Organism: [Bacillus] selenitireducens MLS10; assembly: GCF_000093085.1. Classification (GTDB taxonomy): domain Bacteria; phylum Bacillota; class Bacilli; order Bacillales; family Salisediminibacteriaceae; genus Salisediminibacterium; species Salisediminibacterium selenitireducens. Next base: position 2,392,878 of record NC_014219.1, on the reverse strand, counting down.
CAGATGATGAATGAAAATATGCTGATGCTGCAGCGAAAGCTCAATGAACTGCTTTCTCTGGACGTTTCTTCGAGGCTTAAGTCTGCGATGGATCATCTCATTAAAGTTCAAGGAGATGAAATCATTTTGACACATCAGGAGATCGGTTATTTAATCGGTTCAACTCGTGAAACAGTCAGCCGACAGCTTAAAAAATGGGAAAAACTCGGATGGATTTCTGTGAAGAAAGATCGGATTATCATTCATCATCAATGGGAATCAGGGGCTGAGTAAGAGACCGAAATGATCTGCAAGACAAAAAAGAACCACCGGCATGAGCCGGTGGTTCTGGTATGCATGTGAATCCTATTCGAACTTAAGTGCGTCGCCGTCAAACGGCTCTTCAGCAATCTTGATGGAGTCAGTCGGGCAGCCGTCAAGAGCGTCTTCCATATCTTCATAGAGCTCTTCCGGTACTTCTGCCGTACCCTGGTTGTCATCAAGAATAACCCATGCGATACCGTCATCATCATAGTCATAGATGTCTGGTGCTGCTGATCCGCAAGCACCACATGCGATACAGGTATCTTTGTCTACAATCGTGTACTTTGCCATTACAAAAACCTCCCATTGAAATATAGAATCCCTTTTCAGGGTATTTTTTTAAGAACATCTTCCGAGAAGAAGTCTGTTCTCTATATATTCATTGTAAAGGTTACCACGAAACATTTCAATAGAAAATGTAATTGAGAATCCTTATCACAGCAGGCGTTGTGAACGATGCACAAGGAATCTTTATTAACGAAAGGAGGCGTACCACATGGATTTTGACCATCGTGCAGCTGTCTTTTTGCATCGGAAAATTAATGGTCAGCGCACACTGTCTGCGTTGATGCAAATTTTACTCGGAAACCGGACCGCCCAAACCATTTCTGATCTCCATCTGTTTCATCTTGAACAGTTTGCGGGAATCTTGAAATATGCACCGGGGGAAATCAGAAATTCCTTCGAGAAGACTCTGAGAGCCACTTTTCATGAAGATCTCCAAAAGACTGCCGACGGATTGTCTGAAACGGCTCACCCTCTTTCTGAAGAATTTGATGGTATGAATTATGAGTGGACAGGTCGAGCTGCTCATCTTTGGGAATCTTTATCACTGTTTATCCAGACGCTCTCCCATTTAAAACAAGGTGACCGTTTTTTCTTCCCGGTATCATCTGATATGCGGATTCAGCAACAGGTAAAATCGGTTTTAAAAAACCGTTCGTTGAATGAATTAATTGAGGCAATGTATCAGGAGCTGCTGTTTCCGCTCCAAGATTTGAATGAACCGGTCCAAGCCTTGTTTGTCGATCGTCTGACAGTAAAAAATGAAGTGGGCCTCTCGTATGCCCAATTATCTTCCAACTATCAGATGTCACCTTTTGAAGCGTATATTATGGTTCGGAGTGCTCTTCATGCCTTGCTTGCTGCTCATGATTTTAATCCTGCAGCCTACCCGATCCTGAATATGCTCATGCCAAAGACCGCTTTTGAGGATGATGAAGCATTAACAGAGTCAGCGAAACAAACGCGTCAGCTGCTTAACAAGGGTCTTTCACTTCAAGAGGTGTCAAAGACAAGGAAGTTGAAAATCAGCACGGTGGAAGATCATATTGTTGAACTGGCTCACGTCGATTATGATTTTGATTATGGTCCTTATCTTGAAGAGACTGAGCTAAAGGAGATTCTAAAGCATATTCGCGAATATAACCTGACGAGACTCCGGCTGTTAAAAGAAGCAACAGGCGGAAAATATACTTATTTGCAGCTGCGGATCGCAATGGCGATGGCGAGGAGGCGGAAACAATGAATCTTGAGCAAGCACTGCAAGACTGGTTTGGCTATTCCTCATTCAGATATGACCAAAAAGAAATTATCGAATCGGTTCTGAATGGTCATGATACGTTGGCAGTGATGCCGACGGGATCAGGGAAAAGTATCTGTTATCTGTTGCCGTCGAAATTGACAGAAGGATTGACGGTAGTTGTTTCTCCCCTTGTATCATTAATGGAAGATCAGGTCATGCAACTCAGGGCTGAAGGGTATAAACATGTTGCCCATCTAAGCAGCATGTTGCAGTACGAAGAAAAAAAAGAACTGTTAAAGGGGATTTCCCGTCTCGATGTTCTGTACCTGTCCCCGGAAATGCTTCAAAAGCCGGAAGTCAAATCTGTGCTGGGGTCTTACAAGATTGCTATGTTTGTCATCGATGAAGCGCACTGTATTTCACAATGGGGCCATGAATTCAGAACAGATTATCTTAAATTGGGTACTGTGATTCGTTCTTTGGGGCATCCTGTCACCCTGGCATTGACCGCAACAGCAACTGAAGACGTGAGAGAAGATATCGTCAGACAGCTTGGTATGAACGACCCCGTTTCATTTGTATCGACAATGAACCGGAATAACATTTTTATGGAAATGACTTTCTGTGAGACGGAAGGGGAGAAACAGAAGGCCTTAAAAAAAGCCGTTCAAGAAGGTGAAGGCCCGGTTATTGTCTATTGCGGGACGAGGAGCGATACAGAGGCCTACAGTGAATTTATGCGGTATCATGGGACAGATGCGCACCCGTATCATGGTGGTATGAGCAAAGAGGACCGTCTGTTGATCCAACAACAGTTTTTCTATGATCAGATCCAGGCGGTTTGCGCGACGAATGCGTTCGGAATGGGAATCAATAAGACGAATATCGCACGGATCATACATCTGCATGTTCCGTCATCGGTGGAACAATACATTCAGGAAATCGGGAGGGCAGGTCGGGATGGCCGGCAAAGCGAGGTAAAGCTTTTTTGGACCGATCAGGATGTGAAACTCCCTGTCTGGATGGTGGAGTCTGAATTTCCGGAAGAGGCGCGGATGGATCAGTTAAGTGCATTTTTTACCGAGAGTGATCATCAATCGGTTGACCCGGCTGTTTCATTTATTCCTGAAAATCAGAGAAAGATGGTGACTCACTATTTGAAGGCATATGGTGTAATCGATGAACAGAATCGAATTCTGCCTCCGCGAAAGAGGATCAACGATATACTGATGGACATTAAGAAGCATTTTCAACTCAGGCAGATCGAAAAGATGAAACAGGTGAGAGAAATGCATCAGCTGATTGGTGAGGCAGATTGCATCCGAAACGGCTTAATGAACTATTTCTCTGAACAACCGCATGAAAAGCCCCGCTATTGCTGCAGCCGTTGCCAGGAGGACAGGCCAGTCATACGTTCAGAACAAACAGTTGAACCGAATTATCGCAACATTCAAATCAATTGGCAAGACCGGCTTTATTGGAAACTGACGGGAGAGGCGAAGTTTCATGAATAGACAGGCAGAACTCGTGAAACAGATGAGTGACAGAGGTTTGATTTTGAATGTGTACGCGACACAAGTCATCATTTTGGGCGTGGCGCTGCTCTTAAGTGTTATCTTTTGGGGGACTCCTTTTTATTGGGTTCAGAGCATTTCCTGGTCGTTTCATGCTGTATTAATCGGAATGGTTTTTGCTGCAGCGGTGGTGACACTGGAAATTATTCTTGATCGGATTCTACCTGAAGAATGGATGGATGACGGTGGTATTAATAACCGTCTGTTTAAAAATCTGCATCCCTTTCATATTCTGATTCTTACTGCTATTATAGGAATCAGTGAAGAGATCTTGTTCAGGGGTGTACTGCAGTCACAATTCGGTCTGATTATTGCTTCACTTTTATTTATTCTGGTGCATCTTCGTTATTTGTCAAAACCGTTTTTGATGGGGTTTATGACTGCACTGAGTTTCTCGTTGGGTATGCTTTTTTTGTGGACGGGTAATCTCCTGTCGGTAATCACGGCTCATTTTTTTATTGATTTCCTCTTGGGTTTATATATTCGATATACGCATAATGAACAGAAAGGTGACGGACTGACATGAGCGAAGACCAAAAAGACATCTCGACTGACAGAAAATTGCCTCCAAGGAATCAGGTTCACGGCAGAAAACGTAAAAGAAAAAAAGTGAGCCCGTCAGTCGCCACGTATGATCGTACGGAGGAAGAGCATGTTCAGAAGAATGAATCAAATCATCATGAGCAGGAAGAAAACCTTCTCGCTAGTCCGGCTGACGATCATGCACAGGATGAATCACATTCATATCCTCTTTACCGGAGACCAGAAAGAAAGAAGAATGATTACTTCCTGGTAAAAATATGGCTTGTGCTTTTTCTGTTGATTGTAATCGGAATGGTAACTTATCCAATTTGGCAGGAGTGGCTTTAAAACCGGATCAGATGATTCGGTTTTTTCTATTTTCAACATTTTTATGAAGTTTATTTCTAATTGTTGAAAACGCTTACATAAGTCGGGTATACTTTATGGTGAGAGGGAGTGATGACATTGGATTGTCTCGTCGTAACAGGGCATTTCGGATCCGGAAAAACAGAATTTGCACTGCTTAAAGCGCTTGAATGGCGTGAAGCCGATACGAAAGATGTTGCCTTGTGTGATCTTGATGTGATAAATCCATATTTCAGAGCCAGGGAAATGAGGGCATGGCTCGAAAAGAATCTGATTGATCTGGTGGCACCGAAAGTGGAACTGATGCAATCTGATCTGCCTGTTGTCAGTCCGAAGGTTTCTGCAAGACTGAAAAAGCCGAATCAAAGAGTAATTATCGATGCAGGCGGAGGCAAAGAAGGAGCGCTTGCGGTCGGTCAGTTTTCAAATCTGATTGCGAACCGTGAGTATGAATTATGGTTTGTGGCGAATCTGAACAGACCGGAAGTATCGAGCGCTGAAAAAATTCTGTCTTCGATTCAGGAAATTGAAACAACCATGAGACTAAAGGTATCAGGAATTATTCATAATACACATCTCGCCGGAGATCCGTTGGATTTTGGTGATATACAAAAAAGCGGGGGAAGTTATTTCCTCCGTGTCAGAAGCACTGAAGATCCCTCTCAAAGGAACCATGATCGAAACAAGTGTGTTTGAAAGCTGGACGCCGGCTGAACAAAACCAGCTAGTGCTGCCTCTGCAGTTTGAGCGGAAATTAAGGGCACCCTGGTGAATGGAGGAGGGGTTTAAATGATCAGAGTTCAGTTTCATGAAGAAACCTGTAAAGGCTGCGGTCTTTGTGTATCAGTCTGTCCGCAACAGATCATTCAGACAGCTGACAGGATGAATGCAAAGGGCTATCAGCCTGTGGAAGTGGTCAATCAGGAAGCATGCACCAGTTGTACAGCCTGTGCCCGTATGTGTCCCGATGCCGTGATCTCCGTATTTCGACCTAAAAAAACAGCGTAGTATTCAACAGAGACTTTAAACATACGGGAGTGATTGCTGTGGTGAAGGTGTTAATGAAAGGGAATGAGGTTATCGGGGAAGCTGCGATTCAGGCCGGGTGTTATTATTTTTTCGGATATCCCATTACACCGCAGAGTGAACTGGTGGCTTATATGGCAAAACGTTTGCCTGAAGAAGGTGGCGTCTTTTTGCAGGCCGAGAGTGAAGTAAGTGCGATTAATATGGTATATGGCGCAGCATCTGCAGGAGTCCGGGTCATGACATCTTCTTCAAGCCCGGGCTTCAGTCTGAAGCAGGAGGGGATTTCTTACCTCGCCGGGGCTGAACTGCCTGCGGTGATTGTCAATGTGGGACGCGGAGGCCCTGGACTTGGAAATATTCAGCCTGCTCAGTCGGATTACTTCCAGGTGACGAGGGGCGGAGGTCATGGTGATTACTATACACCGGTTCTGGCTCCGGCCTCCTTGCAGGAAATCGCAGAATTGACACAACAGGCCTTCAGGATTGCTGATGAGTACCGGACCCCTGTTATTATCCTCGGGGACGGGATGCTTGGCCAAATGATGGAACCGGTGGATTTTGAATCTGTCGAACAGGAAGTCATGATACACAATAAAGATTGGGCCGTAACGGGAACGGCAGGAGATGGACCTCCAAAGACCATCACTTCGCTCGATTTGAATGATGTGCTGCTTGAAGAACGAAATCATCGTCTTCAAAATAAATACAAAGCGATCAGAGAACGCGAAACTCGGGTGACGTATCAATATGCCGAGGATGCTGACTGGTTTGTTGTTGCATACGGAACAGTGGGGCGTATTGTCCAGAGTGCTGTTGAAAAAGCGAGAGAAAAAGGGGTGAACGTTGGAGTGATCAGACCGATTTCACTCTGGCCGTTCCCTTACGAGACCATATCGGGGTTCAGTGAAACGTCGTCACATATGCTGGTTGTTGAAATGAGCGCAGGACAGATGATCGAAGATGTCCGCCTTGCAGTTGAAGGGAAAGCGCCTGTCAGTTTTTATGGAAGGAATGGCGGTGTCATTCCTTCGGTGAATGAAATCTTTGAGGAGATTATCAAGGTCGATGCGGAGGTGGGTGTTCGATGAAAACGGTGTTCAAAAAAACAGCAGGTTTAACAGACAAAGAAACTCATTACTGTCCTGGATGCACACACGGGATCATCCACCGCATCACCGGAGAAGTTCTTGAAGAACTCGGCGTGCTTGAACAGACTATAGGCGTTGCATCGGTTGGATGCTCCGTGCTGTCATATGAGTACTTCAATTGTGATATGACTCAGGCGGCACACGGACGCGCACCGGCTGTTGCTACAGGTGTAAGAAGAGTGTTGCCTGATGACAGGATAGTCTTTACCTATCAGGGAGACGGAGATCTGGCTTCAATTGGGATGGGGGAAATTGTACACAGTGCGGCCCGAAGTGAAAATATCACGGTTATTTTTGTGAACAATGCCATTTACGGTATGACAGGTGGACAGATGGCGCCGACGACCCTGATGGGGCAGCGGACAGCAACGTCTCCACAGGGGAGGGAAGCGGCTGGTCAGGGGCTACCGATCCGTGTGTCCGAAATGCTGTCTACCCTTGACGGTACGTCTTATATTGAACGAGTATCGGTGCATGATGTTGCCCATATTGCAAAGGCGAAAAGAGCCATTAAAAAAGCGTTTGAAACGCAGAAAGCCGGTCAGGGGTTTTCAATGATCGAGGTGCTGTCGACTTGCCCTACAAATTGGGGAATTGATCCAGAAGAGTCCTTATCGTACGTTAAGGAGAATATGGTTCCTTATTATCCTCTCGGAGTCTATGCAGATCGCCGGGAACAGAAAGGATGATGAAACATGAAAGAGGAGATCATCATTGCAGGCTTTGGCGGGCAAGGCGTAATGTCGATGGGGCAACTTCTCACCTTTGCCGGTATGAAAGAAGGAAAAGAAGTGTCGTCGCTGCCGTCATACGGTCCTGAACAGCGCGGGGGTACAGCCAATGTTCAGGTCGTGATCAGTGATGAGCCATTTGGTTCACCTGTCATTGACGAGCCGTCTGTCGTCATCGTGTTGAATGAGCCTTCTTTTCAAAAATTCGAATCGAGACTTGCATCCGGTGGGGTTCTCATCGTTAATGCAGATCTCGTTCACTCTGAATCTGCCAGAGACGATATTACTGTTATTCGCGTACCGGCTTCAACGATTGCCATCAGTCTCTCTGAAGAACGGGCAGCGGGTATGGTGATTCTTGGTGCGCTGATCGGTAAAACCGGCGTTTTATCAAGGGATGCACTGTTAGAAGCTCTAGAAGATGTTCTTGGAAAACGCAAGGCACACCTCATTCCGGTCAATGAAGAAGCTATCAAAGCAGGAGAGGATCTGTCCGATCAGGGGGAACCTGCTTTCGTTTGACAGAGAATGATAAAATAATAATGCAGGATTTATCATAAATGCGTGGAGGGGTACTATGTCCAGAGAAGTGAAATCAGACATTGAAATTGCACAGGCTTGCGAAATGGTAAAAATCAAAGAAATTATTGAAGATTTGCAGATCAAAGAAGATGAATGGGAGCCTCACGGACATTACAAAGGTAAATTATCACTCGATTTAATGAACCGCTTATCTGAACAAAAGGACGGTAAAATTATTTTGGTGACAGCGATCAATCCCACCCCTGCAGGTGAGGGGAAGTCGACCGTTACAGTTGGTCTTGGTCAGGCATTAAACAGAATCGGTAAAAAAACGATGATCGCATTAAGGGAACCGTCACTCGGGCCCACGATGGGCATCAAAGGCGGTGCAGCAGGCGGTGGATACTCTCAGGTAGTTCCAATGGAAGATATCAATCTTCATTTTACCGGAGACATTCATGCGATTACGACAGCGCACAACGCATTGGCTGCTATGATTGACAACCATATACACCGGGGGAATCAACTGGATCTGGATGTAAGAAGAGTGACTTGGAAACGGGTGTTGGATATGAATGACCGTTCTCTCCGTCATGTTAATATCGGACTGGGTGGTCCGCTGCATGGCGTGCCAAGAGAATCGGGCTTTGATATTACCGTCGCTTCCGAGATCATGGCAATACTCTGTCTGGCAACAGACTTGAAAGACCTCAAGGCGCGCCTTTCGCGTATCGTGATAGGATACAATTCAAAACAGGAGCCTGTGACTGTCGAGGAACTTGAAGCACAGGGAGCTTTGACACTTCTTTTAAAAGAAGCAATAAAACCGAATCTCGTTCAGACGCTCGAAAACACGCCGGCACTGATCCATGGTGGTCCATTTGCAAATATTGCTCATGGCTGTAACAGTGTCATAGCAACCAAACTGGCAGCAAAACTTGGTGATTATGTAGTGACAGAAGCCGGATTTGGTGCAGATCTGGGGGCGGAGAAATTCCTGAATATCAAGATGAGAGCGGGGAACATCGACCCGAGCCTGGTCGTCATAGTAGCGACGATCAGGGCTCTGAAAATGCATGGTGGAGTACCTAAAGATGAATTAAAGAAGCCTGATGTTGAGGCAATGAAAAAAGGTCTTTCGAACCTCGAAAAACATGTGGAATCCATCCGGGCATTCGGGCTGCCTCATGTGGTCGCCATCAATCGATTTGTCCATGATTCAGAAGAAGAAATTGCGGTTCTCAAGAAGTGGTGTGAAGATAAAGGAATTGAAGTGGAACTTGCGAATGTGTGGGAATATGGCGGAGAAGGCGGAACCGATTTGGCTGAAAAAGTCGTGAAAGTCATTGACGAGTCTGAGAATCATTTCAAGCCGCTGTATGATTTGGAAGCATCTATTGAAAAGAAAATTGAAACTATTGCGAAAACGGTCTATGGGGCGTCGGGTGTGACTTTTACAAAAGAGGCGAGTAAACAGCTGCAAGATTTTAAAACAAATGGCTGGGAGCGTCTGCCTGTCTGTATGGCAAAAAGTCAATACTCTTTATCCGATGATCCGGCTAAACTTGGAAGGCCCGAAGGATTTACCATTACCGTCCGAGAGTTGAAGATTTCAAATGGGGCAGGCTTTATCGTTGCATTGACAGGTAACATTATGACGATGCCTGGTCTTCCGGCAAGGCCTGCAGCCATGAATATGGATGTGGATGAATCCGGTAAGGCAACCGGGTTATTCTGATCGGTTATGATCGTGAGAGGAAGGGGGCAAGTCCTCCTTCCTCTTCAACTTGTTGATCAACTCCTGTAAGATAAGTGGTATGTTATAAATATGATGGGATCAGTTGGTAAGATTTGCACATTACCCGCACTTAGTTTTATACTAACAGTATGCGTTTATTTCAAAAAGTAGGTGACGAGAATGGCAGATTCCACAGGAAAATATAACATCAAGGCCGTTTCAAACATGCTGGGGATTCATGCGGGAACATTACGTGCGTGGGAGCGCCGGTATCAGGTGGTGGATCCGGTTCGAAATGATGCAGGCCACAGACTGTATACAGATGAACATCTCAAGATATTAAAATGGATCATTGAACAGGTGGATAAAGGATTTACAGTCGGTCAGGCTGTAGATTTACTCGACAGAGAAGAGATTATGAACGCTCCAAATTCAGGCTCAGAACCGGTTAATCAAATTGAAGATATGAAAAACAATATTCGGACAGCACTTCTTCAGTTTGATGAGTCTGCTGCCACGAGGCATATGGATCATGCTTTTAATACGTTTTCCACAGAAACCGTCGTCATGTCCATTTTGGGAGGCATACTTGTTGAGATTGGAGAGCTCTGGGAGCGGGGCCAAATCACAACGGCACATGAACACTATGCAACTGCCTATATACGTACAAGGATAGGGATGGTTTTTCAATCATTGCCGGTTAATGGGCTGCTTCCGAAAGTTCTGTGTGTGTGCGCTCCGGGGGAGACCCATGAAATCGGGTTGCTCGTTTTTACTTTTTATCTGAAGCAAAGGGGTTATGAAACGATCTATTTGGGCGGCGGTATTCCAGAATCAGATATTATAAAGGTACTGGATGAAACAAAATCAAAATTTGCGGTCATCTCGGTCACCATGTCCGGGCATCTTGATGCGGGTTTGAAACTTGTTGACCGTATTGCCAAAGACCGAAAAGATATTCAGGTTGGTATCGGAGGTACGGCGGTACATAGAATGAAGACGTCCTTTAAAAACAAATACAGGCAGCATTTGATTGGAGAACATGATCAGGATGCAGATTGGCTTGATTGGATGAAGACGAATAACAGTTGATCAAAATTTGAGCTGGTCAAACAGGCAAAACTTCATTATCATGGACGTATAGACAGGTGTAAGCGCATACGCAAAAGACAGAATGTTCACAGGGGTGAAGAGAATGTCAACAGAAGAAAGCAAAAAAGAAAAGAATGTGTTGGAATCCACGCAGACAGTGATTAAGCAAGCACTGGGGAAACTCGGTTATCAGGACGAAGTGTATGAACTGATGAAAGAGCCGCTCAGAATGATGACTGTGAGGATTCCGGTCCGAATGGATGATGGGTCCATCGAGATATTCACGGGATACAGGGCGCAGCATAATGACAGTGTAGGTCCGACAAAGGGGGGCGTGCGCTTTCATCCGGACGTTACTGAAATGGAAGTCCGGGCGCTCTCCATATGGATGAGTTTGAAGGCAGGAATTGTGGATTTACCTTATGGTGGGGGTAAAGGCGGTATCGTTTGTGATCCAAGACAGATGTCCTTCCGGGAAATCGAACGGCTTAGCCGGGGATATGTCCGGGCCATCAGTCAGATTGTCGGGCCTACAAAAGACATCCCTGCACCGGACGTATTTACGAATTCTCAGATCATGGCCTGGATGATGGACGAATACAGCCGAATGAAAGAATTTGATTCCCCTGGCTTTATTACGGGGAAGCCTCTCGTCCTCGGCGGTTCCCACGGTCGCGAATCGGCTACAGCAAAAGGTGTTACAATCTGTATTCGTGAAGCGGCAAAGAAAAAAGGCATTACGGTCGAGGGAGCGAGGGTCGTGATTCAGGGTTTTGGAAATGCAGGAAGTTTTCTTGCGAAATTCATGCACGATGCCGGAGCGAAAATTGTCGGGATCTCGGATGTGAATGGCGGCCTGCACGATCCTGATGGTTTGGATATTGACTATCTTCTCGACCGCAGAGACAGCTTTGGAACGGTAACCAATCTGTTTAACAACGTACTGACGAATCAGGAATTACTGGAGCTTGATTGCGATATCCTTGTTCCTGCGGCGATAGAAAACCAGATTACTGAAGCAAATGCGGCAAATATCAAAGCGTCAATTGTGGTTGAGGCTGCTAACGGACCGACGACAATGGACGCAACCAAAATTCTTCATGACAGAGACATTTTGCTTGTGCCGGATGTCCTTGCGAGCGCAGGCGGGGTGACCGTTTCCTACTTTGAATGGGTTCAGAATAACCAGGGTTATTATTGGGAAGAAGAAGAAGTGGAAGAAAAGCTCGAGAAGGTTATGACCACTTCTTTTGAAAACGTTTATAAGGTGGCGAGCCTGCGAAACGTTGACATGAGACTCGCAGCATACATGGTAGGTGTCAGGAAAATGGCGGAAGCAAGTCGATTCCGAGGCTGGATTTAAACAATAAAACACAGTATGATAAGAAAGAACTCTCCATTTTACAGGGAGGGTTCTTTCCGGTTAATGGGGAACAATCGGAATCAATCGCATACTGAGGTGAAGCACGATGTCTAAAAGAAAAGTGATTATTATCGGAGCAGGTCCATGCGGGCTGTCTGCTGCGATTGAATGTGAAAAAGCCGGATTTGATGTTACTGTCATCGAACGTGGCAATATCGTTCATGCGCTTTACAGATACCCGACGCACCAGCAGTTTTTCAGTACAAGTGAAAAGCTTGCTATCGGGGATATTCCGTTTTACAGCACGGAGCGAAAACCGAAACGAAATGAAGCGCTGGTCTATTACCGAAAAGTCGTCGAAGAATACGGACTGACGATTGAAGCATACGAAGAAGTCACCAAAATCGACCGACTCGGTATTCATGATTTCAAGGTTACTTCTGTTAAACAGAACGGACTAACAATGGAACGTGACGCTCATGCGGTTATCGTTGCAACCGGTTATTATGATTCACCGAATTATATGCATATTCCAGGTGAAGATCAGAAACATGTCTTTCATTATTTTCATGAAGCTCATCCGTTTTATAATCAAAAGGTTGCGGTTATTGGAGGGAAAAATTCTGCCATCGATGCCGCCCTTGAATTAGAGAAAGCAGGAGCGGAAGTCAGCGTATACTGCAGGTACGACAATTATTCATCAAGCATCAAGCCGTGGATATTGCCTGACTTCGAATCGCTCGTCAAGCAGGGGAAGATTATGATGCACTTTGAGACGGAGATTCATGAAATTGGAGAAGATACGATTTCCGTATCTGATGTTACGGGTACAAAACGGAATGACAGAGCGGATTTCGTGTTTGCCATGACCGGTTATCATCCTGATCACTCCTTTATCCGATCGATGGGTGTTGAAGTCGACATGGAGACGGGGAGACCTGTATTCAACAGTGAATCCATGGAGACGAATGTTGATGGAATTTATATAGCAGGCGTGATTGCGGCTGGAAATAATGCGAACGAAATCTTTATCGAAAATGGCCGTCATCATGGAGGTTTGATTGCATCTCATCTTGGTGCGCAGTTTCATGACTGATTCAGGCTGGAGGGGACAAAACATGAAAGAAGTATTGGTGATTTCAACTGGAGGAACCATTGCCAGTAAAGAAAATGAATCCGGTCGCCTTGAGGCAGGTGCCTATTCAGGGGAAGAGCTTGCAGAGAAAATCGGATTACCTTCAACAATCAAAGTGACGATACGCTCTGTTTTACAAAAACCGAGTTCTCATATTACGTTTCACGACCTTGATGATATCCGTACAATAATTGAAGAATCTGAAAGCAAAATCAGTGGATTCGTCATTACTCACGGTACGGATACGTTAGAGGAATCCGCCTACTATCTTGATATCACAACAGAAGAATCCCGCCCGGTTGTATTAACTGGCTCTCAGCGCTCGCCTGACGATCTCGGAAGCGATGCATTTATCAATTTACGGCATGCGATTCATGCTGCAGCTTCGGCAGATATGCATGAAACGGGCGTCACGGTCGTATTTAATGAGCGGATTTTCGCTGCTCGATATGTGAAGAAAGAGCATGCTTCGAATATACAGGGGTTCAATGCTTTTGGTTTCGGTTATCTCGGTATCATTGATCATGATCAGGTTCAGGTGTTTCAAAAGCCTGTCAGACATGAGACATTCCAGGTTTCCGAGAAACAGGTACAGGTTGAGTTAATCAAATCCGCCATGCAGTCATCGACATTATTGATTGATGCTTGCAATAATAATGAGGTTGACGGACTGATTGTGGAAGGGTATGGTCGCGGGCAGGTGGATCCGGCCCTCGTTGATGGAATCAAGGAGGCACTGTCAAATCAGATTCCCGTGGTGATTACGACCTCTTCAGAGGAAGGGGCGGTCTATCCGGTTTATGATTATCAGGGTAGCGCGTATCATCTTTTTGCGGAAGGTGCACTCCTAGGCGGAGATTACGATGCAAAGAAAGCAAGAATCAGGCTTATTTGCGCTTTGCGCTCCGGGTCACCCCTTCACTCACTGTATAAAGGTGATTGAGTCATGCTCACGGTTCTGATTGCCTCATTTGCACCTGCACTTGCTTTACTTATGTTTTTGTATTTGAAAGATGAGCTTGACCCAGAGCCGGTTACACTCGTGGCAAAAGGCTTCTTCTTTGGCATGTTACTGGTCTTCCCGGTATCCTTCCTCCAATTTGGAATGTCTCAAGAGCTCTATTTTTCCGGGGTTCTGATGCAAAGTTTTATACAAGTGGCGCTTGTCGAAGAATTTTTTAAATGGTTTACGGTCATGCTCTTTATCTTTCATCACGTGGAATTTAATTCGAGGTATGACGGAATCGTATATGCATCGTCTGTATCATTGGGTTTTGCCTCTTTGGAAAACCTCTTTTACCTGAGTTTTTATGGCATTGAAATTGCCATTTACCGAGCGCTGTTTCCAGTGACGGTTCATGCACTTGTCGGTGTGCTCATGGGGTATTATTTTGGAATGGCAAAATTCTCTCCAAACAAAAGAAAGTCTTTATTGTCACTCGCCCTCCTGATTCCGGTACTCTTTCATGGACTTTATCATGTTACCCTCTCGAATCAGACCGTGGTGCTGACGGCTATGGTACCGCTTATGGTCGCTTTATGGGCAATTGCCCTGCAGAAAATCAAGCAGGCAAACCAAGACAGTCTTTCTGATTATTTGAAGGATACCTCCGATTCATTGTATAGTAGTAGTCACAGACACAATTAGTAACAGAATGACCCGTTATTGATTGAAGGAGTGAATGAAATGCCAGAAACAAAGCAACGTTTTAAAGTGATTATCAGATGTCAGGAATGTGGTGAGAAATATATTCTCAGAGGCCGCCCCAATGAAGAAGGAGGTCTCGACACAGGTTTCAAACGCTGCGTATGCGGAAATGAAACCAAATTTGACATTGATGTGACTGAAGAAGGGTAAGAAGCAGGTGTGAGTCAACGCTCACACCTTTTTTTCAAAAAAGGCGGATTTTCAGATCTGCCCTACATAAAAAGATAATGATATATGGCGGTAGTATAAGGAATTTCATGGTATAATTTGACCGGATACATGTTTTTATGCCGTGCAAAGGTGGTGATGTAATGATTAAAGTCGGACAGACCATTCACCTTGAGTTGAAAGTGCCTGACGGAGAACAGAAACAGCGTTTTAAAAGTAAAGTGCTCGATTACGAAAAAACGTTTGTCTATATTGATTTTCCAGTGAATGAAGAGAATAAAAAACCAAGTTATTTTATGGAGGGTACCGAGTTCAGGGTATGGTTCGCCGGAAAGGATCAGGCAGTCTATTCATTCGAAACACAGGTGTTAGGGAAAGTGGACAGAGGAATCCCGATGCTTGTTCTGAAGGATCCGGGAAAAGATGAATATTTGCGTATTCAAAGACGAGAATATGTACGTGTCGACACCGCGGTCGATGTGGCAGTACACCCAAAACGGGAAGGACTGTCTCCTTTTACAACGGTAACACTCGATATAAGCGGAGGTGGAGCAGCACTGGTGCTTCAAGGGAACCATAAACTGAAAGAGAAAGATGAGCTTGATTTATGGATCTCAATTCCGTTCAGAGTCGGCGGCATTGAATATGTACAGGCCACAGCAGAAGTGATTCGGATTATTGACGGTAAAACGCCGATAAAATGTTCATGTAAATTCTCCGATATTAATGAGCATGACAGACAAAAAGTCATTCGGTACGCTTTCGAGAAGCAGCTTGAACGAAACAGAAAAGAAAGAATGCGTTAAGAAGTGAAATAACACAAGACGATGCAGGAATGAATGTGATAAAATAATGAAGATTCATCATTCGTTCTAAAAAGGTTAACAAGATATGGCAGTGAGGGATGATCATGAATAAAATCAATATTGCAATTGACGGACCTGCGGGTGCGGGGAAGAGCACCGTTGCCCGAATGGTGGCAGAACAACTTGGCTTTACTTATATTGATACCGGGGCGATGTACAGAGTCGTTACATGGAAAGCACTCAAACAGCGTGTCGATGTCGATGATGAATCCGCGTTGGCGGAGTTATTGAAAGAAACGGAAATCGGCCTTGTCCAGGATGGACTCGAATCAAGAGTTTATTGCGATGGTGCAGATCGTTCGGAGCAAATCCGCGCTCCGGAGGTGACAGAGCGTGTCTCGTACGTAGCAGCTCACCGTAAAATCCGGGAAGATTTGGTCAAACGACAGCAAGCTTTGGCAGCTTCAGGTGGTACCGTTATGGACGGTCGAGACATCGGAACTGCCGTTTTGCCTGATGCGAAACTGAAAGTGTATTTAACCGCACCAGTTGAAGAACGTGCCCGACGGCGTTACGATGAACAGATCAAAAAAGGAATCTCCACGGACTTTGATCAGTTAAAACAGGATATTGAAACCCGTGACCGACTTGATACTGAACGGGACGTAACCCCGTTAAGGCAGGCTGAGGATGCGATTCTTCTTGATTCCACGGACATGTCTGTTGAGGAAGTGGTATCATCAATCATCAGTCTGAAGAACAAAGGGGATGATCAGCTTGAATAAGCGGATGTTTCATCTCGGTCAATTTCTGGCAAGGAATTTTTTCAGATTATTTTATCGTGTGAAAGTTCATGGGAAAGACAACATCCCGAAAGACAAGGGTGTTCTTTTATGCAGCAATCATATTCATTATCTTGATCCACCTCTTGTCGGTTCTTTTATTAAACGTGAAATACGCTTTATGGCGAAAGCAGAGCTTTTTGAAGCACCGATTCTGAAACACCTGATTCCGAAGCTGGGTGCATTTCCGATTAACCGCGGACAAAGTGACAGAAAAGCCATGAGGACGGGTTTAAAGCTGTTAAAAGAAGGGGAAATAGTCGGTGTGTTCCCTGAAGGGACAAGAAGTAAGAGTGGACAGTTGAAGGAAGGGCTTGCAGGTGTCGGTTTTTTTGCACTACGCTCGAATGCAGCGATCGTACCTTGTGCGGTCATAGGCCCCTACAGACTGTTTAAGACGGTCCATATCGTTTATGGAGAGCCATTGAATATCGATCAGCTGAAAGAAGAAAAAGCGTCTCCAGAGACTGCAACGAAAGCAATTATGCAAGGTATTCAGCATCTGCTTGATGACCATCATAAGAAAATGAATTAAAAATCACAGGAAGTTCCTTTCACTTTTGTGAAAGATAATGATAGACTATACTAAGAATACCTAGTAAATGGACAGGATTCAGGGAGGTTATCGTCAATGGTAGAAGAAATGAACAACGAAATGGCAGACTTTAATTCTTTATCTGTAGGAGACGTGACAAAGGGTACTGTTTCAAAAGTGGAAGATAAACAGGCCTACGTAAACGTTGGATACAAAATGGATGGTGTTGTTCCAATCAGTGAGTTGGCAAGTCTCCATGTCGAAAAAGCCGGAGATGTAATCAATGAGGGAGAAGAATATGAGTTTAAGGTTATTAAATTAACTGAAGATGAGCTCGTTCTGTCCCGCCGAGCAGTAGCTGCCGAAAAAACATGGGAAAATATGGCTGAAAAACTGGAAAGT
Organism: [Bacillus] selenitireducens MLS10; assembly: GCF_000093085.1. Classification (GTDB taxonomy): domain Bacteria; phylum Bacillota; class Bacilli; order Bacillales; family Salisediminibacteriaceae; genus Salisediminibacterium; species Salisediminibacterium selenitireducens. The sequence continues at coordinate 2,375,369 of NC_014219.1, read as the reverse complement.
GGTGAAGTTTTTGAGGCTGAAGTTGCTGATGTTGTGAAAGGCGGTCTCGTCGTAGATGTCGGCGTCAGAGGATTTATACCGGCCTCGTTAGTTGAACGTTTTTATGTGGAAGACTTTTCTGAATACAAAGGGAAGACTCTCCGTCTGAAAGTGGTTGAGCTTGATCGTGAGCGTAACAAGCTGATCCTTTCCCAAAGAGCCGTTCTTGATGAAGAAGCATTGAATCAAAAGAAGGAAACACTTCACTCTATTTCTGCAGGTGAAGTCGTTTCAGGAACGGTACAGCGAATTACAAGTTTCGGTGTATTCGTTGATATTGGCGGAGTGGATGGATTGGTTCACATTTCCCAATTGTCCCATGAGCATATTGAAACCCCTTCAGAGGTTGTCTCAGAAGGTGATGAAGTGAAAGTAAAGGTTCTGTCTGTAGATCCTGATAATGAGCGTATTTCCCTATCGATTAAAGAAACGATGCCTGGACCTTGGGAAGGCGTTGAAGAGCAGTTTTCCGTTGGTGATGTTGTTACCGGAAAAGTGAAGCGTCTCGTATCTTTTGGAGCGTTCGTAGAAGTTGCCAAAGGTGTTGAAGGACTCGTTCACATTTCTCAAATCGCCAACCGTCATATCGGTACTCCTGGTGAAGTGCTGAAAGAGGGAGAAGAAGTTTCTGCAAAAATTCTGGATATCAACCTTGATGACAAACGGATTTCACTCAGTATCCGTGCGCTCGAAGAAGAAACACAGGAAAAAGAAGCATCTGCCCAAAAGCAGGAATTTGCCAAAGACGAAGAACAGTCAGGATTTAATCTTGGTGATGTCATTGGTGATCAGTTAAAAGACTACAATAAAAATGATGAATAAAAAATGAAAACTGCAGGTGGTTAATGTGAGTCGTTCAAAGCGCAAGATTGATCATATTGAACATGCACTCAGTATGGAATCACCCCGGCTATCGAGTATGGATGACATTGCATTTGTTCACAACGCCCTGCCAGGGTTGAATGTGGATGATATATCATTGGAATCATCGATCGGCGAACTAAATTTTAGTTCGCCGATTTTCATCAATGCGATGACCGGGGGCGGCGGTAAAGAAACAGAAAAAATCAATCGTCAACTCGCACAAGTGGCTAATGTGTTCAACATCCCCATGGCTGTTGGTTCACAGATGGCGGCAATACGTGATCGGAAAGAACAGCAGTCATACAAGGTAGTTCGTCAATACCATCCTCGAGGTCTTGTATTTGCGAATGTTGGCAGTGAGGCAACTGTGGACCAGGCGAAATTCTGTGTCGACCTGCTTGAGGCAGATGCGATTCAGATTCATTTGAATGTGATTCAGGAACTTGTTATGCCTGAGGGCGACAGAGCATTTCGTGGTGCGCTCGAGCGGATCAGCATGATCGCCGAGGAGTTGAATGTTCCGGTAATTGTCAAGGAGGTCGGCTTTGGCATCAGTCTCGAAGCGGCTAAAATGCTCAGTAAGGCCGGTGTCGCAGCTATTGACGTCGGTGGACGCGGAGGGACCAATTTTTCCTGGATCGAAAATCAGAGACGCGACACCCCTTATGATTTTTTTGAGAACTGGGGAATCCCGACTGCGGCTGCTATTGTTGAATCATCGTCAGTGGCAGGCAAACTGCCGGTTCTTTCAACCGGAGGCATTCAGACTTCAATGGACGTCGCCAAGTCCGTTGCCCTTGGTGCCAATGCTGCAGGTATGGCAGGTCAGGTGTTAAAATGGCTGAGGACGGATGGACTCGATAAGACCATTCAGCATATGGACCAGCTGATGATTGAGTTGAAAACCATTATGACAGCACTTGGCGCCCAATCCGTGCACGATCTTCAATCGGTTCCGCTTGTGATTAGTGGGGAAACCCATCATTGGTTAACGGAGCGTTCAATCGATACAAAAAGGTTTGCAGGCAGAGGTTTTGTATAACTGTCCTTCGTAATTCCTCGACTCGGGGAATTATTTTTTTGTCTGGGATTGATATTGGGGCAAGAGATGATATGGCAATGAGCATTCATTTAAATAGGCCACTCCGAACTTAAGGTTTCAATCTTGACTGACAAAACGTATAATGAAAACGTGGAAAAATGAATGAAAGCGGTGAAGGTAAATTGGTTAAACCAGTTTTAGCAATTGTAGGTAGACCAAATGTCGGGAAGTCGACATTATTTAATCGTGTAGTTGGAGAAAGAATTTCAATCGTGGAAGATAAGCCCGGAGTAACCAGAGACCGGATATACAGCTCAGCAGAATGGTTAACACATGAATTTTTTATCATTGATACAGGTGGGATTGAAATCAGTGATGAACCATTACTTGAACAAATGAGGTACCAGGCAGAATTAGCGATTGATGAAGCGGACGTGATTTGTTTTGTAGTCAATGGCCGTGATGGAATGACGGCAGCCGACGAGGAAGTTGCTCAGATCCTTCACAGGTCCAAAAAACCGATCGTCCTGGCCGTGAATAAAATTGATGACCCCTCGATGTTCGAGCGTCTTTATGAATTTTACAGTTTGGGTGTCGGAGATCCTCATCCTGTATCCGGCACACACGGTCTTGGTCTTGGCGATCTGCTTGACACTGCAGCTGCCTCTTTCCCTCAGAATCAGGGGGATGATTATCACCCTGACACCGTTCGAATGAGTCTGATCGGTCGCCCAAACGTAGGCAAATCATCGATGGTGAACGCCATTCTCGGTGAAGAGCGGGTCATCGTCAGCGACATTGCAGGAACAACGAGAGACGCAATTGACACCTCGTTTACAAAAGACGGAAAAGACTATGTTGTCATAGATACTGCCGGTATGAGAAAACGAGGAAAAGTATATGAAACGACTGAAAAATACAGTGTTCTCCGCGCCTTGAAAGCCATTGAACGATCAGATGTGGTTCTTGTTGTATTGGATGGGGAAGAAGGAATTATAGAACAGGATAAAAAAATTGCCGGATACGCTCATGAAGCAGGACGTGCGATTGTGATCGTTGTGAATAAATGGGATGCCGTTGAAAAAGATGATAAAACCATGCAAAAATTTGAAGAAAAAATTCGTCATGAATTTGTATTTTTGGATTATGCACCGATTGTCTATGTTTCCGCTTTAACAAAAAGAAGGATGCAGACATTACTGCCGGTCGTTAACGAAGTCAGCGAATCTCACAACATGCGTGTGCAGACCCACGTATTGAACGATGTCATTGTTGATGCTGTCACAATGAATCCGACCCCGACGGATCATGGGGGGGAACGTTTACGCATTAACTATGCCACGCAGGTGTCTGTACAGCCTCCTACCTTCGTGTTATTTGTAAATGATCCAGAGTTGCTTCACTTTTCCTACAGGCGTTATCTTGAAAATCGCCTGAGAGAGGCATTTGGATTTATCGGCACGCCTATTCACATCATAGCAAGAAAGAAAAACGATTAAAGGTTTTGTCGAAGGAGGGATTTCATGGATATGTTACAGGTTGCAGGAGCTGTACTGGTGGCTTATTTGCTTGGATCCATCAGTTTCAGCTATCTTGCAGGCCAATTGTTGAAAAAACTCGACATTCGTGATCACGGGAGCGGTAATGCAGGAGCAACGAACACCCTGCGTGTACTGGGCAAGGGTCCAGCGATTGTGGTGCTCCTTCTTGACGCAGGAAAAGGGGTCGCAGCCGTATGGATCGGATTTTTAATGTCTGGCGGCATTGATCCGTTATTGGCAGGTTCACTTGCAGGTCTGGCTTCGATATTGGGACACAACTGGCCGGTATTTTTTGGTTTCAGGGGCGGTAAAGGAGTTGCAACGACCATCGGTGTTTTGGCAACGTTGATCTTTTTTCCTGCGCTTATTTCAGGATTTATTGCTCTGTTATCCATCGTCTTAACAAGATACGTATCACTCGGATCGTTGCTGTTTGTATTTTCCGTATTGATCATTACCGTAGCGTATGATCTTGCGTCGGACACACTGAATCTGATGTTTCTGTTTGTATTGGCTCTTATCGCTTTCTTATCATTTTGGAGACATCGGACAAATATTGAACGGCTGACTGGCGGAACGGAAAGCCGATTGGGTCAAAAAGTCAATGTTCAATAGGAGGGGCAGACGATGACTAAAATTGCTGTACTTGGTTCCGGGAGTTGGGGAACAGCCTTGTCAATGGTTTTGGCAGATAACGGACACAGCGTCGAGTTATGGAGCCGATCTGAAGAACAGGTGCGATCAATCAATCTGGAAAAACGAAATCCAAATTATTTACCCGATGTGTTGCTTCCTGAAGGTATTCACGCAACGATGGATCTGTCTGAAGCCATTGAGGGCGCTCATGTGGCGGTATTGGTTGTTCCGACAAAAGCTATGAGACAGGTCCTTCCCGAACTCAGGCGTGTCATGAAGCACGACATGCTCTTTGTTCATGCGAGTAAAGGGATCGAACCCGAATCGAATCTGAGAATTTCTCAAATCATTGAAGAGGAGATTCCTGAGCAGCTGAGAACTGGCGTGGTGGTGCTCTCAGGGCCTTCCCACGCTGAAGAAGTCTGTCAAAAACAGCCTACCACCGTTACAAGCGCATGTGAAAACGAAGAACATGCACGATTGGTTCAGGATTTGTTTATGAACAATGATTTTCGTGTCTATACAAATCCGGATGTCATTGGAGTCGAAATGGGCGGAGCACTGAAAAATATCATCGCGATTGGCGCAGGTATGACCGCAGGTCTTGGATTTGGTGATAATGCAAAAGCTGCACTGATGACACGGGGATTGGCCGAAATGGCCCGGCTCGGTTTGAAACAAGGCGCAAATCCAATGACTTTTGCTGGTCTTGGGGGACTCGGTGACCTCATTGTCACCTGCACAAGTGTTCACTCAAGAAATTGGAGAGCTGGCTATGCGCTTGGTACCGGCAAATCCGTTGAGGAAGTGGAACAGGATATGGGTATGGTTGTTGAAGGAATCCGGACAACCAAGGCTGCATATCAGCTTGCAAAGAAGCTCAATGTGGAGATGCCGATTACGGAAGAACTGTATCAGGTACTCTTTCATAACAAACCTGTGGATGAGGCCGTATCTGAACTGATGGGGCGAGTGAAAAAACAGGAAGTGGAGGATTTGAAACTTGGTGACGATCCTTTAAACCGTTTAGAACCGTAGTTTTTATGCAGTCCGGAGCCTTTTTCACGGCTTCGGGCTTTTTTTGTCCAGGAGTACGGGCAATTCGTGCATCAGGATTTCTTATTGTGCTATAATGTGAGTGCGAATAGTAAGAAGGCTTTGGGAAGGGGATACGACAATGTTTGAAGACGGCTTAGCCAAGATGTGGGTATCATTTGTTTCCATGGGTTTAATGTTCCTCTCCGTCGTGTTGACGATATTTGCAAAAGAAAAATTGAGTGGACTATTAAGATATTCAGTTTTGTCCGTTACGTTTGTCATGATTATGGTCTCCGGTGTGATCATCTTTTTGGTTGTCGCTACCGGCCCTGTACCGGAATAAAGAAAGGAGAGCGTGGGTTTTATGTTACGAATCATGCTTTTACTGATTATTGGCATCTTGCTTTCGGGCTGTATGTTTCCGCAGGACCAACGTTCCGGTGGAGATGTGCCCTATGAAGATCAGAGAAAAACCGTGGAGGATGCCGTTCATCAGTACAGGGAAGCGACAGGAGTGTTACCGATCGAAACCAGAGATCAGGACACCCCTGATTTCAGAAAATATCCGATTAATTTTCGGGAGCTAAGTCCATACCTGTCTCAGCTTCCTACGAATGCATTCGAAAATGGTGGTGTTTTTCAGTATGTCATTTTGAACCCTGAAGAACAGATGGATGTCCGCCTCCTGGATATCAGAACTTCACGAGAGCTGCAGGACGTGCAAAGGCAAATTCACCAATACCGTTCTGATCATCAGTTTGCTCCTGTAAAAGACATTGTGCATGAAGGGATATTAAAACTCGATCACGAAGCTTTATCCTTTGATGAAGAGATCACTGTTCAAAGCCCGTTTTATCCGGATCACCGACTGCCGGTATACATGGAGACAGATGGATCGATGGTGATTGATTATCGGATTGATCTCCTTAAAGTAATTGACGAGAATGGGATGGGCGGTTATGCTGAAGGGGATGATATTCGGTGGCTGTTAACAGATCATCACCCTGTTGTTCCAGACTACTCATTGCCAATGACTGTGGAAGATGGCGAGATAGTCTTTAAAAAGACGGACTAATGTGCTGTTTTTATACTGATTTTTATAATCAGATTACCAATCTCGGTAAAATGGTCTTAAAAATTCCATGAATTCATTAAAAGTTATTGAAATATTCATCGCTTTAAGTTAACATAAGCCTTGTTACTCCAATGATTTAAGCATTTCATATCTTCATAAGATGTTTTTGGAGGAAATCCTCTGGGAGGAGGTGAATCGAATGAACAAGACTGAATTAATCAATGCAGTAGCAGAATCAGCAGATCTTTCTAAGAAGGATGCAACAAGTGCGGTTGATGCCGTATTTGAAGTGATCACTGACTCACTCAAAAAAGGTGACAAGGTTCAACTGATTGGTTTCGGTAACTTCGAAGTGCGTGAGCGTGCTGCCCGTAAGGGACGCAACCCACAAACTGGAGAAGAAATCGAAATTCCTGCAAGTAACGTTCCTGCGTTCAAGCCAGGTAAGGCCCTTAAAGATGCTGTAAAATAAGTACATAAGGGACAGGTACGAAAGCAAGTGCTCATCAGCTTTATGGCTGTGAGCACTTTTTCATTTATCCAATACGTTAAACAATTGTTGTACAAGACGATGTGGTTTGCTTTGATATCCAAAAGGACTATGCTAAGATTGAAGTCTATTATACATTACCATATTGTTGAATGGAGGCAGTTACTATGAGTGAGCACGTCGATCACGAAAAAATACAGCAGGCCGTTACTATGATTTTAGAAGCAGTCGGAGAAGATCCAAACCGCGAGGGGTTACTTGATACACCGAAACGGGTTGCAAGAATGTATGCAGAAATCTTTGAGGGTTTACACCAGGATCCGAAAGAACATTTCAAAACCGTGTTTGGTGAGGATCATGAAGAATTAGTATTGGTTAAAGACATAACGTTTCACTCTGTATGTGAGCACCATCTCGTGCCATTCTTCGGAAAAGTTCATATCGGCTATATTCCCAAGGGCGGGCAAGTAACGGGGCTGAGTAAAATGGCCAGAGCCGTTGAAGCAGTGACGAAGCGCCCGCAACTGCAGGAACGGATCACGTCAACGCTTGCTGATTCGATTGTGGAAACGTTGACGCCACTTGGTGTGATTGTCATTGTGGAAGCAGAACACATGTGTATGACGATGAGAGGTGTCAGAAAACCTGGTGCTAAAACGGTAACCTCTGCTGTCAGAGGGGCTTTCCAGAAAAGTGAAGCGGCGAGAGCTGAGGTCATGGCACTCATCCGTGATCACGGCTGATCGCGAAGCATTTAAATAAAGAGGTGACCATAAATATGGCGGATACAGGTGACTATATTGTAATCAAAGCAGAAGAGAACGGTGTCAATGTCATTGGTTTAACGAGAGGAACCGATACACGGTTTCATCATTCTGAGAAGCTCGACAAAAATGAAATGATGATTGCACAATTTACCGAACATACTTCAGCTATCAAGATTCGGGGAAAAGCAACCATTCAGACCGCCCATGGTGAAATGTCATCAGAAGGTTAAGAGACAGATCAGGCTGTTGAGATTATTTTCTCAACAGCCTGATGTTTAAACAGGTGCGTTAGCGCTTACAGGAAATGTTTGCAGGATATCATTATCTAATCCGATAAGAAACTGTTTCGTGGATTTCTTCACATATCAGTAAATCTGGTTACTTTCGATAACTGTTTTTGTGATATACTTGTACTGTATCTGTTGGACATGTTGAATGACATAAAACAGGTTGGAACATGCAAGACAAGCAGACTCACAGTAATAATTGACACCCTGAGTTTGGTGGGATGTTCTGTGAACTGGAATATTCAATCTGGGGGACGTGAAAATGGCTTTGAACCATCATGACAGTAACCTTGTTCATAAGGTCATCACAAGTTTTAATAAAGCAGTTGATCAACCTTATTTAAAACAGTTTCTCGGTAATCCTGAAGTGAGCGACTCTTATATCAGCTCACTTCTATTCCTGTTTGGGGAAACCGATTTTCAAGAGGAAGATATTCACGATGCAGTGTTGACAACGCTACTTGTCCAAACCGCTTTAGACACTCACGAGCGGATTAACAGACATGGGCTCGGGCGTGAACGGATCAGGACGGAGCGGCAGCTGACGGTGCTCGCAGGAGATTATTACAGCGCCCTCTATTATTTTATTCTCTCGAGATGCAACAACAGTAAGCTGCTGCATGCTTTGTCGCTCGGGATACAAAACGTAAACGAAGCCAAAATGTCAATCTACCAGAGTAAAGATACCGGGGATAGTTTGGATTACAGAGATTTGCAGACAGCCTATACAGGCATTGCTGAAGCTCTGGCGGAAAGTTATGAACTCGTTGAACGAACAGATACAGTGAAAGATTATTTACTGCTTCGAGCTCTTTTGGAAGAAAAAAAGAAATACAGTCATAATCAAATCAGTATTGCCTCAAGATATATTGAAAGAAGCAATGGAAAACAGGGCATGTCCGTTGAGGCGGGATTCGATAAACTGATCGATGGTATTTTGGATTTGTTCATCAAAGGCGATGCAGAATACGGCACCTTTCAGACACACTACCCCGCTTATTTGAATGAGATCCATGAAAAGCGAAAATATTGCAATACGTATGCAATGGAGGAAGGATAAGTCATGGCAAAATCAAAGGAAGAAAGAGTTCATACTGTATTTGAATCGATCTCCTCTCAATATGATAAGATGAATGGAATCATCAGCTTTCAGATGCATCTTGCGTGGAGAAAAGATACGATGAAAAAGATGAATGTGAAATCTGGCAGCAAGGCACTGGACGTATGTTGCGGGACTGCAGATTGGACGCTTCATTTAGGCGAAGCGACTGGTCCGGCAGGGGAAGTGATCGGACTGGATTTCAGTCAGAATATGCTTTCCGTAGGAGAAGTGAAGGTTCAAAACAGCGGAATGGACCATGTATCGCTTATCCATGGCAATGCGATGGATCTGCCGTTTGAATCAGACACTTTCGATTACGTCACAGTTGGTTTTGGCTTAAGAAATGTGCCTGATTACCTCGGAGCCCTTAAGGAAATGTACCGTGTTGTCAAACCGGGTGGCATGGTTGTTTGTCTGGAAACCTCCCAGCCGACTGCTAAAGGATTCAAAGAACTGTACTGGTTCTATTTTAAACACGTCATGCCGTTGTTCGGACGTGTATTTGCCAAGAGCTATGAAGAATATTCGTGGCTTCAGGAATCCAGTCAGTCTTTTCCGGGGAAAGAAGAACTCAAAGACCTGTTTCACCAGGCCGGGTTCCTGAATGTAAAGTATACGTCTTATTCCGGCGGGGCGGCTGCGAGCCATTTTGCCATAAAACCGTCAGCGGTTCAGTTATAGATTAAAGGGGTTTATCTGTCATGAAAAAAGTGAAAATCATTCTTGAAATGATCAAATTTGAACATTCGATTTTTGCCTTACCATTTGCATTCCTGGGGGCGGTTCTGGGAAGTCTGATTATCGAAGGAAACTGGCCGACCCTGATGGAGTGGGTGTGGATCACACTTGCAATGGTTGGTGCCCGCAGCGCTGCCATGGCACTTAACCGATTGATTGATGCACAAATTGATCAGGCGAATCCACGGACGGAAAAACGTGCGATTCCCGCCGGTCAAATATCCCGGACAGAAGCACTTATTTTTATAGGTGTTTCCTTTGCTGTGCTTTTTGTTGCAGCATTCCAGTTAAATATGCTTGCGGTATATTTATTGCCGGTCGCGGTTTTCTTTTTGGTATTCTATTCATATACTAAACGTTTCACATGGTTTTGCCACATATTCCTTGGCATGACGATCGGTATCGCCCCCCTTGGCGGGTGGGTTGGTGCGACAGGCACGCTGACTTGGGAGGCTTTTGTGCTGTTTATCGCAGTTGCAATGTGGACAGCCGGATTCGATGTTATCTATGCCACACAGGATGCTGACTATGATAAAGATGTGAATCTTAACTCCATTCCGAGTCATTTCGGAATTCCCAAAGCGCTCCGAATGGCCAAAGGCTTTCACATCATCAGCTTTGCAGCAATGATCGCACTGTTTTTTGTTGCGCCGCTCAGTTGGATCTATTTGGCAGGACTTTTGATCGTCGGGGGAATCATGATTTATGAACATTCCCTGGTTTCTCCTGATGATTTATCAAGGGTGACTGTAGCCTTTTTTACAATGAACGGAATTATCAGCATGGTTATGCTGATCTTTTCAATCAGTGATTTAATGATTTTGTAAGGTAAGGGGGAGTAGGAGTTATGTCGATCCGGATAGGGGAAATATCGTACACAAATATACTGCCGATGTTTTATTATGTTGACCGGGATAAACTGAGAGAGATGGGGTGTGAGTTTATTCCGGCAATTCCGTCAGAATTGAACGCAGGCATGTCAAAGGGAAAGATTGATGTCGGGGGAATTTCTTCATTCTCATATGGCGAACATATTCATGAGTATGAGTTGTTACCGGATTTATCGGTATCATCACCAAAAGCGGTTGGTTCCATTTTTCTCTTTTCCAAGGTTCCGATTGACGAGCTCGACGGAAAGCGGATTGCACTGACGTCAAGTTCGGCGACGTCTGTAAATTTACTTAAAATCATTCTTGGATCTTTCTATCAGCAAAATGTGCATTATACAACGGAAGCCCCTGATTATGAACAGATGATGGCTCATTTTGATGCTGCGCTTTTGATTGGTGACGATGCGATACTTGCGAAGCGAAATGGCGATAAACATCATTATGTTTATGATCTGGGTGAAATATGGAGCACTGAAACCGGTTATCCTATGACGTATGCCGTATTTGCTGTCAGAAAAGATGCAGCAAGAAAACACCATAATGAGTTAAAGGAAGTCATGAATGAGTTTCATAAAAGTAAATACCGCACACAGTTGAATCAATATGAGGAAATGATTGAGTCCATTCAGCAATCCTATCAGGGGGATGCTGATTTTTGGCGGAATTATTTTGCCGGTTTAAATAATGATTTAACTAAGACTCATATTGAGGGACTCCTGCACTATTTTGACCTTGCCTATAAACAGGGACTGTTAAAAGAACCGGTGCAAGATATTGTGATCTGGAATCCGGAGACAATGTCAGAGTCGATGTCGTTAGGTGGTTCAGAATGAAATTATCGGAAATCTACCTGTATTTAAAACAGGATATCTCGAAAATTGAAAAAGAGCTTGAGATGAGTATTGAAGCTCGGCATCCTGTCCTTGTCAAAGCTTCGTCTCATCTTCTTAAAGCAGGAGGGAAGCGGATCCGTCCCGTTTTTGTGCTGCTCAGTGCACAATTTGGTGACTATAAGCTCGATAAAGTCAAGCATGTTGCAGTACCTCTGGAAATGATACATATGGGTTCCCTTGTCCATGATGATGTAATTGATGATGCTGAGCTGAGGCGAGGCAAAAAAACCATCAAAGCAGAGTGGGATAATCGTGTTGCCATGTACACTGGTGATTATATGTTTGCGAAAGCCATTGAGATCGCCAGTAAGAGTGGTAATATGAAACTTCATGAAATCTTATCCGATGCCATGGTGGAAATGAGTATCGGGGAAGTGGAACAGATAAAAGAACAGTTCAATCCCGATCAGCATCTGCGCATCTATCTGCGCAGAATTAAACGGAAAACAGCTCTGCTTATTTCTGTCAGCTGCGAGCTCGGCGCTCTTATTGCAGGGGCAGATGAGACGACGCAGATGAAGCTGAAGCGTTACGGGTACTTTACGGGTATGGCTTTTCAGATTACCGATGATATTCTTGATTTTGTCGGTACAGAAAAAGAGCTCGGCAAGCCTGCCGGAAGTGATTTGATGCAAGGGAACATAACACTGCCTGCACTTTATGCAATGAGACAGGATGAATCTTTGCGTCGTGATCTTGTTTCTTTCATGCAAACCAAAGGTACGGGTGATGTTGATATGCCCGGAATCATTCAGCGGATTAAAGATACCGGTGCCATTTCGTATTCAAAAGAAATGGCCGACCGTTACCTTGACAAAGGTATGCGCGAATTGAAAGGTCTTCCGGATATTCGTGCAAAGCGGGCGCTTAGAGAAATTGCTGAATATATCGGAAGGCGTAAGTTTTAGTCTGACAGAAAAATGCGAGGTTCCGGATGGCGCTGCTTTGAGCGCGGTCCGGTTTTTATTTATTATCTTTTTCCTTGAGTATCATCTGTTTAACTGATAAAATGATAGCGGTTTCAATATTACATACAGATGCAGGAGGATGAGTCATGGAATTCACTTTTTTAATGGTCAAACCGGACGGTGTCAATCGAAAACTGGTCGGTGAGATTGTAAGCCGTTTTGAACAAAAAGGATTTACGCTGACGTCTGCCAAAATGATGACAATTACTGAAGAACTGGCAAGGGAGCATTACGAGGAGCATAAAGACAAACCGTTCTTTCCGGAGCTGGTTTCATTTATTACGTCAGGCCCGGTATTCGCCATGATTTGGGAAGGTGAGAACGTAGTCAAAGAAGCGCGCAAGATGATGGGGGCCACAAACCCCGCTGATGCGCAACCTGGTACGATCAGAGGCGATCTTGCAATGGAGATGTCGCGAAATATTATTCACGGTTCTGATTCTGTGAAAAGTGCCGAAAGAGAAGCCTCGCTCTTTTTCCCGGAGAATGCATAACCTGACTGCTAAAAAACCCAAGTCTGATTGCCAGGCTGATCATCAAGCGGTGCTCTTGCATATATTGACTTAAACAGAAAAGTTATCGAATAAAGATGGAAACTCCACACGTTCTGTGGTAAAAATAAGAGAGTATAAGAATATCTGTGGAGTGGGGCAGTGCCAATGGATGATTACAATCAGTTCGTGGAGAAAATCAGGAAAAAAACCGGAATCGATTTAAGTCTGTACAAAGAAGCTCAGATGAAGCGGAGATTGACTTCCCTAAGGGATAAGCGAAATTTTAAAACCTTTAATGACTACTTTGAGAGTATGACAAAAGATCAGGAACTCTTTGAAGAATTCCTTCAAAGAATGACGATCAATGTTTCGGAATTTTTCAGAAATCCGCAACGCTGGGATGTTCTTGAAACCGTCATTTTGCCAAGACTGATGAAGGAATCGTCGAAACTGAAGGTTTGGAGTGCAGCGTGCTCAACAGGTGAAGAACCTTATTCACTCGTCATGCTGCTGCGGAAGTACCTGAGTGACCGTCAATTTGATGTTACGGCAACGGATTTGGACCAGTCGATTCTTGATCGGGCAATTAAAGGATTTTATCCGGAGCGTTCCATTAAAGATGTGCCGAAAGATATGTTGACGAAGTATTTTCACATCGACAAAATGGGCTATAAAGTAACGGATGATGTAAAGAACCAGATTCGTTTCAGGCGTCATAATCTCCTTGCGGATTCTTATGACAAAGGGTTCGATCTGATCGTCTGCCGAAATGTCATGATCTATTTTACCGAACAGGCAAAAGAGGAAATTTATATGAATTTCAGCCGGGCTCTGAAACCTGGAGGCGTTCTTTTTGTCGGCAGCACTGAACAGATTTTTAACCCGCAACGATTTGGACTTGAGGCTGAACAGACTTTTTTCTACAAAAAAATCAAAGAAGTGTAATTTGTATCAGGTTCCTGAAATCAGGGAACCTGATCTTTTTTTACGATAATTTCAGAAAAATCGTTCCTTTCCCTTGAAAAATTCGTTACAATCATGAACAATAGAACTAACAAATAGTTTAGCACATAAAAGCGATAAAGAAAGTTGAAGGTGATCCAATCATGAGATTTTTAACAGCGGGTGAATCACACGGCCCTGAATTAACTGCGATTATTGAAGGTGTGCCAAGTCAGTTGAGCCTGACGGCTGAAGATATTAACAAGCATCTGGCCAGAAGACAAAAAGGGTATGGAAGAGGACGCCGAATGCAGATTGAAAAGGATCAGGTCCGGATTACAAGTGGCGTGCGTCACGGAAAGACTACGGGTGCCCCCATTACATTGGTAGTTGAGAATAAAGACTGGACGCATTGGACAAAAATTATGGGCCCAGAACCGCTCGAGCCGGGTGAAGAAGAAGAAGTAAAGCGGAAAATATCACGCCCAAGACCGGGGCATGCTGATTTAAACGGTGCATTAAAGTACCGTCACCGTGATATGCGAAACGTCCTCGAACGTTCTTCAGCCCGGGAAACAACGGTAAGAGTGGCTGTCGGAGCTGTTGCTCAGCGAATCCTTGAAGAGTTTGGGATGAAAATAGCCGGGCATGTGCTTGAAATTGGAGACGTTGTCGCTGAAAAAAATGAATCACTGACTGTCGAGGACATTATCGCGCTTTCTGAAGCGTCAGAAGTCCGTTGTACAGATCCGAATGCGGAAGAAAAGATGAAACAGGCAATCGATGATGCCAAGCAAAATGGTGACTCCATCGGTGGTATTGTTGAAGTCGTTGCGGAAAACGTACCCGTTGGACTTGGCAGTTTCGTCCAGTATGACCGAAAGCTCGATGCCAAGATTTCCATGTCTGTGATGAGCATCAATGCATTTAAAGGCGTTGAAGTCGGACTCGGCTTTGAAGCAGCAAGACGAAATGGCAGTAAGGTGCATGATGAGATTATTTACAGCGAAGGTACCGGTTACCAAAGACGAACCAATAATCTTGGCGGTTTTGAAGGAGGAATGACGACGGGCATGCCAGTCGTCGTAAAGGGAGCAATGAAACCCATTCCAACATTATATAAACCGCTGCAGAGTGTTGATATCGAAACGAAAGAGCCGTTTTCAGCAAGTATTGAGCGGTCTGACAGCTGTGCGGTCCCTGCCGCAGCAGTTGTATGTGAAGCAGCTGTAGCCTGGGAGATAGCAGATGCCTTCCTGGACAAGTTCGGTTCAGACACTATTCCAGACATTCATGCGCATCTTGAGCATTACCAGAACGAAGTGAGGGATTTTTAATGCAGCCTCCTTCTTTAACTGTGAAAGCGTTCAGTCACCATTATCCAGTTTGGGTGGGCTCAGGTTTGCTTGCACAAATTGGCGATGCCATCAGAGAAACGAGTCCAGGTGCATCATCGGTTATGGTCATTACTGACGAAAATGTGAATCGCTACTACGGCGATGATGTCAAGGAGCACTTAGAACGATCAGGTTATTCGTTTAAGACCATAGTCGTGCCGGCAGGTGAGAGCAGTAAGTCCATCTCCTCTTATGAACAGGTGCTGACTGCGATGCTGCAGGCCGGGCTGGATCGAAAATCGCTTGTGATTGCGCTTGGCGGCGGCGTTGTTGGAGATCTGGCCGGCTTTGCAGCGGCAACGTATATGAGAGGAATTCCATTTCTTCAAGTACCGACAACCCTGCTTGCTCACGACAGCAGCGTAGGTGGGAAAACCGGTATTAATCATCCGCTTGGAAAGAATATGATCGGTGCCTTTCACGCGCCTGCAGGTGTGCTGTTTGATTCGGATGTATTCAATACCTTAACTGACGCCGAGTGGCGATCCGGTTTTGCAGAAGTGATCAAACACGGGTTTATTCGCGATCCTGAGTTTCTTTCAAGTCTTGTGAATGAATTTCCAAAAAGAGAGAACCTGACAGGCTCACAGGTTAATCAGATGCTTGAATATTCAATATCGATCAAGGCATCGATTGTTGAAGAAGACGAACGGGAGCAGGGGATTCGTGCCTATCTTAATTTTGGCCACACCCTCGGGCACGCAGTGGAAGGAAATGTCGGGTACGGTGAAGTCACTCATGGCGAAGCGGTTGTCATCGGAATGCGTTTTGCGATCCTGCTAGGTGATAAACTCGGTATGCAACCTGCCGATGAAACGGCCCATATCTTTGATTTTCTTGATAATCAGGGGTATCAGCTCTCGATTCCTGATACATGCACGCAATCAGAGCTACTGAAGCTGATGAGACGTGATAAAAAATCAACATCACAAAAACTCAATTTTGTATTGCTGAATCGTATTGGCGATCCTGAACTGAGAGAAGTGGATGAAGAGACAGTCTGTCAGATACTTGATGAAGAGGGGGTGCGGAAATGAACGTTAGAGGAATCAGGGGGGCAACCACCGTTGAACAAAATGATGCGGACGAAATCGTGCGTGCTTCAAAAGAAATGCTGGATAAACTCGTAAGTGACAATGATGTGATCCCTGAGGACATTTCACAAGTCTGGTTCACCGTCACACCCGATTTGAACGCTATATTTCCAGCGAAAGCACTCAGATTGCTTGAAGGATTCCAATATGTTCCTGTGATGTGTGCGAAGGAAATTGACGTTCCAGGGAGCCTCGGTAAATGTATCCGTGTCATGGTTACCGTGAACACGACGAAGGCACAAGAAGAAATCAATCATGTATATTTAAAAGAGGCTGTAAAGCTGCGGCCTGACTTATCCTTGACAAAGCGAACATAAACAGGGTAAAATGTCCGTTAACAGTGAGGCAAAGTGAAGAGTCACTTTCCACTGAGATGAGAGCTGAGTATTAGTAACAGAGCAGAGAACAGTATGAGCAGAGCAGAGCGGATACAAGTCTACCACACTACCCGTCTGCCCAAATTTGCAGGCGGGTTTTCTTTTCCTGTCTCGCTTTGTTCATGGTTCCCTCCTTTGTATCCAAGGAAAGGAAGATGAGTACCATGTACCAATTTAATCAGACTGCGTTTGAAACGTTAAGTCAGACATACAAATCCATACCGCAAAGCGTAACCGTGTTTGCGGACACGAGGACACCCATACAATTATTTCAATATTTCGAAAGCGAAGCAGCTTTTATCCTCGAGAGTAATGATCCACTGTCTCCATGGTCCAATTATTCGTTTATTGGCCTCAATCCCGTTTATAAAATTGAAAGCGATGCGAACGGATTTCGATTTTTAAATGTCAAGTCCGGTGAACAACTGCATGAAGCAGGCTCAATGGCTGCTATCTGGACATTGGCTCTCGAACACTTGTCTCCGGCCGAATCAAAAACGGATGTTCCATTTCCAGGTGGTGCCGTTGGATACACGAGCTTTGAATCGTACGGTTTTACTGAGGACCGTGTAAACCGGTTTGAGGGAGAAGAAGCGGATCTGTCCTTTTTATTCTGCGAAACCATTCTGGCCTATCATCATGATAAAGAAGAATTAACAGTTGTTCACCTTCAGGAATTAAACGGATACACGCCAGCCGAAGCCTATGCCGCTGCTAATGAAAAAATTCAGTATATTCTCAAGACACTTGCAGATTCTCCGCCTGAATCAACAGCGTTTGTCCCTTTTGATGAGGGTCAACAGGAAGATGTATATGAGAATGTGACATCAAATTATACGAAAGAGGAATTTATGGATCACGTTCGGATCGTGAAGGACTATATTGCGAAGGGCGACATTTTTCAGGCGGTTCTATCCCAACGCTTTGAGGTACCGGTCAAAGCGGATGGTCTGTCTTTATACCGGGTTTTGCGAAAAGTAAATCCGTCCCCTTACCTTTACTATATTCGCTTTGATCATCAAGAGGTCATCGGAAGCTCTCCGGAGCGCCTCTTAAAAGTTGATCGCAGCGGCGAGCTTGAAATCCATCCGATCGCAGGGACGAGAAAGCGCGGTAAAGACGATGCGGAAGATAAGCAGCTGGCGAGTGAATTGCTTGCTGATGAAAAAGAACGGGCAGAGCATCTGATGCTTGTGGATCTTGCGAGAAATGACATCGGGAGGGTGAGTGAATTTGGCACGGTCAATGTCGGCACCTATATGGAAATCGCCCGCTTCTCACATGTGATGCATATTATTTCCAAAGTGACGGGGCAGTTGAAGAAGGACTTGCATCCTTTTGATGCTTTGTTTGCAACTCACCCTGCGGGCACAGTTTCCGGTGCGCCGAAAGTCAGGGCAGTGGAGATTATTCAGGAACTTGAACAGATGAGGCGGGGCGTATACGCCGGAGCTATTGCCTACTGCGGCTTTAACAATGCGATTGACTCATGCATTGCTATACGGACGATGATTGTCAAAAACGGAAAGGCTCATGTACAGGCAGGTGCCGGTATTGTCCAGGATTCTGTACCGGAAATGGAATACGAAGAGACGCGAAATAAAGCCAAAGCGCTCTTGTATGCCATTCAGCTGGCTGAAAAACGAGCGGAGTCAGAGGAGGCCAGGATCAAATGAACAAGACGTTACAAAAGCTCATGCAAAAAGAAACGCTCACAGAATATGAGGCGCAATCTTTTGTGGAAGAGATGATGAACGGCATGCATAATCATGAGACCATGGCGGCGGTTCTTTCCGTCATTCAATTCAGAGGTGTCACTGCTGAGGAACTTGCAGGGTTTGCCAAAGGCATGCAGGCGAAGGCGAGTAACGTCACTCTCGATGGTAAGCTTCTTGATACGTGCGGCACAGGCGGAGACGATCAGAGCACGTATAATGTTTCGACAGCAGCTGCTATTCTTGTAAGCAGTCTCGGTGTCCATGTGGCGAAGCACGGAAACCGAAGCATTTCTTCAAAAACAGGGAGTGCAGATGTCCTTGAAATGCTCGGTATTCCCTTTCAGCGAAATCAACAGGAGGCGAAAACAGCTCTTGAGGCTCATCAACTGAGTTTCTTTTTTGCTCCTGACTACCATCAGGCGATGAAGTATGTCGGACCTGTAAGATCCGCATTGAAAATGAAAACGGTCTTTAATTTGCTTGGTCCACTTACAAACCCCGCCGGAGCACAACACCGAATCATTGGCGTCTACGGGACGGAGGAAGCCCGGGTCATGGCAGAAGCTGCAAGCCGGATGGAGCTCGAAAAGGTGCTGTTTGTCAGCGGTCATGACGGATTGGATGAACTCACCATAACGGGTGCATCGACCATTCTTGAAGTGCAAAACGGTAAAGTCACAGAGTACGCGTTTGATCCTGAAGATGCCGGGTTAAAGAGGGGAACACTGACGAGCTCTGTGGTTGAAACCTCTGAAGAAAGTGCCGCACTGATCATGAGGATCTTTAAGAACGAGGCTCATGAAGATGCCACAAATCTTTTATTACTGAATGCAGGCGCCGCTCTCTATGCTGCCGGTGAAGTTTCAAGCATTAAAGAAGGCGTTACAAAAGCACGGGGTGCACTGGGAGATCAGGTGCTTGGGCATCTTGAAAGATTGAAGCTCAGAGAGACTTCGGAAAAGGCGGCTGAATGATATGAAAACCATTCTTGAAAAGATTACAGATACAAAAAAAGACGAATTGACGAGAATTGTTCTTCCTGCATCCAGGATGACGGATGCACCGAAACGTTCTCTGACGGAGGCCATTCGTCATTCAGACTGGCCCGTTGGCGTGATTGCAGAAGTGAAAAAAGCCAGTCCCTCAAGAGGCGTCATCAGTCAGGATTTTGATCCTGAACAGATTGCTAAAGCTTATGAACAGGCCGGTGCCAATGGGATTTCGATTCTGACAGATGAACAGTATTTCCAGGGGCACTCGGAGTATTTAACAAGGATTAAACAAACATCATCGGTCCCTTTGTTGCGTAAAGATTTTATTATCGATTCTCTGCAGGTGAAAGAATCAGAGCGGATGGGGGCGGATGCGATTTTGTTAATTGCTGCGATACTCGAACCATCAGCTCTGCAGGAATATTATGATGAAGCCGTGGAACTCGGCATGGATGTCCTTGTCGAAGTTCACAATCAAAAGGAAACCGAGGATGTGCTCTCTGTTGTGACACCCGCCCTTCTAGGAGTAAACAACCGTGATCTTCATACCTTTCATACGGATTTAGCGGTAACCGAACAGCTTGCTCATCTGATTCCGGATGAATCCATGCTGATCAGTGAAAGCGGGATCCGGACAAATGCGGATATAAAACGGATTCAAAAGGCCGGATCCAAAGGGATTCTTGCCGGAGAATCATTCATGCTCGCTGAGGATAAAACACGCTTCATCAATGAATTGATGAACGGGGAGGTGACGTCTTGACGATCGCCCTTAAATTTTGCGGTATTACGTCAGAGGAAGATTACCAAAAGGCTGTCCGTTATGAACCCGACTATATCGGATTCATTTTTGCTGAATCGAAGCGGCGCGTTCCCCCACATGATGTGAGGAAATGGGTGGACGCAGTGCCTCCGGGGCGCACGAAACTTGCCGGAGTGTTTGTCAACGCATCTGCTGATGTGATGATTCGGGATGCAGAAGCATCCGGTATTGATATTGTGCAGGCGCATGGCACAGAAGAAGTTGCTGAACTCTTAAAAGTGAAAGAACGAACAAATGCCATGATTTATAAAACCATTCATCATCATGGGAATGGAGTAAGTGTCATGAATGCTTACCAAAACGTCGCAGACGGTTTTGTGATTGATACAAAGACACCTGAAGGCTGGGGTGGAACCGGCACTTCTTTTGATTGGAAAGCCGTACCTGCCTATGTTCAGGAAGCCAACAGGCAAGGAAAACCTTGTCTGATTGCCGGTGGTGTGACACCGGATAATATGCAGACGCTGATCGATCATGGGGCTGAGGGAATTGATGTTTCCTCCGGAACCGAGACTGATGGCGTTAAAGACGAAAGGAAGCTGAAACAAATGACAGAGACAGCAAAGCAGTTATATCAGGCACCTGATTCATTTGGCAGATATGGAGAATTCGGGGGAAAGTACGTTCCGGAAACATTGATGTATGCCCTTGAAGAACTCGAAAAGGCATTTCTTGAAGTCAAAGAAGATCAGGCATTTATCGATGATTTAAATAAAGAATTGCAGCGTTTTTCAGGCAGACCGACCGCGCTGACACATGCACCAAGACTGACTGAGGCCTATGGCGGTGCGCAGATTTATTTAAAGCGTGAAGATCTGAACCACACCGGTGCGCATAAAATCAATAATGCCCTGGCCCAGGGACTGTTGGCAAAGCGGATGGGTAAAACGGAAATCATCGCAGAGACCGGTGCAGGTCAGCACGGCGTTGCAACTGCGACAATGGCTGCACGGTTCGGTATGAAATGTAAAGTATTCATGGGTGCTGAAGATATTCGTCGCCAGGAACTGAATGTTTTCAGAATGAAACTTCTCGGAGCTGAGGTGATAGAAGTCACTTCAGGTGGCTCGACATTAAAGGATGCAACCAATGAAGCGATCAGACACTGGGTTGCGCATGTGGACGATACGTTTTATGTAATCGGCAGCGTTGTTGGTCCTCATCCTTATCCGATGATGGTGAGAGATTTTCAACGGGTTATTGGGGATGAGAGTAAAGAACAGATGATGAGTGAAACCGGTCGTCTTCCTGATGAAATTGTAGCGTGCGTCGGTGGCGGCAGTAATGCGATGGGTATGTTCTACCCGTTTTTAAACGACGGTGTGAAAATGACGGGGGTTGAAGCTGCGGGAAAAGGCTTGGCAACAAAGGAACATGCAGCAACATTGTCAAAAGGCCGTAAAGGTGTGCTTCACGGATCATTAAGCTATCTCATTCAGGATGATAACGGCAATATTATTGAACCGTATTCTATATCTGCCGGTCTTGATTACCCTGGAATCGGACCTGAGCACGCACATTTACGGGACACAAAGCGGGTGAACTATGTACCGGTTACAGATGACGAAGCGCTCGACGCTCTGAAGGATCTTGCGGAACTTGAAGGGATATTGCCCGCAATTGAGACGGCCCATGCACTGGCTTATGTGAAACAAACGGCCGGTTTAATGACGAAAGACGAAACCATTCTTGTCTGTCTCTCCGGTCGTGGAGACAAAGATGTGCATACTCTGCAGGAGACGATGGAAGGGGATGGTATGTGATGAACCGGTTAAACGATACTGCTTTTACGGATGCTGAAAAGCGCTTTGTACCTTATATGATGAGTTCGGATCCAACGCCTGATCTGTCTGTGGAAATCGCACTGATGCTTCAGGATGCGGGAGTCGAGGCGATTGAATGGGGGGTTCCTTATTCAGATCCATTGGCAGATGGACCGGTCATCCAGCAGGCTGGTCAGCGAGCGTTAAAAAATGGCGGGAGTCTGACTGTTTCTCTGCAAAAAATGAAGGAAGCCCGTGCGAAGGGACTGACGGTCCCTTCGGTTCTGTTTACTTATGTCAATCCTGTATTGAGCTACGGCTTCACAAAATTGATAGAAGAATTGAAAGATTATGGATTTGACGGACTGTTAATTCCTGATTTGCCATATGAAGAAAGCCATGAATATCGAGCGCTTTGCCGCGAAAAGGGCATCTCGCTGATCCCGCTTATTGCCCCAAGCTCAAAATCACGAGTGGAGAAAATCACGAAAGAGGCAGACGGTTTTGTGTATTATGTAACATCGCTGGGTGTAACCGGAACAAGGGAATCATTCTCTGAAACACTGAAAGAAGAAATCAACACGGTGAAATCCTTCAGTAAGGTTCCGGTTCTTGCCGGATTCGGCATTTCAACGCCTGAGCATGTGCAGTATTTTCAGGAACATGCTGATGGAGCGATAGTCGGCAGTGCACTTGTCAGAAAAATAGCATCTCTTGAAGATTCATTAAAAAATCCGGAAGAGAAAGATGCAGCCTTGAATGAGATTAAAGCATTTGTGCAGAATCTGATTTCGTACTAGTATAGAGGGTAAGATGTCAATGTGGAGGCGATAGCTGTGAGAATCAAAGAATCCATGATAGGGCTTGTACCTTATCAGCCGGGAAAACCGATTGAAGATGTGAAACGGGAGCTGGGATTGACGGAAGTCATCAAACTTGCCTCCAATGAGAATCCATATGGTGCTTCACCGCATGTAAAAGAAGCCATAATGGAAGCATATGAGAATATTGCCGTATATCCTGACGGCTATGCGAGAGAACTGAGAGAGACGGTGGCAGAAAAGCTTTCTGTTAAACCGGAACAGCTGATCTTTGGAAATGGTTCAGATGACGTGATCCTGATTTTATGCCGCTCCTTTTTGACACCTGAAGATAACATCGTTACGGCCGATCCGACGTTTTCTCAGTATCGGCACAATGCTGTTATTGAAGGTGCCAAGATTAAAGAAGTACCCCTGAAAGCAGGTGTCCATGATCTGGATGCCATGCTCGAAGCCATAGACGAACAAACAAAAATGGTTTTCGTCTGTAATCCGAATAATCCGACAGGAACCTACAATTCTTCGGAAGAATTCAGGCGATTTGCAGAAAAGGTGCCAGAGGATGTACTGATCATCAGTGATGAAGCGTATATTGAGTATGTTACGGCAAATGACTACCCTGACACTCTGCCGATGCTCCATGAGTTTCCGAATCTCATGATCCTGCGGACCTTCTCAAAAGCCTACGGTATTGCCGCACTCCGTGTCGGTTTTGGCGTGGCAAATGAAGATCTGATCCGTGCCATTGATCCGGGAAGAGAACCGTTTAACACCAACACGGTAGCCCAAAAAGCGGCGATTGCGGCACTGAAGGATGAAGCCTTTATAGAGGAATGCATCACGAAGAATGCCCAGGAAATGAAAAAGTATGAGCGCTTTTGTGAAAAGAACGGGTTTCATTACTTCCCTTCCCAAACCAACTTCATTTTGATGGATCTGCAAAAACCCGGGAGTGAAATTTTTGATTATCTGCTTAGACGCGGATTTATTACCCGGAATGGCGAAGCCCTCGGATTTCCGACGGGAATCCGTATTACACTCGGATCACCGGAGCAAAACGATCTGATTATCAGTGAACTTGAAAAATGGCTGGTATCAGGGGTGACATCTGTATGAAACGAGTCAGTATAATCGGACTTGGTCTTATTGGAGGATCATTGGCTCTTGCCATTCGAAAAGGGCAGCCGAATATTGTCATCACGGGCTATGATAAAGATCCATCAACCATGAAACTCGCCAAGAGCTTACAAGTCATTGACGAAGCGGCGGCATCTGCAGCGGATGCCGCCCTTAACAGTGATGTCATTATTCTGGCGACTCCTGTAGCTACGGCCCTGTCATTAATTGACGAGTTAGCGGGCCTTCCTTTAAAAGAAGGAGTAATTGTGACAGATGTCGGGAGTACGAAACAGTCGATTGTCAAAAAAGCAAAAAAGCTGACGGATCTGGGGATCGTCTTCATTGGCGGTCATCCAATGGCCGGTTCCCATAAAACAGGCGTGGAGGCATCCAATGACCGTTTATTTGAGAATGCCTTTTACGTGCTGTCGCCAAATGGCCAACAAAATGATTCGGAACGCATCAAACTTCAGAATCTGCTAAAAGGCACCAGAGCGAAATTTATCGAACTGCCGGCAGAGGAGCATGACCGTTTTGCAGGGCTGATCAGTCACCTTCCGCACATGATTGCGTCCGGTCTCGTTCATCAACTCGCAGAGGAAGAATCGCACCATCCGATTGTGTCTCAGCTTGCAGCCGGAGGATTCCGGGATTTAACCCGAATCGCATCAGCCTCGCCTGACATGTGGCGGGATATCCTGATGCATAACCGCGACATTCTGATGAAACTTTTACATGACTGGAAAGAGCAGGTCAATGTCATGGAGGAGATGCTCAAAGAAGGTGACCCGGAAATGATCCATCAATTTTTCGCTAAGGCAAAAGAATCACGTGATCAATTGCCGGCAAGGAAAAAAGGTGCAATGCTCCCATTCTATGATTTATTTGTCGATGTTCCGGACCACCCCGGTGTCATTTCCGATGTGACTGCCATTTTGGCACGGGCAGGGATCAGTATCACAAACATTCAAATTATCGAAGCGAGAAACGATATGCTTGGGGTATTGAGACTCAGTTTCCGATCGGGAGAGGATTTGGAATTGGCGCAGGCAAAGCTTGCGGAACATTTGTATGATACATACGAAGCGCCGTAAATAACATGTAAAGATATGCAGATTAAAGGAGGCACTGATCATATGCAAAAGGAAACGATCGTTAAAGCAAAACAAGGTCTCGCAGGAACAGTCGAAATTCCCGGGGATAAATCGATCAGCCACAGAGCGGTGCTCTTTGCATCGCTTGCTGACGGTGTAACAACGATTAAAGGCTTTCTAGAAGGAGAAGATTGCCTGAGCACAATTGCATGTATGCGTAAACTGGGTGTTGTTATTGAACAAAACGGTACAGACGTGACGGTCACCGGAAAAGGTTTGCAGGGTCTTAGAGAACCGGATGATGTGCTTGATACAGGCAATTCAGGCACAACAATCCGGCTCTTAATGGGAGTGCTTGCCGGGTTGCCCTTCAGTAGTGTTCTAAAAGGGGATGCCTCCATTGCCAAACGGCCGATGGCACGAGTTACCGGTCCGTTAAAAATGATGAACGCTCGAATTGATGGCCGGCAATTTGGAGATTTAACCCCCATTCATATCCGTGGTGGTGAATTGAGGGGTATTACGTATTATTCACCTGTTGCAAGTGCCCAGGTGAAATCTGCAGTTTTGCTGGCAGGTTTGCAGGCACAAGGGGTAACAACGGTCAATGAACCTCATAAATCCAGAGATCATACTGAACGTATGCTGAGGAGCTTTGGTGTGGAAGTGGAAACAGATGATGATTCTGCGCGAATTATGGGTGGACAAACACTAGACCCGGCACATATCGAAGTCCCTGGAGACATTTCATCCGCTGCTTTTATGCTTACAGCTGCATTAATCGTCCCTGGCAGTAAAGTGAAACTTTTTAATACCGGTCTGAATCCGACCCGCGACGGGATCATGGAAGTACTTGAAATGATGGGTGCCAATATCACCCGCGAGAATGAACGACTCGCAGGAGATGAGCCGGTTGCGGATCTGACAGTAAAGACATCCGAACTTAAAGGTGTTACAATTGGCGGTGGTCTGATTCCAAGACTGATTGATGAAATTCCTGCAATCGCTGTTCTTGCTACCCAGGCTCACGGTACCACGGTAATTAAAGATGCGGAAGAGCTGAAAGTGAAAGAAACCAACCGCATCGACACAGTCGTGAACCAGTTAAAGAAACTGGGAGCGGATATTGAGGCAAAAGATGACGGCATGGTCATTCGGGGTCCGATTTCTTTAACAGGTGGAAATGCGGACAGTTTTGGTGACCACCGAATAGGTATGGCCATGGCTCTGTGCGGCCTGATCAGTGAAGAACCTGTAACCGTAAGCGGCACGGAGGCAATCGCTGTTTCTTATCCAGGATTCTTTGATCAGCTGAACAGATTGAAGGGATCATCCTGATTAAAGGAGAATGATGCATGAACGAACAATTGGCAAACGCCATCCAGCAAATTGAACAGGGACACCATGAAGAAGCACTGAAGGCCGTTGAGGGGTTAATCCCAGAGGCTGATGATGAAACAAAGCGGACGATCGCAGAGCTCTATTTTGAGCTGGGTCTCGTCGATCAGTCACTGGTTTTGTTGGAAGAACTGATGTTTCAATACCCTGACCATGGTGAGCTGTTTGCATTCGCAGCAGAATGTTACAGTGAACTCGGAAAAGAAGATGAAGCGATAGACATGCTCTCTGAGGTGAAAAAAGGGGATCCGGCATTTATCCAGTCGAGACTTCTTCTCGCTGACCTTTATGAGGCGGACGGTCTTGAAGAAGTAGCCGAAAAAAAATTGCTTGAGGCGTTGGAGGAAGAACCGGAAGATGCCGTTCTTCAGCTTGGTCTGGGCGAGTTTTATTTAAACCGCGGTGAATATCAAAAGGCAATCTATTATTTCCGACAGGTGATCTTACAGAAAAAGCTGCCGGAGGAATTTCCGGTTGATCCGGAACTTCGTCTGGCTGAAGCATACAGTGCGATTGGCGAATTTGAAAACGCCCTTGAACATTACAAGCTCGGGCTCGGTGAAGAAGAGCCGCCTGATGCCCTTTTTGGGTACGGAGTGACAGCTCTCCAACTTGATGATACAGAAACAGCCAGGTGGGCATTTGAACGCCTTTTGGAAGCGGATCCTGATTTTACGACAGCTTATCCTCTACTTGGACGGGCACTGATCAAAGATCAGCTGTATGATGAGGCGGTTGCCATTCTTGAAGAAGGAATTAAGAAAGACGAATTTAACGAGGATCTGTATCTTGAAATGGCGAAACTTCAGGTATCTAAAGGTGATGTGGAAGAAGGAAAAACGTTTCTTCAAAAAGTCATCGCACTCAATCCGTCGAATCTTTCTGCTGTCAAGGAGCTGTTGTTGCTTCTGAACGAACAGGAACAGTTCGATGCAATGCATGATCTGATTTCATTCCTTGATGATTATGGTGAATACGACCCTCTCTTTGAACGATACAGAGGAAAAATTCTACTCGAAGAGGATGATGCCCAAGGGGCTGCAGAGGCTTATTTGCAAGCCATTGACGGTTTATCAGAGGATGAGGTGATTATGGAAGAGGCTCTTGAAGCGTTTCTGGCATCAGGTTGGCGACAACAGGCAGTCAGCCTGCTGAAGCAGTTGATCAGCCGCCAGCCGGACAGAGAGGATTTCACGCATCAGCTTGAGCGATTAACAGAAGACATGTAACTTGAATAGAGCAAAAACAGCCGCCGTTATGAGTCATGGATAACTGGCGGTTGTTTTTGTTGTTAGTAATCAACTGAGCGTTTTCACAATATCAGATTAGAAACTCTCAAGACAGGGAATAAAAAAATTAAGTATTTATGCAGGAATATCATTCATTAACCTCGAATTAGATTAATATACAGGAAAACAGTTTCACAATGTTCAGCCATTTTGAACGATAAGTTTATAAAAGGAGGGTTCAAGATGACGAATCCAATTCCCGTGATCGAAAAAAGAGATTTTCTCAAATGGTTCCTCGAGAATTATCAGTTAAAAAGAAGAGAGTGCGCTTGGCTGTTAAATTTTCTGATGAGTGACGACCTCCTTATGGAGCGCGTTCATTTTGTTGAGGATGCAGAGCATTGTCCAAAAGCACTTTTAATCTCCGCTAATGATGTCGAGGATGTGCCGTTTGCGTTTCATAAGAACCAGCACATTACAATGGATGCAGAAAAAGCGTTTCATGATATCCGTCTGAATCGTAACGAAGAAATTTATATACAGCTTAACTTCCAGGAGAAATATGCAAACAGTGAATTCATGCGGGTGCTTGAAGAAAATCATTATATTCCTGTCAATGAAGATGAAGAGAATGTTAACCGCCTTCTGGCGGAGATGGTCCTTGATGCCTCTCTTCGACAACAAGAGATGAAAGCGCTTCATTTGAGGATCGATGATGCACTTGAAAATGGTGATGAAGAAACATTCAGTGTCCTTGCAAAAGAATATGCCAAACTGAAAGCCCTCGAAACATAAGAGGGCTTTTATTTTTTTATAATAAAAACACGCGAAAGCTTTTATTTTTTTATTATTTTGTGGTAATGTTAAAATAAGATTTGTGAACAGATTGTGAACAAAGGGGAAAGTTGATGTGAAATGGAATAGTAAGAGTATTGAAACCTTTGTATCAGCTAGAGAATTCGTTGATACGGTATTAATTCCGCTTATGCCTCTGGATCTTCACCATGACCCCGCATCAGGAACTCTCCAGGGTGAGTATGCTGCTCTTTTAGCCGAACAGGCTGAGCGCAAGCTGACTGGACGACTGTTATTAATGCCCCCTCTTCCTTACAAGCCGGATATACGCGATGAACAATCGCTGCTGGTTTTTATTAATGACTGGATTCACTATTATCACAATGGCGGTATTAATAATGTGTTCTTTCTCACAACGGATTCGGATGTTGCATCATTGAATCTTTCTGAGAACGGACATATGATTTGGATGCCCGTGATCCCCATTCATGAATTAGAACCGCAGCAGGCAAGGAAAATGGTTGAACAACAGGCTGATCAGATCATACCGAAGATTATGAAGAAGTGGGAAGAGAAAAACGATTGAATAATTATTATTTCTCTAAAATTATTCTACTCTACTAATTGACAGCTTATATAATTGTGGAATATCATAGAAATGTCTTAATTTATTTCACAATTGTGAAGTCTGTTCATTTAATTTGAGTGTGAGGAGGTAAAGTCATGAGTGAGAAAAAACATAAGGTATCCAGACGACAGTTTCTCACATATACATTGACCGGTGTAGGAGGGTTTATGGCCGCGACTATTATCAGTCCGATGGCAAGAATGGCACTCGATCCTGCATTTGAGGTTGGTGAGGAAGGCGAATTTGTTTCAGTCGGGTTAAGTGAAGACGATTTGACAGACGAGCCGCAACGTGTTGATTTTGTTGTTGATATCGAAGACGGCTGGTATGAAGACGAACAAAGCCGTTCTGCTTATGTATACAGAAATGGGGATGAAATCCTTGCGTTATCTCCGACATGTACACATTTAGGCTGTACGGTAGGCTGGGATACGAATGATGATCATCCCGGGCAATTTTTCTGTCCGTGTCACCAGGGTCGATTTGAACAGGACGGCACGAATGTCCCGAATACGCCGCCGACCCGTCCACTTGATGTTTACGATGTTGAGGTACGTGACGGAATGATTTATCTTGGACAAATTCGACAGCGGGGCTAAGGGGGGCGTAATGTATGTTACAAAAAGTTTATGATTGGATTGACGAACGAATGGATATCACTCCTCTGTGGCGTGACATTGCCGATCATGAAGTACCGGAACACGTAAATCCGGCTCATCACTTTTCTGCATTTGTTTATTGCTTCGGTGGATTAACATTTTTTGTTGTAGTGATTCAGATTCTGTCGGGTATGTTTCTTACAATGTACTATGTGCCCGATATTGTAAACGCTTATGAGTCAGTTTATTATCTTCAAAATGAAGTGACACACGGTATGATTGTCAGGGGTATGCACCATTGGGGAGCGAGTCTTGTTATTGTTATGATGTTTTTACACACTCTCCGTGTTTTCTTCACCGGTTCTTATCAAAAACCGCGTGAGCTGAACTGGGTTGTAGGTGTTCTCTTGTTCTTTGTTATTTTGGGGCTTGGATTTACTGGTTACTTACTGCCTTGGGATATGAAAGCATATTTTGCAACCGTTGTAGGGTTGGAAATTGCTGAATCCGCTCCTGTGATCGGCGCATTCATGAAAACACTGCTTGCCGGTGGAGAAATTATCGGTGCACAGACGTTGACGCGTTTCTTTGCGATTCACGTTTTCTTCCTTCCGGGAGCATTGTTAGGGCTATTGGGGGCTCATTTCTACATGATTCGAAAACAGGGGATTTCCGGACCACTGTAAAATTCAGGACGGAAAAAAGGAGGTAAAGCTATGAAACGTGGAAAAGGCATGAAATTCGTTGGAGACTCACGGGTCCCCGTCAGAGATACAAAAAATATTCCTAAGGATTATTCAGAATACCCCGGGAAAACAGAAGCGTTTTGGCCGAACTACCTGTTAAAAGAATGGATGGTCGGTTCAGTGTTTCTGATTGGCTTTATGGTTCTTGCAGCGACGCATCCTGCACCGCTTGAGCGGATTGCCGACCCGACAGATTCAGGATATATTCCAATACCGGACTGGTATTTCCTGTTTTTATTCCAATTGTTGAAGTATGAGTTTGCTGCGGGTGATTATACAGTAATTGGGGCTGTTGTCATTCCGGGTGTTGCGTTTGGCGCACTGCTGCTTGTCCCGTGGCTTGACAGAGGGAAAGAACGGAGACCGCACAAAAGGCCGATAGGCAGTGGATTAATGCTGTTGGCTGTGGCTGCAATTATTTTTCTGACATGGGAAGCCGTTGATGACCATGACTGGGAAGCTGCAGCAGATCAGGGAGAAATCGTTGAAGATGTTGAGGTGGATACATCGGCTGCCGGGTATGAAGTCTACCAGAGTCAAGACTCCTGTATCAGTTGTCACGGCGGGGACATGCTTGGCGGTGCTGCAGGGCCTAATATCTTTGCATCTGATTACGATGCAGATGAAGTTATG
The DNA here is from genome assembly GCF_000093085.1 of [Bacillus] selenitireducens MLS10. Lineage (GTDB taxonomy): Bacteria > Bacillota > Bacilli > Bacillales > Salisediminibacteriaceae > Salisediminibacterium > Salisediminibacterium selenitireducens. Next base: position 2,344,337 of record NC_014219.1, on the reverse strand, counting down.
GATATAATTGTAAATGGTCTGAACGACATGCCGGCTGGGCAATTTGAAGGATCTGATGAAGAACTTCAAATCCTGTCTGAGTTTATCGCAAACGATGGTCAGGATCCGGATAACGGTTCCGGTGCTGAAGACGATGAAGAGTAACCTATTTAAAATGATTTTAAACCGGTCTGAATAATCAGGCCGGTTTTTCCTGTTCTCCGAGAGGTTATGTTATATTAAAAATCAGATCAATGATTAGAGGCGAAGTGAGTTTCACACTTTTGAAATGTATGAAAGTGTTCGTTATCCATCTGAACATTAGAAATTCAGGTAAGTACACATGATTTTCAATTATGCAGATTTTCGATATAATAATCGGTATTGATGACAAGGCGGTGATAGGTATGTTTCAGTTTTTCATAGCGACAATAGGACAGCGCTGGTTTTTGTGGCTGTTGCTTTTGATTAATGTTCCAGGAACTATTTACGGATACATATGGTATGAGGCACAGTTGATTCAGACACCGGCAATTTTTTTGCCGTTTGTTCCGGACAGTCCGACGGCCAGCCTCTTTTTTGTGGTCGTATTAATTGCGTTTTTACTCGGGAATAATATCCCAATTATTGAGGCTCTTGCAGCAGTCACGCTGTTTAAGTACGGCATTTGGGCTGTCGCCATGATCCTTGCTGCAGGTGCGATGGGTAGCGTGATTACGTTGCTTGATTTTATGTTGATTTTTTCACACTTGGGCATGGCTGTTCAAGGGCTGTTATATATGCCTTATTACAGGATAAAAGTGTGGCATATCGCAGCTGCGGGTATTTGGACGCTGCATAATGATGTCATTGATTACGTATACGGGATGCACCCTTGGGTGAAATCGTCATTAACGCCGTATATCTCTGAAGTTGCGTATTTTACGTTTTGGTTGAGTATTATCTCGCTGTTGCTTGTCTATTTTATGAATAACAGGATGGAAAAACGGGAATTACACGCATAAATCATGATTATAAGAGCTTTCCTTTGACTCTTTGACCATCTTTGACTATAATAATGATACGATCTTTTCATTGGAGGTTTAACGATATGTTCGAAACATTTGGCGGTTTTATGGTTTATATTGCGCTGTTACTCATTATTCCACTGTGGGCTCAAAGCAGGGTCAAGAATACGTATAAAAAATATTCACAGGTCCGCTCGTCTTCCGGGATGACCGGTGCACAAGTCGCAAGAAAAATCCTTGATGATAATGGACTGTTTGACGTGAAGGTCGAACCTGTTAAGGGCATGCTTTCCGATCATTACGATCCTAGGTCAAAAACAGTCCGTCTTTCTGAACAGAATTATTATGGGAATTCGATCGCGGGAGCTGCGGTAGCTGCTCACGAGGTGGGACATGCCATTCAGGATGAGGAGGAATACGTCTTTCTCAATTTCAGACACACACTGGTTCCTGCGGCTAATCTTGGATCAAATTTATCCTTTGTGTTCATTTTGGCCGGGATTTTCCTCTCATCGATGGGGATGTTTTTAGCCGGGATCATTTTCATGAGTTTTGCGGTTCTTTTTCAGCTTGTTACGCTGCCAGTGGAATTTGATGCTTCGAATCGGGCCATGTCGCAAATCGTTTCTGCCGGTGTAATCCGAAACGATGAGGAACGTGAAACGAAGAAAGTGTTAAATGCAGCTGCGCTGACTTATGTTGCTGCAGCACTTGTTGCACTGATGGAATTGCTTCGGTTCGTGTTTCTGTTTCTCGGTATGAATGATGATTAAGCGTCGAATTTAGCAGAATACTAATCAATAAAAAGCCGCCCTGATGCTCAGGTAAGATAATTCTTACTTGCTGCACGGGCGGTTTTATCATTCATTTACTTTGGTTCATGCCTGTTATGTTGGTGTATCTGATTCAGATTTGAAGAGGTCTTTTGTATTCATCAAGTGTAAAGCCTTCACCCATGACATCCTGTGCGTCTGTCATACTGACAAAAGCATGGGGATCGACCTTCGTAATCACGTTTTTTAGTTTGATCATCTCGTTATGAGCAACGACACAGTAGAGTACATCCTTATTTTCACCCGTGAATGTGCCCTGTCCATTCAGTATTGTCGCACCGCGGTCCATTTCGGTCATGATCGCCTTGGCTATTTTATGTGACTGATCGGATACAATGATGGCGGCTTTTCCTGAATAGGCACCCTGCTGAATAAAATCAATCACTTTTGCAGCGATAAAGACAGCAACGAGTGTATACATGGCCTGCCGGTAATTCAAGTAAAACAGAGAAGAGGTAATGACTGCTGCGTCAAAAATAAACATGGTTCTGCCAATACTCCATCCCATGTATTTAAAACCGAGTTTCGCAATAATATCAACACCACCCGTCGTTCCACCAGAACGAAAGACAAGGCCGAGACCCGTTCCTACAGAAATTCCGGAAAAGAGCGCTGCGAGCATCAAGTCATCGTGTAATGGAAGATCAAGAAATTTATATCTCTGAAAGATCCATAAAAAAAGTGACAGTGATAACGTGCCGAAGACTGTGTAAGAAAATGCGACCTTACCGAGTATTTTGTAGCCTATGATGAATAATGGAATATTGAGCAATAAATTCGAATATGCAGGGTCGAATTGCAAGGAAAAATACAAGATGAGTGTAATGCCTGTAAATCCTCCGTCTGCCAGATTGTTCTCAATGTTAAAATATACGAGCCCAAACGCTATAAGGGCTGTTCCGAGTGTGATCCAGAAGAGATTTCTGGTGATGGATGGTTTCATCGGACTATCCCCTTTCCTGATTTGTTTTCAAAGTCCACATCATATTCTTACACTGAACAAGGCGAATAGCAACAAATGATTTGTCAAAGACGGACTTTTCCATTACGATTAGCATGTATACTTATCGTGTAAGGAGGCAGACGATGACGGAGCGATCAATGAAAGACATGCAGGATGAAGTGGATACATATATTTCACAATTCAAAGAGGGGTATTTTTCTCCATTGGCCATGATGGCCAGACTCACAGAAGAGATGGGGGAACTTGCCCGGGAAGTAAATCATTTCTATGGAGAGAAACCGAAAAAGAACGATGAAGAAGCAAAGACAATGGAACAGGAACTGGGTGATGTTCTGTTCGTCATGATTTGTCTTGCAAATTCACTGGATATCGATCTCGATGAAGCATTCGGACTGGTGATGGAAAAATTTAATACGAGAGATAAAGACAGATGGACAAGAATAGAGGAGGATCAATCATGATCAAAATTGTTGTAGCAGGAGCACGTGGGAAAATGGGCAGTGAGGCCGTTAATATGGTGCTGAACGAGGAAGCGTTTACGCTTGTTGGTGCCGTTGATCTTGGGCATAATGGGAAAAAATTATCTGAAGTTGAAGGTATGCCTTCATCGGATGCGAAGATCTATGATGATCTGTCGGTTTGTCTGAAAGAGACAAATCCGGATGTCCTTATTGATCTTACAGCGCCCGAAGTCGGAAAGCGTCATATGAGAACGGCACTTGAACATCAAGTCCGTCCGGTTGTCGGAACGACAGGCTTCACGGAAGAAGATGTCCAACAATTGACTGCGTTGGCAGAAGAACAGAAAACCGGTGCGATCATTGCTCCGAATTTTGCCATTGGAGCTGTACTGTTGATGAAATTTTCGCAGATGGCTGCAAAATATATGTCTGATGTGGAGATCATTGAACAGCATCATGACCGAAAGCTTGACGCACCATCAGGAACTGCGGTAAAAACAGCACAGATGATCAGCGAGGTTCGGGAAAAAAGAGAACAGGGCCACCCTGATGAGAAGGAAACACATGAAGGAGCGAGGGGAGCATCCATAGACGGCATGCATATTCACAGTGTGCGGCTTCCGGGGTTAATCGCCCATCAGGAAGTGATTTTCGGTGGTGAAGGACAATCCCTGACGATGCGACATGATTCCTATCATCGTTCATCGTTCATGCCAGGAATCAAACTGGCTGTAAATCACGTAATGGGGATCGATACACTCGTTTACGGATTGGATAAAATCATTGATTGAAGGTGAAGCAAAATGAATATTGCATTTATTGCACATGACAAAAAGAAAGAGGATCTTGTTTCTTTTGCCATGGCTTATGAGCATGTGCTGAAACAGCACACATTATTTTCTACAGGTACAACCGGAGAACGGATTATGGATGCAACGGATCTCGACATTCACCGGTTTGCGTCGGGGCCTTTGGGCGGGGATCAGCAAATTGGTGCGATGATTGCTGAGAACAGGATGGATCTTGTGATCTTTTTTAAAGATCCTTTGACGGCACAGCCTCATGAACCGGATATCAATGCACTGATTCGTCTTTGTGATGTGTACACCATTCCTTTGGCAACAAATATGGCAACGGCTGAAATTCTTCTCTCTGGTCTTCAGCGCGGTGAGTTCAAATGGCGGGAAATCATTAAATCAGGCAATGAGCGGAAATCCTGATATGAGCCTTTCATTAAAAGTACTCGCAATTGGCGCGCACCCTGATGATGTGGAAATTGGAGCAGGTGGAACCCTCGCCAGATTTTTTGATGAAGGTCATCAAACCGGTTTGTTGAGCATGACAAAAGCCGAATTATCGTCCAATGGGACGGTAGAGCGACGTTTGAAAGAGGCTGGAGCAGCCGCAGAGATTCTCGGCTGCTCTGTGTGCGAGCATTTATCTTTTCCTGACCGGAACCTTCCGACGCACCGAGAATCGATTATTGAAGAAGTGACCTATCGTATCAGGAAATATCAGCCGGAAATCGTGTTGGCGCCCTGGCATCAGGATCGTCACCCGGATCATGGACACTGCGGTTCACTTGTTAAAGAAGCCGTGTTTAATGCAGGTATCAGAAACTATAAACCGGATTCTTTGTCAGCATGGAAAGTCAGTGATCTGTATTATTACGCCATAAACAGCACAGAACCTTTCCACGTTGCGTACGATATCAGTGCCTATACAACTACGAAAAGACACGCTCTGGAGGCCTTCTCTTCACAGTTTAGAAAAGAAGAAGGCACAGTGACGACCCCACTGAATCAAGGATTTATTGAACGTATCGAAGCAAGAGACCGTCAGACAGGATTTGAATGCGGTACAGAAGCTGCTGAGGGCTTCTATAAAGAAGGTCCTGTTCTGATGCAGTCGATGATCAGGAGGCCGTTATGACATTGAAAATTGGCATTACCTGTTACCCGACTGTCGGAGGTTCCGGTATCGTAGCGACAGAACTTGGGAAAGCACTCGCGCAGAGAGGACATGAAGTACATTTTATCAGCTCAAGCATGCCTTTTCGGCTCGGAGATGATCAGGCGAATACGTATTTTCATGAAGTGGAAGTTAATCAGTACAGCGTTTTTCGCTATCCGCCATACGATTTAACACTTGCGAACAAAATGGCGGAAGTGGTCAATCGTGAAGATCTTGATATCCTTCATGTCCACTACGCCATCCCCCATGCGATCAGTGCATACCTGGCAAAGCAAATGGTCAAAAAAGACGTCAAAATCATTACGACACTCCATGGAACCGATATTACGGTCCTTGGCTATGATCCGAGTCTTTCTGACTTAATTCGTTTTGGTATTGAACAGTCTGATGCGGTAACAGCCGTATCAACCGATCTGGTCAGGCAAACGAGAGAACTGTTGTCAATTACCCGTCCCATTGAAACCGTCTATAATTTCGTGGATCATTCGATCTACTATCCGAAATTCTGCAAACAAACCATGGATTCTCTGAATATCATTGATGATGATCTGGTTGTCAGTCATGTCTCGAACTTCAGAAAGGTCAAACGTGTCGATGATACAGTCAGGGCTTTTTCACTGATCCGTAATAAACGAAAAGCCGTTCTTCTTCTGATCGGCGAAGGACCCGAACTCCCGGTCATCCGGCAACTTGTTAAAGAGTTGGACCTCGAAGACGATGTGCGTTTCCTTGGAAATCAGAGGAAAATTGCGGAACTGTTGTCACTGAGCCATGTCAGTTTACTTCTTTCGGAAAAAGAAAGTTTTGGTCTCGTTATTCTTGAAGCAATGGCCTGCGGTGTCCCGGTCGTCGGTACAAATATTGGCGGAATCCCGGAAGTCATTGAACATGGGGTCAGCGGCTATATTTGTGAACTGGGTGATCTGGCTTCGGTCAGAGATGCGGTGCTCGATTGTGTCCGGACGCCTGAACATCATGCTGGGATGAAACAGGCTGCACTGCGCCGTGTGGATACGGACTTTCATAAGGACCGCATTGTCGCTCATTATGAAGATGTTTATACGAAAACCCTGCAGGCGAAAGGTGAATAGTTCATGGAAAGATGGGATAAAGCCAGGTTCATTCAAAAAAAGTTGACGGACCAGGGGTTTGAAACCTATATTACAGGAGGTGCCGTCAGAGATCTTTATTTGGGCAGGAAGGCGTCAGACATAGATCTTTCGACGGAAGCCGGACCAAATCAGGTGATAAAGGCCTTTGAGCGGACGAAACCGATCGGTATTGAGTTTGGGACGATTCTGGTTATTCTTGAGGGTGAAGGTTTTGAGGTGACGACATTTCGGGGAACGACGATCACTGAAGATCTGGCATGCAGGGATTTTACAATCAATGCGATGGCACTCTCAAACGACTGGCAGTTGATTGATCCGTTTAACGGCAGGCAGGATCTCGCCAAAGGGCTGATTCAAACGGTTGCGTCTGCTGAAGGCACACTGTTGGATGATCCGATCAGAATGATTCGGAGCCTTCGATTTGCTCTTCAATTTGGATTTCGTGAGTCTGAAGACCTTATTGCCTGTATTCAACGTCACGCTGATAAGATCCGCCGTGCAGCGGTTGAACGGATTACAGGCGAGTTTAATAAAATCAGCATGGTGACATGGACGAAGGAGAAATCGGAATATTTCATCGATCACCCTGCATTACTGCCGTTTATCGAGCTGTTTTCTCATAACCGGATCAACACAGAGATCCGGTCAGTCGGATTTCCGGAAAAAGAGTTGAACGAGATCATCTGGTGGGTATTTGCCGTTTATGAGGAACATGATCCTGGACGTGTCCGTCAACGCCTGCGGACCTTCAAACTTTCCAATAAAACAGTGGAGACCGCTGTTTCTGTTTGCCGCATGACCGATCTGTTTCGTAAAAACGGGTCCTGGTGTGCGATGGATCTGTATCAGGCCGGTGAAACTGTTCTTCGTTATGCCTGTTTACTGCTTGGCTACCTGATGGATGAGCCTCCGGATACTGACCGTCAGATAACAAAATACCGGGAGTTACCGATAACGGATAAAAGCGAGCTCGCAGTCACAGGAAAAGACCTGATAAGGCTGGTTCCCGAGATTCCGAAGCGTGAATATTCATATTGGCTGAAGGAACTGACTGCTCTGGTTGTCGACAGACAGATCGAGAATGATGAAGCAATACTCATCACTTATGTAAAGGAGCAGATTCAAAATGAGAGCTGAACTGATTAGACTGTTATTAGAACAACCGCATGATGACTATATATCAGGTCAGGCTATCAGTGAGTATCTGTCTTGCAGCCGTACAGCCGTATGGAAACAGATTAATCTGTTAAAAGAGCACGGATTTACGATTGAATCCTCTCGAAATCGCGGATATAAACTCACGGGAGAACCGGAGCATGTTTATCCGGACGCTGTATTGGCCAGACTTCAAAAAGGTAACTCTTATTTTAAATCAATACATAAAGTGGATGAAACGACTTCAACGCAAGACGATGCTCTGAAATTGATTCAAGAAGGAGCCGAATCGGGAACCGTTACTGTTTCTGATATGCAATCGGCAGGCCGAGGCAGACTCGGGCGTTCATGGGACTCACCAAGGAAAGGCGGACTTTGGTTCAGTATGATTTTGAAGCCGGACATCCCGGTTCACAAGGCGCCGCAACTGACTCTTTTGACTGGGGTAGCACTTGCTCAGACGGTGAACAATCAACTTCATGGTCAAGTGGCAGCGATCAAATGGCCTAATGATCTTTTGATCAATCACAAGAAGATTGCAGGTATATTAACGGAAATGCATGCTGATCCGGATAAAGTGAAGGCACTCATTATTGGAGTCGGGTTGAATGTGAATCAGGAGATGTTTCCCGACTGGCTTTTGGACATTGCGGATTCACTCGGGAGAATGACTGGTGCAAGATATAATCTGAATGAAATTCTGAGTGATTTTTTGATTCGATTCGATGAACTCTATCATCTGTTTATCAAAGAAGGATTCCTGCCGATCAGAAATCTGTGGAAAGAGCTTGCTCTTTCTCCTGGGCAGACTGTCCATTATAAGCATAATAAAGGGGTAATAAATGGAACGACCCACGATATTGATGAAGAAGGCGTCATGCAAATCAAAGATGATCAAGGGACCATTCACCGCGTTTTTTCGTCAGAATTGTCATGGAGAAATGAGGCATGACTTTGCTTCATAAATTTGATATACTTGCCACGGACGGTATCATCACAGCGAACCGTACCTTTAAGTACTATCGATGAAACATGAGAAAACCATTCAGCCTGCCTTGATCCAATGTGACAGGGACAGAAGGATTCGTAAATGTACAGACACTTTTTGGACGCTCACTTGAAAGCGTCTTGAGAACGTATGGACACGCAATCGTGTCTGTGGTTTTTGTGTCTTTTTACCCTTCTCCTTGTTTGGAGGAGGGTTTTTGTATGCATGAGGCTGAAATCTGAGATGGAGGGTGTTTGATGAAAACGACCAGTGATTTCAGAACGATGAAAGAGGAAAACAATCCGATCGTGATGGTGACAGCCTATGATGCACCCGGGGCAGCTTTTGCAGAAGAAGCCGGGGTTGATACCATCCTTGTGGGTGACTCTCTCGGTATGGTTGTGCTTGGCTATGAATCAACCATTCCTGTCACTGTGGATGATATGATTCACCACACAAAAGCCGTAAAGCGTGGAGCGAAGAATACGTTTATTGTGACGGATATGCCATTTATGACCTATCACGGTTCATTTGATGAAACGGTCTCTCATGCAAGAAGACTGATGCAGGAAGCAGGAGCGGATGCCGTAAAAATGGAAGGTAATGGCCAGGTCTTTGAACAGGCCGAACGTCTGATTCAAGGCGGTATTCCTGTAGTCTGTCATCTTGGACTGACGCCTCAGACAGTCGGCGTTACCGGTGGCTATAAGGTACAGGGGAAAACGGATGACCAGAAAGAGTCCTTGCTGGAAGACGCGGGGAAGGCAGAAAGAATCGGTGCCTCGATGCTTGTTCTTGAATGCGTACCGGAAGCCGTCGCCGAGGAAATCACGCATTCTATCGGGATACCGGTGATCGGCATAGGTGCAGGAAGATATACAGACGGGCAGGTACTTGTCTATCACGACCTCATCGGTTATGGAACCGGTAACCGGCTGCCTAAATTCGTGAAATCATACGCTTCTGTCAAAGATGAGGTTATTCCTGCGATATCTGATTATGTTCGTGAAGTGAAAGCGAAACAATTTCCGGAGCAGCAGCACGTTTTTTTCGCGAAAGATAAAGAGAAGACCGCACAGGCTCCTTATGGAGGACATTCAACAAAATGAGAGTCATTACTGAAGTACAGAAGATGAAGTTCGAGATAGAGACACAAAAAAAGCGGAACCGGTCAATCGGTTTTGTACCGACGATGGGTTATCTGCATGATGGACATCTCTCCCTCGTATCCGCTTGCAAAAAAACAGCAGACGTCACTGTGATGAGTATTTTTGTCAATCCTCTTCAGTTTGGTCCTGGAGAAGATTTTGACTCGTACCCAAGGGATGCAAAGAGAGATATTAAGATTGCAGAAGAAAATGGCGTGGATATTGTCTTTATGCCTGACGGCAACGAAATGTATCCAAGTCCAATGGGTTCAAAGATCATTGTTCATGAGGGAGCGGATGTGCTTTGTGGCGCATCCCGTCCAGGTCATTTTGACGGAGTTGCGACCGTTGTCATGAAGCTGTTGCAAATTGTAAAGCCGGACTATGCAGCATTTGGAATGAAAGATGCACAACAGGTGGCTGTCATTGAACGGCTGGTTCAGAACTATCATCTCGATGTATCGATTATCCGGGGGAATATCGTACGAGAAGAAGACGGGTTGGCCATGAGCTCAAGAAACGTAAGGTTGACCGAAGAGGAACGGACAGAAGCGCCAGCCATATATCAAATCCTCAAAGAAACTGCCAGGAAAATAAGGAATCAGACAATCGTCATGCCGGAAGAAGCGGAAAGCCTGGCAAAAGAAAAGCTGAAAACGGTCATTTCAGCGGAGCTTGAATATGTTGAATGCCGTTCTTTCCCGAATCTTTCGAAAGAGGATGACTTTGCGAGCGGCGAGTGGCTTCTCGCTGCAGCGGTTCGATACAGCCAGGTTCGTTTAATTGATAATATTCTGATTCAAAAAGGAGATTTATAATGTACAGAGAGATGATGAGTGGCAAACTGCACCGGGCGACGGTGACACAGGCAGATTTAAATTATGTAGGCAGTATTACGATCGATCCAATATTACTCGATGCAGTGAACATGTTCGAGAATGAAAAGGTTCAGGTTGTGAATAATAATAATGGTGCACGACTCGAAACGTATATCATACCGGGTACGCCGGGAACCGGTACCATTTGTTTAAACGGAGCGGCTGCAAGACTTGTTCAGCCTGGTGATAAGGTGATCATCATCAGTTACAAGATGATGACTGAGGAAGAAGCCCGTCAACACAAGCCGAAAGTTGCCATACTCGACGACTGTAATGACATCATAGAAATGATGGGAACTGAACCGGAAGCGACATATCGTTAAATAAAAGAGAGCCTGATTTCGGCAGTGACCCGAACGGGCTCTTTTTGCTATACTTAAACAGGAGTAAAATCAGACAGAAGGTCGAAGAAAGAAGGATACCCATATGAATCGCTACGTCATACTCGATTTGGAAACGACAGGTGTTGCCTACGACAAGGGTGACAGGATCATCCAGATCGCCTATCAGGTCCTCGAGGATCAGGAGGTGCTAAAACGTTTTAGTACATATATCAATTATGATAAGCCTGTTCCGGCTTTTATTCAATCGCTGACCGGTATTTCAGGAGAGCATCTCAAGAATGCACCTTTATTTGAAGAAGTTGCTCCGGAGATTTTGTCCGATCTTGAAGAAGCGTATTTTGTTGCCCATAACGTGGAATTCGATTTGAAATTCCTGAACGAATCTCTTGAAGATGCCGGTTATGCCTCTTTTCAGGGACCCGTGATTGACACGGTTGAACTTGCAAGAATCTGTCTTCCCTCTGAAGACAGTTACCGCTTATCAGATCTAGCCAAGACTGTTCAGGCAACGCACACAGCTCCGCATCAGGCCGACAGTGATGTGGAGGCAACAAGGGCGCTGTTCAATGAACTGTTTGATAAAATTTCCGGACTGCCCTCGGAAACACTCGATCACCTTATATCGCTCTCACCTCATTTCAAAAGTGATATCACTGAAATTCTGAGAGAATGCCGGCAGCATACGGTTGCGTTCGGTTTTGACCGATATCGTGGAATGGCCATCAAATCCGTTCATCCTCACCGGAAAGACGAAGTATCGTCTCGTGCGGAATCGATTATTGAAAACGCAACTGATATCATTGAGAACGAGGAACTGATGAAGCAAAGTATTCCGGGTTTTGAGCTGCGAAGTACCCAAATGGATATGATGAAATTTGTTGAAGACGTTTTTAAGCACGATCAAATTGGTCTTGTTGAGGCCGGTACCGGAACAGGAAAAACGTTGGCATATCTCATCCCTGCAGTTATTCACGCAGTAAAGCACGATCAACCTGTGGTCATCAGTACAGAAACGATTCAGCTACAGTCCCAAATGCTCAACAAGGAATGGGCAGTCATAAAAGATATTTTTCCGTTCCCTGTACATGCATCGCTCCTAAAGGGGCGTGGCCACTATTTATGTCTGCAGAAACTGGAAAATCTCTTGGCGGAAGATACAAACGACCATTACGACAGAGCTGTTGCGAAAGCACAACTGTTGATCTGGATTCTTGAAACCGATACAGGCGATGTTGAGGAAGTGAATCTTGCATCAACAAATTACCGTTTTTGGATGGATGTATCCAGTGATGGCATTTCGTGCACCACACCGAAATGTCCGTGGTTTACAAGGGACTATTACCAGCGGGCCAAACAGCAGGCGAGAGATGCGGATATTATTGTCACAAACCACTCGCTTTTATTAACCGACATACGATTAAGTCATCAGATTATTCCTTCTTATGATTCACTTATTTTAGACGAGGCCCATCATCTTGAAGATACTGCTACCCGTCAATTTGGTCATCAACAGGACTATATCAGCGTCATTCAATTAGTGAATGCCCTGGCAAATGATGAACAACAGTCTTTTCTTTCCGGCGCATTATATAAAAAACTCTCCAGTTCTCTCCGTGAAAAATATCAGGAGCTTCAGCGGATCTCTGAATCCCTGCACGAACGCTGGAACCAGCTGTTTATGGAGCTGCACGAATACGGAACGGTCGGTAAAGCTGAAAAAGCGGATACGAGCCGCAGATCAAAAGTCATAGCAATGGATGATCACACATGGAAACCGGTTCAAGAGGCCATTCAGGAGACTGATGGGGCATTCAGGCATCTGATAACCAGTTTTCGCAAGTTGCTCTTCGAAATCGAAAATGAAGCTGATGAAAAAGGTTATCTTAACAGTCTTGAAAGGGACATCGAAAATTTATCCACTGCATCTCAGGCTTTTGAAGACGAATATGAAACGTTTTATCACCTGTATCATTCTCAGGATGAAAAACAGGTCATCTGGATGGAACTCGAGGAAAGAGGACCAAGACAGTCGATTACAATCCGGTCCGCTCCTGTGGACGTAAGCGAAACATTGGCTGATCAGCTCTTCTCAAGTAAAAAAAGAGTCATTCTCACATCGGCAACCATGACCGTCAAATCATCTTTTGATTATGTCATCGAAAGGTTTGGCCTTACTGATTTTGATTTGGCTGTCAAACAGCTGCCTTCCCCATTTCAATATGAGAAGCAAGTTGGTCTTTTTGTGCCGGAAGATATGCCAATGATTCAGGGTACTTCCGACAGAGCGTATGCAGAAGCTTGTGCCTATCATATTTTCAGACTCTCGGGGGCTACAGAAGGAAGGATGCTTGTTTTGTTTACGTCATACGATATGTTGAGAAAAACGTACTATGCAGTAAGGGACATGCTTGACGATACCTATATGCTGATTGCTCAGGGTGTGCAAACTGCCAGCAGACAAAAGCTTATTAAACATTTTCAGCAATTTGACCGTTCGATCCTGTTCGGTACAAGCAGTTTTTGGGAAGGTGTCGATATTCCAGGTGATAATTTAAGTGCGATCGTTATGGTCCGCCTTCCGTTTTCCCCACCGAATGATCCTGTTTTTCAGGCAAGATCGGAAGCCGTGAAAGAGCAGGGGAAAAATGCCTTTATGCATTTAGCTCTTCCTCAAGCTGTTCTGCGTTTTAAGCAGGGATTTGGCAGACTCATTCGTTCATCAACGGACAGAGGAGCAGTGATTGTACTGGACAGAAGAATGGTTACCACAAGATATGGGCACTTTTTCGCAAAATCATTGCAGGACGTTGCCGTAAACCGGATGGATATGGATGAAATCATCAAAGAATTGCCATCCTGGTTGAATCCGGTATCAACGGAGGAGGAATAGAATGGATACATTAGTGCATAATGTATGGATTATTACGATGGACAATAGTGAGAAAAGGATTCCTTTTCACGGATATTTGTCCATCCTTGATGGCCGAATTCATGATATAGACAGTGGAAAGCCTGATCAAAGCCTGATCGATGAGGCGAAAGAGGTTATTGATGGCGGTGGGAAGTGGCTGATGCCAGGGCTTGTAAATACCCACGGCCATTTGGGCAGTTCTTTGTTGCGTGGACATGGAGACGATTTGAAGCTCGTTACTTGGCTGAAGACGGTAATGTGGCCAAATGAGGCTAAGTTTGATCATGATCTGGTACAGACTGCCGCAGAACTTGCGATGATGGAAATGATCTCTTCAGGTACGACAACGTTTTTGGATATGTATCACCTTGCTATGCCTGAACTTGCTCAAATGGTTCAGGAGAAAGGGTTGCGTGCTGTTCTTTGCCGGGGCATGATTGCATTTGGAACGGAATCGGAACAAGATGAGAAAATCCGGGAGGCTGTTTCACTTGCTGATTCATATCATAATGCGGCTGACGGACGAATTCGGGTCATGATGTCTCCTCATGCTCCATATACTTGTCCCCCTGATTTTTATTTAAAGGCGGCGGAGCAGGCCATGAATCATCAGCTCATGCTCCATACACATATTTCTGAATCTCCGGGTGAAGTTGATGAACATCTCAGGAAGTATGGCATGAGACCTGTTGAACACATGCACCGGTTGGGTCTCTTGAACGACGAGGTTCTGCTCGCTCACGCCGTTCACTTGACTGATGAAGAACTTTCCATGCTCAAGGAGACGAATACAGCCGTGTCCCATAATCCGATGAGTAATTTAAAACTGGGCTCCGGGATTGCCCGTGTTCCTGAGATGAATCGGCAGGGAATTCGAGTTTCCCTCGGGACTGATTCGACAGCCAGCAATAATAATCTGGATCTGTTTGAAGAAATGAGGTTTGCAGCATTGATTCATAAAGGGGTCAATCATAACCCCGAGTCTACGGATGCGTACAGCATTCTCCGTATGGCCACCGTGGATGGAGCTTCTATTTTGGGCTATTCACAAACGGGAACAATCAGACAAGGTTCAGATGCCGATTTTATTCTGATTAATCCGGATCAGCCTCATCTTACGCCATGGACACCTGAGAGAGTTGTGTCACATCTTGTTTATGCTGCGAAGGGCAGTGATGTAACAGATGTGTGGATCAGAGGACGCCGACAACTTGAGAATGGATTCTTTCTTGAATTTGACCGTGAACGCATTCTTCATAAATCCAATGAATTGGTGAAATATTTTGAATGAAATAAAATCATACAGGAAAATGTGATAAAATAGACAGCATTAGTATCAGAAAGATTTAAGAAACGGTGGTCGATCGATTTGAAAGCTTGGATTATTGCTATTTTCACGATGGTATTTATTTCTGCAGGTGCATTTTTCTATGTGATGTACAGCAGCGCAATGGATCCCCTTCAGGATCGCGAAGAAGAAGCAATTTCATTTGCCGGTGAACACATCTCTTTTCATTCCGTTTCATCTGTGAACCGTTATCATGGTGCAAGATCTTATCAGGTTATCGATGCCCTGAATGAAGATGACGAACCAGTGTATATCTGGGTGGAAGAACGTTTCACTGTCGTTGAACCGCGCATTTATGATGATTTTGAAACCGAAATTGAAGAGGCTGAAGAGGAAGAACCCCGTCGGATCATTATCCGCAGACACGACTCAGGAATCACTTTCGAAGAGGTAAGGGATCATATCGAAAACGAGCTTGAGATTAGCCGATTGAACAGTATACGTCTCGGGATGATCGGCAGGACCCCCGTTTACGAGGTGAATTATATCTCTGAAGATGGCAGACAGTCCTATTATTATTTGACATTTGAAGAAGGTCGCTACATCAGACATTATCAATTTTAGTTACATCCGTGTGCTGCACGGTAAAATATATTGTGGAAGAGGAGCGATTTGATTATGACATTTTCACCAAAAGTCACATCTATCACACCATCAACAACACTTGCAATTACTGCCAAAGCAAAAGAACTCAGGGCGGCCGGTCATGATGTAATTGGACTTGGAGCAGGGGAACCCGATTTCAATACGCCCGACTATATCATTGAGGCTGCTTACCAGTCCATGAAAGACGGCCACACGAAATATACACCGGCAGCGGGTATGCCATCGCTTAAAGAAGCGATTGTAAACAAATTGAAACGGGATCAGGGACTTGATTATAAACCTTCTCAAATCGTGGTTTCCTGTGGTGCAAAACATGCATTGTCTACGCTGTTTCAAACGATTCTTCAAGATGATGATGAAGTGATCATCCCTACGCCTTATTGGGTGAGCTATCCTGAGCAGGTCAAAATTTCAGGTGGAAAGCCCGTATTTGTTGAGGGGAAGGAAAGTAATGAGTTTAAACTGACCCCCGAGGACCTCGAGGCAGCCATCACTTCCAAGACGCGTGCGGTAATCATCAATTCCCCAAGTAACCCAACCGGCGTGATGTACGAAAAAGATGAACTGAAAGCGTTGGGAGAAGTTTGTTTGAAGCATGATCTCTTTATCGTATCGGATGAGATTTATGAAAAGCTCATTTATGCAGGGAAATCACATATATCGATTGCAGAGCTTTCTCCTGAATTAAAAGAAAAGACTTTTATCGTCAACGGTGTGTCGAAATCTCACTCCATGACAGGCTGGCGAATCGGCTTTACTGCAGGTGACGAGAAGGTCATCAAACTCATGGGGAACTTGGCATCCCATACGACATCAAATCCTGCGACTGTTGCTCAATACGGAGCGCTTGCGGCCTATGAAAACGATGAATCTTCCGTTTCCATGATGAGAGATGCCTTTGAAGAACGCTTGGGGACAGTGCTCCCAAAACTGAATGCAATCCCTGGATTTTCATGCGTGAAACCGCAGGGTGCTTTTTACCTTTTCCCGAATGTGAAAGAAGCTGTTGAGAAAAGCCCGTTCAGCACGACAGACGAGTGGGTTGAAGCACTGCTCGAAGAGCAGAAAGTGGCCGTCGTTCCGGGCAGCGGATTTGGTGCGCCGGAGAATATCCGGTTGTCCTATGCAACGAGTCTTGATCAGTTTGAAGAAGCGTTGAAGCGAATTGAGGCATTTGTGAACAGCCATCAATAATTTTGCCTTGCCATCGATTGAAAGTTAATCTTTATAACGGTATAATATAATGCGGTACGCATTTGATAACCGTTGGAGGGAATAACGTGAAAACAACGATTTCTGAAGTGGGCAAGTATGTGGATCAGTCCGTTACGATTGGTGCATGGCTTGCAAATAAACGATCAAGTGGTAAGATTGCATTTTTACAGTTAAGAGATGGCACCGGTTTTATTCAAGGTGTTGTCGTAAAAGCGGAAGTGGAAGAGGACATCTTCAAGCTTGCAAAAGAACTGACCCAGGAAAGCTCTCTTTATGTAACCGGGAAAGTCAGAGAAGATGATCGAGCACCGTCAGGTTACGAACTGACTGTCGAGTCTGTTGAAGTCATTCAAATGGCAGAGGATTATCCGATTACCCCGAAAGAACACGGTACGGAATTTCTGATGGATCACCGTCATTTATGGCTTCGTTCGAGAAAGCAGCATGCGATCATGAAGATCCGTAACGAAATTATCCGTGCAACGTATGAGTTCTTCAATGAGCAGGGATTCACAAAGATCGATCCGCCAATTTTGA
Source organism: [Bacillus] selenitireducens MLS10 (assembly GCF_000093085.1). Lineage (GTDB taxonomy): Bacteria > Bacillota > Bacilli > Bacillales > Salisediminibacteriaceae > Salisediminibacterium > Salisediminibacterium selenitireducens. The sequence continues at coordinate 2,326,877 of NC_014219.1, read as the reverse complement.
CAGGAAGTTCAGCTGAGGGGACAACAAATCTTTTTCATACTAAGTATTTCGATGAAGACGCTTATTTATCTCAAAGCGGTCAGCTGTACATGGAAGCTGCAGCAATGGCTTTTGGCAAAGTCTTCTCATTTGGCCCGACTTTCAGAGCGGAAAAATCCAAAACAAGACGTCATCTGATTGAATTTTGGATGATCGAACCTGAAATGGCGTTTATGGACCATGATGAGAGTCTGGTCCTTCAGGAGAACTATGTCAGCTTTGTTGTTCAGGCGGTACTCCAGAACTGTAAGCTAGAGTTAAAAACTCTAGAGCGTGATACGGCCACCCTTGAGAAAATCTCGGCACCGTTCCCGCGAATTTCTTATGATGAAGCGATCAGCTTCCTTCAAAAAGAAGGATACGAGATTGAATGGGGCGAGGATTTCGGTGCTCCGCATGAAACCGCGATTGCTGAAGCGCATGAAAAGCCGGTGTTTATTACCAATTATCCAAAAGACATTAAGGCTTTTTATATGAAGCCGCATCCGGAACGCGATGACGTGGTTCTGTGTGCAGATTTGATCGCACCTGAAGGTTATGGTGAAATTATTGGCGGCAGTCAGAGAATTGATGATGCTGAACTAATGAAGCAGCGTTATGCAGAACATAATCTCTCTGAAGATGCTTATAAATGGTATTTGGATTTGCGGAAATACGGCACTGTTCCTCATTCGGGTTTCGGTCTTGGTCTTGAAAGAACCGTAGCCTGGATTTCCGGCACAGAACATGTTCGGGAAACGATTCCATTCCCAAGACTGTTAAACAGACTATATCCGTAATCGGATATCGTGAACGAAGGACCTCCCGAATTATACAGGGGTCCTTCTTTTTCACTACTCAGACAGAAAGGAGCTCTGACCATAGATGAATGATGAACAATTGACCAGGCTTCTGATGGCAGACAGTCTTTCGGTTCCCGGTCCGTTATTCGATCACTATCATGAGATCGGATTGACGGATATTCAAATGATGATGATTCTGCAGATTATCCGTCTGAAACAAGAAGGGACAGAGTTCACGTCACCTGAACGTATTGCCGCGAGAATGAGTATGGATGAGAACCATTGCACCAAAGTCATGCAGCAGTTGATGCAGTCTCATATGATTGAAATGATTGAAACGAGACAGAATGACGGAAAAATAAGTGAAGCTGTGAGTGTAGAACCTGTTTATCGGAAACTGGCAGGTTTCCTGATCAGTCTCGAACAAGAGGATGATCAGGAAACACAAAAAGAGCTAGAAGGACGCCTGTTTGAACGATTTGAGCAGGAATTTGCCCGACCACTCTCTCCAATGGAACTCGAAATGATTTCCATGTGGCTCGATGACGACTATCATCATCCGGATCTGATTGAGGCTGCACTAAAAGAAGCAGTGGTTTCGGCAAGAATTAATTTCCGTTATATCGACCGGATTCTGTATGATTGGAAAAAGAAAGGTATTCAGTCCATTGAACAGGCAAGGGAGCAAGGACAAAAAGTCCGCTCCGCTCAACGTTCCCGTCAAACAGTCACATCAGCGGAACAACAGAGAAAACCGGCCCAGCATCCTGGGTATGATTGGTTGAAAGGAGAATAGTGCGTGTTAAAGAAATCCGAGATCGAACGGGTTCGACAAACCTGGGCTGACATGTTTCCTGATGCTCATTGCGAACTGACCCATCAAAATCCTTTGGAATTAACCATTGCCGTTGTCTTATCTGCTCAGGCTACAGATTCCCTGGTGAATAAAGTGACACCCAGGCTGTTTGCAAAATATAAAACACCCGAAGATTATGCGAATGTCCCGCTTGAGGAGCTTGAACAGGACATACGTTCAATCGGACTCTATCGGAGCAAAGCAAAGAACATTAAAAAATTGGCACAATCGGTGATAGATGATTATCAGGGCGAAATCCCCAAATCAAAGACGGAGTTGAAAAAACTGGCTGGAGTCGGGCGTAAAACAGCTAACGTTGTCGCTTCTGTTGCTTTTGATGAACCTGCGATTGCTGTGGATACACATGTTGAGCGGGTGAGCAAACGGCTTGGCATCTGCAGATGGAAAGATTCTGTATTAGAAGTGGAAAAAACCTTGATGAAAAAGATCCCCAGAGAAGAGTGGTCTGTGACCCATCACCGTATGATTTTCTTTGGACGCTATCACTGTAAAGCCCAAAACCCGAATTGCACGGCATGTCCATTGTCCGATATGTGCAGAGAAGGGAAAAAACGCTTGAAAAAGCTCGGGATGTAATGCTATACGGTATAAAAATCAACCGAAAGCCCGGTGGCATTTATTGCCATCGGGCTTTCGGTGTTTCAGATTCTTTTTTGTCATTTAACCGTTATTCTCATTTTGAGGCGCTTCTGAATTGGATTCACTTGTTTCCACAGCTTCATCTGATTCGGAAGTTTCTGTTTCCGGATCATTGTTTTGAGGCTCATTTTGATTATTTTGATTCTGGTTTTGATTTTGATTATCGCCGTTTCCTGGTTCTTCAGGCGTGTTTTCATCATTGTTTGGTTCACCAATGTCGTTGTTGTTCTGTTCATTATTATTTTCGTCTTCCGGCAGATCTTCTTCCTCTTCTTCAGGTTCTTCTTCAGGAATCGTCACCTGTACGGTCTGTGGTTCACTCTCAATATCATCAAACTCATCGGATACTGCCGTGACTCTGATCGTATAGGTCTCGCCTGGTAAAGGACCGCTAAATTGATACTGCATATCTTTCATCGTATCAATTTCACGGAAATCCTGTTCAGGTTCCTGTACTTCGAGTCGGAAGCTGACCTCACTGAGGAGTTCATCCGGATATTGCCACTCGGTAAAGATGAGATCCTCTTCTTCGATATATTCTGCGGTAAGTCCTGAAACAGCTTCCACTTCAAAGAATTCTTCGGACTCCTCAGACGGCTCTGTTCCGCGAACAAAAAGTTCAGTTACAATTTCGTTATCCGGAGTGAAATCGCTTGGCAGGAGGCCGGTTGATTTCTCAACAGCAACACTGACCACTGAATCAGGTCTTGAAAAATCAGAAGCTGTTCGACCATCATGCGCTCTCGTCATAACGGAGCCGAAAATGGACCGTGCATGTGTGTAATCGGTGTTGCCCCAGTTAATTTCAGATTCACGGCCGGTATCGTAACCGGTCCAAACTGCGGCTGTTAAATTGGTCGAGTATCCGATAAACCAGCTGTCTTTAATGGCACCTGAAGGGATATTAAAACGATCGCGGTTATCTTGGTCAAATCCAGTTGAGCCGGTTTTCCCGGCAATTGGAACGCCTTGTACATTTGCTTGACCGCCGCTGGCTGTTCCTCTCGTCAATACATCTTTTAACATATCGGTCATCATGTAAGCCGTATAATCTTCCATCGCCTGGTGTGTGTCCCGATTAATTTCAATTTCGTAGCCGTCAGGAAATGCAACTTTTCTGACCGTGTGAGGTTCGTTAAATGTGCCACCATTTCCGAAGGCCGCATAAGACGCTGCCATATCAAATGTAGAAACTTGGTTGGCTCCCAGAGCATGCGATTCATTGTTTTCTTCTGTGAAGATACCCAGCCGTTCGGCAAACTGATGGGCCTCGTTTGGTCCGATCTCCTGAATAGCTTTAACTGCCGGGATATTACGGGATCGGTACAGCGCTTCTCTCATCGTCATATCCCCCATAAATGAGCGATCGAAGTTGTTGATGGACTGACCGCTGCTGTATTCATGAGGCTCATCCGTAAACTGGTGCCATGTGGACCACTGATTATATTCAATACCAGGGCCATAAGAAAAAATAGGTTTTGCGGTCGAACCAATCTCCTGAGGCGCAGTTGCAAAACTGAATTCTCTCGAGCCCGTAGATCCGCCTCTTTTACCGCCGATCGCGTGGACCTGGCTCGTCTCTGTATCCAAAATGGTAATCCCGCCTTGCTGAATTTCATCTCTGAAATTACCGGGATCATTCATGACTTCTTCTACATAAGCCTGGATGTCTGGGTCGAGATTTGTATAGATTGTCATACCACTCGTATAGATATCACTGATTTCGACGCCTTCAACAGCTTCCACTTCTTCAATCACCTGATCAATATAGGCTTGGAAACGATAGCCATTATCAGATGAGCTCGTATTGACATTTACAGATTCCTCAACAGGAACTGATCTTGCTGCTTCAGCTTCCGCTTCTGATATAAAGCCTGCAGAAAGCATCCGGTTTATGACCGTATTCCGACGGTTTTCGGAAGTTTCAGGATTATTTATCGGGTTGTGGGCATTCGGTCTTTGCGGAATCCCTGCCAGGAGAGCGGCTTCTTCAATGGTTAACTCATCGAGGCTTTTGCTCAAATAATAATCGGCGGCTGTTCCGACTCCGTATTTACCGGCACCAAAGTAGATCGCATTTAAATACATCTCAAGAATCTGATCCTTCGTAAACTGACGCTCAAGCTGAACAGCCATGTATTGCTCCTGCAATTTACGGGTGATGCTCTTATCAAAATCGAGGTAAAGATTCTTTACAAGCTGTTGCGTAATGGTACTGGCACCCTCTGCACCAAAACCGTCACTGATATTCGCCATGACGGCACCGCCAATTCGCCTGAGGTCTACTCCGAAGTGATCGTAAAAGCGAACGTCTTCGACTGCAATGAATGCTTCTCTGACGAGCGGGGGTATATCGTCAATATTCACGTATTCACGGTCTTCGGCACCCTGAAGGCTTGTCTGCACTTCCTGGTCGTTAACGTCCATAATCGTTGGATTCTGAGCAATTATTAACTGATCCCGATCGATTTCCGGGGCGTCTCTCATAATGGCATAGACAGAAAAAGCACCGGCGATCAGCAGTACGACAAGAAATACGGAAAGGGCAACCATGATTTTTTTCCATATCCCTTTTTTACTTTTCTTCGGTTTGGCCGATTTATTAGCTGTTTGTTTTTTTCGTTCTTGTCTTGAATAACGTTCTTCCGTCATCCTTCATCGTCCTTTCTGATAAACAGATCATTTCATTGGCAGTCAATCATGCTGTCGACTGCTTTCAGATAGTCAATACTCGGGAGAAAGCCCTGTTTGAGAAGTGAACCGTGCTCTTCAATATAAGATTTAGGAATCGACTTCCTGTCTTCATTTTGATCATACCATGACAGAATATACTCGGCTTTAAGCAGAAAGGTTTCACCGGTTGCGGAAAAACGGAGAATTGAAAAACAGATCCCGCCGTGTTTGATCACATCGATCATATGATTAATCTGGTGATCGTGAAAGTTTTTTAACGGAAAGCTGGTTTTATTTTTCGTTTCTTTCGCTTCAAAGTCGATGTATTTTCCTTTGTATACGCCATTATAATCAGTGGTAGAGGCTTTCTGAAAATATGCCTCTGTAATAACTGCAGCGCTTCGGCTTGGATAATGCACGTTCACGATTTGGATCGGCGTCGGTTTTTTGTGAATGTTCGCTAATCCATGTGCAATATAATACTGATTTGACTCATTGATTTCTTCTTCGAGACTCATTCCGCGATTACTGTATCTGCTATCTTTTTTATTGACGTTCTTTTTTGTCTTAAGGATTCGTTTTTCCGAATATTTTTTTCCGTTTGGATATCGAATCGCCATGAATTATACCCCTTTCAAAACATGTGTTCCATTTTCAATCTTAACATATTTCGACTTCGGCAACATCAAAGCAAAGAGAAATCAATTGTAACAGTGTGTAAGACTCTGTTAAACTGCTGATGAACGGGGTGAAAATTGATGAATACAGACAAATTGATACAACAGACAAAAGAATTAAGAGCATTAAACCAGGAAGCAGAGTCACATTTCTATCATTTTGCCGAAGAGGGACGAGAAGCCTCATTTTTTGATGAGGTAAAACCTTTTGCTGATCGTGTTTCGCATGCCCTCTCAGAGTGGCAATCGGATCTGAATGAGTGGATGAAGACTTACAATCCTTCCTATTTGCACTGGTCTCAGGTCGAACAGATGATTGAGCATTTCGAAGTGGTATCGGTCAAGGCATTTTCAGAGGATACAAGAAAAAAACAGTTTATTGAACAGATCAAATCAATCGAATATACGCTATCTGTCATTGCAGGGGAGTTGGAGAAAGGTGAAAAGTAATGGATTGATTGTTTTATTCTCCCTGGCAGTGATGCTGCTTGCGGCCTGTGAAGGTCATGAAGATGACTGGGTTCCACTTTCCGACGATGAGCGGGAGAATGAACTAATGATCTTTATGGAGGAATATAAGGATGCATGGGAATCAGCCATCGATGCTGGGACATTTTCTCCGGCTGAGCCTTTCTTTATTCCGAACAGTCAGGTCTACCATATGGAAAGAAGACAGCAGCAACAGATATCAGGAAACCGTCAGTCTGAAAGGTTTCTGTATGCTGAAGATATTGAGATCAAACAAAATCAGGATGGGGATTACCAAATTTCGTGGATTGAATTTATTGAAACAACCGGCACAGAAGAAGAGGAACATTCAAGGGCACGAAGGTATACGATATCTGACCGCGGCGAGGGAGATTTTCGGATTATAGCTGTTGAACGGGAAACGGATATCGAATAAATGTGCATTGTGAAAGTTGATACCGGAAAATAAAAACCGGCCATCGCGTTATGCAGGCCGGCACGGATTTCGTTATATTTTATCGACATCGAAGACGCGGAATCCTTGTTTCTCTAATTCTTTCACTGTCTTTTTCATTGTTTCTTCAGATGCATCCGAAGGCAATGTCAAAATAATTCTTCTGAAGAACGTACTCTCGTTATCAATGGACATGACACTCTGAAGATTGGTGTATTTCTTTACCGCGTCAACAATAGTACTGAGGGCTCCCTGATACTCATGGGTGGAAACGGTCATCGTATAGCTTCCGGTTTTAACTCCCCAGGAATCCTCAAGGATGGACATGACATTTGCATGGGTCAGGATACCGCTGAATTTTTTATTCTCGTCGGTTACGGCCAAATAAGGATATTTCTTAATGTTCGTGAAGATTCTGAAGAAAGATGCGGATTCGGAAATGATGATGTCTTCATCCTCAATCAGGTCAGTGACAGGGTCGTCCCATTTAGCCGTTTCTTTTACGATGGCTCTGTATACTTCCTGTATATAAATGTTCCCCTTAAAGTATGTACCGGTTTCATCCAATACGGGTACGCATCGGTAACCACTCTTTTCCAGCGTCTCTTCGGCTTGTTTAATTGTGAAATCTGCTCTGCATGTTACGACTTGTTTTTTAGGAATAACGTTGTATTTGATCTTCACTGTCATCACACTCCATCGCTTAGGATACTTTAATTATAGCTGAAACCTGTTGGAATCAAAAGAAATATTCAAAACATGTGCCGAATTTATTCTTCTTGAGGATATTCCCGGTAATCGTTCAAATGATATACTTCAATTATCTGATCTATGAGGAGCTGATTGTATGAAAGCATTACTGGTAATTGATTATACCAATGATTTTGTGGCAACAGATGGCAAGTTAACCTGTGGAGAGCGGGGACAGTCCATTGAAGCGAGGATTACTGCATTAACTAAGTCCTTTTTTGACCACGGACATTATGTGGTAATGGCTGTGGATTCTCATGAGAAAGAAGACCGATATCATCCGGAGTTCCCGCTTTTTCCCGAGCATAACGTCCGGGGAACGGATGGACGGACTTTATATGGAACGTTAGGGGATCTTTATGAGAGAATCCGCAAGGGAACGCCCTCAAATCTTTACTGGATGGATAAGACGCGTTACAGCGCATTTGCAGGCACTGATTTAGAATTGAAACTCAGAGAACGCGGCATCAGCGAACTTCATGTGAGCGGCGTATGTACAGATATCTGTGTTCTTCATACGGCTGTTGATGCGTTTAATAAGGGATTTTCGATCGTCGTACATGAAGATGCTGTTGAGAGTTTCGATCCCCAGGGGCACGATTGGGCATTGAGTCATTTTCAGAATACGCTGGGTGCACAAACGGTCACAGGCTATCAAGAATAGAATAACAGGAGCTTATAATGATTGAATTAACGAATGAATCAGAGGCAATCGTTTTACAAAAAGGTGTATTGTTTTTGCATACGCCTTTGTGCGGTACGTGCAAAATGGCTGGCCAATTTCTTCAGATCGCTGAACAGATTCCGGATATTCCAGAAATCTTCTCGATGGATTTGAATATGGCTCCGCATATTGCGAAAGATTGGAAAATTGAAAGTGTGCCATGCCTGGTCGTCATCGACGATGGAAATGTGACAGACAGGATGTATGCCTTTAAATCCATTCCGGATATAGTGGCGTTTGTCACGTTTAATCAGAAGAAAGGGTGAACGGAGTTGGAACTGAGAGATAAACAGCACTTCGAACTATCAACGATATCAGGAGATGAAACGTTTCGTTTACTAGATTTTAAAGGAACACCGCTTGTTTTGACTTTTTGGGTCTCCTGGTGCCCAGACTGTGAAAGGGATTTAAAAATAAAGCATGAGCTCGCACAAAAAATACCCGGAGACGAGCTTCAGTTTGTAATGATTCATGTTACCGGTAGAGATACATCCACAGAGGCGGGCAAAGCATTCATGCAAGAAAAGGGCTATTCGTTTCTGTCACTGTCTGATCGTGGCACACAGATTTATGATGCATGGCATTGTATGACTGCACCCACTACGTTTATTATGGATTCAAATTTAACAGTCTTGGGGCGCTTGAACGATAAAAGCAGCTTCGAAGAGTTGATGACTGCAATTGGAAAAGCGATTCAGTGATATCAGTGTGAAAGACAAATAAAACCGGACGAAGCATTGCGATCGTCCGGTTTTATGCGTCATCATGGCTTTTTGCCGGTTCGGTAAATCGATTCAAGCAGGGGAGCTGCATCTTCGGGATAATCGGTATCTTTCAAATCAAATACCGCTTTTTCTATATCGTAAGCAACACGATGAAAGGATGTGCTGATGCTGTCATTTGTTCGTTCGAGCATAACGTATGAGGCGTCCGGGTTACCGTCAAATGGCAAACCGATACTCCCCGTATTCAGTAAAGTGTTGCCTGTGATATTTCTCATATGCGGAATATGAATATGACCGTATGCATAATACATTGCACGCGGATTATGTTCAAAGAACGCATCAAATGCACTGTTCTCTGCATGTTCCGGAATCACTTTAAACAGATCATCCGGAAAAGCGTGAGTTGCATAGAGCTGAATCCTGTTGGTGAGGGGAATTTCAAGTTCTGTTGGAAGCTGATTTAAGTAATGAAGTCCTTCATCTGTCATTTTTCCATAGGACCAAGCTTGTTCACGTTGCATGATTGCAAACGCTTGCTGTGGAAGTTCCCCTTCTCTGATACCCCTGATCAGCCATTCATCTGCATTCCCTTTAATCACTTTTCCGTGAAGTTCACGAATCAGGTCCAAACATTCTTTAGGTTTTGGCCCTCTGTAGGAAATATCACCGAGAACGGCAACATGAGAGGCATTTTTCCGTGAAAGGTCCTCCAGAACAGCCCTCAGTGCAGCTTCGTTTCCGTGAATATCTGATAGCAATGCAAGTCTCACGATCATCCCTCCTGATTAATAAGGTCAATATGTATACTATTACCTTAGCAGAAGTATTTGAAACGTTGCAGATGAATCATTCCCGTTGGGCTAATTGTTGGATTATGATAGGATTTAAACATATGATTATGATGTTTATTCAAGGAGGAAATAAAAATGAAAATCAAAACGATTGAACCAACACCAAGTCCGAATACGATGAAGGTAATCTTGAACGAAAGTTTACCTTCAGGAACCGCAAACAACTATAAGTCAGATGAAAAAAATAAGGCACCTGAGCCAATCACCTCCATTTTAGCAATCGAAGGTGTAACCGGTGTTTACCATGTTGCCGATTTCCTTGCCATTGAACGTCACCCGAAAACAGATTGGAAAACGATCCTTGCTTCGGTCAGGATGGTATTTGGGGATGATTCGGATGCGGATGAAGGGAACGGACATCAAATTGATGAACATTTTGGTGAAGTTACCGTTCAGGTCCAGGAGTTTAAAGGAATCCCGATGCAGGTAAAAATCCAGTCCGCAGATGAGGAACACCGGACAGGTCTGTCTGAGCGATTTATTCATGCAGTGGCTGAGGCGACCATGCCTGATGACAATGTCGTGATGGAGAGAAAGTGGAAAGAAAAACGGGCGCGCTATGGTGAACTTGATGAAGTTGCGAAAGCAGTTGCAGAGGAGATCGAGGCAACGTACAGCGATGAACGTATCGCTGAATTAATCGAGTACGCAAAGAACCCTGATGTTGCGGCGCGATCTGCAGAAAGCAAGTGGATTAAGGTCACAACTGACATGTTCCAAAAAGAGGATTGGAAAGACCGATTTGCGCTACTTGAACAAATGAATCCTGAACTTGAGGATCTTGAGGTTCTCGATATGGCGCTGCATGATGACAATGCATCTATCAGACGTCTTGCAGTTGTTTATCTCAGTATGCTTGAAGATGAAAAGGTTATCCCGTATCTGGAAAAGGCGATGAGTGACAGATCTGTATCTGTCAGAAGAACAGCTGGTGACGGATTTAGTGATATTGGAAGTAAATCAGGTATTCCTGTCATGATAAAAGCACTTCAGGATAAAAGTAAGCTGGTCCGATGGCGTGCTGCCATGTTTCTCTATGAAGAAGGAGATGAGTCCGCCATTTCTGCGTTGAAAGATGCAGAGGATGACCCTGAATTTGAAGTTGCTTTGCAAGCGAAAATGGCAAGGGCAAGAATTGAAGGAGGGGAAGAAGCAAAAGGTTCTGTATGGAAGCAAATGACGGAGGCGTTCGGTAACGAGTAACAGACCGGCTGGTAATACAGAATCATTTCCGGTAAGATAGCAGTAGTAGATAATGTAAGGAGGAACGGATATGCCAATCGATGAAATTAAACAGCGTTTAGAAAATGAAGGTCTTCATGAAGTATTGGAACTGATTGAAGATGCCGAGCGTGGGGATCTTGAAGAGCTTGAGCTGGTGAAATCACTGGGGCTTTTGCGTGATGAAGAATTAAATAAACAGGTCCTCAGCATCTTGGAGAACGAAGGCGTTACCATCATTTATGTATCAGAGGAAGATGAATGATGAACGATCATCGTAATCAGTCAGAAAGAAGAGACCTCGATGATTTGGCAGATGATCGTGAACAGGGTCAATTTGATCCAGAAAAACCGCATACTCAGGACAGTTTCGATCAAACAGATCAATTTGAGGATACTGAAACGGATTCAAACGAGACATCTGAAGATCAGCCTGCAGAGCCGGAAGAGCCATCTGTACCGGTTACGGAACTGTATGACCCGGCTCCTTCCTTTGAGGCTGGAGAAAAACGGTCTCTTCCGAATTTACCGCTGGCTGAAAAGACATTATCTGCATGGCGGATCGGCGCTGTTATAGAGGCCGTTTTTCTTTTCCTTTTTCCTCTGGGCTACTGGGGTGTGAGTCAGTTTACAGCACTTCCTGAATGGGGGCTCTATGTTCTTATTCTTGTTACTTTTGTATGGGGTCTCTTTCATATAATTATTTGGCAATCACTGATTTGGTCCCGCTGGAAATACCAAGTTTATGAAGATGAAGTTGAATTGATGTTCGGGGTTATCGTAAAACGGCGAATTATCATCCCGATGATCCGGGTTCAACATGTTGATACGAGACAGGGGCCTGTTCTCAGATACTTTGGCCTTGCAAGTGTTACGATCTCCACTGCTGCAACCGTTCATGAAATTCCGGGATTAACGATGGACAATGCTGACCGTCTCCGTGATCAGATAGCCGAATTGGCTAGGGAAGCTGATCCCGATGAATAATTGGAAAAGGCAACATCCTGTAACGATACTTGTCTATTTTGTCAATGCCCTGAGACAGCTGATTATCACAATGGTCGCCGTTGTTGTGATCGGAAATACCGGTGAAGGACTCGCATCAGGATTTTATGTTCTTTTTTTTATGTTGATACTTGGTGTTAGCGGTATTTCTGCAGCCATAAGCTGGTGGAAGTTTGAATATTCACTGTTCCCGGAAGAGCTGCGGATCAGACAGGGGCTTATTTTCAGAAAAAACCGATTCATACGCAAAGAACGCGTACAAAGTATTGATTTTAACGCACATCTCGTACAACGGTTATTCGGGCTTGTTGAAGTTCGAATAGAAACTGCGGGTGGAGGTTCTGAACCGGAATTCAGGCTGGTCGCACTTACGAGAGAAGAAGCTGTTCAAATCAAGCGCGAGCTGAGAGAAAAATCATCTTATTCAGTTGCTGATCATGAACAGTACGGGATGGATCAACGCTCTGAGTTGGCAGAAGAACAGCAACGAACGAACAAGGATAGTCAGTCTGAACCTGAACTCCCGTCATGGATCGGAGATTATGTTGAATACGATGATAAAGAGATCGATTATGACTGGGATGATCTTGAGGAGGAGAATATTGAGGCTGATTATGAATGGCAATTAACTCCCGGAAGACTTGCAGCGGCAGCAATGACGGCAAGTGGTGTTGGATTGGCTGCCACTTTTTTAACTGCAATCGTCTCACAGGTTCCTCAATTCCTTCCTGCATGGATGTTTAATGCAGCTGTCAGCTGGTTCCTTGCCTCAAGCGTAACTTTTATCTTATCCATTCTTGTGATGATTTTGTTTGTAGCATGGGTTTTCACCAGTATTGGTGCAATAATTCGATATGGAAAATTCACATTAAAAAAATGGGGCAATGAAATTCATATTTCAAGAGGCCTCCTGGAAAAAAGACAGCTGACCATTAAAGCAAACAGAGTCACAGCAGTGCGAATTGTACAAAACCCAATCCGCCAATTATTTGGCTTTTATGCCGTGTATATCGAGAGTGCGGGTGGGGGAACAAAAGAAGAAGATTTCTCGACAATTCTCGTTCCAATGGCTACTTACAAAGAGATTCAGTCACTGTTGGACAGAACTTTACCCGAGTTTTCTTATGACAGGCAATATGCGGGTCTGCCAGGTAAAAGTCTGAGACGTTATATGATCAAACTGATTGTACCGTCTCTGATTCTGGCGGGGGCCTCCGTATACTTTCTTCCCCTCGGCTGGCTTGCATTTATACTGCCTCTATTGGGTGCTTTACTTGGTTATATTCAGTATCGGGCAGCCGGTCTCGGGTTTCAGCAGGATCATCTGCAGCTGAGATACCGAATCATTGATGTCACGGAACTATTGATTCCGAAGTACAGGATTCAGGCAATGGAATCAAATCAAAATCCACTTCAACGTCTGGATGATCTGTATACCATTCAGGTCTCTGTTTTAAGCAGCATCATGGGTAAAAGCTTTCAACTCCGCCACATTCATATTTCTCAAAGAGAAACGGCGTTCAGGTGGTATTCTTATCAAAGTGAAAAAAATATGTATCATTTTGATGAGGGTATAATTGAGGAAGATGATATCAAATAATCCTGATTGTGTGCTAATGCTCAACATACGGGAACAAATAACCCCTTTCCGAATCAGTTTCGGAAAGGGGTTATTAAATAATCTGCATTGACAATTCGCTATCATTTTTTGTGAGAAGAGTTTGAGGCTGAATCGTTTGTATAAACAGAAACGGTCCGTTGACCGGTGTTTGATGTTAATTCAAATCGGTCATACCTGTATACCGGCTCTTCATCATAGTTCCGTTCGAAATGATGCTGTAATACAAAATGCAGGTTGTTTTTGTGGAAATTGATGAGATGAGTACCAGATATGTTCGAAGATGACGAAACAGACTCTATTGGTAGTTGAAGCAAAGCATTGTGGCATAAGAACACATCCTCATGCTGCAATCCGAAGTCAGCCAATGTCCTAGTCAGTATTTGAAGACCTTCTTGCTCAAGTTCATTTCTGATCAGCATATATGGATCATATTGATGATGCTGAATCCATATACTTTGTCCTTCTTCTAACATTACTTCCTCATTTTCAGGTGACAAAAATCGAAAACATTTATCATGGATGAGTGGATAAGCTCTGTTCTCATCATCAATTATGGCATGTACAGGCAGAAAATCCAGAATGATTTTAAGACCGGACCTTTTACTTACGCATACATGCAGGTCTTTGAAGCGCTTTAACTCAAACTCATCATAATCGTCGGAGCCATTCTCATGGACCAGTGATTCAATGATTGTCTGATCAAGTTCTGAAAGTCTGTTATAAATCTGCTCAAGGATTTGTGCGTTTGCGTGGACGTCTTCTTTGATCGTTTCCGCCTGTTCAATAAGAGCAAGGATATAAGATTCTTCAAACGTGTGTGTGGTGGAGGAATGATGATCACTTATCGGACTCAACATACTGCCGGTCAGTGTTACCTCATCATCTTCTCTGTAGATTGGCTCTTTTATCATATCTGAAGAGTCAATATCCGGACAGGTTTCTACCGTTTTAATTTGAATGGTTCCTGACCAGGGTTTGCCTTTTGGTGCATGAATTTGAATTAAATCACCTGTATACTCACCATCTTTATTCTTGTCGATCCAGATTCGTTTCCCGATGTATTTTTCGGCTTCAAGTCGGTTCATGATATCCCTCACTTTATATTGATACAAATCAATCTCTAGTCATCAAGTATAACAGGCTGCTCGATGGAAATCATGTATTATGGTTCATTTTTGTCATGAACGGATTGATTACTGTATCGGATGTCTGATAATCGCAACAGATGATTCATTCGGTCAAGCCTGGTTGCCTGTAAGTCTCCGGCCTGTTCTTTCAAAAATGAAATCATGTTATCAAGTGCGCGTAAAAGCTCAAGTTTTTTGATTTGTTTTTGCTCGTTGGATAAACTGTGATAAGTCAACAGGAGGTTGGGAAGATCGTGCTGGATCATTCTTCTGATGTGATGCTTTTCTTCAATATCAAGTAAATGGAACTCTTCAAAACACCGCTGAAGTTCCGTATGCATCCTCTTGGTTTTCTTCTGTATATCGTCATCAAGATCAGGATAGGCAGAAATCGTATGGCTCATTGAATCCTCAAGCGAACCTACATGATCTTTTTGGTTCTCATCCGCGGAGAGTTGTTGTTCTTTGTTGTCTGATTCCACAACGGAGTCGGGCTGTCTGTCAAACTCTTGCAAAGACTCTCCGGAGAGAGACAGATCCAATCTGTGCATATGATGAAACAACGAAAGAAAATAGGGATGTCGACGGATATTGCGTACATGAGTCTGGTTGTTCATTTGATAGTAGATGGTTGATTCTACCGTTTTGCCAAACCCATTTTCCATTTTTATATTTTTCCTGAAAACCGTAATAAAAACTTTCTTTTTTATTTGTGACGGTGACTTACTGGTATCAGATAATTCAATATGAAGTTTTTTGGGTTTGATTTTGATTTTATAAGCATATCCGTGTACATTCCGCTTAAATGTCCTGTTCATTCTTGGCAGTTCCGATAATGCGGCAAGATCAGAAATGAATTCTTCAGCTTCGTATACAAATTCTTTTGTATGCTGATTCATTAATGCAGGCTCTTCCAAAGGTTTCATATAGTTTGGCAGCAGAGCAGTTACCCACTTTTGCTCCCACAGTTTTTCTCGCCAGTTCACGGCGACCACCTCTTCTGTTTACTAATCAAGCGAATTAGTCATATAACGTGATGTTACCTCAATAATTTCTGATCCATTTCTTTATTGAGCTCATCCATTTCGCTAATGAATTTCTTGCTTGATTCAATAATTCTTGAGTTTGATTGTTCAGTCAGTTCTATGGCTGCGTAAACATCTTCGTATGCTTTTTTAAATGATTCCATAGCAATTGCCGGTTCCTCAAGGGTTTTTAATGTTTCCTCTGTATTCGATTTTAACATTTCGGCATTATTTAAAAGCATATTTTCGGTTGTTTTATTTACATTTTGTACAGCGTCGATCACTTTTCTCTGGTTACTCAGTGAAAGTTGGATAGAGGCTGTTACAGTAATTATATTTTTGGTCATGGTAATCGCATTGAAAATGGCCTCTTCAAGCTTTTCGTTATTTTCTACGATGATATCAACACTCGCGAGAGACTGTTGCAAAACAAGAACAGCCTGTTGCATGTTTTTTACCCTTGTCAGGACTTTTTGTTGTCCTTTTTGAATCGGAGCAGGATCGTTTTGCCATTCTTCTTTTTCAAGTTCTTGTTCGAGCATGGAATGAAGCTCTTTTCCGGTTGTAATCTGCTCATTAAGTGCCCCGATTCGTTCTTTGGCGATATCTTTCAGTTGATAGAGCATAACGGTATCTTCCTGCAGGCGGTCTTTTCCGTGAAGAAGTGCTTCTATAATCGTCTGAACTTCGGAATCGATGGTTTCATATTTTTGGGCATACTTTTCAAGTGGACTTTTGCGCAGCATTTTATTCAGGAATTGCTTGAACTTCCCTTCCTGCAAGTAATTTGGCTCTAATTCCGAAACAACTTCTTTCAACTTTCCAAGTTGTTCAGGAAGGTCGTTATTTTGATCTTTCATCATATCATTGACCGGACGTTTCAGGCTTTCCAACGTTTCACCGGCTTTTTCCTGTTCTTTTGTCCCTAAATCTCCAATCGATTTTAACAGTTCCTTAATATCTTTTCCTTCAAGTAATTCATGTTTTTCTTCGTGTTCATTCATATTTAACGCCTCCAGTTGGGGGGGATCATTTTCGGATCTGTCTGTCTAGGTTCATTATACAAGTATGGAGTTAACATCACAATTGAAAGTCAATTACGATTTGATTCTTCTCCTCTTTCTATAAAAGATATGGTAAAATGGATGTGGTTGCAAACGCTTGCGTAATGTATGCAAACGGTTGCTTCGATTACTTAAATGAGGTGAACATCATGATAACACCTGCAGCTTTACTGATCCATCTGATCCTCTATTTATTTTTGAATACATACCGATTTGCTTTGACTTCAAAAGGGAACGAAGTTCTGTATCTGTTTAATGCGCTTTTGTTAACCGTTGGATTATCGTTTTGGATTGGAAGCGAGTCTCTGGTTTGGACAGGACTGATGATTCCATTTGCTTTTACGTCTGTATACAGATGGAGGGGGGCTATTTCAGGCCTTTTGATCATATATACAGTCTTCATCATCTTCGAACTTCATACTTTAACTGATCCGTTTCTTCTCTTTGGTGGTTATGCTCTGTATACGTTCTCTTTGTCATCAGTGTTTCACTATCTGACGGTCAAAAGTGAAACGAGACGTTCGATGAAACGGTTTTTTTACAAACAATCCAAAAATCTGCATGTTTTAAGAGAGATTTCTCTCGCTTTGCAAAGTACGCTTCAAAAAAATAAATTGATGCATATATTTTTGACAGCCGTTACAGCGGGCTACGGCTTGGGGTTTAATCGGGCCATGATTTTTCTCAAGAAAGACCTCGATCAGGAAACCTTTGTCGGGAATGCGGCTATAGGTCCACTGTCCATTCAGGAAGGTCATCAGATTTGGGAGAACGTTGTGTCTCAACGCCTGACGTTACGAGACTTTATTAAACTCCAAAAAGAGGCCGAAGAAAACGATCAGGAATTAAATCGTAAAGTTCGTGATCTGGAGTTTAATAATGCTGAGAATTATCCGGTATTAAAACATGTCATCGATAACAAAGATCCACTTCTTGTGAATGTCACTGAGTGGTACAGTCGTTGCAAGATGGTGAAAAAACTGAATGATGATTTCGATGTTAAAAATATGGCAGTTATCCCCTTAATGACAAGGGGAAGGGCAATAGGCGTCATGGTGATTGATAATATTGTTGACGGAAAACCTTTCTCATATGAAGATTTGGACAATATCATGCCATTGGCTACGCAGGGGGCCATGGCCATTGAGAACGCTGTGCTTTATGAACGGACACAGGAATTGGTTATGACAGATGGTCTTACTCGTCTTAGAAACAAACGTTATTTGGAAACCATTACTCAAGATTTATACACTGATGCAAAACTTCAGTGTATACCACTTGCAGTGATGATGATCGATCTTGATTATTTTAAAGTGTATAATGATACGAATGGTCATTTGATGGGGGATCAAGTTTTGCTCCAAGTTGCTGAAATACTTTCGGATCTGACTCCGGATGAAGGGGTTGCAATCCGTTTTGGCGGCGAAGAATTTTGTGTGATTTTGCCTGGTTACAGTAAGTCGCATGCTCTGACACTTGCGGAGAATATTCGTAAGACGATCAATGAGTACCCTTTTAAATCCAGAGAGCGACAACCGGATGGGGCGCTCTCTGCGAGTATCGGTTTATCGTCATACCCTGACTGTATCCAGGAGCCTGAATCACTGATCGAAACTGCAGATCAGGCGGTTTACGCATCCAAAAAGAACGGAAGGAATCGCGTAACCGTATTCAGCAGTTCTCCAAAGGGGGTACAGTCATGACCTTTTTAGGCTTATTTATTGTTATGTTCGCGATGGCAGCCACGTTTTTATTCAGCAGATGGATGAGAGTGAAAGTGAATGAAATCAAATCGGATCGAATTCTTACCAGACTGGGGAAACAACCTGATGATATTCCTTTTTCATATGAAGAGCTGACATATTTCATATCGCTTCCAAACCGTGATCCTGAGATATATCATTCAGATCGGGATAAATATTTGGCGACCGTCGATTATGAGGGCTATGTCTTTCCGGAAGTGCATGGACTAATGATTGAATTGAATAAAAATGAGAAAACGGTTCAAGTCGCTTATTTATCTCTTGAACTCTTGAGGGCACCGGTATTAGAGAGATGGAAGTATGAAGGAAAAATCACGGAAAGCGAGTATAAGGACTTGCGCACGTTTATCCTCAGTCATTCACTTTCCAAACAGCTGATCATTGAAGAAGTTATGAAACAAGTGCGAAGAGATGACAGGATATTGTTTATTGATGAGAAAGATGCTTAAACCGAATTACTGTAATCTCCAGAATTCAGCAACAACCATTTGAGACAATTTAAAGCATTTATTGGAGTGATACTGATGTGTTTAATTGGATTATCCATGAAACAGTCTGAGCATTATCCTTTTATCATGTGGGCAAATCGCGATGAGTTTTATGCGCGTCCATCAAAAGAACTTCATTACAGGGATGGACACCCGCGTTTTATTGGAGGAAAAGATCTTAAGAAAGGCGGCAGTTGGTTTGGTTTTGATCCCGACACCGGGGATGTTGCAGTTGTAACAAATATCCGAAAGGGATTGAGCGAAAACAAGGATGCGCGGTCGAGGGGAGAACTAATTGACCGTTTTTTTATGGAAGGTACTGGTCAAATGCATGTAAAAGATAAACATGAATACAACGGATTTAATCTGATCTTTGGAAACGTATATGACGGTTTATATTATCTGTCAAGCAATCAGGATCACGCCATCAGTCTGCAAGACGGCATTCATGGGCTCAGTAACGGGTCGATGAATGAGTCATGGCCCAAAACAGATCGAATAAAAAATGACTTGCGAAAGGCGTCTGACATAGACTCTGAAAATGATATGATAAGAGCCGGCCTCTCAGCATTGCAGAATACGGAAGAAGCACTTGAACAGGATTTGCCTCAAACCGGAATAAGCTTGGAATTGGAAAAAAAGCTGTCACCAGTACGAATTAAAATGGAGGAGTATGGCACAGTTTGCAGCACCATACTTCTGATTGATAAATTTGATCGGGTCACGCTATTGGAGCACCGGTATACGGATGGGAAATTGATCTCTTACCATTGGCCTGTCAGACCATAAATTTCACTGACTTCGGTTTACAGCTGATGGTCATAGAAGCAGATGCTTCGACTGCTTCACCATCTCCTTGCCAATTGACTTTCTTATTTGTTTCAACGTGCACGCATTCTGACCTGAGCGAACTGACAAATGGAAGGGATATATGCTTTTTGACAAAAACTGATGGTAAACAGAAAAGGAGCTTAATCAGGGAGACGTCGTGCACAACGACAATGTCGAGCTGACCATCTGAAGGTTTTGCTTTTGGGCACATGGGAACACCTCCGCCGTAGTAAGCAGTGTTTCCGACTGCAATTAGCCACACGTTGTGGAAGTGCCGTTCTTCTCCTTCTTTGAAAGTTAAGGTTAATGTAAAAGGGGAAAAGGAGCGAATGATTTGAAATACAGTGACAATGTATATAAATTTACCAATGAAAAAGCTGTTTAACGTTTTTTTGATGTTTGAATCTTCAACCCGAAGAGCGCTCTCGGCATCAAGTCCTGCACTCAAGATTGAGAGGATTGAATGGTCTTTCGTTTTTATGAGGTCGAGTGAACAGCTTTGTTTATTGCAAAGGATACGTTCCATGGCTTTTACAGGTGCACTTGGGATACTCATTGCTTTTGCAAAATCATTTCCGGAACCGGAGGGAATCAAACCAAAAGGAAGTTGTAAATTGTTTAATTGATTGATGCAATGATGCAATGAACCGTCGCCGCCGATCACAACAATCCCTTTGATGAGATGATCCATTTCATGGCAAGTCTCTCTGATTGTTTCCCAGAATGATTCATTCTGGCTGTCCATATAAAATGGAATATCATCGAAGACGAGAGATGCTTTTATCTCTTCATACTTTCGCAGGTTTCCGTGTCTCCCTGAGTGGGTATTAATAATTACGATATACATAGTGGTCTCCTTAACAATTTTGAGCTTGTAACTTTGTTGAGACTATTATATCATTATTGAGATCATATATGAGAATTAAGGGGCGTATTCGTTTTGAAATCCGGATTATTAATTGCTGCAGCTTCGGTGCTTATGATAACAGTTTGGGGAGCTTTTTTCTATGTATTTTTCTCTCAACCTGAACCTTCAGTGCCTGGCTACAGTCAACCTGAGCGTGAAACTTATGAAAGTGTCAGATTTGTGGATTCAGTAAATACAATCCTCGCGGTGCAAGAAGATTCAACTGGAGATGAGGACACAGAAACGGTTGTTGAACAACAACCGAGACCAGAGAGAAGGTATACGAAAGATCCGTCTGAATATCCCGATATCCGCGATGGGGATGCAATTGGATATGGTGACGGTGTATCGGTGGATGATTTATTGCTGGGCGATGGTTCGTTTGAAAACTAAATTATGAACTTTGTATGATAATTCATGCGTGTTATAGTATTTTCAACGTGTGAATTGTATAATGGCCGTAGCAGATCATTACCAATGGTCGCAACAATAGGAGGGACGTTATGTTATCAAATATTGGAATTCCCGGTTTGATTTTAATTTTGGTTATTGCTCTCATTATTTTCGGACCTAAGAAACTTCCTGAAATAGGAAAGGCGATGGGGCAGACATTAAAAGAATTTAAAAATTCCACTAAAGAGCTGACAGCTGATGATTCTGACACGAAAGAAGAAAAAAAGTCAGCTGAAGATGAGAAGAAATCAGATTTATAATGAAATTCATGAAGATGTGCCGTGCCTGTGCACGACACATCTTTTCATTTTTTAGTTGAATTATGATATGATGCGGTCTGAGTATCGGTTTCCATAAGTATTAATCTACTATGTGAATTTCATAATCACATACATAGTTAAGATCGTGAGACTCCCTATTGATTTCAGAGTGAAATTGTTTGATTGAACAGACTGTGATTACTTCATTTTTGGGACGGCAGAAGGAGAGACTAGTTATGGCAGATCAGGATCAAAGTATGAATTTACTGGACCATTTGGACGAATTGCGAAAAAGACTTATGATTGTCGTCGGAGCTTTCCTAATCTTCTTTATCGGTATTTTCATTTTCGTGCGGGATATTTACGATTGGTTCACGAAAGACCTAGATATGACATTGGCAGTTCTTGGTCCTCTTGATATTATTATTATCTATTTTATGCTCGCAGCCGTGTTGGCATTGGCATTGACAGTTCCGGTTTTAATTCTTCAAATTTGGTTATTTGTAAAACCTGCATTGACGCCAAAGGAACAAAAGGCGACGATCATTTATATACCTGCGTCATTTGTATTATTTGCAGGCGGACTTGCTTTTGGATACTTTGTCGTTTTGCCGATTGTATTAAGTTTTCTTTTGGATCTCGGTCAAGGAACATTCCAGACAATGTTTACGGCAGATAAATATTTTCAGTTTGTACTAAGAATGACACTGCCATTCAGTATTTTATTTGAAATGCCTCTTGTTGTCATGTTCTTGACAAGCATAGGTGTTATCACACCTGCAGGAATGCGTAAAAACAGAAAGTATGCTTATTTTGCTTTAATTGTACTGAGCGTACTGATATCTCCACCGGATTTTGTATCGGATGTTCTGGTCATTGTACCGTTATTATTCCTCTATGAAATCAGTATCAATATGTCCGTTCTGGTTTATCGAAGAAAAATGAAAAAAGAGCGTGAACGAGAGAAAGAACTCGAAAACTGACAAGGGAAGCCCAGTCTATAACATTCAGACTGGGCTTTTACTTTTTATTAATACAAGGCTTATAAGAATTATTTTCAGGAATGATGGTTGGCGGTTTCATTTCATATATACATTTATCATCCAAAGGAGTTTTTCGACTGATTGTCTGATTGAAATAAACAATTTTACCGTTTTCTGATCACTGATGGCATTTGCACGTTTGATGACCTCCTTGATTTCTCTTCCCATTTCAGTAAGATCAGCTGTCACTTCTTCAATAATAGATGAATGCGAGTCGTTTCGATTCATTTTCCGAAAGTCACGATGATCAGAATTCCATTGTTCTAACAGAAATGAATTGCCGGTAACCGATTGTATGTGTTCGGAGATATCGAAAGTTCTTTTGGAAGCTTCTTGAATATATTCTTTAATCGCGAGACTATAAGTTCTCATGTTCAAGCGTTCCGTATGTTCATGAAATTGATGTAATTTTGTATGAAGTGTGTCCCACTGTATCAGCTGTTGATTCATACTACTCAGTAATGGATTCAAAAGATACAACCCCTTCAGATTAGAATGATTATATTTTAATTCAGATTATAATATTAGTCAAATTATAATTATTGTAATTAAAGAGATCCGTAAAATAATAGTCACACTATTTTCAAATTATCGGCACTCGTTGCCATCAAAAATAGTGCACAATAGAAGATAGACTGAAAGTAGAAGAGGGTGAAAAAATAATGAATGCCAACTGGATTGACCAAATGCGTTTATTAAAAAGCATTGTGATTTCTTTTATAGCTGCGATAGTTTTATATATTCATTTTAGTATTGTGGATCAGGCTTTTTATACACTGGCTCTTGATTTTTGGACCTTTCTGATCTTTATCTGTTTTCTTGCAGTTGTTTATTTCGTAAGTTTATTATTTGTTAAACTGAATCTGTCAAATAAAGCTGCAGCGGCATCCATGTTTTTTTATTTCCTGTTTTTAATATGGAGTGCACAGGGATTAATCCACACGATTTTTTTTACTGAACCGATTCGGCTTGAAAGTTTTCAGTTACCCTTTCTTTTGGCCGTTACTTTGACAGTTTCGATTAGCCTGATGCTTCCTTCATCACATAATAAAAATACTCCGGTTATTGAGGCATTTAAGAATTATTACGAAAGCAGACCGCCATTTCAATGGGGACTCCGGGTTTTATCAGCTATCGGTTTGATGGTCATTACCTACTTTGCACTAAATCATTTAATCTTTCCATTTTTAGAACCATATTATTCAATGTCATCATCGAATTTTCATTTTACTGATAATGGATCTTATGTATCGAGTGCAGGGATGTTTATCCATGCTTTGGTGATGCTTGTAGTATTTCTTCCTGTATTTGCCCTCTGGAGGGGATCAAAATCCAGTTTGTTGTTTTGGCTGGGTTTTCCATTGTTTTTACTGGTTGCATTACAGACTTTTGTGTTGTATAACGAATGGCCTTTAGGATTCCGTTTCCCATTGTTTGTCCATTTAACCCTGACTATGTATATTCAGGCCATTGTACTTGTGCACTTATTTTATGAACCGACAGGTGAAGAGCAGGAAGAAAAAGTCTTTCAAGCAATGTGGACCTGGTAAGACAGTAATTAATCAAAGAAGAAAACACCTTCCCATTTCGGAAGGTGTTTTTTGGAGATTATGCATTTGTTTCCGATAAATTAAGGTAACGCACGTCGCGGTTTTTTTGCAGATGTTCAATGGCTTTAACGATTTTTTCCACTGAGTCCTGGTTATGGCAGTCGTAATAATCAATATCGAGATGAAGGATTGGGCATTCATGAAATGTATGGATCCAGCTTTTGTAACGATTATAAAGATCACGCCAATATTCAACGGGCGTATTTACTTCCATTTCCCGTCCGCGTTTTTGTATCCGATCCATGATGCTCTCAAAACGTCCATCAATAAAGATCAGAACATCCGGTTTTGGAAAATATGGATTCATAACCATCGCTTCGAATAGTGAGTGATAAGTATTAAAATCCCTTTGAGTCATGTTACCTTGATCGTACTGAAGTTGAGCGAAGATCCCAACGTCTTCATAGATACTTCGGTCTTGTACATAACCGATATTTTGCTCATGCATGGTTTTTTGCTGTTTAAACCGTTCAGCAAGAAAATACATTTGAAGATGAAATGACCACTTTTGAAAATCGTCGTAATAGTCTTCAAGATAAGGGTTTCCATCAACTTTTTCGAAAGCAGGAGTAAAAGCAAGGGCATCTGACAATACAGTTGTTAATGTGGATTTTCCGACACCGACGGTTCCGGCGAGCGTGATGAGAGAGTTTTCTCTCAAATCGTGATCTACAGAATTGATCATACATACATCTCCATTCACTATATATTCTTTCTATTCAAATAGGGAGTTCTGTTGATTAAGTGCATCATCGATTAAGTCGATGATACGGGAAAAATCTTCATCATTATGAACAAAATCGATATCATCGCCATTGAAAGCCAGCACGGGAACGTGTGGGTAAACCCGCTGATGGTCTTTCATAAACTGATGATAGTCGGATGAAAGCTGTCTCAAGTATTCCGGATCCATAGCCTGTTCCATGGATCGTCCTCGCATCTTGATCCGCTCAAGTAATGTGGGTAAACTGGCATGCAGATAAATAATTAAATTTGGGGTAGGAAGGCCATCCGTGAGAATTTTATAAATTCGGTCATATTTATCAAAATGCTGTTGTTTTAGGGTTTGTTTTGCGAAAAGATGGTTTTTAAAGATATGGTAATCGCTCACGACAGCTTTGCCTTTTTGTAAAGATTTTTCATACGTATCTTCGAGTTGCTTAAACCGATTACAGAGGAAAAACATTTCGGTTTGGAAGCTCCATTCATCTATGTCTTCATAAAACTTACTTAAAAATGGATTTTCATCTACAATTTCTTTTAAGAGTTCATATTTATAATGATTGGCAATGCGGGTAGCAAGTGAAGTTTTTCCCACTCCAATCGGACCTTCAACTGCAATAAAAGGCGCATCGAAATGATTTGTCATACATGTTTTTCCTCCTTAGATTGATACCGTATCACGGGACTTCAAAATTCATTTATTCTTTAGTCAAGCGTTTTTTATTCTATCACAATTCCGTATTCAGAAACACTGCCTTTTTTCGATATTCTTAACATTATGATGCACTTATAGTATGATTGATAAAAGAACGTAAAATATTGAAGGGGTGAAAAAATGAGACCTGTAAAAATAGTAACGGATTCAACACTGGATCTGCCTTTGGATCAAGTTAAAGAGCTTGATGTTGTTATTGTGCCATTGACTGTGACCATTGATGGAGCGTCGTATAAAGATGGCGTTGACATTACGAGCAGTGAATTCGCCAAACTTTTGGTGTCAGCCCAAGATATTCCGCAGAGCTCTCAGCCTTCGACCGGCGATTTTTTAACTGTCTATGCGGATTTGGACAAGCAAGGATATGACATCATTTCGATCCACATGTCGAGTGGGATGAGCGGAACGTATCAGTCGGCTCAGACAGCCGCAGGGATGTCTGATGCCAATGTAACAGTGATCGACTCATCATTTATTTCTGTAGCACTTGGCTTTCAGGTGATGGAGGCTGCGATGATGGCGAAAGAAGGGAAGTCGGTTAATGAAATTCTTCAAAGAATTGATATCATCCGTGAGCAGACGTCATTATACTTGATGGTGGACACACTCGATTATCTGTTAAAAGGCGGCAGAATTGGCAGGGGGAGAGCACTTGTTGGGTCTCTTCTGAAAATAAAGCCTGTTGCATCGTTACGGGATGGTGTTTACACTCCTGTGGCAAAAGTACGTACATATAACCAACTGATCAAATTTTTCAGAGAAACTTATGAGAAAGAAGCTGAAGGTAAGACGGTAAAACGGATCGGAATTGCGCATATTGAAGCCAGACAACTCGCCGAACAAGTTAAACACAGCTTGTCAGAGGTGTCTGGATTGGAGGATATCAGCATTATAGAGACAACACCAATAGTCAGTACCCATACAGGACCAGGTGCCTTGGCACTGATGTATTATTTTGATAACTAAAACGAAAGCTCCGCATATTTGCGGAGCTTTCGTTGATTGATTAAGAATCAGGATTGTTTCTCTATTTTTACTGCACATGCTTTGTATTCTGCTGTACCAGAGATTGGATCGAACTCGTTTATCGTCAACACGTTTGTAGGTGTTTCTTTCCAGTGGAAACTCATAAACACCAGTTCTTCCTGGACCTCGTCAGTCACTCTTGCTTTTACTTGAACTGTGCCTCTGCGAGATGAGACTGTAACCATTTCGCCATCATCAATGTTCAGTCGCTTTGCATCTGACGGGTGCATATCTACTGTTTCTTCGGTTTGTTTTCGCTTTAACGTGTCCGGATAGTATCTTGTTTGAGTGTTCGTATTATAAGGTTCATATCTTCTGCCTGTCGTCAGAGTGAACGGGAATTCAGCATCAGGCATTTCCACAGGCTCTGTATATGAGACAGGTGTAAACGGTGCCGATCGATTCTCGCTTTCGTGGAATTCGGTATGAAGAAGACTTGTACCCGGATGATTCACATCAGGACACGGATATTGAAGACTTTGTCCTTCGGTTAACCGGCTATAGTCCATGCCTCCAAACAAATGAGGTACGGCATCACGTAATTCATTCCAGATCTGTTCAGCATGTTCATAATGCATGGGATACCCCATCTCCGTTGCCAACCGTGATAAAACATCCCAGTCGTCCAGTGCCTCTCCCGGGGCTGATACCGCCTTGTTCACCTTTTGAACACGTCTGTCGGTATTCGTATAGGTTCCCTCGACTTCTGCCCATCCTTTTGCAGGAAGCACGACATCAGCTAATTCTGCTGTCTCAGTGAGAAACAGGTCTTGAACGACAAGGAAATCAAGATTTTGAAAAAGCTTCGTTGTATGATTACGGTGAACATCTGCGACGATCGGATTTTCTCCGATGACAAAGAGTGATTTCATTTCGCCGGTTTCCATGCGTTCGAGCATACCGGTTTGAGTTTGTCCGACGTGAGGATTTAACGAAACGCCCCACTCTTTTTCAAGTTTTGAGCGGAAAGAATCATCACTGACCGGTGTCGCTCCCGGAAGCATATTTGGAAGGCAGCCCATGTCACCTGCACCCTGGACATTATTTTGGCCGCGCAATGGCATGATGCCTGTTCCTTCACGGCCAATATGGCCGGTCAACAATGCCATATTGGCAATATCAAATACATTATTCACACCACAATGGTGTTCGGTAATACCAAGTGTATAAGCAATCATCGAACGGTCTGCTTCGGCATAAGTTCTTGCAGCTGACTCAATGTCAGCTTTTGGGACGCCTGTTATCTCTTCTGTTTTTTCAAGCGTATAAGATTCAACCTGGTCTTTCAGTGCTTCAAAATTCACAGCGTTTTTTGAAACAAAGGATTCATTGTAGAGTCCTTCTTTGATCATGACTCTCATCATACCATTCATGAGCGCAATATCTGATCCGACTTTGATTTGCAGGTGCTGATCAGCGCTCTTTGTCATCGCAATTTTGCGAGGATCGACAACGATGATTTTCAGCCCTTTTTTAGCGGCTTTTTTCATTCGATTTGCAATGATTGGATGAGCATCTGTCGTATTGGAACCAATCAGCAACAAAACATCTGAGTGATCAACATCCATAATTGAACTTGTTGGAGCGCCATTACCAAATACAGTCGCCAGACCGGCGACGGATGGAGCGTGTCACGTCCTGTTGCATCCATCAATATTATTGGTACCCATAACGGCTCTTGTGAATTTTTGGGTGATGTAGTTCGTTTCGTTAGTTGCTCTCTCGCAAGCGAACATGGAAAATGATTCAGGACCGAATCGCTCTTTAATCTGAGTTAATTTATCGGCAACATAGCTGATAGCCTCGTCCCAACTGACTTTAGTCAATACTCCTTCCTTACGGATAAGAGGGGCTGTAAGCCGATCATTTGAATGAATATAGTGGTATCCGAACGCCCCTTTGATACATGTCTGACCTTCGTTTACTGCAGCGTTACGGTTCCCTTTGACTTTGACGATTCTGTTATCTTCAACGTCAACAAGAAGACCGCAACCAGTTCCGCAATACGCACAAGTCGTGGCAATCGTTTTTGTCTCTGTCATGGTGAACACCCTTTCTTTACTTTATGAGTTCATTTTACCATGTAGTGAGCGAGCGCTTACATGTAAAGAAGAGAAGATTTAATGACAATTTGATCGTAATAAAACATAAAGATTTGTCAGATATGCGTGCTTTGGGTAGAATGAGTGTGTAGAGGAGTGGGAAACGTGAGAGATACAGGATTGGTATTGGAAGGTGGAGGACTACGAGGTGTATATACAGCAGGGATTTTAGAATATTTTCTGAAGCAAGATATTCAATTTCCAAATGTCATAGGGGTATCTGCCGGTGCCTGTAATGCGGCATCCTACATTTCCAAGCAGGAAAAACGGAATTATGCAATTACCGTAGGGTACGCAGGAAACCCTGACTATTTATCAGTCCGCCGGTTGTTCAGGCATGGAGAACTCTTTAACATGGATTTGATTTTTGACCGCATTCCGAATAAAGAATATCCATTTGATTATGAGACATTCTTTAAAAATGAACAGCAGCTCTATACAGGAGTAACGGATTGCCTGACCGGTGAGACCATTTATTATAACAAAAATGAGGTCAGGCATGATCTGAATAAAATATTACGAGCTTCATCTTCATTACCAATGATAGCTCCGGTTGTTTATCATAACGACAGACCTCTTTTGGATGGCGGGATTTCTGATCCGATCCCTGTTAATTACTCCATTTCATTGGGAAACCGCAAGCATGTCGTCGTACTTACGCAGGAGAAAGGCTATCAAAAGCAGCCTGCAAAGCGAGGGATGTGGTATTTCGAAAAGAAATATAAACACTTCCCTGGATTGGTTGATGTTGTAAAGCGAAGATTTACTATCTATAATAATTTGCTTAAGAAAGTTGAGCAGCTTGAAGAAGATGGTCAGGCTTTTGTTTTTCGACCTGAGAACCTGCAGGGGGTTGGACGTATCGAAAAAAATGCGGGTAAGCTCGATGAATTGTACCAGCATGGCTACGAGCATGCAAAGTCACGGCAAAAAGAAATGGAATTATTCTTGAAATCATAAACGAGTCTGTCATTGCCTAAACTATCAGGATTGAAATGGGGAGCTGTCATTGAACCGGGCTAAAAGTTACAAGCTGTTATTGGTTGTATTGTTTGTTTTATTTGTAAGTCTTATTTCCAGATCTATTTTATATCTGGCCGTTTCGATGACGGTGGCGGTTATTATTATCGTTTTACTAACCAGAGATATGAAACAGAAACCGGTTCAATCCGGTAAAAGCAGTGCTGAGTATAACGATACAAACAGGTCGATAGAGAAAAAAAACCGCGAATCAGCTTTTTTTCCTCTGATGTTAACGGTTTTTGGAGCTACTGCTCTTCTTTATGGATTTTCCGGCGTGTTTACGACAGACAGTATCTTTCATTCGCTTGATTTAATGACGGATGAAGCATTTGTCATGTACTTCTTTTTTTTGTTTGGAGCGACGACTTTTATATACGGCATAACGATGATGCTGAACCATTACCTCAGACGTTAATAATTGCTTTATAACAACTGTTTTTGGAGTCCTTCTTCTATGAATACAAATCGAAACTTAGTTATTATGTGGATTGCGAATTTCTTTGTCGCTGCCAGCGCCACCATGGTACTCCCGTTTCTCTCTTTATACATTGAAACCTTTGGTGACTATTCAGAGGCCTATGTTCAAAGATGGAGCGGGCTGATCTTCGGTGTGACATTTCTGGCAGCTTTCTTTGTGTCACCAATTTGGGGAAGATTCGGTGACAAATATGGTCGAAAGCCGATACTCATTATCACAGGGTTTGGCATTGCTTTTTCAATACTTATGATGAGCTTTGTAAGTTCTGTCACAGAGTTGTTTTTTCTTCGACTCTTCATGGGTGTTGTAACCGGGTTTATTCCTACTTCGATTGCTCTTATCTCTGCGCAAACGAAAAAAGAAATAGCAGGCAAAGTGCTCGGCACACTGCAGATGGGAACGGTGTCGGGAGGTTTGTTTGGGCCATTAATTGGAGGTCTCCTTGCTGACAATGTAGGATTTGCCTATACATTTGTGATCACGGGCATCATTATATCAGCTTCAACGCTGCTTGTATGGTTCGGTATCCGTGAGAATAGAACTGAAATGCAGCGGGAGCAGGCGGCTCAAAACAGGCGGTCGATGTGGCAAGTTATCACAATGATCATTCGCAATCGCATTCTGTTGGCGACAATGCTGGTGTCGATGATGGTTCAAGTGGCAAACTTCTCAATCCAGCCACAGTTGGCATTGTTTACAGCAGAGCTCGTCGCGACTGAAGACGTAGCCTTACTGACAGGTATCGCGTTCTCTGTTACCGGTCTAGGTAATTTTCTGGCGACACGCTTTTGGGGTGTTCAAGGCGATAAATTCGGACATGATAAAATTCTGGTTATAACCATGCTGCTGGCGGGTATCTTTTTTATACCGCAGGGATTTGTCGGATCGATCTCCTTACTGATTGTATTCAGGTTTCTTTTTGGACTTGCCATTGGAGGAATCATTCCTTGTGTAACGGCCTATATACGAAACGCAGTGCCTTTGAATATGCAAGGTGAGGTGCTCGGGTATAATCAGAGTTTCCGGTTTCTCGGGAATGTTGTTGGGCCTGTCAGTGGCGGTCTCATCGCTGGCAGTTTCGGGATAACATCTGTGTTTGTAATGTCAGGCTTATTATTTTTCATTACAGCAGGCATATTCGTATTCATCCTTATCAACCACAGAAAAACTGACATGAAATAAACCGAATCTGCAAAGAACGACGATAACATTGTTGCAGTTCTAAATTATGATAATCTGTAAAGGTGTGATCAATATGGTTTTAACTGAAAAAGAAAAAAAGCTGTTGCTGAAGCTGTTGAAGAGAGAGCAGATGAAGAAATTTGCACTCAGACAAAACAGAAAAGATGTGAAGCAGCTGGCAGATAAATTTGAACAGAATTTAAGAAACCAAAAAGTAAATGAAACGAAGCCGTCAAAGCTTTAACAAGACTGTTCATAATATTGTAATAAAGTTTCGTAAGTTTTGTGAATTGTTGAGCTTTCGTGCCCGTTTGTACATTTGATCATGTACAGTAGGCATATAGAAAGATGTATGATGAGAGGTGGAATAATCATGGAAACAACAAAAAATCGGTGGTTGATCGCGCTGTCTGCGGTTGCAATTCACTTATCCATCGGTTCGGCTTATGCCTACAGTGTATTTCAATTACCAATTTCAAATCAGTTAGGATGGCAGACCTCCCAGGTATCGCTGGCATTTACCATAGCGATTTTCTTTTTGGGAATTTCGGCGGCTTTCTTCGGTCCTTTTGTAGAAAAAAGAGGGCCACGGGCTGCGGCAACACTTGCTGCAATTTTATTTTCATCAGGACTTTTGATTTCCGGTCTGTCAATCATGCTTGAATCATTACCTCTGTTTTTATTAGGCTATGGAGCGATTGGAGGTATGGGACTCGGGCTCGGTTATATTTCACCGGTTTCAACCTTGGTTAAATGGTTTCCTGACAGAAGAGGACTTGCAACAGGAATGGCTGTATTCGGTTTTGGTGCGGGAGCATTAATCGCGGGCCCTGTAGCTGCCTCATTAATTAACATCATAGGGATTGCGAATACATTCTTTGCACTCGGTGTTACGTTCTTTGCACTTATGATTTCAGGAGCTCTGTATATTGAAAGACCGCCGGAAGGGTGGAAGCCTGCATCCATGCAGGGGAATAGCGGATCGAAAAAAGAAGTGAAAGAAGATCTGGCTCAACTAACGGCAAAAGAAGCGCGAAAAACTCCGCGTTTTTGGATGCTATGGATTATGATGTTTGTAAACATCACTGTCGGTATTATGATTATCTCGGTAGCATCACCAATGGCACAGGAAAAAGTGGGAATGTCCATCATTGCAGCAGGAACCATGGTTGGTGTAATGGGGCTGTTTAATGGGGGAGGCCGTATAATTTGGGCTTCAGCCTCAGATTATATTGGAAGACAACGGATTTTTGTTATCTTCTTCGCCGTTCAATTTGCCGCATTTTTAATCCTGCCGTCAATCACGAATGTCATCGTTTTTCAAATTCTGATTTTCCTGGTCATTTCTATGTACGGCGGAGGTTTCGCTTCACTCCCGGCATTTATCGGAGATTTGTTTGGAACGAAAGAACTCGGCGCTATTCATGGGCTGTTGTTAACTTCATGGTCAATGGCTGGTGTTGTAGGACCCATGGCGGTCAGCTATGTACGAGAAACGACAGGAACCTATGATGCAACATTTTATATATTTGCAGGCCTCTTATTTGTTGCACTGGTGACATCTGTATTGATGATCCGAAATATCAATAAGGTAAAGGCTGAGAAATTGGAAAAAAAAGCAGCTTAAAGTAAAATTGGAACCCGGATTATCATGAGATGCCGGAAACCTCATTCCTGGGGTTTCCGGCTTTTGTAATGATTCTTTTGACGAATCAGGTTTCATTATGAATAAAGAGCGCCAATGTGTATAATAATAGGCGTCAACTTTATTATTTAGCTATCAGCTGGAATGGAGTCAACTTATGTGGCAATCAATCGTCAATCATCATGTGAGAACGGTAATCATTCTTTCAATTGTATTAAACGCAGTCATCATTCTTTTATCGGGTATGCCAGGATATCAAGGGGAGCTTCCGAATTGGATTACATATTTGCCTATGATGAATGCCATTTTCAACAGCTTTACGTTTGTATTTTTACTGGGCGCTTTGTTTAGCATATTGAATGGTCATGTACAATTGCATCAGCGTTTCATTTATGCAGCATTTACAACAACTTCTTTTTTTCTTGTGTCCTATGTAATCTTTCACTTTATGGCGGAATCAACGTCTTATGGAGGAAGTGGGTTTATGGCGGCTGTGTATTATTTTGTACTGATCACGCATATCGTACTTGCTGCGGTAATTGTTCCCCTTGCATTGATGAGTTTCTTTACAGGGTATAAGCGAATAGCATCAGTCCATAAAAAGTGGGTCAGATGGACAATGCCCCTCTGGCTGTATGTCAGTTTCACCGGAGTGCTCGTTTATTTGATGATATCCCCATATTATTCTTTTTAAATTCGTCACTATGACAAACCTTATATAAATTAAGAAAACCGCTTTCTTTTTGTTGCACCTTAAGCTAAAATTAGAGTTGGATAATGAAAAGAGGAGGGTAATGAATGGCGAAACCGAAAGCAGTACTATTTGACCTCGATGGTGTGATCGTCGATACGGCCACACATCATTACAAAGCCTGGAAGGCATTGGCAAATGAAATGGGCTTTGATTTTACTGAAGCGGATAACGAACGTTTAAAGGGTGTCAGCCGAGTTGAATCACTGAATATTCTTCTTGAAATCGGCAACGTGGAAAAAAATGATCAAGAGAAAGAGCAATTGGCAGCTCAAAAGAACGAACAGTATGTTAAAGCGATCTCAACAATGGATGATTCAGAAATCCTGCCAGGAGTAAAAGAATTTCTTCAGGAATTAAAGCAGGAAAACATTCCGTTTGCACTTGGTTCAGCAAGTAAAAATGCACCAACTATCTTAAAACAGATCAATCTCTATCATGACTTTGACGCCATCATTGATGGAAATTCAATCTCAAAAGCGAAACCGGACCCTGAGGTGTTTTTACAAGGAGCAGAGGCTCTCCAAGTGAATCCTGAAGATTGTGTCGTATTTGAAGATGCACAGTCTGGTATTGAAGCGGGGAAAGCAGCCGGAATGTATGTCGTCGGTGTTGGGAACCCTGAAGTGTTAAAGGGTGCGGATGATTACATTACACATATGACAGAGATGTCGGTAGAACGTATAACAAAAAAATAAAATTTTTTTAAAGAAGAGTGCAAACGATTGCATCGACTTGCATTTACACTTTACCAGGAGGGGAAATTATGAAACCTTATTTAAAAGAAGATCCATGGTCCATCATTGAAGAAGGATTTGACAAAGACAAACACGAAATATCCGAGAGTGTTTTCAGTCTGGGAAACGGACATATGGGGCAACGCGCGAATTTTGAAGAGACCTACACAGGAAGTACTTTACAGGGCAGTTATATGGCTGGTGTTTATTACCCTGACAAAACGAGAGTTGGCTGGTGGAAAAATGGCTATCCTGAATATTTTGCCAAGGTTTTAAATGCGACAAACTGGATTGGGTTAGATATTTCTGTTGATGGTACGGAACTTGATTTGAATCGGGCCGAGGTTAATGATTTTGTCAGGGAACTGAATATGAAAGAAGGATATCTGAAGCGCAGCTTCCGTGCAACAATTGCTGACGGCAAAGACATCAAAGTAGAGGCTACTCGATTTGTCAGCGTTGCCATGAAAGAAATCGGCGCTATTGAGTACAAGATTACCCCGCTTACGTTTGATGGGGAACTTACATTGCGCTCATATCTTGATGGGGACATCATGAATAAAGATGCCAACTATGATGAAAAATTCTGGTCCAAAGTATCAGAATCAGCGGAAGGGTCAAGGGCTCATGTGACAGTCAAAACAAAGAAACTGGATTTTGTTTATGCATCTTTAAAAGAGACAAAAGTCGTTCATGCCGGAGAAGAGATTTCCCCTGCAGAATGCAAAACAGCTGAAAAATACGCTGAAGTGACATTTACGGCCCCACTTAAAAAGAATGAAGCCACAACCATTTATAAGTTTGCGGCAAATGTGACTAACCGGGATCATGAGGATCAGAAACTTCTTGATGTTGCGAAAGAAAAACTGAATCAGGCAATTGAAAAAGGTTTTGATACATTAAAAAAAGAACAAGCTGATGAATGGAACAAAAAATGGGAAGACAGCGATATTGTTATTGAAGGAGATGTCGCTGCTCAACAGGGAATCCGTTTTAATATTTTTCAGATGAATCAAACCTATACCGGGGAAGATGCTCGTTTAAACATCGGACCTAAAGGATTCACTGGCGAGAAATATGGCGGAAGTACCTATTGGGATACAGAGGCGTATTGCCTGCCTTTCTATCTGGCGACTGCAGATCAGCGTATTCCGAAAAATCTGCTTGTTTATCGCCACAATCATCTTGAAAAGGCGAAGGAAAATGCAGGGAAGCTTGGCTTCACAAAGGGTGCGCTCTACCCAATGGTGACGATGAATGGGGAGGAGTCCCATAATGAATGGGAAATCACATTTGAGGAAATTCACCGAAATGGTGCCATTGCATATGCGATTTATAACTATGTCAATTACACTGGTGATAAATCCTACATCGGCGAACTCGGTATCGAAGTACTTGTTGAGATTTCCCGCTTTTGGGAAGAACGCGTCCATTATGTACCAAAGAAAGATGTCTATATGATGCATGGCGTGACCGGACCGAATGAGTACGAAAACAATGTCAACAACAACTGGTACACAAATCGAATTGCCAGCTGGACACTTGAATACACATTGTTTGCGCTGGACTATTTGAAAGATTCAGATCCGGAACTTTATAAAAAATGGATCACAAAACTCGACCTGAAAGATCATGAAACAGAAAAATGGTTAACGATCATTGACAAAATGTACTATCCGGAAGATAAGGAAAATGGTATTTTCCTTCAGGCGGACAACTTTGAAGATAAAGAGATTATGCCTGTTTCCGACCTTGATGAGAAACACCTTCCTTTAAATCAGAACTGGTCATGGGACAGGATTTTAAGATCCTGCTTTATAAAACAGGCAGATGTTTTACAAGGGATGTATTTCCTGAACCACGAGTTCGATATTGAAACAAAGAAGCGGAATTTTGATTATTATGAGCCGATGACAGTTCATGAAAGTTCACTGTCTCCTTGTGTACATTCGATTCTGGCATGTGAACTTGGCTATAAAGAGAAAGCATACGAAATGTATTTGAGAACTGCCCGTCTTGATTTGGATAATTACAATAACGACACAGAAGACGGCTGCCACATAACAAGTATGGCAGGAACATGGATGTCTGTGGTTGAAGGCTTCGGTGGAATGAAGGTAAAAAATGATCAGCTGATATTGAATCCATTTATTCCTGGACAATGGTCCTCATTTTCATTCAAAGTGGTGTTCAGAGGTACCCGTTTGTTGATTAAGGTGACACAGGATCAGGTAGTTGTAAATAATGAGACAGATGTGAAAGCTGATCTTGTCATTCACGGTGAAACATACAGCCTTGATGGAAAGGGAGAACTATCCATTAATCATTAATTGTAAGACTCAAGATCGGAAATTCCTTAACGGAGTTTCCGATTTTTTTGATTGATGATGGAATGACAAGGGAAGATGTATCTCATAGAAGCTTCAACGTTAAGGAGGATGTATAATGGAAACGTATAAATTATTTATTAATGGAAAATGGCAGGATGCAGATACCTGTGAGGTCTTATACAGTCCTTTTGAACAAGATGAAATTGGCTGTATACCTGTTGCAGGAAGTGAAGAAACGCACCTGGCGATTTCTGCTGCTGAGGAAGCATTCTCTTCATATGCGGCTTTACCTGCGTATGTAAAGAGCGATATTTTGTCCAATGTGGCTACTTTACTCAAAGAGCAAAGAGAACCTGCTGCACGTCTTATTGCCATTGAAGCAGGCAAACCATTATCAGCGGCAAGAGAGGAAGTTTCAAGGGCAATTATGACGTACACATTATCCGCTGAAGAAGCGAGGAGACTTCCATCCGAACAGTTGAATATGGATGCCGTTCCCGGAGGGGAAAGAAAAACGGCGTATGTGAAGCGTAAACCATACGGCGTTGTTGGTGCGATTACACCATTTAACTTCCCCTTTAACCTCGTCGCTCATAAAATAGGGCCCGCGATTGCAGCAGGAAATACTGTTATCCTGAAGCCTGCCTCACAAACACCTTTGAGCGCATTTTTTATTGCGGATCTTTTTCATAAAGCAGGACTTCCAGATGGTGTATTAAACGTTATAACAGGTAAAGGACACACAACAGGGATGCAGCTGGTCAGAGATCCAAGAGTCAAAATCATTACGTTTACCGGGAGTGAACAAGTCGGGAAACAATTACAAATGGAGGCTTACGAGAAGAAACTCATTCTTGAGTTGGGTTCGAACTCTGCCGTCATTATAGGTGATGATGTGGATGTGAAACAGATTTCTTCAAAACTTGTGAAAGGAGCCTTCGGCTACCAGGGACAGGTATGTATCTCTGTTCAACGGATTTTTGTTCAAAAAAAGAATTACAGGTCATTATTAAAAGCGTTAAAGCAAGAGGCAGAGGAACAGGTTAAAGGTTCTCCTTTGGATGAGGCAGTAACCGTTTCGAGTATCATTTCTGCAAAAGAAGCTGACAGGATTGAAACTTGGGTGCAAGAGGCAGTTGAGAAAGGCGCGGAGGCGATTACTCAGCCAAAACGCGAAGGAAATATCATACAACCGGTAATTCTGACTCAAACTACACCGGATATGTCAGTAAATGCTGAGGAAGTGTTTGGTCCAATTGTGACGGTTGAACCCTTTGAAACTTGGGAAGAGGCTGTACAAATGGTCAATCAGTCTCGTTATGAATTGCAGGCAGGTGTATTTACAAACAGAATGGATGATGCTTTTTACGCTGCAGAAGCCATCGAGGCTGGAGGCGTCCATATCAATGAAATACCCACGTACAGAGCAGATCATATGCCATACGGAGGCGTGAAAAACAGCGGGACTGGCAGGGAAGGTGTCAAATATGCAATCGAAGAAATGACCGCTCGCAAATTGATTACATTTCAATCCCTTCCTTAACAAATGATGACTGATATTAAGCCAAACAGAAACAGCCAGTCTCGCATGAGCACTGGCTGTTCGCTTATTACAATTAATCATCCATTGTAGACAGGTCTCCTGCAGGTTCATCGAGTTCCCATGCTTTGAGTACCCGTCTCATGATCTTTCCGCTTCTGGTTTTCGGTAACTTTTCTTTATATTCGATTTCTCTTGGCACCGCATGTGCGGAAAGTTCAGATTTGATAAAGGCCTGAATATCTTCTTTTAATTCATCAGAAAACGTATATCCGGACCTCAAAGAGATAAATGCTTTAATAATTTGACCTCTCAGTTCATCGGGTTTGCCAATGACGCCTGCTTCTGCAACGGCGGGGTGTTCCACAAGCTTACTCTCAATTTCAAATGGCCCCACTCGTTCTCCGGATGTATTAATCACATCATCGTTACGGCCTTGAAACCAAAAGTAGCCTTCTTCATCCATATAAGCAGTATCACCTGATACATACCAGCCGTCAAAATAAAAGTAATCCTTAAACTTCGCTTCATTTTTCCATATTTTTCTCATTTGTGATGGCCAGCCTGCTTTGATGGCCAAGTGCCCCATTTCCCCGGGCGGAACTTCCTTCCCCTGATTATCGAGAATAGCTGCCGTAATACCGGGAAACGGTTTTCCCATGGATCCGGGTTTTATTGGTTCGGATGGGTAATTGCAGATAAGCATACCGCCTGTTTCAGTCATCCACCATGTATCATGGATTCGTTTGCCGTAGGCCTCCATACCCCATCTCACAACCTCAGGATTAAGCGGCTCCCCAACACTTAATACGTGTCTTAATGACCCCAAATCAGCCTTTTCAAGGATATCTCTCGGTGCGGACATCAGCATTCTGAAAGCAGTTGGCGCTGAATACCAGACTGTAACGCTGTATTTTTCGATGGTGCCATACCAATCCCCCGGTGAGAATCGCCCGCCTCTTACAACATTTGTGATACCGTTTAACCATGGACCGAATATACCGTAACTCGTACCGGTGACCCAACCTGGATCAGCGGTGCACCAGTATATATCATCTGCTTTTAAATCAAGAACCCACTTAGCAGTTTGATAGTGCTGAATCATCGCATTATGGACATGATAAACGCCTTTTGGTTTTCCTGTTGAACCGGATGTGTAGTGAAGAATCATCCCGTCTTCCCGGTCCATCCACTCAATAGCTCCATCGTCATCTGAAGACGCTTTCATTTCGTCAGAAAAGGAATAAAACCGTTCATCGGATATGTCGTGCTCACCATAAATAATAATGGTTTTCAAATGTGGAAGTTCATCAACCGGGATCCGCTGAAGCAGTTCAGGAGTTGTGACAATCGACACAGCCTCGCTGTCTTCAAGCCTTGCCCTGACGGCTTCTTTCATGAAAGCTTCAAACAATGGTCCTGTTACCGCCCCGGCTTTAATGGCACCGAGAAGGGCTGTATAGAGTTCCGGAGATCTCGGCATGAAAATGAATACCCGGTCTCCTTTTTCGATACCGAGGCGTTTAAACATGTGTGCAGCCTGGTTCGTTGTTTTCATAAGATCTTCGAATGAATATACCTCATCTCTTGATTGATCGGAGTACAACAGGGCAGTCTTTGCACCATTTCCATTTGCAACATGTCGGTCAATGCACTCATATGCAGCATTGACTTTCCCGGTCTTATACCAGGAGAATTCCTTTTCTGTTTCAGTCCATGAAAACTCTTCTCTGGTTTTGTCATAATCTTGAAGTTGAGTATGTCCTGATTCAGGCATTAGTTTTTCCATAAGTACCCCTCCAAAGTTCACAATATTGTCACAAATGTGGTTGTGTCTTATCATATCTTTATTTGTCGGAAAATTCAAATATAAAATTCTTGTGAAATATTATTCAAGACTTTCTTGATTGATTAAGATGGAATTGATTTTTTTTCGTGAAATGGTACCCTTAAGTGGGAGTGATATTGAATGAATGAACTGTTAATACTCGTTTTGGTTATACTTTTGGCAGTATTTCTTTTCAGAATTGTCGGAACTCTGATCCGTATCGCCATCACGGCAGCATTGATTTTTGTCATCTACACCGTCATAATGGATGCTTCTGCTTCTGCAATGGTGCAGAAGTGTTGTATACTTTAGGTTGTAAGGGGTTTCAAAAATTTGATCAAATGGGGAGGTTTTTTACAATGAGTTACCGTATTGAAAAAGACACGCTCGGAGAAGTGCAAGTGCCGGAAGACAAATGGTGGGGGGCACAGACACAAAGAAGTTTGCAAAATTTCAAAATCGGTGAAGAGAAAATGCCGAAACAGGTTGTCGAGGCATTCACGATTTTGAAAGAGGCGACTGCAGCTGCCAACCTGCGGCTCGAGAACATGGACGAAGAAAAAAGCAAGATGATTCAGCGTGTTTGCCAGGAGCTGCGAGAAGACGCTACATACAGCCATTTCCCACTTGTCGTGTGGCAAACCGGGAGTGGCACTCAATCAAATATGAACATGAATGAAGTCGTTGCTCACCGATCAAATCAGTTGTTTGAAGAGCAAGGATCCAACACGAGAATTCATCCAAACGATGATGTGAATCGTTCTCAAAGCTCAAATGATACATTCCCGACAGCCATGCATATTGCGGCGGTAAAAGATGTTCAAGAACGTTTACTGCCTTCTTTGCAGCGCTTAAGAGGTGTCATCGAAGATAAAGTGGCTGCTTTTGATCATGTCATCAAAATCGGACGCACTCACCTGCAGGATGCAACACCGCTGACGCTGGGGCAGGAGATGAGTGGTTGGGCCTATATGCTGAAACGGTCAGAAGACATGATATCTGAATCTCTCAAACAGCTGCAACCTCTGGCAATTGGCGGTACAGCCGTCGGTACAGGGATCAATGCCCATCCGGACTTCGGTGCGATGACTGCTGAGGAGATTGCCAGAATCACCGGCCTTCCTTTCGAATCATCTGCCAATAAGTTTCACGCTTTAACAAGCCATGATGAGATGGTTTATGTCCACGGCGCTATAAAAGGACTTGCTGCGGATTTAATGAAAATTGCGAATGATGTCCGATGGCTTTCGAGCGGTCCACGATCCGGGATTGGTGAATTGACGATTCCGGCAAATGAACCGGGAAGCTCGATCATGCCGGGCAAGGTCAATCCTACTCAGTCTGAAGCCATCACGATGGCTGTCACTCAGGTCATGGGGAATGATGCGACCATTGGATTTGCTGCCTCTCAGGGCAACTTCGAGTTAAATGTTTTTAAACCGGTTATCATTTATAATTTCCTGCAATCTGTCAGACTTCTTGCTGATGCCATGGACTCATTTAACGACAAATGTGCAGTTGGAATTGAAGCAAATGAAGATACGATTGCTGAGCATGTAAAAAATTCTCTGATGCTGGTTACGGCATTGAATCCTTATATCGGATATGAAAAGGCAGCGACAATTGCCAAGACTGCTTTTGCCAACCAGTCAACATTAAAAGAAACGGCTGTTGAACTTGGCTATTTATCAGCAGAGCAGTTCGATGAGTACATTGATCTTGAAAAAATGGTACGTCCAAAAGCCTGATCTAAAGGAGCACATGATTTGAACATTTATGATCTGCACTGTGATGCATTGTTAAAATTATATGAAGACAGAACCCGAT
This sequence comes from [Bacillus] selenitireducens MLS10, assembly GCF_000093085.1. Classification (GTDB taxonomy): domain Bacteria; phylum Bacillota; class Bacilli; order Bacillales; family Salisediminibacteriaceae; genus Salisediminibacterium; species Salisediminibacterium selenitireducens. The sequence continues at coordinate 2,284,893 of NC_014219.1, read as the reverse complement.
CCTTCAAGAACAGTCCCGATCTTGAAGTGAATGCTGAACGCATACGAGAGGGTCAGATTAAAATGCAGTTTTTCGCGATATTTATTGAGCCTGACACACCTTCCGACATCATGTTCGATGCGGCTTTACAGCAGATTGACCTCTTTCATACGGAAGTGTTGAGCCAAAGTGATGATATTGTCAAAATCACCTCATGGCATCAGCTCAAGGATTTGAAATCACACCAGACCGGTGCGGTTTTGACGCTCGAAGGCGCAGATGCATTCGGAAATGATTTTTCAAAATGGCGTATTCTCAAAGAACTCGGTGTTATGTCCCTTGGAGTAACATGGAATCAGGCCAACCTTTGCTGTGACGGCATTGGTGAATCGAGAGGGGGCGGCCTGACGGATTTCGGTAAAGAGATCGTCGCATTTAACAATCGTCATGGCCTTTTGACCGATGTCTCTCATATTTCACTTGCGGGTTTTGAAGATGTACTTGATTTAGCTGATTTCCCTATTGCCACTCATTCAAATGCATACAGCCTGTGCAGTCACCGGAGAAATCTGCGTGATGAGCAACTTGACAGGCTGATAGAAAAAGGAGCATTGATTGGTGTAGTATTTAATCCGCCGTTTATAGATGAACAAGATGAAGCAACGATTCCTGCATTAATCAGGCATATCGATTACATTTGCAAACGGGGTGGAAGCAAACTGATTTCGTTCGGTTCTGATTTTGACGGTATAGCGAGTTACGTAAAGGATCTTGATCATGCCGGGGCTTATCAGAATCTGATTACAGAACTGCTTAAATCATATAGTCAAGATGAGGTCGAGGGCTTTGCATGGAAGAATGCACACCGCTTTTTGACATCAATCAATCACTAAATCAACCTGAACCTCTCCTGTATTGACGGGGGAGGTTTTTCTGACACAAAGTCGGGTAAATGCTATAATAACAGTGCATGACATTTTAATTCATTATTTAAGGGAGTGCTGACATATGTCTGAGCAATTCAGAAAAGCAACCTTTGCCGGAGGCTGTTTCTGGTGCATGGTAAAGCCATTTGATGAAGAAGATGGGATTGAAGAAGTGATCAGTGGGTATACCGGTGGTACGAAGCCAAATCCCACTTACAAAGAAGTCTGCTCGGAAACGACAGGACATCGAGAAGCGGTACAAATCACGTATGACCCTGAAAAAGTTGACTATGAGGATTTGGTCGATTTGTTTTGGCAACAGATTGATCCTACCGATGCTGGAGGACAGTTTCACGATCGGGGTCATTCTTATACAACAGCGATCTATTATCATGACGATGAACAAAAGGAGATCGCAGAACGTTCCAAACTGAAACTTGACGAAAGCGGGAAATTCCACAAGCCTGTTGTCACGGACATTTTACCTGCTAAAGCTTTTTATCTTGCAGAAGATTATCACCAGGATTATCACAAAAAGAATCCGATGCATTATAAAATGTACAGAAAAGGCAGTGGCAGAGAAGACTATATCAAAGGAACGTGGGGGTAAACATGAAAGATAAAAACGAACGGATCAATGCTTTGACACCTATTCAATTTCAGGTGACCCAGCAAGATGGAACAGAACCGCCATTTGATAATCCGCTGTGGGATTTTTTCGAACCCGGTATTTATGTCGATATTGTCAGTGGTGAGCCGTTATTTTTGTCAAATGATAAATTCCACTCCAATTGTGGGTGGCCGAGTTTTTCAAAGCCGATATCAGAAGATGCGCTTGTCGAAAAGAAAGATACCAAGCTGATGATGATGCGCATTGAGGTGAGAAGTAAGGAAGCTGATTCCCATCTTGGCCATGTCTTTAACGATGGTCCTGAACCGACCGGATTAAGATACTGCATTAATTCTGCTGCAATCAGATTTATACCGAAAAGCGATATGGCTGAGGAAGGCTATGAAGAATATGTCCATTTAATCAAATCGTAAGGTCTTTTAAAAACCCGTATAATCCCATTTGTTTATGGGATTTACGGGTTTTTATTTGTAAGGTTCCTGTAATTGTTTCTTTCTTTATTTCGCGGTAAAGTACATGGTAGAGCCAACCGCGAAGGAGTGCGCAAATATGATCTCAAGACATGTAAGCATCTATGCAGCAGGAGTTATACTATTTACCGGGATAATGGTCATGCTCATGCCCATTCAGATATCAGCAGAAGATGAAGTAGTCAGTGAGGCCTATGCAGTAATTGATGCTAAGACGGGCACATTGTTGGATGGAAAGAATCACAGGGAAGAAATGTATCCGGCAAGTTTGACAAAAATAGCAACGGCTGTCATTGCCATCGAACACCTGGATTTAGATGAGGAAGTCACGATCAGTAATAAAGCCATTCATGCGGATGGAACAAGAGTGTATCTTGAAGAAGGTGAATCACTCACAGTGGAACAGCTTTTATACGGAATCATGATCAGTTCTGCAAATGATGCAAGCATTGCTCTTGCAGAACATATCGCAGGATCCGTGGAAGCATTCAGCCGTTTGATGAATACATATATTCAAAATGAGATTGGTCTCGAGAACACCTATTTTACGAATCCTCACGGGTTATTTGATGAAGAGCATGTGACCACGGCAGAGGATATGGCCCGTATCATGAAATATGCCCTTGAGAATGATACGTACAGAGAACTCGCTGAAAAAACGGACTATCATTGGCAGTCTGAAGGTTGGGATACCCGGATCTTTCATCATCATGCGATGAGGAGGCACTATGACTTTGTGACGGCGGGAAAAAACGGTTTTGTTTCACAATCTGGTTTGACATTGGCTACTTCCGGTATTCAGGATCAAACCGAACTGATTGTAGTCAATCTCAATGCTCCATCCCGTTCCCGAATTGTATCAGATACATTAACGCTGTTCGAACGTAATTTTGACTTATATGAGACCGTGACAATTGATATTCCACCATCACTGTTCCCTCGAACTGCCAAAGCACCCGATTCTGTTGCACTGACGACTTTGCAAAATGAACCGGTCCGTCTTACGGTCTCTGAGCAATATCTGATGTTCAGAGGACATGCAGGACGACTTATTCATTTTCAACGCATACCAATATCAGATTCATTTGCCCTACATCGTAAATCCATCATCCGGCATTATCCGGAGTCTGCTTATTTAATCGAAGAACCGTTTATTGCAAGATTGAATTAAACAGTTAAGATGAGTTGGTATCATCCACTGTGTCTGCTAAAATAAGAAACAATACTCAATAAGATCACGCCAAGTTTTTTGAATTCCATCTGACCGACATCATTTGATGGATACCCACAGGTTCTCATCTGAAGAATCTGAGACAGGTGTGTGTCAGAGTAGTATAGAGTACGTCGTTTGAGAGACTCTGAACAGTGATGGAGGCGCATCTGTAATGGCTAATGTTACGATTTGGCTGAAGCGGATCGGTTTTTTTATGATTATGGCAACAGGGGCATTTATCATCGCTGTGGCAACTGCCGTATTTTACTGGCAGTCCACCGATGCCGGACGGCTCCCCGCTAAAACAGCCGTCGTGCTTCATGCCATTAATAATAACCTCGTACCTTTGGATATCGATATTCAGTTACCTGATTTTTTAAGTGGCGCCAGTTCACCTGGCGGTACCGGTTCAAGAATGGTGAGGGAGGATATCAGTATTCCAGTAACAGAGGATCATGATATTCCTGCCCGGGTTTATTACCCAAATACAGACGGCCCGCATCCAATGATGATGTATTATCATGGAGGCGCATTTATGGAAGGATACGGGAATCTGGAAACGCATGACAATATCATCCGATCCATTGCAAGACGTACAAACAGTGTTGTAATTGCACCTTCATACCGGTTGGCTCCGTCCTACGTCTATCCCACAGCAATTGAAGACAGTTATGCTGCGTTAACCTGGGCAATGGAGCATGCAGATCGTTTCAATGGAAATCCTTCTCAAATGAATGTAGCCGGTGACAGTGCCGGCGGAAATATTGCTACCGTTGTCTCAATGATGGCCAGAGACAGAGAAGGACCGGAGATTCAATCTCAGGTCCTTCTGTATCCGCTGACAACATTTCTCGAAGTGCCTTTTGATTCCCGGGATCGTTACGACAGCGGTTACTTTTTACTTTCACGTTCAGTTATGTTCCGTGCAAGAGATTTATATACACCTCAGGAATTAATGTGGACAAGCCCCTATACGTCGCCTCTTCATGCCCCGGACCTGTCGGGTCTTCCGCCTGCGCTGATTATAACGGCGCAATTTGATCCGCTGCGTGATGAGGGAGAAGCATATGCGGTGCGGTTGTTTGACTCTGGCGTTCCGGTAAAACTTACCCGGTATGAAGGTGTGATGCATGCATTCATTTCCTTTTATGAAGTGATGCAAAGCGGACGGGACGGTCTAACGGAAGTTACCGGATTCATCAGAGAAGTGAACAGCGGTCAGTTAGAAAGTGAACAGGACCGACTGACCCTCTCTGTTGCTCCTCCACCGCAAGGGGCAGATCGAATAAGAGATCAGTCTGAAGCGTTTGCGATCGGCACCTATTTATTATTCCGGACAGGAATGAATATGTTTAACAGCATACTGTACAAAGAATAATCGACGAAGTGATGGTGAATAACATGACAAATGAAACAGATATGAACAGCCGAATCGGTTCGAAGGCCGCTTCGATACAACTGTCAGGGATCAGACGTTTTTTTAATCAGGTACAACATTATCCTGATGCTGTTCAATTAACACTTGGCCAGCCTGATTTTCCGACTCCTGTCCATATAAAAGAGGCTGCTATAAATGCGATCGAACAAAATCATACCACTTATACAGCCAATGCCGGGATCATGCCGCTTCGAGAAGCTGTATCGGCGTTTATGCAGGACAAGTATAATCTTTCTTTTCATCCGGAGAATGAAATCATTGTCACTGCAGGAGCTTCCCAAGCGATAGATACAGCATTACGAACGTTGCTTGATCCCGGGGATGAAGTGTTGATTCCCGCCCCTGTATATCCTGCTTATGAACCGGTGATCAAATTAGCGGGTGCTACTCCGGTTCTGATCGACACATCCAATACTTCATTTAAATTGACCGTAAACCAGATCAAAGCCAACGAAACTTCCAAAACAAAAGTGATCATTTTTCCATATCCATCAAATCCAACGGGGGTTGTTATGACGAAGGATGAACTCATTGAACTGGGTGATTTTTTGCAAAACCGTCCCTACTTCGTATTAGCTGATGAAATTTATTCAGAATTGAATGAATCAGGGCAACATACATCTATTGGTAATATTAAAGGCATGAGAGAAAAAACGATCGTGATCAACGGGGTCAGTAAATCTCACGCGATGACGGGTTGGCGAATCGGCTTTCTTATGGCACCTGCTTACCTGATTACACATATGATCAAGGTGCACCAGTACAATATCAGCTGTGCATCGTCCATCAGTCAATATGCAGCTTTGGCTGCCATGACAGACGGTAAGTATGATGCCGAGCAGATGAGAATGGCATATGCAAAGAGAAGAGATTTTGTTTTGCGTCGATTAGACGACATTGGGATCCCTGTGACAGAACCAAAAGGAGCATTTTATGTCTTTCCATCAATAAAGAAAAAAGGACTTTCCTCAATGGATTTTGCCTTAAAACTTCTCGAGCAGGAAAAATTGGCGGTTGTTCCAGGCGATGCATTCTCGGAATTTGGAGAGGGGTATATCAGGATTTCGTATGCTTATGCCATGGCAGAATTAGAAGAAGCGATGAATCGTCTCGAAAGATTTTGGTTCAGTCTGTAGGTGAGTTATCAACAGTATAATCAGGTATACTCAGAGCACACGGGAAGTTATTCCTGTGTGTTTTTTATTGTTCCCGATGTCAAAAAACTGAGCTTACTGTCGAGTAAAGTAGTGTGAGTCATTTTAAAAATGGGTATTGTGATAAAGGAAACGCGTGTCCCTTTAAGACAAGGGCTAAAAGTGATAAACTACACATGAAAGCGATTAACACCATTTGTGAATTGTTTATTGAAATAATAATATGGAGGTATAGACATGGCAGCTCATGACATACAGGTGAGGAAAGGTTGGCAACAGTTTAACGGCGTTAATTTAGGCTATATGTTTGAACAATACGAACGCTATGAAGAAGATCCTTCGCAGGTGGATGATAAACTCAGGGCGTTTTTTGATAAATGGGGGGCATACTCTGAATCGGGAAGTCAGGACAACGGGGAACGATTGAATGATTCAGTGAACCTTAAAAAACGAGAGCACGTTGCCGTTCAGGCTTCATTTTTAGCGGAATCGATCAGACGAAACGGCCATCTGATTGCCGATATTATGCCTTTTGACACGGAACGAAGACCGGAAGGACTTTTTAATCTTGAAGATTTCGATCTTACGAAACAGGATCTTCAACATTTGTCCGCGGAGCTTTTATCCCCTCATTATTCCAAAGGGTTGCAGAATGGCGATGATGCGATCAACCATCTCAAAGATGCATACACCGGAAATATCGCATTTCAATTTAAGCACATTCAGGAAATTAAAGAACGCAAGTGGTTGTTCAGAGAAGTGGAAACAGGGGCCTATAAAATCAATCTGTCTGACAGTGACAAAACGGATCTTTTGCAACGTTTAAATAAAGTTGAAGGATTTGAACATTTCCTTGATAAGACATTTAAAGGACAAAAGCGTTTTTCTGTAGAGGGATTGGATACTATGGTTCCGATGCTTGATCAGCTCGTGAAAGATGCTGTGAATGCAGGATCCAAACACATTTTTATTGGCATGGCTCACCGGGGCAGACTGAACGTGCTTGCCCATGTTCTTGGAAAACCTTATGAATTGATTTTCTCCGAGTTTCATGATGCTCCAAACCCCGAATTGGTTCCTTCGGAAGGTTCCACAGGAATTAACTATGGATGGACGGGTGATGTGAAATATCACCTCGGAGCGGACCGCGAAATTAAGGAAAGTGCCTCTGAAGCGACGATTACATTAGCGAATAATCCAAGTCACCTTGAATTTGTGAATCCCGTCATCGAAGGATTAACCCGTGCAGCGCAGGATGACCGTTCAAAGTCAGGCTTCCCGTCACATGATCCTGATTTGGCATTGCCAGTTCTGATTCACGGTGACGCAGCATTCCCGGGACAAGGGGTAGTTGCAGAAACCATTAATTTGAGCGGTCTCAGGGGATATTCAACCGGTGGTACCATTCACCTGATTGCTAACAACCTTCTCGGATTTACGACTGACAGCCATGATTCACGATCGACGACTTATGCCAGTGATATGGCCAGAGGTTTTGACGTCCCTGTGATTCATGTGAATGCTGATGATCCTGAGTCCTCGTTGTCGGCTATGAACCTTGCCTGGAAATACCGAAAAGCCTTTGGGAAAGACGTTGTAATCGATTTGATCGGTTATCGGAGATACGGGCACAATGAAATGGATGAACCATTGGCAACCCAGCCGTCTCTCTACAAAATCATTCAAAAACACCCAACTGTTTTTGAACTTTACGGCGAAAAACTGCGGCAAGAATCAAAAGTGACAGATGAACAGCTTCGCAAAATGAGAAAAGAGTTTACGGATAAATTAAATCAGCAGTTCGACAAAATCAAAGGAAACAAACGTGAAACAATTGACGGTGATATGTCTCCTCCTGATGTGGTGACAAGCAGCCTTGAACGTTACCAAAAAAATATATCTCCCGATTCTCTTGAGAAAGTAAACGAAGAGCTGTTGGCATTCCCTGAGTCGTTTTCAGTATTTCCAAAACTGAAACGCATCCTCGAACGCCGACGTGATGCTTTTCGCGATGGCGCAATTGATTGGGGTCATGCTGAAGCACTTGCCTTTGCAACCATTATTAAAGATGGCATCCCAATTCGCCTGACTGGTCAGGATTCTGAGCGGGGTACATTCTCTCACAGGCATTTGATTTTACATGACTATGAAACGGGAGACACATTTTCACCCATGCATTATTTGTCGAATGCAAATGCTTCCTTTGCTCTTCATAACAGTCCTCTCTCAGAGACAGCCTGCCTTGGCTTCGAATACGGTTACAATGTAGAAGCACCTGAAACATTAACGATCTGGGAGGCGCAATACGGTGATTTTGCAAATGGGGCTCAGGTTATATTGGATCAGTTCATTTCAAGTGGCAGGGCGAAGTGGTCCCAGAAATCGGGATTAGTACTCTTATTGCCTCACGGTTATGAAGGACAGGGGCCTGAACATTCGAGTGCCAGATTGGAGCGATTCTTGACACTCGCAGCTGAGAATAACTGGCACGTGGCCAATGTGACGAAAGCAAGCCAGTACTATCACTTACTTCGAAGACAGGCGCATTCATTGGGAACGGATTACGTGAGACCACTTATTCTGATGGCGCCAAAAAGTCTGATACGAAATGAACGCGTCGTATCCAGTGCCAAGGAAATGACAGAAGACGAATTTAAACCGGTCCTTGTATCACCGGATATGAAGGCTTCAAATCAGGTTGAGCGGGTGATCCTGACGCAAGGTAAGATTGGGGTGGAACTCGAAACAGCAATCGCCGGTTTGGACGAACAGCCGGATTGGCTGATACATGTTCGTATAGAAGAACTGTATCCATTCCCGTCTGCATCATTGCGGGATGTCTTGCAGGCGTGCGGTAATGTTAAAGAAGTCATTTGGCTTCAGGAAGAGCCTCAAAATATGGGGGCATGGACATATGTCATGCCTTATTTGCAAGGGTTGTTTGGAGCTGAGAAAATCAGCTTTACAGGCCGAAGGAGAAGATCCAGTCCGGCAGAGGGGGATCCAAAGGTACACAAATTGGAACATGAACGCATGATAAACAGCGTATTAGACCGCAGCTCAAATTTGAAAGGAGACAGTCATAATGATCGAGATTAAAGTTCCGGAACTTGCTGAATCCATTACAGAAGGTACCATAGCAAAGTGGTTAAAATCACCCGGCGATACCATTGAAAAAGGTGACGATATCGTTGAGCTCGAGACGGATAAAGTCAATGTCGAGGTCCATGCAGAAGCATCAGGGATTTTAAGTGAAGTCCTGTTCGAAGAAGGGGACACTGTTCAGGTCGGAGATGTAATTGCACGACTTGAAGCCGGCAATAATGATGACAAAGAAAATGAACAGCAAAATGAAGATACAGAGTCAACGTCGGACACAGCGAAAGCTGATGCAGGAAACGATCAAAAGGAAGCTGTATCTTCTGACTCTTCAGGGCAAACTGAAAAAAATAAAGAGCAGGAGCGAATCATAGCATCGCCGGCAACAAGAAAATACGCAAGAGAAAAAGGGATTGATCTGAAAGATATTCAACCTGCCGATCCTATGGGTAAAGTCACCAATCGGGATATTGATCATCATAGCCAAGGTAAAACCAATCAAAATCAGTCAACCGATTCTTCATCAGATACTCATGATGATGACATCAGAAAACCGGTCAGACGCGAAAAAATGTCAAGAAGACGTCAAACCATTGCAAAACGGTTGGTTGAAGCCCAACAGACTGCTGCGATGCTGACCACCTTTAACGAAGTCGATATGACTAATCTCATGGCATTAAGAGATCGGCGAAAAGATAAATTCCAAGATGATTTCGGTGTTAAACTCGGTTTTATGTCTTTTTTCACAAAAGCCGTCATCGGTGCTTTGAAAAAATATCCATACGTCAATGCGGAAATTGACGGGGATGAAATCATTCTTAAAGATTTCTATGATATTGGCATGGCGGTTTCCACAGAGGATGGCCTGGTTGTTCCCGTTGTTCGTGATGCAGACAGACTTGATTTTGCGGGTATCGAAAAAGAAATCGGTCACTTAGCGGAGAAAGCCCATGGTAAAAAACTCGGCTTGGAGGATTTGCAGGGAGGCAGCTTCACCATCACGAATGGAGGAGTATTCGGTTCACTTTGGTCAACGCCTATACTCAATTCACCCCAGGTAGGGATACTTGGCATGCACACCATTCAGAAGCGACCTGTAGCAACAGGGGACGACACATTTGAAAATCGGCCGATGATGTACATCGCTCTGAGTTATGATCACAGAATCATTGATGGTAAAGATGCTGTCGGCTTTCTCGTGAAAGTAAAAGAATTGATTGAAGATCCGGAATCCCTGCTTCTTGAAGGATAAGTCATCAGAGCCGTCTTTTAACGGACGGCTTTTTTTTATGAAAATGAGAATGCTTTTCAAACCGTTCTCATTCTTGATAAACTGAAAGCGTGATTTCATTTGGAGGGTGGAACGTAATCATGACTGAATCAACAGAACCACTGTCAGTTACAAACCTGTTAACTGATCAAGAATCCCAATACCTCGAGAGGATTAAGAAAAAACAAGTGAATCCCGGTTTTGAGATTGCATTTTGCGGTCATTTTTCCGCCGGCAAATCCACACTTCTCAATACATTGATGGGGGAAGAACTTCTGCCGGTAAGCCCTGTACCTACAAGTGCTAATGTCATTCAAATTAAAAACGGAGAAACAGGGCTACAGGTATTTTTGAATCATTCTGAAGAAGTGGAAGCCTTCCATCAGGAGATTCCGTGGAATAAAGTAAGGGAATGGGGGAGAAATGGTGCTGATATTCATCATCTGGAGGTAAGCTTCCCATTGCCCTGGATGTCTGGAGATTCTGGGATTCTCGATACACCTGGTGTAGATTCGACTGATCCAGAACACCAAAATGTAACCATTGATCAGCTTTATACAACGGACATGGTAGTCTATGTAATGGATTACAACCATGTTCAAAGTGAAACAAATTTGACATTTTTAAAGCAACTGACTAATGAACGGAAGCCGTTACTGATTGTTATTAATCAGATTGACAAACACGTAGAACAAGAACTTGGTCTTGAAGAGTTCCGCTCATCTGTCAAAAAAACTCTGCATTCATGGAAAATCAGGTTCTTGGACCTCTTCTTCACCTCCATGAAACAGCCCGAGCATCCATTCAATGAATGGAATGCCTTTCAATCGCATATCAAAGCACTTCTTCATCATAGTGATGAATTAATTCACACCTCATCCAAAAGACTTGAAATCGGTTTTTATGAAAATGTCAGATCAAGACTTGAACATGATCTGCAGCATGTCAATGAAGAATTCGAGGATGACTTGCAGCACATAGGCCTGACTTTGCATGATTATGAAAAGCATGTAGCTGACATGAAAAATATAGAAAACCTGAAGCAATTTGAAAATCATTTATTCGAAACCTTTCAATTGAAGCAGGATCGCCTTTTTAAAAATGTGGTCTTATTTCCACATAAACTCACTGAGTTAACACGTGATTGGCTGGTAAGTGCCCCATTGAAGAGCAAGGGCTTTCTGTTTGGGAGAAAAAAAGCAGAGAAAGAGAAACAAGAGAGAATGGAACTTTTGGTCGATGAGTTGAACGATCAAATTAAATCAGCACTGTCGTTTCATGTGCGTCAGTTTTTATCAGAAGATCTGCCTCTTGAGCATCTTTCTTCAAAAGAGAGCTATTTGAAGAAAATTGAAAATGACGAAATTGAGGTTACAGAAGAATTTTTAGAATCCTTCCGAAAAAAGGGGCCTGTTTCGAGGGATTATGTCTACCAATATACGGAGCAGGTAACGAAACGAATCATTCAATTGTGGAAAGAATATACGGAAAAGATGCTTGTCTATCTTGCCGATGAATCCCGTGATTCCATCAATCAGACTTTAAAGAATCTCGATGTCCCTGTCGATCACGAAGATCGAATAGACGATATCACAAGACAAATTCTGAAGCGCTCCAGTGATTTACATTCTCAAATAGAGACTGTAGAAGATACACTTAAAGTATTAAAAATTCCTACAGATTATTACAGGCTGATTGATGAAATCAGAAAACGCACGATCGAGGTCCAGGCAACTTCTGAACGGATCATGATTACCCCATCTGATGAATGCGCGGATCCTGTCAAACAAAATCAAAATGAACATAACGAAACGTTTAAAGATATCGATGACAGTGAGATAGAAACGCTGATCAAACAGGCAGATCGAGTCTCTGCGTTTTCCGATGATCCATTATTACATGATGAGCGCGATCGTTTTCTTTTTCAGGCAGATAAGCTGAAACATCAGGAATATGTTATATCTTTATTTGGTGCATTCAGTGCAGGGAAATCAAGTTTTGCAAATGCTTTGATCGGAGTCGATTTATTACCTGTATCCCCACAGCCTGCAACTGCTTCGAGAACCACCATTACGAAACCGACAGAAAAGCATGGGCATGGAACGATTCTTGTCCAATTTAAAACCATGTCTGAGATTGAAATGGAATTATCAGAACTGTCTCAAATACTGGGGATTCGTCTCACCACAGATGTATTGAGTAAATGGGGACCGGGCGAACTCGACAGGTATGGGACTATTTCGAAATCCGCAACCGACTATCTTGACGCACTCAGGCAAGGACTTTACGAAATGAAATCTCATGTCGGCGATCAGTTGACGGCATCAGCTGAAGATCTCTATACGTATGCCGCAAAAGAATCTGTTTCAAGTATGGTGGATCATATTATTGTCTATTACGACAGTGATTTAACAAAACAGGGGATTACGCTTGTTGATACACCCGGGGTAAACTCCATACACTCGAGACACACAAAAACAGCTTTGAAACAAATCAACCATTCTGATGCCATTTTCTTCCTGACTTATTACAATCACGCTTTTTCCAAAGCTGATCAGTACTTTATTGAACAACTCGGAGAGATAAATGCGTCTTCTTCAATGGATAAACTGTATTTTATTATCAATGCATCCGATTTGGCTTCTGACGATACAGAACTTGAATCTGTCAGGCAACACGTCAAATCGGAACTGATAAGAACAGGGAACAAGGATGCAATTATTTCAACACTGTCCAGCAAATCGGGGCTTTATGCCAAGATAAATAAAACCGAAGATCATCATGGATTTGCGGAATTTGAGTCCTATTTCAGAAAACGGATGATGAATCAGCTGAAACGACTGAGCTTTGATCAGACCGTGTTCTTTTTTGAACGTTATCAGGAGAAAGGAGAAGAATGGCTTGCACTTTATGAATCGAGTGACGAAGAGAGACAAGCCTATTTATCCCAACTCGATGATACGTGCCGTCAAGCGCTCGAATGGCTGAACCGGCAGACTTTCCAAGAGGTTTATACAAAAGCATTTCAGGAATTGGATGAGCGGATTCTTTACTTTCGAAAACGAGTGACTTACGTGATGACGGATTATTTTACTGATTTCCTCAATGTATCCGTTCTGACCGCTGATCAGAGAAAAGAATTGCGCATCCAGTCTGATCATGCCATTCGTAAGTGGCTGTCAGCTGTTGAACAATACATGAACAGAGGAGGACAGGCGTTGCTCGCCAATTTGGACAACCACATTCAGCAATTGATTCGGAATTGGCAACTTACTCAGATTCAAGGACTTCAACAGTATTTACCTTCTGTATATCCGAAGATATCTGACGAAAAGAATATAGTTGAACAGATTGAATTTTCTTTTGCACACTCTGTAGATATTGATTTCTTCACTTCAAAAATAAAGACGAAACGATCCTTGTTTGTTGATCAGGAAATCAAACACGTAAAAGAAGGAATTATTTCTTCTTTTGAAGAAGATGTCATGAAATATATGAAAGATTGGCATCGCCATGCCGGTGAACAATTGAAATCAGCTCTAGAAACCATCGATCAAGACATTTCTGAAGCTGGGAGACAAGCCGTATTGAAGGAAAAAGAAGCTGCCGGTCTGATTGAAAATGCTGAGGTTATGAATCGGCTTCGAGATGAATTGAGGATTGTATCTGCAAGAAAGGGGGATGATCAGGATGACAGTTAAAGACCAAAATCGAAAAATCACGTCTGAATTGTTTTACTTGCTTTATTTTGGATTGATGCTGATCATTGGTTATCGCGTACTTCTCATGAGTGAACCGGTCGAACAGCACGCTGACAGTTTGATTTTATTTGTCATAGCAAGTGTATATGTGATCATCAGAACCGTTTGGCTTGGCAGTGCAAAAGGCGATCTGCGCGACAGGAAAGGGTTTCTCTTTCGTAACTCCATTATAGCATTTGCTGCTTCGATTCTTTTTGTCGGATTCAGTGCATATACAGAAAGATCCTTTGATCTTATGATTGCATTGGTTGAATTCTTCGTGTTTTACCTGATCTTTTTTGGTCTTATCGTAGTCTTTCAACGATTGCTTTTCAGACGAAGCCCGGAGGAGGGGACAGAATGATGAACAGGCTGATATTTGCTGCAGCTTTTACAGGATTACTTTTTGTTTCAGCCTGCCAGGCCGATGAAGAAAGCGAACTCCATTTTGAAGACAGTGAGCTTGAACAGGCTGTAGCCGATGCGCTTGATACTGACTTGCCTATTGATTCGGAACTTGCCGGGGATGTGACAGAGCTCGAAACGGACCTTCAAATCAACTCATTGGAGGGCATTGCACAACTTCATGCTCTGGATGAGCTCCATATCGACAGCAGTCAAATTGATTCATATGAGCCCCTGTTATCTCTAGATAATCTGCAAGTCGTCAGTCTTGGAGATTTGTATTTCACGGATGATACAGAACGGAACGAAGAAACTGAGCGTGTTCTTGAAGTACTTGAAGACAGGGAAGTGGAATTGGATTTTCGGACGCGATTGTCCATTTCAGATCGTGACGGCGATTCAAAAGGACTTTTTTATGAAGTGACTCATAATGAGCAACAAGTATATCTGTTCGGTTCGATTCATGTAGGTGATGACCATCTGTACCCTATAAGGGAGGAAGTGATGGATGCTTTTTACAATGCGGATTCCCTGTCCGTGGAACTGGATATCAACCAAATCGATGAAATGGCTCTTTCACAGCAGATGATGAATACCGGGATGCTATCTGAAGATGAAACCCTCTCTGATTTTATCACTGATGATATGATTGAAGATGTGACTCAATACTTGAGCCAGCTTATGATCCCGGAACCGATGATTACTCAATTCGAACCGTGGTTTTTGACGATGCTCTTGAACGACTATGCGCAGATGCAGTCAGATTACACCAGTGAAGGGGGCATCGATCAGTATTTTATCAATTTAGCGGAATCAGATGATCTGCCAATTATGGAACTCGAGAGCGCTGAAGATCAAATCAGTGCTATTGCAGGAGCGCCCATGGATGAGCAAATTGATGGGTTGCAGGGAGCTCTTGATACAATGGATATTTATGAAGAAGAACTGACTCAGATGATGAACCTCTGGCGATCTGGAAACAGGGAGATCTTTGAACAGCTACGGGCATATGATTCCGAATACGGCTCTCAGATGATGAATGAGCGTGATCAACAAATGACCGAGGTCATTGAATCTTATTTGAACAGTGACTCGGGCGATCATTATTTTGTCGTTGTTGGTGCGCTTCATCTTGCAGGAGAAAACAGTATCCCTTATCTTCTCGAGGATAAAGGATATGATGTGGAACTCATTGAATAGTTGAATAAGAAGATGAGCATATACGTTTAAATCGTATTTTGATTCAAAAAAACCGGACAGCATGGATGACTGCTGTCCGGTTTTGCGTCATTATTGATTTTTAGCAAGATAATCTTCAAGCTCATTCATAATTTCTTTTGCGCCCATTGGACTTAAAATAATTTTTCCTCCTGCAATGGACAGATTGTCATCAGACACTTCCCCTGTCACTTGACATGTCATGTTTGGTTTGTACTTCTTCAAAATGATTCTGTCATTGTCGACATAAATTTCAAGGGCATCTTTAACTGCGATATCTAATGTTCTTCTCAATTCAATTGGAATAACAACGCGTCCGAGTTCATCAACTTTTCTTACAATACCTGTGGATTTCATATACATTTCTCCTCTCGTCTTTGACGATTAATGATATAAGGATGTCGTCAAAATTCGACAAATCTTTATAAACTCATACTACCATTATTTCCAAAAAGAAGTCAACGTTTTTTTACTTAATTTGATATTTTTTTTGCAATTATAGTCATAATTCTTTGTTAATAAAGGTATACTGGAACCGCTATGTCAGATTACGCAGGAATGTCAGTGATTTATCACCTTTTGTGGAATGAAACGCTCATCAAATGGCAATATAAATGACAACCCCCTTTCAAAACACCTTGTCCTGAAAAGGGGGTTGTATACGTAATGACTGTTCATGTGGATTTACTTCTTAATGATGCCGACAAATGCGGGGCTGTCAGGCGCATAAGGATGTAAGTCAAAATCTCCGAACATATCAATCGATGAAAATTTGGATTGATTAACAAGCGCCGTCCACTCCTTGGCTGTAAGTGGCAACAGGAGGGTAGAACTTTCTGATGTACCACGATCAGTATGCAGAACGCCTGTAAACTCAACCCGCTCATCTTTATATGTATAATAACGCTCAAATGTGAGTTTCGGATCAGTACGTTTTATATCCCCCAGGCTAGTTTTTTTCTCACCAAGCATATGATCAAAGTTAACTGTTTGGATAATCAGGGTTCCACCGTCGTCGAGCGCGTTCCATGCTTGATCAAGAAAAATACGGATTTCGTTTAAAGAGGACATGTGCACGATTGAATTTCCGATACAATAAATGACAGATGCATTTGACACGTGCAGATCTTTGAGGTTTAGCATATTCATACTGTAAAATTTACTCTTACCTTGCAGTTTACTAGATTTTTCTTTCGCACTGCCGATTAAGGATTCATTTAAATCAATACCTATTGTACAGATTCCGCTTCGGGCTAACTCAATGGCTTCGTTACCTGTACCACAAGCAACATCAATAACTGGACCTGGGCTCTGAATGTAATCATTTATGAGATGGACAGCACTTGATTTTAACGGGAAGATATCATCATAATAGTCTGAAAGCATAGTGTAAAAATCGATTTCAATCAGCTCCCTTCACCATAAGTGAAACATAATATGGTACAATTATCAAATCATTAGGATGAACATCGAGGTGACTATGATGAAATTTCCTGTCTTGGGAGTATTGCTAGTGCTGTCGGTATTACTTCATGCAGCCTTTTTATTTCAGAATAACCAGTCATCAGACCCTGCAGATGCCATTCCCCACCTTGAACAAATGTTGGCTGTATCTGCTCAACTGATTATGTATGATTTTAATGAAGAACTGATGATCAGACTTGATCAGTCACTGCACCTGATTACCATATCCGCCGATGAATTAAAAGATCATAACAGTGAGGCAGAGACGGTGTGGCGGCAAACGTTAGCTCTCCGGAACATCCTTTATGATGAGGCGGATTCAGAAGTACTTGTCGAAAGAGTCCGCGGAGAAATCCGGCAGGAAATCTCACTGATTATTCAAGAGGCGGTCGAGGAAGGTCATATTGATGAAATTGAAACTAAAATCAGAGATCTGCTTGAACAGGAAACATCATTTGTCGACTGAATTTCAAACATAACCGGAATACAGATTAATAGATAACAAACGAGCATAAACAGGTATTCACTGTTTATGCTCGTTTTCGTATAAACCTTATTCTCACTCCCTGAATTCACTGACTCTGTCGAAAAATTCAATGATAAACTGATAAAACAGTTTCTCAGTAGGAAGAAGTTGTCGATCAACAGGTGTTAAAACTCCCACTGTCCTAGTCACATTCGGATCTGTTATCGGTTTTTTAACCGTCGATAAAAACAGGCTGTCCATAAGTGTCACTTCAGGCATGAGTGTGACACCCAGGCCGGCTGCAACAAGTCCTTTCAGAGCATCAATATCATCACCTTCAAATGCGATATATGGGGTAAATCCAACTTCTTTACAGGCATCGAGCACAATCTGTCTGAATTCAAAAGGTTCAGGTAACAAAACAAAAGGTTCATCTTTCAAATCCCTCAATCGAATATCTTCTCTGTCAGCTAATCTGTGATGGCGGGGTAAAAGGGCTACCACCTTTTCGGTAAACAGAGCTCTCGTTTGTATACGGCGATCATCTTTCGGAAGTGGACCAATCATGGCCATATTAAAATCTCCCTTAACAATACCGGTAATGAGATCCTTGTTTAGTCGCTGCATCAGTTGAAACTTTGCATCGGGGTACCTCATTCGAAATGATGATATAGCTCTTGGAAGTGTATGAGCGGCAAGGCTGATTGGATAGGCAATTCTAACAGTACCTTTCTCTGGCTCAAGATATTCGGATACTTCCTGTGTGGCACCATCAATAACATTGACAGCATGAGTAATCCTTTCAAGAAACGTGCGACCGATGGGAGTCAGTTTCAGGTTTCTGCCTTCACGTATGAATAAATCGACACCCAGTTCTTCTTCCAGATTTACGATCTGACGACTGACGGCAGATTGAGCAACGTGAAGAGCATTTGCCGCATCGGTCATATGTTCTCTGTTTGCAACTTCAATAAAATACCGGATTTGCCGGAGTTCCATACAACTTCACTTCCTATTCATCTAATTATGATATAGATAGCATCGATTAATGATATTGTTACGATTGATTATTTTATTATAGAATAAACCACAAGAGAAAATCTAACAAATACCATGATGAAATGGTATGGGGAGTTGACGAGAATGAAAACAGAAGCAGAAATTCAACAGGTTTCAAAAACAGGAACGAAACAGGCTGAAGAATATGTACACAAAGTTTTCAACCAGGTTAAGGATGTATACGGTCATGAATCAGAATTTCTTCAGGCTGTAGAAGAAGTGTTTGAATCCTTAATTCCGGTTTTCTCTAAGGAACAAAAATATCAGGATCAGGCAATCCTTGAACGAATTGCAGAACCTGAACGCATCATTTCATTTCGGGTACCGTGGGTTGATGATAAACATCAGATCCAAGTAAACAGAGGGTACCGCGTTCAGTTCAACAGTGCGATTGGTCCATATAAAGGCGGTCTGCGTTTTCATCCGTCTGTTAATCAGAGTATCATCAAATTTCTTGGATTTGAACAAATATTCAAAAATTCTTTGACCGGACAACCGATTGGTGGAGGGAAAGGCGGTTCCGACTTTGACCCGAAAGGCAAATCGGATCAGGAAATTATGCGCTTTTGCCAAAGTTTTATGACTGAACTGATGAAACATATCGGGCCTGATACTGATGTGCCAGCAGGTGATATTGGTGTTGGAGCCAGAGAAATCGGATTTATGTTTGGTCAGTACAAAAGGCTGCGCGGGGCATATGAAGCAGGTGTATTGACCGGAAAGAATCCTGTCTCCGGGGGGAGTCTCGGAAGAAAAGAAGCAACAGGTTATGGAACCGTTTATTTTGTGGACGAAATGATTCGGGATAAAGGCATGAGCTTTGATGGCAGTCAAGTTGTTGTGTCAGGCTCCGGAAATGTCTCGATTTATGCAATGGAGAAGGCGATGGAGCTCGGCGGTAAAGTGGTTGCCTGCAGTGACTCTCAAGGTTACATTGTCGATTATAACGGAATCTGTCTTGATACTGTCAAACAGTTAAAAGAAGTTGAATATAAACGTATTAAAGAATATACTCATCATCATCCTGATGCACATTATTTTGAAGACGGCGAGGGCATTTGGTCCGTTCCTTGTGATATTGCTTTACCATGTGCGACTCAGAACGAATTGGATGAACTGGGTGCAAAAATTCTAGTGGCTAACGGCGTAAAAGCAGTGGGAGAAGGGGCGAACATGCCATCAACGAAGGCCGCAGTTGATATTTTCCAGCAAAATAATGTTTTATTTGCACCAGGAAAAGCTGCAAATGCCGGTGGTGTGGCTGTCTCTGCTCTTGAAATGGCTCAAAACAGCATGCGACTTTCCTGGACGTTGGAAGAAGTGGATGAAAAACTGAAAGATATCATGAAAGATATTTTCGAAAGTGCAAAATCAGAAGCTGCAAATTATGGCCATGATGACAATCTGGTTATCGGTGCAAATATTGCAGGTTTTAAAAAAGTTGCGGACACAATGATCAGCCAAGGTGTAATCTGATCTTTATCTGTTTTATTGAACTGGCTCACTGAATACAGTGAGCCCTTTTTTTGATTTTCGGGTTTATTTTTTAGAAAGTTGTACTGTTTCAGGAATCGAAAAACATAGTATGTATTTTCTGATGAAGAACCTGTGATCTGTTTTATATAAATAGACTATGAATGTTTGAAAGAACCGTCTCCCGCTACCTTTTCTGCATCACAAAACTGCGCTATACTGTCAGATGAGATCTTTAATGAGTATACTTGTGAAATGAGGAATACCAGTGACTGACATGATTAGCGGAATGATCAATAATGCTTTTTTTGTGTTTTTCCCTATTTTTTTATATTACCTGTTTTATCATCAGGGGAAAGAACGTTTCTTTAATGATGACCGATTGGCTTTGTCGATTTTGTTCTCAATCTCCATTACGTTTTCAATGCTGTTTCCATATCAATTTCTTCCTGGAGAGGATTATCTCTTTGATTTAAGGCAGGTTCCTTTGATAATTGGTACTCTCTATGGGGGATACATAGTTGGTATTGTCCTGTTTACCGTCTCTGCCGTAGTCAGGGTGCTGATTGGTGGTGAAGGCGTTTCAATCGCTCTCATCAATCAGTTTGCGATATTCGCACTCGTCCCATTACTACGTCCGTATTACTTTAAGTTAAAGCATCATTTACGCATCTTTACAGTTGCCACCATTTCTGTTATCTCCATTATTTTCAACTCTATTTTTGGTTATATCCTTTTTAATGATCCTTTGTTTGAGATCCTTGATGTTATTGGTATCCTGATAATCAATCAAGCCGTATTTATTGTTTTGACAACAATTGTCATAGAGCGAATTATCAAGAATAATTATATCGAGAAAAATATGCAGAAACATGGAAAGCTTGAAGCGGTCAGCCACTTATCTGCCTCAATTTCTCATGAAATCAGAAATCCGTTACAGGTCATCAAAGGATTCATTCAGCTTCTCGATGCTAAAGAGTACCCAAGAGAAAAACAAAAAGAGTTTTACCAACACATCAATGATGAAATTGAATCTGCTGAAAAAATCATTAATGATTATCTGATGTTTGCCAAACCAACATTTGATTATCAAGTAACGATTTCTGTTGAAAAAGAAATTAAAAAAGCGGTGTCCATCATTCAGCCATATGCGCATTTTCATTCCGTTACCGTCAAAGAGCCTATTTTGGTTGGCGATCATATCATTCGTTGCGACGAACACCGATTTAAACAGGTAATCATAAATATTGCGCGAAATTGTATCGAGGCAATGGGGCCAGGTGGCGAATTGGTGATCGATGTTTTTGGCGGTAAAGATAGCGTTCAAATTGAAATAAAAGATAATGGGAAAGGCATGACGACTGAACAGATCGCCCGACTCGGGGAACCCTATTTTTCAAATAAGACAAGTGGTACCGGTCTCGGGATGATGGTCGTATACAGTATTTTAAAGAATATTGGCGGTGCGATAGATGTACAATCGGTACCTGGTGAAGGGAGTATCTTTACCCTGAGCTTTCCGCTGAATGACCAGCAAAACGACTGAATCAAAATGAAATCTGACACCTTTACGGTTTTGGATTCTTGCTCTATGGCCCGGTTATGGAACCGGGTCTTTTGTTAATCCTTTTATTAAATATGAGCAAACAGATTTCCATTGGTTAATTTAAATATGAACAGGGAATAGAATTCTGACTGGAAAGGATGGATAAACATGACCGAACGAGTGGTGATTGTCGGATCAGGAATGGCAGGATTGACAGCTGCAGCTCTTCTGACTAAAGAAGGTTATCAGGTTACCCTGTTGGAGGCTGCAGCTGAGTGGGGAGGGTGCGCTTCAAAATTCCAAAGGAAAAACTTCAGGTTTGCGACAGGTGCAACATTGGCGATGGGGTATGAAAAAGAAGGCATTCACGACCGTATCAACCGCCAGCTTGGTATTCGTATAGCAACAAAACCTTTAGAAGAAGCAATGCAGGTAAAAATTGGAGGCATTGATTATCCTTATTACACGTCAAGAAGCCGTCTATTAAAGATGTGGGATGACATGGAGCCTGAATATGCCGAACGTATACACCGCTTTTACAGTGACATTTGGGAGACAGGGAGAGTGCTGGCAAATCATATGAAGTACTATCCGGTCATTCCTCCTAAAAATACCGTTGATATAGGAGCCGTGTTGTCCGGTTTGAGTGTTGGAAGCATTAAATTGATTCCCCGGCTGAATCAGACACTCAAACAGGCTGTCGACAAATACAATCTGAATGAATGTAAGTCTTTTATTCATTTTATTGATGGTACCCTGATGGACAGTATGCAAACCACTCATGAAGATGTCAGTTACTTAATGGGCGCGGCTGCATTGAACGTCTATCACGAAGGATCTTTCTATATAGAGGGGGGCCTTTATGAACAGGCCGAAGCTTATATCCAATTCATCAAAGAGCATGGTGGAAAAGTCCTGAAACCGCGAAGAGTGAGAGAAGTACTCAAGCATGGAGAGGAATGGCTGATAAAAGATCACAGAGGGAATGAATACAATGCGGACCACGTTGTGCTGAACACTGGCCTTGGGCAGTTAAAAGGGCTGTTGAGCAGCGATGTTTATCAAGAACTGCCTGACAGAGTCAAATCACGTACGAATTACAGAATGCAATGGGGAGCTTTTACGCAGTATTTTGCAGTTGAGGAAACATGCATTCCAGATAATGCTGCTTCTTTTTATCAGATCATGGTCGATCCCAATTTACCTGCAAAGGAAGACAATCACTTTTTTGTTTCGCTTTCTGGTAAAAATGATGAAAAAAGAGCCCCGAAAGGATACCGTACAATCACTGTGTCGACACATATTGATTTACGGAAATGGCAGACTAAACAGGCATATGATCATCATTCAGAGAAAATGAAAGTGGCAGTAGCCAAAGAACTTGAAACGCTGTTTCCCGGGTTTGAATCGGCTCTCATTCAGAAGGAATCCGGAGGACCGATTGCATGGGAGCGATTCACGTTTCGGGAGAAAGGCGGGGTAGGCGGGTTTCCAATGACTAAGGAATTTGCATTATGGAATGCCGTTTCACACCGAACACCGATGAAAGGTCTTTGGCTCTGCGGTGACAATGTATTTCCCGGAGCGGGGTCCATTGGCGCTGCTAGCAGCGGAGTCCACGCAGCCAGATCAATTGCACGAAAACGACTGGTCTGATCAGGTAAGAAACGGACGAATCACATAAGCAATTGCGGCAAGTAAAAAAAGCATGGAAAATAAAAAAGAAAGTACCATGCGATTGGATTGTCTAAAATCCAACGCAAAAAATAAAAATGCCAATGGTATAAAGGCATGATAAACAAGATCTGGTACTCCTGCATTTGTAAGGGATAACAAGAGTGAAACCAAAATCATCACGAAACCTGCGACACCGTAAAATTGACTCATACTAGCACCTCTGACTTTCAGCATTTTTTCTGTAAACCAACTAATATTATAACATAACGTCATGTTTGAGCAGATAATAAAGGAGGCATTCACTGTGAAGGAAGTATTGGATAAACTGGAAACTGCATTGTATAATTGGGAAATGATGCAAAAAACAGAAGGGGATGAAGGGGCAGACTGGGCTGAACGTTTTGAAATGCACTTTTATGAATTTACCGAGGCATTTGAAGCCTGGTATCAATCCTTAACTGATAAACCCGATTCATCAGAAGACTTGCTTGAACGCGAAGAAGTCAAATCAATTCAGGAAAGACTGCCGGGCCCTCTTCAATTAAACTTCGAAATGGAAATTGAAGAAATGGTTGATGGTCTTGAGACTTTCAGATTCGACGATTAAGTAATCTGGACTGAAGTCAGAGCACTGTGAATTAAATGATAGATGATTGAAAAGGATGCTCTGCTTCGCAGAGTTTCCTTTTTATGTAGTGTGCCGGGCATGCACTGTATCTTGGGAGTGAAAGTCTCCTGTGGGCTTGGCAGTAGGAACCACTAGTCAATAGCAAGGGTGTCCACCGTGAGGTGGAATCTGAAGGAAGCCGGCGACAAACTCCTGTACCGAGGAACACGAACCATATCAGGCACAAATGGGGCGGATGAGTCTGCTATACAAGATAAAGTCCAATACTGCCCGAACCCCACAGTGTAAATATGGCGGCGATAGGACGAAGGAGACAGTGCTTACCCCGGGAGGTCTTACGAGGGTTCCCGACAAGAAGGATGGAAGATCCTACAGGAACAAGGAATTCAGAGATGGATTCCTGAATCGTAAGAAGTCAGCCGAGGTCATAGTAATCCCATGGGGATGAAGGACCGAACAATAAGCGTCTTTGAGACAAATGAAATTGACAGGATTGCTTTAATCACAGAAAACGTCTCCGGACGGCTATCTGCAGAGGGATACGCTGGAAGCGGAAGAGTATGCAGAAGCGTGTAGCAATCTGGCAACGAAAGGAGTCGAAAAGCGGTATGCAATTAATTGACAGAGTGGTCTGTCCGGATAACCTGAATTTGGCGATGAACCGGGTGATTTCCAATAAAGGAAACCCCGGGGTCGACGGGATGACCGTTGACCAACTTGAAGCACATGTTCACCAATATGCGAAACCATTGATAGCCAAAATCCAAAAAGGGACATATCAACCTTTGCCCGTAAAACGGGTAGAGATTCCGAAAGAGAATGGAAAGAAACGCAAATTGGGGATACCGGCAGTCCGGGACCGTATGGTCCAGCAAGCGATTTTTCAAGTTATTGAACCGATAATAGATCCGCACTTCTCTCCAAACAGTTATGGGTTCAGACCGGGTAAAAATGCCAAACAAGCGATTAAACAAGCCGCAAAATATTATGATGAAGGATTCAAAATGGTCGTGGATATCGATCTGAAAAGTTATTTTGATACGATTCCCCATCAAAAGCTGATGAACTATCTTGAACAATATATTCAGGATCCGATCATCTTGAAACTGATCTGGAAGTTTCTTAAAAGCGGGATTATGATAGGGGACAACTGGGAATCTTCAAGAAACGGTGCACCGCAAGGTGGCAACTTATCACCGATTCTCAGCAATGTTTACCTACATGAACTGGATAAGGAATTGGAAAGAAGAGGCCACCGTTTCGTCAGATATGCAGATGACTTTTGCATCTACGTTAAAAGTCGCAGAGCTGCGGAGCGTGTGCTCCTTAACACAACAACTTTCCTCGAGGGAACACTTAAACTGAGTGTGAACCAAGAGAAAAGTGCTATAGGATCACCAACGAAACGAAAGTTTCTGGGGTTTTGCATTCACAAAAGTAATAATGAAACCAGGTGCAGACCTCACCACGCCTCCAAGGCGAAGTTCAAAGCCAAACTGAAATATCTGACGAGAAGAAACCAGGCGAACTCCTTCGATTACATTATTCTTAAGATTAACCAGGTGACAACCGGCTGGATCAACTACTATGGCATCAGTTACATGAAATCCTTTATCAACAGCATTAAGCAATGGTTACACCATCGGCTGAGGCAACTGATCTGGAAACAGTGGAAGAAAATTAAAACGAGATACAAGAATTTGATGAAGTATGGCATTGAAACCGAAGAAGCTTGGAAAATGGCAAACACTCGCAAAGGCTATTGGCGTGCCTCCAAGAACGAGACACTGCACAAAGCCATCAAAATAGAAAAGCTCGCAGGGTGGGGACTCAAAGACATGAGTCAACTCTACGAGCGTGCATACTCAACTTATTGAACCGCCGTATACGGGTCCGTACGTACGGTGGTGTGAGAGGTCGGGGCTGTGAAGCCCCTCCTACTCGATTTTTCCTTTCGTTTACTCCTTGAACTATTGAAGAGTGATGTATAATAAATCCTTAGTGAAACGAAACAAAATTGGAGCGGTCGATTATGGAAGAAACACAATCATACAATAAAATTTTAATCGCAGGATTATTGTTGGCCGGATCGTTTATTGCCGTTTTGAATCAGACATTAATGATCACAGCAATTCCGCCGATTATGCAGGAAATGGGCATTACAGCTAATACAGCCCAGTGGCTGACCACTGTATTTATGCTGATCAGCGGAATCATGATACCCATTTCAGCATTTTTCATTGAAAAATTCACGACGAGACATATTTTCCTCACTGCAATGGGCATTTTTACGCTAGGTACACTGGTTAGCGCTGTTGCAACGGATTTTCCAGTCCTGATTACAGGGAGGGTTATTCAGTCGGTCGGTGCAGGGGTGATGCTTCCGCTTATGCAGACGGTCTTTTTGATGATATTTCCCGTCGAGCGTCGCGGTACTGCAATGGGGTACATAGGGCTTGTTATTTCATTTGCACCGGCAATTGGACCAACGTTGTCAGGTTATGTAACCTCAAACTTTGAATGGCGTTTTCTGTTTTATGGGATTCTGCCTTTGTCACTGATTATGATCGTTATTGCCTATTTCAAAATGGTCAATGTGACAGAGTTAAAAAATCCGAAGGTGGATCCGAAGTCCATTATCCTGTCGACTTTAGGATTTGGCGGACTGCTGTATGGATTTACGAGTGCCGGCAATAATGGCTGGACACATCCGATCACATTAGTTGTTTTGTTGTTAGGTACCGTTACCGTGATTTTGTTTATCCGCAGACAGCTTTGGATGGCACATCCGATGCTTGAGTTCAGAGTGTTTCGTGCAAAAGTCTTTACCATCAGTACAGTGATCACTGCAATCGGTTTTACCGGGCTGATCGGGCTTGAAACCCTTATTCCGCTTTATATGCAGAATATGAGAGGCTTTTCTGCAGTTGAGGCAGGAATTGTACTGTTTCCCGGAGCACTGATTGCCGGTCTGATGGCACCGATCACAGGAAGAGTCTTTGACCGAATCGGGGCGCGAATGCTTGCCATTCCAGGACTGATTATAATGATCATCTCCACGTTTGCTTTTATTTTTATTGATACGGAAACTTCCATGCTGTATTTGAGTATCATGTACGCAATACGTATGTTTGGCTTCTCAATGGTGATGATGCCGACAAACACGGCTGGTTTGAATCAAATGCCGAAGAAGCTGATTCCTCACGGGGCGGCCGTCACCAATACGATCAGACAATTATCCGCATCGATTGGAACGGCAATGCTGGTTACAGTAATGACAACTACACAGATTGTAGCCGAAGAAACCACTGACATTGTGCGGCCTGATATTTTGGGAGCTGCCGTGTCGTTTGGTTTAATCGGATTAATTACGCTCCTGGCGTTTGTACTGTCCTTTCAGATCCACAAAACATACCCACCATCTGATGAAGAGTGGGATGATTTTATTAAAGAAAAACACAGTTGATGTATAACCTTTGTATTGGAATCACTCTTTAGTATATGGTAAGCTTACTCATACTAAGGGGTGTGATACAGATGATGTCGTTTGTCAGACGTGAAAACCGATTTGCGATTATAGTTGAAGATAGTAAAATGATTCAGGAATTAATGGCAGTGGCTGAGACTTGTATGGTCATCCAATTGAACCAAATCACTTTTGAAATCGGCCCGTTAAGAGCCTATCGTGGCGATTTTGGTGCTTTGCAGTTTATGTTAAACGGTAAGGTAGTGTTGAATCCCGAGGATTTGCAAATCCCGTCACACCAATCCGCATATCCGAGAATGAACTTTGTTCCTGATGAATCAAAGGTAACAAAACAATATCAGGAGCGGGCTGTACTCCGCTATTTAACCTCGAACGGTTATTCTGAAGTTAATGAACGGCAGCTGCATTTAAATCTCATTCAAAATAATTAACTTATACTTTAATGAACCGGTATCCGTCTTCTGACGGGTGCCGGTTTTCGTTACGAAGCGCAAATGGATGAACGTTGGAGCCATAAAGATCCTGCCTGCATGACGAAACTTTTCTTATTAAAGCGCATGACCATCGGTTTGGATTACTTTTGGATATTAGAGGGACAGATATAAAGAAGAAGGTTATAATAGTAATGTAAGCGCTTTATTATTGTTTTTTTGCTTGAATTCTGTTTCAGCAACATCGGCCGTAAATCTGCGGCTACACATCAAGGGAGGTTATCGCATGGATAAACATTTGGAAACCAGAATCATTCACAGTCATTTTGACCAGGAACGCCACTATGGAAGCCTCACGCAACCATTGTATCAGACGTCGACCTTTGTTTTCGGCAATGCTGAGGAAGGGGAGAGGCGATTTGCGGGAGAAGAAGAGGGTTATATGTACACCCGCCTTGGAAATCCCACGGTTGCAGAGCTTGAACATAAAATGGCAGACCTCGAAGCAACGGAAAGTGCTGTAGCATTCGCATCAGGTATGGGAGCCGTTTCCGCGGTATTGATGCATCTTTTGAATAGTGGGGATCATGTCATTGTAACCCGGGGGGTATATGGTTGTACGTATGGATTTCTTGAATTGTTCAGAGATAAATACGGATTAACGTATGATTTGATCCATATGGACGATGAATCGAGTCTAGAACAAGTTCTCGTTCCTGAAACAAAGGTCATCTATGTTGAAACACCGATTAATCCGACAATGAAAGTTGTAGATTTGGAAATGGTCACAGCCTTTGCAAAAAAACACGGTTTAAAAGTAGTCGTTGATAATACGTTCTCATCACCTTATTTACAGCAGCCATCCCTATCAGGAGCTGATTTTATCCTTCACAGTGCAACTAAGTACATCAGCGGGCACGGTGATGTCATAGCGGGTATTGTGTGTGGTCCAAAAGAAGATATGGATATTATCCGTATGTCCACACTAAAAGATATCGGTGCGGTGCTTGGACCTTTTGATGCCTGGCTTCTTTTAAGAGGTATCAAAACGCTGGGTGTGCGCATGGACCGTCACTGTGAGAATGCAGCATTCCTTTTTGATAAATTAAAGCAGGCTGATGGTGTGACATCAATCATCTATCCGGGAGACAGTTCCTTTCCTGATCATAAAATCACACAAAAACAGATGAGAAAACCTGGCGGTATGATCAGCTTTGAGATAGATGGAGGAAAAAAAGCGGCACAGTCTTTTCTGAATCATCTTAAGCTTTGCAAACGGGCGGTGAGCCTCGGTGATGCAGAAACACTGATTCAGCACCCTGCCTCAATGACTCATGCTGTTGTTCCGGAAGAAGAACGTTTGAAAATGGGGATTAATGATTCGCTGATCCGTATATCAGCCGGGCTCGAACATAAAGAAGATATATGGGCTGACATCAGACAGTCTTTACTGGCTGCAACCACACAAGAGGGTTAGAATACCGGATTGAGGGGTAAAAAAAGATACATGTTATCCTGCAAACGGAGGTTTCATTATGAATGAACCATATGGCGTTTTCGATCCTTCTCAGTTCGCAGATCTCGTTGAACAATCATCGGATTTGATTCAGTGTGCCGATAAAAACGGTGACTTTCTATACGTAAATCAGTCATGGTGCAACACCCTTGGTTATACGAAAAAAGAAGCGCTGACTCTCACTGTTGAAGACGTTTTTCATCCGGATTCTGTCGCGCATTGTAAATCAATTTTTAAACGGGTCCTCGCAGGGCTCTCCGTTGGTGAAGTTGAAGCTGCTTTTATCACGAAAAGCGGAGAACGCCTGGATGTCCAGGGATATATCGACAGTAAGTGGGATGATAGCGGGAATCCTTGTTACACACGTGCAACATTCCGGGATATCACCGATAAAAAACGACTGGAAAAGCAGAATGAAGATTTCAGGCTCCGCCTGGTCGAATCGAATGAACTTCACCAGTTGCTTTCAACCGTGATGACCAATGCGGTTGAACTCGATAACCGGGAATTTGATGACAGGATTACAGATGCTTTGCGGGCATTCGGCAGATTTGTTTCTGTTGATCGTGCTTATATTTTTCACTATGATTTTATCCTTGATATGACATCGAACACCCACGAATGGTGTGAAGAGGGAATTGAACCTCAAATTGATCAACTGCAGAAAATACCGCTTAACGATATACCCGACTGGGTAAACAGGCACCGTGCGGGTGAGGAAGTGATGATCAACAATATTTATTTGCTTCCTGAACATGACCGGGTGCGTCAAATTCTTGAACCTCAGGGTGTGAAAAGTATCCTGACAGTACCCATGATGAGGAAAGGCATCTGTTTTGGTTTCGTCGGATTCGAGTCGGTTTCTGATTATCACCCATTCTCTGAAATAGAAAAGAAAATTTTGTTACAATTGAGTCATTTTTTATTAAATGTCCTTGAACGAAAGCGCATTTCCGATGACTTGTCACACAGTAATCGACAACTTCAAACCATTATGGATTCACAGAGTGAACTCGTCTGTAAGTTTGATCGTGACTGTAATCTTTCTTTTACAAACCGTGCGTTTCAGCAGACACTGCAAGCGAAATCTGAGGAACAAGACCTTTCTCATTTGTCCTCTTATATGGATGAAGAATCATTCGAAACGCTGAAAGAACATATCAATATGCTGGTGGAAACGGGGCAACCAAAGACATTGAGAATTTCCGCATACGGTCATGCTGATACCCTGATTATCGAATGGAATGTCTATGTGACAAGATACCACGACGGAGCCGTATCAGAATTTATCAGTGTCGGCTACGATGTGACGGAGAAAGAAAAGCTCGAAAACCAGCTGGTTTACATGGCATATCACGATCAGCTTACCGGACTGTTAAATCGTTACGGATTTGAAAGAAGTCTTTTAGAGTCTGAAAGTTCAGGTGCCTGCCATCTGATCATGCTCGATATAGATGACTTCAGCATGCTCAATACGATCTACGGTTCTGCAACAGGTGATAATATATTGATCGAAACAGGACACATCTTGAACAGTTTGGTGAGTTCGAATGGTTTCGTAAGCCGTATTTCATCGGATGAGTTCATGGTATGTTTGAATTCGAATGATCTCTGGCACGATCAGCATTTCTTAAATAGTCTTGAAGAGCGAGTACATCATTCATTCGAAGGAGGAAGTATTCCGCAATTCTTGCATTTTTCTGTTGGTTACACACTCTTTGACCCATCTGCCCACTCATTTGAAAAAGCTTACCATGAAGCGACTTTAGCGCTTAAGTCTGCAAAAGAATCCGGGGGAGCTGCCATTCACGCATACATGAATTGGATGTACTTGGATCTTCAAAGGATTAACGATATCCAAAAAGGCTTACGCAATGGACTGAAAGAGAATGAATTTCGGATGGAATATCAGCAAAAAATGAATAATACGTCGGGGAAAGTGACCGGTGTTGAAGCACTTGCGCGGTGGGAGAGTAAATTGCTCGGAAATGTAGGCCCGGGTGAATTTATTCCTGTGTTCAGTAAGAGTGAGGCTATCGATCTGCTTTCTGAATGGTCCATCAATCGTGTATTTCATGATCTGCCTGAACTGAAAGCAAAGTATGGTGCTGATATTAAAGTATCCATCAATCTCTCACCCAGGGTACTTTTAAAAAAGGATTTCAGTCAATGGCTGAATAACATGAGGAAGAGACATAAGATTGACCGGGATACGGTTATGTTGGAAATTACAGAAGATGTCTTCCTTGAGGATCTGAACCTTGTTAATAATTTGCTTCGCTCAATCAGAGATAATGGATTTTTGATCTCTCTTGATGATTTTGGATCCGGATATGCGTCCTTGAGTTATTTGCAAAATATGCTGATAGATGAAGTCAAAATTGACAAATCGATTACCGATCAGGTCTTGACCAATGATAAACATCTGGTTTTACTCAATGCAATTATTAAGATTGCTGAAGCATTTCACATTGCTCCTGTGATCGAGGGTGTGGAATCGGAGAACCAGCTTAAATTATTGCAAGAGTTGGGTGACTTTGATGTTCAGGGTTATCTGCTTCACAGACCGGAACGCTTGTAATTATATGCTTGTAAGCAGGGATTTCCTCCCGGCATGTCAAAGTAATCATCAAGGTTACTTTTGATAATGTTGGGGGGATTTTTCATGACTTCGATGAACGGATTTAAAACTAAAAGAAAATTGAATACGGATCATTTAAAAGCACGTTGCCAAACCGATTGGATTCCTTTTGAAACTACTGATGATCTGAAGGGTGATTTTCATGACATGATTGGCCAGGAACGGGCAGAAAAAGCGATGGCCTTCGGTCTCGGGGTGAAACAGGCAGGCTACAACCTTTTTGTGGTGGGACCAACAGGTACAGGCAGGGTCACGTATACGATTCAGACCGTAAGACGCCTTGCAAAAGAACGTCCTGTTCCGAGCGATTGGTGTTATGTTTATAATTTTGATGATCCGGATCGCCCTTTTCTGATCCCGTTCCCATCCGGGAAGGGGCATGTCTTCAGAAGAGATATGGAAACGTTGCTTCTTGATATCGAAAGAGAAATCCGTACAGCGTTCTCAACAGACGAATTTGAGGCAGAAAAACGCAAAAGGATTGATTCGTTCAAATCTCAGGTTGAGAATGCTTGGAGAAAGATTGATTCGTTCGCAAATGAGAAAGGGATCTATGTCGAGAAATCACCTGACGGTATCAATACGTATCCGATGTCAGAAGGGAAAGCTCTGACAAATGAGGCATTTATGAATTTACCCGAGGATAAAAAAGATGAATTACTTCGTGCCGATGATCAGGTGGAAGAACAGATACAGGATACGATCCAGCATATTCAAAAGCTCGAAGAAGACCTCAGGAAGTCCCTCCATACGTTCATGCAATCAACAGTGTCTTATGCAATTGAAGGTTTATTCAGGCCCCTCCGTGAATCTTACAAGGACAGGCAGCGGGTTCTGCAGTATCTCGACAGTTATTTTGATGATGTGGTCGATCACTTCAGTCTATTTTTTCCTGAAAACGATCAGCAGGAACAGCTTGTCACGCAACTTGGCGGACCGAAAGAAAAGCAGTTTCTTCGCTATACGGTCAACGTGTTCGTTAACCATCGGGATCGAACCAGTGCACCGGTTGTTTATGAAACCAACCCGACTTTTGATAACTTATTTGGTCGCATTGAGTATCAGGGACAGCTTGGTAATATGACGACAGACTTCACTAAAATAAAACCGGGGGCACTTCATCTTGCCAATGGCGGATATTTGATTCTGCAGGCTAATGAGCTGTTTCAGCACCCTCATGCATGGTCTGCGTTGAAACGGGTCTTACAGGCACGGAAAATTCAGTTTGAACATCCGCATGAAAACAAGGGCATGTTTCCATCATCGGGCATGAAGCCACAGCCGGTTCCCCTTGATATAAAAATCATTATTATCGGATCGTATATGATCTATGACCTCCTTTCTCAAGTTGATGAGGACTTTGATAAACTCTTCAACGTGAAGGTGGAATTTGACACGCATATGGATCGATCAGAGGACAATGCATTAAAGATGTTTCATTTTATTAAATATTTTTGCAAAGAAGAAGGATTGTTGCCGTTTCACAAAAAGGCGGCTGCACGAATTGTCGACTACAGCTCACGCATGGTGAGTGAACAGTTAAAGTTGACGACTCGCTTTCAGGAAATTACCCAAATTTTAATAGAAGCCAATTATTATGCTTCTGAGGAATTACAGGATGCGGTGATGGATGAGCATGTCGTCAAAGCTTTTTATGAGAAGGAGAAAAGGGTGAGTCATATCCCGGAGCGGTATCGTGAGATGATTCATTCAGGACGGATCATGATTGAAACAGAAGGTTTTCGAACCGGCCAGATTAATGGGCTCGCTGTATTGGGATCGCGGGATGCGGTTTTCGGTATTCCTTCAAAGATAACTGCCCAGACGTTTGCCGGCAAGCAGGGGATCGTGAACATCGAAAGAGAAGCCTCTCTCAGTGGTCAATTTCATGAGAAAGGCATGCTCATTTTGACAGGATTTCTTTCTGGTCTTTTTGCCAAAAATCGTCCTATCCCGCTTTCTGCGAGCATTACTTTTGAGCAAAGCTACGCGCTGATTGATGGTGACAGTGCTTCTTCTACAGAATTATATGTCCTTCTGTCTTCTCTGTCAGGCTGTCCGATCAACCAGGGAATTGCTGTTACCGGTTCAGTGAATCAGTGGGGAGAGATACAGCCGATTGGCGGCGTTAACGAAAAAATAGAAGGCTTTTTCCGTATATGTCAGCAACGTGGACTAAACGGGCAACAGGGCGTCATCATCCCAAAACAAAATGTCGAACAGCTGATGCTTCATGACGACGTTATTGAAGCAGTGAACGGACAACGTTTTTCTGTTTGGGCCATTGAACATATCGCGGAAGGCTTGGAGATTTTGACCGATCAGCCATCCGGTTACGATCCGCTCAATCCTGCATCTCCGTTTCCGGAAGGGACGATCTTTGCCCGGGCTGAGCGACGATTTGATGAAATGTATGAGGAAACGAACAGTGAGAACGAATCATTATGATTCATTTCATCTTTTCAGAGCAGAATATGAAGACTTATTTGAATAACAGGAAAACAGCCTGGCGGACGCCAGGCTGTTTCTTTTATTCGCGGTATTCTTTTTCAAGTTCCTCGAGTTCTTTCTGTTCAATTTCTTCAAGCTCTTCGTCACTCAAAGGCGTGTCATTAAAGACATCCCCTTCAATTTTACGCTCACGCTCGAGGTCGGAGAGCGCTGCGAAGATTCGAGTACGTTCAGATGGAAGAGATTGCTTGTTATACTCCTCAAACAAAGCTTTCAGTAAAGCGAATACCATTAAGAACATGATGATCATGAAAGGGAATCCGCCAACAACCGCGGATGTCTGTAAGGCCTGCAGGCCACCTGCAAGAACCAGTACGGCGGCAAATGCACCTTCAATTGTGCCCCATGTAATTCTTAATAATAAAGGCGGGTTCGGGTTCCCCTGTGATGTTAGCATGCCGATAACATACGTCCCGGAGTCGGAAGATGTGACAAAAAATGCCGTCAGGGAAAGCATTGCAATGACCACCAAAACGCCAGAGAACGGGAAGGTTTGCAGCATTGAGAAGAAGCCCATTGCTTCGTTTTCCATTACATCGGATAGAATCGTCCCACCTGTAAAATGTTCATTATACAGGGCAGCACCGCCAAAAACGCTGAACCAGAACATACTTAACAGTGTAGGTACCAGCATGACGCCTGCCGCGAAACTTCGGATGGTTCGACCTCGGGAAACCCTCGCAATGAACGTTCCTACGAATGGTGCCCAGGAAATCCACCATGCCCAGTAGAAGATGGTCCATGCATCATACCAGCCTTCTGTTCCTTCTCCTGCGGCATCAAGTCCGAATGACATCGAAATCAGGTTTTGAAAATAAGCACCTGAAGAATGCGTGAATAAATTTAGAATAAATAACGTCGGTCCAAGAATCAGTACAAACAGTAACAATAATCCGGCAACAGACAGGTTAATCTGACTCAGCCACTTAATTCCCCGGCCAATACCTGATGTTGTCGAAAGAATTGCCATCAGTGTCACAACAACGATAATTGAAACCCAAAGCATTTCGCCATCGGGAATGCCGAAGGTCAGTTCCATACCTGCACTGATCTGCATAACGCCGAAACCAAGTGAAGTTGAGATACCAAACAATGTGGAAATTGCGGCAATGATATTAACAAGGTTACCGGTTTTCCCATTAATTCGTTCAACCCCGATGATCGGTTCCAGTGTCGAACTCAACAGCATCGGCAGGCCCTTGCGATAGGTGAAGTAGGCGAGTGATCCAGCTACAATCGCATAGATGGCCCATGGATGCACTCCCCAGTGAAAGAAGGAATATTGCATGGCCATATGTAATGCGGCTTCGGTTCCTCCTTCTCCCATTGCAGGCCAGTCATAATGGTTGATCGGTTCTGAGACCCCCCAGAACAAGAGGCCAATCCCCATACCGGCACTGAAAAGCATGGAGAACCAAGCCATTGTTGAATATTCCGGTTTTTCCCGATCGCCGCCCAGGCGAATTTCACCAATTGGGCTTATAATCAGGAAAATGACCACGATTACAAACGCACTGCCTCCCAAAATAAATGTCCAGCCCAGATATTCCACTATCCATGCAAATGTATTGTCTACATATGTCTCGAAATTAGGCAGTGAAAAGCCCAGAATAACAAATGTGATTGAAAAGATAAGTGAAATGATAAAGACCGGTGTTTTTGCAGATGATGCAAATGTTGTTAAAATCTTCGAACGTCTACCCATTTTATTCCTCCTATAATTTTGTTGTTTGATACCACTACATGTACTTTACCTGTATTAAGGTGAATTAAACATGATCTCACACATTCTCTCATATTTAAAAGTGTCAGACAACCTGACATCTTTATAAGTGAAAAAAGTCGCGGTCTTTTTCTATCGTATTGCATTTTTATTTTCTTTCACCCGATTTCAAGTTCTCATCCTGTATTTGTAAGAGTATACTGAAAGGAGAAAGAATCAGCGGTCTGTTTTATGACCGATCAGAGCATGTGGTAAAGGAGGGGTTATATGGGATCTTGGGAGTTCGAAGGACGAACTTATGAAGATGCGTTAAATAAAGCGGTTATGGAAACGGGGCTGAAAGAAGATCAAATGACGGTAGAAGTGATGAAAGAACCGGATGGCGGTTTCTTTTCATTGAAACGTAAAAAATTTCTGATTCGAGTGACACCCGTGGAAGTCATGGGTGAATCCGATTTATCCAAATTATACGACTGGATGGAATCGTTTGACGTTCCTTCTGAGCGTGCAAATCAGTCATTGGAGAGTGAACTGACAGGTAAGGCATGGATTAAATCCGGTGAACTTCTTTTTTCCTCAGACGACGTGAGCCAACCCACTGTGGTTATTCCCGAAGAGCTCGTGATGTATATCAATGGTGAACCGATTTCCGGCAGCGTATTGTTGCAGAATGGGGATCATATCCGGTTTGATTTGCCCACGGTCAAAAAAGAGTCCGTCTGGACAATTAAAGTTGACGAGTCATCACAACAAGTTGTACTGACAGTCGAACCCGGTAAACTTTTGGTTCCGTTTCTTGAGGATCACAAGCCCGTTGAGACATTGCCCGTTTCAGTCGGTTATTTTGATCAGCCTGATAATGAACTGACTGAGGAAGACATATACAGTGAGTTGTCCACTCTCGGCATTGTCTTTGGCATTGATGATCGGGCGATTGAACGTGCTTGTCGCTCGCTTGAAAGGGGAGAGTTTGTCATAGCCGAGGGAAAGCGTCCCGTCGATGGACAGGATGCCGAGCTGTCTATGGATGTTGAATTGGATCAACGAAGATTCGTGAACACGGAGGATAATGAAGGCAATATCGATTTCAAAGATTCATTACAGATCCCGGCTGTTCGTGAGGGAGATCGATTGGGTCAGGTTATTGAAGAGACAGAGGGGATTGATGGTGTCAGTGTCAGAGGCGACGTCCTCAAAGCTGCAGATGGGGTTCCGATTGATATTAAAAGCAGTGAAGATGTACGCCTCTCTGAAGATCTCAGTATGTATGCACTTGTTGCCGGTCGTCCTCAGGTTGAAAAATCGGGAAACATCTACAGAATTGTCATTGCGCCCAAACACACGCATAAAGGGGATCTCTCAGCGAAAGACGGACACATCCGGTTTGCCGGCGATGTTGAAGTCACCGGATTCGTGATGGACGGCATGAAAGTCTCTGCCGAAGGGACGGTTTTTATTCATAAAGGAACCCTTCACAGTCAGGTATACGCGCGCGAATCTGTCATTATTGGCAAGAACGTCATCAACTCCACAATCGTGGCTGGAAAAAACAGTGTGATTCTTCAATCACTGTCCGAATTTTTAGGACGTTTCATGAACGATTTCGATGCATTTGTGAAGGCTCTTCACCAGTTAAAAGAAGTTCCTGAATTCAGGGCTTATTTTGATGACCAGTCAAAAGTCGGTTCTCTCGTTCAAAAAGTAAAAGAAAGCCGCTTTCCTGAAATTGAGGAGAACGGTCTGAACCTTGTTTCATTTATTACGGAGAACCGGGAACGTCTTGAATCTGATTGGTTGCATTTTGTTCATTCTCTCGAACGGTATTTCCTCAGCTTCCGACTTCAGAAGCATTATTCACTTGATGCCCTTGAGGATATTCATACAAAAGGGCAGGAGCTGCTGGAAATTTGCCGATCTCCAGGAAGTCAGCAGGCCGATATCTCCTTGCACTATGCCATGAACAGCAAACTCGAAGCCAGCCACGACGTCCGTGTGATTGGCAAAGGACTTACCCACTCAGATGTTCTGTCCGGAGGGCACGTCTCCTCGGACGGAAAGATAACAGGAGGGAAGATCAAATCCGTCACGATGGATTTGCATACCGTTGGTTCACCTTCAGGGGTCAAGACGGTTTTACAGGCAGATGATGCAGGCTTTATCAGAGCCACTCAGGTTTTTCCGGATGTATTATTA
Organism: [Bacillus] selenitireducens MLS10; assembly: GCF_000093085.1. Lineage (GTDB taxonomy): Bacteria > Bacillota > Bacilli > Bacillales > Salisediminibacteriaceae > Salisediminibacterium > Salisediminibacterium selenitireducens. The sequence goes on along the minus strand of NC_014219.1, from coordinate 2,246,535 downwards.
CGAATTGGCAATCGCCAGCACTTTTTCGACAGGGAAGAATCCATGATTTATGCTCGTCTCGACGAGGATGGGGAATTACACCTGCATTAAGATGGGTCTTCTTCTGGAACGATGAAACGGATGTGTCCGGGAAACATCGTGAATCTGACAGGCGTTTGAGCGACGGTTTCACCGTCTGTATCCACATTCATCGGTGTCTCTGTCTCGATTTCACATTCAGTGATCGGTTCAATGTGAACGGCCTCTCCTGTGATCATGGATTCTCCCTTCCACCTCTGCTCAATCAGATCCTGAAAAAGCTGTATGCCGGTATCTTTTATAATGATGAGTTTCATGCTTCCCTGATCAGGGCTTTCATTGGCGAAAGGGATTTCGGTCGTTCCGATGGACCGTCCATTCAATAGCATCATCATGACAGCCTCTCCTTTTTGAGGGGCTGTTTCTCTGCTCGATTTCCATTGATACCGAAACAGCCGGGCAGATTCCTGGATCGTCTTCAGTGCACTGATCATATAACTGACAGGCCCAATATATGCCTTCAGTTGCGGATCTATGTTCTCCGAGACTTCCGTTACTAGTCCGAAACCTGCAAAATTGGCAAAATACCTGTCATTCACCCGTCCGATATCCACAGCCTTTGGTTTTCCTGATGACAATAGCTGTGCGGCTCCTTCTGCATCGACCGGAATATGAAGCGTTCTGGCAAAATCATTTGAAGTGCCTTCAGGGAGAAGAGAAACATCCGGTCTGTTTTCAAGTTCGGCGAGTGCCTGAAGCGCTTCATTCAATGTGCCGTCACCGCCCATAATCAGAAGGACATCAACTTCAGAGGCTTTCTCTCTGATGATGGTTGTCAGGTCGCTTTTTTCTTCTGCTTTTCGAATCGTCAGTTCATTAATTACAGGAAGAAGGTATTTCATCATTTTTGCGATGGTAATGCTTTTTTCATTTTGTCCGGCATGGTCATGATAAATCAATAGACCGCGGTTATAGCGCTTCACAGAGCATCTCTCCAGTCTGGCTTTCTTGTTGTATGTTTCTTTACATCCGGTCAGAACCGGTTCTCACATGGTTCGTAGGGGAACTGACAACTATACTTCCCTTACCTCACCTGCTGTAATCTGACGATTTTGTGACATGCGCCTGTTTTCAGAAAATTCCGTTGACACGAGGTTCTTTCTTTCGATAAACTACATGCATATTTACTATGTCAGAATAAAATAAGCAGAGACCAGTTGAGGAGAGTGAATCAAATGAAGGACACAGAGACAGTTAAAGAAGGGTATTTTGGTGATTTTGGCGGGAGCTTTGTTCCACCTGCGCTTCAGGAGGTACTCGACAGACTCGATCAGGCTTTTCAATCATTCAAACATGATGATGCCTTTAATCGTGAATACAAAGAATGCCTTAAGGAATTTGTCGGGAGGGAGAATCCTCTGACGTATGCAAGGCATTTAACGGAAGCATTCGGCGGCCCTAAAGTTTATTTGAAGCGTGAAGACCTGAATCACACCGGTTCACATAAAATTAATAATGTCATCGGTCAAATTCTTGTCGCCAAATATATGGGTGCTCACCGGATCATTGCAGAAACCGGAGCAGGTCAGCATGGTGTCGCCACGGCGACGGCATGTGCGATGTTTGGCATGGACTGCTTGATTTACATGGGTGAACTCGATATGAAGCGGCAATCACTGAATGTGTTCAGGATGGAGCTTTTGGGAGCTGAGGTCGTACCTGTCAGTGCCGGCCAAGGACGTTTAAAAGATGCGGTTGATGCAGCGCTTGGCGACCTAGTTGAGAATTATGATCATACGTTTTATCTTCTCGGTTCTGCGGTTGGTCCTCATCCGTATCCGACGATGGTAAAACATTTTCAGGCCATCAGCAGTGAGGAGTCGAAACGGCAGATTATGGAGAAAGAAGGCAGACTTCCTGCGGCTGTATTCGCTGTCACTGGTGGCGGGAGCAATGCCATCGGAGCATTTGCCCATTATATCGATGAGAAAAATGTGCGGCTGATTGGGGTCGAGCCGGAAGAAGCTGCCACTATGTCCAAAGGCACTCCTGCGGTAATCCACGGGTTTAAATGTCTCGTTCTGCAGGATGAGGAGGGAAATCCCTTGCCGACCTATTCGATCGCCGCGGGACTTGATTACCCCGGTATCGGACCGGAGCACAGTTTTTTGAAAACAAGTGGACGTGCTGAATATTATACAATCTCAAAAGAAGAGGTCCTTGAGGCGTTTAAACTCCTTTCAAGAAAAGAGGGGATTCTCCCTGCGCTTGAGAGTGCTCACGCTGTGGCAATGGCACAAAAACTCGCCGGAGAATTTTCACCCGATGAGCCGGTTATTATCAACATTTCCGGCCGCGGCGATAAAGATGTGGAACAGGTTTTTGAAATGCTGAAAACGTAAAGCTTGAACAAAAAACAGCCGGCAGAGCGCGCCGGCTGTTTTTATCTGTTTTGAGACAATGTGCAGGTAAGGCCCGATTATACTTTTAACAGACGTTCAATCAGCCTTCTTGTCCGCTTAGTCACTTCCTTCATGTCCAGCGGCTTTAGCAGATAGTCATCTGCTCCTAGTTTCAGCGCCTCAATCACATAATTACCGTCGGTTAATCCCGTCAGCATGGAAACGACAATACTGTCCGTGGGATAGTCTTGGCGGATGATTTTTAACGTGTCAAATCCATCTGTGCCTGGCATAATTGCATCGAGAAGAATGACATACTTTTCACCATCTGTATACCACTCCCTATTCAGAAAATCATCCCCATCTTTAAACGTTTCAATATGCAACTTCCAGGAAAATTCATTCTCATATTTAATGAAATAATCCCTGATCATTTTTCTGATTAATTCAGCGTCCTCGACGATCAGAAGATTCACTGTCGTTTCAAATTGACTGTTGGCACTCATTGCAGTATCAAAGTGACGGATGCGATTTCTGCCATCATTCTTCGCCTGATAAAGCGCCTGATCGGCCTGATGAACCAGTTGTTCAGGGTCCGCATCACCGGACGAAATAAACGTAATACCTGTAGAGAAAGTAACATGGAAAATACCTTCACCACTGTCATGAGGGGTACTTTCCACATGTTTACGCACCCGTTCAATGACCGTTTCTGCATCCTCCGGGCAGGTATTCGGAAGCAACACAACGAATTCCTCGCCGCCGTAGCGGCACACAATATCCGATTCGCGCGTCTCCTCTCGCATAATGTCTGCGAATGTTTTCAGGACCTGATCTCCTGTTGCATGTCCATATCGATCGTTCACTTTTTTAAAATGATCAATATCAAGGATCGCTACACTTCCTGGATCCTCTGTCCGTTTATACCAGGCGATCATTTCATGCAGCTTTGTCTTCATATACGTTCTGTTAAACGTGCCGGTTAACTCATCGACCAGAACAGCCTTATCAATACGCCTTTTATAACGAAGTCTATTCTGTATGAGTTCTTTAATGAGCAGAGGGTCGACGGGCTTTTCCACCAGATCATGAATGTTCTGGTGAAATGCATTGATGAGCGACGCTGCATCGACTGCACCGCTTAGGATAATCAAAAATCCGTGGTGTGCCTCAAGATGTCTGGTTACATAGGAAAGAAACTTTTTTCCTTTGTCTCCTTCAGTAAATGATTCGTCAATGATGATAAGCTGTGGTTTTGCTTCATACATTAACTCCATACCCCGCAGCTGATTGGGTGCTGCAAGTACAGTGAAATCGTCTTCTTCAAGGGATTTTTTGATGATCTCGATTTCATCAAAGCAGTTGTCGATAATCAGAATCGTTTCCTGCTGATAATCTGTTCCGGCTCCTTTCTCAGAAGAAGGCAGGTTGTCTGGTGTCATATGATTCACTCCCTCACCGTATCTGCTTTCAGTATAGCGTATTTCAGTTACGATTTGAATGATCAGGGCTATCTCCGGTGACCGCCTGTCAATTCATTGCGATGTCTTGCCGTCCCGGCCTCCGTAAGGGAAACAGCCCGCAGAAGTGCATTGGAGCCATGCTTCTCCCGAATACAGTCCATAATATAGCCAAGTTGTCGCTCTTTTTCTGAAATGCGTTCCTCATCGAGCAACGTAAGCTGTACATATCTGTCCGGTTCCAGGTTTCCAAGACTTACTGTCACTTGCCTTGCGGGCAGATCGCATAGCATGTGGCGATCAAGGAGGTCCAGAGCTGCGCGGTATAACACTGTGGTTGCGTTCGTTGCCGACGGGAGGGAGACAGACCGGTTAAAACCGCCTCCGGTCTCTCTGCCGTAGCCGACACTGAGTCCGACGGTTCTTCCCATTAATCCGGTCTGTCTCGTTCTTCGGCCCACTTCCTCACTCATCTCAAGAATGATCACTTTCACATCCTCATAGCTGTAATCCCGCATGAGGATCTGTCCATTTGAGATACTGATGTCGCCTTTTGGTGCTTCCGGAGCGAGGCGGGTCAGATCAACACCGAGACTGTGCCAATAGAGCTGAGAACCGATAGCCGGTCCGAATTCCCGAATCAGCCTTTCTTCACCCGCACGGCTGATGTCGCCTACCGTGCGAACTCCCATGTGGCGAAGGCGTTTGCCGGTTCTGCTTCCAATTCCCCACATATCACGGGCGGCGTGCGGCCAAAGTTTCTCCTCTACGTCTTCGTATCGCCACCGTCCGATACCGGAAGACGTCTTTTTCGCACTGAGGTCGAGACAAAGCTTACTGAGCAGCATATTATCGCCGATCCCGATGACAGACGGAACTCCTGTTTCTCTCATGATTTTGCGTTGAATATAACAGGCGGCTTCTTCAGGAGAGTGCCAGTGACGGTGAACGGGAGTAAAGGATATAAAGACTTCATCCACGCTGTAAACAAAAATGTCCTTAGGGGCAAAATAGCGCCTTAACAAGGCCGTGATCGCGACCGAAACGTCGAGGTAGTTCATCATTTCTGCGTCGATAATGCGGATGTCAGGGTGTTTCGGAATCTCAAACCTGCGATTGCCCGTTTTAATCTGAAACCGCCGTTTCATTTCCGGCGAAGCCGCAAGGACAATACTGCCGTCAAAATCCTCAGCACCAACCACTGCGACGCAGGCTTTTAAGGGATCAAGACCGTGCTTACGGCACGCTATGGAGGCATAGAACGATTTCATATCGATGCAAAAAGTGGTCTGCACGGGGAAATCGGTATGATCCATGAGACTTTCCTCCTCTTTACAGAACTGATGTTTGGTTTATAATCAGTATACAACCGAACGTTTGTTTTGAAAAGAGGTGAACATATGAACCGCGATCGAGGTATGAAAAAATGGACGCAAATGATGCTTCCGGAACATAAACAGTTGTTGCATGAATTAAATCAGAAAGAAGCATTCAAACCAATGCCGGATCTCGATCCTCAGGAGCAGGAGGAAATGGCGCACAAAATATTGCTGGCTTTTCATAAACGGAATCCTGTGACACTGAGCATCTGGAAAGACGGAAGCATCCACCGGGTCACGGGCGTCCTGGTGCAGCTTCAGCACGAAACGAAACACGTACAGCTTGATAACGGTCAATCGTACCCGGTTAATGTGATAACAGGTGTCGATCCGGCTTGATTAGGACGTCTCTGCTTTTGCGAACAGAGTCAACAGAAAGAGGCCTGCCGAGTTGCCAGGCAGGCCAAGAACAAAATAAGCTATGAAGTACGAAGCTGGCGGACCCGGAGATAATAGCGCCAACAGCGTACGATGTCCTGTACAAGGATTATCACGGCAAAACCCAGGAGGGTGATCATGACGGAATCCCCATAAGACCATGATTCGGGCCGGTTGATCAAACGGAGTACCGTTTGACTCAGCACAAAGAGCTGAAGGAGAACGAGCAGACCAAGAAACCATGTGCGGGACACGCTCAGTTCCCGTGCAGCAGCCAATTGCGATTCGTGATCCGTATAAAAGCGGGGTTTCGTCTCTGTTTTCGCATCGTAAGGTTTGATCCAAATCACCCATTTCAGAAAATGGCTGTTCGTCTTGTAAACCGGCACCCAGCCATTTTCCATATGCAGTGATTCAGAGCCCGGGGTTTCCGTGCGTTCAAACTGAACATGGCACGCGGCAGATCCCGTATTCACTCTTGAGAAATGAAACCGTGTCCCACCGGCGCTCACTCTGACAAGATACAGACCAGCATCCGCTTTTTGTTCGATCCAGGAACTTAGTCGATCAGGTGAGGACATCCAGCCGGGACGCCACTTTGTCACATCGCTTTTTGCAAAGCGCTGATGAAGAGCCCGGGCATGATCCTCTTCTTCAGAATGGTAGGCCATATCTTCAGATAAGACGCGCTTTTCATCCTTGATCCGAAACAGTGTATAGATCCCGGAAAAGAGGATCCCTGCCTGCACGATGAATCCGGCCAGTGTGATGAGCCACATGGGACTCGTCTCTACCGTTGTTTCGATATTGCCGGGACTCGTCAACATGACTGTCAAAAGCGATAGCTGAATACTGGCCATGGTGATGACAATCAGGAAAAAAATCAGCCACGCCTGGCGCACACGGCTGTTTCGAAGTAAAATGCCATCCCGGCTGACGTCCGTATGCTCACCAGGGAGATAGGATTCATTTTTCAGCACTTCCCATTTACCATTCACATGACACGATTCCCATCCGTCTTCACTCAATTTCGAAGGAAGTGCTCTCTGTTCAGTTCGATGGATCCGGTATGTAAGAGAGGCTTCTTTTCCTGCAATAAATGAAAAGCTGCTTGTAAACCGGTTAAAGGACTGCAGGTGCATGCCTCTTGCGGCCATCGCTTCAAGCCACGCTTCCGTGCGGTGAATGGCATAGCTCCAAAATGGGCGGCAGACCCTCTTATAAGAGTGTTTATTCATCGTTATTACCTCCAATGATCAAAGAATGTTCATAGACCTCTTTCAGGCGGCTTTGTTCATGATAGAAAATACGTTTGCCGAGAGGCGTGATTTCATAGGTTTTTTTTCGGTCTCCGTCCGCATAGACAGTCACGATCCCGTCTTTGAGCATTTTCGTCAGCGTCCCGTATATCGTACCGGATCCGAGTGTGATCCGGCCGTCTGTCAGACTTTCCACATGTTTGCTGATGCCGTAGCCATGCCTGTCGGCAACCATAAGACTGAGCAGGATATAAAAGGCCGTTTCAGAAAGAGGCTGATACTTCTTCATGATTTTTTTGTCAGGATCGTTTCCCACTCGAACTCCTCCTTTTAATATGTCACGTCGCGACGTATCATGTTGAAACTGTATCACGGTGTGACATACTTGTCAATCCATTGAAACAAAACGCTGTTTACCTCGTCTAAGTAAACAGAAGGAGGAATCACCATGCAGATATGGATCAGATTCATCGTAATCAGTGTTTTGTCTTTAGTCATAACAGGAGCCTGCAGTGGAAGTGATGAGGATGCGAACACGAGTAACGATGATCAGGATATGCCGGTCACCGAGGAAACCGAACAGAATATGGCCACAGACGACGTTGAGGTCGCCGGGGATCAGACAGAAGAAAGCGTTCAAGAAGACGCCAATACGAACGACCGTCTCATCATATACGAAGGAGATCTTTATTTAGAGACGACGAACTATCAGGAAACCGTCTCTGCCATTGAAAGACAGACTGAAGAAGCGGGTGGTTACCTGATCGAATCATCAACACGACAATCAGGTGATGATCGATTACCGTTGGGCCACATGGTCGTCAGGGTTCCTGTGAATGACTTCTTCTCCTTTATTGACAGAATTGGTGATACAGGTGCAGAAGTGATTGAAGAGCAGACAAGAGGACGTGATGTGACAGAGGAATATGTCGATCTCGAGTCACGACTGCGAACCCAACAAACCGTGGAAGAGAGACTATTGACGTTTATGGAAGAGGCGGACAGCACGGAAGCTTTATTGGACGTCTCCAATCAGCTGACCGATATCCAGCAGGAAATCGAGTCCATTCAGGGACGGATCAATTATCTCGATAACCGCGTGGACTACGGAACCTTGCATATTGAGATTTCCGAGCGCGAAGAAGCACAACTTCAGGACCGAGAAACACTGAATACATGGGACCGGGCTACAGATCAGCTCATGGGGACACTGAATGGCCTGATGAGTGCCGCTTCCGGACTTGCGGTATTCGTTATAGGATTTTCACCGATTTTCGTACCGCTGATCGCTATCGGCATTTTGTTCTGGTTCTTTAAAAGAAGGAAATTGAAGAACGATGTCGAAAAAGGAAACAATGAGGATCATGAAAGCAGGAGTTGATCGGGATGGATCATCAGAAAAAACAGACAAGCAATCACGAGAAGTTGATCAGAGACTGGTTTGAAGCAAATGGTGGAAGTACAGACTTCGTGGTTTCGGCATCAAGAAAAGGGATTAAAGGCGCTGTTTATTTTGCCGGGCAGGGGAACAAAGGCTATTTCATCGAAGTAATCCACGACCGCGATTTGTCCGTCATGGACGTTTGGCATCCCAAGCCGGACGAGACGATTGTCATTAAAGATGGACTTCTCAGTTTGACCATCGAATCATCCGGCATACCGACGACCGTCTTCCGCAAACAACGCGGACGTGTGATCAACTGGCTGAAAAAGCAATCAGGGCTGAAAATGATTGAAGAAAAAAAATTTCTGTAAGGTGAACCTTTTGACAGATGCTTCCGTATGTATACGGAGGTATCTTTTATATGGCTGGAACAGATGGGTATTCAGCATATTGCCTCATGTAAGATTCACAAATCATGGTAAGATCGATGAGGAGGTTTCAGTTTACAATATCGAAAACCGATACAGAAAGGATGAAAATGCATGAGTCTTCAGATCGAACGGCTGTCAAAAACATTCGCTGGAACGAACGCCGTCAATGATTTATCATTTGAGATCGGAAAAGGTCAGATGTTCGGCATGCTCGGAGCAAATGGGGCAGGGAAGACCACGTCATTTCGGATGATCCTTGGTCTGCTTGATCCGAGCGGAGGAACAGCGAAGTGGATGGGAGAACGTCTCAGTTACAAACGGACTGCCCTGGTCGGGTACCTCCCCGAAGAGCGTGGACTCTTTCCGAAACTGACAGTCAAAGAACAGATGATTTATCTGATGCGTCTCAAACAGATGAATAAAACAGAGATCGTCAAAGAATTGCGCCACTGGCTTGGGCGCTTTCAAATTGAAGAGTATGAAAATAAACGGGTGGAGGAACTCTCGAAGGGCAACCAGCAAAAAATTCAGTTTATGGCTTCAGTCTTACATAATCCGGAGCTGCTGATTCTTGATGAACCGTTCAGCGGACTTGATCCCGTGAATGCGGATATGCTGAAAGAAGCCGTACTCGATCTTCAAAAGCAGGGAACAACCATCGTATTTTCAAGTCATCAAATGCACAATGTCGAAGAATTATGCGATGATCTGGTCATGCTGAAGCACGGGAAAGCACTCCTTCAAGGGAATTTAAAGGATATCAAACGCAATTACGGCATGAAGAGCATCACGGTGGAAGCTGATTTCCCTCTCGATTTCCTCCATGAGATTCAGGGCGTCGAGCAAGTCAATGAAACCAAGCTTGGCGTAAATGCAGTAGTGGAAAGTGAAGAAACCGCCAAACAGATCTTTACCGAGGTTGCTTCAAGAGGTTTTGCCAGACGGTTTACCGTGAATGATCCGTCCCTTCACGAAATCTTTATTGATCAGATGGGAGGAGACCGTCATGCATAATTTTTGGACAACCTTTAATCATACGGCGATGCAGCGGATCAAATCGAAATCATTCATTATTACAACCTTGATTATGATGATCGGGATCATTGCAGGTTTTACGGCCGTAGGCTATTTCATAGACCGTGACACGGCGGGTGAACCGAATGGAGAAGAAATGCCACAGGAAGTCATCTATGTCGTCGATGAAAGCCTGGATGAAGACGGCGAGCAATCCGAAACGCTGGCCATGATGCTCACGGAGATGACAGGCTATTTCAGCTATGAATCTGAACCCGGACTCTCCCTCGACAATGCTATGGACAAAGTCTCTGAAGAAGAAGATGAAGAAACAGGCACTCCTGAAGGCGTCCTTCATATCCAAGGAGATGCTGCTGACCTTGAGGTCACCTTCTTCGGAGAGGGCGCTGATTTCAGAATCGCACAGAATGTTCAGCAGGATCTGAATCAGGCCCGGGACATGTACGTCATGAGCCAACTGTCCCTCAGTGAACGGGAAGAAGCCATATTAACCGGTGCCATTCAGTTTGAGGAAGAGGCGCTTCCGGAAGCGGCAGGCGAAATCCAAACCATGGATTCATATATGCAGTCCTACTGGATGGTCTACGTCCTTGTGTTTGCCATCTATATGATTGTGATACTCTTTGGCAGTATGATCGCAACAGAAATCGCAACAGAAAAATCCTCCAGAGTCATGGAGTTGATTGTCTCAAGCATTAATCCTGTTACTCAGATGTTTGGTAAACTGGCCGGAATCGGTTTTGCCGGGATAATCAACATCGGTGCGATTATCGGCGCTGCCATAACAGGGGTTTATTTGAGTGGTCAGGATGAGATTCAGACGTTTCTGACAGAAATGATTGATTATTCGCTACTTGGCTATGCAATACTGATGATCGTTCTCGGTTACCTGCTTTACGGCGGACTTTCTGCGATGCTTGGTGCGCTCGTCAGCAGAGCAGAAGAAGTCAACCAGGCCATTCAGCCGTTAATCTTCCTCGCGATGATTGCTTTTTTCGTCAGTATTTTCGGTTTGAATGCACCAGAGGCCACGTTTATTCAATGGCTGTCCTATATTCCCTTCTTCACGCCACAGCTGCTGTTTTTAAGGATCGGTATGACGCCGATACCGGGATGGGAAATTGCACTGATTACCGGGATTCTCATCCTCAGTGCCATCGTAGCCAATGTCATTGCAGCGCGGATTTACAAAGGCGGGGTACTGATGTATGGAAAATTCTCTTTCAAAGAGGGAATTCGACAGGCGTTGACCCTGTCCCAAAAAGAAAAATAATCCCCGGCTACAGTTGATTCTCATGGAACAGCATAGTAAAATACGGAGTAGAATCATAGTCAAACGAAGAAGGGGAGGAGTACATCCCGATCCCGTCAGAGAGGAGAACCGGTTCAAAAGAATCGCTGCGAGGTTTTCCCGGAAGAAACGGATGGAAGGTAGCCCTGGAGTTGTCATTGTGAACCATCAACAGTAGCAGTGACCGGTTGAGCACCGTTATCGTGCCGAAAGTGTATACGTTTCTGTATAAGTGACGTATAAACAAAGGTGGTACCGCGAGACAACAGTCTTCGTCCTTTATCAGAAGGACGGAGACTTTTTTGTATGATCAACAGGCCGGTGTGAACAGCTGCTTTGCCCGCACATTACGTTTTGACATGAAGCTTATTATGACCATAGGAGGAATTTTGTATGAATCAGGAAACCAACATGCCGCCCAAATATGACCCGGCAGCAACAGAAGCCAAATGGTATGACTACTGGGTGAAGGGAAAGTATTTCGAAGCGACAGGAGACAAAAACAAAGAACCTTATACCATCGTCATTCCGCCACCGAATGTCACAGGGAAATTGCACCTTGGCCACGCATGGGATACAACGTTACAGGATATTCTCATTCGCGTGAAGCGTATGCAGGGATATGATGCACTCTGGCTCCCCGGAATGGACCATGCCGGCATTGCAACCCAGGCCAAGGTCGAAGGGAAACTGAGAGAGGAAGGCGTATCACGGCACGATCTAGGACGGGAGAAGTTCTTGGAGCAGTCGTGGGCGTGGAAAGAAGAGTACGCAGGATTCATCCGCTCCCAATGGGCCAAAATGGGCCTGTCTCTTGACTATTCCAAGGAACGTTTCACCCTTGATGACGGATTATCCGAAGCTGTCAAAGAAGTCTTCGTCCGCCTCTATGAAGAAGGTCTGATTTACCGCGGAGAGTACATTATTAACTGGGACCCTGATACGAAGACGGCCCTGTCTGATATTGAAGTCATTTATAAAGATGTGCAGGGCGCGTTCTATCATATGCGTTACCCGCTTGCGGATGGGGAAGGATCGATCGAGATTGCAACAACCCGTCCTGAGACCATGCTTGGGGATACGGCTGTGGCCGTTCATCCAAAAGATGAGCGGTATCAGCACCTGATCGGAAAGAAAGTGATCCTTCCGATTGTCGGAAGAGAAATAGAAATTGTTGCCGATGACTACGTCGATATGGAATTTGGCTCAGGAGCAGTTAAGATCACACCTGCCCACGATCCAAACGACTTTGAGATTGGAAACCGTCATGATCTTGAACGGGTTCTCGTCATGGATGAAGGCGGGAAAATGAACGAACGGGCAGGGAAATATGCAGGAATGGACCGGTTTGAGTGCCGCAAGCAGCTCGTCGCCGACTTGCAGGCGGACGGAACGCTCTTTAAGATTGAAGACCATTCTCACAGTGTCGGTCACTCTGAGCGAAGCGGAGCCGTTGTTGAACCGTATCTGTCCACGCAATGGTTTGTCAAAATGGGGCCACTCGCAGAGCAGGCCATTGAACTTCAAAAAGGGGAAGACAAGGTCCATTTTGTTCCGGAGCGATTTGAAAAAACCTACCTCCATTGGATTGAGAATATCCGGGACTGGTGTATTTCAAGGCAGCTCTGGTGGGGACACCGAATCCCGGCCTGGTTCCATAAAGAGACCGGTGAGCTGTACGTGGGACGAACAGCACCGGAAGACGCTGAGAACTGGGAACAGGACGAAGATGTCCTTGACACCTGGTTCAGTTCGGCACTCTGGCCGTTCTCGACAATGGGCTGGCCAAATGAAGAAGCGGAAGATTTTAATCGCTACTACCCTACTGATGCCCTTGTCACTGGCTATGACATCATTTATTTCTGGGTAGCGAGAATGATCTTCCAAGGACAGCACTTTACCGAAAGAAGACCCTTTAAAGATGTCCTGATCCACGGACTTGTCCGTGACAGTGAAGGGCGTAAGATGAGCAAGTCACTCGGAAACGGCGTTGACCCGATGGACGTCATCGACAAGTACGGGGCGGATGCACTCCGCTTCTTCCTCAGTACCGGGAGCACCCCGGGCAATGATCTCCGTTTCTTCTGGGAGAAAGTCGAAGCAAACTGGAACTTCGGAAATAAAATCTGGAACGCATCACGGTTTGCCTTGATGAATATCGGAGACATGACCTACGAGGAGATCGATATTACCGGCAGGAAAACCATTGCCGATGAGTGGATCCTGACCCGCTTGCATGACACCATCGCACATACGACAAAATTCATAGATGCCTATGAATTCGGTGAAGTCGGACGTGCTCTGTACAACTTCATCTGGGACGACTTCTGTGACTGGTACATCGAGATGGCGAAATTGCCACTGAACGGAGACGATGAGGAGCAGAAAAAGACAACACGCTCCGTACTTGCCTATGTACTCGACAGAACGATGCGACTCCTGCATCCGTTTATGCCGTTTATCACAGAAGAAGTCTGGCAGCATTTACCGCATGAGGGGGATTCCATCTCAATTGCCCCGTGGCCCGAAGCTTCGGAGGGTCTTGCCCATCCGCAGTCATTAAAGGATATGGAGCTGATCCAGGAGATCATCCGATCCGTACGAAATACGCGTTCAGAACTGAATGTGGCACCAAGTAAAGGGATTGAACTAAAAATCAATGCGAACAATCCTGCCGTGCTGGATCAACTGAAACGGGGCGAAGCATATATCCGGAAGTTCTGTAACCCAAGTGAGCTCGATATGGCCACTGACCTCATTGCACCGGAAAAATCGATGAGCTCTGTCCTCTCCGGCGTCGAGCTGTATATGCCCCTTGCTGGCTTATTGGATCTCGAGGAGGAAGTCAAGCGCCTTGAACAGGAGTTAAAACGTCTGGATGATGAGGTGACAAGGGTTCAAAAGAAGCTCGGAAACGAAGGGTTTGTCGCAAAAGCACCTCAAAACGTCGTCGACGCTGAAAAAGCGAAGGAACAAGATTATCTCGAACAGCGCGAAAAAGTTCAGGCCCGCATTCACGAATTAAAAAACTGAGCAGTGGAGGGACCCGATCATGCCACATATCGCTTACTACAAGGATTCATTTATAGACGTGAACGACAGAGCCATTCCCATCCAGGACCGCGCACACCAGTTTGGTGACGGGATCTATGAAGTCATTCGGGTTTATGAAGGAAACCCGTTTGAGTATCATGCTCACCTCGACAGACTTGAAAGGAGTGCAGAGGCGATTCGTATGCCTCTGCCCTTTCAAAGGGAGGAACTGACGGCCTTAATCAATGAAGGTCTCAAACGTGCGGCAATCCCTGAAGCAGAGATCTACCTGCAAGTGAGCCGCGGAAACTCACCGAGAAATCACGCATTCCCCAAGCCTCAGGAATCGATACTGGCTATGGTGATTAAAGAGGCACGCACTGTATCAGCGGACCTGAAAAAACAAGGGGCTGCACTCCTTCCCGTTGAAGAAGACAGATGGAAAAACTGTTACATTAAATCGTTAAATCTGCTGTCGAATGTCATGGCCAAACAAAAAGCACAAGAATCAGAATGTCATGAAAGCATCTATGTCGACGAGGGAATCGTCAAAGAAGGCTCCTCAAGTAATATTTTCGCTGTGATCAATGGAGCGTTATACACGTATCCGCCAGAGCGGGATATTTTACATGGCATTACGCGAGACGTTGTGATCCGACTGGCAAAAGAGCTAGGTGTAACGGTGCATGAAACGAAAGTGGATGTGAATGAATACAGCCAGGCAGACGAAGTGTTCATTACCAGCACAACGATGGAAGTGCTCCCTGTCCGGGCTTTTGGCGAAACCCACTATCCGGATATCCGGCCTGTAACGGACAGCCTTGTATCCGCCTTTGAACGCTACAAGAAACAAATGACTGGCAAACTGTAATCTCCGGATTGCAGTTTCTTTTTTTTTGGGGGGGATGGACATAGGCTAGCACAATAGTGATCAGATCGTCCTTTACAGGTTTGCAGAAATTTGATATGCTCGTTACGTTTTTGCACACTATCGATTTACTATAATAAAGGACTAAAGGGGAAATGAACGATGAATGCCGTTATTGTTGCCGTACTGATTATGATTGTGTTGAGTCTATCGAGGGTTCACGTGGTTCTCGCACTTGCTGCAGGAGCAATTGCAGGTGGACTGACTGCCGGTATGTCCATCACCGAAACTGTTGACATCTTTACAGCCGGTCTTGAAACAAATGTGTCCATTGCACTCAGCTACGGGCTTCTTGGGGCCTTTGCCATTTCACTGAATTTCACGGGTCTTCCTGATCTGATGGTGAAAATGGCCATAAAACTTGTTGGAAGAGAAGGGGAAGGCCGTAAAAAAACGATGACAAAAGTATTTGTGCTGTTTTTCATCGCCCTTATTGCATCGTTTTCCCAAAACCTTGTTCCCGTACATATCGCCTTTATCCCAGTTCTCATCCCGCCATTGCTCAAAGTATTTAACGAGTTGATGATGGACCGCCGCGCAACAGCAACGGCATTGACGTTCGGATTAAAAGCACCGTACATTCTCATACCTGCAGGATACGGGGCAATCTTCCACAACAGCATACAGGAAAATATGGCTGCAAGTGGCCTTGAAGTGGAATCTTCAATGATTCCTCAGGCTCTCTGGATTCCGGTGGCAGGGATGGTGGTTGGTCTCGTGATTGCCATTCTCGTAACGTACCGGCAAAAGCGAAGCTATGAGGATCGTGATATTGCCTTGCAAAATGAGGAAGACAAACACATAACAACACCCGGAATCATGACTGCCCTTCTCGCGATTATTACACTCCTGGTTGCACAGGTTGCAACGGACTCGATGATATTCGGGGTGCTCACAGGCTTGACCATTTTATATGTCTATTTCGCTGTTCTCCATGTCAAAGGGACCTTTTCCCTTCAGCAAACGGATACGCTCCTTACTGATGGGATGAAAATGCTTGCCTTTATCGGGTTTGTGATGATTGCAGCAGGCGGGTTTGCGGAAGTGGTTCGTGAAACGGGACATGTCGAGAGTCTCGTAGCCTGGACGACAGAATGGATTGGTGACCAAAAGGGGCTTGCTGCGATTACGATGCTTCTGATTGGCCTGTTCATCACGATGGGGATTGGTTCATCCTTTGCAACAGTTCCGATTTTGGCAGCTATTTTTGTTCCGCTTGCCATGTCTCTTGGTTTTTCACCATTGGCGACCATCGCCCTAATCGGAACAGCCGGAGCACTCGGGGATGCCGGCAGTCCCGTTTCGGACAGCACGTTGGGACCGACTGCAGGCTTGAACGCAGACGGTCAACATAATCATATTTGGGATACCGTTGTGCCGACATTTATTCATTTTAATATTCCATTACTGATATTTGGCTGGATCGCTGCCATGCTATTATAAGCCGACGCATTTTATTCTGCCGCCAATAGTGATATGATTAGATACAGAGAAGAGACACGGTGGTGAACAGCATGGCAGAATCCGATGAACAAGCAGAAAAAAAGGGATCAGACAAGGGAAAGAAAAAAACAAGAGTGTGGACGATTGTCGTACCAATCACAGCTGTAACAATCGTTGCCGGCCTGTTTTTCATTTTCTTTGGTGGTGAGAATTTTCTGGCTTCGGATGATGTCAGGGACCGCACATACAGTACAGAAGAAAGAATTTATATGATGGGTGACGGCAATATCGCGAGAGGCACATTTGCCATTGAACTATCTGATCCGAGAGACAGACAATCTCTCATCAACGGCAGAAAAGTGATAGATTGGATCATCTCGAATGCCATATCCGATTTCGATCTTTCGAGCATCAGTGGTAAATCAGGCAGAGAAGCACTAGAAGCGCGAATTGAGGATGGGATCAGAGAGCAATTTCCTTCAATGCATGTGGAAAAAGTATATATCACCAGTTTTGTTATTTCATAACAGTTCAAATCGCATCAAAAGGCACCCCCGGGAAAACAAACCTCAGGGGTGCTTTATTTCTGTAAACAAATGCAGCTGACGTAACAAAAGCTCTTATTCCTATAAAGATAACAAATTGGTCAAATGATACATAGACTGATCAATCGTTTTCTCTTTCTTTAACGCATGGCTGATTGAAAGGTGGTAAATCTGATTATTCCGAATCCCGACCGCTCTTCCTGAATGACCGTTTTTCAATAGCTCAACCGCTTCCACGCCCATGCGACTCGCAAGAATGCGATCACGGGATGTAGGGTCTCCGCCGCGCTGAATGAAACCGAGAACGCTGATTCTGCTACTGATCCCGTATTTTTCTTTTAATTCGCTTTGCAGGGAAGAGGCGCTCTGAACCCCTTCGGCAAGCATAATGATATGATCAAGACTGCCCTTTTCATGTCCCTGTCTGATCTGTTCAATCATCTGATCTTTCGTACCCTTTTCTTCAGGGATAATAATTGTACCTGCACCACCGGCAATCCCTGCATACAATGCGATATCACCGCAATAGCGTCCCATAACTTCAATGATGGTTGGTTTTTCATGGGAAAAGGAGGTGTCACGGATTTTGGTGATCGCATCGAGTACCGTATTGACAGCCGTATCAAAACCGATTGTTTCGTCCGTATAGGCAAGGTCATTATCAATGGTGCCAGGAAGGGCAATAGTGGCAATGCCTTCTTCAGCCAATTTTTGTGCACCGATAAACGAGCCGTCTCCACCAATCACTACGAGTCCTTTGATCCCCAGAGAACGGAGCTGATCAATGCCTTTTTGCCGGTTTTCAGGTTGTTTGAATTCCTCTGACCTTGCTGATTTGAGAATGGTTCCTCCTTTGTGGATCACCCCGGCCACCGATTCCGTCGTCAATGGCTGGATGCTCCCATCCATCAATCCTTTGTAACCGCGATAAACACCATATACTTCGATACCATGATAGTGAGAGGCACTGACTACAGCTCGAATCGCTGCGTTCATCCCGGGTGCATCACCACCGCTTGTTAAAACAGCAATTTTGTTCATAAATTATGGCAAGGTTCATTCGCAACTGACTGAGTAAACAGCATAGACACAAATGACTGTTGAAGATACCAACTCCCTGCCTTCCTCCTTTCTTTTGATCATGTATTCTGAGCTACGAACATCATAAGACATCAGACATCTACGTTTATTCTAATCAAAAAAATCAGTAAAATCCACCTTTAGTTTTCCGGTCTTTAAGTCTCAACGGTTTTCATACGAAGGTATTACGGCTATACTGAACAGTGAGGATTGAAATACACGACAGAGGTGATCGAATATGAAAACAACCACAACATGGACAGGAAAAATGGGCTTTTTAGGGAAAAACCCTTCAAGGCATGAAGTGAAGATGGACGGACCGGCAACCATTGGAGGAGAAGACAATGGATCGCGACCGACAGAACTTCTTCTTCAGGCAGTCGCAGGTTGCACGGCGATCGATATTATCTCTATTTTACGCAAGATGAGAATTGAACCCGAGCGGTTTGAAACGGAAGTGGAAGGCACACGTGCGGAAGAACATCCAAAGAAATTCACGCACATTCACATTCATTACATTTTAGATGGTGACATTCCGGAGAAGAAACTCGCCCGGGCAATTAAACTGTCCAAAGATGAGTACTGTTCAGTCTCACACACGCTCAACGCCGACATCACAGCGAGCTATACGCTAAACGGACAGAAAGGTGAAATGGACGTGTAATGTTGCGCCCTCATACCTAATAGGGTATAATGGAGATGTCAGGAGGGATACGCATGGACGACAAACACAATCAGTCCTGCGTTCGCGCAGGGAATTGAGGAATTCCAAAAGGGATTGACGACAAACCGGAAATAAGCAGGTTCAGATTGCCTGCAGTTTGACCCGGCGTCTATCTTTGGGTCCTGGCAGGACTCTATATTGTTGTATCGCAATGGCTGTAACCGGATCACCGGTCACAGCCATTTTTTTGTTCCTGAGTCATGCAATTAACCTTGAGATTGGTAAAGGGCTTCAATGATGCGCATATTATTATAAGACTGTTCACCATTATAAATAGGCTCTTTATGGTTTAAGATACAGTCAGAAAAATGCTCCACCTGCAGCTGATAGGCATTCCCTTCAAAAAAGACGTCTTCAACGACTGAACCGGATCTGTCTTTGACAATGACTCGTCCTTTCCCGCCATCCGGACTTGCATCCGGACGAAATGCATGTGGAACAGATATACTTCCTTCCGTCCCTATGATTTCATACGTATTTGAAGGCGGTTCGGCGAAACTGCAATCAATGACAGCATCAACATGTTCAAAGGTCAAGATTGAACTTGACGAAATATCCACACTGTCGTTCGACAGTTTCCTTGCATTGGAAAAAACTTTTATTGGCTCTTCTTGAAGAAGGTCCCTGGCAGCGTGCACACTGTAACAGCCGATATCCATCAAGGCACCGCCGCCCAGGGATTTTTTCAGACGGATATTATCGGATTCAAGATCCAACAGAAAACTGAAGTGGGATCTGAAACGCTTCACCTCTCCAATTTTATGGTCCTTCAAAAGCTGTTTCACATAGACGTGTTGCGGGTGGAACTGATACATGAATGCTTCCATCCACTGAACCTTAAATTCTTTTGCAGCGGCACTGATCGCAATGATATCGTCACTTTTTAATGCCGCAGGCTTCTCCAACAGCACGTGCTTTCCATTTTTCATAGCCTCTATTGCCCACTGCTGGTGCAGGGAATTGGGAAGAGGAATATAGACAGCATCTATATCCGGATCTTTTAAAAGCGTCCTGTAGTTGTCGTAATGAAAGGGAGCACCCCATCGTGTTGCGGCAGCCTGTTCTTTCCCGCTTTGACTGGCAACAGCATAAAGCTCGGCATTCTTGGCATCCTTTAATGCGGGCACGAGCTGTGTTTCTGCAATTTTAGCGGTGCTCAAAATCCCGTATTTGACTTTTTTGTCTGTCACATTCATTCACCTCTTCATTTGATTTTATGTGCTCTACGCTTTCATTCGACAGGCTGATTGAATTTTCCTGCAAAGGAATCTGATCTGAAAGACGGGTGTTCACAAAATGTTCGGAGAATAAGGCGCAGGGCTGCAGAGCTTTGTGTTACCCTAAACGTAACAATATAATACATTCGTGGCATGAGAATATGAGGCAGCCATAAAAATCCGTTTCTTTTACGCGGGTTTTTATGGCTGTTATTTTTTAACCCGATGTCTTGCTTCATTCGCCATTCAAGCATCATCAAATGCCAGTCAGTGACAAATAAAAGGGGTTGAATAAAGATGAAGAACATGAAAACAGAAGCGGTTGTCATCGGTGGCGGTGTAACCGGAGCCGGAGTCCTCAGAGATCTGATTATGAGAGGTATTCCCTGCATCCTCATCGAACAGAAAGACTTGATTCATGGAACATCCTCAAGAAATCACGGGCTTCTTCACTCTGGTGCGAGATATGCCGTACGTGATGAAGAGGCGGCCATTGAAAGTTACACCGAAAATCTGATTCTGAAAAAAATCGCCAAAGGATCCGTGGAAGAAAGCGGCGGTTTATTTGTGAAAGTGCCGGGTGACGATGATGCCTACGTCAAACAGTGGGTGGAAGCCTGTGCACGGGTTGGAATACCGATTGAGGAAATCTCTCTCGAAACAGCATTGAAAGAGGAACCGTATATCAATCCTGCAGCTGAAGCGGTTTTCCGTGTACCGGATGGAGCAGTGGACCCCTTCACGCTGGTCATT
Organism: [Bacillus] selenitireducens MLS10; assembly: GCF_000093085.1. Classification (GTDB taxonomy): domain Bacteria; phylum Bacillota; class Bacilli; order Bacillales; family Salisediminibacteriaceae; genus Salisediminibacterium; species Salisediminibacterium selenitireducens. The sequence goes on along the minus strand of NC_014219.1, from coordinate 2,225,775 downwards.
GATACCGTTGAGGATGCCATCATGCGCGGAGCTGAACTTCTTCGCTATCATGAAGTGATCGATATTCATCAGACGAATGGGCAGGTAAACGGATTGACCGTTCAAAACCGCTACAATAGAGAACAGATCAATATTTCTGCAGATTTTGTCATTAACGCCGCAGGTCCATGGGGAGAAAAAGTTGCCAACATGGCGGGTGTTGATATGAAACTGATCAACAACAAAGGGACATTAACCGTCTTAAACCAGCGAATTAACCGTCAGGTAATCAACCGATTGCGAATGCCTGGAGATGCGGACATTTTTGTACCGGCACGCGACGTGACAATTTTTGGTACGACAGGAGTAAACGTTCAATCGCCTGATGATTTTTCTCTTGATAAAACAGAAATTGGACAAATGATCGATGAGGGAGCGGCCCTGATTCCAAATATACGTGAAATCCGGACGATACGAGCCTTCTCAGGAAGTCGGCCTTTGTATCAGGACGAGGGAACAAATGATGCGTCAGGACGAAACGTGACACGGGGAATGGCACTGCTTGATCATGAGGCAAGAGACGGCTTAAAAGGATTTATCACAATAACAGGCGGAAAACTGACGACCTTCCGTTACATGGCTGAAAAGACCGTGGATCTGATCTGCGAGAAGCGTGGATCCGCCGAAACCTGTTCCACACATGAAGAAGCGATGACGGAACGCCATCAGCCCGTATCCTCAATTCAAGTTCACACAGCCGCACTAAAGAAGACTTCAGACTGGTCAGGAAGGCGACAGTCTCAAATCGAGGAATATTTAAAGACCGCACGTGGACGAACCGTCATCTGTGAATGTGAACAGGTTACCTGGGCTGAGATCAAAGCTGCCATGCCCGATGACCAGCCCTTTCACCTTGGAGACATCAGGAGACGGACACGACTCGGTATGGGACCTTGCCAAGGATCATACTGTCATAAACGTGCTGCAGCACTGGCCGTTGAAGAAGGACTTGTGAGCCCGGAGAATGCGGAATCTGCATTGATGGAGGCTCTAAGCGGGCGTAAAAAAGGTATGGCCGTCATTGAAGATACAGAAACGGATCGTCAGCAGGAAATGATGGATGCCATTTATCATATTTCACTCGGCATCCCGAAAGGAGGGCACGTTCATGTATGATGCAGTTATCACCGGACAGGGACTGACTGGTCTGTTAAGTGCCATTTACATGAGACAGAAAGGATACCGGACAGCGCTGGTGGCAAAAGGGACAGGAAAACTGCTTCAATCCACGGGAGTAATGGACTTTATTCCCGGCCAGAATGCAGACTACTCCACATGGCAAATGCATTTGCAGCAAGACTTGGACCACGAAGAGGTGCAGGCAGCCATTTCACGTTTTCTCTCTCTTATGGAAGACGTCAACCTGCCTTATCTGGGATCAACCGAACAGACACTGCCGTTTGTTACGGGAGCCGGATATATCAAGTGGACTTCTCTCTATCCGGAGGCCATGAAGCCTGTTGTATCAAAGGGAACCGTGGTCATTGTCGGATTCGAAGAGTTAACGGATTTTGTACCGGGCTATGTAAAAGGAAACCTTCTGACGGAAAGACCTTCACTCACTGTTCATACAACAACTATTTCCCTGCAAGTGGAAGGTGCTCGCGGAGTGTCGCAAGTGGATATTGCACAAATGATGGACCAGCCTGATCAAAGAAAGATCATCATCTCGAAAATAAAGCAAGCCATCCAATCTCTGAATCTCTCTTCAGTCGATCAGGTTATTATGCCTTCTGTTCTTGGACTTCATAAACACCAAGAGGTGATGAAGAACGTACAGCAAGCACTGAAAATGAGTCTAACAGAAGCACCGGGCCTTCCTCCGAACGCTACGGCTGTGAGACTGTATCAGTCTTTAAAACGATTCGCCGTAAAATCCGGTGTCAGAATGTTCGAGAATACGGCTGTACAATCCTTCAACCTTGAGGGGAACACCATCACTTCCATGAATGTTCAATCCGGCGATCGAAAACACGAAATAAAAGGTCGCGCATTCATCAGCGCATCCGGAAACGGATCGCTGCTCAATCAGGTGAATGGTGAAAATGAACAGCGATTTAACAATTATTTTGATGCAGGCCGCCTCGAAGCATCAACGCCGATACCCTTTGGAATTATTGGCGGCATCTATGCATTGACAACAAGCGCCTCATCCTGCGATCAACTGAATGCGGTATTAGAAGGGAGTGTTGAACATGCAAGCACTGTATGATACGGACTTTAACCCCTGTCTGAAATGTAATGCATGCACGGTCCAGTGTCCGGTTTCTGCAGTGACGAATGATTTTGGCGGACCGAAGCACCTCGGACCTGAACTGGCAAGATTTACATCTCAACAGGAGTTTATCCTCGACCCTGCCATTGATTTATGTACGCTCTGTGGCACTTGTGATGTCACATGTCCTGAAGGCGTGCACGTTGCAGAATTAACTGCATCCTTAAAAGCAGTTAAGGCAGAGACAGAGGGGACCAAGTTCAGGGATTTTGTACTCAGTCACGCCGAGTATGTCGGTAAAGCCGCGAGTGCCTTTGCACCGGTCACAAACACTGTCATGAAAATACGCCCTGCAAGAATCATCATGGAAAAAGTGATGGGTATGGAGGCGGAACGACAGTTTCCTCTATACCGATTCAATCACTTTAAGAAGCAATATAAAAAGAAAACGGCAGATACCGAACGGAAAGTGGCGTATTTTGCCGGCTGTTACACAACGTACAACAATCCCGATATTGGTAACGCCCTTGTTGATGTCTTCTCTGCAAACGGGATTGAAGTTGCCATGCCCGACCAGAAATGCTGTGGTGTTCCGATGTTTGCGAACGGCCAAATGAAACAGGGGAAAAAGAACGCGAATTACAATGTGAAATCTCTTCTCAGCTACGTGGATGAAGGATATGACATCGTCATGTCGTGTACAAGCTGCAGCATGGCTGTCAAAAAAGAATACCTTCACTACCTTGATACACCTGAAGCGCACAGGCTTTCCGAATCCGTCTATGACGCCAATGAATATTTGCGAAATTTGATGGATAATGGCGAATTTAATAATAACCTGGCTCCTGTTGGCGAATCTGCCGCCTATTACGCCCCTTGTCATATGAAAGGTCAAAGTATGGGGAATCCTGCTATGGATGTCCTTGAACAGATCCCTGATTATCTGATCAGTGATGCAGGGGCTGATTGTTGCGGACAGTGCGGGACATTCGGATTCAAAAAAGAGAAGTATTCATACTCCATGAAAATGGGTGGGAAAATGAGTGAAGCGATCGCTGATTTGGGAAGAGACCAGACTGTGACTGAATGCGGGATGTGTAAAAATCAGCTTGATCAGCTGACAGACAAAGAAACCCTCCATCCTCTGCAAATACTGCAAAAATCCTATCAGACCGCCGGTGAACTTGCACAGGCAAACCGCTGATCGGATTCAACAAAAAGAGAAAGAAAAGAGACCGTTATGAAAAATTCATAGCGGTCTCTTACATGTCCTTAAATCCGATCCGATTATGCTATACTGAAAGAACCATAAAAACGGGAGTGAGATCATTGAAACGGTCATTTGCAGTGATACTGATTGTGCTGCTTATTATAAATGCAGGGAGACATCTGTTTATCTTGAACCAAGAGGGATTCATTATTCCTTCTGTCCTCCTGTTGCTTTTGTCAGTTGCCGGCGCAGGCTACCTTTTTCAAACAGAAGTGAGTAACAGAAAAGAAATGTAACCACTTAAAAAAGCAGGTGAAGATATGCAGACTGCAGGGTTGATCCTGGGAGGAATCGGGCTTTTTTTGTTTGGTATGCAGCTGATGACAGAGAGCTTAAAAGAAATCGCCGGAGAACGTTTAAAAAACCTTCTTGCAAAATTCACTGGAGGTGTTGTCAGATCCATTTTTTCCGGAGCTTTTGTTACTGCTTTGATCCAGTCATCAAGCGCAACAACATTTATGACGATTGGATTCGTCAGTGCCGGGCTGTTGACATTCAGTCAATCTGCGGGAGTCATTATCGGTGCCAATCTTGGTAGTACGAGTACCGGATGGATCGTATCTGTTATCGGATTTCAGATCAATATGACATTACTTGCCATGCCGCTGATTGGCGGCGGGGTCCTGATCAATGTGCTGACCAGACAGCGATATAAAGCACCGTTGTTTGCCGCAATTGGATTCGGTTTTTTATTTCTCGGTATCGATACATTACAATCAGGGATGAGCGGATTTGCTGATGGATTTGATTTAAGCAGCTGGACAGGTGATGGAGGTCTTTGGATGATCCTGTTAATCGCTGTCGGTATCCTGATGACGGTCGTGATGCAGTCTTCAAGTGCGGCGGTTGTGACTACCATTACGGCACTGCATACCGGTACAATTGACTTTTATCAGGCAGCACTGCTTGTAATCGGACAAAATGTCGGCACAACAGTAAAAGCACTGATAGCATCAATTGGTGCTTCAACACCTGCGAGACAGACTGCCGCTGCTCATATTCTCTTTAATCTCCTGACCGGTGCCATCGCGTTTCTTTCCTTGAATATCATGGTGGACGTGGTTTTGTATGCATCTGCGTGGGCAGGCATAACGGAAGTGTCTATTCAGCTTGCGCTATTCCATACGCTTTTTAATATTACCGGCGTAGTGGTCATCTTATTCATTTACCCATGGTTTTTGAAGCTCGTTAAATCGATTGTCCGAGATTCAGACGAACAGGATACCTATACAAAATATCTGGACGCAAGCGTGGCAGAAATCGGACCTGTTGCCACTGAAGCCGTTAACAGAGCACTTCATGCGATCGTAAAAGACAGTGCTTCTCTCACGGCACAGGTGGTCGAGTCTGGTGAATTCACTTCAAATCACAGGGTGGAAATTGGACGTATACGTAAGGGCCTCACTTCAGCAGAACAATTTCTGTCTGATTTATCAAGTTCCGAGCCTCCTGCAGGGGAAGAGGAGTATCAACGAAGACTTGCGCTGATTCATGTGATCGATCATACGAAGCGGTTGTTAAACAACCTTCATCTCAGTAATGAGCGTTATCAGGGTGTCTCACAAGCAGATCCATTCACGGACTTGAAGCGAAGTCTGATTGAAAATGCCAAAGCTGTTTCAAGCATGGAATCTGTATACATCAATGAGATTATTGAAGAGACTGAAGCAAACGCTCTTTATCTTGCTGAACAGCGTAAAGAGTTACGCAAAGTCCTGATTGAAAAAGCTGCAGGAGAAGAAAAGCGGGTCGAGGAGGGCCTTGACATGATCCAGGGAATTCAGTGGCTTGATCGTGTGCAATATCATTTATGGAGAGCTGTACACCATTTGACGTCCATTAATAGCTAATAGACTGTAAACCATGATACGACGAACGTCCAAGTCTGCAGTGACAGGGAAAAACATAAAAAAACTGCCAATTGAAATTTGGCAGTTTTTTCACAGCTTCAGGGACTCAACCATGTCACTTTTCTTACATAATCTCAGCTGGCCGGTCAGGCACGGTAACAATCTTTTACACGGATTAGGTGAAAAGTGTGTTGTTTCCGTGGTTCTTTTTTCTGCCCTGAATTCTTCTTGAGTACCTTGACTTGCAGTCACTTATTTCCGGTCAGTTATTGGTTACTTACAGAGCTCCGGGGATTTCATGATCACAGCGGAGTTGTTAAAACTGACTGAACCTATTCCCTTTATGACTGGTCAAGATATTCGTTCCAAATCACAGTGCAGATCGTTTCAAAACGCTTTCGATTTTTGATGAGGCACCGAATAAACATAATCTTTTCCACCTTGTTATTGTGGCGATATTCCGGTTGCCAAATCGACGATTGTGTTTTGAAAGGAGTGCGGATATACGGAACCAACTTATGGCTGAGTCTCTGAAACTGTGAACTTAATGTCTATAACTACATTATACCTGAAAATTCAGAAAAGTCTATGGCTAAATTGTGAACGTTTACATTTTTTTTGCTAAAATCGGTTATACTGATAATGGATTAAAACCATTATCGACAATACCAATCAAATGGGAGTGAATGAAGATGAAAAGCAGCGAATATGCGCACATGGATGCTGTTGAACTGGTAACTCATCTTAGAGAGAACGAGGTAACGGTTAACGAGGTCGTCGATAAGGCCTATGCACGAATAAACGGTTTGCATGCGGCACTGAATGCCGTTGTCTCATTACGTCAACCCCATCAGATCAGGGAGGATGCCGAACAAAATGGTCCATTCGCAGGTGTACCGTTTTTATTAAAAGACATGGGACAGGCGCTTAAAGGGGAACGCCTCACCTCGGGTTCATATGCGCTCAGAAATAACAGAAGCATAACCAGTGCTGAATATACCAACCGTATCCTGAGGGCAGGATTTATTCCGATGGGACACACAAACGTTCCGGAGTTTTCGCTTCTCGCTGTCACGGAACCGATGATGTACGGGCCGACGAAAAACCCCTGGGACCTGACAGTAACCCCTGGCGGAAGCAGCGGAGGTTCTGCTGCAGCCGTTGCTTCTGGAATGGTGCCGGTTGCAGGCGCAAATGATGGAGGAGGATCCATCCGTATTCCTGCTTCCTATTGCGGATTGGTCGGGTTGAAACCAACCCGGGGACGAACGCCTGTCGGACCGGGAACCGGACGAAATTGGCAAGGAGCCTCTCAAGAAGGGGTTCTCACCAAAACCGTAAGAGACACAGCGCTTGTTTTGGATCAAATCTCGGGACCGGAAGAGACTCAGGCTTTTCGGGCACCTGAATTCAACGGAAGATACCATGACGTCATTCGCACACCTTTAAAGAGAGCGTTGCGTATTGCAGTCTGTACAGATTCACCGATTGGCGGTCAAGTGGACACCACTATCAGAGAAAGTGTTTGGAATGCAGCAAAATGGCTTGAGAAGGAGGGCCATCATGCGGAAGAAGTGTCTCTGCCTGTTGACGGTCATGCAGTTGCAAAAAGTTATATGACGATGTATTTTGGAGAAACCGCTGCGACGATTACTAAAATCGGCAGAGAGAGAGGCCAGGCTGTCCAACGCCAGGAAGTTGAGCCGGTGACATGGCTGTTACATTTAATTGGACAAACTGTCACTGCAGAAGAATTTGTAACGAGATTGCGTTTTTGGGATGAAGCAGCAATCGAAATGGCAAATTTCCATCAATCCTATGATCTTTTTATGACACCTGTTACAGCAATGGGGCCTGCCAAAATCGGGGAATTGGCGATCAGTAAAAAAGAAGAAAAACTGATCGAGTGGGTAAGCCGGTTAAGAGCACAAAAGCTTTTGACCCGGTTTGATCTGATTGATGAAATGATCCATGACAGCCTTGAGCGCACGCCGTTCACCCAACTTGCAAACCTCACAGGTCAACCCGCCATTTCATTACCGATTGCCAGATCAGAAGGGGGACTCCCTGCGGGCATTCAATTTACTGCCCCGCGTGGCCGGGAAGATCTATTGCTGCAGACAGCTGCCATGTTTGAGCAATCCGAACATTGGCAGGACATCTATGAGAATCCATTCATGCGATTACAAGTATAGAACTGGAGGGCGTGTATCATGAGACAAGTAAATGCGGTCGTAGAACAGTTAACGGACAACTATGCAGTTCTGCATGCGAAAAGCCTTTCGAAAGAGTGGACGATCGATTGTGCATACATTCCGATTGCCATTCAAAAAGGTTCCTGGCTTCAATTAACGCTGTCCGGCCTCGAAATCGTGATGATAGAAATGGATCAGGAAGATATTTTAGCATCTAGATTAAAGGTCGAGCGAAAATGGAAAGACTTACAGCGTAAAAAATCGGGTAATTCGTAACGATTTGTGAACGGAAGCAACTGTGATTGACTTTATACCACAAAGGGTATAATATGATTGATGGCAGACGTTTATAAAGGGGTGCACCTATGACTTTTGTATATTTGGTAATTTTACTAATTGCAGTTATCTTTGTATATCAGCGTTACTTCCCACCGGCAAAAGTGGATATTCTGAACAAAATCCCGGAAGCTGTTGAGGGTCGTCGTTGGATACTCGACATAAGGGAATATCAGGATGCCGAGAAATCTCCAATAAAAGGAGCATTCAATGTGCCACTGGCATATTTGAACAGGCATTATCCCAAAGAAATGCCGCAAGAGGTGGTTATCGTCGCAAATGATCGCGTCGAAGTCAATCTTTCATGCAAACTGCTCTCGAAGAAAGGGTATCACGTATCCGGTTATCACCTTTGCCCGGTGAAAAATAAATATCAGGGCAGTCCTGAGCCGTGCGTTGAAAAAAGTTGCTAAAAACACAATCTGATTCTGATTTTCACCCTGATGCCTATCCTTTGGCAGAAGGGTTTTTCTTTTTGGCGTGCATGTTATAATGGTGGTTGATTATATAGCCGGATGCATGGATCCATCCGGTTAAAGGACTGATTTCGTGCTCAAAGCCTATATACTCATGATTTTTGTTGCTATCTTTTATTCAGGGAATATTCTTGTAGGAAAAGCCATTAACGATTTACCGCCGGTAACCATCGCTTTTTTTCGGCTGTTATTGGCCTTTGTCTTTGTTGCACCGCTCGCAATCAGGCAGGCATGGCATTCCCGCCATGTATTTTTGTCCATGAAAGGGCCATTCCTGCTGATGACCTTATCAGGGGTCACATTTTTTAATACGTTTATCTACGGATCGTTGCAATTTACTACCGCCACAAACGTTGCAGTCCTTGAAACCGTGATACCGGCTCTGACCGTTGTTCTTGGAGCGCTGTTGATTCAAGAGCGCCTCCCTAAAAGCGCCATTGCCGGTACCGTCCTTTCTATTGCAAGTGCCATTTATGTTGTGCTCGGGAGTCAGTTATTTACGATGGGAAGTATGCAGTGGAACCCTGGAGACTTTATTATGGCCGGTGCTATCATTTGTTGGTCAGTTTATTCCATCATGGTGAAGAAATATATGGCTTTTTTCAAACCTTTTGCTGCTCTTGTTGTGATGACCGGTATATCTGTTATTGTTTTATTCCCTGTAATGCTCGTTGAATGGGCGATCATCGGTGTGCCTTCATTATCAGGAGGCAGTGAGCATTGGCTCGGCCTCGTCTATTTAGGACTGTTTCCCTCATTGATTGCATTGATCTTTTACAACGAAGCAGTCGGGATTCTTGGTGCATCAAGAGCTTCTGTGATGTTAAATCTGCTGCCTGTCTTTACAATGCTTGGAGCATTTCTCTGGTTGGGTGAGTCCATTACCACCCATCATATCGCAGGTACCGCCGGCGTAATTTTCGGCGTCTGGCTGACAACCAAAAAGGCAAACATAAACAAAATACGTGATTCCGAACAGGTTTAACTTGCATAAGGCCGGGATTGCGAGTATGATTTTCGATGAGGAAAACTGAAGGAAAGAGGGTTAGTATGAATAAAACGTCCATTTATGGATTAACATTTAATGAACTTGAAGATTGGTTTGAAGGTAAAGGGGAAAAGAAGTTCCGTGCGAAACAGGTGTGGGATTGGCTTTATGTCAAACGGATTCGTGATTTTGATGATATGACCAATATAAAAAAAGATACCATTTCACTGATTAAAGATCATTTTTATCTCGAATCACTCGAACTGCATTCCAAACAGGAATCTAAAGACGGAACAAAGAAATTTTTGTTTAAGCTGTCTGATGGCAACCTGATTGAAACGGTTTTGATGAAATTTGATTATGGGAACTCGGTTTGTGTAACAACGCAGGTCGGCTGTAACATCGGTTGCAGCTTTTGTGCGAGTGGACTTCTTAAGAAAGACCGGGATTTAACCAGTGCAGAGATCGTGGAACAAATTCTGAAGGTTCAGTTTGATATGGATGACAAACAGACGGAAGAACGTGTCAGTCATATTGTTGTCATGGGCATCGGGGAACCGTTTGATAACTATGACAACCTGATGAGCTTTCTCCGAATCGTCAACAGTGATCGCGGCCTTGCAATCGGTGCCAGACACATCACCGTATCAACAAGCGGTCTAGTCGAGAAAATCCGTGCATTTGCTGATGAGAACCTTCAGGTGAATTTGGCTGTTTCTCTCCACGCGCCCAACAACGATTTGCGCTCAAGCATCATGAAGATCAACAAAGGCCAACCGATCGAGGATGTCATGAGTGCCATTGATTACTATCTTGAAAAGACAAACCGCCGAATCACACTTGAATATATCCTGCTCGACGGCGTCAATGATAAACCCGAACATGCCAAAGAGCTGGCAGAACTCGTTCGCGATAAGAAAAAATTGACCTATATTAACCTGATTCCTTACAATCCGGTTGATGAATATATTCAATACAAGCAGAGTGAGAAAGGTGCAATTCTAACCTTTTATGACCTATTAATGAAAAACGGGGTTCAATGTGGAGTCCGGCATGAGCAAGGATCAGATATTGATGCAGCATGCGGGCAACTGCGCAGTAAACAAATGAAAAAAGACAGGGAAAAAGCGAAATCCTGATTCTTTTAAACGACGTGAATTGACAATGAGGGTGCTTCTCTACAAGAGGAGCACCTTTTTCTAAAATGGGGTGAGGCCGATGAAAGATCAAAACAATCATTCATCAGAGATGTCAGATGAACAACCTGAGGAAGATATGACGGATTACGAAAGTGACGATTCTGACGATGAGAGGGAGAAAAAAGAAGAACTGTTCTATGATGGGGAACGATATTATACGAAAGAAGAGTGGTTTAATCCACCGGAACCAAAAGAGAATATACCGAAGAAAAAAGTGAAGCGGGGTATGAAACTTCTCATTGCAGGAGTTGTTACTGTTGCACTGCTTCTGAATGTTTTCGCCATGTGGCCGCAGTTGTTCAATCTTCCGGCAGTGGAGTTTGTACAGGTATCCCGTGAACTGTCGCAGGATCCAGAGATTCAGACATTGCAAAACGCTGTGGTGGTTGTGCGGGCAGGGAATTCGAAAGGAACAGGCTTCGTGTATAACAGTGAAGAAGGATATATTCTTACAAATGAACATGTCATCGCAGGCGGAGATCCTCATCCCATCGTCACTTTCGAAGACGGGAGCGCGTATCAGACGGATATCATTTATACAGATGATGAACTCGATATTGCCGTGCTTGAAGCGGAGTCATTAAAAGAACATCATGAATTAAGCTTTACAGAAGAATGGTCTGCAGGTGATGACATCGTATTTATAGGTAATCCGCTATTCTTTAACTTTATCGCCAACAGAGGCATGCTTTTGGGAGACTATGCAGCTTCTTCACGTAGCGATTTGCCTTTGATGCTCGATGCACCTGTTTATCGGGGAAGCAGCGGTTCACCTGTTTTTAATGAAGACGGTGAAGTTATTGCTGTCGTATATGCGACGGTTTCCACTTACATTGAAGGAGAAAGCCGGCGGGTTGGTCTTTCTGTCCCATCCTCCCAGTTCAAAGAGGACATTCCAGGTTACAATTGATTGACTCATCAGTGAAAAATCCCGCTTAATCTGTTTTTTTCTGATATGATGAATATAACGTTGGCGTTTGTACAGGAGGGACCAGGATGAATGACAGAATGATTGCGCTCCATGATTTAGCCATTGGTATGGTGACAAAATACGATATCCAAGATGATTATGGGCGGTGTCTCGTTGAACGAAACACGGAGTTAGGCGAAGAGGAAATGAAACGTCTCACTTCAACAGGAACTGCTTATTTCATTTATGAAAATCTGTTTGATGAAAACGAGGATCCTGAACCCGAAGCCAATGTCGGATTAACAAGACTGTTATCCGATGTATCGGTCAGAACTAAAGAAGATCTTGAAATGATTCTTCAGGGAGCATCTGTAGAGGAAGACATCTATCTGTTTCATGAAGAAATGTTTTCGGATATCAAAGAACGCAGTGGTATTATCGTGGAAAAAATCACCTCTGAGTTTTTTAATAATATGGAAGACGGTTCATTTCATGTCCATCAGTTTTATTGGCGGGTGAAAGATTTTTTGAAAGAATACTCACCCAGTGCTTTAAAAACCTTCCAACAGGTATTTGTCCCTTATCCGACAGGTGGGGTTGTGACGCTTGAAGGAGGGATGGACTGCATCGTGGTCGACCTCGATGAGCATGATCCCGAGAACCCTGTATTAAGGATGATGTTATCAGAAGATGAAGAAGTATTTCTGTTAAAAGAACAGGATAAAAAAATCATCTCTGCAGACCCTGTTTCATATACAGTGGATCTTTTCGAAGACGATGAAAATCAGGAGCGCAGCTGATGATTTCTGTGATAAAATAAACTGTGAATGATAATTAGTGGAGGGGTCAAACTTGGAACAGAACCGTACAGAACACATGAAATTATTTACTCTCAATTCCAATCCGGCACTGACCCAGGAGATTGCTGATTACCTGGGTATTCCCATTGGGGACAGTTCGATTCAACGATTCAGTGATGGGGAAGTACAGATTGTTATTGATGAAACCGTCAGGGGAGAGGATACATATTTAGTTCAGTCCACCGCTGAACCGGGTAACGAATTTATGATGGAGCTCCTGATTATGGTCGATGCATTAAAACGGGCGTCTGCGAGATCCATCAACGTAGTTATTCCCTATTACGGCTACTCAAGACAAGATCGCAAAGCGCGGTCCAGGGAACCGATCACGGCTAAACTGATTGCCAATCTGCTTGAAGCAGCCGGTGTGGACAGAGTTATTTCAGTGGATCTCCATGCGGCTCAAATTCAAGGTTTTTTCAACATTCCTGTCGATCAGTTAAAGGCACATTGGTTGATTGCGGACTATTTCAAGAAAAAACAGCTTAATGATGTCGTGGTAGTGGCCCCGGAAAACGCCGGAACTGCCCGAGCCCGTAAACTGGCAAATGAGCTTGATGCACCAATTGCGCTGATAGACAAACAGCGCACCGAAAAAGATGAAATGGTCCTTGGCCAATACATTATTGGCGACGTCGAAGGAAAAACAGCGATCATTATCGATGACATGATCGACACTGCCAGAACGATAACTGCAGGAGCTGTCGCGTTAAAAGAATTTGGTGCAACAGAAGTTTACGCATGCGCGACTCACGGCGTACTCAGTGAACCGGCCATTGAGCGCATCAGGGACTCAGAACTGAAAGAGGTAGTCATTACAAATTCCATTCAGCAGGCTCCTGATAAGCAGGATGAGCGAATTACTGTGCTTTCTGTAGCTACTTTGATCGGTGAAGGGCTTTTAAGGATTCACAATAACGAGTCAGTCAGTAAATTATTTGGATAAAATCATTGATGACAATAGGCATGAAAAATCCCCTCCAGCACATCAGTTGGAGGGGATTACTTTTCGTACGATTATACAGATAGCAAGATATTAATAGACCGGCACGTTCCCACTGTATTGTCTGATGATATTTCTTGCCTTTTCAGTCTCTGCAGCACTTGGGGTTTCCGTATCTCCGAGAGGATAATCAAGATTCATCTCTTCCCATTTATAAACACCCATCCTGTGATAAGGAAGTATCTCAATTCGATCGACGTTTTTCAAGGTCGCAATGAACTGTCCGAGATCATGCAAATCTTTGGACTCATCTGTTTTCCCTGGGACGAGAACATGGCGAATCCAAACGGGTATATTGCGATTTGACAAGTCTTCCGCAAAAATCCTGATGTGGCGATTCGAAACACCTGTCAAATCACGGTGTTTTGCATCGTCCATTTGTTTCAAGTCGACAAGGAACAGATCTGTTACAGTCAATAATTGTTGAAAATCTGACTGAAATGCATCTTGGTTGGAATAACAGCCGCCTGAACTGTCAATGGCGGTATGAACCCCAAGGCTTTTCAGTTCCGTAAACAATGCTGTCAAAAAAGGGACCTGCAAAAGCGGTTCGCCGCCGCTCACAGTAACTCCGCCACCAGAAGCATTCATGTAAGGGATGTACTTCTTGATGTCCTCAATCAACTCCTGAACAGACATATCGGTTCCTGCTTCTCTGTCCCATGAATCGGGATTATGGCAGTATTGGCACCTCAACAGACAGCCCTGCGTAAAGATCATATATCGGATCCCGGGTCCATCAACCATACCTGTTGTCTCAATGGAATGAATACGACCGTTCATGATGAAAAACCTCCTGATTGAAAAAGGGGGGAGAAAAACGTTGTTTTTCTCCCATCCTCTCTTACATATAGATTGTCTTACATAGACTCGTGGAATGTTCGGTTGATAACATCAATCTGCTGTTCACGAGTTAATTTAATAAAGTTGACTGCGTATCCGGATACACGGATTGTCAGCTGTGGGTATTCTTCAGGGCGCTCCATGGCATCCATCAGTGTTTCCCTGTTAAAGACGTTGATATTTAAATGGTGACCGTTCTTTACGATATAACCATCAAGGATTGCTGAAAGATTGGCTCTTTGCATGGCATCCTCTTTACCCAAAGCCTTTGGTACAATGGAGAATGTATTGGAGATGCCGTCAAGCGCATCTTTATATGGCATTTTCGCAACAGAGTTCAATGATGCTAAAGCGCCTTTCGTATCACGTCCGTGAAGCGGGTTTGCACCTGGTGCAAATGGTTCACCGGCTTTTCTTCCACATGGTGTGTTACCGGTCTTTTTACCGTAAACGACATTGGAAGTGATCGTCAAGATCGACATTGTCGTTTCAGCGTTGCGATAAGTGGCATGCTTTTTCAGTTTCTGAGAAAAGACCTCAACCAGTTCTTTGGCAATCATGTCAACCCGGTCATCATCATTCCCGAATTTCGGATAGTCGCCTTCTGCTTCATAATCAACAGCAAGACCATCTTCATCACGGATTACTCGGACTTTTCCGTGTTTGATTGCACTGAGTGAATCTGCGGCAACTGACAAACCTGCAATACCAGTAGCCATCGTGCGGCGAACATCTCGGTCATGAAGCGCCATTTCGATACGCTCATAGCTGTACTTGTCATGCATATAGTGAATGATGTTCAGTGTATTGATATAGAGGCCTGCGAGCCATTCCATGACCTGATCAAAGTTATGACGAACTTCATCATAATCAAGGTATTCAGACGTGATCGGCTCAACGCCCGGAGTGACCTGGACTTTAGCCATTTCATCCACTCCACCGTTAATCGCATAGAGAAGCCCTTTTGCGAGATTCGCACGTGCGCCGAAAAACTGCATCTGTTTTCCAATTGTCATTGCTGATACGCAGCAGGCAATTCCGTAGTCATCGCCGTATTCCGGACGCATCAGATCATCATTTTCATACTGCACGGAGCTTGTCTCGATAGACATCTTTGAGCAATAGAGCTTAAACGCTTCTGGAAGATCCGGAGACCAAAGTACAGTCAGGTTCGGCTCTGGAGCCGGTCCAAGATTGTGCAGAGAGTGGAGGAAACGGAAAGAGTTCTTCGTTACCAGAGGGCGTCCATCTTCACCGATACCGCCAATAGATTCTGTAACCCATGTCGGATCCCCGCTGAAAAGATCGTTATACTCAGGCGTTCTTGCGAATTTCACAAGACGAAGCTTCATAATGAAATGATCAACAATTTCCTGCACTTCCTGTTCGTTAATGAGACCTTTACTCATATCTCTCTCAACGTAAATGTCGAGGAATGTTGATACTCGTCCAAGACTCATTGCAGCACCATTTTGTTCTTTAACTGCAGCAAGATAGCCAAGATAGAGCCACTGGAATGCTTCAACTGTATTCATTGCAGGACGATTCAAATCGAATCCATACATTTTTCCGAGTTCAGCAAGTTCTTTCAATGCTCTCAGCTGTTCTGCCATCTCTTCACGAAGCTGAATATTTTCTGATGACATGACGCCTTCCGTTACTTTCATTTCTTTCTTTTTCTCTTCAATCAGGAAATCCACACCGTACAGTGCAACACGACGATAGTCGCCAATAATACGTCCGCGTCCATATGCATCAGGAAGTCCTGTAATAATACCGACTTTACGAGCAAGCTTCATTTCTGGGGTATACGCATCGAACACACCCTGGTTATGGGTTTTTCGATTATTTGCAAAAAAGGCTTCCACCTCAGAATTCAATTCATAACCGTAGGATTCCAATGAGGCTTTTGCCATTCTCAATCCGCCAAATGGCTGCATGGATCGTTTGAAAGGTACATCTGTCTGAACACCCGTGATTTTTTCCTTGCTCTTGTCAAGGTATCCTGGCCCATGAGAAACAATAGAAGAAACAATTTCCGTGTCCATGTCGTAAACTCCGCCGCGTTCCCGCTCAAGTCGGGACAGTTCCATAACCTGATCCCAAAGAGAAGAGGTGGCTTCAGTTGCTTCTGTTAAAAACGATTCATCGCCTTCATACAGAGAGTAGTTTTTTTGAATGAAGTCACGTACATCAATTGTGGACTGCCAGTTGCCTGCCTGAAAAGATTCCCATGCCGGTTGTTGTAAAGTTTCCATAGTCATACTCATAATTAACGCCTCCAGAAAATATTTTATTCGTTCAATCTGAATGACTGCTGTTGTGAAATCAATCACTTATTGATCTAACTTAAGTATAGTGGATTTCCCACCGAAAACAAACAGGTAAATGTGACGGTCTAATGACAATAACACAGATTCATCATTCAAATGAAACAGATTCTATTTTTCATTTCTTGCATTTCGCTCTCCTTATCAAAAATACTTATATAACAGACTTTGTTTATGAAAATAGAAAAAAATGAGCTGTACCAATAGCATGATACAGATTAAAATAATCGGTATATTAATATGTAACAGTTTATAGGTTTTCATTATGATTCCATCAAGGTATACTGACAGAAAGGGAGGTGTCCTGATGGAACATGATAACTATTTTAAATTAAAGGATGAATTTATTCCTCTGTTGCCTGAACCGGAAAGGAACATTTACAAACAGTTCAGACTCGTGGAACAGGAATTCACTAAATTTCACGGCAGTCTTATTGTGAACGGGAAAAATGCGATTCAGGAAACGGCTATCAGACTGAACATGAACGAACAGGACGTCAAACGTTACGTATTAAGCGCATCCAGAAAACTGCAACGAATGCTTAACGATCCACAAAGTACTTAAAACGAAAAAAAGACACCGGTTTGACTGGTGTCTTTTCGCTTCTGATAAATAGTTTCGTTTATACAGCAGAAGAGTATATTTTATATGTCAAGAGCCTGTGAATCGTCTCTTTTTCCTCATCATCAACGGGTACGATCGGTAAACGGACAGATCCGGTTAAAACTCCTATCATCTCAAGTGCTGCTTTTACAGGGGCAGGGCTGGGTGCAATAAACATTCCGTTCATAATCGGTACGAGGTGTCTGTGAATCGCTGCAGCCTCCCTGAACTTGCCTTCCTGAAAGAAGTCGATCATTTGTTTCATTTCGTCGCCTACAACATGAGAGGATACAGAAACAACCCCGTTTGCCCCAACAGACATTGCCGGAAGTGTAAGACTGTCGTCGCCACTGTATACAGAGAACTCTTCCGATGTTTGTTCAATGATCTCAGAGATTGCGTCGAGATCACCACTAGCCTCTTTTACGGAGACAATATTCGGGATTCTTGAGAGCCTGATTGTCGTCTCTGGCAAGAGATTGACACCTGTCCGCCCTGGCACATTATAAAGCATGACAGGCAGGGTCGTAGACGTGGCAATGGCTTTGAAATGTTCATACATCCCTTGCTGATTCGGTTTATTATAATAAGGGGCCATCAGCATTACACCATCAGCGCCGGCAATCTCAGCCATTTTCGTCAGTTCAAGCGCCATGGCTGTGCTGTTTGTCCCGGTTCCTGCAATGACAGGTATACGGCCGTTAACGGTATTTACACAAAAACGGAATAAAGCGTTCTTTTCATCGATAGATAAAGTAGGCGCTTCTCCAGTAGTACCCGAAATGACAATCGCATCCGAACCCGTTCGGATCAAGTGTTCAATCAGTTGTTCTGTCCGTTCAAAATCCACTTCCATGTCGTCGTTAAACGGCGTAACCATCGCAGTAATCATTTGTCCAAAATTCATATTGCAACACCTCTATTCATAAATTTCGCCTGTGGCGATTGAATAGAGCTATTCTGCTGAAACAAAAAAACAGCATGAGAGCTCATGCTGCCGGATCATCGGTTCCAGCGTGAGATAGCTCCCCATACAGCCATATGGCTGTACGACAGTTCTGGTCCTGTTCGGAATCAGATCCAGTGGACAAACAGTTGAATGCAGATCCACTTCGGCAATACACCCTTTCATTCCGAATCGCAGGATTTCAACATCCTCAACGGACATACTGATGTGCATTGCTCCTCTACTCTCACTTCCTTCAGAAGTCAAGAATATCTTTTATGTTCACAGCAACCTTATCAAATATTCATCGATAGTGCAAGCTTCTCAAAGGATTTGCGTTTCTCTTGCCCGCCTGTTTTAATGTGAGGAGTTACATCAAAATAAGGAGTGGGGATACGTGTCAGATTATATTATTATTGGCGGTGGCATTGTAGGCGCATCTGCCGCTTATCATCTGTCAAAAACAGGAGCAAAAGTAACTGTCATAGATAAGGGCGTAAAAGGGCAAGCAACAGACGCTGCAGCGGGTATTATCTGTCCATGGCTTTCAAAGCGCAGAAACAAAGCCTGGTATAATATCGTGAAGGAGGGAGCCGCTTATTATCATACGCTGATTCCTGAACTTGAAGAACTGACTGATTTGAATACCGGTTATGTGAATAACGGTACGATTGCCATCGATACCGAATGGTCCAAGCTCGAAGAGAAGTTCAACAGAGCCATAACAAGAAGGGAAGAGGCCCCTGAGATCGGTGATATTCAATACTTGGACGAACAGGAAGTCCAAAGCATGTTTCCACTCGCAGCCAACTTATACAGAGGCGTCTATGTATCAGGGGGAGCCAGGGTCGACGGCCGAAAACTTCGGGACGCCTTAATCATGGGCGCGGTCAAACTGGGTGCCGTTCATATCAGAGGGGATGCAACGGTAACACCTACAGGCGACCACCGGTTTATTGTCAGAACAGGTTATGATGAGAAGGAAACACCGAATGTTATTATGACGCCTGGCGCATGGGCTAACTCGGTATTTAAAGGGAAGCGGCTGAATATGAATCTCAGACCGCAAAAAGGGCAGATTCTTCATGTGAAGCTGCACGGTATAAAGAATGATCATTGGCCGGTTGTCTTACCGCCAAATGATTATTATGTCTTACCGTTTGAGGATGGCAGAATGGTAATTGGGGCAACCAGGGAGGAAAATAAACACTTTGATACGACAGTAACGATGGGCG
Organism: [Bacillus] selenitireducens MLS10; assembly: GCF_000093085.1. Taxonomy (GTDB): domain Bacteria; phylum Bacillota; class Bacilli; order Bacillales; family Salisediminibacteriaceae; genus Salisediminibacterium; species Salisediminibacterium selenitireducens. Next base: position 2,206,476 of record NC_014219.1, on the reverse strand, counting down.
GTATGCATGAAATTCTCTCCCGTGTTCTCCCGTTTGCTCCGGGATTTCAAGATGCTGAAATCCTCGAAATGAGAACCGGGATACGCCCGTTTGCAGGAAATTCAGTACCTGTTTTTGGCGAATTTCCCGAATTGCCCGGACTTTATACCGCAAATGGGTTGGGCTCCAGCGGTTTGACCTCAGGTCCATTTGTCGGAGCGGAATTGGCACGAATGGGTTTGAAACAGGAAACGACCCTGAAACCCCGGGATTACGATATCTCTGAATTAATGAAGTGATGTGTAACATGTTTCGAAAACAGGTATAGGACAATAACCTGAACTGAAAGGACGATTCATTTCATGCCTTGGAAACTCTTATTAAAACTGATGCTATTCGCGGTAATTGCCGGTTTGTTATATATGTTTTTTGAGCACTTTTCCACGACGGGACCCGAACAGATTCAGACATTTATGCTCAGCTTCGGTATTATTGCACCATTGGTCTTTATATTGCTTTTTGCGCTCCGCCCGTTTGTTCTGTTTCCTGCCTCGATCATGGCAATGGCGGGCGGGCTCTCATTCGGACCCATTATTGGACCCGCAGTAACCTATATCGGGTCGCTTGCAGGTGCTGCACTCTCGTTTTTTATCATGAGAAAGGTCGGCCATAAAATCAGAGCTAAAAAATGGTCCGGAAGAGGCGAGGTCATTCAGCAGAATATCGAAAACAATGGTTTTTTCTACATTACTGCACTACGAATCATCCCCGTCATCAATTTTGATTTTCTGAGTTACCTGTCAGCCTTATCGAGAGTGAAATTTCATATTTACTTCAGAGCGACCATGGTCGGTATCATTCCCGGCACACTGGCCTTTAACTTTCTCGGCGCGTCGATCGTTGACTTGAGTCCTGCCATGATCAGTATGACCGCAGCCACTTTTTTAATCGCATTTACAATCCCGGTACTGATCAGGAAAAAAATGAAGCAAAAAAACATGGATATCGACCTGTTGCCGGACGAACAGCTTTAAACCCTTCATAGCGAAGGGTTTTTTTGCTGTGAATACAAATCACCGAGAATTTCAAAAGAAGAAAGCAGCTCATAAAAAAACCGTGTATTATGATTTAAATAATGGTTTTTACCGATTGCCTGATCCTGTTCTGACTGGCCATACTCATAGCGGAGCGCCTGATCAAGCTCATGAATGATCTTGAAGTGCTCGTCCGAAATACCTTCTTTCTCATTTTCATGGTAGTAATCAATCGTAGGCAAAAGTCTTGCGATTTCGTCAAGAAGCTCCCGTTCAATCAGTGTCAGTTCCTGAATTCTTCCGAGAAACTGCAAGTTGCCAAGGTGAAGCTCAAGGCGATGAAGGAGATCCATGCGTTCCCTTAAAATCAAGAAATTCCGGTGATTTTTGAAGCGGAACCGGTGGACCCTCAGTTCTTTTCGCTGAAAACCCATGAGCTGATCGGTTTTCGCCAACGAACGTTTGAATTTCATATAGTGCATCGTGTCCACGTTCACATTTTGAGTCATACTGTAAGGCAGCACCAACCCTTGTAAAACGCGCTTCGCTTCATCAATATGGACAAAAGTCTGATGATGAATCCGTTTAAAATAATTCGCAGGAAAAATGGTGATGTTTACGATGGAAGAGACACTGATCCCGATCATTGTTGTGCTCAGCCTGGTCAAAAACTGCATAAAAAGGGGACCGTCGAGTTCCGGAATCATTGCAACTGCAGTAAGAGTTGCAACCAGTGTACCGTCAAACAGTTTCAGTTTTTGACAAAGATAAATTGTACCGAGTGCCGCTATTGTGTAAGTGGCAAACGTCTCTCCAAGAAAATAAACAGACAACGTTGCAATTCCGGCCCCTATTGCAGCCGCGGGAAACCGGACTATTCCTTTCCGGACGGAGTCATAAGTATTCGGTTCGATGGTTACAATGGCTGTAATAACCGCATAAATAGCAGGGAGATTAAACCACAGGCAAATAAAGGATGTCACCGCAACAGCAATCCCTGTTTTCATCATGCGCTGGCCGATCAGGAAGGATTTAAAGAATGATTTCACGGAACTCACCACATTTTATCGTTTATTTTGTCCTGTTCAGGATTGGTGAACAAACAGGCGCATGATTTACTTGATGCATGCAGGATAATCAAATAACAACTGTTTATCCACTTTAACAGTATAGCAAAAATAACCCCTTAAAACAGTTTAAATCAATGACAGAATCTGCTATAATATTATTACGAACATACGATTGCATGGAGGTGCTTTATGACGTTGCAGATGATTACAGGAAGATCCGGCAGCGGGAAGTCCAAATATTTAGAGGATGTTTTTATCGATGAGGAAATGAAAGACCCGTCAGGACCGCCTTTACTTTATCTCGTACCTGATCAGATGACGTTTCAGGCAGAAAAAAGATTCTTGAAGCGACTGGGCAAAGGAACGACCAGAATTCGGGTTACCGGGTTCAGCCGCCTTGCACATATGATCATTCAGGAACAGGGTGGTGGAGCCCTTGTTCACCTGAAACAGACGGGTGTCAATATGTTATTACGAAAAATAACAGAGGATCACAAGTCCGAATTCAGAGTGTTTGAACATGCAACGGGTACGGCAGGATTTATAGACAAGCTCGAATCAATGATTACGGAATGCAAACGTTACAACCAAAGTGCCGAAGATATAGAAGCGATGGCAGAGGACGAATCACTCCCGGTCGGGCTGAAAGACAAGTTATATGATCTGTCTTTGATTATGAACAAGATTAGTGAGCAAACAGCTTCTGTACGCCTTGCATCAGAGGATGACTTTTCTTTGGCTATTGAACAGGTGAAGTACTCTGAGATGCTGAAAGAAGCAATGATAGCAGTTGACGGTTATCATCATTTCAGTCCTTTGGAAGAGGCTTTTTTACATGAACTGATGACGTCATCAAAGCAAGTCATCATGGCACTGACGCTTGATAAATTGCCCTCTGCAGATGAAGAGCTCGACCCGTTTGACTTATTCTTTGAAACAGCAAACACGGCACAGCGTACCCTGATCGCTGCAAATCATTTGCAAATCGGATTAAAACCAGCTGTTCATTTTGAAGAACGGACCCGTTTTCAAAAGAAAGGGCTCCGTCATTTGGAGGCAATGAGTAATCAAAGGCCTGCAGATCCGTCTGATGATCACAGTGGAGTCAATATAGTCGCTGCTGTGAACAAGCGTGCTGAGATTCGATTTATCGCAAGAGAGATTCGTAGGCTTGTCCGTCAAGAGAATTACCGCTACAAAGATTTCGCCGTTCTATCAAGAAATCCCGATGACTACAGGGATTTGATCGAACACATTTTTGAAGAGGAACAAATCCCCGTCTTCGTTGATGCAAAGCGCAGTGCCATTCATCATCCGCTGATTGAATTTGTCAGATCCTTACTTGATATTGTTTCTAAGAATTGGAGATATGACGATGTGATCCGTTGCCTTAAAACGGAATTAACATTTCCCATTGACCAGTCAGTGACGAGGGAACATCTTGATACATTCGAAAATATCACACTGGCTCTCGGTTTGAATGGTTATCAATGGTATGACTACGAACAATGGAACAAGAGGCTTCAATTTTATCGGGCGGCAAAAGAGGGCGAAGAAGATCACACCATCACACTCATGCATGACCTTCATAAAATCATGGTTGATCCATTGATTCAGTTTCATGACAAGATAACCTCTCAAAACACCGTCAACTCAATTATCGAGGCACTTTTCAATTTACTGGTGGCATTATCCGTACCGGAAAAACTTGCCTCTTTCAGGGACCAGGCGCTTGATAAAGGCCGGCTTCAGGAGGCAAGAGATCACGATCAAATCTGGAAAGAATTGATCAGTATTTTCGATCAGGCATCAGAAGCCTGCGGACAAGATAAGATGAACCCGATCACGTTCAATAACATGCTCGACACCGGGCTTGAGAGTATCTCCTATTCGATCATTCCACCGGCTTTGGATCAGGTAGTTGCTGCATCGATGGCCACATCGAGACTCAGTGATATCTCCTGCACGTTTTTGATCGGTGCAAACGACGGTGTCATTCCGATGCCTGCTGAAGAGTCGGCTTTTATGTCTGATCGTGAACGGGTTACGCTGCTCGAAAGCGGACATGAATTGGCACCGGCTGCTGAGAGACAACTATTAAATGAACAGTACCTTGTTTACCAGGCTCAGACAAGTCCAAAAGACAGGCTTATCATTTCTTACCTCTTAAGTGATGATGAAGGCAAAGCGAAGCAACCTTCGATTATTCTGAATCATGTTAAAGAGATGTTCCCGGCACTTAAAACCGAAATTGCCGTTGAATCACCCGCCGATCTCGACATCAGTGATGAGGATGATTATTTCATCTCATCTCCAGAAGGCACACAATCTTTTCTGACGGAGCGACTCCAAAGATGGAAACGGGGCTATCCGCTTCCGGACATCTGGTGGTCAGTGTACAACTGGTATATGAGTGAACGTACTTATGCCCCGACGGTCAGAACATCACTGACCAGTTTGTTTTATGATAACAACCCGGGTTCACTTAGCAAAACGGCAGCGCGGGGACTTTATGGTCAAAAAATGACTGCCAGCGTTTCCCGCCTTGAACAATATTATTCCTGTGCATTCAAACAATTTGCCAACTATGGACTCCGACTCAGAGAGCGGGAATATTTCCGTCTCGATGCACCGGATATCGGCATTCTGTTTCATGATGCTTTAAAAGAGTTGACAGCGAACCTCAAACAAGAAGGGCGTTCATTCACAGAACTGTCAGAACCGGAGGCGGTGAGACGATCAAAAAACATCGTTGAAAATTTGGCTCCTAAAATCAACCGAAACATACTGAAAAGCTCCTTCAGACTCAGATACATCCTCTCCAAGCTTGAACAGGTCGTTATTCGTGCTGCGATGATCTTGATGGAACAGGCAAAACGGACTGGTTTTCAGCCAGAGGCAGTTGAGCTCGGCTTCGGTACAGGTAGCGATCTCCCTCCATTATCCTATACACTTGATGACGGAACAACGGTCGAGCTGGCTGGGAGAATTGACCGTGTGGACAGTGCAAACACGCCTGAGGGATTTTATATCCGTGTCATTGATTACAAATCGAGTAAAACAGATCTTTCTTTATCAGATGTGTATTACGGACTTGCGATGCAAATGCTCGTCTATCTCGATGCCATTATGAAAAATGCAGCCTATTTTTCCAATGGAGAAGACGTTATTCCAGCCGGAATGCTTTATTTTCATGTCCATAACCCTGTCATCAAATCTGATTCCGGTAAACTGACACCCGAAGAAGCTGCCCAGCGAATGTTAAAAGAGTTTAAAATGAAAGGGCTGATCTTAAACGAGGAAGAAGCTGTCGATCTGACAGACCTTACAATGGGGGATTCAGCCGACTCCGATATCGCACCGCTGAAACGAAATAAAAATGGCAGTCTTGCAAAAAAATCAAAAGTCATTGACCGTGAACATCTTGAAGCAGGACGACGCTTTATCGAAACTCAAATCAAACAGGCCTCCAGTGCCATTCTGAGCGGGGATATTGCCATCAATCCATACAGACGTTCCAATCAAACGCCATGCACGTTCTGTTCATTCAGATCACTGTGTCAATTTGATCCGGCACTCCCGGCGAACAGCTACAGAGATTTAAAAAAACTTTCGGATGATCAAGTGATCAACATGATTCAAACCCGGGAGGAAGGAGAATAATTATGCATATTCAACCAAAACCCGCCAACTCAAAATGGACAGACGACCAATGGCGCGCCATTTCTGCAGAAGGGAATAATCTCCTCGTCGCAGCGGCAGCCGGAAGCGGGAAAACGGCCGTACTCGTTGAGCGGATCATCCGTAAGATCACTGATGAAGAAAATCCTGCAGATTTGGACAGACTATTGATTGTGACCTTTACGAACGCTGCAGCTCAGGAAATGCGGCACAGAATAGGTGAGGCTCTCGAAGATAAGATTTCAGAACAGCCCAGATCCCTTCACCTCCGCAGGCAGCTGAATCTTCTTCATAAAGCTCCGATTTCCACGCTTCATTCCTTTTGCATGAGCATTGTCCGTGATTTTTATTATGTAACAGACATCGATCCGTCATTTCGGATTCTTGATGAGACAGAAGGGGTTTTGCTGAGGGATGAAGTGCTTGAAGAATTATTTGAAGAAGCCTATTCAAGCAAAAATCCGGACGGTTTTTATGACATGGTGGAACGGTTTTCCAATGACCGAAGTGACGAGGGACTCAAACAGGTTTTGCTCGCTGTTTATCACTTTTCTCTCAGTCATCCGAAACCATTCGAATGGCTTCAATACGCAGCGTCCCTTTATGACAAGGCCGGAAGTGGGGATGTTTTCGAACTCCCATGGTTTGATGAATTGACCGGCATTGTGAAAGAGAACCTGTCACAATCGGTTTCCTTTCTCTCCGAGGCATTGCAACTGATCGACAGCCACGAGGGGTTTGAGCCATACCGGGATGCAGTGGCATTCGAATTGGATCAGGCCAAAAATATCCTGGAGACTGATCATCCAGGTACAGCAATTGACCGATTATCATCTGTCACATTTCCACGTTTGAAACCATTATCTAAAAAAGTGGAATTTGATCCCGAAATTCAGGAGAAGATAAAGCAATTGAGAGACAAGGCTAAGAAAACCGTTGATGATTCAAGGTCAGCTTACGCCCTGAATTCGCTCGACGATGCATTGAACGATCTTGGTGCTTTAGCAGAACCGGTCCGAGAACTTGCGAAAACCATTCAACGGTTCGAGAAAAAATACGCCATTAAAAAAAGGGAAAAAGGGGTTGTTGATTTTAGTGACCTTGAACATTTCGCCCTGAAAATTCTTACTTCGTCGTTAAAAGGTGAACCGATTGCCAATCAATACAGCAATTATTTTCAAGAAGTGATGACTGACGAATATCAGGATACAAACAGAGTACAGGAGGCGATCCTGTCTCAGGTTTCTAATTCATCCAACCGCTTTATGGTTGGAGATATTAAGCAGTCGATCTACCGTTTTCGCCTTGCGGAGCCCGGAATCTTCCTTGACAAGTACAGACGATATACATCAGACGGTTCCGGAGAGGGCATGGTTATCGATTTATCCATGAACTTCCGAAGCAGAGATGAAATCCTGTCTGCTGTTAACTATGTTTTCCGGCAAACCATGGATGAACGTGTCGGAGAAATCCGTTATGATGATGCTGCTTCATTAGTCACGGGAAATCATCGTTTCCCGGAGGTGTTCTCACCGCTTGTTCATGTTCAACTGGTCAATGTAGCCGAAAATGAATCCGAGACCGAACCTCATCAAACCCCGGATTCTGATTCCGACGAGAAGGAACAGGATTTATCAGCTGCACAGGCAGAAGCGCGCTCGATGATTGCATCAATCAAATCCATGACTGAATCGTCTTCAGTCTTTGATCCTTCAACAGGCCATGAGCGGCCTGTTTCATACAGGGATATTGTCATTCTCGTCCGTTCAATGACCTGGGCAGATACCTTTATGGAAGAGTTTAAAGCAGCAGGCATACCGATGTATGCAGATTTATCGAATGGGTATTTTACAGCCATTGAAGTTCAAATCATGATCGCCCTTCTGAAGATAATTGATAATCCAAAACAGGATGTCCCTTTGGCATCGGTTTTACGTTCGCCGATTGTCGGTCTTTCAGCTGATGAGATGGCCGAAATCCGCATCGACCTGCCATCGTCTGACTTCTTCTCCGCCATACATCATTATGCTGATCAAGATCAGGTTGAAAACGAATCGTTGCAAATAAAAGTGAAATCCTTTCTCACAAAACTGGATGAATGGCGATCATCCGCCAGATCAACAGCCCTCTCCTCGTTAATCTGGAAACTGTACCGCGATACCGGCTATTATGACTATGCCGGGGGGATGCCTGGCGGCAAACAGAGACAAGCCAACCTGAAAGCTCTATACGACCGTGCAAAAGCCTATGAGAAAACGAGTTTCCGCGGTTTATACCGCTTTTTGTCCTTCATTGCGAAAATGCAGGAAAGAGGGGATGACCTCGGTGAGGCAAGAGCGATTGGCGAACAGGAAGATGTCGTGCGACTTATGACCATTCATAAAAGCAAAGGCCTCGAATTTCCGATCGTCTTCATTCCAGGTATCAATCGTGAATTCAATCAGATGGATTTAAGAAAATCCTATCTTATGCATCAGAAACACGGCTTTGGCACACAATGGTTTGACCCCGAACTTCGGGTCCTGTATCCGTCCGTCCAACATGAATTGATGAAAGAAATCTCCCGGCGTGAGATGCTCGCCGAAGAGATGCGGGTGCTTTATGTCGCCATGACGAGAGCGAAAGAACAACTGCACCTGATTGGCTCCGGTAAAAACCTGCCTGATCAATTGGAAAAATGGGTGAATGCCGGTGATGATGAAGGGCCACTGATCCCTGTTCCACAGCGTCTGAGATCAAAGCGGTATGCAGACTGGATCATCCCGGCAATTGGACGCCACCCGGATATTCAACAATGTTTGCGTGACCAGACTGCAGATATCCCGATTCCTTCGACAATTCTTGACGACCGCTCAAAATGGTCGATGACGTTAACACAGTCAACAGATTTACCACAGTATGTGGGTGATCTTCAACCTGAACAGCATACGATCATTGATCAACTGGCAAAAGGTGCACCAGTCAAATCAGACCCTGCACTTGATCTTGAGGTCAAAGAGCGGTTCGAGTGGAGCTATGCCCATAAAGAAGCCACACAATATCTTGCAAAACAGACTGTATCAGAATTAAAGCAAACCCTTGATTCAGATTATGGGAGTGACGACTTTGTCCGTCATTTCACTCCTGATTTTGCTGAGAGACCGGCATTTATGCAACAGAAAAAGCTGAAACCTGCGGAAAAAGGAACGCTCGTGCATCTTGTCATGCAGCTTGTCAATCTCAAACAAACCTCAAATAAAGAAATCCAAGCTCAGTTGAAACAGTGGGTCAATGAAGATCGGCTGACACATGAAGAAGCCGATCAGTTACCTGTGGAGCAGATAGCCCGTTTTTTTCAAACAGAGACCGGTGCGGAGATGAAGGAGGCCAAACTGGTATGGAGAGAGCTCCCATTCAGTTTCGAAGCCCCTGTAAAAATGGCGTATCCCGATTGGGAAGGACCTTCGGACGAACATGTATTCATACAGGGAATGGTTGATGCACTCTATCAGTCAAATGACGGAGAGCTCGTCCTTGTTGATTATAAAACAGACAGAATTCCTGAACATCTCCAGGATGATTCGGCCATCGGAGCTTATTTTATAAATCGCTATCAGACTCAGATTAAGTTATACTCTGCAGCTATTAAGGACAGTTGGAAACAAAACATCGACAAAGCCTGCCTTTATCTTGTGGAGAATGGCATGATTGTAACCATTGATCAGGAGGTTTTAGAATGAGGGTTCTTCATACAGCGGATTGGCATTTCGGACGCACAATCGAAGGAAGAGACAGACATGACGAGCATGAAGCATTTATCGACGAACTGTGTGGAATCGTCCATGAAGAGGAAATTGATGTGGTTCTGATCGCCGGAGACATTTACGATTCGGTTAATCCACCTGCAAAGAGTGAGCGGCTGTTTTATGACAGCCTCTCACGTTTATCTGATTTCGGGAAACGGACCGTAGTTGCAATCAGTGGCAATCACGACCACCCTGAACGGCTTTCAGCAGCAAGTGCGATGCTAGAGCGTCACTCAGTTTATATCCAGGGACAGCCTACACTACATCCGCTAACGGTGGATATTAAAGCAGCCGATCAGACCTTGTGCGTCCCATGGCTACCCTATCCATCGGAATCAAGGTTGAAAGAGGTATTAGCTGAAGAAGCTGACGACAAAGTGATCCGGGATGCTTACAACCAAAAAATCCGTTGGATGTTCGGCGAACTGACAAAGAACCTCTCTAAAGACCATGTCAATATTGCGATGAGTCATGTTTTCGCAGCAGGAGGGAACGGTTCCGATTCAGAACGCCCAATCGAAGTCGGCGGCTCGTACACAATTGCTTCGGATTCCTTTCCATCCAACGTGGACTATACGGCACTCGGTCACTTGCACAGACCTCAAACACTAAAGCACACCATCCGCCCTGCAAGATACGCGGGTTCACCGCTTGCTTTCAGTTTTGGCGAAAGAGGCGTTGCAAAATCAGTAACGGTTCTCGATATCACCCCCGGCCATGAACCCGACATACGGGAAATTCCAATCAGTTCAGGAAAACAGCTTTTGAGATGGGAAGCTGTAAATGGCTTCGATGAAGTGTTTCATTGGATGAACGAACGCAGAGACTTTGGTGCATGGATTGATTTGAAAGTCCACCTTGAACAGGCACCATCAGCCGAGACCATTGCCAAAATCAAAGAGCACTATCCTGGAATCCTGATTATTCAGCCTGTCTTTCCAGATATGCAATCACCTGAAACGCGAAGAGCAGAATTATCCATTCGGGAATTATTTGATATGTTCTATAAAAAACAAATGGGCGGAGCTGAGCCCGACGATCGGCTGAGATCGCTTTTTATAGAACTAGTCGAGGAGGATCCGACCGATGAAACCCATTGAACTGTCATTGAAAGGGATTCACAGTTTCAAAGAAACACAGACAATCGATTTTGAAGAACTGACAGAGGCCGGTCTATTCGGCATTTTCGGACCTACAGGAGCGGGGAAATCGACGATTCTGGATGCAATTACACTCGCCCTGTACGGTAAAGTTGAGCGGGCTCCCGTGAACAAAGAAGGCATCATCAATCATGCATCAGACGAAATGTATACAGCTTTCATCTTCACCCTGGGTACCGGCAACCATCAGACATCATATAAAGCCGAGCGATCGTTCAAACTGCAAAAAAACGGTTCCGTCAAACAGACTGTTTCAAGGCTGATTAAAGGAGTCAATTCTCCGGTAACGCTTGCTGATAAAGCATCAGATATGGATAAATCAGTTATAAAACTATTAGGACTTGAGCTTGATGATTTCACAAGAGCTGTGGTTCTCCCCCAAGGGAAATTCTCAGAATTTTTGACTCTGAAAGGGACTGAACGACGTAAAATGCTGCAAAGACTGTTTCACCTTGAAAAATACGGCGATCGGCTCAATGCAAAACTGAAGCATAAACTTGATGATACAGCCCATCAATTAGCTGTCATCAAGAGTGAACAGGCTGGACTCGGTGACGCGTCAAAGACTATGATCTCAGATCAGAAAAAAGAGTTTGAAAATCTTAAAAAAGAACAGATAATGAAAAAAGAACAGTTTTCAAAGAACAGTGATGAGCTGAAAAAAGTAGAGCGGTGGGATGAGCTTTCAATAAAACTGAAAGCTGTTCAATCGGAACTGTATCAATTTGAACAGGACGCGGCTGAAATGGCTCACGAAGAGGCAAGATTAAATCAAGCCGAAACGGCACTGAATGGACAAGAACGGGCAAGAACAATCCTTGATTTACACAGGGATATCGAAGCCTTGCAGCAAGACATTCAAACACAGCTGAAACAAAAAGATGTTGTGCACAATGAGTATATCGAGGCCAAAAAAACTAAAGATTCTTCAGACAAACAAATGCAAAGTGAAAAACCGATTCTTGAAAAGCAATATGACGAAGCGGATCAGGCAATCCGGTTGATCGGGGATCGAAAAGAACTGACTGACAAACATACAAAATTGCAAAATGAAGAAAAGGAACTCCAATTTTCCATAGAACAGCTAAACAATACACTTCGTCACCATCAGCATGACCTGGCACGATATGAAAAAGAGGTTCAAAAACTGAAAAAAGATCTCGAAACATACACGATCTCAGAGGAAGACAAGCGGCTCGTCAATCAAACTGAACACATTATCAGTCAGAAAAAAGACTTGAACAATCGAATCATTACATTAAACAAGAACCTGCTGGATATTACAGAGAAACAGAAAGAAACGAAAAAACAAACAGAACAAATCGAGAAAGAAAAGGAGCTGTGTCAAAATAAACTGCATGACCAATATGGTAAACTGCAGTTTTGGTATGACGCCTTCTCTTCCTACAAAAGAACACTGGAATCAGCGAAACTGATTATAACAGATAACAGAAATCGTCGGCAGAAACATCACCAGGAATCTCTTCTTGCAGAAATCCGTGATCGACTGAATCCTGACGAACCTTGTCCATTATGCGGTTCCGTCCATCATGAAGTGAACCATCTTGAAGCTTTTGAAAATGCAGATGAACACATTCCTTCACTCGATACATTTGTCGGGGAAGTTGACAGACTTACTGATGAAGTCAATACTCATCGGATTAAACTTGAGTCAACAGCGGAAAATATCCCTCTTTCTCCAGAGAACACCTCAATCGAAAGCGGTGACGAAGTAAAGGTGCCTGACTTGTATGCGAATGATTTCGAAGAAGGCTTGAGACGATTGAAGCAGACCATGCATGCATCTGCTCAAACGATCGGCAAACTTTACAGTGATGTTCATGAAACCCTCTCTCAGTTACGCCATCATCAGGATCAGCTGATGACATCGAAAGAACGGCTTTCAGGTATCGAAGAACAGAAAAAACAACTGATAATGGAGCACAGCCGTACCGATGGGGAAATGAAAGAAACAGAAATCGAATGGCGCAAACATACGGCTTCCATTCCATTTAAACAAGCAGAAGCTGTTGTCCAATCACTTAAAGAGAAAAAAGAGCTCTATCATAGAATCCTCGGCCGCCTCGAAAATGCAAGGCCTGCGATCGAAAAGAAAAACGCTTTGATCAACCAGTCAAATGAAGAGCTCTACAAACTCCAGGTCAAAAAAACAGCTGCCGAAACGAAACTGGCGTTTCAACTTGAACAAATCGAAACCATTGATAAATCTGTTCAATCACTAACAGATGGTGAACAACCGGAAGACATAAAAAAGCGCGTTTCCGAAAAAATTCTGTATTTAAAAGAGAGGTTCGAGAAAGCTGATCAGGATGTTCAACAAAAAGAAAAGGACTTGCAACGTATATCGAATGAGCTTATCCGTCTCGAAAGCAATCTTGAATCAAAAAACTCGTTTCTCAATGAACAGGAACAATCCTTTCATAACTGGCTTGATGAGACATCATTCAAAGATGCAAAAGATGTGCTAGAGCATACTGTCCCAAAAGCTGAACTCGAAAAACAAAAAGAAAGGTTAAATGAGCGAAAGGAAGCATATAAAAACAGTCAGGAATCATACCGGACAATAAAAAACGAAATGGACAATTTGCAGTTGACTGAAGCAGCGAGAGAAGAAATTCGACAGGAATCGAGACGCCTGGAAAAAGAAATGGAAGACCTGTATGATCGGGTAGGCCGTAAAAAACAAGAAATCGAAAGTCTCGTTAAAAGGGCTGAACGTTATGACGTTCTCGAAAAAGAAAGAATGACAGTTGTTTCACTATTGGAAGATTTGGAAAAACTGCAGATTGTGTTTCGGGGAAAACAGTTCGTTGAATTTATCGCTGAGGAGCAGCTGATACAAGTAAGTCGCCTTGCATCAGAGAGGCTGTATGAGTTAACAAAAGGAAAATTCGCTATAGAGATCGATTCAGATGGCGGTTTTGTAATTCGTGATGATGCAAACGGAGGTATAAGAAGGCCTGTATCCAGTCTTTCTGGAGGAGAAACATTTATCACCTCTCTTGCGCTTGCTTTGGCCCTCTCCATGACCATTCAGTTAAAAGGTCAGCATCCTTTGGAATTTTTCTTCTTGGATGAAGGATTCGGGACATTGGACGAACACCTTCTCGAAACGGTTATTGGAGCATTGGAACGGCTGCAGACCAGCGATTTATCCGTCGGAATAATCAGCCATGTAAAGGAGCTCAGAGAGCGCATCCCAAGAAAACTCCTGGTTACATCATCTGTCCCTGGAGGAGCAGGAAGCAAAGTCACTATCGAACATTTATAGATGATGATTTATGTACTATGCATACAGTGTCATTGTTCGCCGAATTGTCACGGTTATCACTCCACAAGTTGATCTTTGTCGTTTATAATCAGAGTATGTTAAACGGAAAACAGTGACACAGATACGAACAGCGAGAGGTGAGAACCATGATCTATTATCTGATGACAAAAGAAGAACTTGACTTTGCTTTGGAAGAAGAAGAATACTGGCCAGATCACTTTGATGATACAGGATATATTGCATGCGTTTCAGAAGAAGGCATTTCTTCATTGGTAAGTCACCATGAAGAGAATGAGGAACTGGTCCTCTTAACCATCGATGCTCAAAAACTTGAAAGTGCCGTCATCTATGAAGATATAAAAGGTAATCATATGATGAATCCTCATATTTACGGTTTCCTCAACATGGATGCTGTTATCAGCACCGAGAAATTTGACCCTTCGAAAGTAAAAGTGCCCAATTAAGCAAATGTTATTTAAACAGCCTGGCCCTATCATCGATGATAGGGCCAGGCTTTCTTAATGCTTTATTTTTTAACTGTTTGGTTCTCCATATACTCTTCATATGTCATTTTCTTATTCATAATGGAACCATCATTCTGAATCTCAATGATGCGTGTAGCCAGCGTCTGGTTCATCTGCAAGTCATGAGAAGTGAAAATCATTGCGCCTTTAAAGTTAATCAAACCGTTATTCAACGCCGTAATGCTCTCAAGATCAAGATGATTGGTCGGTTCGTCAAGCAATAACACATTGGCTCCGCTAAGCATCATTTTTGACAGCATACATCTGACTTTCTCTCCACCGGACAGGACGGCTGCACTCTTTTTGGCCTCTTCACCGGAAAACAGCATCCTGCCAAGAAAACCACGGATAAATGTCTCCGTCTGATCCTCAGGGGAGTACTGACGTAACCATTCGACAAGAGGCACATCCTGCCCTTCAAAATATTCACTGTTATCTTTCGGAAAATATGCTTGAGATGTGGTGATTCCCCACTTGAACGAACCTTCGTCCGGTTCTGTTTTGCCCATGAGTATTTCCATCAGCGTCGTTTTGGCGATTTCATTCGGTCCAGTCAGTGACACTTTATCATCACGATCCAAACTGAAACTGACATTATCCAAGACCTTTACACCGTTGACTGTTTTCGTGATGCCATCGACGGTTAACAGATCGTTTCCGATTTCACGTTCCGGTTTGAAAGCAATATACGGATATTTTCTTGAGGATGGCTGAATGTCATCCAGTTCGATTTTATCCAAGAGCTTCTTACGTGATGTTGCCTGTTTTGATTTTGACGCATTCGCACTGAATCGTGCAATAAACTGTTTAAGTTCCTCAATCTTTTCTTCTTTCTTTTTATTCTGTTCCTGTGCCATTCGAAGTGCGAGCTGACTTGACTCATACCAAAAATCATAGTTGCCGACATACAGCTGAATCTTACCGAAATCAAGATCAGCAATGTGTGTGCAGACATGGTTCAGGAAGTGACGGTCGTGTGAAACAACAATAACAGTATTTTCGAATTGAATCAAAAATTCTTCAAGCCATTTAATCGCATCAATATCAAGCCCGTTTGTAGGCTCATCGAGAAGCAGGACATCCGGATTTCCGAAAAGCGCCTGAGCAAGCAATACTTTTACTTTTTCAGATTCAGGAAGCTCCGAAAGAGTTTTGTAATGAGCATCTTCATAAATGCCAAGCCCCTTCAAAAGAACAGCTGCATCAGACTCGGCCTCATAACCGTTCATTTCAGCAAATTCACCTTCAAGTTCTGCGGCTCTCATTCCGTCTTCATCAGAGAAATCAGGCTTCATGTAAATCTCGTCTTTTTCCTGCCGTACCTTGTACATTCGTTCATGACCCATCATGACAACATCCAGCACCGTTTGTTCATCATACGCATAGTGATCCTGTCTTAAAACAGCCATTCGGTGATCAGGGGGCATGGAAACTTCGCCTGCCTGTGAATCAATATCGCCAGACAGAATTTTTAAAAACGTGGATTTTCCGGCGCCGTTTGCACCGATCAATCCATAACAGTTACCTGGAGTGAATTTAATATTAACATCTTCAAACAACTTTTGATCTCCAAAACGGAGACTTACACCTTGTACATTTAACATTTTTATACATCATTCCTTCTCATTAAAATCCTCATGAATTATAACATCTTTCACGGAAAAAGACGACCTTATTCTGAACGACTGAGCACTTTGACTGTTACTGACGCTAAATACAGTAAAGAGCGTAGTTGAGTTTAAGGTAAATGGAGCGACACTGACAAGATACAGATCCGGATAAAGGACTCTGTTCTCTGCTCATTGATTAAAACAGAACCGAAAAGAAAGAAATACCAGACCTGGGGAGTTTAAATACTTGATTAATATTTATAATAAGAAGCGTAATACCCTACGTTCACAACTTCGCCACATGTAAGCGGAATCAAAAATTTCTGTGAAGTTATTCACAAATTAGACATGGATTTTTTAATTTGACCGTATTACAATGAAGTCAGTTAAGTTAGTGAAATACTTCACATGATTTTAGGAGGCGATTGAATATGGCAATCGAAGAGAAAGATTTAAAGAAACAGGAAAGTGCTGAACAGATGATTGATCAGCTTGTAAAACGCGGGAAATCAGCTTATGAGGCTTTCCTTCATTACGACCAGGAGCAGATTGATGAAATTGTAAAACAGATGGCACTCGCTGGTCTTGATCAGCATATGCCACTTGCAAAAATGGCTGTGGAAGAAACCGGTCGGGGAGTATATGAAGACAAGATTATCAAAAACATCTTTGCCACTGAATATGTCTATCATGGTATCAAATACGATAAAACTGTCGGTGTAGTCCGCGAAAATGAGCACGAAGAAATGATTGAGATCGCAGAACCTGTCGGCGTTGTTGCAGGTGTCACGCCAGTTACCAATCCGACATCCACGACCATGTTTAAAATTCTGATTGCGATTAAAACAAGAAATCCGATTATCTTCGCCTTCCATCCATCCGCACAAAAATGCAGCGCTAAAGCTGCAAGCATCCTATACGATGCCGCCGTAAAAGCAGGTGCTCCAGAAGGGTGCATTCAGTGGATCGAAAAACCTTCGATTGAAGCAACGCAATCTTTAATGAACCATAACGGGGTAGCTGTTGTTCTTGCCACTGGTGGAGCCGGTATGGTGAAATCGGCATACAGCACAGGAAAACCGGCTCTCGGTGTTGGACCTGGTAACGTACCGTGCTTTATCGAGCGCAGCGCACACATTAAGCAGGCTGTAAACGACCTGATCCTTTCAAAGACGTTCGATAATGGCATGATATGCGCATCTGAACAGGCTGTAATTATCGAAGCTCCGATTTATCAGGAAACCAAAAAAGAACTGATCGACAACAAGTGTCATTTCCTAACAAAAGATGAGAGAGAAAAGGTAGAGAAGCTCGTTATTAACGAAAAAACATGCGCAGTAAACCCGGCAATCGTTGGGATGCCTGCCGCTAAAATTGCAGAAATGGCCGGCGTTACCGTACCTGCAGAAACAAAGATTCTGATCGCTGAGTTAAAAACGGTTGGACCGGAATCACCTTTGTCCCGGGAAAAACTGAGCCCTGTTCTTGCCTGCTATAAGGTAAAAGACCGCGAAGAAGGCTATCAGCGTTCGACAGAAATGCTCGAATTCGGAGGCCTTGGTCACTCCGCAGTCATCCATTCACAGAATGATGAAGTCATCCAGGAATTCGGGATGCGTATGAAAGCGGGACGCATCATCAATAACAGTCCTTCCTCACAAGGCGCCATCGGGGATATTTACAATGGCTATTTGCCATCATTGACTCTCGGGTGCGGTTCTCACGGACACAACTCCGTTTCTCAAAACGTGGGTACGATCAACCTTGTCAATTTCAAAAAAATAGGGAAGAGACGAAATAATATGCAGTGGTTTAAGGTTCCGCCAAAGATCTATTTCGAAAAGAATTCAACGCAATACCTTGAGAAAATGCCGAATATCTCACGTGCCATGATTGTCACGGATGAAATGATGGTCAAGATGGGCTATGTGGATAAAGTGCTTTACTATTTGAATAAACGTCAAGATAAAGTTCAATACGAAATTTTCTCCGATGTCGAAGCGGATCCAAGCATCGAAACAGTGATGAAAGGTGCCGACATGATGCGTACTTTTGAACCGGATGTCATCATCACTCTCGGTGGCGGTTCTCCAATGGATGCAGCGAAAGGTATGTGGCTCTTCTATGAAAATCCCGATCTCGATTTCAACGGATTAAAACAGAAATTCCTGGATATCCGTAAACGGGTTTTCAAATATCCGAAACTCGGTAAACGTGCGCAGTTTGTAGCTATTCCGACAACTTCCGGAACCGGTTCTGAAGTCACATCATTCTCTGTCATTACAGATAAAGCCAATCAGACAAAATATCCGCTTGCGGATTATGAGCTGACTCCAGATGTGGCCATTATCGATCCAGTCTATGTAAAATCTGTACCGCCATCTGTTACAGCAGACACAGGAATGGACGTATTGACACATGCCATTGAAGCATATGTCTCAGTCCTGGCTAATGATTATACAGACGGCCTTGCCATGAAGGCGATTGAACTGGTCTTTGAATACCTGCCGAAAGCTTACCACGATGGAAGTGACGAACTGGCTAGAGAAAAAATGCATAATGCATCTACAATTGCCGGTATGGCCTTTGCCAATGCCTTCCTCGGTATCAATCACAGCCTTGCTCACAAACTGGGTGCTGAGTTCCATATCGCACACGGCAGATCCAACACCATTCTGATGCCGCATGTGATCCGGTACAATGCGAAGAAACCGACGAAATTCACAGCATTCCCAAAATACAGTCACTTTAAGGCAGACGAGCGTTATGCAGATATTGCAAGAAGACTCGGCTTACCTGCAAGTACAACAGAGCAAGGGGTGGAGAGCCTCGTTCAGGCTGTTATCGACCTTGCCAAAGAAATGAAGATCCCTATGAGTATTGCCGAATGCGGTGTTGACAAAAAGGATTTTGAGTCCGTTGTTGATGAACTGGCGGATCGCGCATTCGAAGATCAGTGCACAACGGCTAATCCAAAACTGCCTCTGGTAACTGAACTGGCCGATATCTACCGACAAGCCTATAAAGGAATCAAATAAGACAATAGCCAATCAAAAGACCGGGTCTGATCGCTTTTCATACGATCAGACCCGGTCTTTCTCTGGCTGTGATAATAAAAAATGGAAAAAACCCATTCGCGAGAAGCCTTGCTCTGTCATGTATACGCATCTTATTCAACCGGCGTACCCTGAATAAATCCTTTTTGATCATTCTCATCGATCGAAACAGAGAAGCCATGCTTTTCATAAAAATAAATTAACCTGTCCAAATGATCCCAGTCTCGCTTCACAATATCTCCGGTAATTTGACTGATATTCATCTCAGAGACGTAAGATTTTAAATGGGTCATACAAACAGAGCCCATCCCCTGATCCGGTTCTCCTTTGATGTCATCAATATGAAGAGAAAAACGATCATAATAATGACCCTGTATAGCAAAATCCCAACTGCCATCAAATTTTTCTTTGCAGCTTTTCGTCATTACCTGGCACTGATACCCGTCATCTTTTAAGAAGATCACCGTCCAATTTTCGTGCTTATCAGGTTCAATTCCGAGAACCTGCCATTTTCGGGATATTTCTTTTATATTTTCCCTCATATTCATCAGCTGAAAGAACAGCTCATCGCGTTCCTGTTCAATCTCTTGTACGGTCTGCTCCTGCGGAATCGCAAATGCAGATTGCGAATACATAATGAACCCTCCTGATTTTGTTTTCATCTGTCCGTCTTCTTCTGAGAACATAACTATCCTGTAAAACAGATCCCATGCTGCTTAAAAGACTTCGATTCATTCTGGGTATAAACATGACCCACAAGTTCAGCATTCTATCATGTTTTATTTTCTGAATCAACTCCGGGCAAGTTCGTTGTTGTCACCTTCTGAATTCAGCTATACTTTTGTCAGATAAGGAGTTGAATCAGATGCAGATCAGCGTCGATGTTTTGGAATCAAGGGCCGATCCTTACACATTCGGTTTCAATCAGGGAATCCGCTTACAATCCATGCCGGTTTTTAATAAGCACAGAAAACGATGTAAAAAATCCATCAGATCGTATACTACAGATCTTCAGGAATATACGGACTGGATTAAACAAATCAAACCGGATTTACTTGATGAGTTAAGGGGATTAAGCGATGCAATTGGCTGGAAGACGGAAGATGTCATTCATGAATACGGTGGCTTTCAAAGCTCCTGGGTCAAATCTGGATGTAGTGCGATGATGCCGCCCGGACAATATGTACGAAACTATGACTACCATCCGAAGACGTATGACGGCCGTTTCGTGCTCTATCAGCCGAACTCCGGATATGCCCATATCGGATTTGCACAGCGGGTGATAGGACGTATGGACGGCATGAACAGTGAGGGTCTCGGAGTCGGTTATCATTTTGTAAACAGACTGAGACCGGAAAAAGGATTTATATGCACAACCGTCACAAGACTGATTCTTGAAACCTGCAAAGATGTCGATGAAGCAACCGCACTCCTGTCTTCATTGCCGCACCGGTTTGCATTTAACTATTCGCTGGCCGACGCAAGCGGTCGTTCAGTCGTGATTGAAACGTCATCCAAAGGCGTTCACGTTCACGATGAAACGTTACGTATATGCAGCAATCACTTTTTCTCTGTGGAAAAAGAACACGAAAATCGTAATTTCCTGACTGAAACGAAGGAAAGATATGAGAAACTGCAACAGCAATATCAAGAAGATCTGTCACCGCTTCAGGCATTCACCCGTATTAATCACCTTGATTTCGGTATTGCCAAAACAGATTACAAAAATTCCGCAGGAACCATTCATTCTGCCGTATATGATTTGAGACACTTAAAGGTCTATGCAGGTATTGGAACAGATGCAAAACCTGTCGTCATCAACTTTAAACAATGGTTGTCCGGCACACCGGTTTATTACTCAAAATTAAAAGGCGTGATCCCGGAAATTGAAGGCGCAGAACACCTGGAGGTGCAAACATGAAACAAAACATACTTGACCAATCATTGACTTTGTCATCTTACGCGACATCAAAAAACAGATGGTTTAAGTCTGCCATGAGCGAGGCGATGGCCACAGCTAACCATTCGCCGACCAGCGACCTGATCAATCTTTACCGAATTTGGGCAGAAGGCGGGTCAGGGATAGTCGTAACCGGAAATGTTATGGTTGACCCGTATGCTCTTGGGGAACCGAAAAATGTCGTGCTTACGAAAAACAGTGATCTGAACCGGTTTGAGAAGTGGGCAAAAGCCGGCACTGCCAACGGAACATTACTGCTTATGCAGCTTAATCATCCCGGAAAACAAGTCCTAAAGGGCGTCGTCAATGAAGCTGTTGCACCTTCTGCCGTCCCTTTTCCACCAAAATTTCAGAAATTCTTTCCTCCATGCCGTGCGCTGACCAAAAAAGAAATCTGGAAGATTACCGATCAGTTCGCCCAATCTGCCCGATTGGCTCAAACGGCCGGATTTTCAGGCGTGCAGATTCATGCTGCACACGGTTATTTAATCAGTCAGTTTCTGTCCCCGATACACAACCTGCGGCTTGATGAATACGGCGGGTCCATTCAAAACAGGTTTCGCTTTTTAAGAGATATTTGTCGGTCCGTACGCCAAGCAACAGGATCCTCCTTTACAATCAGCGTCAAGATAAACAGCGCGGATTTCCTGAAATCTGGATTTACTGAAGAGGAGTCTCTCTATGTCATTGGAGAACTAGAGAAAGAGAAAGTGGATCTGGTTGAAATATCGGGTGGAACGTACGAGAAGCCTGCTATGTTCGATAGTCAGATAAAAGATTCAACGAAAAGAAGGGAAGCATACTTTATTGATTTTGCCGAAAAAGTATCACAAAAGGTTCGTGTACCGATTGTACTGACAGGCGGTTTTCGTACGAAAAAGGTAATGGAAGAGGCTTTGATAACCGGTGTGACAGACATGATTGGTGTCGCAAGACCTCTTGCCATCCATCCTGACCTTCCTGCACAGTTTTCCTCTGGATTCGCAGATGAGGTTCACCTTCCGGACATCAAAACCGGATTTCGCGCAATCGACGATGCCGCTTTGCTCGAATTAATGTGGTACGCAAGGCAGCTTCACAGGCATGGAGCGGGAAAGCCGGTCAGACCTGGACTTTCAGCACATTCAACGCTACTGTACAGTATATTAAAAAATGGCACGGATATTTTTCAATTGAGACGAGTTTGAACGACGCTGAATTCTTCGGAAAGATGAAAAAGATGTTTAAGATGTGAACTTTTCGTGAAAATGTTATATGTACGTTACATTACAAAACGAGGAGTGTTATACATGTCAGAGAAAATTCTAACAACTTCAGCAACCGTAACCGGTGGACGCGAAGGACACGTTAAATCAGATACAGGTGTCATTGATCTCGATTTATCCATGCCGAAGGGAAAAGACCTGCCGACAGACGCGACGAATCCTGAACAGCTTTTTGCAGCAGGTTATGCAGCCTGTTTTGATGGTGCGTTGAACCTGATGGCATCCAAAGCCAAAAAAGACATTTCCTCTACGCTCACAGCATCTGTAAGCCTGATCAAAGATCCGGAAGATGGCGGATTTATGATTGGTGTCCATTTAAAAGCTGAAATTAAAGGTGCAAGCCAGGAAGAAGCTGAGGACTTAGTCCACAAAGCTCATGACTTCTGCCCATATTCTAAAGCAACCCGGGGTAATATTGATGTAACACTTGAAGTGACAACGGCCTGATAGACTGATTTTCTGAAGAGCACCATAACCGTCAAACAGAAATACAACCTCCTTCAAGTCTCCCACGGATTTGAAGGAGGTTTTTTATCCATTTTACATGATGCAAAACCGCGTTTTACTGCTTCGCGCAAATTCGCGTCATCCAACTGACAAGATTACCAATCCGATAGTCACGTCCTGGATGAAATGTCTGCATGAATGTCAATCTTTCTATATAATAGAGAGACGAATGATTGATAGGAGTGATTGTCATGTCAAATTATGAAATTGCCACATTTGCGGGAGGCTGTTTTTGGTGTATGGTTCAGCCGTTTGAAGAACAGCCCGGGATTATCCAGGTATCGTCAGGTTATATGGGCGGACATCTTGACCGTCCAACTTATAAAGATGTCAAATCAGGAACCAGCGGCCATCGTGAAGTCGTTCAGATCACCTTTGATCCGGATCTGTTCCCTTATGAAAAACTGTTGTCGCTTTATTGGCCGCAGATTGATCCCACTGATCCGGACGGACAGTTCATCGACAGAGGTGATCAGTATAAAACTGCGATTTTTTATCATAACGAGAAACAGAAAACAGCGGCTGAACAGAGCCGTAAAGAAATCGAACAAAACGGCCCATTCACAAAACCGATCGTCACAGATATTCTTCCGGCATCCCGGTTTTATGAAGCGGAAGAAGAACATCAGGCCTTCCACAGAAAAAATCCTGAAGCCTATAAAGAAGAACGTCTCACATCAGGCCGAGACCAGTTTATCAACGAAAATTGGAAAGGAGGGGAGGATCATTGAATACGAAGGCGTTCGAAGAAGAGATAAAGCACTATGATACGGATGCTGTTCTGATTTTTGAAAACGGAGAGTCTGTATATCAGTATGAGCAATCACCTGGCAATCTCCAGGCTCTTCATAAAATCAACTCTGTTACCAAGTCGATTTTGGGTTTGCTTATAGGCATCGCCATTGAAAAAGGGCATTTCCCCGGCATTCATGAAAAAGTCTGTGAACATGTGAGTGATGACAGGGTTCACCCTTCCGTTACAATATCGCAATTACTGACACTCAGTGGTACAAATAATCCTGATGCCTGGTGGCACTATATCAATGAGAAAACACCATTCCATGAATTACTGGATACATATGCATCTAATTCTCGTGAGATGCGTTATAATAATACTGATTCCCATATTTTACGTGAAATACTTGAATCTTCTTCACAGGCGGATCCGTACGAGTATATACAAGAGAACCTGTTCACATACCTTGATATTAAAGAGGCGGACTGGATCAAGGATCATCTTGGCAAACGGATCGGTGGCTATGGCATGTATATCAAACCGGCGGATCTCATGAGTATTGCCGAACTCATCCGCAATAAAGGAATTGTAAACGGTATAGAAATTGTTTCAGAAGAATGGATCGACGATATGACATCGCCACTGACTGATGCACCTCAACCGAATCAGTCTTATGGCTATCACTGGTGGCACAGCGCATTTACAGGAACACAGCCCGAGTTTGTGTATGCAGCCGGTATGCAGGGGAACTTTGCAGTGATCGTTCCGGAACAAAACAGATCCATCGTCATTTGTTCCTCTCTCGAAAGAAAAAACAGCTTGGAACCGTTCCACGCTATGCTCAAACATCTCATCAAGTAATCAGGCCTATGCACTCTGGCCATAGCTATTGGAGGCACAATTTATGGACTGGTATTCCGTCGTAGTCATTATCCTGTTCTTTTTTAACTTTACATTCGCCGGTCTGATAATTTTCATTGAACGAAAAGATGCAACCGCGACCTGGGCCTGGCTCATGATCCTATTCTTAGTGCCGTATGTCGGGCTGATCCTTTATATCTTCTTGGGTCAGAATCTGACAAGAAGGCGGCTCTTCAATTGGGAAGGCGTTCAAAAGGTCGGAATCGTGGACCGTATTTCAGAACAAATGATTCAACTGCGTGACAAGAGTTTTTCATTTAACAATAATACGGTTGACAGATACCGGGATCTGATTTACATGCATTTGGTGAATAATGATGCCGTTCTTACCAAAGGAAACGCCATTGATATCTTTCATGACGGACAGGATAAATTTGATCAGCTGATTGACGATATCCGCGCCGCAAACCATCACATTCATTTGCAATATTACATTTTCAGAAATGATGAACTGGGAAAGAAGATCATTTACGAGTTAACCGAGAAAGCCAAACAGGGTGTATCGGTGCGTGTGTTGTATGATGAGCTCGGTTCGAGAAAACTGCGAAGAAAACACTTCAAAAGCCTGGCCGATGCAGGCGGGAAAATCGGTGTCTTTTTTCCATCAAAAGTTTCCCTTATTAATATACGGCTGAATTACCGCAATCATCGTAAACTTGTCATTATTGACGGAGAAATCGGATATGTTGGCGGATTTAACATCGGTGATGAGTATCTCGGTAAATCAGAGAAGTTCGGCTATTGGCGCGATACACATCTCCGTATTCGCGGTGAAGCTGTCGATCCGATGCAAACCCGGTTCATTCTTGACTGGAACCAGGCATCAAAAAGTGAGCCGATCCAATACGACCCGGCTTATTTCCCTGATAAAGACCATTTGGGCAATGCTGCGATTCAAATGGTATCCAGCGGCCCGGATTCTCCATACGAACAAATTAAAAACGGCTACATTAAATTGATCTTCGAGGCTGAAGAATCGATCTACATTCAGACGCCTTACTTCATTCCTGACAAGAGTCTTCTCGATGCAGTTCAGATCGCAAGCTTATCCGGAAAAGACGTCAGAGTGATGATTCCGAACAAACCGGACCATCCGTTTGTCTATTGGGCAACTTACTCTCATATCGGACAAATCCTTGAAACCGGGGCACGCGTATTTATATACGAAGGCGGATTTATTCACTCAAAAAATGTCGTCATCGACGGAAAAATCTGCTCAGTCGGTACGGCCAACATTGATATGCGAAGCTTTAAGCTGAATTTTGAGATCAATGCCTTTATTTATGACATTGAAACATCCGGAAGGGTGGTCAGTGATTTCATGGAAGATATGAATCATTCGGTGGAATTAACACTGGCAATGTATAAAAGACGCTCAAAATACATTCGTTTCAAAGAATCAATTTCCCGATTATTATCACCAGTGCTGTAAGGACGCCGTTTATAGGCGTTCTTATTTTATTCACAAATGCATATTCATAAATTACTTTACATAAACATGTTGAAATCATCTGAATATCGATGTATACTAATGAGAAAATATTCAGTTACAGAGGTGAACGCAGTGAAAACAGTCGGCATTGCGGGCGGCACCGGTTATGGTGCACTCGAGTTACTCAGGTTAATCCAAAATCATCGTCACCTTAAGGTGGTCGCTTTATTTTCACACCGGCAAACCGAAATGGCGATTTATGAGGAATACCCTCATTTGACCGGTATTAACAACTTACAGCTTGAAATGTTACACGAAGAGGCCGTTAAGGATCTCGATGTGTTGATTTTTGCAACGCCTAAGGGAGTGGCGAAAGAATGGGTACACAAGCTCCGGCGAGATGATCTGCAAATCATCGACCTGTCAGGTGATCTGAGACTGAGTGCCGAAGAATACAGAACCTGGTACAAAGAAGAACCTGCAAGCGATCGTATTCTCGGTGAAGCTGTATACGGATTGCCTGAATGGAACCGAGATCTGGTTATGGAAAGCCGCTTGATCTCGAATCCCGGATGTTTTCCTACAGCCTCACTTCTAGCACTTCTTCCTCTTAAGGAACTGCTTCGAGACACTTCTGACTCAACGATCATCATTGACGGGAAAACAGGCGTTTCAGGTGCAGGGCGAAGCAGTACACCGCTGACACATTTTTCTAATACAAATGAGAATTTTCAGCCATATAAAACCGGTGGGCATCAGCATTTACCTGAAATTGAGCGATACGCATCCGCCATGACGGACAAAGAGGTGAAAATCCAGTTCACCACTCACCTTGTCCCCATGACACGTGGCTTGATGTGCACGGTATACGTACCAGTGAATAAAGAAATCGGTGCCGCAGATATTCGACATGCTTTTGCATCCGCCTATCAGAACGAACCATTCGTCAGGCTCCTTCCAGACGGCATGATGCCAACTACAAAAGGCGTATACGGCAGTAATTATTGTGACATCGGACTATACTACAACGAAAATACCGGATGGCTTACCATCTGTTCGGCCATTGATAATCTTGTTAAAGGCGCATCAGGACAAGCCCTTCAAAATCTGAATGCGATGAACGGCTGGAATGAGACGGAAGGCCTCCTTGGTCATCCATTGTTCCCATAAACACAACCATTTGAGAGGAGTTTATATTCATGATGACAACCACTGACGAACAGACCGTGACGATACTAGATCAGGGACATGTAACAAGCCCTAAAGGATTCAAAGCCGGAGGTGTTCATTGCGGGTTGCGAAAAACCAAATTGGACTTTGGTTGGATTCATTCTGATAAGCCGGCAAACGCAGCCGGTGTTTATACATTGAATTCATTCAAAGCCGCTCCTCTGCATGTTACGAAAGCTGCCATCGACAGCAACGGGAAAATACAGACGATCATTACAAACAGCGCTGTTGCCAACTCGTGCACCGGTCCGGAAGGTGAGGAAAATGCAAAACTCATGCAACAGCTCGCGGCTGAAAAAATGCATGTGAACGTTCAGGACGTCGCTGTCTTGTCTACAGGTGTTATCGGGGTTCAACTGCCAATGAATGAAATTAAACAGGGCATTCAATCCATGACGCATGACGAGAACTACGGTGCAGAACGCTTTGAACAGGCCATATTGACGACAGATACCGTAACAAAGCACACGGCCGTAACCTGCATAATTGACGGTCACAAGATCACAATTGGCGGTGCTGCGAAAGGGTCGGGGATGATTCACCCCAACATGGCGACAATGCTCGCATATATGACGACAGATGCCAACGTCGGGCAAAAGGCCCTGCAACATGTATTATCTGATGTCACGAATGACACATACAATATGATTACCGTAGATGGGGACTCAAGTACAAACGATACCGTATTGTTTCTCGCAAATGGCGAACAGCCCAATCAGGAACTGACTCCTGAACATCCTGAATGGCCGGTATTTAAAGAAGCGGTTAAGACCGTTGCAGAAACGCTGGCCAAAAAGATTGCCCAGGACGGTGAAGGGGCTACAAAACTGGTTGCGGTGCATGTGCAGAATGCCTCTTCAAAGCCATCAGCACGAAAAGTCGCAAAAGCAGTGATATCTTCCAATCTTGTCAAAACCGCCGTATATGGCGCTGATCCCAACTGGGGGCGCATTGTCTGTGCTGTGGGGTACAGTGAAGAACCGGTTGACCCGAACATCGTCGAGGTAAAACTCGGTCCGACAACGGTCGTTTCAGACGGACTCCCTGTCGCATTCGATGAGAGCAAATCCAAAGAATATCTGTCGAATGAGCAAATCGACATCTATGTCAACCTGAATCAAGGTAATGAAAATGCATGTGCATGGGGATGCGATTTAACCTATCAATACGTCAAGATCAATGCCAGTTACAGAACGTAAGGAGTCGATGGATCATGAAACCTGCCATTATCAAAATCGGAGGCAGCACGATCAGCCAACTGCCTTCAACCTTCTATCGTGATATCGGAGAGCTCTATGAAACGCGACAGGTGGTAGTCGTTCACGGCGGTGGACCTGCGATTAATGAGAGTCTCGCGAAACAGCAAATTAAGCCCGATTTTCATCAGGGACTCCGTGTTACTTCATCCGCCGTTATGAAGGTTGTCGAAGAAGTTCTTGCAGGTTCACTGAACAAAGCACTCGTCAGACATTTCTCAGATCAAAATGTGAAAGCGGCGGGCATATCCGGTCAGGACGGTCAGCTGTTGAAAGCGCGTATTTTGAATGAAAAGCTTGGTCTTGTTGGCGATGTAAAAGAGGTGAATCCAAGTGTAATCCATGCTCTTTTGAATGCGGGATTCATACCGGTCATCGCCCCTGTAGGACTTGGAGAACATGGAGAAGCCTTAAATATCAATGCCGATCACGCAGCTGTCCACATAGCAAAGTCACTTGGCGGAGATTTGATCTTTGCCACAGATGTTCCTGGTGTAATGAAACATAATCATGTCTTAACACATCTCAGTCATGATGAAGCAAAGGACCTGATTAAAGACGGCACCATCTCAGGAGGCATGATCCCAAAAGTGGAAGCCGCTCTCCACGCTGTTCAATCAGGTATTGAACAAACGTTTATTTTGAACGGTTTTGAAACAGGCGTCATCACTGCTTATCAGCATAACCGTTCAACCGGCACAACATTTTCCAAGAAGGTGGTTCAGTCATGAGTACCCAAACCTCTCAAACTACTGCAGTAATGAATACGTATGGCCGCTTTCCAATCACACTTGTCAGCGGGAAAGGCAGTTACGTCTACACGGATGACGGGACGCGATACCTTGATTTCACAGCCGGTATTGCCACGTGTAACCTCGGACACACGCCTGAGGCCGTCAAAGACGCCCTGCATAAACAGATTGATACACTCTGGCATGTCTCAAATCTGTATACCATTCCCGCTCAAAATAAGCTTGCATCGCTGTTAACTGAGAATCTCCCACTTGATCAGGTCTTCTTTTGTAACAGCGGCGCAGAAGCAAATGAAGCTGCGATTAAGCTGGTCAAGAAATACTGGTTCGATCATGGAGAGCATAGCCGGAACACCATCGTGACCTTCACACAGTCTTTCCATGGACGAACGGGCACAACGATGGCTGCAACAGGACAGGAAAAAATCCATCAGGGATTTACCCCGTTAACACCAGGATTCCATTATGCCCCTTTCAATGATGACAAAGGACTGGACGTAATCAATAAGGATACAACAGCCGCTGTCATGCTGGAGCTTATTCAGGGCGAAGGAGGCGTCATCCCTGCTCAAAGAGCGTGGATCGAAAAACTCCAACAAACCTGTAATGCTAATCAAGTTCCAATCCTTATTGATGAAGTGCAGTCAGGAGCCGGCCGAACAGGAACTTTCTTTGCTTTTGAACAATACCCCGTTTCACCGGATATTGTTACTTCGGCCAAAGGCCTTGGTTCCGGATTTCCAATAGGAGCCATGCTTGCCTCAAAGACGTTTGCGGATCACTTTACTCCCGGAAGCCACGGCAGCACCTTTGGCGGCAATCCGCTTGCCGCCACTGCCGCGGCAGAAACCGTATCGATCATCCGGAATCCGGAATTTCTGGAACAGGTGAAACAGAACAGTGAAACTCTTAAAAAAGCTTTACAAAGATTACAGACAAAGACGGATCTGATTAAAGAAGTAAGAGGGAAGGGCTTTCTGATCGGTTTGGAGCTGACGGTTGAAGCAACAGAGTTGATACGGGCTTTGCATACGAGACAGATTCTCACATTACCCGCAGGCCCTAACGTGTTGCGTCTCGTCCCCCCATTGACCGTCACCGAAAAAGAAATTATGACATTCATTACCGGTTTAACGGAAACCATAAACGAAATCGAAAATGGAGGGAATAAATCATGACAAAAGGATACTTGATTCTTAATACAGGCGATGTTCTTGAAGGAACATGGATTGGTTCGGAAACTTATACGGAAGGTGAAGTGGTCTTTAACACAAGTATGACCGGGTATCAGGAAATGATTACAGACCCCTCCTACGCAGGACAAATCGTGACCCTTTGCTATCCGCTGGTCGGTAACTACGGGATGAACAGTTGGGATAACGAAAGCAAACAGCCCGCATGCAAAGGCGTCATCGTCGGTGAAGCTTGCGAAGCCCCAAGTAACGGCAAAATGGAGACCGGTTTTTCGGATCAATTGCTGAAATGGGACATTCCAGGCTTAGCCAATGTAAACACCCGAAAGCTGGTTTCCCTCATACGAAAACATCAGACACTGAAGGGCAAAATCACGACCGATCCTCACGCAACGCCGGAATTCCCAACACCGCTGTATGCACCCGGTCAATTGGTTGAGCAGGTTGCTGTTAAAAAACCCGTTTCTTATTTGGGAAAGGGCAAACATGTCGTTTTGCTTGATTTCGGATATAAAGCATCCATTCTGAAAGATTTACTGAAACAGAACCTTCGCGTGACCGTCGTCCCTTATCACACTTCAACCATGGAGATTGCAGCGATGAAACCTGACGGCATTCTCATCAGCAACGGCCCTGGAGATCCGGAAGATCATGTCATGCATTTTCCAAAGATCAAAGAACTGACCGATCAGTACCCTGTTCTTGGTATCTGCCTCGGCCATCAGCTGATTGCCATGTCCTACGGTGCAGCTTCAAAGAAAATGGCTTACGGGCACAGAGGGGGCAATCATCCAATCCTTGATCATGAAACCGGTAAGGTATGGATCACCTCTCAGAACCACGGTTACGACATTGATCCTTCAAGCTGCAAGGATTCTGAGCTTCACGTCCGTTTCACCAATATCAATGACGGGGGAATCGAAGGATTCTACCATCCGGAAAAACCTGTTCTGTCCGTTCAGTTCCATCCGGAAGCAAGACCAGGTCCAGTTGATACAGCCTATATTTTTGATGAATTTATTGAAGCAATGTTGTGTACAGGAGGGAAAACGTCATGTCAGATGCAGAAAGCATAAAAAAAGTCCTCGTAGTCGGGTCCGGTCCTATTGTGATCGGACAGGCTGCCGAGTTTGATTACGCAGGAACCCAGGCCTGCCTCGCATTAAAGGAGGCAGGCATTGAAGTCCTCTTATTAAATAACAACCCCGCGACGATCATGACGGATTCCACCATTGTGGATCATGTATATTTCGAACCGATGACGATTCAATCCATTGAAAAAATCTTCAAACAGGAGAAGCCCGATGGGATGATCGGTACTCTCGGTGGCCAAACCGGTCTGAATCTGACCATCGCCGCTCACGATGCCGGCCTCTTTGAGACTTACGGAGTGAAGCTTCTCGGTACTTCGGTGGACGCCATTCAAAAAGGGGAAGACCGCGAGAAATTCAGACAGCTGATGATCGATATTGATGAACCGATTGCCGAGTCATCAATCGTCGAGACCGTTGAGGAGGGGTTTGCCTTCGTCGAGGAAATCGGCTATCCGGTCATTTTACGTCCTGCCTATACACTCGGCGGTGCAGGAGGAGGTTTCGCCTATAATGATGAAGAATTTGAAACCATCTTGAAAAACGGTCTGAAACAGAGCCCCATTCATCAGGTTCTCGTTGAGAAAAGCATTAAAGGGTGGAAGGAAGTCGAATATGAGGTCATGCGGGACGCCAATGATACCTGTACGATCGTCTGTAACATGGAGAACATGGACCCTGTCGGTGTTCATACCGGTGACTCCATCGTTGTGGCACCTTCGCAAACCCTGACAGACGTTCAGTTTCAAATGCTTCGTACATCTTCATTGAAAGTCATACGCGCACTCGGGGTCATCGGCGGATGCAATATTCAGTTTGCCCTGCATCCGAAGACCGATGATTATGTCATCATTGAAGTCAATCCGCGAGTGAGCCGTTCTTCTGCGCTTGCATCCAAGGCAACAGGCTATCCAATCGCCCGAATTGCCGCTCAATGCGCACTCGGCATGAATCTTCATGAAATCATCAATCCGATTACAGGGAACACGTTTGCCTCTTTTGAACCTGCACTTGATTATATCGTAGTGAAGCTACCGAGATTTCCATTTGATAAATTCCCCGAAGCGGATCGGACACTCGGCACACAGATGAAAGCGACAGGAGAAGTCATGGCACTCGACCGCACCTTTGAGGGAGCTATGAACAAGGCCATCCGATCCCTTGAAATGAACGTCCGGTCACTGACCCTGCCTCTTATTGAAAAGAAAACAGAGGCGGAACTGACGGATTTACTCCAAAACCCAAATGACCTCAGGCTTTTTGCCCTTGCAGAAGCGATGCGAAGAGGAATGACAAACGAAGAGATTCATCAACTGACGGCCATCGATCACTGGTTTCTATCGAAGGTCAAGAAAATGGTGTCCCTTGAAGAAGAAGCCAAAACGATGCAAGTTACGGAAGTTACCGGTGATTGGCTCAAGCATGCTAAACGCTGCAACATTAGTGACGAGTGGCTTTCAGCACAGCTCGGCATTCCTTTTTTAAAGCTGCGTGAACTCTATGATGATTACGGCATTGCCCCCGGCTATCAGCTTGTAGACACCTGTGCAGGAGAGTTTGATGCCAAGACGCCTTACTATTATTCAACCTGGAGCGGACACGATGAAGTGAATATCCCGTCTGATACGAAAAAAATACTCGTGCTCGGATCCGGTCCAATCCGGATTGGACAAGGCATTGAGTTTGATTATTGCTCTGTGCATGCCGTCCAGGCGGTTCAAAAAGCCGGATATGAGGCTGTAATAATGAACAACAACCCGGAAACCGTCAGCACAGACTACGCGGTTGCGGATCGCCTTTATTTCGAACCGCTTTCCCTTGATGATGTATGGAGTGTCATTGTCAAAGAACAGGTGGAAGGGGTGATCGTTCAGTTTGGCGGTCAGACAGCCATCAATCTCGCCGCAGATCTTGAAGAGCTTGGTGTACATGTCTTTGGCACTTCTTCAAAAGCGATTAATGCCGTAGAGGACAGGGAAGTCTTTTATGAGCTCCTTAATCAGTTTGACATTGATCATATCAGAGGTGAGATGGCCCACGGTCCTTATGAGTTAAAAGGAGCTGCTGACAAGCTAGGATTTCCGGTATTGATCCGCCCTTCATATGTCATTGGCGGGCAATCCATGTTCATCTGTTATGACCACGATGAACTCGAAACCTATGCAGAACGGATCCAGCTTGAAACAAATGATCGCTGCTGGCCGCTTTTGATTGATCAGTATGTGCCAGGTAAAGAGTGCGAAGTCGATGTCATCACAGACGGACAGGATATTCTCATTCCGGGCATTTTTGAACATCTCGAGAAAGCCGGTGTTCATTCCGGAGACAGCGTTACGATCTTCCCATCCATCACCCTGACAGACACCGAGAAACAAATGATCACCGATATCTCAAAGACAATCGCAGTCGAGGGAAAGATAAATGGAATGATGAACATCCAGTTTGTTCTTCATGAGGGGCATGTGTATGTTCTTGAGGTCAATCCGCGCTCATCGAGAACTGTGCCAATCATGAGCAAGGTCACGGGCGTTCCGATGATTGAATATGCTGTCAGAGCCCAACTCGGTGAAGCTCTGTCATCCATTACAAAGGAAACCGGTCTGATGAGTGAAGTTCCATACTACACGGTAAAGGCTCCAGTGTTTTCAGCAACCAAACTTAAGGGCGTTGACCATGTCCTCGGCCCTGAAATGAAATCCACAGGAGAAGTGATCGGGATCGGACAGACCAAAGAAGAAGCCATCCAAAAAGCCACCGTTCATATGACCGGTTCAACAGAGAAACGAAGTGATCAGACGTGGTTTGTCTCTGTCTCGGATCGACTGAAGAGCGATTTTGGCATCCTCCTTGATAACATGGAAGAACACCCCGGTCATTATTTCGCAACACCCGGTACTGCAGCGTTGCTTGAGAAAAAAGGATTGAATGTTTCAGGTATTATGGATTCAAAAGAAGAAATCAATCAGTGGTTTCGAACAGACCCTCCTGCCATTGTATTAAACATTGCCAATCAAGGCCGTCAAAAACAGAAAGTCGGGTTCTTTATCAGGGAAACAGCTACGAAGTTTGACGTGCCATGCTACACAAACCTTGAAACGTTTAAAGAAGTCACCGGTACAGGGCTAAAGAAAGACCTGTCAAAGCAGGATGTATATCCGCTCGACTATTATCTGAATCAAAAAGGAAATGAGGTATCTCTCTGATGTCAAATCCCAACCACTTTCTGACGATGCTCGATTATGACCAGGCTACTGTATATGACCTGCTAAAGGATGCCCAAACGATGAAAAAAGAAGTAAAAGAGGGCATTCCTCATCCACATTTGAAAGGGAAGACGCTTGCGATGATTTTTGAGAAATCATCGACACGAACCCGGGTCTCTTTTGAAGTCGGTATGCTTCAACTTGGCGGTCATGCCCTCTTTCTGAGTTCAGATGATATCCAGCTCGGAAGAGGTGAGCCCGTCTCTGATACAGCAAAAGTGCTGTCCGGCTATGTGGACGGCATCATGATCCGGACATTTGGCCATGATAGAATCGAGGAACTGTCAGCTCACGCAAGCATTCCGGTTATAAATGGGTTGACGAACGAGCATCACCCCTGTCAGGTTCTGGCCGATCTGATGACCATTCAAGAACAGAAGGGGAAACTCGAAGGACTCACCGCTGCATACATCGGTGACGGATTTAACAATATGGCCCATTCACTGATTCAGGGACTCTCACTGATGGGAATGCACGTCCAGGTCGCATCACCTGAAGGTTATGAACCTGATTCTGTCATTATGGAAGAGGCGAAAGACGTCGCTGACAAGCATAATGGATCTCTGTCTTTTTCTTATTCCCCCGAACGGGCCGTCCAACAGGCAGATGTGATTATTACGGATGTCTGGGCCAGTATGGGGAATGAAGCCGAGCAGGAACAACGGCTTTCCGACTTCAAAGATTTCCAGGTCAACGAGGCACTGACGGCTCACGCCAAAGACGATTATATCTTTTTGCATTGTCTGCCTGCTCATCGTGAAGAAGAGGTGACAGCTGCAATTATCGATGGTCCGCATTCAGTTGTATTCGAAGAAGCGGAAAACAGATTGCATGCACAAAAGGCGATTTTAAAAAAACTTTTATAAAAATGGCTTTAACCTGTGGACTTTTGCATAAAGATGCGTTAGTATAGATAAAAATACTTGTTAGGGAGAGATTCACATGAGTAAAGGTAAAGTAGTTCTAGCGTATTCTGGCGGATTGGATACATCCGTATGCATAAAGTATTTACAGGAGGAATATGATTACGAGGTTATTGCCCTCGGCCTCGAGATCGGCGAAGGGAAGGATCTTGAATCACTCAAAGCCAAAGCTCTTGAAGTAGGTGCTGAAAAAGCCGTTATTATCGATGCCAAAGAACTTTTGGCAAAAGAGTATCTGATGCCTGCGTTAAAAGCGAACTGTATGTATGAAGGCAAATACCCACTTTCATCAGCTTTGTCACGACCGCTGATTTCAAAGTTGCTTGTTGAAGTGGCTGAACAGGAAGGTGCAGTAGCCGTTGCGCACGGCTGTACCGGAAAAGGAAATGATCAGGTCCGATTCGAAGTGTCCATCCAGGCCCTGAACCCTGATCTTGAAGTGATTGCACCTGTAAGGGAGTGGGGCATGAACAGAGAAGAAGAAATCGCTTATGCAAAAGAAAAAAACATTCCCATCCAGGTGAATGTGGAAAAACCTTATTCCATTGATGCAAACATCTGGGGACGCGCATGCGAAGCCGGTGTACTTGAAGATACGTGGAAAGAAGCACCGGAAGAAGCATTCGATTGGACTGCATCGATTGCAGATGCCCCTGATGAGCCTGAATACGTTGAAATCGGCTTTGAAAAAGGCGAGCCGAAAACGTTGAACGGCGTTCCGATGCAGCTGTCGGATCTGATTTTGGAACTGAATAAAATCGGCGGTAAGCACGGGTTTGGCCGAATCGATCATATCGAGAACCGTCTTGTCGGTATTAAAGCCAGAGAAGTATACGAGAACCCGGGCGCACTGATTCTCATTAATGCCCATAAAGAACTCGAATTCCTCACGTTGCCAAAAGAAATCACTCAGTTTAAAACAGGTATCGACGAAAAAATGACGCAGCTTGTTTATGATGGTTTATGGTATTCGCCTCTTCGTAATGCACTTGAAGCATTCGTCAATGAAACGCAACAGGTCGTGACCGGAAAAGTCCAGGTGAAGCTGTGGAAAGGTTCGCAGATGGTTGTTGCCAGACATTCTGATCACAGCCTGTATAACGAAGAGCTCGCCACTTATTCAAAAGGTGACGCCTTTGATCACAACGCAGCGCTTGGCTTTATTAAGCTGTGGGGCCTCACAACCAAAACCTATTCTCAGATTCATCAGAAAAATGCTGAAACCACAGTCAAAAAGTAATACAATAAGGATAATCAACACAGTAAACGACGGTGGGAAATGCTCCACCGTCGTTTACGTGTAAGGAGGCGTTTCACTTGTCAAAATTATGGGGTGGCCGATTTACAAAGGCCACAAATGAACTCGTAGAGAAAGAAACCGCATCAATCGGCTTTGATTATAAGCTCGCTGAAGAAGATATTCAGGGGAGTATCGCTCATGTCAGAATGCTGGCCAAGTCCGGCATTATCGATGCCGAAGAGGCAGATACCATCGAGTCGGGGCTGCACAAAGTTTACGACAAATTCATTCAGGGAAAGCTTGCATTTTCCGACGCCAATGAAGATATCCATATGAACATTGAACATGCCCTGATCGAAGAAATCGGACCTGTTGGCGGCAAACTTCATACAGGCAGAAGCCGTAACGATCAGGTGGCAAC
This sequence comes from [Bacillus] selenitireducens MLS10, assembly GCF_000093085.1. Classification (GTDB taxonomy): domain Bacteria; phylum Bacillota; class Bacilli; order Bacillales; family Salisediminibacteriaceae; genus Salisediminibacterium; species Salisediminibacterium selenitireducens. Next base: position 2,169,095 of record NC_014219.1, on the reverse strand, counting down.
CGATATGCATCTGTATCTGAAAAAACATACAGAATCGCTCATCGTACTGATGAACGATGTTCAAACAGCGATTTATGAGCTTGCTAAACAGCATACGGATACGATCCTGCCGGGCTACACGCACCTTCAACGGGCACAGCCTGTGTCTTTTGCACATCATATGCTCGCCTATTTCTGGATGTTTCAACGTGACAAAGAGCGCCTGCAGGACAGTTTGAAACGGATCAGCTGGTCACCACTCGGGGCCGGAGCCCTTGCAGGGACAACATTTCCTATCGATAGGGAATTCACCGCCGAAGAGCTTGGCTTTAATTTTGTTTATCCGAACAGCATGGATGCCGTCAGCGACAGAGATTTCATTCTTGAATTTATGTCTGCCGCATCAATATCCATGACGCACATCTCAAGATTGTCCGAGGAAATGGTAATCTGGATGAGTCAGGAATTTCAATTCATCGAGCTTGATGATTCCTTTTGCACCGGATCAAGCATCATGCCCCAAAAGAAAAATCCCGATGTACCGGAGTTATTGCGGGCACGAACCGGGAGAGTGAACGGCAATCTCGTCGGTCTTCTGACGGTACTCAAAGGCCTTCCCCTTGCATATAATAAAGATATGCAGGAAGATAAAGAGGGAATGTTCGATACCGTCCACACACTGACGACATCTTTACAGTTCCTTGCACCTATGATTGCCAGTATGAAAGTGAACACAGCGCGCATGAAGGAAGCCGTGGATACGGATTTTTCAAATGCCACGGATATTGCAGACTATTTGGTGGAAAAAGACATTCCGTTCAGGGACGCTCACGAAGTGATCGGGAAAATTGTGCTGCACTGTATTCAGCATGATCAGTTTCTTCTTGATCTGACTCTTGCTGATTACCAGGACTTCCACCCTGCATTCGAAGCAGACATCTTTGAAAAACTCAAACCTGCATCCGTTCTTGCAGCAAGAAAAAGTACTGGCGGCACAGCACCCGATGCTGTCATCAGACAGCTGAATCAGGCAAAAACGTTCATCGATTGAAGGAACACGCTGAAACAGGAGGAACCGGAATGGATGATACAATGCTCGAGATGATGCAACTTCAGATGAAGATCCGGCATAATTCTTCTGAGGAATTAAGGGAACTGGAAAACCTGATCCATAAAAACCCCTGCAGATGTGAAGTTTCTTCAGAATGCAGAGGTGTATGCAGTGTCGAAAGACGGTTGAACGAAGAATTAAAACGCAGAGAGATGCAAAGGGAGAGATGATGTATGTCAACAGAACTGAAATGGACAAAAACCGACCAGCTGAAGCCAAAACCGGATGAAACAAGTTTACCTTTCGGCAGGATCTTTACGGATTATATGCTGAAGGTTACATATGATGAAGGACAGGGCTGGTCAGAGCCGCACATCCTGCCCTATGGCCCTATCGAGCTCGATCCTGCAGCGATGGTGCTCCATTATGGACAGACGGTCTTTGAAGGATTGAAAGCTTACCGGACAACCGATGGACATGTGCAGTTATTCCGACCCGATGAGAACATGAAGCGGATGAACCGTTCTCACCGCCGCATGAGTATCCCGGAATTTGATGAAGATCGGATGCTGAAAGCACTGATTGAACTGGTCAACATTGAAAAAGACTGGGTCCCCTCCCACGAAGGAACCTCTCTTTATATTCGTCCATTTGTAATCAGTACGGAAGCAAATCTTGCGGTTCATCCATCCAAATCCTATGAATATTATATTATCCTTTCGCCAGTGGGATCTTACTATCCGGAAGGGATCAACCCGGTGAAAATCCAGGTCGAAGATGAATTCACAAGAGCGGTTAAAGGCGGGACCGGAACAGCCAAAACCGGAGGCAACTATTCCGCCGGGTATAATGCGCAGGAGAAAGCGTCCAAATCCGGTCATGCCCAGGTACTCTGGCTCGACGCCATAGAAAAGCAATATATTGAAGAAGTCGGCAGTATGAACGTCCTGTTCAAGATTGATGGAGAGATTGTCACGCCTGCACTATCAGGAAGTATCCTTGAGGGTGTGACAAGAAAATCGATTCTCGAGCTGCTTCATTCCTGGGATATTCCTGTTTTGGAGCGTAAAATATCCATTCGCGAATTAATCCAGGCCCAAAAAGACGGAACTCTCGAAGAAGCTTTTGGTGCAGGAACAGCTGCTGTTGTCTCACCAATCGGGTCATTCACTTATAAAGGAGAAAGCTATCAGGTGCAGTCCGGTGAAACAGGAGAGTTGACAAAAAAACTTTACGAAACGATAACCGGGATTCAGACCGGCAAGATCGAGGATCCGTTCGACTGGACAATTAAGCTCTGACACTTCCAGTATTCAAGCACCAAACCCAAATACGGCCCCTTGCATCTGAACGATGCCGGGGGCCAATATGCTTTATGACAAGAGACAGTCACCACTCAAAGAAAAACTTCAAGGACATTGTGATCAACGTATAAAGAACGACCCCGGATGCAAACGTGGGAAAATGGGCGTTTGTATCTTCAGGCAATTCATACTTAAACACGTTAAGAATCATTGCACCGCTGATAAAAGCAAAAATAAGTGATTGAATCAATGCCGTGAACTCTGCCGTTATACCAATAAACCAGCCGATAAGAATGCCCACAGCCAGCATATATCGGCCGATGCGATTGTATTTATCCGAGAACTCACGCCACATATCATGGGCAACAGCAATAAAGTGCATGCCGATTGCGAGACTGTAAAAGACAGCCTGTACTCCGGATACCTGCGCAGAAGTAACCACATAAGCCACGAGCATATTATAGATCATGTAAAAAAAGATCTGTGTCCAAAAGGTGATCTCACTGTCTTTAGCATGCTGCCTGACATAAAGCTGACTGCCATAAAACATAATCACGCCAACCAGGCCGATAAAATAGATCTCCGACTGCATGGTGAAAAGTGTCAGGTCGAGATTGATATTTTGTTGTTCATTGTGAAGAGCAGGCAGAACATAAACAAATACATAGGAAACGGCAAGTCCTCCGGAAAAAGAAAACCATCGTTCCTGCTTGATTTTTTCTGCCGGGAGAATACGGTTTGCAAGCATATGAATAAAAATAAAAAAGATACCTGTCAATAAAGCACCAAACGTCATGGTATACACCTCAATTTCACTAACCTACATGATAACGGTCTGTCTGTTGGAAGACAAGTCATTTTGTTTGTTATAATGATCATTGTATATGAAACAGGAGGATTTTAACCATGAAACTGTATTCCATGAATCCCGTTGTTGACCGTGAACCGCGCGTACTGATTCTCGGGAGTATGCCCGGAGCAAAATCCCTTGATGCGCAGATGTATTATGCGAATCCGCGTAATCATTTTTGGCCAATACTCGGGAGTTACTTTGATCAGGAGATCAGGAACTTCACGGACAGTGAAAAATTACATTTTGCCAAAGCGCATCATCTTGCACTATGGGATGTATTGGCAGAATGCGAACGTGAGGGCAGTCTCGATTCAGCGATCCGTCACGAGACTTATAATCCGATTCATCGGCTGATTAATGATTATCCATCCATTATCAAAATTGGATGTAACGGAACCAAAGCCTATAACAGCCTGATCAACTATCAAAAAACAAACGGTGCATTATCTGTAGCGATTGAGAAGTTGCCTTCCACCAGCCCGGTACCCGGGAAAAATGTGCTGTCTTACAAGGAAAAAGAAAACGTATGGCATGCTTTTTTACAAGAAGCATTCTCTGCGAAATAAACCAGGAGTGATAGGATATGACTACTCAGCGACTATTGTTAATCGACGGCTTCAATTTATTGAGCAGAGGCTACTTTGCGACTTCATTTAATAAAGAACCTGAAGAACTGCCGAGAAACGGTGAAGGACGATTTACAAATGCCGTCAATGTCTTTATGACCAAACTGTTCCAACTGATAAGAGAACAAAACATCGACAGCGTCCACGTCAGCTGGGATGGAAAACGAAATGAAGGATTTCGTAATCAGGAGTATGACTTTTACAAAGCTCAGCGAACCGATTTACCAGAGCCCCTGATCGATCAGTATCATTTCCTGACAGAAATTTTGGCTGATTTGCAAGTGCCTCAGTCATCAGCACCAGGCTATGAGGCCGATGATATTATGGGGACACTGGCAAAGCGCTGGGGGAATGAGCGCCATGGCGACGTGATTCTTTACAGCAATGACCGCGATTTGTTTCAACTGATTGATGAACACATCTCTCAAAGGGTAGCGAAAAAGAAACAGGAAGTGGTCTATGATTTAAACCTCTTCCGCGAAGAGTTTGATCTTCTTCCGTCTCAATGGGTCGACGTCAAAGCGCTTTTGGGTGATTCATCGGACAACATTCCCGGTTGCCCAGGGGTAGGGGAGAAATCAGCCTATCCGTTAATCCGTCACTACGAGTCGCTTACCGGCGTATATAAAGCCCTCGAAGCAGATGAGCTGGATCCTGTATTCAAACGATACCGAAAAAACCTCATCGAGGGGGAAGAGCTTGCTCGGATCAGCTATAAATTGGCCACGATCGAAACCCAGGTCCCGGATATCAATCAAATGGATTTAGACGCTCTCAACATCGGCTTCTCTCACAGTCAGGCTTTGGATCTGATGAAACGTAATGAACTCAGAAAGCCCGCAGCATTTTAATCGTGGAATCCAGAGAGGAGGATTGGAACAATGTTTAAGAAATTCTTTTCGAAAACATGTTTTTTCTGTGGTAAAAAATCAAAAGACACCACTCCCTATCTGAATGATGGGGGAGAGACGGTACACGTCTGTTTTCAATGTGTACCTGTGGCCGAGCGCAGAGCTCTTCGAAAAAAATAGACATTATTGAGCGGTATCGAGAAATCGATGCCGCATTTGTTTGTTCGGAAGTCTGCATGCCTCTTTCTGTCCGAATACGCGATACCGATTCTTTGCGACAAATCGGTAAAGTGTTTCTCTTAAAGAGAAGGGTGCGATTCCTCCTAGTGATACGAGGGACCACGGCAAACGCAAATGTTTGGAAATTTCAATCACAGCATTCGAGGCAGTGTGAATGGTTTCTGCCTCTGTGTCAACGAGAATAATGGCATCAATTTCCTTCAACTCGGGGTGATGGGCCATCAATGTCAGACCAAGGTGACTTTCAAGAGAACAGAACGATAACTGTTCATCCCGTTCGTGTTTCAATATAAACTGGACACTTGCATCACAGAGATTGCAGAAACCATCATAAAATAAGACTCGCATACAGACACCTCTTTTTACTTTTAATGGAATTATCGCTGTTTCCCAACGCCTCAGAATCACTTTTGAGGCGTTTTTTATTTTTGGTCAAGCCATAGGTCAACTATAACACATCAGCGATTCAGAAACCTCTCAGGGGCAAATGGATACCTGTTAACAGACCCTTAGCTGGTTATCATCAGAAAACGAATGAGGATACAAAATACTCAATTTGTATCCTCAGCTTTGCTGTTACATTGGCATAGAGTAAGAAAAACACTGATAAATCAACCTTTATCTGTTCATCTTCGGTCAAAACCGTCTACATATCAAAGGACTTTTAAGAATACAAAATGAGCTCTTTTGTATGCTATAATAGAAAATCGGAGGGGATGACGATGAATCGAAAAAAACAGTTTGCAGATTACGTTCGCCTGACTGATCAGGAATATGATTCACTGGAAAACAGGCTCGGGCGTCACCAGACGAGACTCCGAATCAAACGCTTGAATGAACTGAAAATAAATGGCAAGCGGCCGCTCAAATTCAAATCTGATTTTCAGGCTTTATCTGCCATGACACCGAGAACCGTTGAACCGATTCGTGATAAAACTCAAATTGAAGCAATGAAGTCGAGCCTGAAGCAACGTTCATACCGGGACTATTTTTTATTTGTACTTGGGCTGAATACGGGTCTTAGAGTCGGAGACTTACTCCCTTTAAAAGTGGGCGATGTAAGAGGGAAGAAGTACATCGTTTTAATTGAGGAAAAAACCACCAAAGCAAAAAGATTTCCCTTGAACAGGGAAATCCGCAGTTTTCTTTCCGACTATACCATCGGTATGAGTGATGATGATTATCTGTTTGCTTCATCAATGACCGGTGAACCGATCAAGCGGGACCGCGCATATAAAATCCTGAGACGTGCCGCAGAAGAGGCCGGAGTTGAGTTTGTCGGGACACATACGATGCGAAAAACATTCGGCTACCACTTCTATAAGCAGTACAAGGATGCCTCCATGCTGCAAAAGATCTTTAACCACTCCTCACAGAGCATTACACTCCGGTATATCGGGATTTCTCAAGAAGAGATTGATGATGCCATTGATGATTTCAGTCTTTGACATCTCTTTGTTCCGGATAACGAAGAACACGGACAAACAGCCATTTTAATCCCATCGGCACAAAGAGGAGGATAAGAAGGATCCTCGTCAGCTGAAGGGCCGTAACCACCGCCGGATCAGCGTCCACCATATCTGCCGTAAGCACCATTTCAATGACGCCTCCCGGGGCTGCACTGAGCATCGCTGTCGCCAAATCAAGATTCGTTACAACGGAGAGCAGATAGCCGCTTGCAAATGAAAAGAGGATCAGAATCACTGTGATCCCCGCATAGTAAAGACTGTAGCGTCCGGCCTGAAAGACGTCCTGAATCGCGATGCTTCGACCAAGCGACGTGCCTACCGCCAGCTGAGCCAAGAGAAACAGCGGATCCGGAACATCAAGAATCGATGCAGGGCTGACGGTGAGGACAATGGTAATGAGAAGCGGAATTATCATGATCCCGGCAGGAAGCAGCGATGCATACCTGAATGCAAGAATAACCGGAATGATGTACCACAGACCGTGAATCAGTGTTGAATCATCACTTCCTGATGGTCTCTCCATGGCAATCGCAGGATCCCCGCTAAACAGGTATAAAAATAAAAAAGGGGACAAAAAACAGAACAATAACAAGACGAATCGTTTGAAACACAGTAACGAAAGCCTGATTGGCATGAAAAGACTGACTGGTGATCACCATTTCAGTCAACCCTCCCGGAATCGACCCGAAAATACTCGAAGCAGGATCGATCGGAATGAGTTTGGTTAAAGCGTAGCTGAGACTGACCGATATGGCAATCAGAACAAACGTCATCGCAATATAAATCGGGAAGTAGGGAAGTGTCATCACGATCGTGTCAATCGTAAAATACAAACCGAAGCTGATGCCAAGTATAATAAGTCCTGCATTTTTGATCATCGGATGCCAGTATAACGTTTGTCCTATTACTGCCTGAAGCGTCATAACAGCTGTAAGTGGACCCAGCATCCAAGGCAGCGGTAATGACAGCAGAGAAAATAAAGCCGCTCCTGTCAGTGCCGTAGCCAGTGTCATAAGCAATGATCTGACTAGGGAAACGGACATACAGTTTCACAACCTCTCTAAACGGACAATCTGTTCTAAGTATAACAAAAGCCAGCTGCATCGATGCAGCTGGCTGAATTGTTTTTATTCGTCATCCACAATGATATATGAACCGTCTTCATCGTGTATTTCCGTTCCTGTTACAGGTGGGTTAAACACACAGACCATTCTCATATCCGTATTGGCACGGAGCAGATGCTCGTCATTTTGATCAAGCGCATATACCGTTCCCGCTTCGATCTTGTGAATTTTGTTGTCGGCGAGTGTTTCAACTTCACCGTCACCTTCGATGCAGTATACGGTCTCGAGGTGATTTTTATACCAGAGATGCGTTTCAGTCCCTGCTTTAATGATTGTGTCGTGAACGGAGTAGCCCATACCGTCCTTTTTCAAGATAAGGCGTCGGCTTGTCCAATTTTCACCTTTCACTTCATGTTCCGTTCCAATGACATCACTCAGCTTTACAGTTTTCATGATTCAGTTTCCTCCCAGGATTGTCGATAATTATTTATTGTGTGACTGTATCAGATTCAAGGTTCATTGCTTTGATGGCAGACTGAATGCTTTTCTCAATCAGTTCAAGTCCCTGTTCAAGGCCGTCTTCATCAATATTGATCGGCGGGAACAATTTAAAGACTTGGTCATGACCACCGGCGGTTTCCATAATGAGTCCGTGATTAAAGGCTTCTGCAGCCACCTTTTCGCTCAATCCCTCTACATCGGAAGAGATCCCCTGCATAAAGGCACGACCTTTGCGATGCCCTTTTATCTGCGGATATTTTTCAATCATTTCATCGAGAAATGCGGTAATTCGATCACTTTTCTTTTGGATGCTCTGTTCAAATTTTGGATCCTCCCAATAAGAAAGCGCTTCGGTGGCGGTCACGAATGCATGATTGTTACCTCGGAACGTACCGTTGTGCTCACCAGGGATCCATTTATCGTGCTCCGGCTTGATCAGTGTCAGCGCAAGGGGAAGTCCATAGCCGCCAATTGATTTTGACAGACATACGACATCCGGTTCAATTCCGGCTTTCTCGAATGAGAAGAATGTGCCTGCACGGCCAACACCTGCCTGAACATCATCAATGATAAGCATGATGCCCCATTCTTTACAAATGTCAGAGAGCTTCTTGATCCACTCAAAGCGGGCTGCGTTCAAACCGCCTTCACCCTGAACCGTTTCAATAATCATCGCTGCAGGAATTGATACACCACTTCCGTTATCCTCAAGGAAGCGTCTTAAATAATCGAGGGTATCATCTTCACTGCCGACAAAATCGTCATACGGCATCGTCGGGCTGTACTGAAGGGGAACACCGGCTCCTTGACGCTTCATGGAATTCCCTGTTACGGAAAGGGAACCGATCGTCATGCCGTGGAAGCCGTTCGTAAAACTGATGACATCCGTTCTGCCTGTTACTTTACGGGCAATCTTGAGAGCTGCCTCTACGGTGTTTGTGCCTGTCGGTCCAGGGAACATTATTTTATAATCAAGGTTTCTCGGCTCGAGAATCACTTCTTTAAATCTTCTTAAAAATTCCGCTTTTGCCGTGCTCGCCATATCCAGTGAATGGGTAATGCCATCGTCAAGGATATACTCGACCAGCTTCTTTTTCATATTCGGTTCATTGTGACCGTAATTAAGAGCACCTGCGCCGGAGAAGAAATCGATATACTCTTTTCCGTTCTCGTCCCACATGCGATACCCGCGTGCTTTTGTGAAGACTGTCGGAAAACTTCTCACATAACTTCTTACTGACGATTCAAGCGACTCAATGGTTTTCAAATCATGACTATTCATTGGTTAAAAATCCCTCCGTCGTTTTAATAAAAATCCAGTTCTTAATAAACTTTTACGATCTGTTTACTCGGGAAATGGCCCGATGCGATACGTGTACTCAGCATCATGCCCATCAGGAAATGCTTCTTCAGGAAACGTTTCAAACACGTCGCATGAAGTATTCCGTTTGCGGGCAAGACCCTTGAACAGCTTTTGGGATGCCTGGTTGTCGTCTGTGATCGTGGCTTCCAGATACTTGACCTGCTCACATCCGCTGCTTGCAAGGAGTGCATCCAGCATTCTGGAGGCAACGCCTTTACCGCGCTGTGATGAATCAACACCAACTTGCCAGACAAAGACCGTGTCAGGCTTATCGGGTTCGATAAAGCCTGTAATGAATCCCACCAGTTCGCCATTTTCCTTAGCGACGACGCAGGTTTTGGAAAAGTATTCTGCCATCATTAAATACTTGTAAGCAGAATTTAAATCCAAAGAAGTGCGTTTGGCCAACGCCCACATTTCTTTTCCATCGTACTTCGTCGGTTGCTGAAAAATGAGTTCATCCTGATTGGACGTTGTGCGGTTATTCATTCTTTTACCCACCTTATTTAGTTTTTAACCCAACATCTTGTATCACGCCCAAAGAGAGATACAATTTGCTGTGAGAAAACATAACATAACTCAATGATAGTGACATTTCCGTGAATGTTCAAACGGCATCAGTACGCATTAACGATGATTTATCACGTTCACTTATACTGAAAGGAGGTGAGTAGTGGGATGCTTTTAATTTCCTCCGGTATTATTGGAAATGCATCGTTTTTGAAAGATGTCTATACAAATAAAGGAATCCACATGTTAAAATGTGGATTCCTGAACCATTATTTAGCTTGCTCGGTTTGTTTCAAAGCAAGTTTTTTTCTTTTTTCTTCTCGTTCACGCATCGCTTTATTAAGAACTTTTTTCCGAAGACGGATTGATTGCGGAGTCACTTCACAATATTCATCGTCATTCAAAAACTCGAGTGCTTCCTCAAGGGATAGAATTCTCGGTCTCTTCATCGTCACGGTGTGTTCTTTCGTGGCAGAACGGATATTGGTCTGCTGCTTTGCTTTTGTCAGATTGATCGTCAGGTCATTATCACGGTTATGTTCCCCGACAATCATTCCTTCATAGATTTCCGTAGTCGGTTCGACAAACAACACACCCCGGTCCTCAACCTGAATCATCGCATACTGCGTGACTTTACCGGTTTCCATGGATACAAGGGCACCCTGACGGCGTCCACCTGTGTAACCCTCAGCTACAGGGGCATACTTTTCAAAGCTGTGATTCAAAATACCGTATCCTTTTGTCTGAGCCATAAACTCCGTCGTATATCCAATCAGTCCGCGGGACGGGATCAGAAAATCCATTCTGACCTGACCGTCGCCTTTGTTGACCATGTTTAACAGTTCCCCTTTTCGTTCACCAAGGGACTCCATGACTGAACCGGTATAATCTTCCGGGACATCGACCTGCGCCGACTCGTATGGTTCGCATGATTTTCCGTCAATCTCACGGATGATGACCTCAGGTTTGGATACAGCGAGCTCGAAACCTTCACGTCTGAGATTTTCGATCAGAATTGAAAGATGCAATTCACCACGGCCTGACACTTTCCACACATCCGGTGATTCCGTGTTTTCCACAAGGAGACTGACATCCGTCTCAACCTGCTGAAGCAATCGTGCTTCAATCTTACGGCTCGTCACATGATCCCCTTCACGGCCTGCAAACGGGCTGTTATTCACGAGGAAGGTCATCTGGAGCGTCGGCTCATCTATTCGGACGAGAGGGAGGGGGTCGTGTTCATCCTGTGGACAAACGGTCTCTCCAACCATGATATCTTCGACCCCGGCAATCGCAATCAGTTCACCTGCAGAAGCTTCTTCAATTTCATGTCGCTTAAGTCCGATAAAACCGAACATTTTGGAGATGCGGAAATTCTTATGGCTGCCGTCCCGTTTAATAATCGAAACAGAGTCACCTTTTTTCACGCGGCCCCTGAAAACACGCCCGATTCCCATTCGACCGAGATAGTCGTTATAATCGAGCATCGTCACCTGGAACTGCAGCGGTTCATCGTCATTTGCAATTGGTGCCGGTACATGCTCAATAATCGAATGAAAAACCGGATTCATTGTCGATTCCTGGTCTTCAATAGAAGCCGAGGCACTGGACGTACCGTTTAAAGCCGAAGCGTAGACGACAGGGAAGTCCAACTGCTCTTCATCTGCACCCAGATCAATCAACAGATCCACCACTTCATCGACCACTTCTTCAGGTCTTGCCGCAGGACGGTCAATTTTATTGACCACGACGACTGGGCGAAGCTTCTGTTCCATTGCTTTTTTCAATACAAACCGGGTCTGTGGCATACAGCCTTCAAACGCGTCGACAACAAGCAACACGCCATCGACCATTTTCAGAATCCGTTCAACTTCACCGCCGAAGTCTGCGTGTCCCGGGGTATCCAGGATATTGATACGCGTACCTTCATAGTCAACGGCCGTATTTTTAGCCAAAATAGTGATACCGCGTTCCTTTTCAATATCATTGGAGTCCATTGCGCGCTCCTGGACATGTTCGTGGGCTCGAAAGGTTCCGGATTGTTTCAGTAATTCGTCCACCAGTGTGGTTTTCCCGTGGTCGACGTGTGCAATAATCGCAATATTGCGGATGTTGTTTTTTACACTCATTAAAAATAGCTCCTCTGTTTCAGAATTGTTCAACCAGACTAGTATAGCATAATTAATGAGGAAGGTGAGATATTTCTTACTTTCAAGCAATCCTCTTCTATGCTTTTGTTTGCCCTGTTCCACTGATGATGGCTTTCGTCGTTGTCAACGCAGGTAAGCCCATAGGTCCCCGCGCGTGGAGTTTCTGCGTGCTGATGCCAACTTCGGCACCATAACCAAACTCTTCACCATCGGTAAACCTTGTAGAAGCATTATGATAAACCGCAGCTGCGTCAATGGATGCAAAAAACAAACGGGCATGATGATCATTCTCTGTCAGAATGCTTTCGGAATGAAACGTACTGTATGTGCTGATATGTGAGATCGCACTGCCAATATCCGGAACGGTTTTCATCGCCACGTCAAGCGACAGATATTCGGTTTTCCAGTCATCCTCATCTGCTTCAATAATCGTCTCCGAGAGCTCTTGAACGTGCCGATCACCGTGAATCGAAACACCTTTTTCTTCGAGAGCCGTGATCAGTTTTTGTCCATTTTCGGCGAGCCATTCTTTATGAACAACAATGGTCTCACACGCGTTACAGACGGAAGGTCGCTGCGTCTTTGCATCAACAGCGACATTAATCGCCATATCAGGATCCGCAGATTCATCAATGTAAACATGGCAATTACCTGCACCTGTTTCAATCACAGGAACAGTCGACTGTTCCACAACGGTCTGAATCAGTTTTTCGCCTCCACGGGGAATCAGCACATCAAGATATCCTCTGGCATGACACATATCCTGAAGTGCCGTTCGGTCAGGGTCGTCGATGAGCTGCACCGTCTCTGCCGGAAACCCCTCATCGACAAGTGCTTCCTGCATTATTTGAACGAGCACCCTGTTTGTATGAAGGGTGGAAGAACTTCCTTTTAACAATGTTGTGTTTCCTGTTTTTAGCGCAAGAGCAGCTGTATCCACTGTCACATTAGGCCTTGCTTCATAAATGATACCGATCACACCGAGTGGGACTGTTACGTGCTTGATATGAAGACCATTGGGACGTATCGTTTCCTCTTTGATCTGAAATAATGGATCCGGAAGCGTCACAAGTTTCTTGAGCATCTCTGACAGAGACGCAATTCGGCCGTGATCGAGTGAAAGCCGGTCTATATATGCCGCAGTCGCACCGTTTTCCCGGCTTCTCTCGACGTCTTTCTGATTGGCTTCAAGGATCAGCTCGCGATTCTTTTCAAGATGACTGCTGATAGAAAGAAGCGCCCGATGCCGCTCTTCCGTTGACGTACGTGATACGTATTTGGCTGCCAGTTTACCCAATGATCCTTTTAACAGCGTTTCATTCATGGATGGTAAAGTCATGTTCAGTCATCCTTTCTCTGTAGGTGTCGTTGACAGATATCCACTCATCCCGATGGATCACAACAGGAGAGGGGCTTTTCATTTTGTGAGTCAGCTGTTGATTCAGTTCGTCTGAACTGAGTCTAACCCGGCCTTTTCCAATGACCGACGCATCGGAGGAACGGACAATCACAGTACTTCCGCTGTTGAAATCTCCTGAGGATCCTAAAATGCCGACAGCAAGTAAACTTTTCCCAGCCGAAAGAAGTGCGTTCACAGCGCCTTCATCAATCGTCAGTTCACCGGACACGGGCGAGTGAAACGCAATCCACTGTTTCTTCGACCGTAAAGGCACCGGCTGATCGGAAATGATGTATGTGCCCGGCCCATCACCGTTGATTGTCGTTTCAACCAGGGAGGGGATGCGCTGATCAAGTTTTCCGATAAACACGCTTGCCCCCATACCCGATGCCTGCAGTGCGGCATGAAGCTTCGCTGCCATACCTCCTGTGCCCTGGCTCGAGCCACCCCTTAAATCAATGTCGGATCGCTTTTCAAGTTCGGAAGCGGTGATCGTGCGAATCCGTTTTGCCGATCGGTCAAGTTTCGGATTTTTATCATAGATCCCGTCCACATCGGTATACAAAATACAATAGTCTGCATGGATAAAGCCGGATACGAGGGAGGCGAGGTGATCATTATCGCCAAATGTCAGCTCATCAATGGACGTCGAATCATTTTCATTAATAATCGGAAGCACTTTTCTTTGCAGCAGTTCAGTCATTGTATTCTGCAAATGATGATAGCTTGCCTCCTGTATAATCTCCTGTTTTGTCAACAGAAGCTGGGCCGAGACGATGCCGCGTTTCATAAACGCTTCCTGATAGGCATTCATCAAAATGGCCTGGCCAACCGATGCCGCAGCCTGCTTGGCCTTTGTCGTTTCGGGTCTGACCGGATAACCGATCCGCTCGTAGCCGGCAGCGATGGCACCTGAAGAGACCAAAATGACCTGGTGGCCCGCCTCCATCGCTTCGCTGACGATCGTCACAACCTGATGCAATTTGTCTTCGGACAAGGCGCCGGATGAAGATGCCAATGAACTGGTTCCTATTTTTATAACGATTTTTGATTTATGCACCGTTCTACAACTCCTTTTAAATAGGGGGGATGTAACTGAGAAAAGCCCCCGCCCAGTGATAACTGCAAGGCGAGGACTTTGGGTATTTTCTGTATTATCAGATAATTCTTTCGCATTGTCAAGCTTTCTTTGAAAATGTTGTGCACGCCTGTAAACTTATGTTAATCTTTATGAAGATGGAGGGATAATTACAATGAAACTGTTCGGGAAAATCGATTTGGATGATATACATAAAACACTTATTGTACTGAGCCTTGTTTTTGGCGTTTCTGCTTTGTTTATGCCCCTTGTCATTATTTTCATTGCACAGGACATACTCTTTCACTCAAGAGAACACTGGTACTTCGGAACACCCGGGGAAGCCTATTTAATTGCCGGAGCGGGGATGCTGACGGTTCCGGCAGTTACGTTGCTCTATTTTTTATTGTCGAAATGGAAATCAGCCGTTGTGAACAGCAATTGGTTTATCAGTTTCGTCCTGCTTGCAGTCGTGATTGCCGGAATCCCCTTCTATCACTTCGGGATTCACACCTATTTCTTTTTAGACGATGATGGGGTACATCAAAATGAATTCAGGGACACCTCCTTATATACCCTTCATTGGGAAGAGGTCGCATATTTTGTCCCGGAACTTCGCTCTGACGGAGGTACGGGTGCTTATGAGACATATCATTTCATCAGTCCCGACAAACAGATCGTGAGCATCCCGTTCAATACAGATATCAGTCAGCTTCGCAGCCGGTTTATCTCACTGATTGAGGAAGGGGACGGTGAAATATTGCGGCCGATGTCACCAGAAGAATTCGAGGAATGGAAGAAGAGCCGGGATATGTAATCCCCGGCTCTTCTTCATCTATGCAAATTCTCCTGATTTTTCGTCAGTTGATCAGTGATTGAAGAGGAGCGGGGATTCTTCCGCCTCTTTGGATCAGTTTATCTGAACCGAACGGATTCACACCAATAACCGGCGCGCGGCCAAGCAGACCGCCGAATTCAACCATTTCGCCTTCTTTTTTACCAGGTACGGGAATCACTCTGACCGCTGTTGTTTTCTTGTTGATCATGCCGATGGCCATTTCGTCGGCAATCAGACCTGACAATGTTGCAGGGGAGACGTCTCCTGTGATCGCGATCATATCAAGCCCGACAGAACATACGCAGGTCATCGCTTCGAGTTTATCTAGAGACAGCGCACCGTCTTCGAGTCCTTTAATCATCCCGTTATCCTCACTGACGGGGATAAACGCGCCACTGAGGCCGCCGACATACGAGCTTGCCATTGCGCCGCCCTTTTTGACGGCATCGTTCATCAGTGCCAGTGCAGCGATCGTCCCGTGCGTACCTACCCGCTCGAGACCGATTTCTTCAAGTATTTCAGCGACACTGTCATTTTGTGCATTTGTCGGTGCGAGGGAGAGGTCCATAATCCCAAAGGGCAGCTCAAGCCTCTCTGCCACAACGCGACCAAGCAGTTCTCCGGCACGTGTGATTTTAAAAACAGTCCGTTTAATGATCTCAGACACCTCGCCCAAATCAGCCTCAGGGTGGCGCTTCAGCGCATTCAGGACAACACCCGGTCCACTGACACCGACATTGATGACGGCTTCACCTTCGCCAGCACCGTGAAATGCTCCGGCCATAAACGGGTTATCTTCTACAGGATTACAGAACACAACAAGCTTGGCACATGCAATACCGTTTGATTCAGCGGTCAGTTCCGCTGCTTCTTTGATGACTTCGCCCATTTTTCTGACTGCATCCATATTGATCCCCGTTGCTGTTGTGGCAACGGAGACAGATCCGCAAACACGGTTCGTTTCACTCAAGGCGCGAGCCAGACTGTCAAGAAGGACCTGATCACCTCTTGTGATCCCTTTGTGCACAAGCGCTGAGTATCCCCCGATAAAATCAACACCAAGATCCTCTGCAGCTTTGTCAAGGGTCTTCGCGAGTTCAACAGCTTCTTCCACCGTTGCCTGACCAAGAAGCTCTGATGCCGGGGTGATCGAGATCCGTTTGTTAATGATCGGCACGCCGTACTCTTTGGAGACCTGATCGGCAGTAGAACGGAGTTCTTTTGCATAGCCGGTTATCTTCTCATACACTTTCCGGTTCATTTCTTTACTGTCTGCATCAATGCAGTCTTTCAGACTGATCCCCATCGTAACGGTACGGATATCCAGGCTTTCCATTTGTACCATTCGGATGGTTTCCTGGATTTCATTCATTGCAATACTCATGTATGTCGACCTCCTGATCGTTAAATGCGGTGCATGGATTTAAAAATGTCTTCTTGCTGCATGTGAATCTGCAGTTTCATCTCTTCACTGACCTGATCAAGATCTTTTTGAAGCTGATCGAGATCCGCTGATTCCTGTAAATCCACAATCATCATCATGGTAAAGAAATCCTGCAGAATGGTCTGACTGATATCGAGAACATTCAGCTGATTCTTCGCAAGAATGGTCGTAACCCTTGCAATTATTCCGACCTGGTCTTTCCCGACAACACTGATTACTGCCCGTTTTTGTTCCATGTTCATCCCTCTTTCAATTCGTAGTATCTTTCTTCAGAGGCGAGACCTCTTTTATGAAGCAAAAGAAAAAGATTGGACGCAAGATCCAATCCCGGAGGAAGACGTGACAGAACACCCCGAACGGTTTCGGGGTCTTTTGCTACGCTTCTGTCCTGATGCCTGAGATTATGAATCCTTCGGCGTCACCTTCGTGAACTCTCCAGAAGTGTCTCCACAGATAGTGTTATCCATCCGCTTCAATGACGATTTATTCAGATAAAGTGATCCTATCAGTTTTTACAGCAACCGTCAACGCTTTGAACAGTTTTTCACAACCATTGAGAGGGAATGTTCAAGAGCGAACGATCGTGATAAAGTAAAGGAAACCATCTTATCCATCAAACAGTGAAGGTGATAATCATGCTCGACCGGTTGCCATTGATCTTATCGGTGATTCTGATCATCCTGACGATGATCTTCATCGTTGCCTATATGACACTCGATGAAGAAACGGAAACCACATGGGCTTACCATGAAAGCGTTGAAGAAGCAGGCTGGAACCCCGAGCAGCTGATTCAGGCCCGGAACTATTACGAATCCATCAACTCTACAGCATTGATGGTCATCCATGAAGGGAAGGTCCTGTTATCATGGGGGGATGTTACCACAAACACAAATGCCCATTCCGTCAGAAAGAGTTTTTTAAGTGCCCTTTACGGCATCGAATGGGAGAAGGGGACCTTTGCTCTTGATGATACGCTGGCTGACTACGACATTGAAGAAGAACCGCCGCTAAGCGGTCTCGAATTGCGTGCCCAGCTTCAGCATCTGCTTTCCTCAACATCCGGTGTATATCTTCCTGCAGGTGAGGAGTCCTGGAATATGCGCCAGGCAAGGCCTGCAAGGGGAACCCGAATACCGGGAAGCTATTATTACTATAATAATTGGGATTTTAATGTACTTGGGAGTATTTATAACGAGCAGACAGAACGTGATCTGTTTGAAGATTTTCATGAACGGATTGCCGTTCCTTTAGGCATGGAAGATTTCAGTCTGGGAAATACCAACTATAAGTATGAAAACAGACGATCTTTGCACCCTTCCTATTTGTTTCGCATGTCTGCGAGAGACTTTGCCCGCTTTGGTCAGCTGTATTTGCAGAATGGGGAATGGGAAGGCGAGCAGATTGTACCGGAGGAATGGATTGAGCTGAGTACGCAGCCTCACGCAGAGGTAGCTTCCAATAATATTTTTGATTACGGCTATTTATGGTGGTCAGCCACAGCAGGCATTTACGAAGAGCTTGGCATGTTTTCTGCAGTTGGACGTTACGGCCAGTCCATTGAGGTCATTCCCGAATATGATCTCGTCTTTGTTCACCGGGTGGATTCGAATCACCATTCCTTCTCAATGACACGGGACAGTGTCAATGATCTGCAGCGGCTTCAACTGCTCCAGCTGATACTGGATGCCAAACGCACTGAATAAACACAAACACCGCCTGACGCACTTCGAATGATGATGTTACGAAGCGGCTGGCGGTGTTTTTTCCGGCTTCCGGTAAGGAATACCGATTTTGCCAATAAAGAGATACCCATAGCTCCATGAGGATAAAACGCGCACCGTCATGATGGACATGCTGAGACTGAAAACAAAGAGGACCATAAAATAAAAACCGTTAAAGGACCATGGAATCCAATTGTCATAAACGTAATCAAAGATAAAGATGTATGCATAGTGCCATAAATAAATGCCGAATGAATAACGGCTGATAAAGACCATAAACGGCCATGGGTACTTCATCCGATTCACCAGGTAAAACAGCAAGAGACTGACGGCTGTTGTCTGAAAGAGAATATCAACCCGTTTGGATGTATTCACGGTCAGAATCTCCGTGTGATAGAGCCAAAGCATCACGACGGTTGTAATAACCGGCAGCATCATGACCCATACACGGTATTTCTTCAACAAACTGAGGAATGTTTCGTAATACGTCCCTGCATAAAAACCAATCATAAAATAAAAGATCCATCCGAACATCGGAATCCAGAAAAAGCGTTCCCAAATATAGAGCACAGCTGCCGAGTCATTCGGCGGAGGAACGAAATTAAAAAATGCAACATAAAGCAAGTTAATCACAAACGCCGTTCCAATAACCTTCAGCGGTTTTAATCGCTTCAGCCAGCCGCTGAAATAATAATGAAACAGATAAAACTGAAAAATGATTAATATAAAATATCCGTGATAGTCACCGACAAAAATATTCATAACGGCTTTTTGACTCCATGTGTCCAAACCCAGATGAAAAAAAGGAAGGGCATAGATCAGGGCCATTGTCAGATACGGCAGAAATATAAACTTAAACCGCTTTGAAAAGAATGAATTGGGAATCGGTTTTTGCCGGTACGAATATGCGATAATAAACTCGGATATAAACACAAACATGGGTGTCCCGAAATTCAGAAGCAGCTGCAGGGAATCAAGTAAGGTAACCTGCATATGCCCCATTGAAACCGCTCCGGTCTGCAGGGCAATAAATATGCTGTGGAGGAGAACGATGCTCAAACAGCCCACGCTCCGAAGAACAAATATTTCTTTAACCAGACCATTTGATTTCACAGTTTCACCTCCTGTATATCACAGTCATTCATTCTACCACTGATCAATATGTCATTGAATCGGTTTGAAGAAGATCAATTGTGTAAAACTGTGTTGCTGAAGGCGCGTATCCGGCTGAATGAAGACTGTTTATCATCACTTTTAATTGAAAGTAGGAACCGTTATGAAGCATAATCAAACCTATCTGATGCTGACTGTTGTCATGATTTTCTGGGGATTGAATGTCGTGGCAGTCAAATATCTTGTGGAACACTTCTCTCCCGTCATGATGCAAGGCATGCGAATTGGAGCTGCGGGACTGGTTCTCATCACGATTTTGTTCCTGATGCATGACATCAGCAAAGTAACAGTAAAGCAGTGGTACTATGTCACAGCAGCCGCTCTGTTTGGTCAGGTGTTGCATCATGCCCTCGTAGCAAGAGGACTGCAGCTGACAACAGCGTCAAACGCCTCGCTGATCCTCGGACTGATCCCCATTACAACAGCTATCCTATCCACCCTTATTTTAAAAGACGCGTTATCGCGACTCCAGTATGGTGGTGTCCTGATCGCCTTATCAGGTGTTTCACTTGTCGTTTTTGAAGGGTCACTGCTAAGGGGTATTCAGATCGCAGAAGGGGATTTGCTGATTTTTGCCGGGATGCTTGTTCAGGCGGTCTCGTTTATCATCATACGCAAAGCAACCCTCGAACTGAACCCAAAGCAAATGACCGGCATGATGCTCTTGATCGGTGCAGCGGTTCTCAGTATTTATGGCTGGTTAACAGAACCGAGAGTAATCCCCGAGTTTCCTCAAGCGTCCATGGCCTGGGGAGTCTTTTTTGCTTCAGCTGTTTTCGCCACAGGGCTTGGCCATCTTATGTACAATATAGCCATACGTAATATCGGTGCTGCACAGTCTGCGGTATTCAACAATCTTGTGCCGTTATTTGCCCTTATTGGTGCAACCTTATTTCTTAACGAATCCGTGACGCTTCGTCACGGCGTCGGATTTCTCCTCATTGTAACCGGTGTACTTCTCGGTACTGGCTACATTGAACAAAAAATCATGAAGAATCGCCAAAGCTTCAGATAGGTCAAGCATCTGGAGCTTTTTTGATTGGATTTTCACCGTTTATTGTAAACGCTTACCAACAAAAGTCCGTCACATAACCTGACAAAAATGATGAATCTGAAAATTCAGACGGTATAATTCGACTTAAGTTCAGCGTCACATTAGCTGACACAAATTTAAGAGGAGTGAGTCAAATGGATGAAATGTTTTTATTGAACAACGTTTGGATTATTGTCGCTTTTACCCTTGTATTGTTGATGCAGGGAGGATTCATTCTTCTTGAAGCAGGTTCAACGCGAATGAAGAATGCCGGACACATAGCAGGGAAGACCATCTTTTCGGTCGGAATTGCTTCACTTGTGTTTTGGGCAGTCGGTTACGGCTTCATCTACGGAGAAGGAAATGCATTTATCGGATTTTCGGACTTTTTCTATGGAGATTTCACTTCTACAGTAGATGGGTTGGCAGGATCGGTTGACTTCATCTTCCAATTGGCCTTTGCAGCCATTGCATTGACCATCGCCTTTGGAGGATTTGCTGAACGTGCGAAGTTGTCGGCGTACATCGTATTTGCAGTCTTGTTCTCAGCGCTGGTTTATCCGGTTGTTGCACACTGGATCTGGGGTGACGGCTGGTTAGCAGGACTTGGTAAGCAGGACTTTGCAGGCTCAACGGTTGTTCACTTAACCGGTGCGATGGCAGCCCTTGCTGCAACGATCATTTTGAAGCCCCGTATTGGCAAATACAATAAAGACGGTTCTTCCAATGATCTTCAGGGTCACAACCAGGTTTACACAGCACTCGGTGTCTTGATCCTTTGGGTTGGTTGGTTCGGTTTTAATGGCGGCAGTACATTAGGTGTAGAAGGAGCCTTCTTCGGATATGTCGCGCTCACCACTCAGCTTGCAGCAGCTGCAGGTGCCCTTGCAGCAATGGGAACCGTCATGATTCTTCGTGGCAAGGCTGATGTTCCAACGATGCTAAACGGGGCACTTGCCGGTCTCGTTGCCATTACTGCTTCGACGGCATTCGTCGCAACATGGGCTGCGGTTGTCATCGGTATCGTCGGTGGTATCCTTGTTTACCTCGCTATGGTATTCTTTGATAAGATGGGTATTGACGATCCGATTTTCGCGCTTTCTGTACATGGTGTTGCAGGTATTTGGGGAACTCTTTCTACCGGTTTCTTTGCCACACCTGCCCTTGCAGAGATGAACGGTGGTTTACCAGGACTGTTCTATGGCGGCGGTGTAACACAGCTTGGAGTTCAGTTCACCGGTGTCGCAGTTTCCGGTATTTATGCCTTCGTTGTGGCATACATCATTCTCAAAGTAATGGACAAGACAATGGGCGGTATCCGCGTATCTGAGGAAGAAGAACTGATGGGACTGGACATCAGTGAACACGGAAGCTATGGGTATCCGGAAAATATTACACCAATGGAAAACAAAGATAAGCAGGAAGGTGCATAAACATGAACACGGAAGCAGATGTCCGATCCACTTACAACAGTTATGAAGCGATCAGACAAGCATGGCTGCCTGAGATCCATCATGCAGATACCCATGCAGGACTGCAAGCTTCCCATCATCATATGCTTTCTGCAGTAATTGAGCTATCCAAACAAGAGCATGAGCGGGCGAGGGGCAAAGCCCCCGCTCCTTTTGCGTTCTTTGTGATGGGAAGTGCCGGAAGAATGGAACAGGCCTCATTCAGTGATCAGGACCACGGATTTGTGTTTCATGGGTCTGTGCAACATCAACCCTATTTTCTTGAATGGGGAAAGCGCATTTCCGATGGACTTGCCACATGCGGTTATCCGTATTGCGACGGAAAAATCATGGCCAGCGAACCTCTTTGGTGTCAGTCCGAATCAGATTGGGGCCATCAGATCAGACAGTGGGTCGAAGAAGACACGTGGGAATCGATCCGCTATTACACAATTTTTCTGGACAGTCGGGCTGTGTTCAGTGATGGCGTTGATTTCCCTGCATTCAAAAAACAGTTGATGCAGAATGCTGCCGAGCAGAATCCGCGGATCATCAGACGATTGGCAGATAATGTGGGGCACCGAAAAAAGGGGAAAGGCATCCTGGGTCAACTTTTCACGGAAACAAAAGGAGATTTCAGGGGGCAGCTTGATTACCGGGAAACGGTGATATTTCCATATGTCCATGCTGCACGCATCTTTGCTGCCCATTTTTCAAATCACCGATGCCGACACACTTAGCAGACTGCATCATTTGACGATCTCTGGAATCGACGCAGAAAACGCACGAGACTGCTTCCAAGAAGCATTATCTTTTCGGCTCCGTCATTTTACGGGTGATTCCAGAAATGCCGCTCATTTTCTCGATCCCGATGCATGGAGTATTGAGGAAAAAAAGAAAGTGAAAAAATGGATGGAAAAAGGGAATCACCTTTTAAATGAAGCCATTACATTTGCCGGCAGGGGGGACCGATCATGAATCCCGTAACTCAACTGATCAGACAACTGTCCGGTATCGTTCAAGGGGGGGACAAGAACAACCCGGCGGGTGCGGCATTTATAAAAGAGGCGGAGAAGGCAGCCAAAGAAAAAATGGACCTTGATATTCCACTTCGCGCTCTGTCAGGAACCGTGTTTGACCTTGAGACCACGGGGTTCTTCCCTCAAAAGCAAGACAGAATTCTCTCGATTGGCGGGGTGAAAATCAAAAACAATGAGATCACGGATGATACGTTTTACAGCTTTGTCTATTACGATCAACCCATATCTGAAACCATCCGGCATTTAACAGGCATTCAGGAAGAAGATGTCCTGAATGCCCCGGCTGAAGCTGATGTATTAACCCGTTTCTTCGCTTTCGCTGAGGATGATCTGTTTATTGCTCACCATGCTGCCCACGAAAAGGGCTTTATGCAGGATGCGTTGTGGCGTTCCTTTCGGGCGACGTTTCAACGGCGTCTTATTGACACGATCTTTTTGACCAAACTGCAACCTGATCTGCGAGACACTGCCGAACTCGAAGCCTGTTGCAGGTACTTTAATATCGAACCGGCAGGCAGGCACCATGCTCTTCATGATGCAAAGCTCGCAGCTGAGCTATGGATCCATTCTGTCAACGTCATGGAGAGCATGGGCATCCATACACTCAAAGATGTGTACCGCGCCCTTTCAAGATAACCGTCAGATGCCTTCTCACAAAAACTCACCGGCCTGAAAAACAGTCGTTCAGTATTTTATCAGAGTGGAGGAAGAGCTTCGCCTGTCTGCGATGTTCTGCCTCGTGAAGATATGTCCGGCGTTTCGGTTTCATTTCCGGTGCGAGATCAATTGCCCTTTCCCATTCTGATCTCTTTAGGGGAAGGGTTTTGATATGCTCAAAAAAACCGGTTCTGTGAAAGACTTTTCGCATTCGTTCATAGCGGTAGTCATGGACAAGCGCCATCAGATAAGTTGCCAAGCCGACTTGAAGGCCGTGAATGAGAGGTTGTTCGGCAGTTTGATCCAAAGCATGCGAAATCATGTGTTCCGATCCGCTGATTGGTGAACTGTTTCCGCTGATCATCGTGGCAATACCGCCCATTGTCATCGAACTGATTAACTCTTTTAAAAAAAGTGTATTGCGGATATCCTGCATCGGCGTACGGATAAAACTGTTGACCCCTTTTTTACTCAGCATTGCAGCAAACGCATGGACGGATGCGGCTCCCTGTCTCTCTTCATAGTACCAGTCATGCATGGCGGTAATATTGGACATCAGGTCTCCTGTACCGGCAAGAATCATCGGGAGAGGTGCATGCTCAATGATATCGAGATCCGCAATGACGCCATATGGAATCGCAGCGGGGACCGTTGTTTTCTTACCATCAACCATCAGAGAGCAGTTACTGGAAGAAAAACCGTCATTCGATGGCGAGGTCGGTATGCTGATAAAGGGGACACGCCTTGAAAAAGCCATATATTTGCCCGCATCAATGACTGCACCTCCGCCCGCTGCAATCAGACAGTCAAAACGATCAAGACGAAAGGCTTCGGAAATAAGGACATGGATATCTTCATTGCCTGTCATTTCAACGGTGGTGACGCTGATACCCTGTTCACTCAAATCCGATGAGATCTTCTCTTCAAGAAATGATTTTGAGAACGCATCAAACAGCACGCCGACTTTGTGGAACTCATTTTCCACGCAATGACCGGACAAGGTTTGCATTGTACCATGTCCGATTTCAAGGATATCCGGTATAGGAATACTCATGCCGGAATGACTCATGTGGATTCGGGCCACCCTTCTTCATCGAGAATCCGTTCGATGTCACTGAAGGATTCAACGGCTCTGAATGGTGTATGCTGCTCTTTAAGGATATCGATAAGCGCATCTCTCGCAAACATCTGATCCGCTTCTTTCGCAGGATGAGAGTCGGGTTCACTGTCACCATAGTAAAACAGGTAATCATACGTTTCCCGGAGATGCTGCATCACTTTCTGCTTATCAATGCCGTATCGCTCAGAATAAAACGGACCGGCCGGATCAATGTCCAAATGAATATTCCGATCCTGATAATAGCCCGGATTCGAAATCACTTCCACATCCGGAAAGTTTCGTCTGTTCAGAAGGTAACGGATGTAATAATCGGTTCCGGCGCTCAGTATTTTAAAATCCCCGCCTTTTTCATACACTTTGTGAATAAAAGGGATGACGCTGTTATCAAGCGGGATCAAATCGATGTCGTCTTGTATCACCGCTTCTTCCTGATGAATGGATGAGAATACGGTTTTGAGGAACTCAATGTCTTTCATTTCGCCCGCTTTCCATTTATGAAACAGCTCTTCACCTTCAGGATAGTAAGTTTCAATAATAATCCAGTAAAAATCCTTTTTTGAAATGGTGCCGTCAAAGTCTGAGATAAAAGCCCATTTTACCATTTGATTAATCACTCCAGTCTTCATTTCTTGGTACTCATTCAGTTTATCACAACCAATGGACTTTATTTAACGATTGTCTTTCCAATCTCACGTCTGATATGATATGATTAATCTCAAAATTCAGAATCTAAGCAGGAAAGGAACATGACGATGAGTAAAACACTGACTGACGCATTACCGGTAAGAGACATTCTGATCGCTCATCAGAATTTAAAAGACGTTGTCGTCAACACGCCTCTCCAGCGCGATCCGATCCTTTCGGAAAAGTACGAGGCCAATATATACTTGAAACGGGAGGACCTGCAGGTTGTCCGCTCGTTTAAACTTCGCGGTGCCTATCACTTTATGATGTCCCTGTCTGATCAGGAACTCCAGCAGGGGGTCGTCTGTGCGAGTGCAGGTAACCATGCACAAGGTGTGGCTTATGCGTGCAAAGCGCTCGGCGTTCGGGGAAAGATTTTTATGCCGACGACGACGCCAAGACAAAAAGTATCCAGGGTTGAATTCTTCGGTGAACCTTATGTGGAAGTCATCCTGCACGGAGATACGTTCGATGACGCCTTTGAAGCTGCGATGAAGGTCTGTAATGAACACGAGATGACCTTTATCCATCCCTTTGACGACCTTCGTACCATTGCAGGTCAGGGGACCGTCGGCATGGAAATCCTCGAGGGGATGGATGAACCGGTTTCCCACGTCTTTATGAGTGTCGGGGGTGGCGGACTGATCTCAGGTGTCGGTTCCTATATTAAAAACATCAGCCCTGACACGAAAGTGGTCGGAGTTGAACCTTCCGGCGCCCCGAGTATGAAGACCTCCTTTGAAGCAGGCTCCGTACAAAAACTTGAGGAGATCAATAAATTTGTCGATGGCGCTTCCGTGAAATCCGTCGGTGAAATCACCTTTCAGATTGCCCAGCGTGTTGTTGATGACATCGTTCTCGTTGATGAGGGGGAAGTCTGCTCCACGATTCTCAGTCTTTATAATGAGCAGGCCATTGTCGCGGAGCCGGCAGGAGCGCTCGCCGTATCCGCCCTCGAACACCGACGCCACGAGATCAAAGGGAAGACCGTTGTCTGTATCGTGAGCGGCGGGAATAATGACATTGACCGTATGCAGGAAATTAAAGAACGTTCCCTGATTTACGATGGATACAAACACTACTTTATCGTTGACTTCCCGCAACGCGCCGGCGCACTCAGACAGTTTCTCACGAATGTCCTCGGTGAAAATGATGACATCACACGGTTCGAATACACGAAGAAAAATGATCGTGACAAAGGACCGGTTCTCGTCGGGATTGAGTTGAAGTATAAAGAAGACTATCATCCCCTCGTCCATCGAATGGAAAAACACGGGTTCAGTTATATCGAAATCAACAAAGACCAGAAGCTGTTTAATCTGCTGATTTAAATAAACATATCTGATCAAGGACGCAAATGCGTCCTTTTTCTTTTGGGCGTATAAGTGTATAATCAACTGCATCAGACCATAAAGGGGACAGCAAAACATGCGTGAACAGAAAACAGTACTGCCGGGGATCATTACCGAGTGCCTGGTGGAAAAAGGGATTGAAACGGGGTATGTTCTTCGTAAAGAAGGCATGAAGATCCTGATTCATAAAGATGAAACAAAGGGGACGATTAAGCGGGGAGAACCGATT
This sequence comes from [Bacillus] selenitireducens MLS10, assembly GCF_000093085.1. Taxonomy (GTDB): domain Bacteria; phylum Bacillota; class Bacilli; order Bacillales; family Salisediminibacteriaceae; genus Salisediminibacterium; species Salisediminibacterium selenitireducens. Next base: position 2,141,915 of record NC_014219.1, on the reverse strand, counting down.
ACCGTCTTTCTTTATGAGAATAAAGCCGGGGACATGGAAGCGACCATGAAGATCCCTGAGATCACGATGGATCAGTACGGATGGGCAGAAGTGACCCATGTGCATCCGAGAGCTGGCGTCTTTGTGCACATCGGATTAAAGAAAGATGTTCTAGTCTCGAAAGATGAACTCCCTGAAGAACGGTCTTTATGGCCTCACGCAAAGGATATGCTCTACGTGATCCTGAGCCATGACCGGCACGAGCGCCTCGTTGCAAAACCGGTGAGAGAGGATACGGTACAAAGTGAGCGTCTTTCGGCTCCGACTTCTCTGAAGCAACAGGAAGTGACAGGGAACGTCTATCGCTTCCTCGAAGAATCCACTTTGTTTGTGACAGATGAAGGCTACAGAGGTTTTATCCAGCATGAGTTGTCACCCAAACCGCTGAGACTCGGCCAGACGGTCACCGGAAGGGTGATCGACATTGAAGAGGATGGGAGTATCAAACTGAGTCTGCTGCCGATCGTGACGGAGAGGCAATCAGCGGATGCGGATGCCATTGTGACTCATCTGAAGAAGCGCAAAGGGAAAATGCCGCTGACGGATCAGTCGCCGCCCGATTTGATCAAATCGACGCTTGGACTCAGCAAAGCCGCATTTAAACGGGCGATGGGCAAACTTTTGAAAGAAAAGAAAGTCAAACAGGAAGATGGTTTCACTTTCCTGATTGATGAAGAAGAATAATGCTCTGGATCTGACGGATTGCCGCCAGATCCTTTTCTTTTAAATCACTTACACTTTCGAACCTGGATTAGAAGTGTCCTCTTCACTTATGGTATACTAAAACAAACGTTCCCGAAACATCAGTTTCTCTGTCAGGAGTGAATGACATGCAGTTAATCATCGCCGAAAAGCCGGATCAGGGGGCAAAACTCGCCGCCCCGTTTAACCCTCAAAAAAAGAAAAATTTCATTACCATTCCAGCCTGTTCACATTTTCCTGAAGGGGCTGTAGTAACATGGGCTGTAGGGCATCTTTGTGAACTTGTCCCACCTGAGCACTATCGTTCTGAGTGGAAAACATGGTCGATGGACACACTCCCCATCCTGCCTGAGGAGTTCCGCTTCCAGGTGATAAAAGGGAAAGGGAAAGCTTTTCAAACGATTAAGTCCTTTATTCATGATCAGGATATCACCGGGATCATTCATGCCGGTGATGCGGAGCGGGAAGGGGAAGCCATCATCCGTATGATCCTTCATCAGGCCAGGAATCAAAAGCCGGTCAAACGACTCTGGATTTCGTCTTTGACACCTGATGCCGTAAAAGAAGGGTTCAGTGCATTGCTTGACAGCATTGATACAGATCACCTGTATGATGAAGCATTGAGCCGTTCATTTGCTGACTGGCTCGTTGGGATCAATGCTTCAAGAGCCTATACATTGCAGTTCAAAAAACACGGGATCAATGATGTCTATTCTACCGGGCGTGTTCAGACGCCAACACTTGCGCTGATTGTCAAAAGGGAAAATGAGATAGATGAGTTTGTCTCAAAACCGTTTTGGGAAGTGCATGCCACGTTTTCGCATGAGCAGGGCTCCTACGGGGCTGTTTGGCATAAAGACGGCGACAGCCGGCTTTTAAACAGCGTGATGGCTGAACGCATTCAGGCATTTTGTACAAACAGACCTGCACGGATCCTCGATCAGCGGGTCAAACAAAAGGCCATTCCCGCTCCATCCTTTTTTAACCTGTCGTCTCTGCAGGCAGCAATGAACAAGCGGTATACATTTTCACCAAAGCACACCTTGGAGATTGCTCAAAAGCTGTATGTAAAAGGGTATATCTCATATCCCAGAACGGATTCCACGTTTATCACCACACAGGAGGAACGCCAGTTTCCAGGAATATTAAAAAAACTTGAAAAAAAAGAGCCATTCTCAGCTCACTTCCCGCTTCCCTTTTCATCACTTCAGAATCGAAACCGTTACGTCAATGAAAAGAAAGTGCGGGATCATTACGCGATTATCCCGACTGAACAGGTTCCATCTTTCAGTAAACTGAGCGCTGATGAGCAAAAAATCTATGAAGTGATCGTAAACAGCCTCATAGCAGCCCATTACCCGCCCCTGATGATGAGCTATACGGAAATTGACACCATCGTTGATGAGCGGGCTGAGTTCAAATCAAAGGGAAAGAGTGTGATTTCCCCAGGCTGGAGAGATGTGATTCCTTTTCCGAAGGCGAATTCCCAGGAACAATGGCTTCCGAATGTTGATAAGGGAGATGCTGTGACCGGCGATTCTTTTGAAGTGAAAGAGAGTGAAACAAAACCACCCAAACGCTATACAGAGGGTGAACTGATTACACTGATGAAAACAGCAGGAAAACATGTGGATGACCGTGAATTAACCGGAATCCTGCACGAGACGGAAGGACTTGGAACTGAAGCGACCCGGGCAAACATCATCGCAGTCCTCCAGCAACGAAACTATATCACCATTACAAAAAACACCGTATTCCCTACGGACAAAGGCAAACTTCTTATTACCGCATTGGGCTCATCTCCTTTGGCTTCTCATGCGATCACGGCCAGATGGGAACAGGCATTGTCTTCAATCGGCAATGGGAAGAAATCAAAAGACGAGTTCATGGCATCGATTCATACGTTTATACAGAACCTGATCGATGAATCCCTGCATCTGAGCGCAGAGTGGGTGTTTACTCCGGAGGATATTGCAAAACTGCCTGCACGCAAGTCAAAATGGGATGCTTACAAAAACCGGAGTAAAGAACCCCTCGGCCCCTGTCCGATCTGCGGGGCTCAGGTCATGGATAAAGGAAAATTTTACGGATGCGAGGCCTACCTGTCCAACAAATGCTCCTTTACGTTGTCTAAACGAATCATGAAAAAGACTCTCCCAAAAACAGCCGTCAAAAACATGCTGAAGTCGAAAGAGTCTCCTGTAATCAGTGGTTTTCAGAGTAAAGGTAAATCTTTTGCGGCGTCGATGATTTGGAGTGAATCAGAAAAAAGGTTTATTTTTGATTTTAAGGAGCCCCGGAAAATGAAACCTGAATAAAGAGGATTTCTGAGCGTGAACCAATTCGAAGGGGTGGCCCCCAAAAGCCGTACCCGGATGAAACAAAACTGTGAACCTGTCCAAACTGCTTATACCCCCAGTCAAGAGGGAACAGCTTTTGGGTAAATACGTGATTCGGCCAAATCTGCCCCCGGTGCGTATGTCCTGACAGACTCATATGAACCGGATACTCTGGAAACGACTCCAGCTCAACAGGTTGATGATCCAGGACGACAAGGGGGAGTTCACCTTTTATGGCCTGATCCTGGAACAGCCGTTCAACGGAATGTCTCTTTCGATCAGTTTTATCCCGCCTGCCGACAATCTGCAATTTACCATCAATCGTGTGGACATCATCGAGTAAGACATGAATCCCGATATTCTCCATCATTTCGGTGATTTCCTTGCGCTTTCCTCCATAGTACTCATGATTCCCTAGAACCCCGTAAATACCAAGAGGGGCTTTCAGCTTTTTAAACAGCTGATGAAGACCATGCTGAACAAAGTAATCCGGTTCATCATCGACAAAATCACCAACAATAAAAATGATATCCGGATTCAGTGAAGTCAGCTTCTCAAGCAGACGTTCAACAGCTGCTCTGCCGGCCAATGGTCCAAAATGGGTGTCCGAAATGACCGCAGCCTTCATTTCTGTCAGCTCTGTCGAGACTTTATTTACACGAATGCTGTGATCACGGATGACGGGAGAGTTTGCAAAATAATAGCCGACAGCAGCGTAAATGATGAAGAGCAAAAACACTGAGACACCTGCCGAGTAAACGAGCGGTTCGAAGGGGATCCCGGTCCTCGAAGCAATCCATACGATGGCATGAGCAGCAGGGAAGACCAGAAATGCAAATTGAATAAAACCAAACCAGATGGCACCGAAGGTTTTCAATACTCTTAACGGCTTAATCATTTGTCCCAATGGAAACGAATACCCGGCTAACAAAAACAGTATGGCTATCAGCCAGAATGACTGTACGCCTGTTACTGTCTCGATAACATAACTGAACAACCAGGCAAAATAAAGATGTATTGATGTATACAAGATCAAAAATAAGGTGATTGAAAGTACCACTTTTACCGTTTTCATTGATCGTCGGCATCATTACTTAACCGGATCATATGCCTGACCTCCTCTATCCATCACTTCAGGAATCGCTAAATTTACAATACGCTTGTTATTCCTGTTGATCTATTTTATGATGAATGGTAACTATTGTGCAATGATTTCAAACAGGAGGATATACATGGCTGGAACTGTTGAACAAATTTGGATCAAACGAATGAAGCAAGGGCCTATGGATGAAGCGGCCCATGTCACTGCATATGCAAACTCAGGATTGAAGGGGAATGCTGATCAGCGCGGCAAACGGCAAGTCACCATTCTCGAAAAAGAGAACTGGGTTGCCGCCATGGCCGAACTCAACGGAGACCTCGATCCATCAAGACGACGTGCGAATCTTCTCGTCAGTGGCATTTCCCTGAAAGACTCCAGGCTGAAAACACTGGAGATCGGGAATACCCGCATACAAATCTATGGAGAGACGAAGCCCTGTGAGCAGATGGATGCCGCTTTACCGGGTCTGAAGGACACCCTCAATAAAGAGTGGCGCGGTGGGGTATACGGCGTTATTCTAAACGACGGCGAGATTCACCTGGGAGATCCTGTAACATTTATTGAATCCCAATCAGATTAAAAGGAGATGGAAACATTGAAGCCTATTCGATATGAAGATCACACGCTGTTTACTGAAGCACGGTTGCATTTAAAGGATGAAATATACATGGCTGACAGAATGATCATCGACACCTGTGCACCTCATACAAAATTGTCTTTAAAGAAAGGCAAGGAGCTCGGACTGACCGATGGGATGACCGAAATGACGTTCGCATCATTCAGTATCGGACCGTTAAAGGTGAGTGAGTTCACCATTCAATTTGAAGATCTCGAATCAGACGGAATTGTCGGACTCGATTTCCTCAAAAAAACCGGTGCCAAGATCAACCTTGATGCCATGACCATTTCAAGCTCCAGAACGTGATTTTCTTTCAACAGAAAGGATTACAAATGTTTGGTATTTTGTACTTGACTTGATCCCTTTATAACGTTTACTATTTCCTTTGTACAGTATCGGCTCCAGCTTAGGAGTCACCGCAAAAGGAGGAAGCATAATGGCTGAGGAATCTCAACAAAAAGAACAACCGATCCTGAATTCCGGAGACGCAGTGAAGGTCACTGCGGGTGAGTATAAAGGAAAGAGCGCAAAAGTAATTTCCCCCTATACAAACTCCATTTCTGTGGAATTAGATGAAAAAGAAGAGGACGGCTCTCGCCCGCGTACCGTACTCAAGCACACAGAATACAAAATCATCTGATGGATGCCTGCCACCTTCGTGGCAGGCTGTTTTTGTGAGAGCCTCATCGAACGGAATGACGCAAGATTGACACACACTCCTGCCAAGTTGTGACGTATGATAGTAGAAAGCCCTCATCATTCGACTTGGAAACGGAGTGATCAACATGAAAACAGCTGTGATCTACTGCAGCAAACACGGCACGGCGCATAAAACTGCAGTATATATTTCTAACGCCATTCCGGATTCTGAACTGATTGAACTCTCAACATCAAAAAAAACTGATTTCAGGCACTATGATCGCGTCATACTCGGCGCGTCTGTCCATATGGGTCAAATTAACAGACGGATGAAAGCATTGATCCAACATCATGAAAGCCTGCTTCTTGAGAAAAGAATCGGACTGTTTCTGTGTTGCATGCACGAAGACATGGAAGCTCAGCTGCAGTTCGAGAATGCCTTTCCTGAATCCCTAAGGGAACATGCATCGGCCATTGTTTTACCGGGTGGTGAACTGATCTTCTCGAAAATGAATATGTTCGAAAAAATGATCGTCAGACGAGTGACTGGATCCGGTGATGATCAATCAACACTGAATTATCAAGCTTTGGATACATTCATTCAAGCGATGAAATCCGAAGCTTATCAGAGGTGAAAATCCTGAATTAAAGCGCTTTTTCTCCTTTTCAGACAAAAAAATGTTTGTACTTTTTATTCAATATGTCATAATGGTATCGTAAACAGTTACTTTTTTTATAAAGTAACTGTTAATTTTTTGAGATGAGCGGGGTATGCGACAGTGACTTTAACACCTGAACAGCGAATTCAGCTTCATGAATTCAACAACCTGACAAAATCATTAAGTTTTAATATGTATGATGTCTGCTATACAAAGACGAAAGATGAACGTAAACGGTATATGAAATATATCGATAAACATTACAGCGCAGACCGCCTGACAAAAATCCTGACAGACGTGGCAGAAATGATCGGCGCCCATGTTCTGAATATTGCCAAGCAGGACTATGAACCACAGGGTGCAAGTGTAACAATGCTGGTATCTGAAGGCCCGGTCGACGGTGCACCGGAATCAGCGTTTGAAGAAAGTCCCGGACCTGTACCGCATACGACATTAATGCACCTGGACAAAAGCCACATCACCGTCCACACGTATCCGGAATACAATCCGGTGGAAGACATCAGTACATTCCGTGCAGATATTGATGTATCCACCTGTGGTGAGATTTCTCCACTGAAGGCCTTAAACTATCTGATCCACTCGTTTGATACGGATGTCATGACGATGGATTACCGGGTACGCGGATTCACAAGGGATGTGAATGGCGTCAAATATTTTATTGATCACGACATTAATTCGATCCAAAACTATATTCCACGAGACATAAAAGATCAGTTTCACATGTTTGATGTCAATATTTATCAGGAGAATATCTTTCATACAAAATGCAAATTAAAAGAATTCGACATCGACAATTATCTGTTTGGTTATGATGAATCGGATTTAACGGATGAAGAACAGTCCATGATCACCAAAAAGATTCAACACGAGATGAACGAGATCTATTACGGGAAAAATATGAATCGGGATTAACCGAAGGTGACTTGCCATATGATATGGCAGTCTCCTTTTTTATTGATCAGGCAGGCCTCTGTAAAAGCAGTGGCTTCCAATGTATTTTTTATGCTGAATGGGTTATGATGAGGGCAGAAAGGGGTGAGCAGCATGACAAGCGACCAGATGATCTACTACCTCATTCCAGCTGCGATCATTTGCATCATTGCTCTTATACTGACGATTAAGATCGGGATAGATCCCGACGATAAAGATTACGACCGGAAAACAAAATCACATTTTACGAATATGTCTGTCATTTATGCCGTCACGTTTATCCCGGCACTGATTTTAACCGTTGTATATTTTATTTACGGTTAAATGAAGAATAATAACGATTTCGATCATAAAGAAAAGAGGATTTGTTTATGAAGAAAACGATTAAACTGATTGCGTTGGACATTGACGGTACGATTTTACGAAATGACCATACCATTCATCCTGAAAATATTACCGCTATTCAAAAGGCTGTTACAAACGGACTGACCGTTGTACTCAGCACCGGCAGATCTTTGATGGCCTGTGAACATTACGCAGAACAGCTCGGGCTTCGTGATCTGATTGTAACAGGGAATGGCAGTGAAGTATGGCGACTGCCGGACCAGGTGCTTCACCGTGTGCCGTTAAATCCGGATCGGGTCTCCTATATGTGGGAGCTGAAGCAGCGATATGACACGTATAATTGGGCTGCCACAACAGAAGAAGTATATAAACTGGCGATGCCTGAGCGTATTGATCAGCATACATGGCTGAAATTCGGTTTTGACACGAAAGATGATGAAGCAAGGCATGCAATTATTAAGGCCCTAAAGGCATGTGATGACCTCGAAGTAACGAACTCCAGTGAGACAAATATCGAAGTCAATGCGGCCGGAGTGAATAAAGCAGGTGCACTTGAAATCGTCAGTACGGAGACTGGAATCGCTATGGATGAAATGATCGCCATGGGTGACAGCCTGAATGATGTATCGATGATTAAAGCCTGCGGCATAGGTGTAGCCATGGGTAATGCTCAAGAAATCACAAAGAAGGCCGCTGATCATGTGACTGCCACGAATGAGCAGGCTGGCGTTGCCAAGGCTTTACACCATTTTGAATTGATCTGAAATATGACCTTACAGGCAAATTTCTTTTGTTCCTGCCATGAGTTTGTCATAATGGGTCATATACAGGAGGTGATCCCACATGGCTGACAAGCAGTTGTTTACGATTGACGAAGCCAACGCACTGATTCCGTTAATGGAGCAGGAAATTGACGCACTTCGAGCATTAAATAAAGAATTCAAATCGAAAGTCAACACGCTGAATAAATCTGGATCTGTACAGACCGGACAAGCTCAGGAAAATCCGTCGGATGAACAGTTTATTGCTGAATCAAAGCTGGAGTTTATTGAAATTCAGGCAAGGCTTCATGTGAATAATATTGAACGTCATGGTGCTCAACTGAAAGATGTTGAAGTTGGGCTCATCGATTTTCCTTCAAAACTGAATGAAAAAGAGATTCTGTTATGCTGGAAATATGGCGAAAAAGAAATTTCACATTATCATGGACCAGAGGATGGCTATCAGGGACGAAAACCGCTGGAATAATCCAGCGGTTTTTTATTTTAATTCTAGTTTACATAATATAAATTATAGGAACCAATTAAGAAGTGGAAATCACCGTCTCATAATAAAAAGTAATGTAGGTTTTTGAGACAAAACAAGAAAAAGCCGATCCGCAGATCAGCTAATCCTTTAAACCGGTTATTCTTCGTTCATTCCCACAACCGGTTCTGGTTCAATCATCCAGACGTCCTGCACCGGTCCTTCAGACTGAACATCATAAATAAACGATCCATTTGTATATCTGTCACTTAATCGCAGCTGTTTCGGTATAACCGCGTGACGTGTTCGTGTCTCCGATTCAAGCACAAGCGTTTCCTGTCCATGAACCGCCATACAGGCAGCCACTTCATGCGGTGCTTTCTTTAGTTCTTTCAGCATAATCACACCACGTTTGGCTCTCGTTGTTTTCTCAAAGGATTTCAAAGCCATCCGTTTCACTGCAGCACGTTGTGTGACAAGTACGAAATCAGGCTTCTGCTCATTGTTAAATACGGAGAGTGCTGCGAGCTGATCTCCCTCCTTCAGGTTGATCCCTTTAACGCCCGCTGTACGTTGACCTGTGACACTGACTTCTTCTTCACTGAACCATAGACCGTAACCTTTCTTTGTTGCCAAAAAGAGATTCTCTTCCCCGTTTGTCAGATAGACATTGATCAGCTCATCATCTGTTTTCAGCTTCAAGGCGGTTAATGCCTTGGAGTGCCTTTGTGCGTGATAATCTTTCAAAACAGAGCGTTTGACCATCCCGGATTTCGTGGCAAACAGGAGCCATCTGTCCTCTCTGAACTCCTGAACCGGTATGGCATGGATAATGGGGTCATCCTGATCCATCGTGACAATGTTGGCGATATGCTGACCGCCATCTTTCCACTTTGTTTCCGGGAGCTGATGAACCGGCACGAAAAGATAAGAGCCTTTTTTCGTGAAAAACAGTAAGGTATCCGTCGTATTCACTTCGAGGTCATGGATCAGCCTATCGGTTTCCTTCATGGAAGGTTCTTCGCCATTCGAAGCCGTGTATGATCGGATGCTCGACCGTTTAACGTAGCCATCTTTCGTAACTGAAACACGAACCTCTTCCGATGGCACCACAACTTCAAGGTTGATTTTCAAATCTTCCACTTCAGCTTCTACCATGGTCCTTCGTTCATCTGTGTATGTTTTTTTTATATAGCGAAGCTCTTTCTTGATTTCTTTGATCAGATTCTTCTCCGATTCAAGAATTGCTTCAAGCTTCTTGATCAGCTCTCTTAACTCCCCCGCTTCTTTTTCAAGCGTTGTAATATCCGTGTTAGTCAGGCGGTAGAGCTGGAGATTGACAATTGCTTCAGACTGAGGCTCTGTGAATTGGTACGAAGCCTGCAAACGGTTTTTGGCATCTTTTTTATCTTTGGAAGCACGGATTGTTGCAATGACTTCATCGAGTATCGAAATCGCTTTGATAAGACCTTCAACAATGTGCGCCCGGTCCCTTGCTTTATTCAGATCGAAGTTTGTTCTTCTCGTGACGACTTCTTTCTGATGCTGAATATAAGCATCAAGCATCTGCTTGAGACCCATGAGTTTTGGCGTTTTATTGTGAATAGCCACCATATTGAAGTGATAAGACACCTGAAGGTCGGTGTTTTTGTACAGAAAGTGCAAAATCCCCTGAGAATCCGCTTCTTTCTTGAGTTCAATAACAATACGCATACCTGTGCGGTCTGTATCGTCCCGAACTTCGGCAATCCCATCAACTTTTTTATCAATCCTCAATTCATCCATTTTCTTGACAAGATTCGCTTTGTTGATTTCATAGGGAATTTCCGTGATAATGATCTGCTCTTTATTCCCCCGAATCGCCTGTACCTCTGCTTTACCTCTCAGTACGACTTTTCCCTTTCCGGATTCATAAGCCTTTTGAAGGCCTTCAATCCCCTGGATAATACCGCCTGTAGGAAAATCAGGTCCCTGAATGTATGTCAAAAGGTCGTGCACGGAACAGTCAGGGTGGTCCATCTGATGAATCGCTGCATCAATCACTTCACCGAGATGGTGAGGTGGAATATCGGTCGCATACCCGCTCGAAATGCCTGTAGATCCATTGACAAGCAAGTTCGGGTAGCTCCCGGGAAGCACCACCGGTTCCTCCTGGGAATCATCAAAATTCGGCATGAAGTCAACTGTATTTTTCTCGATATCTTTCAGCATTTCTGAAGAAATCTTCGACAGTCTTGCTTCCGTGTAACGCATCGCCGCTGGCGGATCACCGTCAACAGAGCCGTTATTCCCGTGCATTTGCACGAGCATATGCCGCATTTTCCAATCCTGGCTTTGTCTGATCATTGCCTCATATACAGAAGAATCGCCGTGCGGATGATAATTACCAATAACGTTACCTACCGTTTTGGCCGATTTTCTGAAAGGCTTATCGTGTGTATTTTTGTCCATATGCATCGCATACAAGATCCGGCGCTGAACTGGTTTCAGTCCGTCCCTTGCATCAGGCAGTGCGCGATCCTGAATGATATATTTACTGTATCTGCCAAACCTGTCTCCCAGTACATCTTCAAGAGGCAGATCCAGATAACGCTCTTTTTGTTCCAAAGCTTACTCCTCCTCGCTGATGAGTAAATGATCATTATCAAGAATATTTGTGTCTTCGTTAAGTCCGAAAGCGACATTACGTTCAATCCACTTTCGCCTTGGTTCAACCTTGTCTCCCATCAGAGTCGAAACATGACGCTCAGCTCTTGCCACATCCTCAATGGTCACCCTCACGAGCGTGCGGGATTCAGGATTCATCGTTGTTTCCCACAGCTGTGTGGCATCCATCTCACCGAGTCCTTTATAGCGCTGAAGGATATACCCTTTTCCAACCTGATCAATGGCACCTTGCAGGCCATTTTCATCCCATGCGTATTCCACGATTTCTTTTTTCCCTGATCCTCTGCTCACTTTATAGAGCGGCGGAAGTGCAATGTAGATCCGCCCCGCTTCTACCAATGGCCGCATATACCGGTAGAAGAACGTCAAAAGAAGCACTTGAATATGGGCCCCGTCCGTATCCGCATCCGTCATGATGACGATTTTATCGTAGTTAATATTCTCCAGGTCGAAATCCGGTCCCACATCACCGCCGATTGCATAAATGATCGTGCGGATTTCTTCGTTCTTCATGATGTCTGCAAGTTTAGCTTTTTCTGTGTTGATGACTTTACCGCGAAGAGGCAGCACCGCTTGGAACTTCCGATCACGTCCCTGTTTCGCAGAACCGCCGGCAGAATCCCCCTCGACTAGATAGAGTTCATTTTTATTCGGATTACGAGACTGTGCAGGAGTCAATTTGCCGCTTAACATCGCATCTTTACGCTTATTCTTTTTGCCGTTGCGTGCATCTTCACGGGCCTTTCTCGCAGCTTCTCGGGCCTGTGAAGCTTTGACCGCCTTTTTGATCAACATATGGCTGAACTCGGGATTTTCCTCAAGAAAGAAGGCAAGTTTCCCGCTTATTACCTGATCAACGGCAGATCGTGCTTCTGCTGTTCCGAGTTTTGCCTTAGTCTGACCTTCAAACTGCAGCTTTTCTTCAGGAACTCTGACAGAAATAATCCCTGTAAATCCTTCACGAATATCTGAACCATCCAGATTTTTATCCTTTTCCTTTAAAAGCGCCAACTTTCGGGCATGTTCATTGATGATTCTTGTGATTGCCGCTTTCGCCCCAAGTTCATGGGTCCCGCCGTCTTTTGTACGGACGTTATTGACAAAGGAGAGCATATTCTCTGTAAAACCGTCATTATACTGAAAAGCGATATCCACCTCAATCTCATCATGGACCCCCTCAAACTGAATCACAGGATGAAGAATATCTTTCTCTTCATTCAGGTAATCCACGAATGCAACAAGGCCTGTATCGAACTGGAACGTATCACGTTCAGGCTCATCACCACGTTCGTCAATCAGTTCAATCTTCACACCTTTAATTAAAAATGCCGCTTCTCTCAGCCGCTCAGCAAGCGTGTCGTAGTGAAAAGTGATCGAACCGAAGATGGCTTCATCCGGTTTAAAGTGAACCGTCGTGCCTGTCCGCTTCGTCTTTCCTACTTTTTCGAGCGTCGTTGCGGGTTTTCCGCCATTTTCAAATCGCTGCTGAGAAATCACACCATCACGATAGATGGTGACTTCGAGCCATTCTGACAGGGCATTCACAACCGATGCACCGACGCCGTGAAGACCACCGCTTGTTTTATAACCGCCCTGACCAAATTTCCCGCCTGCATGGAGAACCGTCAGAATCACTTCAGGAGTCGGTTTTCCGGATCGGTGCATACCGGTCGGAAAGCCGCGACCTGAGTCCTGGATACTGACACTTTGATCTTTATGAATAGTAACAGTAATCTCATTACCGAATCCGGCCAGGATTTCATCGACGGAGTTGTCTACTATTTCAAATACGAGATGATGCAGGCCGCGGTGATCGGTACTGCCGATATACATTCCCGGGCGTTTTCTGACAGCATCAAGCCCTTCTAGTACCTGAATCGCATCATCGTTGTAGGCAAAATCATTCTTGTTCATCAATCGAAAGATCCCCTTTCAGCTCTTGCTCTGACACATACCTATCTTTTAAAATAGCTGTTTGAAGAGTGGTTTGTCAATACATTCAAACACCTGTTCTTATATTTTGAAATGGAAAAGCAGCTGCACATGCTGCAGCTGCCCATTAATCATATCATACATTCAGAAGGGATGCGTAATCTACTTTGATACAGCGATCCATAATCACCGTTTTACCGGCTTCATTCAGCTGATCTGCCACATCTTCATCATACACGCCCATTTGCGCCCAAAAGACCGGTGCTTCTGAGGCCAGCACATCCGGTACCATTTCTTTTAATAATTCACTTCTTCTGAAGACATTCACGATATCCACTTTTTCTTCAATATCATTGAGAGACCCGACTGCCTGTACACCAAAAACCTCTTCCACTCTCGGATTTACCGGGATAACACGATAGCCGGCATTCACCAGCACTTCTGCCACCTGGTAGCTCGTTCGGCTCGGCTTGTCACTGAGACCGACCACTGCGATGGTTTTCGCCTCTTCGAGAATGGTTTTTATGGTTTTCATATCAGGATTATTCATGATCTATCGCCTCCATCTGCGTATTTATTCCTTCACGATCATAACCGGGCACTTCGCCCGCTTTGCCACTTTATGACTGACACTGCCGAGAACCATTTGTTGAAATGAGTTAAGGCCACGACTGCCAATCAAGACGAGATCAGCCTTCATATCGATGGATTCATGAACAAGTGCCGGTCCAGGATCACCAAAAATATGTTTCATCTCAAACTTAACCTCCGCTTTCTCCAACAATTCCCTGACATTTGCAATCTGAGATTTCCTATGCTCCGGAATATCCCGCGGCTGAAACTCCGCATCCATCACATCCGTTCGCGACGGCAGTTCGTCAACAACATGAACGACCGTTATTTTGGAAGTCGGATTTGCCTTTGCAATGAAAATGGCTTTCTCCGCAGCTTTCAGGGAATAATCCGATCCGTCAGCTGCAAGCATAATTCGTTGAAACATTGTGATCCTCCTTTATGGTGTCAAAAGACCCGACTCTTCAAGATATTCTCTTGCGACATCAACGGCATTCCGGTCTTCTTCGTCCACCTGATAATTCATCTGAAGCATCTCTTCCTCTGTAATCATGCCGCCAAGCTGATTGAGCACATCCTCAATTTCAGGATAAGCAAGCAGAACTTCCTCCCTGAATAGAGGAGCACCATTAAACGGCGGGAAAACGTGCTCGTCGTCTTCAAGTGCGACAAGTGAGTAGCGAATCATGTAGGAATCCGTGGAATAAGCATCCGTGACCTGAACATCACCTGACTCAACAGCGTCTGCTCTCAATCCCGGATCCATCCCCTGAACATTCGCAAAGTCGAGATCGTAAGCATCCTGAATACCCGGATAACCATCATCGCGGTCGATGAATTCAAACGTAAAGGCCGCCGTGATCTCATCTTCTATTGGACGCAAATCACCGATGGTTTCAAGATCATGGGTTTCTGCGAACTCTTCTGTAACAGCAATGGCATAAGTGTTTTGATACGCCATCGGCTCAAGAAACACAAACCCGAATGCCTCATACATGCCGTCTCTTGCCTGTTCAAATGCCGGCCGCTCCTCGTTACTGACCGGCTCTTCATTAAGGAGATTGACGATGGCTGTACCAGTAAACTCAAAATATCCATCAATCTCACCTGCACGGAGCGCTTCAAATGTAAAATCGGTTGTTCCGAATCCATCTTCAAGCACCACTTCATAATCGGTCTCCGCCTCGATCAGGAGTTTATACATATTGATGATAATCTCCGGTTCTGCGCCCAGTTTTCCTGCAATGACAATTTCATCCGGGCCATCATCTGAAAATTGAAACGCTTGAAACACAGTTGGCGATAGGACAATCAAAAGCGCAAGGCTCACAACTGTTACAATCGGCGCAATACTTGTACCCAGAGAGCGTTTTTCCGTGAATCGGAGAATGGCGTCGAGTAACAAAGCCAATAAGGCTGCAGGTATGGCCCCAAGCAGAATGTAGTAATTGTTGCTTCTGTTTATACCGAGCATGATAAGATCTCCAAGACCTCCCGCTCCAATCAGTGCTGCCAATGTGGCTGTTCCGACAATCAGCACCATCGCTGTACGGATCCCTGCCATAATTGTTGGCATCGCAAGGGGAAGCTGTACTTTGTGAAGCTGTTGCAGCGTATTCATCCCCATGCCTCTTGAAGCCTCCATCAGCGCAGGGTCCACCTCTTTAATACCGGTATAGGTGTTTCGTAAAATCGGCATCAGCGCATATGCGGTCAGAGCAACGATGGCGGGGGTCGTCCCAATGCCGATGAAAGGGATTAAAAACCCGAGCAGCGCAAGACTCGGAATCGTCTGCAACACTGCTGTGACCCCGATAACAGGCTCTGCCCCGCTCCGGTAATGAGCAAGAACAACGCCTAAAGGAACAGCAATAAACACGGAGATTAATAGAGCAATTAAAGACATATGGATATGCTCCCATAAAGCATTCAGGAGCAAATCGGAACGGTTCGATGCAAGCTGAAAAAACGTTTGGATCGAAAGAAGCTTCATGACTTCACCCCGTTTCCTGATTGCGCGATGTGCGCCTCTTCAAGATGGGCCAGAATGGTATCACGGCTGATCAGGCGAATCTCATCTCCGTGCCTGACAGGGAGCTCGTCAAGATTCTCATCTTTTAACACAGCATAAACCTCATGAAGCGTGACTGATGAGTCGTGAGTCACGGAATTCTCTGTTTTGGCTCGTTCCAGCCGATCCCAGATCTGTTCAACCTTATCAAGCCACGGGGTTTTTCTGTCTCCGAGAAAATCAGCCACAAATGCATTCGCAGGATGATTAAGGAGCTGTTCAGGTGTATCTACCTGGACAGGGCTTCCATCCTTCATAATCGCGATCCGCTCTCCAAGCGCCAGAGCTTCATCCATGTCATGTGTAACGAAAACGATCGTTTTTTTGATTTCCTTTTGCAACTTGGCGATATCTTTTTGCAACTGTTCTCTGCTTATTGGATCAAGGGCACTGAATGGTTCATCCATTAAGATTATGTCCGGATTCCCTGCAAGAGCCCGGATCACGCCGACACGCTGCTGTTGACCGCCTGAGAGTTCTTTCGGCATTCTCTTTCTGTAAATCGAAGGATCAAGGCCCACCATCGTCATTAATTCCGTTACACGCTGCTCCGTTTTTTCGTTCGGCCATTTCTTCAAATCAGGTACAATCCGGATATTTTCCTCAATGGTCATATGAGGAAACAAAGCTATCTGCTGAAGGACGTAACCGATCCTCCCCCGCAGGTCTTTTAACGTCATATCATGGATACTCCTATCATCCAGATAGATGGATCCGGAAGAGGGATCAATAAGTCTGTTGATCAGTTTCATTGCTGTCGTCTTCCCGCTGCCACTCGGACCAATTAATACGAAAAATTCGCCTTCTTCGATCGTGAAACTGACATCGTTCAGGGCAGTTGTTCCATCAGGATACGTTTTTGAAATCCCGTCAAACCGGATCATACATCCACCTCTTTCATTAAGATCAGTCTTTCAACTCATAAATGGTTTTGTATTTATCACTGAGATAACCGATCAGATAATCCGGATCAACACCAGAGCCGGTAACATCCTTCAAAATTTCAAGGGGCTCTTTCATCTTGCCATGCTGGTGCACATGCTCAGTCATCCATTCTTTCACCGGTTTCAGGTTGCCCTGCTCAAGGAGTTCATCAAAATTGCTCAGATCGTTAAGCATTGCCGCCTTCAATTGAGCGGCATACACATAGCCCAGAGCGTAGGATGGGAAATAACCGAACATTCCGCCTGCCCAATGCACATCCTGCAGGACGCCTTCTCCATCATGGGAAGGACGAACACCAAGGAGTTCATCCATCTTGTTATTCCACGCTTCAGGAAGATCGCGTACTTCCAACTCCTCGTTGATTAAAGCCTTCTCAAGCTCGTAGCGGGCGATGATATGCAGACAGTAGGTCAGTTCATCGGCTTCGATTCTGATCAGGGAAGGCCCGGCAACGTTTATCGCTCTGAAGAATGAATGAAGATCCACGCTGTCAAAGGAGCCGCCTGCAACTGATTTCAGATCTTGATAATAGCGCGTCCAGAATCCGATATGTCTGCCGACGAAATTCTCCCAAAAGAGTGACTGACTCTCATGAATCCCCATTGAAGTGCCTCCTGCAAGAGGGGTGCCGACCAGGGACTCTGAAATATTTTGCTCATAAAGAGCATGCCCGCCTTCATGGATGGTACCGAAAACGGCTGTACGGAAGTCTGATTCATCATATTTTGTCGTTACCCGAACATCTCCGGGGTTTAACCCGATACAAAACGGATGTACCGTAGTATCCAATCGGCCTGCGTCAAAGTCATACTGCATTTCACCGAGAATCTGCTTACTGAAAGCTTCCTGATTTTCTTTTGGAAAATGACTGAACAAAAACCCGGTCTCCGGGTCGTTCTTAGAGTCTGTAATCTGTTTGACAAGCGGGACAAGATTATCCTTCAGTTTACCAAACACTGAATCAATCACGTCGACTGTCAGACCCGGTTCAAAATCATCCAGCAGTGCGTTGTATTTATTTCCTTCATAGCCGACCCATTCAGCATATTTCCGGTTATAATCAACGATTTTTTCAAGGTAAGGCTGAAAAGAAGCGAAATTGGCCTTTTCTTTTGCCTGTTCCCAGGCCACTTCAGCATTTGATGTTAAAATTACATAGGCTTTATGCTCTTCCGGCGGAACGTTTGCGATTTTGTTGTATGTTTTTTCAACCTCTAGGACCGATTTTTTTGTGATATCGTCCAGTTTATACCAATGCTCTTCTTCTTTGAGAGTATCGATCATGGTTTTCATTTCTTCAGAAGTGGACATCGCGAACACTTCTGAAGACAGGGTGCCCAGAACCTCAGAACGTTGTTTTGCACCTTTTCTCGGTGCACCTGTGCGAAGATCCCAAGCCATAAGCCCGGAAGCCTCCTTAAAATCATTCATCTTTTTTACGTATCCAGAAAACTGTTCTTTGACTGTTTCCGTTTGAACTGACACTGTCATTCCCCTTTCTATGTACAAGATAATTCCATGATACCGTTTTTACGTTTGAAAATCACCCGAAAGGAAATAGAAAGATGATGTGAACTTGAAAAAGAGCGTTAAACGGAGGGATTTTGTGACCATTACCATTACAAAAGCGGCAATTGAATTCTACCGAAGAGAAATGAACCTGAGTGAAGGGGATGAACTGTATCTGTACGTCCGTGTCGGAGGCGTCGGGTCCGGAGGTTTTTCAGTCGGGATTCAAAAAGGCGCACCGGCTATCGATGCGCACCGGTATACAAAAGCAGGGATTCATCTGTATATTGCCGACGAAGACCAGTGGTATTTCGATGGGATGACAATTGATTATGACGAGGACTATGATGCCGTCACCTATGATAACCCTGAAATTCGCGATGTCATCAATCCAAATTCCTGAAAAAAGACCGGAACCAAAATGGTCCGGTCTTTTGCATGGTTAGCCCCCGATATGGGACATTTCAATTTTTTTGATATCCTTTTTGTCGGTATTGTTAAGGCGCTCCTCAGAATACCGGTCATCCCTTTTTGCCCAAAGTTCAGAAATGAAGCCGGCAATCTCAGGATCTGTGGCACCGGAGCGGATCACGGATCGGACGTCGTGACCTTCACCAGAGAAGAGACAGGTGACAAACTTGCCATCCGCTGAAAGACGGATCCGTGAACAGTCGCTGCAAAAGGCATCCGTCACAGATGAAATGATACCGATTTCATTTTGATTATCCTTAAAGACAAATCGCTCTGCAACTTCGCCACGGTAATTGGCGTCTTTCGGTTCGATCGGGAAGACATTATTAATGATATGATACATTTCTTTCTTACTTACTACATGATCAAGTTTCCATCCATTTGAATTTCCCACATCCATAAACTCGATAAATCGTAAGATTACGTTTGTGTCTTTAAAATACTCCACCATCGGCAGGATATCATCCTCATTCATTCCCCGCTTAACAACCATGTTCATTTTGACCCCAAGGCCTGCTTCTTCAGCAGCCCGGACACCGTCAAGCACTTCCTGTACGCCAACGTCTCGGCCATTGATTTTTCTGAACTTCTCGTCATTGAGGGAATCCAGACTGATCGTTACGCGATTTAATCCTGCTTCTTTTAACGCCTTTGCATGCTTTGGAAGGAGTGAACCGTTCGTCGTCATTGCAATATCATCCACGCCTTCGATCTTATTCAACATGGCAATCAGCTTGGACACTTCATGCCTCATTAACGGTTCCCCACCAGTAACCCGAAGCTTTCGAATGCCGGCTTCTTTCACCATGATTGTCGAAAGACGGGTGATCTCTTCAAAAGAGAGGATCTCATCTTTCGGGAGGAATTTGAAATATTTATCAAAAATTTCCGGTGGCATGCAGTAGCTGCACCGGAAATTGCATTTATCCGTTACGGAAATTCGTAAATCTCTGAGCGGTCTGCCTAGTCTGTCTGTCATCGTCGGCTTCATTATACCTCGCCCCCTTCAATTTCCATTATACGTTTTTACACCTCTATGAAACAAGTCCCGCGACAGAAATTTCACCAATTAGTAACACAAAGAAAGTGTAAATTTTCAAAAATCAATCATTTACGGGGACGAGGCGGTTTTTCTCCCCAAAATTGAAAATAATCAGTCCGGATCGTGCCATTATAGAGCTTTCTTTTTTTAGTTGCCTTTTGACCGTACAAGAGTTCAAATCTGGGATGACTGGAGATCATATAAATACTCCATGTATCAAAAGGTCTCAGCGTTTGGCCGAGCTCTCTGTAGATCTGTTCCACTTCCTTTTTTTCTTGCATACGTTCTCCATACGGCGGATTGGAAACGACGACACCGAAATCTTTTTGAGGTTTAAAATCGGATGCACGCATCTGTTTAAATTGGATGATATCACCGAGCCCCGCCTCCATGGCATTGTTTTCTGCCAGTTCAATCATTTTCGGGTCCAGGTCCGTGCCCAGAATGTCCAATGGCTGATCATAGTTTGCAAGATCTTCCGCTTCTTCAAGCGTCCGATCATGTATAGCATGATCGAACCAGCTCCAGTTTTGAAAATCAAATGAGCGGTGAGTACCCGGCGCAATATTTTGCCCGATCAGCGCAGCCTCAATAGGCAACGTCCCGCTTCCGGTAAATAAATCGGCGAACGGACGGTCAGGGTGCCAGTTCGTCAGTTGAATCATGGCTGCCGCAAGGGTTTCTTTTAATGGTGCTTCATTGTGCAAATAGCGATATCCTCGTTTATGAAGACCCGTGCCACTCGTATCAATGGTGAGGCTTACCTCATCTTTGAGGATTGCAACCTCAACCTTCACTCTCGGGCCTGTTTCATCGAACCAGTTAACTTTATGTGTGTCTTTCAGCTTTTCCACGATGGCTTTTTTAACGATTTTTTGGCAATCCGGCACACTGTATAATGCGGATTTTACAGATTTCCCCGTCACCGGGAAGGTGTCCATACGATGAATATAGGCATCCCAGTCAATCGCCTTCGTCTGTTCAAACAGTTCTTCAAAGCTCGTAGCCTTAAACGTGCCGGCCAATATTTTGATTCGATCTGCCGTACGAAGCCACATATTCGCTCTTGAGACTGCTTGCGCATCCCCTTCAAACATCACCTTGCCGTTTTCGACTGTGACATGTTTGTATCCGAGTTCCTTGATTTCGTTAGCTACAATCGCTTCAAGACCCATTGCAGCTGTTGCAATAATCGTAAAAGTTTTCATATGTGATCACACCTTTGCCCTGACTTTATATTTCAAAAAGAAAAAGAAAATCGGAGAACAGTTAGTCTACAAAGCTGTCTCCGATTCATTACATTCATCATATGGTTATATTATCATAAAAGGCACCGTTTTTGCTCTGTAAGCCATGTTCTGTCCCCTGAAATACCAAACGGTGAGGTATGTTCAGGGTGGCAATCATCTGTCTAAAGAACAAATGTTCTTTCCGTCACTCCGTTTTATTCCTTTGCGACAGTGCCCCTACCAAATTTTGGGTTTCTCGCTCGTGGGGTTTACCGCGTTCCACTCTGGATGTTTCCATACAGACTCCGTCACTGTGGCACTTTCAAGGTCCATACTGCCATATCCCATCGGGACTTAGGCTGTATCACCTGCCGTCAGCCGCATGAATGCAACTGCCCTGGCTTATGACTTCGCCAGGCACGAACACTACAGTCATCTCAGACTGTGCGAGCATGGACTTTCCTCTGCGCATCAAGATGCACAGCGATTACCCGAACAAAAACGTATGCCTTTTATAACCAAAAGACATCATACCATTAGAAAAGGATTCATGCAATGCCCATTACACATTTTTATGAATGGCCTGCCTTGCCAGATGATCTGCTTCCTTGTTTTCTTTTCCCGGGATCCATTTGATAAAACAGTGATCAAAGGATGCGCCCAGAATCAGGATACGTTCAAGGAGCGGTTTGTATATCGGCTGTTTCACATAGTCCTTCTCAACAGCATCAACCAGCAGCATTGAATCTGAACGTAATGAAACGATCCGTTCATCGCGTTCCTGCAGTTTCTCCAGTGCAATGATACACGCATGGAACTCAGCTTCATGATTGCTCATTATACCGAGAGGGACGGCATATCTCTCAAGTGTTGCACCTTTTTTCATGAAAATACCCGCTCCAGCCGGTCCGGGATTTCCCTTACTTGCACCATCCGTATATATTTCGATCATGGCCAGCAAGCGGATTAATCATAGAGTTTGCTGCCGAAAACATGCTTCTCGAGATTCGACAGTCTTCGGAGAATATCATAATTCGTGTTCCCTTGCGTGGGCTGTGTTGGCTGAACAGGCTGCTTTCGCACATTTTCTTCAAGTTTTGTGGCCTGTTTTTTTGTATTGGCCAACTCCGTTTCAAGCTTTTGAATCTGATTTTCAAAGGCTTCATAGTCTTTGATGATTTCATCCAGGAACTGGTCCACTTCATCCTGGTTATAGCCCCGCATACTGGACTTAAATTCTTTTTCGTATATATCATTCTTACTTAATTTAGAAATCTGCTGTTTTACCACAGTCGCCACCTCTTTCACGTTTCTCTCTATATTCTTTCAAAGTAATGGGAGCTTGTCAATTCCAGCTTTGTTCATCTAGCTCTTCACGTATCAAATCTTCAATATCATCCGGTGTCATCATGTGTACGGGATATTCGGATCCCTTCTGTGTCTGCCTGTATTTATCAACAGCCTCAAGAAAATATCCGGGAGATCCCGGTGTCATCTCATCATAAAGAATCATCGCACATTGGGTTTTTTGTACAACAAAATCATTCTTTTGCCTGAGCTGGGAAGGATTCTCATAAGGACGTTTCGTTATGTAGTCTTTATGATCCGCCTCTGACCAGATCTGTTCATAGAGGACTTTTACCGGCTCAGGAAACTTCTGTTCCTGTTCAAAAAACGGAGCCAGTAAAGCCAGTTTAATGTCCGGATACGTTTCCTTCATCGACAGAACCGCTTCTCCGGCCCAAAGCTCCACACCGGCTTGACCGGTAATCACTACCCACTCATAATCCCATTCTTCTTTTAACTGGATCAGTTTCTTCCGGATTGCCGCCTTTAAAAATGGCAACTGCTCATGTTTTTCATTAAACACACCGATTTCATGCGGTTTATAGCCGGTTACACTCATGACCTGATACATGCGTCATTGCTCCCTCCGGATTCAAGCATCCATTCATCGCCTGATTTATGAAAAAGCGAATCCGGTGAAGGGATTCGCTTTTATCTCTCATATCAGCTGTATACAAAAATCAAGTCTTACCTCGGTATTCATTTAAATCAAGAGAAGTTTCAATTGCCGACAGCTTTATTGCATGAAAATAAACGTTGAGGCGATGACGAGAAAAAAGAGACCCAAAACAAACTTTACCATCTTGCTTTCACTCCTGCCTTATATTGAACTGTTTCCTGATAAAGCATAGTGAATAAAGGCTGAAAAAGCAAGAAAAAATCAACTTTTTCCGAACTTTTTTAATTCACCCCACGTTTTTACATCTTTTGCATCCAGTTCATCGAGCAGGTGATGAAAAACGGTCGCAGTCATATAAGCATCTGCAAGAGCATGATGTCGGCCACTCGTTTCAATTTGATAAAGCTTGATCAGCTCATCCAGAGAGTTCCTCTTCCTCGGATACAGTGATTTGGCAAGCTGGTACTGATCAATATACAGCGGATCATACCCGTGCAACCGCCACCTGTCAGCAAGAATTTTCAAAAACTGGACATCAAAACTCGCAGGATGTGCCACAAGAATACTTCCTTTTGAAAACTCGAGAAACTTTGAAAATGCTTCAGGGAAAGCAAGTCCCGCTGTCACCTCTTCGTGCGTCATCCCTGTCAGGTTACTTACAAATGCACTCATCGGTTTCACCGGTTCGATTACTTCGTAAAATTGTTCAGGAAAATCGATCCGGTTTCGATTCAGTTTCGTAGCGCCTATTGCCAATACCTCATCTCCGAGGTTACAGAAAAAACCGGTTGTTTCCAAATCAAATACCGTAAACGTAATATTATCGATCGGTTCATCATCATAAATGGTCAGATTTTGAAATGAATCTAACTGCTGATCCACTCTCTTCATCACGTCGCGATTCTTCCAGGACCACTTCTGTCTGTTTGCGTGGAATTTGTGAAAATCATATCCGAAATATTTAATGATTTGCCAGGATGACACTTTCATATCTTATATCCCCCGGTTCTTCGCGAAACTGAGCTCTGTCATTTGTTGCATCCGTTTTGCAACGATTAATGCATCTTTGATCGGTTTTCGGTCCTCTTTATCCATATGCAAATAGGGAAGCTTATTGGACAGAGGTTCATCATCGCGAATTTGTCTGATATTTAATTTCAGCCGTGCATCAAGGAGATAATCCATTGCCATCATCGCGTTTTTCATATCTCTCGGGTGGAAAACTTCCCGATTCTTTAACACCTTCAGACGTTCTGCCGTATTGACTTCTTCCACCCCGTAGCGGATCGCAAAGATGCGGACACCGTTGACAATCTGCATAAGCGCCGACTTTTTCAAATCAAGCTCCTTGTTTTTGCCTCTTAAGGAGACGCGTCCGAGGGGATTGATGGGTACTCTGAATCGAATCGTGTCTTTCATCAGAAAAGCATGAAGGGTTTTATTGTTCTGAATGGCCGGCGTAATCTCCTTACGAAGACGCTCTGCAAGCGAAAAATCGCCGTAGATAGCTCGGTAATCCACGAAAATCGTAAAATCACGAATCTCTTCAGCATCGGCTTCTTTAAGCCATCTGTTCACTTCCTCCACCCATTCGCTGTAATCCCTGCACCACTTTCGCTCGCGGGCCATAATACCGCCTGTGCACTCCGGGAATCCTGCATCTGCCAGGATGCGATTTACTTTTGCAGCAAAGTGATGGAAATACTCTTCGATGGTTCTCCGATTCTCAAGATGTCTGTAATCCTCAAGAATCAATCCGTTGTCCTGATCAGAACTGAACGCCTGTTCTCTTCTTCCTTGACTGCCCATCACGATAAAACAGAAGTTGATCGGGGCAGAGCCGTGTCCTTCATTTTCCATTTCTTTCAAAGCGAATTCAATGGCTTTACGGTGAATGTGGTCATTGTAACTTGAGATCAGTTCACAGACTTCTCTTGGATACGTTCGTTCGTTCAAAAGCAACTCTGTAAAAGAGAGAAAATCCTCATTATTCGCCGGTCCGAGTTTCACCAGGTCCTCACGTCTGGCTGCTCGGTGAAGCTGATGCGAGAGGTACAAATATTTTGATTCTTCAAGGTACAGAAAGGTTTCAGGTCGGGTTACCCCGACGAGGTCCATCCCATTCAGTACAGGCACCAGATCGATTGTATCTTCCTTGAAATAAGACAGAACCTCATAGCTGAATGCCTGTTCCTGCACCGTTACAGCGGAGGCGTTCATCCAGTCCTTTACCGGATCATGTTCCTTTTGCGCAATCATCGCTTCCACAACATGTTTCATGTGAAGAACCCCGGCATATTTACCAAGTCTGCCAATTACAGCAACGCTTGAAACATCACTGTGCATCATCATTTTTCCCGCCTCAAGCATCGACGCATGTTCCGGAATGGATAGCGGTTTGTCCATGATATCTCTGATTCTCGTTCGAAACAGTGGCACATTTTCGCGATCCGTTGCACCCCGTTCCTGACGTATTTCATCATAAAGAGACTTCATCCGTTCTCCGATACCGCTTAAAATCACATCTGCAAAGATCTGGTTTTCGCCGAGAAGTTCAAGCATTTTCTTTTTCGGTAATACAACTGTCTCACAGTCTTCAAGTGCCTGAACAGAGAAGTTCATTTGACCCTCAGCAAGCAGAATCATCAGCCCGACGATTTCACCAGGATAATAAAAACGCACGGAAATCTGTTGGCCATTGTCTTTATGAAGCATATTTTTTGCCAAGCCCTTTAAGAGAAAGTAAATCTCAGGGTCTTCATCATGCTCATGAAACAAAAACTGATTTTTTTTAAATGACTGGCGCTTGGCACTTTCCATTAATGTATCAAACTGATCCTGCGTCAGCTGATCAAATGGAAACGTCGTGCGGATCACGTGACTGAACGATTTAGACGTTTTTGCTTTCAAGATGAACCGACTCCTCTCTTAATGACTCTCACATTTCAGCAGTAATCTCTCTCTTCGTTTCACAAGGGAGGCATCCTGCATGAACGTGTCTTTTCCAAGGCGATCAAGACAGCGGAGCGCCTCACAGGGCTGTTTCATCTGATGCTCAAATATCTTCGAAAGCTCCACAACTGCTTTTGATACATATTCATCCCCATGTTCAATCGTATACTTCAACAGTTCGACAGATTCCTCAAAATTCCCTTGTTTTTTATACATACCCGACAGCATCAGTGCAGCACGTGCCGCTGTGTTGGAGCCTGAATCCACGGCACGCTGCAGATGCTGAAGTGCGAGACGGTTCATCTTCCATTCTGAAGACCACTTGCCCGCGGCAAAATGTTCGTCAGGTGTCAGGTTTTGATCCTTATACAAAAAACGTTTCGAAATCATCGTAAACAGGGTGATTAATGACCGGACATCCTGGTCATTATGAGTAATAATCCCCTCCAGCAGGGCTGGATTTTGATCAAATAAGTATTCCTGATACAAAACGGGGGCCATCCTGCCTGGTACATCGTCTATACGTTCAATGCCGAGTTTTTCTTCTTCCACCACAGACAATCTGCAGGATGGCAGTTCATCTTTCCAAAATCGTCGGGCTGCGTGAAGGAGGTCAATATGACCGGTTACCGGAAGGACAGGGAGCATTTTTTGAAGAAACGCATGCCGGGATTTGACCTGTGGCCAGTCAAATGATTTCCCGTTGTAGCTGACGATATAATCCTTATCGGATATTTCATCCAGAAAACCTGCGAGAAAGGCGGTTTCATGTCCCGGATCCATGAGAAGGTGCTGCGTCACCTCAATCCCTTCCTGATTTACACGCGCATAACAGATCAGAAATATTCTGTTTCCTGCCCCGTGTGAGAGGCCGGTGGTTTCCGTATCAAAAAACAGGAGCTCTTCCGGTATTCTCCCGGCTGTAGAAAGGGGATGAGCAGATTTGTCATGCTTCCAGAAATCGGTCAACTGAGACAGTTCATTGTAGACATTTTGATCATGCACTGAAAAAGGATAGACCGTTTTTCTCCGGTAGGAATATTCACCTTCAAACGAAAAAGGAAAAAAGCCCATGTCTGCAAATCCTTTGGACAATGGGGAATCCGTCCCTTCAACTTCCCGACTTTCAGCCGGTTTTACTCCGGATCGCTCAGCGGATGGTTCTGTTTGTAAATGTGTGGCCATCCGCTTTAGTCGTGCTTTCATCGTCACATCGATCACCTCCTGTTCTTCTGCTTCTTATTCAGCAAGAAGACTGCTTAACAGCTTCAGAGTCAGTACTTTAACAGGCACATCACCAGAACCCGCACTTTCTCCGCAACAAGTTGGACAGCCGCCTTCGCAGGAACAGTTATAGACAAAGTCCAATGACCGTTCTAGCACATCCGGTAAAAGCTGATAGATCCGCTCGCTTAATCCTGCCCCACCCGGATAGCGATCATAAAGAAAGATCGTGGGTTGACGCGTGAGTGTCTCTTTTACCTGAGCTGACGTGTAGAGATCAGCTGTATCACACATTACCTCAACGGCAGACACGTGTTTCATCACATGGGCAAGACTCGCGAGTACCTGTTCCCAAGCATCTTCAGAGAGGCTTTCCATCTGATCCTCATTCAGATGAATGCCAATGCCGTTCGTATGCAGCTCCTGTTCGGGCAGATGAATCGGTCCCGAGCCGATATTTTCGAAAGTATCGAGTTTCATTTTTTTATAAAGGGTCGCCATGGCAGTTACCATCACATCCCCATAGACAGCACGGTGAGCGCCGAGCGCTTTCTCCTGGTCCACTTCCAATACTTTAAGTTGTACAGCCAGGTTGGCATCCGTAAAATAATCCACATCCACCTCACGGACAAACGCCTTTTTTTCGTCCCAGTCGAGATGCTCCACTTGGAACTGTGTCCCTTCATGCAAATAAATGGCTTCCTCATGCAACAGCGTCATCGCACTGAATGTATCCATTTCTCCGATCACCTGATGCTTGGAGGTCACGGATTGATCGATGATGATGACGTTCTCCTGCGCCGCGGACCGCAAAGAAATGTTATGGGCCGGAAATGCATCATTCATCCAGTGAAACTGTTGACGACTTTTGAAGAGCACGCGCTGATCCATCAGGTACTCAAGAATATCTGTGACCTCGACACCATCAAAGGCCTCGTTTTCTTCAAACGGCAGCTCATAAGCTGCACACTTCAGGTGATCGACGAGTATAATCAGATTGTCTTTATTGATTCTTGCCGTCTCCGGCGAATGATCAAAAAAGAAATCCGGGTGTGAAAACAGGTATTGATCGAGCGGAGATGAGCTTGCCACCATAATCACAAGTGATTCGTCCTGTCGACGCCCGGCCCTGCCGGCCTGTTGCCATGACGATGCAATCGAACCGGGGTAACCGGTCATGACGCATACTTGCAGCTGACCGATATCCACTCCGAGTTCGAGCGCGTTTGTACTGACGACTCCGATGGTCTCACCGCTGCGTAAATCCTTCTCTATCTGTCTTCTTTGAGAAGGCAGATAGCCTCCGCGGTATCCCCTGATCCGGTTTTGCCGGATGGAACCCGAGGTGAGCTGCTGCAGGTGGCTCAAAATCAATTCAACCCTGACCCGGCTGCGCGCGAAGACGATGGTTTGAATGCCATCCTTCAAAAAGTCTGACGCCAGTTGATTGACCATTTTCGTGGCACTTTTACGGACGTTCAGAACAGGATGCAAGACAGGAGGATTGTATAGCACAAAATGTTTTCTGCCCGCCGGTGCGCCATTGTTGTCAATCAGCTGCACCGGCCCACCCGTCAGCTCTTCTGCAAGCTCCACGGGGTTCGCAATGGTTGCAGAGGTACATATGAATGCAGGATCACTTCCATAGTAGCGGCAGATCCGTTTCAATCGCCGAATGACATTCGCCACATGTGAACCGAATACGCCCCGATATGTATGCAGCTCATCAATCACGACGGTTTCAAGATTCTCAAACAGAGAAATCCACTTTGTATGATGCGGCAAGATCGCCGAATGCAACATGTCCGGATTTGAAAGAACAATGTGGCCGGCTTTTCTGATTGTCTGTCTGATTGCAGGTGGAGTGTCCCCATCATACGTATAACTGCGTATTTCCATGTCCATGTCTTCTATCAGCCCGTTTAATTCGCTCATCTGATCCTGTGCAAGTGCCTTCGTTGGAAACAGGTAAAGTGCACGAGCGTCATGATTTTTCGAAAAACGATGCAGAACAGGGAGGTTATAACAAAGTGTCTTGCCTGAGGCTGTCGGCGTGACCGCGACAATGTTTTTGTTGTTGTTTACGGATTCATTGAAGGCTGAACGTTGGTGACTGTATAACTGGTGAATACCGCGATTCTTCAGCGCTTCTTGAATACATATATCAAGTACATGCGGAAACGGGGCAAAGACCGCTTCTTTTTCCGGCATGGTTTGCCAATGAATCACATTGGGATCTTCTTTGAGCAATGAAATTTTATCGGTTAACGTCTGCTTTTTAAACATCCTGTTCACCATCCTCTGTTTCCAGTATAACGAATAGGCGTTTGCATGAACAGCCCAAACCGCTGATTCTTACGAAGATACTGAACTTGAGGCGAACTTATAATCGCTTTTAACCTGAAGAGAGCACATCCATATCACCCGCCGGTACTAAACGTTGGATTCCTGCGTTTATCAACCTCATTCCAGAGGTATAAACTGAAACAAGGAGGGGTTTGTTATATTTTTAAATAAAAACAAAAGTTACCTGATCGCAGGCATCATCGGCATACTGGTCGGCATGTTTATCCTGAGCCCAATAATAAATACAGTCTGGTAACCGGCGAGATCTTGCTTAATCCAGGCACACACAAAAAAAGGCACCCGAGTTGGAATGCCCTTTTTTTGTATACAGGTATGCCGATATACAGGATACGAACATACAGGTTTTCAGCGATTCACAGAGTCTCTTATTCCGGCTTTCCGTACTGCTCCATGGCAAAGTGACTCAGTTTCAGTTTTTCAAGCGCGTGAAGCGGCACCAGGAATGTCACCGTCACAACCCCTGGATTACGCCCGATCTCAATAGCCCCAGTCACCGTTGCCCGGTTCATGACCTCCGGTACACTTGTTCCAAGGACCATTGCAGCCCGCTCGAGGCCGTTCGTCGTTGCATCATTCAATGTCGCGCCGGTTCCGACAAATGACAGCGGCAACGATGATTCCAACGGCTGTTGCATGGACCAGCCTGCGTGCAGCCGCTTGGCCTCTTCCCGTTCCGCTTTCGTGATCGGCTTTGCCAGATAAGGAAGATCTTCTTCAACCGGCAAAATCACAGGTCCCTCGAGCTTCAGACCTTTGATTACGTTTACCTGAAGGGTCACAATGCCCGATACATCAGTTGTGTGTCCTGCGATTTCACCATCTCCCTGCATGGCGTGCATATCCCCAAGATAAACTCCTCCACCTTCAACCTTTACCGGTGCAATGACAATTGCGCCTTCGCGAGCCCGGTTAATATCCATATGACCATCTGTTCTGTCTTCAAGTTCATCTTCTGTTAATCCGTAATCATGGGGCGCACCAATGAGAAATTGACCAAAGTCACCAGCGTTATGTGAATCCGGTATCGGTCGTGACGGCGTCGTGCCTAATTGCCCCAGGAATGGCCGTACTCTCGCGATTGCCCCCACCAAGTCATGAGGGGCAAATGTCACGATCGGATTTTGTACGGAGTTTTCCGGCGTGGACATATAGGATTTCCCGTCATGTGCAACCTGTTCTGCCCCCTGTTTGTCCAGCGTAATCCCCACCGTTTTTTGATCGTTAAATGTCATCGTATAAGCATTCGTAAATCGGAACGGTGTCACGTCAGCATCGCAGTTTTCGCAGCGGATTGCATCCTGACCAATGCCCTTGATGACAGTCTGCGGGTTCATTTCTCCACATTCCGGGCATTTCACTGCCACAAATGGATCTCCGAGAAAACGTCCGTCAACCGGTGCGTCGTTTCCTGATGCCGTCGCGATGGACGTGACTCTTATAGATTTAATTCTGATCGCTACAGCATCACCGACTTCTGCGCCTTCCACAAATACCGGCTTCGTAACCTCATGTCCGCCTTTCAGACATGGCGTTATCATCGGTCCCCAGCAGCCCGGAGTTGTATTGGCCACGATGTGTCCCCCATCCTTGACGGGTCCTAGCATCTCTTTGCCAGGGTCCAATATTCCATCTGTAAACTTATTGACAAATACAGTTTCTTTACTGTTCATCTTTACCCCTCCTGATCCAAAGTGAGAAAACGCTTACAAATTAGTTCATTCCCCAATCCTGATCGTTCATAACCTTATTGTTGAATGAACAATCATGTTCTTAGTGTCGTTTGTTAGTAAAGCGGTGTGCATTTGCTTTACCCGATCAGATACGCAAGGTATGATGGTAGAGACGAAAGAGAGGGACTTGCCATGACGAAAGTGCTGTATTTCATGATTATGGTTGCTTTTTTAGATACTTTTGTTCAATTGCCGATTATTACACCATACGCCGTCTCACTTGGTGCATCCAATGTCTTAACCGGTGCAATTATAGCCGTTTATTCACTTGCGAATATGGTTGGGAATATATTTACCGGTCACTGGATAGACCGGTTTGGCAGGAAAAAGATGCTCTTAATCAGCATGTTTCTTGTCGCGTTCATTCTGCTGTTTTACCCGCTTGCCCAAAACGGTGCACAGCTTTTTCTGATTCGATTGTTGCATGGCTTGGCTGGAGGTGCGCTTATTCCGGCAGCTTTTGCTTATGTAGGAGACAGAACAAGACGAGAAGGTCGAGGTCGTGCCATGGCGTACACCGGTGGAAGTATTGGCTTTGCAGCGATTATCGGTCCCGCCTTTGGCGGAGGTGTCGCTGCTGCAGGTGAGATTGAATGGGTTTTTATCCTGATTTCCATTATCTTTGTCCTTACCGCCGTGCTTGTGATCACAAATGTTGAAGAGTCATTCACACCTGTGGAGAGGGCCAAAGTTAAAATCAGTGACTTCAGTCAACTGTTGAAAGAACCCCTTATTATCCAAGCTTCTCTGACCGCATTCGCCCTGATGATCAGTAACGGTACACTGGCATTTGCCCTGCCGCTGAAAATTGACAGTATCGGATTGGACTCCGCTTCGACGGGGATGCTGTTAAGCATTTACGGTCTGACCGCACTATTGGTCTTCCTGACACCAGTCAACCGGTTATTCGACAGTATCAATCCTGTTCACCTGATATTAAGCGGCCTTATACTGATCGGCAGTTCAATGATGATGCTGACTCTGTTCGACGCCTTTGCGTTGATTATCCTGGCCATGATTGTGTACGGCTCAGGATTCGCCTTTGTGTTCCCATCTATGAACAAGGTTGTCTCTGACGCATCGAGCAAAGTGGATCGCGGTAAAGCATACGGCATTTTCTATGCAGCATTCTCTCTCGGTGTTGTTTCCGGTTCCTTTATCGCCGGAGCCGTCGCAGAGTGGTTCGGACTACCTTTCTTCTTTGCTGCGTCAATGATTTGGATTCTCTCCGGGGTGCTTTACGCCATTTATGTCCGCCATCTCAAATCAAATCGATCCAAAAACGAAAGG
Source organism: [Bacillus] selenitireducens MLS10 (assembly GCF_000093085.1). Taxonomy (GTDB): domain Bacteria; phylum Bacillota; class Bacilli; order Bacillales; family Salisediminibacteriaceae; genus Salisediminibacterium; species Salisediminibacterium selenitireducens. The sequence continues at coordinate 2,109,307 of NC_014219.1, read as the reverse complement.
ATTCTGCGGTGAACCTCTTTCCTCAGGATTTTTCGTTCATTTAAGATCTGGTGCCGCGCTTCAGGGACAATACAAACTTGAAGATTGCGGCATTTTTGTTTATAAAATTCGATATTACGGTCACTGTCTACGGTCGTATCTTTCTGTCCCTGGACAAGGTAAACAGGGATTCTGACAATCGAGGAGTAACGGATCTCTTCTTGCCATGTCGCCATCGCAAAGAACCACTCCGCACGAAGGTAGTGGACCTGAAGCGGATCGTGAGTAATAAACAGATGATATCGTTCATCGTCGGAGTTCCGTTTAAATGTTCGCTTTGAACGTGGGATCAGTCTGCTGGCAAGCTTGATCACGCCTTTCGTCTTCTTCCACTGATAAGGTAAATATAACGGCGCCGCAAGAACAAGGCGATCGAAACCAGGATCCTTTCGCCCCGCGGCCTGAAACAGTATGGCACCGCCTGTGCTGTGTCCCATGCCAATCCGCTCTCCTGCAGGCATATACGGCACCATCGCATGATAAGCGTCCCGAACGGCTGTATTGTATTCCTGAAATGAATGAATGGACCCTTCCTCTCCCTGGCTCAAACCATGTCCGGGCAGGTCGACGGTCAGTACGGTATAACCGCTGCCGAGAAGGACATTGATGGTCCTTGACAAGCCGCCGGAATGGTCAAGATAACCGTGAACAAGAAAGACCGTGCCTTTATGCTGCTTTGCATAAAAACACTGTACGAATAAATCCTGGGAATTTCTTGAAATCAGTCCTGCACGATAGTGCTGCAATCTGGTAAGGTCAAAATGATAGTAGTTTAAGTATCCGTCTAATGCCGGATCGTCCACATGGGGATCAATCCGGTCGAGGCTTGGCATCTCATTGATTAAATCTTGTAACCACGCGGTTGTTGACTCTGGCATCTTTCTCACCCCTGTTTCATTTGCCTTATGTAAAATAAAAAGTGCTCCGGGAAATCGGAGCACCCTTCATCTATTATTTTATAGCTTTTACAAGCTCGCGTCCATAATCAGGCAAATCAGGTGGTCGTCGGCTTGATACCAGCTTCCCATCAACAGTAACCGGTTCATCAATCCATTCTGCCCCGGCGTTGATCATGTCATGCTTGATTCCAGGCGTACTTGTCACCTTCTTTCCTTTAAGTACATCCGCAGAGATCAGCACCCAGCCGGCATGACAGATTTGTCCGATAACTTTGTCATGATCCATCATATGGCGGACCATATCAAGAACGGCGTCATAACGTCTCAATTTATCCGGCGCCCAGCCGCCCGGCACAAGCAGCGCATCAAATTCCCTGATCTCAATCTCATGAAAGGCTGCATCGGATTTGACCGGCACACCATTCTTCCCTGTGTAGACTTTTTCTGCGACTGGCCCCGCTATAATAGCGTCCGCCCCTGCTTCCTGCAAACGGTAATGAGGATAGATCAGTTCTGAATCTTCGAAATCATCCTCTATAATAGTCAGCACTTTCCTGCCTTTTAATTCCATGATATGCTTCACTCCTTTTCATGTTGACGGCATATAGTAGTCGATTACCCGCAAAAGCATCCTTTTAATCAATTATTTCAAGCTGTTCCATTCATCGAAGAACTGATCGAGATAGCGTTCCATAAAGGCATGCCGCTCTTCAGCAATCCGTTTTGACGTATCAGTGTGCATCAGGTCTTTCAGCTTCAACAGTTTCTCATAGAAATGATTAACTGCGGTGTTTCTCTCTTTTCTGTAGGAGGCTTCCGTCAGCGATGTTCTGGGAGAGAGCTCAGGATCATGCATAACATCCCCTTTGTTGCCGGCGAACATAAAACAACGCGCAATCCCGATGGCTCCAATTGCATCGATCCGATCAGCATCCTGAACAATTTTACCCTCCAAAGTATCGGGCGCGTCATTTTGACCGCCTTTAAACGAAACGGTCCTGATCAGCCCCTGAATCGCTGTAATCTCATCAGGAGAAAAGCCCAAATCAGACATTCCCTCCTTAAGATACCGCATGCCCGCTTCTTCCGTTGCATGAAATTTACTGTCCGGAATATCATGCAAGAGAGCTGCCTTTTCCACGAGATCATCATCCGCTCCTTCTTTCTTCGCTATAGCAACCGCATGATTGCGCACCCGGTCAGTGTGGGCCCAGTCATGCCCACTCGCGTCATGTTCAAAAAAGTCCTTTACCCATTTTTCAAGCGCTTCCATCTTCACATTCATTTTCTTCATCCCCTGTCAATACAAATATTTGAAACACGCAACGATTGTTAAAACAATCACGTACTTTCAGCTGTTATATTTTTTTATTTCTCCTGTACTACACATTTATTTCTCCTTAAATCCTTTGTTATCAAGGGTTGAACCTTGTTGATCAGTAAGTGTATCAGTAACTTAAATTCGAACATTTTGTGAATATGTGACTTAGATCATATCATTGACCATTGATATTCCCTATACTGCAGATAAGGGAGTTATGCACTTATTTTGAAAGGGGAATGATCAAATGTCTATTTTACCAAAAAAGAACGAGCTTGGCTTTTTTGAGATCCGACTGGAATCCATCGGCGGACTTGGAGCCAACCTTGCAGGAAAGATGCTAGCTGAAGCAGGGGTTCAGGGATTGGGCCTGAACGGAGCCAACTTCTCCTCTTATGGATCAGAGAAGAAAGGATCTCCTGTTAAATCATTTGTCCGGTTTTGTGAATCAGATGTTGAAATTCGTGACCATGCACCAATTGAACAGCCTCATGTTATTGGTGTATTCCATGAAGCACTTTATAAAATGGTCGATGTCGTAAGCGGTTTAACAGCGGACGGGGTAGTCCTTGTTAACACACAGAGCGATTTTGATACAATCCGAAATGATCTGAAAGTGGAATATGGCACGATTGCTGCCGTCGATGCTTTAAAAATAGCCAATGAAGAAAAGACAAAAGTTAATACGGCAATGCTCGGCGCTCTCTATCGTATCCTTGATTTCCTGGATCCTGACTATATGCGAAATGTCATTCGCAAAACGTTTGAAAAGAAATACCCACACCTCGTTGAACCGAATATCCGCACATTTGACCGTGGATACAATGAAGTGACGTTTAAGAAATACGAAGCACCTGCCGATGCAGAGAGCAGAGAGTTTACCCGTGTTCAGCCGCGACTCGGTTATGAAACACAGGTGATGGGTGGGATTATCACCGCTCAGGCCAACAGCATTCAAAAAGATTTAAGCGGTTCGCGTATCGGCTTTCTGCCTGAATACAAAGAAGAATCCTGTATTCACTGTGCCGCCTGTGACACAGTCTGCCCGGATTATTGCTTTGTCTGGGAACAGGGCGAAGACAAAAAAGGACGTCCGCAAATGTTCCTTAAGGGAATTGATTATCAATACTGCAAAGGCTGTCTGAAATGCGTGGACGCTTGTCCGACAGATGCACTTGCAGATCTTGTTGAAGAGAAGGGCTATGCAGAAGACAATCAGGTGAAACACAACTTTCCATACGTTGCAGGGGGTATGAAATAATGGCAATGACAGAGGAAAATGTAAAAAAAGTATCTAACGAACAGGTTGAAACGTTCGAATCAGGTAACGAAATGGCTGCCATGGCGGCAGCGCAAATCAACTATCACTTAATGGGATATTTCCCGATTACACCTTCTACCGAAGTCGCTCAGTATCTGGACATGATGGCATCAAAAGGCATGCATGATATTGAATTGATCGCAGCCGACGGTGAACACGGTTCTGCCGGCATCTGTTTTGGAGCCGCCACAACAGGTGCACGGGTCTTTAACGCGACCAGTGCCAACGGGTTCCTCTATATGATCGAACAGCTGCCGGTTCAGTCAGGGCTTCGCTTTCCAATGGTCCTGAACCTGGTTACACGCGCTGTCAGTGGCCCGCTCGATATTCGCGGTGATCACTCAGATCTTTATTACGGTCTGAATACAGGATGGGTTATTCTCACAGCCAGAACGCCTCAGGCTGTCTATGACATGAACATCATGGCTCTTAAAATTGCAGAAAACTCTGAAGTCCGTCTCCCGGTTATTGTTGCTTATGACGGGTTCTTCACCTCTCACCAGAAGCGCCGTGTCAACATGTTCAAAGAGAGAGAAACCGTGCAGTCGTTCGTTGGTGAAGCACCAAAAGGATACCCGGTTTCCATCGATAAAGACAACCCTGTCACAATCGGTGCACACATGGATGGCAATGACTTAACGAATAACCATTTCCAGCAGTCTGAAGCGCTCTATAAAGCTTATGACGTCTATAAAGAGGTCGCTGCAGAATATGAGCAAATTTCAGGAAGAAGCTATGACATCCTTGACACGTATGGCATGGAAGATGCAGAAGTCGCCCTCTTCCTGTTGAACTCAGCTGCCGAAACGGCAAAAGATGTTGTCGATAAGCTCCGTGCAAAAGGAGTTAAAGCAGGTGTCGTCAGCCCGAACATCATCCGACCATTCCCTGCCGATGACATTCGGGAAGTGTTCAAGAATGTCAAAACCGTTCTAATCGGTGAACGTGCTGATTCTTATGGCGGAAATGGTGCCAACCTGTCTCACGAACTCAAGTCTGCACTTCAGGAAGATCTTGATAATCAGACAAAAGTCATCAGCCGTGTATTCGGTATGGGTGGTAAGGACTTCTATTCCGATGATGCAGAAGCATTTTTCCAAATGGCCATCGATGCTACAGAAGATCCGTCAACTGTGAAGAACTTTGACTACTACGGCCATACGCCAGGTAACAAGGAACTTGAACTCCAGCCGGTTATTGAACCGATGACGGTTGAAAGCTACAATTCCGGGTTAATCAATGTCAAGCAGGACGAAGAGACTAATAAACTGAAGGTGCGCATTCCGCCACTGCGTCAGTTGACCAGTAAACCGAAACGCTTTGCTTCCGGCCACGGGGCATGTCCGGGCTGCGGGATCTTCCCGGGTCTTGAGCTCTTCTTCAAAGGCATTGAAGGAGACGCGGTCATCCTGTTCCACACGGGTTGCGGCTATGTTGTCACATCAGCCTACCCACACAGCTCGCACAAGCAAACAATGATTCACAATCTGTTCCAAAGTGGCCCGGCTACCTTGTCAGGTACAGTTGAAGCATTCTTTGAAATGAAAGAGCGTGGCGAAGTGGATATTGATGATGACTTTACATTTGTGATGATCACCGGTGACGGCGGTATGGATATCGGAATGGGATCGGCCATTGGTACAGCTTTGAGAAATCACAAAATGATTATTCTTGAGTATGATAATGAAGGCTATATGAACACTGGTTCCCAAATGTCTTATTCAACGCCAATCGGTCACATGACAAGTACGACAGGCGTCGGCAAAAAACAGCAGGGTAAAGCCTTCCACCATAAAGACACCGCGCAAATCATGGCATCCACAAATATTCCTTACGTTTTCACAGGTACTGAAGCATATCCTCAGGACCTGATCAAGAAAGCAGCAAAGGCACAGTGGTATGCACAAAATGAAGGCCTTGTGTATGGTAAAATTCTCATCACCTGCCCGCTCAATTGGAAGAGCAACGACCGTGACGGTGAAAAAATCATGAAAGCTGCCGTCGAATCCTGCTTCTTCCCGCTCTATGAAATCGAGCAGGGGGAAACAAACATCACGTACGATCCTGAAGCAAAGAACAAGCGTGTAGAGCTTTCAGAATGGCTCGGTTACATGGGTAAAACCAAGCACCTCCTCAAAGAAGAGAACAAAGCGATTTACGATGATTTCGTCAACGAAGTCGATCGTCGCTGGAACAAGCTGAAAGTCAAACACGAAACACCTATGATTTAATATACGAACACAGAGGCTGCATCTCAGGCAGCCTCTGTGTTTTTAATTTATGACGTCTTCATCAATCCGCGATCATAATTAACGAATGCACTTCATCAATATGAAGTGCATTCGTTGATTGGACGATATTAAAGGACTTTTTCCTCTGCGCACGTTTGACAATCGTTTCCGTAACATTCATGCATTTCATCAATGACATCCCCGCAGCTCGCACATTCTTTTGGTGGTAGATTTTCAAAAAATTCAACACTGGAAATCATCATGCTGTTCCGCCCCCAATCATGTATTTCCATCATTGTAATATAACAAAATATATAAATCAACCGTTGTTTTAAAACAACTGCTTTTCATTCAGATTTTTCAGTTTTTTATGACCATTCAATCCTGTACTATAAAACATAAAATGCAGAACACCTCCCAATGATTAAAAATCGGAGGTGTTCTGCATGATGATTATCAACTATTCGACGCCAAGCAGCTCATCAAGCATCGTGACAAGCTGTCCGATCTCTGGCTTACTGATTTGAGCGTCAGCTCCTACCCGTTCCCCTTTATGAAACAAATCACCTGTAATAAGTGATGAAAAGATGATAACCGGGATCTCTCTCAAATTGTGATCCTCTTTAATGATTTTTGTTAAATGATGCCCATCCATTACCGGCATCTCGATATCCGTGATGATTCCATCGATAGTGGAACCGCCTTTACTGGATGTAATGTATTCCCATGCCTCTTTCCCGTCATCAGTGAAGACGAGATTATCATAACCGGACTCAATAAGCGTGTCTTTCAGCAGCTGGCGAAGTATCGGAGAATCCTCGGCAAGAAGAATTTTTTTGCCGCTTCTGTCCCGCTTTTCCACGCCTTCCATCTTGGCAGGCGTTATGCCGGCTTCCGGCATAATATCATAGACAACCTTCTCATAATCAAGCATGAGAATCATATTTTCATCCATTTTGATAACACCGATCGTTAAGTCTTCCAAACCTCCGCTTAAACGGCTCGGTTTTTCAATTTGCTCCCAGGAGATCCGGTGAATTCTCGAAACCGAGTGCACATGAAAGGCCACTTTAACATTGTTCATCTCGGAAACAATGTATTTATCCTGATTATTTTCATCTGATGGTTGGAACCCGATGGCTTTTGCCAAATCAATAACCGGGATGACTTCCTCACGCAGACGGATTATTCCTTCAACGTGCGGATGTGTGTGAGGCATAAGCGTCACATTCATTGGCTGTATGATTTCACGTACCTTCATAACATTAATACCGAATGTACCTGTGCCGATTGTAAACATAATGACTTCTAATTCATTTGTACCACTTTCCAGTAAAATACCTTTATGTTCTTCACTCATTTTTACCCCTCCAGCGCATCGTGATCTTGACGATACAGTCTTTCTGTCTATTCATAGATTATCATGAATAGGGCCATTCCGCTATCATTCTTGTGTATTTTTTTACAAGGATATGAATTGCAATCACTTAACAAGGCCGCTATAATGTTAACAACATACAAGATACAACCAGGAGGCGATGATTATGACAGCAAGATTTGGTGCCGTTCTCTTCTTTTCGTTATTTTTCTTTTTGATCCCTGCATCCGCAGTATTTGCAGAGGACAATGGTAAAGCAACTTCTCTGATGAACTCTCCTTTTGTTATTGTCGGTTTCCTCACACTTGGACTGTTAATGTATTATTGCATCCGGGAATCATGATTGGATTTCAATGATATGAAAAAAGTCGGTGAGCCCACCATGATGGTGGCTCACCAACTTTTTTGTTCAATGATAAATCACGCCTCGACAAAGCGGTCGATAAGCCACTTGCATACAAATAAAACGACAGCATAGCCAATGAACGCCATGACAATATGCCCAAGATACAGGGCGTCACCACCTGTATTGCTTATCATAACACTGTCAGCTTCACCAAACAGCTCCAAGAGCCGTTCAACCACATCATCAGAGCGAATAAGAGGTACGGTTTGTTCGAGGGCCTGATACCAGGACTGCTCCCCAATCAGATCAATCAGCCAATTCACTCCAAATACAATCACAATGGCTAAAATCCAACCAAACGGTCTGAAGGACTTTGCCATTAAATAAATAAACACGGCGGCAAGGCCAATTGAAGCAGCAGCATGGGTGATGCCAATGACAATATACGGACTGAATTCGGCAAAAGCAAGACTCAGCGGCTCAAGAACGTCCGCCATTCCCGTAAACAGTGAATCAGCTCTCTGTGCATGATGAAGCATTCTTCCAAGAATCACATAGGCCACAGCCATCGCATAGATAAGTGACAGCAGAAACTGACTCAGCCCTGCCCCCATCTTTGATGTCAGCAGCACCCACCCTGAGACCGGAAGATTCAGCCACTGAACATGCGTGTTGCTTCGCCATTCCCTTGAAAAGGCAATGATCCATTCGAAAAAGAGGTAGATGATATGGATGACAATGAGTGCAACAGCAATCAACACAAAGAACAGTGATCCCCGTTCAATCGCGATCCACATGCCGAGAAAACCAATAGAGTTGACAATCATCACCAGCATAAATCTTGGCAGGGAATCCTGCCATTCTTTTATAAACAGTGCCAGCCACATCAGTTCAGCACCTCCCTCATGAGTTCAACGACAGATTTCCCATGTTCCTCACGAAGGGTATCTGTTCCACCTTGCAGTACCACCTGGCCGTCTCTGAGAATTAGTACATAATCCAAAAACGGTTCCACTTCCGTAACCTCATGTGTGGAAATCAAGACCAGCTGTTTTTCCACATCGGTTTCACTGATGATCATGTTCAAGATATCCTGACGAACGAGAGGATCGAGGCCTGACAGAGGTTCGTCCATCACCAGCACCGGAACTTTTCTCGCGAGGGTAAGTAAAATCTTCACCTTGGCACGGTTCCCCTTTGACATGGTCTTGATCTTCTGTTTCAGATCCAAGTTCAGGTTGTTGGCCATGGCTTCTGCGCGTTCCCGGTCGAATGCAGATATGGTCTTATCGTGGAACACCATTGCCCCTTCCAAGGTCTGAAACGCATACAGTGAATCGAGTTCAGACAGATAAGCTACCTTTGTGCCGATCCTTCTGTCAACAGATGTGCCGCAGATTTCCACCGTTCCTTTCGACGGACGCAACAGGCCAGCCATCAGTTTTAATAATGTCGATTTACCGCTCCCATTAGGACCAATTACACCTGTCAGTCCAGGCCTGTCAAGCGTTAATTCGATATCGGTAATCCCTTCTCCTTTGGAATAGGTTTTTGTCAGTTTACGGACCGTTATGTTAGTATTCATGATCAGCAGCCTCCTTATCATCCTTTAGCCGCTCTTGAATGAGAGACAGGATTTCGTGTTTGGTAAGTCCCAGGTTTTGCATGTTCCCGATAAAGGCATCCACCTGTGAAGATGCCTGTGTTTTTTTCAGCGCCTGAATCACACTCGTATCCTCGGTCACAAAAGTACCCTGCCCCCGTTTCGACACGACAATCTCCTGCCGTTCAAGTTCCATATACGTCCTAGAAACGGTGTTGGGATTTACACCGACTTCAATGGCAAATTCTCTCACGGAAGGCAGCTTTTCACCGGGTTTCCATACGCCTCTTGTAATTTGACTGTTTATATAGGCCATAATCTGCACATAAATCGGCCTGTGATTATCAAAATTGATTCCCATTATCCGCGCTCCTTCCTTGTGAAATTCAATCGGCAATATCCCGTTTTGAAAAACTGAGATAAGCAATTGCTTTAAACACGGTGAAGTAGAATACCACAATTCCTACGGAAAAAGCAGCAGTTGTATGTTCGATCATCGGTTGACCATTGAAATGCTGCAGCAGATTGGTATGAGCGAAAAGCAAATATTTTGCCCAGTCATAGCTGCTAAGCAGAAAGACAACCTGCCCACCCGTAAACAACATCACCAGAGAGAGGCCAATGGAGAGAGATTGGTTGCGAAAGACCGCTCCGAGCATGAATGCAAAGGTTGTCATGATGATTAATTCCACCCAGGCAAGTGAATAGGTAACTGCCATATACCCCCATACAGACATGTCTCTGACTGCGCCATCAACAACCTCAACAACCCTCAGTCCATCAATGGAAAACCCATATAAAAAACCACCTGTGAGCAGACTGATGACAATCAATGTCAAGACCATGACAATGGAAAACAATACGGTTGAAAGCCATTTGGAAAGCAGTATTTTCCAGCGTTTCACAGGACGGATCATCAGAAGTTTGATCGTTCCTTTGCTGTGTTCACCAGCCACAATCCCTGCCCCGACAATCACGGTAAACATGGTTACAAAACTGACGAGTTGCGGATTCTCCATCGCAAAGCCAAGCATCGAATCGCGGTTCACCTGAGAAACTTCTTCCTCGATCAGATACGTTCCGAGCATTTCCTGTTCATGGATTTGCACCTGCATCGATTCCGGCATATTGGCCATTTGGTCCGGGTCTGACTGTTCAATCTGAAGACCAGGTTCTCCTGCACCATCAAGCGGTTCGGTTACCTCATTGGCAAAACGCATAACAAGACCGATGAAAACAATCACCGCTGCCAAAATCACAAACATAATTTTCGTTCCTAAGCGCTTGTATATTTTCATGTTCTCATTTTTGATCAGGGCGTACATCATACGGATCTTCCTCCAGTCAGTTCCAAAAATTGCTCTTCAAGCGTTAAGTTAGCAGCACCTTTGACTTCATAAATACCAATACCTTGATTGACGAGAACAGAAACAACATTTGGAATCTCCTCTCGTGAACACGCTAATCGAATGCCTAAATCTGTGATCTCCACTTCTTTTTGCAGTTGCTTTCGTATCACATCAGCCGCCTTTGACTGATCCGTAACAGTTACGGTGACGAACTGTTCTTTTCCTTCAACAAAAGAAGCGACATCAGAGACCGTAATGATTTCACCATCCTGTATCACTGCAATACGGTCACACATTTTTTCCATTTCACTGAGCAAGTGACTCGAAACAATGATGCTGATGCCATCTTCATGGGCAAGCTTTTTCAAATAACTGCGAATCTCTCTGATTCCCGCCGGATCAAGCCCGTTGGTCGGCTCATCGAGGATCAGCACATCCGGTTCATGCAACAGTGCCTGAGCAAGTCCGAGTCGCTGTCTCATTCCAAGTGAATACGTACCTGTCTTTTCGTGGATCCGTTTCTCCATACCAACTCGCTCAGTGACTTTTTGAATCTGTGCTTTCGATACGCCCGGAGACATGCGCTGGTAATGCAGCAGATTGTCATACCCGCTGAGATACTCATACATTTCCGGATTTTCAACAACCGCCCCCACGCCGGAAATCGCTTTTTCAAAATCATTACTCAGGTCAAATCCATTGATCGTAATAGAGCCTCCTGTCGGTTTCATCAAGCCTGTCATCATACGGATGGTTGTTGTTTTCCCGGCACCGTTTGGACCGAGGAGCCCATAGATTTCACCCGGTTCAATGGAAAGCGTAATATTCTTAATGATCGCTTTGCCACGGATGTTTTTTGACACATTACGAATGACTATCCGTTCTTTCATTCCTATCCTCACCCTTCGTACTACTGTATTAATTAGATAGTACACTACTTCAATAAGACTTTCAAGACTCTTTTGGTATTTTATCTGCACATTATGGCACAACTTGTACGATGTGCTGAATCAAAACAATTACGAAAACTATGCAAACGCTTGCCTCAAATCACTTGATTTCACCCTTCTTATTCTTTATACTTCAATTTAAGCAATCGTTTTCATAATATTGGTGTCAAGTGACAACGTTAGCTGCATTAACCTTCCAGGAACACTGCAAAAAGGGATCTCAACGAGGAGTGACAAGGATGAAATATATAATAGGTACAACTGTTTTGACGGCCAGCATGCTGTTGACCGCCTGCAATGATGAACCCGAACAAGTCTATACTGCTGCAGATTTTCCTAAGGAAGACCCTCAGCTGATCGAACACTTTCCGGAAACCGTTTTTTATGAAATTTTTATTCGTGCCTTTTATGATTCAACAGGCGACGGAATTGGAGATATCAATGGGATGACCAGTCAACTTGACTATCTCGAAGAACTTGGTGTTGAAGGAATCTGGTTGATGCCCTTTCACCCGTCTCCAACGTATCATGGCTACGATGTTACCGATTATTATGCAATTAATCCCGATTACGGAACCCTGGACGATTTCAGGACATTCATTGATGAAGCCAATGAACGCGGTATCAAAGTACTGATGGATTTTGTTGTGAATCATTCCAGCAGGGAGCACCCATGGTTTGAAGAGGCCATCAGCAACCCGGACAGCGACTATCGTGACTGGTATATTTGGGCCGATGAAGAGACAAACATTCGTGAGCGAGGAGAATGGGGACAGCGGATGTGGCACGGCACAGAACCGAATATGTACATGAGTGTCTTTTGGGAAGGGATGCCCGATTTAAATATGGATCACCCCGATGTCCGGGAAGAAATCTATGCCATCGGTGAATTTTGGCTCGATGACGTCGGTGTGGACGGCTTCCGTCTTGATGCCGCCAAACACATTTATCCTGGTGAAGAGGAAAAAAACCATGAATTTTGGCGGGAATTCACCGCTGAAATGGAAGCGGTAAATGAGGATGTCTTTATTCTTGGAGAAGTATGGGCACCGGCACAGGTCACAGGGCCTTATCTTGACGGTGGACTTCACTCGACTTTTAATTTTGATTTGGCCGAAGATCTGATTCAGGCTGCTCGCCGGGAAGGCAATTCCCGCCTCGTATCCTCATACCTGAATACGCTTGAGCGGTTTGATCAGTTTTCTGATAGTTATATTGAGAGTACATTCTTGACGAATCATGACATCGACCGTGTCATGAGTCAGCTTTCAGGAAATGAAGACCGCATGCGGATGGCTGCTTCTCTGCTGTTATCGTTTCCTGGTTCCCCTTTTGTCTATTACGGGGAAGAGATAGGAATGGAAGGAACCAAGCCTGATGAACATATTCGGGAACCGATGCTTTGGTATGACGATTCATCAGCAGGTGGTCAAACCTCTTGGATCGAACCTCGTCATAATCAGGATGCTGAAGAACTCAGTGTTGAAAGCATGCGTGATGACCCTGAATCACTCTGGTCACATTATCAGACATGGATTCATTTGCGCCGAAGCGTACCTGCACTCCTTTACGGCGAATTGGTTGAAGCTGAAACCACGCATGATGGCGTGATTACCCTGATTCGGGAAACCGATGAAGATCGCATTCTCGTCTTACACAATATGAGCAGTGAAACCGTCGATATAGACATCGATCCTGAAGACGATGTGGATGCGCTTCTCTACATGGACAAAGACGACACCGACTGGTCGTCTCAAATATTGACTTTACCTCCTTATTCGTCAGCGATTCTTCATTGATCAACAAAACCCCTTGAAACGGTTTAAGATACCAGCCGTTTCAAGGGGTTTTTCAGGTTCAGTAATGATGTGTGCAAATCAAAAAATCAGTCAAGAACGCGGACTGACTCAATATAAACGTCTTCCACAGGTGTGGAATTATTCGGACCTTCTGTATCCACCGTTGCAATGGCATCCACAACATCCATGCCATCAATCACGTGACCAAAGACCGTATGTCCACCATCGAGGTGCGGAGTTCCGCCATATTCAAGATAATGCTCCACTGTCTCTTCCGGAAAGCCGCTTCCCTCAAACATTTCAGCCATCAGTTCTTCAGGTCCTGCATGCACGATAAAAAACTGACTGCCGTTTGTGTTCGGACCGCTGTTCGCCATGGACAATGCTCCACGGAAGTGGGCCAATTCTGCAGTGAATTCATCTTCAAACGACTCACCAAAAGCGCTCTCCCCGCCCATACCGGTTCCAGTCGGGTCCCCGCCCTGGATCATAAAGTTTTCAATGATCCGGTGGAAGATCACATCTTCATAATAACCTTCTTCACTCAGGGTGATAAAATTTTCGACCGCCAAAGGGGCATATTCAGGGAACAGTTTCAAATGAATGTCACCCATGTTCGTTTCCATTACAACTTCAACTTCATCTTCACCGACACCATCTTTAAGCTGCGGATACGATAATGATTCTTCATTGTCCTCAACCGCTTCTTCCGCCTGATTTGTATCGGCTTCTGTATGATTCGCTGTCTCTTCATCCCCATTTTGACAGCCGGCAATAGTCAATGCGCTTGCAGCAAGTAAAACGGACAGTGATCTCGTATACTTTTTCATGTTATTCTCTCCTACTCTTTTGTTGATTCTTTCGAGGGATTAGACCCTCCATTACTATATCATGATATTGACTAATGTGCATCCGATACTTTCCCCTTTATCTTTTCATCTCCATCAGGTAAAATAAGAACAAACGTTCTTAGGTGGTGAACAGCATGAAACCTTTAAATAAAGCAGAGGAGCTGTTGATTGAACATTATATTTTACTGACACTGTGCAGACAGGTTCTCGAACGCGATCTGAAGGCGTTCAGCCAGTCTTCCATCCGGATGAAAGATCCGTATGTGCATCTCATAGAATTTGCACTCACCGCGCTCAGTAAAGATCTGTATAAGATTAAGGGCGAACAGCAGCAAAAAAAAATGACGATCCACCGTGCATCCGTCTCGGATACATTCAGCGAATACGTCATTCATTACCAAGGTTACACCTACACAATGACATATAAGAACGTACATTTGAAGTACCAGGTGCAAGACTGTATCGAAGATTTGTTCGGTCACTTTAAACATGCCTCATCTGGTCATGAGGTATCTGAGCTTTGAAAACACCTGAAGTGCCGTGCCGCCAAAAATCTCATCTTTGGCGGTGCCGGGTATATAATGATCGATAAAATCAATATATGGTGCAATTGGGGTCAGCGGCCAGTCAGTTCCGAACATCAGTTTATCTGGACGATCACAAAAGGCCAGCGCGTGCTTGAAATGATCAAAAAAATGCGGTGTTTCACGGATTCGCTTTAATTCATACCGATCCCCCACCATCAAGCCCGATAAATCTGCATACACATTCGGATTCTTATACAGAACTTCCGCAGCGTCGAGCATCCACGGATCACCAAAATGAGCCATGACAAAGCGGTTTTTCGGATATTTGACCGCTACCTCATCAATCGTCAGCGGATGCGCATATTTCAGAAGTCCCCGGGTTGAGAATGTGTCACCCGTGTGAAAAACGACTGGCAAATCAAACGAGGCAGCCAAATCGTAAACCGGGGCATACACATCATCGAAAGCGTAATACGGGTAGTAACCGAGATATATCTTAATGCCCACCGTCTGCGGTTCGAGGAGCGCGCGTTCAAGGGCAGGAATTTCCTTACGGCCAACCCGGAACGGATTAATACCCGGACATTCTGCCACACGCTGCCCTTTTTGGACCGAGGGAATCAGATCAAGCCCCATTGGAGAGTTTGGTGAGCGGTCCGGGAAACCTTCACCGCCTTCCATTTCCCGGACACCCATGGCAATGGCCAGATCAACGCCGCTCCGGTCCATTTCATCCATTAGTCCGCTGTAGGAATATTGCACGTGAGAGGCTTGCCTGGCGGTCTTCGCAAAAGCACTGATTGTGGAAAGATGTACGTGAGCGTCAATTACTGCCATGAGTCATATCCTCCATCCCATTACAAGATCCGTCAGTCAGAGTTCTGCTGATCGCGCACTTCCTGGTAAGCATTGGACAGAATACCCTGTATCGCTTTGCCCCGATTCTTTTTACGGGCGCGGAACTCCTCGTACAACTCATCACCTTCATAACCTTCATCAATCAGATTGCGAAGAAGCTGATCGGATAAATCATCCTGTTTTACAACGAGCGTACCATCCAGATGAAGAGACATATGCTGATCCAGTTCATTAATACCCTTTACATCACAAACAAGCGTTGCCGGATCATTCGTCCGCCTCGTAATGGTAACTTCCATCATAAACGACTCCCTGTCGCGTAAATATGCCTCAAAAAAAGGACGCCATTCCTCTTCAAGAACCGCCTCAACAAGCCAGGCTTTCCCCACTTCTTCTTTGTTAATAATCAATCCGTCCACCAACGGGATTTCTTTTGTTTTCATTTCCTGACGGGCAGTGGATTCCTCATCCATCAGCATCGTCATCGAACACAGTTTAAAGGTTTTCAATGATTCATCCCTCCAAGGCATAATCAAATCTTGCAATTTCCCTTATTATATCAGAAAGTAGAATAAAAAGCGTATTCATGGAGGGAATCAACGTGAAACCATCAAAAACCACATCCTCAGGAATCTCCCTTTCGCAGGGAGATTCCTCACATATAACCGAATTTCATCACTGTTTACACCGCTACATGGAGCCTTGTCAGGGCAGAGACAAACACGTCACCACTTCTCTAAAACGGGTGCAATCCATTCAATGCATGGAAACAGCAGCAAAAAAGACAGCCCGGGCTTGGGCTGTCGAATATTTCTCCTGGTTACAAACCAGGTCACTGGGGCTGGTCCAAACAGATCTTCCATACAATGGAAAGACCCGTTTTCGTGCAGGCGGACTTACACTCCTTGGCATGACAGAAGACCCCTTCAGGCATGTTAACCTGAGCAGTTGGCTCATTGAGAGCGGCGTTCTTCTGCATCAACAGGAACGTAAAGCCTCTGTCAGCCGCTTTACCTTTCTCACTGCTGAGCAAAATGGAAGGGATCTCCTGTTCACAGCAGTCGAAAGCTTTGCACCAGCCCTTCCATGGAAACTGTACCGTATGACACAGGGGATCATCCATCCCTTTGTGATGAACCGTTTTGCTCATCACATCGGTAAACCCGACCGGTCATTCAGCTGTCTGAAAGACCGATATCATTAATCCCCTGATCGAGTCCGGCAGCTTCACCATGAATCCCGTGATCAAACGCTGCATCAACGTCCCGGAACATCTGAATGCTCTCCGCTGACAGAGCGGCAGTTCCAGGAGCCGCATAAAAATAAATTGGAAGCTGATCTGTTCGAAGGCTCAGTTCAGACGCCTCCCTGATCGGAAATGCGCGGGAGAGCGAGGTCAACAGACCGAAAGCCACTGCATAGACAAAATGAGCCGTCCATTTGTCTGCACCGGTATCTTCCGCATCTGTCATCGTGTGTAAATATGCGCGGTATCCCAACCATTTCGCACGTAACTCTGCTCCTCGATCAGTCAGATTCGATTCAAGCAGGAATAACGAAAAAGACACCACCGTCAAAATAAATGCAAAAAAACCGAACAACGGGACCAGAAACAGAAGGACCGCCATTAAAAAAAGCATCATAAGATGAGTGGCGACCCCGATCTTCCGAAAAAGAGGGGATAAATCAAGCAGCTCCAGTTCGGAAAGTTCTGATTCAATCTGTTCCTGCCACTCATCCACCACTTCAAGAAATCTGTTTCGACCCGAATCCAACTCTGTAAATGTATAGAGATCTTCCACATACAGCACCCCGCCGGTGCCAACTTCATGGAACAGAAAATCGAACAGGAGTATGGAAGAAGGCGATTCAACGGGCCTTTCGACTGCTTCAAAGCGGACGACCGGTGATGATGGACCATCTCTGTGAAGAGTCGCATTTCCGCCACGGACAAAGTCCAGCAATGTAGCGGTTAACTGTTTCGATCCGATGGTCTTCTGCCCCGAAATATAAAGTGCCACGCCAGGCGAAAACGATGCTGGTGGTTCCGTTTGGTGTATCTGTTGATAGCGGTTACGCTTGATGCGCCTTCTTATAAACCAGGCTGAATGAATGACAGCAAGAATAAGAAACAATGTCATCATCAGAACATTCATCGGTACCAGCCTCCCCTATGATCTCTTGACACGAACCTTCCTCTCTTCATACAAATGCCGCAGAAAATACCCGATCAGCAGCATAAAAAACAAACTGAAAAACACGATATAACCGGGACCTGCCCCTGATTCGTCCACCCAAAGGGGCATGGACAGAAAGCTTAACACACCAATCATGGCAATATTCCCAAACACTGTCGACCACATATAGGATACTGTGGAAATCGGGCTCGCCGCGGCTGCAATGGAGATCAGGTTGCTCGGCATGACGGGAATGCTCCTTAGGAGCACCAGCATATAAACCCCGTAATGATCAATCGCATGAATCACTTTTTTCAACCTGTCCTCATTCTTTTCCCAATAACGGTCAAAAAACCGGCCTGCCGCGGATCTCGCAAGAAAAAAACAGACAACAGCTCCAAGAAAAGTCCCTGCAAAGCTGGCGAGAATCCCGCCCCAAACACCGAACACAACAAAATGAAACACAATCAGAATCAGTATAGGAAACAGTGTAACCACGTTTTGAACCATCATCAAGGGGATCGTAAATAACAGGATCCCATATCCCCACTGTCCAAACATTTCTTCCGTAAAATAATTCAAATCTTCGTTCCGGAGCGCCATAATCCAATCCCAGCGCCAAATGATGATTACGATCATCAAAAGAACCAGGAGCATTGCAACCCATTTCCTCATATTTTCACACCCTACTCCGACAACGTCCTATTTTATTCATTATATCTGACAAACCAGCAAAACAAAAGAAATGAGGACCTGTCAGAAGGCCCTCACCATCGTTACTCTGCTGCTTTACCGTTTGTTGAAAAATAATAGATGCGGTAAAGAAAACTGCTGACAAGCCCAATCGCAGCAAGAACCGCCATCACGAGATACAAACTTTGGACATCAAAATAATTGATAATCTGTCCCCCGCCAATCGAACCGATCACACCGGAGATCCCAAAGAAAACTGAAATAAACAGAAGATGTCCAGTTGACTCAAATTCTTCCGGTAAAAGTCTTGTTACAAACTGAAATGCGGTTAAGTAAAAGATACCGAATGTAAATCCGTGAAGCACCTGAATCGCCAACAACGGAAGAGGATCATTAAGCATAAACATCAAAAGCCAGCGAATCACGTACAAAAATGCTGCAATTGATATATTCGTCAAAGGATGAAAACGGTGAAGCCAATATGCACTGAGCATAAAAACCATGGCCTCAAAAAAGACGCCTACAAACCAGACCATTCCGATAAACGATTCATTGCCCCCCAATTCGACGACAAATAAGCCGATAAACGAATCATTCATCCGGTGAGTCAAACTGATCGTGAAAATAAACAATAAAAACGCCACGAGCTGTTTGTTCTTAAGGAGTTTAAAGGCACCTGTTATGTAAACCGGTTTCTTAGAAGGTCGACTGTCCGGAGCAAAGAATGTCAACGTCAGTGCAACACCCATCATCGCCGCATACACATAATAAATGTTCCATATACCGATATTAGTAAGAATAAATCCGCCAACCAGGGAAGATGTCGCAAAACCGAGAGAGCCCCACATCCGAATACTGCCAAAGGACACACCGTGTTCGACTGAAACCTTTTGTCCGAGACTCTCCCCCAGCCCCCCCTGCAGGTGACTGAAACGAGAAGAAAATGAACATGACAGGCACCAGCAGGATGAACTCCGTAAGCTGGAACACGATAAAAGCCACTGCCAGGGCAACGGACAGACAGAGTAGCATAATACGCTTAACGGTTTTGTATTTGTCACTGACAAAACCCCAAAACGGCTGAGCAATAATTGCCGCAGCAGGCCCCACTGCCAGGAGAATCCCGATCTCGGAACCGCTGAGGCCCATGTATTGAAAATACACGGGCATGTAGCTGATAATGATGGTCATGGATGCATGAAAGAAAAACAGCATCCCTTTTATATTCCAGGTTGAATTCACAATGTCCCTTCTTTCAGTGTACGTGTCGTCCGGTTAATGAAGCCAGTCATGTTCAAATAAATAACTTGGATCAATGTCGATAAACAGGTAATACTCTTCATCAAGCGGATACGAATACGTACGTATAAATTCGTTGGTTTTAATATCTCTGTATTTATCACTGAGCATACCGACATTCCGGTATTTCATCTGCATAATGTGATCAAGAAAATAAGTTCGCCAGCTCCAGTTTTTCCCCCTGGCTGATTCATCCGCAATCCAACTGTTAGTTGTTGTTTTCATCCAGTTGGCACTGACCTGATTGCCCAAGTCATCGGAAATATACATACGAAACGAGATATTATCCATGATCCCTGTCAGTTCCCGGAGCAGCTGATCATGCTGTTTAGGCAACCCCTTTTTCTTCAATTTCTGTTCAATCTCTTTCATAAAAGCAATCTGCTTGGAAAGCTTCCCTTGTCTGGCAACGATGAAAGAATGAATATGACTCTGAAGAACCGGTTTTACATCCAGTGGTTCGACACGCTCCGGCATTGGCATCTTTAAATAGAAGCCCTGCAAATAACGCCCGCCATACTTCCACGCATTCAAGAGCTGATATTTTTCCTGAATTCCGGTGAAATGAAGTGTAGCACCAATTTTCCGGGAAAATAATGCAAGTGCATTCAGAATATCCCGGTACATATTGGGGTCTTTTCCGCTTCTCAGATCCGACAGGTCGATCTTCAGATACGTTGGCTCAAGCTTCGAGAAATGATCGAGATTCGTATCATCAAGCTTGATATCATCAATGGAAATCCTGAATCCGGTCGCCTTCATGTATAAGAACATATGTGTAACATCGCTTTGGTCTTCAAACCCGGCAACACGAAACTCAAATACAACTCGCTCCGGCGACAGGCCGTTTTTTTTCATACCGTTGAAATGCTTCCATCAACTCTTCAACACAATCGAGATCGAGCAGTGTTTGTAAATCCAGGTTGAAAAACAGCTTCTCATCAGATCCCCACGAGAGCATTTCCTTAACAGCCAAATCATGAATTTTCTGATCCACTTCCCATTTGTATTCACTTGGAATTTCAGGATCAAGGAAGAAAGGTGCAAGTGATACGTCCCGGCCGTCCACTTTCATTCTGGCCAAAACCTCATAGCCAATGACTCGGTACTCCTCGGTGTTGAAAACCGGTTGAAAATATGGGCGAACATCGTCAATATGATCCATCACTTCGATCGGATCCATGAGAACGCCTCCTCTCCATCTGTAAAATCAACTGATACTTCTATTATAGCATGCCGGCCGCGGTCTTTTTCAGAAATCATCGATTCTCAGGATGATAAGGATTCAAAGACTCGCAGTGCTTCTTCATAGGGCAGTTTTGTCTTGCCCAATTCTTCCCCTTTTCTACCGAACGATTCATGATGAAAATCTGAACCGCCTGTGCGGAACATTCGAGAACCCATTTGACTGTCAATTGATGATGCCAAAGCTTCAAAACGCTGGACAGAAGCAGAGTCATGATCGCGATGATACACTTCAATACCATCGACGCCATAGGCATTAAACCAATGCGGAATAGAGTTGTCAAGGTCATAAAAAACAGGATGTGCGATAATGGCAAGCCCCCCTGCTTCATGTATAACCCGGACCGCTTCCTCCGGATGCATCTCATCTTCTTTATATTCATAGCAGGGACGGTTGTACCCGATAAAACGTTTAAAGGCATCATTGACAGACTCCGCATACCCGTGGGCAACAAGAGCTTTTGCTAGATGCGGCCGGCTGTAAGTATCTCCGGTAACATAAGAGAATACATCGGACTCTTCAATCTCCATACCTTGCTTTTGACACTTCGAGATCATGGAGCGCATCCGATCAAGCCTGCGTTCACGATGAAAAGACAGCGTCGACTGCAAAGACGCAGATTCAGGATCAATACCATAACCGAGTATATCGACGCTGACTCCTTCAAAACGAGTCGACAGTTCCAGACCATTAATAAATGAAAGACCCAACGCCGCTGCTGTGTGACGGGCTTTTTCAAGTCCGTTCGTCGTATCATGATCCGTCAAACTGATCATTGTCAAACCGGCATCTGCGGCTTTTTTGACAAGCGCTTCTTGACCATATCCGCCATCGGAAGCCGTCGAGTGCATATGCAAATCTGCAAGACCATTCATCATCGGGTCCACCAGCTGTCAAATGGTGTCACAGGAAGCTGACGTTTATGCATGGTCTTCCCATACATGGATTCAAGCCGTTCCCGTGATTCATAACTGATATCGGATCCTGTCAGATAAGTGTCAATTTCCCGGTAAGTCAAACCAAGGGCTTCTTCATCCGGCAGTTGCGGTTTATCATCTTCAAGGTCGGCAGTTGGAGCTTTTGTATAAAAGAGCGCGGGGGCTCCAAAATACTCAAGCAGCTGTTTACCCTGGCCTTTTGTCAATCCGAATAACGGTGCGACGTCACATGCCCCATCTCCAAATTTGGTGTAGAAACCGGTAACTGCTTCTGCAGCATGATCCGTTCCGACCACAAGAAAGCGAAAGTGTGCACCCAAATCATATTGTACTTTCATTCGCTCCCTGGCTTTTGTGTTTCCTTTCACAAAATCAGACATATCCTCTCCTGCAGCTGCCCTGAAAGCTTCGATTGAAGCATCTACTGCCGGACGGATATTCACCGTAATGCGCTGATCAGGTCCAATAAAGTCAATGGCCTGTTGAGCATCTGCCTCATCTTGCTGCGAGCCATAAGGGAGCCTGACGGCGCAAAACGTGTAAGGTGAAGCTTCGGCAG
This sequence comes from [Bacillus] selenitireducens MLS10, assembly GCF_000093085.1. Lineage (GTDB taxonomy): Bacteria > Bacillota > Bacilli > Bacillales > Salisediminibacteriaceae > Salisediminibacterium > Salisediminibacterium selenitireducens. The sequence goes on along the minus strand of NC_014219.1, from coordinate 2,086,923 downwards.
ACTCGTCATTCAGCTCATGAACAGCCTTTTGAATCAATAATCCCGCCAACAGTGAATCCTGACCACCTGAAATACCGAGAACATAGCCTTTCATGCCACTGCCCTGCAAATACCGTTTCAAAAAATCAACACGAAAACGAATCTCTTCTTCACTGTCGATGCGTTCTTTCACGCAAAGATCTTTGATAATTTGATGTTGCATTGCCATCAGCTCCTTCGAATAACATTTACAATCACCGCATGTGGATCATGCCGTTCTGATTCAAGAATGCCTGATTCCCACTCCCCGACAAGGTCAAAGTGTGGAAACGGATCACGGTTGTGAATCCATTCCGGCCGGAGACCGTGTTTCTCACCCCAGGAAATCAGCGTCTCTCTGTTTGCACAACCCGCTTTCGTTACCGTTTTGTACTGTGGGAATCGTTCGTCATACCAGTAATGGGTAATCAAAGCGACTTTTCCGGATTGAACTTCACGTTTCCATTTTTTCAAGTCTTGTCTTCTGATGCCAAAAGCCATCTTCATCTTCCTCCTGATTTCATCATACGTAGAATGACAGTCGGCTTCAAGAAATCCATCCGGCAATGTCAGATTATCAAACAGTCTTTTTATTGAGCCAGCCTCTCTTTATAGGCCTTATCCCATTCAGGGAAACGCTTTTTCATCTGAATCGGCCGGAATGATTTCGCATCAACACAGACGTGTTCGCTTTCTCCGGTTACCAGACAGTCATCCCCGGCATAGATCTCATAGCCATACGTGACTCGCACGCCATTATACGATTTGACCATTGTTTCAACCCGGACGTCCTGACCGTATTTTGCAGGCTTCAGATATGAAAGACTGATGTTTGTCACCGGCGATAGAACGCCTTCTCTTTCCATGTCCGCATAGTGAAACCCCATGTCCTCGATCAACGAGGTCCTGCCTATTTCACACCAGATAACGTAATTGGCATGGTACACCACACCCATTTGATCTGTTTCCGCATAGCGGACAGGAAATGATACTTTGCAAATCTTCTTACTCATGTTTTGATTCATCCTTTCTGTTTAACAAAAAATCATCAGCCTTCAGTTCCATCAGTTGATTTTTGTCCCAGTCCTCTTGCTGCATAAGACGGAATGCCTGTCTTTGAATCGCTGCCTCAAGCCAGTTTTTCATGGTCCTCGCATTCCCTTCAGGGGGATGTTCACGGACGTAAGACTCCAGAGATGAAATAGCGGCATCTTCAAATCGGTAGCCGTAGTCCTCGGCATACAAAGACAGGATCTCGATCAGTTCCTTTCCTGAATAGGATGTAAAGTAGAAAAAAGATTTAAACCTTGACGTCAGTCCAGGATTACTGTTTAACAAAGCGTTCATCTCATTTTCATAGCCGGCCAGAATAATTACGAGATTTTCTTCGTGGCGGGTCATTTCTTCCACGAGAGTCTCCACCGCTTCCCGGCCAAAATCACCGGCTGCTTTTGAAAGTAAGGAATAGGCTTCGTCGATAAACAGAACACCGCCAAGTGCTTCACGTATTTTCTGTTTTGTTTTGATCGCCGTCTGACCGGTATAGCCGGCAACGAGATCACTTCTTCCGGCTGTCACCAGATGGCCTCTCTTCAGAAGCCCGAGATCATGGAGAATATGTGAATAAATTGAGGCAACTGTCGTTTTCCCCGTTCCGGGCGGTCCTGAAAAGACGGCATGAAGCTGTACCGGAACGGCCGGCAATCCCTGATCTTTCCTGAGCTGTTGGACTTGAACAAAGGAAGAGAGCTTTAATACCTGCTCTTTCACTTCTTTCAGACCAACAAGCTGATTCAATCGCTCTTCTCCGGATTGATCAAATTGATGATCTTCATGAACTTTAAACGAAAATGCCTCTGCATCCAGTATCGTAAAATCCGATTCATTGAACTGTTCTTTCTCGGCAGCTTTCGCACCTTGGATAAATATCGCTTCTGTGACAAGATCTTTCACTACTCTGGCATTACCGAATGTGTCATCCACACGCTGATTTTCAATGTGGTCAGACAGGGAAGCCAACGCTTCTTCAGTGAGAATGAAATCATTATCCAAAGCCACATTTTCTGCAATTTCAAGTAACTCTGCTGTAGAATAATCGGGCAAATGAATATGGTTGGTTTCAGGAAATCTGCTTCGAAGACCCGGATTACTCCAGAGAAACCTGCGCATTTCTTCAGGATATCCTGCGAGTATCACAGCAAATTTGCCTGCATAGTTGTCACTCGTCATCGCCGAAACCAGTGTGTCGATCACGGTCTGCCCGTAATCCGTTCCGCTTGCATCGTGCTTAAAGAGGCTGTATGCCTCATCAATAAACAAAATACCGCCTTCAGCTTCTTCAACAGCTTGCAACGTTTTTTCTTCCGTCTGCCCGACGTACGCACCGACAAGCCTTGAACGGTCCGTCTCAACGACATCTGCTTTTGGCAAAACACCCAGTTCGTAATAAATCTCTGCAAGTCGCCTTGCGAGCGTCGTTTTTCCTGTACCCGGGTTACCCGTCAGGACCATATTCAATGATCGTTCATCCTGAAACTGATAACCCTGTTTTTTTCGTTCTTTTTGAAAAAAGAAGGTAATAATAATACGAGCGGACCTGATCTTTGACTTCATCCAGACCCGTCATTCGTTCGAGGTCAGTGAGAGAAGACGCTTCACGCCCTTCGATGCTGCTGCGCCATTGTTCGATATGATCTCTCAGATTTGCAGCCTCTTCAAGATGACCATCCAAAAATTTCTTTTTTTCTTTTGAAGCATAGATCCCGCTGATTGTTTCCTTGTATGCTACAAGGGCCTTCAAGAGTTCTGCAAGCGTCAGAGATAAACGCTCCGCGAGGTTTTTACCTGCAGACAAGGTCTCTTCATCATCGGTCACAGAAAAACGACCGTCAGTCTGTTGATCGAGCCAGGCTGAGCGCCTCATCCACTCATCAAGAGCTCTTTTTGCGGCTTCTGCATCTGCACCAATTTGTTCGACTTTGCTTATTTTCCCCTGACTGTGATCCGTCTCTCGAATAGAAGGGAACTCCATCTGCAGAGGCAGTGAACGAAGTTCATCAAGAAGCATCTTCGCGAGCAGTTCGAATACGAAGTCCGACACACCTGCAATCTTCATGCCTTTATGTAGATAGTCTTCCACCCTGTGATCCCAATATCCCTTCCTTATGTATCGGGCATTGGCAAGCATCGCATAGGTTTCCCCGACCTCTGCTTCGTCTTCGCCCACTTCCATGCGGATATCTTCAAGCAGCCTTAAAAGAGTCGATTCCCTCCGATTGGATGCCTGCTGTTTTTTGATTTGCTGAAAACGGTCTTCCCACCGTTTTGTATTGGATTGGTTTTGCATCGGTCTCCTCCTTACGAGATCATGCCGACAGCTGCTTTCTGATGATCGAATAGATGATGGCACCAAGAAAACCACCGAGGCTGTTCAGCAAAATGTCGTCCACATTCGCCACCCGGTAAGTAAAAAGAAACTGATTGACCTCAATAAACAAAGACAATAAGGCCGAAACAAAAGTGACTGCGACGACGGTCATGCGGCGATTAAAAAATATCAAAATCAGTAACGGAAAGAGCATACCAAACGGAATGAACATGAGAATATTACCGCCAAGAATCCGGACAGGATTTGTTGCATCAGGACTGTACCGCAAAATCCGTTCGATACTCAGGCCTGGTTCGAGGTTATAATTTCGTCCCCCGGGACCCACAGGGCCAAAGCTCGAACCATGGTTCCATGCAAAAAAGACAATATAAAATAACAATCCCATATACACTATAAACATAACCAAAAGTGCGAATTTCAATGGACCGCTTTTGGACATTTCTTGCGGTTTTTTCATAAATTGTTCCCCATTCAAATAAAGTTCACTCTATCATTATGAATATTCAAGCCTTTATGTGCAACTCCATTCGCTTACTTTTGTGTGATAAATCAAAAAAGAAGCCGGCCTGGAGGATACCAGGTCCGGCTTTTCTGTCTTTATCCACAGAAATGTAATGGTTTTTTATTTCTTTACGGACTGCAGCTGATTTCGAAGAACCATCTGCAAAATACCGCCATGTCGATAATAATCGATCTCCACTTCACTGTCGAAGCGGGCAATTACATGAAATTCAGTCCCTTTGCCATCACTGTCTGTGGCCGTCACTTTGATTTCCTGACGAGGCTGGACATCATTGTCCACGTGCACATCAAAGTGTTCCTCACCAGTCAGACCGAGGGTATCTGCGTTTTCACCTGATTTAAACTGCAGAGGCAATACGCCCATGAGAACCAAATTACTTCTGTGAATCCGCTCAAAACTCTCGGCAATTACTGTCTTGATGCCAAGAAGGTTCGTTCCTTTTGCAGCCCAGTCGCGGGAACTGCCCATTCCGTAATCTTTACCGGCCATAACGAGAAGACCCGTACCTTCTTCTTTGTACTGCATGCACGCATCATAGATCGCCATGACATCACCCGTTGGCCAGTGCGTCGTATAACCGCCTTCTGTGCCCGGGGCAAGCTGGTTTTTAATGCGGATGTTTGCAAAGGTACCACGCATCATCACTTCGTGATTCCCGCGTCTTGATCCGTAGGAATTAAAGTCTTTCGGTTCAAGTCCTTTCTCCATCAGATAGCGGCCTGCAGGACTGTTTTTCGCGATTGCACCCGCAGGTGAAATGTGATCCGTTGTCACCGAATCTCCGAACTTGCCGACAGCTCTCAGACCGGATAGCTTCTCCACATCTTTCGGATCCGGAGAAAGGTTCTCAAAGAACGGCGGATTCTGGATATAGGTGGACTCTTCGTCGAATTCGTACAAATCACCGTCCGGTGTCTCCAGGGCATTCCAACGTTCATTGTCATCAAATACACGCTTATATTCACGCTTAAAGAGCTTCGGATCGACAGCTTCCTGCATCGATTTGTGAATCTCTTCATTTGAAGGCCAAATGTCTCTGAAGAAGACGTCATTGCCCTCTTTATCCTGACCAAGCGGTTCTGTTTCGAAATCAATATCAACGGTTCCCGCAAGGGCATAAGCCACAACAAGCGGCGGTGATGCCAGATAGTTCGCTTTAACTAGCGGGTGAATACGTCCTTCAAAGTTACGGTTACCACTCAAAACCGAAGAAACTGTCAGGTCATTCTCACTGATCGCCTGTTCGACTTCATCCGGCAGTGGACCGCTGTTTCCAATACATGTCGTGCATCCGTAACCGACAAGGTTGAAACCCAGCTTATCGAGATAAGGCATGAGGCCTGCATCTTCAAGATAGCCTGTTACAACTTTTGATCCCGGGGCCAGGCTTGTTTTCACATAGGCCGGAACTTCAAGTCCCTTGTCTACAGCATTTTTAGCAAGAAGTCCTGAACCAATCATAACGTGCGGATTGGAAGTATTGGTACAGCTTGTAATGGCGGCAATGGTAACTGCACCCGTCTTCAGTTGCGATGTTCTGCCATCAGGATGTTTCACATCTACGGAACGGTCAGCTTCAGCAGCTTCCAAACCGAATCCCTGATTTCCAACCGGTGCTGTCAGTGCCTTGCGCCATTCTTTTTTCATTTGAGAAAGTGGAATCAGATCCTGTGGACGCTTTGGTCCGGAGAGGTTTGGTTCAATGGTTCCAAGGTCGAGTTCAATGACCTCGGTGAACTCCGGATCCTCTTTATCAGGCGTGTAATACATATCATTGGCTTTCGTATACGTTTCAACGAGTTTGACGAGTTCTTCACTGCGGCCTGTAAAACGCATATAGTTCAGCGTCTCTTCGTCCACAGGGAAGAAGCCGCATGTTGCACCGTATTCAGGAGCCATATTCGAAATCGTTGCACGATCTGCAAGGGTCATATCCGAGAGACCCGGGCCAAAGAATTCCACGAATTTACCGACCACGTTTGCCTGACGCAGGATTTGCGTTACCTTCAGCGCCAAATCCGTAGCAGTGGCTCCTTCCGGCATCTTGCCGGTAAATTTCAACCCGACAACTTCCGGCACAGGGAAATAAGACGGTTGCTTCAGCATGCCTGCTTCAGCTTCAATACCGCCTACACCCCATCCAAGAACACCCAGACCGTTGATCATCGTCGTGTGTGAATCAGTACCGACAAGGGAGTCAGGAAAAGCAACGAGTTCCCCGTCCTGTTCTTCCTCTTGAACGACATTAGCCAGATACTCAAGATTTACCTGGTGAACAATACCTGTCGCCGGTGGAACCGCACGATAGTTATCCAGTGATTTTTGTGCCCAGTTCAGGAACTTGTATCGCTCAAGATTACGTTCAAATTCGCGTTCCATATTAAACATAAGTGAATCCGCAGCGCCGAATTTATCAACTTGCAGAGAATGGTCTACTACAAGATCAACGGGAATCGCCGGATTAATCTCTTTTGGATCGCCCCCGAAATCAGCCATGGCTTTTCTTAAGGAAGCCAGATCCACGACTGCCGGCACCCCGGTAAAGTCCTGCAGGATAACACGGGCAGGTTTAAACGGCACATCAATAGCTGCCAATTCGCCAGATCCGAATTTAGCCAGATTATCAACATGTTCCTGCTTAATTACGCGTCCATCATGCTGACGAAGAACCGATTCAAGGAGTACCCTGATTGAATACGGCAGTTTGGAAACATTCCCAATCCCCGCCTCTTCAATCGCTTTCAAATCGTAGTAATGATACGTCTTGCCATTCACCTCAAATTGCTTTTTCGCTTGATAGAGCTCTTGAGTTTCATTTGACATATGTACATTCCTCCTTATATGTCTATCATATAACAGATTATCACAATTGTCTAAAACCTTTTTTCGGAAAATCGTCATAATTCCTTTTATCAGATTAGCAAATTGTGCACTCGTTCATCAATAAAAATGCTCGTTATCAAGCGCTTTCAGATGATCAGCCAAGATTGCCCCTTCTTCAGAACTGATTGTACGAAAGTCAATGTATACACCTTCCGCCATTACTCTCGCAATGAGTGGTGGATCGAGTTTCCTCAAAAATGCTTCAGTCTGATTCGGTGATACGCCTCGTTTAGAAACAAGAATCCCCCATGTGGGGCGTTCCTCCAAAGGCATTGTACCTCCACCAATTTTAGAAAATGATGGATGCACTCGAATGAATAATGATTCATAACTGTTATATCTGCCTGCGAAAGATTTCGCATATCCCTGTATCTCTTCCTCTGTTTTCCGAATATCACGCAGTGCAGGAATCAGATCCCTGGATTGTTTATCATAAACATAATCAAACAGTGTTGCTTCAAGTGCTGCCAGCGTCATTTTATCCAGGCGCAGAACTCTTGCCAGAGAGTGCTTTTTCAAACGGTCTATCAGCTTCTTGCTGCCGCAAATAATCCCTGCCTGCGGGCCACCCAAGAGTTTATCACCACTGAATGATACGATATCCGCTCCTTTTGCAAGTGCCTGTTTGACCACCGGTTCATCACCAATCCCTTCATCCGAATAGGCAAAAAGCGAACCGCTGCCGAGATCTTCATACAGAATGACTTCCTGCTCCATTTCCTTCACCATTCCGGTTAAATCTGAGATTCCGACATCCGCCGTAAAACCGACTGTTGCAAAATTGCTTGTATGCACTTTCATTATCATCGCGGTTTGTTCCGTGATCGCGTCTTCGTAATCTGGTAAATGAGTTTTATTTGTCGTGCCCACTTCAACGAGTTTGGCTCCGCTTTCCTCCATGATTGAGGACACCCTGAACGACCCTCCGATTTCAATCAGTTCCCCTCTTGAAACAATCACTTCCTGATCATTCGCCAAGGCTCTTAATATCATATAAACCGCTGCTGCATTATTGTTAACAGCCATAGCCGCTTCCGCTCCGGTTGCTTTTTTCAAAAGTCCTTCGATCAGCGACAGCCTCGAACCGCGACCTCCGGCGGCAAGATCATATTCAAGCGTGGAATAGTGCTTGGATGTGTCATGAACATGCTTCAATGCACGGTCACTCAATCGGGCGCGGCCAAGATTGGTATGAAGCACTGTTCCGGTTCCATTTATGACCGGTCTCAACGAATAGAAACTTCCTCCATTCAGCCTCTCCATGATCTTCACTTCGATATGTGAAGTGAACAGAGCGCGAGAAGCGTCTTGAAACTTCTCACTGTTATTCATGACGTCCTCACGCAACGCATTTAGGTCATCCTTTAACCATTCTTTCAACAAACCATCCGGAACTTGACGAGCCTCAGCCGCCTCACGGATAAACGGATTAGAAATGAGTTCGTGGACAGGAGGGAGATGCTTGAGTAACTGCGACATTGTATCACAACCTTTCTGTCTCTCTTCAATAATTATTATACAGGATTTGATGAAAACTGCTAAAAGCGTGCTCTGAGAAGCCTCGATTTTTCACGATCCCGCCTGTACCCGGACATGAAAAAAAGGCAGTCAGTCGACCACCTTTTTCACCGCAACACTTATTTCCCGAACGATTCCCGTTCTTTTGCAATATCCTGTTGTTCCTGATAATCACGGTACCAGCCGGTTCCGTAGACAACCAGACCGATCCCGAGACCAATTAAAAGTCCTTTAAACAATGTCTTCATGATTTCCCTCTCCCCTTTCAAACGCTTTCAATATGTATTTACGTCTTTATTATACAGAAATTACACCTGAAAGAAAACATCAATTCTCGACCAACTTAAAGAGTCTGCATCCCCATTACGGGCATGCAGACTCCACGATGACTTTATCCGTACTGTTTTCTGCTCTGTAACGTATTAATGATTTCCATATGGTCAGGAAATTGATCCGTTTCAAACTTAGAGAAAATCAGCTGATTGTTTACCTTTACTTCAAAAACACCACCGGAACTTGGAATCAAGTCCAATTTGGATACGTCATGACGCATATCTTCAAAAATGTCTTCTGCGAGACTCGCAGCTTTTGGCGCATAGTTTCACTGCATACAAAATTCAATGGAGACGTGTAAACTCATCATCATACCTCCTGTGAAAGATTTGTGAACTGTAAGTTTATCATAAATCAAATACCGATGAGGCGTCAATACACACAAACTATACCCATTTTCGGACATCGTCCTGCCTCTTCGTATAACCGGTAGAGTCAAGGGCCTCCATAAATGGTACCAGGTATTTCCTCGATAATCCCAGCACACTTTTTGCATCCTGCAAGGTGAATGTATCACCTGTTTCCTCGCGAAGTGTATGAATGGCATTCAAAAAAGCTTCCTTACTGATCATATGCTTCTCATCAAGCTGAATGACCTGTTCTGTTCGAATTAAAAAATGCTTTAACTCCTGCTTATAATCTTCTGGCAACCCGGCCCGTTCAAAAATAAAGCCTTCCTGTTCCACTTCCATACCCTGATCTATGATTGTCTCAACGACCTGCTTCATTCGCTTGGCCCACTTATCCGGAAAACCAGGGACAAAATCACCGGTTGCAATAAAAGCACCCGCTTTCTTAAATATTCCTTGCTGAACACCCTGCTCAATGACAAGAGAAGTCAACTCTTTTCCAAATTGGGGGAACTCCTGAAGAAGAACAGCCCTGTCTTTACCCTCACGAAGTGGATGTTTCTCCTGTTCAACTTTGAGCGCCTCTTCCAGTAACTCAGTCAGTTCATCAAACACATTGACAAGAACCGCTTTATCTCCCTGACGAAGAACCGTTCCATCAGTCACCATGCTCTCTATTATGTTTTCCGCTTCTTCCTCTTCAATTCCCGTTTCCTTGGCTGCCTTAGGTACAGTAATCAATTTATGCTCACGAAGCGCATCCGTGATCCGGTCCTCCGGAGTACCTTCCCGTTTCTTTTCAAGCATGTGTACTGTATTCATCCCGAATTTATATTTTCCGCCGGCAGGATCGATAACCTCTCCTCCTCCAATCGTTTCAACCGGAGTCGGTCTCCTCAAAATAAATCGGTCACCCCGTTTCGTCACAACAGGATTATCGAGACGGAGCTGACACAAGATACCTTCTCCACCTTCTTCAGAAAGTTCGTTTCGGTCAAAGAATACAATTTTCCCGTACACTTCGGCTGTACCTAAATGCAGCTTAACATAACCGCGTTGCTTCAAAGGAAATTGAAGAGCTTTGACAGTATCGAGTGAGATATCGACCGTTGTTGTCGTACTGTAATATTGTGTGGAAACAAGAACGTCGCCCCTCGCGATGTCTTCTTTATTAATTCCGCCAAGATTAATCGCAACACGTTGTCCTGCCCGTCCTTCTTCTTGCTTTTGATGATGAACCTGTAATTGCCTCGCCCGAACCTGTTTTCTTGCAGGGAGAACCTCCAAGTGATCGCCTTCCCGGACTTTCCCTTCATAGACAGTTCCTCTGATAACCGTTCCCTGACCATGAACCGTAAAGACCTGATCAACAGGAAGTCTGAACGCCCCCCGCGCATCCCGTGCCGGAAGGTCAATGAGTGTTTCTTTAATGGTTGTTTTCAATTCTTCGATTCCAACCCCATCAACACTGTCCACAAAATGCAAAGGCGCTTCTTCAAAAAACGTGCCTTCGACTTGATCCTGAATGTCAAGCTCTACAAGCTCCTTCATGTCATCATCAATGAGACTGCTTTTCGTCACAACAATCAGTCCTTGATGAATGCCAAGCAAGTTGAGTATATCCAGGTGTTCCGCCGTTTGAGGCATCACACCTTCATCCGCTGCCACAATAAGCAAGACAAGATCAATCCCGGCTACGCCCGCGATCATCTGCCGGATGAATTTCTCATGACCCGGTACATCAATGATCGAGACTTCCATCTCCTCTCCAAGCTGAAGTGGCGCATAGCCGGGTTCGATGGATATTGCCCGCTCTTTTTCTTCCTTGAGACGGTCCGTATCAATATTTGTCAAAGCTTTGGTCAACGTCGTTTTGCCGTGGTCGATATGACCCGCCATCCCAACAGTATAGTAATGTTTCATCAATCCTGTCACCTCTATCTGATTATCATCTGCAACCCTATCATAGCATATTCAGCACTGATTCCGAATACGCTTTGAATCCTCTTGACCAAAAATGAAAACACACCTCTTGCATCAAGCTGCAATGATGGCTATAATTAAGATTGTCGTTCGAATATGGGGCCGGTTGCGTAGCTGGTGCTTGCCGAGGTCTTCAAAACCTTCAGGGAGGTGCGTGCCATCTCCGGTGGGTTCGATTCCCACACGGTCCCGCCATAACATACAAACAACATCACTGAATAAACAAAGGGCGGTAAATCATGATGATTTTCCGCCCTTTGTTTGATCATTATGACCTGAATCAGTCAATCCTTTCATTAAATCAATTTGATATATTCATCATGGCCCTGATTTCATCAATGATCCGTGACAGACTGTCCTGATGATGAAAAACAGAATTGTGATCGGCACCCTGAATACGTTGAACAATCTTCTGCCCACTTAAAGAGAGTGCGTGGGCCAGTTTGCCTGCATCGATGACCTCGTCTTCTTCTCCAATAATGATTGGGATTTTCTGTTTCTGAATGTATCCAACAGCAAGGTCAGGATTCAGAAATCTGCCCATCATCAGACGATAACTTAATCGGTATTGAAAAACTGCCGAGTCCCTGAACATCGGCTTTTCACGCAAAGGAACCTGCACAACAGGCAATGATTCAGCAATTTTGATGCCCAGTTTGGAAAGCGTATGGGCAATCACTGTACGCATCTGAAACAGTTTATAACCACCGTCATCGCCATCCCCGGCATTTTCGCGCGATCGAAAAACGTTCATCTCCGGATGAATAAATGGCGAAAGCAGCAATGCCCCGACATTCAAGTCCTGTAAATACAACCCCCTCAGAACATTTCCGCAACCCGCAGAATGTCCAAGTAAGATTACCTGATTATACTCCTGCTTTAATTCATTGATCATTTCAGTCAAATCTACATCATATTGCTCCATATTCTCAATATGTCCTTTATGTTTTTCATTTGGTTTATACCCCCTTAAAACAGGGACATGCACATCAATCGCCAAAGCCTCTGCCAGGTTCGAGGCCAGAATACGCCATTGATCAAGATCGGTTGTAATGCCATGTATACCGAGGACAACCGCTTTCGCCTTTTTTGTTGCAGTCCACTCATAATAAGGTATTGTATAGCCGTCAGAAAACGTAAACACCGAAGTCCTCATTTCCATTTCCCCCTCACCCGGGTTCATTACCCGGATATCGCTTCCTGTAAGCTTGCAAGGCTCTGATCGTAAAAGAAGCTCCCTTACCCGCATTCATAATGCGAATAAAGGAGCATGAACGATCGTAAAGGGACACAATCAGACGACGGATGCAAGCATTTCTGATACGGCTTTCACGGTCTTCGGACTCGAGGACTTCATGCCTTTAAAATTACGGTCTTCCTCCACTTCATGCGTACCAAAACCGTCCATATCATAGGCAACCATCATCGATTTGAATGCAGGCGCATTAATCACAAGGAACCACTCACGGGTCAAGACTGCATTGCTTGGCAGGTCGACAAAATGGATATTCGGATGCGTCGGCAGCGATTTATCTTTTTCACCGAACAGGTAGATCTCTGAGTACTCAGCCATCGCCAGATAGCGGTCATATATCGCTTCTGCACGAGATTGCTTCTGAAATCCAGCGTAGATCGTGCCTTTTAATTTTTTTGTCAGAACCATGTTTTCCATCATCAGGCACATGTACTCCAGTTGAGGCACTTTAGTCTCATATTTCAGAGAAGAGGCAGACAGTGTCTCATTACTCGCAGATCCCCCAAGCTTGCTTGTCTCGCCAGGAACCTCACCAAAAGCCGTCTCAAAAACAGAAACATCCTTCAAATTCGCCAATTCCATCACCCTTTACTGTATAATTTGTATAAGTTATGTTACAGTTTCATTATAACTATAGGTGAATACAGATGCAATTTATTTAATAAAAACAGGAGGTATACCATGAAAAAAGTTCGTTATTATTACAGCATAAATCAGCGTCTTTGGGCCGTTATCACTATCCTCACCGGCTTTATTTTGACTGGTTTATCAGCATCCTTTTTACCCCCCGCTCTTCTCCGGATCACTGACAGCAGTTCTTTTAGCTGCCGTATTTGTCGTCTACGGCATCGAAACCGCTCCTCATGAGCAAAACGAAACAGATACTGAAGAAACCGATACAAAACAACAGTCAATGAAACCGATTTTAGAAAAGCTGCGTCACGTTCACGCGCAAGCTGAACATATGCAGTCCATGGGTCAATATGTCACAGAAGCCTCTGACACGGTAATGGTCAAGTCAGGGGAAATGACAGAAGAAATTGAAGAATCTTCCGTTTTTTCGGATCAGGTGGATGAGAAGATGAATCAGGTGAAAGGGGTACTGATGAATCTCTCTGACGTAATCAAAAGCATCACTGAACTCAGCACGGATGTGACCCGCATTTCTTCTGATGGCAAAAGCCGCACAGAAACCTTCTCATCCGAGTTACAGGAAGTATCCGATAATATTCATGCATTCGGAGAAGAAAACATGAAACTGATCGGGAATGTCGAAGAAGTCAATGACGCAATGTCCACCATCGAACATATTTCATCACAAACGAATCTCCTCGCATTAAATGCATCGATTGAGGCGGCACGAGCAGGAGACGCGGGACGCGGATTCGCTGTCGTCGCTCAGGAGATCCGAAAACTCTCTGAACAGGTCAATCAAACCGCCGACCATATTCGACAGACCATCGCCGACCTGTCGACGAATATGAAGAGCCAGGAAGAAACCTTCAAACGTGAAGTGCAATCCATTCATCAGAGTATTGAAAAGAATGGTGAAGTAGTCGCACTATTTCAGGAAATGAGTGCCGCAGTCGAAGATGTCAATGATCAGATTCATGGAGTTAATGAAGAAGCTGCGGCCACTATTACAGAGGCTGATGAGGCTGTCCAGATACTGAATCAGCTCAAAGAAAAAATTCAGTCCTTAACAGGTAAAACCGAAGATAATCAGGAAGCCATGATGGAACAGCAGTCCACCATGATGGAACTTGATATGGCCATTACCATGGTTACAGATGAGATTGATACCATTCAGAAAAAATTGCAGGAATTGTCCGGCTTGGATCAGGTCTCATGGGTACGTCCATTTGATTTGCAAGATGATCAGACGGCCTAGATTCACAACAACGTTAGGAGTGGCATCATGAATCAGACCCATTCATACTGGCTCCATAAAGCTACACAAACTCCCCTCCCGAAATTAATGAGCGAGGCTTTCGAAACAAAAAAACAATACTTCGCATCAACGATCACCTACAGTAAAAACATCTTCATCCCGTTAACGAATATTTGTAAAGACCGTTGTTCCTACTGCACCTTCCAAAGACGCCCCGGAGATGAGGGCGCTGAAATCATTCCTGAAGAAGAAGTTATGAAACAGGTTTATGAAGCCAAACGGGCCGGTTGTACTGAAATCCTGATTACGATGGGAGATAAATCGGATTATTTCCCTGAAGTGAGAGCCTGGCTGAATGAGCGCGGCTTTCGAAACATAATTGAATACACAATCCATATATGCAAGCGTATTGTAACAGAGACCGGTTTGCTGCCGCACACAAATGCAGGGGTTCTGACAAACCATCAACTGAAAAACCTGAAGCCATACAATCCCAGTATGGGAATGATGCTTGAAACAACGAGTGAGCGGCTGATGATGCCAGGAGAAGTACACGAGCATGCTCCCGATAAATGGCCTCACAGAAGGATCCGGATGATCGAAGAAGCAGGCAAGTTGAAAATTCCGTTCACAACGGGACTCCTTGTCGGAATTGGCGAGACTTGGGCAGAGCGGGTCGATACACTTCTCGAAATAAAACGTATCAATGATCAATATGGACATATCCAGGAAGTGATCATCCAAAACTTTCAACCGAAAGACGGGATGGATCATCTGATTGACAATAAGGTCGGTGAAGATACCATGCTTCGATTGTGTGCGCTCGCAAACTTGATGTACCAAGGTGAGATGCACATTCAAGTTCCACCGAATCTCAATCGGGATTATTTACGTAAGCTGATTGACGCCGGCATTACGGACTTCGGAGGCGTCAGTCCACTGACTCTGGATTACATCAATCCTGAAGCACCATGGCCGGCAATTGATCGATTACGGGAAATAACGGCTGAAAAAGGACAGACACTGCAAGAACGACTGCCAGTCTATAACAAGTACTTCCGACCTGAATGGATATCTGAACCCGCCTGGTCTGCAGTGCAAAATTTGAAAGGACGTGAACAGCTTGAGACCATTGCACCAAATGCCTGACCTGAGCCATGCGAAAGATGAAGTGAAAGAAGTCCTGACAAAGTTGTCACGGGGTATGGAGCCATCCAAGTCGGATGCAAGAATCCTTGCCTATGCAGAAGGAGCCGACATAGATGCAATGGCCGAGACAGCCGATCAGATGCGGGCAGAAACCGTCGGAGATCGGGTGACCTTCACGTTGAACCGTAATATCAACTTTACAAATGTCTGTTTTGTCGGTTGTTCCTTTTGCGGGTTCAGTCGATCGAGGACGTCTAAAGATGCCTATTTTTTAACCCTTGATCAAATGATTGCAAAAACCGCAGAAGCAGTTGAACTGGGAGCGACAGAAGTCTGTATTCAAGGGGGACTCGAAGAAACAATGCCGGCAACACACTATATCGATATGGTCAAAGCCATTAAAGATGCCTTCCCTGCCATTCATATCCATGCTTTTTCTCCTATGGAGATTGATTACGGTGTTGAAAAAACCGGTATGTCCCTGAATGCTTATTTTCAGGCCTTGAAAAAAGCAGGCCTTGGAAGCATCCCCGGAACCGCAGCCGAGATTCTCGATGATCGGATCCGGCAAAAACTGTCTCCTGTCAAGCTGACAGCCGATCGGTGGGAAGAAATTATAAGAACTGCGCATCAAAACGGCATCAGAAGTACAAGCACCATGATGTATGGTCATGTAGAAACACCTGATGACTGGGTAAACCACCTGTTCCGGCTGCGAGAGATTCAAAAAGACACCGGCGGTTTTACGGAATTTGTGCCTTTGGGATTTATTCACTATGATACTCACGCGTATAAGTTCGGCCGGGCAAGAGCCGGAGCCACCTATGATGAGCACAAAAAAGTTCACGCCCTATCCCGCATTCTGCTTCATGGATTAATCGATAATATCCAGTTAAGCTGGGTGAAGTTAGGTCCGGAAAGAGGAAGTGAATTGTTGCATGCAGGCGCCAACGACTTTGGCGGAACGCTGATGGAAGAAAACATCTCCAAACAGGCCGGGTCAAAATTCGGAGAATATCTCTCTGCTGAAGAGATTGCGGCCTATATTCAAAAAGCCGGAAAGACGCCCGCCATTCGGGACACCTTGTACACAGCCATTTCTCCTTATGAACCCGCTTCATCCGGCAGCGTCACTATCTGATCGTTGACTTCATTTCCGATATAAATTATCAAGGCCCTCACACGAATCATGTGTGAGGGCCTTGTTGAAGTTTTCTGTTATCCAATATTCATCGGGATACCCGAGAGATAGAACAAATACCGTCCTGTGAATTCTCCTGCCAGAATAAATGCTACTGCAACATAGACAAACGCCGGCATTTTGACTGAGATGGTTTTTCGTGCCTTATAAAAACTGACGATCAAGAGAGAACCCCCCACAATTGTCAAAAGCCACCTTGAAATCATCAGCCACACGTTTCCGTCAAATAGCACTTGCAAACTCATTTGTGCAGCGGGCCCTCCTCCTGCAAGCCCGGTAAGATAAACAGGCATCATAACAAGCTGAATAATCACAGCAGCAATTGCCGCAAGAGAAGCCTTTTTCATAAACAACACATACTGCTCTTTAGCCAAAGATGATGAATCATACAAACGAATGATCATCCCTAACCCAATTGCGCCAAATACAACCATCGTTCCGAAAAATCCAACATAAGTGTTCAAGTGGGTCCAAGCCGGAATAATCGTAGTCGCATAGACGCTTGCCATTGTAAATACGGCGCCGATTCCAACAGCTCCTGTAAGAACGGAAATGACTCCAAGAGGCTTTTCTGTCCGTTCAAACATATAGGTCATGAAAAGCAATCCAAAAAAGAGTCCTGCAAACAGGATTTCCCGCGACAGCCATGAGCTGCCCAGATTCATCACCGTATAGATGGCATTACCAAGCGAACCAAGGTGGAACATGGATAAGGCAATCGCCACCGCCATAACCCCCATCAATGTAAGGAGTCCTTTCGATACCCATTTCAGATCGGTCATTCCCCGGGTTTTCAACTGATACCTCGCTATCATCATAAAAATGAACGTTCCAGCTGCAAACTGACCGAGAAGTGTGAAAAAGATCAAGGGCCATTCTTGTGCAAACATCTGTCATCCCTCCTATCGTTTTTTCTGATTGACCACAATATTTGGATTTGTCACGTCAAGCTTAGGGAAATACCGGATCGATTGATTACGCCCATATTTCGCACGCAACTCCTCAATTTCGCCAAACTCAATGGCTCGCATGGTGCAGGCTGAAACACAAGCAGGTTCTTCCCCCACTTCAAGCAAGTCTTTACAAAAATCGCATTTTGCAACTTTTCCCTCATCCTCGAGGTAGACAGGTCCATCATATGGACAAGACCAAAGACACATTTTACATCCAACACATTTTTCGTGGTCATAGTCGACAATGCCGTCTTCCCTCTTATGCATTGCTCCGGTCGGACAATTTTCAACACATTTTGGTGAATCGCAGTGGTTACAACTGATCGTCACATGATCCACATAAGGATTCGGATAGCTCCCTCCCTCAAACGTATGAACGGTCCGGAATAACTCATTTGTCTTCAGCTGATTTTTATCTTTACAGACAATCTGACAGCCTTTGCATCCTATACAGTTCTCAAGATCATAATAAAATCCCAACTGTCCCATTTACAGTCCCTCCTTTTCCAGTGATTTATACCGTTCTCAGCTCCCAATGTTTATCTTCTTTCAGAGGTATGCCTTCCCACTTCTCAAAATCAGCAATGGTTGAGTTCCAACCCGATATCGCCTGTCCCGTTGCGATGGATCCTGTTAAAATATTGTCAGATCCTGCACGATCAATACCTGTCTCCGGATCTATTTCTACCCATGCTCCATGCATCAGTCCAACTGTTCCAGGCATTAAACGTTCTGTGACGTGTGCAATCCGGAGTGTCGATCCGTGCTTCGATGTGACTTTGACCGTATCACCGTCTTTGACACCACGTTCATCGGCATCAGCGCTGGCTACATAAACATGATTCGGCCAAGCCTCTCGCAACCAAGGATTGTTATCAAAAATGGTATGAGCTCTTCTTAAATAGTGCGGATTAATCACCTGTAAAGGCAGATCTCCTTTTTCACGGCTGTTGAAATTGCTGTACGTTTCTTCATAACCTTCAATTGCAGGATTATATGTTGGAATCGGGTCAATCTCTGTAAATCCAATGCTCTTGACATATTCCTGTAAAGCTTCCGAATAGATTTCAAGTTTTCCTGTCGCCGTTGCCAAAGGATTCGCCTCAGGATCTTGACGGAAGGCCTCCTGCGCGATGTAACCATAATTATCCCCTGGTTTTCTCTCGACCTGGTATACGCCTTTCTCTTCAAGTTCCTGAATGGAAATACGCCCTTGTTGTGTCTGCCCTTCCACACCCCATTCCGAGAGATCATCTTTCGTAATGGTTACGAGCGGTTCAAAATCTGTTCCTGCTTCATTGATAACTGTAGCGCCTGCGATTTGGTTAAACAGCTGCTGTCTTGCTGATACATCGCCATACACTTCTTCTGCACTGAATCCGAGTTTCTCCCCGATCATCGTTGTAATTTCGGCATCATCTTTCGCCTCAAACATCGGCTCAATGACTCGTCGGTAATAGAACAATGCATCCCGGTTACCGGTGTTAAAACCGCCTTCCCGCTCCCAGTGTGTCGTTGCAGGCAATACGATATCCGAATACTTGGCATTCGTCGTAATAAAGTGACCATTCGTCACAACAAACTCCACTTCCTTGTGAACATCAATGCCATTCGCCTGTCCATCTCTGGTCTGCAGCGTCGCACCCATACCATGGTAGATCATTTGAATGTTGATATCACGCTTATCATTATATCCGGCAGTGTATTCTCCTTCTTTGATTGCTTTCCACATTTCAGCGTGCACAAGACTGTCTTCAACCGGATTCTCAGCACTTGGCGGAACTCCTGCCCCACCGCCATTGACAAGACGCGGACCGCCATTACCAGTTCCAAAATGACAGCTAACACCGGTCATCCTGCCCGCTTGAGCCATATGCCCGGTCATCGCACCAAAGGTCATAAACATCTGTGGCCATGAGTCGGAATTTTTGATTCTCGCAGGAGCCCATCCGGTTAACAGCGCAGCGCGGTTGGTCGTTGCAATTTCTCTTGCGATCCGTTTAATCATGGTCACATCCACACCGCTGATTGAACTGGCCCATTCAGCATCTTTTGGCTCACCATCGTGAATACCAAGAACATAGTCCTTGAAATTCTGTTTGGAATCAGATCCTTCCGGCATCATTGATTCATCAAAACCGACTGTACATGATTTGAGAAAATCCCAATCAATTAAAGGATTTTGATCCGGGTCATCTTCAGTAATAATGGTATGCGCCATCCCTAACATAAGTGCATGGTCGGTTCCGGGATGAACTGGTATCCACTCATCTCCCAAAAGTTCTGCGGACTCCGAGTACATTGGATCAATCACAATAAAACGTGCACCTGCTTTTTTTGCCTGAAGAAAATTATACGTCGGTGATCCGGGAGAACTCCACGCAGGGTTCATGCCCCATAAGACGATCAGCTGTGAGTTCCTTAAATCCATCCGGTCATTAATGCTGTGCTCAAAATACCCTTCCTGAAGCCCGAAATAAGCCGGACCCCATCGCCATGATCCCCAGGATGTCGTCCCCCATGTCGAGACATGTCCGCCTACGAGATTAAGAGCCCGGCCGATGTCACCGCCGGTTACCAGAATAGAACGGTTATCATACTGATTTTTAATTCGTTTAATTTCAGACGCAATGATGTCAGTCGCTTCATCCCAACTGATTCGCTCCCACTCATCTTCACCTCTGCGTGACTTATCTCCACCACCAGGCTCCCAGTGCTTACGCTTCATTGGATACTTTAAACGATCCACTCCATAGACTTGCTGCCGCTGGGATCTCCCCCTTACACAGGCACGCTGTTGCGGATTATCAGGTGAATCTTCTCTTGTATCATCTGTTTTCACCCGCTTTACAACTCCGTCTACAACTTGCGCTTTTAGCAGACAGCGCCCGCCGCAATTGTGCCAGCATGCTGCAGGAATCCATTCGCCCTCTTCTTGTTGCAACGACTCCGCCTGAACTGCTGATAATTTCTTCAGACCATTTGCCGAAGCCGGAAGCACTGCTCCTGCAGTCACTGCAGCACCCGTTCCGATAAATGCGCGTCTGGAGATTTTGAATGCTTTAACACGATTAAATAATTCAAACATTATTCTGTCACCTCCATATTATTCTGACTCCTCCAATGCCTGGTACAAGGCATCTTGTAACTGCCGATCCAGAAGCAGCCATCCTTCCAAGAGATCTGCACACCCCTTGTAAAACGGTGTTCGTGCAGACGCTCTGACATCTTTAGTAAACAACGAGATCCAGGAATGAAGATGCTGCTCCAAAAAGATCACCTGATCTCTCAGGATTTCTTTGGTTCCAGTAAGATTTCCACGCATCTGTTCAGAAGATTCTTTGATCAGATGGCTCATAAATTCCAGTTCAAGACCGATATGATCCTCAGCTACCTGACCGATGCTTTCTACCTGATACCCGTACTTTGCATAGGCTCTCCTGACCTGAATCGTCTCATCCTGAAAGAGCATCCTGCCATCATCCCGATAAGCTGAAGCCCAGGGTGGTGCAGGCAATTCAAATGGCCCGACAAACAATCTCGTATAATCCCAGTGAATGGCCTCTGCCTCTTTATCATCCTGATCAGCCATCATCAATGACTCTGCAATTTGACGAATACCGCGAATGAGCAAAGGCTCTTCATCAGCCAGTGGCATAGCATCCTCATCGAGATATTCGCGCAAATGACTCAATAACTTTTGGTTCGGCTCTTGTGACCATAGTTGCGTCAACAAATCATAATAGAACTGTCTGATTTCCTGAACATCCTGAATCATTTCTTCATTGACATACGGGTGCAGTGCTGTCACCTCATCAACCCCTTTCTGTGATTGCTTAATTACAGTGTATGCTATATCCGGCTAAATAGATTCGGATAAAAGTGAAAATCTGAGCATAGCTTTTTGTACAAGGGCACAAGTAATGTGTGTCTGATTTGTGACATGTATTTTTTACCGAAATAAAATAGAACCCTCCACCAGAATCATAGGGAAGGGTTCATAAAAAGTATCTTTTTTTCGTTTTCGGCAAGGAGATCCTGATGGAAGGTTCTGTGAATCTCGGCATTCCTTCTCCCATTCCCGGAACATGCCAGCTGCCTTTAGAAAGAGGAGGTGGACAGTCAAGATCCGATACCAGTAATGCACCTGTCGGACAGGCATCCACACAAGCCGGATCAAATCCGTTTTGTCTCCGTTCTGGACACATCTCACATTTGACTGCTTTAGAGCCATTCATACGTGAACTTATAACGATTGCATCAAACGGGCAAGCTGCCGCACACAGACCACATCCGTCACAAATCTGCTCATTCAACTTCACAATACCGTCTCTGTCTTTAGAAAAAGTCTGCTTCGGACAAACTCTCAGGCATTCCGGTGATTGACAATGATGACAGGATGAGGAGAGAAAGATATGTTCAAGATTGCTGCTTATGCTTCTGAAAGGCTGAGTCGCACGTTCCCTGTTCTCATTGCTGCAGGCAGAGACACAAGCATAGCAGCTGACACATCGCTCAGATCTGAAGTAAAAAGCCATTTGCTTCATTTCCCTTACCTCCCCACCAGTATCAGACTTGCCCGGTTATCAAAAAAAGATGTCGATTGATGATCATCGCTGTTTTTCTCATTTTTATTTTTAATAAGCCTGTTTACAGGATCTGCGCCTCCCTGGCGCATCAAAAGGACATCATTTGGCACTGCTTTTATAATCCTTACTTCTCGTTTCACTTCTCCGGTATCATTAAAAATAATCACACGGTCTCCGTCACGAAGGTGATATGTTTTAGCCGTTCCTTCGGAAATGCCAACCTGATCTGTCGTTAATTCACCCGGGACTTGTATCTTCGTCTCAAATTGAGAATGGATATGCATAAGTGACTGAGCACTCAATAAGCGAAATTCATACATGGGTTTCGGTTTATCCGTCAGGAAAGAATCAAACAAAAAACTCTTGTCTTCATAGTCCGGATGCACAAACGAAATGAATGCTGTATGTGGATATGCCTGCAGTTTCATTGGACCAAATCTCAGACTGTCGATCGTTAATAAATCCGATTGCTCGCGTGCAAACAAACGGATGATCTTCCGAATCCAGTCCAGTTCAGATTGCTCTTCAGGATATGAAGAAATACCAGGTCTGATTCGATTCATGGCTTTTGAGACACCGCTTGCAATCATGACATCGCTTTTACTCTCAAACAACGGCTTTATCGCCGGTTCATTTAATGAAAGCCAACTGTTCCAGTAACTGACATGTAAATCATATTGTTCAAAGTGACTTGTGACCGGCAATACCAGATCGGCGTATGCTGCCGTTTTGGTCATTCGCAGATCACTAACAACAAGAAATGGTACGTTCTTGATCAACTGTTTCCATTCATTCAGGGATTCATCCTGACTGAGCGGATTCCGATTTAAAATCCATAGGAAATCAACAGGATCTGAAGAGAAATCAAGGCAGGTTTTCGCAAAGTGATTATAGGACACGCTCCGGGAACCATTTGATTTGGGCGGCAGCAACTTCTGATTCACTTGGTCATGCAAGTCAAAAAACATGGGGTTCAGATAATAGACCGGCCGTTTAGACGAATCTTGCTCTGTCAGTATAGACAGTGCATCAATCATACGAACGCTGTCAGCGCCATTTGAATATCTCTGCATGCCAAAACCGATCCAGCTGATTACCGTTCCTCGGAAAGCATAGCAATCCGCCAATAAGGTAAGCGCTTCCTCAGAGATACCCGTTTCTTCTTTGAGCTTATCGGTTGAAACAGATTTCAGATCGTTTATTAGCAGTTGAAATCCATGATGTTCTGATCGACGTACCACATGATCGCTCTGAACAAGTTCGTTCAGAATCAGTGCAGCCAACGAAGCATCAGAGCCAGCCCTGATCTGAATGTAGATATCCGCAGCTTTCGCCGTTTGGGTATAAACCGGATCAATGACGATTAATTCTGCACCTCGATCTCTGGCAGCATGTATATACTTCATTTGATGAATATTTGTCACGGCCGGATTCGATCCCCAGATAATAATGTAATCACCTTTGGCCATTTCTTCCGCTTCATAAAACGGGATTGAATACCGTTGATCTTCAAGGGCTTTCTTGCCCGTTCCCAAACAGGGGTTTCCCTGAGCGTATGTGTGATCGCCCAAATAAGAAAAAAATCCGGTCATCGCGTGATGAAGAAATCCAATATTCCCGGAAAACGAATTATAAGCCACTGATCTGAATGAATTGCGTTGATCAAAACTGTTAATCAGTTCTGTTGCCAGCATCTCAAATGCCTCTTGCCATGAAATGCGCTCCCACTTTCCTGCACCTCTTTCTCCTTTGCGTTTAACAGGATATTTTAACCGCTTATCCGAATACACAAACTCCGGATATCCGTAACCTTTCGCACACAACTTCCCTCTTGAAAACCCGTGTTTCGGATCACCATTCACTTTTTCAAGTACTCCGTCCGACACATGGGAAATCATACTGCAGGAAGAGTAACAATTTCTCGGACATGTATTTCTTGTGTAACGCGTGTGCATTTCATTAAAAACCATTTCACCACCGCCTCAATTTCGTCCTGTCCACCTGGTGAAGCGTTTCAATATGAAAAGCGACTGCAAAATCCATAATGACTGATAAGTCACTCAAATCAACATGCAATAGATCTTCGATTTTCTTAAGCCGATACCTGACTGTATTCTTATGCACGAACAATGAATGGGCAGTTCGGGATATATCGAGATCCTGTTCAATGTAGGTTCTCAGCGCTTTCTTCAGTTCTGCCTCTGTATCATCATCATGATTCAGCAGCTCACCCATTGTATCTTTATAAAATTCGTGAAGCTCTGAACGATCGTGGGAATAGAGCAGTTTCATCAGTCCAATATCGTGAAAGAAAGACAGCTTCTCTCCTGTTTCATGAATACCGATGTTTCTGGCCATTTTGGCTTCCTGATAAGACCGATAGAGCTCGATCCCCTGATGATAAGCTCTTCCTGCACCGATATAAAAATCTCTCTGATTGAGTATTGTTGCAGCAGAGGTTAGAAGTTGATTCACCCGTTCCTTCACTTTAATACTGTTCTTTAAATCTTTGATGTTCGAATCAACAGGAAGACATACAATCAATTCATCTCTCTTTTGAAGAATCATAGGATTAATCAAATGCCTCATCAAAAAGAGTTCCCATGTTCGCTGTATTTTTTCGAGTAAAACCTCATCACCAAGCAATTGATCGTAATTCTGAAGTTGAAACGATAACACCATATGCGGAACGGAAAGATCCCATTCCCACGTCTTGGCATGTGCGTTGAGTGTCTGTTCATCTTTTATATTTCCATAAAGAAGATCAAACAAAAATGCATACTTCCACCTTCTGCCCTGATGTAACAATTCTTTGTTTTTCTTCAATTCAGCCAGGACCGCAAAGGATAAATCTCCTGTGATGCTTTTAATCTGTTCATAGATAAAATTTGTCATTCCAATTTCATCAACGAATAAATAGCCGCATATCTCATCATTCGACTTTAAATCAAATCGGACCGCCTGCCACTGATACTGTAATCGTCTGTCGAGGATGATGGCCGGTTCTCCGTCAATCACGTCTATCAACTCAATATAACGGTCGCTTTCCTGCCCGCTTTTAATCGCTTGCGGGTAAAAGATGTCATCCGTGATTACGGCTCGAATCGAAAATACCTGATAAAATTCATAGAGAATTGCCTGAATGCCTTTTCCGGATGACAGGGCTCGAAGCAATTGATGACGGAAACTCTCCTGCAGTTCAGGATTGTTAAACATTGAATGAGATACCATATTGCATCACCTGATTTCATATGAATAACACAATTATCTCATCCTATTCATGAATCCCGCTGATGAAATTAGTACAAATCGATGACATTATTCAACAAAATACGACAAATTGATTATTTTTCAGATTTTATAAACACAGATCAAGACGCAAAAAAGAGCGCCCCATATTTATCTTCCGATCCAACACAAAACAGCCTCCCAGTCTACATGAAGGCTGTTTGTCACTCATTTGTTTTTATTGATTGAAACAGCAGTTGCTCCGCTTTTTCCGCAAGTAACGGCTTATTGTAATAGTACCCCTGACCCGTATCAAAACCCAGTTCCCTGGCGAGTTTCATATGATAAATATGCTCAATTCCTTCAGCCACAACCTCGAGACCAAAGTGCTTTGCTGCATCAAGAATCGATAATAAAAGAGATTGAGCATCCTCATTTGTCTCTGTAGCCTGAAAAACAGATTGATCAACTTTAATCCGGTCAAAAGGAAAGCGATTCAGCATAGTCATGGATGAGCGTTCCGTGCCAAAGTCATCTAGTACCACACTGATTCCCAGTTTCTTTACCTCGAGCAAAATCTCTTTTAATTGGTCTTCATTATAAATACCTCGCTCCGTCAGTTCGAGTTCAAGCTGACCAGCTTCAATCTCTTTTGTTGCGAGTACTTCTCTTAACATGGAAAGAAAATCCGGATCATAAAGTTGTCTGCTCGAAAGGTTAATTGAAATCGAAATATGACGAATCCCTTTTCTGTTCCAAAATTGCAGTTGCTTTGACGCCTCTTCCATAATCCAACGACCCATAGGGACAATCATACCAGTTTCATCGGCAACACCTATAAATTCACCAGGCATTATCTCACCCATTTCGGGATGACGCCAGCGCATCAGCGCTTCAAAACCGGTTAATTCTCCTGTGTCGATTTTATGCACAGGCTGATACATCACGTACAGATCATTTTCGGGAACGACAGACCTGATCTCATCTTCAAGAAGCAGTTTTCTGTGAACATCCGCAGACATCGTTTGATACATGCGATAATGGACGCCTCCACTGGATTTGGCATCGTACATGGCAATATCCGCATACTTGATTAAATCAATCGCAGATGTACCGTCTTCAGGATACATACTGACCCCGATGCTCGGGGATGTATAGAAGGCTTTTCCTTCGAGATTAAATGCATGTATAAATGTATGTTTAATACGAGTCGCGACCTGCCGGATTTCTTTTTCATCTACATCCTTCAAAAGGATAATGAACTCATCTCCACCATACCTCCCGATTTTATCGGCATCTCGAACACTTTGCTTCAATTTTTCTGCAACCTGCTTAAGAAGTTCATCCCCTGCTTTATGACCGAGGGTATCGTTAACTGTTTTAAAGCGGTCCATATCAATAAAGAGCAGTGCAAATGTCTCATTCTTTTTTTCTGACGCATCAATCAGCATCTCCAGCTCATTTACAATCATTCTTCGATTTGGCAGTCCGGTCAGGTGATCATACTTTGCCACATGTTCCATTTTGTTTAACGCTTTCTGCAGATCTCCTGTTTTCTGTTCAACAAGGCTTTCAAGCTCATCATTCAGTCTTCTGTTCTCTCGAAGAACAAAATATTGTCTGATAACGATAAGAAGCAGGATGAAAACCAGCCCATTTCGAATCACTTCAGAAGGACTGATAAAATAAAGTGCGATTAGAAGTGTGACACTTCCATAAGCAACCATATTCCCGTTTTTATACGTCAACTGCCGTTCAGAAAAAAGCCTGTCAAACTTGGTTGTCTCACCGTATAGTCCCGCGTATCCAATCAAAAGCCATGCTAAAGCATAAGATGGAACCAAGAGATGGTGATACCAAACAGGCTGATCTGCCCAATTGTACATCAGTGAAGAGGCAACTGCGATATCTCCGGTAATCTGAAATAATAGACCGGCAGTGAGGAGTGTCATCATCAGTTTATTGGCACTGTATTGTGTGAAATAAAGCAGACTTAATGAAACAAACAGTGTCATCATGATCACTGTCGGATACATAACAGCCGTAACAAGAGCTTCTGTATCATCCCTGTGCATGTTGAAAAGCGGTTCAAAGTATATTGGCCAACTGAGTGTCAGGACAACCGCAGTAAAGAGCAGAATGTTAAAAAGAAACCGGTTTACTTCGGCACGTTTTCCTGATATCCGAATAATCATGACAACAGCAGTCATCACAAGAATATACCTTACAAAAGTTAAAAAATCGCCCGCGTTCGGAAATGGCAACGCACCGTCCAGCGTCAGAACTGCATAGAAAAAATAAATGCTGCTGATCATAATACTGATAAAACTCATGATCAAAAGGAACCAGACATAACGTTTTGGCCCCTCAGCCTGTCGATACGAAAAAAAAAGCCAAAACAAACCAAAAATAAGAGCAATCGTATTTAACAAACTGATCCCTGCAAGGTACATAACAGTATGATCAGAGAAAACCAGGATCCACAAATAATAGAACAGGATAAACAGAATAAGTCCT
The DNA here is from genome assembly GCF_000093085.1 of [Bacillus] selenitireducens MLS10. Taxonomy (GTDB): domain Bacteria; phylum Bacillota; class Bacilli; order Bacillales; family Salisediminibacteriaceae; genus Salisediminibacterium; species Salisediminibacterium selenitireducens. Next base: position 2,059,144 of record NC_014219.1, on the reverse strand, counting down.
AAAATGAACCTTTTGACACTCAAATTGATTTTCATCCTTGGTTCCCTCCTTTCAAGAATCTGATATGTCTGAACAAACAATAAAAAAAGCCATTCCAAAGAATGACTTCCTCAATCTTTGGTAGCCCGGCGACCGTGGGAAAACCGTTAGGTCCGTGGCTTTGCGTCATCTGATTTCACAGATTTTGCCTTTTCTAATTGAATCTATTGAACTAATCCTATTATACCTTAATTGGTATAAAAAGAATAACAGAATGATCAGACAACAGACAAATAGTTCTTTATGCTTAACCCGACCGCTTCCGCACCCAATACCGGCTCACTGCATCTCAATTATTTAATTCAATGCTGAGAATGCTCCAAATTGAATTGGTTACTCTGAACAAATGGGCAAAAAGCCAAATCTTTATAATCTGTATGGGTTTCCAATCATTTCAGCGTCAGAAAACCTGACACTATTTTGATATTTTCCGTCTGATCATGTTAGTCTTTACTACATCCACTGAGAGAACATCAGGAGGGACCAGCATGCCAACCATGATAAAAGCAAACGTTCATTCATTTTTGAATACCCTGATTCCCGCTTATCAACCAATCATTGGTGCGGATCATTTTGAGGTGATTGGTTTTGAATTACTCGGAAGACACAAAGATACCAACCATGAAATTCAATCACTCGGACCGTTTTTTAGCAATCCTTCGATTTCAACAAGTCGGAAACAACTAATGGATGAAGAGATTCGGAACCTGGGTATTGACGCTTTTTATCAATCAAAGTTATGGAAACAAAACAAACAGTTATTTATTAACATTAATCCGGATTATGTGACAGAAAGCGTTCATCACCGTCTCCTCCGGAAACTGACTCAGTTCGGCAACAGGGGTGCGGATCTGTCATCTGTTGTACTCGAAATCACCGAACAGAGTTCAAGTCTTCATCATCAAGCGTTTATGGATCAAATACGTGACTATAGGAACCTCGGTGCCCAAATAGCATTAGACGACGTCGGGAAAGGATTCAGTTCTCTTGATCGGATCGCACATATTGAACCGGATTTATTAAAAATCGATTTGAAGCTTGTGCAAAAAAGTACGCATTCGAAAAGTTATCAGCACGTCCTCCATGCACTCTCAATCTTGGCTCAAAGGATGGGTTCAGATCTTTTGTTTGAAGGCATAGAAACAATGGATGAACTTGAAGCTGCCTAGAACAATGGAGCGATGTTTTATCAGGGTTTTCTTTTCTATGAAGCAAGTCCTGATTTCCGCCACAAAATATCTTTCTCCGACCTGATGCAGCATAAACGAAGACACATGATTGATACGCTGACTGATAAATTAAAGAAACGTGTTATTTTCGAACGGTCACTCAATCAAACCTTCTCTTTAACTGCAAAACCGGCATTTGATGGTTTTGCAAATCCTGATCAAGTCATTGAGCATTTTCTCCATTGTCTGAACAACATGTGTTTGCGTGTCTATTTATGCGATCATTACGGCAATCAAATTTCCTCGAATTATTTAAGACAAGACGATGATTGGTCAATTCATCCGGAATTCAAAGGGAAAAATTGGAGTTCAAGACCATATTTCTTGAAAAATCTTGTTGAGATGGATATTCAGCAATCCGGCCACTTGTCAGATCCTTATCTGGATGTTCAAACAGGCATAGAACTGTTCACCTTTTCTTATCCCGTAGCAAACGGTCTATATCTGTTTGCAGATTTTCACGCATGATACAACCATTTATCTGGTAAAATTGGTTTGTCGCCAAACTTTAATGGTGAAAGCCTTAGTTGCACTTAGACAATAATCCTTTAACGAAGTTAAACATTTTTATGGTATGAAAAAGACGCCGCCCCATTTTCCGGACGGCGTCTTCGTTTATTTTACTTTATCGGTGAATTTATCAATGGCAAGCGCAATTGCACCATCACCTGTGACGTTAGCTGCAGTTCCAAAACTGTCCTGAGCCATATATAAGGCAATCATCAGACCGAATGCCACTTCAGTAAAGCCAAGCATGGAGGTCAGAACACCAATTGCTGCCATAATAGCCCCACCTGGAACACCAGGTGCCGCAATCATAATAACACCGAGCATCGCAATGACAGGTAACATTTCAAAGAATCCGGGTACAGTAAATCCATCAAGTATGGACATTACCGCCACCGCACAAGCGACGATTGTGATAACACTTCCTGCAAGGTGAATAGTCGCGCCAAGGGGCACACTGAAATTCGCAACCTCTTCACGCACTTTATTTTCTTTCGCCTGTTTCAATGTGACAGGAATCGTCGCTGCAGAACTCATCGTACCGAGAGCGGTAAAGTAAGCTGGCAGCATTGTTTTGATCAACTGAAGCGGATTTCGACCGGTATAAAGGCCAACCAGCGTGTACTGGATGGATATCCACACCCAATGAAGAACAATCGCTGTAACGAGAACAAGACCGAATATCTGCAGGGTTTCAAATACGGTCCCCTCTGCAGCAATACCGGCAAAAATCCCCGCGATAAAAAAGGGTAAAAGTGGAATGATAATTCCTTTGATAACAAGTTCAACAACCGCTTTGCCCTGATCGAATACAGAAATCAAGGTTTCCGTTTTCAATTTGGACATGGCAATCCCAAAAACAAAGGCCAGTACAAGTGCCGTAATGACACCCATCAGAGGTTCAATTTCCAATTCGAGAAATGGTTCAAGTCCGGCATCCTCTTCTGGTGCACTTCGTTCAGAGGCAATCATTGGCATAATGGCAACCGCTACAAAATAAGCCATAATCCCCGCAAGCAATGTGGACAGGTAAGCCGTTCCTACATTTAAACCGACAAGCCGTCCCGATGCTCCTCCGAGATTTGCTACACCTGATGCAATGAAAAAAAGGATAATCAATGGGATCATAAATCCGATAAACTGTCCAAAAATCACTTCAAACGTTATCAATAATTTGGTCAGCGGCTCAAAACCAATGAGCCCAATGATAATCCCCCCTGCAATACCAATGATCAGTTTCAAAATTAACTTCATACATGACACTCCTTCCGACATAGATCGTCCACGACAAGAGGACAAATGTTTTCCCTACATGTCTATACTACCTTTTCAGTAGTTAAGTTCAAGAGAAAACCAAATAGTCGGAATAATCACTTTATTGAAATCGCCGCCATACACCTATAATCAAATGAATTTCTTAATCGGCCTGTGTTTTTTTATTGTTCATTCGAATCACTTTTGTGCCGGTAAACACATCGTGCGGAAATTCTGCCCCGCCGCGCTCAAGATAAGAACGGCGTTTGATGAGGTAAACCATTTGACCGACCGTATCTCGGTAAATCATCCGTTTTGATAATTGATAAGCTGAGGGCGTTTCTCCCTGTTCATTAACTGTTTTGATTTTCATAATGCGTTGACCTAACGTCTGGCCTGCGATTTTTGTCTGTAAAAGTTCGAGCCCCCACATGACTGCTGCAGGAGAAGATTCACGCCGACCACTGTTTCTGTCGCATTTTCGCGCCATGCCCCACGCAATTGTTGTTGCAATAGCCGAATCAATCAAATGAGCAGCTATCCTTCGTTTAAACAAATCCATCGCTATCTCTCCTTTGATTTTGAATGATGTACATCGCACTCATAAAATAAAAATCGTCTGACAAAATTAAAATGTCTCTTTTGTATATTTTACCACATGAATGATCAGGAATCTCTTTTCCATGGTACTTTAAATAATCATTTGCAACCGCTTTATTTCTGTTACAATATCCATGGGGAGACAGTTTGATTAAATGAGAGGGGATGAAAACGTGTCAGAATCATTACTTACATCGGCATTTGCTCAGGAGATTTGCCAAATTGTCAGTGAAGAAACAGGCTACCATTTGATTTTTGTAAACGAAGAAGGATACATATTTGCAGCAAATATCAAAAGCCGCATCGGGGACTTTCATAAAGTTGGAAAAGAAGTGATGGACGGTACTATTGATGAAGGTGTCGTAACGGTTGAAATGGCGGAAGAATACCAGCAACAGTTCGGAAAAGATGCTCCAAAGGCAGGCATTAATCTGCCTGTCATTTATAAAGGAGAACGGATTGCCAACCTTGGTGTTTCCGGAGATCCTGATGAGATCAGACCGGTGTTGGGTCTCATTTCCCGTACCATCACACTTTGGCTCGAGAATCGTGAACTCGTTACGGATATGTCGAGTACCATACAGGGCATCAATGATAAACTCAATAAAATGATGGAAAAAATAGCTAATTTAACAGAGAAGGCACAGGAACTGGCCAATTCGTCAAGAAATACAAGGTCAACAACATCTGATTCCATTCAAAAAGTAAAGAATATGGAAGAGGTTCTCGGCATGATCAAAACAATCGGCAGCCAAAGTCAGATTCTCGGTTTAAATGCCGGTATTGAAGCCGCCAGAGCCGGGGAAGCAGGAAAAGGATTTGTCGTTGTGGCTCAGGAAATCCGAAAGCTTGCTGCGCGCAGCGAAGAGTCTGTTGAAAAGGTGAACGCCAACCTCGGAGAAATACAGGATGTTTTCGGTAACATTGCAGAACAGGTCGACCATAATGGCCATTTCATTGAAGACCAGGCGGAATCAATGACAGAAATTGAATCCATGATTCGGGAAGTTGAAGAGTCCATGACCAGCTTAATTCAGAGAACAGAATAGAAGCAAGAATAAACCAATGCCCGCCCAGGTCTGATAAAAGACAGGGCGGGCACCTTCATGTTCAACATGAAGAAACAAGCTTATATTCACTTCCTTCGATTTTAATCCTTTTATCATCCAAAAGTTTGCCTTCGAGGATAACCGATGTCAGACGATTTTGAATGCCTTTACGAAAAACAAGTCTTACTCCGTCAATATTCAATGTATTTACTTCATCGTCTTCAACTTGAATACCGAAAAGTGATGCCCACTCGTCCTTCACATCTGCTGGACTGGAAGTATGAAAAACGAGCTCACTGATTCTGATATCGTGCGACGCTCTCTCCGGAATCACTCCGGACTCTTTCAGTTTCTTCAAACGTTCGCAGTCACTTTCTTCCCATTCAATAAAGAAAGGATAGGGCATCTGTTCAGGACTGTTTTCAAGAATCAGCATTTTCCAACGGATCGAGCGTCCTTTGCGATCCTGACGGCTGTTGGCCAGTACGCCTGATGTTCGAATCCCTTTTTCTTCAAGCGACTGACAGACTTGTTCGATATGGGAAGTTCGGATTGCAAATTTATGAAGAACAGGTGATTCAGGAAGCAGAACACCTGCATCTTGAAACACCGGATTTTGTCCGTATGCCTGTTTTAGTGACGATTCATCCTCGATTCCCAGCCACTCGATGTAGCTGAGATTGAAGTAAGCAAGCCCATTATGTGTTCCCCATTGTTTATGGGAACCGCCCATTACAGCATGAATCCCCTCCTGTTTGAAGGTCTCCACGGCCCCGGGTACATCGTTGACATAATGAACAACGTGATCAAGGCTCATATTCACATAGATCCCTCCTGTTCTGCAGTCGTTATCTATAATAACGCCTCTGCCACTTCCTCAAGCTTCATTCCTCTTGAACCTTTTATTAAAACGAGATCGTCACTTTTTAAAACCGATTTCAAATGACTAATGAGTGCCGGCTTATCAGAAAAATGCATGGCACGTTCCTCTTCGAACCGTCGGAGTGCTCCTTTTTGTATATGTTCAGAGAGTGTCCCATATGTGAAGACACCGGTAATGGCAGCCGGATCGATCATCGCGCCTGTGTCGAAATGAAACATTTCTTCAGCTTCACCGAGTTCGAGCATGTCTCCAAGTACAACATATTTATTCTGATGGCCCTTCATATCCTGTACCAGCTCCAATGCAGCCTTTACAGATGTCGGACTTGCATTGTATGCATCGTTGATGATCGTAACGCCATCAGCGCCTGACAGTTGCTCAAGACGCATCCCGGTCATTTGCACAGATTGAAATCCGAGATTAATTTTGTGATCTTCAATACCAAACCATCTCGCTGTGGCAATCACAGCAATGGCGTTTAACACGTTATGCGCACCAAGAACCGTTATGAAATAAGAACCGATCTCATTTCCGCCAACATTAAAGCGGGTTCCGTTTGGTTCATGAACGATCTCCTGAGGAAAATACCGATTTGTGTCTCGATGTCCAAATGTTAAAAGAGGATGTGGACTCTGTTCCGTCAGAGGTGTTAATAACGGTTCATCGCCATGGAATACAAGCGGAGCTCCGTCTTTTAATCCCTTTGCAATCTCCATCTTGGCCTTTGCGATATTCTCTCGCGAGCCGAGGTCCTGTAAATGTGACTCTCCGATGTTCGTAATGATTGCTGCATCAGGTTCGGCAATTTGAGACAACAATTCAATTTCTCCAAAACCACTCATGCCCATTTCCAAAATAACTGCCTCTGTATCCTTTTGCAGAGCAAGAATGGTTAATGGCATACCAATATGATTATTAAAATTCCCCTGTGTTTTCTGGACTTTCCATAAGGTTTCACATACTGCTGCCATCATGTCTTTTGTTGTTGTCTTCCCATTGCTCCCGGTAACGGCTATTACTTTGGCTCCAATTGTCCGGAGGTAGTGCTTCGCTAACTGCTGCAAAGCTTCAATCGTATCCTCAACAAAAATCAAAGGCAAATCCTCTGGTGCATCTGCCTCTTTTGTTGACCACAAAGCTGCCTTTGCTCCTCGATCAATCGCCTGTTTGACAAAATCATGACCGTTAAACCGTTCACCCACAATCGGTATAAACAGGCTGCCTGGTAGGATATTCCTTGTATCTGTACAAACACCTGCAATGGATGTATCCTCTGATATATTTATTATGTCAGCATCATTCAGCCATTTTGCCATGGTTGAAACTGATTCTCTTATCATCCTGCTCATCTCCTGTTCTGTTACTCAAACAGAGGCAGACTGTAATAGTCCTGCCTCCCTGTTTAGCCTTATCCAAATCTTCTGTAACGGATCAAAACGTATGCTTGATTCGTTTCTTCTCGTCGTAACGCTCCATTCCTAATCGGATCATCTTCTCAATCAGTGCGGGATAGGAGATCCCGGATTCCTTCCAAAGTAATGGAAACATACTGACCGGGGTAAAACCAGGCATCGTGTTTACTTCGTTCATCAGGATCGTGCTGTCTTTCGTCAGAAAGAAATCCGCCCTGACAAGGCCTGAGCAATCCAGTGCCTTAAATGACTGAACCGCAACAGCTTTGATTGTCTCATATTCTTCATCCGTAATCTCTGCAGGAATAATCAACCCTGTACTGTTGTCTTCATACTTGGCTTTGTAATCATAAAAATCGGCCTTCGGCACAATTTCACCAACGACTGAACACTCGGGCTCATCGTTACCGAGTACGGCAATTTCCACTTCCCGGCCGTCAATACCTTCTTCCACGATGACCTTTCTGTCGTAATCAAAGGCCGTTTGAAATGCCTGAACCAGTTCTTGCCGGTTCGACGCTTTACTGATGCCCACACTCGAACCGAGGTTCGCAGGTTTAACAAAGCATGGAAAACCCAACACTTCCTCCACATGCTGACAGGCAGCTTCTGTATCTTTTTCATAATTTGGACGGGTATACCAAACATAAGCCGGCTGCCGGATTCCGGCATGCGCATAAATATTCTTCATCATTACCTTATCCATACCCGCAGATGAAGCAAGTACGCCATTACCCACATACGGGATATCGAGCATTTCCAGAAGCCCCTGAATCGTTCCGTCTTCCCCATTAGGTCCGTGTAATAAGGGGAAAATAATATCAAATGGGCGCTCTTCACTTTCATATGATGGAAATACAGATTGATTTAAAGACGTAGGAGAAATCTCTTTCCCCTCTTCAAATTTCAATAGTGAAGCATCCTCAATGGTGGAAGTAAGTTCTTGCCCTCTGATCCACCTGCCGGTAACCGTAATATAGATCGGATGCACTTCATATTGCTCAAAATCGAGCGCATTGATTACTGCTTTAGCTGTCTGAAGTGATACCTGGTGTTCCGCAGATTTTCCTCCGTATACTAATCCTAATTTCGTTGTCATTGTTCTTGACCTCCAATAGTTGCAATCAGTGATTTCCTGCAACTTAAATATTACGGGAATGTTGTCTCTGCCGCAATCCTTCCCTGACAGTTTTTTCGTAAAAAACAATGTAATGAGGATATCTGAGATTCCGAATTCTTTCTATTCGTTGAACAATCACTGTCATTAAAGAAAACGGCACTTGTCGCCACGCCTTTAAGGCGACAGCTTCAGTTTCACTTATACGATAATCCTGTAACGGAGTTAAACAATCCAAAAGTAAAACCAAAAACCGGTTCCTTTTGAAAGGAAGCCGGTTTTCTGTCTGTCAGCGGCTCATTCCCGCATGCAGATAATGCTGAATCTGCCTGATATGATGATCGTCATGTTTACTGAACAAACCAGCAACATCCTGAAGATCTGAAATATCTGGACGACCATGAATGATAAGGCTGTCTGATCCGTTTCGTTTCGCCATTTCATCCAGAAGCCCGCTCCGTGTAAGGATCCCCTGTTTACAAATCCACGTCACCGGCCTTCCATCCAAAGCTGCGATCGCAGCCCTGTTATACAGTTCGGAATGGGGCCAATGACGAATCTCAGTCTGGTTTATGTTCGCCGGAAGGACCGTTTCAAGAATAAAACGGTCCCAATAATAAATATGTGCAATGATATCCCGCATCGACCAACGGCCTGCTCTTACGGGGGTTTTGAGAATTATCTCATCTTGTTTCGACCAATCCTGCAGATGGTCCAAATACGTTATCAGCGAGGAGTGAAACCCTTGATTCATCAAAACCACTCCGAGGGAACCGGTTCATTTTCAGCCAATGCATAAGCTGCATTTGTGATCGCTTCTTCTCTCGACGAACCCGATTCGCATATTTTATGAAACTCATTTTCAAAACAAACCGTATACGTACCGGATTGTCTGTAACGAAAACCGAATGTTTCAAGCTGCTGAACCAGCATATCTGCCTGCTCAGGATTTTTTGACGGATCAAACCCCTGAATGATCCGCTTCTCCTGACTGTCAAACCACTTGCCTGCAGACTGCAATCGCCAGCCCATAACCCTTCTTGCCAATACTTCACGATAATCCATAGCGAAATCCCCTTTCAAACCGGATCGGATCGATCAGGTTAAATTTTGAATAAACACACGGATGACGTCTGCGCCACCGATAACGGTACCGATCGTGCTTCCGATATTACTGAAAATCACAACAAGCAGGATACGGGTTACTTTGTTTTCTTTAAAGCCTTTAAACGAATAGACATCTTCTGATAAACGCTCAAAATCATTGACTTGCGGACGTCTGAAATACGTTTGTACGATACCCGCAAACCACCCTGCTGCCAGCGCAGGACTCAGTGAACTGAGAGGGGCTATCATAAATGCCGTTATGACTGCGGCCGGGTGTCCAAATGCAAGGGCTGCACCAAGGGCAGAAAATGAACCGTTCCATAACAACCAGCTGATGATCTGCTGAACGCCGGCCGCCGGATTCATCAGCAGCGTCGCTATGATTATACCGATGATCATCACCGGAATCATCCATCCGATAATCTTTGGAACCGGTGATTTGGGCGGGCGTTCGTTCAGCTTATCAAGATCATGATCATGCTTGATCTCCTCGAGAATGCCAGGAACATGAGCCGCACCAAGAACCGCCACAATTTTTTCCCCGGGGGCTTCTTTGATCATTTGAGCCAAATATTGATCTCTTTCATCAATCAACGGCGTTTTCAGCTTAGGAAACGCACGGCTGAATTCGGTTAGCGCCGAATTTAACATGTCTTCAGATTTCATCTTTTCAAGTTCTTCTTCCGAAATTTCTTCATTACTGATCACGCTGCCCATAATCGCCGTCATGAGTTTGGCTTTGCCCCAAAATCCAACATTCTTCCAAATACGGGCGAATGTAATTTGAATATTTCGGTCGGCTAGAACCAGTTCAGCACCCTGTTCTTCTGCAGATGCAATGCCTTGAATCATTTCCTGACCGGGCTTAATGCCAAACTGCTTGGCCATCCGTTTTTGAAAAGAGGAGATCAACAGATTCATCATCAAAAGAGAAGCTTTTTTCTCTTTGATAACTTTGAAAATGTCCATATCTTTCCACTGATTTTCGTTCTGAATCGATTGAAACCGCTGCTCATCGAGCTCCACACACACCGTGTCCGGCTGTTCGTTTTCAATTACTTCTTTCACCTGATCCGCACTTTGCTTGGATACATGGGCCGTTCCGACCAGAATAATTTCTTTATGATTTGCGGTGATCCTCGTAATATGTTCTTCAGTCATACATGTCCCTCTTTACCATCATATTTTTCTTCACGTTATGTACTATACCATGTTTTTTTACTGAATGCTCGATGCATCATTTACAGCAGGATAACAAACTTCTTTGCATTTGGTCCGATTTTGCGTAAAATACAAGTGAAGGAGGTTTCTTCTATGAATGATTTGTTTATGTGGTTTATTTTACTTTGGTCGATTTTTATCTTTGTCATGGTCGCAATCGGCGGCTATTTTATGTTCCGAAAATTCTTAAAAAAAATGCCAAAAGAAGACGGGAAGTCCATTCTCGATTGGCAGGATTACTATATTCAGGAAACCTTGCATCTTTGGACAGATGAGAAAAAAGAGCTGTTGAATGAACTTGTTGAGCCCGTTCCTGAGATATTTCGTGATGTCGCCAAAGGGAAAATTGCCGGAAAAATCGGTGAACTGGCCCTCGAAGAAAATGCCGATGAAATGACAGTAGACCTCATCATACGGGGATACATTCTCGCGACCCCAAAGCGTGATCATAAGTTCCTCCGTAAGAAACTGAAAGATAAAGACATTGATGCAGCCCCTTACGAAACCTACTTTTCCCAATCATCCTGATATGTACAACATGAACAAAAACCGGCTCTGCAGGGCCGGTTTTTCACGTGCAGCCGTCACTCATCTGTTACTTGCCAATTCGATTCTGCCGCTTCAGACAGACCGTATATCCGAAGACACCGTACCGGAATCCTCCGGCGATTCGCTTTCTTCTGTTTCAGCTTTGCCAAAATTCCGGCTCCATTCAAGCTGTCGTTTCACTTCATTGAATTTAACGAACATAGAAATTCTCCACGGAAGAAGCATACCGAATGCCAAAATAAAAAACATCCCTGCCAATACTTCGTACTCAAAATGAATTCCGAGCGCAAGCTTTACTGCAAGCCTGCCGACGAGAAGCGTAATCAGTAAAAACGGAAGAAGTTTCGTTTTTTTCATGTAGATCTCTTGACCGCGCACCTCAAAATGGGAGGTCTTGATCAGAAGGACAGACAATAAAAGTCCAACACCAAGTGCTTCACCGACTTCAAGCCACGTGATCTCCTGAACCGGCGGATATAAAAACATCAAAAACCCTGTAGACATAGCAAGCGGTGGAATCAGGATCTTCCTTGCGGTAGCCGGTCTTTCCATCGCTTTCATTCGAACATACATGGCGAAGAATGCCATAAATACTGCTGCAATTGTAAACGCTATTCCATACATAACCAAGTCTCCCCTCCACGAAGTCGTGCCTATTATACCACAGGAATCGTTCGGTTAAATACGGAATGGTGAAATAAGTACCCAAATTGCTAAAGCACTTCCAATATAATAATAGATGGGTTTATAGCCTGCCTGTTTACCCCAAAAAATAAATCTCCCCGCTCCTGCAAGGATCACTAAAACAAGTATATAGATATTCAATGGATGCAATAAAACGCCCTCCACATTAAATCCGACTGAAAGAGGACTGACCGCTCCTAAATTACGCACACCTGCGAAATATATGATTGAACCGGCGGCTGCACCGCCAATCACAGCTTCCCATAACTGTATTGGCCACTTTCTGATGATCGCGAACACTGCAATCCAGCCAACTGCAAATATCATAGCCGCTTCAAGTGCAAACGGCCCGCCCGTAAAATAAAGGGCATTCATCGGATTACTTAACAAAGAAGGTGCCGTGATCACCGGCCAAAATTTAAAAATAGCGACAGCACCAAACAGTGCCCATGTGAGATGATCGGAAATCTTCTCTCTCTGATCAAGATTCAGCCACTTCATATAGCGCTCTATTGAAAAAAATGCGACAATCACTGCCACCAGTAAAAAAAGCAGTTCCATTGATAAACTGAGTGGACCCAGTGAAAATGTCCGATAGGGTTCAAACATGCCTGATCAGCCCTCCTTTAATAAGCGAACATGGTTTTCGATTTCATTTGCTGTGATTCCACCCGTTTTGCGGTGGGTAATGATTCCTTCTCCGTCAACAAATACCGTGGTTGGTACAGGAGGCACATAATAACTTCCTGCTATCCCTCCACCCTCGTCTCGAACATTGACAAAACTCAAGCTGTGTTCGTCTATAAATGATACTGCATCCTGTTCCCGGTCTGATGCAGTCGCATTCACACCAATGAATGTCACATCCTCGCCATACTTATTGTGAGCCTCTTCCATTGCCTGTGATGAAGCCTGACAGTATGGACACCATGAAGTCCAGAAATAGATCACAACAGGGGTTTGCATTTCAGAATTAAAAGCGAATTTCTCCGAAGAAAATGACTCCGCTTCAAATGACGGTGCTTCATGCCCCGGCTGAGGATAAACAGCCGCTTCATAATTGCCACTCTCAAAACGGCTTTGTTCATTTCCGAGCCACAAAAAAAAAGACTGCGGTCACGGACATCAGTATAGCGGTTATGCGTTTGAGGTAAATCATAGGTCATCCTCCAATACGATAAGGGGTATGTATACAGATTGAGTATACCTGAACGGGACAGCTTACTGCAAGTATGAAGGCAGCCGGGCTTCCCGCAAATATAAAGAGAAAAGGCCGTTCTTAATCAGAACGACCCTTCAGGCTACCTTCTATGAGTGGATTATTTCGGATCAAAACCCTGATCTTCAATTTCTGATTTCATTGCTGACACGGTTACTTTGCCCTCGTCATAGTCTACTGTAACCTGTTTGGCATCAAGATTGACTTCTGCTTTTTCGACACCTTCAAGCTGATGCAAAGCTCCTTCAACTGATGATTTGCAATGACCGCAAGTCATACCATCCACTTCAATAATATCTGTTTTCATTGAATCAAACGCTCCTTTTCTGATTAATATTATATGTCCATCTTCACACGCTTTAAGCGTAAAGAATTGGATACAACGGAAACTGAGCTGAATGCCATGGCTGCGCCTGCAACCCATGGAGCGAGAAAACCAAAAGCGGCTACAGGGAGTCCGATGGAATTATAAATAAATGCCCAGAACAGATTCTGTTTAATGTTTCGCATGGTCAGATGACTAAGCCTAATCGCTTGTGGAATTGAGCGTAAATCACCGCGCATCAGTGTGATATCGGCCGCCTCCATCGCAACATCTGTACCTGTACCTATTGCCATGCCGATATCTGCCATGGCAAGAGCTGGCGCATCATTGATTCCATCCCCCACCATAATGACACGCTTTCCTTCCTCTTGCAATTCTTTCACTTTCAGTGCTTTTTCTTCAGGCAGGACTTCGCTGAAAACGTGATCGATCCCGACAGATTTTGCTATGGCATTTGCAGTGCGTTCGTTGTCTCCTGTGAGCATAACAACCTGATACCCGAGTTTCTGCAACTGCTTCACCGCTTCACCAGAAGTCTCTTTCACCTGATCGGCAACAGCAATTAATGCTGCAGGGATACGGTCATAAGCTAGGATCATAACGGTTTTACCAGCCTTTTCAAGCTCAGCCATTTGATCTTCAAATCCGTCGACAGACATCCCCTCTTTGCTCATTAACTTTCGTGTTCCTATATGAAGAGGCTTTCCTTCTGCCACCCCTGACAAACCGTGGCCAGGAACGGCCTGAAAGTCATCGATTTTAATCGTATTGAGATCATGCTCTTGCGCATAGTGAACAATGGCTTCACCTAGCGGATGCTCCGAATAAGCCTCAATCGAAGCTGCAAGCTTCATCAGTGTCGTTTGATCAGCCGAATCATTCAACGCGATAAAATCCGTTACTTCCGGGGTGCCATTCGTAATCGTTCCCGTCTTATCAAGAATAACCGTATCCGTATGATGTGCGCGTTCGAGATGTTCGCCGCCTTTATACAAGATGCCGGATTCTGCTCCTTTTCCCGTACCGACCATAATGGAAGTCGGGGTTGCCAAACCGAGCGCACAAGGGCAGGCAATTACGAGGACTGCGGTGAAATTAATCAGCGCCTCCTGGAATGAAGCACCTGCGAAGAAATACCATCCGACAAAAGAAAGAACGGCAATCAAAACAGCACCAGGAACGAAATAACCGGAGATAATATCAACCATTCTCTGAATCGGTGCTTTTGAACCCTGCGCCTGTTCAACAACCTTTATGATTTGGGCCAACGTTGTCTCTTTGCCGACTTTTGTTGCTTCAAAATAAAGAGAACCGTTTTTGTTGATTGTCGCGCCTATCACTTCTTCACCGTTCGATTTCTCAACAGGAATGCTCTCTCCGGTAAGCATGGATTCATCCACAGAAGAGCTTCCCTCAGTGACGATACCATCAACCGGTATCTTTTCACCCGGTTTCACTTTGATAATGTCGCCTTTTTGGACATTTTCAATGGCTATCTGCACTTCTGAGCCATTCCTGACCACTGTGGCCGTTTTCGCCTGCATGCCCATTAATTTTTTAATGGCTTCAGAAGTCTGTACTTTCGCCCTCGCTTCAAGCAGCTTACCAAGGAGAACCAGTGTAATAATCACGGCACTCGTCTCGAAGAACAAATACACTTCTCCAGTCATGACAAGATAAACCGAATAAAAATAGGCGGCTGAAGTCCCCATGGCTACGAGAACATCCATATTCGCACTACCGCCGCGCAACGACTTGTATGCTCCTTTATAAAACTGAAGCCCTGCATAGAATTGCACCGGTGTAGCCAATGCCCACTGAAGATAACCGTTCATTAACCAATGAGGCAGAATCATTTGCTGGGGATAAAAGTGATCAATCATTGTCACAAATAACGGAAGCGAAAACAGAAGGGAAAAGACAAACAAAAATTTCTGTTTCTTAACGAGTTCGTCTTTTTTATCCCGTTTACTGTCTTCATTTCCTTCAATCGCCTTGGCTTTAAAGCCGATTTTTTTCACTTTATCAAATAGGTCCTGTTCATCAACGAGTCCGGGAATATATGTGACCTGGCCACGTTCCATTGCCAGGTTGACAGACACCTGTTCAACGCCTGTTGTCTTACCGAGAACCTTCTCAATTCTTGCAGAACAGGCAGCACAGGTCATGCCTTCAATATCAAATTCCAGGCTCTCCTGATCGACGGAAAATCCGAGTTTTTCAATCTTTTGAATGATCGCTTCCGTTGTTACTTTTTCTTGATCATATGTGACTGTTGCCCGTTCCATTGTGAGATTGACGGACGCTTCCACATCTTCCTGCTTGTTCAGAACTTTTTCTATCCGCGATGAGCATGCTGCACATGTCATACCCGTCACCGGTAAATCCACAGTTACTTTTGCCATATCATTCACCTACGATTTCGAGAATTGTTCGAACACTTTCATCAATTCTTCGATAGCTGATTCGCCATCGCCTTCCTCAACAGCCGAGCTGACACAACCCTTTGTATGGTCTTCAAGAATGTGAAATCCTGCGCGCTTAAGACCTGCATTAATCGCCGAAATCTGTACCAGAATATCGACACAATACCGATCTTCCTCTATCATCTTTTGGATACCGCGCACCTGTCCTTCAACTCTCCGAAGTCTTTGTATCAGTGCCTTTTTTTCTTCCTCAGTCCTCATCATCACGGGCTTCTTGCCCGGTTGAAGAGGAATTGTTAATTTGTCGTCCATTAGGTCACCCCGTTTATAAGGTTATGTTTATACTATACCCCCGTACAGTATGATTGTCAACAGAAAAACGGCAGAAGGCTTTCGACATACATACCCCTCTGCCGTATATAATTATGGTCTGATGACATCTTCTTTAAGCCACCTGTCAATCGTGGTCTTTATCATTCCTGTAATATCCCGATCGGAAACACCTCCGATATTGACCTGCTTAAAATAACTGCCTGAAGCAGATTCCCCCTGATTAAACTTGTACCGGGGGTCATAATAATGTTCAAGAAGAATCCTGAATAAAGAACGGTAATCTTTCTGTTCTATGTGTCGATCTGATTCAGCAGCCATATTCTCTGACAGCCGTTTACGAATCACGCTGTAGGCTTCTTGGATACGCTTGTGATGAATGTGAGGTTCATAATCATCCATGATATTTTGAATACGGCGTTCAATATCATCGTAAATTTCCAACACATGTCCGTTTTCCTTTGCCGTCATAATAAAATCAGGTAAAGATACCCTGCCAATCCTTTTGCTTTCAGCCTCAAGCAACAGAATACCTTCCTGTTCAAAACGAATCAGCTCCTCAACCAGAAGATATTCAAACTGTTTCTGTGAGACCGGCTGTTTCCCGATGTGACCAAATACAGATCCCCTGTGATTGGCAAGTCCCTCGAGATCCAAAACCGGGTACCCTTCTTCTTTTAATGATAGAAGCCATTTCGTTTTTCCTGTTCCTGTGTATCCACTGAGGACAATCGCACGCCATTCTTTCTCTGAAAGTCTCCTAAGCTCTTCTTGAACATATTTTCTTATGGAACGGATCCCGCCTTCAAGCTGTCCGACATTCAGGTGAAGTGAACGTAAAAATGAAACAAGAACGCCGCTTCTCATACCCCCTCGCGCACAAGAAAGAACAAGCTCCTTATCCGAGTTTGCTTCTGACAGATCTTCGAAGACTGTATATAAGTCATTTAATTTTGATGACATAATACGAACACCTTCTGTTTTGGCGGCCTTTTGACTCTCCTGCTTGTATAAGGTGCCGACTCTTGCCCGTTCATCATCATCGAAAATAGGGACATTAATGCTTTTAGGGTGATGAAACTCTGCATACTCACCGGGGGATCTTACATCGATCAACAGATGTTGTTCCATGTTCAGTTCTTCAAAACGGTATTTCATATGAGAAACATGCTGATGCATGGCTCGTACCCTCCTGTTTGTATGAAAAAGCACTCCCGATGAATCCGGAGTGCTTTCAGTACGTTACTTATCCTGCTGGTTTTGCATCGCCTTCATCATTTGATTGATCTTCTTCTGAGACGGATTCTGTCCCATTTGCATCATCATGACGCGAAGCATCTTCTCGTTGATTGGCGGATTTTTTTTCATGTAGCTCATCATGTACTGTCTTGCAATGAAAAAGCCAATTGCGATCCCGGCAAGCAGTGCAATGACACCGATTAAAATATTAACCCACATCGGCGTTGACCCTCCTTCAATTCCTCAATATCGAGTTTATACTTAAACTATCAACCCTGTTTATTATACATGAATGATATTCAAATGGAAAGGTTGATTTTCCTGAAAAAGAAACCTCTCCGAGAGCATCAGAGAGGTTCAAAGAAATTATTTGTTCAGCATTTGTTTGAAACGCGCAACCACATTTTCTGCGATAAATCCATATTTCTCCATAATCAAATCACCAGGGGCTGACGCGCCATATCCGTCAATCCCGAGAATAGAACCATCAGAAGTCGTGTATCGGTCCCATCCCAACGGATTCGCCACTTCCACGGCGAGACGTTTTGTAAGCGCCGGCGGAAGAACCTCATCTTTATAAGCCTGGTCCTGAGCTTCAAAACGATCCCAGCTTGGCATGCTCACAACAGCGACATGGATCCCGTCTTTTTCAAGCAGCTTTTGGGCCTCAACTGCAAGTGATACTTCAGATCCCGTCGCAAGTAGCAGACCGTCTTTATTGCCATTCGCATCAGAAACCACATACGCGCCCTTCTTTACACCTTCATAAGCGTTTTCCTTTGTTCCTTTCAATACAGGGAGATTCTGACGGGTCAGGACGAGCGCTGTCGGCTGATCTGTCGTTTCCATTGCAAGACGCCACGCTGCTTGTGTTTCGTTACCATCAGCCGGACGGATGAGTGAAAGGTTTGGAATCGCACGCATAGCTGCGAGTTGTTCGACCGGTTCATGCGTCGGTCCGTCTTCACCGACTGCAATGCTGTCGTGTGTGAAAACATAGGTCACAGGAACACCCATTAACGCAGACAATCGAACGGCTGGTCTCAAATAATCCGAGAAAACAAAGAACGTCGCCGCATAAGGACGCACACCCCCATGGAGAGCCATCCCATTCGCCGCTGCAGCCATGGCAAACTCACGAACACCAAACCAGATATTTCGGCCGCTGTGTTGATCACGGGAAAAATCTTCTTCGCCATTCAACATGGTTTTGTTTGATGAAGCGAGGTCAGCTGAACCGCCAAATAACGAGGGAACACTTTTAGCAACTGCATTCAGAACTTCTCCACCCGTCGCACGGGTAGCAGCTTTTGATCCTTCTTCATAAACAGGAAGTTCCTCTGCCCATCCTTCTGGCAATTTGCCTTCAATGGCAAGTGCAAGTTCTTTGCCCTGCTCAGGGTAAGCTGCTTTGTATTTCTCAAATAAAGAGTTCCAAGCCTCTTCAGCCTCTGCACCTTGTTGTTTGTACTGCTCATAATGCGCCTTTACGTCCTCAGGAATATGAAACGGCTCTTCGGAAGGCCATTTGTAAGCTTCTTTTGCCAATTTAACTTCATCTGCTCCAAGCGGTGCACCGTGTGCAGCGTTTTTCCCGCCCTTGTTTGGCGACCCATAACCGATGACCGTTTTAATTTCAATCATAGTTGGGCGATCATCATTGCGGCCTTCTTCAATCGCTTTTCCGATCGCGTCAAGATCATTGCCATCTTCAACATAGAGCGTATGCCAGCCGTAGGCATCAAAACGCTTGCGTACATCTTCAGAGAACGACTGATGAAGATCCCCATCAAGAGAAATATCATTGGAATCGTAAAGCAGGACAAGTTTTCCTAAC
Organism: [Bacillus] selenitireducens MLS10; assembly: GCF_000093085.1. GTDB lineage: Bacteria > Bacillota > Bacilli > Bacillales > Salisediminibacteriaceae > Salisediminibacterium > Salisediminibacterium selenitireducens. The sequence continues at coordinate 2,040,117 of NC_014219.1, read as the reverse complement.
TTCAAGTGCCCGGCAAGTGAAGCCGCTTCCGCAGATACGCCTTCCATCAAATCACCGTCTCCGCAAAGTGCATACGTGTAATGATCCACGATGTTAAAGTCATCTGTGTTGTATTTGCCTGAAAGGTGTTGTTCAGCCATTGCCATTCCAACAGCCATGGCAATTCCCTGTCCTAGTGGACCTGTTGTTGCTTCAACACCTGCTGTATGACCGTACTCTGGATGACCAGGTGTCTTACTTCCCCATTGGCGGAAATTTTTTAATTCGTCCAAAGAAAGATCATAGCCATGAAGATGAAGGAGACTGTAAAGCAGCATCGAACCGTGTCCTGCGGATAATACAAAACGGTCACGGTTGAACCAGTCCGGGTTTTTCGGATTATGGTTCATAAAGTCAGTAAATACTTTGTAAGCCATAGGTGCAGCACCCATTGGAAGCCCCGGGTGTCCGGAGTTTGCTTTCTCAATTGCATCGATCGAGAGGGTGCGGATTGTATTAATGGCTTTTTCGTGGATTTCTGTACTCATTCACTATCAACCTCTTTCGTTTTTAATGATCAAATCTATTCATTATCATAACTCTTTCAGAGTCGTTAGACAACCTGTATTCTAAAGAAGTCATACCTCTGTTAAATTTTTCACATTGACGGTACGATATGCAGCCACTAATTTCGTGTCACATAATCCACTTTCATGCAAATTCATGGTAAACATCAACTGATTTCGGTCATAATCAATAATTAAAAAAAGACTGTTTTTAATAACAGTCTTAATTGCAAAAGCATTAATGGTAATCTTTCTTGCTCTTTTCTTTTTCATCTTTTAATTTCTGAGGTGTCACATCAGTACCGGTCTCATCCACGACCTTCATAGACTTCAACTGATTTTTAAACGACTTCCGAACGTTTTTCAAATATTCTTCTCTCAGTTTTTTCTGTTCTTTTTGTTCCTTCAGGGAAAGACCTTCGGATTTAGACTTTCTTGCAAGTTCGTTAATCCGGGTGATTTTATTATTATCCAGCATGCGATTTCCTCCAATAATCATTCTAATTCTTATGCTAGATGATCTGAGAGAAAATTTCAAGCATCGGAATCTTTGACAGGATTATTGGACATGTTCTGTTTCATTTGTTGATAATCATTGTATCTTCTGTTCGCAGTTGCTTTAGAAAGATCATACCCCAATCCCCTCAAAGTGGCAGCGATCTCATGAAACGTCAAGCCTTTGTCCCTTAATCTCACGATCTCTTCAACCGGCACTTCTTTCTTCGAACGTCCTCCATTATGCAACCCTTTAAGATTTTTCTCAGGGCTGTATCCTTTCCCTACAGCTTTCTGCATCCCTCTTGATATTTTGGCATTATGAAGCTTCCGTTGATATGCCTCAACAACAGACACGATATCAAGAACCATTGATTCCGTTTCTGACAGAACAAGTTCACCCTGATGATTCAATGTGTAGATCACAGTTCTGTTCTTAAAGAAATAATGTATCAAAGCCATTTTTGCATTACCGCGCCCGAGCCTTGTATCGTCCTGAACAAGCAAGCAATCAATCTGCTGATTTTCAACGAGATTCATAATAGCGAACATACCTTCACGTTCGATATCATATCCACTTGCCTGTTCAGAAATAACCTTCTCAATTTCCACTCCCCACAATGATGCTGCTTCCTGCAGTTCCTCTACTTGACGCTCCAGAGAACTCACCTGTGATTCTTTATCCGTACTGACTCTTGCATAAATCGCACCCTTCATTCCATTGCAACTCCATTTCCTCCTGCGGGGACATCCAGAGTCTGCCCAGGTTTCACAAGAGCTCCATCAAGTTCATTTGCTATAACAATCCACTCCACTGCCTCCTCAATTGTCAAAGACGTGTGACCCGAAAACCGATTCGCTATATTCCAGAGATTATCACCATCGTAAACAATCACCTGCTGAACAGGCCCGTCATACTGAGGCGCAGAACCTGATGCCGCGTCAAATGTATGGAAAGTAAAAAAAACAGCTGCCATCATTAATAGAATTGCAGAAATATCACCCAGACGTTTCATTTTGATCGCCTCCAGAGAATGTTTGTTCTCTTTTACTATATACGGAACAATTGTTCTTGTCAAGGCATTTTAGAACTAATGTTTGTAAAACGAATGTTCCCGTGATATAATGAGAACAAGTAGCGAACATGTATAGCCTTGCAGGTCGAAATATCTGCCTATTACTTAAAGAGAGGTGTTCATCCATGAAAAAATTATCAACACGTCAAAAATCCATCTTAGACTTCATTCGTGATCAGGTCCAGGCACGCGGATATCCGCCATCAGTCCGGGAAATCGGAGAAGCCGTCGGATTGGCATCAAGTTCAACCGTACACGGTCATCTTTCACGTTTGGAAAAAAAAGGGTACATTCGAAGAGATCCAACAAAACCAAGAGCCATAGAACTGATCCAAAAAGACCGTTACGGCTCAGAAATCACATCATCTCCTTCAATAAGTATCCCGGTGGTGGGTAAAGTAACTGCCGGTTCTCCAATTACTGCAATTGAAAATGTTGAAGAATACTTACCAATGCCGGTAAGCTTCGTACAGGATGAAGAATCATTCATCCTTGAAATCTCAGGTGATTCTATGATTGAAGCCGGAATTTTTAACGGCGATTTTGTAGTTGTACATCCGCAATCCACCGCAAACAATGGTGACATTGTTGTTGCGATGACGGATGAAGATGAAGCCACTGTCAAACGTTTCTTTAAAGAAAAAGATCACGTAAGGCTTCAACCTGAAAACGCCAGCCTTCAACCGATTATCCTTGAGAATGTGACCATCCTCGGACGAGTTATCGGGGTATTTCGTTCTTTTCATTAATCAAACACGTCAAAGAAACTCTGTTTTTGAAGCCCTTTGTATGGATAGCCGCTTATAGAAAAACTCCCGGAAATCAGTTGATTTCCGGGAGTTTTTCTATGCTGTTTATTTGGGTCAAATACCGGTCATGTCATCAAATAACATCATTTTGCAGTCTTGACATGAACACAAAAAACCCCAGAACCGTTGAGGCTCTGAGGCTGATCTTATTAATACATCTGAATATACTGTTCTCTTTCCCATGGGTGTACTTGGGTACGGAACATATCCCACTCGATTTCTTTAGACTCAATGAAGTGCTCGAGAGCATGTTCACCAAGGGATGTCATAATTGTTTCATCTTTCTTCAATGCCTCAATCGCTTCTTTCAACGTTGCAGGCAGTGCGTCGATTCCTTCTACAGCACGCTCGTTCTCATCCATAGCATAGATGTTACGATCCGTTGCTGCTGGAGGCGTCATTTTATTCTTCACGCCGTCAAGACCAGAAGCTAGCATCGCAGCCATTGCAAGGTAAGGGTTCGCAGATGGATCCGGGCTTCTCACTTCAATTCGTGTGCTTAGGCCACGTGATGATGGAATACGAACAAGTGGCGAACGGTTCCGCATTGACCAAGCAACATAACATGGTGCTTCATAACCAGGGACAAGACGCTTGTATGAATTTACTGTCGGATTCGTGATCGCAGTAAATGCAGCAGAGTGCTTCAGTACCCCTGCAAGGAACTGCATAGCCGTTTCACTCAATTGAGTGTCTGTAGACTCGTCAAAGAACGCGTTAACACCACCTTCTTTGAAGAGAGACATGTTGGCGTGCATCCCGCTTCCGTTCACACCGAATAATGGCTTCGGCATAAAGGTCGCATGTAAACCATGCTTTCTTGCAATTGTTTTTACAACAAGTTTGAACGTTTGGATGTTATCACAAGTCGTTACAGCATCAGCATATTTAAAATCAATCTCATGCTGACCAGGCGCTACTTCGTGGTGAGAAGCTTCGATCTCAAAGCCCATGTCTTCGAGTTCAAGAACGATATCACGACGGCAGTTTTCACCAAGGTCTGTTGGTGCAAGGTCAAAATAACCGCCTTTGTCATTCAGTTCAAGCGTCGGTTCACCATTTTCGTCATTTTTAAAGAGGAAGAATTCCGGCTCAGGTCCGATATTGAAATCAGAATAGCCCAAGTCTTTCGCTTGCTGAAGTACTTTCTTAAGTACGCCACGCGGATCACCTGCAAACGGTGTTCCGTCCGGATTGTAAACATCACAGATAAGACGCGCAACTTTACCCTTTTCAGGTGTCCAAGGGAAGATCACCCAAGTATCGAGGTCCGGATAGAGATACATATCCGATTCTTCAATTCTTACAAAGCCCTCGATTGATGATCCATCAAACATCATCAGGTTATCCAATGCTTTTCCAAGCTGGTCAATTGGGATTTCAACGTTCTTAATGATCCCCAGTAAATCTGTGAACTGCAATCGGATAAATCGTACGTTCTCTTCCTTGGCCATTTTAAAAATGTCGTCTTTTGTGTACTTGCTCATCTTATCTGACTCCTCCTTTGATTTTGCTGCTCTTTCTTGTTTCAAACTTGTTTGAAAAAGAGAAAGAGCAGACAGCGTGTAAAGTTTTGAATAATGTAAATATTCACGCTGTTTTGTGTCGATGTGTATAGAATACCAAAAAAACTTCTTCATAGTGACATGTTGTCAGAAAATCTAACAGGGAAATTATCTGACAACAAAAAAAGAAGTTCCCGTCAAAGAATGAGCGACTTTGAACGAGAACTTAAGGTTTCATCACCTATCATCAGCTAATATGACAGATAATGCGTCAAAAACAGCGATTTTCACATGTTCATATGTTAATCCGCCCTGCACATAGGCCGTATAAGGCTCTCTGAGTGGTCCATCCGCAGACAATTCAATACTTGACCCTTGGATAAAAGCACCTGCAGCCATAATGACTTCATCCTTATATCCGGGCATAGCACTCGGTTGAGGTGCCACATGAGCATCTACTGGTGAAGATGCCTGTATCGATTGACAAAACCGGATCATATCCTCTCTGGAATGAAATTGAACAGATTGAATCAAATCCGTTCTCGGTGCTTCAAATGAAGGTGCAGTCACCATTCCTGCCGCTTCACACATCGCTGCAGTATATACAGCTCCTTTTACAGCCTGATTCACCACATGGGGAGCGAGAAAAAATCCATGCATCATGTCCCGTAAATGACCGGATGTAGCTCCCCCCTCCAAACCAATTCCCGGCGCTGTCATCCGATTCCCGCACTGATTGATTAATGACTGTTTTCCTGCGAGGTATCCCCCTGATTTAGCAAGGCCGCCTCCGGGATTTTTAATCAGCGATCCGGCAATCAAATCTGCACCCGCTTCTACAGGTTCACTCGTTTCTACAAACTCGCCATAGCAATTATCCACAAATACAATCAGGTCGGGACGGATTCCTTTCACGAAAGCAATCATCTGTTCAATTTCCCCAACTGTAAATGACGGTCGGTCCCCATAGCCTTTTGAGCGCTGTATGCCAATTACTTTCGTCTCTTCGCCAATCGCCTGTCGTACGGCTTCCTTATCCAGTTGCCCATTTAAGAGTGCAACTTCCCTGTATGTAATCCCAAAATCCTTCAGTGATCCTGCTCCTTGTTCCCCCCGCGTACCGATCACTTCTTCAAGCGTGTCGTATGGTTTTCCCGTTACATATAAAAGTTCATCCCCCGGGCGGAGCACCCCAAAGAGGGCTGTACTGATCGCATGCGTCCCTGAAACAAGCTGCGGTCTGACAATGGCTGCCTCAGCTTTAAAAACAGTTGCATAAATATCTTCGAGTTTTTCTCTGCCGGCATCATCATACCCGTAGCCAGTTGAACCATGAAGGTGAAAATCAGAGATGCTGTGTAAACGAAACGCATCAAGTACTTTTCGCTGGTTTTTCTCTGCAATTCCATCATGGTAGCTCAAAAACGGTTGAATCCGTTCTTCTGTCTGTGTTTTAATCTGTAATAATTCCTCAGTTCTCATAATTCGGTTCTCCTTATTTATCCTCAGAGCGAGTCATCAGATGATAGATCGCGGAATCCTGTTGCGCATAACCACGTACCCTGTATAGTTCACCATCTTCTACAAATGTTTCTTCATGGACAATGGTCTCTTCTTTCAGACGATGAAGAAGTTTTCCTTCATAAGCCTGAACAGATACCTGGTATGGCACAAAAGCATCTTCAATCGTCTGTTCGAGTTTGTTTAAAAACCGTTGTATGTCATCGTCACTCATGGTGGACAATAACAGTGACGGAGTTGATAAGGCAAAGAAATCACCTTGAATCAAATCGCGTTTATTATAAACCGTGAGTCTTGGGATATGTTGCGCATCAAGATCATCCAGCAGTCGATTCACGGATTCTTCGTGATTGACTGCATCTTCATGTGACGCATCCACAACGTGAACAATGAAGTCTGCGCCGGTTACTTCTTCAAGGGTTGATCGAAAGGCTGCAATCAATGTTGTTGGAAGCTGTTGTATGAAACCGACGGTGTCAGAAAGAAGAACATCCATTCCCTTAGGGAGGCGGATTTTTTTCGTCGTCGGATCAAGGGTTGCAAACAGCTGATCTTCAACCATCACATCAGCTTGACTGAGTCGATTAAGCAATGTCGATTTACCTGCATTGGTATAACCGACAAGAGCAATCTGAAAAGCCTGATTCCGCTTTCTGCGTTCCCTGTAACGCGTCCGGTGCCTGACAACCTGCTCAAGTTGGCTTTTTATATCATCCATCCTCTGGCGGATATGACGCTGATCAACTTCGAGCTGTGTCTCACCGGGTCCTCGGGTACCAATTCCGCCGCCCAAACGGGACATAATATGCCCTTGCCCCCTGAGCCTTGGAAGCAAATAATTAAGTTGGGCCAACTCAACCTGAAGTTTTCCTTCTTTGGACTGGGCGCGCTGCGCAAAAATGTCCAATATCAACTGCGTACGGTCTAATACAAGGGCATCTAGTTCCGTTGAGATGTTACGCAACTGCGAGGGGCTGAGTTCATCATTAAAAATAACAAGGTCCGCGCTAATTTCATCCATTGCCTGTTTTAATTCAAACAATTTCCCTTTACCTATGTATGTTGCTGCCACGGGATGGTCCAATGCCTGTTCCACTTTCAGTTCAACGGTTCCTCCTGCAGTTTTAACCAGAGACTCAAGTTCATCCATCCGATGTTCAAAAGCCTTACGATCACCTTGTTTCTCTTCCACCCCAACAATAATTACCGTTTGTTTTGCAATACGCTGTTCCAATACTCCGTCATCCTTTCTGAACGCTGAACCTCCACACAACTATTGTCTGCGGCTTCAGAAGTACTTCAAGCTTTTCCTTTTTTATATGCTGAAGTCTTGAAGACTTCCCGTATTTCCTGACAGTTTGATTATCCATCCTGATTCGATCAAAATGAAAAGCCTGGAATCACCAGGCTCCATTTGATTCTATACACGATCCAGTCAGGATTTATCTCCCTGAAGATTTACATTCCGTTGAGGAGAAAATGTGGAAATCGCGTGTTTATACACTAACTGCTGTTTGCCATCGGTCTCAAGAATGACTGTAAAATTATCAAAGCTCTTCACCTGACCTCGAAGCTGAAAACCATTCAACAAAAATACAGTGACAGGAATACTGTCCTTACGAAGTTGATTCAAAAATTGGTCTTGGATGTTTACCGGCTGTTGTTTCATCGTCTCTTCCTCCCTTGATAGATCATTTCTCTCTACTTCTTTTGATTCGCGATTGATTCCTGATATTCCTGTACGATGCTGATCATATCGTGAAGTTTTTTTTCCCTGTTTTCAGATAGATCAAACCAACTCACATCCGTTTTGTTACGAAACCAGGTGAACTGTCGTTTGGCGAAGCGCCTCGAATTCTTTTTTAACGTTTCAATGGCTTCGTTTTTCGTTACATCACCATGAATATAAGGAATTATTTCTTTATAACCAATTGCTTTCATTGCAGATGTTTCCCCATACCCCATTTCAAGAAGAGACGCGACTTCCTCAATTAATCCTTCATCAATCATCTGATCAACCCGCTGATTAATCCGCTCATACAATTTCCCGCGCTCCATACTGAGACCGAATATCACTGGTGTATAGGGGCTCTGTTTTTCTTGTGCCTCTGTTTCTCCACCTGAAAAAGTCCCGGTTAACCGGTATACCTCAAGCTGTCTGATAACCCGTCTGAGATTATTCGGATGAATGGCTGCCGCCTGATCAGGTGAAATCGCCATCAGTTTATCATGAACAGTTTTATTCCCTTTTTCCCTTGCCAATGCTTCTAATGATTTACGGTATGCAGCATCTTCCGGCGCCTCTGTAAACTGATAATCATACAGCACACTGTTTACATATAATCCTGTTCCCCCTACTAGTAGAGGCTGGTTGCCACGGTAATGAATATCTTCGATCGCTGTTTTTGCCCTTATTTGAAAATCACGCACAGAAAAAGAAGAATCAGGGTCAAACAGATCTATCAAATGATGGGGGACTCTGGCACGTTCCTGTACAGAAACTTTCGCAGTTCCGATATCCATATGCCGATACACCTGCATAGAGTCTCCACTGACAATCTCACCTTGAAACCGTTCTGCGAGATCGAGGCTGAGTTCCGTTTTCCCGACAGCAGTCGGACCTACTATTGCAATCACAAGGGGCTTCATATACTTCCTCCTGAATGGTCCAAAATACCATAATGGACTTTTGACGATTTTCGAACAGTCCGTTTGAATCCGAATGCTTCAAATCGCGAACTGCGAAAATGATCTTTTAAAACGACGCGTTTTCGTGAAATTCTGAGAGCTTCATTCACAGCTTCTCCTGTCAGTTCATTCATGACTGCATGTGCTCTCATGATGCTTATGCCATCCGATTTGTTGATTTGTTCATGAAACATCGGATCAAAATAGACAATATCCACCGACTGATCAGGCTGCGCACTCAACCATTGAACATGGTTCACCTGATACACTTCAATTCGCCGCATTGCTTTTTTTAAAGGCGTAAAATCATGTTCATAACTTTTAAGGCCTAATGAGGTGATTCTTGCAATATCAGGAGACCCTTCAAGTCCTGTAACAAACCCTTTCTCCCCCGCAGCAAGACTCAGGATTTGCGCATCAGCACCCATACCAAGAGTCGCATCGACAATGCGATCTCCCTTTTTAACTCCGGCAGCTTCAATCAGCGGATCGCTCCCATGCCGGATCAGATGTTTGGCACGAAACATGGCTGTATTCGGGTGAAAAAACAGCGGCTTCTCATCCGGAGCTCGGTATAGTTCAACTCTCTGTTCACCAACGACAAAGATACCGTCCGGTTCAGACTTTCTGTAAAGGAGAATGCGAAAGAGTTCAGCGATCGAAGCATGCTTCCGCTCTACATAAGTCATACCCCATACATTTCCGAGATATTTGGCCCGCTCTGTATAAAAAGGGCCACCGTTTCTCGAGGTCGTAATATAATACTTCATCATGCGTTATCTTCTCCCTGATTCCTACATCACCCGTTTAAACATCCGTTCGATATCATGCGTGCTGTAATGGATGATAACCGGTCTGCCGTGAGGACATGTAAACGGATCTTCGCAGCTTCTCAAATCATCAAGAAGCCTTTCCATTTCGTCTGAACGCAGGTGCCGGTTTGCCTTGATTGCCGCCTTGCATGCCATTAAAATCGCAGCCTCTTCTCTGATGACTCCGGCAGACAGACGCTTACCTTCTTTCAGCTGTTCAAGCCATTCATACAAAATGGCTTCTTCATCACCATCAGGGAACCAAACCGGTACCGAACGAATAAGATACGAACGCTGACCGAACAGTTCTACAGACATCCCCATCCGTTCAATCTCGTTTTTGTGCTGAATAAACACATCGTGCTCCTGATTCGTCAGTTCTATTGTCAAAGGAACGAGCAAATCCTGCTGGGTTTTCGGTGGATCGTCCACTTTCTCTCTGAAATATTCATACAGAATGCGCTCTTGGGCTGCGTGCTGATCAATCAGGTATAAGCCGGATTCATTTTCTGCGAGAATATATGTGCCATGATGCTGACCGATTGGGTATAACTTCGGAACGCGTTCGCGCTGTCTCGGTAATCCTTCTTCATATACGTGAGTGGCCTGACGCTCTTCTCTCTCTTCAAATGGGACATCTTTCTTGGTATCTGCTTTGCCGGTCTCTTTTCTTACACTTTCTCCTGACCGGGGTTCTTCACGGCCAGATGCAAATTCGGAATAATCCGGATTTGCATCTGGCCCGGATTTCTTTTCGGACCGATCTGATTTTGACTCATCGAGGCGCGTTTCTTCATCAAAAGCGAGCGGCACTTGTTCAGATTTGTCCCGGGACACCTGTTTTCTTACCGTCCCTTCCGAAGCTCTCGGTATCAGTGTTTCTTCTGCAAAAACATCTTTAATGGCATCCGTTACGAGTTGCTGCAGCTCCTGTTCTTTACTTAACCGGACTTCAAGCTTTGAAGGGTGTACGTTAACATCCACCAGATGGGGATGAACGTCTATCATAAGAACCGTTACAGGAAATTTCCCAATTGGCAACAGTGTATGAAAGCCAGCCTGAATGGCTTTCATCACCGGATAGCTCTTTACGTACCGGTGATTGAGTAGAATAGTCATATAGGAACGGTTCGCCCTGTTGACCTCAGGTTTTGCAACATAACCGCTGATTTTGAAATCTTTCGTTTCGGCTATTAGAGGAAGCATTTTAGAGGCAGTCTGTATTCCGTAAATCGATGCAATCACCCGAATCACGTCACCATTCCCCGTCGTCTGTAACAAAGTGGTATGTCAACACTAAATCGGACAAAAAAATTAAGGTCCCGTTGACTTGTATTCAGCTGGTGATAAATAATCCAATGATCCGTGAATTCGAATATTGTTGAACCAGTTCACATAATCAAAAAGTTCAAGATCAAGTTCTTGTTGGCTAGAAAAAACCGCACCACGAACGAATTCGATCTTGATGGTCTTGAATGTGGCTTCAGCTACGGCATTGTCATAGGGCGTTCCTTTGTCACTCAATGATCTGGTAATACCGAAGGTATCGAGTGCCTGGTCGATCAGGTGATTTTTAAACTCAGTGCCTCTGTCTGTATGAAAGATCTCGATCCGATTTAGATTGTAGGGGACGGATGCAAAGGCAGTTTGAACTAATTCAGCGGTTTTATGAGGCCCGGCGCTGAACCCAATAATCTCACGATTATATAAATCGACTAATACACAAATATAATGCCATGCTTTGTTCACGCGGACATACGTTAAATCGCTGACAACAACGCTTAATTCGTCGTCCTGATCAAACTTCCGGTCCAGTGTGTTGCCTGTTTCGGATTCATTGCAGCTAGATTTTGAAGGTTTAAATTGAGCTACGGTATACTTTGATACCAAACCCTGTTCAGCCATGATCCGCTTGATACGGCGTCTCGACACCGTCCATCCAGCTCTTTTCAATTCAGCTTTGATCTTCCGTTGACCATAGATCTTACGACTCTTCATGAAAATGCTTACGATCAATTCTGTCAGTTCTTCTTGCTCTGATTCATTTTGCCGTTTGGATTCGTAATAGAATGAGCTTCTTGCAATTTGTAGGACGTCGCACATTGCTGATACCGAGTATTTGTAACGATTAGCCTTGATTACATTTACTTTCGTCCTATGATCAGCGCGGCTTGCTTTAAAATATCATTTTCCATGGTCAGCTGTTTATTTTCTTTCTTGAGCTGTAACAGCTCTTCTTCAACAGACGTACGGTTATCCTTTTCCTTGAAAGATCCACTACCCTGGTATTGCCTAACCCATTTATCAAAGGCAGAAGGCGTCAGCTCGTATTCTTTGATGAGTTCGGATCGGGGCTTGCCAGCTTGATGCAGTTGCACGATCTGTTCTTTGAATTCCTTTGTGAAACTTCTCCGTTTGCGAGTTGTCATAAAACAGCTCTCCTTGGTTTGTATTTGAACCAAGTGTACGGGACCTTAACGAATCTGTCCAACTAAGTGTAACCGATCCAAAGTTTTACCATTGTGAGAATAAGTGAACGCCACATCAGGTCTTGAAAGGGCCATCCGGTTTACAATATCGGATACATGACCGACCTCAGTATGAATGGTACGCAAGTATTTCAATCTGGCAGGCGTATTATAAAACAAATCCGTAACGGTCACATCCGTCCCTTTTCGTGGCGCTGCATGTTGTCTGTTAATGACCGCGCCACCCTTAACCGTAATCTCATGCCCCACTTCCTGACCGTCACTCGTTACAAGATTGACCTGAGACACAGATGCAATACTCGGTAACGCTTCCCCCCTGAACCCGAGAGTCTTGATTCGGAACAGATCGTGTTCATGAACAATTTTACTCGTTGCGTGTCGGAAGAACGCCCGCTCAAGATCGTCTTCTGCAATGCCGCTGCCATTGTCTGTCACCCGAATGGCTGCTAATCCGCCTTCTTGGAGGTCTACTCGAATTCGGTCTGCTCCGGCATCAAATGCATTTTCAATGAGCTCTTTAACGACTGATGCAGGACGTTCCACGACTTCACCAGCGGCGATCTGGTTGGATAGTTGTTCATCCAACTGTTGAATGATGCCCATGTTTAGCCTCCTCTCAGGTAAGTTTTTGCTTTAAATCGTCGAGGATCTGGATAGCCTGGATCGGGGTCAGATGAAGAAGATTGAGGTTTTGAATGGCTGCCAGCACTTCTTTCTCTTTCCCTGTCCGTTCACTTTCCATCACACTTGCATCGAAGAGCGGGATTTGTTCATCACGCGCAGATGGCACAGCAGAAGATGTTGAGACCTCCTGTGCCTGTGCTTCAAAATCGGCAAGCAATTCTTTAGCGCGTTCAATCACTTCCCTTGGCAACTCGGCGAGCTGAGCTACATAGATCCCATAGCTTCTGTCAGCCGGGCCATCGATGACCTTGTGAAGAAACACAACCTCACCGTCCTCTTCCCTCGCCGCTACATGAACGTTATGGCACCGTTCGAGGTTATCTGCGAGCTGCGTGAGTTCATGGTAGTGGGTTGAGAACAATGTTTTCGCCTGTACGGTGTCATGGACATATTCGATGACTGCCTGAGCAAGCGACATCCCGTCGTAGGTTGATGTACCGCGTCCAATTTCATCCAAGAGAATGAGGCTTTGCCTCGTTGCGTGCTTCAATGCCTGTCTTGTCTCAAGCATTTCGACCATAAAGGTGCTCTGTCCCTGGGCGAGATCATCTGCTGCACCGATCCGGGTGAAGATTTGGTCAAAGACGGGCAGTTCCGCTTCATCTGCAGGAACAAAACAGCCAATCTGAGCGAGGATGGACAGATGAGCGAGTTGACGCATATATGTGCTTTTACCTGCCATATTCGGACCGGTTATCAGTAATATATCCTTATCTTCATCCATCGTGAGATCATTCGCAACATAATCACCGTGATCAATCATCGTTTCGACGACCGGATGACGGCCATGAATGACCTTTACAGGTCCATTTGCTTTTAACGTCGGCTGAACATAGCCGTTTTGCTCGGATACTTCTGCGAAACTGACGAGAACGTCAACGGCACTGATCGTTTTTGCAAGCTTTTGCAACGGACGAATATAGGCTTTCACACGGTCCCGGATTTCAAGGAACAGTTCATGTTCGAGTTTGACGCTTTTTTCTTCTGCTTCAAGGATCAGCTGTTCTTTTTCTTTCAGCTCCTCGGTGATGTACCGCTCTGCATTCGACAGGGTCTGTTTCCGTTCATACCGCCCCTCCGGAAGGGCTGCGATATTTGCTTTCGTCACTTCGATATAATAGCCAAAGACCTTGTTGAATCCGACCTTGAGCGATTTAATTCCAGTATGGGCCCGTTCCTGTCTTTCGAGTTCCGCAATCCATGATTTCCCGTTCGACATCGCTTCACGGTAAAGATCCAGTTGTTCATCGTAGCCATCCTTCAGTAAATCACCTTCTGTAATACTGACCGGGCAGTTTTCCTGAATACTGACTTCAAGAAGCTCTCTCAGCTCATCGCAGGTCTCCGCTCCTTCAATCAGTGGCATGCTGTCATCACCTGCAATGTCACGGATCAGATCAAGGATCTGAGGCACTTTTTCCAAAGAATGCTTCAATTGAATAAAGTCACGGCCATTGACATTGCCAAAAGCGACTCTTCCGGAAAGCCTCTCGAGATCATATACACCCTGCAAGGCAGTCTTTAATGACTGTCTTTCAAAAAAATAATCCATGAGCGAACGAACAATCCGCTGTCTTGAACTGATTTGATCAATGTTAAGAAGCGGTTTATTGATCCATTGTTTAAGAAGCCTTCCTCCCATCGCGGTACTGGTCTCATCAATGACACCTAGGAGAGACCCCTGTTTCCTCCGATCCCGCAGGGTACCTGTCAGTTCAAGGTTTCGTTTTGAATGGGCGTCCATGTGCATATAGGCTTGTCTGATATACACGTCAGCCATCTGCACATGCTCAAGAGCACCTCCTGCTGTGTGACCGACATAGTGAAAAAGAACATCTGCGACGCGAAGCAGTTCATAATCTTCCACTTTTGAAACTGCGTGTGGTGGGGATGATCCAGGGGTTATCGTCACTTTCGATACGGTCATGCCCATTGGTTCAATCAACGCATTCAGCGCATCCTCATCGATTGAATCATCAATCACCACTTCTCTGCACTGATAGACTGCAAGCTCGCTGATAAGAGCATCATTTGAATCAAGCTTTGTAAGCCTGAACTCACCGGTTGTTGTATCAAGAGCGGCCAAAGCTGTCTCTCGATTGTCTGATGACTCAGAGAGTGCGATAAGAAAATTATTTTCTTTGTCATCAAATGCACCGGTATCCATGACTGTCCCCGGCGTAATGACTTGAACGACCTCGCGTCTGACCACACCTTTTGCCTGTGCGGGATCTTCCGTCTGTTCACAAATTGCCACCTTAAATCCTTTTTCGATCAGTTGTCGGATATACTGTTTGGAAGAATGATGAGGGACACCGCACATTGGTATCTTATCTTCACCCTTTCCCCTCGCAGTCAAAGTGATTTCAAGTTCTTTTGCTGCCCTTTTGGCATCTTCAAAAAAGAGCTCATAGAAATCACCGAGCCTGAAAAACAGAAATGCATCCTGATAATCGTTTTTTATTCGTAAATATTGCTCCATCATCGGAGTATTTGCCATATGTATCGCCAGCCTTCAACTGAAATAAAGAGGAGTCGTCAGGAAGTGTCATAAAAGCTGCCTCCTCTCCCCTTGGAGAGAAAGCAGCAAGATATGACATGTTTAAATTCAGCTATCCTTAGTGTTGATCATGGTAAACGGGCTTTTCGTCGTCGTTCCTGCCAGGAGATCGCCGCCGGTTGATTCAATGATCTTATTTGTTACCGTATTCGAAATCGCATGACTGACCATTTGCAATAAATCATTCACTTCTCCTTGTGACTGTTTGAACTCCTGTACAAGCGGGATTTCATCCAGTTCATCCTGAAGAGCGTCAATTTTGGCGTCCGTTTCCTTTAATGCCTCTGTTTTACCGTAATGCTTCAGGTTGACAGCTTCTTTTTGCAGTTTCTTGATCTGCCCGATGATTTGCTGCACCTTCAGATGCTGATTGATCTGACCTTCTGCACGTTTAAAGAAATCCACTTCTTCCGTCTCAGCAATCATACCGGCCAATTCTCTGGCTTTATTCAGGATCTCCTGTTTCGTATAGTATTCGCTCACAGCTGAGCCACCTCCGCTTCAGATACCAGTTCACCATTTAATGACCAAGACTTGGCATCTGTAATTTTTACGTAAACCAACTCCCCAATCACCGATTTCGGTGCCTTGAAATTGACTAATTTGTTTGTACGTGTTCGCCCCATAAGAACATCGGGATTCTTCTTGCTTTCCCCTTCAACAAGTACTTCAACAGTCCGGTCTCTCATTCTTTCATTACTCATGGCTGAATGCCTGTTAACCACCTCGTTGAGTCTCTGCAAGCGGTCTTTTTTCACTTCTTTAGGCACATCATCCTCCATCGCTGCTGCAGGCGTGCCTTCCCTTGCAGAGTAGACATAGGTGTAGGCCGCATCAAAAGCCATTTCCTTAACAAGACTTAATGTGTCCTGGAACTGTTCTTCGGTTTCATTCGGATATCCGACAATGATATCTGTCGTTAAAGTAGCGTGAGGAATTTTTTCTTTGATTTTATCAGCGAGCGCCACATACTCTTCCCGCGTGTATTTACGGTTCATGATTTTGAGGACATCATTATTTCCGCTTTGAACAGGCAGATGAATATGCTCCATCATATTACCGCCCTTTGCAATTACGTCGATAAGCTCGTCATCAAAATCCCAAGGGTGACTTGTCGTAAAACGGACTCTCGGAATTCCGATATCCCGGATATCATCCAACAAGTCTGCAAGCCGGTAGGAACTGTCAAGAAGGTCTTTTCCGTATGCATTCACGTTCTGTCCGAGCAACGTAATTTCCTTATATCCGTTACGTGCCAAATGCCGAACCTCTTCAATCACATCTTCAGGTCGTCTGCTTCGTTCTTTTCCCCTGGTGAACGGAACGATACAGTACGTGCAAAACTTATCACATCCGTACATGATATTGACCCACCCCTGGAACTGACCTTTTCTCGCACGGGGCATATTCTCAATAATATCCCCTTCTTGTGACCAGACTTCAACGATCATTTCCTTACTGAATATGGCGTTTTTAATTAGTTCAGGTAAACGGTGAATATTATGGGTTCCAAATATCAGGTCGACATGCTGGTGTTTCTGCAGAATACGGTTCACAACACTTTCTTCCTGAGACATACAACCGCAAACCCCAACAATCAATCCCGGGTTTTCCCTTTTCATCACCTTGAGGTTTCCAATTTCTCCAAACACTTTGTTTTCTGCATTCTCTCTGATTGCGCACGTATTCAAAAGAATGACGTCAGCCTCATCCTGATTGACAGTTGATTCAAAACCCATTTCAAGAAGTATGCCCGCCATGTTTTCTGAATCATGTTCATTCATCTGGCAGCCGTATGTGCGAATCAGGAATTTCTTCCCTCGTCCAATGTTTGCCATATCTTCAGGGATCTCAAAATCATAATGGACAAAGACATCTTCTTTCCCACGTTTCTTTGCACTTTTTAAATCAGGCGGCTGATAGGTCGCCTGAAAATACTGGGAATAATCTTTCGCCTGGCCGGATTTTTTGTCCGCAGACGATGTTTGTTCCACAGTAATCTCCTGATACTTCCTTTGCTCTTCATTCATTCGTATCTGAACTCCTTTTTGAAACAGTTTATCACTCTGCATTATATCGGTAAAAACCTCAATAAACAACCGTGGAGGACAGACGATTTCGCCGGTCCTCCATGATTTGTTATTCCGTTATGATTCCAATCTCCTGTCCCGCTTTTTTAAATGCCTCCAATGCCTCGTCGAGGAGTTCAACCGTATGTTCAGACGTGACGATTGTGCGCACACGTGCCTGACCTTTTTGCACAGTTGGAAACGCGATGCCTTGGGCGAATACCCCGTATTGAAGTAATTTGTCAGAAAGCTGATGAGCCTTCTTTTCATCACCTACCATGACAGGCGTGATTGGCGTCTTGCTCTTCCCCGTATCAAAGCCCAGCTCCTGTAAACCTTTCTTGAAATACTCCGTGTTGTACCAGAGGCGTTCAATTCGTTCCGGCTCATCGATAAGGACCTGAATCGCTTCCTGGCAAGCAGCAGTGACCGTCGGAGGGTGAGATGTGCTGAATAAGAACGGTCTTCCTTTATGAATCAGGTAATCACGCACTGCTTTCGTTGAAGCAACGTAACCGCCAAGTACACCAATTGCTTTACTCAATGTTCCTACCTGTATGTGGACCCTGCCGTCGAGCCCGAAATGATTCACCGTTCCGCGTCCGTTTTCGCCGAGAACACCGCTGGCATGCGCATCATCCACCATGATCAGTGCATCATATTTCTCGCACAGCTCCACAATCTCAGGCAATGGTGCAATATTTCCATCCATACTGAACACTCCGTCAGTGACAACGAGACGCTTTCGATAACCTGAAGATGCCTGAAGGGCTTCCTCAAGACTATTCAAATCCACATGCTTATAAATCTTTCTGGCTGCTTTTGTTAATCGGATTCCATCAATAATGGATGCGTGATTGAGTTCATCGGAAATGACGACATCTTCTTTTGTCAAAATTGAAGCCAAAACAGCTTGATTTGCCGTAAACCCTGACTGGAAGACAAGTGCTGCCTCCGTGTGTTTAAAAGCAGCAAGCTGTTTCTCGAAATCTTCATGCATTGAAAACGTCCCTGCAATCGTCCTGACACTTCCGGTTCCTGCACCAAACTGATCCGCTGCACGGACCGCTGCGAGCTTCAGTCTCGGATGATTCGTCAATCCTAGATAATTATTTGAAGAGAGCTGTATCACCCTCCTGCCATCAATGGAAACCACTGCATCCTGATCGGTTTCAAGCGGCACGAGTGAACGAAACACCCCGTCTTGCCTCATCTGGTCTAGCTCTTTCTCTAAATATTCAAACCCCTTCACAAACCATCACTCCCTGTAAAATGATAACAATATTCAAACATTGATGATCTTCACACAAGTTATTAGCCGAGCCATCACGTTTGCAACTTTCTGTAATCGTACTCTTCCATTTTAACACGTTCCATGACTGATTTACGATCTCCGGTACCTGGAGGCACCCGTATTCCACTAACTCGTTTAATCCCGGATTGTTTAAGGAATAAGGACAACTTTCCCACAGTTTCCTTCGATCATTAAATCAAACCCCTTCTCAAACTCCTCGAGGGGGAAGGTATGAGTCATCATCGGTGTCACGTCGACTCTTCCTGACCTTAAGAGCCCTGCTGTCTGTTGCCAGGTTTGAAACATTTTTCGTCCTGTAATTCCCTGAACGGTCAAGCCTTTAAAGACAATATCGTTGGTCACATCGATTTCAACGGGCTTTGAAGGCAGACTCAATACCGCAACCCGCCCTCCATTGGTTGCCATTTTAAATCCCTGATTCATCGCCACGGGGTGCCCGCTCATTTCACAGACCACATCCACGCCATTACCGGAGGTAAGCTTATCCACTTCATCCAGCGGGTCCTGTTCACCGGAATGGATCAAATGATCCGCCCCCATCTGACCCGCCAACTCCAGTCTGTACGGATTCAAATCAAAGGCAATGACTGAGGATGCACCGCTTGCCTTTGCGATACCGACAGCCATAAGACCAATCGGTCCACAACCGATGACAGCCACCGTTTTCCCGGATACTTCTCCCTCTAAAACCGTATGAACTGCATTTCCAAACGGTTCTTGAATACTTGCTTCCTCAAAAGGCAGGTCGGGATCATTAACCCAAAGATTTTCTGCAGGTAAAGAAACATACTCTGCAAAACAGCCGTCCCTGTCAACCCCAATGATCTTTGTATCCTGACAGATATGCGCTTTGCCTGTCATACACTGAGGACAGTGACCGCAAACGATATGTGTCTCTGCGGATACATGATCACCCTGTTTAACATTCGTGACCAAATCCCCAACTTCCTTTACAACCCCCGAAAATTCGTGCCCAAATACATAAGGTGGTTTCACACGGCTCTCCGCCCACCTGTCCCATTCATAGATATGAACATCTGTCCCGCAGATAGACGCTGCTTTCACTTCTATCAGAACTTCTTTCGGACCGATTTCAGGTATCGGGACCATTTGCATCTCAGCGCCGTGACCCGACCGATGTTTTACAAGCGCTTTCATTTCTTTTCGCATAAAATCACCTCTGTTAAAACGTAACTGCTTTTACTTATTTCAGTTTATCACGGGAGTAATGTGCACGTAAATAGTACCGTCCACACTCAGTGGACATTTGATTTCCGAGTGAAAATTATTGAACATTTTCTTTGTATACAGTGATGCTTACTCAAAAATGCTTGATTAACGGCCTAATCGAGCGTGTTTCAAACTAAAACACCCGACCGCTCTCATAGCGGCCGGGTATCTTTTCAATCCCTTAAATCGTTTATTTAAATTCTGCAACGAGATCTTCAAACTGATCTTGTTCAAGTTCAATATTTTGCTTTGAAAGACCCTCTTCTTTGAAACCATGTACAAGATTTTCATAGGATGGCTTCTCAAGATCCTGGTAGATCAATCCTGTTACAAGCCCGTTATGCTCCATCAGAGTATTCATGGCACTGATACGATTATTAGGGTTATAGTCTTCGATGGTTCCAAGAGAAACAAGATTTTCTTTAAACCAATCGTAGGTATTGATTTTGTTAAATGTTACACACGGGCTGAACACATTGATCAATGAGAACCCTTTATGTTCAATCCCTTTTTCAATGAGCGATGTCAATTCTTTAAGATCACTGGAGAAACTTTGGGCCACAAATGTTGCACCAGCCGTCAGTGCCAGTTCCATGACACTGAGTGATGTTTCAATTGACCCTGCCGGGGTACTTTTTGTTTTGAATCCCATCGCACTTCTTGGCGAAGTCTGCCCTTTCGTCAAACCGTAAATCTGGTTATCCATCACGATATAAGTCACATCAATATTTCTGCGAATAGCGTGCACGGTATGACCCATGCCGATTGCAAATCCATCACCGTCACCACCGGAAGCGATCACCGTCAAATCACGGTTTGCCATCTTCACACCCTGTGCAATCGGTAACGACCGGCCGTGAATGCCGTGGAGTCCGTATGAGTTAATATAACCGGAAATCCGCCCTGAACACCCGATACCAGATACAACTGCAAGCTCCTCAGGAACGATGCCTACATTTGCTGCAGCTCTCTGTATCGCTGCCTGGACGGAGAAATCTCCGCAACCTGGACACCAGTTTGGCTTTACATTATTTCTGAAGTCTTTAAACGTTGCCATAGCTGAACAGCTCCTTACATTTATTGTGTAACTCTGCAGGCAAAAACGGATTTCCGTCATATTTTAGAATTGACTGCACCTCGCCGGCATTTGTATTCAGTTTTACAAGCTGGCGGATCTGACCTGTTGCATTATTTTCAATAACAACGACTTTCTTTACTTTATCGATCATTTCCTGTAATTCTTCTGATGGGAATGGATGAAGAAGTCTGAGCTGCGCCTGATTCACTTTGATCCCGTCTGCTTCAAGACGCGGAATCATTTCCTGGATCGTCCCTCTCGTTGAGTTAATGCCGATAACAAGAAGATCTGCCTCATCGTGATTCTCATACTTTTTGATCGGCTCATGGAATGTGTCTTTCAGAGTATTTAATTTACGAAGACGCTTGTCCATTTGAGCCTGTCTGTTTTCAGGACTTTCAGAAGGTTTGCCTTGTTCGTTATGTTCAACACCCGTAACGTGATGCAAGCCATTTTTCATACCAGGAATCGGACGTGGCGAAACGCCGTCTTCCGTTACTTCATAACGGTGATAATACTGACCGTTTTCAAGTTCAGGCAATTCCTCGTTGATCAGTTTACCACGACGAATTTCAATACGGTCATAATCAAGCGGGTCAACGGTCTGCTTACCCAGTGACAAAGCAAGATCCGTCATCAAAATAACTGGCACCTGATATTCTTCAGCGATATTGAACGCCTCAACCGCATCATAGAAACCCTCTTCAACACTCGATGGTGCCATGACCACTTTAGGAATCTCCCCGTGTGTGCCGTGGATCATCGCAAGTACATCAGACTGTTCCTGCTTTGTCGGAAGGCCTGTAGAAGGTCCACCGCGCTGTGTATCCACAATCACAAGCGGTACTTCTGTAATCCCGCTGAGTCCAATCGCCTCCATCATCAGCGAGAGACCCGGTCCCGAAGAGGCGGTCAATGTACGGACACCCGCATAGTTTGCACCGATTGCCATGGTACAGGCAGCAATTTCATCCTCCGTCTGAATGACGGTTCCGCCATACTCAGGAAGCTTTTTGATTAAGTACTCCATGATTTCTGAAGCCGGGGTGATCGGATAGGCCGGCATAAATCTAGCGCCACCGGCAAGTGAACCGAGAGCAATGGCATCGTTCCCGATCATAAACAGGCGATTCTCACCATCTGCTTCTTCAAGTGTATAATCACCAAGACTCGCGTCACGCGAATCTTCAAAGTACTTCATCCCGGCTCGGATCGCTTCCATGTTCTTTTCAACAACAGAAGACCCTTTTTTTGCAAAAATCTGTTCTACGACTGAATAGAAAATATCTGATTTCAATCCGAGCAGCGCTCCGGATGCACCTACAGCAACCATGTTTTTCATAAGAGAGGTGCCGAGTTCAGATGCTATTTCGGTAAATGGAACCGGATATAAATGGCCATTACACCCTTCAGGCAGCTTCGGACCAAATTTACTGTCCGCCAAAATAACGCCGCCATCCACAAGCTCATGATGGTTTACATCAATGGTTTCCTGATCAAATGCAACAAGAATATCCAGATCATCGGAAATTGAATTGATATTATACGTACTCACACGAATTTTATTATTCGTATGCCCCCCCTTAATTCTAGAAGAAAAATGGCGGTACCCGTAAAGGTAATAACCTTTGCGATTTAATGCCATGGAAAAAATTTCACCTGTACTTTCGATACCTTCACCTTGCTGACCCCCAACTTTCCAGGAAAGTTGATTAATCATGAAAGACACCCCTTGTCATTTGCCGCACACATCAACGGCTTAGATTTTGAAATACAATCCTTAGATATGTAATGCTTGGATGAAACGAGATGAAATCAAATCGATCGAACACCTCACAATAATATGTGCAAAATGCACCCCTGTGCATTTGTGCACGTTATCAATTAAACACAACTATATTGTAACATAACTTTCACACTTTTATAAGATCGAATATTCTTTCATTTAGCGCTTACATGATTGAAATGACGGGGATTTTGTGAAAGAAGAGAAAAGAAAACACAGCTTGAAAAATCAAGCTGTGTCAAAATAGTGATTAAAAAATGAATACCGCAGTCAAGACACCGATAATCCCGATAGCAGCCAGTGTGTAAACGGTCCTGATCGGCATTAATCCATCATTTTTCATCGCTTTACCAAACATGAAAAATACGACCGGATGAACGAGGAAAGGCATTGAAAAGATAAATGGAATCAATGCTGCTGCCTCTGCTCCAAGCATCCCTTCCTGAATTGCGGCAAATAAACCAAAGTGTGAAATGGCTGATGCCTGCGCCATACCGCCGTAGTCAAAAGGCATCGCACTCATGCTGAGAAGAACAAGTCCGCCGAAGACAGCTACAAGCTGCCAGCCGAAGGAAAACTGCATCAGGGCCTTCACCTCGACGTTGTCCTGCCCCTTTGCCTTACCCAAATTGCGAAGTGCTAAAATCGTCAATCCAACACCTGTAATAACAATCAAGGCTGCAGGCAGTAACATCAGGGAGCCCTGCTCTGCGCTGATAGCCAATACAGAGAAGACGAAAACATGACCGAAGAACGGGATATTAATCATGATCGGTGCTCGCTTTGCAGCCTGGTTTCCGAGGTCACCTGCTGTACAGGCACCCGTCAAACCTGAGTGTGATAAAGCCCCGGCCATACCAGGAGCGAGATTTCTCACATGATTTGTTTTTGCAAAGAAAATCAGCAATGCAATTCCGCCAAACATCCAGAATAACTGACCGAAAAAGCCATAGGCTAATACAGCGTTCATGCCATCAATTTCAAAAGCATCCGATATTCTTGATCCACCGACCATGAAGTTCCCGGCAAGGACGACTGGAATTCCGGCGAAAAGAAGCGCTTTAATGGTTGGTCCATATGACCAATTATAAAAAATCGCACCGATTGCTGCTGAAATCAACATGGCAAAAAAGATTTGAGGCAATGCCACCGTCGGTTCAATCCACATCGCCACATGAAATGCGATGAAGAGTACCACAACAATCATAACCATCTCGATCAGACCTTTACGTATGTAGAGGGACTTATTCGTGATCGTAGCCTTGTTGTCAATAAAAATAACCGCACCCACAAGCCCTATATAGGCAATCAGTGCATACACATCACTTAAGCTGCTCAATCCGCTTCCAACGAGTACGCGAAACAAACCCTCTAGACCGATCAGGAGAAAAAAAGACCGGATAATCATTACTAGCTGTGTACGATTCGTTCCCAGAACCGCCTCTTCCATGGATGGAGTAACCATTTCGTCCATTTTCAATTCTTTATTCGAAAAAATCTTGCGTAATTCCTGTCCACCAACGAAAAAAGTGACGACAAGTGCGATAATCGTAGTAGCTGCAATCAGGTTAATCATTGGAAAATCTGGCAATCCAGGCTCAGATACGCCCGTTTCCACAAGAATGAATCCCATAGAAAGGCCGAAAATTACAATAATCAGAATTGGCGAATATCGTGTACCTGCCACAACGGTCCGGCTGATCAACACCATCGGAATGATTAAAAACAGTGAGATCCAAAATTGATTTAATAATTGCAAACTTGCAAATTGATTCATTACTTCTTCCATAATATGCCTCCCAGTTTTGAAAATCCTATCTAAGAATACGCGATAATCTTTGAAAAGTAAATATCATTTAAAGGGATTTCCAAACCTCTTTTCGGGATTTGACCGTTTTGTGAACAATCATCAAACTGACCGGCTCAAATAAAAAAAGCCACCCGGTCTTATATGCCGGGCAGCATCACCTTTACGTTATCTCGGTTCTACGATCAGCTTAATGGCAGTTCGTTCTTCACCATCAATTTCAATATCAGTAAAAGCCGGTACACAAACAAGATCAAGGCCACTTGGTGCAACAAATCCTCTTGCAATGGCAACAGCTTTGACCGACTGATTCAGTGCACCTGCTCCAATTGCCTGAATTTCTGCAGAACCGCGTTCGCGAATCACGCCTGCAAGAGCACCAGCTACTGAATTGGGGTTGGATTTAGCCGAAACTTTTAATACTTCCATGTCTGTTCCTCCTCGTGAGTTTAATTACTATAATTTAGTTTGTGAAAGGAATAAGTTTCTTTTCTACATCTGTTCCTTTTTTGAAGAGGAATAAAACCCCATTTTAATCCGGTTCGCATAATTTACTCTTTAGTCAAAGAAAGGATGATCTTCACTAATCTGAATACGTTTGATCGTCTGTGCTTTTCCTGTAAGCGGATCGGATTCGATAAACAGCCCATTCAGCTGGGTGCGACCCTTCGTCACCTCAAACCTTGTTGGGAGTCCCGTCTGAAAGCGTCCGATCACAGCCTCACGGTCAACCCCGAGAATCCCGTCATAAGGTCCTGTCATGCCTGTGTCAGTTATGTGCGCTGTTCCTCCGGGGAGAATTCGTTCGTCAGCAGTCGGAACATGGGTATGGGTACCCGCGACTGCAGTGACCCTGCCATCAAGAAACCAGCTCATTGCGAGTTTTTCACTTGTCGCTTCAGCATGAAAATCCACAAAAATATGCTTGTAATCCTTGCTCAGATCATCAATAACACCATCCAGTTTTTCAAAAGGGCAGTCTGAAGGTTGCATAAATGTCCGACCTTGGGCATTGATAACGGCAATGCTCTTACCGTTATACTTTCCTGTCACAATTCCCTTACCGGGATTATCATCAGGAAAGTTGATTGGACGGGCGATATTCATCACGTCATCAATAAAGTCGAATATTTCTTTTTTGCCCCACATATGGTTACCCATCGTTAAGATATCAGCCCCTGCTGTGATCAGCTCATGATACACTTTTTTCGTCAAACCTTTTCCGGATGCAGCATTCTCCGCATTTACAATTGTAACATCCGGCCTGAATTTACTTTTCAGTTTGGGCAGATACTCTTTCAGTACACTTCTTCCTGGTGAGCCAACTACATCACCAATAAACAGCATTTTCATCACTGGAAAACCCTTTCTGTGGCATTAAATTTACTCGAAAAAAGAAATAAAGTGGTATAAACCACTTTATTTCGCATACTCAACTGCTCTGGTTTCACGTATAACCGTTACCTTAATGTGGCCAGGGTAGTCGAGTTGATCTTCAATTTTTTTCGTGATATCCCTTGCGAGACGGTAAGAATCTTCATCTGTAATGAAATCCGGTTTAACCATGATCCGGACTTCCCGTCCTGCCTGAATGGCATATGTTTTTTCAACACCCTCAAAGGATTCTGAAATCTCTTCAAGCTTTTCAAGACGTTTAATGTAAGTCTCAAGTGTTTCTCTTCTTGCTCCTGGTCGAGCCGCAGATAATGCGTCTGCAGCCGCCACCAGTGTAGCGATAACAGATGTTGCTTCTGTATCTCCATGGTGGGATGCAATGCTGTTAATGACGACAGGGTGTTCTTTGTACTTCGTTGCAAGCTCAACACCAATTTCAACATGGCTGCCTTCAACTTCATGATCAATCGCTTTACCCAAATCATGAAGCAAACCGGCACGTTTCGCCAATGTCTCATCTTCACCTAATTCTGCAGCCATCATAGCACTCAAATGTGCCACTTCCATTGAATGCTTCAGCACATTTTGACCATAGCTGGTGCGGAACTTCAGTCGTCCGAGAATTTTGATCAGGTCCGGATGCAGATTGTGAATACCCATTTCAAATGTTGTCTGTTCACCATACTCACGAATTAACTCGTCTACTTCCCGTCTTGCTTTTTCGACAGTTTCTTCAATGCGAGCAGGGTGAATTCGTCCATCCTGTACGAGTCGTTCAAGGGTCGTTTTCGCGATTTCACGTCTGATCGGATCAAATCCGGAGAGGATAACCGCTTCTGGTGTATCATCAATTATCAAATCGATTCCGGTCAATGTTTCCAAAGCCCTGATATTACGACCTTCACGTCCAATAATCCGGCCTTTCATCTCATCGTTTGGCAGATTGACAACGGAAACCGTTGTTTCTGCGACATGGTCTGCTGCACATCGTTGAATGGAAGTGGATAAAATCTCTTTCGCTTTTTTATCTGCTTCTTCCTTCGCTTTTGTGACAGAATCCTTAATGAGCACCGCTTTTTCATGAACGAGTTCCTTCTCAACAGTTTCCATGATGATATCACGCGCTTCGTCTTTCGAAAAGCCTGAGATTCGTTCAAGTTCTTCTTGTTGTTTGTTTACGAGTTCCTCGACTTTGCTATTCAGTTCGTCGATTTCATGCTGACGCTTCGATAGATTCTCCTCTCTCGATTCAAGAGATTCTTCTTTTTTATCAAGCGTTTCACTTTTTCGATCCAACACTTCTTCCTTCTGAAGGAGGCGGTTCTCCTGTTTCGACATTTCATTACGACGGTCACGCACTTCTTTTTCAGCTTCCATGCGAAGTTTGTGCGCTTCATCTTTCGCTTCCAGCACCGCTTCTTTTTTGCTTGCTTCCGCTTCGCGCTTTGCATCTTCTACCGTTTGCCTTGCGAGCGCTTCAGCACTGGAAATCTTCGCTTCCGCTAAAGATTTTCGAACGAAATAACCGATTAGGATACCAATTAATGCCACGAATAGCAAAACGAGGATTTGTAAGATCAAGTCCAAGACTGATTCACCTCCTCATGCTATTACTGATTTTTGTTTCTTTTCATTACACATTTGTCATTAACACAGTGATGCATCGTACTGGTCGTTATGACACAGAGCTCATGTCAAAACGTTCAGTATACTCGTTAATTGTATGCCTCATTTCACATATTGTCAAGCACTGTAAGAAGAAGGACGAAGCGGATTTGACCGCAGTTTTCGATTGTAAAAAGCACTGCCAAGATTCCTTTCGTCTATTACGATTTCTCACATATTCAATCTCAGATGTCTCGACAAGGATCTGCCTGTTTCTGATCTTTCACCTAGAACAAATATCATTCCATAAGATTCGCACGCAGTCATGCCATGTATAAAGAAAACCTGGCTTCTCGACAAGCCTCAATGGTGAAAGCCTTAGTTGCACTTATACGATCATCTTTTAACGGAGTTAAGCATTACTATCGTACGAAGAAAGCCGGATGATGCATTTCGCATCATCCGGCCCAGTCTATCATTCGAAAACCCGCATCATCATTTCAGATCAAGCGGTACATCTTCCCCCTCAAGAGCTTCATCCTCCGCCGGGGCAGGAACGTCCTGAACATCCAAAAGTCCGTGGTGTTCTCGGATCTTCCGGTCAATCTCACTTGAAACTTCATCATTTTCTTTGAGAAATTGCTTTGCATTTTCACGCCCCTGACCCATTCGGTCACCATCATAGGAATACCATGCACCACTCTTTTGGACAATATCAAGATCAGATGCAATATCAAGAATCGATCCTTCACGAGAGATTCCTTCTCCGTACATAATGTCCACTTCAGCCGTCTTAAACGGCGGTGCCACTTTATTCTTTACAACTTTCAATTTTGTTTTATTCCCGATCATATCATTTCCCTGCTTAAGGGTTTCAGCTCGACGGACTTCAAGGCGGACTGAAGAATAAAATTTCAGTGCACGTCCGCCAGGTGTCGTTTCCGGATTTCCGAACATGACACCGACTTTCTCACGAATCTGATTGATAAACATAGCGATTGTCTTCGATTTACTTACAGCCCCGGACAATTTCCGAAGCGCCTGAGACATAAGACGCGCCTGAAGCCCTACGTGAGAATCACCCATTTCACCTTCAATCTCCGCTTTCGGTACCAAGGCAGCTACGGAGTCAACAACAATCATATCAACTGCGCCACTTCGGACAAGTGCTTCTGCAATTTCAAGTGCCTGTTCACCCGTGTCCGGTTGCGAGAGGAGTAAATTATCGATATCAACTCCGAGTGCCTGCGCATATTTCGGATCAAGTGCATGCTCAGCGTCTATGAATGCAGCTGTGCCGCCATTTCGCTGAACTTCTGCGATCGCATGAAGGGCAACGGTTGTTTTACCTGATGATTCAGGACCGTATACTTCAATGACACGTCCTCGGGGATATCCCCCTACACCCAGGGCAATATCCAATGCAAGGACGCCTGAAGATATTGTGGAGACGCGTTGTTCCGCCTGCTCTCCCAATTTCATAATCGATCCTTTTCCGAACTGTTTCTCAATCTGTTTTAAGGCCATATCAAGGGCCTGTTTACGATCTGACATGCAATTCTCTCCTTTTTTTCTGAAAAGGGAGACGCGTCCTCCCGATTTTCAGTATAATACACACATATTTTCGCACAAACGTTCGTTCGAATTTAATTATAATGCGAAAAATCCCCCTTGTCAAAGAAAAGGTGGATTTTTCGCAAAATGTTTATTTTCGTTTCGGTCTTGGTTTCGCAGGTTCCAAATTGATTTTCGCGCCACTGACACGCTGATACTTTAAGCCTTCATAAACGAACGGTGCGACTTCTTCAGGCACCTCAATGAACGTGAAGTTCTCAAAAATATCAATTTTTCCAATCGCTTTCGGGCTGATCCCAACAAGTTTAGCCACTTCATCAACCAGCTTTTTCGGCGTCATGTCAACATTCCGTCCAACATTGATAAAGAAACGGGTCATGCCTTTTTGGGCTCCTGTTTCACCGAAATTATAGGTCTCTTTACTGATCTTCTCGTCATGACTGTAAAAAGCAAGCTTCATGAGAGCCGTAACGACTTTTTCAGGCTGATAGTGATCCAAAAGGTCTGTAACAATTGCGTCGTAATGACTGACCCCTTCATCATCATTTTCAATCATATCAATAACCTGACTCTTCCAAACATCCTGTTGCTTTTCAATCACTTCTTCAACAGAAGGAAGGTTTTGGGAAGGTATCTTCATTTTTATTTCGTTTTCAATCGAACGGAGATGTTTCATCTCACGAGGAGTCACAAGCGTCAACGCAATACCCTCTCGTCCGGCTCGACCAGTTCGGCCAATACGGTGAACATAACTCTCAGGGTCCTGAGGAATGTCATAGTTTACAACGTGAGTCACATTTTGTACGTCAATGCCGCGTGCAGCAACGTCAGTTGCAATCAGAAAATCGATTGAAGAATCACGGAATTTTTTCATGACTGAATCACGCTGGGATTGTGTCAAATCACCGTGCAGGCCATCGGCACGATATCCCCGCGCCTGAAGTGCTTCAGCGAGTTCAGAAACACCTTTCTTCGTACGGCAGAAGATGATCCCGAGATCTGTATTCTCACTGTCAATGAGACGGCACAGTGAATCGAGTTTATTTTTCTCAAGCACTTTATAATATACCTGATTAATCGAAGGAGCTGTTACCTCACTTTTACTGATGGTCACCTGCTCCGGGCTGTTCATGTATTTATTGGACAGCTTACGAATTGGCGGAGGCATCGTCGCGGAGAATAAAAGCGTTTGACGCTCTTCCGATGAAACCTGTATGATTTTCTCGATATCTTCGATGAATCCCATATCGAGCATTTCATCTGCTTCGTCGAGAACGAAGGTATGAATTTTACTGAGATCCAATGTCTTTCGATTGACATGATCCAGAACTCGCCCTGGTGTACCAACAACGATATCTACGCCTCGTTTCAGCTGCTTGATTTGCTGACCGATCGACTGTCCGCCGTAAACGGGCAACGTCTGCACTTTCTGAAACTTGGAGAGCTTCTGAATCTCACCTGCAACCTGAATCGCAAGTTCGCGCGTTGGTGTTAAAATAATCGCTTGCACATTTTTCGTCCGTTTCAGCTTTTCAAGAATCGGAATCCCGAAAGCTGCTGTCTTACCGGTACCTGTCTGTGCTTGTCCGATCAAGTCGTTTCCTTCTAAAATTGTCGGAATAACTTTTTCCTGAATTGGAGACGGGGCTTCAAATCCCATTTCCTTGATTGCTCGCATTAAACTCTTTGAAATATTAAACTCTTCAAACGTCATCATTCTTTTCCATCCATCCTTTTTCTTCTATTCATTTAACAAAAATGTTCGCAAATAGAAACAGCCATATTTCACCGTTCGGTCCTGAATATTCTCTCGACTGCCTGCCAGCTGAAGACGATGCACCTCATCCCGCTTTCCATCGGTAATGCTGATGAATACGGTTCCCGGGGGATGACCTTCAAGTTCATCAGGACCCGCAACTCCTGTAAAACTGATGGCGATATCGGTATTAAACAGTCTTCTGCTGTTCTCGGCCAGTTTCCGGGCGCATGCTTCACTCACAACACCCTCGGACTGTATCAGTTCTTCAGGGACTGACAAGACCGTTTCCTTCACTTGATTACTATAACACACTATCGAGCCGGGAAAAACAGAAGATACTCCCTGAACAGAAGTTAATGCCGAAGAAAACAGCCCCCCTGTAAGGCTTTCCGCTGCAGTGACGGTTTTTTTACGACTTTGTAAAAGTTCAACAACCTGCCTTACAAGCGGGGTTTCACCGATACCGATGAAATAATCGCCAATCCGATCAAGAATCGTGTCCTGAAGCTCGTCCAAGGCAGCCCGGTTTTTTTCAGTGTCTTCACCTTTAACCGTTAACCTGAGCATGACTTCGCCCATGCTCGCAAGTGGTGCCATCGTCGGATTCGTTTGCGCTTCAAACAAATCATCAAGCTTTTCAGCAAGCATGGATTCGCCTATATCAAAAAAACGCAATACTCGTGATTCAATCTCCTCGGTTACATTCAACATCGTTTTCAAATACGGAAGTGCAAAATCGCGGAACATCGGGATCAGTTCGTTGGGCGGTCCTGGTAAGAGCATGACTTGACTTTTCCCAACTGGAACAACCATTCCGCAGGATAAGCCATGATGATTCGGAAGGATTTCAGAACCTTTGATAACCATTGCCTGCTTTCGGTTATTCTCAGGCATGACCCGGTTCCACTTTTGATAATAATCGATAATATTCTGTTCCGTCTCCTCGTCGTATACAAGATCCCGGCCGGTAAGGCCCGCGAGTATTTCCTTCGTCAGATCATCCTTTGTCGGCCCCAATCCGCCTGTACAGATCACGAGATCAGAACGGGCTGCTGCCTGCTTGAGTACATCACGGAGTCTGTCCGGATTATCCCCGACAGCGACGTGATGATAAACGTCGATCCCGAGATAAGATAGTTCCTTGGAAATGTGTGATGCATTGCTGTTCACAATTTGTCCGAGCAATAACTCGGAGCCAATCGCTACAATCTCTGCGTTCATTCGGATCGCACCTCCATGTATACGTTTATTGTTCCGATTTCAGGACATGTGTATTTTTCATAAAGTAATCAAACCCGGAATACAGCGTAAGTCCAACTGCCAGAACAATCATCAGTGTATCAAACGGCAGTCCGACTAATGCAAAACCGACATTATGCAACAAAATCGCAGCGATGCAAACAATTTGGCTGACCGTTTTCCATTTACCCCACTGACTCGCAGCAATGACCTCGCCTTCACCCGAGGCAACAAGCCGGAGTCCAGTAACGGCAAACTCTCTTGTCAGAATCACAACCGCAGCCCACGCAGGAAACAGTTCAAGGCCAACCAGTGATACAAAGGCTGCTGTGATAAGCAATTTATCCGCCAAAGGATCCAGGAATTTGCCCATGTTTGTAACCAGTTCGTATTTCCTTGCATAATAACCGTCAAGCCAGTCAGTCGCAGCCGCAATAATAAAGATTACAGCGGCAATAAAATGATGAACCGGAATGTCTGCCCCAAGAATCGCCCATGAGCCAAAGTCAAACGGTGCAAGCAAAAAGACCATGAAGATCGGAATTAAAACAATTCGTGATATCGTAATTTGATTTGGTATATTCACGAATGTCCCCCCTTTTCTATATATCTTTATTCACATATTGTACCATCTTCGTACATTAAATAGCATTTGGAATTTCAAATAAAAACAGTTTGTTTAGAAAGTTACTGCATGTGCCCGTCATGCATAGGTGCCTAAGTGTCACTCATGGTAACAGAAACATAAACTCCGACATACAATATCATGATCAATTTAGAGAAAACAATGAAAAGAACGGTCATAGACCGTTCTTCAGGATACAGAGTCCTCGTGCAAGATCAATATATTCTGCACATCGTTGTCGCTTTGGTATTCGAGGGGGATATCATTGACAAGAATTTCAGCCGTGTGAATAAAACCCAAACGGATCAGAATTTCTGATTCTCCTGTGAAATCAAAGGAAATTTCATCTCCATCTCCATGAGTATCAGTGTGGACCGTCCCCGAATCATCGTTAATCTGAATCCAGCTCCCGCCTGAGAAAATCATCTCCAGGTCAAAAGAATCTGCATCCGACAACGAATATACATATTGACCGGCATCATTTAATTCAACAAACTCAAGAGATGGATCAATGATCTCTTCTTCTTGAGACTCTTCTTCGCTGGCGTCGGTTTCTTCAGTATTGTTTCCATTTGAAATACTGTTATCAGGTTCCTCAGTTTCTCCCGTGTCTTCTTCATCATTGTCTTCATTCAGATCATCGGTAATATCCACCGAAGGCTGGGACTGCTGCTCTTCTCTTGTTGAAGAATCATTATCCGAACTGTCGCCCAGATTTGTGAACCAAAGCGTACTGACAATCCCAATCAGAAACAGCAGGACGATCAATGATGGCAAGAGCCTTGAGAAAGCAGAACGCTGTTTAACAGGCCTCGACTTGGGACGGTCGATCCTTGGAGGAAGATCTCCGCTTTCTTTTTTGGCTTTAGGCAGTTCACCCGCATGCTCTTCAAACACCTGGTCAACCGAAAGACCGACGGCTTCACAATAGCTTTTTACAAAGGCACGGGCATAAAAGTCTCCTGGCATCTTGGAGAAATCCCCGTTTTCAATCGCCTCGAGGTAACGTTTTTGAATTTTCGTCTTCTGCTGTAATTCGTCGAGAGATATTCCTTTTTCTATTCTGGCATTTTGTAGACGTACACCTAATTCAGACAATTCAAACACCTGCCATCTAACTGATATCAAATGACGAAAAGCCTGATTCCACCTGTTCATAGGTGATCTCTTCGTTCTCATCACTTCTCAGTTCGATTATATAATCAAAATCATCGAGCGTATATTCTGTTTCACGGACAAAAATATCCGGATGCTCTACCACTTTAGTCGATGGGAGACGCATCATTTCAGCCACCAGCATCCTGTGCCGTTCACTTGCTCTCATCGTCGAGACAATGCCATCGATAATATAAATATTATCCTCGCTCATCTCATCATCTGCCAACTGGCTTCGGATCGTTTGCCGAAGTAATGTGGATGACAGAAATGACCACCGTTTGTTTGCACAGACACTCGCTGCAACAATGGACTCTGTTTTCCCCACTCTCGGCATACCACGGATCCCGACAAGCCTGTGACCATCTTTCATAAACAGTTCCGCCATGAAGTCGACAAGCACACCCAGCTCATCCCTGACAAACCTGAATACTTTTTTCTCATCACGGTCGCGGACGATATAGCGGCCGTGTCTGACAGCCAAGCGATCCCTAAGCTTTGGTTCCCTAAGCTTATGAAGGGTAATAACATCCATGGTGTTCAAAATATAACGCAGTCGCTGAATCGATTCGTCACTTTTCGTTTTGATCAGCATACCGCGATTTGAATTCTCCACACCGTTGATCGTTATGATGTTAATCTTCAGCATCCCAAGTAAAGACGCCACATCACCTAAAAGACCAGGGCGGTTCTGATTTATATGGTATTCCAAATACCATTCTTTAGCTTCCATACGCTCCCTCTCTTTCTCATCTGTATTTTGGTCGTTATTCGCATCTTTTCGTTACTTATAATGATAATGTATTTTTCAGCCGAATTAAAGGAAAATCCCAATATCACAAAAGTTCACACGATTGTATGATTCATCAGCCTCTGTACCAACCGCCATTGAGCCCGATAATTTGGCCGTTTATGTATGAAGATGCATCATCAAGAAGAAAACAGACCGTGCGTGCCACATCTTCAGGACTCCCAAACCGCCCGGCCGGGATTTCATCCAGAATGGATTGCTTTTCTTCATCCGAATATCCCTGGACCATTGGTGTATCAACAAAACCAGGTGCAATCCCGTTAACGCGGATACCTGAAGGGGCGAGTTCGTCACTGAGTGCCCGTATTAAGCCATGCTGGCCTGACTTGACCGTTGAGTAGAGAACTTCCATCGCTGAACCTGTCTGTCCCCATATTGAAGTGATGAATAAAATAACGCCATTTTTATTGTTAATCATTTCCGTGACAACCTGTCTTGTGAGCATCATGGGAACGATAAGATCTGCGTTCACCTGATTTTGTATACTTAGCAGTGTCTCATCCTGAAACAAGCCCGGAAAATCATAACCTGAACAGTGTATAACTGCCTTTGGAGCCGGTAAGCCGCGAAAGGCTTCAAGACTGGTATGAACGTCTCTGAAATCCGCCTGAATCAGTTCAATGGATTGATCCGGATAGCGAAGTTGAAGATCTTTGAGCGGTTCAGCGTTCTGCCGGTACTGCAAAACAAGGTCCGCACCTTCAACAGCGAGGGATTCGGCGATTGCAAGCCCGATTCCCCCGCTCGCACCTGTGATCCATGCAGATGAAATCATCTTTCTTTCTCCGGCAACACGAAACAGACTGCCAAACGGTTTTCAAGATCCATGTGGTCTTTCATGATATCTTCCACTTCTTGAAAACGGAGCGATTCCAAAGCAGGAACCCCTTCAAAGAGATCGATACCCAAAAAATGATAGCGTGTAAATTGATTGGCGATAAATTCAGGGGAATTTAATGACCGGAGAAACTGTCCCAATTTTTGTTTACGGATCCGTTCAAAAGAAGTTTCATCAAGACCTTTTTCCAATGCCTCTTTCAGCATGCTCTTTAACGTTTCAGCCAGTACTTCCGGCTTTTCAGAATCTCCCCCGACGACAGAAAAACCAAATCCTTCTTCGTGTGTAAAATCATATCCGAAGCTGTCATCAATCAGACCCTGCCGGTACAGTTTGGAATAATTTTCACTGCTCTGACCGAAAAGCAAATCCATCACGATCTCCATGGCCAGCTCGTACTTCAGGAGATCCTGACCAAATAATTCTTGTCGATGATCTTTAATTCCCAAAAGGACTTTGCCAGTCTGAACAGGCATTTCAACGGTAACTGTTTTTTGATTGACTTCTGCAGGCTCTTCAGTAAACAGATTTCTCGGTGTTTTCTCCAATCGGTCAAAGGACTTGTTGTTCTGATTATTTCTGACAAGTGTCATCATTTCATTCTGATCAACATTCCCGACAATGAATAAAGCCATATTCGCGGGATGATAAAATGTTTCATAGCAACTGTAAAGAAGGTCTGCCGTAATTTCATCAATGGATTCAACGGTTCCTGCAATATCGATGGCGACCGGATGCTTCTGATACATCGCTTTTAGGAGACCAAAGAAATTTCTCCAATCCGGATTATCTTCATACATCCGAATTTCCTGACCTATGATCCCTTTTTCCTTTTCAACTGATTCTGAAGTGAAATACGGTTTTTGTACAAAATCGAGGAGCGTCTCTACATTTTCGTTAACCATTGATGTGCTTGAAAACAAATACGCGGTCCGCGTGAAGCTCGTAAAGGCATTTGCAGAAGCGCCCTGCTTACTGAAAACCTGAAACACATCCCCATCTTCATCTTCAAACATCTTATGCTCAAGAAAATGTGCGATCCCGTCAGGGACGGTCATGGGGTCTTTCTGACCGATCGGGGTAAAGGAGCGGTCCATCGAACCATATTTGGCAGTAAACGTGGCAAATGTTTTACGGAAGCCGGGTTTAGGAAGAATGAACACTTCCAGCCCGTTTGGGAGGGTCTCTTTATAAAGCGTTTCATCCAGCTGTTCAAATCTGATCGTCTGCATTATTCTTCCACCTTCCCTTTTAAAAAATACACCGTATCGAGCTTAATCTTCTCTGCAACCCGAATAATATCCGCTTTTGATACGTGATCAAGCTCTGTAAACCAGGTATCCAAAGCTTTCGGGGAATCCGTGAACTCGTTGTTATAAGCAAGTTCAATGCGCCCACGCTGGGAATCAAGTGTTTCGAGCCAGCGGTTCTTAAGAACAGAGCGAGTTTGTGCCATCTCTTCTTCAGAGATCTCTCCAGCTCTGATGCTTTCAAGCTGTTCGAAAATAATCGTTTTCGTCTTCTCGACCATATCTGATTGAATCCCTGCCACCACAATCATCAGCCCCTTAATGTTCTCAAGCTGACTTGCAGCATAATATGCAAGGCTTTCTTTTTCACGCACATTAATAAAGAGTTTCGAGTGTGAGAATCCACCCAAAATACCATTCATCATCAGCAGTGCGAAATAATCATCATCCCCGTAGGTAATTCCCGTTCGAAAACCGATATGGAGTTTCCCTTGCTGGATATCCTGTTCTTCGGTGATTTCGCGAACTGTATTAGGAACGCCAGAGTTTTTCGGGATTGCAGGTACCTGTTCGCCCTGTATTCGTTCACTGTTGAAAAAGAGATCACAAAGTCCCTTCACCTCGTCAAACGTCATATCTCCGGATACATATAAGTCGAGCTGATCATTTTCAAGCCATTGATCATAGTATGCCGTAAGGCTCGATACGTCCGTCTCTTCCACCGACTCCAAAGAACCATATACATGTGTGGAAAAATCTTCTGTCGCGCACATTTCTTCAATCAGTCTTTTGTTGGCATAGCGCATTTTATCATCGTAAATACTGGCTATTTTCTGTTTTAATGCCCTTTTTTCTTCATCCACAGCGGCATGATTTAAATCATCATTAGCTTCCCGTTTCGGAGCAAAGATCATCTCACTGAACAAAGATACGGCACTTTCTGTAAGTGGCGGCGCATCTTTGAGAAATTTCTCATTCGGTACATCCAGTCGAAATGAAATAATATGGTGTTCACCTTTTTTATAGACATCCACAGCCGTTGCGGTGCCGTAAAGCTCCTCGAGTGCTGATCGAAAAGCGATTCGGTCCGGCTTGGAAACCGTCCCGTCCTGAAGCACTTCAGCAAGCAAAGCGCGTTTCGAAGCATCTGTTGCTTTAAGTGGTGCACGGGCCTGAAGAATAAATGTATTAGTCTTATACGTCTTCGTCGGCATGAAATGCACTTTCATTTTTTCCGTGTAAAATAGCTGTTCATCAAGTTCCATCATCGTTAGCAGTCCTCCGCTTCAGCTCTTATTTCTGACTCACCTTTACAAATCAACCCGCTCCTGAGCAGTTCAGACGAGCGGGTCACGGTTTTGTGTACAGTTAAAAAACGCGCTTTCTGAGCACATGGAATTTAAACTTATCTGCCCTGAAATAGTTGATGGAATAAAGCACCGGCTGGTCCTGATCATTGTAGTGCATCTGTTTGAGGACAAGCAGAGCCGTTTCCGGTTCACAATCCAGAATATCAGAGACTTTTTCATGGTATCCGATGGGTTCAATTTGCGTCATCGCATAGGCAATCGACGTACCTGACTGCTCAAGCTGAACAAAGATGGACTGGACTTCCTGATTCATGTTGTCTGGCAGATGATTACTTGGCACTTTATCCAGGCAATAGACAACCGGCTCGCCATCTGCAGTACGAACGCGCTCAATCACCGCAAGTTCATTCAAATGATCATCGAGAAACCGGCGCTGGTCTTCTTCAGACGCTTTTTGAACCGTCGTTGACAAAAAATTAGTCCCCGGCTTCTTTTTCCCCCGCCGAATCATATCTGTGACACTGAACAATTCTTCAATACCGGATGAGAAAAGGGGCTTGGCGTTAATAAATGTCCCTACACCGTGCCTTCTTACAATTACATTTTCGTCTTCAAGCATCCGGAGCGCTTCTCGGAGTGTTGCCCGGCTGACTCCCAGTTTCTTGGACAGTTGAAATTCAGAAGGAAGCCGTTCACCTGTTACATAAACCCCTTTGTCAATATCCTCTTTTATCCGGTCAATCACTTGCAAATATAATGGTCTTTGATCAGATCGAATCATCACATTTCCTCCCGCTGCACGTTTTCTGACCAGTTACGGTGACTGATCAGACATCTAACAGATATTTTCTTCATTCAATGTAACATGAATACGCTTTAGTCACTACTCTTTTGTGCCATTAATTCCATGGTCAGACGAGTGTTCTGACTCCTCAGACGGTTTACTCACAAGGACTTCCCGCGGCTTGCTGCCCTCGTAAGGTCCCACCACGCCTCTGACTTCCATCTCATCAATCAGTCTGGCCGCCCTTGCATACCCGACTCTGAAGCGCCGCTGAAGCATCGAGACTGAAGCAGATTGCATATCCGTGACCAGTGCAACTGCATCAGGATAGAGGTCATCTTCCGCTTCACCGGTTGGTTTTTTGTCTTCCACCTCTGCCGGGATCATTTCTTCAGCATACTGCGCTTTTTGCTGCTCAATACAGTGTGACACGATACGTTCCACTTCATCATCGGACAAAAATGCCCCCTGGATCCGGGTCGGCTTTGATGCACCAACCGGCACAAAAAGCATATCCCCTTTGCCAAGAAGTTTTTCTGCCCCATTTCCATCAAGAATGGTTCTCGAATCTGTGGAACTCGACACGCCAAAAGCGATTCTTGATGGGATGTTTGCTTTGATTACGCCTGTAATGACATCCACAGATGGCCGCTGAGTTGCAATGATCAAATGAATTCCTGCTGCTCTCGCCATTTGGGCCAGTCTGGTAATCGCGTCTTCCACTTCCGAAGATGCAACCATCATCAGATCTGCCAATTCATCAACAATCACTACGATATAAGGCAGTGGCGCATAAGCCTCTGCTTCATCCCGTTTCATGTTCTCTTTTCGAATGTAGTCGTTATAGCCTTCAAGATTACGGGTTCCGGATGCTGCAAACAGTTCATAACGCCGCTCCATTTCGCTTACCACTTTCTTAAGTGCCTGCGCAGCCTTTTTAGGTTCTGTCACAACCGGAGCCAGAAGGTGAGGAATACCATTATACACATTCAGTTCAACCATTTTCGGGTCGATCATCATCATCTTGACCTCATGCGGCTTTGCACGCAAAAGTATACTGACAATAATTCCGTTTATACAGACACTTTTACCGCTGCCGGTTGCACCGGCTACAAGAAGATGGGGCATCTTATTAAGCTCTGCAAGTATGGCACTGCCTGAAATATCTCTGCCAAGTCCGATGGACAAGGGGTTGCCTTTGTCCTGAGCCAACCCTGCATCCAGTACTTCACGCAAAGTAACGAGGGATACTTCCTGATTCGGAACCTCAATACCGATTGCAGATTTGCCGGGAATCGGCGCTTCCATCCGGATATCTTTCGCTGCAAGGGCAAGTGCCAGGTCATCCGTTAAATTGACGATCTTACTGACCTTTACCCCTTTATCCGGATAGACTTCATATTTCGTAACAGAAGGACCTAGGTGAACTTTGGTCACTTTCGCCTTAACACCGAAGCTTTCAAGGGTTTCTTCCAGTTTACGTGCATTTTTTGACAACATCGAATGTTCTTTCGACTGGTTTGGTTTCCCACCGGATTTCAACAAATCAAGAGGAGGAAGCAAGTATTCTTTATTCTCCGATTCCCTGACTACAAGATGGGCCTTATCGTCAGACACCGTTTCAAGATCTTGCTCGGTTTCTTCTTCCGGCTTCTTGTCTGATGAATGTTCTTCCTCTGATATTTCCGCTTCAGGCGTTTCATCGTGAATTTCTGCAACGACATTCGATTGACTGCCTGACACACGTTCTGT
Source organism: [Bacillus] selenitireducens MLS10 (assembly GCF_000093085.1). GTDB lineage: Bacteria > Bacillota > Bacilli > Bacillales > Salisediminibacteriaceae > Salisediminibacterium > Salisediminibacterium selenitireducens. Next base: position 1,999,550 of record NC_014219.1, on the reverse strand, counting down.
GAAATCAAGTATTTCAGGTTCCTCTTCAACTTCTGTCCCCTTAGCTTGATCGTCCGGCGTCTGTTTTCGAAGTTTTCTGTCCTTCAGTCGTTTGATGATGGATGTCATACTTCGCTTTGTCTGTCTGCCCGCAGCCTGCAGCCATGCTTTAGGCCCGTCTTCATGCTGCAATATCTCGATAAATGTTTTTCCTGTTAAAAACACGACCGCTGCAATCATTAAACCTCCAGCGAATACGTAAGTTCCTGCTGTGGAAAACAGCGCATGGGTTGCGGAAAAAAGTAAGGCACCAGTCATTCCGCCTCCCGCTGTATCGGCTGCCGATGCTGCAGCTGATGGGCTACCGGTTAACAAGCCCCAGGTTTCTCCGAGAATACCGCCTTCCATTGGTGCTGTCTGACTTTGCCAAGCGGCATAAGCGCGCCCGTGACTGATTAAGAGAATCGAAATCAAAAGCAGATAATAACCTAACAGTTTCCTGTTCCACAGAGGTGGCAGTTGGCGCTTTATCATCACATACAGTGCAAATCCGATAAACGTCAGGATAAAAAGCATTTTCCAGTTCCCGGCCAGGAACCGGAAAAATAAATCAATCCATCTGCCAACAAGTCCAAGTTCAAACAGTGCGATTATGCCAATAACGATCATAAACATTCCTGACAGTTCAAACCTCAGTTCTCTGATCCATCCCGGTTTTTCTGCTTTAGGCTGATTCACAGATTTCTTTCCGGATGCAGGACTTTTTTTTCCTCCTGAAGCAGGCTTCTTACCTGTTGACATATTCACACCTCCTTCTTCAATGGTCGTTTTCAATTATGTAGTTGCCGGATTAGCGGCCGGCTCTTGTCTTCAGACTATCTGCAATCTGTCTGCACCTCTTCAGAAAGCATGAATGACAACACTATCATAACATAAAATGTATGTCTTTGAATTTGGCAACCTTCACAAAATCTTATTTTTTATCCTGTTCCGTTCGAAGGTTTGGCGGTTCAATCGAGTAGGAGGGGCTTCACAGCCCCGACCTCTCACACCACCGTACGTACGGACCCGTATACGGCGGTTCAATAAGTTGAGTATGCATGCTCGTAGAGTTGACTCATGTCTTTGAGTCCCCACCCTGCGAGCTTTTCTATTTTGATGGCTTTGTGCAGTGTCTCGTTCTTGGAGGCACGCCAATAGCCTTTGCGAGTGTTTGCCATTTTCCAAGCTTCTTCGGTTTCAATGCCATACTTCATCAAATTCTTGTATCTCGTTTTAATTTTCTTCCACTGTTTCCAGATCAGTTGCCTCAGCCGATGGTGTAACCATTGCTTAATGCTGTTGATAAAGGATTTCATGTAACTGATGCCATAGTAGTTGATCCAGCCGGTTGTCACCTGGTTAATCTTAAGAATAATGTAATCGAAGGAGTTCGCCTGGTTTCTTCTCGTCAGATATTTCAGTTTGGCTTTGAACTTCGCCTTGGAGGCGTGGTGAGGTCTGCACCTGGTTTCATTATTACTTTTGTGAATGCAAAACCCCAGAAACTTTCGTTTCGTTGGTGATCCTATAGCACTTTTCTCTTGGTTCACACTCAGTTTAAGTGTTCCCTCGAGGAAAGTTGTTGTGTTAAGGAGCACACGCTCCGCAGCTCTGCGCCTTTTAACGTAGATGCAAAAGTCATCTGCATATCTGACGAAACGGTGGCCTCTTCTTTCCAATTCCTTATCCAGTTCATGTAGGTAAACATTGCTGAGAATCGGTGATAAGTTGCCACCTTGCGGTGCACCGTTTCTTGAAGATTCCCAGTTGTCCCCTATCATAATCCCGCTTTTAAGAAACTTCCAGATCAGTTTCAAGATGATCGGATCCTGAATATATTGTTCAAGATAGTTCATCAGCTTTTGATGGGGAATCGTATCAAAATAACTTTTCAGATCGATATCCACGACCATTTTGAATCCTTCATCATAATATTTTGCGGCTTGTTTAATCGCTTGTTTGGCATTTTTACCCGGTCTGAACCCATAACTGTTTGGAGAGAAGTGCGGATCTATTATCGGGTCAATAACTTGAAAAATCGCTTGCTGGACCATACGGTCCCGGACTGCCGGTATCCCCAATTTGCGTTTCTTTCCATTCTCTTTCGGAATCTCTACCCGTTTTACGGGCAAAGGTTGATATGTCCCTTTTTGGATTTTGGCTATCAATGGTTTCGCATATTGGTGAACATGTGCTTCAAGTTGGTCAACGGTCATCCCGTCGACCCCGGGGTTTCCTTTATTGGAAATCACCCGGTTCATCGCCAAATTCAGGTTATCCGGACAGACCACTCTGTCAATTAATTGCATACCGCTTTTCGACTCCTTTCGTTGCCAGATTGCTACACGCTTCTGCATACTCTTCCGCTTCCAGCGTATCCCTCTGCAGATAGCCGTCCGGAGACGTTTTCTGTGATTAAAGCAATCCTGTCAATTTCATTTGTCTCAAAGACGCTTATTGTTCGGTCCTTCATCCCCATGGGATTACTATGACCTCGGCTGACTTCTTACGATTCAGGAATCCATCTCTGAATTCCTTGTTCCTGTAGGATCTTCCATCCTTCTTGTCGGGAACCCTCGTAAGACCTCCCGGGGTAAGCACTGTCTCCTTCGTCCTATCGCCGCCATATTTACACTGTGGGGTTCGGGCAGTATTGGACTTTATCTTGTATAGCAGACTCATCCGCCCCATTTGTGCCTGATATGGTTCGTGTTCCTCGGTACAGGAGTTTGTCGCCGGCTTCCTTCAGATTCCACCTCACGGTGGACACCCTTGCCATTGACTAGTGGTTCCTACTGCCAAGCCCACAGGAGACTTTCACTCCCAAGATACAGTGCATGCCCGGCACACTATAAAAAGACTCCGACGCGAATTCGCCGGAGTCTTCTGTATCAACCTTCCATAATAATCGGCATGATCATTGGACGGCGTTTTGTCTTATCAAACAGTAATTTACTTAACTGATCACGGATACCACTCTTCATCGTAGCCCAATCCGTCTGATTTTGCGCAATCTGCTGATCGATTGTTTCCTTGACAAGCGTTTCGGCCTGCCGAATCAGGGCTTCAGATTCCCGGACATAGACAAAACCTCTTGAAATCACGTCAGGACCTGACAAAACCTTATTGTGGGCTTTATTGAGCGTCACGACGACCACCAGAATGCCATCTTTAGAAAGCAAGCGGCGATCACGAAGAACAATATTTCCAACATCACCAACACCGAGGCCATCAATTAAAACATGTCCGGCAGGAACTTTTCCAGTCTGCTTTGCTTTACGCTTATTGAACTCCACACATTCGCCTTTATCAAGTAAAAAGATCTCATCCTGCTGAATGCCAACGGAACGCGCCAGGTGATGCTGTGCCACTTGCATCCGGTATTCTCCTGCTACCGGAATAAAGTGTTGCGGCTGAACCACGTTCAGGAGCAGCTTCAATTCTTCCTGGCAGGCATGGGCAGGGACGTGGATTTTTTTATCTTTTCCGTACACCACATCAGCACCGGTTCTAGAAAGCAAATCAACCATTTGCGATACCTGTTTTTCATTACCCGGGCTTGGTACTGCTGAAATAATGATCCGGTCTTTCGATTTGATTTTCACCGTCTGGTGTGAACCTTTTGCCATTCTCATCAGACAGCTCATCGGCTCTCCCTGACTGCCTGTGGTGACGACAACCGTTTCATCTGATGGAAGCTTTTTATACGTCTTCAGATCAATGAGTGTTCCTTCAAGATCATCAAGATACCCAAGTTCAAGAGCAATTTCAACAGCCCTCTCGATTTCCTTACCTACAACGACTACCTTGCGTTCTTCACGCTCTGCCGCTTCAAGCACTTGTTGAATGCGATAGATATTTGATGAAAAAACCGATACAATAATCGATTCCGGTGCTTCATGGAATGATTCTTTAAGTCCTTCTGCGACGAGGGATTCCGAAGGGGCATAGCCCGGGACTTCCGCTCCTGTGCTGTCTGAGAGGAGACACAGTACGCCTTTTGAACCGATTTCTGTTAACTTATCCATTTCCGAAGGCATGCCATCCACAGGGTTTTGATCAAATTTAAAATCACCCGTATGAATGATCGGTCCCTGCGAAGTATGAATCATGACACCCAGCGTGTCCGGTACACTGTAATTCGTTTTGAAAAAGCTGACGGGTGTTTTCCCGATTTTAATTTTGGAATTGGAATGCACTTCATTAAACTGCTGTTTGCCTGGGACGCCCACTTCGTTACAAAGGTCTTTGACCAGGGCCATCGTGAACCTCGAACCGTAAACCGGCACATTCAATTCACGAAGAACATAAGGAAGAGCTCCAATATGATCATCGAGGGCCTGCGTCAGGATAATCCCTTTCACCTTCTCCTTATTCTCAATCAGATAAGTCATATCCGGGATCACAATATCCACCCCGAGCATGTCGTCCTCAGGATGCATACAGCCGGTATCGATAATAACCATTTCATCATCGAGTTCAAGCACATACATGTTCTTTCCGACTTCTCCAACGCCACCAAGGGCGTAAAACTTTATTTGTTCTGTTTGCTTATTTGACAATGTCTGTTCCTCCTAATGCTATTCATGAAATAAGATCCGTTCGATATGTCTCCTCAGTCAGTATACATTACAAAAGGTCTTTCTAACAAGTAGAAAACAGGACGCGGAATCGTAACCGCCTCCTGTTCGGATTCATGTACTACAGCTTTTCTCTCAGTGCAACGATCGATTCGAGGGTTTTTCGTTCTTCTTCCGTCAGCGGAACAAGTGGCAAACGAACACCACCGACGTCCAGTCCGGTCATATCTAGGGCTGTTTTCACCGGTGCAGGACTTGGAGCAATAAACATCCCTCTCATAATAGGCAAGAGTTTCTGATGAAGAAGAGCCGCTTCCCCGACCTGACCATCCTTATAATACCGGACCATCTGCTGCATGTGTTTACCGATAATATGGCTGCTCACAGACACGATCCCGTCAGCTCCCACTGCCAGACTCGGCAAAGTCAAAGAGTCATCTCCCGAGTACACTGTAAAATCATCGGGTGTATTTGCCACGATCATGGTCACCTGATCGAGATTGCCACTCGCTTCTTTAACACTCGTAATGTTCTCGATTTTCGCCAGTTCAATCACTGTTTCCGGCAGGATATTCACTGCCGTTCGTCCCGGTACATTATAGACCATAACCGGTAACGATGTCTTTTCAGCAATCGTCTGAAAATGTTCGTAAAGGCCTTTTTGGGACGGTTTGTTATAATAGGGCGCCACGAGCATAATACCGTCAACGCCTACACGCTCTGCCCGGATTGTTAACTCAGCAGTGGCGTATGTATCATTCATTCCGGTACCGGCAATAATGGGTACGCGTCCGTCTGCAATTCTGACTGACTGCTGATAAAGTGCCGCTTTCTCCTCTATACTCAGCGTAGCAGATTCGCCGGTTGTCCCACCGACTACCAGTCCATCACTTCCATTTTCAATCAAATGATTGATCAGCACCTCAAGCTGATCGTAATTGATCATCCCCTGGTCATCAAACGGTGTAACCATCGCCGTCAGTACAGTTCCAAAGCTCATCAAACGATCCCTCCTTCTTTCTCATTCCATTTTAACAGATAAATGCTTCGTGCAAAGCATTTACAGCATCTTTCATCTGATTTTCATAAACGAGAACCCAGATGGTTGTATGGGAATCGGCCGACTGCAAAATCGTGATGCCTTTTTTTGAGAGGGCCTGAACAATTTTGGATGTTACACCGGGTACGCCCGTCATTCCTGCCCCTACGGCAGAAACTTTCGCAACACCTTCCGTCACGGTCACTTCGCAGCCGAGTCCCGAAAGAAGTGAGGCCGCCTGATTGCCAAGATGAGACGGCACAGTAAAAGCGGCTCCTGTTGGATGAATGTGAATAAAGTCAACGGAAATACCATTTTGGGCCAATGTCGCAAATACTTCAGCTTCTGCATGCGGCTTTTGATGAAAGGTCACGCTGATTTGAACAAGACCTCCAACATGTGCAATACCCGTCACCAGCTTTTCTTCGAGATCAAGACCGGGTCTTCCTGAAGGTGATCCTGTGATCAAGGTCCCAGCAGCATCAGAGTGAATCGAGCGGATCCTGATCGGTACCTTTGCCTGCATTGCCACTTCAACAGCTCTTGGATGGATGACCTTGGCACCCTGATAAGCCATGTTGCAAATTTCATTATATGTAACGGTTTCAAGGGTTTTTGCTCCGCTTACGATCCTCGGATCGGCTGTCATAATGCCGTCCACATCGGTGAAAATATCAATAACATCTGCTTCTAATGCTGCTCCGAGCGCTGTTGCTGACGTATCGGATCCCCCTCTGCCAAGCGTGGCTGTTGTCCCTTTCGGTGTTTCTCCCTGAAAACCGGTTACGACGATCACATCATATTCACCAAGATGCGAGCGGATCTGTTGCGGATTCATATCTGTTATCTTGGCATTCCCATATTCCTCCGTTGTTCTGAATCCGGCCTCTTTGCCTGTCATGGCAAGGCTTTTGAGCCCGCCGTTTTGAAGAAGCCAGGAAAATGTCACTGCGGATATCGTTTCTCCACAGGCCATCAGAAGATCAAGTTCCCGTTTGGGCTGGGTCGACGTCACACCGCCGACAAGGGATAACAGTGTATCCGTTGCATAAGGATCGCCGAGTCGCCCCATTGCTGAGACGACCACGACAACCTTATACCCCTTCCTGACAGCATCCATGACATGCTCTGCAGCTTTTATTTTGACGTCATCTGATTGCAGAGACGTCCCTCCGAATTTTTGGACACAAATATTCATGGATCATCCACTCTCACTCAATTATTTTTTTAATAAATTCTGTTCGACAAGGGATTGCGCGATTTGTACAGAGTTTAAGGCTGCCCCTTTCAGGAGGTTATCGGCAACCACCCAAAAATGAAACCCTTTTGGATGATCAAGGTCCTGCCGGATCCGTCCGACAAACACATCATCTTTTCCTTTTGCATCCGTCGCCAGTGGGTAAATCTGATTGGACGGATCATCCTGAAGTGTAACCCCCGGCGCCTCTTCCATCAGCTTTTTGAAGCCTGCCACATCAAGACCATCTTTCTCGACTTCCACATATACAGACTCAGAATGGCCGGTCTCTACTGGCAGTCTTACACAGGTTGCCGCAACCTGTATGCTGTCATCTGACATAATTTTCTTAGTTTCATTTATCATTTTCATCTCTTCAAACGTATAGCCGTTATCCTGGAATTTATCGATTTGCGGGACAGCATTGAAAGCGATCTGATAGTGCTTCTTATCTCCTCCAACAGGGAGTATCTGCGGATTGATCGGCTCATCGTTCATAATCTGCTGAGACTGTTCATACATTTCATCAACCGCTGCATTACCTGCTCCGGATACTGCCTGATACGTGGATACAATAACCCTTTTAAGTCCAAAGGCTTTTCGTACCGGCTCCATCGCTGCAACCATTTGGATTGTTGAACAATTCGGGTTGGCAATGATGCCATTATGCTCCTTCAGAGCATCTGCGTTCACTTCAGGAACAACCAGTGGAATGTCTTTATCCATTCGAAACGCACTTGTGTTATCGACAACCGTCGCTCCTCGCTCAACGGCTTCAGGCGCAAGCTCTTTTGATATGGAACCACCTGCACTGAACAAAGCAAGATCAACGCCCTCAAATGATTCGGGTTTCGCTTCTTCCACCGTCAGCTCCTGCCCTTTAAACATGATTTTCTTTCCTGCAGATCGGCTCGAAGACAGAAGTTTCAACTCACTGATTGGAAATTCCAAGCGGTCGAGGGTATCGATCATCTGTTGCCCCACTGCACCTGTTGCTCCTAAAATAGCTACATTATACATTTTTGACATGTGTTATTTCTCCCTTCGATTCCTGTTGTAGTTTTACGCACGCATAATCAAATTATAGCGAAATCTGTCTGAATCGTGAAGAAGGATATGACGGTGCATGATGAGACGAACCGGAATAAAATCTTCTCTGAAGGAAGCGTTGCCGGATCGCTTACATTTCGTCAGGATTCCTCACATATCGTTAACGTTGCGGCAGGTTTCCTGCACCGCTCACGACTGAAATTGACGGTGTCTGTTCAAACAGATTCGACGCGACGTCCTGAATATCCTCTCTCGAGATAGCGTTTATTCGCTCAAGGACATCATCAAGGGTCCGATGTCTCCCGAGAATCAATTCATTTCGACCGTTTCTCTGCATTCTGCTTGAAGTCCCTTCAAGACCCAGCATCAGACTGCCCTTAAGCTGTTCCTTCCCATTTTGCCATTCCGTATCTGTAAGACCACTTTCCTTCACTTTTTGAAGGTTGCTCATAATGACTTCATAAACATGGTCCAGGCGGTCAATGGCACAACCTGCGTAAACCGACAACAGGCCTGTGTCACGGTATGCCTCATGAAACGAATACACCGCATATGCGAGCCCCCGCTCCTCTCTGACCTCTTGAAACAGCCTGCTGCTCATCGAACCGCCAATCGCATTATTCAAAAGGACAAGAGGATACATTTGGGAAGAATCCGCTGCAACTCCCTCAAATCCGAGTGCCAAATGGGCCTGATCGGTTTCCTTTTTCCTGCCTTTTTCACCAGGGAAAAAGGCAGGCTTTTCAATCAGACCAGGCTGATGGGATGGCATATCAGAAAAGCGATTGATAATCCCTTCGATGAACCGTTCGTTAACATGACCGCAAATGGAGATGACCACGTTCTCAGCTGTATATGTCTTCTTCATGTAGTCGTTAAGCTGCTCTGTCGTAAACGAGTCAATCGTGGATTTATATCCCAAAATCGGTCCCGCCAACGGGTGACCGCCATAGGTTATTTCACTTAACTGTTCAAAAACAAGATCATCAGGGGTATCCTCATACATATTGATCTCTTCTTGAATCACCGCCTGCTCTTTTTTGATATCTTCTGCAGCAAGCCTTGAATGAAAAAATATGTCCGCAAGAACATCCATTGCAAAGTCAGCGTGAGAATCAAGAACTTTCGCATAGTAACACGTATATTCTTTTGACGTCATGGCATTGACATGTCCGCCAATTGCATCAAAACTCGCAGCAATTTGCTGAGGAGAGCGTGTTTTGGTTCCTTTGAACAGCATATGTTCAATAAAATGAGAAATCCCTTTCTCATCCTCTTCCTCATACCTTGACCCCGTACCTATCCAAATCCCCATTGAGACAGACCGAACATCTTCTGATTGTTCATAAACGATTCGTAACCCGTTTGGTGCTGTAACTTTTTTTACCACTGTATCCTCCTGCGCCTGATTCAGGCCATCACATATTCAGTCAAAAAACCGGAAAATCAGCGATTTGATTTTCCGGCTTGTCTGGTTTATTTCTTCGCTTCTTCGTTAAGAACCGCTTTGCGGGACAGATTGACACGTCCCTGGTTATCAATTTCTGTTACCTTAACGAGCAGTTCATCTCCAATGGAAACGACATCTTCCACTTTTCCGACTCGCTCATTTGCGAGTTGTGAAATATGGACAAGGCCATCTTTTCCTTTAAAGATCTCCACAAAGCAACCGAACTTCTCAATTCGCTTTACTTTACCAAGATACGTTTCGCCAACTTCCACTTCACGAACGATTTCTTCGATCGTGCTCAGCGCTTTATGGATCATGTCAACATCCAGTCCGGAAATAAATACGGTACCATCCTGCTCGATGTCGATCTTCACTCCGGTTTCTTCAATGATCTTGTTGATAATCTTACCACTAGGTCCGATTACATCACGGATCTTATCCGGATGAATATTCATCGTCTTGATCTTTGGTGCATATTCGCTCAGCTCATCGCGAGGCTCAGGAATAGCAGAAAGCATGTTATCAAGAATCTTCAAGCGTCCATCACGGGCCTGTTCAAGAGCTGATTTTAAGACTTCACGATTAATGCCTTCGATCTTGATATCCATCTGAAGGGCTGTAACGCCGTCTTTCGTTCCGGCAACCTTGAAGTCCATGTCGCCAAGAGCATCTTCCATACCCTGAATGTCAGTAAGGACCGTCATGTCTTCACCGTGCTTTACAAGTCCCATCGCAATCCCTGCAACCGGTGATGTAATTGGAACACCTGCTGCCATCATCGCCATCGTGGATGCACAAATACTGGCCTGTGATGTAGACCCGTTTGATTCGAGTACTTCAGAGACAAGTCTGATTGTATACGGGAAATCTTTTTCAGAAGGGATTACCTGTTCAAGAGCACGTTCACCCAATGCACCATGCCCGATTTCACGACGTCCCGGGCCACGGATTGGGCCGGTTTCACCGACAGAAAACTGCGGGAAGTTGTAGTGATGCATGAACCGTTTTGACTCTTCGATACCCAAGCCGTCAAGGATCTGTACGTCACCCAACGCACCGAGTGTACATACGCTTAATGCCTGCGTCTGACCTCGTGTGAAAAGACCGGAACCGTGAGCTCTCGGAAGAATGTCGACTTCTGAAGAAAGAGGACGGATTTCATCAACCTTCCGGCCATCTGGACGGATATTTTCTTTGGTAATGAGTTCTCTTACCGTTTCCTTCAGCAGTTTATTCAGTATTTCTTTTACTTCTTTCGATCGGTCTTCTTCTGGTTGCTCTGTTACATAGTCAAGCATAATTTCATCATAAACGTCTGAAATCGCATCTTCACGAGCTGCTTTCTCAACGACCTTCGCAGCTTCAGTCAATTTGCCGTATGCTTTCTCACGCAGCTCGGTTTCCAAGTCTGCATCTGTTGTTAAAAGCTGCACTTCCATTTTCGGTTTGCCAACCTCGGCAATGATCTCTTCTTGAAATGCGACAAGGCGCTTGATCTCATCATGTCCAAACAGGATTGCATCCATCATGTCTTCTTCCGGGACTTGCTCGGCCCCGGCTTCAACCATGTTAACCGCATCCTTCGTACCTGCAACAATCAGATCAATATCACTGTCTGCCATTTGAGTCGTTGTCGGATTAATGATGAATTCACCATTAACACGCCCGACTGTAACACCTGCAATTGGTCCGCCGAATGGAATATCAGAGATAGACAGCGCCATCGATGAACCGATCATCGCTGCCATTTCAGAAGAGGCGTTTTGATCACTGCTCATCACAATGCTGATAACCTGGACATCATTTCTGTAGCCATCCGGAAATAATGGACGGATCGGCCGATCGATCAAACGGGAGGTCAGAACCGCATTGTCACTTGGACGGCCTTCGCGTTTGATGAAACCGCCCGGTATTTTTCCTGCTGCATAAAGACGTTCTTCATAATTGACTGTCAGCGGGAAAAATGGCAGGTCCTTGGGTTCCTTGGAACCGGTTGCTGTGGAAAGGACGGTTGTGTCTCCGTATTTCACCATGACTGCACCGTTTGCCTGCTTGGCATACTTCCCTACTTCGAAGGACAGCGTTCTGCCTGCCCACTCCATTGAATACACTTTTGATTCTTCACTCATAATGTGTTCTCCCCTCACTGAATGCGCTGAAAGACTGCTTCAGCACTTCTGTGTATATTATGTAATAGCATTACATCTCGAATTCTTTCAACCCTTATATCATAACAAATATTAATGGGTCATGAAAGCTATTTCTAGTTTATGCCGGTTAAAAAAGGCCATAAAAAAAAGCGGGATCTGCATCCCGCTTTTTGCTCCATTAACGACGGAGTCCTAGTGCGTCTACCAGATTACGGTATCGCGTAACATCTTTATTACGCAGGTACGTAAGAAGATTACGACGCTGACCTACCATCTTCAGAAGTCCACGACGTGAGTGATGATCCTTCTTGTGCGTACGAAGATGATCATTCAAAGTCGTGATCTGTTCGGTAAGGATAGCAACCTGTACCTCAGGAGAACCGGTATCATTCTCATGGGTCTTGAATTTCTCAATGATTTCGTTCTTGCGCTCTACTGTTAAAGCCATCCTGTTCCACCTCCTTTTCATTCTATCCCCAATTGCCGAGCAGACGTCGGTGGATCGTCATGCCAAGCATTGGTTCATAACATTATCAATTATACCAGTGCGAAGGTGAAAGGTCAAGTACAATTTCTCTCTGTTACGTCACCCGGTCGCTGAAAAATGTTTTAACCTGATCCACATCTTTTTTGATCTGGTCAACCAGTTCATCCACACCGGAGAATTTCACTTCTCCCCTGACAAAGTCATGAAAGTACACAGTGATATGCGTATCATAAATCGTTTTACTGAAATCAAAGAGGTGGATTTCCAAAACCGGAGCATCAGGCTTTTCATCATGGAAAGTCGGTTTGAAACCAATATTGCAAATGCCCGTATACTCAAAAGAATCCCCTTCTACGTTTGCGGTCACGGCATAAACACCCGGAGCCGGCGTGAGGGTTTTGTCATCAACTGATACATTCGCGGTTGGAAAACCGATGGTTCTGCCTCTCTTCTCGCCGTGTTCAACGTTTCCACTGAGGGTATACAACCGTCCGAGATAATCATTCACTTTCCTGATATCCCCTTTCACAAGGGCTGTTCTGATGGATGTGGAACTGATCTTCTCTTTCGTGGATGCCACTTTCTTCACAATTGTCTGAGTCAGCATGCCGCGCGAATGAAATGGCAGTGTTTCCATCGTCCCTTTCCCCATTCGTCCATAGGTGTAATCAAATCCGGCTACAACATGAACAATATTCTGTCCAATCAGATACTGATCAACAAATTGCTGGGGGGACAAATCTGCAAACCGCGGATCAAATTCCACAATGATCAGATAATCAACCCCACTGAAGCCAATCAGCTCGGCTTTATCCTCTATCGCGGACAAATACTTCACCTCTTTAGCCGTCTCCGGACGCAATACTTCCTTTGGGTGAGGATAAAAAGTCATGACACCGCTTTTGACCCCCAGTTCTCCAGCTTTCTCTTTGGCCATCTCAATTACCTTTTGATGGCCTTTATGCACACCGTCAAAAAAACCGAGAGCCACTGCCAGCTGTGGCAGATTCAACCCTCTTTGCGGGTGTTTCATTCTTATGATCTCCATCAAATCACCTCACATCTGCCCTGTCACATCACCTGTCATTTGCAGTCAGAATCATTTTCTCAGGACGCATCATACCATGCCGTTTGGGATCCTTTTTGTATAATGCAATCAATCGTCCATCCGGATCGAAAATAACAAAAAAAGGAATATCAGGGTCATCCATTTGTTTTGGCAGGGGCAAGATTCCTCCCTGAAGGATCCTTGTCAAATCGTCGTCTTCCACCGTTAATGAAGGTACATGTTCAAAGGCATGTTCAATGGGCAGCAGTATGTGTTCAGGCTGCTCATCCGCATATTTCTCCATATCTTCAAAGGTAACACAATCTTCCTTGGAAAACGAGCCCGAAGCATCCCGCGTTAATCGCGACATATGAGCCGGATACCCGAGTTTTTCCCCCATGGTAACCGCGAGCGTTCTGATATACGTTCCTTTGCTGCAATGACAGGTGAAGGTGAAAGATACAGAGCCGTTATCATGCTGATAAACAGGTGAGGTTCTCTCCAACGAATGGACGGTAATCGTCCGAACCGGGCGTGTAACAGACACACCTTCCCTCGCATATTCATAAAGACGTTTGCCGTTAACTTTTACCGCTGAATACATAGGCGGTATCTGTTTTTGTTCACCAGTCAACTGAACGAGCATGTCATCCACTTCCTGTTCGGTGAAAGCCTCCTCGGGCATCCTTGTTTCAACCGTTTCGCCGCTAGCATCCTCTGTTTCCGTGGACCAACCGATTGTCACTTCGCCACTGTATACCTTTTCTGCCGCCGTCAAATATTCCACAATTTTTGTCGCTCTTCCGACGCAAATCGGTAAAACACCATCCACGTCAGGATCGAGGGTTCCGGTATGTCCGGCTTTTTTCGTCTTCAATATACCGCCGGCTTTTCGCACGGCCTGAAACGACGTCATCCCCCGCGGCTTCCACAACGGAAGGATACCTGCTTTACTGTTCGTCATAATTGCCTCCTTTTGCATGCTGCGCACTCCATTATCAAAAGAGAAACAAGGAGCAGCGCTGCGCGCTGCTCCTGCTCCATTATTCCTCTTTGTTAAGATTTCTCAACAGCTCATCGATTCGGTTCCCACGCTCGATGCTTTCATCGAATTTGAAATCCAGTTCAGGAGTTTTTCGAAGCTTAATCCGCTTGCCGATTTCACTTCGAATATATCCATTAGCCTTCTCCAGAGCAAGTAGACTCTTTTCTCGTTCATCATCGTCACCATAAACGGTAACAAAAGCCGTCGCCTGCTGCAGGTCACCGGTTACATCGACTGCGGTAACCGTAACAAATCCAATGCGCGGATCTTTAATGCCCCGCTGAATAATATCTGTCAGTTCTTTTTTTATCTGTTCTCCAACACGGTTTGCTCTTAAATTCCCCATGTTTATCACTCCTTGGACCATGAAACATTCATACATCAAACCATCGTGTTTCGGATTAGTACCACTCTTACGAGCATGAGTTAAAACATCAATTCATTTGATCATGAAGGTTTACCAATACGAACCTGTATGGATCATGGTTATTAGACAGGTTTCCCTGCAAAATGGCAGCCGGTCAGAGCCATTCCCAATCAATGGTCGTCACATCCATTTCAGGCTGACTTTCCATAAATCGTATCACTCTGTTCAGTTCTTTTTCAGCGTGCTGTCTTTCGTTACTGACGGTCACAACCGTCCATTGAATGCGTTGCCAGCGATCATAATGATCCGTTTCAGCAATGGCAATATTAAATCGCTGAGACAACCTTGATGAGACACTCTTACTGACAGAACGCTTTTCTTTGAGAGATTGGCAATCATACAGCAACGCCTCAGCGACAATAACACCTATCATTTCCGCTTAACTTCCTCCATGATATAGGCTTCGATAATATCGCCCTCTTTGACATCATTGAAGTTTTCAATGGTAATCCCGCACTCATAATTCTTCGCTACTTCTTTCACGTCATCTTTGAAACGTTTCAAGTCGTTAACTTCTCCTTCAAATACAACGACGCCATCCCGGATCACCCGGACAGATGAATGTCTGGTGATTTTACCGTCGGTTACGTAAGAACCTGCGATCGATCCGACTTTGGATACTTTAAAGACCTGACGGACTTCCGCCTGACCAATCACTTTTTCCTGATAGATTGGATCGAGAAGGCCTTTCATGGCAGATTCAATTTCTTCAATCGCATCGTAAATGACACGGTGAAGACGGATATCCACACCTTCAACCTCGGCAGTACGCTTCGCGTTCACATCCGGGCGCACGTTAAATCCGATAATGACAGCATTAGAAGCCGAGGCAAGAATGACGTCGGATTCGGCAATAGCGCCTACACCGGTATGAATGATGTTGATTTTCACACCTTCAACCTCAATCTTCTCAAGTGAACCTTTCATAGCTTCCGCAGACCCCTGTACGTCAGCTTTCACGATCACGTTGATTTCTTTAATATCACCCTGCTGAATCTGGTTAAAGAGATCATCAAGGGAAACCCTGGATGATTCGCGACGCTGTGCTTCTCTTTGCTTCATGGCACGCTGCTCACCGATTTGTCTCGCCTTCTTCTCATCTTTGAAGACCATAAAACGGTCCCCTGCCTGAGGAACGGCATTCAAACCGGTAATTTCAACGGGCATCGATGGATCCGCAGTCTTCACACGACGCCCAAGATCATTGACCATTGCACGCACTTTACCAAATGCATTCCCTACAACAATCGGATCACCGACGTGCAGAGTACCACCCTGAACGAGAAGTGTGGCTACAGGACCTCGTCCTTTGTCAAGCTCAGCTTCAACAACCGTACCATAGGCTTCGCGGTCCGGATTGGCCTTTAACTCTTCCACTTCAGTCACGAGAAGGATCATTTCAAGAAGGTCATCAATCCCCTTGGCATTGAGAGCAGATACTTCCACAAAAATCGTGTCGCCGCCCCATGCTTCTGCAACCAGTCCATGTTCCGTAAGCTCTTGCATCACACGATCCGGATTGGCACCTTCTTTGTCGATTTTGTTTACAGCAACGATAATCGGCACTTCAGCCGCTTTCGCGTGATTAATTGCCTCAATCGTCTGAGGCATAACGCCATCATCCGCTGCTACGACAAGAATTGTAATGTCTGTTACCTGAGCACCGCGGGCACGCATGGTGGTGAAGGCTGCGTGTCCTGGCGTATCGAGGAACGTGATTTTTTTATCATTTTCAACGACCTGGTAAGCACCGATATGCTGGGTAATACCACCCGCTTCGCCCGCTACAACTTTTGTGTGACGAATGCTGTCAAGGAGCGTTGTCTTACCATGGTCAACGTGACCCATGATCGTCACAACAGCTGGGCGTTCCTGAAGTTTCGCGTCGTCTTCTTCCTGATCACCAATGATTGATTCAAAATCAGTTTCATCAACGATCACTTCTTCTTCAACGGTAATGCCGTATTCTTCAGCCAGAATTTCAAGCGCCTCTTCTTCTAGCTCCTGGTTAATGGTTGCCATAACACCCAGGAACATCAGCTTCTTAATGACTTCTGAAGGTTCACGGTGGATCTTTTCGGCAAAATCACCGACCGTGATTGGCGGTGTGTACAACACTTTTTCAGGCAATTTTCGCGGCATGGTTGATGGCTGTGAATTTTTGGGTTGCTGACGGTTATCATTACGGCGGTTCTTTTTGTTTTTATTAGGGCCTTTATTACCCTGTTGCTTTTGGTTGCCGGGCTTTCCTTGATTTGGCTGGTTTCTCTGGCCGGGCTTCTGTTGGTTGGACTGAGGCTTTTTACTGCCGCCCTGTCCTTTATTCGGCTGGTTTCCGCCACGGCTGTCATTTTTCTGGTTCGCACTCGTCTGATTTTGCGGTTTCTTTGCATCAGGCTTTGGAGCGGAAGATTCCTGCTTTGTGTCTTTTCCTTTTTGACCGGAGATACCTTCCAATTTATTCATTGTTTCACGGTCTATCACACTCATGTGGTTGGACACCTCAATGCCCATTCCTTTTAATTTATCAATTACCGCTTTACTGGTTGTGTTGTTTTCTTTTGCATACTCATAGATTCTTTTTTTACTCATATTCATACCTCCTGATTTCGATTCAGAGAAGCAGAGCGGGATTATTGCCTGTCAGACACACTGTTTTCAATGCGATTCTGAATGGAAGAAGCAAAGCCCTGATCCATCACAGCAAGAGAAACGCGTTCTCCTTTGCCAATCGCCTGCCCGAGGGCTGATCGATCGGATGTGATTTTCAATGGCACCTTATAAAATGACGTCTTATCCTTCATTTTTTTCAATGTTCCATCTGAGGCATCAGCGGCAACGATCACGAGCTTTGCCTGCCCGGATTGAATGGCTTTGACAACCTGCTCTTCACCTGTAATCAGCTTACCTGCACGTAAAGCCAACCCTAATGTTGACAGCCAGTTGCCTTTCATACAAGCTTGCTTCTTTCATGTTCCCGGATCAGCTGATCATAGACATCCTCATCAACTTTTGCTTTTAAATGACGGGCGAGAAGGTTCGCTTTCTTTGCCTTCTCAATCACATCACGATCATTTGCAATATAAGCTCCACGTCCTGATTTTTTACTGCTTGGGTCTACAAAAACCTCGCCTTCAGGCGAACGTACTACTCTGATCAACTCTTTTTTCGGCTTCATTTCCTGGGTTACGACGCATTTTCTCAAGGGCGTTTTTTTCTTTGACGCCATCACATCATCACTCCCGGTCGTCCTTCTCAGGCTCATCGTCCTCTTCATCCATGTCTTGGAAGATATCTTCATCTGCCAGTTCAGCGAATGATTGGGGAAGATCTTCATCCGTTTCTTCATCATCGAATGGCTCATCATTGTCTGCTACTGGATAAATACCTGATTCTTCAGCTTCCGATTCACTTTTGATATCAATTTTCCACCCTGTCAGCTTTGCAGCGAGTCGGGCATTTTGACCACGCTTACCAATGGCCAGGGATAATTGATAATCGGGTACGATAACCGTTGTCATTTTCTGCTCTTCATTTACAAGAACATCCACGACTTTCGATGGGCTCAGCGCATTGGATACATAAACTTTCGGGTCTTCCGACCAGCGCACGATATCAATTTTTTCACCTTTAAGCTCATCGACAATCGTCTGAACACGCTGTCCGCGCTGTCCCACACATGAACCAACCGGATCAATATCTTCATCTTCTGCGTGAACGGAAATTTTTGAACGTTCACCGGCTTCACGTGAAACAGACTTCACTTCGACAGTCCCGTCATAGATTTCAGGCACTTCAAGTTCGAACAAACGCTTAAGTAAACCCGGGTGTGACCTTGAAATCATAATTTGAGGACCTTTTGTGGTTTTTTCGACCTTTGTAATAAAGGCCTTGATGCGATCGTTATGGCGATAGGTCTCATTTGGCATCTGTTCATTCAAAGGCATAAGTGCTTCGACTTTACCGAGATCCACATAAATGAAACGGTGATCCTGACGTTGCACAATCCCTGTCATAATATCTTCTTCCCGATCAATAAAATCGGAGTAAATAATACCACGTTCAGCTTCTCGTACGCGCTGAGTGACTACCTGCTTGGCAGTCTGTGCAGCAATGCGTCCGAAATCGCGAGGGGTTACTTCGATTTCGACAATATCATCCACCTCATAATGCGGATTGATCCCTTTTGCCTCTTCCTGGCTGATTTCAAGCCGGGCATCAAACACTTCCTCCACAACCGTTTTCCTGGCAAACACCCGGATTTGACCGGATTCCCTGTCGATATCCACCCGCACATTTTGGGCAGAATTAAAATTCCGCTTGTAACCCGTTATCAATGCCTGTTCAATCGCTTCTAAAATAATTTCTTTATCAATGCCTTTATCTTTTTCGATGCTTGCCAAAGCATCCATAAATTCACTGTTCATTAAATCCTGTTCCTCCTTTCGTTATTCAACACGTTCTTCTGCCACCGGTATCTGTACGAAGGTATCAAAAAATAACAGCCAGCCTGGCTTTCGACACCTTATCATACGGGATCTCCACCTGGCTCACACGTGTTTTGATCTTTTGTTCAACAGTCAGTGTCTCACCATCAAAACCGATCAGTTTGCCTTCGAAAACCTTCTCGTCCTCTATCGGTGCATACGTGGCGACATGTACATTCTTACCGATCGCCTTTGTGATATCTTCTGCTTTTTTCAATGGCCGTTCTGCTCCGGGTGATGACACTTCAAGATAGTAGGCCTGCTCAATCGGGTCGGACTGATCCAGCTTTTCACTCAATCGTTCACTGACGGTCGAACAATGATCCAAATCAACGCCCTCCGGCCCATCAATAAATACTCTCAAAAACCAATTTTTACCCTCTTTAACAAACTCAATATCAACAAGCTCAAGACCTGCCTCGCTCACAATGGGCTCAGCCAGCTTCTCCACCTTGTCTGTGATTGCTGATGACATGTTGGCGCGTTCCTCCTTTACTCAAAAGCCTTATTCATTAAAAGAAAGAGTGGGAATCCCCACTCTTTCCGGTCGCCTTTTCGTTTCTGTCCTCTGATAATATAACACAATTCCCTCACCCTTGCAAACGAGTCAAAAGAGGGACAGCTGGTTCGTATCAGGCATTCCGTCAAGACATCCATGGTCATCAAGATTCTCGAGAACGGTTTTAGTGATTTTACTTCGTTCTCTGAGATTTTCCTTACTCAGAAATTCACCATCTTTTCTTGCCTCCACAATGCTTAAAGCAGCATTCGTTCCAACACCCGTAAGCGCGTCGAAAGGAGGCAGGAGCGCGTTCTCTTCCACCTGGAATTCGCTTGCTTTTGAACGGTAAAGATCCACTTTCTTAAAGGAGAAACCTCTCATCGTCATCTCGAGAGCCAATTCAAGTACTGTGAGTACACTTTTTTCTTTCGGAGTTGCATCCAGCCCTTTCGAATATATCTCTTCAATGCGTTTCCGAATAGTCGCTGAACCCCGGATCATCGTATCCAACTCAAAATCATCGGCACGCACAGTGAAGTACGCTGCATAAAACATCATCGGGTGATGGACTTTGAAATACGCAATGCGGATTGCCATCAGCACGTAGGCAGCAGCATGTGCTTTCGGGAACATATACTTGATCTTCAAACATGATTGAATGTACCAGTCCGGCACACCGTTTTTCTTCATCTCCTCAATCCATTCAGGATCAAGTCCTTTTCCTTTACGCACAAACTCCATAATTTTAAAAGCCAGCGAATGCTCAAGACCCTGATAAATCAGATACACCATGATATCATCCCGGCAACCGATCACATCTTTTAATTCACAAGTGCCTGCCGCAATGAGATCAGCTGCATTATTCAACCAGACATCACTTCCGTGACTGAGCCCGGAAATCTGAACGAGTTCGCTGAACGTCGACGGTTTCGTTTCTTCAAGCATCTGTCTGACAAAACGTGTCCCGAATTCAGGAATCCCGAAGGTGCCTGTTTTGCACATGATATCTTCTTCTTTCACACCGAGAGATTCAGTGCCGGAAAAAAGCTTGAATACTTCCGGATCGTCAACAGGAATATCTTTCGGGTCCATCCCGCTCAGGTCCTGAAGCATCCGGATGACCGTCGGATCATCGTGTCCAAGAATATCAAGTTTCAACAGATTATCGTGGATCGAGTGAAAGTCAAAATGAGTCGTTTTCCACTCAGATCCGTCGTCATCTGCCGGAAACTGAATCGGGGAGAAATCATAAATATCCAAATGATCCGGAACAACGATGATGCCGCCCGGATGCTGCCCTGTCGAACGCTTCACACCAGTGCAGCCGCTGACAAGGCGATCGATCTCTGCCCCTTTCAGCTGCATGCCCATATCACCCTCATACCCTTTTACATAACCATATGCTGTCTTATCTGCGACAGTGGTGATCGTCCCTGCGCGATACACGTAATCTTCGCCAAAAAGATCTTTTGTATAGTTGTGTGCTACAGGCTGATACTCACCCGAGAAGTTCAAATCGATATCCGGTACTTTGTCGCCCTTAAACCCAAGGAAGGTTTCAAACGGAATATCATGACCATCCTTCTCATAAGGTGTCCCGCATTTTTCACAGTCCTTATCCGGGAGGTCAAAACCTGATCCGACAGAACCGTCGTTGAAAAAATACGAATACTGACAGCTCGGACATACATAGTGAGGCGGTAATGGATTGACTTCCGTAATTTCCGTCATCGTGGCCACGAAGCTTGAGCCGACGGATCCCCGGGAGCCGACAAGGTAACCGTCGTCCAAAGATTTTTTGACGAGCTTCTGAGAGATCAGATAAATAACGGAGAACCCGTTGGAGATGATACTTGTCAATTCCTTCTCAAGCCGTTTCTCCACAAGTTCCGGTAAAGGATCGCCATAAATGCTTTTCGCACGGTCGTAACACATCTGTCTCATTTCCTCATCCGCGCCCTCGATATGAGGGGTATAGAGGTCATCCGGAATCGGTTTGATTTCATCGATTTCATCGGCGATTTTCCTTGAATTCGTGACCACGATTTCCTGACGTTTCTCTTCCGACAAAAAGGAAAAACAATCAAGCATCTCATTGGTTGTCCGGAAATGCACCTTTGGCAGCGTAATCCGGTTCAGTGGATTTGCCCCTCCCTGACTGGCAATAAGAATTTTGCGGTAGACGTGATCCTCCTCATTCAAATAGTGAACATTCCCGGTGGCAACAACCGGTTTATTGACCGTCTCACCGAGTTTAATCAGATTTTTGATCACCGACTTCAGCTCAAGTTCATCGCGAATGATTTCTTTTTCAATCAGATGCTGGTAGTTGGAAGGCGGCATCACTTCGAGGAAATCATAGAATGCAGCCGTTGACTCCACTTCCTCAGGTGCCTTTTGCATCAACCCGTCAAATACTTCACCCTGATCACAGGCGGATCCGATCAAAAGGCCTTCCCGGTGTTCGACAAGAACCGATTTCGGAAGTCTCGGAACACGGAAGAAATAATCGATATGCGCTTTTGAGACAAGTTTATATAAATTTTTCAAACCTTCAGCGTTTTTGGCATAGATCGTACAATGATTCGGCCGCTGTTTTTTGTAATCATCAGGAGACGACTGATCATTAAGCGCACTGTGAGTGGTAATCCCTTTTTCCACAGCGTCCCTGACCATTTTCCAGAGCAGATGCCCCGTCGCTTCCGCATCGTAGATCGCCCGGTGATGCGAGACAAGCTCAATATTGAATTTCTTACATAATGTATTCAGCCGGTAATTTTTGAATGTCGGGTAAAGCATTCGCCCCATTTCCAATGTGTCAATGACCGGATTTGCCGCTTTGTCCATGCCAGCCTTCTGATAACCTGCGTCAAGAAAAGCCATATCAAACGCTGCATTATGAGCGACGAGTATATCATTGCCGCACCATGCTTTGAAATCCTTCAGGACATCATGGATCTCAGGTGCATCAGCCACCATATCGTCGGTGATCCCGGTCAGATCAATGATCGTTGGACTCAGAGGTTCATGCGGATTTGCAAAGGATTCAAACCGGTCAATGATCTCGCCACCCTGCACTTTAACAGCAGCAAGTTCAATGATTGTATTATAAACGGCTGAAAGCCCTGTTGTTTCCACGTCAAATACAACATACGTATCTTCCATAAGGTCGCGGTCTGATGGATGGTACGCAATCGGCACACCATCATCAACAAGATTGGCTTCAACTCCGTAAATGATTTTTATCCCATTCTTCTTCCCTGCACTGTATGCTTCAGGAAAAGCCTGGGCACCAGCATGATCGGTGATGGCAATAGCGTGATGTCCCCATTTTTTTGCCTGTTCCACATATCGTCCGACGTTCGTCACAGCATCCATTTGACTCATCGTTGAATGCATATGGAGTTCCACACGTTTTTCACCTTCTGGTGCAGTGTCCTGTCTTTCAACGGGCTTGACCTGTTCAAGATCCCTTGCCATCATCGCAAAATCCCTGCTGAAGGTGTCGTACTGCACCGGTCCCCGCACTTTAAGCCAAATCCCTTTTTTAATCGCTTCAAACACCGGGAGATCTTCTTTATCATTGGAGAACATTTTCACCGAAATGGAATCCGTGTAGTCGGTAATTTTAAATGTTAACAATGTCCGACCGCTTTTCAACTCTCTGGTTTCTGCATCAAACACCAGTCCTTGGGCGGTAAACCGTTTCTCTTCCTCCACAATCTCTTTCAGTGGTCGCGGGTCATCCTTAATACGGGTGCCATGAGTAATGGCATGCTTCTCTTGCATATCTTTCGCTAAGTCTTCCTGCTTTCTCTTCTCCTTCATCGCCTCAACGACTTCGAGCTGGTCTTCCTGGACACGTTCTTCTCGAAAGCGCTGCATCTCTTCCTTCGATTCGTGAACAGCTACACCCCATAAAACGCCCTGAAAGCCAAATATTTCGGACAACGTTTGAAGAGGTTCCATAATTCGACGTTCCATCATTTCCTTTTCCGTTTCATTTTGAACAGAAATTATCAATTTCTTTCCGTCGGATTCTGGTACCTGGTTCTCCAAGCGGTGGATCAAACCGTTTGTATAGGATCGTAACCGTTCCACATACAACGGCCAATACTCTTTAGCAAGGGATAGCGAATGAATGTCTTCTTCATATGTCAGCATAAATTGCACATCGGCAATATGTGACAGTCCATGAATCAGCTTGGCAGAGAATCGCTCATAAGCCTCCTTTGTCATGGGTACGCTCAATCGAAAACGAAACAGCCATTTGCGTTCTTTTTTATGTACGGTCAATGACTCAATCCAGCCATCCCGAAGAAACCGTTCCCGAATATCCTCCGGCATCTGAACCTGATCCATCAGTAAGTCAAATCGTTCTTTACGGACCGCTAGATCTGTTTCCATAATAGCCTCCTCATTTCATGAATATCAGAGAATCCATACACAGAGCCTACTCAGTACGGGTATAGCGCTAAACGTGAATGGAAATGGTATCCTGCCGCAGCAGGATACCATCATGATTACCGATTAACATATTCAAGAATGGTATTCTTCAAATCATCACGATGTACCTCAACGGTTTCACCGGACTTTCTGTATTTCACTTCAACGATTCCTTCTCCGGCTTTCTTACCAATTGTGACGCGGATTGGCAGCCCAAGGAGGTCACTGTCTTTAAACTTGACTCCGGGACGCTCCTGACGGTCATCAAACAGAATGTCAAGACCGCTTTCCTGAAGTTCAGTATACAGGGACTCCGCAAGTGCTTTTTGCTCATCCTGCTTGATATTCACAGGAATCAGATGCGCCTGAAAAGGCGCCACACTCAGTGGCCAAATAATCCCATCTTCATCATGATGCTCTTCTATAATGGCTGCGACCGTTCTTGATACGCCGATGCCATAAGAACCCATCACGATCGGACGAGCCTTTCCCTGATCGTCGAGTACAGTGGCCCCTAATGCTTCACTGTACTTCGTGCCGAGTTTAAAGACATGTCCAACTTCGATCCCTTCTTTGAATCGGATTGTTCCTTTACCATCAGGTGACGGATCACCTTCTTGAATCATACGGATATCCGAAACCTTATCAAACGTGAAATCACGATTTGGATTCACATTTGTATAATGTTTATCGGCCTCATTGGCACCGCATATCAGATTCCTCATAACCGAAACAGCAGGATCACCAACAACCGTTACACCTTCCGGAACATGGACCGGCCCAAGATAGCCAAAATCAGCACGCATCCATTTGACCGTTTCTTCTTCAGTCGCAAGTTCAACGCTTCTTGCATCAAATAGATGCTTGATCTTAATATCATTGACTTCATGATCACCACGAACAAGAGCGAGTACCGGTTGATCGTCGACATTAAAGAGCATGGCCTTGATGCATTTCGTAGCGTCAGCATTCAGGTATGCGCCAACCTGTTCAATGGTTTTCTGATCAGGTGTATCGACTTTTTGCAAAGGTTTTTCTGCCTCGTCTGATGGTTTATAACGCACGTTCACTTCAGCAATTTCAATATTCGCAGCATATTCAGACTCATCCGAGTAGGCAATCGTGTCTTCTCCGATACTTGAGAGAACCATAAACTCGTGAGTGTCTTTACCACCCATGGCACCAGAATCAGCGACAACTGCTCGGAAGTTCAAATCGCAGCGGGTAAAGACTTTTTTATAGGCTTCATACATTTGATCATAGCTTTGATCAAGTCCTTCGAAGTCGACATCGAAAGAATACGCGTCTTTCATAAGAAATTCCCGCCCTCTCAATACGCCAAAGCGCGGTCTCCGCTCATCACGGAATTTTGTTTGAATCTGATACAGCGTCATTGGCAATTCCTTATAAGAGCGGATATCGTCACGCACGATGGCTGTAATGACCTCTTCATGTGTCGGACCCAAAGCAAATTCACGCTGGTGACGATCTTTAAACCGCATCAGTTCAGCACCGTAATCGTCCCATCTGCCGGACTCTTGCCAGAGTTCAGCCGGCTGAATGGAAGGCATAAACATCTCCTGAGCACCGGCACGATCCATTTCCTCTCTGACAATCGCTTCCACTTTCTGAAGGACTTTGTAGCCTAACGGCAGGAAAGAATAAACGCCTGAAGTGCTTTGGCGAATCAGGCCCGCTCTGAGCATAAGCTGATGACTCACAACGTCAGCATCGCTTGGAATGTCACGTAATGTTGGAGATAAATATGTTCGTTGTCTCATTGATAACAGCCACCTTTGTTAAAATGTCATAATATCCATAATCTGTTTACATGAAGAGCCTGTTAATATCATTCCACGTAACGGCAAGAACAAGGAGCATAAGCAGTGCAAAGCCGATAAAATGGACCATTCCTTCTTTTTGAGGGTCCACAGGTTTTCCCCGGACTGCCTCAAGACCGATAAAAAGGAGCCTTCCGCCATCAAGTGCCGGCAACGGCAGTAAATTGATGATCCCGAGATTTACACTGAGTATCGCGGTCCACTGGAACAGGATCAGTAATCCCATGGCAACGACTTCGCCTGTGTATTCATAAATCCCTACAGGACCAGCAAGTGCGTCAAGTGAAAACTGCCCGGTAACAAGCATCCCAAGTGCTTCAATAATCAGGATTGTTGTTTCATACGTTTGGGTAAAACCAAACAATATCGCATCTGTCACACTCCGCTCCATTGGCGGATAGACACCGATGACACCCTGTTCCATCTCATCCGGACCTTCTCTGACCTGTGTCACCATAGATACGTCAAAAGTTTCCCCATTCCGCTCCACGACAAAAGTGACTTCCTGATCGGGTCTCGTCTGAATCTCTTCGGTCATTTCAAACCAGTCCGATACCGGATTACCCTCAATTTCAACAATCCGGTCCCCGGTTTCTAGCCCGGCTTCGATTGCCACACCGTCATCCGTCAAGTCGCCCACAACGGCTTCTTCCGTCGGCATCCCTGCGATCAACGCATAGGCGATAAACGCAATGACTGCAAGCACAAAGTTCATTAGAGGACCTGCAAAAATAGCCATGGCACGTTTGCCGACAGATTTTGATGCAAACTGACGGTTGTAAGGTGCAATCTGTGTCGGTTTCTCGTCATAAATATAAAAGGCCTTCTCATCGACGTCCAAACTGACAAATTCTTCATCATTGATGTAACCGCTGATGACGAGTTCATGTTCAAGGTCGATATGCTCAACCTGGAGAATTTCGCAATCCGGGTGTTTCGATTTGTTATTCACAATGATTTCATTTACCTTACCTTGTTCATCGTATTTCAGTCCTATTTCGTACCCGGGCTTGATTTGAATCATTTCCGGATCTTCACCGGCCATTCGGACAAAGCCGCCCAAAGGAAACGCCCTGATCGTATAGACCGTTTCGTTACGTTGAAACGAAAACAGCTTCGGCCCAAAGCCAATGGCAAATTCCCGGCACAGAATACCGGCACGCTTTGCAAATACCAGATGTCCCCATTCATGAATGGATACCAGTACAGCAAAAATAACTATTACAGCAATAAATGTATTCAAATTTTCCACCCTCTTATGTTAAATCAGCCAGAACTGCGGAGCGTACTGAACGATCCACTTCGATAATCTCCTCGAGCGGAGGATTCTGACTTGTTTGATGGTCATTCAGCGCCCGCTCAACGATCGTTTCGATATCAAGAAATGAGATCTTGCGATTCAAGAACAGATCAACGGCCGCTTCATTGGCTGCGTTGAGTACCGTCGGCGCAGTTCCACCGGCACGTCCCGCATCAAAAGCAAGTTTCAGCAGCCTGAACCTTTCGTAATCCATTTCTTCAAAATGAAGCTTTCCAACTTCCCATAATTTTAACCTTTGTCCCCCCTGCAAAGCAAGTCGTTCGGGATGGGAAAGTGCATATTGAATCGGCACTTTCATATCCGGGGTTCCCATGTGTGCAAGGACGCTGCCGTCAACGTATTCCACCATCGAATGAACGATGCTTTCTCTGTGCTGAATCACACTGATCTTGTCATAAGACATATTAAAGAGCCATTTCGCCTCAATGACTTCAAGTCCTTTATTCATCATTGAAGCAGAATCAATCGTTATTTTCGCCCCCATCGACCAATTTGGATGATTCAATGCCTGATCCACTGTAACATTTTCAAGATCAGAACGCTTATAATCTCTGAAGCTTCCTCCTGAAGCTGTCAGGATAAGCTGCGAAACTTCCTTGTCTACATTTCCATGAAGACACTGATAAATAGCCGAATGTTCGCTGTCGACGGGCAAAAGGGAGACTCCCTGTTTTTCAGCCGCCTCAGTTACCAGATGTCCTGCCGTTACAAGTGTTTCTTTGTTGGCAATTGCAACATCAATCCCGGATTCAATAGCCTTCAGTGTCGGTTCCAAACCGACTCTTCCCATTACAGCATTGACGAGCATG
This sequence comes from [Bacillus] selenitireducens MLS10, assembly GCF_000093085.1. Classification (GTDB taxonomy): domain Bacteria; phylum Bacillota; class Bacilli; order Bacillales; family Salisediminibacteriaceae; genus Salisediminibacterium; species Salisediminibacterium selenitireducens. The sequence goes on along the minus strand of NC_014219.1, from coordinate 1,971,610 downwards.
TCCGCCTCTGACACTGCTACTTCAGTCAGACCATCTAACCCGAACAGGATCTCTGCCTGGTAGTGAAGTTTGCCTCTCAGCTGATCAGCCGCAGTCTGGTCACCTGTGCAAATCACAGATGGCTTAAACTCATTCGCCTGTTTGGCCCCGAGATCAACATTCGTACCGAAACTCATTGCCCCAAGCTGAAACTTATCCGGATTTGAACGCAATACTTCCAATGTTTGCGTCCCGATTGAACCGGTGGAACCTAGTAATGTTATCCGTTTCATAATCAACACCTGTTTCTGAATAAATTTAAACTGCTTTCATGACTGTTACCATGCAAGATTTCCCGAGTTTTATGGCTAACACTCGTGCTTTGCAACTGTTTGATAAGGGATCAGATAAAACCCAGCAGATAAATGATCGGCATGACGAACATCAAGCTGTCAAAGCGGTCGAGAATACCACCGTGACCAGGTAAAACGTTACCCGAATCTTTAACGGCATAATGACGTTTGAACGCTGATTCAACAAGATCTCCAAGCTGACCAACGAGTGACACGGTCAGCATGAACAACACGGCAACAAACCAGTTCGCAAACAGAGGGAATATCAGCATAAAAACAGAACCCATTATAATCGCCAGAATTACCCCGCCGAGAGAACCTTCAATGGTCTTTTTTGGACTGATTGAAGGCGATAATTTACGCTTGCCGAATTTTCGTCCTGCAAAATATGCTCCTGAATCCGTTGACCAGACCAGGATCAATATTAAAAAGACAAAGAGCAACCCATCCTCGATCGTTCTTGTATAATGAAAAAAATGAAAACCGTAGCCTACATATACAGAAGCAAGCACTGTAAATCCGGCATCATCAAAGGTCCATTTATTTCTTGATAATACCGTAAGGGCTAAGAGTACAATAATCATCAGTAAAAACAGTTCAGCCCGCTCAAACGGAATCCATTCAACATTTATGTATGGCTCGGGAATAAACAGAAGCCACATGAGAAAAAAACCCACAAAAGCTCTTGCAGTAAATGTTTGAATCTCCTTCATGGCAAGTAACTCTTTCATCGCAACTGTTGCAACAAGAAAAATCACCGCAGCAAATAAATGGCCACCCAGAATGATGATCCCCAAAAAGCCGGCACCCGCAATGACGCCGGTTAATACCCGTTCTTTCATGATCGTTTTCCTCCCTTACACACCACCATATCGGCGCTGCCGGTTCTGATAAACCAGGATCGCCTCTTGGAAATCGTCTTCTTTGAAATCAGGCCACAAAACATTCGTGAACCAAAACTCTGCATATGCAAGCTGCCAGAGCATAAAGTTACTCAAGCGGATTTCCCCGCTCGTCCGGATTAAGAGATCCGGATCATCCAGATCGTGCGTCATAAGCCGGCCAGTAAAACAGGCTTCATCAATCTCATCTATCGACAGATTATTATCTTTCACGTCTCTGCAGATCGACTGAATACCCTGAATCATTTCTGAGCGGCTTCCATAGTTTAGCGCAAAATTCAGAATCAGTCCATCGTTATGAGCGGTCTCTGCCACGGCTTTCTCCACCGCTCGCTTCGTGTATTCAGGCAACTTATCTTTCTCGCCGGTTATACGCACCCTGACATTCTGTTCAATCAGTTCAGGCAGCTCTTTCGACAAAAAACGTTCCGGCAAGCGCATCAGGAACTCTACTTCAGGTCTCGGCCTTTTCCAATTTTCCGTTGAAAATGCGTATAGCGTCAGGATCTTCACACCATATTTATTGGCCTGCCTGACGGTTCTTCGGATCGTATTCATTCCTTCCCTGTGACCGGCTACTCTAGGTAACCCGCGTTTTTTCGCCCACCTTCCATTCCCATCCATAATAATCGCAATATGTTTTGGAATATTATCCAATTGAATGTCTCTTTCCATGACACTCTGGTCATGTTTTGTTTTACTGAACATACGAGCACAGCCCCCATCAATTTACAATTTTATGTGTTTCATATGCAGCCCAAACGAGCTTTTATTATAATTGATCTATGAAATGAACGACCTGTAAACACACTCATTGCATTTACAAAATCATAGAAACCCATTATATTCTATCATGAACTGCCCTCTTGAATCACCTTCAGACGAAAATTCTTTGAATTCCTTCATTTTAAATCTCAGAGTAAAAAGTGATGTCACATTCTTTTGCAGATCAATCATTCAAATTCATGCTGAACATGAAGCTTTAAGAAACATAAAAAAACTTCGCTTGTTGCCAGGTTTTAATGATGAAAGCCTTAGTTGCACTTAAATCCTTTAACAAAGTTAAACATTTCTTTAGTAAAAATAAAAAGAGTCCGTTCAAAACGGACCCTCCATGTGTTTATTTTACACTTCTTTAATATCATTTTCTTTTGCTTTGACACGCTCATCGATTTTCTTGATGTAATCATCGGTGAGCTTTTGAACATCGTCTTGACCGCGACGAAGTTCATCTTCAGTCATCTCGCCGTCCTTTTCAAGCTTCTTAAGTTCATCGTTCGCATCTCGACGCACGTTACGAACAGCCACTTTTGCGTCTTCTGCATAGCGGCCAACCACTTTTATGAGCTCTTTTCTTCGCTCTTCAGTCAGTGCAGGAATGGAAATCCGGATTATGTTCCCATCATTACTTGGCGACAGGCCAAGATCCGCTTTTTGAATCGCTTTTTCAATATCCGGAAGGCTTGATTTATCAAACGGCTGAACAACAAGCAACCGTCCTTCAGGCACACTGATGGTTGCAAGCTGATTCAATGGTGTCATCATCCCGTAATACTCAACCTGAACTCTGTCAAGAATCGATGGATTGGCACGACCGGCGCGAACAGATCCGAGTTCACGGCCAAAAGATTCAAGAGATTTGTTCATCCGTTCTTCAGCATTTTTCAATACCGCTTTTGTCATGATTCAGTCCCCCTAATTATCGTTCCGATTTCCTCGCCCATTACGGCGCGTTCGATATTACCTTTCTCTGAAATGGAGAATACCACAAGTGGAATATTATTGTCCATACATAAAGAAGATGCAGTGGAATCCATCACTGCGAGACCATCCTTAAGCAAATCCAGATACGTCAGGTTATCATATTTCTGAGCGTATTCATCGACAGACGGGTCCGCACTGTAGACGCCATCCACGTTGTTTTTCGCCATTAAAATAACATCCGCTTCAATTTCCGCAGCTCTTAAAGCAGCCGTAGTATCTGTGGAAAAGAAAGGGTTTCCGGTACCCGCGGCGAAAATCACAACTCGCTTTTTCTCCAAGTGACGAATTGCTCGTCTTCGTATGTAGGGCTCTGCAACCTGCCTCATTTCAATGGAGGATTGCACCCTGGTTTGGACGCCGTTGTTTTCAAGGCTGTCTTGTAACGCAAGTGAATTCATCACGGTGGCAAGCATTCCCATGTAATCTGCAGTAGCCCGGTCCATGCCTTTCGCACTTCCGGCAATCCCTCTCCAGATGTTACCTCCTCCTACGATGATGGCTACTTCAACGCCATGATCCACAACATCACGAACCTGTTCTGCAATAGACTGAATCATGTCAGGATCTATACCAAAACCCTGTTCACCTGCCAGCGCTTCGCCACTCAATTTCAAGACAATTCGTTTATACTCCGGTGCTTCTGCCATGATAACCTCCTGTTATTCCCTGATATGGATTCTTATCAAAAAGGGACACAGAGTGTCCCTTTTTGAGTATTACTTCTTCACTTGTGACATCACTTCATCAGCAAAGTTTTCTTCACGCTTTTCCATGCCTTCGCCCACTTCATAACGGTAAAATGTTTTCACTTCTCCACCTTTAGATGAAACATACTTACCGACTTTTTGGTCGCCATCTTTAACAAAAGCCTGCTCGTTCAAGCATACTTCTTCAAAGAATTTGCCAAGTCGTCCTTCAACCATTTTTTCAACGATCTTTTCAGGCTTGCCTTCATTCAACGCTTGCTGCTTCAATACTTCACGCTCTGCATTAACCACATCTTCGTCCACTTCTTCACGACGGACATACTTTGGATTTAAAGCAGCTACGTGCATCGCTACATCCTTGGCAACCTGCTCATCAGAACCGTTCATAACAGTTAATACACCAATACGTCCGCCCATGTGAATGTAAGCGCCGAATACTTCACCTTCTGCAGCTTCGACCACTTCAAAGCGGCGAAGGGAGATTTTTTCTCCGATCTTCGCGATTTGGTTGTTAATAAAATCGTTCAGTGTATCAGCATCGCCATCAAACGACTGTGTCAACGCTTCTTCCACATTTGCCGGCTGCTGTTTCAGAATATGCTTTGCAACCTGATCAACCATGTTAATAAAGTTTTCATTCTTGGAAACGAAATCCGTCTCCGAATTCACCTCAACAAGAACGGCTTTGTTTCCTTCCACGACTGCCTGAGAAAGGCCTTCCGCAGCAACGCGGTCTGCTTTTTTTGCAGCTTTCGCAATCCCTTTTTCGCGTAGGAAATCCACCGCTTTATCCATGTCACCATCTGTTTCAGTGAGGGCTTTTTTACAATCCATCATCCCTGCACCTGTTTTTTCACGAAGTTCTTTTACCATTTTAGCTGAAATTGCCATTCTATATAGCCTCCTTAAAATCTGTGAAAATTTCTGATCTCAGAAAAAAGGTGATAAAGGGTCAAACCCTCTATCACCCTTTTGGACGGACAGATTAAACAGTTGTCTCTTCGTTCTGTGACTCTTCACCAGCGTTCTCTTCACCCTGGTTTGCTTCAATGATAGCATCTGCCATCTTTGCAGTCAGGAGACGAACGGCACGGATCGCATCGTCGTTACCTGGAATCACGTAGTCGATTTCATCAGGGTCACAGTTTGTGTCCACAATCCCAACGATAGGGATATTTAATTTATGAGCTTCCGCAACAGCGATTCGCTCTTTACGAGGATCAATGATGAAAAGCGCATCCGGAAGACGCGTCATTTCTTTAATTCCGCCAAGGAATTTCTCAAGACGATCCCATTCTTTCTTAATAAGAACGACTTCCTTCTTAGGAAGAACATCGAATGTTCCGTCTTCTTCCATCTTTTCGATTTCCTTAAGACGATTAATACGCTTGCGGATCGTTTCGAAGTTTGTCAATGTACCACCAAGCCAGCGCTGGTTGATGTAGTACATGCCGCATCGCTCAGCTTCTTCAGCTACTGAGTCCTGAGCCTGCTTTTTTGTACCGACGAAAAGCATAGTGCCTCCGTCTGCTGCGAGGTCACGTACAAAATTAAATGCCTCGTCAACTTTTCTGACCGTCTTTTGAAGGTCAATAATGTAAATACCGTTTCTTTCTGTGAAGATGTAGCGATCCATTTTCGGGTTCCAACGACGTGTCTGATGACCGAAGTGCACACCCGCTTCTAGTAATTGTTTCATGGAAATAACTGCCACATCACTCACCTCCTCTTCTTGGTTTTATTTTGGCCTCCGCAAACATCATTTTCAGATAAGACTCACAATGAGCACCCTCACCCGAATCCATTTGCGTGTGTAGTGACACCGATGATTAATATACCACAGACAAGAATCCATGACAATCATCTGAAACAAAATTTATTGATGAAATTTCAATAAAAGTTCCACCTCTCCGGCCCCCATTTGAAGTTGTTTCGCGATTTCCTGAATAGTGTATCCTTGTGCATACAACGAGAGGATTCTTGATGTGCTCGACGTGTCGACTTGCACCTCTTCATCATTGACACCCGGAGGTACATAATCTCCATAATCTTCATCCTGATCCGGGCGAACATCTTCATAGCCATGGCTCTTTTGTTCATACTCCATGGCTTCGGCTCGTTTTTCATCACCAAAAGAAACATCCTTCTTCTCAGAATCAAAAGGATGTCTTTTTTGGTTCGGTTCAAATGTCTCACCCTGGTCATATAAAGAGCGGTCGACACGGGTCACCGCAACCTGTTCAGTATTTAATTTACTAAGACGTCTTGCCATTCGTTCATTATTTTCTTTCATTTCAGTTGTATAAGAAATCAGAAGATCTTCCATCTCTCTTAATGTCTGACTGTGATCAGGCGGTTTTACTGCTTCAGTCTTCTGATAGAGGACAACGATTGCAAAAATGCTGGTCAGATGAAGAAAGAAACTGACTATCAATAAATAAATCATAGAGACTCCTTAACGCGATTCGTCAAACAAATTTCCCTTATAAGGATGGACGGTCACTTGTGGAACATCATTAGCGGATTCTTCACTGCCGGAAGTCAACTGTTCCGGTGATGGCTGGCTCGGGTTTGCATCATTGTTTTCTGCACGATTATGAACGGTCTGATCAAGGCCTGTGACGGATGTGGCATTCTTCTGATCTTGATCTTGCTGCGCCGCTGCAAGAATATCCTGACTTACCTGTCCCCGCTGATTCATCTGATCTTGAATTTTGCCTGCCATTTGTGATCGCGGCATAGCCATCTGAAGATCAATTGCCCTCAGTCCACTCATCTGTTCCGCCTCCTTTGAAGTCTTGAACATCGTTCTCAATACTTAAGTACTAACTCAAGTATAACAGAAAACTTAAAGAGGTTCGAATTTAATTTCTGATTTGTCAAGAGAAAAAATAACGCCTTTATGTTTCGTTGTTATTCTTTTTCGGTACTTGCCAAAATGCAGATCCACCTGTGGATAAATCGTTCGTCTCACTTTCACTTTCCCTAGCTCATCCGCTTCCAGGGAATCAGAAATGGTTTCCAATGCAGCCAGTGCTTCGTTTAAGTTTTCATGGGCCTCAGCAAATGATTTTCTGATGCGAAGCTTGGTCACTTTCTCCTGCGCAGACAATGATGCCTGTTTCTCTTTTGTTACGATTTTCTTTAAAAGAACGCCTAGTTTTTGAAGGCTGTCTTCTGCCTCCGCTTTCATAGCCTTATATTTCTTTTCTTTTTCAAGAATGGATTGACTGACACCGATGTAAATCGATGTCGGAGTATTCATCTCGTTACCAATCTCGTTGGCATCCAAACCACCGACTGCAGAAACAGATCCTCCACAGATGCTGCCATTCCTGTCATAGCATTTCACTGAAGCATCCGTTTCAACTTTACTGTGTAAAATGGATTTGGTAACAGTAACATCACCGCCGGCCTGAATCGTTGCCTGATTCAAAAATGACGAAATCACTTCCCCTTCAGCCCGAATCAGTCCACCGCCTTGTGCAACGACACCCTGATGAATATAAATTGAGCCACCTGCATCTAATGTAGCCGCTTCTACGGATCCGTGGACACGTATGTCACCTTTCGCTTTAATTTCGAATCCCGAAGGTACACTTCCACGTATGTTGACATTCCCGACAAAATCAATATTTCCTGTTCGCATATCAATGTCACCATTGATTTCGTAAACCGGATATACATTAATGACTCTAGGTTCGACAGAGATTTGGCCATCAGTATTCGCAATCAACGTGGTGCCTTCATCTTCAATTTTTGTATTTTTCCCCTGTCTCAAGATGACATCTTTACCGTTCTTCGCTTTTATCTCTTCCCCGGTAACCGTTGTTCCCGGAACACCTTCAGTCGGATTGATTTTTTTACCGATCACTTCCCCTTTTGTTACCGTGGGAATATTAATCACCTGTTTCAAGTCGACAATCTTTTCAGTATGTAATAAATCATCAGAAGTATTTGATTCTAAATCATCCAGGGCAGACCAAATGTATCCGTCTTTTCCATCTTCGGGCTGGACACCCTCTGCGATTGTGACGGGAGATTTCAGCTCTCCTTTTAATAAAGGATCTAGTTTTTCTTTATGTACACCAAATACAACACTATTTTCTTTTAAAAAAGCTATAAGATCGTCAACCGTTACCGATTCTGGAATCGGTGCCGAAATCTTGATCACAGCTGTCAGTTGATCTTCCGACAGTTCCACTTCAAAAACATCATACAAATCAGACATGATTGAACCCCCTTCATGACAGAACATCTCTATTTACTACTTGTGCAACTGTTGCTGTAATTTATAAACTGCTTTTGAATGAATTTGAGAAATTCGGGAGGTGGAGAGGGAAAGAGCCTCTCCTATTTCAGTTAGTGTGAGCTCTTCATAATAGAAAAGTGATATCACCAGCTGTTCCTTTTCATTTAAATTCTGAATCGCGTCAGCAAGCTCGTCATAGTCAGCCTGCTTACTAAGCGATTCTGCAGGAGTGAGGGTTTGCTGATCAGCAATCGATGACGCATAAGTTTCTGTCTGATCGCCTTCCTGAGTCGGCTCATCAATTGACAGGAGATGAGAAAAAAAGTTTTCGTTCGATGTCTTAATTACATCTGCTTCTGTCAAACCAGCCTCATCGGCAATTTCTTTCGGCGACACATTACGTCCAAGCTGCTGTTCGAGTGATTCAGTAACCTGCTCTATTTTTTTAGCCTTGTCTCGAAGCGTTCTCGGCAGCCAATCCTCTTGTCTGAGACCATCTATGATCGCACCCCGAATTCTGAATGAAGCGTAGGTGTCAAACTTTAATTCCCGTTTTCGATCAAATTTTTCCAGCGCATCAAACAAGCCCATTAAACCATGACTCCGCAGGTCATCCGACGAGACATTTTTCGGTAAATGAACACCGATGCGATGAACATGGTAATCAACGAGGGGCAAAAATGCCTCGATCAGCCGGTCACCGGCAGACCTGTCCCGTTTTTCCTCCCACAGTTCCCAATCTGTATTCAGCTGTTCACTGTTTCGTGTGCGGGACATACAACCCCTCCTTAATCATTCAGCTTGGTTTTTACAAATTCTGCTGCACGCTTCGCCTCTTCATCATCTTGATCAGGCTGCCTTTCCGTATCCTGGCTATTTTCAGAAGACATCTCCTCTTCCTGTGACTCTTTTATGTTAGTCGAGGATGTCCGCTTTACGTTGATCGCTGTTAAATACCATATATATGCAAGAATAATACCAAAGAGAGCACCCGGCAATAGTCCGATGCTCCCACGAAAAAGTGATGTGATGACTGTATTTTGCTGTAAAGAAGAAAGGAAAACGACCACAAAAGCAATAACACTGAACAGTAAAGCCGTTTTCAAGTAACAGTTTTGCATTAAACCTTCACCACACCTTTATTGACCGTACGTATTTCAAGTTCTGAAGACTCCGGATCGAACTCAATGGTTCTTCCGCTGCTTCCGCCTGTATCCTCATAGATCACTGGAATCCGGTAGATTTTCAAATGTTCTTTAACTGCTTCTGCATTGCGTGGACCTATTCTCATCGCTTCATTGGATGATGAAAAGTTGAACATTTGTGCACCACCTGCAAGCTTGGCCTTTAGTCTTGTTTTACTGGCACCGATCGCCACCACACGATCAACCAGATCTTCCATAGCGGTATCTGCATATTTGGCACGATTGATTTTATCATTTCGTGCATACGATGAGTCAGGCAGCATGACATGCGCCATACCCGCTACCTTTGCTCTCTCATCATAAATGATCACACCGACACACGATCCGAGGCCCGACGTTCGGATCGTATCTGGCGGCTTCACAACATTCAAATCTGCCATTCCCACTTTTATCACATTACTCATCGTTCAAGACTCCCAATGATCGAAAGATAATGCCCAGGGAATCCGGATCCGGAAGTAAAAAGAAATGCCCCTTTGTCTGAACAGTATCTTCGTCGTCTTTTTCATTTATCTCTGTATCGATCAAAATCGCGTAGTCACCGATTCTCGAAATCTCAACCAAACCGAAGCTCAAAATAGCCATGGACATATCAACTGCCACAGCAGGTGGCGTTGGCTGGAGATTCAATTTCGTGAAATCAGATAGTGCCGATAAATAAGAACCGGACAGAATATTCCCTACCTCATTCATCGCAGAGGCGGCCATATCTGAAACCTTGTTATTGGCAAAATCGACGTCAGGATCCATGACCAACTGAGATATCAGCATGGATGCCTCATCTGCCGGCAACATAAAAAACATACTGCCGGGTGCATCCCCATCGATCCGTAAGAAAACAGCAGCAACAACAGCTTCTTCTCCACCTACTGATTCACAAATATCATTGAAAGGAACGACCCTGACTGACGGCACTTTCATATCGATCGTTTTCGACAGCATGGCAGATAATGACGTGGCTGCATTTCCTGCTCCTATGTTGCCGATTTCTCTCAAAATATCAAGATGATCATCGGAGATCTGTTCGTAATTAAACATGTCAGGCGTTTCCTTCTATTTCCTGAATTTCTTCAAGTTCATCCGGATTTAACACCTTGTCCAGATTCAACAAAATGAGAAGTCTTTTTTCGAGCTTTGCTACACCACGAATATATTCGGCCTCAAGGCCTCCTACGACTTCTGGCGGCGGTTCGATCGCATCCCTTGGGATATCAATTACATCGTTGGCCGAGTCCACAACCAGACCCACGTCCATATCACCAACCGTTACGATGATCACCCTGGTAGATTCGGAATGTTCAATTCCTTCGATACCAAACCGCTTGCGTAAATCAATGATCGGCGTGACAACCCCCCGTAAATTGATTACGCCTTCCACAAAATCAGGAGTACTTGGAACACGGGTTATATGAAGAACCCGTTCAATCGAACGAACCTGCTCGACTTCAACCCCATATTCTTCATCTTTCAGTTGAAAAACTATTACTTTCACATCTGCGGTAATCGTTTCTTCAGACATCTGTAATCCGCCTCCCGGTTCTTATTTTATCAGAGCATTGCAGTCAATAATCAGGGCAACCTGCCCATTTCCAAGAATGGTCGCACCGGAAATGGCAAATACGCTTGTCAAATAATTACCCAGTGATTTAAGTACGATTTCTTGTTGACCTATAAATGAGTTCACGACCAGTGCAGCCATCTTCTCACCTTTTCTCACGATAACAATTGAATAATAATCATCATCCTCTTTGCTTACCGGCACATCAAAGAATTGTGTCAAATCAATAAGAGGGACCACACTTCCACGGAAATCAATGACTTTTTGATTATGTGCAGACATGATTTCATCTTTCTTAATAATCGCTGTTTCAATAATAGATGACAATGGGACTGCATAGATTTCTTCCTGCACTTCAACCAGCATAACGGAGATAATGGAAAGCGTCAGTGGAAGTTGAATGGAAAACGTAGTCCCTTCACCCGGCTTTGATGTTACCGTAACGTTACCGCCAAGGGATTCGATTTTATTTTTAACAACATCCAGCCCTACGCCTCTGCCTGATACATCAGAAATCACATCCGCCGTACTCAGACCGCTGGAGAAGAGCAGTTCATATACTTGACGATCAGTCATATTGTGCGAGTTCTCTTCTGTGACAATCCCGCTTTTTATTGCTTTTCTCAAAACACGGTCACGGTTGATGCCTGAACCGTCATCGGATACTTCGATGAAGACATGATTTCCGCTGTGATAGGCTTTGAGCGTTATATTTCCTTCATCGCTTTTCCCAGCCTGCTTACGCTCTGCAGGCATTTCAACACCATGGTCAATGGAATTTCGAAGCAGGTGAACAAGCGGATCACCAATTTCATCAATGACGGTTCTGTCGAGTTCGGTTTCCGCTCCAATGATTTCAAGGTTAATCTTTTTATTCAGATCTTTTGCAAGACCACGAACCATACGCGGAAAGCGGTTAAATACCTGTTCGACCGGTACCATGCGCATATTCAGAATGATATTTTGAAGATCACCTGAAATCCGCGACATATGTTCAACTGTTTCAGTCAATTCTGCACTTTTCATATCTCTCGAGATCTGTTCGAGTCGACCCCGGTCAATGACCAGCTCTTCAAAAAGATTCATCAGACTGTCCAGGCGATCAATATTGACCCGGATGGTTTTATTGGACGGCTGTGTTGTCTTTTCCTCTTTATCATTCCCGTTTTCTGGTTCTTTTGCTCCGGATGATTTTTCCGAAGACTGCGGTTTGGGTGTCTCACCAGGATCATTAGATGCAGCCGTTTTTTCATCGGGCTGTTCTTCAAACGCATCCACATCAATGGTTTCGATAATCACATCATCAATTTCTGACACCTTCATAATACGTGATTTTACTTCTTCTGCATCCGTTTTCGTCACTAACGTAACATCAAAGGACAGATCAAATTCCTCTTCTTCGAGTTTATCGACTGCCGGAACAGATTTGATGACTTCCCCAACCTGTTCGAGGACTTCAAATACCATAAACACCCTGGCAGCTTTCAAAATCACATCTTCACGAAGAGAGATGCTGATTTGGAGGGGATTAAAACCCTGTTCATAACTCTGCCGAATCACCGTATGTTCGAAATCGTCATATTCAACATCCGTTCGATCACCATTCTGCGACTTCGTTTCAACACCACTTCCGGCTTGAACCGTTTCTGAGTTCTCGCCTTTTTCAAGCATTTCCAGCTTTGCGACCACCTCAGTGACATCCTTTTTACCCTCTCCACCATCCGCAATGTCATTTACCATAAATTCCAGATCATCAACTGATTCAAACACGACGTCCATCAGTTGAGTGGTAGCACCAATTTTTTCATTGCGAATCCCGTCGAGGACATTTTCCATCTGATGAGTGAGACTTGCGAGGTCTTCAAATCCCATCGTCGCCGCCATACCTTTTAATGTGTGGGCTGAACGAAAAATTTCATTTACGATTTGAAGGTCTTCGGGATTTTTCTCCAAGTCCAGCAGATTTTTGTTAAGTGCCTGAAGATGTTCGGTACTTTCGTCAATAAACATGTCTAAATACTGATTGCGTTCCATAAAAACCCTCCTGATTAACAGTATCTCAGGATCTCGGAAGAGATATCTTCAAGATCTTTGACTGAGTCAACAAAATGTGTATCAATGGCTGCTTTGGGCATTCCAAAAACAACTGAAGTCCGTTCTGATTCTGCTATTGCTTTGGTTTTTGATAACTGTTTCAATCGGATCAGGCCTTGCTTCCCATCAGAACCCATACCGGTCATCACAACTGCGATGACCCTCTCCGGATGCAAATCAGCCAGGGAAAAGAACATCGCATCCACCGATGGACGGTGTCCATTCACAAGTGGTGACTGATCTAAATGAATTCCGACTGAAGTCCCTGCCCTTCTTACTTTTAAATGGTATCCTCCCGGGGCAATATAGGCAACCCCTTTTTTTAAAATGTCACCTTCTTCTGCTTCTTTAACAGAAATCGCAGATAACGAGTTCAAACGTTCACTGAGCGATCGCGTAAATCCTTTGGGCATATGCTGCACGATAATGATGGGGAAAGGGAAGTTCTCCGGTAAAGCCGTCAAAACCCTTTGCAAGGCTTTCGGCCCCCCCGTTGAAGTTCCAATAGCGACAATTGTTTTGCCGAGCACTTCCCTCTTCCCTGATGGTCCAGGTTCCAAAGAAAAATCAGGTCTTTGAATCCGTTCGATACGCTTTGGTTTTTCATCCGTTCTTTTTGGAGCAGGCGTCAACTTTTTTCTCGATACTTTGCTTGCGTGCAGCACTTTTTCTATCAGGTCATCTTTTACTTTATCAATATCAAGAGAGATCGCACCGGACGGTTTGGCGATAAAGTCAAATGCTCCCAGCTCCATCGCTCTCATGGTCGTTTCAGCGCCTTCTTTCGTGACACTGCTGACCATGATAGCCGGTGTGCGGGTTGTTTTCATGATTTCTTCGAGTGCCTCAATCCCTGTCATTACAGGCATTTCAACATCCAATGTGACGACATCCGGCTTGTGTTGCTCTATTTTCTCCAGTCCGTCCCGACCGTTTCGAGCCTTGTCCACAACCGTAATGTCGGGATGTGAACTGAGCATGTCGGACAACATTTTTCGCATAAATGCGGAATCATCAACCACCAAAACCTTAATCATGTCAACGCCTCCCGTCTATCGTGAACGCAAAAATCCTTTTAATTTCGAAATAAAAGATGGTTTTTGTAATGCACCTTCAACCACCTCTCCATTTTTAATCAAAAAGCTTTCCACTGTATTCAATATCGCCTTAGAGGGCTTCGATTCCGGATTATATAGAACAAAAGGTTCTTGAGCTCTGACTGCCTTCCAAACGATATTGTCATCCGGTAAAATGGTTAGCAAGTGAATGGTTTTGCCGAGAAACCGCTTGGTCACCTGTTTTACATTTTCAGACGTTCGTTCTCCGTCTTTTTTACTTCTGGCCCGATTGATAATCAGGGAAATGGGTAAATCAGTATCATAATTATGGATATATTTAATCATAGCATACGCATCGGTCACAGAGGTAGGTTCAGGTGTTGTCACAAGAAAAATATGGTGAGAAGAAAATAAAAAATAAGCGCTGTTTGTGTTTACACCTGCCCCCATATCCAGAAAGATGTAATCAAACGAGGCCTCAGCGCTGGCCATTTGTCTGTAAAAATGATCCGCTTTTGTTTCATCCATTTCAAACAGATCTGTCAAACCGCTCCCACCTGCAATATAGCGAAGTCCTTCCGGTCCCTCTTCCATAATAGACCATATGGGCATGTCCTGATTCATCATATCGACAATCGAGTAGCGGGATGATTGCCCAAGCAGGATGTCGATATTCGCCATCCCGATATCCAAATCAATCACAAGAACTTTTTTATTCATTTTCTGAAGGGAAATAGCAAAATTAAGCGTGAAATTGGATTTTCCTACGCCGCCTTTTCCGCTTACGACAGCAATAACTTCGGCCTGTTTTGAGGTGTCACCGTCAGATACATTATTCATCTTTTTACGGAGTGCATCTGCCTGATCATACATCACGATCAACTCCTGACGATCCAGCTGATAATCTGCTGCCGGCTGGCCTCTTCGATATCATCGGGAACATTTTGCCCGGTCGTAATGTAACTTGCTCCTGTCTGATAATCCCTCATAGCATTATACACGGAGCCAACCGAATCGGTTTCATCCAATTTCGAAAAGATAAATTTATCGATTGTGATAAGCTGAAATTGCTCAATAATCGTCTTCATGTCCCTGTACTTTGCAGTCGTACTCAAAACAAGATGGGTTTCCATATGTTCGTTAAAATCAATAAGCTGATTGAGTTGCTCAACGTATAATCGGTTTCTGAAGTTTCGTCCGGCAGAGTCAATCACGACGAAATCATAATCCTCGAATTTTTCGACAGCTGCTTTAAAATCCTCGATTGAATAGGCAACCTCCAGAGGTACATGAAGCAGTTTGGCATATGTTTTCAACTGCTCAATTGCCGCTATCCGAAAGGTATCTGTTGTAATAAACGCCACTTTTTTATTTTCTTTCAAAACCGCATGAGCTGCAATCTTCGCAACCGATGTTGTTTTCCCCACTCCTGTAGGACCGACCAGATTCAAATACTTCTATTGGTAATCAAATGCCCCGCACGGAATATCGATGAGACTCTGATCCAGTTCATTTTGCAGCCATTTCAAGATTGCAGACTCAGGCTGGGACTCCCCATTTTCCTGATACCAGCGTTTTAAGAGTGCACGCATGATCTCCAGCCGATAGACATCGTGGATCTCCTGGTCTTTCAGAATATGATTCAATTCAGTCAAATACCCAGGGAATTCTTCTGCAGATATTTGTTGAGAACCTGATGTTTGCATGGACTGGATCATCTGCTTTAACTCATCAATTTCCCGCGTCAATTTCCTTGTATCCTGTGATTCTTTTGGAACCGGTCGCTGCCGGGGACTAGCTGCTTGCCGGGGCACCTTCCCACTTGACGCTTTTGCCGAATCCTGAGTATCCGGATCAATAGCGGCAATCACTTCCACATTCTTTTTTGTGAACAGACCCAAAAAACCACCTTTTTCAACACGTTTAGAATTCAGTATGACGGCATCCTGACCAAGTTCCCCTTTTATTTTCTCCATGGCTTCAGACATGGTTTTAGCTGTATATTTTTTTACCTTCATTGACTGTTCACCACCCCTACACTTTGAACTTCAACATGTGGCTCAAGTTCATTATACGATAAAACCGGTACTTGCGGCATATATCTCTCAATTAAATGATGAACATACATACGAACTGCCGGTGAGCACAATATCAAAGGCATGTGTCCAGTCTCCTGGAGACGCTGAACTTCCATCATTGTATTCTCAACTATTTTTTGAGACATTTGCGGATCCAAATTCAAGAAGGCTCCCTGTTCCGTTTGCTGAACAGAGTCAGCCAGCGTTTTTTCAACATCGCCACCCATCGTGATGACGTAGAGCGGTTCCCCTTCTGTTGCATATTGTTTTGTGATTTGACGAGAGAGGGATTGCCTGACGTATTCAGTCATCAAATCCGTATCTCTCGTCATCTGTGCATAGTCTGCCAATGTTTCGAAAATCACGGGCAAATTTCGAATTGACACCTTTTCTTTCAACAGATTGCCGAGAACTTTTTGGATATCTCCGACACTCAGTGGATTCGGTGTCACTTCCTCAACCAGCGTCGGATACGTTTCATTCAGATGATCGACCAGCTGCTTTGTCTCCTGACGGCCGATCAATTCATGGGCATGTCGTTTAATCACTTCGGTTAAATGTGTCGACACGACAGACGGCGGGTCCACAACCGTATACCCGGATAACTCTGCCTGTTCTTTCAGATCTTCCGAGATCCACAGTGCCGGCAACCCAAACGCAGGTTCAACGGTTTCAATCCCATGGACATTTTCATCCTCCACGCCCGGACTCATCGCCATAAAGTGATCCAGCAGCAGTTCTCCTTTTGCGACTTCGTTCCCTTTAATTTTAATGGAATATTCATTCGGTTGTAATTGAATGTTATCACGTATCCGGATCACCGGAACGATCATGCCCATCTCAATTGCCAATTGCCGTCTGATCATAACCACCCTGTCGAGTAAGTCTCCCCCCTGGTTGGCATCAGCGAGTGGAATCAGGCCGTATCCGAACTCAAATTCAATGGGATCAACCTGAAGCAGATTGACCACACTCTCCGGAGACTTCAGATCTTCCTGATCAGACTGATCCTGCTCTTCTTCAGATTCTTCTTCAAGTACGAGCTCTTTCTTGTTCGCGCGCTCAAGAAGGAATCCTCCAAGTGCTAAGAGAGAGGCAATTGTAAATGTTACACTGCCTGTTATCGGCGTGAAGACACCAAGCATAAAAATCGTCCCACCGGCAACGTACAGCATCTTCGGATAGGCCAAAAGCTGTTTCGTAATGTCATGACCTAGGTTTCCTTCCGACGCAGCACGAGTGACGACAATACCTGTTGCGGTAGAAATCAAAAGAGCAGGGATTTGGGACACAAGTCCGTCCCCGACTGTTAACAGCGTATACTTATCCGCGGCTTCTGCAAGTGGGAGTCCTTCCTGAACCATCCCGATTACAAGACCGAAAATAATATTAATAATAACAATAACAATACCGGCAATGGCGTCACCCTTAACAAATTTACTCGCACCATCCATGGAACCGTAAAAATCCGCTTCCTGTTCAATCTTTTGCCTGCGCTCTTTTGCTTCCGTATCTGAAATCATACCCGCGTTCAAATCAGCATCAATACTCATTTGTTTACCCGGCATCGCATCAAGTGTGAATCGTGCTCCCACTTCGGAAACACGTTCCGCACCCTTGGTAATGACGATAAACTGAATAACGACCAGAATGACGAATACGACAAAACCGACTAGCGCATTCCCACCAACGACGAATTGACCGAACGTTTCAATGACATTACCGGCATCTCCCTGGTTGCCAAGGATCGCACGCGTCGTGGAAACATTCAGTCCAAGTCTGAATAACGTTACAAGGAGCAGTAACGTTGGAAAAATGGAAAATTGCAGCGGCTCTCTCGTATTCATGGAAACAAGAATAATCAGCAGCGCAATCGATATATTAACAATAATCAAAAAGTCGATCATCATTGTCGGTAAAGGGATGATCAGCATGACCACAATTAAAATAACGCCTAATAAAATACTAAAGTCCTTTAAGGGCATTGCGCTTCTCTCCTAACTCGCCTGTGCGGTATACACATTCAGATTTTCTTCTGAATCCGGTATACGTAAGCCAACACTTCTGCGACGGCTTTAAATAAATCTTCCGGAACCTGATCACCGATATCAGCCTGAGCGTAAAGCGCTCTTGCGAGGGGACGGTTCTCTGCAGTCAACACTTCATTATTTTTGGCAATGTTAATCAGTTTTAATGCAACGTAATCGACGCCCTTTGCCACGATTACCGGTGCTTCCATATTGTCTGCATCGTATTTCAACGCAATCGCATAGTGCGTCGGATTCGTGATAACCACGTCTGCTTTCGGAACTTCCTGCATCATCCTGCTCATTGCCATTTGACGTTGCTTTTCTTTGATTTTTGATTTGATGAGGGGGTCACCCTCGGTCTTTTTATATTCATCCTTCACGTCCTGCTTGGACATGCGGATATTTTTTTCGAAGTCATATTTTTGATACATGTAATCAAGGATAGCAAGGAAGATCAAAAGAAACCCTACAGCCAGTCCCATGAAAATAATAAGTGTGCCGATGAGGACAGCTGCATCTTCCACAGCGTATAGTCCGATTTTAAGAAGATCATCCATATAAAGCCAAATGACGATCCCTGTTACGCCACCTACGAGTACAATTTTCATCATCGATTTTAAAAATTCCACAAGGGCTCGTATTGAGAAGATTCGTTTGAACCCTTTCAAGGGATTTATTTTTTCGAGTTTAAACTTCACGGCCTCCGGAGCAAATAAAACGCCTACCTGAACATAGTTGGCAAATACCCCTGCGATCACGGAAGCAAGCATTACCGGAGCCACGGCCACAGCGGCCTGAAAAATGTAGTCAATGAACATCGGTTGCACATTCGCAGGCGTAACATCCATGAGCAAATATTCTTCCATTGTGAAACGGACGATAGTAAGCATCTGATCAACCATAAATGGACCTGCGAAAAAAAACATCAAAAACACAAACATCAGAATAAAGGCTGTATTAACGTCCGTACTTTTGGCAACCTGCCCTTTGTTACGGGATTCTCTCTTCTTCTTCGGTGTCGCTTTTTCTGTTTTTTCCTGTGCAAAGTACTGCAAATCAAGTTTTAGCAACATCCTTTACACGCCCCCGTATAGTTGCATTAACGTCCGCATGGTGACCAGGACGGTTTCAATAAGGTTATTTACCAATACAAAAAATACAGGCATGGTTACAATCATGAACACGAACCCCAAAAAAATCTTCACTGGAAAACCAATAACAAACACGTTGACCTGTGGAACCGTTCGGGCTATGAAGCCCAGTGCCACATCAACCAGAAAAATCGAACCCATAATCGGCATGGACATTTGAAATGCAATAATAAACATCGTATTCATAGTTACACCGATAAATTCAACATAGTCTTCTGAGCCTAATGGCAAAAAAGTCTGATCCAGCGGAATAAACTCATAGCTGTAGTAAACACCATCAAGCAATAAATGATGAGCATTTGTGGCTAAAAGAAACAAGAGCGCAAATGTATACAGATAACTCCCGATCAAAGGTGCCTGAGTACCGGTCTGCGGATCGACGACGTTCGCGATCAGAAACCCGAGTTTCAAATCGATCAGTCCGCCTGCCACCTGTATCGCATACAGCAGCAAGAGGGCAATCAGGCCGACAGTCAAGCCGACAAGCGCTTCTTTAATGGCAAGCAGTACAAATTCATAATTCAATTCAATAATCGGCCAGTCACCACTAAAAATCATGATCCAGGAAAGAAATGCGGCAAATCCGATTTTGAACCGGTTCGGTATGGTCTGATAGGAAAAAAAGGGCAGGGTGACCATAAACGCAGAGACCCTCACCAGGACAAGCAGAAAAGCAGGAATCCATTCGATAATTTCAATTTCCATAAGCACCTATCCTATAAATCGGGTAAAATCACTGAATATATCATAGGCAAATGTCGTTAAGAGCTGCAGCATCCACGGACCGAAAATAACCAATGCAATCAAAACTCCCGCGATCTTAGGAATGAATGCAAGGGTCTGTTCCTGAATTTGCGTCGTGGCCTGAAATACACTGACCGCAAGTCCGATCGCAAGAGCCGTGATCAACAGAGGACCTGCGATTAACAGCGTTGTAAATACGCCCTGTTCCGCCCAACCAATTACCATTTCGGGACTCATATGTATCCTCTCCTAAAAGGTATAAAGTAAAGATCTGACTACAAGGTGCCAGCCGTCAACCAAAACAAACAAGAGCACCTTAAACGGCAGGGCAATCATAACCGGCGGCAACATCATCATCCCCATCGACATCAGCACACTCGCCACAACCATATCAATCACCAAAAAAGGGACAAAGATCATGAAACCGATCTGAAACGCCGTTTTCAGTTCACTGATGACAAAGGCCGGAACCAGCGAGGTTAAAGGGATATCTTCAAGAGATTCCGGACGCTCCTGTCCAGCGTACCCCATGAACAGGGCAAGATCCCGCTCTCTCGTATGCTGTGCCATAAATTCTTTCATCGGAATGGTTGCCTCGTCAAATGCCTCTTCCTGGCTGATGTCCCCATCAAACAATGGCTGTAAAGCTGCTTCATTTACCTCTGAAAATGTAGGAGCCATCACAAAAAATGTTAAAAATAACGCCAACCCGATTATGACCTGGTTTGGCGGCATCTGTTGTGTAGCCAATCCGTTTCTTACAAACGACAGAACAATGACAATTCTCGTAAAACTTGTCATCAGAATCAAAATAGCAGGTGCCAAGGACAAAACGGTTAAGAGAAGAAGCAACTGAACAGTTGATGTCAGATTGGCAGGATCATCGCTGAAGATGTCGAGTGCCGGAATTTCAATCGCTAATAACAGCATTACTTCTTCTCCTCCATTGCAGAATGAATCTTCTTTTGAGAATTTTTCACGTCAGACATTTCCCTGTCCAAGAGAGATCGAAAGGCCTGTTCCTGCGTTTCGGATTCATTCCCCTGTTTGTTTTTGTTTAACAGAGATCCGAGTTTCGAAAACGGACGTTCGTAAAAATCCTCCGTTTCCGGAGACTTGGACAACCGTTCCACTTCTTCAGGATCGGTAATTTCCCGGAGCAGCTGAACCGTTTCTCCAACACCGACTACGAGGATCCGGTCCCCGACACGTACAATCTGCACGGAACGGTTCTGACCTACGCCCGTACCACCCAATGTTTGAATTGTCCGGTTCGCCTGAAAGCTTCTCGTCCGGTTATTCATAAACCTGAGCAGCATATAAATCAGGAACAGCACAACACCCAAAGCCAAGAACAGCTGGACGAGCATGAGAAACAAATTCTGATCCTCGTAACCGACGAGAGGCGCTTCTTCTTCCTCAGTTTCCGGCACCTCGACGCCGTCTTCATCAGGCGCTTTCCCTTCTTCAGGAGAATCCCCGGTATCATTGGTGTCTTCAGGATCGGTTACATTCAGTCCATCTATAACGCTTCTGTCCTGTTCCCCAAAATTGTTATCCTCACCGTGGGCT
This sequence comes from [Bacillus] selenitireducens MLS10, assembly GCF_000093085.1. GTDB lineage: Bacteria > Bacillota > Bacilli > Bacillales > Salisediminibacteriaceae > Salisediminibacterium > Salisediminibacterium selenitireducens. The sequence goes on along the minus strand of NC_014219.1, from coordinate 1,950,163 downwards.
GCTGACGGAGCAGCAAGAACCAGTAAGGCAAGTATCACGGTCACTATATTTATCAATTTCACTTGCTTCACCTCTGGGCCGATCATCCAAGTGTTTTACTGATCGCCTCTAATACTCTGTCTGCCTGAAACGGCTTGACAATAAAATCTTTTGCACCAGCCTGAATCGCATCGATAACCATCGCCTGTTGGCCCATTGCTGAACACATAATCACTTTGGCATTCGGGTCATGGGTTTTGATTTCTTTTAAGGCTGTAATGCCATCCATCTCAGGCATCGTAATATCCATCGTGACAAGATCCGGTGACTGCTCTTTATACATATCTACAGCCTGTTGACCATCACCTGCTTCACCCACCACATCAAAACCGTTCTTACTTAAAATATCTTTAATCATCATTCTCATAAATGCTGCATCATCCACAATCAGTACTGTCGTCGCCATTGCTCCTGGCCTCCTCAATTGAAATTAACTGTCATTACTTTAGTTGTTTCAGGCGTTCAGCCTGACTGACAATATCCGTAACCCGGACACCGAAGTTTTCATCAATAACCACTACTTCACCTTTTGCAATCAAACGCTGATTCACCAGAATATCAACCGGTTCACCGGCAAGTTTATCCAATTCCACAATCGATCCCTGTCCAAGCTCCAGAATTTCTTTGATGGAACGTTTCGTTCGGCCCAGCTCAACGGTTACTTCAAGCGGGATGTCCATTAACAGATCCAAGTTCCTCTGTTCATTTTCATTTAGAGAAGGCGTTTCGAAGGATGAAAATGCCGCAGGCTGCACATTCGCTTCACGTCCCGGCGGTTGCTGTCTCTGACTGATCTGCTGAGGTTGCTGCGGAGCGGCCTGCTGTTGCTGTGGTGGTGCCTGTTGCTCCCGTTGAGCCTGTTGCTGCTGCCGCTCAGGTGCCTGCTGCTCTGGCTGAGGCGGTGCCGGAGCAAGCGGGTCCTCCTGGACAGCATCCATAACATCGTCATCCCCGCCAGGATTCATAAGCTGGTCAACCATATCTTTCGCAAACGAGACCGTCAGAAGCTGCATGATCCTTGAATCAATCAAATCACCGATTTTCAGATTAAATGAGATCTGAACAAGGACATCTTCTCCAGGGATTTCTATGGCATCCGGATTTTCTGCCAAATCCATCATATCAATACCCGGTGGTGAAATATCAACCTTCTTATTAAAGATCGTTGACATCGAGGTGGATGCGGAACCCATCATCTGATTCATTGCTTCCTGAACAGCACTAAGTTCCATGTCACCCATTTCTTCAGGAGCATTTGTTCCGTCATTCCCCATCATCAAATCCGCAATGATTGAGGCATCCTTTGTTTTAATAACCAAAAGATTCAGCCCTTCAAATCCAGCGGTATACGTCACGGAAATCGCAACATGCGGTTTTGGAAATTCTTTTTCAAGATCGCTTTTTCGAACGACGGATACTTTCGGTGTTGTGATATCCACTTTTTGGTTCAATAAAGTGGATAACGCCGTTGCAGAGCTGCCAAATGAAATATTCCCGATTTCACCGAGCGCATCAATTTCGATATCGGATAAATAATTACCCGGATCCACTTTGGCAGAATCACCGGATCCGTCATCCGTTTCAGTTTCCGTGCTGCTGTCATCGTCATCATCGTCCATACCGCTCAGCAATGCATTGATTTCATCCTGCGACAGCATATCGTCATTATCGTTCATCATAAAGCAGTTCCTCCTCTTCTATGTCTTCCACAATTTGCACGGCAAGATGCTCTTTCACTTTACCGGGCTGGACTTTGTACTTGGGTGATCCTCCTACCGTCATTCTGAGCAGTTCATCAATGGATTGATTTAGTTCGATTGTGTCCCCCACAGCGAGATGGACGAATTCTTCGATTGTAATCTCACTCTGACCAAGTTGAACCGCCACATCAAGAGGCGCACGTTTGATATTGAGTTCCAGTGCTTCGATTTCACCAGGTTTGCGTTCTTTCTTCTTTGTCTGCATCCATAAATGCACAGACAGCTTTGGTAGAAGGGGCTCAATGACGACGTGCGGGAGACAAATATTGATCATCCCGGAGGATTCTCCAATGGTTGTCGAAAATGAAATGACTACAACCGTCTCATTTGGTGATACGAGCTGCAAAAACTGCGGATTTACTTCCAGATCATCCATCATGGGATCAATTTCTTCTACGGAGAGCCACGCTTCCCTGAACGTTTCCAATGTTCGTTGAAAGAGCTGTGTCATGATTTTCGCTTCAATCTCTGTTAAGTTATCAACTTTATTATACGCCTCTCCCTGGCCTCCAAGCATCCGGTCAAGCATGGCGTATGCAATGTTCGGGTTTACTTCAAGGACGAACCGTCCGTCTAATGGATAAGGTTCAAACACATTCAAGATCGTCTGTTTTGGGACAGACCGGATAAACTCATCATACGGCAACTGATCCACAGATGCTACACTGATTTGAACAAAAGTGCGCAACTGGGCTGACAATTGCGTCGTCAAGAGTCTCGCAAAGTTCTCATGGATCCTTGTTAAACTTCGAATCTGGTCTTTTGAAAAACGGAGAGCCCGTTTAAAATCATAGGTTTTTATTTTTTTCTGCGTTTCTTCTTTCTTTAGTTCGTCCGCATCCATCTCGCCAGTTGACAATGCGGACAACAGGGCATCTATTTCGCCCTGGGACAGAACATCTGCCATGAAAACCTCACCTCACTTCCTGAGCCGAACATGAATCATTGTCTTTCTGAATGAATCCATAACAGCAATTGAGTTCTATGATTCAGTATTCTTTCATTTACTATTCAGACCATCAGTCTCAATACATGTCATCAGAATGAGAACAGGAAACGGACTATTGCACGACCCGCATACTCATATATACCTGTACAACATGCCCGTCTTGCATAATCTGATTGATTTCATATCGGATTTGTTCTTCTAAATTCCGAATGCCTTCCGAGCCTTGAAAATCGGCTTCTCTCATATCCGACAATTCCCGGATAATGATATTTTCCACCTGAAAGTTTCGTTTTTCTAGCTCATTTCGGGCATGACGATTATCGGTCTGTATGACAAACTGTGCCCGGATCACATGATTGGATAGAAGATTAGTGGTGATTTCTTCAGTTTCTATGGAAAGTTCAATGACTTCATCAATCGTCGGCTCTGCATCAGGATCTGCAGCCTGGAAAAATTGTGTGTAGAGAACCAGAGCCAAGACGCCTATTAAAGTCATCCCCACAAGGATAATCAGCATTATATTAACAAGTCTGTTTTTGAACATGAGCGCCTATCCCTCCTTCTCACCATCTGCATTTGTATCCGGTCTGCGAATCAGAGGAGTAAGACCAATTCGCTTATAAAAATGTTCAATCATTTCCGTGACGCTTTGTTCATCTTCTTTGACGACGATCTTTTTCCCGTTTGATAGAGTAATCGTCGTATCCGGAAAGGATTGAATTTGCTCGATATAGAGGGCATTCAGTGTGAATTTTTGGTCATTTAATCGTGTCAGTATGATCATTGTATTTTTTTGAGCCCACTTTTAGAAGCGCTGCTCTTTCCTCCTGTAGTAGTCTGATTCGATGACTGTAACCTGTTTATTATCTGCCAGCTTGTCGCTCTCGTCATCAAAGAAACGGCAGGCTCTCATTTGATTATGTATCAAATGGCTATGGCTAAGCGCTGCATGCGCTTAGCCACGACCATTGTAATGGGTTAACGCTTCAGGTTAATTAACTCCTGGAGAATTTCGTCAGAAGTCGTAATCATTCGTGTATTGGCCTGGAAACCACGCTGAGACACGATCATCTCTGCGAATTCTTCAGAAAGATCCACATTGGACATCTCTAGTGTTGCCCCGACAAGTGAACCACGTCCACCAATGCCCGCGAGTCCTACCTGAGGTTCACCTGAGTTATTGGAAACTTCAAAGAGATTGGATCCAGCTTTTGAGAGTCCAGATGGATTATTGAAATTCACTAAAGCTACCTGTCCAAGTAAACGAACTTCGCCGTTCGAGAATATACCATTGATTTCACCAGTTTCCGATACAGTGTAGCTTTCAAGGGTTCCGTCTGAAGAACCGTTTCTTGATTCAACTTCTACAGTAGATCGTGAGCTAAACTGAGTAACATTGGATAAATTTAGATTTAATGATCCTTCATGACCTTCCCAAGGTCCACCAATGAACCCTAAATCTTCAACAATTAATTCAAGATTATCAAGATTCATTCTACCTCTAGAAACACCATCTTCAGTACCAGAAAAATCAAAAAAACCTTGCCCTATATCAGGTAGTATATCCCAATCCTCTATATCGTTATCCCAATATTCTAATGAATAATCCCATTCATTTTCAGCTGTTTTCGTCATAAGTAATCTGATTTCCTGCTCCCCACCAAGAGGGTCTGTAATAAAGAATCTTACTGTACGCTCTTCTCCTATCTCAGAATCGGCATTCAGATTTCCTCTTAAATCGACTTGGCTTGTCGCTTCAGGATCAACCTGCTCCCCTGCAGGAATAAACAGATCACCAACTCCTGCAGCTTCATCAATCGCACCGTCGTCACCGACTCCATAGCCTTGGAGTCTCAGACCATCCGCATTTACGAGCATGCCGTTTTCGTCAAGGTAAAAGTTCCCGGCGCGTGTATAGAAATTCTGTCCTCCGTCAGCAACCTGGAAAAAACCGTCACCTGAAATCGCCATGTCAAGGTCGCGTCCTGTGGACTGCAATGAGCCTTGTGTGTTTATCGTGTCGATACTTGCCGTGCTGCCACCAAGACCGACCTGTCTAGGGTTCGTTCCCCCGCGTTCGCCTTCCTGCGGTGAGGAGGCTCCTGCAAGCTGCTGGCTGACGAGGTCGTTAAACGTGACCCGGCCTTTCTTAAAGCCGAAGGTGTTGACGTTTGAAATATTGTTACCGATGACATCGAGCTTAGTCTGAAAGTTATTCATACCGCCGATACCTGAATATAAGGATCGAATCATGGTTGTTGTTCCCCTTTCGTATTGTGAGATCGAGGGGCTGCTGCTTCAATCGGTCCACAGCAGGTTGGCTTCCTTTCGGTCCGGCCATTGTTCCCCTTATTACGTGTTATTCTTCATCGCCAAGAATGATTGCACCATTGATGTTTGTAAACAGCTGGCTTGCCGCTTCTTCACGGTTCATTGCCGTAATGACGGTTTCACTGCCTGCATTAACGACCAGAGCGGCTTCTTTTGTGAGTACCAGTGAATCACGGATACCTTTTTGCTTCGCTTCTCCAATCCGATCTTCGATTGCGTTCCAAGTCTCTGGAGAAAGCTGAATGCCTCTGTCCTGCAGCCTTTTCTCAGCATGTTTGCTGACTTTAAGCTGCGTATCAGGCTTCAGTCTATCCTGTAACACCTGATCGAATCCAGGGCCATTCGGTTTGGTCTGACCGGTTCGTTTCGGTTTTGACTGCGGTGAAATCGGTGCTTGCGGTTGAATCTGGTTCGGAAAGAAATTGGATTTAACCATTATTCCTCACCCTCACCTTCATTCGGCAAAGCAATCTTCTGAATGTCATCCACACTCAGTTCCTTACCACTTTCTGTGAGAATCGTCGCAATGCCATCTTTAAACTTGACGGCCTGGACGATGGCACTCATTGTTTCCATGCGTTTGTCGCCATTCTCATTCTTCACTTCTTCCTGCCACTCGATCTGTTTTCCGATCATGTCGCTGTGAGAGAAAAACTGGCTCTGCTGCTGACTCTCAAGAAACTTATTCATATTCTCGTTCATGTTCGTCATCTGCTCGAGTGAAGAGAAATTCGCCATCTGAGAGATGAACTCTTTGTCTTCCATCGGATCAAGCGGGTCCTGATTTTGCAGCTGGGTGATGAGAAGCTTCAAAAAAGCATCTTTCCCCATTTCAGAATCGCCGGTTCCTTTTGCGCGTTGCTCTCTGACGTAATCCTCATAATAAAGGCTGCTATTGCCGCCCATCGGATTAATTGGCATGTGTCTCCCTCCTTTTCATTACACTTCTTCGTCAATACTGACTTCGAGTAAATCTGAGAAGTCAAGGACTTCTTCCTGTTCATCCTGGTCATCTTTGTCTTGATTGTCATCAGTGAATGCCTGCTGGTTCGTCTCGTCGTCTTTTGGATCCCTGAAAAGAGACTGACTTTGCTGTTGAGTGACTTCAATTCTGTCCACCTGAATATTCTGGGACTGGAATGCGGCTCTTAATGACTGCAGCTGGCCGTCAAGAAGATCCCGCGTTGCTGAAGTCGATGTCATCATGCGTGCAACAAGTGCGCCGTTAACCATCTGGACCTGAATATCCAAACGTCCAAGTGACTGCGGATGAAGCTTGATGGACATTTGTTGTATCCCATTCGAAAGCTGTTGAAAAGAGCTTTTCGATAAGAGATTCTGAAACTGCCTGATAAAGGCTTCCTGACTCGCACGTTCCGGCTGAGCCTGCTGCGTGAGGGATGCCCCCATCATCATTTGGAATCTTGCAAGCTGTGCATTGTTCGTATCAAGCAACATTGAAGGCATTTGCTGATTCGATTGACTGCTTCCGTTCGTTCTTGCAAACAACTCTTTCAAAAAAGCGAATTCCTGGAATCGTGACTGACCCTGTTGATTGACTTGTTCAGGTGCCTGTACCGTACGCTCGAAAAAATTCATCCAGTTCCGTCTCATTTGATCGAGATTCATCTGCTGATCAGGCTTTACTTCCGGCAACATCACCTGAGTCATGGAAGCCAACAGACCCTCAGCCTGGGAGAGATACCCCAAAGCTTCTTCACTGATTTCTTCAGCATCCTGATTACGAAGCAGTTCGAGCATCATCAGCAGCATTAATGGATCCGGCTCTGCTTTTGGCGCTTCATTATCTTTGGTTAATGTGAGTTCATCAGACAATTCAACAAATAAGCTCATAACCTGTTCAAGTGTCAAGTCTTCATATGCCTGTACTTCTTCAAGCCAACCATCCGGAAGCAGTTCTTCCCAATCTGAAAGGAATGTTTCCAACCAGCCTGAAACATCTTCCTCATCCAGTTCAGCAAGCAACGCTTCAAACACTTTCACCAGTTCCGCCATCATTTCTTTTAAATCTAAATCCTGAAGCGCCATGTCATTTGTTTCACTGACTTTTGCCAAGACTTCTTTCACAGCTGCCTGATCGCCTGACTGAACGGCCTGTTTCAGCGTGGAAAGGAAATCATTTTTGGGAGATTCACTTCTTGTCGCTGACGAAGCTGATTCTTGCTGCACGGAGGGTTTACTGCTGATCATCGCTGCCATTGCGTTCATGCTAATCATGTTTTCACCCCCTTTCAAAGGATTGTTTATTCTATTCTGAAAGCTGGCTGATCAATACAGCCGCTGTTTCAGCTTCCATCCTTGAGAGAATGTCCGCTCTCGCACGGTTATTCATAAGCTGTAAGTACGTTACCGCCTGATCCTGCGGCAATTCCTCCATAATGTCCGCCGCTCTTGAAGCAGTCATTTCCTGCAATGTCCTGACAATATCGTTCAGGTCTGCCGAAGCTTCGACAGTATCACCTTCCATTTCGCCGTCTTCCAGCGTCCCGTCACTTTGCAGAAGCAACAGTTCTTCTTCGAGCTGAAGGATTTCTTCTTCCTGTGATTCCACTTGTCGCTGCAGATCTTCAGTGTCTCTGGTCAGTGTCTGATTTTCCCGTTCGAGCTGGGCGATGTACTCTTCGGTTGTTAACTCCTCTTCGCCTTCCATCACTTCTTCACTTTCGATAAAGGGCAACACGCCGGCGATATTCCGCATCTGATCTCCAATGTTAAATCCGAGGTAGTACAACACTACGGCCGCCAATATAATGGCAAAGACAGCGGGGATCAGGACAACCATGAAAAAGACCTGAAGCTTACCTTCTGATTTTTTCTTGTTCTGTTTACTCATCGCTTCACCTGATTTCATCGCCTGACAAATTGTTGGACAGAAATTTCATCGAGAAACTTGGTTTCTTCTTGTTTTTCCTGTTCTTTGTATTCTTCGTATTTAATATCTTTCATTCGTTCATATTTTTTAACATCGATGGATTTCGACACTAAAAGTCGCTCTTTGTCTGTCATCATTTTCCGAGCCCGCTGTGTCTGCCACTGAAGAGAATCGATCTCTTTTTGAAGATAGGTCAGCAGCTTCTCGTGATGCTGAATTTCCGCGATTGGAAGACCTTTTCCAATCTGATCTACCTGTCTTTGCTGCAGGTCTTCTTTTTGCTTCAGTGTTTCATACAGTTTTGTTGCAACGGTTTCAAATTGATCAATGGCATCGGAGTACTGTTTTTCAGCCTCGCTTTTTTCCCGGTCTTTATGTTCCATTACTTTTTGAAGCGAATAGTGAAAAGCCATTTTTGGTACCTCCTTTAGCCAAATCTCGATACAAGTTGATTCATTATCTCATCATAGGAAAAGGCTTCGTGCACTTCCTGTACGAGAAATTCGTTCACCTCGGGAAAGCGTTTAATCGCCTCGTCAACCTCCGGATTGGAGCCTTTTTTGTAGGCGCCTATATTGATCAGATCTTCGGATTCCTGATAAGTGGAAATGATTTGTCTGACTTTATCCGCTGCCTGACGGTGTCTGTCATCAACAAGTTCATTCATAATTCTGCTGATACTGCTTAGCGGGTTGATTGCCGGGAAGTGGCCTTTATTGGCAAGCTTCCGGTCAAGAACGAGGTGCCCGTCAAGGATTCCCCTCACCGAGTCTGCGACGGGTTCATTCATATCATCACCATCAACGAGTACCGTATAAAAGGCAGTGATTGAACCCGATTGACTCATTCCGCTCCGTTCCAGGAGACGCGGTAACAATGCAAAAACCGAAGGTGTGTAGCCTTTCGTTGTTGGCGGTTCCCCGATAGCCAAGCCGATTTCACGCTGTGCCATGGCAACCCGGGTAACCGAGTCCATCATCAGGTTCACATCATAGCCGAGATCGCGAAAATACTCACTGATGGCCGTTGCTGTCATCGCCCCTTTAATACGCATCAGCGGGGGCTGATCAGACGTCGCAACAACGACAATGGTGTTTTTCATCCCTTCTTCGCCCAGGTCCCGTTCAATAAAATCCCGAACTTCCCTTCCTCGTTCTCCAATGAGAGCAATAACGTTGATATCCGCTTCAGAACTCTTTGTGATCATTGCCATCAGTGTACTCTTTCCGACACCACTTCCGGCAAAGATGCCCATTCGCTGTCCTTTTCCGACCGTGAACAGTCCATCGATCGCTTTGACGCCAAGACCAAGGGGTTCAGAAATACGCGGTCGGGTCATCGGATTAGGAGGTTCATTATCCGTTGAATAATACTGATTACCGATGCGTTCTCCCCCGTCAAGAAAGTGTCTGCCGAGACCATCGACCACGGTCCCGATCATATCTCTGCCCACTTTCACTTCGAGGGGTCTTCCCATCGTCTCAACAAGACTGCCTGCAGCAATGTCTGAGATCCGGTCAAAGGGCATCAGTAAGACTTTTTCTTCGCGAAAGCCGACAACCTCAGCAAGAATTTTTCGCTGCGTACGGGATATATGAATCAGGCAAAGTTCCCCTACTGACGCCTGAGGGCCACGGGACTCTATCATGAGCCCTACTACTTGTGACACTTTCCCGTAAAACTTGAATGGAGAAACCTCATTTATCGTTTGCAGCATCGCTTCTTTATTCATGTCATCCCCCGGCTTTCAGCACTTCAAAAAGCGCTTGTCTCACTTCAAGCAGCTGTGTATCCATTGAGGCATCCACTCTTCCGTATGGTGTTTCGAGGAGGCATTGATTTTGCACGAGCTGCTCATCAGGCAGAATAATCAGTTCTCCCACATGAACGGCTACTTCCTGAAGCTCAGGCTGGCCTTCAAGCGTAATCGGATACCAGTGAGGCGGCACATACACTTTCACTTCGTCCTGCTCCCTGACTTCATAAATGGCCTGTTTGACAAACTGCAGCCATTTGGATGAATCCTGCTCGAGTTCAGTTCCTGTTATCCTTGCAGCTATGGCAACTGCCAGTTCAAGAATATCCGGCTCGGCTTCTTCAATGCGTCTGACAACATCCTGACGGGCCAGTTCGATGATTTGTTTTGCTTCTTGAACCGCTTCACTGAATTGGGCCTGTCCCTGTTCGAGGCCATCCTGATATCCCTGGTTAAAGCCCTCTTCCGCAGCCTGGTTGAAGGTTTCTTCTGCCTGCTTGCGGATCTCCTCATCCTGGTCCGCCATCTGCTTTTCAAATGCAGCTCTTTCATCATGAAGTCGCTGTTCTCTTTGTTGAAGCTGTTCTTCGCGCCTTTTAAGTGAGGCTTCATAATCCGCTGCTTCATTCGATTCGGTCATTTCATCTGTTGTATCTTGATCGCTGTCCTGACCATCATGACCTTCAATTTGAGGAAAACGGACTTTTTTCAGTCCGATTTCTTTTTTCTCCCGATCAGCCATCGGTGATGTGTAGGTTTTGATTACTCTAGACAATGATATCATCTCCTCCACCACGTGCGATGACAATCTCACCTGCTTCCTCAAGTCTTCGAATTACCGCAACGATACGCGTCTGGGCTTCTTCAACATCTCTCAACCGCACAGGACCCATGTACTCCATCTCTTCACGGAAGGTGTCAGACATTCGTTGTGACATGTTATTAAAGACCGTTTCTTTTACTTCTTCACTGGCCACCTTCAATGAAAGCTGTAAATCCTCGTTCTCCACATCGCGAATGACACGTTGGATGGAACGGTTATCGAGAGTGACAATGTCTTCAAAGACGAACATTCTCTTCTTGATTTCTTCAGCAAGCTCAGGATCCTGGATTTCCAGTGCATCAAGTATCGTCCGCTCTGTACTGCGGTCAACACTGTTTAACACTTCCACAACTGCTTCGATACCGCCAGCCTGCGTATAATCCTGCGTTACTGTTGAAGACAACTTCTTCTCCAGGATGCTTTCGACTTCGTTCACAATTTCCGGTGATGTGCTGTCCATCAGTGCGATCCGCTTGGCCACATCCGCCTGTACTTCCTGAGGAAGATCAGACAGGATTTGCCCGGACTGTTCACTGCTCAGATAAGAAAGGATAAGTGCGATCGTCTGCGGATGCTCATTTTGAATGAAGTTGAAGATCTGCTGAGCCTCTGCCTTGCGGGCAAAATCAAAAGGTCTGACCTGAAGAGTGGATGTCAGACGGTTGATGATCTGCATCGCCTCTTCGTTACCAAGGGCTTTTTCAAGAACATCCTTGGCGTAACCGATCCCGCCCTGCGTAATATAATCTTGGGCAATGGCCATCTGATGGAACTCATCAACCACTTCATCTTTGACATCCTGTTCAATTTTTCTGACCCCGGCAATTTCAAGGGTCAGTTTTTCAATTTCTTCTTCCGATAAATGTTTATAGACATTGGCTGAGACATCAGGTCCCAGCGAAATCAGCAATATAGCCGCTTTTTGCTTGCCAGTCAGCTGTTGTTTTTTAACCATAGGCGGCTTTCACTCCTTAGTTTTCGTCAGACAGCCAGGTCCGAATCAGTTTTGAGAACTCATCAGGCTTATCTTTCGCCAAATCCTCCAGCTGCTGCTTTCGGGCCCCTTCTTCCGTCTGAGGCTTCTTGTCAATTGGCGGCAGTCGGAAGTCATCTTCAGCGGATGCAACTTCTGTCACCTCTTCTTCCCGGCCCCTTCTCAACAGAACGACAGCGAGGATAACGGCGCCAAGTACAAGTGCTCCTACGAGGAAATACCACCAAGGAATGCCTGTCTGAGGTTCTTCGAATTCGACCCGACCGAAAAATTCCTGCGGTGAGACAAGAACCCGGTCTGCAAGTTCCTCATCTCCCCATTCAGCTGTCACTTCGTCAGGAATCGTCGTTCTGACAATCTGTGTAAGCATTGCCTGAATATCATCCAGGGTCTGCTGTGGAAGGGAACCGATATCTTCAGGATCAGGCGGTTCAACCATTACCTGAATGCTGATATCCCTGAGCTGATAAGGTGACTCTGTTATTTCACGGTGAATCCGGTTCACATCGTTATTGATCCGCTCTTCAATGAGCTCATAATCGCCTGCTCCGGCTCCTGCACCAACACCCGGGAAGTTAGGAATATCATCCTCACCGGCCCCTGGTACACCGCCATCTGCAATGTCTTCCCCGGAAAAGGTTTCCGTGATTCGTTCCACGCTGATCGCGATGCCTTCCATATTTTCTTCATCAACCGGTTCAACCAGATCTTCTGTACGGTTCTCTTCCGTGAAATCAAGGTCTGTACTGATGCTGACCAATACTTTGTCAGGCCCCATCATCGTACCAAGCATCTGTTGAAGATCGCGCTGTAAATCACGTTCAATATCCCGCTGGATTGCGCGGTGCTGTTCATAGACCGACAGAGATGAATCTGCCATGCCCGGCTGATCCTCAAGCTCAAGATACCTGGAAAACTGGTCCATGATCACGATGTTCTCAACCGGAAGATTCGGCACACTCCGTGATGCCAAATGATACAAAGAGCGTATCTGTGATTCATCAAGGGAATAACCCGCCTGCATATTTAAAAGAATTGAAGCTGTTGCTTCAGACGGTGTTTCTTGCAGCCACACACTCTCCTCCGGCAGCGTAATCATAACCTGGGCATTCGTGACACCATCGACATTTCGGATCAGATCCTCAAGCGTTGTTTGCAATGCAGCGCGCTCAAGAAGCTGAAATTCACTGTCCGTTGTACCAAAACCCATATTATCGCCAAAAGTACCATAATCAATGCGTCCAGTTTGCGGAATGCCCTCTGCAGCCAATTCGACTTTTAAGTTGTCCACAGCTGTTTCCGGAACAAGGATGGATGTCCCGTCCGCTGATACTTCATTCTGAATACCCCGTCCGTCCAGATTTGCTTTTATTTCTCCCGTTTCCTGTATCGTCAAATTCGAATATAACGGAACCAGATTTGTCCGAGATCCGACCCAGGATAGGGCAATTATGAAAGCAATGATCAGAACGACAGCACCGATCAGGAGCCCCCTTTGTTTCTTTGAGCGGGACTGCCAAAATTCAGTTGCCTTTTCTCTATAAACCGTTAAAGTTTCGTTCATTGCTCCTCCTACGTTACCGCTCGAACATCTGTGAAAGTGATCCAGCCATCATTTAAAAAGAAAAATATAAATTCACACTAAATAATTGAGAAATTATTCCGATATGTATAAAAAGCAGGTCATCACCCCATGTGACTACATCCATGGGGTGATGCAAATCTCCTCTTATACCTGCATACGCATAATCTCCTGATACGCCTCGATCACCTTGTCACGGACTTCGACAGTCGTTTCAAGTGTGATACTTGCTTTTTGCGCAGTAATCATCACATCATGAAGGTCCACGTTTTCTCCACGCGCCATTCGTTCAGTCATATGTTGAGAGTCAACCTGTCTCTGGTTCATATCATTGATGGCATCACCAAGCCAAGTCTTAAACGACTGTTGTGCTTCATGCGGTGTCACCTGTCTGTTTTGCTGAACCTGATTCGCCGGCCCCATGACAGAATTCATTCGGGCAACCTGATCCATATTCATGTCATTTATTCTTATGTGCATCGAACGACGTTACGCCAGCTTCGTAGCTGCGTGTCGCACTCATCAGATCGATCATTTCTTTAAGAGGATCCACATTCGGCAGCTCTACATAGCCATCTTCGTTCGCATCCGGATGATCAGGATCATACCTCATCCGAAACGGTGACTCATCTTCAATAATTTCTCCGACTTTGACCCCATCACCGGTCGTCGCATTACGATTTACCGCATGTCGGAAATGATCCTGAAATCTGCTGCCTGACGTACGGTTCGGTTCAAATGTGACCATCTTTCGGCGATACGGTTCCCACTCACCGTCTACGAATCGTCCCCGGGTCGATTCGGCATTCGCCATATTACTGGATACAACATCCATCCTCAGCCGCTGGGAAGTGAGCCCTGAAGCCGATACATTCATACCATGAAACATACTCAGTTACCTCCCTCTGCCCATCGCAGTCCGAACGCTGTTAAACCGTCCGTTCATCCTGTCAATGAGTGCGTTGTAATAGATTTGATTCTCAGCCATATCGGCCATTTCCTTATCAATATCCACATTGTTACCGTTATGATTGTATTGGGTATTGGTTCGTTCGATGATGTGCGGGGCATCACTGCGGGGCGGTCCGCCAAATTCAATGTGGCGATCATCTAGTCTGTTCGCTCTGAGCCGCTGATCGTCCATCGCTCTTTGAAGCTGATGGTTGAAGACGGTCTTCTTTGCTTTGTAGTTCGGCGTATCCACATTTGCTACATTGTCTGATATTGTATCCTGCCTTCTCGCCGAAGCATTTAGCGACGTTTCAAGCAGCTGGTTCAACGGGTTATTGATGATGTTCATCGCAGTCACCTGCTTTCAATGAAAGTAGTGTGTAATTCCTCTTTAACATTTAACCGAAGCTCATTCTACATGGATAAGAGAAATTTGTCGAATGTATAAAGGACCAGTTGAAAATCGGGCCTATTAATGGTGAAAAATTGTTGGAAGACAAAGTTTTCCGAGACTAATCTACTCAAACTTTATCACATTTTCAAGATACTCTGTCACATTTAATAGTAATTACAACAAAAAACAGACTATCGGACTAGACAGTCTGTTTTAATTGCTTTATTTTATCAATTTTTATGCTTCTCTAGTTCTAACAGAAACTTGTCGTTTAGCACTTTTATATAAGTGCCTTTCATTCCAAGAGACCTTGATTCGATGACACCGGCACTTTCAAGCTTTCTCAGTGCATTGACAATGACCGAACGGGTGATGCCGACCCGGTCCGCCACTTTACTCGCGACCAAAAGGCCCTCCATCCCGTCGAGTTCTTTGAAAATATGATCGACAGCCTCGAGTTCACTGTAGGAAAGAGAGCTGATGGCCATTTGCACGACCGCTTTGCTTCTGGCTTCCTGTTCGATTTCTTCCTGCTTTTCATGCAAAATTTCCATACCGACAACCGTCGATCCGTACTCCGCCAAAACAAGGTCTTCATCATCAAACGAGTCGTCCAGACGCGCAAGAATCAGTGTACCAAGACGTTCTCCACCACCCTGGATCGGCACAATGGTTGTCAAACCATTCTTGAACAAATCCCGATTCTCCACAGGAAAGGCGGTAAAATCACTTTCCACAGGAATATTGGATGATGTATCTTCAATATCAAAAAGGCTTTCCGTATACACTTCAGGAAATTTCCGTTCCTCAAGCATTTCTTTCATCCGTTCATTTTCGATTTCCTGTTTAATAGCAAAACCCAACAGCTTTCCTCTGCGGCTTACGATAAAAACGTTGGATTCAATAACGTCACGCAGTGTCGCTGCCATTTCTTTAAAATTAACCGATTGGCCGGCGCTCGTCTGAAGCAACTCATTGATTTTTCTTGTTTTCTCTAATAAGGTCATTTGTTCATCCTCCTGTTATAGTATAAATCGGCTTAAATCTCTGTCTTCCACAATGTTCTGAAGTTTTTCTCTGACATATTCCGGGGTGATACTGATTGTTTCCATGGTAATTTCCGAAGCTTCAAAAGACAGATCTTCCAACAATTTTTCGAGAATTGTATGAAGCCTTCTTGCACCAATATTCTCGGTCTGCTCGTTTACATCATAGGCAATCTCGGCAATTTCCCTGATCGCATCTTCTGTGAATGTCAGTTCAATACCTTCAATGTCAATCATGGCCTGATACTGTTTAATGAGTGCATGTTTCGGTTCCACAAGGATTCTGACAAAATCCTCTACATTCAGACTGTCAAGTTCAACTCGGATCGGAAACCGTCCCTGCAGTTCAGGAATCAGATCAGACGGTTTTGACACATGAAAAGCCCCTGCTGCAATGAACAACATATGATCGGTTTTAACGGACCCGTATTTCGTTGCAACCGTCGAGCCCTCCACAACAGGGAGAATATCCCGCTGAACGCCTTCTCTTGATACATCCGCCGACTGACCACCGGATTTACTGGCCACTTTATCCATTTCATCAACAAAAATGATGCCGAGTTGTTCCGCCCTTGAAATGGCTTCAATTTTTACTTCTTCCATGTCGATCAGCTTTTGAGCTTCATCCTCGGCCAGTACTTTTCGCGCCTCTCTGACCGGTAATTTGCGTTTCTTCTTCTTTTTTGGGAACATACCGCCAAACATATCCTGCATGTTCATCCCCATCTGTTCCATGCCAGGGATCATGTCCATCATTTGGTTCTGCTGTTCTTCCACTTCGATTGTGACCTCGCGTTCTTCAAGCTCCCCGTCTTCGAGCTGTCTGGTAATGCGCCTTCTTCGCTCCCGGACCGATTCGTGTTCTTCCGGTTCCGGTTCAGGCTCTTCATCGTCTTCCCCGTTTTGAAACAGCATTTCGAGAGGGTTTCGGTAGGAACTTTCTTTTTTGGCTGTTGGAACGAGGAGACCGATAATCCTCTGATTTGCCTGCTTTTCAGCCAAATCTCTCACTTTAACCGTCTTTTCCTGCTTCACCATCCGAATCGACACTTCGACCAGATCCCGGATCATGGATTCAACGTCCCGGCCTACGTACCCAACCTCGGTAAACTTCGTTGCCTCGACTTTAACAAAAGGCGCTCCTGTCAGTTTAGCCAGCCTTCTTGCAATCTCCGTCTTTCCGACACCCGTCGGGCCGATCATCAATATGTTTTTTGGCGAGATTTCATCCCGTACGTTTTCCTCGAGCAGACTTCTTCTGTAGCGGTTTCTGAGTGCGACGGCGACGGATCGTTTCGCACTGCTTTGACCGATGATGGACTGATCTAACCTCTCAACTATTTCTCTGGGCGTTAATGTCTGACTCACTCGTTTCACAACCTTTCACAGTCACTCTTACTGATTAATACTCGATTACTTCAGTCGTTAAATGATCATTCGTGTATACGCACATCGAAGCCGCCGTCAGGAGACTCTCTTTTGCGATCTCCTCAGCCGTCAGGTGAGGAGCATGCTTCTTCATGGCCCTTCCTGCAGCCAGGGCGTAGTTTCCCCCTGAGCCGATTGCTGTAATCCCGTCATCAGGTTCAATTACTTCTCCTGTACCTGCTATGACATACAAACTGTCTTTATCCATAACAATCAGCATGGCTTCAAGTTTTCTCAATACACGATCACCACGCCATTCTTTGGCGAGTTCCACAGCCGCACGCTGCAGATGACCGTTATATTCTTCAAGCTTCCCTTCAAATTTTTCATATAGAGAAAATGCATCTGCCACAGAACCTGCGAAACCGGTAATTACCCGGCCTCTGTATAGTCTACGTACTTTTACCGCAGATTGTTTCATGACAACTGCCTGTCCGACGGTGACCTGTCCGTCACCACAAATTGCCGCCTGTCCGTTATGACGGATCGCAAAGATCGTTGTACCGCGAATTTCTGCCATTTCAAAGCCTCCAAGCCTTATTTTTTTGCCCGCGGATGCGAGTGACGATACACATCTCTCAAACGGTCGCGGGTTACATGTGTATAGATTTGCGTAGCTTTTAAATCGGTATGACCGAGCAGTTCCTGTACCGTTCTGAGATCAGCGCCTTCATTCAGCATATGCGTCGCAAATGTGTGCCGGATCACATGTGGGGTCAGTTTTGATGTCAGTGATGCATCCTCAATCACCTTCGCCAAAATTTTACGTAAACCCCGGTCGGTCAGTGCACCTCCACGGTAGTTGATAAAGAGCGGATCCGATTGAGCGTGAGGACCGAATTTAGCCGTCCGCTTATCGAGGTACAGCGAAAGCGCTTCAACAGCAAAGCTTCCTACAGGAAGAAACCGTTCCTTTTTGCCCTTCCCCATCACAAGGAGCGTAGACAAATCAAGATCGATATCTTTCAGCTTCAATCCGGTGCACTCCGAAGCGCGGATCCCGCTCGCATACAGAAGTTCAATGATTGCCAGGTTCCTTGCTCCCAATAACGAATCTGTATCGATGGCATCAAATATCGCCTGCATTTCATTTTCATATAAAAAAGAAGGTAATTTTTTATCGAGCTTCGGTGTCGTGACATAGAGAAAAGGGTTGAGCTGAATTCTGCCTTCTCTTTCAAGAAAACGCCAGAGCGAACGAAGTGATGCAAGCTTCCTCGCTACCGTACGCCTGGCATAGCCGTCTTTTTGTAACAAAGCAAGATATCTGCGTATGTCCTGATGATTCACATCCTCAACAGGTTTTGTATGATCCATATTTTGAAAAAAGGCACAGATGTCTTTTTGATACTGGCTGATTGTGGACGGTGATGCCCCCTTTTCGATTTGCAGGTACCGCATATAGTCCCGTTCCAAAACAGCGTCCATTCTTACACCCCTTTTAGCCATAAGGATAACCCTGCATGAGCATGCAAGGTACTGTTCATTTCTTAATTGACCACCTGTGAGAATGTTCTGATAACCGTACGAAAGCCACTAAATCGTAACACAATTTAGTGGCCCTTTCAATCGTAATCCATTTCTTTTCATAAAATTCTGAATTGTATCCTGCTCAGGTCATCAAGCGGTTCAGACCGAGTCTTCTTTGTAGTCACAGGATACACAAACAACCTGGACGGTTTTCTTTGATTTTTTCTCCACAAGCATTTCGCTGCACTTTGGACAGGTTCGGGCGATCGGTTTGTCCCAAGAAATGAAATCGCACTCCGGATACTGATCGCACCCGTAAAAAATTCGCCGTTTCTTGCTTTTACGTTCCACAATCTGCCCTTTTTCACACTTCGGACAGCCAACGCCAATTTCTTTGACGATTGCTTTTGTGTTTCTGCAGTTCGGGAAATTTGAACATGCCATAAACTTACCGTACCGGCCCATTTTATAAACCATTTCATGACCGCATTTCTCACAGTCTTCGCCTGCCGGTTCGTCTTTGATTTCAACTTCCTTCATTTCTTCTTCTGCATATTTCAAACGTTTTTCAAATCCCTGGTAGAACTCATCGATGATCCGAATCCATTCTTCGCTGCCTTCCTCGACCGAATCCAGCCTGGTTTCCATATCCGCCGTGAACTCAACATTCAGGATTTCCGGAAAGAACTCTTCAATCATCTCGAGGACAATTGTACCGAGTTCAGTCGGCACGAACCGCTTTTCTTCAAGAGATACGTATCCGCGTCGCTGAATCGTATCGAGCGTCGGCGCATAGGTGGACGGACGGCCTATACCCAGTTCTTCCATCGTACGGACAAGGCGTGCTTCTGTATAGCGGGGAGGCGGTTGTGTAAAGTGCTGGGCAGGTTCCACCTTTTCCGAAGCGGGTTTATCTCCTTGATTAAGATCCGGGAGAAGTTTGTCTTTCTCTTCTTTTCCCTCATCATTTCCTTCTATATAGACTTTCATAAACCCGGCAAATTTGAGCTTGGACCCGGTAGCTCTGAACATGGCGCCATTTACGTCAAGATCAACGCTCATCGTATCCATCACGGCCGGAGCCATTTGCGAAGCCACCATCCGCTCCCAAATAAGTTTATAAAGCCGGTATTGATCTCTGCTTAAATGAGGCTTCATGGCCTTTGGATCCCGCATAACGGAAGTAGGACGAACGGCCTCGTGAGCGTCTTGGGCTTTTTCGTTTTTCTTTGCGGCTTTCGGTTCCTGGTGGTACTCTTCACCGTAGTGAATCCCTATATACTCCTTGGCTTCACCTTTGGCTGTGTCCGAGAGTCTTGTGGAATCGGTTCGCATATACGTGATCAAACCAACCGTACCGGACTTGCCAAGATCGACCCCTTCATAGAGCTGCTGGGCAAGCATCATTGTCTTCTTTGCCCTGAAATTCAGTTTTCTTGCAGCTTCTTGCTGCAAAGATGACGTTATGAACGGTGCAACCGGATTCCGTTTTCGTTCACGCCGTTTAATCCCGGTGACCTCAAAAGATCCGCCTTCAAGACGGTTCAAAATGTCATCCACATCTTCTTTTGACGAAAGCGGCTTTTTCTCGCCGTCAAGCTGCTGGAATTTTGCTTCAAACTGCTTCCCGTCCTTGCTCAAGTGAGCTGTGATGGACCAGTATTCTTCCGGGACAAAAGCATTGATTTCGTTTTCCCGGTCAATAATCATTTTGACTGCAACGGACTGAACACGGCCTGCACTCAATCCTTTTTTGACTTTCTTCCAAAGGAGAGGACTGATGTTATAGCCCACCAGCCGATCAAGGACACGCCTTGCCTGCTGCGCATCGACCAGATTCGTGTTTATTTCACGCGGATGCTTAAAGGATTCTTTAATGGCGTCTTTCGTGATTTCGTTAAAAACAACTCTGCATTTTGAACCTTCTTCAATCTTCAGGCTGTCTGCCAAATGCCAGGCAATGGCTTCCCCTTCCCTGTCGGGGTCAGCTGCCAGGTAAATCCGTTTTGCTTTTTTGGCTGCCTGTTTCAGATCTTTCAGGATTGGACCCTTTCCGCGAATCGTAATGTATTTGGGTTCATAATTATTTTCAACGTCCACACCCATTTGACTCTTCGGTAAGTCAATCACGTGTCCCATGGATGCTTTGACATTATATTTCTTACCTAAATACTTCCCAATCGTTTTGGCTTTTGCGGGAGATTCCACGATGACTAAGTAATCGGACATCTCGACGTGCCTCCCTTTCAGAGGTGGATTCATGTTTATCATGTATTTGATGTGATCTGTCACACCATTTTCATTTGGTGAAATCCTCACTATTATTAAACACACGTCGAGTGTTTGTCAAACACGAGATTTATTGAACGCCAGAATTGCAATCGTTCAGCCTTAGAGCCTCAGTGCTTTACGACTTCCTTACTTTTCTTACCGGCAGATTCTGATTCAGGAAATTCATTCAGGAGATCCTCGCCGGTCAAAATGAGCTTCGCCCCCTGTTGAATGAGACGGTTGGTTCCTTCAGAAACTGGATTGTCAATACGTCCGGGAATGGAAAAGACGTCGCGATTTTGAGACATCGCACAGTCAGCCGTAATCAGTGAACCGCTCCGTTTCTTCGCTTCCGTAATCAGCACCGCCTGACACAAACCGCTGATCAGCCGGTTCCGTTTCGGAAAATGCCATTTTTCCGCCTTCATATAAGGAGGAAATTCAGTCACAACAAGCTCATCCGTTTGTAAACGTGCATACAGATCCCTGTTCTTGGCCGGATACAGATGATCAAATCCAAAGGCAAGGACAGCGATCGTTGGCAATCCGAGACTCATTGCTTTTCTGTGTGCCTGAGTATCGACTCCTTCCGCCATTCCACTGACAATGACAATTCCGCTTTCTTTCAAAGGTGCCATCAGGAAATCAATAGCCTGGCTGGCATAACCGGAAGGCCAGCGCGTCCCGACAATTGCCAGATAAGACGCCATGGTCAAATAAGCCACATTCCCTTTCGTATACAGACAAAGTGGCGGATCGTAGATCTCCTTTAACAGCTTCGGATATGCATCATCCTCAACTGTGATCACCTGAATGCCTTTTTCCGAAAGAGAGGACGCAATCAGATGATAAGGTCTTTTCGACAATCCCTGAAAAACCTGCGGTGCAAGACTTCTCCTTTTAGGAAAAACACGCAGCCATTCTGACTCGGACCAGCCGTACATGAGTAAAAGCTCAGGATCCTTCACGAGTACTTTGCACACAAACTCCGAATCACCGCCGCTGCAATAATGCAGGTGAATTAAACGTTCCCGAAACCCTTCTGGTATGGACATGACATCGCCTCCATGGTTTTATGTGAAACAGTGAACGTACAGGCGCATGAAAGGACCTGCCCCTCTTTTCGGGCAGGTCCGTATTCATGAAGGTCTTATGATACCGGATGTGTCACACACTTATCATAGAGTCCCTTTTCTTTTAATACCTTGATGAGTGTTTCACCCATTACGGCAGGTGTATCGGCAACCTGAACACCGGCAGCATTGAGCGTCTTGATCTTCTCATCAGCTGTACCCTTACCGCCGGAAATGATCGCCCCGGCATGCCCCATACGCTTACCGGGAGGAGCTGTGCGGCCACCAATAAATCCGACAACCGGCTTGGTCATGTTTGCCTTGATCCATTCAGCCGCTTCTTCCTCAGCGGTTCCTCCGATTTCACCGATCATAATGACCGCTTCGGTGTCCGGATCTTCATTAAACATCTTCAAAACATCGATAAAGTCTGTTCCATTGACCGGGTCACCGCCGATCCCGACAGCTGTCGACTGACCGATTCCCTCTGTGGAAAGCTGGTGAACTGCTTCATACGTCAATGTGCCGGACCTTGATACGACACCGACGTGTCCTTTTTTGTGAATATAACCCGGCATAATCCCGATTTTACATTCCTCAGGTGTAATAACACCCGGACAGTTTGGCCCGATCAGACGCGTCTTTTTACCTTCCATGTATCGTTTCACTTTGATCATGTCAGTGACAGGAATGCCTTCAGTAATCGTAATCACTACGTCAACGCCAGCATCCGTCGCTTCCATAATGGCGTCTGCAGCGAACGGCGGTGGAACGTAGATCACAGAAGCGTGAGCACCTGTCTCTTTGACCGCGTCACTCACGGTATCGAATACCGGAACACCTTCAATTTCCGTGCCGCCTTTACCCGGCGTTACGCCACCTACGATGTTCGTGCCATATTCAATCGCCTGTTTCGTATGAAAAAGCCCTGTCGCACCGGTAATCCCCTGGACAATGACTTTTGTATCTTTGTTAATGAGAATACTCATGTCGAACCCCGCCTTTCTTACGCTTTCACAAGCGATACGATTTTTTGTGCACCATCAGCCATGGAATCGGCTGCTGTTATATTCAATCCGGATTCCTTCAGA
Organism: [Bacillus] selenitireducens MLS10; assembly: GCF_000093085.1. GTDB lineage: Bacteria > Bacillota > Bacilli > Bacillales > Salisediminibacteriaceae > Salisediminibacterium > Salisediminibacterium selenitireducens. The sequence continues at coordinate 1,927,312 of NC_014219.1, read as the reverse complement.
ATTTTCTTTCCGAGTTCCACATTGGTTCCCTCAAGTCTTACGACCAGCGGAATCTCCAGACCGACTTCCTTCGTTGCCGCAACAACACCGTCGGCAATAATGTCACACTTCATGATCCCGCCAAAGATATTGACATAAATCCCTTTGACATTCTGATCGGACAGGATAATCTTAAAAGCTTCCGTTACCTTTTCCGCCGTTGCACCGCCCCCGACGTCGAGGAAGTTCGCCGGATCACCGTGATAATGCTTGATGATATCCATCGTCGCCATAGCCAGACCCGCACCATTAACCATACAGCCGATATTGCCATCGAGGGAAATATAGCTGAGATCGTATTTTGATGCCTCGATTTCTTTCGGATCCTCTTCATCGAGATCACGGAATTCCACGATGTCTTTTTGACGGAACAGGGCATTCGAGTCAAAATTCAGCTTGGCATCGAGTGCCATGACGCTTCCGTCTCCCGTCGTCACGAGTGGATTGATCTCAGCAATGGAACAGTCTTTTTCTTCAAAGACTTTATAGAGACCCATCATAAATTTAACGGCCTCTTTAAGCATCTCTTTCGGGATATTAATATTAAACGCCAGTCTCCTTGCCTGGTAAGGCATGAGTCCTGTGACCGGATCAATAATTTCCTTGAAGATCTTCTCCGGCGTCTCAGCGGCCACTTCCTCAATTTCTGTACCGCCTTCCTCAGATGCCATCATGGTTATCCGTGACGTGGCACGGTCCACTACAATCCCGACGTAATATTCATTCTGAATATCACAGCCTTCTTCAATCAGAAGACGCTTGACTTCTTTCCCTTCAGGACCTGTCTGGTGCGTCACAAGAACTTTACCGAGAATCTCATCAGCATATGTACGCACTTCATCGAGGGATTTCGCCACTTTCACCCCTCCGGCTTTACCTCTTCCTCCCGCATGGATCTGGGCTTTGACGACGCTGATGTCAGTGCCGAGCTCCTCAGCAGCTTTGACAGCTTCGTCGACCGAGTAGGCCACTTTCCCATTCGGAACAGCTACTCCATACTTTCTTAGAAGCTCTTTCCCTTGATACTCATGGATATTCATTGCCATCCTCCTTACAAAGTAAAAGATTTCTTCGGTGGAGCGGGATTTGCAAACATTCTTCACAAATCCTTTTTTCACTATATAAACTATTGAAAATGTTGTAAAGCGAATACCGGTAAATCCGTAAGCGCTTTACACAATTTTTATTTTACTATAGATTCCGACTATTTTGTGAACCATTTTGCTTTTTTCCTCATTTTTTTCACTTTTCAGTTATCATGAAAAGTTAAAAACCCGCTCAAAGGCGGGTTTTCTAATTCTTCGTCATCTGATCGCGATCGACACGGTAAATAAAAGCAAACACTTCCGCAACCACTTCATACAGATCCTCCGGGATTTTTTCGTGAATCTCAAGCTGGCTCAGCAGCTCTACGAGCGATTTATCCTCTTGAATCGGAATGTCATGTTCTTTCGCTCTGCTGATGATTTCTTCAGCCACATAGCCTTTGCCTTTCGCCTTGATCGTCGGAGCACTGTCCCGAGTGACTTCATAACCTAGTGCAACAGCCCGTTTTCTCGAGATGTTCTCTTCCCTGCGGTTTTCACTCATATTCTCACATCCAGTCCTCTGTATCCACGGTCATCATGATTTCGCCATACGGATTCTCCCGGCGGTTGTTTGAGCTTGACAGGCTCATCCTCTTCAGGCTGTTGCCATTTGACCGATGATAAATGGTATTCCTTTTCTTTCAGTTTTGATCCGAGCACCGGTTGCAGCAGATCGAAAGCTGCCGGTTTCGCTTCATCATTATAGACTGTGATCGACACGACCCGTTTTTGTATTTGCACGTCAATAACGGTTTCGTCCAGTGAAGCAAGATGGAGATAAAACAGAATCCGGCAGTGATTTTCATCGATCGTCCCGTCTGCTTTTTTTCGCCCATCCCATTGCAAAGTCATATCCGTAAATGAATCACCCATTTTGACGGGTACCTGAAACAAAAGATGCTGCATAGGGCCTTTCTGATCCATGCTCATCAGCTGAAAACCAGTCAGTCGTGATAACATGAATTCTGCCTGTTGTTGAACACCCTGGGGCAGCGTGGGATTTTGCTGCAAGAATTGCATCAGCTGACCTTTCAGGGTATCAAGCTGGCTGCTGTTCATCTGACCACGGTCCAGCTGTTGGGTGATTTGCTGTTCATGCTGCAGGCCCATCTGTTGGAGAAACTGCCTGAGCATGGCTGCATCCTGACTCCCCGCCATCATAAACTGCTGAGGGCGCCCTTCCGTCACAGCTGAGAGCAGCTGCTGCGTCGCTGAAGGCTGCGTATGGAGCCAGCGGTCAAGTGTATCGACAGCCTGAAGCGGCACATTCCCCTGCCCCTGAGCGGCCCCTTGGGGCTGACCGTCCCCCAAGAGTTGCACCAGACTGCCGAGAGCCCCCGGCTGATTGAGTTGGACCTGGCCCATAAGCATGTTGAAAACCTGTTGACTCGACATCTGCGCAAGCGGCATACCGGTCTGATTCCCACTGAAAAGCTGCGGCCAAAGCGCTCTCACCATGGCCTGATTTTCCGGTCTCAGTATATTGGCCTTAAATTGATCCATAAGCTGTTGAGCACCCTCTCCAGTGCGAATAAGACCCATGTCACGCAACACCGAGAGTGCCTGTTCCTGAAGTGCGGGATTCCCACCTTGAACCTGTTGGAGTACCCCGTAAAAAACCCCGGTTAATCTCGGAGCCTGAGAACCCCCCTGGCCATTTGGCGTCATCCCCATCGGATCGCTTTGCTGAAGGAACTGACCCAGAAGCTGTTGGAGCTGAGCCGTGTTCCCCTGATTCACCGGCAGTTGACCAAGTTGCTGTTGCAGAGCCTCTGCGGCTCCGGCAAAGGATTGGGGCTGTTGCATCGCACTCATGGCCGAAAAGACATCACGGGTCATCGGCAAACCCTGTTGCATCATTTGCTGAATGATTGCCATCGCTTCTCTTGCAGGTAGCTGACTTTGCTGCATCAGCTCTGCCCCTGCTGCTAAATTGGCTCTGGAAAAAGGCAGGTTCTGCTGAGACAGATGTTGCAAAAGACGTTCGTGATTGCCGCCTGATGGCAAACCAAGCTGCTGCAGGACCTGTTGAAGATTCTGCGGCTGGGCACCCGTTTCCCGCGGCTGAGCCGATACGTTCTCAAGGACTTTCAGCCTTGGAATTCCCTCTCCTGAACTCTGCACTCGAAACCAGTACTGTCTTCCTTTTTCAAGCTGTGCCTCAAGATGGGCTGAGAGCTGCATGTTTCCCATTTGGAGCTGGGCCAACTGTCCGGGATACAGCTGCGTGATTGTACCCTGAAAGACCTGCCCTGGTCTGAACTGCACAGACTTCGCATGAATAGGATCAAGGCCTCTGATCATATTCTGTACAACATTTGCCTGAAACATCTCGCTTCACCTCCCTTTTACAGCCTTGTATGGTCCCGTTCCCGTACCGGTGAAAAGCTCTTTCTGTGAAAAAACTGGGGTCCATGCTCATCGAGCGCCGCAAGATGTTCACGGGTTCCATAGCCCATGTGACTTGCAAGGCCGTATTCAGGAAACGCCCTGTCCAGCTCTTTCATTTGATTGTCTCTTTCGACCTTTGCAATCACGGACGCTGCCGCAATCGACAGCGAGCGCGCATCGCCTTTGATGAGACTCTCTTGAGGAAGATCAATGGGCAGTGTCATTGCATCGATCAACAGAAAATCAATCGCCGTCTTCTGTTGAACAGCTGCAACCGCTCGACGCATGGCAAGCTTGGACGCTTCATAGATATTCAATCGGTCAATTTCCTCCGGGGAAGCTTCACCCGTCTCAGCTGCGATCGCCACTTTTTGAATCTCCGCTGCATAGAAATGACGTTTTGCCTCGGATAATTTTTTTGAATCGGTCAATCCCTTAAGATCCGGTGATTCAGGAAGAATCACGCAAGCTGCTGTCACGGGGCCGGCCAATGGGCCTCGTCCGACTTCATCCACCCCTGCGATCAGCCGATAACCGCTGAGCCGAAGTGATCGCTCGAAGGATTGAATCTCTTCATATTGTTTCCGCCCGGCTTCGAGCTTGATTTGTTTTTTCTCCCATTGACGGATCAGCGCCTGTACGCCTTTTCGTCCGTCCTTCCTTAACGCTGCCAGATCAGGATCTTCAGGATCCTGTATGTTATTCAATAATGCCTTAACATCTGCAATTTTCATTTTATGTTCACATCCCTGCGTTTCTTACCCTGTCTTTCATTATATCGGATAATCATCGGAAGTATGAAGCCTGAAGACCTCACCTTAAAAAAGCAAAAACCTCCAGATTACGTCCTGGAGGTTTCCGGAAATTCCAACGTGATTCTGCCAAAGTGACCGCTTCTGAAATCCCTGAAAACGAGTTCGGAAACCCGTTCATAATCAATCCGGCCGCCTGAGATCAGAATTCCCCTACGCTTTCCGATCAGATCAAACAGATCACCGACTTCCTCCGGGACTTCCTCGATTTGATACCTGCTTTTCAAAAGCTCCGGATAGCTCTGACTTAAAAAGCGGAGCAAATAGACGGCACTCTCCTCGTAATCAAAAATCTCCTCTTTAATCGCGCCAGTCAAGGCAAGCATCTGACCGACATGGGGATCTTCGAACTTCGGCCAAAGAATACCCGGTGTGTCCAAAAGATCGAGCTGCCTGTCCACCTTAATCCACTGCTGGGCTTTCGTAACCCCGGGTTTATCACCGATTTTCGTGATCCGTTTTCCTGCAAGCCGGTTAATGACTGTCGATTTGCCCGCATTGGGTATTCCGATGATCAATGCACGAATGGGTCTCGGATTGACTTTCTTTCTCGCCCATTTCTCATAAAGCGGTTTTGCCAGTTCATTTACTTTTCCCGGTATGTCTTTGATTCCTTTTCCTTTTTGCGCATCCACAATCAAAACGGCATCGCCCTGTTTTTCGAAATAATCCGCCCATTTCCGGTTCATCTCCGGATCTGCAAGATCCGACTTATTAAGCAGCATCAGTCTTGGCTTTGAGCGTGTCATTTCATCTACGAGCGGGTTCCGCGAAGCCAGAGGTGCTCTCGCATCGCACACTTCAATGACAACATCAATCTGTTTTATTTTTTCCTGAACCTGGCGTCTCGCCTTTGCCATATGGCCAGGATACCATTGTATGACCATCTTTCCACTCCCTGTCACTTTCAGTCCACCAGCCGGAAATCTCCCATCGGCCAGAATACCATATTTGCCTTGCCGACTATCTCGTCTTCGTGAACAAAGCCGATATGTCTGCTGTCCTTACTGTGCTGTCTGTTATCTCCCAAAACGAAAAAATGATCATCCGGGACTGTATCATAGCCGGTTACATCTTCTAAATCAAAATCCCCTGTAAAAGGCCTGCTTGTCGATGCCGCTTTGTAGTCATCAAGATAGGCTTCTTCAACCGCATCGTCATTCAGGTAAAGGACATCATCATCATATCGGATGGTATCCCCCGGCACACCGATCACACGTTTGATATAATCTTTATTTTGAGGAGCATGAAACACGATAATGTCGAACCGGTCCGGCTCCGAGATATTATAGCCGATCTTATTCACGATCATTCGGTCATTATGTTCAAGCGTTGGCATCATTGATTGGCCGTCAACTACAATCGGGGCAAAAAAGAACCCTCTGATTACGACCGCTAAGATTAATGCAACAGCCACCGCCTTTATCCATTCCCATGATTCTGATTTTGCCACCTTGCATCAATCCCTCTCATTTGTTGATTCAGTGTGAGACCTTCATTGGTATTTTATCACACAAATGATGTTTTGCGTGTGGGAAAATGCGGAATCCGCAAAGCGTGATGATGCTGAGTATTCGGGAGTCGTCTCGATAAGCACCCGCATGTTTGAGCATGAAAAAAAGAACCTGAAAACAGGTTCTTTTTCTTGATTATCTCTCTTTGATTCGCGCTGCTTTTCCGCGAAGTGCACGCAGATAGTAAAGCTTCGCACGACGTACCTTACCTTTACGTGTAACCTCGATCTTGTCGAGTCGCGGGGAATGTACTGGGAACGTACGCTCAACGCCTACACCGTAAGATACCTTACGAACAGTGAATGTTTCACTGATTCCTGTACCGCGTACTTTGATAACGACACCTTCAAACACCTGGATACGCTCACGAGTACCCTCGACAACTTTAACGTGGGCACGGATTGTATCACCGGGACGGAAATCAGGGAGATCAGTTTTCAGTTGTTCTTTCGTAATGTCTCTGATTAATTGTTCCATGCTGTTCGCCTCCTTCCTGCAGATCTTCATGTCACTCATTGCGTGACAGCGGAACATCTTGATCGGGCTCTAAAGCCACAAAGAATATAATACCATACCGAATCCAATTGATCAATATCTATTCAGATGATTTATGCATCCGACCGGTCTTTTTTTAACAGTTCAATGTATGCAAGGTCTTCTTTTGAAAGATCTGCATCCCTGAGCATATCCGGACGGCGGTCAAGGGTCCGTTTGAGCGCCTCCTGCCTGCGCCATTCATCGATCCGCTTATGATGACCTGACAGCAAGATGTCCGGCACTCTTAAACCCCTGTATTCCGCAGGGCGTGTGTAATGCGGATATTCGAGGAGACCGGTACTGTGCGAATCAGTCACCGCACTCGTCTCATTGCCGAGTGCCCCGGGCAGAAGACGGGTTACACTGTCCGCAACAATCATCGCTCCGATTTCTCCACCTGTCAGAACATAGTCCCCGACGGAAATTTCGTCTGTGACGAGCTCTTGGCGAATGCGTTCGTCATACCCCTCATAGTGACCGCATAGCAGAATCAAATGCTCTTCTCCAGCCAGTTCCTCTGCTTTTTTCTGAGTGTAGACCTCTCCCTGTGGGCAAAGGAGAATGACCCTCGGCGCTTGATCCTTGGTCTTCTTGACACTCTCAACAGCATCAAAAAGCGGTTGAGGAGTCAGGACCATCCCGCCTCCGCCTCCGTATGGATAATCATCAACACGCTGGTGTTTGTCCTCAGAAAACGTCCGAAAGTTGATGACATCATAAGAAACGATGCCTTTCTCCTGAGCCTGCTTTAAAATCGAGTGACCAAATACGCCCTCAAACATCTCAGGAAACAGCGTCATGATCGACATCTTCATTCATCAATCAATCCTTCCGGAATCCGGACGTGGACAACACCGTCTTCAAGATCGACAGACAATACGACGTCATCAATGTATGGAATGAGGGCATCTTTCTTTCCTTGTCTCTGAACCACCCAGACGTCATTCGCTCCCGGGCTCAGAATTTCCTTCACGCGGCCGATCTCGATACCCTGTTCATCCACAACAGACAAACCGATGATTTCATGGTAATAAAATTCATCCTCTTCCATAGGATCGTCCAGATCATCCCCATCGACCTGCAAGAGGTGATCCCTGAATCCTTCTACATCATTGACATTCGTATACCCTTCGAATGTCAGCAAATCAAACTGCTTATGCTGACGCCAGGAAACCACCGTAACCGAAGTCCGGTGGTCCTTTTCAGGGTTATACAAAAAGAGCTCCCTGCCCTTGGCATAGCGTTCTTCTTTAAAATCGGTCCTTGAGATAACGCGGACTTCTCCGTGGATCCCGTGGGTATTGACAATCTTCCCCACATTGAGCCACTTACTCATCCTCGAAGCCTCCGCTTCGAAGTTCATGAACGAGGCCGTCTTTAATGACAATTTCAGTACCTTTCATGACTTCATCCCAGTTGTCGCCTTCTTCAACTTCCTCAATCATCTGAATCGTTCCCTCACGCAGTTCAGAACCAAGTTCAAGTTCATCAAGCTGACCGAGTTTCAGTTCGAGCTGACGAAGCCGCTCTTTTCTTTTCGCAACTTCCTTGTCAAAGCTGGCTTTCAGCGACTGCTGATAGTTCTGTGACGTATTTTCCTTCATTTTCTTATGAAGGACAAACTCCAACTGCTTCAGCTCTTTCGTCAGCTGGTACTGGCGGGATAGGAATTGTTCTTTAAGCCGATCACGGCTGTCTTCCGTTAAAATTTGTTTCACAACGACTTTTTTAATAATTTGCATAGTGCACCTCCACTGAATGATCCGTTCCACGAAATATTTTATCATAAAAAACCCGCAGTTGCCTCTGTTAATACGGAAAAAAGGCGAGGAACAGGTCCTTCGCCTTTTGATTATCCGATCTCCAGTTGTACCCGCTTGTTTTGATGGGTGCCCGCGGCATTCAGAACGGCACGTATTGCTTTTGCAATCCGCCCCTGCTTACCGATGACTTTTCCCATATCATCCGGGTGAACCTCGAGTTTGAGCGTTATGGCTTTTCCATTGTCGCTCTCTGAGACCACCACATCATCAGGATGATCAACAAGTGCTTTGGCAATCGACTCCACGAGCTCTTTCATGTCACTCACCTGCCTGGATTATTTCCACGCAATGAAACGAACATTACTTTTCGTTTTTTGCATTGTGAAGCTTTTCCATCAAGCCTGCTTTAGAGAACAGGTTACGGACTGTATCGGAAGGCTTAGCACCATCAAGCATCCACTTCAATGCAGACTCTTCGTCCACTTTGAATTCAACTGGATTGGTTAATGGGTTATAGGTCCCGATTTCTTCAATAAAACGACCATCACGTGGTGAACGTGAATCTGCTACAACCACACGATAGAACGGAGATTTCTTCGCTCCCATACGCTTTAAACGAATTTTTACTGCCATGTGTTTCACCTCCAAATATCTTTCGCACAATTACGTATATTATCATAGAACAACCAATTGATCAACCCTAGTAAAGGAAAAAACCTTAACACCACATAAAAATCTTTTCAAAACGCATCCAAATGGCTGTCTGAAGCCTCAGATGGGCTAATCGTTTTTACATAAACGGCATCTGAAAACCGCCTTTTTTCTTCCCTTTGCCTTTTTGCATGCCTGTCATCTGCTTCATCATTTTCTTCATTTCTTCAAACTGCTTTAAAAGCCGGTTCACTTCCTGAATGGATCGGCCACTGCCTTTTGCAATCCGTTTCTTACGGCTCGCATTCATCACAGACGGATTTTCCCGTTCATACTTGGTCATCGATTTTACAATCGCCTCAATATGCGCAAGCTGTTTGTCATCCACCTGCACATTTTTCAAGCCTTTCATCTTTCCGGCTCCAGGCATCATATTCAGGATCTCATCAAGAGGACCCATTTCCTTTACTTGAGCCAGCTGTTCGAGGAAGTCATCAAACGACAGATCATTCGTCCTCATTTTACGCTCAAGCTCACGCGCTTTATCTTCATCCACACCTGTCTGGGCTTTCTCGATGAGAGACAAAACATCGCCCATACCGAGGATTCTTGAGGCCATGCGTTCCGGATGAAACGGCTCAAGCTGATCGATTTTTTCGCCCATACCCGCAAACTTAATTGGAGTATCCGTCACGGCCTTAACAGAAATCGCAGCACCACCGCGAGTATCGCCATCAAGCTTAGTGAGAACCACGCCGGAGAGCTCCAGCTGCTCGTTAAAACTCTCTGCCACATTGACAGCATCCTGACCGGTCATCGCATCCACGACAAGCAGAACTTCGTCCGGTTTGACTTCCGCTTTCACCTGCTGCAGTTCATCCATCAGTTCATTATCGATATGAAGACGGCCTGCCGTATCAATAAGAACATAATCATGATGTTCTTCCTTGGCGTGTTCGACAGCTTTTCTTGCAATCTCAACAGGACTCACCTGATCCCCAAGGGAGAATACAGGCATGTCCAATTGCTTGCCGAGTGTCTCAAGCTGCTTGATTGCAGCAGGTCTGTAAATGTCTGCCGCAACCAGAAGCGGTTTGCGGTTATGGTTTTTCCTCAGGTAATTGGCTAGCTTGCCGGTCGTTGTCGTCTTACCGGCACCCTGAAGACCAACCATCATGACAACGGTTGGCGGCTTCGAAGCAGTGTTGATCTTGCTTTGTTCACCACCCATAAGTCGGGTGAGTTCTTCGTTTACGACTTTGATAACCTGCTGACCGGGAGTCAGACTCTCCATAACGTCCTGGCCCACAGCCCGCTCTTTAACATCCGCAACAAATTTCTTTACTACTTTAAAGTTAACATCCGCTTCAAGAAGTGCGAGTCGTACCTCGCGCATCATTTCCTTTACATCTTCTTCACTGACTTTCCCTTTGCCTTTCATCTTCTTAATGCTTGATTGCAGGCGTTCGGATAATCCTTCAAATGCCATACCTGTCGTCCCCCTATTCCAGTTTCTCCAGTGCTTCGATCACCCGGATCAGCTCCGCGGGGTTCCGATCGTTTTCAATCATCTGCCGTAAATCCTTAAGCAGAGACTGCTTTTTCTCGAAACGTTCAAAGAGATGAAGCTTTTCCTCGTATTGCTCGAGCATGGCTTCCGTGCGTCTGATATTGTCATATACTGCCTGTCTGCTGACTGAAAAATAGTCGGCTATTTCACCGAGTGACCAGTCATCCAGGTAGTATAACGCCATATACTGATTCTGTTTACCCGTTAACAATTCCTGGTAGAAATCGAACAGGTAATTCATCCTGACGGTTTTATCAATCATATCATCACCGCCTTGTTAAGGTAAAATACTTTACAAAATCCAATGATACAAGAGGGTACGGAACGTGTCAACCTCAGTCCCTGCCGTCATCAAGAGCCTGTTCGGCTTCTTGCAGCACATCTGCAAATAAGCCGTGCACATACTGTTCTGCCCGGAATTCGTGCAAATCATCAATCTTTTCGCCAAGTCCGACAAGTTTCACCGGGATATCCAATTCGTTTCTGATTGCAAGGACGATCCCGCCTTTAGCAGTGCCATCAAGCTTGGTCAGGACAATGCCGGATACATCGGTCGCCTGTCCAAAGGCTTTCGCCTGACTCATTGCATTTTGACCGGTTGTAGCATCAAGCACAAGCAGCACCTCATGGGGAGCGGAAGGAATTTCCCTCGCAAGAACCCGTTTCACTTTTTCGAGCTCATTCATTAAATTGACTTTGTTCTGAAGACGGCCAGCTGTGTCACAGAGAAGCACATCCGCTTTTTTTGATTTAGCAGACTGAATCGCATCATACATGACAGCTGCCGGGTCACTTCCGGCCTGCTGTTTGATGACATCCACTCCGCTTCGCTCCCCCCAAACTTCAAGCTGCTCAATGGCCCCGGCACGGAATGTATCCCCTGCAGCCATGACAACTTTTTTTCCGTCCTCTTTAAACTGGTGAGCCAATTTCCCGATCGATGTCGTTTTACCCACACCGTTAACCCCAACGAACAAGATGACGGTGAGCTCGCCTTCCGGCTGCATATTTAATTTTGATTCGTTTTCGGATTTTTGAAGCATTTCTGCCAGTTTTTCCGAAATAACCGGCCTGATATCTTCGGCATGTTTAATATTACGGGTCCTCGCTTCATCTTTCAATTCCTCAACAAGTTCCATGACCGTATGCACACCGACATCGGCACCAATCAGGATCTCTTCAAGCTCTTCGAAAAAATCTTCATCAATCTCTCTGAAATCCTTCACCAGATCGTTCATGGCACCTACGAAGGAATCCCTCGTTTTACTGAGTCCATCTCTGAACTTATCTGTTACTGAGTCCGTTTGAGTGGATATTTTCTCTTTCAGTTTCTTAAAAAAACTCATTGTTATCCTCCTTTATTTCTCCGCTCCGGCAAACTGTTCAGACTCTTCAAGCTTGACGGATACCAAATTCGATACTCCCGATTCCTCCATTGTGACACCGTAAAGCACATCCGCTTCCTCCATCGTGCCTTTTCGGTGTGTCACCACAATAAACTGTGTATCCTCACTGAAATCTTTTAAATAATTGGCAAACCTGACAACGTTCGCCTCATCAAGTGCCGCTTCGACTTCATCGAGGACACAGAACGGCACCGGTCTCACCTGAAGAATAGAAAACAGCAAGGCAATCGCCGTCAGTGCACGCTCTCCTCCGGACAAAAGCGCCAAATGCTGCAACTTCTTCCCTGGTGGCTGTGCAACGATATCCACCCCGGTATGAAGAAGATCATCCGGATCAGTGAGCTCAAGCGCTGCCCGTCCGCCGCCAAAAAGCTGTTTAAACACATCCTGAAAACAACTTTGAATCTGCGTAAATGTATCATCAAAACGCCTGATCATTTCCTGATCCATTTCATTGATGACTTCATGAAGCGTCCCTTTTGCATCTTCAAGGTCCTGTTTTTGCTCTGACAAAAATCCGTAGCGTTCTTTGACTCGCTCGAATTCTTCAATGGCACCGGTATTGACATGCCCGAGTTCCTCAATCCCCATTCTCATCAGTTTCACTTTTTCTTTCGCTTTTTGCAGCGGGATCTCGAGATGATAGCGTTTTTCAGCACGTTCAAAAGTGATTTCAAACTGCTCCTGCAGCGTTGTGAGTTTGGTATCCAGATTGACATCGAGCCGGTTGATTTTGACTTCAAGTTCCTGAGCTGTCCTGGACAAGTATTGGACTTGCTGATTTAATCCTTTTAATTCCCCCTCTTTCGCTTCAAGGCCGCTTTCTTTGTCAAAACGTTTTGTCCGCAGATCTTTGATGTATGCCGTTGCTGTCTGCTTGTTCTGCCGCCACTGTTCGAGTTCCTCTGCAGCAGACTCTTTTGTCCCCTGATTCAGGACGTCCTCCTGTTTCTTCAGCTCGGACATCCGCTGATCCATTGAACGTTTCACATCATCCGCTTCACCAGTGAGACGCGCTTCCGTTTCTCCGGTGAAACGGAGGTTTTCTCTCGCCGAGGCCAGCTCGATTTTAAGATCATTACGCTTGTCCTGGTATGTTTTTTCCTGAACCTGTTTATCTTTCAGAGACTCGGACAGTTCCTGAATGGCTTGATCAAGCTCACTGATTCTCTCGTTTGCCTTCTCAATTTCCAGGCTAAGCCTCTCCTGTTCACGATCTGCGTCCTCATATTCAGCCACAGCCTCTGAAAGTTCCAGTTCGGCCACTTCCTGCTTGTCAGCATAGGATTGATACAGCCAGCTCTGTTCCTGGTAACGGCTTTCGAGCTGCCGTTCTTCTTTTCGAAGACGCTCACCTTCGTGCTTGAGCTTTTCTTTCTTTTGGGTGATCACAGCGAGATCTGTACGAAGGCCGTTGCAGAACCGCTCCTGTTCTTGCATGTTTGCCTCAAGTGAGCTGACTTCTGACTCAAGTGTCTTCAATTCCGATTTTCTGGATAGAATTTGACCCGACTTTTGCTGAAGACTGCCACCGGTCATGGCACCGCCAGGACTGACGACGTCACCATCAAGGGTCACAATTCTGTAGCGATGTTTCAGGATTTTTGCGGCCTGTTGAGCCTGCTTAAGATTTTCCGTAAACACCACATTGCCCAACTGATGCTCGATCACCGGCCGAAGTCTAGGCTCTGTATCGATCAGACGGCTTGCCTGACCGATGACCCCGTCAATCTGACCGATTTGTCCAAGGTCATAATCACTGATTGATTTAGGTTTTATCGTATCGAGAGGCAAGAAGGTCGCCCGGCCTTTACGATTGGTTTTTAAATAATTGATAGCCGAACGGGCATCGTCAGCCGTGTCTGTGATGACATGTTGCAAGGCTCCGCCAAGTGCTGTTTCTACGGCGGTCTTGTAACGTTCGTTAAAGCTGATCACTTCTGCAACAGCGCCAATAAGTCCGTGGAAGTTGCCATCACGCTGCTTCAGGATATCTTTTACGCCATGGAAAAAACCTGCATAGTCTTCTTCCATATCTTTCAATACATCCCTGCGGCTCCGTTTTCGCTGGTGTTCTTTTTCAATCTCTCTGAATTGCTGTTCGTTATCAGTCAGTGACTGTCTTTTTTCCCCTTCCTCATTCTCTTTTTCCCGGTATAAGGAAAGGCATTTTTCCGTTTCTGCTGCTGCATGATCGAAAGCATCCTTGAGCGATTCCTTTTCCGTCAAGGCTTCACGGGACTCCTGGTCCAGCTCACGCAGTTGTGCACGCTTCTGTTCGATTCGTCCAAGCAGACGATTCTTTGAAGCGATTTGATTCTGGAGATTATTTTCATCAGTTGCCCTGGCATTCATCCATTCCATATACTCTGATTTCAGTTCTTCGAGCTGCTCTTCGGATGATTCGGACAATGTAAACAGAGCCACTTCAAGCTCTTTCAGTTCGTCTTCGAGCTGTTTGACCTGCTCTGTCTGTTCTTTTTTATTCGAAACGACATCCATCAGTTCTGATTCCGTTTTCTTAAGCTGATCCCTCAGCTGAGTCATTTCCTGTTCATGCTGAGCCCTGCGTTCATCAAAGTTTCGCAGCCGTTCTTCAAACAACTGCTTTTTTCCTTCGGCTTTTTCCAGCTCTTCTGTTGCGATCAGGAGCTGTTGCTGTTGCTCAGACAGCTCATCATCAAGTTCCTGTAATGCTTCGCGTCCTGTCAACACCGTTTGCTCGAGCCGATCACGATCGATCTCATGCTGGCGCTTTTGATCTTCAACCTGATCATAATCGTTCTTCAGGTTTGTCCACTGAGCGTGCAACTCCTGAATCTCTTTTACTGTTACACCAGCCTCAAGTTCATTGAGTTCTGCTTTCATACTGAGGTATTCCTTTGCCACCGAAGCCTGTTCTTCAAGGGGACCGGTTTGCTGCTCGAGTTCATGAATAATATCTCTGACACGGCTCAAATTATCCTCAGTGTCAGCAAGCTTCTTCTCAGATGCCTGTTTTCTGAACTTGTATTTCAAGACGCCGGCAGCTTCCTCGAATATCATTCGACGCTCTTCGGATTTACTACTGAGAATTTCTTCCACTCTCCCCTGACCAATAATGGAGAACGCCTCTTTTCCCAGTCCGGAATCCATAAACAGGTCCGTAATATCTTTAAGGCGACACGTCTGTTTGTTCAGAAGGTACTCACTTTCCCCTGATCTGTACAGTCTCCGAGTCACAACCACCTCACTGTAGTCAATGGGAACATGCTGATCCTCATTATCAAGAACGAGGCTGATCTCAGCCATATTCAGTGCTTTACGTTTATCACTCCCCGAAAAAATAACATCTTCCATTTTGCCTCCGCGAAGATTGCGGGCAGACTGCTCCCCGAGCACCCAGCGAATGGCGTCTGATATATTGCTTTTCCCACTTCCGTTTGGCCCGACCACCGCGGTAACACCCGGTACAAAATCGATACCGAGCTTCTCCGCAAATGATTTAAAGCCTGTCAGTTCCAGCCGTTTCAGGAACATGGTTTTCACCTCATTCACACTGCATTAACTTAATAATCTTACCATACTTTATGTCGTCCTTTAAGATGAATCCGTCCCCCGGTGGGAATGTTTTTAAAATCATGGTACACTGAACATGTACCATTACAAATATGGAAAGGAAGATTACTGTGAGCCAAGAAGATCCAAGACGCGAAGAATTAAGCCGTATGATCGAGGAAATCAAACGAAAGCTTCAGATTGTAAACGGTGCAGCCATCAAAGCTGAAAGTTTTTCATTAAATAAATATGATGAGATCGAAGAAATCTATGAAATGGTCATCTCAAAACCTTCATTCAGTGTCAGTGAAATGGACGCGATTGTCTCTGAACTGGGCCAAATGAGAGACCGAAAACCGGAAGCTTAAGGAGGCCATTCAGGTATGAATCTGTTTGAAGCAGACCAGCAGGTTATTGCATCCTACAAATCCGGCACCTACTATGGAAAGGTCGTGCGCGATCAGGGCAGCAATACCGTTCTTGTCGAGATTCAGGGTGTCAAGAAACATCCTGTTCAAGGGGATCTTCATCACCCCCGCCAGGTCGATGTTCCGCTTTTCCATGAGCGTAAAGCTCTCAGCGAACGGGAAAAGGCAAACATCCCAAGAAACGCCGTCAAATCTTTTGAAGGTGACATGCCAGGCTATGAAGCATCAGTTGCCGCCGCCGTTCAGGAAATGAAGCAGGATCTGAGTGAAGATTCGTCTGACTTTGGTAAACGGGCTCTTCAGGCTCTGGAAGAAGTTGAAAAAGCTTACTGAATACAATGATTAGAAAAAAGACATCTGAACCGGCTAAGCCTGTTCAGATGTCTTTTTGTATGAATGAAAATCAGGTGAACATAACATTCAGTCCATTTTCAGTGACGCCATTTCGGATCCGAGCTTTTTAAGCGCTTCCTGGGCTGCCATTTGTTCAGCTTCTTTTTTCGATTTACCCACACCTGTTCCGAGCTGATCGTCGTCAAGCATCACCTCTGAGACAAACTCTCTCGCATGAGCAGGGCCTTTTTCTTCCACGATCCGATATTGAACCTGCCCCTGATTCTCCCGCTGAATAAACTCCTGCAGCTGACTCTTGAAGTCCATCATATGCGAAAAAGAACCGTCGTGAATTTTCGGGTAGACATAGCGTTCAAGAAAATCATAAACCGCCTCCATTCCGAGATCGACATAGAGAGCGCCGATGAATGCCTCAAACACATCAGCCAAAAGGGCTGGCCGCTTTCTGCCTCCGGTCATTTCTTCTCCTTTTCCGAGAAGGACATAATCACCAAACTCAAGGGAGTCCGCAAGCTTTGCCAGGGATGGTTCACAAACGATTGCTGCTCTGAGTTTGGTCATCTCTCCTTCACTCATCTGTTCAAACAGTTTAAATAAATACTGGGAGATGGCCAATTCCAAAACAGCATCGCCGAGAAATTCCAATCTTTCATTGTCATCGTGCGGACGGATGCGATGTTCATTGACGTAAGAGGAATGAGTGAATGCCTGGATAAAGACATTATCATCCTGATACGGAACATGCAGCGTTTTCAAAAATTGTTTGTATTTTGCCTTCTGTGCATTGGACATCTGCATTTTTTTTGCCTGCCGTTTCATACCTTTGCGATAAATTTTTCGTGACTGTTGCATGAGAACCTCCGTCAGATTCATAGAATAATGGTAAAGCCCAAGTTCCTGAACAAACAGGAACTTGGGATCATAGCCTGATTATTGATGACGTTCTATGTAATCAATGACGTCACCGACTGATGCAATCTTTTCAGCATCTTCATCTGAGATTTCGAGTTCGAATTCGTCTTCAAGCTCCATAACAAGCTCGACTACATCAAGCGAATCGGCACCCAGATCATCTTTAAATGTTGCTTCTTTCTTCACCTCGGACTCATCTACACCAAGACGTTCGGAGACGATCTTTGCAATACGTTCATGTACTGTGGCCATGTTACTCACCTCCTCTCAGTTATTATAGGATAAAAACGGCAAAAATACTAGTCACTTTAAGGCATTGCCATGCCACCGTCTACATGAAGGGTCTGCCCTGTCATATATGAAGCGCCATCACCTGCCAGGAACAAAATAACATTGGCGACATCCTCAGGATTCCCAAGTTTTCCAAGCGGAATCTGATTAAGCAATGCTGTCTTCATATCTTCCGGCAGATCTTCTGTCATTTCCGTGCTGATAAAACCCGGTGCAACTGCGTTAACGAGTATGTTGCGGTTGGAGAGTTCCCTCGCAAGCGACTTCGTAAAACCAATTACCCCTGCCTTACTCGCCACATAATTGGCCTGACCGGCATTACCGAGCACCCCGACGACGGAAGAGACATTGATGATTCGGCCGTAACGCTGTTTCATCATGGGTCTCGTCAGGGCTTTTGACACATTAAACACACCTTTAAGGTTTGTATCAATAACAGAATCGAATTCCTCTTCTTTCATACGCATAATCAGATTATCTCTCGTAATCCCGGCATTATTAACCAGGACTTCAACAGAACCGAATCTATCCATGACGGTTTTCACCATCTCTTTTACAGCTTCACTGTCCGATACATCTGCTTTTACGGCAAACGCATCCACGCCAAAAGCTCTGCACGCCTCTGCCGTTTCTTCGGCCTTCGCCTCGTTACCGGCATAATTGACGGCTACATCCGCACCGGCTTGTGCAAATGCAAGGCAAATGGCTCTTCCAATGCCTCTGGAGCCTCCTGTCACAAGAATATGCTGACCTTTCATATAATCACTCCATTTCAATTACTGATTGTCAGTCCGTGTAAACACACTGACCGCTTTTTGAAACGTCTCCTCATCATAAACCGGCAAGACGGTGGCACGTCTGGAAACTTTTTTAACAAGTCCCGCCAATACTTTCCCCGGGCCGGCTTCAATAAATGTATCCACCCCCTGATCAACGAGGTAACGGATTGTATCTGTCCACCTGACCGGGGAATGAATCTGTGCCGTGAGTAAGTCCTTGATCTCAGAAGACGACGTATAAGGCTTTGCCGTCACGTTGGCGATAACCGGTATATTCATGTCACCGACCGTCACCGGCTGAAGAACTTGCTCCATTCTTTCAGAGGCCGGCTTCATAAGCGATGAATGAAAAGGACCGCTGACGTTAAGCGGAATGGCTCGTCTTGCTCCTCGTGCCTTGGCTCGTTCGCAAGCCTGTTCCACTCCGGCTTTCGTCCCGGAAATCACAATTTGACCTTCCGCGTTGTAATTCGCAGGCTCTGCGACTTCCCCGATTTGACGGATTTCCTCTGATATCTCGCTTAAACTGTCGCCATCGAGGCCCATAATGGCTGCCATAGCACCTTTGCCATCCGGAACCGCTTCTTCCATCAATTGACCGCGTTTTTCAACCAGCGTCACCGCATCCGAAAAACGGAGTGCTCCGGACGCGACGAGTGCTGTATATTCACCGAGGCTGTGGCCGCAGGCGAAGTCAGCATGAACACCATTCGCTTCAAGTTCCCGCCAAATGGCTGTTCCGCTCGTCACAAGTGCCGGCTGAGTATTGACGGTCTTTTTCAACTCGTCTTCACTGCCACTGAACATCATTTCAGAAAGGCTCCGGTTGAGGACACGATCTGCTTTTGCATGGATCTCCTTCACTCCGGAATAATTCATGAACAGTTCATGGCCCATTCCAGGAGTCTGCGAGCCCTGGCCGGGGAACATTACAGCTGTTTTCGTCATTCTTCTTCCTCCTTGGCAGAAACCCGTTCGATTTCCCTCGCGATGGTCGGCGCCACCTCTTCTTCAACCATCAGTCTGGCCTGTCTCAATGCACTGAAGAAAGCACGTTCGTCAGATGATCCGTGCGCTTTAACTACAGGTGACTTCAAACCGAACAAACCGGCTCCTCCATATTCAGAATAATCCATTTTGTCTTTCACCTTTTTAAAGGCCGGTTTCAGAACAGCAGCCGCCAACTTATTCTTGAGGGTTGACGTCAGCTCTGTTTTTAAAATCGAAAAGAGTGATAACGCCGTTCCTTCAACGGATTTCAACACCAGATTCCCGCTGAATCCGTCAGCAACAACAACATCCGCGACACCATCAAGAAGATCACGCGCCTCCACATTCCCAACGAAGTGCACGTCACTGTTCTCAATCAGTTCATATGCCTGCTTTGTCAGCTCGGAGCCTTTACCTGCTTCTGCACCAACGTTTAACAGTCCAATTCGCGGTTTTTCAATTTGGCGGACCTTTCTCATATATACATCTCCCATCAGTGCATACTGAAGAAGATGATTCGGTTTGGCTTCCATATTGGCTCCGACATCCAGAAGCAGAAAACCGTCACCATTTTTTGTCGGAAGCATCGGAGAGAGAGCAGGACGTTCAATACCTTTCGCTCTTCCGACAATCAACAGACCTGCTGTCATGAGCGCACCTGTATTCCCCGCAGAAATAGCAGCATCCGCGCGCCCTTCCTTGACCTCTTTGACCGTCAGTACCATAGAAGCATTTTTCTTTCTTCGAACGGCTTTTACAGGACTGTCCTCAGAAGTAATCCATTCGTCCGTATGGAGGACGCTGATCCGCTTGTCACTGCCTTCCAAATGGGGAGTGATTTGCGCCTCGTCTCCAATCAGAACAATCTCTATATCATCAAATTGCTTAAGAGCCATCAGACTCCCTTTCACAATGCTCTTTGGGGCATTGTCGCCCCCCATCGCATCAACTGCAAGTTTCATGATTCGGCCTCCTCCGTTTCTTCGCCGGTTTCACTGCGGTACATGGAAAATGTTCCGCTGAACACCAGTTCCTGCTCAACAAAGCTGTTGACATTCACCGTTGTGCGGTTTTGATCAACATCTGTAACTCTTGCTTTTGCCACGACACGTTCATGTACATTGACTTGACGCTTAAAAGAAAGTTCGGCGTTTACTGTCAGCGCCAGTTCATCGTTGATCACAGCCACGGCAAGTGAATTGGCCTGGGCAAACAAATGATGCCCACGGGCAATCCCTGTTCTCGAAAAAACATGATCTTCGGTGATGTCCAAAATGGAAATCGCATACGTATCCAGCTCGAGGTCGATCACTTCACCAATAACTTCCTCGAGTGGCAGCGCCTTTACCGTATCATATTGTTTTTGGGCTACATGTTTAATACGTTCTCTGACTTCCGGTATATTTAATTCGAGCCGGTCAAGACGAATGGTCTGAACGCTGACCTCGAAATACTCAGCCAATGCATCATCCGTAATGAACGGATTTTCTTCGATCTTCTCCTGCAATAATGGCTGTCGTTTACGTTTTGCCATTTTCATGACATAATCACCACACTCTTAGGACTAGGTACTAAATGTAGTTTATAAGAATATCCGAGCAATTTCAAGGATTGATTTTTTAATGGACAAAATCAATCCACCCTTTCCTCACGAAATGCCGGATCACGTTCGAGAGCAGCTCTTATCTCACGGTATGATTCATGGCTGAACAGAACCCCGGTTTCAATGATCGTACGGGCATCTTTACGCGCCGTTTCAAGAATCCGGTAGTCCTCCACAAGATCAGCCACTTTAAATTTTGGCATCCCGCTCTGGCGCACACCAAAAAATTCGCCGGGGCCCCTCATCTCCAAATCACGCCTGGACAGTTCAAACCCATCTGTCGTCTCCGTCATTATACTCATCCGCTCTTTGCCTACGTCTGTTTTTGGATCAGCAAGTAAAATACAATGTGACTGGTCCGATCCCCGTCCGACCCGCCCCCGCAGCTGATGAAGCTGCGCAAGGCCAAATCGGTCTGCATCATAAATGACCATTACGGTTGCATTCGGTACGTTTACACCCACTTCGACGACTGTTGTCGAGACGAGTATCTGGACGTCGTTTTTCTGAAAAGCCTGCATAACGGCGTCTTTTTCTTCATGATGGAGGCGACCGTGCATTAATCCAACGGAGCGGTGAGGCAGGGCTTCTTCAAAGCTTTTGTGCAAATCGATGGCATTTTGCACCTCGAGCACCTCTGATTCCTCGATCAGCGGAGCGATAACATATGCCTGATGACCTTTTTCAATCTCACGGTCGATAAACTGCATCACCCGCGGCAACATATTCCGCTTTCCCCAGTGGGTTTCGATCGGTTTTCGACCGGCAGGCAGCTGATCAATGGTGGATACATCCATATCACCAAACGCACTGATCGCAAGCGTTCTCGGGATCGGTGTCGCTGTCATAAACAGGACATCGGGCCTTAACCCTTTATTTCGCAATGTTCTTCTCTGTTCGACTCCGAATCGGTGCTGTTCATCCGTGATGACCAGACCGAGCTTATGAAAAGATACACCCTCCTGTATGAGCGCGTGTGTTCCGGTGACAAGATCCACTTCACCCGTTGCAAGACGTTCAAGGGCTTCTCGTTTCTCCTTTGTCTTCGACGATCCGCTTATGTGTGCAATGGTCATGCCCATTCCGTTGAAAAGGGATGCGAGTGATTCAGAATGCTGTTCTGCAAGGATTTCCGTCGGAACCATCAGCGCCCCCTGAAAGCCCGACAGATAATTGGCATAAAGAGCTGCAGCGGCAATTACGGTTTTTCCTGAACCAACATCCCCCTGAAGAAGTCTGTTCATCCGCTCAGCCCCGCCAAGATCAGTCAGTATCTCCGTCAGAACCCGCTCTTGTGCGTCCGTCAGTTTAAATGGGAGCGAAAGAAGAAACGAATCAAAAGCCTCCTTGGACCACGATTTTTGCTGGCCGCTTTCTGCTTTTCTTTCGGTCTGACGAAACCATTGCATCTTCAGCTGAAACAGAAGAAGCTCTTCATAGGCCATTCTTCGTCTCGCCTGTAAAAAAAACGATTCATCTTTCGGAAAATGAAGGTAATAAAATGCCCTGTTCCGTGCCAACAGCTGATACCTTTCGAGAAGAGAGTCAGGCAGAAGCTCAGGCACCCCTTCAACGAAGTCCGCAACCGCAGCTTCGATAAACTGTCGCATTTTATTTTGTTTAAGATCACCTTTTACCGAATAGACCGGTTCGAGACCGCCCCGTTTGATCTTTTCTTCAGCTTTCACAATCGCACCACTGATCTGCAGGCGGTGTTTATCAAAAGTGCCACTCACGATCAATTTATCGTTTAGACTGATTTGCTTTTTCATATAGGGCTGATTAAAAAACACAGCCTTGACAAGTAAACCATCCGCAAGCAGGCGAACGGTCAGTCTTGATTTTTTCCCTTTAAACATACGCAGTTCAGGGACACTGTGAACCGTACCCTGAACTGTGACGCGCTCATTATGTTCAGCCTCAGCAAGGGGCTGTATTTCATGATTTTCATAGCGGAAAGGAAAATGAGTCAACAGATCCATCACTGTATGAATCCCCATCGATTCCAGTATCTCAACATAACGCGGACCAATCCCACTTACCGCTGAAACAGGCTGATTCATCCTCATCAATCTCCTCTTAAGCTGACAGATACCACTGTATCAAACCCCAGTCTCTGATGTCCCGCATCAGTTCCCGAATATTTTTTCTCTGTACCGCCGACCTGTCGGGGTATCCGCAAGACCGCCTTCTCCTGTCTCCCTGAGAGCAGAAGGCATCGTCTGTCCTATTTTGAACATCGCATCGATCACTTCATCACATGGAATTCTGCTCGTAATACCTGCAAGTGCCATATCAGCCGCCACCATTGCATTGGAAGCACCCGCTGCATTACGCTTCACGCAAGGGACTTCCACAAGACCTGCCACAGGATCACAAACGAGTCCAAGCATGTTTTTTAATGCAATTGCCATCGCCTCGGCGGATTGTGCAGGTGTTCCCCCGGCCATTTCCACAATGGCTGCGGCGGCCATTCCTGACGCTGAACCGACTTCGGCCTGGCATCCGCCTGCCGCTCCCGAGATGGACGCATTGTTCGCGACGACGAAGCCGAAAGCACCGCTGACAAAAAGATAGCGGAGCATCTCTTCACGCGTCGGATTCAGCTGTTCTTTCACAGCAAACAAGGTTCCCGGTACAACGCCCGCAGATCCGGCAGTCGGCGTCGCACAGATGGTGCCCATGGCCGCATTCACTTCGTTCGTTGCCATCGCTTTACTGACAGCATCAAGCATCGTGTGACCTGACAAAGGCCGCTTGTGCTTCATATATTCATGCAATTTCTTTCCATCTCCGCCTGTTAAACCCGTTAGTGACTTGACTTCTTCATGAATTCCTCTTTGAACCGCCTTCTCCATCACATCAAGATTTCGTTCCATCTTCGAAAAGACTTCTTCACGGCTCAGATCATGAATGGCCATTTCCTGACGGATCATGACTTCCGATATTTGTATTTGTTCACTTTCTGCCTGGTTAATCAATTCACTCACATTTCGAAACAAGGTTTACACACCCTTTAATCGTGAATTTTCGTTACTTTCGTGATGTTGTCAAGGGTCTCAAGGCTCCGCAGTGTATCATCTTCCACATTTTCATCCACTTCGATCACCATCAGCGCCTCTTTACCTTCTTCTTTTCGCGACACTTCCATATGACCGATATTGATTTTCTTGTCGGCCAGTTTGGTGGCTACAGATGCAATTGTGCCATAGCGGTCATTGTGAACGACGAGAATGGCCGGATGATTACCGCTCAGTCTCAATTTAAAGCCGTTCAGTTCTTTAATTTCAACCTTACCGCCACCTATTGATACACCAACCAGTTCAAGTTCATGATGCCGGCTTTCAATTCGGATTCTGACGGTATTCGGGTCGACGGGCTGAGCATCCTCTTCATAAAAGGAATAAGACAGGCCTGCTTGGTCTGCATGGTGAAAGGCTTCAGTAATCCGTTCATCGAAAGTATCAAAGCCAAGGACTCCACCAATCAGAGCCACGTCCGTTCCATGTCCCTGATACGTTTTGGCGAAGGAGCCGTATAGGTGAAAAGATACTCGAACAGGTTCCTCTTCGAGCAACTGCCTTGCCACCAATCCGATTCTCGCTGCACCGGCCGTATGAGAGCTTGAAGGTCCGATCATAACCGGACCAATAATATCAAACACACTGCGGTATTTCATGTTGTATTCCCCCGCGTTCAGAAATTATTTTACCTTTTTATTTTATCATCATTCGTCCGTAAAAAGAAACTCTGTTGCTAAAAAAGCGAACAGAGTTTCGAGTTGATTGCTATTGATTACCAGATCTTGCAAAGGAGATCGAAAGTGCACCAGGGCCAACATGGGTACCTATGACAGGTCCTATGTCAGCAATAACAGATTTAGAAACATTGAATTCTGATTTCAAACGTTCCATCAGTTCATTGGCAGTTGATTCAGCTTGTGCATGCGATATACCGACATGAACCGGATCATCACCATATCGTTCATGAAATTCATTGACAATGCGCTGAATAGCCTTTTTATTCCCTCTTGCTTTTTCAAATGGAAAGACTTCACCATCATCATTCAGCGAAAGAATCGGCTTGATCTTCAATAGCGATCCGACAAGAGCAGATGCCTTTCCTATCCGACCGTTCTTTTGCAGATACTCCATCGTATCAACCATAAACAGAACCGTCGTGTCTTTCAGAAGTTCATCGATTCGGGATTGGCAGACTTCGAGTGAAGCCCCCTGTTTGGCCAGTTTCGCCACTTCAACAACAATCAATCCAATCGCATAAGAGGCCCGTTTGGAGTCAATGACCGTGATCGGAATCTCGTCGCCAATCGTCTGTGATGCCAAATGGGCAGACTGAAATGTCCCAGATAAGTTGGCGGAGAGGTGAATAGAAATCAGCGGCGAATCCGGGTTCGTCCTGTGAATTCCTCTGTATACTTCCTCAAACTGATAAGGTGTTGGCTGAGAAGTTGTTGGCATGACCGCTGAATCAGCAAGTTTTTGATAAAATTGCGCAGAGTCAAGGTCAATCCCGTCTTCGTAAGTCTCGTCACCGAAATGAACCTTAAGGGGCACAACGTGAATGTCGAGTTCCTGGGTCAGGGATTCAGGGATATCAGCTGTAGAATCGGTTATAATTTGCACATTTCCCATGGAAGCACCTCCTCTCAAGAATGTCTTTATTCGACCGAAACGATATATGAATAGAGCGGCTGGTCACCAGTATGAATTTCGACCTCCACATCATCAAACGTTGCTTCGATATATTCCGAAAGCTCCTGCACTTCTTGATCTGTTCGGTCTTCTCCACGGATCAGAGTGACAATTTCACTGTCCTCATCAATCATTTCGTGCATCAGTTTACGTGCGACGTCCTGAACAGAGGAACCGCTCGCCACAATCGTCTTTTCATGAATACCCATGAAATCGCCTTCTTTGATATTCACTCCGTTCAGACTGGTATCGCGAACGGCATAGGTCACTTCGCCTGTCTTTACAAAGCCCATGGCTTCTTGCATCTCATTAGCCGTTTCTTCTAAATCGCCTTCACGATTAAAGGCAAGCATTGATGCCAGACCTTGAGGAACAGATTTCGAAGGCACGACCTGCACATCATGCTCCGCAACGTCTGCAGCCTGTTGAGCAGCCATAATAATATTACTGTTGTTCGGAAGCAAAATGATCTTTTTCGCGCCGCATTCATCGATCGCTTTAATGAAATCTTCAGTGGATGGGTTCATCGTCTGACCGCCCTCAATGACTTTGGCAACACCGAGGGATTCAAAAAGATCAGCAATCCCCTTACCCATCGCCACTGTGATCACGGCAAATTCTGAATGATCCTGCTTAGGCATTGTGAATCCTTCAGGCACTGATGACCGTTCATCCTCAAGGATCGTTGAGTGCTGGACTTTCATGTCTTCTGCTTTAATGTTGACAAGAGCACCGAATTTCTGCGCTTCGTTAATCACATCACCAGGCAGATCGGTATGTACGTGAATTTTCAGTAAATCGTCATCTGACACCACAAGCAGTGAATCCCCATACTCACTTAACAGTTCCCGAAATGCAGGTTCGTCGTATGGATGGTCTGCGAGCTTTTCCTGTTGAAAACGGACCATCACTTCGGTGCAGTATTGAAATTCTATATCATCCGTGTCCATGTGACTTTGAGCAGAATGATGTTCAAACTTCACCATTTCTTCCATGGATGGTGTTTCTCCTTTTGCTGATCCTTCAATGGAGCCGCCTTTTAACACTTCAAGAAACCCTTCATAGATCGTGACAAGTCCCTGTCCGCCTGAGTCGACAACACCCACTTCTTTTAATATCGGCAGCAGATCCGGGGTTCGTTCCAGGGAAGCCTTCGCCTCTTCGAGAACATCGGCCATTACTGCAATGACGTCATCCTGTTTCTTCGATGATTCTTTTCCTTTTGCAGCTGCATCTTTTGCCACAGTTAGAATCGTTCCCTCGACCGGTTTCATTACAGCCTTGTAAGCCATATTTACACCGTAGTCAAACGCATTGGTCAAATCCCCTGCTTCGATCGTGCTCTTGCCGTCGAGCGCTTTGGAAAACCCTCTGAATAACTGCGAAAGTATGACACCTGAGTTTCCCCGTGCCCCCATAAGCAGACCTTTGGCGAATGCATTGGCCACATCACTGACTTTGCCCTGATTCGCATTTTTCACTTCTTTTACACCTGACGTAATCGTCAGATTCATATTGGTACCCGTATCCCCATCGGGAACAGGGAATACATTTAATGCATCAATTTTTTTCGAATGATTAGACAGATTATTTGCACCTGACACAAACATATCAGCCAGTTGATTTCCTTCAATCGTCTTTAATACCACACATGCTCCTCCTCACTGAAATTCCAGGTTTACGGGTTCAGAACCCTGACACCCTGAATAAAAATGTTGACAGACTCCACTTTCAGCCCGAGCATCTGCTTTAGCTGATACTTTACTTTGGACTGAACGTTATGCGCCACTTCGGAAATTTTGGTTCCGTATCCGACAATGATATACATATCAATATGGATCGGTCCGTTTTCTTCTTCGCGGATGACAACGCCGCGGCCAAGGTTCTCCCGGCCAAGAAGATCAGTGATGCCGTCTTTTAACTGTTTTTGTGATGCCATACCGACAATACCGTAGCAATCCACTGCTGCACCTCCGGCAATGACTGCCACCACTTCTTTCGATACATCAATATTTCCATAGTTCGTTTTCATCTCAATCGTCATCGTTCTTTGCCTCCTTAATCAGGATTCCATAAATGGCTACGGTTATTTTACTACAGATTGTTTGTTAATGAAAGTAATCTCAGTGAATAGGGCTTCGTCACCGGCTCCAGTAAGCATCTCTTCGAATACCGACGATCCTGTCAAGTAAAAATACTTGATCAGTTTTCCTATTCCACTTGAAATCCCTCCGATGCTGTGCTAATATAACCAAGTATGTGATTTGCGTACAGGCTACTTCATGTTATGATTGAAAGTGTTCGAAGGAGGGATATGACATGGCACGTAAATGTGTGATTACAGGAAGAGGTCCAAAGACCGGTAATAAGCGTTCCCACGCTTTGAATGCAACAAAGCGCCGTTGGGGAGCAAACGTTCAGAAAGTCCGTATTATGGTTGACGGAAAGCCAAAGCGCGTATACGTTTCTGCACGTGCATTGAAATCAGGTAAAGTTCAGCGTGTATAATCGCGCTTTGAATGTCGATCTGATTTAATAAAAAGCGGTGGTCCAAACGGGCCACCGCTTTTTGTATATGCATAAGTTGTGCTTCATACACACTGGGAGTTCTCAGATTCCCCGGGCATCAGTCTTCATTGATCTCTTCTTCATCCCCGGAAAACATGCCGTACAGCAACCCTTTTGTAAATCGGATAGTCGCTGTTGCATCGGTTTGCTGATTGCTGATCGCAAGGCTTGATCCTCTGTTCAGCACCGCTTCGGTAAGGGGATATTTAAACCCCCGGAGCGTAAGACCTTCAACCTGTTCCGTGGCAGGAAGAAACGACACATAGTTATAACCCCTGCGTTCTTCCTCATACGTCCCCGGCTGTCTGATCCACATTTCCCCGGTAACATCATAAAGCTTAATCTCTTTAACTGAACGGGCTGTCAGCTCCATCAGCTGGATGGCCATAAGATAATGATCAATACGCCCGCCTGTGACCCCGATCAGACAGATTGATTCGCTGCCTGCTTTAATGGCTTCGTGCAGCGCAATTTCCAAATCTGTTTCATCCTTTTCTTCAGGATGGACAAAAATCTCTCGACTCCGTCGTTGGATCGTGTCCCATTCTTCTTGTGAAACAGAGTCAAAATCCCCGACAGACAAATCGGGAGCAATCCCCCGTTTGATCAGATGCAGTGCACCACGATCTGCACCAATCCAATAATCCGACTTCAATTTGATTTGACTGAAGACGTCTTTCGAAGGAAACGACGCCTCCGGGCCACCTGCGAAAATCACGGTTCGGATGGTCATACCTTCAGGCTGCTTTCTTTTGCGGCTGTATCAGACGTTTTGACGCGTTGATCAACAGCACCATGATCACCATGGACAATAAGGTGCCCGGGAGCATATAGGACAGATTATACGTAAAGGAATACACAACCACCGGTGTTCCTTCCGGAGCATATTCGCCAAACCAGACGACTCCGGCTCCGAAATGAGTCAGGAAACGGAGCAGACCGCCAATCAGAACGCCACCTGCAACAAAGAGTGATTGAGTCAACGCAGACTGACCAGGTTTTGATACCAGTAAACCTGCAAGACCAGCGAGTCCGAAGGCAATGGGATAATCAAGAAGAGCCTGCAGCCAGTGTACGATAAAGGGCTGTATAATCATATTGACAAATCCGAAGAGCACACCTGTCAGAACGCCCACTTTCCAGCCTCTTCTGAAAGCCATCAAAAAGATGGGTACCATGGCCAATGACACGGATCCTCCCTGAATCCAGAATTTCAAAAATGTGAAGTAATCAAGAATGGCAGCAAGTGCCACCATCATGGCGATTTCCACCATAATGATCAATCGTGTTCGTGAGTTTTTCATCGTTCTCATTCCCCTTTCTTCATTTTGAATCACAGGAAAGGAGGATACAAAAAAGTATCGCCCATAAGGACGATACCGCGATTGATCCGGTTCACATCCCTACGCAAGTTTGAACTTACAGGTTCGAGGGTCGAAGCGCATCCTGCTTCCTCTCAGCCCGTGCCGGACTCCCCTTGTGATTCATTTGTCTTTCACTTTGCAGTATATCATTTAAAGACGTAATTCTTCAACAGCCTTCTTACGGTCCGTCTTTCCAAAAACAGCAGATCCTGCAACAAGGACATTGGCACCTGCTTCTGCGCAAAGACGAGCTGTTTCTGCATTCACTCCGCCGTCCACTTCTATTTCAAGTTCCGGGTGCCGCTGATCAGCCAATGCTTTGACTTCCGCAATTTTCGGAAGAACAGAATGGATGAAGGATTGACCGCCAAAACCAGGGTTTACTGTCATCAATAATACAAGATCCACATCTTCCAAAATCGGTTCAATAGCAGAAACGGGAGTATGCGGGTTTAACACAACCCCAGCCTTTGCACCTGTTGATTTAATCAGCTGAATCGTTCGGTGCAGATGTGGACATGCCTCGACATGAACACTGATCAAATCAGCTCCTGCATTTGTAAAATCTGATATATACTGATCCGGATTCTCGATCATCAGATGCACGTCGAGCGGAAGTGATGTCAACGGTCTGATGGCATCCACCGCCAATGGACCAAATGTAATATTCGGAACGAAGTGTCCGTCCATCACATCAACGTGGATATAATCCGCACCTGCAGCTTCTGCAGACTGAATCTCTTCACCAAGCTTCGAAAAATTGGCAGCAAGAATAGATGGGGCAATCTTAATCATAATCAGTACCTCCGCTTCATTTGTTCAATTTCTTCATGGAATTCCACATAGTGCTCATAACGCTCTTTTGTAACCTGACCTTCATCCACAGCTGCTTTCACCCGGCATTTAGGTTCATTGATATGCTGACAACCTCTGAACTTGCAGTCATGACTGAGCTCCTGAAACTCAGGAAAACAGTCACCCAAATGGATGGCCTCGATTCCTGTAAAATCGAGGGAACTGAAACCGGGTGTATCCGCCACATACCCTCCTTCATTTAATGGAATCAGCTCCACATGACGGGTTGTATGCTTGCCGCGCCCAAGACTCTTGGACGTTTCATCCGTTTTGATCTCGACACCCGGCTTCAATATATTTAACAGTGACGATTTCCCAACGCCGCTTTGTCCGGCAAAAACGGACACACGATCAGTCAGGTAGGGCTTCAGCTGTTCAATGGTTTCCTCAAGGTAAATGGACGTGCGCAGAACCCTGTATCCGATACGGGTGTATGCATCCTCAAAATACTCAAGTTCTTCACGGATACCGTCGTGATTGAGGTCGGTTTTCGACATGCATATCAGTGGTTCGATACCGTTTGCCTCAACGTGAACGAGAAAACGGTCTAAAAGAACCGGACTGAATTTCGGATCTTCCACAGAGAAAATCAATACGGCCTGTTCCACGTTTGCAACAGGAGGTCGGACAAGCTGATTCTCCCGCTCATCAATAGCGAGAATATAGCCATCTGTGTGATTTTCTGCTTCGTACTCAACCCAGTCCCCGACGTAGGGGGTGATTTTCCGATTACGGAAATTCCCCCTGGCCCGGCACTGAACGATCCCTTCATCTGATTCAACATAATAAAAGCCACTGAGTGCTTTGATTATTCTTCCTTTAGGCATAGCCCACCCCTTCGGTTAACAGCACAGATTGGAATCATTAAAGATCCCTCAATTGTTCGTACGTATATTCAAATGGTGAATCTTGAAACTCTTCTCCATCAACGACCAGAATCAAAAAGCCCGATTCTCCTGGTTCAACGGCCATTGGCACATCAAAGGTCGTCGTTTCCGTAATTTCCCTGTCAATGACTTGTCTTGGTACTTGCGCATTCATATCCGCAACAGAAATCTGTATCCGATACCTCGCCGGTTCTTCATTGCCGTCCTCGTCACCTTCGCTAATCTCAGGAAGTGACACCTCAAATGGTACAATGGCCCTTACCGGCTCTTCTTCAGGCTCTTCTTCCACTTCTTCCGGACCAAGACTGAAGATAACCTCCACGCGTGTCGGTTCATCAATCTCGACTCCTCTGCCCGGATTTTGTGAAATCACTTTGCCTTCTTCAACAGAAGGATGATGCTCTTCATTAAACGACAGTGTCAATAACGGTTGATCTTCAAGCAGGTCCAGGACTTCATTTCTTGTCATATCTGCCAGGTTCGGCATTCTGAAAACCGGATATTCGCTTACAGTCAACCTGACGGAAGTCTCTCCGGGAATGATCAATTCTCCCGCTGCCGGACTCTGTTCAAGCACTGTATCGGGATTCTCATCTGTCGTTTGCGTATAACTGATTTCCACATCAAGAAAATCTTCGAGCATATTCAAAGCACGTTCCCTTGTCTCACCGGTCACATCAATCATATCAACAGGCTCCGGTCCCTCACTGACAACGAGCGTGATCATGGTTTCTGCTTTTACGGTACGACCGGCTGCAGGGCTGTGACTGATTACGTGATCTTCTTCAATTTCGTCATCGTAGCGGTATTCGCGCTCCGTTACTAACTGTAATTCTTCAAGGCGTTCTTCAACTTCTTCGACATGTTCACCAATCAGATCATCCGGAATTTCAACATCCTCCACATGAAGCAGTGTCGGAATCCACCAGATCAGAAACAAAATAATTGCCAGCATCACAGCGGCTGCTATACCGCCTGTTTTCCACCAAAATGCTGCAGGCCGTTTCTTCTTTTTTCCTTTTTGCGTATCTTCTTCTCTTTTAAAAGCCTTTGTATTCGCCTGATCACCGCCTGATGAAATAATCGTTTCATCAGGATCTGCAAGAGCAGACCTCGAACTGACTGCAGGCATCGCCTTTGTTGCCCCTTCGTCAGGATCATCTGCAACAAACGGTTCTTCATTCACACGTCCCGCGGTAAGCACCGTTTCAATATCGGCCAGCATGGCGTGTGCATTACCATAGCGCTTTTCCGGTTCTTTTGAAGTGGCCCGAAGTATCACATTATCCAAACTCTGCGGGACATCAGGTTTCATCTCCCGAACCGATGGAAAAGGATCCTGAAGATGTTTCAGTGCAATGGATACCGGTGTATCTGCTGTGAATGGGACTTTGCCAGTCAGCATTTCATAGGCGACGACACCAAGGGAATAAAGATCCGACTGGTATGTCACGTATCCGCCTTTCGCCTGTTCAGGAGACAGATAATGAACAGAACCCAAAACCGAATTCGTATGGGTTATGGTCGCATCACTGATTGCTCTGGAGATTCCGAAATCCGTAACTTTGGCCGTGCCGTTCGGGGATATCAGTATATTTTGCGGTTTAATATCCCTGTGTACAATATGGTTATCATGAGCGTGGCTTACCGCGCTCGATACCTGTCGGAGAATCCGTACCGTTTCTTCGGGACTTAATGAGCCGTGATCATGAATATATTGTTTTAATGTCTGCCCTTCCACATATTCCATGACAATGTAATACTCATTGTTTTCTTCACCGACATCAAAAATATTAACAATGTTCGGATGGGACATAGAGGCGGCAGACTGTGCTTCTCTGCGGAATCGGCGAATGAACTCATCGTCATTGGCAAACTGGTTTTTCAAAACTTTCACAGCTACATCCCGATCAAGAATTAAATCCTTTGCCAAGAACACATCAGCCATTCCACCTCCGCCAATAGGGCGGATGATTTCATAGCGTTCATTGACCCGTTTATGAGGCACTGATACCGCCTCCTTTATGGCCGTGTTCCACAAGGATAAGAGAAATATTATCCTCGCCGCCCATGTGATTCGCTTCGCCGATCATCGCCTGACCGGCGGAAGCGAGCAATGTATGGCCGATCATGATTCTTGCAAGAGATTCGTCGGAAACCTTGTTGGACAGACCGTCAGTGCAAATCAGCAGCTTATCTCCTTTTGTCCACCCGAATTCAAAGACATCAGAGGCAACAGAAGGATTTGTACCCACAGCCTTGGTCAGCATATGCTTTCTCGGATGATGATCTGCCTCAGTTTCCGAAATTTGTCCGGCTCGGAATAGCTCCGCTGCAACTGAATGATCCTTTGTCACCTGTTTAAATTCACCGGTCGAACTGTTCAGGTGATACACTCTTGAATCACCAATATTGCCTACAAAGAACTTCGATTCCGTGCATATGACAGCAGCAACAGTTGTCCCCATTCCCTGTAACTCCGGGTGTGACTGACCGTGTGTATAAACACCCGTGTTCACTTTGGCCAGGTTGGCTTCCAGCCAGCCTCCCCAGTCCTTCGCTTCTTCTTCTCCGGCCTCAGCCCAAAACTCACTCAGTAAATCAACGCTCATCCTGCTCGCCACGTCTCCCGCCTGATGACCTCCCATGCCATCAGCCGCAATTGCAAGTGCCGTATCCTCAACTCTGTCATGAAAGAAAAAGGCACCTGCGTCTTCGTTATAGCGCCTGACCTTTCCTATATCAGTCAAAAATAATCCGTTCACAGTTATCCCTCATTTCCTGTGGTCGCGTTTGACGATGGACGTCATGAAAAATCCATCCGTCCCATACTGTCCGGGTATCAGTTGAATCCCACTTTGATTTGCAAAGGAAGAAGTCTGAACAGGCTCCGGAAGGCGGTTTAGAAAATCCGCTTCAAAATCGGCATCGGCCGTTTCATTGACAAAATGGGTCACCTGTCCCTCGTTTTCTTCATAATCGATCGTACAAGTACTGTAAACGAGTCTGCCTCCGGGTTTCAGAAGCGGCCATACCTGTTTCAGGATCTCTCCCTGGATGACCGTCAACCGCTCAATATCCCGTTCGGATTTCGTCCATTTCAAATCGGGCTTGCGCTGAATAACACCGAGTCCGGAACAGGGTGCATCCACGAGGATACAGTCGAATGATTCTTCTTCCAGTTGTTCTCCGGCAAGTCTTGCATCTCCCTTGAGACCGTGAA
The DNA here is from genome assembly GCF_000093085.1 of [Bacillus] selenitireducens MLS10. Taxonomy (GTDB): domain Bacteria; phylum Bacillota; class Bacilli; order Bacillales; family Salisediminibacteriaceae; genus Salisediminibacterium; species Salisediminibacterium selenitireducens. The sequence goes on along the minus strand of NC_014219.1, from coordinate 1,893,038 downwards.
CAACAGAAAGCCCGAGCCGTTCTGCCTGAGCATCAATCAGCTTGATCTTATGTTTGTGAATATCCATGGCATAGAGCTCACCTTCATCATTCATCCGCTCCGCGATATGAGAGGTCTTGCCTCCAGGAGCAGCACAGGAATCAAGGACCCGCATACCGGGCTTCGGATCTAGGAGACCCGTAACCATCATGGATCCTTCGTCCTGTATTGAACATCTCCCTTCCCTGAAAGCGGCCGTTCTGCTGATGACACCCTTATCCACTCGGACTGCCTCCTCAAGATACGGGCTTGCTGTGATCTGAAGCCCTTCCTCTGTCCATTCATGCATCAGTTCTTCCCTTGTCACTTTCATCCGGTTGACCCGCGCTGATGAGACAGGATAGCTCAAATTACCATGTGCAATCCGATGAGCTGTCTCAAATCCATAATGGCTGATCCATCGCTGAATGAGCCAGTCAGGATGGCTCGTTTCAATCGCAAGCCGCTCTTTCGGGTCTTCGATCTCCTCAAGATCAGGAACACCCTCACGCTGGACAGAACGCAAAATGCCGTTCACCATGCCGGCAATACCCTTGTGCCCTCTTTTCGAAGCGATTCTCACCGCTTCATTTAAGATCGCATGATCAGGAACCCGATCGAGAAAATGCATCTGATACACGCTCAGACGAAGGAGAATCAACACCCAATTCTCCAACTTGTTCAGTTCTTTTTTTGAAAAGGCACTTACATAGTAATCGAGCCTGCGCTGGTGCTGCAACGTGCCGTATACGATCTCCGTCAAAAGCGCCACATCGACCTCTTTGATCTTTTTTTTCATAACGGTTTCATTCAGCAGCAAATGGGAGTAGGCCTGATCTTTTGAAATTTTGATCAGCACATCCAGTGCTGCATCACGCACATTACCCGGTGACTGATTAACTGTCATCGTCATCTCCTAACCGGTGACCGGGTTCAAGATTTTTGCCGGCCCCTTGTAAAAATGTCGCCGCATCCATCGGCTTTTTCCCCTGCGGCTGCAGCTTCGTCAACCGGATGATTGACCGATTCCCGCAAGCCACATCCACACCGGATTTTGAAAGAGCAACGATCTCTCCGGGTGCGGCTGCTGTATGCTCTTCCACTTCAACACTGTCCCACAGCTTCAGCCGCTTTCCATCGAGAAGCGTGTGTGCCACAGGCCAGGGGTTCAATCCCCGAATATGGTTGAACACCGCTCTTGCAGATTGGGAAAAATCAACCCGTTCCTGTTCTTTTTTAATATTCGAAGCAAACGTCACCTTCTCCTCATCCTGCCTTCTTGGCGACAATTCACCTGCAGCAAGTCTTGGAATCGTTTCAAGGAGAAGTTCAGCGCCGATCCGGCTCAGCCTGTCGTGCATGGTGCCCGTCGTATCCTCATCCGTAATGGGTGTTTCACGCTGGGTCAGTATATCTCCTGCATCAAGCTTTTCCACCATATACATAATCGTGATGCCTGTTTTGTTCTTGCCGTCGATTACCGCCTGGTGAATCGGGGCACCCCCTCTGTATTCAGGCAAAAGGGAAGCGTGGACGTTTATACAGCCAAGTCGCGTGCTTTCAAGGATCTCCTTTGGCAGAATCTGTCCGTAAGCCGCTGTAACGAGCAGATCAGCATCTGCTGCCAATACGTGCTCCGCTTCTTTTGGATCCCTGATTTTTTCCGGCTGATATACGGATAAACCGCGTTTTTCGGCAGCCACTTTGACTGGAGGTGGCGTTAACTGTTTCTTTCTGCCTTTCGGCCTGTCCGGCTGAGTCACAACCATTACGACATCGTAACCGGACTCGCAGAGACCTTCAAGTACCGGAACAGAAAAATCCGGCGTTCCCATAAAGATTACTTTCATTTCGCTTCTCACATCCTCTATAGCATCATGTTCGGATTTGTATCGATCGCAATTTGCAAACCGCCTTTATTCAATCTTCCCTCGAAGAGAACAAAGACCTGTTGCAAGACAGCAGTCAATTTTGGCTCAACTTTGTATTTTATCATGCATTGATAGCGATATCTATCTTTAATCCGGGGGATCGACGATGCCACGGGGCCATAGATTTTGGTCTCATCCGACAAATGTTCTTTTAAAAACCGTGTAATCGCTTCGGTTGCCTTCACTGTCTCATCAAGTGATTCATCACTCACATGAATCAAGGTTAAAAAATAATATGGCGGATAACCCGCTTGCTTTCGCATGCGCATTTCCTTTTGAAAAAAACCGATATAATCATGCGAAACAACATCCTGGATACTGTAGTGATCCGGCGTGTATGTCTGCACAAGCACTTCCCCGTGTTTTTCGTGTCTGCCTGCCCGTCCACTGACCTGGGTCAGGAGCTGAAAAGTCCTCTCCCCTGCCCGGAAATCCGGCAGATGAAGCATCGAGTCGGCAGCCAGGACTCCAACGAGCGTAATATCCGGAAAATCGAGACCTTTGGCAATCATTTGAGTACCGAGTAAAATATCTGCTTCATGATTGCCAAATGCCGTCAGATGTTTTTCGTGCGAGCCCTTTTTTCCTGTCGTATCAACATCCATACGGATCACCCTGGCATCAGGCAAAACCTGCCTGAGTTCATCTTCTACCTTCTGTGTACCTGTACCGAAAAAGCGGATCGATTCACTCGTACACTCCGGACACTGCCTTGGGACCGTATGATGATAGCCGCAGTAATGACATTGAAGCTGGTTGGTAGACTGATGAAAGGTAAGCGATATGTCACAGTGCGGGCACTCCGCAACAAAACCGCAGTCCCTGCACATAATAAATGTCGAGTAACCCCTTCGATTTAAAAAAAGAACAATCTGCTCCTGTTTGTCAATGCGCTGCTTCATTGCTTCGAGCAGTTTCTCCGAGAACATTGAGCGATTTCCACTTCTCAGTTCATCTTTCATATCGATGATCTCCACGTCCGGCATTTGAACATCGTTTACACGCTTTTCCATTTCGATCAGCGTGTAGACGCCTTTCTTTGCCCTTGCATAACTTTCAAGGGATGGCGTTGCACTTCCGAGAATGACCGGACAATTGTATAATTCCCCGCGCTTTAATGCCACATCACGCGCATGGTAGCGTGGATTATCCTCTTGTTTATAGCTTCCTTCATGCTCTTCATCGATGATGATGATGCCGATCTGTTCAAAAGGGGCAAAGACCGCTGAACGGGCACCAACTGCCACATCCACTTCCCCTTTTCGAATCCGGTGCCATTCATCATATTTCTCTCCGGATGACAAAGCGCTGTGTAAAACGGCGACCCTCGAACCAAAGCGCTCCTTAAATCTCGTCACCATCTGAGGGGTAAGGGAAATTTCGGGGACAAGCATGATCGCTTCTTTACCTTTCAGCAAAACCTGCTCGATCGTTTGCAGATATATTTCTGTCTTTCCGCTTCCCGTAACACCACGGATGAGAAAGGCCTCATGACGCGCTTCGTGAACAGCGGGAACGATTCTGTTGAAGGCTTCCTGCTGTTCGGGCATGAGCGTGCGATTATGTGTTTTTTCAAAATCCCGATCTGAATAGGGATCCCGGTTTATGGATACTTCTTTCTTCTCAACCCACCCTTTCTCGGTCAGGGATCTGATCATCTGGGATCCGGCTTTGAGTTCTTTTACCGGCAGACATTTCGAATCGTGAGCGGAAAGCGCTCTGACAATCTCCGCCTGTCGGGGTGAACGTTTCTCAAGCGCGGCGTAGCTCTCCAAGTCTGTATGCGGCTCTTTTATCAGACAGAGATGAAGCAGCTTTTTCACTGTTTCACCCGTACTGACAACCGGTTCAACGGAAACAAGCCCGGCACTGATCCACGCGCTGATTTGCTTTTGTTCATCCTGGGAAGCGGACTTCTTCCACTTATCCCAGTCCGCCACCTCGCCATCTTTCATCAGGCCGTAAATCCGTTCCTGTTCTTGATCGGGGATATCTGGCATGACGTCGTCTTTCAGGATGAGTTTTTTTCTGTATTTGGCTCGCATAGCCGCAGGAAGCATGGATTTCAGCACGGAAATATGATAGGAAACCGTATGATCCCGAACCCATTCTGAAAGCGCCAGCAGTTCATCCGTCAATGGCGGGGAGAGATCGGTCAAATCACTGATCGCCCTCAGTTTGTCGTCCGGCACCGTTGAGGTATGCGAAGTCCTGATGACAAATCCCTGCACTTTTCTCGGTCCGAACGGAACAATCACACGCATACCCGCTCTCACAATCGTGACAAATTCATCGGGCACTCGGTAGTCATACAGCCTGTCTGTCTGCTGGGCCTGCACGTCGACAATGACCTGAACGATCATGAACCTCGCCCCGTGATGAGCGGTTCGATTTCATCAAGCAAGTGTCTTGCCACATCCCGTTTTTGGCTGAGAGGGATGGTCACTTCTCTGCCATTTTGAAAAATCAGCATGATCTCGTTTGTGTCCCCGTCAAATCCCATTCCTTCTTTAGCAATATGATTAATCGCGATCGCATCAAGCTGCTTTTCATGTAATTTTTTCCGGCCGTATTCTTCAACCTGCTGCGATTCGGCAGCAAAACCGACGAGAACCTGATCTTTCTTCTGTTCACCGAGGCTTTTCAGGATATCCGGTGTCTTCACCAAAGATAGAGTCATCACATCATCCTGTTTTTTGATCTTCTCAGTAACGGCATCTTCAGGCTTGTAATCCGCCACTGCCGCAGCCTTGATCACCAAATCGGTATCAGGATAGGCACGGTGGACCTCTTTATACATGTCTTCTGCAGATTTAACATCGATTCTTTGAACCCCGTGAGGCGTGGCAAGAGCCGTCGGTCCGGCGATCAATGTGACATGAGCGCCTCGTGCTGCGGCTTCCTCAGCCACCGCAAACCCCATTTTGCCAGATGAACGGTTCGTAAAATAGCGAACCGGATCCACAGCTTCAACCGTGGGACCCGCAGTGACAAGAACACGTTTACCATGCCATTCCCTGTGAGCCTGTCGGATGAAATGATGATCGATGGCTGCCAGGAGATCCTCAGGCTCAGCCATCCGTCCCTTTCCGGTGTAGCCGCAGGCTAAATAGCCGTCATCCGGTTCGATAAAGCGGTAGCCGAACTCTTCAAGAGTCGTCATATTGCGCTGAACAGCCGGGTGCTGATACATATGTACATTCATGGCCGGCGCTACGAGAATCGGAGCCGTCGCAGCCATAAGTGTGGTTGTTACCATATCATCGGCAATACCGTTAGCCAACTTTCCCAGGACATTGGCCGTTGCAGGGGCAATCACGATCAGATCCGCCCAGTCAGCAGCGTCAATGTGGGCAATTTTATCAGGCTCCGGTTCATCAAACGTATCATCATGCACATATCCCCGCGACAGCGCCTGAAACGTCAGGGGTGTGACGAACTTTTCCGCAGATTGTGTCATAAGCACCTTCACTTCATAATCATTCTGTGTGAGTTTACTTGTCAGAGCAGCCGCCTTAAATACGGCTATGCCACCGGACACGCATAGTAAGATCCGTTTCTTTTGATTCAAGGTCATTCATCCTTTCAATCGAACATTCGTTACCTCCCATTATACATGAAAGGCGGATCATGCAGAAGAATCATCCTTATAGATAATGGGATTCGCTCATTCACTTCAAACGTCGATGCGGGTTTACCAGCTGCTTCATTAAGCCTTTTCAATAAGTTTTGCAGATAAACCGGATAAAAAAGAAAACAACCAGCATCAGCTGATTGTTTCGTCTTCATCTTCACCTGGATCAGACAGGTCAATTTTTTATAGCCCAAAATTTCCTGATCAATCTCTTCCAAAGCACGTCCCACAAAATTTGGTGAGGTTGAGCGGACAGTCATGCTCGCTGTTTCCGGGTAGTCACGGAGTTCTCTTGCACGCTGTGAGGAAATCGTCACCAGCGTATATTTTGAATTGATCTTCGTCATTAATGAATCAATCGATGGCTTCAACATCGTCAATCACTCCTTTACAAGTTCTTTATACAGATGGATCAGACGGTCCTTTTTGCAGTTTTCTGCGGTTACAATGGCTTTGATTCGCTCAACGGCAAGTTCCACTTCATCGTTTTCAACAACGTAATCATACTTGTCCATCAGATCGATCTCGTCTTTTGCCACACTCATGCGGTTATCAATCAGTTCCTTCGTTTCCGTCCCGCGGCCTTCAATACGGTTTCGAAGTTCTTTCAGGTCAGGTGGCATCAGGAAAATAAACACGCCCTCCGGAAAGGTTTCTTTAACTTGAAGAGCACCCTGCACCTCGATTTCGAGGATGACATCGTGACCTTTATTAATCATCTCTTCGACGTATTGTCTCGGTGTGCCATAATAATTCTCAACGTACTGAGCGTATTCAAGCAGTTCATCCTCATGGATCATACGTTCGAACTCTTCTTTCGACTTGTAAAAATAATTAACGCCCTCCTGTTCCCCTTCCCGCGGCGAGCGGGTCGTCGCTGAAACCGAGTAGCGAATATGTGTATCATGTTCACGGAGTGCCCCGCAAACCGTTCCTTTTCCGACCCCGGAAGGACCGGACAGCACGATCAGTAAACCCTTTTCTCTTTTCATAATGAATTATTACCTCCGCCTGTATTCATCCTATAATCATACCACAGACCACCTGCAACGCCAACAGCAAATCGAAAGCCGCCAAATGGCGGCCCGACAAACCCGGACTATTCTTCCGTGGCGTCCTCTTTGCTTGTAATCACACGCTGTGCAACAGTCTCCGGCTGCACGGCTGATAAAATGACATGGTCACTGTCTGCAATAATAACAGCACGGGTTCTTCGCCCGTAAGTAGCGTCAATCAGCATATTCCGATCCCTTGCATCCGAAATAATGCGTTTAATTGGAGCGGATTCAGGGCTCACAATTGAAATGATCCTGTTCGCCGACACGATGTTTCCAAAACCAATATTAATAAGTTTAATATCCACAATCATTCTCCTGTTCTGCGCATAGTATCGTTCTGGCTGTTATTCGATATTCTGAATCTGTTCTCTGATTTTTTCAAGTTCAGATTTTATTTGCACGACTGTGTGGTTCACTTCAAGCTGGTTGGCTTTTGACCCGATCGTATTGACTTCCCTGTTCATTTCCTGCATAAGAAAATCCAACTTACGTCCAACCGGTTCCTCGTCCTTCATCATCGCCGAAAACTGTTGCAGGTGGCTTGCCATCCGCGTCAGTTCTTCGGAAAAATCCGATTTCTCTGCAAAGACTGCCACTTCAGTCAAAACCCGCTGCTCTTCCACTGAACCGTATTGCCCGATGATGTCTTCCATCCGTTTTTGAAGCCTTGACCTGTACTCCTCTTCTGCTCGCGGAGCCAGTTTTTCAAGTTCATGAATCGATGCATGCAATGTATCAAGCCGTTTCATCATGTCATTAAACATGGCTTTGCCTTCATTGATTTTCATGTCGCGAAGCTGTTCCACTGCCGCCTCCAGGACAGATTCAACCGTTTCGCCCAAATCGTCAGTGACTTCCTCTTTTTCCTGAACGGAAACGACGTCTTCATGCAGCAACAGCTGATCGACAGGGAATGCCTCTGATGCAACGGAATGTTTGACCATGTCATTGTAGACCTGATGGTACTGATCAAAGATAGCCCAGTCTACCTGCACATGGCGCTCCACACCCAATGAACCGTGCAAATTAACATAAACATCCACTTTCCCGCGTTTCACATCGCGGCTGATTCGTTTTTTCAGCCGGTCTTCCAAAAACAGCAGTTGCCTCGGTAATCGCATATTTACCTCGGAATAACGGTGATTTACAGCCTTCATCTCAACTGTGATCAGACTGTTGCCGATTTCCTTGGCCGATCTCCCGAAACCTGTCATACTCTTCATCATTCATATCACATCCACTTTGTATAGTTTAACGAATTTTTATCCATTCAACAAGTCGTACTCCAAATCTGTTTTTCTGAACCCTTATTTTAGCAGAAAAATTGCCGCTCGTTTGTTAAACGGTGTAATTTTGCTATAATGGACAAGACTTTGACAGATGAACGGAGGAACTATCATGTCTTTTGACGGTACAGTAACGCGTGCGGTGACCGATGAACTCGCCAACACGATTCAGTCCGGACGCATAACCAAGATCCATCAGCCAGACCCTTCAGATATTATGATGACCATTCGGGCTCACGGAAAAAACCATCAGCTGTTTTTTTCGGTGAATCCAAACTTTGCAAGGTTCCATCTGACGAAACTGAAATTCACAAACCCGCAGGAACCACCGATGTTTACCATGGTGTTGCGTAAACATCTCGAAGGAAGCATTCTCGAATCCATTGAACAGGATGGACTCGAGCGAATCGTGACTTTCTCATTTAAAGGCCGAAATGAACTTGGCGACGTTTCTTACAAAATCCTGATCCTCGAATTGATGGGCAGACACAGTAATCTTATATTCGTCGATAAAGAAACGGGCACAATATTAGACAGCCTGAAGCATATTCCGCCATCTGTTTCAAAACGTACCGTGATGCCGGGACAACCCTACTCACCACCGCCATACATGGACAAACTCAACCCGCTTGATGCAGATGAGGAATTACTGAGACGGAAAATCGATTACAATGCAGGTAAAGTGCAAGATCAGATCCGAAACCTGTTTGCAGGACTCTCTCCGCAAATCATCAGGGAAATCCAGCACAGAGCAGGTCTCATTAACCGGGACTCCCTCCCCCAGGCTTTCACAGATACAATGGAACCATTAAAACAGGGTGAAGCCAGACCCCAAATCATCCGGAATGAAAAAGAAACGTTCTCCGTGATCGATCTGACACACCTTAGCGGCAATAAAGACTCCTATGACAACACATCTGTCATGCTCGATGCTTTTTACGAAAACAAAGCCGAGCGTGACCGTGTCCGTCAGCAGGCCCATGATTTGGAGCGTTTTTTGAGAAACGAATATCAAAAAAATAAGAAAAAGCTGAAAAAACTTGAACAGACCCTGAATGACACAGAGAAGGCACAAGATGACCAGAAAAACGGCGAACTCGTCACAGCGCATATGCATCAAATTCAGCCGGGGGACAAAACCATTACCGTAATCGATTATTATGAAGAAGAACAGCCGGAAAAAATCATTCCCCTTGATCCGGACAAATCGCCGTCCGAAAACGCCCAACAGTTCTTCAAGCGATACCGAAAGCGGCAAACCGCTGCCGTTCATGTCAAAAAACAGCTGAAGCAGGCAAAAGAGGAAATGGCTTATCTCGATACACTTATTCAGCATGTTGAAATGGCCACCACCGAAGACATTGCAGAAATCCGCAACGAACTTGAAGCAGGCGGCTATCTGAAAAAGAAAAAAACATCCAAAAAGCCGAAAAAGCCTCAAAAACCGAAACCAGAGAAATACCTCTCATCCGAGGAAATCGAAATCTACGTAGGCAAAAACAACATTCAAAATGAATATGTCACAAACCGGATGGCCCGCCAAAATGACACCTGGCTCCACACAAAGGATATTCCCGGCTCCCACGTGGTGATCCGCAGTGAGACATTCGGCGAAAAAACCCTGCACGAAGCAGCTAACCTCGCGGCGTACTTCTCAAAAAGCAGGTTGTCAGGACAGGTGCCTGTTGACTACACCCTAATCCGCCATGTCCGAAAGCCAAACGGCGCAAAACCGGGATATGTCACGTACGAACAACAGAACACACTCTTTGTGACCCCAGATGAAGAACTGGTTAAACGATGCAGAGACCGCGCTAAACAGAACTGATCTGTTCCTTCTGCTGGCCACCCGAATAACAAATGAAAGCAGCACCGAATCCTCCGATTCGGTGCTGCTTCTTTGTCATCCGGTATTCAGGGCATTAAACTGTGATTTGACCAGTTCGTAGTATTCACCCCTCTGAGCCATGAGATCATCATGATCCCCCTGCTCAAGTATCTTCCCCTGTTCCAAAACAAAAATCCGGTCTGCTTCCCTGATCGTAGAAAGACGGTGCGCGATCATAATCGCCGTTCGACCATGAAGCAGTTTACGGAGAGCCGCCTGAATGATCTGTTCGGTTTCCGTGTCAATTGCGGCCGTCGCTTCATCCAGAATCAGGATTTGCGGATCTGCGAGAAGCGCCCTGGCAAAGGAAATCAACTGCCGCTCTCCGACAGACAGAATATTTCCCCGTTCTTCCACTTCCGTTTCATACCCGTTCGGAAGCTCCTGAATAAATCCATCTGCGCCTACCGTGTAAGCCGCCTGTTTTACCTCTTCGTCTGTCGCATCAGGTCTGCCAAAGCGGATATTATCCATGATCGTACCTGAAAATATAAATGTATCCTGTAAAACAATACTGACCTTCTCACGGAGACTGTCGAGACGAATATCCCTTAAATCATGCCCATCGAGAAGGATTCTTCCTTTCGTCGGATCATAAAAACGGCTGATTAAGTTGACAATCGTTGTTTTACCGGAGCCTGTATGTCCAACAAGGGCAACGGTCTGACCGCCTTTAATTTCGATCGACATATCGTGAAGAGCTTTTCTTTTCTCATCATAAGCAAACTCGACGTGATCAAACTGAATGTGACCATCTATATCCTTTAAAGTTTTTGCATTCATTTTTTCAGGAACAGAAGGCTGTTCATCGAGGAACTCAAAGATCCGCTCTGATGATGCCATACCGACAAGCAGCTGGTTATACACCTGCCCGAGCCTCGAAATCGGTTCCCAAAACATCCCGATATAAAGAGAAAACGCGAAGAACTCACCGATCGTCAATGCCTCCATCTGAATGAGGAATACACCGAAGGAGAGCAGAATTGCGGTCCCGATCGCCCCGCTCATTTCCACAAAAGGCCGGAACATGGCACTTTTTTGCGTCGCATTTCGCCATGCTTCAAAGTTCGTCTGATTCATCTTCTTAAAAAAGCCGATGTTTTCGTTTTCCTGCGTATATGACTGAGTTACACGGATTCCCTGAATGCTTTCATTGAGATGCGAATTGATCATCGACTGCTTAATCCTCACATCCTGCCACGAACGTCGGATATTCCGGCGCAGTCTCGTGGAGATAAAAAACATCAATGGCAGCACGATCATAATGGCAACAGTCAATGAAGGACTGATGACAAAGAGCAGAATCACAATCCCGATCAGCATAATCAGATCCATCAGGAGATTGATGACCCCGTTCGTGAATAAATCCTGGAGACTGTTCACGTCGTTGGTGATCCTGACGAGAATCGACCCCGCCGACCTTTGATCGAAAAACCGGTGAGACAGACGCTGAATATGATTAAAGAGTTTTTTACGCATATCAAATATCACAAGTTGTCCAAGCTTGTTCATGTATTTGATCCTCAGTGTATTCCCTATGTAGGAAATAACATACATAAAGGCGATAACCCCGACCATGATCCAGAGAAAATTCACATCACCATGTTCGATTATATGGTCAAGAGCAAAGCTTCCGATCAGAATAGGCGCAAATAAACGCACAGCCGTCGACAGCACCATCCCGAGGATCGCAATTGGAAGAATCGTCTTTGCGTAAGGTTTCATAAAGCTGAAGAGCCGCAGCATCTGCTTCCAGTTGAACGGTTTCTCAATCGCCTGATCTGTTGAATAATGGAATCGCTTCAGCGTTCTTGAACCGGCTTCCTGATCGCGGTTTGTTTGTGCAGACATCTGATCACCTCCTGTTAATTGGATTGGATAAATTCATGCCGATCGCGGTACTGAATATCATAGATGTGGCGATAATGACCATCTTCAATCGTCAAAAGCTCATCATGTGTGCCCCGTTCGACGATATTGCCGTTATCGAGGACCAGGATCTCATCTGCATGCATAAGTGACGAAATCCTGTGTGCGATGATAAACGTTGTTCTTCCCTTCATTACCTCTTGGAAGGCAGCCTGGATTTTTGCTTCCGTCTCCATATCGACCGCACTCGTGGCGTCATCGAGAATCAGGATCGTCGGATCGATACAGATGGCACGGGCAATCGCGATGCGTTGTTTTTGACCGCCCGACAATCCGCCGCCCCGCTCACCGAGAATTGTGTCATAGCCTTCTGGCAACTCCGCGATAAACTCATGGGCATCAGCCCTTTTGGCTGCATCGATAATCTGATCCATCGTCGCTTCGGGATTCCCGTAGGAGATGTTGTCCTTTACCGATGAAGAGAACAGGAATGATTCCTGAAGAACGACACCCGTATTTTTCCGAATGGTTTTCAGGGTATAATCGGAAACCGGTCGCCCGTCAATCAGAATCCTGCCCCGATCAGGCTCATAAAACCGGGTAATCAATTGCGTAATCGAGGTCTTACCGGAGCCCGTAGCACCGATCAGACCGATTGTCATCCCCGGCTTCGCTTCAAAGCTGATATCATTCAATGCCGGCTGCTCATCGCCATCATAACGGTGACGGACCTGCTCAAATGTGACATGGCCTTCAAGGCGGGCCACTTCGATGGCTCCCGGTTTATCAAAGATATCTTCACGCTCATCAAGCACTTGCAGAATCCGCTCTCCGGATGCCTTCGCCTGTGAAAACGTGTTGACAATAAACCCAAGGTTCATGAGCGGATTAATAATGTACCAGACGAGACTGAAGAAAGCTACGAGAACACCGGGCTGAAGATCGCCCTGAATCACAAGCCAGCCCCCGTAACCAAGGAGGACCACAACAGCAATTTGACCGATCAGTTCCATGAACGGGAAATACCTCGCCCATATATTCGATGTATAAATAAATTTTTCTTTATAATCGGTGTTCTTGTCGTCAAAACGTCCCATTTCAAAACCCTCTTTTGAGAGCGATTTGACCGTCGGCATGCCGCTAATGTTTTCCTGGACTTTGGTTGTCATCCCGGCAAATGACTTTCGGATATCCGTGAAGGCCGGATGAACCTTTTTATCAAACTTATACACCGTAATGATCAGGAACGGCATGGACATCAGCGTCACGGTTGCGAGCATCGGACTGTAATAAAACATGATCCCCATACTGAGGCTGATCAGCATAACCACATTGATCAACTGGGCAAATCCGAACGAGAGGAAGAAACGGAAACCTTCCACGTCAGCGGTCAGTCTCGACATCAGGTCTCCGGTTCTGGCATTGTCATAATACCTGAAAGGCAGGAACTGAAGCTTTTTATAGAGGGCATTACGCAGCTCATAAACTGCATTGATCCCAAATAAATCACCCAGATACTGATGAAAATACACGGTGACACTCTTCAACAGCATCACAAAGAAAAAACCAATCGCCACAAACGGCACCCATTCAAAATTGCCTTCGCCAATCACATAATCAATGGTGATCTGTAAGATAACCGGATAAACGACGGTGAGTGCCGTCGTGATTAACAGAAATAAAATGGATAAAAAGAAAAACCGTTTATAAGGCATATAAAACATCTGCAGTCGCTTAAACGTCTCCATACACGGGAACCTCACTTCCTACTGAAAAATTGCAACACTACTAATATATCGGTTTCCGAAATAAATGACGATAGGCAAATAGAATGAAAATTTGGCATTTTCACTGATTGACCATTCCAGAACCGCTGTTTGCTCCCCCTCAGGGACGTTTACTGCCTGGCACGCCTTTAACCAAATAAAATCGAGTAGGAGGGGCTTCACAGCCCCGACCTCTCACACCACCGTACGTACGGACCCGTATACGGCGGTTCAATAAGTTGAGTATGCACGCTCGTAGAGTTGACTCATGTCTTTGAGTCCCCACCCTGCGAGCTTTTCTATTTTGATGGCTTTGTGCAGTGTCTCGTTCTTGGAGGCACGCCAATAGCCTTTGCGAGTGTTTGCCATTTTCCAAGCTTCTTCGGTTTCAATGCCATACTTCATCAAATTCTTGTATCTCGTTTTAATTTTCTTCCACTGTTTCCAGATCAGTTGCCTCAGCCGATGGTGTAACCATTGCTTAATGCTGTTGATAAAGGATTTCATGTAACTGATGCCATAGTAGTTGATCCAGCCGGTTGTCACCTGGTTAATCTTAAGAATAATGTAATCGAAGGAGTTCGCCTGGTTTCTTCTCGTCAGATATTTCAGTTTGGCTTTGAACTTCGCCTTGGAGGCGTGGTGAGGTCTGCACCTGGTTTCATTATTACTTTTGTGAATGCAAAACCCCAGAAACTTTCGTTTCGTTGGTGATCCTATAGCACTTTTCTCTTGGTTCACACTCAGTTTAAGTGTTCCCTCGAGGAAAGTTGTTGTGTTAAGGAGCACACGCTCCGCAGCTCTGCGACTTTTAACGTAGATGCAAAAGTCATCTGCATATCTGACGAAACGGTGGCCTCTTCTTTCCAATTCCTTATCCAGTTCATGTAGGTAAACATTGCTGAGAATCGGTGATAAGTTGCCACCTTGCGGTGCACCGTTTCTTGAAGATTCCCAGTTGTCCCCTATCATAATCCCGCTTTTAAGAAACTTCCAGATCAGTTTCAAGATGATCGGATCCTGAATATATTGTTCAAGATAGTTCATCAGCTTTTGATGGGGAATCGTATCAAAATAACTTTTCAGATCGATATCCACGACCATTTTGAATCCTTCATCATAATATTTTGCGGCTTGTTTAATCGCTTGTTTGGCATTTTTACCCGGTCTGAACCCATAACTGTTTGGAGAGAAGTGCGGATCTATTATCGGTTCAATAACTTGAAAAATCGCTTGCTGGACCATACGGTCCCGGACTGCCGGTATCCCCAATTTGCGTTTCTTTCCATTCTCTTTCGGAATCTCTACCCGTTTTACGGGTAAAGGTTGATATGTCCCTTTTTGGATTTTGGCTATCAATGGTTTCGCATATTGGCGAACATGTGCTTCAAGTTGGTCAACGGTCATCCCGTCGACCCCGGGGTTTCCTTTATTGGAAATCACCCGGTTCATCGCCAAATTCAGGTTATCCGGACAGACCACTCTGTCAATTAATTGCATACCGCTTTTCGACTCCTTTCGTTGCCAGATTGCTACACGCTTCTGCATACTCTTCCGCTTCCAGCGTATCCCTCTGCAGATAGCCGTCCGGAGACGTTTTCTGTGATTAAAGCAATCCTGTCAATTTCATTTGTCTCAAAGACGCTTATTGTTCGGTCCTTCATCCCCATGGGATTACTATGACCTCGGCTGACTTCTTACGATTCAGGAATCCATCTCTGAATTCCTTGTTCCTGTAGGATCTTCCATCCTTCTTGTCGGGAACCCTCGTAAGACCTCCCGGGGTAAGCACTGTCTCCTTCGTCCTATCGCCGCCATATTTACACTGTGGGGTTCGGGCAGTATTGGACTTTATCTTGTATAGCAGACTCATCCGCCCCATTTGTGCCTGATATGGTTCGTGTTCCTCGGTACAGGAGTTTGTCGCCGGCTTCCTTCAGATTCCACCTCACGGTGGACACCCTTGCCATTGACTAGTGGTTCCTACTGCCAAGCCCACAGGAGACTTTCACTCCCAAGATACAGTGCATGCCCGGCACACTACAAAAAATCCGACCCCGTCAGGGTCGGATCAATTATAAATGGAATTGGTATGCAGATGTTTTGGGAAACCCGATCAGGATTTCTTCCATGATGATGGATCCTGTTTCCATTCTTTTAAACTCACCTCGTCCTGATCAGATAATACACCCTCTGATTTTGCACTGGCAATCAGTGTATCAAAATCGGTAATAGTATGGATGGTCAGCTGATGCAAAGACGCATTTTCCTCCGCTTTAGGCAAGCCGTAGGTAAAGATCGCTGCGATATCCGTCACGATCCCTCCTGCATCACGTACAGCTTCAGTGGCATCAATGGATGAGCCCCCGGTGGAAATCAGATCTTCAATAATCAGGACTCTGTCTCCCGCATTGATCCGGCCTTCAATACGATTTTGTTTGCCGTGACCTTTTGCCGATCCGCGTATATAGGCCATGGGAAGATCCAAACGCTCACTCAGCCAAGCCGCATGAGGAATACCTGCTGTTGCTGTTCCTGCAATGACATCGACCTGATAGGGCAGGGCCTCTGTCATGTGGACAAACGCATCGATCACTTTCTTACGCTCATCCGGAAATGCCATGAGCATCCGGTTATCGCAATAAATCGGTGAGCGTATCCCGGAGCTCCATGTATAGGGATCCTCCGGACTCAAAGTAACCGCTTCGATCTTCATTAATAACGACGCAATTGACGCTGCTGTATCATTGGTTATCATAGCCAACCCACTCCTTTATGTAGTGTTCATACGCCTGTAAGCGATCCTCTGCACGCGTGATCCCACGCCCGACCACAATGGCATCTGTCTTCGCCTGCCGGGCTTCTCCTGGTGTACAGACCCTGACCTGATCCCCCGCATCACTGCCCTTAAGTCGAATTCCGGGTGTCAAAGTCCAAATCGACGGATACGCGGCTTTCAGCATCTCTGTTTCCATCGAGCTGCAGACGACGCCTTTCAGTCCGGCTTGCATCGCCAAGCCTGCAAGATGACGAACCTGATCCTCGAGGAATCCTGCGATTTTCAGTTCTTCGTTCATCATCAAAGCCGATGTGCTTGTCAACTGAGTGACTGCAATGCATGACGGAATGGCCTGCCCTTTCGGCGTCCCCTGGTGAAGACCTTCCATAGCCGCTTCCATCATGCGGATCCCCCCACTGGCATGAACATTCACGAGATCCGCACCAAGTGCCGCGAGCTGAATCATACTCCGTTTGACTGTTTCAGGAATATCATGAAGCTTCAGATCAAGAAATACCGAGTGTCCTTTCTCTTTTAATGCATGAACAATTTCCGGTCCCTCTTTGTAAAACAGTTCCATCCCCACTTTCAAATGGAGATGCCTGCCTTCCATTTCCTTCAAAAATTGATCAAGTTCGGCCCGTGAAGAAAAATCGCACGCTATAAAGAGAGGGTTTGGCTGCATGGTGACCAGCTCCTTCCAATGATATCTCTGACAGACTGGTAGCCCAGCTCATCAAGCCTTGTTTCAAGACCATCGATCAACTCCGGACAAATCATCGGATTCTGAAAATTAGCGGTCCCGACCGCCACAGCTGATGCACCGGCCATCATAAATTCGATGATATCATCAACGGTCTGCACGCCACCCATGCCAATAATCGGAATAGAGACCTCTTGACTCACATCATAAATCATCCTGATTGCCACCGGTTTGATAGCCGGTCCGGAAAGTCCTCCCCGTTTGTTTGCCAGCACGGGCTGTCCGGTTTGAACATCAATCGTCATCCCTACGAGTGTATTGATCATGGACAATCCGTCTGCACCGCCCGCTTCCACCGCTTTCGCCATAGCGACGATATCAGTCACATTCGGCGACAGTTTGACATAGAGCGGGATATCAATCACTTCTTTAACAGCCCGGGTCAGTTCACGGGCCACAGCCGGATCACTTCCAAACTGCATCCCACCGATTTTAACGTTGGGGCAGGATATATTCAGCTCGAGGGCCGAAGCTTTTCCCGAAGCCGCCACCTTCCGTGACGTCTCGACATAATCTTCGACGGCGTTCCCTGCTATGTTGACCAGTACCGGGATATCAAACTGCTTCAGGGCTTCGAGCTCATGAGTGATGACATGATCCACTCCCGGATTTTGAAGACCGATGGCGTTAAGCATACCGCCTTCTGTTTCATCAATTCTCGGCACGGCATTGCCGAGACGCTTCTCGGCCGTCACAGCCTTGACCGTAATGGCACCAAGCCGGTTCAAATCATAAAAACGCCCGTATTCTTCGCCGAACCCGAAACAGCCTGATGCCGGCAAGACCGGATTATTCATCGGCATCCCTGGTAAATCCACCGCCAACCTGTTCATAAGATCACCTCTTTACTGTCAAAAACAGGACCGTCACTGCAGACCTTCGCATAGCCGCGTTCCGTGTTCGTCCGGCAGACACATGCCAGACAGGCACCAACGCCGCAACCCATCCGTTCTTCAAGGGATAGATAACCCGGTATCGTCAACTGATGCTTAACCTTTGCGAGCATCGGTTTAGGACCGCAGGCGTAATACCGGCTCGCATGCTCCTCGGTCAGAATGTCTGTGATGTATCCTCTGTATCCTCTCGTGCCATCCTCTGTAGCAACCCACGTGTCACCAAGTGACTGGAAGGCTTCTTCATAGAACACATCTTCTGAAGACCTGAAGCCAAGGAAGATGTGACAGGATACCCCTGCTTTCGTCAAGGCCTTTGCGAGGATATACATCGGCGGTACCCCCACTCCTCCACCGATCAAAAGGACATGGCCATCCTCTTTGACAGACTCCACAGGAAATCCCGAACCGAGCGGCCCCATGACGTTGATGATCTCACCGGGTGCCCGCGTCGAGAGCACAGCTGTGCCTGTTCCGACTGTCTTATAAATGCACGTGATGACCCCTTTATCCGGATCTGTATCTGCAATACTGATCGGGCGTCTTAACAGCGGCTTTCCAAACACACCGGTCTGCATGTGCACAAACTGTCCTGGCAATGCCGCAGCTGCAAGTTCCGGTGCATGAAGCTGAATCTCGAACACATCTTTGGCAATGAGCCGATTTGCAATCACACTGGTTTCATGGATCATGTCAGCATCGCTCCTTCAGGGGCGGAAACCCCGCGGCTATTTGACGGATCGATCGTAAACGTCAGCATTTCAAGGACACTGAGTACCGCCATTGCCGTATCCAAAGACGTGAGGCAGGCAATACCCCGTTCAACGGCCTCTCTTCGTATCCGGAAGCCGTCCCTGGCAGGCTGTTTACCCCGTGTCATCGTATTGATGATCACATCAGCCTCACCTTTTTCAATCACACTGAGCAGATCATGTTCCCCGCCACCGATCTTTGCGATGACCTCTGCCTGAATACCTTTGCCGTTCAAGAACGCTGCCGTTCCTTCTGTCGCCAGAATCTGATAACCGATTTGATGAAAACGCCCTGCGATGGCAGCCGCTTCTTCCTTGTCTTTATCAGCGGTAGTTATGAGCACGGTTCCCTGCGTCGGGATATTGATCCCTGATGCAATCAGCCCTTTATAAAGGGCTTTTTCAACGGTTGTGTCGGTACCAATAACTTCACCTGTCGATTTCATTTCCGGGCCGAGTGAGATATCCACACTTCGGAGTTTCGCAAAGGAGAACACCGGCACTTTCACAGAAACCTTCTCCGGCTCCTCAAGGATGCCTTCGGTGAAGCCCTGATCGATCAGGGACTGACCGAGAATGGCTTTAGTCGCGGCGTTTGCCATGTTCATACCGGTGATTTTGCTGATGAACGGCACCGTTCGGCTTGATCTCGGATTCACCTCGATCACAAGAAGACGGTCACGCTGGATTACGAACTGAATATTCATCAGACCTTTGATCTGAAAGCCCTTGGCAAGGCGAATCGCTGACTGTGTGATCGTCTCTTTCATTTCGTCGGACAGTTTCTGCGGCGGGTAAACCGCGATGGAATCACCGGAGTGCACGCCGGCCCGCTCAATATGCTCCATTATGCCCGGCACAACAGCCGTCTCTCCATCACTGACGACATCCACTTCAATCTCCGTTCCCGTAATGTATTCATCAATCAGAACCGGATGCTTTTTATTCACATTTACCGCACGCTGCATATAGTGAGAGAGTTCTGACTCCGTGTGGACAATCTCCATTGCACGTCCTCCAAGGACATAGGAAGGTCGCACAAGCACCGGATAACCAATGTCTTCCGCTATCGCCATTGCCTCCGGCACCGACACAGCCGTTTTCCCTTCCGGCATCGGAAGCCCGATGTCATGAAGCCTTGCCTCAAAGAGATTCCGGTTCTCGCATGCATCCATTTCCTCAAGACTGGTCCCGAGAATCCTGACCCCCTGTTTGACCAGACTGTCTGCAAGGTTAATCGCAGTCTGTCCACCAAATTGCACGAGCACCCCTTCAGGCTTTTCATGCTCAATGACGTGCATGACGTCCTCTGTCGTGAGCGGTTCAAAATAGAGCTTATCCGATACTTCAAAATCCGTACTGACCGTTTCCGGATTATTATTGATGACGATCGCTTCATAACCAGCTTCGCGGATCGCTTTCACGGCATGGACGGTTGCGTAATCAAATTCCACACCTTGTCCGATCCGAATCGGACCGCTGCCCAAGACGACAATTGATTTTGAACCGGTCACTTCGGATTCTTCTTCCGTCTCATAGCTGCTGTAATAGTAAGGCGTTGCCGACGTGAATTCCGCTGCACAGGTATCGACCATTTTAAAGACAGGCTTGACCGACTGCGATTGCCGCCAGGATGCGACGGCCTCCTCTTCTTCACCGGTTGCGTCTGCAATATAAGCATCGGAAAAACCGAGACGTTTCGCTTCATACAAATGATCTTTCCAATTGTCCTGAGTAAGCGTTTGTTCAAGATCAATCATGCGTTTGAACTCACTGAGGAAATAGCGGTCAAACATGGTGATTCTGTGCAGTTCATCCACACTGAACCCGCGCCTTAAGCCTTCGATAATCGCAAAAACCCGTTCATCGTGGGTCTTGATAATCTTGTCGTACAATTCTTTCTCATCAAGAGCCGCCATGCCACTGTGAATCAAATGATTGGTATCTGTTTCCGCAGAGCGGACCGCTTTTAAAAATGATTCGCCAAACGTCCGGCCGATTGCCATGATTTCGCCAGTAGCCTTCATCTGGGTACCAAGAGATCGGTTCGCAGCATCAAACTTATCGAATGGCCATCTCGGTATTTTTGTGACGACATAATCGAGAGCCGGTTCGAAGCTCGCATACGTCACTTTGGTAATGGGATTGATGCATTCATCCAAATGATACCCGGCGGCAATCTTTGCAGAAAGCTTGGCAATCGGATACCCTGCAGCTTTTGAAGCAAGTGCTGATGAACGGCTTACCCGGGGATTGACCTCAATAATATAATACTGGTCACTGTCCGGGTCGATAGCGAGCTGTACATTGCACCCACCTTCAATTTCAAGGGCACGGATAATGGCAAGCGATGCATTTCTCAGTCGCTGATAATCACGGTCTGTCAATGTCTGAGACGGGGCCATCACAATGGAATCCCCTGTATGGACACCGACAGGGTCGATATTTTCCATATTACAGATGACAATGGCTGTATCATTTTTATCCCGCATGACTTCATATTCAATTTCTTTGAACCCTGCTATGCTCTTTTCCACAAGACACTGATTCACCGGACTCGCTTTCAGACCACCGTATACAATGGTTTCAAGTTCCTCCATCGTGTTCACGATGCCGCCCCCGGTTCCGCCTAATGTGTATGCAGGTCTGACAATCAATGGAAGACCGATGCTTTCTGCAAAAGTACGCGCTTCTTCAACAGAATGTACGATCTCACTCTCAGGAACAGGTTCTCCAAGCTCATTCATCAAAGCACGGAATGCCTCACGGTCTTCAGCTTTTCGGATTGACTCCACTTCCGTTCCCAGCAGCTTCACGCCATATTCATCGAGAATGCCTGATTCAAAGAGCTCAACTGCGAGATTCAGACCGGTCTGTCCCCCCAGCGTACCGAGAAGGGCATCTGGCCGTTCTTTGCGAATAATTCTGCTTAGAAAATCCACCGTCAACGGTTCCATGTAAACCCGGTCTGCCGTTTCTTCATCTGTCATGATCGTCGCAGGATTGGAATTCACAAGAACGACTTCATATCCTTCTTCTTTTAACGCCTGGCAGGCCTGCGTGCCTGCATAGTCAAACTCTGCGGCCTGTCCGATTATGATCGGACCGGACCCAATCACCATAATTTTGTTCAGATCAGTTCGTTTTGGCATAATGCGTCCCTCCTGCAACTTCATCGATCATGCTGTCAAACTGTTTAAACAGTTCTTTGGCATCTTCCGGTCCCGCAGAAGCCTCCGGGTGATACTGAACACTGAACGCCGGTGCGTGCAGATGTCTGATCCCCTCAACTGAACCGTCATTGACGTTGACATGCGTGGTTTCAAGTGATGTCTTGGCAAGTGAATCCGGTGAAATCGTATACCCGTGATTTTGGGATGTGATCGCGATCTTTCCCGTCGCGAGTTCTCTTACAGGATGATTGGATCCCCTGTGACCGAAACGCATCTTTTCAGTCGATGCACCGCATGCCCGTGCGAGAAGTTGATGACCGAGACAGATACCAAACAATGGAACCTGTCCGATCAGCTCCTGAACACAGGCTTCAGATTCCGGAATATCTGCCGGATCTCCAGGACCGTTGCTCAATACGACACCGTCCGGACTCAGGCCAAGTATAACCGTTGCGGAGGTATTATATGGCACAACGATCACGTCATAACCCAATTGCAGCAAATCTCTCAAGATCCCTTTTTTCATACCGTAATCGATCAGCACTACCCGTTTACCCTGACCTGGATTGGCGTAGATGGATTTCGTCGATACCTCTTTGACCTGTTCTGATAAAGGATTTGTTGCTTTGAGTCTGTCAATGACTTCCTGCTCGTCTGCGTCATCATAAACGATGGCGCCCCGCATGACGCCATTTTCCCTTATCATCCGGGTGATCATTCTTGTGTCGACACCAGCGATTCCGGCGACGCCGATCTGTTTTAACCAGTCATCGAAGGACCGTCTCATGAGATGATGAGACGGAGAGACTGCCGCTTCTTTGACAATGACTCCCTTCAGAGCCGGATTCATACTCTCAAAATCGTCGCGATTAATCCCGTAATTGCCGATCAGGGGATACGTCATCGTCACAATCTGACCCGAATAGGACGGATCAGAAAGAATTTCCTGATAGCCCGTCATCCCTGTCTGAAACACTACCTCGCCAAAACTATCTGTATCTGAACCGATTCCTTCACCTGCCCAGGTTGCGCCGTTTTCAAGTACAAGCTTTCGTCTCATCACTGGCCCTCCTCAACTGTCTCTCTTCGGTATACTTCTTTTCCTTTATGAACGGTCATCACAGGCCATGCGCTTAACCGTTCACCGGTAAATGGCGTGTTTTTCCCTTTCGACTCGAATGTTGACGGATCCACAATCTCTGTCCGTTCGGGATCAATCACCGTGAAGTCGGCATCAAGTCCCGGCGCAAGATCACCTGCATCCAACTTGAAAATCGCAGCCGGTTTGACCGTTAACCGCTCAATCAGGTCTGAAAGTGACAAAATTCCCGGCCTGACAAGCTTTGTATACAGTAATGCAAACGCGGTTTCAAGACCGGTAATCCCAAAGGGCGCATCGGTCATGGGTAACGCCTTTTCATCCTCTGTATGCGGTGCATGGTCCGTGGCAATGATATCGAGGGTACCATCAAGAATACCTTCAATAAGCGCGTTTTGATCCTCCTTTGAACGAAGAGGCGGGTTCATTTTATACATACTGTCATCGCCCGGTATGTCATCTTCACAGAGTACAAGATGATGAGGTGTGACTTCCGCGGTCACATGGATCCCCGCACGTTTTGCATCCCGGATGACCCGGACAGATTCTTTTGTACTGACGTGACAGACGTGATAATGGGCTCCGGTCGCTTCTGCCAAGAGGCAATCTCTCGCAATATGGACCGATTCACTGACCGATGTAATCCCCGGTATACCTGTTTGTTTGCTGAATGTCCCTTCATGAACCGCGCCGCCTTGAACGAGACTCATGTCCTCACAGTGCGCGACAACAGGAATCCCTGCCTCTTTGGCTTGTGTCATCGCATTGTACATCATGCCGGCATCTTTGACCCCGACGCCATCATCCGTAATCGCAACAGCACCTGCTTCTTTCAATCCTTTTACGTCGACGAGGGTCTCCCCGAGTTCCCGCTCTGTAATCGATCCATATGCATGGGCGGTGATGATCCCGTCCCGGTTCATTTTATCCTGAATGGATGACCATGTATCCACACTGTCTGGAACCGGTCTCGTGTTTGGCATGGCACATACGGTGGTGAAACCGCCTTTTGCCGCAGCGCGAGTTCCTGTCAGGATGGTTTCCTTCGCCTCCCCACCAGGTTCACGTAAATGAACATGAAGATCCACAAGACCGGGAATCAGCCATTTACCGCCAAGGTCAATGCCCTCTTCATCAGGTTCTTCGGCTGTGATCGTCTGCAGCTTTCCTGTTTCTTCGTTTACCAAGACGTGGACGTCTTGCAGCCAGCGTCCACCTGAATAGAGTGTTGCATGTTTATACCACATGTACAGGAGCCTCCTTTTGATGCAATGCCCGAACGAGTACGGCTTTTCTTACGGCTACACCGTTGTTCATCTGTTTAAAGATTCTTGACCGTTCACATTCCACAAGAGAAGAATCAATCTCCACACCACGGTTCACCGGAGCAGGGTGCATAATGATTCCGTGCGGCTTCATCCTTTTCTCTCTTTCCATCGTTAACCCGTATGTCTGCAGATAGTCATCCGGATTGGACAGCATCTCTCCATCGTGACGTTCAAGCTGAATCCGGAGAAGCATCACTACATCTGCGATTTCGACGGCCTCGTCAATCGTGAGCCGTTTCTCGCGCGGGATATCCTCATCAATCCATTCTTCAGGTCCGCTCACATAGACCTCCGCGCCAAATCGCTCAAGAACTTCAATATTGGAATGTGCGACCCTGCTGTGGAGAATATCCCCGACAATGACGACTTTCAGCCCCCTGAAGAGGCCAAATTCCTGACGGATGGTGAGAAGATCGAGCAGTGACTGAGTCGGATGATCCCCCGAACCGTCTCCTGCATTGATGATTGGAACCGTCAATCCTTTCAGCTGTTCATAATAGCGTGTTTCTCCGTGACGGATAATAAAAGCATCACAGCCTATGGACTCGAGGGTTTTCGCTGTATCGTAAAGGCCCTCTCCTTTATTGACGCTTGACGTGGCGACATCAAAATGAAGCGTATCGATCCCCAGCTGTTTCTGTGCCATCTCAAAACTGCATTTCGTACGGGTGCTTGCCTCAAAAAATAAATTGGCAATCACATGTCCGTTCCGGCTCCCTACGTGCCGCACTTCATATAATCGTTCCGCATCATCGAGAATCCTGTCAATTTCTTCTACAGAAAGCATCTTTAAAGAGGTTAATGAGGACATCGTTCAATCTCCCTTCAATTTAAATGAACAATTGCTGTTCGTTCCCTTTCTTGCATGTCGTGATTCTAAAAAACACACCCTGAACAGATTCAGGGTGTGTGAAAATAAACCTCTCCTGCATATTGACGGAGATCGGTTTATTTATTCACCCTTGGGAGACTCACAGGACTCCTTTAAAGGATGGATTATGCGGCGCCATCATTTGATGACTCTTTTTTTTCAGACATATCTTCAAACATCTCTGCGCTCGTCTTGACCCGGTCACGGCCAGGCAAAATCATGTTCAGAACAATCCCGATCACAGTGGCAAGTGCAATACCTGAAACCTCGATGGTATCTGTGACCTGAATAAACGCTCCGCCGATTCCAATGATCAGAATGACAGACGAGATGATCAGATTCCGTTTTCGGCCGATATCGACCTGGTTGTCAATCAGCATCCTCATCCCGTTAGAAGCGATAATCCCGAAGAGAAGGATCGAAACACCACCCATGACAGCAGAAGGAATGGTCGTAATGAGGGCTGAGATCTTCCCGACAAAGCCGAACGTGATAGCAAGGACTGCCGCGCCCCCGATGACGAATGTACTGAACACTCTTGTCAGTGCGACAACCCCGATATTCTCACCGTATGTTGTGTTTGGAGGGCCGCCAAGGAAGGAACTGATCACTGTTGCAATCCCGTCTCCAAAAATCGATCGGTGCAAACCTGGTTTTTCGACAAAATTACGCTCTGCAACCTTACTCAATACCATCTGATCTCCGATGTGTTCGGAAAGCGTGACAAGGGCAATCGGCACCATAATGAGAATGATTTCAATGGACATGCTTGGTGAGTATGTGACGAACGGGATCAGGAAATCCGGCGCCTGAATCCAGGCTGCTTCCTGAACCGGTGAGAAATCGACAATCCCTCTCCATGCAGCAAACAGATAACCGGCCGTGATCCCGAAGAGAATCGGAATCAGTCCGAAGAAGCCTCTGAAGAAGATCGATGCAATGACGGTAACTGCCAGTGTAAACAGTGCAACTCCAAAGTGAAGCCCGCTGTAGCTCTCCGTGACCGGGTCATTCATGGCCATATCAATGGCCACACCGGCAAGGCCGAGACCGATCACCATGATAACCGGTCCGACGACAATCGGCGGCAACAGACGCATGAGCCACTGTACCCCCGTGGCTTTAATAATCAGAGCGACAATCCCGTATACGAGGCCTGCGAAGAAACTCCCGATCATGGCTCCTTCTGGACCACCGATGCTGATTGCCGCGATAATCGGCATGATAAAAGCAAAGGAAGAGCCGAGGTATGCCGGGATTTGTCCTTTTGTGATCACCAGATAGGCGAGCGTTCCAAGACCGCTTGATACCAAGGCGACGGCTGGACTCAACCCTGTTAACAGTGGCACAAGAATCGTTGCACCAAACATGGCAAACAGGTGCTGAATACTCAGGATGATCCATTTGTCCAATCTTGGTATCTCTTTAATTCCTACATCTTTTTGTTCGTTCATGTTAAACTCCTCCTTATTTTTCAAACAAAAAACCTCTTTGCATGTGCCAAAGAGGTACTTCGTCCAAATCTGCCCAAAGGCAGAAAAGTGGAGGAATATACCCCTTTTCAGCTTCTCGGAACTGATTTAAAGGGAGGTTTTTTGTGTTTCACTGTGGATATTTTTCTATGTGTATCAGCGTTATGACTGAACGGCTATGCGCACCTCTTCTTCACCGTCGGCTTCCTGAAGTTTCGCTTCAACCACTTCTGTTTTTGAAGTCGGAACGTTCTTACCAATGTAATCAGGCCGAATCGGCAGTTCTCTGTGCCCTCTGTCAATCAGGACAGCAAGCTGTATGTGAGCCGGTCTGCCTAAATCAATCAGCGCGTCCAAGGCTGCACGGACAGTTCTGCCTGTATACAGCACGTCATCCACAAGGATCACTTTTTTATCTGTGATCGGTGTATCGATGGTCGTACCTTTCAGTTCGGGCTCCTGATCGGTCCGTTTGTGCGTGAGGTCATCCCTGTACAGCGTAATATCGATTTCGCCCGTGGCAATTGTCTTTCCCTCAATCTTTTCAATCCGCTCTTTAAGTCGCTCAGCCAAATACACGCCTCTGGTTTTGATTCCGACGAGAACACAATCATCAATGCCTTTGTTCCGTTCAATGATCTCATGGGCAATTCTCGTAAGCGCTCTGGATATGGCTTTGTCATCCATGATTACCTTGTCCAATGTGTTCACCACCCTGCTGTCAGACTTAACCTTTGAAGACCATAAAAAACCGCCTGTCGCAACAGGCGGGAAAGATGCATCATCTGTTTTCACAGGGAACAGACGTGTCCTGTGAAATACTGTGCGTTCATCCTTCTCAGCCTCTCGGGACTGTATTAAAGGGTCTTAAACTTTTTTTAATTGTGACACAGTCCATTTCTTATGTCAATGGGAATTCACGCTTCATCTGATCAAGTGTTTCTTTAAACCGTTCAGGGACTTCCGCTTCAAACGTCATCTGTTCTCCCGTTACCGGATGAACAAACCCGAGCGTCCTTGCATGGAGCGCCTGTCCTTCAATACTGAAGTCGTGCTTCTTTCTAGGCCCGTATTTCGGATCCCCAACGATTGGATAGCCGATATACTTCATATGGACCCTGATCTGATGGGTTCTGCCTGTCTCCAGCTCACAAAGAACATGGGTATAACCATTCATTCGCTCAATCACCTGAAAATGCGTGACCGCATCCCGCGCATTCTCCTCTGTGACCGTCATTTTCTGACGGTCCTGCGGGTCCCTGCCAATCGGTGCATCAACAGTTCCCTTTTCATGAGGGATCGTTCCGACAACAAGTGCTTCGTACTGACGAATCGTTGTTTTGTTTTTCAGCTGATCGACAAGAGATTCATGGGCCTTGTCATGTTTGGCAACCATTAAAAGACCTGACGTATCCTTGTCTATGCGATGGACGATTCCGGGTCTTGCGACACCATTAATCCCCGAGAGATCCTGACAGTGATACATGAGGCCATTCACAAGGGTCCCTGACGGGTGTCCGGGTGCAGGATGCACAACCATTCCTGCCGGTTTATTCACGACAATGACGTCCTGATCTTCATATACAATATCAAGATCCAAGTCTTCTGCGGTGATCTCAAGCTCCTCGACCTCAGGAACCTTCACCCGAACGACATCGCCAATCTTCAACTTGTAGTTGGCTTTGGACGTCTCGTCATTGACTGTCACATACCCTTCCTGTATCCAGCTTTGCGTCAGACTCCTCGACCAGTCGTCCGACTGATCTGTGAGCCATTTATCGAGACGCTTTCCCTGTTCGTCCACTGTAAATTCAAATGTATTCATCACTTTGATGTCCCCTGTCTTTTTTCCTCAAGAATAAAATAAATCATCATCAATCCCACACCGATGACCAGTGCTGAATCGGCAACATTAAAAATCGGGAAATTATACGTGAAAATAAAGACGTCAATAAAGTCAACGACTTCACCTTCCAATAATCTGTCAATGAAATTCCCGATGGCTCCGCCCAAAACCAGTCCGAGAGATATGCCGAAAAAGCGGGATTCTTTTGCCTGCGTAATGATCATATAGACGATCACACCGACAACGATGACTGTTGCAATATAAAACAGCCACATCTGTCCCTGCAAAATACCAAATGCAGCACCTGCATTTCGGTGACTGGTCAAATAGAGGAATCCGGAAATCAGTTCAATGCTTTGGCCCTGTTCCATCTGAATCACGACAATATATTTCGTTAATTGATCAATTGCGATTACGGCAACTGCTATAACATAGTATAACAGCAAAGTGGATCCCCTCCAGTCTGAATAAAATAACCCGCTCGTTCACCGAAATTACCGGCGAACAAACGCGATCCGTTCATGTTCCTGTAAAAAGAGAATCTGACTGACCCGGTCAGTCAGATTCATCTTCTTAATTACGAATAATGAGTGACAACGATATCTGTACATCTCGGGCAAAGTGTCGGATGACTTTCATCAGTACCCAAATCGGCCGTCACCGTCCAGCATCGTTCACACGTCTCTCCTTCAGCACGTTCAACAAGCACGGACAGGTGATCGTAATGCACCGCATCTCCCGGCGCATCCTTCACAGTGCCTGCAACTTTTGCAGACGAAGTGATGAATAATTGGGCGAGATTCCCGGACGCCTGTAACAGACTCGCATCCGCTTCATCGGCATAGACTTTGATCGATGCATGCAGGTTCTTTTTAATGCCTTTTTCATTTCGTGCATCTTCCAGAGCCTTCATCACATCATCACGCAGCAGCATGAAACGGTCCCATTTTTCCCGCATGTTTTCAAAACCGGAGAAATCCTTCGGCTCCGGCATATCCGTCAGCTGAACGTTTTCAGCCTCAGTCTCCGGAATATATGCCCAGACTTCATCGGATGTGTGTGAAAGAATTGGCGACATCAGCTTCACCAGAGATGTCAGTGTATGATACATGACCGTCTGAATACGTCTTCTGTCTTCATGATCGGCATGCTCCACATAAAGCGTATCTTTGGAGATATCCATATAGAAGGAGCTGAGTTCAACCGTGCAGAAATTCTGAACCTTATTGTAAATACCGGCGAACTGGTATTCATCATAAGCCTTTCTTGTTGATGTAATGAGGTCATTCAGCTTCAGCATCATATACTGATCGAGTTCTCCAAGATCATCGAAGCTTACTGCATGTTCAGAAGGTACGAATCCATCAAGATTCCCGAGTAAGAACCGGAACGTGTTTCTGATTTTACGGTACACTTCTGCGACCTGTTTCAGTATCGCATCAGATACACGCACGTCAGCCTGATAATCAACGGATGCCACCCACAATCTGAGAATATCAGCACCGAGCTGCTTCATCACATTGGCTGGAATCACCGTATTACCAAGGGATTTACTCATTTTCTTACCTTCCCCGTCGAGGGTGAAACCGTGGCTCAGTACGCCTTTATAAGGGGCCTTACCCGTCACCGCAACGGCTGTGGATAAAGAAGAGTTGAACCAGCCCCGGTACTGGTCCGAACCTTCAAGATAGAGGTCTGCAGGACGAACCTGATCATAGCGTTCCTCGAGGACAGCCTGATGGGATGAACCGGAATCAAACCAGACATCCATAATATCCGTTTCTTTCGTAAACGTGCCGTTCGGGCTGTGCTCAGAACTGAAGCCTTCAGGCAAGAGATCTTTCGCATCTTTTTCAAACCAAATATTTGATCCGTGCTCTCTGAACAGGTCAGAAACATGACTGATCGTCTCATCTGTGATGATCGGTTCTCCGTCTTCACCATAAAAGACCGGAATCGGTACACCCCACGCACGCTGTCTTGAAATACACCAGTCACCACGGTCGCGGACCATATTATAAAGACGGGTTTCTCCCCATTTCGGCATCCACTGCACGTCTTCAATTTCTTTTAAGAGGTCCTCACGGAAATCTTTGATGGAAGCAAACCACTGAGAAGTCGCTCGGTAAATGACAGGTTTTTTCGTCCTCCAGTCATGCGGATAGGAGTGCGTAAAGAAGTTCAGCTTCAGTAATGCACCTCTCTCATCGAGTGCTTCTGTAATCGGCTTGTTCGCGGCGTCATAGAACAAACCGCTGAACATCGGTGCTTCATCTGTAAAGTGACCTTTATCATCTACAGGACAGAGGATATCAAGACCGTATTTTTGTCCGACAATGTAGTCATCTTCCCCGTGTCCAGGAGCCGTATGAACACAACCCGTACCGGCATCAAGGGTTACATGATCTCCTAAAACCATCAGTGATTCACGGTCATAAAGCGGATGCTTTGTCAGAATGCCTTCAAGATCCGAACCTTTAAACGTCTGATGCACATCACCGCTCTCAACAACCCCTTCCGCCTCAAGATGCTCAAGCATCCCTTTGGCAACAACGAGTTTTCTTCCTTTTGTTTCAACGGAGACATACTCCAGATCCGGATGGACAGCAATCGCCAGGTTGGCAGGAATTGTCCATGGTGTGGTGGTCCAGATCACCACTTCCTCATCGCCGGAGAGCACGCCTTTACCGTCCACTACTTTAAAGGCGACATAAATTGACGATGAACGTTTATCATGGTATTCAATTTCAGCTTCTGCCAGTGCAGATTCTGAAGAAGGTGACCAGTAAACCGGCTTTTTGCCTTTATAGATATACCCCTTCTTTGCCATCTCACCGAATACGCGAATTTGCTGCGCTTCGTAATCATGCGTCAGTGTAACGTAAGGGTTGTCCCAGTCGCCGCGAACACCAAGCTGCTTAAACTGTTCGCGCTGTCGGTCAATTTGTCCAAGTGCATATTCTTCACACTTTTTACGAAATTCTGCGACTGACAGTTTCTTACGATCAACTTTTCCTTTTTTCGTGAGTGCCGTTTCAATCGGCAAACCGTGCGTATCCCAGCCCGGAACGTAAGGGGCATGAAAGCCGCTCATTGATTTATAGCGTACAATAAAATCTTTCAAAATTTTATTCAGGGCATGACCCATGTGAATGTCACCATTTGCATAAGGAGGGCCGTCATGCAACACAAACATCGGGCGCCCTTCCGTGCGTTTTTGGACTTGTTCATAAATCTTCTCTTCAGCCCACTGTTCCTGCATGGCAGGCTCTCTTTTCGGTAAATTGCCCCGCATCGGAAATTCTGTTTTTGGCATTAACAACGTATCTTTATATTCCATCACTCTCATCCTTTCAACTTTGCTTCATAGTAAGGTGTCAGTATTTTCATGGCTGGCATCTTCGTCTTACAGAGGCGGGATCTTCAGAGAAAACAAAAAACCTTCCCGTCCTGGTTAAGGGACGAGAAGGATTACCCGCGGTACCACCCTGATAAATAAGCCGGTATGTATGTTGAACAGCTTATCCGCTTCAGTACAGGTTAACGGCTGCATCCGGCATTCCTACTGCCCTGCAAAATAGAGGGGTTCAGTCTGCAACTCGAGGGTGATATTCAAAGCTGTGATTCCACCGGGCTCCCACTGTTCCCGATTCGCTGAAGGTTTGCACATCTTTTACTGTCCCTGTCATCGTCCTTCGTTTGAATTGATCTTATCATAGTATAATGAAGGCGGTCTTTTGCGTCAAGTCCATTCTTTTGGATCAGGATTCCTGATTGGATGCTTCCTCATCCAAAGAAGCATGAAGCTCTTCCCAATCATCATGGTTCAGCATCTCGAGCTGTGCTTCAAGAAGCATCTTGAAGCGCATGCGATAGACTGATGACTGCTTTTTGAGCTCTTCGATTTCCAGAGAAATTTTTCTGGACTTGGCCAATGACTCATTGATGATTCTGTCCGCATTCTTTTCCGCTTCTTTGATGATGAGTTTGGCTTCTTTATCGGCGTTACGTTTCACTTCTTCCGCAGTTTCCTGTGCCACAAGAATCGACTTGTTCAATGTTGTTTCAATGCTCGAAAAATGTTTCAGCTTTTCATCAAGTTCATGTACGCGTTCGAGCAATTCTTTCTTCTCTCTGATCACCATTTCATAATCTTTGATGACCTGGTCCAGAAATTCATTGACTTCATCTTCATCGTACCCTCTGAATCCCCGGGTAAATTCTTTGTTATGAATATCCAACGGTGTTAGTGCCATGTGTGAAACACACCTCCATTTGAATTAAAATGCCCAGTCACAGTCACGCTCATTTATTCAGGAAAGCCAAGTGTCAGCTTTATTTTCCCTTTTCGTGTATTACCTTCAATAGCAGTGATATACATTCGGCCGTAGCCTCTGACGGAGACTACGTCCTCCTCTTCGATCGTAAATGCAGGATCGTTAACAGTACGCCAGTTCACCTTGACTTTCTCACTTTGTATCAAGGGCTTCGCCTTTGACCTCGACAAATGGTATCCTTCTGCAATAATCACGTCAAGTCTCATGGATGAGACCGTTTCGTGTTTCCAAACGAGTCTCAGTTCGTTTGGCAGAATATCCGACAAAGGCTTTTTCTTCGGCACGGACTTTTGTTTTCCCGACCTTATCAAGATTCAGGGACATGTAGTCCGCTATTTCGTGGCATACAACCACCTGAAACCGTTCATCTAAAGAGAGAATATCACCAAACTTCTCACGTCTGATTCCCATTCCAGTCAAACTTCCCAGGATCTTCGGGTGCTCAAGCGTGGCAAACTTGACCGGATATTGAAGCTCGAAAAGCGTCAATTCAAAATCACCAGGTTCCGGTTCAAAATAATCCGGTGCAATGATGGCGCGTTTTCTCTCGGCACCTTCCTGTCCCCCGGAAAAATAGACGAGCAGTCCGGCATCTTTGCCAATTACGGATTCAACAATTTTCTGTTCACGGGGATCAAGGAAATCCGTCAGCTTCGGACGGTACTCGTCCAGGACAAGCTGTTTCCAGTCCTGGATCTGATCAATAAACCCGTGTTCTTCCTGTCTGAAATGCTGATAAATCGACATTGTCTGATTCCTACCCCCAGATTTCCCTTACATGCTGAACAAAAAGCTGACACCGCGAATTGCAAAGTTCAATGCAAAAATCGCTATCAAAGGTGAAATGTCAATCATTCCGATCGGAGGAATAATCGAACGGAACGGAGCAAAATAGGGTTCCACGATCCTCCCGATCATTTGTCCAAAATTGGATTCACGTGCATTTGGAATCCAGGACATGATGATATAAATAAAACAGATAAACATATAAATGGTCATGATTTGAATAATCACGCCGCCAATCATTTGCATAGCTTTCACTCTCCATTCTTTCAGTCACGAAGCATTTCAGAAATATTGCCTGTTACATCGACATTATCCGGCGCACAAAGAAAAATATTGTGGCCGAGTTTTTGTATATTGCCACCGATGGCATAAACTGTGCCGCTGAGAAAATCGACAACCCGCTTTGCCTGATCATGAGGCAAGCGCTGGAGGTTGATGACAACCGCACGCCTGTTCTTCAGATGATCCGCAATTTCCTGGACTTCATCGTACGTGTGCGGTTCCTCCAGTATCACTTTTGCCTGACTTTGCACACTGCTCAGACTGACAACATTCCGTTTGTCCTTTTTGCTGCTTTGATCCCAGTCATCCGCAGCCGCACTCTCGGGGTCATAAGACACTTCTTTTTCGATCGTCCGTTCTTCATATTCATCTTCAAGTTCAAAAAAACGTTTAAACTTGCTTTTTAAGGTCATTCATCATCACCTCTTCATGGTATCAGTTACTCAGACCCGACAAGTGCTGATCCAATCCGGACAAATGTCGCCCCTTCTTCCACTGCGATCTCGTAATCATTCGACATGCCCATCGACAGCTCCTTACAAGGTGCATGGGGCAGCGACTCCGCCTGGATCAAATCCCTCAATTTCCTCAACTCAGAAAAAACATGTCGCAGTTCGCTCTCGTTCTCCGTAAGCGGTGCCATCGTCATCAGGCCCGAAACTTCTAAGGCCTGATACTGTTCGAGCTCCTTGATAAACGGCAGGACTTCTGAAGGCGAAATGCCGGCTTTTGATGATTCTCCTGATACGTTCACCTGAACAAAGCACTTCACTTTTTTCCCTTCTGCACGTTTGTCCAACTCTTTCGCAAGGGATAAGCGGTCGAGGGAGTGCAGATAATCAAACTCGTTGATCATTTTCTTTACTTTCTTAGACTGAAGGGAACCGATAAAATGCCATTCGGCACGCGTTCCGATTTCGTCATATTTTTCACGATAATCTTCGACCCGGTTCTCTCCCACATGCCGAACTCCTGCATCCACAGCTTCAATAGCACGTTCAGTGGTCACATACTTTGTCACAGCAATAATGTGAACATCCTGTTCCTGTCGGCCTGAGCGTTCACAGGCTTTTTTTATTTTTGCTTTCACATCCGCTAGTTGTTTACTGACCGTCACCACCGGTTCCTCCTTCAATACTTTCCGTTCTCATTATCGTTGTCTTCGGTTGCGTAAAAACGTCGGAATATCGAGTGTGTCGATTTCTTCCTGACTCGTTTCTTCCACTTCGGCAGCTTTTTGCTGCGGCTGATCCTTTTGTTCCTGTCTGCCTGATTTTTGTGCATTTGGTTTTGAACGTTTCGGCTGAGCTTTTTGCTGTGATGCCTCATCAAAGCCCGTCGCAATGACCGTGACAATAATTTCATCTTTCAGGTTGTCGTTAATCACTGAACCGAAAATCATATTGACCTCTTCGTCTGACGCAGATGACACAATCTCTGCCGCTTCATGCACTTCAAACAGACTTAAATTCGTACCGCCGGTAATGTTCATCAACACACCCTGTGCACCATCGACACTCGTTTCAAGGAGTGGTGAAGAGATCGCTTTCTTCGCTGCTTCTGCAGCCCGGCTTTCGCCCGTGGCAATCCCGATGCCCATCAGAGCGGATCCTTTTTCACTCATGATCGTCTTCACATCTGCAAAATCAAGGTTAATCAGTCCAGGAACTGCAATCAGATCCGAAATCCCCTGTACACCCTGACGCAGTACGTTGTCCGCCTCACGGAAGGCTTCAATCATCGGTGTGTTTTTGTCCACAATTTCCATCAGACGGTCATTCGGAATGACGATCAGTGTATCCACTTTTTCCTTTAAATCGCTGATACCTGTTTGCGCCTGATTCATCCGTCGGCGCCCCTCAAAAGTGAAAGGTTTCGTCACGACACCGACAGTCAGTGCACCGGCTTCTTTGGCTATCTCTGCAATAACCGGAGCTGCTCCGGTGCCGGTTCCGCCGCCCATTCCTGCCGTAATAAACACCATATCCGCGCCCGTCAGATACTCTTCAAGCTGATCCCGGCTTTCTTCCGCTGCTTTTTTGCCGATATCAGGGTTGGCACCCGCACCGAGTCCCCGGGTCAACTTTCCTCCAAGCTGTAATTTGTGCTCCGCTTTTGAAAGCTGAAGTGCCTGTGCATCTGTATTGACCGCAATAAATTCAACACCCTGCAGCCCATTTTCTATCATTCGGTTTACGGCATTGCTGCCTCCGCCGCCGACACCAATAACTTTTATCGTGGCCAACTGGTCTGTATCCATTTCAAACTCTAACATATTTGGTCCCCCAATCTGA
The DNA here is from genome assembly GCF_000093085.1 of [Bacillus] selenitireducens MLS10. GTDB lineage: Bacteria > Bacillota > Bacilli > Bacillales > Salisediminibacteriaceae > Salisediminibacterium > Salisediminibacterium selenitireducens. The sequence goes on along the minus strand of NC_014219.1, from coordinate 1,856,913 downwards.
TTTTCGCTCAAAAAGCCGCTCTATTCGAAAAATGATTTAAACATATTGCTTACTTTATCTTTCACACTGCCTTTGCCCCCGGACTGATTTCTGGCCGGTGTCTCTTTCTTTACCTGTTCACGCTTCACCTGTTTACTGCCCTGTTGCTCCTGATGACCGGGCTGACTCAGTTTTGCTGACAAGTCCTTTCCCTGGATACGCATATGTTTATGTGCAAAAAGCATAAGGCCGATGCCATTGGTGAAGTACGGTTCTCTGACACCTATGTAATCAGGGATGGCTATACGGACATTCTGATCAAATATCTCTTCTGCAAGCTCCATAATTCCAGGAATTTTAGCAGAACCGCCAATCAGTACAAATCCGCCAGGAAGTTCATCATATCCCATACGCTTAATTTCTTTATCAACAAGCTCGAACGTTTCGGCAAGCCTTGGTTCAATGATATTAGCCAATTGCCATTGTGTAAACAATTGTTGCTCCCGGCTTCCGATCTTTGAAACCTCAAAGCTGTCATCCTCTTCATCAGAAGCCGTCGGAACATAGGCATGTCCATTGTTCAGCTTCACAAGATCCGCTTCTTCTTTTGATGTCTTAAAACCAACGGAAATATCATTGGTGATGTGATCACCGCCAACAGGGATCTGTCTTGTCCCGACAAGATCGCCTTGATCGAAAACGGTAACCGTGGTGGAGCCTCCTCCTAAGTCAACGAGCGCGACACCAAGTGCCTTCTCGTCTTCAGAAAGGGCTACATCTCCGGCCGCAAGTGGCTGAAGGAGAATATCTGCAATTTCGAGGCCCGCCCGTTCCACACAGCGAAGCATATTCAATATCGTGGATTTTGAACCGGTAATTAAAGTCCCTTCCATTTCAAGGCGAACGCCTATCATGCCACGCGGGTCTTTGATTTCATCTCTTGAATCCAGTATAAACTGTTTCGGCACCAGTCCGATGATTTCACGATCAGGTGGAATGGAAACGACCTGGGCTGTATCCATGACACGGTTCACATCTTCGTCACCGATCTCCCTGTCTTCACTCGATACAGCTACAACTCCGTGACACCGCTGCATTTGAATATGGTTACCGGTAATCCCGACCACGACATGATTGATGCTCGCATTGATCATTCGTTCCGCTTTTTCCACAGCTTCTTTTATGGAGTTCACTGTCTCATCAATATCGACAATGGCCCCTTTTTTTATGCCTCTTGATTTTGCCTCCCCGACGCCGATCATGTTCACCGAATCTCGTCGAACTTCACCCACCATAACCCTGACACTCGAAGAACCGATATCTAGGGTTACATACGTTGACTGTGTGACCAACATTCACACCTCCCTGTTTGATTCAAACCAACTCTTAGTTCGTCCATCCAACAATACTTCTTGATGAGCGCTTAAAAAACCTTTATTTGACGTTCATTACGTTAATCGCTGCTGATGTTGCCTGTCATTCTTCAGAACCTGTCTTCCTGTGTCCAAGAAAATGTCTGCGGATCGTTCCCATATTCTTAAACATACGCAAAATAAACACTACGGCAACCGCTATATACAAGTCTACACTAAGATGAACACCGAGAAAAGCCAAAGTCAAGGCTAAAATCAAATTTGTTACAAAACCTGTTAAAAAAATACGTTCATCAAAATCCTGTTTCAGCTGCGCTTTTATTCCTCCCATCAGGGAGTCCCCTGCCGCCAAAATGGCTACTGCAAGATAACTGGCATCCGGCACTGTCATTTGCAGATTCACAAGAAAACCAATTAATATACCGATAAACAATCCCAAGATGGGGAGCCACATATTCTATTCCTCCTGAACCACTTCCATATATCTGATCCGTGGCAGCTGATGATACGCAGGAAGTGTAATTTCCTCCGCCACTTCAGCAGTAAAACTCATATTCTCATACTGAAACAAGTCTCTGGCATTCGAAGCGAGCATGGCGTAACGGAGATCATCAGGCCGGTCTGTCAGCACTTGAATCTGAATTGGAAAATAGCTGATCCATTGTCCATTGATCAGGGTACGCCCCTCAACTTCCCGAATCGCCGTTGACGAAACAATCCGTTGCCTGTCTATGGCAATATGCCTTGCTCCCTGAATGTTCAGTTCGTTGATCAATAATCTCAACAGATATGGCGGTATGTGAGTAACCCCACCACCGACATAAGTTTCATCAAAGTGCAGGTCGATTTCAATGATGACTCCTTCACCTGTCATTTCAGTGAATCCGGCATCCTCTCTCAACGATTCTTGTACGTGAAACAACAGATCTTCCACATCATCCTCTGAAACAAGCTGATCAAGAACAGCTTTGCTCTCTTCTATCTGATCATAAAGTTCCTGCCTGCGTTCTTTCTGCTCCATCAGATCCTGTCTCAACTCTGCAAGATTCCGGGTATCCCCGCTGACATTCATCGCCCCTGAATCCGTTTGAACCATAATCATCAGTCCCGCAAAAACCGCAACAAGTCCCATCAACAAGGCATGTGTTATCTTCATGACGTTTCCCCCTGTTCATAACGGGGTCTGATGGTGATTTCAGATTCCATTTGCGTTCGAACCTGAATTTGATCGTCAAGCAGTGAGTCCATCACTCCACCTGGTAATTTCAGTGACTCAAGAAGCGTTTCACTGTCTCCAATGACACTGATTTCAAAAGGAGCAAATGAGACGTGACCATCGACTTCAATAACCGGACCGACACACTGAATATATGAATCATGGGAGAGTCTCTGCCCATTGACGGATACCGCTTCGGCTCCTGCAACGAGAAGCTCATCCACGACTTTTTGAATATGGTATTCATGAACAATGTAATGATTTGGATTATCTTCTCCGGGTATAAAGTCTGCATCCGTCAATGTCACAGTCAATCCCGGCCCTTTTACCGGTACAGTTCCGTTAAACATTCTCAATCGATCGACATCTTCGATCACGTTGAATAGTGTGATCTCCTGATCACCAAGTTCCTCCTCAACTGCACTGATTTCAGCCTGGATCTCCGAAAGTTCATCCTGAAGAATGAGATTTGCTTCTTGCTCTTCGAGAATTTCTCGTTGCAACCCCTCTTCCAGACTTAAATCTGCTTCATTGATTGTTTCCTGAGAAAACACGCCATCCTGAACAAGCTGAAAACTGACAGAAAGCAACAGCCCGGTTACGAATAAAACAAATGTTAAGATGATATGTTTACTCTTCAATTTCAATTTCTTCTTCCTCCTGACCTTCCCTTTCGAAATATGGAGTCATTCTCATGTGCAGAATGCCTTCCTCTTCCGGGTTCAATTGAATCGCTACAGCCGGATAAGCGGTCATATTCGAAGCGAAATCATTGATTTCCGTATAAACAGTGAATCCATCCGTTGTATACAGCGTCAGATGATGTTCACCCTGATCCGGTTCGTGGACAACTTCCGATATCCTTCTTGTCACCATCTCATCCAACTCGTCAAGTTCATGCGCGAGTCTGCCAAGTTCTGAATGGGCATCCATACCACTGATTAATGGTTCATCCACGTGCGAACCCTGAAACTCTTCCTGATTCAATATCGATCCGTCGTTTAATAGCGGATAAAAAGCACCGTTTTCAGCGGATCGAAGATAACCCACCGTTCTGTATTCATCCACATATAGGGTAATCGAACGGGGCCAATTCCTTTCTGCTTCAACAGACACGATAACAGGATGTTCCATCAGCTCCTCAACAGCCTCATGGAAGGGGTAGGACCACATTGAAACCCCATCTGTTAATCCCGATGACTCAACCACCCATTTCTCATCCACCATATCTGTCCCATAAACATCAACATGTCCAACCGTACTGTAATCACTTTGAAAATAATAAACAAACAGGAGAAAGAATGCGAGAATGGAGATATAAAGGACAAGCCTCCTGCGGCTTTTTCGTCTGCGCTGTTCACGGAAGTCAGGCACTTTCTGTTCGATATCTATGACTTTGCCGTCAGCCATTCTTTCTCCTCCTTCCTCACTCTGATCATTGAATACGGATAAGTCAATGTTTGCGGAAAATTCTAAGCGCCTCAGCAGCAGATACCGTTGAGCAGTCAGGACGAACCACTTGCACTTCAGGCTCGAGCGTTACCATCGCTGTCTGCTCGATCTTTTTTTGAATGTAAACCATCAGATTCAGGACATCTTCAGCGGTGCCTTGCTGATCATTAACGATGAAATTGGCGTGCTTTTCAGAGACCTTCACACCGCCAAAGCGCTTCCCCTTTAAACCGGCGTCTTCGATTAATTTTGCTGCGAAAAGCGGTCTCGGATTTTTGAACACGCTGCCACAGGATGGCTCACCATATGGTTGCGTGTCTTTGCGGTACTGCTTGTTCTTCTCAAGCACACTCGAAATGTCCTCACTGTCACCACTTTGAAGCGTCAGTTCAGCCTCCAGACAAATCAGTTCTTCATCCTGCAAAAAAGAGTGCCGGTAAGAAAACTGCAAGCTCTCACCCTCAAACCACGCGTCCGTTCCGTCCGGTCTCAAAACGTGAATCCTTGAGATTACATCCGCCATCTCTCCGCCATGTGCACCGGCATTCATGAATACAGCTCCGCCGACAGTTGCAGGAATACCCGCTGCAAATTCCAGGCCGCTTAACCCGTTTCTGCTCATTTTAGCTGCGAGTTTTACAAGTGAATACCCGGCTCCAACGGTTACAGTATTCCCTTCTTCAGTCAAATTCGTCAGGGCATCGGCCATCTTGATGACCACTCCGCGAATGCCCTCATCCGGGAACATCAGATTCGAACCTTTCCCTAAAATGAAATAAGGGATCTTCTCAGCTCTGAGGTATGCGAGAAGATTCGTCACATCCTCCACATCAGACGGTTCGTACATCACATCTGCTTTTCCCCCGATTCTCCAGGTTGAATACTTCCCAGTCATTTCATCGTAAGTGATTTTACCTCGAAGTGTATTCGGAAGTGTAATGGTTCTCATGATGACTATCCTTTCTTTTGATCCAGAATCAAACCCTCTATCAATTTGGTTATATGTCTCGCAGCTTCAGGGCGTCCAATTGATGCGGCCGCATCTTTCATCCTTAAGATCTGTTCTTGGTTTGATAAGATCTCTGTCAGTGTGTCAAACAGTACCTGCCCGGACAGATCCCTTTCGAGAATAACCCGGGATGCCCCTTTCTCTTCCAATAGGCGGGCATTTTTTTCCTGATGATTATTCGTTACATATGGACTCGGTATTAATACGGATGGTAAACCAAGACCGGTGATTTCAGCCATCGTGGTCGCCCCTGCACGGGCGATGACCAAATCAACCTCTTTTAAAACCGCCGGCATGTCATGTACATAAGGAACGACGTGGACCCTGTCGCTCATGTTCGCATGATGCAGTGCCTGCACAGCTTCCTCATAATGCGATTCTCCCGTGACGAAAATCAACTGATACATCGAATTCGCCATCAGAGGAATCAGAGCTGTAACAGCTTCATTAACGGGCCTCGCTCCACGGCTGCCTCCTACCGCAAGGATCGTCGGCTTTGCCGGATCGAGTCCTGATTCGGCCGCATAACCTGCCGAGTCTTGCTCTACGTGATATACGACCTCTGACGCCCTCGGGTTTCCCAGCATTTCCGTTTTTTCTTCAGGAAACGAATCACCTAAGACCGGAAATGACGTAATGATTTTATCCACGTAGCGGGCTAGAAACCGGTTCGTTAAACCCGGTACGCTATTTTGTTCGTGAATCACAGTCGGTATACCAAGTTTTGCCGCAGCATAGACGACAGGACCGCAAACATAGCCACCTGTTCCGATGACCACATCCGGTTTGAACGTCCGCAGATGCTGTTTAGCAGTACGAACTGCTTTTAAGAACCTGAAGACGGTTTTCACATTATCCAATGACAGTTTCCGTTTAAATCCGCTGATATTAACGGTTTTGAATGGGATCTGCTCTCTTGGAACAATAGTGGCTTCCATACCGCTGTCCGTACCGATGTATAAAACATCTGACTGATCATGTTCCCTATTGATATGCCGAATCAGTGCAAGAGCGGGATAAATATGCCCTCCTGTACCGCCACCTGTAACGACTATTCTCATAACTTATCCTCCTTCAATCTGGCGACCGCTTCAATAAACGTGTCTCCCCGTTCTTCGAATGTGCGAAACTGATCCCATGATGCACACGCCGGTGAAAGAAGGATGATGTCGGACTCTTCACTTATTTCTTCAGCCTTCCGAACGGCCTCTTCGAGTGTCGTTGTTTTCAAGATGGTTTCAACACCGGCAGATCTCCCTGCTTCAGCAAGTTTATCAGCTGTCTCACCATACGTCACGAGTCCTTTTACCGATTGTCCCATTGGGGCATAAAGATCATCAAAGCTCAATTTTCTGTCCAATCCTCCGGCGATCAGAATAATCCGCTCTCCAGGAAACGCTTCTAATGCCTTGACCGTTGCAGGAACGTTCGTCGCCTTCGAGTTATTAAAATACCGGACACCGTTCACAGTATCCACATACTGCAAGCGGTGTTTGACCCCCTCAAAACTCGCGAGGACATGACGGACCTGTTCAGGATCCGCTCCCGCCTTCATCGCAGCGGTGGCTGCAGCGAGGCCATTTGACAAATTGTAATCTCCCGGTAATGAAAAGTCATCGCGACGCATCAACACTTCACCCAAAACGACTATGTCACCATCTTTGATATAGGAGCCGCCATCAACGATTCGCTGTGTCGAAAACGGAATGCAAGTCGAATCCGCCTGTTCTGCAAGGGAGGAGACCAGTGGGTCATCCGCATTGTAGATCAGCACATCATCTTTCGATTGGTTTCGGAAAATACGGGCTTTTGCCTGGGCGTAGTCATCCATCGTCCCGTGATAATCGAGATGTGCCTCAATTAAATTAAGAAAAACGGCTATATGGGGCTTAAATCGGTTCGTTCCCTGCAGCTGAAAGCTTGACAGTTCCACAACAAGGATATCCTCAGGAAGCGATGCATCGGCGACTTTACTGGCGACCTCACCGATATTCCCGGCTGCTTTGGGATTTTTCGGGCTGTTTTCAAGCATTGATGCCGTCATTGTCGTTGTGGTTGTTTTGCCGTTGGACCCCGTAATTCCGATCATGTCACAGGCGGCAATTTCCCCTGCGATTTCGACCTCGGTAATAACAGGGATCCGCATGTGCAAAGCCTTCTTGATGAGTGGGTGATCATAAGGAATCCCCGGATTTTTCACAAGCAGATCCAGTCCCTCATGAACCAGCGTTTCCGGATGCGATCCGCACACAACCTCTGCCCCCTCATCCTGAAGCTGTTTTGCCTGTTCATTATCCTCGATCGGCGTCCGGTCATTTACCGTCACTCGTGCCCCGAGTCTGAGAAGGATTTTTGTTGCTTCAGTGCCGCTTTTCGCAAGACCCAGCACGAGTATATTCTGATTTTTATAAATTGACTGTTTCATTACATCCACACCTCAATCCATACACCAAGCAGGGCGAATACCAGCCCCATTGACCAGAAGACGATGACAACACGCCATTCACTCCATCCGGACATCTCAAAATGATGATGAATAGGACTCATTTTAAAAATACGCTTGCCTCTCAATTTAAATGATGCAACCTGCAGGATCACCGACAGTGTCTCAATGACAAAAACAGCTCCGATGATGATGAGTAAGAGTTCCGTTTTTGTCAGGACCGCAATCATCGCTAGGGCGCCTCCCAATGCAAGAGAACCGGTGTCTCCCATAAAAATCTTGGCCGGATGAACGTTTACCAGCATAAAACCGGCCATTGCTCCCGAAACCGCGAGAGCGAACATCGTCACGTCCATCATCCCTGCCTGATGAGCGATAAAGGCAAACGCAGAAAAAGCAATGACACTGCTTCCTGCAACCAGACCGTCCAATCCATCCGTCAGATTTACTGCATTACTCGTACCAACAAGCACCACAACCAGGAAAGGAAAATACGCCCATCCAAAGTCCAGTGACCAGGCAGTCCCAGGTACGGAAACTTCGGTCGAAAACCCGCTCAGCATCAGGATGAGATAGATCACTGCTGAAATCACGATCTGTCCTGCAAGCTTCTGCTTTGAAGTCAGTCCAAGATTACGCTTTTTGACTACCTTGATATAATCGTCCATGAAACCTAGAAGTCCGAAGAAAACGGTCACGATTAAGAGCATCATCACATTCGCAGACACCGTCTGAAAGCCTGCACTGATAATCAGTGTGATCATCACAATCGCAGTCAAAAACATGACGCCTCCCATCGTAGGCGTTCCTGACTTGACCTGGTGCCACTGCGGCCCTTCTTCTCTGATACTCTGTCCGAATTTCAACTTTCGCAAATAGGGAATAAAAACTGGTGACAGCACTGCCGTTAAGAGAAACGCACCGGCCAGTGCAAATAGTAATCCGTCTTGAAACATTGGCTTCATGAGCCCCTTTCTATTCGTTGTTCCATTCTTTAATCATCTCAGTCATGAGAACACTGTTTAGGCCTCTGTACAGGACAAGTGCTTCATCTTTTAAAAGCTCCGTCAACTCCGGCATGGCTTCGTGGTGAGTCTGATAATGACCACCATTCAGCGTGATCCCTGCATTATTCAGCGCACTCCGGATCCAAAATGCCTTCTCACCAATCGTGATCAAATCGGTAATCGGATCCCGAAGCTCATCCGCAAAGACTTCATGGATGATTTTTTCTTTCAGGGGATTCGATTGAAATCCCTCATCGACAATCAGGACACGCCTGTCAAAATGATGCATATGCTTCAGCATCCCAAGCGAATATTTCAATCCGCTTTTCAACCCTCGGCCATGATCCACGAGAACAACGGTGCCATCCTTTGAATGACATGTCTCAAAATCGAAATCCTCCATTGTCAGTTCAGAGACGCCCTGCGCGACAGACTCCGCACCCATACCCAAATGAATAGCAGGACCGAGAGCCGCCAAAACGCTCATAATATGATCTTTCATCAGCCATGGCAATGAAAAGTCAAGAAACATGATACCCTTTATGGAAAACAGAACACGGCCATCTTCTTCACGAACCTGTTCCGGGTAAAAAAGGCTGTCTGAGTCCTCTCCGTATTCCACCAGATCCGTTTGCCAGTCCACGTCTTGCCAACGATTGCGGTCCACAAAAACCGTTCCTGTCTTTTTCATTCCGGCTTCTATATGAACAGCATGACCTGCTATATCTGCTTCATGCTGATCCCGATGACAACATAAAACCGCTAACTGAGGAATGATAAGTTCGCTTGCAGACCTGACAATATCATCTGTTCTTGAAGGGACATCAAATAAAATCACATCGGTATCATCCGGCATCGACAAAACAGATGAAAAGAATGGCAATGGTTCACCAAGCGTTTCTTCCGGTAAATAGACTCTGTAGTTTTTTTTCAACATGCCTGCCAGCACGGTTCTTGTCAAATGCCTGGTATAGTCACCTGTGACTGCGACCCTCGTCGGATCAATATCAAACAAATATTGCTCAGCCATTTCTTCAACAGCCCGTTCCGGATCCTCGACAAAGAAAAGTGGGAACGTACGGTCTAAAGTCTTGGGAACCGGTTCTGATATTCGCCAAAGAGAGGCTGCTGCGCCATTTTCAACCGCAGCCTCGATCAGCTGATGCCCGTCAAACATCTCACCTTTCAGCGGAACAAAAAGATCACCTGTCACAATGTTTTCCGGATTGGTCTGCACACCATGTGCAACAAAGGTTAACGGAATATCGCCGCTCATCTCTTTGGAAACAGATTGAATCAGCTTTCTGTCGATATGTCCACTCATGAGTATCTCTCCTTTACAGCTTCTAAAGACACCTTTCTATCATCAAAATCAAGGGTCACATCACCTGTAATCTGGTAGGTTTCATGCCCCTTACCTGCAATAACAATGACCTCTCCTTCTGTTGCATTCATTATCGCATGGGTGATTGCTGCTTTACGATCGGTTTGGACCGTATGATTATCTTTACTCATACCGGACAGGATATCCTGAATAATCGCTTCAGGATTTTCTGATCTCGGATTATCCGAGGTTAAAATGACGTGGTCTGCCAAATCTTCGGCCAGTTTCCCCATTAGCGGACGCTTCTTCCGGTCCCGGTCTCCTCCACATCCAAAGACCACAGTTACCGGTCTGTCAGTCGTCTCCTTCGCTGTCCGGATCACATTTTCGAGTCCGTCAGGCGTGTGTGCATAATCGACAATGACGTGAAAAGGCGCATCCGTTTCCACCCGTTCAAAGCGCCCCCGGACCTGAGGCAGTTCCGAAAGAAAGCGGGCCGCCTGCTCCGGTTCGATTCCGATTGCATATACTGCCGCAAAGGCAGCAAGAGCATTGTAAACGGAGAATGTGCCTGCAAGTTTCAGCTGGACCGGATAAGACTGCTGATTCAGACGGATCGTGAATCGGATGCCCTCCGGACTGACTTCTAAATCTTCCGCCCTGACATCGCAAGGTTTTTCAATCCCATACGTTATGACAGGCACAGCCGAAGCACCCAGCATGATATCCGCATAGCTATCGTCGACATTGATCACAGCCCGCTTATAGGCGTCGGTTTCACCACCCGAACCAAGTTGAGAAAATAACAGGCTCTTTGCCTGCGCGTACTGATCCATCGTTTGATGATAATCCAGGTGGTCCTGGCTGAGATTTGTAAAGACCGCAACATCAAATGCCGTTCCGTGCACCCTTCCCAAATGAAGGGCATGAGACGAAACTTCCATTGTCACCGCTTCAGCTCCTGCAAGGTACATCTCGTTCAACCGCTTTTGCAGTGTAAAAGACTCCGGAGTTGTATTGACCGTTTCCGTCTGAATGCCTTTCAGTTCTGTATACATTGTACCTATCATGCCGGCTTCTGTGCCTGCGCGTTTCAGCAAATCCTGAATAAAATGCGTGACACTCGTTTTTCCATTCGTTCCTGTCACCCCGATCATAGTCATCCGATCAGACGGGTAGTTGTAAAAACGGGCCGCCAGCTGAGCCATGGCCCGTCTTGAGTCCCTTACAATGAGCTGTGTACCATCCACAGGAAGCTCCTCTTCCGTAAGGAATGCAACCGCACCACGATCAGCTGCCTGAGCTGCATAATCATGGCCATCTACAGTAAATCCCCGAATACAGAAAAACAATGCACCTTCTGAGACAAGTCTTGAATCCATTTCCAGACTCTTGATATCCTGATCCAAATCGCCTTTGACACGGCATGGACTGATATGATCTAAAAGTTCTCTGATTTTCATCATCATCATCCTTCTTGCAATCATTATCGTTATCGCTTTATACCCTGTCTCATTTTACTGCTGCAAAGACAATTTGTCACCCGATTTCTAGAAAAGATGACCTGTCTGAATAAACACGGAAGAGGAATGGTCCATTCACCATTCCCCATCCTTCAATTCATGAAGAAATCATCATCAGAATCCTCTTCACTGTCAACATCTTGTTGCTGTTCATCGACCCATTCCTCTTCATCAAGAGAGGATGTGGACAGTTGAACGGCTAACCGTTGCAACTGATCCAAGGGCGTACCCACTGCAGGCATCTGACGGATCACATAGCCCGTTCCGTCCGGTTCTGTTTCGATATCATATAATGACGCCAACATATACACGGTTCTGAGAGACCAGCCTGTCAGGTCAGGAAGCGTCACGTCCCCGTCTGTAACAAGAATAACAGTCTCGCCGTTCACAACGTCTGTTCCTTCCGGCGGCGTCTGCTTACTGATGATATCCCCGTTACCTATCACTTTCACTCTGTACCCTTCTTCATCGAGCTGTTCTTTCACCCGTCCAGTGTCTTGTCCGACAAAAGTCGGCATTGGATGACGTTCTGCTACCTGATAATCCTCACCTTGTTCTGTTGGCGCGATATTCAAGTATTGAAGCGACTGTTCCATAACTTGCCGGAACACTTTACTGACCGGTTCATTTCCTGGTACATGCGGTTCTATATCCGGCTTTTCAACAGCCACATATACAATCACTTCGGGGTCATGCGCAGGTGCCATGCCGAGAAATGAGTAAATGTAATTGCCATGTCCTGACTGATACCCTGGAGCCCCTTCATTCGGAATTTGTGCCGTACCGGTTTTACCGGCAATCTGAAAACCGTCAATTGCATAAGGGTGTCCGGTTCCGCCTTCTCCGGAGACAACCGTTTCAAGAAGTGCGAGTACTTCATTGGCGGTATTTTCGGAGATGGGATTCCCCGAGACAGTCGGTTCATTTTCATACAACGTCTCTTCCCCGTCTGCAGCCACAATCCTGTCAATGACATACGGTTTCATCATGGACCCATTGTTTGCGATGGCAGTTGCAGCCTGTATTTGTTGTATCGGAGAAACAGCTGAACCCTGTCCGAATGACGTGGTAGCAGCATCAATTGTATACGTGTCTGCAATCAGGCCGGTTGTTTCATTCGGTAAATCGATGCCCGTCGGGTCTCTGAAACCGAAAGCATTGACATATTCAAAAAGCGTGTCCTCACCAAGGTACTCAAGGGCCAATTTCGAAAAAGCCACATTCGAAGATCTGCGCAACCCCTCATTATAAGTGATCTCTCCCCAGCCTCTTCCCTGATTGTGATCACGTACGGTCCGGTCGATGACCTGATAGGAGCCTGACTGGTAGGTATGGTCCCCTTGGTACACGCCTTCTTCAATCGCAGCAGCCAATGTGAATATTTTCATGGTGGAACCCGGCTCGAACCTTGAAGACACGGCATAGTTCGAGTAGTTCTCAATTTCCTCATATTGATTCGGATTAAATCCGGGGCGATTTGACATCGCCAGTATTTCACCTGTTTTCGCATGAGCCGCAATGGCAATCATCCGTTCAGGATCATATTCTTCATTCACCTGATCCATCGTCTGTTCCATGGCCGTCTGGATTTTCGCATCGAGGGTCAATGTCACATCCGACCCATTTACCGGTTCAGTCAGCTGTTCATCGGCATCAAGCAACGGACGCCTTCGTCCGTCTCTTTTGTATGTCAAGAGCCCATCTTCACCTTCCAGGAATTCATTGAGTGTGGACTCAAGACCCATCCTTGCGACAGACATGTCCCGCTCAGTATATCCGATTACATGTGAGGCAAACTGCTGTCTCGGATAATAGCGCCTCGGGTCTTCCCTGAACAAAATCCCGTCGAGATCAAGTTCCTCAACTTCGCGCATCGTTTCATAGCTCAGGTTTTTTGCACGAGGTCCCAGTTCAACCTGAGCTGCGCTTCTGGTAAGGAATCCTTCGAGGGTCGCCTGCTCAATCCCGAGAACAGGAGAGAGCGCTGATGCTGTGCCGACAGGGTCACTGACGTGACGGTCATATGAATCATCAAGTATAGCCACGATCGTATAGGATGGGATTTCTTCTGCCAGCACTTCTCCATTACGATCCAGGATACTGCCTCTTACCCCTTCGAGTGTCCGCGATTCGGACCATCTTGATTCAATCATGCTTGCCAGATCATTGCCCTGTACCTCTTTTGCAGCCTGTATGTAAACAAAGCGTGAAAAAAGAACGGTTATCACGAGAAGCAGAAGACCCATCAGGGTGATCCCTCTTCGAATCAGCGATCTTTTTCTTTGAGGATCCATCAAGTGCACACCTCCTTCTTAATCAGGAACACCTGCCGGAGACTGATGAATGACACGGACTTGACCATCCTGCAAAGACATCCCTAAATCCTGACGGGCAATTTGTAAAATTCTGTCCGGATCCGACAATTCTTTCACTTGCAGGGTCAAACCGTCGACAGTGCCTTGGTGGTGTTCGATTTGGGTCTCCATCTGCTGAATCTGGTGATTGTTCATATACAATAAAGCATAGTTTGAAATCACAGCAAAACACAGCACACAAACAGCGATGGCACCAAGAGAGTATAGTATTTTCTCTCCTTTTGTAATTCCGCCTTTGTAAATTCGTTCCGTGACATGCTGTGTTTCCGTCTTCCGAATCGGCCGCGGCTGGGTCTGATGAGGATTTTTTAATGAACTCATTCGCTATCCCTCCTGCTGGATTGTTTTTCTGCGATTCTCAGTTTGGCAGAGTGTGAACGGTGATTGTCGTCGAGTTCGTCCACATTAGCCGTAATAGGTTTTCGATTGATCAGTTTCAAAACCGGTTCATAGCCTTCCGGGACAACAGGCATGCCCCGTGGCAGCTCCGGAGGCTGACTCAGTTTTCGGAAAAGCTGTTTACATATCCGATCTTCAAGAGAGTGAAAGGTGATCACCGCGATACGGCCTCCCGGCGCAGTCATGGTCACAGCATCTTCCAATGCTTTTTCAAAGACACCCAATTCATCGTTCACAGCAATCCGTATCGCCTGAAACGTCCGCTTGGCAGGATGTCCGCCTTTTCGTCTTGCAGGTGCCGGTATGGCGTCTTTTATGATCTCAACGAGTTCAAACGTCGTCTCAACCGGTTTCGTTTCCCGGTATTTTTCAATCTTTCTCGCTATATATTTCGCGAATTTTTCTTCCCCGTATCGGCTGAATATTTTCATCAGATCTTCAAAAGACCACTCATTAATCACTTTATGGGCAGTCAGTTCGCTTGTCTGATCCATTCGCATATCCAACGGGGCATCAAACCGGTAACTGAAACCACGTTCAGGAACGTCGAACTGCGGTGATGAGACACCGAGGTCAAAGATAATACCATCAACCTCCCGATAACCGAGTTTTTCGAGCTCCTCTTTTAAGAACCTGAAGTTCCGTTTTACAATATGTAACCGATCTCCATATGGCTTTAACCGTTCTTTCGCATGGGCAATCGCGCTCTCATCCTGATCGAAAGCAATCAGCTTTCCGTCTTCTCCAAGTTCTTGAAGAATCCGCTCACTGTGCCCGCCACCCCCGAGAGTGCAGTCGACATAAACACCACCGGGTCTGATGGCCAGCCCTTCGACCGTTTCTTCGCGAAGTACTGTATCATGTTCAAACAAACCGTCCCCTCCTTTCTTGATGATGGTTTCTTATACGTAATGACAGGCGCAACCTCATAAATCAAAATCTACGATACTTTCCGCAATATCACTGAACGACTCTTCAGATTCCTCGAAATATGTCTGCCAAACCGATTTACTCCAAATTTCAACCCGGTTACTGACACCTATGACCACGCACTCTTTCTCAAGATCCGCATATGTACGAAGCGTAACCGGAATATTCGCCCTGCCCTGTTTATCAAGTTCGCACTCCGTCGCACCAGAGAAGAAAAACCGCGTAAAGGCACGTGCATCTTTCTTGGTAAACGGGAGTGATTTTAATTTGTCTTCAATGACATTCCATTCTTTCTGGGGATAAACAAACAGACACTTATCCATGCCTCTCGTCACAATGAACTTGGCTCCAAGCTCTTCACGAAAACGGGCAGGTATGATCATACGGCCTTTGTCATCGATATTATGATGATGCTCTCCCATGAACATACAGATGCCCCCTTCCCCCACTTCATAACACTAACTTACCACAACCCACCACAATCCTCCACTCTTATCCGATAAAAAGTCTGACAGTTTCAAAATAGGGGTCTTTTTACTTATCTTTGAAAATATTAACTCAAATAAAAAAGGATCACCCTCCATAAAGGGTAATCCTGCTCACAGGAATATTTTTAAATGATCTCCTGACCGATAATTGATTAAATTCTGTCGTATTTTGTGATAAATATTTACTATGATATCCGGATCATTTTTATGAAGTAAGGTGATGACAGAATACACTCGCTCCTGGGGATTACCTCCCGGGGCAAGATCACCTTCAACCGAACGCAGCCGCTTAATATGATGATCCTGGTCTTCAAACCTCTGCTTTGTTATCTTTTTTTGAAATTGCTCTATTTCCTGATGAAGCCTTCGTTCGAATTGTTCTGTAAGCTGTGAATATGACAAGCGTTCCTGGCTGTATGCTTCTTTCGCGCCGTTCACCGATGATTGGATTTGCGCCTTCATTGACTTGATGACAGCTTCATCATCTACCGTTTTGCGACATTCAATAATGGCATCAAGATGCTTTTGAACTCCTGTCTTCAGCACTTCTTCCTCGGTCATTCCATATCGCTTCAGCTCTTTTTCGGTCTTTCGCTGAACAACCGTCATCTGTAATCTTGGTTTTATTACGGGCATTCGATGATCAAACAGATGAAACACCTCTCGGAGCACCATCCAGTATTTGATTTCACCTGGACCACCGATAAACGTGTGAACCGGAAGGAGAAGATCCTGCATCACCGGTCTTGTTACCACGTTATTACTCAGTCGGATATCTTCCTTATGCAGAGCCTCGATCAATTCTGTTTCAGTCCAGTGCCTTCCTGAAAAAGGGTCCGTAAACTGATTCTCAGATACTGCCGACAACAGCTGGCGTTCCCCATTTTCATCATGCAAAAATAAGTGGGCGTTCTCCGGACCGGTATGAATCGGTTCCCCGTATCCATATGTTTTGCATGTTGACACGGCCGATTGAAACACTTGTCGAACAGCGTTGTTTTTTTGAATCATGGATACAAAATGATCTTTTTCGATGCGGCGTATTTCCGGATCCTGGGCATCCATAAAAACGAGACCGGTCCCTCGAAATAGATCACTCATCCACTTCACAAAGAAAGATGAATACGTTTCTTCATCTTGAAGAAGACATTCGGCTTTATTGAGTAAAAAGACGGTTCGTTCCGATTCCGGATCTGCCTTCACGAGATCTTTCAAAAGCCGTAAAATATCATCTTTACGCACAAACGTCTCAGAAGCGGGTGTTTTGAGTGGAGAGGGATCCTTTAATTTCACTTTCATCTGACGATCAATAAAAGTATACGTATGGTTAATCTCTTCCTCATCGTGATCTTCACCGGCAATCCAGAAAACAGGAACGACAGACCTGCCATATGTCGATTCCAACCGTTCCGCTTCAAGTAAAACCGACATCATTTTATAAACGGTGTACAGAGGTCCACCAAACACACCCGCTTGCTGACCACCTACTACGACGGTCGTTTCCCTGTCTTTCAGTTTATGTATGTTTTTGATAGCCTGCTCATCGGGGTTGAACCGCTCTTGATAGTGAAGCATGGCGTCACTGAGACCCTGTCTGTTATATGTAATGGCATCAAGTTCCTCAAATCGAGCTTCTTCTCCTTTGCTGTCAGGACTGTAATCGAAGAAGCCTCTTACAGGATCACTGAATTCGCGATACTCATCAAGAAATGCTGATGCTGCCTGGTTCATTTGTTCTATCTTCATTTTGTCATCCAACTTTCCTGCAAGCTTTACATTCATATTGAATTCATTAAGTAGTATAGCAGACTTATATTGTGCAACCAATCATTTTGCTTCACTGCATCACTGTGTAAATGACCTCAGAAATCAGAAGACCGAGGTATACCCCGAAATAGAGTAAAAAGTGAAGCCGCCAAGCCATCAACAGAGATTTCTTAACATCGACCTCATCGAACAGACGCCAATGAATGAACAACAACAATCCCAAACTGGTCAGAAAAACAGCAATCATCCAAAAGAGAATATCCAAACCCAGAAATTCCAATACACCAAAATAGATCGCAGCTGCAAAGAAAGGGACTGAGACATCCAGCGACCTCTTCACCATCCCCCTTTTTCTTCCTGACCAGATCATTTGCAGCAAATAACTCAACACAATGACTATTACCGGCAGGGTTATGAGAGTTGCTGCGATTTGAATAAGAAGCGCCGTCATCTTACCGGACACCCCTTTCTTTCTCCATTTGATGTACCTTGTTCAGGAGATTTGAAGTTACCGGGACTTCCAACCCCCGCTTTTGAGCTTCTTCTATGATGAAACCGAGAATCGCATCAACTTCTGTGCGCCTGCCTTTATCCATATCCACTTTCATCGATGACTGGTTCCTTGCCGTTTTCCGAATCACATCGAGGACGAAATCCCAATCCTCCATTCGAAGTCCAAGAACAGGTAACGCCTCTTCAAAGACACTTCTCCCAACTGACAAGACATGTTCATTCTCAATCATCTTACCGTTTCGTATCCCATAAATAGCCGTCACCGGATTGACCACTGCATTAACAATCAGCTTTTTCTTCTGGTAGCCGGTCACATCGTCAGTCTGATTCACCGGGAAATCCGGTTCATCATTTAATGCATCGATCAATAAATACCTAAGTTCTGAATTAACAATCAGAGCTCCCCGGCCTGTATGCTCCACTTTCGTTGGTGCATGCTTCATAACGCCATGAGTAACGATCGCTGGGTAGCTCCTCACAAAGCCATGGCGAATCGCCTGTTCGACGTGCCCCATTCCGTTTTGCAAAAATAAGATCGGCACACGTTCTTTCGTGTTCCTGTCAATATAAGGTTCAACCTGTTCAAGCCACTCAGAAATCGACGTCTGCTTCACAGCATTGATCATCAAATCCACATCAGCCGTCATCGATTCAGTCAAGGCCGCGGCGCTTTCCGCTTCGACTTCTTTTGTAAATGACCCCGCCTGTGACTCCACAGAAACACCCAAATGCCTGATCTGATCAGACTGTTCGGGAGTTCGTGTAATCAGTTTCGTCTGATGCCCGAGTCGGGCACAATGCGCCGCAGTAAAGAGTCCGATGGCTCCTGCTCCAAATATCAGTATCTTCATATATAACCACCTGCTCTCTTTTCTCTACTTTAGAATACCATAGTTTGTATTCACACTCGCCTGAGTCTGTTCAAATCATGCATTTGCATATGTTTCATCGGAATACGTTTTCATTTTACTAGAAATGAATTATAATGAACACATAATCGTTTTTTCAAGAGATTTCAGTTGGAGGGATTGCCATGACAGGACATGAAGTGGTCAGACTCAGAGTTAATTTCAAGACATTGGAAGAATTCGAGAATTTCAGAGAGTATGGGCAACAGGAACTGTCCATGAAAGAAGATTTGGAAGAAAATATCGTTGAAAACGACTCGGAATCACCTTTTTACGGCATTTATTTTGGGAATAAGCTCGTCGGCAGAATGAGCCTCTACAAAATCAGCGCCAAGTATGATCTGTACTTCGACCCACCACATGACTATCTTGAATTATGGAAGCTGGAGGTACTTCCCGGCTACCAGGGAAAAGGCATCGGCAAAGCAATGGTTGATTTTGCGAAGAGTTTTAAGCTTCCTGTTAAAACCAATGCCAGACAGCGATCAGATGACTTTTGGAAAAAACAAGGATTTACAGCTCTTACGTATCACACAGAAAGGGACCGTGGAGAAAACCCTTATGTATGGCTCCCAGAAGGAGTTCAAGAAAAAATCGATGTGCAGGAAAAGAAAGAAGCATCTGTCTCAGAGCCTTTCGATGAGTGACTCAAAATGATGCTCAGCACCTTCACTTTCAGTCAGTTTATAAAAAAAGCCCTCATGCGTGAGGGTTTTTTTGTTGATCGAAAAACCGTCTGAATCCCATTCAAACGGAAATTATTTTTCAAGAAAGGCCTTGATCTTTTCTCCATGAATACTGCTTCCCCATAAGACAGCGCATTCTTCAGCTTCATCGTACATTCGCTTTTCAAGATCCGGATCTGGCAGTATTTTGTCAACCCCTTCAAACAGTTCAAGATCAACCGGCTTATGACTCAGCTGAAAACCAAACTCTTTCAGCTCATTACCGCTGTAAATGCGACCGGTGCGCAGCATTTCATCAGCCGATCCTTCATCAATATGACGCTGAATCAAACTCGCACCACCCCAACCTGTCCGAATACCGAGCTTCACCTGAATAAAACCGAATTTTGCATCCGGTGTGACATAAATCCGGTCAGCCGAAGCAGCAAGCTCTGCGCCTCCGCCAACAGCAGCACCTTCAACAAAGCTGATCACTGGACATGGCAGATTCTTGATTCTGATCAATACAGCTGTCATCGGCTTCAGCATCTTTTCAAGCACTGCCTCCCCTGCATCAAGTTTATGAAAATCCCGCAGATCGCCTCCGCTGCAAAAGGAGCCGCCTTCCCCTCTGATCAGTAAACCTTTCAGCGCTTCTTTTTTCTCCAGTTCTGTCAGCGCGTCATCAAATGCGATAATCATGGCGAAATTAACCGCGTTCTTCATTGCGGGTCTGTTCAGTACGATTTCTGCATAGTGCTCTGTAAGCCAGTTCAGCTTCAAGACATTCATTCCGTTACCTCCAATTCACGTATCAAGACAAGTCGACACATTCATGACCATGAAATCGCCGTTAAAGAACGTTCAGGATATTTCGTTTAAAAGTGATAAGTGACCGTTTCGAGGAACAACCTTTGCATCACAGCTGCCAACATCGGACCAAAATAAAGCTCTGTTTAACTGAGAGAAAAAGAAAAAGCAGGAAAGCCGTTAAGCTGTTCCTGCAGAAATTACATTTATTTTGATACGACGTCTCTGCCTTTATAGGCTCCACAAGACTTGCAAACGCGGTGAGAAAGTTTCATTTCTCCGCATTCAGGACATTCAACCATGCCTGGCACGCGCAATTTTAAGTGAGTACGACGCTGACGCTTCTTTGTCTTACTTGTTCTTCTGAATGGTACTGCCATGAGTCCCACCTCCTTGATGATGTTCAGTCTCCGGTAACCAGGTACCGGTGTTCATTTCTTATCAAAAAATTGTTCCAGCTTCTTCAGTCGGGGATCCACCTGAGTGTCGTCAGACTCTTCATCTTCCTCCACATTCAGATTCAGTTGCCAGCCTGGACCCTCTTCCGGAGCCGGGCCTGCCTTTTTATCACTGAAAACCCGCAATGGTTTTTCAAGGAGAATCCTCTCCTGAATATAAGGCAGTAAATTAACCGTTTGACCATCTAGGTCATGGACGTCTTCGTCATCCTCTTCGAAGGTGGCCCATTCATCAAGCGGAAAAATCTCCGTCGCTTGAATGGTAAAGGGATGCTCCACATCGTTTAACGTCCGAGCGCAAGGAAGGGTCATCGATCCGGAAATCTGCAACAAGAATGTGACAGATTCCTTTGAGAACAATGCTTTTCCTCTTACAAGAACGGGTGTGACGCCTCTGATTTCACGGTCCACTTGCATGATTTGACTCATGTCAACCGATTCATCCACTTGCAAACCCTTATGCCGGAGGGCTTGCAATTGTTGTACCGACCATTTCATACTTTTCACCTCAAGACAACAAATGTAATTATATCTTTCAATAATCGCTTTGTCAAGAATATTTCTTTACAGATTAGTCATCTTTACAAATCTGTTTTTTCGGTTGATCAAGCTGCTTTAAAGCATTTTTTAATGCCTCTCATGAGGTAACTTTGAAATCCTGTCGTGTCTGATCACAGGAAACTGCTATACTGAACGTACACGTTGATTATAACATCAGGAGGCTTGTTTATGAAGATTCTCGGATTAATTACTGAATATAACCCGTTTCATAACGGTCACTACTATCATTTGCAGCAAAGCCGTTCATTGACTGATCCTGATTTGACCATTGTCATTATGAGTGGTGATTTTCTTCAACGCGGTGAGCCTGCTCTTATTTCCAAATGGGATCGGGCAAAAGCAGCAGTGAGGTCCGGTGTGGATCTTGTGTTTGAACTTCCTTATCAGTACGCAGTTCAACCCGCGGACCGTTTCGCAAAAGGAGCGGTCCGAATGCTTGCTGATACCGGCGTTACAGATGTCGTATTTGGGAGCGAGCATGGTATATCAGCTGATTTCACCAAAGCTGCGTCAATGGCTTTGCAATATCAAGATCAAATCAATAAGAATGTCCGCAAAAACATGCAATCAGGAGAACGATTCCCGAAAGCCTATGCGAATGCTGTTCATGAAGCGTCCGGAAAAGAGATAGCTGTGGATCTCAGTCACCCGAATAACAGTCTCGGCTTTCATTATACTTTGGAAGCTATGAAAATGGCGAGTCAGATAAATATGCATACCATCAAAAGAGCCGGAGCCGGATATCACAATCCCGAACTCCAAACGGGAAGCTTTTCCAGTGCCACAGCAATTCGCGGTCATCTCCTGACAGAGGGGACTTCTGCAGACAGCATTTCACAAGCAGTGCCAGAGACAATGATGGAAATCATTAGACAATCAATCGAAAGTAAGACGCTGGCCAGTTGGAAAGATTTCTACCCATTCCTTCAGTACAAACTCCTTACCACATCAAATGAAGCGCTGTCAGCGATTTATGATTGTGATGAGGGTCTTGAAAACCGTTTGAAAAAGAATGCCAAGGAACCTACTTTTACAGAGTTTCTTAAAGCGGTGTCCACGAAACGTTATACGAATACAAAAATTCAAAGACTTCTTGTTCATCTGCTATCCAATGTTCAAAAGTCAGAGATGGAAAAGGCACTCTCTGAACCACCTGCTTTCAGACTTCTGGCTATGAACACCAAAGGCAGAAACCACCTGAATCATCTGAAACATAAAGATATTGATATCGTAGCAAAACAATTCGCCACTTCAGGGTGTGCAGCATCCATCCATAATCGTGTTTGTGATGTTTATGGAATCCCGCACATCAATAATCCATACTTCAGAGAAGAGCATCAGAGAACACCCTATTTGCATGAAAACGAATGACGAAGACTTACCGGATGATGATCGTCTGCACAAACTATGACAACGTCCCTCAGGCGCCTGTTTCTAAAAGGCCTGAGGGACGTCACTTTAGATTTATGATGTTTCACGCCGTTCATACAGATAGTCAAGTGCATCTTCAAAGGTATCAACAGGAACGATGTCCATTTCTGTTCCGCTCGCTTCTGCTGCCAAGAGTGCTTGTTCATAATTTGAATCTTCTCTGCCATGTTCATATGGCGCAAAGAATACATCCACCCCGGATTCGTGTGCAGCGTGAACCTTCTGGCCTGCCCCGCCAATTCTTCCTACCGAACCGTCATCCGACATAGAGCCTGTTCCTGCTATATTCAAACCTGAAGTTATATCATATTCAGTCAGTTGATTATAAATTTCAAGAGTGAACATCAGACCTGCAGAAGGTCCTCCGATCTGTGCGGCGTCAATATCGACCTGTTTGGACGTTGACAGTGTACGGTCCGTCACCGGATTCGATACCCCAAGACCCCCGGAACCGGGTTCTGCACCTAATTCTTCAGGAAATTCTTGGATCGTAATGGTCTCTGAGAGCGTCTCATCCTCCCGTTCGAAGGTGACAGAAACCTCGTCACCTATCGTAAATGCACTAAGGATATCCAGCATCTCATTCACTTCATATACTTCTGTTTCATCGACCCCGATTATCCTGTCTCCCGGTTCGAGCTTCCCTTCTGCGTCCATACCCTCAATAATCTGAGTCACAATCACGCCATGATATTCAAAGTCCGCAGATTCTTCCGCTGCTTCAAAGGCGACGATCACAGCCGTTTCCTGAGAGCCGCTCATCAGCATCATTTGCCGATGCTGGTAATCTTCGTCGCTCTCACCTTCCGGTCTCACCTGATCCACATGCAACAATTCACGCCTGTCACTGAAAAGAGACCACACATAATTAACCGGATTCGCACGACCCATTCTGATCGTTGTCAGCATAAAAGACCCTTCATAATCGTAGCCATCTTCCACTTCAATTACTTCACTCAATACCTTGGCATCTCCCGGGACCGTGAAAAAATAGGGTGTTTGAACGAATGTCAAACTCATTATGATACCGAGCAGCACGACCCAGCGTATCACTGACCCTTGCCAAGTCCGTTTTTTTTCATCCATCCTCCATCACCCTTCACTTGTCGTTTTGACTGAATTTATGCTGCAACGCCTGTTCAACGCAGTCTGGCACAAGATCTTTTGTTTCTGCATGAAAACGCGCCAATTCTTTTACAATGCTTGAACTTAAGTAAGAATAAGCAGGGCTTGTCATCATGAAAAAGGTTTCAATATGGTCATCCAACTTCCTGTTAATGGATGCCATTTGTAACTCATACTCGAAATCTGAAACGGCTCTCAGACCCTTAATGATTGCCTGTGCTTCCTTTTTTCTCGCATATTCAATTAACAGACCGTCAAACTGATCAACCTTGACATTGTTCATCCCGGCAGTCGCTTCCTCAATCAAAGCCACCCGCTCATCCGCTGAAAAAAGCGGCTTTTTACTACTGTTTGTCAATACCGAGACAATCACTTCATCAAAAATACCGGAAGCCCGTTGAATGATATCAAGATGGCCAAGCGTCACCGGATCAAAACTTCCAGGGACAATCCCCGTTTTCTTATTCATCTTCAGCACCCCATTTATACATCGTAATTACCGTATCGCCATATGTTGCACGCTTTGATACATAAAGCCCCCCAATCCCGTCCTTCAATGATACGCGCTTGTCATGTTCACAGATGATCACTCCGCCTGCTTTCAACAACTGCGCATCTGCAATGACATCCAGTTGCTTTTCAAGCTCCTGTCTGGCGTATGGCGGATCAAGAATGATCATGTCAAATGAACGGTTATTCTTGATCAAAACTTGCAGCGCCTTATTCGCATCATTTTTAAACACTTCCACAAAGGAATTCATGTTTGTGCGAGATAGATTTTCCCTGATAACCTGTATGGCAGCATAATGTTTGTCAATCAAAACTGCATCCGTCAAACCTCTGCTCAGCGCCTCAATGGCCATACCTCCGCTACCCGCATACAAATCAAGTACAGAACCCCCGTCAAAATAAGGACCTGCGATGTTAAACACCGATTCTTTCACCTTATCTGAAGTGGGTCTTGTCTGATCACCAGACAATCCCTTTAACCGCGTTCCTTTGCAGGAACCACTGATCACACGCATGAGCATCGCCCTTTCTTGATCTTCTGTCCGAACCATGATTCAGGTCCCTTACGAGTAAAAGAAGCCTTCAGATTCACTGAAGGCCCGGATTCCCGATCAGATTCCCATTTTGTATTCTTCTTTCTTTTCTTCTTTTGGAACCTTTTTTTTGATACTCCGTTTTTATATACGGTTTCATCGATTGCTCCACATATTTCACTGCATTGATTGATTCAAGTCGTCTGGTTACTTCCTCGACGCGTTGCAAGTCACAATACAAATAAGCATATTTCATCTTCCTTGACACATAATGAATATGCCCGTGTCTTTTCAATTGCTTTAACGGTCTCATCGAATGCAGCCAAACAACAAGACCGATTCGTTCAACAGCCTGAAAATCTTCCTGATGGTTATCCACAGCCGCAACTCCCCCCTGTTCCACAGCCGCCTGAGCAGCCGGTATCAAAAAACGGATTACCTGAAGGTACTTTGATTTCAGGTGAAACAGCATTCGCAAACAAACCGCTGATTTCATTGAGCAAGGTTTCAAGCTCCGTCTCCGCTTGCTTAAATGCGGCAATGAGCGGCTCTGTATCCACCTGTCTCTTTAATTCACGGATTTCAGCGGTTACCCGGTGAAAATCAGGGTGATATTTCCCGAACCGCTGCACTTCTTCATAGGCCTCTTTCTTCTTCATAAAAGCCTGTAACAGTTCTCTGCACCCTTCATCTTCCTGAACGGCACGTTTTGCATTTCTATAGGAATGATACACTTCCGATTGAAGGATCATCTCACTTAAATCATCAGACGCCAAAAGGACATCTGCGTTTGTCGTTACTGCAGTCGTCAAAAGAAACACCTCCAGATTAAATTATAACATGAACACCGTTCATTTGACGACATACAGGATACAGTCTATCGGTAGAGAATAAAGTTTTGCGTATAATAATACTCATGCACCCCGCTTGCCAAATGTGTAAACTCTTCACTTAATAAATTCACACGGTGTCCTTCACTGTTTAACCAGCCCGTAACGGCTTCAATGCTGTCAATATAGTGTGCAGCAATATTCTCCGCTGCCCCCGAAAAAGGGATGCCTTCTGCATCAAGACGATCTCCCAATGAACCGGTATTCGGCGAATCATGAGCAAAGAACTGGTGATCAAACATGTCTTCACTGTGTCCTCTCGCAACGGGATTCCCATCAGACGACACATCAAGCGGTGGAAGGCTTTTTTGCTCCCGGTAGACATTCGATAATTCATGCATCAGCTTTTCCTGACCGGTCTGCCATGCACTCATATTGTCAACAGTCAATGCTTCAGGATCATCCAAAGAACCCCTGTAGGACAAACTGTATGGACGCTGTAACAAAAGCAGCTCTTCCGTCAGCATTCGGACGGCAACAAGTCTTCCATCGAATGCATCAAAATACAATTGGACAAATCGTCCATCATCAAGTTCGGCCAACGGTTTCGTTCGCAGTTCTTCATCTGACAGAGTAAATGTAAATGAAGAAACCAATCCCCCTGTCTCCACCTCTAATGAGAATCCGAAGGCTGCCATTGCCGATTCATAAGAATCCCCTATCCTCAATCCTTCGAGAGAATCAGCTTCATCGAGAATAAGTGATGTAACCACTTCGCCATCCTGAACCCCATACCAATTTTGTGAATCGTCAAATAACCACCATTTATAGCCATACGGTGTCCAGATTTCCTCTGCAACAGCTCCATATGCTTCAATTAAATCTGAAGCTGCCTTTATACCCTCCACATCAAAATCCGTTTGTCCGACAACGTCTTCTGAATCAGACAGTGTTCTGTTCCCGTCCGGTTCCCGGTCTTCTTCAAAAACCATCATAACAATGATTGCAGCAGTAAAAACAATGATAAAACTAGTGATAACTGAAAGGATACGAATCATATGAACCTCCTGTTTACGTGTTTCATGAAAAAAACCTCATGACCTATGTCACAATGATTGCAAGTGACCCATTTTCATAATATGATAGTAAAGAACAGGTTTTCAGACCATTTACTGAGGAGGTTTCATCACACCATGAAATTTGAACAAACCGGTCTTGAAGGAATTCAGATCAAATTTGAAGATCTTGACGAAACAATGAGTGAATGCGGTTTTGACCGTGCCTGGGATTACGAGCGCGCAACCTACGACTATAAAATGATCGATCAGGTTGAAGACGCCACCTATTATCTGAGAATGCCATGTTTCGTCATCGAAGGGGAAATTCCAAAAGCAGATACAACCGTTGAACTGATGACACCATATGTCGGCAAACATTATTACCCGCATGGTGTCGAGTATGATGAAGACTTCCCCCAAAAGATTGTAGATAAGTGTCACAAAAAAATCGGTACCGTTACAGAAAAGATCCAGGCTGACAAACTCTCCTGATCATAAAACGACGCAAGATTCAAAGGCACTTCGACCTGAGCAGGCGACGTGCCTTTCTTTACAATTAAGGTCCAAAGGCGGCAACGTAAGAAATACAGTGTCCCGGAAAGGAGTTCCTCTCTTGACTCCAGCTACAAATAAAATCATCAAAAAATACATATCCATTGCTTTAGTCATCGTCGTGATCGGCCTTTTGTTTTATTTTGTTCTTCCCGTTGCGACACCAATCCTTACAGCTCTTGTCACCGCATTGTTTCTGACACCTGCTGTTAACGGATTGACAAAATACACAAAATTAAGCAGGCAACTATCCGTATTTATCGTTTTCATCAGCTTCCTGGCAGCCTTGTCAGCCTTCAGTTACATACTGTTCACAAGAGCGTTGACACAATTGAATCAATTTTTCAATAATTTGCCCAGTATCATAAACGATATAAACATCGCCTGGATTAATATCCTTGATAATTTACGGATACAATTTGACCAGTATTCACAAGATATCGTGAATGAGATCGATATTGCCGTTACTAATGCCCTGTTTGGCCTCAGAGATCAGCTTCAGGATATAAATATAATTGAGACGGCTACAAATCTGTTAACGGCTATCCCATCCTATATTGTATCATTCCTGGTTTTCCTGATCGCATTATACTTATTTCTGATTGACCTGCCACGATTAAAGACGAAAATATTCACGTATTTATCTGAAGATACAGCTGAGAAAGTCCGCTTCATGTCAGCAAGGTTATCTTACGTGATTTTCGGTTTTTTCAAAGCACAGTTCCTGGTCAGTATCATTATTTTTATTGTCACACTGATTGGCCTGCTTATCGTCGCACCTGAAGTTGCATTAATTATGTCCATTTTCATTTGGGCTATTGATTTCATTCCGATTATCGGCTCTATTGCAGTACTGGCCCCGTGGGCCGGTTATCAGTTAATTGCAGGGGATACATTTATGGCTATACAACTTCTGGTTCTTGCAGGGATCCTGCTCACAATCCGCAGGACCGTTGAACCAAAAGTGATGGGCCATCATATCGGACTGTCTCCTCTGGCAACTCTGATCTCGCTGTATATCGGCTTGATGCTTTTGGGTGCCATCGGATTTATTCTTGGACCTCTTGCTGTGATCTTCTTTCAAAGCGCAAGAGAAGCAGAAATCATCAAGTTCAATTTCAAATTGTAGTCCAGAGAAAAAATACCCTGACGGCAGCTTCACCGTCAGGGTATTTTACATGCCCGGCGGGACAGAACCTGAGCTTAAAATAGCCTCGAACAAATTTGTCGTATCTCCGGGGGGATAAATGACATACAAGAGCAGATAGACAGCGATCCCGGTCGTCGCCGAAATAAACCAGATCACCGAAGTCCATGGTCCCAATTTTTTATGTCTGGTCAATTTATTCTTATAACCGGTATAAAGCTGATAAAGTCCCATACCTGCCGCAATCGTCGCCATCGAAATGTGAAACAGAAGGAACACGGTATAATACGGCGCTACAGAATCAGGTCCTCCAAACGATGTACTTCCTATAAAAAATGTTTTACTAAGGTAAACCGCAAAAAATATGACAGCAAATACAGCTGCCCAGAACATCGCTTTTTTATGAGCCGCAATGTTCCCTCTGACTACAAGCAACCATCCTGCAGCAGTAAACACTGCACTGAATGCAATAAAAACTGTACTGATAAACGGTAAAAATAATGCCATGACAATGCCTCCTGATCCCTTTCGATTCCTGTTCATTTCACCTGATACTGCAATGAAGCATCGTCAGGCCTCTTCCTCACATCCACCATGGCATGCTTTTGAAGTATGGATAACGTAAATTGCCACATGGATTGGCTATCTAAACTACGGGAATTATAGCATTTTTTCTTCTGATCCTGCTACAAATATGACTTTCTCACTTTCCTCTGACGCTTCCAGATATTAAGAAAGCCGCCCATCACAATGATGAACGGCTTTTTTGTCAGTATTTTACGATGCCAATTAAAAACATCAACGCGCCGACTGTCAGTGCTGCAATTAACATTCCGGACCAAATCATGATATTGACCCAGCTGGTTTTCTTCTCACCCATATGCATAAACACATATAACTGAAAGATTACCTGTATTCCTGCAAGGAGCAAAATAAATGGAATTGCAAACCCTGATGGAATCGCATCCGTTGCAATCGAAATAAATGCCATGCTGGTAATGGCTATCATCAGAAAATAGGAGACAATCTGGGTTTTGGTTTCACGCTTCAGCTGCCTTTCAAGCTGTTTGGTAGGCTTTCCTTTGATTGGTGCAGTTGGATCAAGATGTGAACTCATAGCCTCAACCTCCTATTCCAAGAAGATAAACGACAGTAAAAATGAAGACCCAGACAACGTCAATAAAGTGCCAATAAAGAACCGCCGTATTGAATTTCGGTGCATTGTAAAGTGTCAAACCGGTTTTTCTGTACCGGATGATAAGTGTAGTAATCCAAAGAATACCAAACAGAACGTGGGCACCGTGTGTACCAACCAAGGTATAAAAGCTTGATGCAAAAGCGGAAGTCGAAAATCCAAGGCCAGCATGGTAATATTCGTAGAACTCATAAATTTCCAGACCCAAAAACGCAATACCCAGCAAAACAGTCATCGACATCCACATCAGAAGCTTGTTAAAATTCCCTCTGCGCATATTGATAATCGCCATGACGGACGTTAAACTGCTCGTCAACAGGATCATTGTCATGATAAAGACCAGATCGAGGTGGAACAGATCCGATGGACCCGGTCCGTCAATCGTCCCCCCCGCGAAGGCCCAAATATGTGCCGATCAGACTGCCGAATAACACGGTCTCCCCGCCAAGGAAAAACCAGAAACCGAGATACTTATTCCGGCCTTCAAGGGTTGCTTTTTCCGGTTCCTCAGGCAACTGATTTAAATCAATGGATTCTTGATGTTCAGCCATGATTACCACCCTCCAAATCTCGTTTGATTCGGTCTACCGGTATATGGTGACCGTGATCTTCTTTCACTGAGCGGATAAACATGGATCCGAATGTCACAATCAAACCTGCAAACAATACCGGATAGTTTAAATAAATAAAACCGAAGCTTGCAATAAACAGTCCGAGAGATATCATAAACGGTAATATAGAGGCATTTGGCATGTGAATGTCACCAAGTGGCTCCGCGGCTTTAAGTTTTCCGTCACCCTCGTATTTCTCATACCAGAATGCGTCGAGTTCCCGGACAAGCGGCGTTTGTGCAAAGTTGTATTCAGGCACCGGCGTCGGAGTCGTCCACTCAAGGGTACGACCATCCCACGGATCGCGGACATTGTCCTTGTTCCCCATTGAAACAAAAATATTAACAAGGAGAATGATAAACGCAATGCTCATCAGGAATGCACCCATTGTACTGATCAAGTTAAAATCATTTAGCCCCTGATTATCAAGGTAAGAAGCAACACGTCTAGGCATACCCATCAGACCAAGGAAATGCTGTACAAAGAAGGTCAAGTGGAACCCGATAAGGAATAACCAAAAGAACCATTTGCCCAGTTTCTCATTCAGCCTGTAACCGAACATCTTCGGCCACCAGTAAAAAGCACCGGCAAAGAGACCAAATACTACGCCGCCGATAATAACATAGTGAAAGTGTGCAACAACGAAGTACGTATCATGAAACTGATAGTTTGCGGCCGAGACTGCAAGCATAACACCCGTTACCCCACCCATTACGAAAGACGGGATAAAACCGAGGGCAAACAGATTCGCTGTCGTAAACTGGATACGACCTCCCCAAAGGGTAAGCAGCCAGTTAAATATTTTAATTCCTGTAGGGACGGCAATTGCCATCGTCGCTACAGCAAATATCGCATTTGCAACAGGACCCATACCGACTGTAAACATATGGTGAGCCCAAACCATGAATCCGAGGAAACCAATGATTAATGTGGCAAATACCATCGCCGAGTAGCCAAAAAGACGCTTTTTAGCAAAAGTGGCAAGGACCTCAGAGAAAATACCAAAGGCAGGAAGTATCAGAATATAAACCTCAGGGTGTCCAAATATCCAGAACAAATGCTGCCAGATAATAACGTTTCCTCCCGATGCAACAACAAAATACTGTGCGTCAAAGAGACGCTCAAGCATCAAAAGCAACAACCCAATTGTCAATGCAGGAAATGCGAACAGAATCAGCATGGATGCAACAAATGAGCTCCATGTGAAAAGTGGCATTCTCATCATACTCATTCCCGGAGCACGCATGTTAATAATGGTAACAAGGAAGTTGATTCCCCCGATCAGGGTCCCCAAACCACTGACCTGTAAACCGAGAACGTAATAATCAAGTCCTTGTCCGGGTGATTCACTCGAAAGTGGGACATAGGCTGTCCACCCTGCATCAGGTGCACCCCCTGTGAACCAGGAAATATTTAAGAGAATCCCCCCGAAAAGAAAGAGCCAAAAGCCCAGTGCATTTAAAAATGGAAATGCAACATCCCGGGCGCCAATTTGAAGCGGAATAATAAAATTCATAAAACCGAATAACAGCGGCATGGCAGCGAGAAAAATCATTGTTGTACCATGCATGGTTAAAAGTTCATTAAACGTCTGGGCAGACAGGAATGAGAATTCAGGAAACATTAACTGAATTCGCATCAAAATCGCTTCAAGGCCTCCAAGAGCGAAGAAAAACGCTCCCCCAGCCAAATACATGATGCCTATTTTCTTGTGATCAACGGTTGTCAGCCAATCCATGATCACACTTTTTGAACCTGCTTGTGCAGTAGACACGTGAGAAAACCTCCTTTATCCGTTAACTTAATCCAGAATCTTTAATCCATTTAAATATTCAATCAATGCTGCCATTTCCTCATCGTTGATTTCATCATGTGTGTAAGAAGGCATCTCGGCACCAGGTTTGTATTCCTGCGTGTCCCTGAGCCAGTTTTCAAGATTTTCTTCATCATATTCCAGATAACCCGCAATCACTTGGCGTTCACCGAAGTTAGTCATATTCGGGCCGATTGCACCGCCTTCATCTCCAACTGCGTGACAGCTGATACAGCTGTCCTGAAAGACCTCACGCCCATCCGCAGCCACAGTACCCTCTTCAGGGTTCATGACATCTTCTTCTGGCTCTGCCATGTTTTCTGCCCATTGATCAAATGTTCCCGGATCAACTGCGACAACTTTAAAATCCATCAGCCAGTGTGATGGGCCACAGAGTTCGGTACATTTCCCCATATAGACCCCTTCATTCGGAGCCTCAAACCACATTTCGTTTGTAATTCCTGGCACATTATCCTGTTTACCCGCTAAGGCAGGTACCCAGAACGAGTGTTGCACATCCTCTGACTCAAGAGAAATGATAATTCTTGTATCAGTTGGAATATACATATCCTGCCCTGCCGTGATCTCAAGATCAGGATAATGGAACTCCCACCAGAACTGGTGAGCAATAACTTCTACATGTACATGATCCATCTCTTCTTCCCCATCTTCAGAGACCACACTCGTATTTGCCAAAGTAAACGTATCCATCACGTTTGGCACAGCGAGCATCAGAAGAAGAATGATCGGAATAGTCGTCCAAATAATTTCGAGGGTTCGATTGCCGTGAACCTGTTTCGGTATATGTGTATCCCCCGGGCGCTCTCTGAATTTAAACAAGACAAAAATGTAAATCAGAAATACAACAACGAGGACAAAAATCATGATGTATAAGCTCAAGGCAATCAAAGAATACTGCATGTCTGCAACCGGTCCCTGAGGATCGAGTGCGGATAAGTTCTCCATTCCACAGCCTGTCAGCAGCAGGATGAGACCAAATGGTAGAAACCGCCATATATTTTTCATCGTGTAACAAACCCCACTTTCTCCAGTCAATTTACTCTTATATTCGATTGTTCAATGACCCCCAAAGTCAGAACAAGTGAACCAAAATGATAACGACAAACAAAATCGTTAAGTAATTCAAAGAAAAGACAAACATACGGGATGCCCATTGAATATCGTTTTTCGTCTTAAATCCTGTAAGTCCAAGTAAGAGCCAACCACCGCCAAGAAGTGCAGCAGTAACTGTATATACAGCCCCGAAGTTCACCATTAATAAGGAAACAGGGAGCAGCGCTGCCACATACCAGACAATTTGACGCTTCGTCATTGCAAATCCTGCGACAACAGGAAGCATGGGAATGCCCGCTGCTGCATATTCATCTTTCCTGCGCATTGCCAAAGCCAGAAAATGCGGCGGCTGCCACAGAAACATAATCAGAAAGAGCGACCAAGCTACGGGATGAAGTCCTGGATCCAATGCTGCCCAACCAATCAGTGGAGGTACAGCTCCTGAAAAACTTCCGACAATGGTATTTAAAGTGGTCGTTCGTTTTGTCCACAGTGAGTATAGAATGACATAGATAAAGAGTCCAATCACTCCAATTACTGCAGCTGTTAACGTCGTCATGGCAAGTAAAGTGGTTCCGCCGAGAGACATCGCCAAACCATATGTCAGCGTTTGCTTACCGGAAAGCTGGCCAGTGACGGAAGGACGGTCTTTCGTCCGCTCCATAATATGGTCAATATCCCGGTCAATAAAATTATTTAACGCACAACCGCCGGCAATGATCATTGCAGCCCCCAGCAGAGTCAGCACGACCGTTAATGGATCACTCATCAGAGAGACGCCATTGTAATAGCCTGCCAGAAACAAACCCGCAAAAACAGTGATTAAATTCGAGGTCACAATACCTGTTTTAGAAATAGCCACATATTCTCTCCAGGAAACATTGGAGTGGATCGCATTTGTACCAGAAACCCTCTCCGAAGTTACGGTGGCATTCAGTTTCGTCATGATTACATCACCCCCTTAGTGCAATCGAAATCGTTCATGGTATTTCTCATTATTTTCTCCATTTGGATCCCCTCCGGCAAGTCCGGTCGTTGCGGTCGCGAACGTTCACATTTTAGACACAAGCAACGCCAATTATAACGAAAATCCGAGTGATATTCATCACATTTTCTTCACAAATTATTCTTATAACACTTTTTTCCCTAATCAACGACTTCAAAACCAATTAATACACGTTGTTAATATTATATACTATTCCAAGGGTGAAATGAAAGTGTGAACTTTCTTTGAACTAAAAATGCTCCTCATGACGCCTTTGATTGACTTTTTCACCAAAACTCCATAGAATGATGAGAGTTTAGGACAGCTTAAGCATTTAAAGATTCGGTAATACAATTTTCTACAATAATTTTTTAAATAAAACAGTTTAAAAAGTCTCATTATATGAAAGCGGGCGATTGTTCAATGAAATTTCTTTTTCTTAAAGTGTTCTCCGTTCTCACATCCATCGGAATGCTGATCGTACTCATTCAAGGGGCACTGGTTACTCAAACAGGTTCAGGAGATGCATGCGGTGCCGAATGGCCACTTTGCTACGGCGAATTGATTCCAACAAATCCAACCATCCCCACCCTGATCGAATATACGCATCGGCTTGTTTCTGCCATTTTGGGCATCATGGTCATCACACAGGCGATTTGGTCTTGGATCCGCATTCGTAAGTTTGTAAAAGAGACCGGCTTCTTCGCCATCATTGCTGTTTTGTTCATCATCTTACAAGGATTACTCGGTGCCGCTGCCGTTGTTTGGGGACAATCTGATGCTGTGATGGCGCTGCATTTTGGTTTTTCATTGGTTTCTTTCGCAAGTGTTGTATTATTAACAGTGCTGGTGTTTGAAGCAGATAAGAATACTGACCAGTTAACACCTGTGCTCTCTTCCTCTATTCGTAAATATATTTACGGTGTTCTTGTATACATTTACATTGTCGTATACTCAGGAGCTTACGTCCGACACAGCGGCTCATCAGGCGCATGTGACGGCTGGCCGCTCTGTAACGGTCAACTTATCCCCGAACTTTCAGGCGGTGTACTGATCCAGTTCGGTCATCGTTTGCTTGCAGGTATGTTATTCATTGTCATTTTGATTATGTTTATCCGTATACATCGCTCATTCAGACGGTACCGTCTTTTTTACTGGACATCCTTCACTGCATTGATTTTCATCACTACTCAGGTAATCAGCGGCGCTATAGTCATTTTTACTACATTTAATCTTTACGCAACAATGTTTCACGCCTTTATGATCAGTCTTCTGTTTGCCACAATCAGTTATCTTGCTTTGGTCTCCTGGCGCTCCGGCAGAAAAGAGCTTCAATAAGCATTAAAGAAAACAGCAATGTCAATCTCTGCATTTATGTATGGTAATAACCGTTTCTTTATTTCAGTCCACAACTATAAAAAACCAACCTCCACAAATTGGAGGTTGGTTTTTTATGGTTGTTTCCAGATTATTTCATATACTGGCGGAGCATCCAAGTATGCTTCTCTACAGACTGACGAATTGCAATCAGCATATCAGCTGTCGCTTCATCATCCGCGTCACCTTCAAGAGTCGCCACATCATCGTTCAATTCCTTGGAAACGAGCTCGAAATCAGCAATAAGTGCGTTCAGCATTTCCTGATAGCTCTTCTCTCCTGCAGCCTCTTTTACAGTAGCCGTGTCGAGATATTCCTTCATGCTTGCAAGTGGATTCCCACCTAATGCCAACAAGCGCTCTGCGAGCTCATCAATGTGAACAGCGGCTTCATTGTACAGCTCTTCAAATTTTTCATGGAGAGTAAAGAAGTGCGTTCCACCTACGTACCAATGATAGTTGTGAAGCTTCACGAATAGTACATTCCAATTTGAAACGTGTCTGTTTAAGATTTCTTCTGTTTGTGCGTGTGCCACTAAAAATCAACTCCCATTCATTTTTCATTCACTGTTCTTCTTACCTGAAAAGCGATATTTTAAACCTCTTTTCCTTTTAAGTATAGTATATTACATGCCACATTATGAGATAACATTCACATGTTCACAGGATTGTCATAATAAACACACAAAAAAAACTCTGTTCCAGACAGAGTTTGTTCTAAACATATAAAGCTATTATTTTTGTTTTAAGGTTGCTTCGTGCAATTGAGTCAATTGTTTTTCCAGTCGGTCCAATAACGCTTTACCATTCTCTTCGCTGACGAGATTCAGCCTGACGGCAAAATCTATTTCCCGAGATAATCCGAACATCTGAGTATCAAGCACCTCTTCGTAAAGCGGGCACTGAGGCATTGTCAGATTTGTCATTTGCACCTCAATCAGTTTGAGAATTTTATCTGCGTCTTCCTTTAGAAGGGCATAGGCTTTTTCGCTTTGTCCGGACAGGGTTTCCAGTGACACATGAATCCCTCCTGTTCATCGATCTTGGGACTCTATTTGACGCTGACAAGAGTACTGTCGTAACGCTAAACATCATCCATTACTTTCTTTATCATATCGGTTATAGTGAAAAAATGCAACCGTTGCAGATGTTGAGAATGAATCGATGACAAACGCGTGGAGGATGGATATAATGAGGGAGAAAGGTGGCGATATTATGTCAGCAGAAACCGTCAGGATAATTGGAAATGTATCATTTCGACTTACATTGGACCCGGGCGTGTGGATCTTTGATGATCGAAGAGTCCACATGGAAAACGTCTTTACGGACCGTGCAGAAGCACAGGTTATTTCAGAGGCTGAAAAAATGGCAAGAGCATGGAACCGGCAAAGAACAGGGAAGAAGCCTCAATCAAATCAGAATATCGTCCATATTGACCGTAAAGATCTGACTGAACATTCTCTCGGCATTCCATTAGAACCATTTCTGCAAAATGCATCACCTTCTGAAGATGCAAAGTCGCTGATTGTGCGTCAGGAGGATGGGCATGAAGAGCGCATCTCCCTCACGGAAGCAATGAGTGCCATACTGGCATTCTCCGAAAAAGGGAAACCATTAAAAGAAACCGGCCCTGTTCATTTTTATTACGGAGACGGCAGCAATCATCATAACCCGATTCAGAACGTCACAGAGCTCATTGTAGAATAACACCAGAGCGATTGCGGTTGAAAAAACAACTGATCCAAGCTGAACTGACAAAACCGTTAATCTCAAGGAGATTAACGGTTTCTTAGCATTATTTTAACATTGCATCCATGACTTGTCTGTCGAGTTTATCGGCAGCTTCTTTATCATACGTTTTCTCAAATTTAGGTTCATTTACAATTCGGGAACCATAGAACATGACATCACGTACTTCTCTTACTGTAATTTCAACCAATGCCAGTTTCAACGGTACACCGTCCATCTTTTCTTCAGTCACTTTTGCATGACCTGCAATTGAATATGTCGATCCGCCACCGATCAATAAAATCGTCACAAGTCCATTTTCTTTAATATTTTCAACAATTCGTGAACGGTTATCAACCGCAAAGCGGACGTGTTTTTCATCCTTGGCGTAAACCCACGAAATGGCATTTACATTTGGAGCACCGGTTTCGTGGTCAATCGTCGATAATGCAATATAACGCTCTTCTTGTAACAATGGAAGCAATTCTTTCGTCAATGCTGGTTCTACTTGGTTTGCCATTGTGATTCCTCCTTGAGTATAGTCACTCTATATATTACCTTTTATAGCATTCCTTTTAAACGTGTTTTTCTTTTCCTTCAATCACTATGATGGTCCCGGGCAGCCAGATCAGTCCGTTAAGAAACAACAACTGCCTTTTCATATTTATATGAAATGACGCCGGGATATCTGTTATGATAATAGAAAGCTACTCAATTATTCTGTAAAGAAATGAAGAGGTGATCAGCGTGAGAGTGAAATGTGTCATCTGTGATCAGGTAGAAAAAATAGATTCAAATCTGCCGCAGGCAAAAAAACTCAGAAATCGTCCCATACACACGTATATGTGCCAACCCTGCTCAGACAGAATCAGTTCAAGAACCAATGAACGGATCGCTACAGGAGATTTCCAGAGTCATACACCTGCAGAAGAAAAGGATGAATTCATTTGAATCCCATCAAAATAAAGCCGGCCAATGTCAACGCATTTACAGCGTATGCACGGCCGGCTTTTTTGAATCGTTACAAGCTCAAAATCACTGTATTTCTGTTTCTGAATCGGTCTCTTTATGCCGGTTAAGCTGCAGTTTGTATATACCAAGAATCAGCGCAGCAACCCCAAGTGACTCAATAATCGGCAACGTCAGGGCAAAAAAGGTGATGAACATGTTTCCGAAAAGCATGACTGCATAAATGACTATATTTTTTATTAGAGGAAGTTTTCTCGCAAACCCCAGGTTAAAAACAAGGATACTCAAAAGATTAATGATAATAAACATTGACCAAAACACAAAAACAAAGTTCTCAGGATCACTGGCACCAAGCCAGTATGCAATTGGTGTAAAATCCGGTGAAGCCTCAGCCCCATTTGATAACAACATCATAAGTGCGGTTCACTCCCATATCGATCTCTTTCTTTCTGCGCTGATTATACCATAACGCTGTTGGAAAAGAACAGCTATGCCTTTCTGATTAAGTAAGATCCTGCTTTTCATCTCGTCATGATTAAGGTAAACTAGTATCAGATTACAAGGGGGTCATCAATTTGAAATCATTTGACATCTTCACCTTTATGCTCGCCATATTGGGAACGGCAGGGCTGACCGGCGTTGGTATTTCAATGGCTGAAGGCAGTTGGCTGTTATTTTTCACATCTGTTTTACTGACTGTCGCTGTGTTTGTCGGTGGCATTTCCAGAAAACGAAAATTAAGCACATGAGAATGGAAGATCGGCCGTTAACGGCCGATCTTCCATTTTAATAATTCTTCATGTACAGAGGGTGAAGCAGCAATAAGGGAATCTTTTTTTAATAATGACAAAGGCTCTCCCTGTAAATTACTCGTCAAACCACCCGTTTCCTGCAATAAAATGATTCCCGCTGCCACATCCCATGGGGCAAGATTGAAACTGACATAAGCATCCAGACTTCCCGAAGCCACAAATGCCATTTCAAGTGATGCAACCCCATACGACCTGCTGCCCCTTACTTGTGTAACCAACTGCTTCAGATGATCATCTTTGGCAATCCACCCATTATTCACACTCATTACAATGTTCTCCAAAGGTGTATAGGTTAACTGCGGAAGCTGCTTACCATTTAAATATGCTCCGTAACCGGAAACTGCGGTATACATCTCATCTGCCATCACATCGTAGACAAGACCTGCTGCCGGTTTGCCACCCACATAAATCCCCAACGATACGGCAAAGAATTTTTTTTGATGTACGAAATTCATAGTTCCATCAATTGGATCGAGAATCCAAACGACACCATCCAGATCGTTAATCTCTTTAAAACTTCCCTCTTCACCCATAATCCTGTGATCCGGGTAAA
Organism: [Bacillus] selenitireducens MLS10; assembly: GCF_000093085.1. GTDB lineage: Bacteria > Bacillota > Bacilli > Bacillales > Salisediminibacteriaceae > Salisediminibacterium > Salisediminibacterium selenitireducens. The sequence goes on along the minus strand of NC_014219.1, from coordinate 1,817,411 downwards.
CCGACTTTAACCGCTCAATAAAAAAAGATTCAACTCCTTCATCGACATGCGTTACAAGATCATTTCGATGTTCCTTCGTTTTGATATCAAGCTGCTGGTGCATTTGCCAGCGTATATAGTCTGCAGCTTCGCGAATCCAACTTTCAGCCTGCTGCTTCCATTCAAACACCTCTGAAACAATCATAATTCCTTTCCCCTTCCCTGCAACAACAACAATTTGATTCATTCTACCATATTTCATAAGCTTTGTGATCATTCAAACCTTATCAGATCAAACTAAATACCAGCGCGAACCAATACGTACATGTCCGTTTAAATCACAAAAAAATGAACCTGAAAAGGTCAGGTTCACTCAATGTCCATTTACATTCAAGCTTCAAGACGAAGCCATTCATTTCTCAGTTCAGCAAGTTTTTCTTTGCTTTCTTTCATCTGAATCACTTCTTCAGCGATCATCGCATCGTAGAGAGTCTGAAGCTCATAATCAATTTCAAGCTTCAATACCGGGATACGATTCTCTCCATCTTTTCGTCTGAGCGTTTGAATTACTTTTTCCATTTTCCGCACCCCTCTTTTAATGAAATAGTTTTTTCATGACCGACCAGCTGTTGAAAATAAGATTACTGACAATAATAAATCAAATATTAGAATTTTGCAACTATTCTGTGATATTTATTTTAAAGTTTCCCCTATTCTCAAAGAGTTAAACGTAATTGAGAAAAAAACCACTTTTCTTTTTAAAGAGCAAAAGTTTTGTTAAAATGATTATTGATTCATTTCCTTTCGTTGTAGTTTGGGGAGCGAAGAATACTCTTATGACATTATCTTTACAAAAAACAATCACCAGAACCAGAAAATGGAGGATGAGACCCATGGCATTTACCGGATTTAACGAAACAGATTTTGAGACCTTTTCGATCGAAGGTCTTGATGAACGCATGACAGCAATACAGGAACGAATCCAACCTAAATTCAAAGCTCTTTCTGATTCGATCATCCCGGAACTCGAATCGATCACCGGCAGTGATATGCATCTTCATGTTGCAAGGCATGCAAGACGTAAAGTAAACCCGCCCCAGGATACCTGGTCTGCCTATTGCCATAATAAACGCGGCTACAAAAAACACCCGCATTTTCAAATCGGGCTGTTTGATGATCATGTATTTATCTGGCTTGCACATATTTACGAATTACCCCACAAAGAAGATATCGCAGACCGCTTTATCGAAAACAAATCATCGATCCTTGAAACTCTCCCAGGTGATTTTGATATCTCAATGGACCATATGAAAAAGCCGTCACAAAAAGTATCGGAAATCGACCTTGACGATACGCTTAAACGCTTTAAGGAGGTCAAAAAAGGAGAGTTTCTCGTTGGAAGGAAAATAGACAGTGCAGATCCTCTCCTGAAAGACAGTGAAGCTTTTATCAAAACGGTCATTGATACCTTCCAAACAGTAGCACCATTATATAAAATCGCAATGCGGGACATGTAAGTAACGGACTAGACTAAAAAGGATCCGGAACTGCCCACCGTATGGACGTTCCGGATCCTTTGTCTGTTCATTTCTTGCCCGTCATCTGTTTTTACTCATTTTAATCACGGTACCTGTTTCCGATTCCCTCGCCTTTTTGACCGTATGATAGGGCGATTGCCCGGTTTGTGATTCGTAGTCTTTGAAATGCTGCTTTTCTTCAGCTTTGGACGGAACCACTGCTTTATAATGGCGATACAACGTGACAAGTAAATCCCGCTCCACTCCTTTGCCATACGCGCTGTCCACTGCTTCAAAAAAATTAACCACATCAATTACCTCATCGGTCGACCAGTCCATTGACACCGGTAACTGTACGCCTTCACTCATATCGAATCCCTCTTTTCCCTTCATTTGATTTCAATTCCCTGTATTTTTTGATATACTACTATCTGCTCCAAATAATATTACCGTATCAGAATTTCCTGCGGGTGAAAAGGTGATAATTACTTATGAATGAAAATCATACAGAAAATGCCCGGGCCGGCTATACAGAACGTCAGACAAAAACACCTCTGTTTCACGGGGTGAAAGAACATGCCGAAAAAGAAGTCAATCAGTTTCACATTCCAGGGCACAAGCGCGGTCAAGGGATGGACCCGGAATTTGCAGATTTCATCGGTTATAATGCACTTTCCATTGATCAGATCAATATAGCACCGCTCGATGATCTCCATCATCCCCATGGGATCATCGACGAAGCGCAAAAACTCGCTGCAGAAGCTTTCGGAGCCGATCACACGTTCTTTTCTGTTCAGGGAACGAGTGGCGCAATTATGACGATGATCATGACAGTCTGTCACCCGGGGGACAAAATCATCGTACCCAGAAACGTCCATAAATCGATTATGTCAGCCATCGTTTTCAGTGGTGCCAAGCCAATTTTCATTCATCCTGAACTGGACGATGAGCTGGGGATCTCCCACGGGATTACCGTTCATTCCGTTGAACGGGCTTTAAGGGCTCATCCGGACACGAAGGGGTTGCTCGTCATTAATCCCACCTATTTCGGGGTATCGGCAAATTTGGCGGAAATCGTCCGTATTTCCCATTTGTACGACGTCCCCGTCATGGTTGATGAAGCGCACGGTGTGCATATCCACTTTTCCGACGATATGCCGGATTCCGCCATGCAGGCAGGTGCAGATATGGCTGCGACGAGTGTTCATAAACTTGGCGGGTCCCTTACACAAAGCTCTGTTCTGAATATTCAGGGCAGTCGAATCAAGCCTGAGAGGGTGCAGACGATCATCAGTATGTTGACCACGACGTCCACTTCCTATATCCTTCTCGCTTCATTGGATACAGCCCGGAGATATTTAGCTATCTCAGGCGAAGAGGAACTCCGCAGCATCATCAAATTGAGCCATGATGCCAGAAAACGATTGAATGAAATTGAAGGCGTGCATTGTCCCGGTGCTGAAATTATTGATCACCGGGCGAGGTTTGATATTGACCCCTCAAAACTGATCATATCCGTGAAGGATTTGAATGTAAACGGGTATGAAGCCGAGATTTGGCTCAGAGAGCATGCCAATCTCGAAGTGGAACTCTCAGATTTATATAACATCTTGTGTATCATTACACTCGGTGATAACACGGATACCGTTGACACTTTAGTAAAAGCGATTCGCGATATGGCCGAATTTTTTCAACAGAGTCAGTCAAACACACGACAGCTTCATCAGGTTCAAATACCAAATATCCCGACATTATCTCTTTCACCGAGAGAAGCATTTTACGCAGAAACAGAAGTTGTCGCTCTGGAAAATGCCGCGGGCCGGATCAGCGCAGAATTTATAATGATATATCCACCCGGTATCCCTATTTTCATCCCAGGCGAAATCATTGAAGAAGACAACATTGCCTATATTTTCAGAAATATGGATGCTGGATTACCTGTGCAGGGGACTGAAGACCCTACTGTCCGAACGATCCGCGTCATTCAGGAACGAAGAGCCATTTATTAAATCACTGCTCAGGACGCCTGCCAGTCAAATTAAACAATACTCTGTAAACAGAAAAATCCCCCCGTTTGCCCTGTTGGGCAGACGGGGGGATTTTGATAGACACCATTCCATCAATACTGTGGCTCAAGAATGCTCGGAGGCAAAACTGAACGGAAAAATTCCTGCAATGCCACGCCTTCTTCATCGTCATGAACATCAAACAAATCCTTCACATGATCGAGATCATCCAAGTCATCTCTGTTCAATAAGCAGGATTTACCCGTCTGCATGCAGGTGATTAACGGTTTACCAAAGAATAACGTAGTGAAAACAATGCCAAAATCGAAACGGCCATTTTCAGTAGTCACACCAACAAATTGCACATTCACTCGTTCAGATTCATCATAGAGTCTTTCGTAAAGTTCCATCAGTTAACCCTCCTTTATCATACAGTGATGTAATTATACAAAAATTCTGAATACTTTTCAAGCAAAACACTCACGGAAGTCGTGAACGTTTCGACTGGATAAAATAAATCAGTTCTTCACAAAAGATAAAATCCTCAATAGTCACTTCATAGTCAGCGGTCTCAATGGAGATTGTAAGTCTTACGTGGATTCGATCATCTTTCATGACAGGGATCATCACATTCAGACAATCATTTCGCTTCATGCACATGATATGTCCAGCCTCAGAGAGTCCTGTCCATCCCTCGAAATGTAACGGTGTTTTTTGGCCCCGCCGTGACGTTCTCTGATAAAAAAGCTGATTGTTTCCATAAGTGTCATATTCATATGCACTGACAGTAGCTCGTTCTCCAGTTAATAAGTGGATGGCATCCATAATCCTGACAAGAAAATCATCCCTGTCGACCGCCCTGTCGTATGACATACCGACCTCTCTTCTCATCACATCGAGAAGTTCAGATTTATTCATTGCTATCACCCATCTATTCCTATACTCATCATGATTATTATCTCGATGTTACAAAGATGATACCACACACCACGGGAGCTTTTGCAAGTCCTTTTAAGATTGTGCAAAATTCTTCACAAAGAACCGGAATCACTCATAATACCAAGTAATCTTAATCCTGATGACCGCCGTAAAACTCACAAAGACCCAACTGCCGGAGAACTACCTTGCTCTTACAATGAGTTGGCACCCTCGACTCTTACACTGATCAGCTAAACGAACAAATTACTTTTGACAGTCGCCTTTTAAGATGTTCCCCACAGTGCATGAATAATCATTTTTGTTTCTTCAATGGAAAATGGTTCGTAAAACAGGGTATCATAAATCAGCAGATCCTGATGTAAGTGCAAGCCGCTCCCATCACCATCAAGCGCCCCGCTGGTCCCACTGTTTCCGACATATCCGATCACGGTTTCTGCATCTACAACGTCTCCGACTTTCAGGTCCTCCGGAATTTGATCCAAATGAGCGAAGCGAATCATCACACCTCGTTCATACTGAACCCAAATCTGTTGTCCGCGAAGACGATCCAGAATATATTCAGGTGTAACCCCTGAATCTGCAGCCAGCTCCAAGTCCTGATTACGAACTTCATGAGAAGGGTAATCCTCAAAATCATGATCAGCCCTTATAACCGTGCCTTCTCCCTGTGCAAGAACCGGCGTCGACGTGTCAATCACCACTTCTGTCGTATAATCATACCAGTCGATCCCCTCATGATAGCCGTTTCTGTATGCACGGGGAGCACCGGGTAAATGACTTTCAACGGTACTCACTTCAGCGCCCTCTATGGGAGATTCAAGAAAGGATAAGTAATCAATCATCTCATCGACAGTCATACTGTCATGATCGAAATCATCACGGGGATCCGACCATTGTTCCAGTTCTTCATAATCAAGCCGGACAGTCAGCTCACCATTATCCAGTTCCACATCCGCGCTCAGAAAGTCCTCGAGAAAAGCAACAGGAATAAAGGCATCCTCTTCGTCTGCACTTAAGGGCAAGTCATCCGCATTATGATGAATGCCATTAACCTGTATGACGGGCACCTCTTCCACGAAATAAAAATCCTTTTCCCAGATCGACAAATGCGCCGTTCTGTGTAACGAATCTATCTTCAGAGATCCTTCAGCTTCATCAGAAAGTTCGGCAAGTGAAATCAGCTTCTGATCATCTAGATTCTGAACAGAGAGCGAGATGGTGAATTGCCCTGGTCTTTCGTCCTTCTGATCCTCTTCATCTTCTGTGGGGTCCTCATGGGCATCGCTGTTTGTTTCATTTTCAGCTTCTTCATTTTGAATATCTTCCGGTATTTCTGCAGAAGAATTCTCTGACTCTTGGTTATCGCTATTATTTTCATTTATACCACAGGCTGTCATTGACAGTACTGCCAATGACAGACCCCATACGTGTTTCATCATCAATCAGTCATCCTTCTTCATCGTCATTGAATCGTATCAGGATCTACAAAATCATAGCCTTTTTCCCTCAAACCGCTTACGATGTCAGGGAGTGCTTCTTTCGTGAATTCCCGGTCATGCATAAGGAGATTGGCTCCATTTCGAAGCAACTCAGTCTCAACCATGATCTCTGCCAAGGCATCCTTTTCCATATACTCGGCAAAGTAATCATAGCCATATGTCCAATTCATCCACTGCATCCCCTCATCTTCCACAACCTGTTTACTGTAGTCCGTATTTACTCCAAAAGGAGCTCTGAAGAAACGAGGGCGCTCACCCGTAATCTCTTCAATTTTATCATTTAACAGTACGATTTCCTCGTACTGCTCTTCCTCGGTAATCTGACTGAAGTTCGGATGTGTCATTGAATGATTGCCTATTTCAAAACCGAGGTCATAAATTGCCTGCAGTTCCTGAGCGCCGACATCATCATTGATAAAATGCCCATTCACAAAGAAAATCGCTGGTACTTCAAGCTCAGCGAGTACTTCGGCCATTTCAACGCCGTGTGAATCCGGTGCATCATCAATGGTAAACAGAACAACCTGTTCATCTGCTTCATCGATCGGTCTCACGGTGTGATCGCTATGAAGTTCATAGAGAATTTCCGGTTCTTCTTCAACCGCTTCTTCATCTGCTTCATTTTCATCAATGGTCTCTTCCATTTCATCAGCTTCTTCTGATTCTTCATTCGCATAATCTTCTTCCGGTTCGTTGCTTTCGTTGTTATGTTCCTCATTATTTGTCTCGTTATTTGAATCTTCTGCTGTAACGTTATCGTTATTTACGTTGTCGCCTCCGCATGCAGAAAGCAGCATCACCGTTGCGACAGACAGTACTGTTCGTTTCATCCGTTATTCTCCCCTGTTCTCTTATAGTCATTTCCTACAAATTCTAACATAAAACGATGTAAAAAAGTAAACAACACTTCACCTTATTCAGTTATTCTGAGAAACGGGTCCATAGTCATAATGAAAAGATTTGATTTGCTTACCGTTCGAGCAAATTCAAAAAACCTTCAGTATTATTGTGTATATATACCCGTTCAGTTTTCGCCACGCAAAAGAAAATTCAGGCCCACGAGCCATAATGGCCGCAAGCCTGAATTTGCAGAATCATTTATGCTGCTTTTGGTATAAAGTACGGTTACTTTGTAATGTGTACCGGCATGCCCAAGGCGACTTCTGCTGTTTCCATCGTGATTTCACCTAAAGATGGGTGTGCATGAATCGTCAGTGCAAGATCCTCAGCTGTCATGCCTGCTTCAATGGCTACGCATGCCTCAGAGATCATGTCTGATGCATTATGACCGGCAATCTGAACACCAAGAACGAGCCCGTCCTCTTTACGTGTCACCATCTTCATGAAGCCTTCTGAATCGTTCAGTGACAAGGCACGTCCATTGGCTTGGAATGGAAACTTAGACGCAATGACATCATATCCCGCATCTTTTGCCGCCTGTTCAGTCAGACCGACCTGAGCAAGCTCCGGTCCTGAGAATACCACTTCCGGAATTGCAGTGTAATCAATCTCAGATGCTTCTCCTGAGATCGCTTCAGCCGCAACTTTCGCTTCATAGGATGCTTTATGAGCAAGTGCAGGACCTTCAACGATATCACCAATGGCGTAGATGTGTGATGCAGATGTACGGCACTGTTTATCAATTTTGACAAGCCCTTTATCCGTGAGTTCTACACCAGCCTGCTCCAAGCCTAATTCATCAGTATTTGGCTTTCTACCGACAGTGACGAGAAGCACATCACCTTCAAACTCTTCTTCTTTTCCTTTTACTTCAGCTTTAATCTTCACGCCGGTGTCAGTCTCTTCCATTTCCTGTGCAAAGGCTTCTGTTTTAATCGTAACGCCCATCTTTTTGAGTCGACGGGAAACGAGTTGACTCATCTGCTTTTCAAAGCCAGGCAATATCTGTTTTGTGCCTTCAAGAATCGTTACTTCTGAACCGAGATTTGCATAGGCAGAACCGAGTTCAACGCCAATGTATCCCCCTCCGATGACAACGAGCTTCTCAGGGACTTCAGTAAGACCGAGTGCGCCTGTGGAAGACATGACTTTATCGCTCCATTTGAAAGCCGGTAATTCAATTGGGGTAGAGCCTGTTGCAACGATGCAGTTCTCGAATTTATACGTTTGGGACGTCTTTTCATCCATAATTCGCACCGTGGAATCGTCGACAAAGAATGCTTCTCCTTTGACAATATCCACTTCATTACCTTTAAGAAGCCCTTCGACACCACCCGTCAATTTTTCTACGACGGATTGTTTCCAGTCTTGAACTTTAGAGAAATCCAATTTGACTTCATTAACAGAAATCCCCATGTCTTCAGAATTTCCTGCATCATGGTAACGGTGTCCTGCTTCAATCAGCGCCTTGGATGGAATACAACCGACATTCAGGCAGACACCACCAAGATTTTCACGTTCAACGATGGTAACTTTTTGCCCAAGCTGTGCTGCGCGAATCGCTGCAACATACCCTCCTGGACCTGAACCAATGACAAGTGTATCTACTTCGATTGGAAAATCTCCTACTACCATACTTTATCCCTCCATCATGAGTAATTGTGGATCGTTCAGTAACCGCTTAATGTGGTTCATGGCGTGCTGCGCTGTCGCACCGTCAATAACACGGTGATCGAAACTCAGTGACAGAGCAAGGACTGGTGCGATAACAATTTCACCTTCTTTGACAATCGGTTTTTCAGCAATGCGTCCGAGACCGAGAATCGCGACTTCAGGATGGTTGATAACCGGGTTGAACCACTGTCCACCGGCAGAACCGATATTGGTAATCGTTGTGGAACCGCCTTTCATTTCATCTGAAGAGAGACTGCCATTGCGTGCTTTATCCGCAAGCTGGTTGATCTCATCAGAAATACTGAAAATGGACTTACGTTCTGTGTCTTTCACAACCGGTACAAGAAGGCCTTTTTCTGTATCTGCCGCGATACCGATATTAAAGTAATGCTTATATACAATTTCATCCGTTGAATCATCCACAGATGCATTCAGGATTGGATATTCGCGGATCGCAGATGTGAGTGCTTTTACTACGTATGGCAGATAGGTTAATTTGATACCCTTGTCTTGTGCGGCCTGCTTAAACTGTTTACGGTGCGCTACCAGATCAGTTACATCAATTTCATCCATCAGCGTCACATGCGGAGCAGTGTGCTTGGAATTGACCATGGCTTTTGAAATTGCACGGCGAATGCCTGACATCTTTTCTCTTGTTTCAAGTTCTGCATTTGCAGGCTGATAAGCTGGAACGGACTGTTTTTCTTTTTTCTGTTCTTCTTTTGCCGGTTCGCTGCTTTTTGATGCCTGAGTGGCAGCTGCGTCTGTTTCTTCAGCTGCTGCCTGGTCACCATTGACAAAGGTTTCGATGTCCTCCTTCAATACGCGGCCATTTTTTCCGGACCCTCGCACTTGACGGATATCGACATCTTTTTCCCGGGCAAATTTCCGAACGGACGGCATCGCAATCACGCGCCGGTTCTCATCCAAAGGTTCAGAAGACTTGGCAGTTGATTTTGGAGCTTTATCGTCTGTCTTCGGCGCTTCTTCACCAGAACTGCCGTGAGCATCTTCAGGCTGTTCCGCATCTGTATCAAAGGTAATAATAACATCACCGACATTGATGACGACGCCTTCTTCTACATGTATTTTCTTTACGGTACCGTCAACCGGTGACGGAATTTCCACTACAGCCTTATCATTTTGCACTTCGCAAAGGACGTCGTCTTCCTTCACCTCGTCGCCTTCTTTTACATTCCATTTCGCAACTTCACCTTCATGTATACCTTCACCAATATCAGGAAGTTTAAACTCATATCCTGAAGATTTGGAAGAGGTTGAAGTGGATTCTGTTTCAGAAGATGATGCTTCTTCCTGCTCTTCTTCTTTGCCGTGTGCATCCTCAGGCTGTTCCGCATCTGTCTCGAAGGAAACAATGACTGTCCCGACTTCGGTTACGACACCTTCTTCTACATGTATTTTTGCAATTTTTCCGTCAACAGGTGATGGGATTTCCACTACTGCTTTGTCATTCTGCACTTCACAAAGCACGTCATCTTCTTTGATTTCATCGCCTTCTTTTACGTTCCACTTGGCGATTTCACCTTCGTGGATCCCTTCTCCGATATCAGGGAGTTTAAATTCATAAGCCATGTTTCATGCCTCCAGTATAAATAGTTTTCGTTCGGAATCGTTACAATGATAAGGAGAGAACCGGTAGTCAGTTGATTCCAGCTCTCTCTCTGATGTCTGACTTAGAAGTTGATGACACCGTTAACCGCTTCGATGATATCTTTGTGATTTGGCAGCCAGGTATCTTCCGCAGACGCAAACGGGAAGACAGTATCCGGCGCTGTTACGCGTTTTACAGGTGCCTCTAGGCTTAAAATCGCGCGGTCGTTAATTTCTGCGACAACATTCGCCGCAATACCGGCCTGCTTTTGTGCCTCTTGCACTACCACAGCGCGATTCGTCTTCTTTACAGATTCGATAATCGTGTCAACATCAAGTGGACTGATCGTTCTCAAATCAATCACTTCAGCAGCGACACCGTCTTTCTCGAGTTGTTCGGCTGCTTTCATGGAAGCCTGCACCATTGCACCGTATGTGATGATGGTGACATCTGTTCCTTCTTTCTTGACGTTTGCTTTACCAAGTGGCAGTGTGTACTCTTCTTCCGGTACTTCTTCACGGAATGAACGGTAAAGCTTCATATGCTCAAGAAACACGACAGGGTCATTGTCCCGAATCGCTGAGATCAAAAGTCCTTTGGCGTCGTATGGACCTGATGGAATCACCACTTTAATACCCGGTGACTGAGCCATGAGTCCTTCAAGGCTGTCCGCATGAAGCTCAGGCGTCTTAACACCCCCGCCGAACGGTGAGCGGATTGTCACTGGAGAATGATAAACGCCACCCGAGCGGTAACGCATACGCGCCATCTGTGCGGCAATCGCATCAAACGTTTCAAACACAAAACCGAAGAACTGAATCTCCATGACCGGACGGTAGCCTGTAACACCAAGACCCGTTGCCAATCCGCCTATTCCGGATTCTGCAAGTGGTGTGTCAAAAACGCGATCTTCACCGAATTCTTTTTGCAGTCCTTCTGTCGCGCGAAATACACCGCCGTTTTGACCAACATCTTCCCCGAAAACCAATACTTTCTCATCACTCTTCAATGCATTACGCATACCATCTGTAATAGCCTGGATCATTGTCATTTGTGCCATGATTTACTTCGACTCCTTTGCTTCGTAGTGTTCGAGTTGTTCCTGCAGATTAGAAGGCAATTCTTCACCCATGATTTTAATGAGATCCGTTACCTTTTGTTTTGGTTCGTTGTCAGTTTCTTTAATGGCTTTTTTAATATCTTCCTTCGCCTGTTCAACAATCTTTTCTTCCTCTTCTTCCGTCCAGAGGTTTTTCTCTTCCAGGAATTTACGGAACCGTACAAGTGGATCTTTCTTCTCCCACTCACTGTCTTCTTCTGATGTTCTGTATCTGGTCGGATCATCACCGGCCATCGTATGCGGACCATAACGGTACGTGAGGGTTTCAATCAGGGTTGGACCATTGTCTTCAAGTCCGCGCTTTCTTGCCTCCTGTGTTGCAGCGTAAACAGCAAGGACATCCATACCGTCAACCTGAACACCGTGTATCCCTGCAGCGACTGCCTTTTGAGCAATGGTTTTTGCCGCAGACTGCTTCTCAACCGGAACAGAGATCGCAAATCGGTTGTTCTGTACAACAAAGATCGCAGGACTGTTAAATGCACCGGCAAAATTCATGCCTTCATAAAAATCACCCTGAGATGCACCTCCGTCTCCGGTGTACGTGATCGCTACAGCATCTTCTTTATTCTTTTTCAGACCCATTGCAACACCTGCAGTCTGAACGATTTGAGCACCGATAATGATCTGAGGCATCATAACACGTACTCCTTCAGGCATTTGACCGCCTGCAAAGTGACCGCGTGACCAGAGGAACGCCTGCTTTAGGGGTACGCCATGGTAGTGGATTTGCGGAATGTCACGATAACCCGGCAAGATCCAGTCTTGCTTCTCCAAAGCGAAATGAGAACCGATCATTGAAGCTTCCTGACCTGCGACAGGTGCATAGAAACCCAGTCGACCTTGTCGGTTAAGTGAAATAGCACGCTGATCCCAAATTCTTGTATATACCATTCTGGTCATCAGTTCTTTTAACTGTTCATCAGAGAGATCCGGCATAGCATCTTCATTCACAACTTTTCCTTCTTCGTCGAGAATTTGAAATGTTTGAAACTGATCTTCGACCTGCTGAAGTTCTTTTGTTTTTTCCATTTTAACGTTCACCTCGTCCTTTCTTTATACAACTTGCAAGTTTAGTTAGAGTAAGATTGCACTTCATACTGTTTCACCCTTTGCTATTCCCTCTTTATTGAGAAATAATCATCTTGTTCAAAGAGGGAACTGTTCCATAAATAAAAATAAAATCATTAGTACAATCTGTTTTCTATCTCACATATTACAACAGGCCCATTAACGTGTCAACGATTATAAACCTTGATACATAAAGTTTACACTAACGAAAAATTGTTTAATTATTCACAAAAAGAAAACTGAACTGTTATATAAATAAAACGCAACTGTATCATCATCAAATTCGATTGGCATTGACATCGCCAACTTCTAATTCTCAATAAAGCCCCGCTTCATTTTCTGGATCGATAGCGCAAAAAAAAACGCCACGATAAGTGACGGTTTAAATCATAACTATAAAATTACAGAATCGAGGAGATTACAATCTGACCATTTTCATCGAGCTGAACAAGCAGCTGCATCCGCTTTTCAGTAAGCAGTTTTGAGGATTTGCCGACTCTGAGATACACATCCGGAAAGGCTTCATCAATATAGATCTTTCCGTCTTCAGACGTTTCGATAATTGTTTTCACCCCTGTTTCAGATCCCGCTTTTTCTATGACCACTTTTTCTTCGCCGTAAACGCGGCCCCCAATCAGCCTGCCCTTCACAGTTACACTCTTACCCGCTTTCAAATGAGATTGAACAGCACCCTTTCCGGTGATATCAATCGTCCCGCTCGAAAACAGGGTTGAATTTAACGTATACGATAACGTAATCGAAGCCGCCGACTCCGAAGGGGTTTCGCTGATCTCCTGCAAGGTCATCGCTTGCTTCCAAATCGCTTCTACATGCTCCATCTCTACCTTTTCAGGTCGGAGGGAAATTGAAATGTAAGTCTTTAAACGGTCTCTCAGATCGTGCCAAGGCTGATCAAGAGCTGCCTCTTCCTGATCAATAAAAGCAATCACCGATTCAGTCGCAGGTCTGTAATTTTTAAATTTTTTATCTGCAAGGACGCGAATTACAGGACGCAACCCTTTTTTCTCATCATAAACTCCCTGAATATGTCCCGTTTGAAACAGTTGCTTTAAAGCACCCACCATTGATTTCATTTCTTTGTTAAATACAGAAAGTTTGGATGTGGCCTTTTGGTAGAGATCATTGTCTTTACCTGCATTTACAGTGGAATTGATTGCATTTTTCATTACCACGATATCATTTCTTGCCTGCAGGACTGCACTCATTACATTTCGGTGAATATAAATACCGCCTTCTGCAGACACCTTCATCCCTTCGTATACATCGCCGGTGACTTCGACAGCCCCAATAAACGAAATATTCCCGTCCTTGACCGTTAAATCCCCGTTATGCGTATACGTCGGTAAAATCGAAATATGGGCAGATAACCCCGCCCGCTTAACGACCGGTCTTCCATACGCTCTGCTGATGATCGTATTCGATTCTTCGTCATATTCAAGTCCGTGACCGGTTTTAATCTTTACAGGCAGGCCATCTTTCGCTTTCAGAAGTTGCCCGAAAACAGAAAGCCCATCCTCCCCTTTCTCAGGCGGAACAACCTTCCCCAGGATATCACCGTCCTGAACGCTTGGTATATAACTCGATTCCCGAAAATCTAGCGTGCCGTCCGCTTTCTCCCGGTATAATAAATGTTTCTTTTCAATTTCAACATTGAATTGCAGTTCCCCGTGTTTCCCATCAACCGGCAACTTACCTTCGGCAGGGATAAATGTTCCTTCCTCCATTGTCCGGCAGGCGTGATTGATTTCATCATAACGAATGATTTCATCAAAGACTTCCATTTTTTTCAGTTGTTCAAGCACATCTTCGGGGTTGAGCTGATTTTGGCGCTGATGACGATACTCATACTCCAGTTTTAATTCATAGGCCGGTGGACAATCTTTTAAATACGGAATTGCGATTTCTCCCGGTCTCACAAATAATTCAATTTGCTGCTTTTCTTCTTTTACTTTCAAAGACCAGTATGTTTCGGTCATTTTATTTTCTGCAACAAACGAAATCTGATCACCATCATTAATTTTAAACCGGGATGTCATTTCGGCATTGTTTCGATAAACCTTGCCGATGTTGCCGGGAATAATTACCGGCTTAAGGTCAGACCCTGTTTCATAATAAAGAGATCCGTCTTTGACCCAAGCCTTGCCGATCAGATCTTTTTTTGGTTCGGATCTGTCTGGAACACTCTCTTGTGTTTCCGGCAACTCATAGTGTTCCATCATATCAAGAACGACGTCTTCCCAGTTGACGTCATGTCCATTTTCTTCATGGTATGTTGCTTTTATTTTTGCAGGAATTGTGCGAAAGCCAAACAGCTTCTTCTCCCCTGTATCCATAACCTCAATTTCAAGTAAGTCAGACGGAACTGCAAAAGATTTCTCTGCTTTGGAGATTGCTTCGCGAACTGTATCTGCTTCAAAAATGCGGGTTTGTTCCATGGCTTTTCCTCCAAAAGTATGATCAGTTGCCTTGTTCAGGATCATGCTATACCATGACTCTTCTTCGAATTTTCACATTCATCTTACCACATATTTGATATGTATACTTGTCCTTTCAATATATATCATATATTTTCCTGCTTGACTTTCGTTTTCCATCGAATGCTTTCAACCTCCGTTATGCATTCATCGTGAACACGACAGCTCCTTACTCAATGATCTTGAACCACCCATCACTGAACGTTCTTACGAGCTCCTTGTAGCAGGGGATTTCCCAGTAAAGATACCTGATGGATATGAAGTGCTTTTCTATTGCATTTCGTCTGATTGCTGCAGATGGAATACCTCCTTAAACATTACGACGTTCAGGAGTTTAATCATATTCTCAAACAAAAAAAGACCCTTTCACTAACATGGATAGGATAGTGAAAGGGCGGATTCTGATTTATTCAAAAGTGACGTTCAGGTCTGCCGCTTCATAAAACTCTATTTTTCGATCATTGTACTGCCTCGTCAGTTCATTAAATTCATCATTAAGTGAGCTGATATTCTCATACGCGGCATTCACTATATCGTGCTGCTCTTCGAGCGTCTCTATTTCAATATCCTCATCTTTCATCATTTCATAAAGTTCAATATCCAGATCAATTGATGTCATATAAGAACTGTGCAGTTCCTGATAGTGATCATAACGCTCATCCATAGCACTCATGACATCTTCTGCATATGGAAGGACTTCTTCATCGAGGTCATCCATGTAGTTTCTTGCTTCGTTAAATTCTTCATATGAACGCTCTACAATCTCAAGTTCTTCGTCCATCATACTGCGTCGCTCTTGCGCCGAAGAAACAGCCTCTTCGGCCAGAGGCACGATATCTTCTATATCAGAAATAGTCAGCATTTCTTCATACATAGCGAGTTCTTCCTGTTCCATCGTTTGCAGTGGCTCCTGGATAGACGCCATTTCCATTTCAATGGATACCGACTCTTCCAAATGATCATACATAAATTCCGCAGGGTTTTCATCATTACACGCAGTCAATACTGCCAGTGTGCCAATCGACACCAAAAGACTTTTTTTCATTCAGACATTCCCCTCCCAAGAGAAAACACGCTTTCTATATATTCCATTTTAAACCTACCTTATTTCGGACGTTTTGACAAGAAAAAATAATCATCATGAATTCTTGAGAAGCGAAGTATCTGACGGTATGATAAAATAAAAGCAGAGGAAATCATAACAGGAGTGATAATATGCTGACAATGGATGATATCGTCCGTGAAGGACACCCCGCACTGCGGAAACCCGCTGAAGAAGTACCGGTACCCCTTTCTGAGGAAGACCGTCAAACCCTTGAAGATATGATGCAGTTTTTAAGAAACAGCCAAGACCCCGAAACGGCAGAAACTTACGGATTGCGGCCTGGTGTCGGACTTGCTGCACCGCAGATTAATGTCTCCAAAAACATGTTCGTTGTCCGATTTGCAGAAGAAGACGAGGAACCGATAGAGATGACCTTCGTCAATCCGAAAATTATCAGTCACTCTGCCGAAACCACACATCTCCCTGACGGAGAAGGCTGTCTGTCAGTTGATCGTTCCGTCGAAGGAACGGTTCCCCGATATTCCAGGGTGAAAGTCGAGGCAACAGACGAGAATGGTCATTCTTTCACCATCAGGCTGAGAGGTTTTTTTGCAATTGTGTTCCAACACGAATTCGACCATCTGAACGGTATCATGTTTTATGACAGAATTGACGGGGATGACCCCTATAAAGAGGACGTCCCGCCGGCATTGAAAGTCATTCGGAGTCAGGATGACACCCCCCTCTCTTTTTAAACAAAGAGAGGTTTTATTCTTATATTGACCGATTTTCCCGAGACCATCACACGCTCAGAAAAACAATTTTCTTGAATTGAACGGCTTTAAGGTTTAAAATGTGAAAAGGTGGATTGAACGGGTAATTTAAAAGTAAGTGCAGACTGCGATCTGTTTTGATGATATCGGTGCTGACAGTGAACGATGACCGTTATCCAAAACAGAAGTTTCCGGACTGTACAGAAATCGCGCTTCTGTGATTGTACATGAGAGAAGTGTTGTTGAAGTATGCGTAAACAAGCCGTCTAAGTTGATGATCAACTTACTCAATAAAACCAATATCAAATCAGAAGGAGAGACAAACATGATCTTTAAAGTATTTTATCAGGACACGATTCTCGAAGTTCCTGTGCGTGAACGGACAAAAACCTTATATATGGAGGCTGACAGCGAGGAAAAAGTAAGAAAATCACTCGCTGATCGTAATTACAATGTCGAATTCGTGACCCCGCTTTCTGACAAAGCCCTCGCCTATGATCAAAATCAAAATCCTGACTTCGAAGTGGAGAAAGCCTGAACATGAAAGTGAAAAATCATCAGGTAGCGATATTTTCTCTCGGGGGTCTGGGAGAAATCGGAAAAAATATGTATGCAGTTCAGTTTCAGGATGAGATTATTATCATCGACTCAGGGATCAAATTCCCCGAGGATGAACTGCTGGGCATCGATTACGTTATTCCTGATTATACGTACCTTGTCAAAAACCAAGATAAAATCAGAGGGATTTTTATCACACACGGTCACGAAGATCATATCGGTGGTGTCCCTTATCTATTAAGGGAGATCAAAGCCCCTATCTACGGCGGAAAACTCGCTTTGGCACTGATTCGAAACAAACTTGAAGAACACGGCCTGTTGCGGAGTGCTTCACTTCATGAAATTGAAGAGGACACAGTCATTAAATTTCAGAAAACAGCTGTTTCGTTCTTCCGTACCACCCACAGTATTCCTGACTCGTTCGGTGTGGTCGTCAAGACACCAGAGGGAAACATTGTTCAAACGGGAGACTTCAAGTTTGACTTCACACCAGTAGGCGAACCGGCCAACTTGGCCAAAATGGCTAAAATCGGTGAAGAGGGCGTCCTCTGCCTCATGTCAGATTCTACAAACAGTGAAGTTCCAGGTTTTACAATGTCTGAGCGTAAGGTTGGCGAAAGCATTGATTCGATATTCCGGAAAGTTGATGGCCGAATCATTTTTGCAACATTCGCTTCCAATATCTACAGGCTTCAACAAGCTGTTGAAGCAGCTGTAAAATATAAGCGCAAAGTAGCCGTTTTTGGACGCAGTATGGAGTCAGCGATTCGGATCGGCCGTGAGCTTGGCTATATCAAAGCACCGGAAAGTACGTTTATTGAACCTGGTCAAATCAATCGTATTCCTGCAGATCAGATTCTGATTCTCTGTACAGGAAGCCAGGGTGAGCCTATGGCTGCTTTATCGAGAATTGCACACGGTACGCACCGGCAGATCCAGATCATACCAGGTGACACCGTTATCTTTTCAAGTTCACCTATTCCGGGCAATACGAAAAGCGTGAATAAAATCATTAATCAGCTTTTCAAAGCCGGCGCTGAAGTAATCCATGGTTCGTTGAATGATATTCATACATCCGGACACGGTGGTCAGGAAGAACAAAAACTGATGCTGAGACTGATGAAACCAAAATTCTTCATGCCGATTCACGGTGAATACCGTATGCTGAAAAAGCATACTGAACTCGCTGCAGATTGCGGTGTTCCTCTTGAACATTCATTTGTTATGGACATCGGTGATGTACTCGCAATGGACAAAAAAGAGGCCTCTCTTGCAGGTCGTATACCGTCCGGATCCATTTATGTTGACGGAAGCGGTATTGGAGACATCGGGAACATCGTACTTCGAGACAGACGGATTCTTTCGGAAGAAGGTCTGGTCGTCGTAGTGGTCACAATTAATATGAAAACGAGTAAGATTGTCTCCGGTCCGGATATCATCTCCAGAGGATTCGTCTATATGCGTGAATCCGGCGATTTGATTCATGAAGGACAGCGGAAATTGAACGCCCATCTTCATGGTTTAATGAAAAACAACAAAACGCAATGGAACGAGATCAAAAACGAAATCTCCGATACATTGGGGCCGTTCCTTTACGAACGAACGAAACGTAAACCAATGATTCTTCCAATCATCATGGAAGTCGATAAGTAAAACACGAAGCACAAAAAAAGCCGGAGCTTAAAAACTCCGGCTTTTTTGTATAAAACTGAACCTGCTTTTCTAACGTCAGCATGTTTCAAAACATCTTTTAAGAATCCGGAAACAGCTCTTCTTCCATCCGGGTAATATCCTCGTCTGCACCAATCACAATAATAATATCCCCATCATAAAGAATATCGTCAGGAGAAGGTGAAACATTGACATCTTCATCCCGTTTCACAGCCATGACATTACAATCATAAATCGCACGCAAGTCGAGCTCAATCAATGACTTCCCATCAACCTTACGGCCTGCAACCAGTTCAACGATACTGTACTCATCAGACAGTTCCAGATAGTCCAGTACATTTTTCGAGACAATATTATGTGCGATCCGAATGCCCATATCCCGTTCCGGATGAACAACTTTGTGAGCCCCAATTTTAAGAAGCACTTTTTCATGATAATCATTTTGTGCTTTCACCGTAATATGATTCACATTTTGCTCGACAAGCATCAGGGTAGTCAAAATACTGGATTGAATATTGTCACCAATCGCCACGACAACATGATCAAAATTACCGATCCCAAGACTTTTTAATGTATGCTCCTCTGTAGCGTCCGCCACAACAGCATGTGTTGCCACAGATGCGAATTGGTTGACCTTTTCTTCGTTAGTATCAATGGCAAGGACTTCATAGCCTGCCCTGCTCAATGCCTTTGTAATACTTCCCCCGAATCGGCCAAGGCCGATCACGGCAAATTGTTTTTTCATTCTGATTCCTCCATAGCAATAACGGTCAATATCTCATTTTACCACATTTTATTCGTAATGAGGGACATACGATGTTTAACCCCCCTTGTGTTTGTGGTACTATTTTAAGAGTCGACTAAAATGAAATCATGTTAGAGGAGGATGTACATATGGAGTTTTTTACAGACATTAATTGGGGAGATCTCGGTACAAAAGCATTCACAATAGGCATGCAGCTGATCCTGCTGCTTATCGTCTTTGCCATTGTGCGTGCAATAGGTACAAAAATGATCAGCCGATCATTTGTCAAAATGAGCGAAACCAGAAACATTCACGCAGGACGAACAAAAACCTTGGAAAAACTGTCAATCAATATTTTCTCGTACATTTTAATTTTTATTCTGATCACACTGATTGCCGGTGTCTTTGAATACAATGTGTCAGCGCTGATTGCCGGTGCAGGTATCATTGGTCTTGCAATTGGTTTTGGGGCACAGGGTCTCGTGAGTGATGTTGTGACAGGCTTCTTCATTTTACTTGAGAAGCAGATTGAAGTTGATGAATACATTACAGTTTCAGGAATTGACGGTGTTGTCGAGGAGGTCGGACTGCGCACAACAAGAATCCGGGGATTTGACGGTACCGTCCATTATATCCCGAACCGGAATATCGGTAATGTCTCGAATCATTCACGTTCAAACATGCGTGCACTTGTTGACTTCAGTATTGCGTATGGCGAGAATATTGATGAAGCAGTAGCTGTTATGCAAAAGGCCTGTGATCAGGTAGCCTCAGAAGAACAGGCCATCATTGATGGTCCGCATGTTGTTGGTGTACAGGGGCTTGGAGACAGTGATGTCGTAATCCGTGTTATTGCCCAAACCGCGAACATGGAACAGTGGGGCGTGGAACGAAAACTGCGTCAAGCCATTAAAGAGGCTCTGGATGCAAACAATATCGAAATTCCGTTCCCGCATCAGGTCTATATTCAAAAAGATGAATCGTAAAACAATAAAACGAACCGTTCACAATGTGAACGGTTCGTTTTTTTACATTGCATATCCAAAGGTCCCAACGATCAGCTGCTTCGATTTGATAGTGAAAATTCTGCTACCTGCACTATTCAGATTCGGTCAGTTGATCCCTGTAACGAATCCACTCATCAAACGCTTTTACACCGACTTCAAGCGCTCTCTCATCAGGTGAAAGCGTTGGTGTATGCAAGCCCGATTGACTATCAACACCAAGCCAACACATCACTCCTGGAATTTCCCTTAAAAAGTAACCGAAATCTTCTCCGGTCATAGCTGTATCGGCTTTTTGAAAGACAACAGAAGAATCCGATGCCATAAAGTCCATAAATGATTCCGCCAATTCACGATCGTTATAAACCTGGCAGTATGAAGAACCATAATCAACAGTGACCTGACATTGAAAGGATGCTTCAATGCCTTTGATCATACCTTCGATGCGCCGCCGGATCTCTGACATCGATTCATCAGATAAGGTCCTGATCGTCCCTTCGATTCTTGCCGACTCAGCAATGATATTCTGCTTGGTACCTGCAGTCATCTTTCCGATCGTAAGAACCGCCGCATCCGCAGGCGAGATGTTGCGTGACACGATCGTCTGAAGCTGAGTCACAAGATAACTGGCCGCCACTGCCATATCATCCGTCAGATGCGGATAAGCCGCGTGTCCGCCTTTTCCTTTCAAGTCAATAAACAGTTCACTTGTATTCGCAAAAAGAGTTCCCGGTTTTGTAGATATGACACCGACAGGAAGCTCAGGAGCCACATGCAGGCTGTATATCTCATCAGGCCGAAAAGGAGCAAAATCTTCTGACCCAAGGATTGGCAACGCGCCTCCCGGACCTTCTTCAGCCGGTTGAAAAATGATAACAACATCATTCTTCAATTTGGCAGTCATAACCTTTTCAACTATTCCAAGCGCGATCGTCATGTGAAAATCATGGCCGCATGCATGCATCATCCCGTGATGCGTGGATTGATAATCGAAACCTGTTTCCTCATCAATCGGTAGCCCGTCAATATCAGCCCTGTAACCGATTGTTTTAACCGGAGCCTGGCCGGGGATTTTGACAAACAGACCTGTCCGCCATTTCTTTATGACGAGTCGTCCGTCTGGATCAAGGTCTTTCAGTTTCGCCATCAAAAAGAGCTGTGTTTTTTCTTCCTTAAAACCCGGTTCTGGAATTTGATGAAGCGCCCGGCGATTTTTCACCAGGCGCTCAAAGAAGTTTACAGTATCCACATCAATCACTCAATTTTCTCAGTTCAGCTTTGATCTCTGTCTTGCCTTTTGTCTTCTCGTCAATTTCCTTAATGACACGTGCCGGTGTTCCTGCAACGACCGTATTTGGCGGCACATCTTCCGTCACAATCGCACCTGCTGCAACAACTGATCCAGCTCCGACGGTAACACCCTCAAGAACCACTGCGTTTGCACCAACTACGACGCCATCTTCGACAACCACCGGCTTGGCCGATGGCGGCTCAATAACTCCTGCGAGAACAGCACCGGCTCCGATGTGGCAGTTTTTACCGACTGTTGCCCGTCCACCAAGGACCGCATTCATATCAATCATTGTACCGTCACCGACCACTGAACCGATATTAATGGAGGCACCCATCATAATAACGGCAGAATCACCGATATGAACCTGTTCACGAATAAAGGCACCCGGTTCAATACGTGCATGGATATTCTTCATATCGAGAAGGGGAATCGCTGAATTGCGTCGGTCATTCTCCACGACAAAATCTTCAATTTGAGCCTGGTTATCTTTAATCGCCGGTTGAATGTCTTTCCATTCACCAAAAAGAACACCCGTATCACCGGTAATAAAAGACTTTGTGTTATCTCCAAAATTGATCCCGTTCAGGTTTCCTTTAATATGTACCTTGACAGGTGTTGATTTCTCCGCGTTGGAAATAAACTGAATAATTTCATTTGCATCCATCTGTTTCATTGTCTACATCATCCTCCATAATCAGAATCTATCTAATCCTATCATAGTGAAAACCGAATTGAAAAGCAATTCAGTTTACCTGCTCAGTGAACTTTTGTAATAAAGATCGTAGGTTGCTTTGCAAGATCAATCTGTTCGAAAATCGTACCGTCCTCATCAGGGTCAAATACTCTGACAATAGGTCTTTGAGGGAGTCCGCTGTGCTGATCAATGACAATTCCTGTTAAACCATTACTCAACTGTATCTGACTGCCATTTGGATAAAATGCTATCGATCGAAGAAACTTCCACACAACATTGTGATCATGCCTGATATTCGTTCTTGCCATAATGTGTTCACACGCCTCGTGCGGAAACACCCTCGTTTCACCGGATGTAAGGTGATCATATTCATTCGCCACAGAGACAATTTTTGCAAGGAGATGAATATCTTCTGAGACGAGCCCCCGGGGTTCCCCGCTTCCGTCAACGTGTTCATGGTGAGCAAGCGCTATATGCGCAGAAAGAGTACTTACATCAGGTGATTTTCTCAGTACATTAAATCCCTTCCAACTGTGGTGTTTCATCAATTCATCATCCGGTTTATAGCCGGTTGGAATATCTGAAACCTTGACTTTGTCAACCATTTTCCCAATATCATGTAATACAGCACCGGTCGCCAGTTCCTGCAGTTTCGGTTTAGAAAGCTTCATATGAACGCCAATCATTACAGCCATGATACACACATTAACGAGGTGAACGAACATTTCATTTTCTTTTGTCCGAATATCTGTTAAATGAATCAGCACGTCCGAATTTTGAAGAATTTCTTCGATGATCGAATTAACATTGGACTGTATTTCTTCCGTGTTCAGATTCCTTCCCTGCTGCATGAACTGAATTGAATCTGACAACGTTTGAATGGTCTCCCTGCGTGTCGTTTCTGAGACTACTTCTTCGATCTCGATATCATCAAATCGGTCATCTTTTATAAACAGTGAATTAACACCCATTTGCCTGAGCTTTGAGAGCAGCCCAACTGTGAGCGTCACCCCTTCATTCAGAAGAATTCGTCCATCGCTCGCAAAAATATGTTTACCCAGCTGTTCTCCCTGGTTCACTGCATCAATTGACACATATCTCATGACGGCGTCCCTCCACTCCTAAACAAATCACAATTAAATCAATGCATCAAGTTTTTCGGCACTGAATCCGAGAACTTGACGGTCCCCTTTCACAGTCAATGGTGTGCCCATAGGGTTAATGGATTTCCATTCCTTAAAAGCATCATCATCTTCAGATACATTCTTCACTTGAAAAGTTGCATCATGTTCTTCAAGGTGTGCAATGACTTTCTCACAATATGGACAGCCTTTGCTGATATAAACGGTAATCGGTTCACTGATCATCTTTTTCACCCCCGGAATCGATTTTAACCTCTCCCTGTTTTTCCACATAGATACTTGTAGACGGGAATGCCACAGAGACGCCCTCTTCTTCGAGAATTTTCATCATACTGAGGTTCAGCGACTCTTTTACTTCGAGATGCTGAACCCATGCAGTCGGCTTGGTAAAATAATAAATCAGTATATCGAGACTGCTGTCATTAAATTCACTGAATTTCACAATCAGCAGTTCCTGATCGACGTCAGGACTGTTTGTCAGCAGTTCCTTGATTCTTGCTACACAAGTTTCGATTTTTTCTCTTGGTGTGGAATACTGAACACCCAGTGAAAACATAACCTGACGCTTTCTCATCTGAGTCAGATTCTCAATCGGTTCATGCGCAACGGTCTTGTTCGGGATGACTACGATCGTGTCGGCGAATGTCCGCACTTTTGTACTCCTGAAATTAATATCCTCCACAAACCCTTCTACAGAAGGGGTCTTAATCCAGTCACCAATTGTAAACGGCTTGTCAGCAATAATGATTACACCGCCAAAAAAGTTTGCAACCGTATCCTGAGCAGCAAGTGCAAATGCCAGTCCTCCAAGGCCAAGACCTGCAACAAAACCGCTTACATTATAATTCCACTCCGATGCCACTATGGATAAAGTCATGACGATAATGGCAACACGAACGAGTTTTGATAAAAAAGGGATCAGAATGTCGTCCTGATCAACGTTTAATTTATGACCAATTCTTGAAAACACCAAAGAATTCGAAGCCGTTAAATTATAAAATCCGATCGCTATATGAATAATGATGAGAGACCGCATCAAATTTGACAGTGTTGCATCGACAGCTGCAGGCAGTGACAGATACGTCAGTGATGCGTATATCCCGAGAAAAACAAAAAACAAACGGATCGGCTTCTCAAACGCGAGCAGGACGTTTGTTACAATATCAACGGGTGCTTTTCTCGATAAGTACAAAACAAAACGAAATAAGTAGTTGGTGAAAAGTTTCCTGAATAACAGAAAAACAAAAAAGATGACAAACGAAATTGCGATTTCCTGCCATGTAAATGACAAATACCAGACATCAGGATCAATAAAATCAAGCATATAACAGCGCCTTCCTTACAGTTTTGATGGGATAATGGTTACCGGGCACGGAGACAGGTGAAGAACACCATAACTTACACTCCCAAGAATCGCGCTAACGACAGGACCGTTCCCCCGCGAGCCCATGACAATACACATCGCGCCCTGTTCCTTCGCTTCAGACGTAATCTCAATAGAAGGAATTCCAAAGCGTACTTTCATTGAAACCGGCACATCTCCGGTCAATCTTTCAGCAGCTTCTCTCAGCCTCTCCATGCCAAATTCTTCTTTACCTTTTATCCAGTCTGCGTCGTCGACATGTTCAATGGAAAAAGTCCCATCATTTTTTGGTTGCACATTGATTAATAACAGTTCTGTTTTGTATTTTTCAGCCATTTCTTTCGCATACGTTAACACTTCGACACTTCTATCAGAGCCATCAACTGGTACGATTATCATACAATTATCCACTCCTTCTCAGCCTCATATCTTCTTTATCTTAACTTGAAATAGGAAAAGTGTAAATGCTATACTTAAGCATCACACACAAAAGAAGGTTGTATAAAATGAAAAAGCAATTTGCGATCATAGGGTTGGGGCGTTTCGGTTCAAGTATGTGCCGTGAACTTCATCACATGGGGCATGAAGTCCTTGCTATTGACCAAAATCCTAAAAAAGTAGAAGCGATGGAAAAATTTTCGACACACTCCATGACACTTGACACCACTGACGAAGCCAATTTAATCCGCTTGGGCATTAAGAATTTTGAATACGTGATTGTCGCTATTGGTGAGGATATTCAGGCAAGTATTTTAACTGTCCTTCATCTGAAAGATCTCAATATCCCTGAGGTATGGGTAAAAGCACAAAACGCTTATCATCATAAAGTATTGGAAAAAATCGGTGCTGACCGTATCTTCCATCCGGAAGAAGAAATGGGAAACCGGATCGCAGAATTCCTGACATCGGAAAAAGTACTGGATTACATTGATTTGTCGTCGGACTACAGTATCGTGGAACTGCTTGCAACGAATAAAATCTCAGGTAAAACGTTAGTTGATTTGGATATACGTGCAAAATACGGCTGTACAGTCATCGCGATCAAACAAAGAAATAAAGTGGATGTAACCCCTGACCCAAACGATGTGCTTCACCAGGGTGATATCCTCGTGATGATCGGTGATAAAAAAGACCTGCGACGATTCCAGGATGGTGCACTTTAATCTATAAAGAGGTTTACAACATGAAAAGACTGAAATGTTACAAAACTGTCATTTCTTTTTCGTGATAGCGGTTTCAATCACTTTAGAAGCATGGTTTAATAGATGTAAGATTCAATATTTTCATCATGAAAATACAGACTTTCCGGAGGTGCCATCATGAACGCAATCTCGCTTTCAAATGTATTAAAACGGTTCTCAGACGGTGAACAGATGCACGTTATTTTTGAAGACATGAATTTTCAGGTCAAAGAAGGGGAACTGATTGCCATTTCAGGCAAGGAAGGTACGGGTAAATCCACACTGCTGCAAATGATCGCCGCAATGACGCCCCCAAATAAGGGATCCGTTGAAGTGTTCGGGCAGGATATCATTGACATTAAGAAGCGCTCAGATTGGCGTGTACAAACGATCGGGTTCATGAACGACGAGAGTGTACTCATGCCTTATATGTCAATTAAAGAAAATTTGCTTCTCGGTCTATCCGAAGATGACCCGAAATATCCATCTCGACTGAAACGCGCCCATGAGATTTTACATGATCTCGATTTTCCTGAGCTGGAAATGAATGAATCAATCGAAGCTCTTGATGACGAAAAACAGATTCTCGCAACCATCGCCCGAATTCTCATGAATAATCCAAAGATTATTCTCGCAGATGAGCCGACGAAAGCCCTGCCGGGAGAACGAGGCAAAGAGGTCATTGATCACCTGCTTGCGTTTGCCGAGAAACAGGGTACAACGGTCATCATTGTGACAGAAGATGAGGATCTGGTTCAGCGGGCAGATAAGTTTTATCACGTGGAAGACCGACAACTTGTCGAAAAATCAACAGAATCTGCTTCTTAAAACCGGAGTCATGGGATTTTGATGCAGGTACTCCCCATCCTTCTCACAACACGAAAATGCCTCTGACAAACCGAAACAATGTTGTTCCGGTCTGTCATGAGGCGTTTTTTCTTTTGCAGTTGCAGACCTTCAGGCATTAATTACTTGCAAGACCATCATGACGATTGTTGCACCAATGATCACAGCCGTCATAACAAGCAGAAACAGAATAATACTTTTCTTCGTTTTATCACCCATTTTGATCCTCCATTCTCATGTCTTTGTTCGTATTCCTTTCAACATGCTATTGAAAACGTTATAATATAGCCATCCATTTAAACATCATTCTATAGATGACGGAAGGAGCTGACCTGTTTTGACGAACGAAACCATCGAAACCATGCTTAACCATCGATCCATCCGTTTTTTTAAAGAGGAAACGCTGTCTGATGAACAAATCGCCACGATTGTTCGTGCTGCACAAAGTGCATCCACGTCCAGTTTTATTCAAGCATACTCGATCATAGGTGTCAAAGATCCTGAAAAAAAAGCTCTTCTTTCTGAATATGCCGGCAATCAGCCTTATGTATTGAAAAACGGCCATTTTATGATTTTCTGTGCAGATCTTCACCGGCACGTCCTTGCTGCAGAGATGGAGGATAAGTCTGCCGAAGAGATTCTCCATTCGCTTGAATCCACTGAAAAATTCATCGTGTCCGTCATTGATGCCTCACTCGCGGCTCAAAATGCTGCCGTTGCGGCAGAAAGCATGGGACTTGGTATATGCTATATAGGCGGAATCAGGAATGAACTTGCAAAAGTCATTGACCTGTTAGGATGCCCTTCTCATGTGCTGCCGTTGTTCGGTTTGGCCATCGGTATTCCGGAACATACATCAGACTTGAAACCGCGTCTTCCATATGAGAACATTTATCATGAAGAGTCTTATCAGCCTGATGATGACATTATGAAAAAACAATTGGCTGAATATAACCAGATTATTTCCGACTATTACAACAGCCGAACAGCGGGAAAACGTCAAGACAGATGGACACAGCAAATGGTCAGCATGCTGTCCAAACGCTCACGTATGACCATGGATCAGATCGTCCGCCAACAGCAGCTGATGAAAGATGAGCGTCAGTGAGTGCCTTTTTTCGTATCCTGAGTCTTTCAGGCTGTGCCTGAGTCAAAAGGAAATCAAATAAAAAACGCTTCGATCATTATTTTCATGGAGGATTGATAACATGTCAAAAAAATTAAATGTTGAAAGTTTTAACCTTGATCACACAAAAGTTGCGGCTCCTTATGTCCGGCTCGCAGGAAAAACAACAGGAGCCAACGGAGATACGATCTACAAATACGATCTTCGTTTTAAACAGCCGAACAAAGCTCATATGGACATGCCCGCGCTTCATTCACTGGAGCATATGCTTGCGGAATTTTCCCGTAATCATCACGAAGGGATCATCGATGTCGGCCCAATGGGCTGTCAAACGGGCTTTTACATGGCAGTATTAAACGATGAATCCTACGAAAACATTTTGCAGGTACTCGAGAAAACCCTTCAGGATATCCTTGAGGCTGACGAAGTTCCTGCATGTAATGAACTGCAGTGCGGCTGGGCTGCATCTCATTCTCTTGAAGGCGCACAGAGCCTTGCAAAGGAAATGCTTAATATGAAAAAAGAATGGCCTGTCATTTTTGCATAATTCATATCCTCGAGCAATAAGACCCTGCGGGTTCAGTTTAAACCGCAGGGTCTTATTCTATCAATCTCCATCAAGAGATTTTGACATTGACATGTGTTCAATCCCCGCATCATAAAAAAGCTCAGAGGTCACCTCATAACCAATCCTCTTATAAAATGGGATGGCGTGTGTCTGAGCATTCAATACAATCTCCTTTAACCCCTGTTTTTTTGAGAGTCGTTCCATTTCTATCATTAATAAAGCGCCTACTCCGGATCTTCGAAAATCAGGCAGTACGCAAACCCTCTCTGCCTTGGATTTAGTCCCTTCAATTCGAAGTCGTCCCGCTCCGACAGGATTGCCGTTATCTGTTGCAAGAAAGTGGATTGACTGTTCTTCTTTATCATCAATTTCTATCGATTCCGGAACTTGCTGCTCCTCAATAAAAACCGTTCTTCGCACTTTGTAAACATCTTTCATTTGCTGATCTGACTTAGCAATTATGACTTGAATCATTGATGTGCATCCTACTTTCCAAGCTTAAATGTCTCATAAGCAGTCCAAGTACCGTCTTCAAGCTGATAAAGCAGTGAAAAACGGTCGATCGTCTCCTCGTGAGCAATTCTTTCCATTTTTAATCGGCCGATCACGTCCTGCATCTCATCATACATCATGTCTTGACCAATAGTAATGTGAGGAACGAAAGGATGTTCCATCCCAAAATCAAGTTTCCCTGAATTCAAGCGCTGATGCAGAACCGTTAAATCCTTATTCTCTTCAATTTTCATATAAATTGTATTTGTTCCTGGATAAAACGTACTGAATTTAACTACCTTCAACTTGAAAGGATTGAGCTCTGAAGCAGCATGTCGAATCTCTTCAAGAACCTGATCAAGTTCCTCATCCTTTAACTCAAAAGGTTCTTTCAATGTAATATGGGGAGGGACTTTCGCGTACTTGGTATCATATCGTTTTCGGTAAGAATTAGCTAAATCTTGTAGTTTCTTCGATGGAAATGCGGCTATTCCGTATTTCATGATAATTCCTCCTCGGATTTTATGTTTATACTGAATCCTTTATGGTAACGCTTTACCCCCTAAGATTATCATAATATACTTTCAACCTAATTTCAAAAGCAAATCACTGTTTTTGTCAGTATCCTTTCTCTCTTAAGAGTCTCTGCGTTAACAGGACATGTATAATTATGATAGACTGAAAGAGTATCTATATGCATGGTCAAACAGAAGGAGGAAATCAGATTATGGCTGATAAAGAAAAAGTCCCCGTCCATTGTCATGTTGTTGAAAATGCAGCACGAACATTGATTCAAGAAAGAGGCGTCACCATCGAAGATATAGCGGATATCGTTTACAATATGCAAATTGAGTATAACGAATCGCTAACGATGGAGGAATGTCTGGATAGCGTTGATCGCGTCTTGGAAAAGCGTGAGATCCAGCATGCTGTTCTTGTTGGAATCGAGCTCGATAAACTTGCTGAAGAAAAAAAATTATCTGAACCGCTCCAATCCATTGTAGAAATGGATGAAGGACTGTTCGGCGTTGACGAGACGATTGCCTTGGGATCCGTATTCGGTTACGGGAGTATCGCTGTAACCACTTTCGGCTATTTGGACAAGGCCAAAGAAGGCATTATTAAAGAGCTTGACACCAATCCAGGCAAACAGGTCCACACTTTTCTTGATGATTTAATTTGCAGTATTGCTGCAAATGCTTCGAGCAGACTCGCGCACAGAATCAGAGACAGGCAAGAACAACTTCAGGATGAGGAAATCCAGCGTCGGGATGAAGAAGAACGCCTCAGCTGAATGGGAATGAATCATTCTCAGCATGATTCTCTTCATACACAAAAAACCGAACCTTGACTGGTTCGGTTTTTTGACGTGTGAAAAGACTGCGCAGTTAATCAGACCATGTGTGCAACTCACCGTACTTCAATTCGGCCCGCCGCAGTGTCAACGCTGCCTCTTCAGCAATCTGCTCAAGCCGCTGCAGTTCACCCTTTGTAACAATCGAAAGGGAAATGCCTGACTCACCGGCACGCGCCGTTCGACCGGAACGGTGCATGTACTGACGTTGATCATTTGCGAGGTCAAAATGAATCACATGCGTCACACCTTTTACATCCAATCCCCGTGATGCAACATCCGTTGTCAAAAGTAACCTGGCATCACGCTGTCTGAAAGCTCTCATCGCCTTCTCTCTCCCCTGCTTCCCTTTATCGCCGTGAAGTGAAGCCGTCTGATTGCCGTCATGCTGCAATTTGCTGTGTACCTGATCTACCTGAAAACTGTCGGATAGAAATGCAATGCCATAAAACGATTCCAAGTAGCTGAGTTTAGACAGCGTTTTGACTTTATCACGTTTCTCCACGAGCAAATAAAGATGTGACACCCGCTGTAAATCTTTGCTGGAAGCTTCTACACGAATCGTCTTTATATTACTGAATCTTTCATCGGCAAATGAAACGACACGCTCGGGAATCGTTGCCGAGCATATAATCCGCTGCTCTTTACCCGGAACAGCTTTATTAATCTGATCAATGGTATCAAGATGATCGGGAACAAACAGCTGATCGGCCTCATCATACACGAGTGTGGACACTTCATGCACTTTTAATTTCTTATCTTTGATCAGTTCATTCACTCTCCCGGGTGTACCTGTAATGACGTGCGGCTTTTTCTTCAACTTCTCATACTGCCGCTTCACATTGGCTCCACCAATCATCACAGCTGCCCGGATGCTGCTCCCGACAGTCCATTTCTGCACCTCTTCATGCACCTGCATAGCGAGCTCTTTACCCGGAACAATAATCAGTACCTGTGTTTGAGGCCGTTCTTCATCGATACGCTCAAGAGCCGGAATCAAATAACCGAGTGTTTTACCGGTACCCGTCGGTGCTTCTGCAATCAATGCACCACCCTTTCTTGCTTCAGGGATCATTTGATGCTGAATATCAGTCAGTCCGGTGAAACCTGACGTCTCCCAATTTTGTTGAATAAATGCAGTTGTTTCATTACGTAAAATATCCATATAGGTCTCCTTTTTTATCACGCCGTTCACCTTGTCTATTATAAGCCATTAACAACAGACAGGAAAGGTTATTCAGGAAGATTCAGAGGGTATAAATGATTGTAAGGAGGGATTCGTCATGACTGACGACATGAAAGAACTGAAAGACAGAATCTATGCACAACTCGAGAATGTTATCGATCCCGAACTGGGTGTCGACATCGTCAACTTGGGACTGATCTATGAGATCCATCTCGATGAAGATCTGAATGTCCGCGTTGAAATGACTCTGACAGCGATGGGCTGTCCTCTCGCCGGCACCATCGTATCCGACATTCGAAATGCGCTCTCGGAGCTTCAGGAAATCGGAGAAATAGGTGAAGAAGTGGACGTGGAAATCGTCTGGAGCCCCCCTTGGGATAAATCAATGATGAGCCGTTACGCAAAGATTGCCCTCGGTGTTCACGAAAGTTGATGAATCACTTTGTCATACAAAGAAGCCGGATTCACTCCTCAAAAAAGTGAATCCGGCTTCTGTTTATTTGCTCAGCTGATCAAGAATATCACTCAACAGTGCCAATATTTTTGACATACCGATCAGGAATAACCCTGTAATGAATGTCCCCATAAAGACTGCCACGGCGATCCAGGCCCGTTGAGGGTGCAACATACCTTCGTAGAGCTCCTCTCCGGTTTGCGGATCAATCTCCGGCGGCACAAGATAAAAATTCAATGCTAGGAAAACAGCAGTTACGCCGCCTCCAGCTATGATAATCAATCCACCCCAGAACAGCAGTCTTTTAAACGCACTCGTTCCTTTCATAAACGCCTGCCCCCATCATTCAAAAGTCAGTTCATCGATATAATCCGGATTTTTACCAATACGTTCATTTGCATCCAATTGATCAATGGCACTGACTTCCTCTGAACTCAAATCAAAATCAAACAGATCCGCATTTTCCTGAATACGGCTAACTGTAACTGATTTAGGAATTGTTACGATCTCTTTTTGAAGCATCCACCTGAGAATCACCTGCGCTTCTGTTTTTCCGTGACGTCCTGCAATTTCTTTCATAAAGGGGTCGCCAAATTTCCCCCCCCTTGCTAGCGGACTCCATGCTTCTATCTGGATCCCCTTTGTCTGACAATAGTGGTGCAAATCCTTTTGGCTGAGCCAAGGATGAAGTTCAACCTGATTGACCATCGGCTCTACCCTGCATGTCTGCATCAGTGTTTCGATATGCTGTTTATGAAAATTGCTGACACCGATTGCCCTGACTTTCCCTTCTTCATAGAGCGTTTCCATCGCACGCCAGGTGTCCTCGAAGGTCTCTGTTACCGGCCAGTGGATTAAATACAAATCAATCACCTCAAGGCCAAGTCGAGATCTGCTTCGCTCAAAGGCTTCCTTGGTTTCGTCATAACCCTGTTCATCATTCCAGACCTTCGTCGTGATAAACAAATCATCTCTTGAAACCCCGGATTCTCTGATGGCTTTTCCGACACTTTCTTCGTTCTTATAGAACGAAGCTGTATCAATCATTCTGTAGCCTGTCTGAATAGCTGTCTTTACGGCCGTCTCCACTTCTTCTCCAGCCTCGGATTTATAGACACCCAGTCCAAACCGCGGCATTTCTACACCATTCTTCAAAGTTGTTGTTGAATCTATTGCAATTGTCATCTCTGCACCTCGTTTCAGTTGATTATTCCTTCATTATAACAAAACAACCTGGCAGTTGTGAGGATTTGACACTGTTTCCGCTGCTTTGGATGCGCAAAAGATTCAGATGATGAGGTAGCCCGTTTCTACTGCGATGGTCCAGTGTCCTCGTCCGGATAGCGCCGAAGCAAAATACGAAGACGAAAATAGAAACCCGCTGCCGCACTCGTCAGACCAAGTGTAATGCCGATCCAAAATCCGACAGGTCCGAGCTCCGTCCATGCCGCCAAAGCGTATCCGATTGGAAGACCAATGAGCCAGTAGGATACAAATGCAATGTAAAATGGCAAAGTGACATCTTTATAACCTCGCAAGACTCCCTGAAGACTCGATTGCAAGGCATCTGAAATCTGGTAAATGATTGCAATGATGAACAGCACCATCGCAATGGAGACCACTTCCGCATTATCTGTGTAGAGATAGGCAATCTGTTCTCTGAAGAAAAATAAAAACACAGCGCCAATCATTAAAAAACCAGTTCCGCCTGCAACGCCAATCCAACTGTACGCCTTGGCAGCGCGGATCCGGTTTCCTCCCACCGAAAAACCGACAACAATAGTCAGTGCCATTGATATACTGAGAGGCACCATGAACAACAAAGAAGTGAAATTCAATACAACCTGATTGGCAGCGATCGTTACTGTTGAGAACATCACACCAATCAGCAATGTGACGACTGCAAAAATACTGGCTTCAAAAAACAGAGAAAGTCCCATTGGCACACCAATCGATAACTGCTCCCTGAATGCTTTCCAGGAAGGTTTGACCCACCGGACAAACAGTTTATATCTTCTGACTGTTTCCACCTTAAAGGTCATCACGATCCCGGCAATGAACATAAACCAATATGTAATGGCTGTTGCATAACCTGCCCCGATCCCTCCAAGCTGGGGAAACCCTAACTGACCAAAGATGAGGACATAATTAAAAAAGAAATTCACCGGCAGTGTCAAAAAGAGAATGTGCATCGTAATCCTTGTGAAACCCTGTCCGTCAAAAAAATACCGCAGTACGGTAAATAAAAACAGAGGCAAAATACCAAATGACATCCCAACAAGATAATGAAACGATACAATATGTACGGAGTCATCCAATGACATCAGGGAAATGACCGGATCCAAAACCAACGCTCCAAAAGCGATGACAAAAACCGTGAGCATAACAGCAAGATACAGCGCCTGCATGACTGCATGATGAACATGCCCGGACTACTTCTTTCCCATCAGGTGAGCGATAATCGTAGATGTCGACAAAAGAATACCATTCATCCCGGTAAATACCGGCATCCACAGGCTTCCTCCGATTGCCACCCCGGCAAGATCGTTGGTGCCGGCCCGGCCGGCCATCATCGTATCGACGATATTCATCGAAAACATCATCACCTGCGTCAGCATAATTGGCCACAGGATCATGACAAACAACCTAAGCTTTTCTTTAAAGGAATCCGCATGAAACATCAATCGATTCCTCCTTTCCTGTCACTGATCCCCGTCTTTCGATTTAAAATAGTCGATCAACTCATCAATGCTCATGTCACGATCAAGAAATTCTTTCATTTTCTTCTCATCATCCCGGTCAATCCGCACGCCATCGGAAGCCAGATTATTTCGGATTTGCTCGATCATATAGAGCTTCATCATCTCATCCATGACAAGAGACTCCTTTCTCTTAAGGGGATAGATACATACATAAAAAACCCGCCGGTTTTGTTCCGGAGGGTTGGGTAATCGTCATGGTGGGCTGTACTGGGATCGAACCAGTGACCCCTTGGTTGTCGACCAAGTGCTCTCCCGCTGAGCTAACAGCCCGCTGTTTACTGTTATACGTAATGTTTCAGCGACATTTATTAATATACTTGAAAAATAAACATTCGTCAAGTATATTCATTAAATTGTTTCGTCAAATGTATAGCGGACGACATATTTTCGTTCATTCAGCTTGCGGATCTCCACTAAAGGACCCGCTTCATAGCCGTTAATCCAGTTATCTTCAATTTTCGCCTTCATGCAGCCCGCCTGAAAACGGCTTGGAAACACTTTATTCCAATAGATCCATCTAGGACGTTGATAGCTCATTCTATTCACCCCGTTATGACGCTCTCCATTGCAATACAACGAGTTTAGAATACCATCATCACCATCAAATAGCAATCAGAAAGAAAGGCGCTGGAATTCAGCGCCATTGAAGTTCTCTTGAAAAGATATCATCATCAAACCAGCCTTCCTGAAACTCCAGCCTGTGTGATGAATCAAGCCAGATCCATACCTCGTCATGATGAAGGAGGTAGCTGTACCCTGCAGTATCTGCCTGAACATCCAGGTATCTGTATCCTTCTGTCAGCCATTCGTAAAAAGGCATGCCCTCCTCAGGTTCATACGCCTCAACTTCTTCGAATGCACCAAGATAATCTGCCATCTCGTCCGAAAATTGCTTTTCATCGGCCTCTTCATCACCAATCCGTATTGTGATCCTCCCGAAATCATAGTCATTCTCATCAGGAACGAGGTCCACCCTCACTCCGGCATTTTCAAGTACATTGACGGTCCACTCTTCCCGCACGTAGGTAGTGAAAGGCAATACGCCCTCATCAAGAAGCTGATAGTCTCTGGTCCGTTCTCCGCCTTCCGGATAGGTAGTAATGGATTTGACTGGAGGTCGATCACTTCCTTCGTTTTGCTCATTCTCTTCATCTGGTATTGATTCCGCATCCCCTTCGTTCTGCGCGTCATTGACATCCCCTTCAGGATCCGCATCCTCGCCGTTCTCCTGATTCACGTTTTCAGCCGCCTGATTCTGATGCTCTTCGTCCGCCTGATTATCATCAGCAGGAGACAGGAAATCCATGTTTATGAGCAGCAAGAAGAGAATTGCCGCAGCTGCGATGAATGCAAGACGGGCATTCCATGTTTGACGGTTTTTCCGATTGTTCATTTCAACTGAATCTCCCCGTTCATTGTTCATCTCACTCAGTCCTTTCCTCATCATTGAAAAACTTGCCTCTTTTGCTTTTTTGGATGGGGACAGTCGCATGTTCCTGATGAGCTTCTCGGTGGATTCATCCTGGTTTCTCTTCATTCATTCATCACCTCTCTTTCATAATTCGAGGCAAGTGCTTTTCTCGCTCTGTAGAGTAACGCCTTCACCGCAAGCGGAGATTTCTTCATAATGGCCGCCGTCTCTTTTACTGAGAAATCTTCAATGATTCTCAGGTGAAGAACCGTGCTGTATGCTTCCGGTAATGATGCAATCATAGCCATCACTTCCTGCATCTCGTCCGCTTTTATCATCTCTTCTTCTGCAGAATCTGTCACCGGCATCATCCTTACGAGTTCTTCCGAATCCATCAACACATGGCGTTTTCGTTTCGTCGCGGTTCGGTGGTAATCGAGTACGGTGTTCCTCGCAATTGCGAATACCCAAGTCTTAAAACCCGAATCTCTTTGAAACGTATCGAGATTTCTTGCGACTTTATAAAAGATATCCTGAATCAGTTCTTCTGCATCCTGGCGATTCTGCGTCTGGGCGATCACGTAGTTAAACACACCGGTAATGTATGCATCATGCAGACGCCGTAATGCAAATTCGTTTCCCGAGAGTGCACTTTCAATGAGTTCATCCTCTTGCAAGCGCCTCACCTCCCTGCTTAC
This sequence comes from [Bacillus] selenitireducens MLS10, assembly GCF_000093085.1. Lineage (GTDB taxonomy): Bacteria > Bacillota > Bacilli > Bacillales > Salisediminibacteriaceae > Salisediminibacterium > Salisediminibacterium selenitireducens. Next base: position 1,780,232 of record NC_014219.1, on the reverse strand, counting down.
TATATTAGACGTATCCAAACCGAAAAAGTAACACGGGTACCAACAAAAAAAGCTCCACTAAAAAACCGGTCCATGCATGATGGGCCGGTTCAGCTCTTTACTGATCAAAAACTTACATCTTATGAATTCGGGAGTCTCTTACCAGTCTTCTTTTTCTTCGATCTGATGCTTTTCAATCCCCTCCTTATGGAGAGATTTGTATACGGCTAACATCATCAGAAGCATCAATATTGTAAAGGGAAAAGCAATGATAGTTGCTACAGCCTGCATCCCGTCAAGACCACCGCTTGCAAGCAGCACAGCTGCAATCGATGAAATTAACAGTCCCCATACCAAAAGAACCTTTTTATTCGGATCGAGATTTCCTGATGACGAAAATACACCCAGCACATACGTCGCCGAATTTGCAGAAGTAATGAAAAAAATTGAAATTAACACGAGTGCGGCCAGGCTGAGAATCAAATCAAACGGGAACTGTTCAAGCACCAGAAATAACCCAGCTTCCGGCGTGTCAGACACCACAGAAGCAATATCTGTGCCTGCATGCATATCAAAATAGATCCCGGCACCACCAAATGTCACAAACCAGACGATCGTAATCAACGTGGGAACAAACAATACGCCAATGATAAATTCCTGCAGTGTCCTTCCCCTCGAAACCCTTGCGATAAACGTTCCGACAAACGGACTCCATGAAATCACCCATGCCCAATAGAACAGCGTCCACTCTCCCATCCATTCATTATCCGTATATGGAGTGGTATCAAAACTGAGCGATGGTAACTGTGTTACATACTGTCCTGCAGTCAAAATGATGTGTTCAAACACAAATACTGTCGGCCCGACGGCGATCGCAACAAGAAGCAAAACCCCTGCTAGTCCAAGATTGGAAATACTCAAATACCGCATCCCCTTGTTTAATCCGGACATGACGGAAAAGAGGAAAACCACTGTCACTGCCACGATAATCACCATGTACATTGTGATGGTCGTCTCCAGATTAAACAGCTGACTCAATCCGCTCCCCACCTGCATCGTGCTCATCCCAAATGACGTGGCGATGCCTACAGTCGTGGCAATGATGACAATGGTATCAATCGTCTTTCCGGGCCATTTATAGATCCCGTCTCCGATCAACGGATAGAAAGCTGAGCTGACAAGGCCAGGCAGGTTTTTTCGGAACTTGGCAAAGGCCAGTCCAAGCGCGACAATTGCATAGACGGCCCAAGGGTGCACACCCCAATGAAAAACACCGTATAACAGTCCTTCCTCTGCGGCTTCCTGAGTGCCTTGTTCTGCACCGTTGACAGGGCTGTGAAAGTGAGACAACGGTTCACCAACTCCCCAGAAGACAAGACCAACACCCATTCCGGCAGCAAACAGCATACCAAGCCATGTGAAGTAGGTGTATTCCGGCTTTTCTTCTTTTGTCCCCAGTTTCATATGGCGGTAAGGACCAAAACCGAGAAAAAGACAAAACAAAATAAACAGGGCTGTCGCTGAGACATAAAACCAGCCGAACGATTCAATCATGTAAGCCATGGCGTTTCCTGAATATGTATCCAAATGCTCCGGAGCGAAGAATCCCCAGGCTACGATCGCTGAGACAATCACTGCGGATATAATAAATACGATCGAGTCACTTATTTTTTTATACATGGCCATTCCCCCTTCACATTTTCCGATACCCGGATCTTCATAAGAGAAAACGTATCCAGAAGAAGCAGCTAAAGGGTGTCACTGTCGAAAAAAGAGGCCACCGGAATCGATCCGGTGACCTCGGCCTTATTAAGCATGTGATTTCGTAAACTGATCGCTTTCCGTTGACCCTCTGAGAGCCAATGTCGAGGATGTCCCCCCTGAAATAACCTGTGAGACTTCATCAAAATAGCCTGTCCCGACTTCACGCTGATGGCGTGTTGCCGTGTAGCCGTCTTTTTCTGAATCAAACTCAGCCTGCTGGAGTTCTGAGTATGCGGCCATCCCCCGTGATTTATAATCCAGTGCCAGTTCGAACATACTGTGGTTCAGAGCATGGAAACCGGCAAGGGTAACAAACTGGAACGCATAACCCATTTGACCCAGTTCGTCCTGGAATTTTGCAATGGTCTCCTGATCCAATTTTTTCTTCCAGTTAAAAGATGGTGAGCAGTTATAGGCCAGTTTCTTATCCGGATATTTCTCGTGGATTGCCTCAGCAAACATGCGCGCTTCCTCAAGATTCGGCTCACTCGTCTCGCACCAGACCAGATCTGCATAAGGCGCATAAGCGAGCCCTCTGGAGATGGCCTGTTCAATCCCCGCTTTCGTCCGGTAGAATCCTTCAGACGTCCGTTCCCCCGTGAGGAACTCATGATCATACGGGTCCACATCACTCGTCAGAAGATCGGCAGCATTGGCATCTGTTCTTGCCACAATGATTGTCGGTACATCACATACATCTGCAGCGAGTCTTGCAGATATCAGGTTCCTTACCGCAACCTGTGTAGGCTGGAGAACTTTACCGCCCAAATGGCCGCATTTTTTCTCTGAAGAAAGCTGATCTTCGAGGTGTACACCGGCAGCACCGGATTCGATCATCGATTTCGTCAGTTCAAACACATTCAATGGTCCGCCAAAGCCTGCTTCCATATCCGCAACAATCGGTGCAAAGTAATCGATTTCACCTCCGCCTTCAGACTGTTGGATCTGATCGGCACGCTGGAACGTCTGATTGATCTTCTTCACGACGTTTGGTACCGAGTTCGCCGGGTAGAGGCTCTGATCCGGGTACATCTGTCCAGACAGATTCGCATCAGCTGCAACCTGCCAACCGCTGAGGTAAATGGCTTCAAGTCCGGCTTTGACCTGCTGCATAGCCTGATTACCTGTCAAGGCGCCAAGAGCCTTGACGTATGGACGCTCTTCCATCAGCTTCCAGAGTTTATCTGCTCCGTATCTTGCAATGCTGTGCTCGATATGAAGAGAACCCTGCAGCTTTTGCACGTCCTCCGGTGTATATGGACGTTCAACACCTTTAAACCGGTCTGTTTTCCATTCATTCAGCATCATTTTCGTTGTTTTTTGTCCCATTACATCTTCACTCCCTGTGATTGTTTTTGTTTATACTGCTTCCTTCTTCGGTGCAAAATCGGTTCTGTATAGCCGCTCGGCTGATCCTGCCCTTTCAAGACGAGTTCGAGTGCAGCCTGGAACGCTTCTGACTCCTCATACCTGCCGTTCATCGGCTTGTAGTCAGGATCCGCCTCATTTTGACGATCAACCAGTTTCGCCATCTTCTTCATCACGTTTTTAATCTGTTCTTCCGTCACAATTCCGTGATAAAGCCAGTTCGCCATATGCTGGCTGGAGATTCTGAGCGTCGCACGGTCCTCCATCAACCCTGTACCGTGAATATCCGGCACTTTAGAACAGCCGACACCATGTTCCACCCATCTCACCACATAGCCGAGAATCCCCTGGGCATTGTTCTCCAATTCTTCCCGGATCTCGTCTTCTGTCCATGCAGGCTTTTTCTCAATCGGTATCGTCAGCATCTCATTTGTCTGTTCTTCCAAAGATTCAAGGAGCGAAGCTTGAATCGAGTCAATGTCTGCCTGATGATAGTGTATGGCATGTAAGACAGCAGCGGTAGGGGACGGTACCCAGGCAGTGTTTCCACCCGCATGCAAATGACCGATTTTCTGATCCACCATCTGCTTCATCTCATCGGGCATCGCCCACATGCCTTTACCAATCTGTCCTTGTTCATGAAGTTTCGTCTTGAGTCCGTTAAGCACGTTCGACCGTTCATACCCGGTCAGCCATGCAGAATGTTTCATATCGCCTTTTCGGATCATGGGCCCGAGTTTGAAAGAAGTATGAATCTCATCTCCCGTTCGGTCGAGAAAACCGGTGTTGATAAAAAAGATCCGGTCTTTCACTTCCTCGATGCAGTTTGTCAGGTTGAGGCTCGTTCGCCGTTCTTCATCCATCACCCCGACTTTGATGGTATGCCGTTCAAGCTTTAACAGATCTTCAATATCTGTGAAAAGCGCATTCGTGAACGCTGCCTCTTTTGATCCATGCATTTTTGGTTTTACGATATAGATCGAGCCGCTGAGGGAATTTTGAACCTTCCCTTTCCCTTCAATATCAAGTTTACCAATCAGAGCGGTCACCAGTCCGTCAATCATGCCCTCATAAGCCTCAGACCCATCTTCAAAGCGAATCAGATCTGTTCTCATCAAATGCCCGACATTCCGGACCAGGAGGAGTGATCGCCCTTTCATTTGGAACGGGTTCCCCTGTTTGTCTTTATAGGGGCGGTCCTCATTCAATCTTCGGATAATCCGTTTCTCCAACTTTTGAAATTCCGCAGTGAGTGAGCCTTCAATCAGTTCGTGCCATTTTTGATAGACATCCCGCTTATCCTCCGCGTCCACCGCAGCAACAGAATCTTCAAAATCCGCAATGACCGTTGTTGCTCCTTCGAGTTCAATATCTTTCATTCCAGCAGGATCTGTCTTTCCGATCGGATGTTCCTCATCGAATAATAAATCAATATGCATGCGGTGATGAACAAGCAAGATGGATGCGGGCTTCTCGTCATCACCGCTGTATCCGACGAACTGATCCTTCTCTTTAAGAGATAACCAGCGGTCATTCACCCTGCCTTCTAATACCCCGTCATTGATTCGGTAGCCTTCCACTTCCTTGTGACTGGCACCTTCGAGCGGTACCCATTCATCAAGCAGTCCTTTGCTGTAAGCAATGACGGCATCTCCGCGTTTCGGGTTGTAGGAAGATCCTTTGTCACGCCCCTCAGTCTCCGGGATGACGTCTGTTCCATAGAGGGAGTCATATAAACTTCCCCATCTCGCATTTGCTGCATTCAGTGCATAGCGTTCATTGTTCACCGGTACGACTAACTGCGGACCCGCCTGTCGGCAAATTTCGTCATCGAGATTATTCGTCTGGACGGTCACGCGGTCACGTTTTTCCTCAAGATAGCCGGATGATGCTAAAAATGAGCGGTACTCATCAAGGTTATCCGTCTCATTGGAGGACAATTGATCGTGCATAAGTTGAAAATCGTTTCTTTCTCTGAGTAATCCATCATTCGTGGCATGGTGCCTGTTTAGGAAGAGAGCCGCCTCTTCCCAAAATGATTCCGGGTCCAAATCTGCTCTTTTTAGTAAGTGTTCCAGCCATTCAGCAAATTGGCGGTCCACTTTCAGCGATGCTTTTGTTACATAGTCTTCAGTCAATTGTCTTCCTCCCACCTGTTATAATACAGTTATATAACTTGATTTTTATTATATAACAAAGAGGGTGAAAATCAACCCCCTAATCCAAAAAAATTAACAAAATTACTGAATTTATTTTTGATCCCATACAAAAAGCAGCTCTCATCGGATAAGAACTGCTTTTTTCCCTCATTATTATTTTTTCAAGTGCTGCATGATTTCTTCAATACTGTTTACAACATTGTGTGACGCACTTTCAAGGCTGTTAAATGCCTTTTCCGCATCTTCCATACGACCGGCGTTATATGCTTCTGCCGCGGTTCTCGCACAGCGGTGAACCGATTCATGGTCTTTATCCATTGCTTTAAAGGTCCGGTCATTGCCAAGACGCTTCTGCGTGTAATCATCAAAATACCACTGTCCGAGCGCACAATCCTTATGAGAAGCAATACCTGAGGCATCAACGGATTCATAACCCATAAGCATATTATAAATACGCCATTTCCACATGATGTGATCGACTTTTGACAGGGAAAGCTTCGCATTGGTGGATAATCGGCTTCTGTCCGGGAAGAGTTCATCTTTAAACCGATTCGTTTCGGCACTGAGCTCATAGACAGCCTGTCCGGTTTCTCCCCCGAGTGAGCGGACTTCTTCAGAGATGACTGCAATCTTCTCCATCCGCTTGGCGGTTTCATCCATCGCCGCAGACTGCTCTTCTGCGGTTGCTGCCGTATTGGACGTTGCTTCACTGACTTTCTGGACATCATCGACGATTTCATCGAGAATCGGTAAGACACCCCTCGCCTCACTTACGCCTTTTTTAATCGCTTCACTGGTTGTTCCGATGGCTCCTGATACATTTTCTGAGACATCTGTCAGGCTTTCCACATTTTCATTCACTTTTCTGAGAGACGTAACCGTGCTCTCCGCAAGTTTACGGACTTCTTCGGCAACGACTGCGAAGCCTCTGCCTTCCTCACCGGCTCTTGCGGCTTCGATAGATGCGTTCAGTGCCAGCAAATTCGTCTGATCTGCAATATCATAAATCAGTTTTACAACATCTTTAATCGTCGTCACATTCGCCTGCAGTTCACTGAAGGATTCTTCGATCTTACGGAATGACGTTTCCGTTTCAAGGATATCCTGCAGGGACTCGGTAATGACGGTTCTGCCACGTTCCGCCTTCTCCGCAGCACTTTGTGAATTCTCAGCAACCTCCGTTGCATTGGTTGCAACGTCTGAAATCGAGGATGACATTTCTTCACTGGCAGCCGTTACATTTTGAATATGGTCATTCTGTTCATCCACCTGATGCAAAAGGTCCTTCATCTGCATGATCTTTGCATTTTTATCGATGAGTGATGCAATGCCTGCGGCCGATTCTTCGTTTCGTGCCCTGGTAAAGACATTGATTAATACCTGTTGCTCGACTTTCAGTGCCTTCTGCAGAGCCGTCAGTGAACGCATGGCCTGATGAGGTTTAATCGCCTGTTTTGCAAGCACTTTCGTCTGAATGACAAACTGCAGATCCATGAGCATGTTCACAAGATCCGGCAGATAACCGTTTGCATCTCTGATATCCCTGTAGTAGACCTCAGAGCGCTCAAAATAGTGTTCATCACGATTACCGTTAAACAGATCGTCGATATGTTTTAAATGAATATTCGTATCCAGTTTTCTTCCGGAGTTCTCTCGCTGTATATAGGCATTCAGAAGTTCCGCAAGCTGGTCGCGATCCTCCTGTATGTACCGGTAAAGCTGCTTCATCCCTTCCTGATCCGCTTGAAAAAAGTTGGCTTTATTCAAAATATTCAAAAAAATCCCTTCGCACTTAATGTCTGTCCCCTCTTTGATCAGATCTTTTATGTCCGCAGTCGGTCTGGCTGTTTTAAACATTGGAATCCCTCCTTTATCTTCTTACATCCATTATACATCATTGGGTATACAAAAGAGAAGATAGTCCTACGAACATTATGTGACAAAAACCTGCTGCCGGCATTCCGGCAACAGGTTTTTGTGTTTAGTGCAACCTTATGGCAGGACAGTACTTCCCATTAAATAACGGTCGCATTCTCTTGCTGCCCCGCGCCCTTCATTAATAGCCCAGACAACGAGACTCTGTCCCCTTCTAGCATCCCCGGCCGCGAAGACACCGTCTACATTCGTCCGGTAATCTTCATGGTCGGCCTCGATCGTTGAACGATCCGTCGTGTCCACGCCAAAAGACTCAATAAGCGGCTGTTCCGGCCCGGTAAATCCGAGAGCAAGAAACACGAGGTCCGCATCCCATTCTTTTTCGGTGCCTGGAATAACCTCCTGCGTCCGGTTCCCGTAAGCATCTTTCGTCGCGATTACTTCAACCGTGTGTACTTTCTTCAGGTTACCTGCATCATCTCCGGTAAATTTGACTGCGACGATCCCATAGGCTCTCGGGTCCGTCCCAAAGATCGCGGCGGCTTCTTTGTGTCCATACTCATCCAAATGGACAACCGGCCACTGGGGCCAAGGGTTTTTCGATTCATCACGTTCCGTTGATTTTTTCCGATATTTATCAAACTGTGTCAAAGACTTGCAGCCATGGCGCATGGATGTTGCAATACAGTCCGTGCCGGTGTCCCCACCGCCAATGACAATCACCCGCTTATCCTTGGCAGATAAATAATTTCCGTCTGTATGATTTGATTCGAGGAGACTCTTCGTGTTGGCGTGAAGAAAATCCATTGCAAAATGGACACCGTTCAGCTCTTCTCCTTCAATGCCTGCTGTTCTCGGAACTGTCGCACCGGTGCACAACATAACAGCATCGAAGTCCTCTTTCAGCTGATCCGCCTGAAGGTCTTTTCCAATCTCGGTATTGGTGATGAATCGGATCCCTTCATCTTTTAAAAGCTGAATCCGCCGCATAATAATATCATAGGGCAGCTTCGCTTCAGGTATGCCGTACGTCAGCAATCCTCCGATGTGAGCATCGCGTTCATACACCGTGACATGATGACCCGCCCGGTTTAACTGATCCGCTGCCGCCAGACCCGCGGGTCCACTGCCAATAATCGCAACGGTTTTGCCTGTTCGTTTCTTTGGCGGTTCAGGTTTGACCCAACCTTCCGAAAATCCTTTGTCGATAATTGCCCTTTCCACTGAACGGATGGCAACCGGGGGTTCATAAATTCCAAGAACACATGCCCCTTCGCATGGTGCAGGACAAGTATAGCCCGTAAACTCCGGGAAATTATTCTTTTCATGTTCTTTTTTCAGTGCCTCTTTCCATTGACCTCTGTACACAAGATCATTCCATTCAGGAATCAGATGATAGACCGGACACCCAGAGGTTCCGTTTTCCATATCGATTCCCGTATGACAGGTGGGTACGCCACAATCCATACAGCGTGCTCCCTGTTCCTGGACTTCCTTTTCAGTTAATCCTATTGTATAAAGATCCCAATCCTTTGTTCGTTCTGCGGGATCCCGTTCCTCATGAGTCTGACGGTTGTAGTCCATGAAGCCTGTGATTTTTCCCATGGCAGACATCCCCTTTCTGAATTACTTACTCTCTTCAAACGCCTTCATTTCAGCGTCTTTCCGCTCAAGTCCATCATCAATCAACGACTGGATTCTCGTTTGGATCGCCTCGAACTGTTTTGGAACCACACGGATAAACTTGCCTGAAAGGTCGTCCCAGCGGCGGAGAATTTCTTTTCCGCGGTCGCTGTACGTGTGCTCGATATGACGCTTAATGGTTTCGTAAATCATCAATCGTTCCTCTTCGTCTTCTAGGGGAGTTGCCGTCACAAGTTCGTTATTCAACTTATCTTCAAAAGGCGTATCCTCTTCATAAAGTATATATGCCTTTCCTCCACTCATACCGGCAGCAAAATTCTTCCCGACATTTCCCAGTATGATGACGTTTCCGCCTGTCATATATTCGCAAGCGTGATCGCCTGTACCTTCAACAATCACATCTGCACCGCTGTTCCGGACACAGAAGCGTTCACCGACAATGCCGTTAATATAGGCACTGCCTGAAGTTGCACCGTAGAAGCAGACATTCCCCGCGATGACGTTATCCTCTGAGGTAAAGGTGCGTTTTCTTGATGGCCTCAGAATAATCGTACCGCCGGACAATCCTTTCCCTACGTAATCATTTGCATCACCCACGAGTTTCAGCGTCATCCCCCGGGGGATAAACGCACCGAAGCTTTGACCGGCTGAACCTTTAAACGACAGTCGGATCGTATGATCGGGCAAGCCATTCAGTCCGTAGCGCTTTGATACCTCACTGCCAAGGATCGTGCCGGTGACACGGTTAATATTACGGATCGAGAACGTGCCTTTAACCGGAACCTGGTGCTCCAGTGCGTCTTCACAAAACGGAATCAGTTCCTGCATGTCCAATGATGAATCAAGCCCGTGATCCTGTTCCACCGATTTAAACGGAGTGGAATAGCGTGGAATCTCAGGCTGGTGCAGCAACCTTGAGAAGTCGAGGAATTGGCCTTTCTAGTGACCGGTTTCACTGTTCATCTCCAAAAGATCGGTCCGACCGACCATATCTTCAAGCTTTCGAAACCCGAGTTCGGCCATGATTTCACGCACTTCTTCGGCCACAAACCTCATGAAATGCTCAATGCTGTCAGCAGTACCGATGAACTTCTTGCGCAGTTCAGGATTCTGTGTCGCCACGCCCACAGGGCACGTATCCAGATGACAGACCCGCATCATCACACAGCCCAGCACAACCAACGGCGCCGTGGAGAAACCGAATTCTTCTGCACCCAGTAGCGCCGCAATCGCAACGTCACGACCGGACATCATCTTCCCGTCTGTCTCAACAGCAATACGGTCCCTGAGGCCATTTAACAATAGCGTCTGATGCGTTTCACTCAGTCCGATCTCCCATGGCAGGCCTGCATGCTTCAGACTGGTCCGAGGGGCAGCACCGGTTCCGCCGTCATAACCGGAAATGAGCACGAGATCTGCCCGCCCTTTTGCAACACCGGCAGCGATGGTTCCGACACCGTCTGCAGATACCAGTTTTACACTGATCCGCGCATCCGGATTGGCATTTTTCAAATTATGAATCAGTTCTGCAAGGTCTTCAATGGAATAAATATCATGGTGCGGCGGTGGAGAAATGAGTTCCACGCCCGGTGTTGATCCACGGACTTCCGCTACCCACGGATACACTTTCTTGCCAGGAAGATGGCCACCTTCACCCGGTTTTGCTCCCTGGGCCACTTTGATTTGGATTTCATCCGCATTAACCAGATAATGACTCTTAACCCCGAATCGTCCCGAAGCAACCTGTTTGATGGCGCTGCGCCTGGAATCTCCGTTCTCATCGGGAGTGAAGCGGTCAATATCCTCACCACCTTCACCTGAATTCGACTGTCCCCCGAGCCGGTTCATCGCGATGGCGAGTGCCTCATGCGCCTCCTGACTGATTGCGCCATAAGACATAGCCCCTGTTTTGAACCGTTTGACGATACTTGATACCGACTCCACTTCTTCTATGGGGATTGACTGAGTATCTTTAAAAGACAGCATCCCGCGAATGGATTGCAGGTTATTTGTCTCGTCGGTCAAAAGTGCCGAATATTTCTTAAAGAGCTGATAATCGCCCTGCCTGCATGCGTGTTGCAAGTAATGAATGGTCTTCGGATTATACTGGTGATCCTCTCCGTGATTGCGCCATTGATAATCATCTCCGGAGTCGAGTCGTTTTTTAGCGCCGCGGTATTCCTGAAAGGCCACTTTGTGACGCATGAGGGTTTCTTTCTCAATCATCGCCAGGTCAATACCGCCTATTGAAGATGAAGTTCTCGTAAAGTGTCGGTCAATCACCGATTCATGTATACCGATCACCTGAAAGATCTGGGCACCCCGGTAACTCTGAATCGTGGATATCCCCATCTTTGACAGAACCTTCATAATGCCGTCAGTCACCGATTGCACATAGCGTTTCACAGCATCTGAGGCATGCATTTTGACCAGTTCCTTGCGATCAATCAGATCGTGAAGTGAGTCAAAGACAAGATAAGGATTGATCACTTCCGCACCATAGCCCAAAAGTGCGGCGAAGTGGTGAACTTCCCTTGCTTCTCCTGTTTCGACAAAGAGGCTCACATCCGTTCGGGTGCCTTTGCGTATCAAATGATGGTGGAGTCCGGAAACGGCAAGCAGAGCAGGTATTGCTGCATACTCCGTATTAATCCCCCTGTCTGAGAGTGTCAGGAAGACCGCACCGTCCTCAATCGCCTGATCTGCTTCGATAAACAGCGCCTCAAGACGGGATGCCAATGCCTCTTTCTCCTGATCAGGTGCAAACAGGGTTGAAAAAACCACGGATTTAAATGCCGGATCCTGCTGGTGCTGAAGAACCTGAAGTTCTTCATTCGTGACAAGAGGTGTAGGCAGGGTGATATGCCTGCAGCTTTCTGCCTGTGGATCTACGACACTTTGTTCTTTTCCGACGGTAGTGGATACCTGCGTTACGACTTCCTCTCGTATCGCATCAATTGGCGGATTCGTAACCTGCGCAAACATCTGTTTAAAGTAATTGTATAAAAGCTGAGGTTTTTTCGAGAGAACGGCAATCGGTGAATCATACCCCATTGAACCGACGGGATCTTTCCCTCCTGAGACAAGGGGCTTAATGATTTTTTCCATTTCTTCGTTCGTATACCCGTGAACGAGCTGCTGTTCGGTAAGCTGTTCGCCTTCAATCCGGATCCCCACTGTCGCATCCGGCTTATCAAGGTCCTCTAGTGACGCAAGGTTTGCATCGAGCCAGTCCCCATATGGATGCTCATTGATGATTTCCGATTTGATGACATCATCAGGGATGATTTCACCTTTTTCAAGATCAACCATCAGCATTTTCCCAGGTTCGAGCCTGCCTTTGTACATCACATCTTCAGAGAAAATGTCCAATGCCCCCACTTCAGAGCCAAGGACGATCATACCGTCTTTCGTAACGTAGTATCGCGCAGGACGAAGGCCATTGCGGTCCAGGCATGAAACGATTTGTTTTCCATTGGTGAATGCCAAAGCCGCAGGGCCATCCCACGGTTCCATCATCGTGCTGTGATACTGGTAAAAATCCTTCTTATCTTTCTCCATCAGGTGATCGTTCGCCCACGGTTCTGGCACCATCATCATCGCGGTGTGAGCCAGGGACCTTCCTGATAAATGCAGAAATTCAAAGGCATTGTCAAACATGGACGAATCGCTTCCCGTCGGTTCAATCACAGGCAGAATTTTATTCAGGTCTTCTTGTGAAAATTTCCCGCCTAATGCCTTCTTTTCTCTCGCAAACATCCAGTTTACATTCCCTTTGATGGTGTTGAACTCGCCATTGTGAATCGACATCCGGTTTGGATGCGAACGCTCCCAGCTCGGGAATGTATTCGTACTGAACCTTGAATGTACAAATGCAAATGCCGACTTGAAGTCCCGGTGGTTCAAGTCAATATAAAAACTGTCCAGCTGTTCAGGCACGAGCATCCCTTTGTACACGATGGTTCTGCTTGACATACTTGCAATGTAAAAACCATGTCCGCTTTCCATAGAACGGATTTCGGTTTCGACACGATTTCTGATCACATAGAGCTTCCGTTCAAATGCATCCTGATCCTCAATGCCCTCGCCCGGTGTAATGACCACCTGACGGATGAAAGGCTTCGACATCTTGGCAGTCTTCCCAACAAATGAATCGTTCACAGGAACAGTGCGCCAACCGAGAATCCTCTGTCCCTCTTCCTTTACAATGCTGTCAAACATGGCAGCAAAGTCATTGCGTTTTTTATAATCATTCGGGAAGAAGATCATGCCGATTCCGTACTCTCCCTGATCGGGAAGCGTTAAATCTTCCTTATGAAAGGCCTTCGAGAAGAAATGATGGGGGATTTGCGTCATCATTCCAGCGCCGTCTCCTGTACTTGTATCCGCAGATTGGCCACCACGGTGCTCAAGATTACACAGGATTGTAACAGCGTTTTGCACAATATCATGTGTAGCATGGCCATCGATGTTGGCAATGACGCCAATACCGCATGCTTCGTGCTCATTTTCAGGGCGATACAAACCTTGCCCGTAATTTATATGTGCTGACATAGTCACGTCCTCCTCCGTCCAAGTGAATGGATTCCTGCTTCTCAATGCCACATAATTTTACACATTGAGATTGGCTTATTGTACCATGATACGATCAAATTACCTAACAATACTGATAATTCATCGCGAATGGGCAACAAACAGAAATAACCCATTCCAAAGCGGAATGGGTTATTTCTGTTATTCCGGATACCATTTGATCCAGTCAATCATGATTTTAGCCGGTCCATCCACAACCTCGATCTCCAGAGATTCAAGTGCAGAAAGGGTGAAATGATCCGACTGTTCCTGAAAACGGTCAATCGGCACGTGATACACATGGAACACGCCTTCTGCCGGTTGAGAGTACTTATCTCCCCGCATGGATTCGTCTAACCCTGGATATCTTGAATACTGGGTAAACACAGGCGGATAGACGTGATGAAACTGATCCGATCGAACGGTCAAACGTTCTCCATTTGAAAGCCCGAGTGAGACGGCAATCACCGGAGACGTGTTCCACGGCCAGTGATCCAATCCGTCTTCCTCAAGCTCAAATCCGAGATTGGCAAGAGAAATACCGATTGAACCCCCATCTTTCTCTTCCACCCTCTCTTTGATCCTCGATGACAATATCGCCCGCCACGATCCATTGTCTCGTGATCCCATTACAAGACCCCGGGTCGCTTTCGTATTCCGCATTCGGTCCTCCGCATTGCGAACTTCAGTCTCATAAAATCCTTTAAATTCGGACTCTCCTCCATCACGGAACGATGCCGCATCCGATCCGGCATCAAAAGCGACCAGTGTTTCACTTTCCGATGAATCAAACCGAGTTAAAAAGCCTGAATCAGGCAGCCACGGAACTGTCCCGGGGTCTTTAAACATCAGCTCCAAATCAGCCTGGCCACCCACGGTCAAATCAAGAAAAGCAGCGATGAAAAGCGCCGTTGCATCCCGTTGATCGTCAGGAGACATCAGATGCCTCCGATTCATAAAGACGCCACCTGGAAGACTTAAATCAGACCGCCCCCAATCCTCATTAAACTGGCTGTGATTTCCTTCTGTGAAATACACACTGGCTTTATACAGAACCTCCTCAGCTGAATCCACATTGGTTCGCATAAACTGTCTGTCTCCGCGGAAATTATGCACATCACCGTCATGAGCGCCGTGCAATGTCAGATAATGAACCCCTTCAAGCCGCGGACGCTGATCATTCACCTGACGGTCCGTAGGAGCAATGGCGATCACTGCATCGAGTCCGATCTTTTCCATCCCTGATACCGTATCATCGTCCGCGAAAAACCGTTCATAATCCGCAACCATACTGACCGCCTGACCGCCACGCGAATGCCCGATCAAAGATACGGAATCAAGATCCATTTTCTTAAACGCATTGTCCTTGCTTTCTTCCTGATGCCGTTTGAATTCCAACAGATGCTGCATCAGAATCCAGGGCCTTAAGGTATAATTCTCTGAAGGAATACCGGTATATCCTGAAAAATTCAGGAAATTCTGATCGACGGATACGGCGATGTATCCTTTCGATGCCAAAGTTTCTCCAAGATAGGTATAACCGTCATCAGAGAAATGCTCCATACGGTGATTCCCATGAACCATCAGTACAACAGGATGCTTTTCCCCGGCATCTGAATCAGGGAGCCACACCCTTCCGTTTAATGGAAGCTCTGATTCATCAAAGCCCCAGAAAAAAGTCCTTCCGCGGCTCCAGTCGTCTATATAATGTGATCCGTCCACTGACGCCGTGACAACGTCCATCTGATGACGAAATTCCGTTCTGTGGACATCTCCACCGGGACCGTAGGTGAATGTCTCGATCCCGTAGACCCCTGAGTTCAATGGATCATCCAAATCATGGACTTCATCCAGTTCTGTAACCGTATAATCAGAGGTTACGATCTGCTCATACTCCGGTGCAGTCGGGTGATACATGATGAGCCCGACCAGGACGGATGCAGGAACAGCTGCATAAAAAAGTGTCTTTGGCCGTGATCTGTGTTTTACGTTCACCAAAACCGCAATCAATATCCCAAAGGCCAATCCGCCAAGTATCCACCCCACGCTGACTGCATAAACAAACGGATCCTCAATATTCCCTTCCGAAAAGACGCGATAGGCGATATACCCGGATATAAGCAAAGAGAGAAGTGTCTCTCTTGGAACCGGGATATAAAACATCGACAGGAGCAGTCCTCCTGTCCATACTACACCCCAGTACACAAAACTGAACACCGCCATATGTATCAGGCTGTCCACGGCAATCCCCAGACCTGACGGGTTTCCGGATGCTGTGATGATCATCAGAATCAGACCTGTTAAAAACACGCCTGAAGACAGCCAGGGACTTGCCGGATCAAAGTTGTTGCGCGCATGCCAACGCTGGATCATCCAGCGAATGGCCCTTTCGCGCTTCGTTTCTTTCTTGTGTATTGATGGTTCTGTTGTCACCAGCATTGCCTCCTAACCAGATAATGGCTGCTCGATGGCTGATCAAAAAAACGCTTCATCCTTTGATACCATTACCATTTCATGCGACCTAAAAATGAAGTGAAGATCTCCCTTTCACCTGAAAAATCAACTGAATAGTTAAGCATTGATCGCAATTCCTGTTTTGTTAATTCACCGCAAGCAAGGGCATTCAGTCTTGCTGTAAACGTGGAACGGATACAGGCCTCTTCAGAATCAAACTGGTCCAGCAGCTCCTGCCAGGAGCGCGAACGATTTCTCAGCATGTATTTCTGATGGTACATTTCCGCAGATGTAAACGGCTTATTCATTGTCAGTACCGTTTCGATCTCTCTGTTTTCCGTCTCGCGATAACGCTGTATCATTCTCTTTGCCATCTGCAGCTGCTCAGTCGTTTCCGTGATCAGCAATGACTGATACTGAGTCCCTCCGTACCCGTGCTGTTTTCCGGAGTGATGTTGCCAAAACTCATCTAACAACCGTTCGAAGCTGATTCTGTCTGAATCAAACGTTACCCGGACCACTTCTGTATGATCCCTCATTTGCCTGTATGTCGGCTCGGGCATATCGCCGCCTGCATAGCCTACCTCTGTTGCTGTCACACCTTCCAATTGGCCGAACCGGCCATCAGGTCCCCAAAATCATCCACTGCCAAATATTACGTTCTGAAGATGGTTCATAGTTGCGTCCCCCTCCTTTGCATAAAAAAGAATCGTCCGGAGCTCCCCCCCGGACGATGAAATCATGCATGACATGCTTATTTTACCGTCTGTCCGACTGGATTGGCTTCATATTAAGACTTCCCTAATCTGCAAACAGCATTCAGTTGATTGTAGTGCCTGAATAAACAAAAGAAAAGAGGCTTTTGACATCATTTATTTTCAAACCTCATTATCCTGTTTTGACTACCTTCAGTAAATCTTTATCATTCAAAGGTTTATGAAAATAATACCCTTGGAAATAATCACAGTGATGCCGCTTTAAATAGGCAACCTGCTCAGGCTCCTCAATCCCTTCAGCAACCACTTCAAGCCCTATTTTATGAGCCATCTGTATGATTGATCCTATCAGCTCTAACTGCTTTTGCTGCTGTCCGATCCCCTCGCTGAATGACTTGTCAATCTTCAGTGTATCCAGTGGGAATTTCCTCAAATAACTGAGTGATGAGTATCCGGTACCGAAATCATCAAGGGCAATTCTTATTCCGTACTGCTTAAGCTCACTAAGCACATTGATAATGAGTTCCACATCGTCTGCCAGGATACTCTCGGTAATCTCAAGTTCCACTGAAGCAGGGTTTACTCCCCATTCATCCATAATTCTTTTCACATTTGTTGCAAATCGCTCCTGTTTCAACTGTAACAACGACACATTGACAGAAACGACGTACGACTGATCTGACACTTTTTCCAGCTCATGGATTTTGTTCAAGGCTTCTTTCAGGATCCATTCCCCAAACTCCACAATCATTCCCGTTTGCTCCAATACAGGTATAAACACCGCAGGTGAAACCGGACCAAAATAATTTGAATTCCAACGCATCAATGCCTCAAAGCCGCGAACGTGTTCATTTTTTCCTGAAACAAGCGGCTGATAATCCACATACATTTCATCATACTCAAAAGCATGACGCAAATGTGCTTCAAGAAGAATGCTCTGATCTGTTTCATCTTTTATCTCTGCATTGAAGAAGATACATTTATTCTTACCATCATTCTTCGCTTTATACATCGCCGTATCCACGTTTTTCATCAGTTCGTCATGACTCCTGCCATGTTCCGGATAGACCACGATTCCGGCACTGGCGCTGATGTAATAATGAACACCATCAATATTAACCGGTTTTCTCGCCGTCTTTACGATCGTATCCGCCACTTCTTCAAGCAGTCTCATCAATGCATGACCCTCGCTTGTTTCATCAAGGACCACAGCAAATTCATCACCGCCGAGTCGTGCCAAAGTGGCATCATCCGGCAGGACACCCTGAAGCGTTTCAGCAACCTGCTTTAACAGATAGTCACCGGCGAAGTGACCGATTGTGTCATTTATTTTTTTAAAATGATCGAGATCAAAATAAATGATGCCAAACTGATGACCGATGTCTTTTATTTTTTCCGAAATAATCGCTTCAAAATGATAACGGTTTACAAGTCCTGTCAATTGGTCGAAGTAGGCGAGCTGTTCGATCTGTTCATCTTTATGAACCAGTTCCGTAACATCATGATGTTTGATAAGCATCATCGTTAAACTGCCATCCGCATGCATGACGGGGGTGATATCCGTATGATAAATCTGTCTGCCTGAAGGCTTTTCAATTCGCTGAACAAACTGGATCGGCTCTTTCATTGCCAAAACATGATCCAAATTCCGGTCATTTTCGTCAATGAGGGTGGCCAAACCTTTTAATTTATCAAGAGATGTCCCTATAAGTTCACTTTGCTCCATTTTCACAAAGGCAGAAAACGAACTGTTCGCGGTGATCAGTGTTCGTTCTGGGGTCACAGCATATATCAAATCTTCCGTGTTTTCGACAATAGAGCGATACTGCTCTTCTTTCAGTTTAATCTCTTCGCGGTTATCCAATATTTCATTGTACTGTTCAATCAGCTGTTTATCGGACAGCCTCAGTTCATCGTGAGTCTGTTTTAAATCATTCATCTTATCCACAAGGAACTCATTAACCATCCATTGGGAGAAGATAAGGAGTCCGACGAAAAAGATAAATGCGACCATTCTTGAAATCAGCGTTGTTTCAGACACTGCATAATCCATAACAGAGAACTCGTAGGTCAATATCCCGGAAACCCAAAACACATAGATTACGAGATAGATAAATAGCGTCATGGCCATCCAATAGATCGTCTCACGCTTTGAGAGAAGCAGCATCGCCACATATGCCGCCCCCACATAAAACAACATGGATGATCCCACCATCCCGTATGTCAAACCGCTGACGATCCCTGTACCAAACAAGATAAAGATGATTGTGTAAGCCCTGATTTCAAAGTGGATTCTTCTTCGAAACGCATGCATGACAAGCAGAATGCTGTAAAACAGTATTACTGCATATGTCATTTGAACGGATCCAAGCACCCACTCATTAATAAAATTGACGACTGTAAATATAAAGCCCACACCGAGTACAGAAAGAAAGATTCGGCTTAATAATCTTTCTTTCATGTCATGCATGGACGATTCTATTGCAGGATCCTCAATTTTCATATCCATGTTCTTCCCCCTGAACAATGACTCATTTTCTACAGAATAGCACGGAAACTTGTCAGATTCCATTTCACCAATGACGGGTATGAACATATTATACAGGATAAAAGGACCTAATTCTAAATAAACATGAAAAAACTACTATGGATCAGTTGTTATTTAGTGCCCCTTTCTCTAGAATAGAAGAAGACGAAGTTGCCAGGGAGGACGTTATATGAGTGAACGAACCAGAAAATTCAGTTTAAGAAAGGCCACGATAGGCAGGAAGATTACACTCGCCCTGATTGGCGCCACCTTATTCAGCCTGATCATGGGTACACCGATTGCTTTACTCGAAGAAATCCTGATTGATCCGGATCTGCTTGAAGGCTTGATTGGATCAAGATTAACAACCATCCTATCTACATATTTTACAATAATAGCAAATTTAATCATTCTCATCATCTTTTTCTTTATTGCTTTAAAATTCGTCGTACTCAAACCGTTAAATGAACTGAACACAAGTATCGACAGTATTCAGGGTGAAAAGATTGATTTAACTCAGACTGCCGATGTTCATTCGAATGATGAAATCGGTGCACTCGCAACCGCTTTTAACAACTTGACAAGCAAATTAAGTGACCTGATCGATTCCGTTCGTATTTCTGCAGAAGATGTCAGTAAAAGCGCCGAAGAGAATGCCGGTGCCATTTCTGAAATGAGTTCCAGCTCTGTCCAGATGAAGGAGAATGCCGATAATCTCGTTCAACAGGCTGAAAAAGGGAATACTGCCATTCGGGAAGTCTCGCAATCCCTGCTTGAACTGTCTTCACTGATTCAGATCGCAAAAGAAAAAGCCGGTTCGGCTGAAGGGAATGCTGAAGTAACCTTAAAATCTTCGCGCGACGGAAAAGAAAAGCTCGAAGATGTTATCCGAAAGATGAACGAAATCCAACGCCAGTCCGATGAGACAAAATCTGAGGTTGAATCCATGGAGGAGTATTCTGATCAGATTCACTCGATCGTTGACACCATTACTCAAATCTCTGAACAGACCAACCTGCTCGCACTAAACGCAGCGATTGAAGCGGCACGGGCAGGAGAAGCGGGTAAAGGTTTTGCGGTTGTTGCAGATGAGGTCAGAAAATTGGCTGAACAAACTTCCTCGGAAGCAGAAAATGTCACAAAAATTATCGACGAGATAACCAGGACATCTTCAAGGGCTTCTGAGGCTATGGAAGTCAACAATGCAACCGTACAGGAGGGTGTCGAAGAAGTCCAGAATACAACCGAAGCCCTCGAAAGTATTTTCAAAGCCATCGAAGCAACGGTTGACGATGTCGCGAACATCCAGCAGGTCACTAACGAAGAAGTCGCCACTTCAGAGAAAATCATTTCACTGATCGACCAGCTTGCCTCTTTTATAGAGGAAACAGAGAATATGGCGCAAGAGTTGCTTGACAGTGCAGAAAATACAAGTATGAACCTCGAGAGTATTTCAGCCAGTACAGAAGAAATGACGGCGATGAGTCAGGAACTGAGAAATTCAGTACGGCAGTTCAAATCCCGTCGCAGTTGAGACGAAAATGAAGATCTCTTTTAAACCGGGCCCAGCATAGCATGGGTCCGGTTTTTTGTCAGTGTCCATGGAGGCGGTTATACACAATCGACCAGTCATCGAATGAAAATACATTCCTGTAAACAGTTGATATTGCACTTTGCATGCATTCAGAAATAGTAAATCACCCTCCATTCACATGACATTCACATTGTGAGGTTGATAACCCA
Source organism: [Bacillus] selenitireducens MLS10 (assembly GCF_000093085.1). Lineage (GTDB taxonomy): Bacteria > Bacillota > Bacilli > Bacillales > Salisediminibacteriaceae > Salisediminibacterium > Salisediminibacterium selenitireducens. The sequence continues at coordinate 1,759,431 of NC_014219.1, read as the reverse complement.
TCCCCGGAATATTGTCGGCAATTTGTCACATCCCCTTTATGGAAACGCCCTCAGAAGCTAGTACGATAAAGAGAAGAACAGCATGACATTACCAGATTGGGAGGTCGTTTACTTTGAAACACAGCCAGCACCCTCATGGGGGTACCCATCCCCACATGAATATTGATTATAACGAAAACCCGTTTATTGTCATTTGGGAGGTGACCAGAGCATGTGAACTGCGTTGCCTTCACTGCAGAGCAGATGCACAGACCGAACCGCACCCTGATGAGTTGAATCACAAAGAGGGACTTCGGTTAATAGACGCCATACATGAGATGGACAACCCAATGCTCGTATTTACAGGCGGCGACTGTATGATGAGAGAAGACTTGTTTGAATTGGCGGATTACGCAATCCAAAAGGGTATGCGCGTATCCATGACACCAAGCGCCACGGATAATGTGACAAAAGAAAAAATGGAGAAAGCAAAGGAAGTCGGCTTGTCCAGATGGGCATTCAGCCTCGATGGACCTACACCTGAAATTCACGATCACTTCAGAGGAACCAGCGGATCGTTTGACCTGACACTCGATAAAATTAACTACTTGAAAGAGTTGGATATGCCTTTACAGATCAACACGGTAATTTCCAAATACAACTACCATGCACTTGAGGAAATGGCCGCTTTAGTAGAAGAACTTGACGTGATCATGTGGTATATTTTTCTGCTTGTACCAACAGGCCGCGGTCAAATGGATGCCTGTCTGACCCCGGCAGAACACGAACATGTATTCAAATGGCTCTATGAACTGAACAAGACATCAAATTTCGATATCAAAACTACTGCAGCTCAGCACCACCGCCGTGTCGTTATTCAACAGAAAGCAAAAGAAAAACTGATCGAAAAAGGGGACATCGATTACCAAGATTCCATCACTGATACGGCCTCGGAAGTCGATGGATTAAAACGGGCTCCAAAAGGGGTAAATGATGGGAATGGCTTCATTTTCATTTCTCATACTGGTGAAGTCATGCCAAGTGGACTTCTTCCTATTCCGGTCGGGAACGTAAAAGATCAATCGCTTAAAACCATTTACCGGGAGTCCCCAGTTTTAAAAGAACTGCGAAATCCGGATCTTTATAAAGGGAAATGCGGGGTTTGCGAATTCCGCTTCGTTTGCGGCGGCTCCCGCTCCAGAACCTATGCCGTAACAGGTGATTATCTGGAAAGCGAACCGTTCTGTGTATATATACCGCCCAAATGGCGTGACAGGAACAAGCAAAACGCATAACGGCATGTGAAAACTATCCCGACCTGCGTCAAACATCCAATAAGAGTTACCGACACAAAAAAGCGAACAGACCACTGGGCCCTGTTCGCTTTTTTATTTGTTAAATGGTATTTATTTCTGAAAATCCTCTTACGTGTCTAAACGCCGCTTGGATAAACGCGCCTCATATTGTTGTAATGTACCCATTTCATCATTCATAATTTGTTCCATTTCCTCCAAATCATGACGGTGAACCGGTTGATCTCTATCTGACCAGTCAATCATATATATGAAATAGTAATCGGACAACGATCTCATTACAACTGTTGAATGCGGAAAATCAGAAAACCATGCCTTAACCTGTTTCTGTTTACCGTATGTCCAATCAGTTAATTCCATTCATTTCACTCCATCTGTTAAATGTCCATATAAATCTTATCCGATTCCCGTCAATTATTCAAGTGTCATGCACAATTCCATGGTCACAATCATAAAAGGACCAGTCCCCGGGACTGATCCTTTATTACAGAAAAATTATTTTTCAACCGATTCAATAAACGTTTTGAATGATCTGAACGCATCCGTTAAAAACGCTGTGGTTGCTTCATCCGTCAGAGCTCCGTTTGTAATTTTGTCATTTGCACCGCCTATATAGACCTGAGGCTGTGGCATCACCAATGCATTACAGGCAGCAAGTACCTGTCTCAAATGTTGTTGGGCAAAACCGGTTCCCATTCCTGAAGGACTCGCTCCGGCAATCATAACAGGCTTTCCGTCGAGCACATTTTCATAGGTCATGCTGCCAGCCCAATCAAGAGCATTTTTTAATACCCCCGGCATACTGTGAGAATACTCCGGGGTGATAATGAGAAGGCCATCCGCTTCTTTGATCGCTTTTTTGAAAGCGAAAACGGATTCCGGCTCCCCTTCAGCTTCAACGTCCGCATTGAACAAAGGAATCGCATTCAATTCAACGATCTGAATCTCATCAAACTGTTTATCCATATATGTCAAAACAGAGCGATTCAACGATTGTTTTCTCAGACTTCCTGAAAAACCAGTGATCTGCAATGTCATTTCCTACCACTCCCTTTGATAATATCATGTTATCTGTATATTTCCCTTAATGGATGACAGAAAACATCAAAACGGATGTTGCCTCTCAAAGGACGTTGACTCAAAAAAATCCCCACTGGCCGTGGGGATTGGGTTAGATACTGCTATCAATGTGTTCTCCGCGTCCTGTAAATTCTTTTTCGAACTCTTTTTCATCTTCCGTTTTCTCTCTTACCTTACGGGTACGGAAAACATAGTTTAGCCGGTCGTGTCTATCCTGTTCACTCGTCGCCAGGAATTCGGTACGCTGAGTTACTGACAAGGATTTAACCGATGATGAGGGCTTCGACTGGCGATTGACATACTGCAGCGGCTGTTCGTCTTTTACCGGCGGAATGTATCCCATATGAATCACCTCTTATATGATCTATACCTTCTTTTTTGACTGATCAAACATCGCTGCTTCTATATCTTATATCGGCTTTTCAAAACGGATATTTCACTGAATATTTAAAAAATATTCAGTGAAATATAATTTGCACCCTGTACGTTATCTGGATGGATGAAACGCAAAAGCCCGGGCTCCATAAAAATGCGGATCCGGGCTTCCCTGTTTTATTCGAGGTTATATTCATAACTGTTTACATTAATCCCGTAACATGATAGCCGCCATCTACGTGCAGGTTTTCACCTGTTACACCGCTGGACAGATGACTGAGTAAAAACAATGCCGACGTCCCAACTTCGTCTTGCGTTACGGTACGCTTCAAAGGGGCGTGATTGTCCATCTCTTTTATGACATCATTGAATCCGCCAACACCTTTTGCAGATAACGTCCGGATTGGACCCGCAGAGATCGCGTTTACTCGGATACCATCTTTCCCCAAATCATTCGCAAGGTACTTGACACTCGCTTCAAGACTCGCCTTAGCAACACCCATTACGTTGTAATTTTTGACTACCCGCTCACCCCCAAGGTAAGTCAGTGTCACAACCGAACCACCCTCTGACATAAGCTGACGGGCTTCTTTTAACACGGCAGTAAGGGAATAGGCACTGATATTCTGGGCTGTCAAAAATCCTTCCCGGGTTGTATTCAGGTATTCGCCTTCAAGTTCATCCTTATTCGCAAAAGCCACACAGTGGGCAACACCGTGTATAACCGGTGAAAGTTCTCGTATTTGATCAAACGCTGCTTTGATCTCTTCATCGGAAGTAACGTCACAGGATAACAGTTCATGACGATTCCCGCCTTCGAGCGTACCAATCAGATCAGCAACCCCTTTATGAAAACGTTCCCCTGCATACGTAAAAATCAGTTTTGCTCCGCTGTTATGAAGTGCTTTGGCAATTCCCCATGCAATACTCCGCTTATTTGCAACGCCCATTACGACATATGTTCGATTAGAAAGATCAATATGCATAACCTTACCTCCAAATGTAAACTCATTTTAGTATCTGGTCATAATTCTAACTGATAAGACGGCGAACGTCAATATTGAAAGGGGAAATCCTCTGGCACTGATTCATGAATCTCAATACGTTCTCCAGTAAACGGTTCATCCCATCTGAGAGAACAGGCATGCAGAAGTGTCCTTTTATGCTCATCCGCACTCTTCTCTTCCCGGTAAAGTCCGTCTCCAAGAATAGACCAGCCAGTGAAAGCAAGATGCACTCGAATCTGATGTGTTCTTCCTGTCTCTAATTTGCAGCGTATCAGGCTGCCTGAAGCATTCTCATTCACTTTCACCAATCGTGTCTTCGCTTTTTGCCCCTCATGGTGAACCATTCGCTCAATAATACTGTCCGGATGCCTGGCAATTGGTGCATCCACGGTAGCTGCGATCCATGGGAAACCTGGCGGCGTTACCGCAACATATTCTTTATCAATCAAGCCTGCACACTGCTGCTTCATAAACAGACTGTGGCTATGTCTGTCTTTTGCAATCAGCATAAGCCCTGATGTTTGCCTGTCAAGACGTGTTACAGGATGAAATGTTGCCGGGTGATCACAGCTCTTAAAATACCCGATCACTCTCCCTGCCACCGAGTCATTCTCATACGTTTCGTTTGGGATCGTTAAAAGACCGGCCGGTTTATCGATGACGATGCACCACTCATCTTCATAACGAATGGATAGCGGTTTGCAACTCATTTTGATCGATGAGGAGATGTCTTCACGCGGAAACCAGACCTCAATGTGATCTCCTGTAAATACCTGATCAGATACATTCGCATTCTTTCCGTTCACAAATAAAGCCCCTCCCTGAAATTTCACTTCAGCAAGAAGCTTTCTTGATATCATCAGATTGTTTCGAAGGACTTCTCTTAACATCAGACCATGCCAAGCGGGATCGGCAATATAGGTTTTTATGATTTGCCCTTGATGAGCAGAATTTCTGTTTCTCATCAAATAAAGGACTCCTTGACCCGCTTCCAAAACGGAAAAGGCCTGAATCGTGCAAACCTGACCCGCTCGTCAGCTACACGACACTGGATCGACTTCATTTCCGGTTCACTCAGCGTGTAATGATCAACCGTTACCTGAAACTCGTCATGGTATCTCGGTTTTAACAGACACGTATGATGCTGCGGCAAAACGAGTGGAGAACCGACGGTTCGGTATACCCGATTATTAATGGATGCCATCTCTGCCATTTGAATGCACGGTAATGAGGGATGGAGAATTGCCCCTCCGAGTGCCTTGTTATAAGCTGTACTGCCTGATGGCGTAGAAAGGCAGAGCCCGTCCCCTCTGAATGTTTCAAATAGGTCACCTTTAATTTCAACATCCATGACCAGTGATCCTACTTTTGTCTTTACGGTACATTCATTCAGCGCGAGGTATCGGTCTTCAGGCTCTTCGTTTGTATGTCGGATAATCACTTCAAGCAAAGGATATTCGACAATCTTAAATGGCGTCTTCGCAATATGAATCACGAGCTTCTCCACTTCATCCGGCTTCCAGTCAGCGTAAAAGCCGAGATGACCGGTATGAACCCCTACGAATGCTGTATGATCCAGCCTATGGGTGTACTGATGAAAGGCCTCAAGGAGTGTCCCGTCCCCGCCGACGGAAATGACGATATCCGGTTCTTCTTCATCAGGTTGCAGTTCGAACTCCTCCAGGTAATTCCTGATCCGCTGTGAAAGTATATTTGAATCATGGTCTCCCCGCGACCGAACATGAAACTTCATTTTATTTGTCCTCCCTGTCTGCATCAACGTTTCCCGTGATCATGATCCTGCTCTTTTGTCTTTGATATGATTTCTTGGGCTTCCTGTACCTCACCACGTATTTTGGACATCTCTTCGTCGAGCTGGAAAGCCGCCTCAGCTGCACGCTGAAGCCTCCGCTCGACCTTTTCCGGTATTTGTCCGGCATATTTATACTGCAGTGAATGTTCAATTGTTGCCCAAAAATTCATGGCAAGGGTTCGAATTTGAAGTTCCACCAAAATCCGTTTTTCGCCGTCAATCGTTTGAACAGGATAACGCAATATCAGGTGATAGGAACGATATCCGCTTCTTTTTTTATTTTGAATATAATCCCTTTCTTCCACAATCTCAAAATCCGTTCGGCGTTTAATCAGTTCCACAACCGTATCAATATCTCCAACAAACTGACACATGATACGGACTCCTGCAAGATCCTGCATTTCTTCTTCAAGTTTATCAAGAGGGATATTTTTACGTTTCGCTTTTTCAAGAATGCTTGAAACCGGCTTTACCCGTCCGGTCACAAACTCAATCGGTGTCTGTCTTGATGTGAGCTGATATTGATCCCGCAACCCTTTCAGTTTAATCTTCAATTCATTAACGGCCTGTTTATAGGGCGTAAGCATAATATTCCAATCGATCATTGTCTGTCACCACCTGAATATATCTCATCTTTCAGTTTACCATATCAACCCGACAATCCCCACATCCAACTAGGTAAAATGAAAGGGAATATTGCCGGTGACGCCTTTTTGTGGAATAATAGAAGAACCATCGACGAATTGAAGGTGAATGAAGTGAGCCAGGAAATCGAAATCGAATTTAAACAGAGGCTGGACCTGCAAAGTTATGAACGCCTTATGGAGCATTACAAACACGATCGGTCTCCGGTTTTCCATCAGATTAATCATTATTTTGAAACCGCCGGATTCCTGCTGAAATCATACGGCAGTGCACTCCGTATAAGAGAAAAAGCCGGTCAGATGACGCTCACTCTCAAACAACCTTACAGCGAAGGCCTTCTCGAAACCCATCAGCCGGTAACTGAAGATGCATTTTCTACCATGAAACAATCCGGTCAGGTGCCTAATGGTGAAGTGAGAGAACAACTGCTGTTACTGATCAAAGCGGCAGATCTTCCTGAACTGACTTATTTGGGATCCCTTTCGACAGACCGCAGTGAAGTTCAGCTGAATGAAGGTCTTCTCGTTCTTGATCGTAGCATGTACTTTGACATAACTGATTATGAACTTGAATTTGAATCAACTGATTATGATAAGGGGCGGCGTTTTTTCGACGGCCTGCTTCAATCATTGAAACTGACTCCGGATCCACCGCCCAATAAAATCAAACGTTTCTTCGATGCTAAAGCGAAAAGGAGTGATGTTCAGTGATGGAGCGATTTATGACGGATTACTATCAATGGCAGGTCTTCAGAAAATGGGCAGGCAACCAGTCATCTTCTGTTGGCGGCTCTCCACTGCAGGGAATAAACAGTCCAGGTGGTTCATTTGCTTCTTTACTACAGCAACAGATGACCGGTGCACCGGATCCCAACGATCCACAGGGACTGATGCTTCCGGGCAGCAACCGTTCTTCCCAGTCTTTCACGACGGAAGATATACTCGGTCTTCGAAACAAATCGCAAGCCATGACTTCATCCGCAAAAACACCAACTCTCTCAGCCAGCGGGAAACCTTATACAAATTTAATCAATCAAGCCGCTGCCAGACATGGTGTCGATCCTGATCTAATCGCAGCCGTGATCGAGCATGAATCCGGATTTCGTAACAATGTGACCAGTCATGCCGGTGCCCAGGGGTTGATGCAGCTCATGCCAGGGACTGCAAAATGGCTCGGAGTCAAAGACTCTTTTGATCCTGCTCAAAATATCGACGGTGGCACGCGTTACCTGAAGGATATGCTGAACCAGTATAATGGAAACATTGAACTTGCGCTGGCCGCATACAATGCAGGACCGGGAAATGTTAATAAGTACGGAGGTATTCCGCCATTTAAAGAAACACAGGCATATGTCCCGCGAGTCCTTGAATCATACCGTTCCATGTCCGGACATGCATAATAGTTGTAATCCACTTAAACTTCCCTTATTATAAGGGAGGTTTTTTCATTTCATCAAAGCGGAATAAAAAATGAGTCAATTTAAAGGCTGTCTTCTGTGTATTACAACACAAACATAAAATAAACGAACCGCAATAACAACCACAAGTCAGTTTTGTTGAAGTAACGGTGAACCCTTGCTACAATTACTAATCATAGAGAGATATAAAGGAGTCAGTTATGAAACACAATGATCATCAATCGCTTTTTGACCGAATCGGTGAAGAAGAACTGAGCGCCCTGGTCGATCGCTTTTACACATATGTCAAAGCCGATCCATTAATCAGAGATCTGTTTCCTGATGATATGGGTGAAACCATTCGCAAACAAAAGCAGTTTCTGACTCAATTTTGCGGAGGACCACAGCTGTATACAAACGAACACGGACACCCTATGCTTCGCATGAAGCACATACCGTTCGTCATAACAAAACCAAAAAGCGATGCCTGGCTCTCCTGTATGTCACAGGCACTTGAAGAAAGTCTCATGGATGAATACACGAAACAGGAATTACTGGCAAGGTTGACCTACACTGCCAATCACATGATAAACAGCAAAGAAACACACACCGATGATCAGCAAGGGGGGACAACATCATGAGTAAAGCCAAGGGCAACTTCGTATGTAACGATGAATTGGGCATCTGCTGTCCTGTCGATCCAGCTTCTCTTTTTACTGCACCAAAGGAAAAAAAACCTGTTGAGATTTATATGTTTATCGATCCCCTCTGTCCAGAATGCTGGGTATTGGAGCCATTTGTTCGAAAACTGCAAATGGAGTACAGTCATTACGTAACCATTAAAACCTTCATTGGAAAAGGGGCTTCCGCCTATACGCCAGCCAGTGATAAAGACGTTCAAAAGCTCATTCACGAAATGGCCAAATCATATAACGCAACAGCATGCAGAACCGGAATGCCTTGTAATGGTGATGTATGGCATGAACAAAAAATCACCATGCCCTACACCGCAAACCTCGGCATCAAAGCTGCCGAACTTCAGGGAAAAGCCATTGGCTCAAAATTCCTCAGACGTGTTCGGGAAGCACTGTTTTTAAAAAAGAAAAACATTGCTGATAAGGACACGTTAATTGAATGTGCAAAATTCATCGATGGGATGGATGTCGAAGAATTTATGAAAGATCTTGATTCCGATTCTCCGAAAATTGCATTGGAATCTGACGAACGAACCACTCAGGAAATGGAAGTCAGTCAACTTCCGACACTCATCTTTTTTGGAGAAGACGTCAATGAACCAGGCCTGAAAGTTGAAGGCCATTACCCTTACGAAGTATATGTCCAAATCATAGAGGAACTGGTCGGAAAACCTTTAAAAAAATGTCCGCCGATCCCTCTTCAGGAATTCATCTCATTTTATTCTATAGTGACAGAGAAAGAAATTGCAGTCTTATATGATTTATCACTCGATGATGTTCATCGTGAAATGAAGAAATTAAAGCTCAGACAGATCGTGAATGAGGTTCCTACCCGTCAAGGTTTTCTCTGGCAATATAAAAAAGTGCACAATTTCAAGCAAACCAATTCCTTATAACATACAAAAGACCGCCGGGTGGGGTAGACCCGGCGGTCTTTTGTGGAGCGTTGTCTTTGCAGAAAGGTTGTACGTCAAGGGGTTTAGACGAAGCACATAAACTTAGGGGGAGTTATGTGATTCCTTTCACATATAAAATATATCAAATTCCACTGCCCTTTGCAATTCTCTGTGTGTCTTTTCACAAAAATGCCACAATGTCATGCAGACAGCACCCTCTTGAATCAGTGATCCCCGGGGCGCCGTCAGCATGTTTGTTTAATTATTCATCCCGACGTTCTGTCAGTCCTCTTCAAATAATAATGCTTCAAGCTCATTCAGCGTTTCCTCGAAGACATTTAAAGCCTGCTGAATCGGTTCAGGTGACGTCATATCAACGCCGGCTTTTTTCAATACCTCAATTGGATAATCAGAATTGCCTGCTTTTAAATAATCAACAAATCTTGTTACGGCAGGTTCACCTTCATCGAGGATCTGTTTTGCAAGTGCTGTCGCTGCGCTGTACCCGGTTGCATACTGATACACGTAGAAATTCATATAGAAATGGGGAATGCGAGCCCATTCCATGGCAATTTCTTCGTCAATTACGATCTGATCACCAAAATATTTTTTATTCAGATCAAAATACCATTCACTCATGGCATCAGCGGTAAGAGGAACACCGGCCTCAGCCTGATCATGGATCATTTTTTCGAACTCGGCAAACATGGTTTGTCTGAACACCGTACCACGGAATCCTTCAAGAAACTGGTTTAACAAATACAGTTTCCGCTTCTTATCCGTCTCTTTTTTCTGCAGATAGTCATTCAGAAGTGCTTCATTTGTTGTTGAAGCCACCTCCGCAACAAAAATGGAATAATCGGCATAAGGAAAAGGTTGAAACTTTCTCGTGTAATAACTGTGTACAGAGTGGCCGAATTCATGCGCAAGTGTGAATAAATTATTGACATCATCCTGCCAATTCATCAGAACATACGGTTTTGTCCCGTAAGTCCCTGACGAATAAGCCCCGCTTCGTTTTCCCTGATTCTCCTCAATATCCACCCATCTGTTCGACAAACCTTCTTTAACAATGGACACATACTCATCTCCGAGTGGTGCCAATCCTTCAGTCATCAGTTCTGTAGCTTCATCATAGGACACTTTCATATCCACATCTTTTACGATCGGCGTATAGAGATCCCACATGTGTAACTCATCAAGTCCCAGGGCTCGTTTTCGAATATCGATATACTTGTGAAGAAGGTGAAGGTTATCATTCACCGTATTGACCAACTGATCGTAAACAACTTCAGGAATATGATTCTTACTTAATGCCGCGGCTCTTGCTGATTCATGATTTCGGACATTCGCCTGAAAAATATTTTTTTTGACATTCCCACTGAGCGTTGAAGCAAATGTATTACGAAAGTTTGTATACGTTGCATACATGGCCTTAAAAGCATCTTCCCTAACGCGACGGTCATCGCTTTGCAAGAAGTGGATAAAGCGACCGTGGGACACTTCCACATCATTGCCTTCCTCGTCTTTGATCGTCGGGAATTTCATATCTGCATTATTGAGCATGCTGAATGTGGACGAAGCCGCACTGGTCACTTCTCCTGCCTGTGCAAGAAGAGCTTCTTCTTTTTCAGACAGGACGTGTGGCCGTTTTTTGTTTAATCGTTCAAAAGCGTGACGGTATAGAGTCAGTCCTTCATGCTCATTCAGAAATTCAGTCAATGTGTCTTCAGGAATTGAGAGCAGCTCCGGTGTCATGAATGAAGCAGCCTTTCCAGCTTTCGTAACAAGTTGTGAAGCCCGGTCATGCAGCCCCTGATAATGTGAATTTGTTGTGTCCTGATCATAACGCATTCGGGCATAAACATAGAGCTTACCGAGCTTCATGGAAACCTCATCCTCAAATTGCAGAGCTTTGTATAAAGTTTCTGCCGATTCTCCAAGCTTCCCCTGATAATCACTGATTTGCGGAATCAACTGTTCAATTGTATTAAATTCTTGTTCCCATTGTTCATCAGAAGAAAATATGTCTTCAAGATCCCAAGTCTTTTCTTTCGGTATGTCTTTTCGATTTGGCAAAGCAGTCGTGGCCATAATATGGCACCTCCAAGTTGGTTTAAATAATCATTCTCAATGCTAATTGTACCGAAAGAAAGGGATTTAGAGCAAGTCTCTCCGCCTATTCTTTTCGGCACTCTAAATAAAAGGAAACTTCATTAACCACATACTCATCATCCATCAATAATGTCTCAAGTGTCTTCCTCACATTTACCCGATTCTTCATACAATAGATTGATGAACGTCGTGTTGTCAGAACCCCTATCCATACAAGCCAACCCAAATACTCTTCTGCCAATGCCGCCAGCGAAGCATTTCGGTGCATAGTATTATTGATTTCCCTGACTTGAATCACGCCTATGTAAACAGCCTCTTTCAGCCTGTTTACTGCCGTGCATAGAGAAAGTGTTCCGTTCAAACCGGCTTCACCCATGACAACCTTTAACAAAAACCATGTTTGCCAAATTTCAGGATGAGTACGGAGTATAAATTGATTTCTGAGAGGCACTCTGCATATAGATGGAAAATAATTTAAGTTTTGACCATAAGACTGCAACAGCTTCAGAACAAACCGTTCTCCCATATTTAGTGTCAAATAGCGTTTTGTCCGTTTATATCGCGTTGTCTGCAACCACTTCCGTTTTGCTTCCTCATCAAAAAACACTGCCTTGCCAATGGCTCTTACAGGGTTTTTCAAATCATCCATAACAAGTCCGTGCATGCCATTCGTATCTGTCACACGAACTGATTTGTGCTTCTCATACGCAAATGAATGTCTGATAAAAAGAGATTCTTTCACTGTATCAATGTAGAAGGCATGAGGAACGGGCGCATGCCGTATATAACACTCATCCAAAATATTAAAAGGAATTTTATGAGAGCGACTTTTCAGTTCTCCATGGCCAATCCAATAAGGAATAATCCCAGCCTGTTCGTAATCTCGTGTGCGTTCATTAAACACGGAGGAACTGATATGTGAGAGCTGCACTTCAAATGCATAAGCTTGTTCTTGATAGTGAAAATAAATATCCGCTCTTCGGTTTATCCCGGAAATCCTGTACTCGGACAACGCTTCAATACGCTGAACTTGCAACCAGTCAAGCAAAATTCTTTTACAGTCCTGATGATCCCTGCTTTCATAGTAAAAGAACCCATATGAGCCTTTATCCTCAAAACAAACCAACACACTCATTCCAACACCCCCCTCAAAAATACGAACGTGTATTCTATTTAAAGGCAAAAAGAAAACCGATCGAAATCGGTTTGTTGATCAAGTATACAATCAGAAATTTTCTTTAAAAATTGCGATGGCATTGTTCTCAGCAACCACTTTCCCATATTCCTGGAGAAGGTGTATGCTGATATCTGTTTCATTGCCAAATTCAAGTGCTTGGCTGATAATGTTATCCTGCTGGGCTTCAGAATATTCTTCACCGGCTGTAACTGAAAAATAATAGTCATCCTGGTAATGAAACAGTGACGTATCGACCTCAAAATCAAATGATTTACTGAGTTGGATAAAGTCTTCAAGATCATCCAGTTTCAAAACCACAGTTAGACTCTTCTCTCTTTTCTCATTGCTGCCCTTCGTGTCCGAATAGCCACGTTCAAGCATATCTGCAAGGTTCCCCTCAGAGTCTGTTTCAAGGTCGTCTTCCATGGGAATTTCAAGATTTACTTTTCCATCATTCACTTGACCGCGTGTCACAATAACTTCAAGTCCGCGATCCAAGGCGTGTACCTGAACCCACAGTGGTCCATTCATTTCAAACTGGTCTTGATCGCTGACTTCATTCATCATGTCAAAGAAAAGTTCTTCTCCTTTTTCTCTGTTGTACCAGATTTCTTCCTTATTGAAACCTCTTTTTTCAATATCACGATACGTAATGTAAAATTTTATCGTTGTGTCATTAATTCGTTCTATTTCCATTTTGTCTCACCCTTTCGCGAGAAATAAATCATATCCATCGTATCAACCTTACTGAGACGATTCCCGATTCTCTGATTGTCTAATCATTCTTTCACTTAATTATAAAAGATTATCTATATTGTAAAGGACAAGTCCGAAAATGAAAAGGATAAAATCCCACTGCATTGTTTGAAAACAGCCTCCCGGGATTTCCGGAAGGCTGATAGCGGTCGTTTATTCGTTCACCAGACGCTTCGTCGCTTCCTGAAGATGAAACGTTCGGACTGTGCGTGGCAAAAATCTGCGGATTTCAGCTTCGTTATACCCAACCTGGATCCTCTTTTCATCAAGAATAATCGGGCGTCTCAACAGACCTGGGTGATCACTGATTAATTGGAACAATTCCTGTAACGGCATCATATCCAGTTCAACCTCAAGTTCCTGAAAAACTTTGGAACGGGTTGAGATGATTTCGTCGGTTCCGTCTTCAGTCATTCTGACGATCTGTTTTACCTCTTCCACGGATAATGGGTCCGAGAAAATGTTTCGCTCACTGAATGGAATATCATGTTCCTGTAACCATGCTTTAGCTTTCCGACAGGATGTGCAGCTGGGGGATGTGAATAATGTTACCATAGTGACGCCTCCTTAAAGTATATACTTACGGTTGCACTTATTCTCAATTGGACTGCCACGATACGTTCTTATTTATAATAATTATTATACAATAAAAAATATCTGCTGAGTACCCTTTTTCGAAAATTGCTTCTACAAAACTTAAATATTATGTGTTTTTTCACTGCATAATTGAACAGTTCCCTGTAAACGGTTTTTTAAACCGGAAAATAAGGAGTTTTAAGAGAAATATTGAAATTTACAATCGGCTCGTTCAAATCCTTGTATCCATATTTACGATTCAGTTTATATGGAAGTTTCACCTTTTTCTTATTGATTTTCAATTACAACAAACGATTATCATATAAAGGGCCGATGATCTGCCCTTTCAACCATTTTTGATTTCAATATACGTTCGATAACTTGCATATTTATCCGCAGTATCATCGATTTTTAAAAAAGAAACTCTCACCACAAACTGGTGAGAGTTTCTCGACTTAACGGGATCAATTCCTGATGCCTTATTTATAATAAGAACCTTCAGCGTTTACCTGTATAACCCTGTCATCCGGCAGCGCGTATATTGGATACGGCTCTGCCCTTTGGATTTGGGGCCTTATTGACCTCTTCCCACTTTCGTTTCAAAAGGTCTCTCCATAATAACTTCTTCTTTTTTCGTTTCGTTCGATTACTCATTACGAACACTCCCTTCTTTCAGACATACCTGAATGTTCAATGAGACGTCGCTAAACTGTTTATTTGTTTTAAGCTGAAGGTTCCTTATCATCACTGTCATCCTCATAGGATAACACTTCGTCCACTTTTTGATAGGATTCACCGTACAGTTCTTTATCTTTGTAGGTGTGGATATTTTCATACGTGTGACACATTTTCCGGTAAATGCTTTCCTCGCTGTCATTTTCCGGTGACCAATAGAGAATTTCAAGTTCGGTCAGCTCGCCAGTAGCAAGCGATCTTCTTGTATAACCGATCGATTCTGCATGGGTAAACCCTTCTCTGCTGTAAAACCTCATCCGCTTCTCTGTATCTGAGTCATCATAATCAATGGGCTCCACTTCAAGAATGATCGGCTTTCTCTTTTCTTTCAGAGCGGTTAATAACTTTTTACCCAAACCTGAACCCCTTGCATCTTTTGAAACGAATAAATAATCAATAAACAAAAAATCATCTGTCTCAACATACATCATTACATGATGCTGACCCTCTTCTTTTTTGTAGACATCTTTCTTCTCTTTCAACAGTAAATCCATATGTTCTTTGGACTTCATTTCTTCAATGGGAAAATACTGACTCAGTTTCTCGTACCAATTCATGAACTGCGACCTCCGTCTGCTTCTTGCTGCGTACCTAGCCATTTTCTCTATTATATAACATGTACACTTTTCAGAAAAGCTTCTTTGTACCTTTTTTACCGGTATGACAAGCTCTAACCTCTTTCAGAGCGCTTTAGGATTGATTGTTCGCCCAAATCCTTTTCTTTGCTTAAAAAGTCGTAAAAGCTGAAGTTGGGATTTCATGATATCAGGTTTACCGATACTTCAATAAAACAGCCTCCTTAATCAAGCGATTAAGGAGGCTGTGAATCGATAGTCACGGATAATAATCAGTCTGAAGACAGGTCAAGATCCAGCATATAATCAACATTTTCTGTGTAGCGATTGCCGGCATTCCATAGTAGGAATTCATGAATATCATTATCATATAATGCCTGGATTTGGGCTTCCACTTCAGATCGACCATAGTTCAGATAGTTACCTGCTCCTAAATAGCTTGCTGTGAAATCCTGAATCCAGGGTCTTGAAACCGGAGGATTGTCGAGAGCCCCGAGCACTTCATTTTCCACTTGTGAATAGGCATCAATCAGTTCATACGGATATAAGTCCGGCTTATCTATACCGAAATACGGGCCCCAGTGACTCGGATAAATCATTGATGATATCACGTCCACATTTTCGGATATCCTAGAGAAATTCTGTCCGATTCCTGGAGTCTGTTCTATCGTGGCTGCATAACCGAAAATATCCACGGAGACATCCACATCATAGGGCTCGAGTTCCTCTCTCGCGTAAGCAACAAAGTCCGTTACAGCATCAACTCTGCGCTGGATGTTGTCCCCAGGGCTGTCCATATAATCTTCCACGTCATAATCCAAATCTTCATCCCTTGTTTCGAAACCTTCCGGGAACCTTACATAGTCAAACTGAATATCCTGAAAGCCCATCTCAGCGGCCCGTTTTGCAATCTCCACATTGTACTCCCATACCTCTTTCATAAACGGATTAACGAACGCTTCTCCCCGGCGATTCTTCCATACTTCACCGTTTTGAGTAAACGACAGATCCGGCCGTTTTTCCGCAAGTACAGTATCCTTAAACACAACAATACGGGCGATCGGATAGATTTCGCGTTCTTCAAGAGTTGACATTAATTCTTCTGTATCCTTGATCATATTTTGGGAAATGTCGTAGTACTCATCATCCTCATCCGGGCGATACGTCAGATAACCATCATCATCTTTCACATCAATCACCATTGAATTTAAAGCCGTGTTATCCAGAAGATCAAGAAGCGATTCCATTCTGGCACCACCTGCAGAATGCCCCGTAACAAACACGCCTCTGACTGCATCCGGGTACTCAAACGTATAGCCGGAATCAAACGTAAATCGGGCCACCCGTTCCGGCCAGACTCTCTGGATCATTCCATTCAATTTCTCCACATGAAAACCGGCTGTAAGTACCTCTTCATCATTATTTTCATTGGCATACATCTCATTCACACCCGTCAGAAGTACCATTCCTGCAACTGTTGACAATATACCTGATACCATTTTCTTATTCATCTTGTTCCCTGCCTTTGTATTTGTTTCACCATTGAATAGGTGATTGTCTGATAGTCTTGCTAGCTAAATTATACATGTTCCGACTCCTTTTACCAATAAGGAATTCGATTTACATTGATTATTTTATTTGACTGTCTTATTTCGTTCACTTATAATCGACAACAATATACAAAAATCCAACAGGGAGGTGGTCGAATGGCCCGATTGACGCTTGCAGAAATCTATTCCCATCCGGTAGCGCAGAAATTTGTCAACCGTGCCGGACTTGCACACTCCATCTCCACGGCTTTTCATGCGTTCCGTTTAGCAAAAGAGCGAGGTGTTCATCCGGACCTTGCCGTAAAGGCTGCTTTTTTGCATGACATGGGTCATTATCAATGGTATAACAACGGGGAATGGGATTACGAACAATACCGTCTCCATGACATACACGCAATCAAAGGTGCCGAGCGTGCTCATAAACTTCTGATCCGCCTTGGAGAGGATCGGTTTAAAGCAAAGCAGATTGCGCTGGCTGTGCTGTTTCATACGAATTCGTTTATTCCTGATGGGCAGGTGAATCGCACACCGCTGCAACAGATCGTAGCAGATGCCGACGAAGCGGATGAAGAACCAGGAGGCAATCATCATTACCGCAAAATCAATATCAGCAAAGCCTGGCGGAAAATTCACGAGCTGGACAAGAAGATAGAAGAAGAACTGGCTCAGTTTCCTTACGAAAATACCGGAGATGAGCAGCGCCTTAAGACACCTGATTGACCGTAAATAGCGCTTGTTCATTTGTAAAAATAATGCTATAGTTATACCACAACTAAACAAACACCTTCACAAGAAGGGGAGTAGCGACCTTTATGGTCTGTGAATCGTCATGACAGTACACAAAGTACTCGGTTTACAGAGTTTCAGTTTACACACACTGAAATACGCAAGACCTTTTTATGAACCCGGCAATGTATCGGGCATAAGAAGGTCTTTTTTATGTTGAATCCATCTGCGGGAGTTGACCACATTGATCTATGCAGGATTTATCATCAGTGCCTTCATCACAGTTTGGGCGGCAGTTAAACTCTCCACCTATGCCGATGTCATAGGTGAACAGACAAAGCTCGGCGGCATGCTCGCCGGCACGCTGCTTCTTGCAGGTGCAACAAGTCTGCCTGAAGTCACGACTTCCCTGACAGCCGTCTATTTGAATAATCCGGATATTGCTGTCAGCAATGTCTTTGGAAGCAATCTGTTCAATATACTCATTCTTGCTGTCTTCGATTTGATTTACCGTAAATCCCACATCTTTCGGTCCATCGATAAAAGTCATCAGTATGCTGCATGGATTGGTATCACGATGACAGCTGTTGTATTTTTGCCCATGATCGTTCCCTATCATTTTTCTTTCTTTTCTGTTGGGATCGAAATGATCCTGATGGTGATCATCTATTTGATCGGGCTTTGGGTTCTTTCCCGGCATCAGGAGCCTGTACAAAATGAGATAATCCCTCCAACTGTATTCAATGACCATCACAAGAACGCCATTTCATTAAAAGAGGCAAGTTACGGATTTGCAGCAGCCAGTGTCTTCACACTCATTGCCGGTTCATTTTTGACAATTACGGGGGATGCTATTGCTATTGCAACAGGCTTAGGCTCAAGCTTTATGGGCACCTTTTTAATTGCAGGAGCTACCAGTCTTCCGGAAGTCGTTGCCGTGCTCGTCGCCGTGCAACTCGGTAACCACGCACTTGCAGTGGGAAATATTCTCGGAAGCAATATGTTTAATCTGCTGATTCTTGCGCTTGTTGACGCAGCACTTCGTGGAGAAGCCGTCCTCCAGGCCGTTCATCCCGTAACTTTGATTACAATCCTGACGGTGCTTTTGTTAACGTCCACTGCGCTATTCGGGATGAATTGGATCAAACGTGCGGAACAAAATTCAAAATGGCATACACTTCCATCTTCCGTGATTGTAATTATGTATGTGATTTTGAGCTACCTCATCTTTATTTATGGATAACAACTTGTTTAAAGGCAATGAACATCGTATAATAACTATACAA
Source organism: [Bacillus] selenitireducens MLS10 (assembly GCF_000093085.1). GTDB lineage: Bacteria > Bacillota > Bacilli > Bacillales > Salisediminibacteriaceae > Salisediminibacterium > Salisediminibacterium selenitireducens. The sequence continues at coordinate 1,740,736 of NC_014219.1, read as the reverse complement.
TTGATTAGAGAATGCAAAGAGAAAGAGTAGTAGTTATGACAGGATGATACAGAGAGCCTGTGGTTGGTGCAAACAGGTCATCCTCCATACCGAATGGACTTTCTCGCAGATACCGGGGAACTGTTTACAAAGTATCCGGATCCGGTTTTCGACCGTTATCCCGATCGCTTAGAGAGACTGACTGCAATTTTTCTGCAGTTCGTAATCAGGGTGGTACCACGGTCCATTCGTCCCTGCAACAGGGGTGAATGGGTCTTTTTTTTATTTGTACATCAATTATTAATGGGGGTAATGAATCATGAAACGTATTTTTTCCGGCATTCAACCAAGTGGCACACTCACACTTGGAAATTATTTAGGGGCTATGACGCATTTTGTTGATCTCCAGGAAGATCATGAGAGTTTTTTCTGTATTGTTGATCAGCATGCCATTACCGTGCCACAGGACAAACTCGAGCTGAGAAAAAATATCCTCAGTCTTGCAGCACTTTATGTGGCAGTCGGCCTGGACCCAAAGAAAGCCACCTTATTTATTCAGTCTGAAGTACCGGCTCATGCACAGCTCGGCTGGATGATGCAATGTGTCAGCTACATTGGTGAACTTGAACGTATGACACAATTTAAAGATAAATCCGACGGCAAAGAAGCCGTATCATCAGCTCTTTTAACGTATCCGCCTCTGATGGCTGCGGACATCCTGCTGTACAAAACGGATATCGTTCCGGTCGGCGAGGATCAAAAACAGCACCTCGAATTGACAAGAGACCTTGCAGAACGCTTCAATCACAAATATAACGATATATTCACCATTCCTGAAGTCCGGATACCAAAACAGGGTGCACGGATCATGTCATTAACAGATCCGACAAAGAAAATGAGTAAATCAAATCCGAATCCGAAAAGTTATATCTCCATGCTCGATGAACCGAACACAATCAGAAAAAAAATCAAAAGTGCTGTAACGGATTCCGACCCGGATATCTTTTTTGATGTTCAAGAAAAACCAGGTATATCAAATCTTCTCACCATTCATTCCCTTTGTACCGACAAAGAAATTCCTGAAATCGTGGAAGCCTATCAAGGAAAAGGATACGGAACATTTAAGGCAGACACTGCAGAGGCTGTCGTAAATAAATTGGCGCCCGTACAGGCGCGTTACGCTGAACTGATTCACTCTGATGAGCTCCACCAGATCCTTGATGACGGTGCTGCTCACGCAGGTAAAATTGCCGGCAGTATGCTTCAAAAAGCTGAAAGAGCCATGGGACTCGGCCGCAAGCGTAAATAAAACCGGTGTGACAAAACTCACATTATTTAATATAGGCTTATGATAAAATAGTGACACAGAACGCAAAGTGGACAGGAGTGAACACTGATGGGAATGAAACGTTACCAGCAAAAGATGGATATTCCTTTTTTTCTTCAATTAAATAAAGAAGATCAACAGTACCTTTTGTACTCAGGTGACAGAAAAACCATCAAATGCGGTACTCTGATTTATCAGGAAGGGGATCAACTGGATGATCTTTATCTGATCCTTTCCGGTTCCGTGCGCATGCTGAAAAATGCACACGAAGATCAGACATTCATTCTCCATCTGAAGCCAAAATTTCACATCATCGGTGAGGAAATACTGTTTCAATCATCTCGTGCAATGTTGACGGTCGAGGCACTTGAAGACTGTGTGCTGGTGAAGTTGCCAAAGAGACAGATGGAAGAAGCTTTTATTCACAATCCGAGGCTCCGCATGCATTTCATGAAGCTCGCTGCCTTCAGTAATCAACGTACTCAGGCAAAATTTACTGACTTGCTGATGTATGAAAAAACCGGTGCCCTGTACTCTGTTTTGATCCGGCTCGCAAATTCATACGGTATCATCCATGATAAGGGAGACATTCACATTGATATACGTCTTACACACCAGGAAATAGCCCATATTATCGGAACAAGCCGGGAAACCGTAAACCGGATGTTTACAGAACTTAAAAAACAACAACTTATCAGTATGGACCGGCACAGCCTGATCATCCACAATATCAATGCCTTAAAGAATGAACTTCACTGCGAGAAATGCTCCGTTGAAGTCTGCACCATGGCTTAGTCTCCGTCTGCCTGATGACCAATCAGGCAGATTTTCTCTTTACACGAGCCAACGATTCATAAGTCTCTTCATTTCATCAAAAAACCGGGAATAAGCGAACCATCATCATCCATCTTTTCAAGACTGATCGATTAAATAATCCCCTTTACATATAATTTCTCTTCTCAATACATACCTAATTCTGTTATAATCACATATGTTAAGAGGTGAGAAGAATGGAAAGCAAACCAAAGTTCAGTATAAAGATTAAGGTCATGTTCCTCGTCCTGCTTCTGTTTACACTCGGTGGCGTTGCCTTAGCTGCATGGGTAACCGATGAATACGATCGTGCACGAAATGAAACGATCCAGGAGATAAAAGAAAGCGGCGGAACAATTGACCGTGAGGAAGAAATCGAATTTAATGTGAATGAACCTGAAGATGACAGCCTGAATCAACTCAATATTCTCCTCGTAGGCGTGGACGACGATGATGGTACGGCTCGCACCGATACGATTATGATCGGCCGATATGCGCCAGATGAAGAAGAAGTCAAACTCGTCTCCATTATGAGAGATACGTATGTTGATATTCCAGGACGCGGTTATAATAAAATCAATGCAGCCTTCGCTTTTGGCGGTCTTGATTTGTTAAGAGAAACCATTGAAAAGAATTTCGATCTTGAGATCCAGCATTATGCACAAGTCAATTTTGACAGTTTCAGACGGGTAGTTGATACAGTCGCTCCGGATGGGATTGAAATAGACATCGAGAACCGGATGTATTATGCGGAGCAAGCTACAGATTTTGAAATTGATTTTCAGCCTGGAACACACATCATGGATGGCTCAGATGCGTTGAAATACGTCCGGTTCAGAAACGATTCGGATAACGATTTTGGGCGTGTTCAACGTCAACAGGAATTATTAAGTATATTGCAGTCTGAAATTCTCAGCCTGTCCGGAGTGACCAGAATTCCTTCAGTTCTCGGCTCAGTCGAACCATATATTCAAACGAATATCTCGAACAGCGAGATGATCAGCTATGGCAGGGACTTTTTCCTGAATGCGCCTGATGAAATTGAAACATTGACAATCCCTGTTGAAAATGGGTTCAGTCACGAATATTACAGCCATGCCGGCGCCGTTCTTGAATTGGATATGGAGAAAAACGCAGAGGCCTTGCAGAAATTCCTCAAAGGGGAGTCCTCACAAGTCTCGGTTCGTGAAGAAAGTGTCGGTGGCGATGCCAACGAACGAAATTTGAATTAAATCTTTTTTTCTGATTCATAAACAAACCCGAAGTCTCGTCCAGTTTAGGACAGACTTCGGGTTTTTAATTTCAAATCACGACTTTACAGCAGATAAGCCACTTATAAAGCCTGTTTCGCAGATATCAATCGATTCAGCCTCGATCCGTTACTGCCTGTTTATTTCTCCATGCCTTTGGCACATATACACAGTAAGGTTCACTTTCCATGTAATCACCTGTTATTGCGAATGCTCTGGACCTCGATCCTCCACAAACCTGTTTGTATTCACATACGCCGCATTTTCCTTTATACGCATCAGGCGAACGAAGTTCTTGCAAAACCGGTGATTCCCTGTATATCTCCGGCAGTGATTGCTCACTGACATTCCCCACTTTAACCGGAAGAAGACCACTCGGATACACATCCCCTATGTGAGATACAAACACAAACCCGTTCCCATCATTCACACCCTTAGGAGCCCGTCCGAGCCCATCAACCGTCCCTGTTTTCCCTGAGCGCAAAACATCTTGATAGTCAGGCTGCTCATCTGCATGCAACTGCGCTTCCCGCTCTTTTTCCTGTAATACGACTCTCCTGTAATGCTGTGCTGCGGTTGTCTTGATATCGAAAGAAGCTGTTTTTGATAATTTGTATAACCATCTCATGACCTTCTCATGTTCTACAGGTGAGATCATATCGCCCTCTTCCCCGCGACCAGTAGGCACAAGAAAAAACACACTCCAAAGTACACAGCCCAATTCCTCGACTTTTGCAGCCATCTCATCAAGACAGTCAATATTGTATCTCGATATCACTGTATTAATCTGAACCGGTAGCTCAAGTTCATGCAGATAGGAAATCGCGTCGGTTGTAAGCTGATAAGAACCTTCCGTTCCGCGAAAATGATCATGAATGGCTGCATTCGGCCCATCCAGACTGAAAGCCCACCTCGACAAGCCTACTTCCTTTGCCTTTTTCATTGCTTCGAGCGTCACATTCGGTGTCGCCGACGGAGTCATCGAAACCCTGATTCCCCGACTGATTGCATAAGAAGCAATATCAAACACATCCTCCCGCATAAGCGGATCGCCTCCGGTAAAGACGAGCATGGGATTATTCATGTCCTTAAACGTATCAATGAGCGCTTTTCCTTCGTCGAAAGACAGCTCACGCGGATCCCGGGTATATTGGGCTTCTGCACGGCAATGCAGGCATTTCAGTTCACACGCTCTTGTTAACTCCCAAATGACAATAAACGGATCTCGTTCATAATTCACAGGAAATTTCATGAATAATACCTCCAGTTTCAAGTTCCATACGTTCTCTCAATCATAACTGTGAACATGCAGTTTGGACATAGATTTGCAGGAATTGTCGATAAAATGTACAATTTATCAACACCGATGTGACACAGATCACAGTCTATCTTATTCAACGAAAAAACCGTCCATTCTCCTTTAAAGAGAACGGACGGTTTTCACCTTATAACTTATTCAATGAAACCATGCTTATTTGATGAATGATTGGAAAGCCAGGGACACATTGTGCCCACCAAATCCAAGAGAGTTACTGAGAACAGCGCCCACTTCTGCTTTTCTCGCCCCCTCGGTCACATAATCAAGGTCGCACTCGGGATCTTTATTGCCGTAGTTCATTGTTGGGGGAAGAATCTGTTCTGTCAGTGCTTTCACCGAAAAGATTGCTTCAATTGCACCAGCAGCACCGAGGAGATGCCCTGTCATCGATTTTGTCGAGCTGACAGGTGTGGACGCTGCATGTTCGGCAAATACAGATTTTATAGCTTGCGTCTCATACATATCATTATACTCAGTACTCGTTCCGTGGGCATTGATATAATCAATGTCTTCAGGATGTAAACCGGCATCGGTAAGCGCGATCTTCATGGCTCTTGCAGCACCCTCACCTTCAGGGGCAGGAGCTGTCACATGATAGGCATCGCCTGTTGCTCCGTAGCCGACGATTTCAGCATAAATATGTGCCCCTCTTGCCAAAGCTGAATCCAGGGATTCAAGGATCAGGATACCTGCCCCTTCAGCCATGACAAATCCGTCTCGTTCTTTATCGAACGGTCTGCTTGCCGACGAAGGATCGGAATTTGTGGACATCGCTTTTGCTGCAGAAAATCCGGCGAGCGCCATTTCCGTAATCGGGGCTTCGGCTCCTCCCGTAATCATCGCATCTGCATCGCCGCGTTGAATCACTTTGAACGCGTCACCAATGGAGTTTGCACCTGACGCACAGGCTGTTACAGAGCAGGAATTAATCCCCTTCGCTCCAAGCTTAATCGACACCTGACCCGAAGCCATATCAGGGATCAGCATCGGTACAAAGAAAGGAGATACCCTTCTTTGTCCGCGTTCTCTGTATAAATTCGTCTGTTTCTCATACGTCTCCATACCGCCAATGCCTGAACCGATCCAAACACCGATCCGTTCCGCATTATCACTGGTAATTGTTAAATCAGCATCTTTGACAGCAGCTTCGGCAGCAACCACTGCAAACTGGGTGAAGCGATCCATCTTTCGTGCTTCTTTACCTTCCATGTAATCTTGCGGGTTAAAATCTTTCACTTCCCCTGTCACACTCGTTGGAAACAACTCAGGGTCAATTCTTGTCATTGTTGCAATACCGGACCGCCCCTGGACGATCCCGGACCATGTAGTTGATACATCATGCCCAAGAGGGTTTACGGTTCCCATACCAGTAATCACTACTCGATTTTTTTTCATTGTTGAATCGCTCCTCGTTTGAATTGAATTATTTACCCCAAACCATGGCGACTGCACCCCATACAAGACCGGCTCCAAATCCGACCATAACAAGCGTGTCACCATCTTTGATTTTATTCTCTGACAACTCATGAGCCAACGAAAGAGGAATGGAAGCAGAAGACGTGTTTCCATATCGGTCAACCGTATGTGACATGCGCTCTAGAGGGAGATCAAGACGCTGCCTGGCCGCTTCCATGATCCGGATATTGGCCTGGTGAGGGATCAGAAAGTCTACATCATCTTTTGTAAGACCGGCTTTCTCCACCACATGAAGCGAGGATTCACCCATTTGACGAACGGCAAACTTAAATACTTCGCGGCCGTTCATTTTTATATAATCGTCCAGGCGAATATGATCGCCACCTGTACCGTCCGATCCAAGTTCAAAAGAGAGTATGCCCTTGTCGTCACTGACAGGCCCCATTACAACCGCTCCTGAGCCGTCTCCAAAGAGGACTGCCGTATTCCGGTCATTCCAATCTATAAATTTCGAGAGCTTTTCTGTACCGATCACAAGAATATGACGGTAATCCCCCGTCTCAATAAACTGTTTCGCAGTAATCATCCCATACATAAAGCCTGCACATGCAGCACTGATATCCATCGATGCAGCATTCACAGCGCCGAGTTCCTTTTGCACCATCGCGGATACAGTAGGAAATGCCTGATCAGGCGTCACCGTTGCAACCAGAATCAAATCCAGCTCATCCGCTTCGATATCTGCATCCTTCATTGCTTCTTTAGCCGCTGCAATACTCATATGTGACGTATCAATATGGTCTTCTGCAATACGTCTTTCGACAATACCGGTTCGTGAACGGATCCATTCATCATTTGTATCCAGCGTCTTCTCCAAATCCTTATTCGTTATAATCTGCTCCGGCACGTAAGTACCAATTCCCCAAATTCCAGCTCGCATCCGGCGCACCTGCCTTTACTTCTATTTTATATCACCTATAATTATGACCTAGTAATAAAAAAATTGCAAGATGAAATTCCATACAAAAAGCACCGTTCATCTGAACGGCGCCTGAGCGTTGAAACGGCTAAGTGAGCCGTCAACGTATGCTGTTACATATGATCATTCAGCACCTGCATGAGTTCATCAAACATTTCATCCACGCGGCTTTTCAACTGTTCTTCCTGCTTCGTCTTTGCTTCATGCTTGGAAAGTTCCTCACAGGTCGATAAAAATTCATCCACCTTTTTAGTACCAAGCTGTGCCATCGCCACATAAGACAAAAGCTTAATATTCGGCTTATCCTCCTGATGAAAAAGCGGCACAAGAGGTTCTAGGTTCTCAAGCGCTTCCTGATAATCTCTTTCGTGAACGGCCTCATAACCTTTGACCATTCTCTCGGCAAATTTACGCATCGCCTTTTCCTGATCCTGATTCATTGTAAAAAACTCCTTTAATCATTACCTCTTTCATGTGGGAGTTCACCGGTGTCTGTATAGTGATCGATATGTTCCTCAAGCCAGTTGATCACGTCATCTGGAACAGCACTTCCGTATTCACCCATTGAAATGGCATTTTCCTGAAAATCAAAATACAGGTTTCCGGTATTCAGTTCATCCCGTTTAAATTCTTCAATCGTATACTCATAGACGGCACCGACCTGCTGAACGGTACTCGTCAAAATGACCTGTTCACCGAGATCAATCTGATCTCCAACATAGCCGATTGCCTTTAGCCCTGACGCCTTTATTTCTTCAACGACCTCAACATGAAACCCGTCCCCTGCCGGATAATAGATATCCACACCGGACTGTTCCATCAGTCTGAAATAAGCAAGTGCCCGACTCACATCCGTCCAGGACTCTGTAAATTCAATGATTACCTTAATATCATTACCTTTGTTGAACTCTGCTCCTTCTGCAAATCCCCTCACTTCAGGCTGAAAAGGAAACGCTGCAATGGCACCGATTTTACCCGCTTCAGACATCTCGCTTGCCAGCATTCCTGCAAAATAGCCCATTGCATAGCCTTCGAAATGCAATCCGGTCAGGTTATCCCCCTGAAGATGTGCATTCAATCCTACGAAATGGGTATCGGGATGCTGATCAGCCACCTCGGTAAATACCGACTCATACATATGGCTGTGTCCAATAATCATATCGACTTCCTCATTGGTAAGCTCCTCCACACTTTGGCGGATTGACGATGGTGCATGAATATTTTCTTTGACGATAAAGGTCACGTCATGTTCGGACTGCAGTCTCAAAATAGACTGATAGGCTTCCTGGTTCCATCCCTGATCGTCAACATTATGAGACAGGAGAAGTCCCACTTTGAGATCATCAACACTTTGGACCGGGTTCGAACAACCCGCAGTTGCTGTCATGAAGAGCAGAATAACGATTCCTTGTGCGAAAACAGTGAATTGCTTCATCTTTTCACCCCGACCTGGTTGACCAGTGACACTGGTACGTGTAGTATTTCCCGTCTGACTACTCTATTTTACGTCAACGACCCACCACTTAACGACCTCGCGGTCTGTTTGAAGTGGGGGCTTGTGACTACCCAATAGTGCGAACGGTCTTGCGACCTCCTATCTTAGCATGGTGTCACATCGGGGCAGGTTGACAGCTGCCCAACCACCCGAATCATGTTCGGGCAGTTTCTTCAACGATGTACGCAATTCCTTTTCGTTGAAGGTTCATCGCACCGATACGATCATCATTGGATGTGTACTGGCACGTTTGACAACAGAACGTGTGCGTCTTTTTGTTTCGGTTCGCTTTTTCCGTATGCCCGCATTTCGGACACGTCTGCGACGTGTATCCAGGATCAACGGCAATGCCCAAAGCACCTGTTTTCTGTGCTTTGTATGCAATCTTTTGACGAAGATCATTGAACGACCACGAAACGGTCTGATAACGGTCTTTGACACGTACTTTCTCTGTGGCGTTTCGGACACCCGTTAAATCTTCCATTACAAACAGGGTGTCTTTTCCGTACTGTTCAACGAGTGCCTTACTGATGCAGTAATTGATGTTCTGCATCCAACGGTTTTCTCGCTGTCCGATCTTCTTTAATTTTCTACGGGCAGACGGCGTTTGCTTTTGTTGAAGTTCTTTACGCATCTGTTTGTACTTGGCACGTTTATGCTTGATCTGTTTGCCATTAAAGAAGCGTGTTTGTCCGTTTGAGTCATACGTTGTGGCGGTGAAGTTCACGCCCATATCAATGCCGACAACTTGATTGATGTTATCGAGATTCGCTTCTTGAACGTCCTTTGATACAGGGATATGGAGAAACCATTTGCCGTATTTATGAACCAATTTTGCCGTGCCAAACGTCCACGTACCGTCAAAGTATGGTTCAAGTCCTTCCGTGTAGAAAGGCACTTTGATTCTGCCTTCCAGTGTGTTGACTGAGAACAAGCCTTTCGTCAGTGAATAATCTCGGTTAAAAACGAGGTCAAACTGCGGTTTCTTAAACTGTACTTGTGATCGTTCGTGACCGTTGCTCTGATTCGTTTTGTATGTTGCGATCACCGTCTTTAAGGCCGACTGTGCCATTTGTGATTTCAAGCCGAACGTGGAACGAAGTTCTCTGTAAGTTCGCTTATGGAGTTTTGCTTGTACAAGCGTATTTTCATCGAATACCACTTCCGACACAGCGTTGCAAGCATCCCGATAAGCATGTGCAGTTTTACGGAGTGTATCTTCTTGCTCGACAGTCGGTACGATTTTCGTTTTTGCTGTTAAAGTCAATTTCATTATATTCACCGCCTTCCACTGATTTTATTATGCAATTTCATTAGTGAAAATACAAGGAGAAGGGTGGAAGGCAAGGTGTTGGCTTTCGCCAATGGCAATTCCTCCCCCACCTGCACTTACGCTAAAAGGTGGGGGAGGAATTGCCAAAAAAAGATGAAAAAACGTTTTATTTCACTGTTTCCATTCATTTATGTCAACCTGATCCGATAAAACAGCCATTCTCCAAGAAATCCTGCCAGCACGGAACCTGCCACAAGAACTCCATCGGGTACGTCAGTGAATGTGCGTAACAGTATATAAACCATAATGGTGACAACCGAAAATACCAACAGCCCGGATACCATTCTGTTCAAATCCTCACCCCCAAACGAACATTACAACCCCGATAAAAAAAGCAATCGAGTTCATTATTTCCACAACTCCTATTTTAACAGGGCGGTCAAGCACCTGTTCATCCAGGGTCAGTGTCTTTATGAAGGTGATTATCCCAACCACGACCAGCGGCATCGAGGCAAAAACATAAAAAAAGAGAATGAGCAAAATATGGTACCCTTTCCCAATTCTCTTAAAAAGCACGTTGCGCTTCTCCCGTATTAATCCCTTCACATGAAACACGCTCCCGCAGAAAAAAACAAAATTAAAAAGGACAATCAGAACAATCATTTCGGTAACCGGTTCACCCCCGAGCTGCCAAGCCAGAAATCCAAGCCCGGACAGACCGGCAATTGCGCATGCATCATTAATTAAGAGCCGCTCTTTTTTCATTTTTGCGAAAAGTACATTCATCATAAAGAATGGGATAATGAAAAGACTGATCTTGAGAATTTCCGTGTATGCTGCCAGATATGGGATGGTAAAAATCAATCCTATAGACAGATAGACGATGAACGAGGGCCAACCGTCATTGATCGACGGTTGCTTGATCCAGGTCAGAAGCGGTGCCTGTGTGAGATAGACAAAAAAGATCCCCATGAAGAACCACACATGATGTATCGAAACTCCGACTGCCGCTGCAGCTGTCCAATAAGGTACAATGAGCATCGCCCATGCCCCGTGTTCTCTTGGAATATACCATTTCATACGTCATCATTCCTCTGCTCAGTAATGGCTGTCGCCCTGCATTCAGTGTATCACTTTAGCACCGCAAGTCTGTGATCCGAATCACAATGGTCATGTGAAAAAGCAGCCACCCGCTTTGGTGACTGCCTGCTGGCCATTACATGGTACAAATATCAATGGGACAACTCCCGCAATGCAAAATGTCTTTCATATACTCCAGATCATGTATGAGGATTCTGCTCTTTTCCATGGTCAGGATGCCATTCTGTTTCAGATCCATTATCATCCGGTTCACGTTCTCCCTCGTAGATCCGGCGTAATCGGCTAAATCCTGATGGGTCAACGGCGTTTTGATTAATATCCCCCGTTCAGTCTCCTGTCCATAAGAATGGGCAAAACGAATCAGTGTCGAATAGAGAGCCCCTTGCTTTCCGGAAAGTATCAGGTCGCGGAACTTGGCCTGTGTGGACTGTGTCTGTATCGAACACCAGCTCATTAAAGCAATCGCCAGCTGCTGGTCCTGTAAAAACAGATTCCTCATCTCCTGAATCGACAACACAGAAATTTCTGAAGCTGTGACTGCCTCAGCGGTCATCGAAGAAGCCGTATCATCAAACAGCATTCCCTCGCTGATCAAATCACCGTTCTGCTTTAAAAACAATGTAAATGTCTTTCCTTCCGCTGTCTGTTTACTCAGTTTCACCTGTCCCCTGACGATGATATACACCTCATGGAGCTGCGAACCCTCTTCAAAGAGGATCTCTCCTGCAATAACCTTTCTCGTCGTTCCATGTTCGAGAATGCTGTTACGAGACTCCTCTGACAGCGTATCCAAAAATGATTGGGCAGACGGTTTTCCAACAGACATTTGATTCATGTTATCCCTTCTCTCAGATGATGTTCAATCTCACTCGGCTGCCATCAGTCACCATGAATAAATGCAATCTCCTCTTTTTCCTGATCGTAGTCCACATGAAAGTCTGTGTCATCAAAATACCAGATATCTTTCCGTTCCACATAAAAACGGATTCCTTTTTCCGTAACTTCCGCCGCTGCATCATCGGCCTCTTTGACCGTAAGCCCAATTGAAAATCCCTTTTGAAAATTTGCATCTCCGCCATAACGCACAAAAAACTGCACTTCATCACCACTGGTGACGTCCATTTCCTGTTCAAACCATGCTGCTGCTTCTTTTGATATCGTCATTTTCATCGTCAGAGACCCCCTCTAATGCCACTGTAACACAGTTCAGTTATGAACCGGTTTTAACACGCTTCTATACAGTTCCGTAAAACCGTTCAGATGACACAGTTCTGGACACCGCAGTTGTCGCAGCTTAATATGTCACGGAAAAACTGAACATCCCTGATATGATAATAGCGGTATGATTTATCGAGCACTCCTTTTCGTCGCCATTTACTGATAATCCGGCTGACGGTTTCTCTCGATATACCCAGATGTCTTGCAATATCCTGAACAGCAAACACCTGCTTGATAACAATACCGTCAGGCATATCTTTGCCGTACATGTTCGCAGCACGGATAAAAAAGGACGCCACAGCCCCCTCTGAACCGAATGCCAAATAATCACGCAGCTTGGCCTTGGAAGCCTCGAGAGATTCTGCAATCCATTTCGTAAACTCGAGACCAATTCTGCCGTTATCAATAATGATGCGTTCCATATTTTCTTTTTCGATGTAAAACACGTCTGTATCCATCATAGCCTGTGCAGAATTCGAATAGGTTTCACCGCTGAAAATCCCGATTTCTCCAATGGAATCGAGTTCTCCCCGGATAAACACCGTAATTTCTTTATCCGGATCAAGCTCTTTAAACACCCGGACAGAGCCTTTAGATATAAAAAATAACCTGTCTGAAGGCTGCCCCTCTTTAAAGACATAAGACCCTTCTTCAAATGAAGCCTCCTTGGCATTTATCATTAATAAATCATAATCATGAGGCTGAAGTCGTGTCAAAAACGGTTTCATCTTTCATTCACCTCTTTAAGCATCCATTTAATACTCTCAGTATACAATAGACCAAGCTGAATATATATTGGAATTAATTGTTTTCATACATTATTCGCTACTTAATATATAGCGAATTTGATACAATGAAAGCAGTTACGAAATGGCAAGCAGCAGGAAAGGGTGTAGACAAAATATGTTTGAAGAACGAGCTCCAGTAAAAGTTATGGACGCAGTACAAATGGTAATGGCACACAGCAGAGAAGGAGAAGAAGAACGGGTTCATTTATCGGAAGCTGACGGCCGTTACCTCGCCGAAGATATCAAAGCCGATCATCCGATCCCCCCCTTCGACCGTTCACCTCTCGACGGGTTCGCCATACAGAGCCAGGATTCAAAAAATGCTTCATCAGAGAGTCCAGTCAAAATTGAAATTGTCGATACAGTCGGTGCAGGCCACACGTTTACCGGAAAGCTGAAACCAGGGCATGGTGTCCGCGTCATGACCGGCACAATCATGCCTGATGACTGTGATGCAGTCGTGATGTTTGAACTTGCCAACGACTATCAGGAAAACGGAAACAGCTATATCGACATAAAACGCCAATTTTCCCCTGGAGATTTCGTGTCCAAACAGGGCGAGGAAACTTCTGAGGGAGAAACTGTCATCAAAAAAGGGACGATCGTGACAGCCGGTGTGATCGCGGTCCTTGCCACCTTCGGCTATGAATATGTACCGGTGATTCGAAAACCCCGAATCGGCATTTTCGCAACGGGAACCGAACTGCTTGATGTAAATGAACCTCTCGAACCGGGGAAAATCAGAAACAGTAATGCGTATATGATAATCTCACAGGTCAGAAAAGCCGGTGGCGAACCCATGTATTTTGGCAAGCTGATGGACGATTTTGATCTTTGTTATGATGCGATTTCCTCGGCGCTTGAAGACGTGGACGCTCTCGTTACGACGGGTGGTGTATCCGTCGGCGATTTTGACTTTCTTCCGGCTATTTATGACAAGCTCGGAGCTGACGTTCTGTTTAATAAAATTGCCATGCGACCAGGCAGTGTGACGACCGTTGCCGTCTTTGACGGCAAACCGCTCTTTGGCCTTTCCGGTAATCCGTCCGCCTGTTTTGTCGGATTTGAACTTTACGCCCGACCTTGGGTCCGCCGGTTTATGAAATCTGAGAAACCGTATCTGCAGACGATCCGGGGCACGCTGACCGCTGATTTCCCAAAACCGAATCCATTCACCCGATTTATCCGAAGCCGGGTCAAATATGAAGGCAACCGTCTTTATGCGGAACCGATCGGCATGGATAAATCTCAGGTTGTCACATCACTTGCCTATTCAGATTGCCTGGTTGCCGTCCCGGGCGGTTCGAGAGGCTATACTTCCGGGGACGAAGTCGACATCCTGTTACTTGAGGCGGAAGGCAGCGCGATCCCTTTCAAAGATCCGGAAAAGCGAAAAGGGTGACTCAGGATGATCATTCATCAGATAACAGGCTTCACCAATTCAGGCAAAACGACAATCATGACAGAACTCATTGCCTATTTGAGTGATCTCGGATACCGGGTATGCACCATCAAACATCACGGTCACACCGATTCTCTCAAACCTGAATATGAACCGAAAGATTCCATGAAACACCGTAACGCCGGAGCAAAAGCATCTCTCGTATACAGTGACCAAAACGAACTGCAGCTTATTGCGGATCAGACACCTGAAAAATTGACACTTGAACAGCTCATTTCCTTGTACAGCGTCTTTCATTTCGATATCCTTTTAATTGAGGGGTATAAACATGCCGGATATCCGAAAACATTTGTCATGAGAGACCAGGACCGGAAAACGGGCCTGTCCGATTTCAAGCATGTAAAAGCAACGATTTCCCAAGGCCCCGCTGAACAGCCGGGAACCACACCTGTCTTTCAACGCGACCGATTGGATGAATACTTTGAGTGGTTTCTGAAATCCATCGTAAAGGAAGGTTCATCATGAGTGAAAAACTGTTTGAAATTACCACAGATCCTATTGATATCACAGCCGTAACCGGTAAAGTGGAAGACAGAAACGCAGGCGCTGTCAACGCGTTTATCGGAACTGTAAGAGAAATGACAAAAGGGAAAAAGACCCTGTTTCTGAAGTACGATGCATACGTCCCCATGGCTGAAAAGAAACTCGCCCAAATTGGAGACGAAATTCAAAACGATTATCCAGACGCAAAAGTGGCCATTACGCACCGGATCGGTTCACTCGACATCAAAGATATTGCGGTCGTCATTGCCGTAAGCACTCCGCACAGAAATGACGCGTTCACGGCCAGCCGCTATGCGATTGAGCGGATCAAAGAAATTGTTCCGATTTGGAAGAAAGAACATTGGGAAGACGGATCCGAGTGGATTGGCGATCAGTTGGAAAAGAAAGCTTATCCATCCGGAAAACCTGAAGAGGAGGACATGCATTCATGATACGTGTATTGTTATTTGCCGAATTGGAAGAACAGGTTGGACGACGAGAGCTTGAACTGCATAAAGATGAAATGAGTGTCGGTGCGATCCGGGACTGGGTCAAAGCACAGCATCCGGATCTTACGGGGATCGAGAAAGCCATGGCCGCCGTAAACGAAGATTATGCAGAGGAATCCACACTGGTTCATCATGACGATATCATTGCTTTCATCCCACCTGTCAGCGGAGGATAAACGAACAGCGGAATGTTCACAAAAGTTTCACGCCAACACCCGCTTAAACGTGAGCAAAATCACAGAATTTTGTCGCATAAGGATTTATAATAGACTGTGTAATCGTCACGCGACGATGCATAGCTTTACTTCCTTTTCAGTGAAGAACCCAATGTCATCCGGCCCTGATTTCCCCAAGATCAGGATGCTGCCAGATGACAGCGTGACAAACCCAAAACAATGCAAGAATTCAGTTCATTATGACCCCCAATCATGTGAACGGAAGCGAAACGCGGTGAAGGAATCCTTCACCGCGTTTTGTCTGCATTTATGGCCATTCGTTGATCATATACTCAATATCATCGACACTTGAATCCAATTCGAAATTCGATTCACCACTGTACATTCTGACAATCTGCCCTTCAGGACTGATCAGGTAAAAACGTACAGGATGCATGATATCACTCTGCTCAGGAAGCTCCATAATCTGAGCTTTAAAGGATTCCAAAGCAAGATCCTTAATCATATCAGGCTCATAACCGGTCAGAAAATCCCAGTTCGAGAAATCAGCTCCGTAGGATTCGCCATATTCCGTCAGCTGTTCCGGATCATCAAATTCCGGATCAACGGTAAACGACACAATCTGAAGATCCAGTCCCCTGTCATTGACTTCTTCCTGCAGGCTGACCATATTTGGCGTCATCACCATACAGACCGTCGGACATCGGGTAAAGATCGTCTTTGCAAGCCACCATTCTCCTTCATACGTTTCTTCCGTAACTTCCTCTCCGCTCTCATTTACGGCTTCAAACGGGACTATCTCCCAAGGCGTTTCTGCAGAAGTGACATCAATAACCGCCTCCGCCTGGCCTGATTCACTGACATCTTCGTAAAGAAAGCTGCACCCCGAAGCCATCATGAGTGCGCCGAGTAAAATCCAAACTTTCATCACCAACCAACCCCCTTTAAAAAACCTCTCATGCTCTCTCTGTCTCTGTTAAGCTTTTGGTGTTTCCGCTTCGTACATATCAAATTCCTGAATCGCAAGCTTTGGTGTCTCCTCGCGATCGCGCTTCATCCAAATCCGGAATGTATAGCCCATCGCCACACCGTAGGCAAGCTCCTGAATCACCTTCATCATTGCTCCGCCAAACTGCTGGTCATGATAGGTGCTGTTCAAGAGGGTCAAGGACTGTTCACCGGAAAAGACTTCATATGGAATATCTGCTCCGGGAGGCAGACAGTAAGCCATGGCTGTGGCCCAAACAGCGGGGTTTGTATATGTCGCATAGATCGCATCTCCTGCAAAAATGATCAGCACACAGGCCGGTGTAAACAGCACACCGCTTGCAAACATGTACCCGATTCTCTTCAGTTCGGACATATTGAACCTGGTTTGGATCCTTGGAATGATATGCCACCACATCAGCATCGCTGCAAGAAGCATCCCGATCTGATAGACATTATGAAAACCTTCATTGGTCATTAAATAATCAAAGGTAAACGGAAGATGATAAAACGAAAACAAAGCATTAAACAAAATCAGTCCGATTAACGGATAGCCGGCAACCATAAAGAAACCTTTGAGCAGCTTAAACTGTGTGAAAAACCGGAAAAACCAGGCCGGAATCCCGATCAAAAGAAGCGGCGGTGTGACAAGAAACACAATCGCCATACTGAGCATATGCATACTGAGCATAATGTGGCCCAGGACATATAACGGCCCGCCAAAACCGAGGTAAATCCCCAAAAGGCCGAGATGAAAATATACGATACGCCTCATCGGTACCGGTTTTCCTTCAGGAAACCAATGATAGTATTTACGTGCCAATGCCAAATAGATTACACTGATAACAGCCAGAACAAGGATCAGTTCCGGCGTCCAAATGGTTCGAGCCGTGAATGTTTCAAAAAATTGATTCATGATTTACCGCCCCAATCGATAAATTGTTCAAAAACAACACATATTATGTATGCGCGTGACTGTTTTATCCGTCACTGTTTTTCGTGATACACTGTATTTATACCATGAATTTGATGAAAATCACACCCGACAGACTTGAATATCACCTTTTTTCCATCGTTAGGAGGATTTTTTATGAAAAGACACCTGATTGCTCTCGATCTTGACGGAACTCTATTAACCGATGATAAAGTCATCTCTCCCCGTACCTTAAAGACACTCTCTGCCATAAAAGCCCAGGGTCATCACGTGGTCATTGCAACAGGACGCCCTTACAGAGCGAGCAAAGACTATTACAGACAGCTCGGACTGGATACCCCTCTCGTGAACTTCAATGGTGCATTCACTCATCATCCCGTTTCGAGGACAGCCTTTTCAGATATCCATTCACCACTTGATAGACAGGCTGCAATGGATATCCTCGAGATTTGCGAGTCACAAAAGGTTGAAAATACGATGTTTGAAATTAAAGACCGCTTCTACTTACGCTACGCAGAGCGCGGATTTGCTGAAGCTTTCACGATGAACCAGAAACCGGGCGGAGTTGGGCCACTGAGGACCTTGCTGAAAGAAGCCCCGACATCCATCCTGATTCACCCGGAAGAAAACCGCCACCAGGCAATCACCAATGAAATCACGAATCAGTTTGATAAATCAGTCGATCAGCGCACCTGGGGCGCACCTTGGAACGTCATCGAAATCGTCCGCTCCGGAATCAACAAAGCCTTCGGTCTGAAAAAAATCGCAGACTTCTACGGCATTCATCAGGATCAGGTCATTGCCTTTGGTGATGAAGACAATGATTTGGAAATGATCGATTATGCCGGGATCGGGATTGCTATGGAAAACGGGATACAGCCATTGAAGGAGATCGCTTCAGATGTTACCCTCAGTAACGGACAGGACGGGGTTGCACACTTCCTCGAGTCCCATTTCAAGCTCAATCGACAGTGAGTTTCCGATTCATCACACCTGTTAAGACAATCTGATATGTCAAGACAGCTCAACATCAAATCATGCAAGGAGCGAACCAATCATGCACATACGCCACGTGGAAAAACCCGGCACACTCGACGAAATTAACGGCATCACCAATCTGATGATGGAACGCATTCACACGCTCAGTACCGACACATCGGAAATCACCATGCACAAAACCGTAAGCCAGGCACTGACGCCGGGCACACGGTCTGACTTCTTCATCGCAGTCAATTCAGAAGGTACCATCATTGGCGCCATTTTTTTGAATCGTAACATCGGCCTTGATCACGGCGGTGAATACATTTGGCTCAATGAGCTGTACGTCCGAAAAGACCACCGTAAACAGGGCATTGCACGAAAGATGCTGATGGCAGTCGTTCATTGGGCAGAGAATGAAGGCTATAAAGCAATCGAACTCGAGACCGGGATGAATAACGAAGCCACGAAAAAACTGTACAACTCCCTTGGCTTTTATGATGTTATTTCCAAAAGGTACAGCAGAGCCCTCTGTTAAAGAAGGAACTGATCAAGTACTGTCAAAAACAGAATCGCTCCTGCAACAACAGCAATCAACGGGGCCCTGAACCATGCCAGGAAAGCCGCGAAAACGGCCCCGGCAATGCCCCATATCATCTGTTCCCCGGCGTAAAGGATACCGGGGAAAATCAGTGCGCCGAGAATCGCAAACGGCACCCTTGAGAGCATTCGCTTCGACCATGCCGGCCAATGCTCTGTGTTCATCGCCACGAGTGGCAAAAGCCGCGGGACAAACGTCACCAGCCCCATACCGATTATCATCCAAAACAGATTCATCTCCATCAGCGGTGCCTCCATTCGATCCATCTTTCAATCCCCTCAAAGACAAGCACCGAAGCAATCGAGGCGAACATAATCGCCCAGCCTGTATCCAGCACCTGTGCAAAAACCAGATGAAATACTCCTCCGAGTAAAGCAAGGAATAAGGCACTTCTCCCGGTCTCTTTAACGGACGGCACGAGAAGCGCAATAAACAGGGCGTAAAGCGCAAAACCAAGGCTCTCCTGTATCGCACCCGGAATAATTCCCCCTGCCAGAAAACCCACAACTGTAAATCCTGTCCAACTCATAAAAGCGACCAGGCCGGTTCCGGTAATGTGCATGACCCTGAGCGGGTCTCTCTTAGCCGATGAAACAGCGAAAACCTCATCGGTCATCACAAAGGCAGAAAAAACCCTCGGCAGAACCGGTGACGGTTCAAGCCTCGATGCAATCGACGCACTCATCAACAGATGCCGGACATTGACAATAAACGTTGCAAATATGATCGCAATGATGCCCGACCCTGCAGCGATCATGGACAGTGCCATGTATTGCGCAGCCCCGGCAAAAACAAGAAAGCTCATTAGAAACGATTCAAGGAGTGACAGACCTGTGTTCGCTGCAATCAGACCGAACGCAAGTGCTACCGGCATATAACCGACGGCGATCGGAACCCCGTCCATCATTCCCCTTAAAAAATCTGACTCAGAAGACTGCATATCACGAACAGAATCCATTTCCAATTCCCCCTATACATACAAAAACCTGGCCGTTAAGCCAAGTTAATCGCCTCTCTATGTAATCATCTTATCCAATCATCCATACGGTAACTCACTATTCAGCATCAAAAAATCAGAGGCCCTTTTCACTCCAACAGGAGCGGAAAAAAGCCTCGTCTCAGTCATAAAATCAGTCGTACACTTTTTCAAATGATTCCTGAATTTTCGGCAGGAGATCATCCCACTCGGCACCAGGCTCTTTGTTTACAGTAACAAAATCCTGGAAACCGAAAATATTGTCCACACCGTCCAGGCTGAGCAGCTCTTTGGCAAGTGCATGATCTGTTTCCTGTCCTTTTTTAAAGGATGCACTTCCGGAACCCTCAAACAAAACCTGATTCGCTGTAAATTTCATTGCATTCGGATTTGGCGTTGGTTCGCCTCTTACTTCAATTGCCATTCGTATTCCCTCCTCTGTATGAATCTGTTTATCAGTTTAACATGGCTTTGATTCATTGGTAAAGAAATTGAGTGCCGGATTATTTTGAAGTACAATTGATCTTAGAGAAACAACAGGAAAAGAGGTGGTCATCATGAAACAGAACGGGTCAGAAGACATTCATTCAGAAACGGTCATCGCCTGGGGACGGTTTGAAATCACTGATTCGACAATCCGCTCGTTTTATAAAGAGAACGGTTTGCCGGATGACAACGCAATTCTCGAGTCTGAAAAAGAACGCTGGAAGACGATTCTGATTGAGGCCGGCATCTTTTCCTTCGTGAAAAAAAGGCTCGATCGCCTGTTTCGTGAGCTGTTCGACATGACCGCTCACCCCGCCACCGGAGAACAAAAAAATGAACAACCCGGTCCTTCGGTCGATTCGTTTCTCGATCGTTGGCTCATCCGTCCCCATGCAGGTACATATAAAGCCCGGTTTCAACAGGCAACACCTCAAGAGCAAATTCACATGAGGAAACGTGCACTGAACGAACTGCGCCTTCATACTCATCACCCCGGAGCTGCGCGCACGCTTTATCAGCTTTATGTCTTTCATGAAGCCATTGATGAAGGTGTCGCACACTGGTACAGGCATACCATGACCAACCAGAAGTTTACCACGGAAGAACTGCAGTTTCTCGGGTTTCTTGCCGATCTGGTACCGGAGACTGCGGTAAAACTGATTCTTCAAACGATCGATATACAGGCCGAAGTCCAGAAGCCCCATACCCGGTCAACCATTCCTCCGCTGTTAAAACGGCTGTTTCAATGTGTCGACGAAGAGGAAGCCGATCGGCTGATTGCTGTTTACAAATCCCGTTTTGCTCATCGAAAAAGCATGTTGGAGTTGATCTTGTAAGATGGCCCATTCACTCGTGATTCAACCTGATCATCGGCACTTTCCCTTCTTACTGTTGGACAAAAAAGCAGATCTTATAACGAATATCCGTATGAAGCAAGCGCTATACGACCACGACCGCTCATCCGGTTACGGGCTGGCCTTCTCCCTCAAAACGGTGAAGCATGCCTCAGATTCCTGCAGGGCCGTTCCTGTTTCCCTCACTGCAGCGGAGCACTTACTGGGGGACAAAGAAAACCATTTTCCTACAGAAGATCCATGGATCCAATATATTAAAGAACTGCTTGCTGTGCCGTTACTTCCTGCACCTGACGGGAGCTGGTTCTTTCAGTTCATTCCGCTTGCTGTTCCGACAGAGATTCACGTGGTCAACGATGCCACCCTGACTTCATACCGATCTGAAGAAGTAGACTGGCAAAGATGGCTGATCTCCTTTCTCACCTGTACATCACCGTTTAAAACAAAAAAACAAAAGCTGATCAACGATCTGAAACTGTATGCAAACTATGAAGAAATCTCGGAATGGGCAAGTCAGATTCATAAAGATTCCGCGATAACAGCTCCTTTACCTTCACCGTACTATCAGCTTGCGATTCAAGTCATGAACAACGATTGGTGCACAGAGACGTTTCAGATGGAACTGATATTGCACGAACCGGATAGCAACCGGTCTGAGTGGCTTCTGACCGCACATGTCCGCGAGCTGGGTCAGAACAAACGGGTCCCCTATGAGGAGATCATCATGGGTAATCATCCTTTTTCATCCAATCCGTACCCATCTGCCAAGCAATTGTTCACCCGGATCCTCGGTCTTTTCTCAGCAAACGAGATCCCTGTACAAGCCTCTGAAGGGCAGCTTGAACTGAGTGAAGACAGCATGGCGCTGTTCGTATCGGATATCGTGCCTCTTTGCAAGGATATGGGCATTAACTGCTGGCTCCCTTCGTCATTGAAACAAGAGCCTGATCTTGCCATCCGTATGCAATTGAATGAAGAAGTAGAAGAAACGTTTTCCAAAGGCCCCTGGATCACAAGTGATATTTCCTGGACCCTGAAACTGAATGACGAAGAGATGGAGCAACAGCTCTTCAGGCAACTGGTCGAAGAAGAGCGCCGGGTCATCCATTTTCATGATCGCTGGTATTTGTGGAATCAGGAAGAGGCAACCAGATTGCTGAATGAAGCGGACCAGACGAAGCCGAAAACTCTCTTTTTTCAAGGATTGCGTGAACAGGCCATTGAACCACAACATCACGGGGACTCCCCGAAAGGCCGTGAGCCGAGCCGTCAGATCGATGTAAACCGCATCCTTGATTCCATGCGCACCCATCATAAACCGGAAGTGCTTGAGCCGTGGAACAGCCGCCTCAGATACTATCAACAGGAAGGACTCTCCTGGCTGCTGGGTATGCGCCGACTTGGGATCGGAGCCATTCTTGCCGATGACATGGGGCTTGGGAAATCACGGCAGATCATGGCCTATATCGATCATCTCATAGGCGATCTGAAAACGTCCCGCTTTCTGATCGTCTGCCCTTCAAGCCTTCTGCATCACTGGGATCAGGAGCTCGCTCAATACTTCAGTGATGATTGGATCCACATTCACGAAGGAACTGTCGCCCATAGACGCGATCAGTTTCAAAGCAGCAAGACAAGGGATCATTGTATCCATGTCATCTCCTATGCGACCCTCGTGAGAGACCAGGCCCTTTTTGAACAGGTCAAATGGTCCGCCATGATCATTGACGAAGCACAAAAAATCAAAAATCCAAGGACCCAACAGCGTAAAACCGCAGCAAAAATGGAAGCTGCCCATACCATTGCCCTGACAGGCACGCCTGTCGAAAACCATCCGGAAGAGCTGATCAGTCTGAGTGAACTGATTAATCCCGGGTATTTGCTCGACACGGCAGAACCGGAGTATGACCGGGATTTAAAACCTGATCTCATCAAACAGCTGATAAGGCCGATGATGCTGAGACGGACAAAAGAAGAGGTTCAAGAAGACCTCAAACTGCCCGATAAGACGCATCATCATCACAAGCTTACACTGTCCTTTGAACAGGAAACGATGTATAAAGCTGTAGTAGAAGAAATGTTTGATCAGTATGAAGAAGCGCCGGATCCGGTTAAGCGTGCCGCGCTGTTTAAAACGATGATGAAGCTTAAACAGCTTTGCAATCACCCCGCCCAGGCGCGAAAAGAGCTTGGATTAAATCGGTTTAACCCAGGGCGATCACCCAAATGGGATCTTGCCAATGAGCTTTTGTCGAATTGGGCCAACCAGGGGAAACGTGCCATCGTCTTTACCCAATTCCGTTACACCGGAGCCATGTTTCAGGAAATGCAGCTGATCCAAGGCAACCCGCCAGTTCCTTTTCTGCACGGCGGTTTAACGGCGATTCAGCGAAAAAACATGATCCGTTCCTTTAAAGACAACCCGGACATACCATTTATGATTATTTCCCTTCGAGCAGGGGGATTTGGGCTAAACTTAACGGAAGCATCCGCAGTCCTTCATTTCGACCGCTGGTGGAACCCTGCTGTGGAAGATCAGGCCACTGACCGCGTTCACCGGATTGGCCAGAAGCAGGCCGTCGAAGTTCATACGCTCATGGCAGAAGGAACCATAGAAGAGCGGATTGATGATTTGATTCAGAAAAAACAGCAGCTGCAAGAAGCCTTAATAGACGGGAGACCGCTCCCGCTCTGGACACTCAGCGAATCCGAACTGAGAGAGCTGTTTTCCCTGCAACCCTGACCCGTAAAGGAAAAATAAGAACAGGCAGGACGCCTGATGCAGAAGGCGTCCTGCCTGTTCGTTACGTTACGGATAGACCGTTTCAGCTTTGAGTTCAAATTCATCTGCCAATACCTCTGTTTCAATAAGCAGAGGCCCGTAATCACCGCTGTATGACTCCCATACATCTTCAAACGTCAGCGAATCACCGGCTCCGATCTGTTCTTCAATCAGTGCTTCCGTAAACATCATACCCTCAGCAAAATCATATAACTTCTCATCGTCCTCGTCATAAATTCGTACATCAAACTGGTGACCGGAGCGAAAAGTGAGATCCACGGTCTCTGAAGACTGATTATTAAGTGTAATCAAAATATGAAGATCGCCATTCTCTCCGTTTGCTTCGACTTCTGCGGTTACATCTTCACCGTTCATGTGATCTTCCCCAGTCTGTTCGTCTGTTTGCTCTGTCCCGCAGCCAACCAGCACGAGCATCGTACCTGCCAAAGATAATACGGCTCTTTTCATCGCCCTCACACTCCATTCATCAGCATGTATAGCTTTCTACCATTACAGACGATGAACAGCTGTAAATGTTTCAAAATGGCGCAGACAGATCCTCAGTCATTCTTCATGTGTTTGTCATAATACTGCACAGAATAGACAGCTCCTTCATCAACCATCGACTGATCCTCAAGATCCTGATCATCAGGATGACCGACCTTCTCATGCAGATACGGCTTGTAATCTGACGCCGTTTCATTGAGCAGTTTTGCTCTCGCTTCATTCAGCCACTGATTAACCTTCGTCCTGTTTTCTTCTTTGCCTAAATAAAAAGCAGTTGCAGCAACACCGGTCACAAGCAGACCGGAAGCAATGGATTTCATCATCGTATAAGCCTCCCTTTTGCTGAAAAAATATGTATACCTTTTATAGTTATAACCTGAATCTTCTTTTAATAAACACTGATAATGCACGTTTACGATCATCCATTAACGAGTTAAACGTTCTTACAGTGTAAAAAGAAAAGATCTCTTCCATTTCCGAAGAGATCTTGATAATTCTTTATCTGCTTATTTTTGATTGATCGTCTGTTTTAACTGATCAGGTGCCTCAATGACGTTCTCAACGCCGCCTTTTACATCGCCATCCCAAAACATCATACCGCCTTCAACATTGGTAATACGATCGAGACCCTGCTGTTTCAGATACATGGCCACGTTTTGAGAACGGTTTCCGCTTCTGCAAATGAAGACGTACTCCCGGTCCGCTTCAAAACCCTGGATCATTCCCGGAATTTGATGCATCGGCAACAGTGATACACCTGGAATATGGCCGGCATCAAATTCTTCAGGCTCTCTGACGTCAATGACCATTGTCTCTTTATCATTTTGTTTCAACATATCTTTCAATTCCTGATTATCAATCTGCTTAATTCCCTGCATCATGTAACTCATAGTTTCTCACCCCTGTGTATTGTTTAACTCTTACGCATATAATACCCTATAAGGTATCGTTTGTAAACCATTATTTTGGTCCACGCGATATGCGCGTCGAATTTTCAGAGCTGAAAAAGACATCCAACGGGCCAGGCATCAGCCATTCAGCTCTTCATCGACTTTTTTTCTGAGCTGTAGGAGCCTGTACGTATGAGAAACGACAACTTTGGTAACGGCGTAAAGAGGCACTGCAAGAATCAGGCCGATCAACCCGCCAAACCTGCCTGCAACAAGAATGAGAACGATGATCGTCAACGGATGCACTTTCAGTTTCTTCCCCATCACATTCGGAGAGATCAGGTTACTCTCAATCTGTTGGACAATCACAATCGCAACGATGACCCAAAGCATCGTCACCCACGAATCAATCACAGCGACAATAACAGCCGGGATCGTGCCTATCCAAGGTCCGACAAACGGCACAACATTGGTCACCATGGCAAAGAGCGCTAAAATCAGGGAATAGTCAACTCCAATGATCAGGTAGCTGATATACATCAGTGTGCCGACAAACAGACTCACGATCAGCTGTCCCTGAATATACGAGCTCAGCTTACTGTCCATATCTGATAAAATACGTTTTCCCTCGACTTGTTGCTTTTCAGGCAAAAATCGCAGCACCTGATCCGGTGCTTTGTCTCCGTCTTTCAACAGGAAAAACAAAATAAACGGAAGGACAATGATCACAAGGACAAAACTTGTAACAGCCCCGATAAATCCGGCAATATTATTTCCGAGGAAATCAAATGCCGCAGCCATATAATCCGCGATATTTTCTGTCAGATTTTCAATGGAAAAGGTTTCACTTGGCTGAAACTGATCCTGAACCCACGGATTGTTCTCAATATTGATTATCAGTTTACGCACCTCTTCAAAAAGCATCGGCGCATTATCTACAAGATTCATGACCTGCTCTTGAAGGGTCGGTCCAATCAGAAAGACGATAAACGTCATCAGACCTATACCTGCTATGTAAATCAATAAAATGGAAACTACCCTCGGAACTTTGAACCGTTCCATAAGATTCACTACCGGACGCAGTAAATAAAAGAGAACACCCGCCAATAAAAATGGAAGAAACATCGTTTGAAACGCGACCTGCAGGGGATTGAAAATCCAGGATACTTGGGACCCAACGAGAATAATCAACAGAGATAATAAAATAATCGTCAATACTTTTATGGTTTTTGATTGGAACAATCCTGTCACCCACCTTCACTTTTCTATTTCAAAAGTATACCACATCTGATAATTCCGGTCATTGCTGTCGAAGTATCAGGCTATCCAAAAAGAAATCCGGACCTGTTTCAAACGGTCCGGAAAAAGCAACAGAAGTTATGAAGTCGATGTCACATTCTGAATCAGTTTTTGCGTCGTCTGTCGCTTGATCATTTTATGCGGAATCAATACCTGTTTTGATCCGGTCTCGGGATGAAGAATCTGATCAATAAGCAGGTTGCAAGCCTCAAAACCCAAATTGTAAATATGAATATCAACCGTTGTCATCGGTGGCGAAGACAATTCTGAGATCATCACATTGTTAAAGCTGATGATTGACACATCATCCGGGACCTTCATCTCCATCTCCGACAGCATTCGCATGACGCCAAACGTCATAATATCATCAGCAACAATCATGGCGGTCGGGGGATCATTCAGGCTCATCAGGTCAATAACCGCTTCCTGGCCACCTTCCTGAAGTTCTTCATGAAAGACGACATAGTCATCAAGCAGTTCCATGCCTGCGTTGGAGAGTGCCTTCCTGTAGCCTTCCATATGGTCAACTGTGACTACAAAATCCAGATTCCCCCCGATAAAAGCAATGTTTTTGTGTCCGAGAAGCAGGAGATATTCCGTCACGGTCTTCGCTGCCTTGAAGTTATCGTTGTTAACAAAGGTAATGTCCCGTTTTTTTTCATCATATGGCCGTCCGATTACGCTGAACGGGAAGTTTTCTTTATACAGATAATCGACGACTTTGTCGTCCACCCTGGAATAAAGCAGGATGATCCCGTCGACACGTTTTCCCTGCACCATGTGCTGGACCTCTTCGAAGATTTCCGCCTCCGTCTGACCGGTGGATAAGTAAAGGCCGTACTCAAGCTGGTGTGCTTTGGAACTGATGCCTCTGATTACTTCCGGAAAAAACGGGTTCTGAAACGTTTTATTTGCCGAATTCGGCATGACAATCCCAATTGTGTTCGTACTTTTATTGGCAAGACTTCGTGCATTGAAGTTCGGGTGGTATCCGAGTTCTTTCATGGCTTCTCTCACTGTTTCTTTCGTTCGTTCACTGATCCTGGGACTGTTTGCAATCACGCGCGAAACAGTCGAAGGGGCCACATTTGCCAATTTTGCAACATCCTTTATCGTCACAGCCACTGTCTTCACTCCCCTTCTCTTGATCAAATCAAGTCCGTCATTAGTACTATCATATCTCGACAATTACCCGAATGCAATTCTGTGCACCAGGATTTCCGGACAATTTATCTGACAAATCCGCCAATTTCATGAATCATCATTCATGAAACCGCTTTACTTATTATCCGTGACTTAAGAAGACATCTCACCTGCATTGAATCTGGATTCATCCCCATCATGTCATTGCTGTTATGTAGTCAAAAGGAGATGGAGGACATCCCCCATCTCCCCGTTCTTTGAAGTGAAAATCCTTAACCTTTTGTTGCACCTGCGGTCAGACCACTGATCAGATATCGTTGCAAGAAGAGATACACTGTTGCAATCGGTACCGCAATCAGAATTGAGCCTGCAGCAAAACGTGTGAAGTTATTGGCGAACTGGTCATTAACAAAGTTGAACAAACCAAGTGCCAGTGTGAAGTTCTCCGGACTTCTCAGCACAATCCGCGGCAGGATAAAATCCATAAACGGTGCCATGAAGTTAAAGAGCGCAACCACTGCAAGGATCGGCTTTGCCAATGGCAGCATGATCGTAAAGAAAATTCTGAAGTGTCCCGCTCCGTCAATCTTGGCTGACTCATCGAGTTCGCGGGGAATGGTATCAAAATAGCCTTTTACAAGGAACGCATTCATCGGAATCGCTCCACCGATATAAATCAGGATCAGACCAACCAGGCTGTCGAGAAGCCCGATCGTGTTCAACAGGATATAGAGGGCAACCATGGCCATCAATACAGGGAACATTTGCAAAAGCAGGAACGCATAAAGACCGTTCTTTCGCCCTTTGAACCGGTATCGGGAGAATGCATAGGCCGTCAGACCAACGATAAACGTTGCAATCGCAGATGTCGACAGTGCCACAATCAGCGTGTTCTGATACCAGATCAGGTAGTTACTTCTCGGGTCCGTAAACAGCCAGATATAATGCTCAAAAGATGGATTCTCAGGAATCATCGTCGAACCGTAAAGACTGCTTCCCTCGTTCAGGGATAGACCAAACGCCCACATTAACGGATACAGGATGATGATAAACATAATCCCGATGATCGTATAGAGCACAGAGAGTTCGAGAATGTTTTTTGTTTTCTTGCTCATCGGTTTTCGTTGCTTTTTCGCTGTGTTATCGCTCATTAGAATGTCCCCTCCTCTTTAAAGGACCGCGAACGACGGAACTGGAAGAAAGCGAATGTGGCCACCATCAGTCCGAGAATAATTGAGATCGCCGCAGCCATCGCAATCTGTCCGGTCTCAAAAGTCAAACCGTATACCCAGGAAATCAGGATATCCGTACCCCCTGCAACCTGGTTTCGGACCGGTGGCCCGCCCTGGTTAAACAGGTAGATAATATTAAAATTATTAAAGTTAAAAGAATACTGCATGATTAAAAGTGGTCCCGTCGCAAACATCAAATGTGGGAACGTGATGTTGCGGAACTTTTGCCAACGGTTGGCTCCATCAATATCAGCGGCCTCATACCAGTCGGACGAGATACTTTGAAGAACACCGGTAAACAGGGCATACACAAACGGGAAGCCAAGCCAGACCTGAATCATTATCAGTGCTATTCGGGTGAATGTGGCATTTTGCAACCACGGTAATCCATCGCCAAACAGCGGAATCAGAATCTGTGTGTTAATCGCACCAAAGTTATCATTGAAAAGTGCTGAGAAAATGATAATCGTGACAAAGGCAGGAACTGCCCATGGAAGAATAAAGACTGTGCGAATCAGTTTTTTGAACCGGATCCGCGGATCATTCACGATAATGGCAAGAAACATCGCTAGTGCAATCTGCAAAGTCGTTGCCACAAACGTCCAAATCAAGGTCCAGGAAAGGACATTCACAAATGTTCTGCGCCAAATATCCATCGCGAAGAGATCGACGAAATTCTGAAAACCCACCCACTCAAGCAGATGCCTTGGAGGCTGATTTGTCGGGCTCAGGTTTGTGAAGGCAAGGAACATCATAAACATCAGTGGGAATACGACAACGAAAATGAGAAGTGTTAAACCCGGTGCAATAATCAGGTATGGAAAACTGTTGTCCCAGGCGTTTTTGAATCCTTCACGTGCACCCGGCACGACCCATCCTAGTTGTATTCTCTTTGCGTCTTTATAAGCATCCTGTATTGAGATTCCATACATTGAAAGAATAAAGACAGTAAAAATCAGTGCCAAAATCCCGTTACTGAGAAAAACCCGTGAGTCATCTACCCGTGGTTCAGTTCCCAGTGTAACCAACCCTTGCAGTCCAGTTGACAAAAAGTCAAACATGGCGACAAGAAAAGCAGCAAAGAGAATAAATAGGACTGTTCCTTTTAAATAACGCTTGTTATAGATTTGTCCCAGACCAGGTACAACCGATAACAATGCGGCCACTTTCGGGTTATGCTTCGGATTTACAATCATATCATCTGTCTGGTTTTTATCCGCAGCCATTGCGTTTCCTCCTAACTGAAAAAGGGGGGATCAGGGGGCGACCCCTGATCCTGCCTTTCATGCCAAATTAAATTTATTGCGTCATTGCAATCTGTTCTTGAATTTGTTGAACGGCTTCTTCAAGGACTTCCTGTGGGTCGTCACCTTGAGAGATAAATTGCAGCGCGTCACCAATTGGTTCCCAAACCTGAGACATCGCTGGAATGTTCGGCATTGGTTCAGCATAATTAGTTTGTTCGAAGATCGGAGACATGAACTCATCATCAATTGTGACGGCAGAATGAGCTGGAAGCTCACCGGCAGTTTCAAAATAAATTTCAGAGTTCTCAGCGTTCGTCAGGAACAACGCAAGTTCAGTCGCCCAGTATGGATTCTCAGAGTAATAGTTTACCAACCAGCCCTTGTTACCTGAGAATGAACTGAGGCGCTCACCTTCCCACTCCGGAAGTGGTGAAATTGCCAGACTGTCGCCAAGAGCACTCTCATAGTCAGGGATCGACCATGGACCTGTTACAACCATGCCGACCTGGCCATCAGTGAACAGTCCATTCATCGTGTCACCATCAATTCCAACAGGCATTAATCCTTCCTCAAACCATGAAGCAATCGTTTCTGCACCTTCAACAGCCCCAGGAGAAGCAAGACCAATATCCTCCGGATCGTAGACACCATCAGCATCCTGAGCAAATACATAACCGCCAGGGCCAGTCAGGAATGGATAAGTGAAGTAGAAGTTTGTTGCTTCCATAAGGAAACCGTAGCTGCCATCACCAGTCAGGTCTCTTGCGATATCCATCATTTCGTCCATCGTTTCAGGAGCATCAGGAACAAGATCTGTGTTGCGGAACAATGCATATGTTTCAACAACAGCCGGAATACCGTACTGAACGCCTTCGTAACTGAAAGAAGTCACAGCTTCTTCATTGTATTCAGCCAATCGAGCTTCCTGATCAGCAGTCAGATCAAGTTCAAGAGCAAGACCTTGTCTTGAAATATCACCCATTCTGTCATGCGGCTGGAAGAATAGATCCGGACCTTGGCCTGCAGGACCATCCAGAGACATACCCTCTGTCTGTTCAAGCATGGAATAAGGTGTGATATCCACTTCGATATCGTATTCAGCTTCAAAGTTTGCTGCAATTTCTTCATACGCATCAAGCTGGGCATCCTCGTCATTGACCCACATTGCGAGTGATTCAGGCTTGTCCGGCGCTTCTGCATCGCCATTGGCATTTCCTTCATTGTTGTCGTCATGATTTTCTTCGTTTACTTCATTGTTGTTACCCGGATCATTGACAGCGACTTCGTTGTTGTTACCGTCATCATTGTTTCCGCAGGCAACGAGTCCCAGCGATAAAGCAGATACAACTGTGAGTGAACGTAAAACTGGCTTGCTTTTAAACATGGTGTTTCCCCCTTAAAAATTGTTTTAATAGTTGCCAACGATTCACTCCGCTCACTGGCCCCTGCTTTCAAGGAACAGTGCAACATGAGACAATCGTTTGCATGAACGATGCAAAAGAAACGCGATACTTATTCGTGAAATCGTTTGCATCGCTTATGAATTCATTATACTACCAACATTCAAAGAATAGCAACCCTTTTTGTAAACTTTTTTGCCAAGTCACAAGAAAACGTGTAAGGGCTTTCCCCATCAGTCTCAGAGGCCTGACTTTAATTTGGCACTCTCTTCGGTAATGGTTCTGACCTGATCGTTGAGAAGCGTCTGACGCTCTTGTTGAACGGTCACTTCCTGATCCACCTCTTTCGTCCTTGATTCAAGTTCCACTGCCGAATCCGCAAGTTCTGTAACGGCTTCTACCACTTCCTCAATCGCTTCATTGATCTGCGCAATCGACTCTTCTATATCTGCCTGATCTTTCGATGCGGAACGATTCGACAGTGCAATGTCCGTGAACAGTTCAGTCGTTTTTTCTGAACGTTCTCCGGTCTCGCGCATCCGTTCTGTCAGTGAACCAAAAGATTGGAACACCTGATCAGTATCACGGTTCAATTCCTTGACGACCTCTGCAGACTGCTTGGAAAAATCATTCGTACCTTGCGACAGTTTTCGAATTTCATCAGCCACCACAGCAAAACTTCTGCCTTCCTTCCCTGCTTTCGCCGCTTCAATGGATGCATTGATGGCAAGGAGATTCGTCTGATCGGCGATCCCGTCAATGCCTTCAAGGAACTTTGACATATGTTCGAGTTTCTCTTTCATCTGCCCTACATCGGTTTTGGCGGTTTCCGCCTCTTTGATCAGCCTCTTCACAAGTTCCTGCAGTGACAGCATCGTCTCCCTGCCGTTTTCGGTTACCTGATTCACCTGCGTCATCCGGGCATTCATTTGTTCAATCGAGGAACGGATTTCCTGAGAACCTGCCGATACTTGTTCTGTTGTCGCTGAGACTGACGAAACAAACTCCGATTGGCTCGCGGTTTGTTTTGTAAATTGCGTCATGGAAGCTGAAATATGATCCATCCCGCGAATTTGCTCATGAGACATACGATCAGCAGCATCCGTCAGTTCATATACCTTCGCACCAACCTCTTCATTCACTTTAAACAGCTTATTCAGGGTATCTCCCATGTGCCCGAGCCTCTTATCCACATGACCGAATTCATCCGTTCTTTCGTGTGAGTGTTCAAATGAGAGATCCCCATTGTCGTATGCATTAATTCGTTCCAACACATGACGGAATCCATTTCTGAATGAAGTTGCAAACAGGATGAGTGAGACTAATGGGACAAAAAGCAGGACAGTAATCGCACCTATTGTCATTGTATTTGTTGTCTGCAAAGCTGCCTCCAGATTTCCTGCAGCATTTTCCCTGTTGTCAGTGAGTTGATTCTGAATGCGATCATCAACGTTCGCGAGAGATACTTCAGTTCTGGTAATCACCGGAACAACCCTCGAGCGTATCCGCTCAACCTCATCTCCGACATAAATCGTGGAGAAATGATCATCATAAAGCTGACGATAAGCTGTCAAACTGTCTTCAATAAAATCCAGGTAATGCCTGATTTCCCCCTGTTCATCTGCATCATTTACGAGACTTATGTAATGACTGTCCGCTTCAGTGAGTAAACGATCCAGTTCATTGATCTGGTCTTCACTATAGCCATCGGTGACAAGCTGGTAATTCAATAGACCAATTTGTTTAATGGTCATGACAAGTTCCGTATACTGATCCTGAAATTGTGATGTCTCTTCCATTGACTGACTCTGTTCCTGAACCTGCGATGAATAATGGAGAATGATCGCTCCTGCAGATAGCGACACCATGACGATCACCGCAATTAATCCATAGAGTGTGCGAACCATTTTATTGGTTCTCCTGCTTTTGTCTTTCCTTTGAAACAGCCGCCTCAATTGCACTTTCACTACTGTCCCTCCTTATTTGCACGTTTTATGCAACGTTTGCAAAACCAATCGTACAGCGATCGTTATGCAATCGTTTGCGTAATTGAGGTGATTATAGCATGATTCTGTTATAATTGAAACCGCTTCAATCTTTTTTCATCAACCTTTCATTGCAGGATATTTATCATTGAATGTCTGTCTGTGTTCTGATTTTATAGTAACGAGGATTTATGTACCGAACTCTCCTGATTTGATCTGGCTATTTTATTTCAGGTTATGTCATAATGAATGCTTCTGAAGCAGACTTCCTCCTGGTGCTCATTTACATAATACCAATCAGCCTCTCTTGGAACCAACCGTATATGATGACAGAAAGATGGTGACCTTTCATGACTGAAGCTCAAAAGAAAACTGCATCAAAAATGACGTTATTCGCCATTACATGGCCTATATTTATTGAAATTCTGTTACATATGCTGATGGGGAATGCAGACACGCTGATGCTCAGTCAATATGATGATGATTCAGTAGCTGCAGTCGGCGTTTCCAATCAGATTATGAGTGTCATCATTGTCATGTTCGGTTTTGTTGCCGCAGGAACGACCATTTTAATCGCACAAAACCTGGGCGCAAAAAAATATGAACGGGCGGGGATCATTGCCGTAGTATCCATTGTTGCCAATATCTTTTTGGGGCTGCTGTTAAGTATCGGTTTATTTCTCTTCGGTGAACAGATTCTTACATTAATGAATATTCCCGAAGAGTTAATCGACATTGCCCTGATTTACTTGCAGATTGTCGGTGGATTTGCCTTCGTTCAGGCTTTAATCATGACCTTGTCCGCCGTTATTAAAAGTCACGGCTTCACAAAAGACGCCATGTACGTGACGCTCGGGATGAACGTGTTAAACGTCATCGGTAATTATATCTTCATTTTTGGAGCATTCGGTGCCCCTGAACTCGGGGCTACCGGTGTAGCCATGAGTACTGCGTTCAGCCGCGCTCTCGGGACAGTTGTACTTTTTGCCGTCCTCTACAGGAGAGTCCAGGGAGACTTGCCTTGGAAAAAAACATTCAGCACATTCCCGAAACAGGAATTTGCCGATCTCTTCAGAATCGGGATTCCTGCTGCCGGCGAACAGCTGTCTTACAATGCCTCCCAAATGGTCATTACCTATTTTATTGCATCGATGGGTACGGTGGCTCTCACAACAAGGGTCTATACCATCAACATTGTCATGTTTGCCTTCCTGTTCTCCATTGCCATCGGCCAGGGGACGCAAATACTCGTAGGCCATATGATAGGAGAAAAGCGTTATGAGGATGCTTATCAGCGTGCGATGAAAAGCTTGGGGATCGGGGCGGGTGTCTCCGTCTTCGTTTCGTTTCTGTTCATGGTATTCAGTGATCAGCTGTTCAGTATCTTTACCGATAATCAGGACATCATTCAGCTTGGCGGAATACTTCTCATCATTACCGTCATTCTTGAACCCGGCAGGGCTGCAAATTTAATTATCATCAATACATTACGTGCTGCGGGAGACGTCAGATACCCGGTTTACATCGGGATTCTGTCAATGTGGGGAGTCGCTGTATTGGTGAGCTATATGGCAGGGATTTGGTTCGGACTGGGCCTGATCGGAATTTGGATTGCGATGACCCTCGATGAATGGCTGAGAGGTCTGCTGATGATCCGCAGATGGCGACAGGGGAAGTGGCGAAACATGTCTTTTGTGGACAGAAATGAACAGAAAGCAGACAACGAATAATATGCATATTTATTCAATGAGGCTTTTTCGGACTGGGGCCGTCAGATTTTCTGCTTTCGTGAGCTGTATCATACAACAGATGAGCCAGAGCCCCTGATTGTACGTATGTCAGTCTTTATGGAACTGATACAGATGTTTTTCACAGCTTTTCGCGATTTTATTTTTGACATTTTTAAATTAATTTGATTAAATGTAAGAGAATATCAGCCATCTTTTATACGATGGTTGGTATTTTTACGAATTCTAAAGGGGGAATTACACATGAACAAAAAAGGAACAGGCCTCATCGCATTGGCCGCAGCCGGAAGCATTCTACTTGCAGCTTGCGGGGACGGTAATGACACTGCTGAAGTAAGCAGCCTTCAGCTTGGTACTGGTTCAACCGGCGGTACATATTACCCGCTCGGTACAGAAATGGCCAACGTCATTAACAATAACGTCGAAGGCTATGACGGGTTTGATCTCAGTGCCGTGTCATCCGGTGCATCTGTTGACAACCTGTCGAATATCGCACAGGGCGAATTTGAACTCGGTATGACGGTTCACCTGCCTGCATTGGATGCATTAACAGGAGACGGTGACTTTGAAGGTGTTGAGATCGACAATTTCGGCTTCATGGGTCATATCTATCCTGAGGTAATGCAGATTGTCACAACTGAAGACAGCGGCATTGAATCGATCGCAGACCTTGAAGGTATGCGCGTTGCCATTGGACCACCGGGAAGCGGCACACAGGCAGCTGCGAAATTGATCCTCGAAGCATACGGACTTGAAGACGGCGATTACGATGCGTACGAAGAAGGATTTGGTGACGCAGCCGGCCGTATTCAGGACGGTAACCTTGACGCTTCTTTTGGTCTTCTCGGTCTTCCGGCCGGAAGCATCGACGAACTGTCTATCTCAGCTGATATTCAGATGATTTCACTGAGCGATGAGGGCCTTGGTTATATTGAGGAAAACTCCGGTTACGAGGCGTTCACGATTCCTGCAGATTCATATGATTTCCTTGAGGAAGACATCCAGGCAATTACGGCATACGCTGTTCTTGTCGGGTCGACTGACACGATTGATGAAGATCTCGGTTATGAAATTACCCGTGCTCTTTTCGATAATGCCGGCAGTGTTTCTCATGCACAAGGTGAGCACCTCACACTTGAAAATGCACTGAACGGTTCAGACGGCCTGCCAATGCACCCAGGTGCTGAACGTTACTTCCAGGAACAGGGTCTCCTTGACTGATTGAATTGAAATGAAAAGCCGGACATGATCTGTCCGGCTTTTTCATCCGTTTACTATCCAATTTCAACCATTGTGATTGTCATATATTTATGTTAAATATGAAATATTCGACTGACTTTATCCTCTGCAAAAATGGCTATGCAGAAGATCGACGAAAACGCAGGAATGAAAATAATAAACGATCCTGTGCTTTCGTGGATTGATCAGCGAATTGGGGGTTTTACGAAAAAGAGTGAATCAGTGAGGTGACTGCAATGTCAGAGAATAAAGAAGAGTTTTTGTCAGAAAAAGAAAAAGAAGAAATGCTTTCAAAATATGATAAGGAATCATCATTTCGACAATTTCCCGGTAAATGGGCCTGGGTCATTGCATTTCTTGCCATATCCCTGACGGTGTTTCATTTATGGCGAGCCACTCCGCTAAGCGGCGGTCCACTGGTATCTCTCCTCCAGGGAGCTGTACATTTGGGGACGGGCTTGGGATTGATATTTCTTTTATACCCGGCAAAAGCCGGCGGTCAAAAAAAAGTTGGCGTTCCCTGGTATGATGTGGTTCTGGCGTTTTTATCCATGGCCTCAATTTATTACATTATATTCAGATACGACTGGATAACCGGCGCTGCCAGAGTCCTCGGCTTTACCACCATTGATATCATCGTTGCAACCATCGGGATTGTTCTGCTGCTTGAAGCAACCAGACGGGCAGTTGGAATGCCGATTGTCGTAATCGCCACACTCGCGATTGTTTACGGGATGTTCGGAACGAATATCCCGTATTTCGGACACGGCGGTTTCAGCTGGGAAGGTCTTTCGAGGCGGTTGTTTTATTCATCCGATGCCATCTTCGGAACGCCGATTCAGATTTCGTCTCAGTACATCTTTTTATTCCTGTTCTTCGGTGTCATGCTGACAAAGACAGGCGTCGGTCAGTATTTTAACGACCTTGCATTCGGAGCAACCGGGCGTTTTACCGGTGGAACAGCAAAAGCCGCCGTCGCAGCCTCTGCCATGCAAGGCACGGTAACGGGCAGTTCCGTTGCAAACACAGTGGCTTCCGGGTCATTTACCATTCCAATGATGAAACGTGCCGGATTCAGGCCCGAATTCTCTGCTGCCGCTGAAGCCTCTGCTTCAACTGGCGGTCAGATCATGCCGCCAATCATGGGGGCAGCGGCGTTCATCATGGCCGAATACGTATCGAGCGTCAGCTACAGTGATATCATTATTATCGGGATTATCCCCGCCTTGCTCTATTTTACCGGTGTCTTTATGGGAACACACTTCGAGGCAAAGCGCTTTGGCATTACCGGTTTACCGAAGGAAGAACTTCCCTCAGCAAAAGGACTCCTGAAGAATTCCTATTTGCTGCTTCCTCTTGTCGTCATCATCTCCATGCTTGTTGACGGACGTACACCGATGTATGCGGCACTCGGGGGGATCGCAACTGCCTTTGCTGTTAGCTTCTTCAAAAAAGACACGCGCATGACACCAAAGCGGATCATTGCGGCCCTTGAAGAAGGGGCACGGGTTGCCCTTCCGGTCATTGCTGCGTGTGCCAGTGCCGGTATCATAGTGGGGATTGTCGTCTTCACAGGTCTCGGCGGAAAGATTGCAGGTGGGCTGTTGGGCCTTGCCGGAGACAATCTGTTCTTACTCTTGTTCTTTACGATGATCGCATGTATATTGCTTGGAATGGGTCTGCCTACAACAGCCAACTATGTTGTCACGGCATCCATGGCAGCTCCGGCACTGATTGAATTCGGTGTCCCGGAGATATCTGCTCATTTCTTTGTCTTTTACTTTGGGATTGTCGCAGACATCACTCCGCCTGTGTGTCTGGCGGCGTATGCCGGAGCCGGCATCGCCAGGGCGAATCCGATGAAAGCAGGTGTCACCGCCTTCAAGCTTGCAATCGCCGGGTTTATTATCCCGTATGTCTTTGTATACAATCCGGCGCTTCTCCTTGTTGATGCAGACGTGATGACAGTCATATTCCTCGTCCTTACATCACTACTTGGCATGGCTGCCATCAGTGCAGTGATGATGAATTATTTCATCTATTCCTTTAAATGGTATGAACGGCTGCTCCTTTTCGCTGCCGGTTTCATGCTGATCACACCAGGAAGCTATGTGATCGAAGGAACCGGATTCTTGATCTTTGTCGGATTGATCGTCATTCAGTCCATCCGCAAGAAGAAAATCGAAGGAAAATAAAACAGGCCCGGCGTCAGTTAGACTGATGCCGGGCTTTTTGTGCATTACATCCAGAAATGTCCTGAGAAGGGTGTCACCTTAATCATAAAATACATCGAAGGTTTCCCATAGCCCTTCAAGTTCAGAGAGCCGTTTTTCAATTTTTTTATGTTCACTTCTTGTCAGTGCCGTAATCAGTGCGGATACAATGCTCATTGGCGCAGAAAATGAATCAATAAACGAGTTGATCTCAGTCGCGGCCACAAGCTGCCTGTCTCCGTAAGGAACGAGCGGGCTCAACAGATGATCCGTCACCACGACGGTCTTAGCCCCTTTTTCTTTGACGTATTTCATGACTTCCACGGTCCGCTTTGTGTACCTTGAAAATCCGAGACCGATGACCAGATCCTTTTCTGAAATATCAAGGAGATGTTCGGAGACACTGTCACTTTGGCGAATCATTTCCGTATTTTGCAGCACAAGATCAAGGTAAAATTCCAAAAAGCTCCCGAGACTCGCAGCACTTCTGTAAGCAATGATATAAATCCGCTCCGCTTCAATCATGTCGCGGACAACCATCTCAAACTGATGGGGATCAATCTGATGCAGGGTCGTTTTAAGATTTTGAATATCATCTGAAAGAACTTCCGTCACCACATCTTCCACCTGTTCTCCTTCATTCGTTGTTCTTCGCAGCACTTCCGCGGATGTCATCCGTTTCTGCAGGGCCTCCTGCAGATGCCGTTGAAAGTCCGGATACCCCTCGTAGCCGATATGGTAGGCAAAGCGCACAATCGTCGACTCTGCCACTCCTGAATACTTCGCGAGCTTGGATGCCGTCAAAAACGGGACGGTTTCTCCATTATTCAAAATATAGCGTGCAATTTTCTTATGGGATTTACTCATCTGTTCCTGTTTCGTAATGATCCGCTGGTACACATCACTCTCAAACATTTCTATTCACCTGCCTGTGTAAGGATCTCGATGCATGTTTCATTTTGCAATTTTTCTTTCATTTTAACACGAATTTAAAAGGTTTATGCCTTTTTTGACCATTTGAAAGCGCTGTGTTTAAATGAGTTAAGAGTTATTTTTTAAAAGGAGGATGAAAGCTTATGGCACAACCTAAATACGTCATGAATATCGAAAAGGTGCCACACCTGTCTGATGAGGAAAAAGCAAAACTGAAACAAATCACAGAAAAATTCGTCTTTCGAGTGAACGAATATTACCTGGGGCTGATTGACTGGGGTGACCCGAAAGATCCCATCCGCAAACTTGTCATTCCAAACGAAGGTGAACTTGAGGAATATGGACGATGGGATGCTTCTGATGAAGACACCAACTATGTCGTTCCCGGCTGTCAGCACAAATATGATGAAACAGCACTCTTGATCGTCTCCGAAGTCTGTGGAGCCTATTGCAGATACTGTTTCAGAAAGCGACTGTTCAGAAATGATATCAAAGAAGCCATGTCAGACGTACAACCGGGCATTGACTATATTAAAGAGCACCCTGAAATCTCCAACGTACTCCTGACCGGCGGCGACTCCCTGATTCTCGCAACCAAAAAGCTTCGTTTTATCATTGAACAGCTCCGCGAGATCCCGCATGTGAAGATCATCCGCCTTGGTTCAAAAATGCCTGTCTTTAATCCGATGCGTATCTATGAGGACCAGGAGCTTCTCGATCTTATCTCGGAGTATTCAACCACTGAGCAGCGCATTTATGTGATGGCTCACATCAATCATCCGAATGAGATTACTCCTGAAGCGAAAAAAGGATTTGATGCGTTGCATAATGCCGGCGCCATCGTCGTGAACCAGACACCGGTACTGAGAGGGATCAATGACGATCCTGTTGTTCTTGGGGAGCTTCTCGATCAGCTGAGCTGGGCCGGGGTCACCCCTTACTATTTCTTCATCAATCGCCCGGTTGCCGGGAATAATGAATTCGTTCTGAGCCTCAAAGAAGCCTATGATATTGTTGAGGAAGCCAAGGCACGAACATCCGGACTTGGAAAACGCGTCCGCTTATCCATGAGCCATACGTCCGGAAAAATCGAAATTCTGGCTATTGATGATGGAAAAGCTTATTTAAAATACCATCAGTCAAGGGACGGCCATTACGGGAAGTTCATGGTTCTTGATTGCCCTGAAGACGCCAGCTGGTTTGATGATCTGCCGGGTAATGAGCAATATTGGACGCCGCCGAAAAAGAAATTTGAAGAGTTCGAGGGTGCCAATGAGAAGATTGCATCTTCCTTATCAAAATAATCATGAGAAAAACGTCACCGGAGGCAGACCTCCGGTGCTTTTTTTTTGTACAATGAGAGAGTACCAGAAATCAACGAAAGAGGTGGAAGCAGATGAGACTGTCTAAGATTCTATTCTTGAACTTGTTCGTTATACTGGTCCTCTCTGCCTGCCAATTGAATTTCACAGGAGAACAATCGGGCAGTTCCACCTCCCTGCCAGTCAGGGATACGATTATAAAATCCCCCCTTGAACTTACCTACTACGGATACAGGGATGATGACAGCTTTCGGATCGCACTGCTGGCAAAAAATACGGATGAATCCGTCATTTCCGCAGACGACTACCAGTATCAGTGGCCCCGTTTTATTGAAGATGAACATGCAGAACAGTACAAAGTCAGTAATGTGGAGCTCAGACAGAGTACGCTCTTTGACAGAGAGCTCTCACCTCATGAGCTCGGTATCGAAATGACCATTGAGCCGTCGCCACGGGATACAGAGACCGTATATTTCAGTATTCCATTCTATATGGTGCCGAGTATCTATGAAGACGGCTACCGCTTTCAGCTGAATGAATCTCAGCTTGATCGCCGCCAGCTTGGGGATATGCGCCTTGAAGATCTCGAGCTTGACGGCAGCATGCTGACATTTGATTTAATTGACGATCACCCTGCGGCGGACGGAACAGAAGAATACCTGTTCACAGCCATTCAGGAAGACCAGGAAATCTTCCCGATGTTTATATCGATGAGAAGAAGCCGGCCTGAGACTCATATTGAAGTGGAGTTTGCCTCAGATATCACCTTGCCGACACGACTGTCCATCATAAGAACAACGAGCCCGCTGCCGGAATGGCGCTTCTCCATGATCATCAGACTCAATGATTTTGCAGAAGATCACAACGAAAACAATGATGAAGGAGAACAAGAATGACAAAAACCATTGTAACGACGCTGAATGCGAAATATATTCATATGAATTTGGCGCTCAGACTGCTAAAAGCGTATTGCGAACCGGAACACCCTGTAGACATTCGTGAGTACACCATCAAAGACCCCGATATGAATATCGTATCCGACCTGTACCAGGAAAAACCCGATGTGATCGGATTCAGCTGCTACATCTGGAACATTGAAAAAACCCTCGGTGTTGCCGCAATGCTGAAAAAAGTTCTGCCGGATACCCTGATGATCTTTGGCGGGCCCGAAGTATCATTTGACACCGATTATTGGATGCAGGAGTATGCGCAAATCGACATGATCGTGCGAAGTGAAGGAGAAGAAACGCTGAAAGGAATCCTCGATACCCTTAAAGGAAAAACGGCAGATTTCTCTGCTATCCAAGGTCTTTCCTGGCGTCAGGAACGTTCGGTGAGACACAACAGCTCTCGTGGAAACATGGACATCACAACCATACCAAGTCCGTACCGCTTTCAAGACGATACCGCGGATCTCGGAAAACGCATCGTCTATTTTGAAACGAGTCGCGGATGTCCTTTCCGGTGCCAGTTTTGCCTCTCTTCCATTGAACAGGGAGTCCGATACTTTCCTGTTGAGCAGGTGAAAGCCGATATCCTGTATCTCATCGAAAACGGTGCAAAGCTCATCAAGTTCATTGACCGTACCTTTAATATTAACCGTGATTACGCCATGGATATGTTCCGCTTCCTGATCGACAACCATCAGGGCTGCCAGTTTCAGTTCGAAATTACCGGAGACATTATGCGCCCTGAAGTACTCGACTATTTAAACGAACATGCGCCGCCGGGTATGTTCCGCTTTGAAATCGGTGTCCAGTCCACAAACGATCATACGAACCGGATCGTCGAAAGGCGGCAGAATTTTAATAAACTCTCTCGAACGATCCAAAAAATCAAAGAAGGCGGCAAAATTGATCAGCATCTTGATCTGATTGCAGGCCTTCCTGAGGAGAACTATGAATCATTCAAACAAACCTTTAACGATGTGTTTGCCCTCCATCCGGAGGAGCTTCAGCTCGGGTTTCTGAAGATGCTGAGAGGAACAGGGATGCGGCAGCGGGCTAAAGAATTTAATTATGCATATATGGACCATGCCCCTTATGAAATCCTGAAAAACAATGTCCTGAGCTTTGATGATG
Organism: [Bacillus] selenitireducens MLS10; assembly: GCF_000093085.1. Classification (GTDB taxonomy): domain Bacteria; phylum Bacillota; class Bacilli; order Bacillales; family Salisediminibacteriaceae; genus Salisediminibacterium; species Salisediminibacterium selenitireducens. Next base: position 1,697,312 of record NC_014219.1, on the reverse strand, counting down.
TGATCCGAATCAAACGCGTCGAAGACATCCTCGAGAAATACTGGAACAGAAAACAGCTCGATTATACGGTGCCCTTTCTGATCAGGCACGCCTTCGATTCACCTTTCGACTTCTTTCAATTGTTCGGTGATTATTGGGATCAGCAGCAATACGGTGCCATCGGTCACCAATTCACGGATCTGTTTACCAGACTGAAAGCGTTCCTCGAGACACAGCCCTTCGACAAAACACTTGTGAACCAGGCTATCAGCCTGATGAAAGTGGATTATCTTCTTCACTTCAAGCAAAAGCCGCATCAGCTTTGGTGGAATCAAGGACAGTCGAAAGAAACGTTACATGCTTCCATGGATGTTCTCCTTCAATCACAGGATGCAACGGACAATTTGCCACAAGATCCGAAACGCCTGATCAAAAACGGTGTGTTTCTTGACATTCCTTTTTCCTGGGATGATTATCAGTCATCCAACACGCTTACTGAGGATGACGGATTCCTTTATGTGTACTATGGTCAGCATGGCCCCGCGATATACAGCTGCAGTCACAGGCAGACTATACATCATTGAAAAGCCAATCATTCAAAAAAAGCAACCTGCTGTCAAAAGAAGACAGCAGGTTGCTTTTTCATTTGGAGAACGTTTCACGCACCTGTCGAAACATTGCTTGTTTTTCCTGGTCGTTCGCCTGAATCACATCACCCAAGTGGACAACCCGGTTCATTGTCATGCCGCAAAATTGAATAATCGTACGGTCAATGGTGTCAATGAGCTGATCGTGAAGACCATTTGCCTTCATTTCCTCATAGGGTGATCCGGATGTCAGTATGATTGACATCTGTTTATCTTTAAGAGCTGCTGCGATTGGTGATTCGCCTTCAAGCTCATAAGCAAAGCCATAGCTTAAAACCTGATCGAGATAACCTTTTCCAAGTGCTGGGAAGAACCCCCACCACAGCGGGAAAAGCACGATGATTTCATCAGCCTTTCTCCAGTACTCATGCTCTTGCTCCATAAATGCTGAATAGTGTCCTTCCAAAGAATTCTGATAATCCTCAAGGGAAAGCACCGGATCAAAAGACAGTTCATGAAGCATCCGCACATCATAGCTGACCTGCTGTTCATCAAAGATGCCGGTAACCTGACGCAAAATCGCACCATTAAATGTTTCCGCCGAAGAATGCATAAAGACAATCAGTTTATGACTCACCGAAACACTCCCTCCTGAGACCTGTCATCAGGCAAATCAACCTGCAAAAGGTTCTGCCTGCGGCTTCGCAAAATAATATCCTTGTGTGTAATCCACGAGAGATTTTACCGTCTCGTACTCCTCTTTCGTCTCAATTCCTTCTCCAAGAAGCAACGTTCCCTGCGCCTTGGCGACTTCGCTGATAGCTTGAATCCGGGCGATCTTGTCCGGATGTTGATGACAGTCTTGAATCAGCGACCGGTCAATTTTCGCATAGTCCGGATTAAGCTGTTTCAACATGTCTATCGTCGCATACCCGGTACCGATATCATCAAGAGCCACCTTGACTCCGGCGTTCTGATAATGATAAAAAATATTCTTCAGGTGAGCGACATCCACGATCTTCTCCGTCTCAACCACTTCAAAAACAAGTCTTTCCGGATTAACATTGTACGTGTTCGCTGCTTCAAATGTGCTTTTGAGACAATGAGCAGGATCATAAATGGAGGAAGGAAGAAAATTGATGAAAATCTTTTCGTCTTTCAGTCGCTCCGAACCGGTCCTGATTGCATTGATCCTCGCATGGCTGTCAAGCATCGATTGCATACCGGAACGTTGTGAAAAAGAAAACAACTCTCCAGGGAAGAAAGGATAAGCATCGTCTGACGGACGAAGAAGAAATTCATAGCCGTATACACTCCCCTCTTTCGTGCAAAAAATCGGTTGCATATGAGAGGTGAAGCGTTTATTTTGAATAATATTCACATATTGAGGATAACGGATTCGATATTCAAGTTCTTTGTAAGGATAGAGCGGGAAGTGAACAAAGTCAGGGAGATCTTTTTCAACGACAATGTTCCCCCGCATCCTCTCCTTATCCTTCTCTTCAATATGATCGTCCAGGAGAGCCGTAACGGCTTGCACTTGAACGATTAAATCATACTCGATATGAATATATGCGTTTTTGACTTGATTTTGAATGCGATACTTGCTGAGTATGTCACTATATGCTTGTGCATTTTTCTGCTGATCTGTCGCTATGATCAAGGTTCCCCCGTCTTCAATCAGGACATTTCGCTGACAATGAATACATCCTTCCATCAAATCACCAGCCTTAACGGTTATAATATTTCCATTGTATCAGAGATGGATTTGAAAATCCCCTCAATTACCCTTAATCATGTCTCGCCTTTCCGTATTCCTTTAAATGGATCGATTCTTCTGCTATGATGAACTTCAATACCTAATCACATGAGGAGGAATGTTCGCATGCTTTTGACGAAAGAAGATGTACAGGCAAGTCTTAAAGATTCAAATGGCTGGACCCTTACAGGGGATATCTGGATCACCAAAGAATTCACATTTTCCACGTTTCTGAAAGCTGTAGAATTTGTCAATCAGATTGCAGATGTTGCAGAAGATCGTCAGCATCACCCTCATATTACCCTTGATTATAATAAAGTGAAGGTCGCCCTCAGTACGCATGATGAAGGCGGCTTAACCCAAAAAGATTTTGACTCGGCAATGGCTTATGACAAAACTGCTGAAAAACTGTAATACGTCTTCCCCCTCACCTCAAAAGGTGGGGGATTTTTATCTTCTGAACAGCACTCACCATCGCATCAATCTCTGCCGGTGTGATATAATAATCCCGTTCAACTGATTGCATTGAAAGGGCTGTTTGGTTATGGAATGGTTATTTTTATTTACCGCAGGGGTCGTCAGTGCCGTTGCTGTTTATCACTTGTTTACGCATAAACACCGGGAGAACTCAGGAGATCAATCCTTCTTTTCCCTTACAGATCCGAGAAAACTCACCGTTGCGTCCAAAACCTATAAGGCTTCTGTCTACGCGGGTTATGCCGCTCTGCCCATCGGTCTCGTTCTCGTTCTTGAGACCTTCAACAACTTTGTGATGGCTTTCTTGCTTTTTCTCATCCAGCTGTTCATCGGCAGCTTTATTCTTGTCACCCTCGACCGGGTTTTTGAAATCTATGGCGGTGCCATCGTATTCGCCGGTTTTCATGCAAAATGGAGCCGGGTGAAGGAATTTCGCTGGGGAAAGAAAACGACAGGCCGCCGGCAGTTGATCATGGAAACCACCAAGGGGCAGCGTATCAAAACAAAAATCGCCCCTGAAGATCAGGAGCGGGTGGAAGAAGTCTTATCGGACTTTGCTTATTTTGAAAAAGATCAATCATGATGATTACTTCCAAATGCCGCTGTACCTGCGGCATTCCATCGTTCTGAAAATCCGGCCGGATCCCATTCGGCCGGTTCTTTTTGTGGCAGTTTCAAAACATGTGCCTCACAGCGGCAGTCGGATGATCCGAGTCCTTTTTGCACGGCAGTGGCTCCGGTCACCAGACAAAAGGCTCTGACAAGCGCGCACTCTCCCTCGTGTTCAGTGAGTTGAAACGAACGGACCCAGACAAGATGAGGACGAAGATAGTCAATATGCCAGCGAAACGGTTTTTGGAGTTTGCGGTGCCGTTTCAGTCGCGCAGTCAGGTTCCTCTTGGCAGAACCTGCATAGACATAATACCCCGGACTGATTGACACGTCTCCGAGGGCGCCGACTTTGACCATGGCCTCGCGGTCGCACCGGAACAAAACCAGATAGAGGGTCGGTTTACTCTTGTTCATCAGCCTTCCTCAGCTTCCTTGATAACCTGAATCGCAGTGCGAACGGCTTCGTTCAAATCCGCCTGATGCATGGAAGGCATTCCGGAAGAAGAGGGAACCATGTCCGGCGTCGCTGGTACATGAATAAAGCCGGCAGGTACGCCCCTTTCTTCTCTGATCAGTTTATCCATTAATCGGTACAAGACTGCATTACAGATGAATGTACCGGCGGAATTGGATAAATCAGACGGGATACCCTGTTCACGTATTGCCTTGATGATTTTTCGGTTTGGCAATGTGGAAAAATAGCCGTCTGGCCCGTCCCCCCGGATCTTCCTGTCAACGGGTGTATTGCCTCTGTTATCGCCCATTCGACCTTCGCCGCCTGTGTCTTCAATATTGATGCCGATCCGTTCAGGTTGAACCGAACTGCGACCGGCTGCAACACCAAGAGCGATCACAGAATCGGGTCTGAAGTCGTCAACCAGGCTCTCCAAAGGCTCAAAGCATGCATCATATTCAACAGGCAACGCAATTGTATACAGGTCCACTCCTGGTGGGGGATTCTCCTTCAAATCTTTAAGGATATCAAGGGTCGGGTTTTTATTCAGTCCTCCAAAAACCTCAAAGCCACTGACGATCATTTTCACTGTGCTCACATCCTGTCCATCAAATTGTGAATAAATGTTCGGAATTTCTTTCGTTATCAAAAGGTCTCCTATGCTATTATGACAGTAATATGCTTGGATTTAAAGGAGGGGGATCATCATGACGAGTCACAAAAAAGCCATAAGGAAAGGTTCCTTTGCATCTGTCATAGGCGAGGATGCTTTCTTTAACCTCATCGAAAAAGGGACGGTCGTAAAGGCCGTTGAGTCCGATGTCCTCTTTCATGAAGGCGGTACCGCTGACCACATCTACATCATTCTTGAAGGTCAGGTCCGTCTGTGCAAAACATCCTCTGAAGGAAAACTGTTTTTCTTTCAAAAAAAGAACCAGTATGACCTCCTTGGAGAGCTGAGCCTGTTTAATGGCTTAAACTATCATTTTACTGCTGAAGCGATTGAAAACACTGAACTGATCCGCTTTGAACGTCAGGAACTTGAGAAACTGTTCGCCGAGTCTAAAACCTTTTCCACCGGTTTTATGAAATGGGTCGGAAACCAGAATCAAATGATGATGGCCCAGTTCCGCGATCTGGTATTCTGCGGTAAGCAGGGTGCGGTATTCTCGATTCTCGTTCGACTCAGTAATGAGTATGGTCAAAAAGTCGACAGCGGCGTTCTCATCAATCAAAAAATAACGAATCAGGAGCTGGCAAACTATGTGGGTGCGACCCGCGAAAGCATTAATCGAATTCTGAAGCGGCTCATTAACGACGGGATCCTATCCGTCAACACGAAATACATCACGATACATCAGTTGGATTATTTAAAAGAACATTTGCGGTGTGATTGCTGTCCATATGAAGCATGTACCATCTAAAGAAATCCAACCGGAAAAAAGCCCTGATCAATGCACACCGATCAGGGCTCTTTCATTACAGATTTCGCTTGATTTCACCAGGCTGACAGGGTGTTAACGCATGGACGAATGTGTCAACGCTCTGTTCAATAAAATGCGCCAAATCCACTTCAGCGACAACGCGGCCTCCGATGTGATGGCTCAAAAAGTAGCCCAGGTTCATCCAGAGAAAATTCATCGTCTGCGTCTCCGGACAAATGCCTGCATCAACAAGCCCACGGTCCTGCATCTCCTTTAAATAAGCTATCAGATACTGTTTGAGCTGTTTCGGGTTCTGCGAAACAGCCTCTCCAATCTGTGGATGCTGATGGCGCTCCTGAAAGGCAATCAGCACAAGCTTGGCATTGCGTCCATTGTACTCATGATACAGAGCACTGACCCGTTTCAGATCTTCTCTGAGGTTGTATGTCACCGAATCAAACAGCGCTTCTTTCATATCGACAAGATAATTATTATAGACAATCGCTTTATCCAGGAGACCCTGCTTTGTCCCAAAATGACGGAATAAGGTCATTTCGGAAAATCCTGCTGCCTGGGCGATTTCTTTGGTGGAAACACCGTTATATCCTTTTTGTTCTATCAATTCGATGGCTGTTTCCATGATGATCTCTTCTGTGCTCGGTTTTACCGATGCTGTTAATGTCATCTCCATCACCCGCCTTCTCTCTCTATTGTATAACGGGTGAGCACTCACTGACGCTCTGAATTTGGCAAAGATGCATCAATTTTGTTGCAATTCCGTGACGGATTTACTGATAAGTTATCGTATCCACAATCCAGTTCCCATCATCAAGGATGAATTCAATTTGAACGGCAGCTGTGCGATTAAACGCTTCCTCTTCAAGGTTGTAAAGCCCGTATACCACATGAAAATAGTCGTCGTTCCGATCATAGTCCATGTTGATCTGTCTCATTGAGATGAATGTATCCACCTGCAGGAAGTGAAAGGAACGATCCGTCTCTTCCGCTCCTTGCCCTGTTACGACCAATAGCTCGCGCTCACCGTCCACCGTAATCCGATCACTTGTCATCTGATCCAGCTCAGCGAGATTCCGTTCATGCATTGCCATAAAAAACGCCCTGACAGTATCGTCAATTTCGATTCTCGTTTCAAGAAGTCTGTTTACATATTGTTCCGTCTCAAGTGTCTGTTGCCTGTACGTCAATAAATCCTCTTTCAGCTCCGTATTTTCGGCTTCGAGCTCTTCGAATTCTGCACGTAATGTCCTGTTTTCATCCATTTTTTCCTCGAGCCTGTCCACAAGCTTTTCGTTTGTTGAAATCAGCGTCTCAAGATCATCTTCATTATATTCCTCCTGATCCACATTTGCAGACCAGTTCTCACCGGACTCCGTCTCACACGCGGTTACAGTCAGTGCGAGGAGCAAAAGGAGCAGTCCGGTAATCCGGTTCGTCCATTTACCTTTGTTCATCAAATTAGGTTCTCCTTTTCTTCTTCATCATGTTCATAGTCTATCACTAAACAAGATGCAAAAAAAGAATTATTTCCAATTGAAAGAGGATCCACAGCGCGGATCCTCTTGTTATTATTTGTTACGATCGTTTCGGTTATCCCGTTCTTTCAACTCTTGCAAAAGCTTCATAATATCTTCATTACTGATTTCTCTGTCCGAATGTCTTGCCTTTCTCGGCGGAAGCTTATCGGCAATGCCATCTTCATACATAAACGGTTCCTCTTCGTACCCGCGCTCATTAGAGTCCGGTTCTGGTTGAGGGAACGGATCTTTTTGATCCGTTTCGTCATACCAGGTCTCAGAAAGGCGGTCTTCCTTTACCGGTCGTTCTTTTGCTGGCCGGTAAAAATCACTGAAGTCAGAGGCCGGTTCAGGTCTCGTCTGCGGGACCGCTTCGGACCTTGGAGGAAAATGTTTCCGTTCACTCCCCTGATCGGCCGTATAGGCTTCCTCGAGGAGATAAGCGGGCACAAGTTGACCGTCCGGCGTCATATATTTTCTGTTCAGATAGCGTGTATCCTTATCCAGGAAACTGTAAAGCACCGGGATCAGGAACAGCGTCAGGAATGTCGCACTGATCATGCCGCCAATGACAGTGATGGCCATCGGTTGCTGAATCTCACTTCCTTCACCAAAACCAAGAGCAAGTGGGAAGAGCGCAAGAATCGTCGTTGATGCGGTCATGAGGATCGGTCTGGCTCTGTCTTTCACGCCTCTGACGATCGCATCCATGCTCTTCATCCCGGCCAGTTTTCGCTGATTGATATAATCAACCAGGACGATGGCATTGTTCACGACGATTCCGACAAGAACGATAATCCCAATAATCGCCGTAATGCTGACTGGCGTCCTTGTTACAGTCAGAGCAATCGCAACACCAATGACAACAAGCGGTACGGTAAACATGATCACAAACGGGTATCGGAGCGATTCAAACTGTGCTGCCATGACAAGATAGACAAACACAACTGCGAGTATCAATGCCAGTGTGAGATCCGAAATGGCATCTTCAAGGAGCTGTTGATCTCCGGTATAAGAGATTGAGGTCTCATCCGGCAAACCGTAGCTGTCCACGGTATCCGTCACCAGATCATTGATCTCATTCAGCGTATTGCCTGTTGAATAAGTCAACGTGAACTGAATGGATTCTTCGAGATTCATCCGGTTGATGGTTTCCGGCGACTCCCCTTCTTCGAATTCCGCAAGCTCAGACAATTCAATGAACGTCCCCTCGCCGTTTCGAAGCCTTAGATTCTCGAGGGCTTCCACCGTATCTGTATAGGTCTCATCGAAGCGGACCTGCACTTCAAGGACCTGGTTCTCATCAGTGACGACCTGCGTCGCCGTCACCCCGGCTGTAATATCATTGACCGTGTTTGCGATCTGTGCAGGTGTAAGTCCCGCATCACGGGCTGCCTCTTCATCGATCTGAAGCTGAAGCTCCATTATTGTTTCCTCAAGAGAATAAGAGATTTCTGTAAATTCACTCATATCCTCGAATTCTTCATATAAATCCCGAGCCGTTTCTTCAAGCTGAACGGGATTGGAATCGTTTAGGTCAAAGGAGAACGTATTCGGATCAGAACCAAAGGATGCATCCATCGTAATGGACACTTCCCCATCCGGTACGGCACGTTCTACATCACGGCGGATGTCATCAGAAAAATCCATCGTTGAAATCGTCCGTTCATCAAGCGGTACCATCGTAACGTAGATGACCGCTTCATTGCCCGAACCATTCGCAGCTCCACCAGGACCCTGCTGGCCACTCGAACCGGTTACGGATGTATAGTGAAGTACATCCGATTCATTATCCAAGATCTCTTCTATTTCTTCCACATTCTCAAACGTCGTCTCAATTGGTGTCCCGGCTTCATTCTCAATCTCGATCTGGAAAAAGCCCTCATCAGTCGCCGGCAGGAACTGAACTCCGACGGTGCTGATGCCAAAAGCACCCGCAACAAGCAGAAGGACCGTTAAAAAGATGACCATAAAACGGTGCCGTAACGACCATCTTGCTGAACGTTCAAAGGTCTGCACAAATCGTGATTTCTCTCGCTTCTGTTCGATATCCTCTGTCGGTGTCTTAAGCCATTTTCCTGCAAGCATCGGTACAACTGTCAATGCAACAAGAAGGGACGCAAGGAGACTAAAAGCCACCGTCAGGGCAAATTCCCTGAACAGGTTTCCGACAATTCCGCTGATAAACACAACTGGGAGGAAAACAGAAACCGTCGTCAACGTCGATGCCGTAATCGCCGTTGCCACTTCACTGGCCCCGTCAAGAGCCGCCTGTTTCGGCGATTTTTTCATGTTTAAATGCCTGTAAATATTCTCAATGACAACGATCGCATTATCGACCAGCATACCAATACCCAATGCCAAACCGCCGAGGGTCATGATGTTCAGCGAGAAGTTCGTAAAGTAAAGCAGTACGAACGTCACAATAACAGAGAATGGTATGGCAATGCCGATCAGAAGCGGCGTCTTGAAGTTTCTTAAGAATAAGAACAGAACAATCATGGCAATCAGTCCACCGGCAACGAGCGCAAGGGCGACACTGGCAATGGCCTCATCCACATACTCCCCCTGGTTAAAGAGAATCGCCTGCTCGATATCGCTGTATCTGTCCTCTTCGAGAAGTTCGTCCAGACGCTCTGTGAATGCACGGGCGACGTTGGCTGTATTGGCGTCAGACTGCTGTTGCACATTCATCAGAATGGCATCTTCCTGGTTTGTCCTCGTAATCGTATCGATTGGCTCCGGACTGATGCTGACGTCCCCGACATCGGCTAAGGTAATCTCATCTTCCGATTCTGGATCAACTGTGAGTACGATATTCTCCACATCTTCAAGAGAATTTAGTTCAAAAAGAATCCGGGTGGAAATATCCGATCCATTATTTGAGACAACCCCACCAGGCGCCGTCACATTATGGCTCTGCAGAGTTTGCACTACTTCCTGCTGCGTCAGGTTGTGGTCTTCAAGCAACTGCTGGTCGAGTCGGATATCAATTTCCTCAATTGCATCTCCGAGCAAATCAATATTGCCGATGCCGTCGATTCTCAAAAGTTCATTTTCAAGGTCATTCACGAGTTCACTGAAGTTGTCATTATCATCTCCCAGGTTCGACAGAGACAACTGAATAATCGGGATCTGTGACGGATCAAATTTCAGAAACTGCGGATTACCCGCCCCACTCGGAAGCGGCGTCTGATTCATACGCTGCACGATATCATTTTCGACATCTTCAATCGACGTGGTCCAGGAAAACTCCAACAGAACAAGGGATGATCCTTCTGAAGACGTCGAACTGATATTATTCAGCCCCTGAATGGTAGAGAGACTGTTCTCCATTGGCGTCGTGACCCGGTCCACAACTTCCTGAGGACCCGCCTGATCATAACTGGTTACGACAACTGCAATGGGCGGATCAATATCCGGGATAAGCTTTAACGGGATGTTGGTCAGTGATACGAAGCCAAGCAGTAAAAACAGTGTCATGCTGACCAGCGTAAAAACCGGCCGTCTGATGGAAAATCCGATTATATTTCTCATGACTGATTCCCTCTCTTTTCCTGTTGAATAATAGCGTATAAACGTTTCATAATTGCATCGAGCTGCTCTAGATCATCTGTCTTGAGCCGTTTTAAATATTTAGCAACAATCGCAGTCCGCTTGATTTCCATTTCTTTCATCATCTGTTTCCCTTTTTCACCGGTTTTTAAGACTGTATTTCTCCGGTTATCAGGATCAATCTCACGGATGATGATATCCTGTGCTTCAAGTTTCGTGATCATTTGACTGACCGCACTTGCGGAAATATTCATCGCTGCAGCCAAATGTTTCACTTGTTTCACTTCTTTTTCTGTTACGAGATAAAGAAGCAGTTGCTGATTGGATGTCAGCGTTTGATCCATCTCACATCCGAATTCGTTATTAAAGTCAAGCATGATATCAAAGACACGCTGTTCAATACTGGAAATGATGGATTCTTTCATTTCTTCACCTCGTTCCAAAAATAATAGTTTAGTAAGTTAACAGTTAATGTTCTAAATAATAAAGCAACTGAATATAAAAGTCAAAAAAACCGGCTCACGTTTTGTGAGCCGGTTTTATGTGTGTTTATACGACAAAGGCCAATACCATAAAGACAGTACCGAGTGATGCAAGCTGAATCGTTGCTGTCTGAGGTTTTCTTAAGAATGTCCGCCAGACCAGCATATAAATCCCAAACATCACGGCCATAAACAGAATGCCGTCAACAAGCGGATGGATCACCATGTAATACGTTGTGACCTCCTGATAGACCGTGAAATTCACGAGCAAAGCCAAAATCCAGCCGCCCAAAATTGCTGTGCCAATCCAAAATAACAGTTTCTGCACCGGTTCTGCACACCTCCTAGTTCATTTCATCGTCAAAACAGGGGATTTGTACAATTGCTGTTGCTCCCTCTCCTTCGACAGATTCAAAGGAAAGCTGGCCATCATGTTTTTTGACAATTTCATTGACGATCGTCAAACCGAGACCTGTTCCTCCAAGCTGTTTCGACCTCGTGCGGTCTACCCGGTAGAAACGCTCTGTCAGTCTGGTCAGTGTTTCCGGAGGCATACCTGCCCCGTAATCTCTGACTCTCAAAACTGCTTTTCCATCAGCCTGTTCAAGACTGACATCAATCTGTTTTCCCTGCTTTCCATAGCGGATCGCATTTTCAATCAGGTTACTGATCACCTGTTCGAGTCTGCTTTCATCACCTTCTATGATAATACCATAATCGAGTTCCAAATTTACAGTCACATCATCCTTTTCAGCGATAAGGTTCATCCGTTCACACACATCTTCGACAAGCTGGGCAAGTGGCATCGGCATTTTATCCATCGGATAGGTATCTCCTTCAAGCCTTGCTAAATCCAAGAGGTCATGGATCAACTTTTCCATACGGTTCCCCTCAGCCTGAATTTTTTCAATATGCTTCTCGTCCAACGCTTCACCTTTGCGATGTTTCTCGAGGAGCACTTCCGAGTACCCTTTTAAATAACTCAATGGTGTCCTCAGTTCATGCGACACATTCCCGAGGAACTCCTGTTTCTTTTTATCCGCTTCATCAAGAGAATATGTCATCTGGTTAAAGGCATCGGCAAGCTGACCGATCTCATCGGTTGTTTTCACATCGACCTTTTGCGAAAAATCGCCTTCTCCCCAGCTTTTCGATGCTGCGATCATCCTTCTGATCGGATCGATCACATAATTCGTCATCTTATGCAGAACAAAGACAATGACGACAAACGCCACCCCCATCGACAAAAACAGGATGCCTCTGAGCGATTCGAAAGGGGAGAATGCAGCATTCACAGCAGTGGAAATGGTGATGATCCCTTGAGGTCCGGCATCTCCTTCTTCCATGAGGGGCAACATGATGATCAAATGATCCTTTTCATACCCTTCTCTAGTAAACCGGATCGTCTCTCCGGCCGTGAGCTGCTCATTTTCGAAATCAGTGAGTGCAAATTCATCTTCCTGTAAAGGGACTGATCTCGGAATCCGACTGTTAAACTCCCCCATGTCAGTGATCTGTATATTAGCAACAGCACAGCGGGCCATAAACTCCGCCAAATCATAAAAATAATCCAGCTGTTCAGGCGTTTCAGCTTGATAATACACTTGGGCGAGATTATTGCCGCGCCCCTCAAGCTGTTCAGTCTGGTGAGTAAGATAAAAGGATTCATACAGGTAGTTTGTCAAAAAAACGAGACTCACCATCGATGTCAGGGTGAATAACACAATAAAAAACCAGGTCTTTAACCTGAGACTTGCTCTCATCGCCCTTCTCCGTCTTCCAATACGTATCCGACTCCATAAACGGTGCGGAAATAGTCGCCCCCGCTGCCCATTTTAAAGCGCATGGTCTTCATGTGCGTATCAACGGTTCTGTGTCCGCCGGTTGTATAATTGACACCCCAGACATGATCGAGGAGCTGTTCGCGGTTGAAGACCTGTTCCGGGTGCTTCATGAAATGGACGAGCAGATCAAATTCCTTCCGCGTCAGGGACACGGCCTCTCCGTCGATAAATACCTTTCTCGAATTGAGGTTCACTTTAATCGACTTATACTGCAATTCCTCTTTACTTTCATCATCATTATAGCCATAGTTTCTCCTAATTTGAGCCTCAATGCGGGCTAACAGCTCTTTGGGACTGAATGGTTTGACGATATAATCGTCTGCGCCACTCCGTAATCCTTCCACACGGTCATTTTCATCCGATTTGGCCGTCACCATAATAACCGGAATCCTCCGTGACGTTCGCAGTTCCCTCAGTGCCTCCATTCCATCCATTTCAGGCATCATGACATCCAGCAGTACCAGGTCAACTTTCCGCTGATTGACGATGTCAAGCATCTCTTGTCCGTTTGCAGCCTGAACCGCTTTATATCCCTCATCTTCGATATAATCCGACAAGAAATCAACCATGTCCTGTTCATCATCCGCAATCAGAATCGTATATTGATTATTCTCCATGTGTACACCCTCCTGCGTATTCGTCATTACCAGTTTAACCGATTTCAAAACGGTCTCACAGGGTTATCACAAAAAATTCGCATTTTCTCCTGAAAATAATAGAAACCCCTGATACGTTTTGGTATTCAGGGGCATTTCCGCTTACATCTCGATGGTTTTGTTTCCGGCAAGAAACGATGAAATTTGTTCAGGAGGGATTGGCTTACTGTAAATGTAGCCCTGCATCTGATCGCATTCCCGATCGATCAGAAAATGAAGAGAATCATCTGTCTCCACACCCTCAGCGATGACTTTCATGCCCATATTATGCGCGAGCTGAATGATGGAAGTGACGATGGCCTGATCATTATGATTATTACTCACATCCCTGACGAACGACTGATCTATCTTCAACACATCCACAGGAAATGTCCGTAAATAACTCAGACTCGAAAACCCTGTCCCGAAGTCATCGATCGAAATATGCACACCGAGTCGCTTCAGCTGATCCAGGGTGTTCAAACATTCATCCCTGTTATAAAGCAGCACATTCTCGGTGATTTCAATATCAAGCTGCTTTGCAGGAAGCCCTGTTTGTGCAAGCGTTTGTCTCACGGAATGGATAAAGTCCGGGTGTTGAAACTGTACCGGCGAAATATTTACACCGACGCGCAGGTCCAAACCATGATCGAGCCAGGATTTGCCCATACGACATGCTTCCTCCAACACGATATGGCCAATCGGGATAATCAGCCCGGTTTCCTCCGCAGTAGGAATAAAGCGATCCGGCGGAACAAACCCAAGGTGATCATCCTGCCAGCGGATCAGTGCTTCAAACCCGATGACACGATCATGGGCAAGATCATACTGGGGCTGATAGTGGAGTTGAAACCCCCTGTTCTCCACCGCTTTATGGAGCCGTTTCTCCAAAGTCAGCTGATTATTGTAATACAGATGTATCTCCTTATTGTAAATGTTGTATTTGGCCGATCCTTTTTCCTTGGACGCATGCATCGCCATCTCTGCCTGGTTTACAAGTTCTTCAAGGGTTCCGCCCGTTTCAGGAAAAAGGGAAACACCCAGGCTCGCAGTCATCTGAAGTTCATGATGTTCGATCATAAACGGTTGTTGAAACATCCCTTTTACAGTGTCGACCATTGAATTGATATCGGCCATACCCCCATAATCACTGATCACCACAGCGAATTGATCGCCACCGTAACGGTAAACCGAGATCCTGTTGTTTTCGAGACTCTTCAGTTTCACAGCAATATCCTTCAAGAGACGATCACCGGTAAACTGGCCGAGTGTAGCATTATAAAATTTGAAGCGGTCGAGATCGAAAAACAAAAGCGCAAGAGGCGATTCCTGATCGTTTCTCATGGAACGGGTCAGATCAAATTCGAACTGATGTCGGTTTTTCAATCCCGTCATCTGATCCACCGGCTGTAAAAGCGGAGTCTGCGTAACCGAAACAGCTTGCGCGTAAAGATCATGCAGAGAAATCATCATGCAAACAGGAAGTCCTTCATCTGTCCGCATCTCCTCACAGACGACTTTTATGTTCAAAGGCTGTGACTGACGTGTGAGAAGAACCGCTTCAAAAGTTCCGCTTGTGCAATTATTAATGATTCGATTGTAGATCGCTTCATCTTTTTCAGACATATGTACGATATCGATACATCTGAACAGCGACCGTTCTTCTTCCTTGCAAAATAACGATTTTGCCCATTCACTGATATAAAGAACATCATAGTTGAGATCTGTAATGACAAATCCGCTTTCTTTTCCTGCGGTTTCGATCATGTTCGCCATAATAGTATATAAGTCTTTTTCTTTATTTCGTGCAGTTAATTGGTCAATATCCATCTTTTTCATGACATGCTTCGCGACTTGTATCATCCTGCTTACCAGCTCTCTTTCCAGTTGCACCAAACTGACCGGCACTTTTTTCCGAGCCTTTCTGCTTATATAGCTATACTATCTGTGAAATCACAGCTTGTACACCCCTAATAGCGGAAAAAGGCCATTCTGAAGGATATTATATGAAAACCGCTGCAAAACTTATACAAATGAGGAATCCTTCACAAATTAATAACAAATCCGCCAACTAATCTACACATTTGAAAGCCGGACCGCCCTCTGTTCTGTATTATAATAGACGTAACAAGAGAAATGGGGTGATGAGCTTGAACATTCAAATTTATGTAAATGAAAACATTAAAGGGAAAGTGTTTGAGCAGCGGGTCAAAGAGGTTATTGAAGAGCTCGGTGTTCATGCAGATCTCGTAATTACGTACAAACAGCCTGAATGTTCCTGCCATGTGTTCTATTCCCCCGCGCTCATCATTGACAATGAACTCATCACATCGGGGAAACTCCTCAGCCGGGATGAGATCGTTCATCACTTTATGTAAGCGGTTTTCCATATTGGGATTCGGGGTATAAAGAAAGTAACCACATGAAATAAAGGAGGATGTTGATTATGGAACAGACAACCATCCGGGACGGTTACTTTGACACACTGCAGTTTGATGAGACGAATAAACAGCTCCACGTCCGTTTTTCCACTGGAAAATATGCCCTTCATTATGAAGTGAATAAATTTGACTATATCAGACTTCTCTCAAGCAACAATATGCGTTCTTTCTACGAAAACACCATCTCGAGAAAATACCCGCCGGAAATGATTAAAATCTGAGTATTACGAAAACTTGCCTTCGGGCAAGTTTTTTTTTATGCATGATTGTATATCCCCATTGAAAGCGGTAAACTGAAGCTGTATCACATATTCGCACATTCAGGAGGCTGATCAACATGATTATTGGAGTGCCCGTTGAAATTAAAAACAACGAAAACAGAGTTGCACTTACCCCAGCCGGTGTCATGACCTTTAAACAGGCAGGACACCATGTTATTGTAGAACGTCACGCAGGCATCGGCAGCGGTTTTCCGGATGAAGCCTACATCGAAGCCGGAGCCGAGATGGCGGACCGGCCGGAAGAGGTCTGGAGACAGTCAGACATGGTCATGAAAGTGAAAGAACCTCTTGAACCTGAATTTACGTATTTTCGTGAAGACCTGATTCTCTTTACATATTTGCACCTCGCTGCCGAACCGGCTCTCGCAAAAGCGCTCGTTGATTCGAAGATGACAGCCATTGCCTATGAGACGGTTGAAGTCAGAGGAACACTGCCGCTATTGACACCGATGAGTGAGGTTGCCGGGCGAATGGCCTCACAAATCGGTGCACAGTTTCTTGAGAAGCCCCGCGGAGGATCCGGCGTTCTCTTATCAGGCATACCGGGTGTGAAACGTGGCAAAGTCACGGTGATCGGGGGAGGGGTCGTCGGGACCAATGCAGCGAAGATCGCAATGGGACTTGGTGCTGATGTAACCATTATCGATTTGAATCCGGACCGTCTCCGACAGCTCGATGACCTGTTCGGTACCGAAATCAATACGATGATGAGTAACCCTCTGAATATCGCCCAGGCCGTTAAAGAGTCGGATCTCGTCATCGGTGCGGTTCTGATTCCGGGGGCAAAGGCCCCGACGCTTGTGACGGAAGAGATGATTCAGTCCATGCACCCCGGTTCCGTCGTTGTCGATGTCGCCATCGATCAGGGGGGCATTATTGAAACCGTTGATGCCATCACCACACACGATGATCCCATTTACATGAAGCACGGTGTCGTTCACTATGCCGTTGCCAATATGCCGGGCGCCGTTCCCCGTACATCCACTCTCGGACTCACGAATGTGACCGTCCCATATGCGCTCAAAATCGCCAATATGGGCCTCACTGAGGCGCTAAAGCATGTGGAAGGACTAAAGCTCGGCGTGAACACTGCCGGTGGGTATGTAACCTATGAAGCCGTTGCAAATGATCTTGGTTACACCTGCAAAACGGTGGATGAAGTGCTGAACTGAATGCATCGAAACGAAGAACCCCCCTGAAAGCTCGTCTATAAGCTTTCAGGGGGTTCATTTGTGTTAGTTTAACGTATAACTGCCATCGTCAGAAATGGATATACCGCCATTCCAGTAATACACTTCCTCATAACCGAGATCGGCTATTTTCTCGACAACTCCGGAAGCTCTCGCACCACTCGCACAGTGAATCAGAAGTGTCGTGCTCTTATCATCCGGAAGGGTTTCTTCAACGCTTGGATCGTTGGCATGGATATCTCCATCCGGAACATGCAATGCGCCATCAATCATGCCGTTGGCAACTTCTCCGTCACCACGGACATCGACAACCGTTGCACCAGATGCAATCAAATCTTCAAAGTCTTCAGCAGAAACCGAACGGTCCACTTTGCCTGCGGATACATCAAAATCAGCGTCGGCTGTTTCCATACCGAAAGTCGGGAGTCCTGCCTGCTTCCAGGCCGGCATTCCGCCTGAGAGCACTTTGACATTCGTATATCCGTCACCCAGAAGATCGTCAGCAAGTGCCGGGCTCTTGTGACAGAAGAAGCCGCCACAGTAAATGATGATTTCTGCATCTTTGTTCTCCGGGGCAAATCCCTGATACTTCGTGCCGTACTGCGTATCATCCCAGAATACAGCTGTCGGAATATGCTCCGCAAAATAACCGGCGTATGTCCTGGTATCGATAATCATCACCGGATCTGTATCATCCCGGGCGACATTTGATTCAAGAATCTGTTCTTCCACATATTCAGGTGTCACGGTAAAATAGTTTCCTGCACTCTTCCAGGCAGGTGTGCCCTCCTGATAGACATAGCTGTTCTCATAGCCCATGTCCATCGCCTTCTCTGAAGAGTTCCCGCTCAATGCACAGTGGAGACCCCCGCAATAAAAAATCAGCTGCGTGTCTTTGTCTTCAGGAAGCAAATGCTTGTAATCATCGAATTCACTGTCAGGAATATTGATGGCACCGTTGATATGCCCTGCTGCGTAAACGCCTGGCGGCCGGCTGTCAATCAGTGCAACATCGCCCCATTCAGGCGGAACCTGATCGTACGATTCACGGTCCTGACTGATCTCAGGAAGCCCATCCATCAGTCTCGTCAGTTGAACAGTATCGATATAGTTCCAGTTCTCATGGTACGGAACATGGTCCTGACCTTCCTCTTCTGCTTCTTCCTCCACGATATATGGGGATACATCCGGTTCCATCGGGAGAAATGAAGTCGGTTCGGTTTCACTCGCCTGAGACGTTCCACATGCACTTAACGTGATCATGCCGGCAAGTGACAGTAAACCTATTGCCCATTTCTTCATTCTGTTCACTCCTTCCTCAAGTGAGCTCTCGGGGGCTGACCGCTGTCACAGCGATCAGAACCCGGAGCAGATAGTCATAAAAAGGGACATCGTCTATTTCCTGATGTTTCTTATGAAAGGCCTTCAGCCAGTCGAAGTGATCCTGATGAAATGCCTCGGCCGCCTCAGTGTCCCGCTCTAGAAGCATGGCATAAAACTCGAGGGAAATCGCCAGGTGATCCGGCATCATCTCGTAATCCTTCGGAACTTCGATCTCGTAATGCTGAAGGAGGTGTTTCATATGCAGTGCAGCATCTCCCATATAATAGCCGGTCTTGTTATAAAGACCCGTCTGATCTTTCGGATCCACGCTCCACGGCTTATAAAGGGACTCCACTGGCGGATGAAAAGGGGTTGTAATGCCGGAATACGCGGTCATATACTGTTTTTTTGCAGTCAATTCTTTATCGCGTAATGATGAAAAGGATTGTTTATTCTCGATCCTGATTTCCGGAAACAGACTCAGGTAGTCATCAATCTCCTGATCGAGCACCCCTTCTGCGATGGCCTGTTCCACTTCATCATCAGGGAACTTATAAAGTTCTCCCAAGAGTCTGATTAATTCGGTATACGTTTCTTTTCGATCCGTCTTGTTCATATGATCACCTTCTAGTTGTTAGTCGTCAGGATGCTTGAGTCGCTTTTTTATCGTGTGTGCCATGTGAACCGTGCTCAGTAACATCAAGATTCAGGAAACGTTCACCAAGCATGTAGATTAAGATGGACCCACCAACACCAAAGATCATGGTTGCCCATTCGGACCAGAGGATACTCACATCACGAAGTTCATTCATCGTCAGCGATCCGGTCACCACCTCAAGTGGTACCATCTGCCCTGCAAATGTGAGAATAATCCTCATTGCGAAGAGTCCGATTAACAGGACCACACCTGTTGTCAGCATTGTCGCTGCTTTCTTTGCTTTAACCAGTCCGAGGATCAGAAGCGGAATGAGGAATACGAAACCGACTTCAAGAACCCAGTAAGGAACTGCCAGCGGCCCGTTGAGCATCAGTTCCATTGAAGCCATCCGGTTCGGATTGCCGGAGTGAAGCCCGTAAATCCAGTTCCAGGTGACAAAGATGATGCCTACTGCCAGTAAACCCATCGTCAGCTTGGACATGAACGGATACAGACCTGGGAGCTTTTCGCGATCTTCTTGTTTCATGACATTCCCTTTGGAGAGGAAGAAAGCCATAATCATCGCCACTGCCAGTCCGGACACAAACGCCATGATTAAGAAGAAGATCGAAAGATATGCCGAGTTCCAGATCCCACGTGCGACACTGAGTCCGAATACCGCACCAAGCGTACTCTGAGCTGCGATACCGACAACCAGAACAAATGGGCTGATCGTGTTGACAATTTTATGGTTGTCCTTAATTTGGAAGAAAAATTCAATGATATGAAGCACCAGATACAGGCCGTAAAATGCGCCCATCCAGAATATTGGTGCCATCACATTTGGTGTTACAAGAATGTAGACCATCGCAAGCGGATTCCCAAGCTCCACACCGATCATCACAAAACCCATTAACAAAGTTGCGATCGAAGCAAGCGTCAACCGCTTCGTCAAAAATTCAAACTGTTTCATCTTAAAGACGTGAACCATGGAAGACAGGAATGTCAAACCTGTACTGATGGCGACGAAAAAGACATATGCACCGATCAGGGATCCCCAGGGTACGTAGTTGCTCGTTCCCATGACGTGTTCACCGTGAATGAAAATGTTTCCGATACCGATGATACCAAAGATGATCATGATACCCGTGATACCGTACCAAAGATTACGATTCAGCATTAGTTGTCACCTCTCTTTATTTGATATACCAGATTCGTGGTTTCGTTCCTGCTTCAGGGACTAATTGAACAGTGTTGAACTGCGCCATCTTTTTATTGATTTCGCTGTCCGGATCGTCAAGATCACCAAACAGTCGGACTTCGTTCATACAAGTGCTTGCACATGACGGCTGTTTTCCCTGTGTCAGCATTTCCGGACACCAGCGGCACTTTTCTGAAAGGCGCGCTTCATTCAGGGCACGGGCGTCATACGGGCATGCTGCCATACATGCTTTACAACCGGTACATTTGTCCGGGTTGAAAGCCACGATCCCGTTCTCTTCCACCTTGAACGTGGCCTGGGTAGAACAGACCTTCACACACGGTGCATCGTCACAGTGCATACACTGTACCGGAACGATGTCCATTTTCACATTTGGGTAGGTACCACTCTCAATAAACTCCAACCGGTTATATGAAACTTCCGGCTCCAACTCGTTGTACGTTGAACAGGCGATGCTGCAAGCATGACAACCTGTACATTTTCTCGTATCAATTAACAGTCCGTAATTGGCCATTACGCTTCACCACCTTTTTGAACGTTGACAACGACTTCCTGTGACATCGTGGAACCGGAATACGGCTCAATCATCATCGGAATGAAATCGTTGAAGTTAATACCCAGCTGATAGCCTTCTTTGATTTTATTGGAGAAAGCGCCATATGCGGATGGAATCCACACACATTCAGGGTGAATCAGCTGTGTCACGTGAACAGGGACCGTCTTGTTTGCGATCGATGACTTCACCGATACCGTATCTCCATCTTCAATGCCGAGATCCTTCGCACGCTTAGTGTTGATCCACATAGCCTCACCGTTGTATTTTTCCGTGATTCTGAGAAGTGATGCGTTCGTACTCGTTACCGAGTGGGAATGATACGGCTGTTTGCCGTGAATCAGGCGGAATTCCTCCGGATTATTCAGGTCCGGCTGAACCATCGTCGGGATCCAGGTCGGTACGCCGCGTTTGCCGTCAATTTTGAAGATTTCAGCGGAGAACTGGATCTTGCCACTGAATGTACCGAGATTCGGTTCACCAGAGAGATTGACCGGGAACTTTGGTTCCACTTTGTTCGTTCTCAGTTCGACGGTTCCTTTTTCCTTCAGTTCTTCAGGTGTTACACCCGTCGGTTCGAGCATCGCTGCGATCTCATCATCCACTGTGAAATCATACAGGTTGTCGTAACCCATTTCCTTAGTGATGCCGCGCATGATATCAAGAAGCGGCAGCGTGTCGTGCAGCGGGTCTGTCACCTGCTGGCGAATGGAGATCTGCGGCCAGTCGTGTGAGATGTGACCGGAAACGGCCTGAGGCACTTCCGTTCTCTCAAGATAGTAGTTCTCCGGAAGAATATAGTCTGCGGCGTATACGGACGTTTCATTCCAGTCGACCGGAATCGAAACAACCAGTTCCGCATTGGCAATCTTCTTTTGATACTCCGGATCCGGAGCGGTTCTGAGCGGGTTAAAGTGATAGATAAATACGGATTTGATCCGGCCCTTATCGATCATGTCGGGTACATTCTGAGCGATCCCCCGACCTGGTTCAACCGTCATATGCTCGCCTTCTACACCGGCACCATCAGCACGAGGTCCTTTTTCGACAGCTTCAACATCGGTGTGCATGTATTCGCCAAACTCCACGTTTGCCGATGGCATCAAGCCACCTCTTTTAAAGAAGTTCCCGACGAGCGCATTGAGGATAATCCCCATCTGGGCTGTCTGTGTGCTGTTAAAATAGTGACAGTGAAGGCCGTGCCAGCCCGGCTCCATGAACGCTTCAGGCGCGTGTTCTGCAAACTCTCTTGCCACCCGGCGGATCGTGTCTGCATCGATACCGGTAATCTCCGCTGCCCAATCGGCATCTTTGTCCTTATTCAGGCTCCAGAATTCATCGAAATCTGTAACGTATTTCTTCACAAACGCGGAGTCGTAAAGATTTTCAGAAATGAGCGTGTGCGCCATGCCGAGACGAAGGGCTAAGTCTGTACCCGGACGGATTGGAATCCACTCATCCGCTACTTTTGCGATCTCTGAGTAACGCGGGTCGATTACGACGATTTTCGCGCCGTTATCTTTTGCTTTCAAGATTTTCTTCATCCCGTTTGGAATGATCGCTCCGGCAAAGTTACGTCCTTCGAAGATCATATATTTGGCATTCTCGTGGTCTCCTGCAGGCATGCTGCCGACCATGTGCTGCCAAGCGTTTGTCTTGGATGTGAAACAGGTTGAATAGTGCGTGATATAGTTGGATGAACCCATACGGTCCAGGAGCGGATCCGCATAACGCTTACCGCGGACACCGTGCTCAAGCCAGAGGAAGCTGTTTCCGCCGTACTGATCGCGAAGGTTCCCCATTTTCTCTCCGATTTCTTTGAAAGCCTGTTCCCAGGAGATCGGTTCAAATTCGCCCTCGGCGACTTTCTTCATCGGTCCCTGTACACGGCCTTTTCCGTAAATATCCGCTGCCATCCCGTGACCTCTCGCACAGAGTCGTCCTCCTGCTTTAAGGTGCACCGGGTGCCCTTCCACATACCAGAGCCGGTCGTTTTTGACGTGTGCATAAATCCCGCACATACTTGCACACCCGTTACAGGTGGAAGGAATCACTTTTTCTTCTGCTTCTGCAGATGCTTCCCTGAAGTCCCCCATTGTCATTTTGAACGGTACTGCTGCCGCCGCTGCGGTCAGAGCAGAGGCTTTAAGAAAACTTCTACGCTTTAATTTAGGCATTCTGACTCGCTCCCTTCTTTATCTGCAACCAGCTTCAATGTCGCCGGCATCCATGTCGAATTTCAATTCTCTTACAGGCAGACTGTATACGTTTGAGAAATCAAACATATGCTCACCAACCACGCTCTCATCACCACTCCAGATGCTCATACCGTATGCCAGCGGCACCGCGCTGTATTCAAGCTGGCCCAACAGGCGCGTCACCTGTGAGGCGTCGTATCCGTTGTAGCCGATGACGACGGTCATTTTTTCCGGATCAAGCAGTGACAGATTCTCTTCATTAAACAGTTCATTGTAAGGCAGGTTCGCCGCCCCTTCGATATGTCCCTGTTCATAATGTTCACCGAGGCGGATATCAATCAGCTGGTGTCCATCAAGGTTACCTTCGTTAATCATTTCATTCAGGTCCGGTGCGCCCATAACCCCCGGCGGTTCCTGATCGAGAAAGTTCTGAGACTGTTCATGGGCAATCGTCCGGATATCGGATTCATCACTCATGATTTCCGGTAAATCATGTGTTTCCGTCAGTTCAAATCCCGTTGTGACAACCGGCAATTCTGCAGGTCCCCCGGGGATATTCGATCCAAGATCGGTTCCTGAAGCATAACCGCCCATTCCGAACTGCAATGCTTCCGCATCGTAGCCAAGTGCATTCAGCATCCCCACGGTGTGGCTCGCCGTATGACCGGAGAAGCAGACGACATAGATCGTTTTGTCTTCCGGTAACTCAAGATACATCTGTTCCAGTCCTGAAACTCTGTACGGCACATTTACCGCTCCTGGAATATGCCCTGAGACAAATGTTGTCGTATCTCTGACGTCGAGGATAAAGTAATCCTCCGGATTCTCAAAAACTGTTTTGTTGTGTAATGCTTCACCTGTGATGACATTAAAATTCGGATCTTCCATATATGCGGCCGAATTTGCCATCAGATCATTGAACACATTCGTTTCAACGGCTGCCTGTTCTTCATTGTCGTTTTCCTCATCTGCCAAAACGGATGCTTCATCGCTGCTACAGGCTGTCGCAGTCAGAAGCGCCGCTCCCATTAACAACCCCGTCCATTTGTGTTTCATGATTTCAACCTCCCCTTTTCGTTTAAGAAATGACCTCTTTGTTTTGTTCTACACTCACAGCATAGAAAAGAATTATGAAATCATCATGAAAACATATAGATGATTCTGTGAACTGCTGTTCATAAACTTTAATTGTCATCACTTGGACACAAATAAACAGACATGGTGAAAATCCACCATGTCTGTCGTCAAATATCGCTGTATCGCCTGTCAATGCTGCTATGAGACGGACATCTCTTTCAGGCGGTTTGTCATCTCTTCAAGATCTTTCACATCTCTTGAAAGCTCGTTCATATGGCCCCCCTGTTCATCGACAAGCTGCTGAATCGCCTCCACAGAAGCTGCCGCTTCTTCCGTAAAAGAGGTGACTTCTTCTGTTCGCGACTGAATCCGTTCAAAGACCTCCTCGACCTCGGCTACCTTTTCATTCAGATCGATCATATGTGTTACGGATGTTTCGGCAAAAGCTTCAATATCATGAAAATGTTTCATCGCTTGTTCACTGGTTCTGTAGCTCTCCGAAACAGACGTATAGTTCTTTTCTGATTCGAGTCGAATCTCCTGAATCATGGCTGTCAGCTCCTCAAGAATCCGGCCGATTTGTCCGGTTGATTCATGGGAAGATTCCGCCAGCTTTCGGACTTCGTCGGCAACGACTACGAAGCCTTTTCCGTGTTCTCCCGCCCGCGCGGCTTCGATTGACGCATTTAATGCGAGAAGATTTGTCTGCTCGGAAATATCACGGATTGTCCCGAGAATTCGTTCGATTTGGCTGCTGTTCTGATACAGATGTTCGATTTTATCCGTTTGTTTGCCAATCCCTTCGTAAACCTGCTTCAGTTCCTGATTGGCGTCATCCATCTGAGACCGGCCCGCTTTCGTGACAGACAGCGTTTCCTCGGAGCGGTCTTTTACGTCACCGAATTGTCCTGTCATCGCGTTCAGCTGCTCAGTCGCGCCCTGAACCTGTCCCTGAATCCCTTCAACACTCGAAGCGCTTGAGGCTACACCCTGATTCATGTCTGAATAGGACTGCATCATTTCTTTGGAAATGACCCCGGCGCGGTTCACCACCTGATTGACCCCTGCCGTAAACTCTGAAAGCTGTGTGATAGAAGCCCGAACGTCTTCAAGAAGCGCATCAATTGTCCGTCTCGACGCTTCCACCTCTTCCACATAAGTAAGCTTGTCCTGTTCCATCCGCTCTCCGATCCGCGCTTGGGCAAACAGGGTCGCGGTGATGACAATGTACATGATGTTTAATGAAAACAGCATACTCGTCTCAGCACCGAAAAACATCTCTTCCTGATAGATCAAGAAGAACGCATTGGACAGAAAGAACCCGATCACTGTAATAAAACCAATCGATCGGCTGTTGTGGTAAAGCGTAATAAACGCAATCGCCACATACACCATCATATAGTTTGAGAGCCTGGGCGAGGTCATGACCATGGCGACGATCACCACGGAGAAGTTCACCGCCACAGCGTATTGAACATAGGCCACAGTCTGTGGAAACCGGTAAACCATGACGGTCAATATCAGCACGGCGACGATTCCTACGCCGCTGAATGCCAGGATCCCCTCCACGGCAACACCCGTGATAAAATTACTTGCCACCCCGAGTACGAAACTGAACCAGAGAAGCTTTACCATCATCTTATTACGCCGGTCAAGCTCCAAATGCTTCGAATCCATAGAACCCCTCCACTGAATCATCATTCATTCTAGTTCTATCGTATCACGAAACATTTCGTTTGACTATTATATTCGGGCCTTCTTCATCAGCAATTGACAAAAAAAGAGCACCGTCCGAAGACGATGCCCTTTGATCTGTCACTTCTTATTCGACAGGCAGTTCTGCAGCATTCCAGCCGTTCATGCCGCCTGTTGCGATATACGTATCAAAACCGGCCATTCTGAGTACTGCGGCACTCTGTGAAGCAGTCTGACCCGAGTAGCAGACAACGACGACCTTATCATCTGCAGGAATATCATCAAATGATGTACCAAGCTCTCCCATCGGGATATTCATAGCACCGGCAATCGCGCCTTCAGAAAAATCATCCGCTCTTCTGATGTCAAGTACGACAACCTCATCCAAAGCGTCATGAACGTCTTCTGCGGACATCATGTAACTGCCTTCAGGAAGTGTATTCAGGTAAGCACGGGATGCATTCATGACGATCTCATCCTCATCCACTTCTTCTACTTCAGGTTCAGCATTCTCTGTATTGTTCTCTTCTGCCTGTGCCTCTCCACCTGCCGGAGCTGCTTCATTTTCATTGTCACCACAAGCCGTCATACCAAGAACCAGTCCACCAGCCAATACGACACTTAACAGTTGCTTTACTTTTACCATGTTTCATTCCCCCATCACTTTTTTTCTTTACAACCCGATTATAAAGTCTCAGAGAGAATCAAAATAGCGAACACGAACAGATGTTGCGAATCGGTCAAATCCGTAAGTGAAAATCCACCATTCTCCATTTCACACTTCACATTTTGTTTACAACCTTCACAGAACAGACATAGAAGGCAGCGTAATTCCATTAGTTTTATCCATCTAATGTCACTATTTCGAAACAATTTCGCCGTTTTTCTCATGTTAGAAGTGGGGTGATCATGCTATGATAAAGCTAGTCTAAATACCCTATAGGATATTTCACACGGATTTCATATTCTGTTCGACAGGGAGGGACCTGTTTTGAAAATCGCCATCATTGATCCTCAGGAAGTGACAAGAGAAGGGTTGATAAAGGTTCTGAATGAGTCCTACCTCATCGACCGTTGCGATACCTTTCACTCACCGGAAGCTTTTCAGAGTCGATCACACAGCGAGCCGATCGATTTGCTTATTACGGAAATCTGTATGCCGACCCCGCTTGACGGTCTTGCTTTTCTCGATGGACTTGAAGCAAACAGGGACACGCAGATCAGTCATAAAGTCGTTTTCTCTTATTGTGAAGACCGCCTCTTTGAGCAACAGGTAAAAGACCGCTCAATCCAGGGCTATCTCTGTAAACAGATGACAAAAGAGACGATCATTGAAGGGCTCGACAGCATCATGTCCGGAGACGAGTATTTCCCGAACAAATCCTGCTCATCGAGGTCCGCAGGTACCTCCTCTTTCCCACTGACGGATCGGGAGAAAGATGTCTTTACCATGCTGGTGAAAGGCTATGCCTATAAAGAGATCTCGAGCCTGTATCAGATGTCTGTTCACACGGTGGAAACGCACAGACAAAACATCAGTAAGAAGCTTGGAAAATCCTCACGCCATGAGTGGTTTGAACTCGCAAAGCAGTTTAAACTGATCTGACAGATGATCAAAAAGAAAACTTCGCTTGTCGCCAAGCCACAGTTGCACTTATCCGATAATCCTTTATTGGAGTTAAACATTCCTGTTGTGCAAAAAAACGCTTTTCTCCACTAGCTGGAGAAAAGCGTTTTTTGTGATTACGTCAGGAAATAGCCGAAGTAAAGTACGACAACGAGGAGAACTACAAAGGCCGCCCAAAGACGGGTTGCCATTTGTTTCGTCAGCGTCCCCTTGGACATGCGAAGTGAGATCATTTCCATGACATAAATCAAAACAAATGCGAGGATTCCCTTGACGATGGCCATTGTCGTCGGTACGAGAAAAATCATCGTCAGCCCGGTACCGAAGACCAGCAGATACACAAGCCGCAGGCTCATCTGCATGATCTTGGCCGGTTTTTGTTTTCCGTTCCGGATCATGACCGTCGTCAGAATAAAGAGCACAATGGCAATGAGCCAAAAGAGTGCATGGGAATGTAAAAAGATACTGTAATGTTGAATCATCCGTGACGTCCTCCTTCAATATACTGCCTACGTACTCGAGTATAGCGATAACGCAGGCAGAGGACAACCAAAAACCCTTGTTTATCCGCGAAGTCAGTTCAAGTCAAAACGCTGACCGTTTACCTCATAGATGATCCATTCCGCCACGTTCGTCCCGTAATCCGCAATCCGCTCCATGTAACGCGCCATAAAAGCCAGTTGCATCATGTCTTCCCCGCCGTTACGAATGCCTGAAAAGACGTCTTTGACAAATGCGCTGTACGCTTTATCCACCTCATCATCAAGAGCGGCAATGCGCTGCGCCCCCATGATATCCGCATCCGCATATGCCAGGAAAACCCGGTGAATCATATGAATGACCTTGTCGGCAATCGCCTTCAAACGGACGATTTCTGCCGTCACTGTCGTCAGATCGTCGATCCGGAGAGCAGCCTTAGCCAGATCCACCGTTAAATCCCCTATCCGCTCGAGGTCACTGGCCACCTTCAGAGCAGAGATGATCTTCCTTAAGTCTGATGCCACCGGTTGCTGGCGGGCAATCATCATCGTCGCTTTCTCGTTAATCGCCATTTCGATCCGGTTGATGTTCTCATCCTCTTCGATCAGATCACTCAGCCTTCCGCGGTTATTACTTTCCACTGCATCGACGGCATCCTGAAAGCCGCGGAGAACCGAATGGCCCAGATCCGTAATGGCTTCTTTCAGCACCGTTAACTCTGTTTCGAAATTTGTGCGTGTAGGCAATGCATTCCCCTCCTTATCCGAACCGTCCGGTAATATAGTCTTCAGTACGCTTATCTGACGGATTCGAGAAAATGCGCTCCGTATCGTCAAACTCCACGACTTCCCCATTCAGGAAAAAGGCGGTTTTGTCCGAAATACGGGCTGCCTGCTGCATATTATGCGTCACGATAATAATGGAATAGTCCTTCTTCAGTTCCTGAATCAGTTCTTCTACCTTAAGCGTTGACTTTGGATCGAGTGCGGACGTCGGCTCATCCATCAAAATAACTTCCGGTTCCACGGCAAGGCAGCGGGCGATGCAAAGACGCTGCTGCTGACCGCCTGAAAGGCCGAGGGCTGATTCATTCAGCCGATCCTTCACCTCTTCCCAAAGACCTGATCCCTTGAGACTTTTTTCAACAATGGCCTTCAGCTCTGACTTGTTTTTAATGCCGTGAACACGCGGACCGAATGCGACGTTGTCAAAAATGGACTTCGGGAACGGATTCGGTTTCTGGAATACCATGCCAATCGCAGAACGGAGCTCCACGAGGTTCACAGACGGGTCAAAAATATTCACATCATGATAAGCCACTTCGCCGCTCGTTTTCACGATCGGAATCAGTTCCACCATTCGGTTGAGTGTCTTCAAAAACGTTGATTTCCCGCATCCCGACGGACCGATAATCGCCGTAACACCGTTTTTCGGAATTGCCAGATCAATATCCTTTAAGGCTTGATCATTGCCGTACCATAAATTAAGACCGTTCGCTTCAAAGATAGCTTCCGACTTCGGTTCGGCTTGCTTATCCTTTTGTTTTTCCTTTACTGCTGACTGTGTAATTGCCATGTTACATCCCCCCTGATTTTTTTAAAGCGCTTCGTTTCTGTTTCTGAACCGGTTGCGGATCAGAATCGCTGACAGATTCAGCAAAATAACCAACATAATCAATACCAAAGCCGTACCATAGGCTATTGGCCGGACGGCAGATGCCTGCGCGTGCTGTGTGGCCAGAATATACAGATGATAAGGCAGTGCCATAAAGCTGTCCGTTAATTCGGTCGGCAAATTTCTCGAATAGTAGGCGGCTCCTGTCAAAATAATCGGCGCCGTCTCACCGGCTGCTCTCGCGAGACCGAGAATCGACCCTGTCATCATCCCCGGCACTGCAGATGGCAATACGAGCTGACGAATCGTCTGCCACTTTGTCGCACCGAGTGCGAGTCCACCTTCCCTGAACGATGCAGGAACGGATTTCAACGCCTCTTCAGATGCGGTGATCACCCAAGGCAATACCATGATCGCGAGCGTGATCGCTGCTGTAATCAGTCCGACACCGATACGGAGAAAACTTGCGAAAATCGCGAGCCCGAACAACCCGTATACGATTGATGGAACACCTGCAAGATTTCGGATACTGAGCCGGATCAGGCGGACAAATTTGCCCTGCCTGGCATACTCATTCAGATAAATGGCTGCCCCAATCCCGACTGGGACCGAGATTAATACGGTCAGGGATGCAACATAGAAGGTCCCGACCAATGCGGGCCAGATCCCGCCCTCTGTCATATTCCGGCGGGGCGGTTCTGTAATAAAAGACCAGCTGATCACCGACGCGCCTTCTCTGATAATGGAAAAGAGAAGAAGACCCAGGGCAACAACGGTCATAGCCGCAAAAAAGCCCGCTACCGTGAACCAGATACGTTCAGTGCGTTGTTTATGTTTCATCTCCGAGCTTCCTCCTTTGCTTATTAATCAGATAATCGGCAATCATATTAACGATAAACGTAATGACGAACAGAATGAGGGCAAGGACAAAGAGCGAGCTGTAGTGCAGGCTGCCCCAGGCAACATCCGAGCCTTCAATCGCAATATTTGCTGTCAGCGTTCGTACAGATGTCAAAAAGTCAGGGACGACAATGCCGAAAAATTCTCTGAGCGGCATGTCGATGGCATTTCCCGCCGCCATCAATACCGTCATCGTCTCACCGACCGCACGGCCAAAGCCGAGCATAACACCTGCCATAATGCCGGACTTCGCAGCCGGCACGGATACCGTCTTGATCGTTTCCCAGCGTGACGCTCCGAGAGCATAGGCAGCCTCCCGATAATCTTTCGGAACACTCTTGATGGAATCTTCAGCTATACTGATGATCGTCGGCAGTGCCATAACGGAGAGAATCAGTGAAGCCGTCAGTGCCGTCAGACCATTCGACAGCCCAAAGATATTTGCAACGATTGGCGAAAGGATCACGAGCGCAATAAATCCAAGTATAACGGACGGGAAAATCGCCAGTATTTCCACTGCAGGCTTGAGAATCTCCCTTACCCGTCTCGGCGCGATCTCTGCAATATAAATTGCGGTAAAGATCCCCCACGGAATCGCAATGATCAGTGCTCCCACCGTCACCATGATCGAACTCATAATGAACGGCAGTGCCCCATACCCTGCTCCCTGAGGTGAAGAGGGATACCAGCGTGTCGTCGTCAAATATTCCATGATGCCGACTTCACGAAGAGCGCCGGATCCTTCCCGGATGAGGAAAAACAAAATAAGAAACAATACAAAGACAGCAATCAGTCCGAAAATCAGAAAGATTTTTTCTATCACATAGTCGAGTATGTTTGATTTAAATGATTTTTGTGTCAGTTTTGATCGGGTTACCGTCTCCAGATCACGGAAGGCCGTCTCTTCCTTTTTTTCAATGGGTAAAGCCATGTGTGTACATCCTCCTAACAGTTCCCTGTCTGTCATCATCAAATTCAGCCGGTTTTATTCATGAAAAGGGAAAAGAAGGCACGTGACCTTCTTTTCCGAACACCATGTGTTTACCAATCAAGTCCAAGCGTTTGATATGCTTCTTCGTTTTGTGCCTGATTCTCTCCACCAATCTGATAGAAGCCGGTTTCGTAACGGATTTCTTCTGCACGTTCAGATTTCAGGATCCAATCGAGGTAGTCGAGCATGATCCCTTCCGGAGCTCCGTTCACATAGAAAAAAAGCGGACGGGCGATCGGGTATGTGCCTTCATCAACATTGACCTCTTCAAACGGTGTCACATATTCACTGCCCTCATCAATCGCCACATTCAAAGCATCGATGCCTTCGATATAGCCGATTCCGATATACCCAATGGCGTTTACTTCCTGCTCAACCGCTTCACGGATTGCCGATGAACCCGGCATGAATTTTGTACCCGGCGCGAAATCTTCGCCGTCCATGACGTTTTCATTAAAGTAAACATACGTACCTGAATTGGACTGTCTGGAATAAACCGAAATCTCTCCGCCTTCATCCCAACCAACTTCAGACCAATCTGTAATCGTTCCTGTGAAAATGCCTTTAATCTCTGCAAGTGTCAGCTCATCTACCGGATTATCGGTGTTTACAGCAACGGCCAGTCCGTCCTGACCGACGATAAACTCATACGGTTCCGCGCCGTTTGCTTCCGCTTCTGCCATTTCATCTTCTGTCATCGCACGGGATGACTGGGCAATATCCACCTCATTGTTAATCATCGCCGCGATACCTGTTCCGGATCCACCGCCGGTTACCGATACATCGCCGTTCAGATTGTAATCCATATAATTTTCGGCAAAAGCCTGTCCAAGGTTCACCATTGTGTCAGAACCTCTGATTTCGAGATATCCTTCCGGTCCTTCTTCACCACCGGCATTGTTTGTCTGTTCATTGCCGCCATTCGCAGAAGCATCTGCGGCATCTCCTGAAGCGTCATCTCCGTTTCCACATGCTGCTGTTGTCATGAGCGCTCCAAATACCAGTGTCATTGCAAATTTTTTCATCTCGTAAAAGCCTCCCGTTTTCTGTGTGGTTGTTTAATCACTTACAGACTTCAGTATAGTCCGGAACTGTTAAGACCGTATAAACGATTCGTAAAGATCCCGTGAAGGCTTTGTAAAGTTTGTAAAAAAAGAAGCCCCGAGCACCGTTTCATAACGGCGCGGAGCTTCCATGACTGATGATTATATGGTTTTTGACATTCCTGCGCTGGCAAGACTGACACGACCAACGTAAACCTTTCTTGTCTCTTCGATGAGCTGCGCATGATCACCAAAATGAGGCAGATGGGTCAGAATCAGCTCTCCCACCTCACCCCGACTGGCAAGACGCCCTGCATCAAGACTCGTCATATGACCGAACTGTTCTCCGTTCTGTCCCTGATAAAAGCTGCACTCGGCGAGAAGCAGATCCGCCTCTTTGGCGAATGCCGCCATCTGATCGGTATACGAGGTATCTGCCGTGTAGACCATCTTCTTCCCTGTTTCCCGGGAAATAATTTTCATGCCGTAGCTGTCCACTTTGTGTTTGCCTTTACAAAATTGGACTGTCACGTCAGGAAATTCGAGTTCATCTGTCTCAACGAACGGATAGCATTCTGAGTAAGGATCTTTGTTCAGTTCGCTGTGCAAGGTCTCCTCATCTTCATGTGCATAGACATTCAGCCTGTGATGGGTATGGTTTAACTGCATATCAATCAGGCGGCTGTATGCCAGCACACCAAGATCCGCCACATGATCCGCGTGCGTGTGGCTGACGATCACCCCGTCGAGATGTTTCAACGCCAGATGGTTTTGCAAATTCGACACTGCCCCGCTCCCGCAGTCGAGAATCAGCTTCGTGTCTCCTTCTTCAATCAGGTAACAGCTCGTCGCCTCACCCTTCGCCGGGTAAGCACCCCAGTGTCCAATCACGGTCATCTTCACATTCAAGGCCTCCTTCATTCATCATACCTACAGAATACCATAAAACGGATAGCGAATTCCAAAATCAGGTCTTTAATGTGTATCCGCGCCATTTATTGTAAAGAAAACTTGGCTTGTCGCCAAGCCACGATGGCGAAAGCCTTAGTTGCACTTATACTATAATCCTTTAACGGGGTTAAACATTCCTATAGTACAAAAAAAGAGACCCTCATGAGAGAGTCTCCTGCTTTTCGGTTTATGCTTCCTGTGCAACAGGATATACACTTACCTGCTTACGGTTGCGTCCAACCCGCTCGAATTTCACGATACCGTCCGCTTTCGCAAACAGTGTATCGTCTCCTCCGCGGCCTACGTTTACGCCTGGATAAATTTTCGTTCCACGCTGACGTACGAGGATGGAGCCGCCTGTAACAGTCTGTCCGTCACCTGTCTTGGTACCAAGACGTTTGGAGATCGAATCACGACCGTTTTTCGTACTACCTACCCCTTTTTTCTGGGCGAAATACTGAAGATCCAACTTCAAGAACATGGTCTTCACCTCCTGTCAGTTTACATCGGTTACGTGTATAAACCGGCCGTACTGCTCTTCCATTGTCAACAATGAAATCCGTAATCCCTCAAGCAGTACCTGGACCTTCTTACCTGCTTCGTCCCGGATCCCCTCCGGAACCGTACAGTGAAGAAAGCCGCCATTATCTCTTACTTCTGCATCTAACTCAACGCCTGCGACTTCTGCAATGGCATTCACAGCCCCGAAGGAAACCGCTGATGCACCGGCGCATACGAGATCATAGCCATAAGGCCCTGAGTCCGCGTGTCCGTTCATTGTAAAAGCGCGGATCGTGCCGTCTGATTGCCGTTCGAAATGAACTTTGATCATCGGACAGTCATCCTTACGCGTTGATTTTTTCGATCGTGACTTTTGTGTAAGGCTGACGGTGACCCTGCTTACGACGGTAGTTCTTCTTCGCCTTATACTTGAAAACAGTCAGCTTCTTCGCGCGTCCCTGCTTTTCAACTTTGGCTGTAACAGTCGCTCCTTCGACGAGTGGGGAACCAACTTTGGCTGTTTCACCACCGACAAAGATAACCTTGTCAAATGTGAACGTATCGCCTTCTGCTGCGTCGACTTTCTCAACGTAAACTTCCTGGCCTTCCGTCACTTTAACCTGCTTACCACCTGTTTCAATGATTGCGTACATATGCGCACCTCCTTCAATACTCAGACTCGCCATTACAGGTGCACGAATGTGCTTACATGGAAACCAAACCTGATCTGTGCGGTTGCAGTTCTTTGGGTGCATCCAAACAACTAACAAAGGAAATCATACCACACCGCGAATGACCGTGTCAATCGCCTTTTACAGTTTCAGCCACGCCTTTTCTTCACGGTCGAGTCGGGCTTCGATTTCACCGGATTCCGCTGTCATTCTGATCTGAAAGGGGGTATCGGATGCGGACTGTGTCACATAGACACGAACCCCGATTCGCGCTTTGATGGCGGAAGCCCAGTCCTCCTGATTACTTGTGAGTGCTTCATATAGCCGGACGTTTAGATCGAGCCACAGCGACTCCGTCTTTCCCTGCACTGCCTCCTGAAGGGCTTCAGAGACTCTGTACAGCTGTTCGTTTGCAGTATCGACTCTTCCTGTCCCTCCGCAGCACCCGCAGGGCTCCTTCATAATCTCACCTATGGGCATGCGTGATTTTTTGCGCGTCATCTCCACGAGACCAAGGGATGTAAACCCAATCACATTCACCCTGGTCCGATCCTGTTTACAGCCCTGCCTCAACGTTTTTAATACGTCTTTACGGTCGTCATCGGTGTCCATGTCAATAAAATCTATCAGAATGATCCCGCTGACCTCCCGGAGTCTCAATTCTCTCGCAATGACTTTCGCTGCCTGCAGGTTGGTCTGATAAGCCGTTTTTCTCAGATTTTCTTTCCCGGTAAACCGTCCGCTGTTGACGTCGATCACGGTCATCGCTTCTGTTTCTTCAATAAGAAGTGAGCCCCCGTTAGGCAGCCAGACATAGGGCCGGACTGTCTGCATCATCATCCGTTCAAATTCGTACAGACGTGCGACATTCTCTCTCGTATAGCTGACTGAAGCTCCAAGAGGCATGACTTCACGTTCTCTTACCAGCTCTTCATACAGCTGTCTTCCGTCACAGATTACCTCCGTGTCCTCATCCGCAAGAAAATCTCTTGAAATTCTCGCCGCGAGCGCCGAAGGATCCACATGCACGGCCCCGGCTTTTATCGGCTGATCCAAAAAGGCGCGCTTCACCTCATCGGCCTTTGCCCGCAAGAGATCGATTTCTCTGTCAATGACTTCGGGGTCCTCTTCTTCGGCATTCGTTCGGATGATGAGCCCCTCATCCTCCTGAAGACGCTCTTTCCCAAACGCCCGCCATGATTCGCGAACCGATTCCGAACTCATTTTTTTTGAAACGGCCACATAGCGGCTGAACGGCATATAGACAGCGTATTTTCCGGAGAAACTGATTTTCTCCGTGAGCTTCGGTCCCTTCGTATCCGTGCCGGGCCGCAGTACTTCGAGGAGAAGATACGCCCCTTTTGTCACCTGCCTTGAG
This sequence comes from [Bacillus] selenitireducens MLS10, assembly GCF_000093085.1. Taxonomy (GTDB): domain Bacteria; phylum Bacillota; class Bacilli; order Bacillales; family Salisediminibacteriaceae; genus Salisediminibacterium; species Salisediminibacterium selenitireducens. Next base: position 1,661,196 of record NC_014219.1, on the reverse strand, counting down.
ATCGGCACGTCTTCACCTTTGTCCGGTCTGTTCAGCTCCGATTTATGTAAAAAACCACGCTTATCCGAGCCGATATCGATAAAAGCGGCGTCCATCCCGTCATGAATATCCGTGATTTGGCCGGTGATGATCATGCCGGTTTCGAGCCTTGTCGGCCCTGGCGACATGAGCCACTCCGTCACCCTGCCGTCTTCGATGACGGCCCCTCTTGCTTCTGTCAGCCCTGTATGGACTGCAATTGTACGCTTCATCTTAACGTCCCCTCTGTTCTTCTGCCCTTCATGCTGTATCTTATTATACCGAAAACAGCCCTCTCCGCAAAACGGATGAGGGCTGCCTGTCTGTACGTTTCTATTCTTTGACAGATCCGCTCGTCAAACCGGCGACAATGCGACGCTGGAAGATGAGAACGACGATGACGATCGGGATCGTCACCATGACCGTCGCGGCTGTAATATCGCCCCATGGTACGGTGTACTGGGACTGATACATACTGAGCCCGACAGGAATCGTGCGCCAGCTGTCGTCAGAGTTGATCGTTAATGCGAAGAGAAATTCGTTCCAGGCTGCAATGAAAACCAGAATGGCGGTCGTAAAGACCCCTGGTGCTGCGAGCGGGAAAATAATTTTCCTGAACGTCTGAAACGGTGTTGCACCGTCAAGCTTGGCAGATTCTTCAAGTTCAAACGGAATCTTTTGGAAGAATGTTGACAAAATCCAGATCGCAAGCGGCAGACTGATCGTGATATAAGGGATCACAAGCCCGATGTAGCTGTTACGCAGACCAAGTCCCTGGATCAGGTTGAAGATCGGGGAAATGATGGCGATCTGCGGGAACATGGCTGCCGCGAGGACGATCCCGAGAATCGTTCCTTTAAATCGGATCGGCAGCCGCGTCAGTGCATAGGCCGATAACGAAGCTACGCTGATGGCAAGGACTGTCGTCAGCGTCGAAACGACAAAGCTGTTCCAGATATACGTGAATAGCGGCCGTGTTGTGATGGCACTTTCATAAGAGCTTAACGTCGGATTCGATGTAAACCAGTTGAATCCGCCAAACAGTTCATTTGTTGGCTTGATCGAGGTCAGAAATACCCATAGAAAGGGAAACATGATAATGAACACGAACAAGCTCAGAAAGATATAAAAACCGATACCTGCTTTTTTTCGCATGTTGGTAGACCTCCTTTATTTTTTCACTCGGCCTTCAAACAGCTCAGAGCCAATCAGCTTAATAAACGTAATACTGATGATGGCAATGGAGATGAAGACGATCACGGACAGAACGGAACCTTCACCGAAGTTCTGCTGGGCAAAGAGTACCTGATAGGCGTAAACAGAGATGGATTCCGTGCTGTTGGCAGGACCACCGCCTGTTAAGACATAGATCAGGTCGAATACCCGGAACGCATCGAGGGTTCTGAACAGGAGTGCTACCAGTATGGCTGATTTCAGCATCGGCAGGGTAATGTAGATAAACCGCTGGACTTTACCTGCCCCATCCACTTCTGCAGCCTCGTAGAGCGAATCGGATATCGTCTGAAGGCCTGCGAGTAATAAGAGCGCCATGTAAGGCATCGTCTTCCAGACATCGGCCAGGATAATGGAGAACATGGCCCCCGATCCTGTACTGAGAAGAACGGATGAATCGGATATGAGCCCGAGTTGGGCAAAATAATGCGCAATAATCCCGAATTGTCCGTCATAGAGATAGCTCCACATCATCGCACTGACGGCCGTCGGAATCGCCCACGGGATCAGAACGGCGGCACGTACAGCCCCCCGTCCGATAAAGGCACGGTTAATCACGAGTGCCACGGCGAGACCAATCGTCAGTTCAAAGAAAACCGAGACAACGGTGAAGAATGTTGTATTCCAAAGAGACTGCCACATTCGTGCATCGGTTAAATACTTGCCGTAATTCGCAAGCCCGATGAAGTTCGGTTCAATCAGGGAACGGTCCATCGCCCGAAGTGACGCCTGTGCGTCTTCGAGGAGATTTTCCGTGGACTCCCCCTCCTCATAACTGTCAAGATAATTCTCAAAATCGTCCTGCAGATCATTGATCAGGGCCCGGTACTCCCTCGCAAACTCATTCTCAAGGGTCTGATAGCGGAGATCATTGTCCCGAACCGGTTCAAACGACATAATCAGTTCATCGACCTGTTCGTACTCATCAGGAAACTGACTGACAAGGTCCTCATGATACGAATCGATCTCAACGAGTGCGTCATTGACAGCCGCAGACAGCTGTTCATCGGTTATCTGCTCTGAAGCATCACCGAGATCCCGTTCAAGATAGAAATAGTTATTGACGTACGATTCAAGATCCACCTGATAATTAATGTTCGTCTGATTTCTCGTCGGATCATTCAGACGATAGTCAAACATACTGTTATAAAACGACTGGGCAACCGGCCAGAGCGTGACCGCCGCAATCAAAATAAGTGCAGGCAATACCATTAAATAACCCAGTTGTTTTTCATTCAGCTGGAATTTCCGTTTCTTTTCTTTGCCCATGTTTGATCCTCCTTCAACCTGATAAGCAAGTCATGCTTTTTTCCTGATATATGAAATCGATTTCAGAAGAGGGTATGGAAATCCCCGTCACCAGACCCTTCCCATCAGGTTGATTGCCTGATGACAAGCTCCAGTGGAAGGATTTCCTCTTTGAATGTCACTTTGCGCTGGTTTTTTATCATGTCCACCATAATTTCCATTGCCCTTGTCCCCATGAGTTTTGTCGGCTGATTAATCGTCGTGATCCCCGGGTCTATCAAACTTGCCAGGGGCTGGTCATCGTATCCGACGACAGCCAGATCATCAGGAACACGGCAATGAAACCGTTTCGCTTCTTGAATAATACCTGCTGCCACTTCGTCACCGCCGGCAAAAATCGCAGTCGGGCCATTTTGCATGGCATAGATCCTGTGGAAAATATTCTTCCCATCCTCGATCCCGTAAAAACTCGGAAACATCCATTCATCCGGAATCGTCAGTCCATGCTCATCCATGGCCTTCATGAATCCTTTCCAACGGTCATATGTGAGTTCAATGCGATTGGCACCGCCAGCATAGGCAATGTTCGTGTGCCCTTTTTCGATCAGGTGTTTCGTACCGATATAGCCGCCCTCATACTGGTTGCATCTGATCATGGGCAGTTCGGCACGACGGTCATATTCGTTACACATCACAATCGGTCCGTATTTCGTAAACGGCTTGATGGTCTCCCAGTCATTTTGAAGCGATGCGAGGATGACACCATCCACCTGCTTTGCTTTCAAAAGTTCCAAGTGTCTCAGTTCACGCTCTTTATCGAGCCTCGAATCGCAGAGAATCAGCTGATAGCCTTTCTCTCCTGCAATCAGTTCCATGGCATCAACCAGGTGGCTGAAGAATGGATTGACGATCCGTGAGATAATGACAGCGATCGTATTCGTCTTTTGGCCCCGCAGCCTTCTTGCTGAAGAGTTCGGCACATAGCCCAGTTCATCCATGGCTTCAAGCACGATTCTCCGTTTTTTATCATCGACATACGGATGATTGTTTATGACTCTGGATACGGTCGTAGGTGACATACCAGTGCGTTTTGCGACTTCTTTGATTGTAGCCATTGCCATCTCCTGCCGATCTCTATAAAATACTTGGTCAGTTCTTGAAAACGGAACCACCTTTCATTATAGCAGAGTTCATCCTTATAAACAGTTAGGGGGATGTGAACAGAGTGTTCAACATCCCCCTGCACCGTTGATGTTATTCAGCTAGTGCGTCTGTAATTGCCTGTTCCATATTTTCCACGGCTTCCTGTGGTGTGATATCTTCCGCAAGAGCACGGGAAATTTCGATCTGCATCAGGTCGGAAATCTGTGGGTAGATTGGTGAAACCGGACGCGGTACTGCATTCTCAAGCGTCTCTACAAAGCCTTCGTCCGCAAAGAGTGGCGCAGAATCACGAACTTCTTCGTCATCGTAAAGGGAACGCATTGTTGGCGCGTTTCCGCCTTCGATAGCTGAAATCTTCTGTCCTTCATAGCTGGACATAAACTTCATCAGCTCCCACGCTTCTTCAGGGTGGTTGGAGTTACGGTTAATCATCGTCATCCATCCGCCGAGACCGGACGCGCTTCCTGCGTCACCTGCCGGAAGAAGGGAGAATGCGGAATTGCCCACGATATTGGACTCTTCTTCATTTTCAGTCATCGCCTGCATGTAAGGCCAGTTACGGGCAAACACTGCATCGCCGTTCAGGAAGGCGTTGTGTGTTTCAGTTTCCATAAAGTTGTTGATGTTGCTTGGTGTGATGTCGGAATTAACGATTTCCACCATCTTTTCAATGGCCGCTACGGTTTCCGGAGAGTTTACGACAACGTTCTCGTTCTCGTCAAGAACTGCTCCGCCGTATGCACCGATAAACTCAACCGCGTTCACGACAAGGCCTTCATACTGGTTCGCCTGCATCAGGTAACCGTATTCAGTACCTTCCTGACCCATGTACTCGCCAGCCATTTCGATCAGCTCGTCCCACGTTTCAGGTGGTGTGTCCACGATGTCGGAGCGGTAGTAAAGAACGCCCGCATCGGTAAATTTCGGCATCGCCCACTGGCGGCCTTCGTATTGACCTGCTTCAACGGTTCCAGGGAAGAATTCATCCATGTCAATGCCGTCGCGCTCAATAAAGCGGTCAAGTTCCAGGACGTACTGCGCCTGAGCAAATTCTGCCGGCCAGATAACGTCGGCATCAAAGACGTCGATCGTGTCATCACCTGCACTGAACTCCGTTACGTACTGGTCATGGGACTGACCTGTGTCAGCCGGCATTTCCCGGAATTCAACCGTAATATGAGGGTGCTCTTCCATGAATGCATCAATCAGTACATCCGTTGCGCCTGTTGCATCATAGCCGCGTGCGTATGTGATTGTGACTTCCTCCTGGTCTTCAGCAGCTTCATTACTGTTGGCATTGTCATTGTCGTTGGCATCATTCTCGTTGGCGTTATTATCCGCCGGGTCGTTGGCCGGTGCGTTCTCTTCGTTGTTGCCATCGTTCCCGCAGGCTGCGAGTGCGCCCGCCATTGTCAAAGCGACAGAACCTGTGACTACCTTTTTCCATACTTTCATGTGTTGTTGCCCCCTTTGATTAATAAATAGACGTGATCAACATGATAACGATTTCAGGTTTGGTGAATAAAAAATCAATCCCCTTTCCTTCGTTTTCTCGAATAAAAGTCATTGACGGTTACCTGTAATCGTTTTCATACTTCGTATTATAATTCGTTATGGTATCGTTTTCAAGTGTTTCATGAAACTTTTTTTGATATTTTTTTAGTGTATTTGACATTCCAAGGGCGAACCCCTTGCCGCTCTAAGGATCAGCTGTTACAAAATCTCACACCGAAGCCCTGTTATCGGGCTTCTCAAGGAGGAGCCAAAAGGAACATTTCCCTAAGGACAAAAAAATCTCCCGGTCCAGAAAACTGGCGGGAGAAATCGTCAGGAACGGATCATTTATTTTTTGAAAAAGAGAACATTTTCTTCACACGGTCAAGCATCCCCGGTTCCTCTTCAAAGCTCATCAGCGGCACGCTCTCCCCGTTCAGCCTCCTGGCGATATTCCGGTAGGCGATGGACGGTTTTGCTTTCGGATCCATGACGATGGGCTGGCCGTTATTGGACGAGAGGATGACACTGTCATCATCCGGCACAATCCCCAACAGATCGATGGCGAGAATCGTGACGATCTCATCCACATCCATGGCATCCCCCGCCTGCACCATGCGGCTTCGGATGCGGTTGACGATCATCCGCTTCGACTGAATCCGGTCTTCCTGTTCAAGAAGGCCGATAATCCGGTCCGCATCACGGACTGACGACACTTCCGGAGTCGTCACGACAATGGCGTGATCCGCACCGGCGATGGCATTTTTGAATCCCTGTTCAATCCCGGCAGGGCAGTCGATGAGGACATAATCATGGTCCTGCTTGAGCTCTGACACAAGCCAGGCGAGATCTTCCGGATTGACTGCCGTCTTGTCTTTCGTCTGGGCCGCAGGCAAAAGGTTGAGGTGTTCAAACCGCTTATCTTTAATCAGTGCCTGCGGAATGCGGCAGCTTCCTTCAATGACATCCGTCAGGTCATAGATAATACGGTTTTCGAGACCCATAACCACATCGAGATTACGCAGCCCGATGTCCGTATCCACCAGACAGACTTTTTTTCCGGACAGGGCAAGGGCGGTTCCGATGTTCGCCGTGGTCGTCGTCTTGCCGACCCCGCCCTTTCCTGATGTTATCACGATGGCTTCTCCCATGTTCTACTCTCCCCTTTCATCTGCTCCATTAAGAGCCGTTACCCATTGGCATACTGAAACGCCATATCGACCTTGACCCGGTGCTTCGGCAGCTTCTGTATGCGTTCAATCGTCATTTGCCGATCCTCATTCAGGAAGGCACATTCAAGTGTCCCCTGATCCGGCTCTGTATCCACCGGCTCCTTTTTTTCGTTGACCGCATCCAAGTCCTCTTCAGGCTCATCGTCCGGTGAACGGTAGATCGAGGTGGCAATACGAATCTGACGGGGTTCCATAAACGCCGCGCATACGACGGCTTCTTCGTTCCCTGAGGCCCCTGCGTGGGCGATGCCCCGCAAGTAGCCCAATATGTATATGTTTCCCGTTGCCCGAATCAGGCCGCCGGGATTGACGTCACCAATCAGAAGGACATGGCCCTTTACGTCCAATACCTGACCCGAACGTACCATGCGGATCTCCTGATGAAAGGTCTGTTCCTCAATCATCGCATTGGCTTCTTCAAGGGTAATGACTTCTTTATCCACATCGTGAATATCAAGATTGTACTGATTTTTCAGCCATGCGCAGAGACGGCCCGTTTCCCGGTCGGTGACGTAGCGCTTGCCCATAACCAGGGACGCGCTGACCGTTGAATGATTCGTTGGCTGATCGTCAAGGATCCGCTTAAGCCGCTCCGTGACTTTATCCCACTCTGCCTGATCGTCAAGCTGAATGGCGAGGCCGCTCTTCGTGCCTCGGATCTGGACGAGTTCCACTTCTTCTTGTCCCTCTGACATCGGTTTGCACCTCTCTTTGCAGAATCACGGTTTGTGTTACGGTTCGGAATGACTCAGTCTCGTCTCCACATAGTCAAACCATTTCTTCAATGGCCAGACGAGCACAATGATGATAACAGCATTCATAATCAGTGTCGGCACGAGGCGTGACCAGAAAAAAAACTCGTGTGAAACCGTGGTGATGCCGACTAAGCTCATCATACCATAAACATAATATTCTAGGAATGCAACTGCGAAAACGGTAATGGCCACAACGATGGATAAATTACGCTTCACAACCGGATAGGACAATGACAGAAAGTAAGCCGTAAAGCCCATCCCGAATGTGTAAACCCCGAGCACCTCGGAATAGACGATATCGTAGAAGGCACCGAAGATTACGGCATACAACAGGCCATAACCCCTTCCGCGGAAAATCCCTGCCGTAATAATCAGCATGAACAAAAGCCGGGGAATATACAGCTGATCTGAGCCCCGGAAATCCGGTGCAAACACCTGATAGACGGTTCCTTCGAGGACAAAGACCGCAAAAAGGAGGATGAGAAAGCCATAGCGGAAGATCATTCTCCGTCACCTTCCTCCTCAAGTGAAGAAGCACCGCGCTCAACGACCTGTACGTAGTCAATGTGATAGAAATCCGCCGTCGGTTCAACGAGAGCCGTCTGTGTCAGACCGAATTCATCATTTTCCACAGAGAGCACTTCCCCGACGACGAGGCCCCGGGGAAAGATTCCGCCGAGTCCTGACGTCGTCACCGTCTCGCCCGGTTCAATCTCTGCATCGATGTCGATCTTCGCAAAACGAAGCGCACCGCTGTCATGATCGATCCCTTCGATAAACCCGTATACGGTCTCATCGCCTCCGGTAACCATCGCCGAAATCCGGTTGGTCACCGCCTGGTCACTGAGGAGCTGTACTGTGGATGAGAACTGGGACACCCGGTTGATCTTCCCGATCAGTCCCTGGCTCGTGACCACAGCCATATTCTCCTCAATCCCGTGCTGCGCTCCTTTATTGATCCCCACCTGCTCGTTCCACCGGTCCGGTGAACGCTGAATGACAAGGGCTGTGCGGACGGTAAAGTCATAGAGATCCTCTTCAAGTCCCGCAGCACCTTCGAGTTCAGCATTGCGCCGTCTCAGTTCACTGACTTCCACCTGAAGGGCGGCATATTCATCAAGCTGCGCTTTCAATGAACGGTTCTCTTCAAAGACGTTTCGGATGTCACGCATATCCTCAAAGAAACCCGCTGCAAAATGAGCGGGTCTTGAAAAAGCGGACTGCACGGCTCCGACCGTATCTGTCACAAGCTGTTCAGGGAGTGTCATCGCTTTTCGGTCACTCATGGAATACCCAACAAGGCCAACGAGCAGCACCAGGCACACCAGGAGGACAATCAGACGTTTATTGGAAAAAAATGAAGGCATTTCGGACACCTACTTGTTATTTTCGATTTGAACGTGCGGTAATGCCCGCCTTCGAGCGGAACAGATGGAGGTTCTCAAGGGCCTTACCGGTCCCGATCGCCACGCTGTCAAGGGGATCTTCCGCCACGTGTACCGGCATATTCGTCTCGTTGCCAAGGACGTGATCGAGGTTCTTTAAGAGCGCACCGCCGCCCGTCAGAACGATACCCCGGTCCATAATATCCGCTGCGAGTTCAGGCGGAGACTGTTCGAGGGTATCCTTGACCGCAGCGACGATCGCATTGACCGTATCTTCAAGAGCCCCGGCAATCTCACTGCCGGTAATCGTCATTGTCTTTGGCAGGCCTGTGACGAGATCCCGGCCGCGAATATCCATATCGCCACCCGGATGCTCCTTCGATGCCGAGCCGATTTCGAACTTGATCGATTCCGCTGTACGCTCCCCGATCATCAGGCTGTATGTTCGTTTGATATACTGCACGATGGACTCATCCATCTCATCACCGGCCACGCGGACGGACTGGCTTGTGACAATCCCCCCGAGGGAGATGATCGCCACTTCCGTCGTACCGCCACCGATGTCAACAACCATGCTTCCCGTCGGTTCCCATACCGGCAGATTCGCCCCGATTGCTGCGGCAAACGGTTCCTCAATCGTATAAGCTTCCTTGGCGCCTGCCTGCTTCGTCGCATCCTCCACAGCACGCTTCTCAACGGCCGTAATGCCGGACGGTACGCAGACCATGACATTCGGTTTTCGCGTGAAAATCGAGCGGTTTCTGAGTGCCTGACGGATAAAATACTTCATCATGGTCGCCGTCGTGTCAAAGTCTGCAATCACACCGTCCCGCATCGGACGAATCGCCACAATATTTCCCGGTGTACGCCCAATCATATTCCGTGCATCACTGCCGACGGCTTCAATATGTCCTGTATCCTGACGGATCGCCACAACGGACGGCTCCCTTAAAATAACGCCTTTTCCTTTTACATAAACGAGTGTATTGGCTGTCCCGAGGTCAATCCCAAGGTCTTTCGAAAATCCTGCAAACATGAATCAATTTCTCCCTTCAATCGTCAAGAAGCTTTTTGCTTCTGTGCGTATAAGCATCGTATCGTTTTGTCATTTTTTTGATCGATTATCATCAATGAGCAATACCGGCAAAACCCGGTACGCCTTATTATACTCAATCAGAGGTTGATTGAGTAGGGTTTTACATGGATCACATGAAATTCCTCAATTCTTCCTAGCCTGAGGTATCAAAGCCTTTGCCGATCGTGAGCTGCCGGTGTCATCCGGGCCATAAAGGAAACGCGGCTTCTCGCCAAGCCTCAATGGCGAAAGCCTCCGTTGCACGTATACGATCATCCTTTATCGGCGTTAAACATTTCTGAAGTACAAAAAACACCTCTGCTCTGTAGTATATCATTACAGAACCGAGGTGTGTGCGGGAATTTCAGACGTAACCCTTTTCTTTTAATGAACAAAAGCTGTGATCCCCGACAATCACGTGATCAAGGACGTCGATGCCAATGGTTTTGCCGACTTCAACGAGCCGCTTCGTCACATCGATGTCCTCCTGACTCGGAGCCGTATCCCCGGACGGATGATTGTGAATGCAGATCATCGAAGCCGCCGAGTAGCGAAGGGCCGCCTTGAAAATCTCTCTCGGGTGCACGACGCTCATGTTCAGACTGCCGATGAAGATCGTCTGCCGGTGAATGACCTGATTCTTCGTCGACAAAAACAAACAGACGAAGTGCTCCTGCGTCAACGTGCGCATATCTTCCATCACAAAATCCGACGCATCTTTCGGGGAGCGGATCACATACTTCATTTCCTTCGGATAACTGCGGATGCGTTTCCCGAGTTCAATGGCCGCTCTCAGCTGAACAGCCTTCGCCTCACCGATCCCGCTCAGTGCCGTAAGCTCCTGAATCGTCGCCTCTTCAAGGAGACGGATTCCGTTAAAGTGACTGATCACGCGGTTCGACAGATCGAGAACCGATTCTTTCTTCGTCCCTGAGCCGAGAAGAATCGCGATCAGATCCTGATTCGTACATGCCTCCGGACCTTCAAACAGCATGCGTTCCCTCGGGCGCTCCACCTTTGGGACGTCGTTCATTGTCAGTGTCATTGCCATGTCATTTCCTCCTGTTTGTCCATTTGGACCAAGGTTAGTGTGAAAATGAACGCAATGCACGAACCACCTGGGCCACCGGCATGCCGACGATGGTAAAGTAATCCCCCCGGATCTCCTCCACCAGCATCGCACCGAAGCCCTGAATGCCGTAAGCACCCGCTTTATCGAACGGTTCACCGCTGTCTATGTATGTTTGAATGTCTTCGTCGGTGAGCGGAAAAAATCGCACATCCGCCCGGCCATGAAAGACGGTTTCCCCGTCTTCACTCAAAATGGCCACGCCGCTTAAGACTGTGTGCACCTTTCCGGAGAGCTGCCTGAGCATCCGTCTTGCGTCCTGACTGTCCTTTGGCTTACCGAGAATCTCACCGTCCACAACGACGACGGTGTCGGAGCCAAGAACCGTCCGGTCTGGATGCTGATCAAGGACGTGGGTGGCCTTGGCACGGGCAAGGGTCTCCACATACTCTTCCGGTCCGGATTTCATGGGGTACTGCGCCTCGTCCACGTCGCTCGGGATGACGTCGAAGGGGATCTTCACCTGCTTCAACAGCTCCTGCCTGCGCGGGGATTTGGACGCGAGTATCAGTGGTTGCATACATTTTCCTCCTTTGATCATCAGATGAATCACCGTGATAAAAGGAAGAGTTCACTATTTATCATAATGAACTCTTCCTGAAATAACAATTCGATTCCGTGTTTGTTCACAGGAAAGACAAACATTCATTCGCCGAATATGAGTTCCTTTGCGGCGATCCCCGGGTTCGTCATCTCCACCGGATCGAGAATGCGGTCGAGCTCTTCCTCCGAGAGGATACCCCGCTCGATGCAGATCTCCCGGACCGATCGGCCGGACTGGATCGCTTCCTTGGCGATCCGCGCCGCGGTCTCATAGCCGACGTGAGGGTTAATCGCCGTGATGATCCCGACGCTGTTCTCAACCATCTCCCGGTTCCGCTCCGTATTGGCTTCGATACCGTCCACCGCATATTCACGGAAGACACGGATGCCGTTTCGGAGAACGGTAAACGACTGCAGGAGATTAAAGACGAGAACCGGCCCCATGACGTTCAGTTCGAGCTGCCCCGCTTCGGAAGCAAGACTGATCGTCTGGTCATTACCGATCACCTGAAACGACACCTGATTGACGACTTCACACATGACGGGATTGACCTTCCCCGGCATGATCGACGAGCCCGCCTGCCGGGGCGGCAGGTTGATCTCGTTAAAGCCCGTTCTTGGTCCTGAGCTCATGAGACGCAGGTCATTGGCCATCTTCGAGAGGTTGATCGCCATAATCTTCATCGCACTCGAGAGCTGTGTGTAGGAATCGGTATTCTGCGTCGCATCGACGAGATTCTCCGCCCCGTGAATCGGCATGCCGCTCATTTCCGCGAGGTTCTTCGTGACCGCTTCGATGTACTCCGGCATCGCGTTTAAGCCCGTTCCGACGGCGGTTGCCCCCATGTTCACTTCATAGAGCTGATCCACGGAGCGCTGGATCCGTTTTAAATCCCGGTTCAACAGCCGACGGTAGGAGCCGAACTCCTGGCCGAGCCGGATCGGTACGGCATCCTGGAGGTGCGTCCGGCCCATTTTGATCACGCTGTCGAATTCCTCTTCTTTTTTGGCAAGGGACTCAATCAGCATTTCAAGTTCCTCAATCAGCCCATCTGAGAGAAACAGACCGGCCAGATGGATCGCCGTCGGAAGGGCATCGTTCGTCGACTGTGCCATATTGACATGGGTATTCGGACTGACCTTCAGGTAGTCACCTTTTTTCCCGCCGAGGTACTCGATCGCCCGGTTCGCGATGACTTCGTTGGCGTTCATGTTCATCGACGTCCCGGCACCGCCCTGGATACTGTCGACGATGAAGTGTTCATTGAGACTCCCGGAGATGACGTCGTCAGAGGCCTTCATGATCGCTTCCCCGATCCGCTTGTTCAACACACCCACTTCCATATTCGCCTTCGCCGCCGCTTTTTTCACATAGCCCAACGAGCGGATCAGTTCCTCATGAATCGGATAACCCGTGATCGGGAAGTTCTCCTTCGCCCGGACGGTCTGTATTCCGTAGTAGGCCGATACAGGAATCTCTTTTTCTCCCATCAAATCTTTTTCCACGCGAAATAATGCTTCATTTGCCATGTTGAGTATCTCCTTTTATAACCGTTGGTTTCGTTAATAGAAATAGGTAATGAGAAGCCAGGACATAAACGCGACACTTGCAAAAAAACCGAGGGGCAAACCGATCAGAAGGATCCAGAAAAACGGCCCCCGCTGGTACTCGGTCATCGCCCGATGACGGCGGTCATGAAAGGGCAGTCTCGGTCCTGAGGAGCTCTCCCCGTCGTCCTCATACATATCGAACATAATCTCTTTTTGCTTCTTACGGGAAGAGAAATCTACGAGATTATTCCCTTCCGCTGTCTTCTGGCTCGTCTCGGCTTCATTAGCGGTACGCCCTTTACGATGATGGTCAAGAGAAATAATCCTTCCTGATTTCTTCTTCATCGTCCGCTCCTTTCTTCCAGTCAGAAAGCTGCATATCCGTCAGTCTGAAAACGGCTGGTCACGGTTCGGTGACGGCAGGTAATGCGGTTCAGGGGTCTCATCCAAGAGGGAATCAAGCCCCGGATAATGGTACGTCGCGACGGTGACTTCAAAAAAGATATCACTGTCCCCTTCGAAAATCTGTACCTCGTCAGCCCCGGTGAAATAGATCATCTCCACATTCATGATGCGATCAAGGGCCTCAAGCTCATTCAAAAACGCAGCCAGACGCTCATAGGCATTTACCTTCACGTCGAGGGTGAAGATCTGACGGTGCACCCCGTCAAGAGCCGTGTTTTCCACAGCCTCTTCCGCAGGATCCGTCTCCTCAGGCGGCGCCTCTCCTTCGCTCTCTGCGATCAGATCCTCCGCCGTCTGCCCTCCGGCCGCTTCGTCTTCCTCCGCAGTAAGGAGATGCAAAGGTTCAACCACGTCTTCCGTACTGATGAAGATGTCCTGGATCACGGCACCACTCAGTTCCTGCGCCTGATTCAGCCCGAGGAGCACCTGATCGGTCAACGGCGGAACCGGCATCTTCCGCTGGGCATTCACCGTATTCGTATCCCCCGCTTCAAATTCCCGCTGGCGCTCAAGAAGCTGGACCTCGAGGGCATCGACCTGAGCCTCTTCCGCTTCCACGCTCCGCTCGAGGCGGTCACGCTCATCGATGGCGGGTCCTGTCACCAGCGTATACGATCCGTAAAAACTTGCAAGGGCAATAAGTCCGAAGACGATATAAAGCAGAACACGTTCCCGTCTATTCATCGTCATCACCCTCCTCATCGTCCTCTTCTTCGCTTTCATCCGTATCTCTATCGATCAGAGCCGCGACATCGAGGGTGATGTCATAGGTTGTGAAATAGTTCGGGAGGAACTCTTCATACCAGAACGGCAGATCTTCTTCCTCTGCCTCAGCGTCCTCCATGACCGCTTCTTCCATCGCTTCACCGGTGATCGTCTGCACATCGACGCTGTCGACATAAGGGGACGCCGTCAGGGCATCCAGGTAATACGCGACCTGCGGAAGCTCAAGATAAATGAATGACATGGAGAGCGTATCCGGATAGACATAGTCATAGGAGACCATATAGCCTTCTTCCGGCATGAGTCTCACCATCTCCAAAAGAAGCTGTGAAGACGAAATCATCATCCCTTCCACTTCATCCACGGCATCAAACAACAGCTGATGTTCCCCGACGGAGAGCTCGGCAATTTCCTGATTCAGCGCTTCGGCCTGTTGTTCTAGAATCAGGCGCTCCTGTTCAAGAGCCGCCGCTTCCCGGTCCGCCTGTACCCCGACATAAACGATCAGTAGATTGATCAGGATCACGACGAGAACGGCGAGAATCATCGCCGAGCGGAAGGTTGAGGTTTTTTTCGTGCCTTTACGTAACAGATTAATCTCAACAGCCATTTACTTCACCTCACCCTTCATCAGTAATCCCACGGCTTCGAAGTGGTGAGGGTCAATCGTAAAGCCTTTTTTATCCATCATAACGTCAAGAAGCTTCACATCAGGCCCGTCAAGACGCTCCGAAACGTGATGGAAGAACCGGTTCAGCTCCGGATGATCACCCGTTATGATGACCCGGTCCACGCCGCCTTCTCCCTGCCGGTAGTTGAACTGGTAAAAGGATAACAGACGCTCGATCTCCGCCCCGTTGTCTTGCCAAGCGCTCTCCAGTTCATCCATCGGACCCGTCCAGCTAATGTCATCGCTCGCTTCCCCGTTCACCTGCCAATGATCCGCACTCACCATGGTGGGGATCGTTCGCGTGATCAGCGGGAACTCACCGTGAAAGATCGTCACCGTCACGGCGGTAGGAAAGCACGTCACGAGGGCGTAATGCCCCTCGACAGACGCAGCCCCGGTTCCTTCAATGAAGCGCTCAAGGGAAATCGCCGCGTAATCCAAGACCACCGGTTCAAGCTTCAGTTCGTAAAAGAGACGCAAATAGCTGTCAATGATCTCCTGGGCTGTGATGAACAAGAGGAGATCCTTCTCGGCATTCTGTTCACTCATGATACAGAGATCAAAAACAGGGTCTTCCATCGGCAAATGCAATTCTTTCCCAAGCTGATTGAAGATATACCCCTTCAGTTCGTGATCCGGCACATCCGCCGGTACCTGGTGACGCCGGATGAGGTTCGTCTCATTCGGCAGCGTTATGTACAGTTCACCCTTCGCCATCTTGTATTGCCGCTTCAGTTCACCGATGATCGCCTGAAACGTTTCCGTCTCTTTAATGACGCCACCCTCGATCGTCCCGGGGGGCAAAAAACGGTTCCGCACGACCTTCAGATCGTCAAGGGTGCTCCCTCTTCCTTTCACGTAGCGAATGACGTGATCGTGGATGATCATGACATGCTTCGTCGGTTTGTTTAATACGATATCCATTCCTGCATCCCTGCCTTCTCTCTGACATACACGATTGTTTCGGGTCTTTGGCACCGATCCGGTACTACCGGTCTTGATCCGTGCCGTCTAGTCCCTATTCTACAGTAAAAACATGACAATATACAGCGCAGATTGCACTTTCTGACGGATTCTTTTAAAAGAGCAAACCGACATACCAGTCAAGGATCGCACCCCCCATAAAGTAGGCGATCACAGCCCCGAGGGCAATAAACGGACCGAATGGAATCGGATTCCCACGCCCCGTCTGTCTCTTCACAATTCGGGGAAGGCCATACACGAGTCCCACGAGTGCCGCGAGAAACAGTGACAGCACCGTCTCGATCGGTCCGAGCACAAAACCGATGACGAGGTAAAGTTTAATATCCCCTCCTCCCATTCCGCCGCGTGACGCGACTGCGAGAAGAAGCAAAATACCAAATCCAAGCCCGGCACCGGCAAAGGCTGTCCACCAAGGATCCAAAGGCGCCACCGACATACGTAAGAGAAGGATCGGTATCCCGAAAAAAAGCAGCACCTTGTCAGGAATAAGCATCGTTGAGAGGTCACTCACCGTAATGATCACGAGCATCGACAAGAAGAGCAATGCCACGACAAGCTCCATACTGAGCCCGATATGTAAAAAGGCCAGACCAAACAAGACCCCGGTAACAAGCTCCATCAGGGGATACATCGGGGAGATCCGCTTCCCGCAGCCCTTGCATCTTCCCCGTAACAAGAACCAGGAAAGGACCGGGATCAGTTCCGGTGCACCGAGTGTTTTCCCGCATGACGGGCATTTGGATCGGGCCTTGCCGGTAAAGGATTCGCCGGCAGGGACGCGGAGGCCGACAACGTTATAAAAGGAGCCCATTACAAGTCCGGTAATGACAAAATAGGTGAACCACAACCCATCCACACGAATAATCTCCTTTCATTTTTAAAGTCCAAAATGAAACCGGTAAGGGGATAAGATAAAGAAACAAACCGGCAGATCCTTTTAGAAAAAAGCCCCTCAGGAATACTCCTGAAGAGCTGGTTGAAATCGGCGAAAAACTATATATATAATTATTGATTACGGAGCTTCAACAACATCTCGTCCATCTTCTCTTATTTCTTGGATCGTAGCATCAATATACGTCCCTTCAAGCCCTTCAAGAGTAATTGTATACTCGCCATCCACAACAGCTACTACTGCACTAATATAGCTATCACTGAACGAGTCACTTTCCGGAAAAGAAGATTCGATGTAATTAACTAGTGAATATTCATCTGTATTATCATTTTCGGGAGGCACAATATAATTATCATCATTTTCTTCAACTGCAATAAACGTAACATCCCCACTTATATTATCCCCAGCCTGTGCCAATCTTGCCGCATCATACAATGCCTCCGCATTCGCAATCTGCGCGTCTTTCCTGCTGTTCTCAATGATGTTCCCAATCGCCGGAACGGCAATCGCTGCAATGATCCCCAAAATCACGATGACTGCCAACAGTTCAACAAGCGTCAAACCTTTTTGATTCTTCAACCATTTTTTCATGTTTATCTCTCCCTTTTTTAATATATTTTATTTGATGTTCTTCATGAAGTAATCCCCAATCAAAATGGACGACCACTCCCGTCAGAACGGCTTTCTGATGTGAAGCTTCCTTAATCCAGGTTCACGATATCCCGGTCACTCGAGCGGATTGTGGAAATCGCGGTGCCACCTGCACCGAAATATTCATTTAAAACAACCGTGTACTCACTGCCATCGTAAGTAATATAAGCATCTGTATACACGCCGTCTCCGTGCGGATCCTGCGGAGTGGTGTCCAGATACCGTTCTTCGAGGAGATTGAGTCTGCTGTCCGTTCTCGAGGTATCTGTATTATCTGTCTCGGCTTCAGTTGCGTAAAAAGTCCACGTATCCGTGTCCGATGCAACAATGCTCTCTGACGCAACAGCCAGCCTTGCTGCATTGTATATATTTTCGGCGTTGGCAATCTGAGCGTCTTTTCGGGAATTTTCGATAATCGATCCGATGGCCGGAACAGCTATCGCCGCAATAATCCCGAGAATCACGATGACCGCGAGCAGTTCAACGAGTGTAAGTCCTTTTTGGTTTCCGGTTCTTTTGATCCGTAACCTCATCTTCATCCCCCCCTATAAGAAGTACAAAATTCGTACGGAATCAATCCCAATCAATGAATATAAAAAACCGGCCAAAACAAAAAAATGTCTCCGGCCGGTTGCACTAGCAGCTCCAAAATGGTTAAGTGCCCAGATAGTACCCATTTCTTCTCAGCATCCAATTGTCGTTACCCCTGATCCAGCTTCAATCCTCAGACTGACGGTTCACGTTAACGATTATTTTTCCACTCAATTACTTTAGACTGTTTTTGTCAATTTTGTGCGTTATCCTGACTCTATTATACACGGATTGGCACCTGTCTGCTATCTTTTTCTGCGTTTCTTCTGTCTTTTAGGTTCTTTTGACCCATTTCTATTCATTCATGCAGGTCTTTATCCAATCGTGTCAAAGATTTCAAACATCGGGATGGCGATGGATGCGACGATGACCCCGACTACAACGGCGAGAACGGCAATAAGCATCGGCTCCATGAGACTCTTCAGCCTCTCCGCTGCCTGATCCACTTCCTCCTCATAGAAGAGTGCCACACGGTCAAGCATCTGGTCAAGAGAACCGGTCCGTTCCCCGACAACGACCATCTGGACAACGAGCGGCGGGAACATCCAGTGCTTCTCCATCGGTCCGGCCATGGACTCCCCTTTTTCAAGGGAGGTCCGGATGTCGCGTATGACGTTCGCGAGGACTTCGTTCCCCACGACCCGCTCAACGATCGATGTCGCCTGCAGGACGGGTACGGAGCTTGTAAAGAGTGAACTCAGTGTCCTGGACATCCTGGCCAGGGCGGATTTTTGAAGAATCCCTCCGACGATCGGCATCTTTAACATGAAATAGTCAAGATAATACCGCATATCGTCATTCTTCCGCGCAGCACGGATCCCGAAGATCGCGGCCACCGTGAGGAGAAGAATCAGCCATACCCACGACTGCATCCAATCCCCGGCATTGAGGACAAACAGCGTAATCCAGGGCAGTTCACTGTCAAAGCCCGCGAACATGTCCGCAAAGCTAGGCACGACGACCGCGAGAAGAAACATGACGACCCCGATGGCGATGACGCCAAGGGTGGCCGGATAGGCGAGGGCGGAGATGACCTTCTGCTTAATCCGGTTCTGTTTTTCATAATAAACGGCGAGGCGTTCGAAGATCTCATCGAGGTTACCCCCGGCCTCCCCGGCGCGGATCATGTTCACAACGAGCGGTTGAAAGACTTTTCTGTGCTTTTCTGTGGACTGGGACATACTGATGCCCTGCCTCAGGTCTTCCTCCACTTCGACGAGGGCTGAGCGGAGCGCCTTGTTTGGGGTCTGTTCTCCGAGGAGACGCACGCTGTCGACGAGGGAAATCCCGGCCGTCAAGAGCGTCGTCATCTGCCTCAGGAAGATGACCATATCCTTGCTCGATACCCGGCTGAAGACCTCGATATCCTGATAGAGAATGCCTTCCATCTGACTGAGGTTCAAGACATTGACACCCTTCTCATCCGTCAGTTTACGCTCTGCCTGCAGCTTTGAATCGGCTTTGATTTTGCCGGAGACAAGCTCGCCCTGCTTCGAGCGGGCTTCGTATTGATAGTAAGCCATCTGCCGTCCTCCTTTCCTGACTGGATCCGTTCATGGATCATTTGAATGGATTGTTTCTGTTATTCCGACAGGATATAAGCTGCCGTTTCTTCACTGATCTTGCGCTCCTGCAGGAGATCCTTCACGGCCATCTCCATTGTGTGCATCCCTTCTGCCTTACCGGTCTGCATCGTGGACGGGATCTGGTGAATCTTTTCGTTTCGGATCAGGTTCTTCACCGCCGGCGTATTCATGAGAATCTCCGTCGCCGCCACCCGGCCGCCGCCGTCTCTCGTGCGAAGAAGACGCTGCGAGATGACCGACGTGAGGACAGAGGCCACCTGTATGCGGATCTGATCCTGCTGGCCCGGGGGGAAGACGTCAATGATCCGGTCAATCGTTGACGGCGCGTTCGTCGTATGAAGCGTACCGAGGACGAGGTGTCCGGTTTCCGCCGCGGTAATCGCCGTGGAGATCGTCTCAAGATCCCGCATCTCCCCGACGAGAATCACATCCGGATCCTGACGGAGCGCCGCCCGGAGGCCGTTGGCGAAGTTCTGCGTGTCAAAGCCGATCTCGCGCTGGTCAATCACCGACGTGCCGTGCTTATGCAAATACTCAATCGGATCTTCAAGGGTGATGATGTGCCGGTTCATCCTTGTGTTCATGTATGAGATCATTGCTGCCAGGGTCGTCGATTTCCCGGAGCCCGTCGGTCCGGTCACAAGGACGAGCCCCTGGGGCTTTGAGGCGATGGATTCCAGGATCTTCGGCATATTCAAATCGTCAATCGTCGGAATCACTGTCGGAATCACGCGGATCGCAAGACTCACGCAGGAGCGCTGAAAGTACGCGTTCACCCGAAAGCGGGATACGCCCCGAAGGCCATAGGAGAAGTCGAGCTCCCCCTTCTTCTCAAAGTTCTTCCAGAGCGCTTCCGGAATGATCGCTCGGGCCATCCCTTCCGTGTCCGCCGGTTTCATCATGTCGGTCCCGACCTTCTCAAGTTCACCGTTCGTCCGCATGACCGGGGGCACACCCACGGTAATATGCAAATCTGACGCACCATCATAGAATGCCTTTCTGAGTAGCTCTTCAATCCGTTCTTTCACGGCCGTTCGCCCCTTTCTTCATGCAGTATATCGTCGTGACGTTCAGTCGTCCATGGCTACGCGGTAAAGTTCTTCAAGACTCGTCTTGCCCTGTTTCACCTTTAAGAGACCGTCTTCAAGTAAGAAGATCATGTCATGCTCCATCGCATAGAGCCGGACATCCTCCATCGGCTGGTTGTTCATCACCATGCGACGGATCTTGTCATCGATTTCGAGCACTTCATGAATGGCCATGCGGCCCTTGTAGCCCGTCTCATTACAGATCGGGCAGCCTTTCCCTCTTCGAAGTCTCGTAAGGGGTATACCCCGTTTGTCGAACATCGCCCGCTCGTTCTCCGTCGGTTCGTAGTCCTCCCCGCATTCTGCGCACACCTTCCTCACGAGACGCTGGGAGACGATCCCCGATAGGGAACTCATGACGAGGAACGGTTCAATCCCCATGTCGATCAGTCTCGGAATCGTGCCGATGGCACTGTTCGTGTGAATCGTACTGAAGACGAGGTGACCTGTGAGGGAAGCACGGATTGCAATCTCTGCCGTTTCCTTATCCCGAATCTCGCCGATCATGACGATATTCGGGTCCTGCCTCAAAATCGACCGGAGCCCTCTTGCAAACGTGAGGCCGATCGGCGCATTGACCTGGACCTGATTGATCCCCTTGACCTGGTACTCCACCGGGTCTTCGATGGTAATCAGGTTCACGTCCGGCGTATTGAGAGCGGTCATCGCCGCATAGAGCGTCGTCGTCTTCCCCGAACCCGTCGGACCGGTAATGAGCACCATCCCGGACGGGCGTTTGATCAGCCGTCTGAATTTATCGAGATTGATTTTATTCAGGTCGATCTCCGAGACGTCCTTGACGGCATTGTCCATGTCAAGGATCCGGATCACGATCTTCTCTCCGAATACGGTGGCAAGGGTCGCGATCCGCAGATCGACGGGGCGACCTTCAATGGACACTTTTACCCGTCCGCCCTGCGGCAGGCGGGTTTCGGTAATGTTCAGGTTCGCCATAATTTTGATTCGTGCCACGACGGCATTATGATCGGACTTCGGAACGGCCCGATCCGTCATCAGAACGCCGTCCACCCGGTACCGGACGATGACCTTCTTCTCCTGTGGATCAATATGAACGTCAGACGCCCCTTTGGCGACAGCTTTGACGAGGACCTTATTAACGAGACGGATAATCGGCGCATCGTCCTCGTTCTCCGCATCCACGTTGGCGCTGATGATGGTGTCGTCTTCCTGATCTTCGATATCGAGGTCCAGATCCCCGTCCTGATCATCATAGTAGCGCTCAATCGCCTGCTGGATCTCTCTTCTTCCGGAAATGACCGGATCGACTTCGAACCCCGTGGACATGCGAATGTCTTCAAGGGTCACATAGTCCATCGGATCACTCATCGCCACCTGGAGCTGATTGTTCTTTTTCTGTATCGGAAAGACTTCATTTCGTGCGGCGAAGTCCCTCGGGATCAGGCGGATCACCGATTCATCCACCGGTTGCTGATTGATGTGCACATGGGGAATCCCAAGCTGGAATTCGAGGACTTCAATGAGCTGATTTTCCGTAATATAATCCCTTGAGATCAGTGCATCCCCGAGTTTCTCACTCCCCTTGACCTTCAGTACGTCCTGTACCTGCTGTTCTGTGAGGAGACCCGCTTCCACAAGCAGGTCCCCAATCCGCTTTCGCTGTTTTGCCATTATGGTTGCCCCCATCCTGTCCGTACGCTCTGTCTACATGCCTTTGATCGGATTCCCATCCTCATCGGTGGAAGACGGTATATCAGGACCATTCGTCCCGTTCGTTCCATTCACGCCACCGCCGTTCTGATCTGATCCGTCACCGGTACCGCTGTTGTTACCGTTTGACGGATCTGTGCCGTTGCCCGTTGAGCCGTTCCCGTTTTGCCCGTCGATTCCATTGCCGTTATCCGGAAACCCGTTGCCGCCGTTCCAATCGTTCCAGTCGTCCCAATCATCCCAGTCGCCATTGTCCGGAAACTCATCAGGGAACTCCCCGTTGCCGTTCTCAGGGAAGCCGTCATTCTCTGGCTCTTCTTCCGGCTCGGGCTCTGGCTCCGGTTCAAGGCTGCTTCGTTCTTCAAGGGCGTTGACCGACCGGTAAAAGTCCCGGCTGACGACTTCCTCATCGATCAGCTCGCCAAATTCATCAAACCGAGAACGCATCACGAGCGCAAATTCACCGTTCTCGCCAAAACTGTCCATTCTCGACTCGCCGGCTTCAAGATCCCGGGTATGCGTCACTTTCGTCTTCGGATCGACGGTACGGACATCTTCGAGACGGACTTCCATCATATACGGCAGTTCATAACCCGTCACCGTAATGGAAAGACCGCCCGATGCCTCTTCAAACCCGATGACATAGTCGGTATCCATCGGATTACGGAACACGAGATCCCGGCCGTTTCCGTCCATAAAGGCGTCATAACCGAGAGGGACATTCGGATAGCGCTGTTCTCTCGTATGCCGTTCGATGATGTCAAAGTTCATCGTCAGTACCGCTTCATACACACCGGAGCTCAGGATATTCATCAGTTCCCCGCCGTTAAACGGTGAGAGCTCATCACTGACTCTGAATTCTTCGCCCGCTTCCACCAGCCATTCGGGCTCTCTTGACAGCCAGTCTTCAAGGAGCGGCCCCTGATCCACGCCTCTAGACACGCTTACCGTCACCGTCTCTTCAAGACGTTCAAAGGGCTCAAGGGTGTCACGCAAAGGAATTGAAATTTCCAGATTCAAGGCTGAGGCTTCCGCTTCAAGCTGATCCATCAGCTCAGGCATATCGACGATCCGGATGATGTCTTCCGGTGCCGTCAGACTCCGAAGCTGATCTTCGAGGCTCGTTTCACGAACATGCACAATCAGTTCCTCATGATCCGACTCATCGGAGAAATAGTGATCAAGGGTCTCCTCCACTCTGAACTCAAAGACGCTTCCAGGGAGGCTCAATACGTCGTCAAACCAGGTCACGTCCACAATCGCCTGTTCCTGCCAGTCGCGGATCTCATTTTGTAACGTTTCCCGCGCTTCCTCCCGGTTCATGTCCGAGAGATCGACTGACGCAATCATCGCATTGCGGTCAAGGCGTTCTTCAGAGAACAGCACTTCGTACGTAAACGTCATGGCATATGTAAAGGTTGTGAGAAACACCACACTCATCGCCGTAACGAGAAGTACTGCTAAAAAGGATTTTTTCATTTGTCCTGCCCCCTGCTTCATCATCGTCTTTATCGGCCAAGGCCTCAAAAAGGCGCTTCCGTTTCTCATTCACATCATGCGGATCCGTGACAGAAGGCATTTCTTCCGGCTCTTCTTCCTCCGGTGCCTCCTTATCGCCTGCTTCTTCGCTGAATTCTTCCACATCAATCGATGACGACCGCTTCATAATCGGCTCCTCATCCTCTTCATTTAACGGCCGCCGCTCGGTAAGGGACGATTCCCCGTCTTGATGCATCAGCCGGCTCGCACCCGCTTCTTCTTCGGCTTCGTCCTCATCATCTGCATCAGACGGAGCCTCATGATCCTCTTCATCCGCCTCGACAACAAACCGTCTCGGGATCTCACCTTCCGCTTCGTCCGGTGTCTCCTCTTCCTCTTCTTGTATAGGGGACTCGCCGATGCCTTTTGCAGGATCTGATGCCAGTTCCACCTCCGCCATCGTGGATTTGTCTTCTTCATCCATCTCAGGAGTTTCCTGGGGCTCAGATGCTTCCTCAGCCTCTTCCGCTTCGGACTGTGATGTCTCGTCCATTCCTGCAACTGCGCCGGATTCCTCCGACTCTGATGCATCTACATCGTTTGCCTGTTCTCCTGTTTCCTGGACAGCTGATTCCGTTTCAGGATCAGGTTCCGGATCGCGGCGTGATACCGGTTCGTAAAGTGCCGGTACAGCCGACTCTTCCCCGTCGATCTCATCGTCCAATACCTCCACCCGTCTTGCCGTGAGGAAGCTTGTCACCACGGTCAGAAGAAGCCCTGCGCCGACCGCCATCTGCCAGGACACGAACATTTCCGTGGCGATGACAAAAAGCGCAAGAAGCCCGGAGATCCCGGCAAGGGTTGCCGTTACTTTTCTGTTAAAAATGGAAGGTAAGAGCAGGAGCAGGACAAACAAAAGAGCCCAGCCAATGAAAAAAAATACTAGCGTTGTCATAAAAGCACCTCAATCATATGTAATGGCGCGTTATTGCGCAGTTTGATTACCCGGGTGGAACGTTGCTTCAGACGGATAGACCGCCACTTTGTTTCGGCCGTTGTTCTTCGCCCCGGTATACATGGCCCGGTCCGCGTTACGCACGATGCCGAGGGGATCCTCATCGTCAGCCCGTCTCGCGGCGACACCGATACTCGCCGTGAGCGTCAGGGCCTTCGTCTGACCGCCTTGCTGAAGGTCATCATCAACGTGAAACACGGTTTCTTCAAGGGTCTGACGAATCTGTTCCGCCTGGTCTGTGGCGTCTTCCGCCGTCGTCTGATCAAGCAGGATGACGAATTCTTCCCCGCCGTAGCGTGCAACCGTATACGCTTTGCCGGATGTGACCGCCGATTCAAGCGTTCTCGCCACCTGATGGAGCACCTGATTGCCGGCACTGTGCCCAAACCGGTCATTCACCGATTTGAAGTGATCGAGATCAAGGAGGATCACCGCAAAATCATCATCGTTGCCTTCATAATGTTCCTGAAGCGTCCGTTCAAAGAAACGGTAGTTATGGAGCTTTGTGAGCGCACACTGCATGCTTTCTTTCTGCGCCCGTTCAAGGTGACGGGCATTGTTAATGGATACCGTTAAATGGTTTAACAGAATCTCCAGAAGCATCTGATGCTTCTTCGTGAAGGCCTTCTTTCTCGTACTGACAAGACTTGAAACCCCGGTCACCTGACCTCCCCGGACTGCCGGTACACTGAGCATGGATTCCGCTTTCGAACTGAACAATTCATACATGCGGGCTCCGGCTTCTCTCCGTGAGCGGTAACGGATCGCTTCTCCGGACTCGATCACCGTCTTGCTGACAGGATCGCCGTTTCGGATCGCCATATCTGTGCGGTTACCGGGGCAGTCGAGGTAAACCGGAACAAGCCGGTCATTCCCATTTATCGGTGGATCGAATAACAGCACCCCGTCTGCCGGAAACATCGTGTAACAGGCTTCGAGATACCGCTCATACATCGCTTCACTGTCGGTCATGCTATTGATCTCATGACCGAATTCACTGACCTGCTGGAGCTGATCAATCAGATGCTTCCCGTCGTGGTAGAACTTGAGGATGAGAGAAGCGGCCACAACCGGGACCCCGATCAGGGGAAGTGCGACCATGCCGAGCTCGTGATACAGATATGCTAGCGTCACCCCGACCGGGAGGATAAAGATTGCCGTCACCGCTTCCCACGTGAGTCCCTCGCTCAGAAAACGGACCTTCTTTTTCTGCAGGACACGCTGTACGAAGTAGATCAGGACATTGTTTGCGAGAAAATATACCAAAGTGTAGATGACGACCGGAATCACCTGTGCTGTAATGCTTTCAAAAGAGGCAGAGCCCGTCGTTCCCCCGAAGAGATAAAAAGCGCCTCCTGAAAAAAGCGACGTCAAAAGAAAAATGAGCGAGTTCAACGGCATCCGGAACCGCTCCTCCGGCGGAAGACGCAGACTCAAGAGGACCACGAGAATCGCCACCTGGGTCAAAAGAACCTCAGTCAGAAGCCCAAAATGGAGAAATACGGCAAGTGATACCCCGTGAACCGGGATAAAGGTAGTCCCTTTAATCTCTACCGGAAAAATCGAAACGAGCGTGATCAGTATCATGAAACCGAGGATGGACCACATATGCTCAAGCCACATCGCTCCGGCCGTTTCAATCATATAATACAAAAAAGGCGGAACCGTCAGCAGCCAGACGAAAAAGATCCCGATCCGTTTGTTTTCCTGCAACGCTTCCCCCTCCTCTGCTTCTGTTATTTAAAAGAGATATCACCAATATACCACAAAAGTTGTACGAATATTGACATATTGATGAAATTCAGCATTTTGTTACAAATGCCCGCATGTCCCCGATAAACTGATGAGAACCCGTAATGAGAAGAACATCCTCTGACGCGGCTTCCTTGAGGTGTGCTTTAACCCACGACTTTGCGTCGGCCGCCCGTTCGTAAGGCTTTGGGTACGCTTCTTGCTTCATCGCACGCGGATGCGAAAAATCTGTGACAACCGGTTTCAGCCCTGCTTCTTGAAAGGCCTTCAGCATCGCAGAAACGGGTTTATCCTGCATCGCGGCAAACAGGACAGAGACCTCTTTGGATGCATAAAGCGTCCGGATATTGGCAATCGTGGTCCGGATCGCCTCGACGTTATGGGCCGTATCCACGATCACCGCCGGCTCGTACCGGACTTCTTCAAACCGGCCCGGAACCTGAAGATCCCTGATCGCTGCCTGCATCACACTGTCCGCCATGGACATGCCGAATGCTTCAAGGGCAATTGCCGCCGCCTTCATCGAAACGGCGGCATTCACCTGCTGGTGAGCGCCCTTCATCGTAAGAGAGAGCGGCACCTCAGGCTCTCCGACGGTGATGATGCAGGATCCTGTTTCGTTGCCCCGGCCCCTCATGAACGATAGCGCCGGTTCCGCGGCCGACGTGACACACGGGACACCCGCTTTTATAATCCCTGCCTTCTCCGTTGCAATCGCCTCGAGGGTATCACCGAGAAACGCCTGGTGATCGTAGCCAACATTCGTAATCACTGTCACAAGGGGCGCGGGCATGACGTTGGTTGAGTCAAGCCGACCGCCCATGCCTGCCTCCACGATGGCCACATCCACCGGACAAACCGTATCAAAGACATAGAAGGCCAGGCCCGTCAGCCATTCAAACTCACTGATCATGCCGAAATCGCAATGGGATTCTGCCGATTGCACGAGGGCTTCATAATCCTCCACCGCCTTCAGAAACACCCCTTCATCCAGAGGCTGATCGCCGATTAAAACGTGATGATGAACAGGGCCGAACACGGGCGATTGAAAACTGCCCGTCACAAGCCCTGCATATTCAAGAATGCGTCCGGTAAACGCCGCCACAGAACCTTTGCCGTTCGTCCCGGCGATGTGCACGACCCTGATCCGTCTCTCCGGATGATCCATCGCCTTCATCAGCGCCTCCATCCGGGAAAGATCATAGCTGATCCCTGCCACGCGCCTCCTCTTAAGCATCTCTTCAACATCCGTCATTCTCAACTTTCCCATCGATGACCCTCCATTATATGCATCTGACTCTGTATTGCTTTTCCTAAAGAAACGTGACATGATTAGGGGAAAACATGTTTTGTCACGCACCATTTGCTTCAGTATATCAATCTCAGCCCGACTGAGCCAGCGGAGGTTTATTTATGACAACGACCCGATCGCCCGTCTTGCTGATCCTCGGAAACGGACACATGCAAACGGCAAAATTTCTCGATTACCAGGACTGGATCCATAACGCGGCGGACAAGGCCGGCTTCACGGCGATCACGGCCACGAACCTTGATTTTCTCGCAGGGAACATCGGCGAAGCTCCCCTCTGCACCGGTGAAGAGAAGATGCCGGCAATCGATGCCGTCCTGTTTGCCGACAAAGATCTCCCCCTGGCAAGGGCCTTCGAAGCTTCGGGCATTCCGGTCTTTAACAACAGCCAGGCCGTCGGGGTCTGCGACCATAAAGGACAGATGCATGAACGCCTTGCCGCGTCGGGCCTTCCGACACCGGACACCGTTTTTGCGCCGTTTCTCTATCAGAAACCAAAAGAGATGGACCTTCGATTCCTCGACGCCGTCATTCATCGCCTCGGACTGCCCATAGTCGTCAAAGAAGCTTACGGCTCATTTGGTGAACAGGTCCATCTCGCACAGTCAAGGGAAGAGCTCGAGGCTCTCACGCTCTCCCTAGCCGGTAAGCCGTTTCTCTTTCAGGCCTTTATCAAAGAGAGCCGGGGCGAGGATCTCCGGCTCAATGTCATCGGAGGAGAAGTCATTGCGGCAATGCGCCGGACGTCTGAGACCGACTTCCGGGCGAATGTCACCGCCGGGGGCAAAACGGCCCCTCATGAACCGACCGAAGCCGAACGCGCCCTCGCCATTGCCGCGAGCCGCGCGGTCTGCGCGGATTTCGCCGGCGTCGATCTCCTTCGGACGAACGACGGGCCCGTCATCTGTGAAGTCAATACAAACCCGCATATCCGCAGTATCCATGAAGCAACGGGCATCGACATCGCCCCGCACATGATGGCGTGGATCGATAAAAAGATCCGCCAGTCTGTGCAAGTAGAAGGAGGACCCCGATGATACATACGAAAACCCGAACGGGCTGGATCATATACCGTTCCTACGATATCCCGAGAAACCGCACGTTTATTGACTTATTAAAAAAGGCCGCAACCGATCATCACATTACCCTGTCCGTCGTCTCTTACGAAGACATCATTGTCAAGCTTGGCAAACGAGGCGTCAATCCCTTTGTGCCGATCGACGGTGCGCGACCGGACTTCGTCATGAACCGCTCCATTTCCCCGTGGCTGAATGAAGTCTGCGAAACAATGGGCATTCCCTGCTTTAACTCCGCCTATGTCTCACGGGTGGCCAATGACAAACGGCTCGCCTATGCGACCATGGCCCAGCTCGGGGTCAATATGCTTGAGAGCCATGCCCTCACGATAACCTCGGCACTCGATAACGCGATTCTCGATCCGTTTATCCTGAAAGATCCCCTTGGCCGCGGCGGCACCGGCGTCATGATGGTTGAACCGAATGAGAGCCAGCATGCCATCCGCTCCGCTCTCCCTGAAGATCTGATTCATCAGCCGGTCGGCGGACAGAAGGGAAAGGACGTCCGTGTCTATGTCGTCGGCAACGAGATCGTCGCAACGGTCCTCAGGCGTTCCCAGACGGACTTCAGGGCGAATATCTCTCAGGGCGGGGCTTCCTCACTCTATGAGCTGAGTGAGCCGCAGCGCGAAACCGTTCAGTCCATTATCAACGCCATTCAGCTCGATTATGTCGGCCTTGATTTTCTTTTAACAGAGGACGATGAGCTTTTGTTTAACGAAATGGAAGACGCCGTCGGTTCAAGAAGTCTCTACATGTGTTCCGACATCAACATCGCCGCCATTCTGATGGAATACCTCGACTGGAAGCTGTATCACCTCCTCGATTTATAAACGTGCTCGAATAACCAAAACCGCGTGCCGCTCGTCAACTGAGCAAAGCACGTGGTTTTCTATTTGTCTTCCGGAAACAGATTTTCTTTAAAGGCATAGATCACGGCCTGGGTGCGGTCGTGAACGCCGAGTTTACTGAGGATGTTACTGACATGCACCTTGACGGTCTTTAGGGAAATATAAAGCGCGTCACCAATCTCCTGATTGCTCATCCCCCGGCTCATCAGTTCGAGGACCTCGAGCTCCCGCGCTGTTAGCTGTTCATGCTCCGCAGGGGGCTTTTTGTGCATCCGGCTCATGAGCTTCCCTGCCACTTCCGGTTCGAGGATGCTCTGACCCGCATGGGTGTCGCGGATGGCTTTGGCGATGTCCCCGGCGCGGCTCGTCTTCAGCATATAGCTCGTTGCCCCGGCCTCAAGGGCAGGATAAACCTTCTCATCGTCGAGAAAACTCGTCACGATAATGATTTTCGCCTCCGGCCATTCTCGCCGGATCGCCGCCGTCGCCTCGATCCCGTCCATCTTCGGCATGACAAGATCCATGAGAATAATGTCCGGCCTGTGGGAAAGGGCCAGTGTCACGGCTTCCTCGCCGTCACCGGCCTCTGCCACCACCTCAATATCCGCCTGGGCCGTCAGATAGCTCGACACCCCGATTCGGACCATCTCGTGATCATCTGCAAACAATACCCGAATCATGCTTCCACCTCTCCTTCTGTCACCGGCACCTTCACTTCAAGCTGTGTGCCCTCTTCCGGCACGCTCACAAGCTTGAACGTCCCGCCAATCTCTTCCGCCCGCTCCCGCATATTGTCCATGCCATAGGAGCCGTGGTGCTGAACGGCCTTCATATCGAATCCCTTCCCGTCATCACGGATCCTCAGAATCACGTTGCCGTCACGCTTAACAAGTATGACCGAGAGGACGCTCGCACCGGCATGACGAAGCGTGTTCGACACCGCTTCCTGTGTAATGCGAAAGAGGTGATCTTCAATGCCTTTATCAAGGGCAAGCTCTTCCAGTTTCACATCGATGTCGAGGGGAACCTTTTGCCTGAGCTCCGAGAGAAGCTGCCTAAGCCCCTCGCCGAGCGTTCGTCCTTTCAGCGCCGCAGGTCTTAAATGAAGGAGCAAGGCCCGCATCTCAAGCTGGGACTGATCAACCATATTCCCGACCATCTTCAGCTGCTTCGTCATCACCGGGTCCTTGACGGATTCGGATTCATTGATCGTCGCCATCATCATCGATGCCGCGAACAGCTGCTGGCTCACCGAGTCGTGCAGTTCTCTTGCAAGCCGGCTCCGCTCCTGTTCCACAACTTCCTGAAGGCTCTTCTCCCGGTCTGTCGCCCGCTCGGTGGCGAGCTTTTGCGCCGCCTCCTGCTGGCGGATGAGCTGTGTGCGGATTTGTTCCGCCTTTTCATGAAGCTCTGTAAAGATCCCGTTCCCGTCGTCCGGGGCCTGTTGGGCCGGCTGCTGCTGCAGGATCCCGTCGAGCCTTGACCGGAGTTTTTGCAGTCCTGAAGTAAACTGCATCTGTGTCAGAGCGGCAAATACGGCCCCGGTGATAAAAGCAAAGGCCGTCACCGCTGCAATCACCGGCACGTCAAACAGCTCCACAACGAACAGCTCCTGCCACGTCAGGTCCTCAAAGGCGTGAACGACGAGAGTGAGAATGCCTGCAGCCATGATCAGGAAGGCGGAAATGGTGGCAATCACATACTGGGTGCGATTCTTCATATGCGCCGCACCTCCAGATCCCCGGACAAAATCGACGTAACGATCTTCACATGGGTCTGATTTCCTGCTAAATTCCGGTAGTTCACTGTGTCATTGACAAGCTTCTCCGATTCGCCAAACAGCGTCAGATTGCCAAAAAGAGTGCTGTGCGACACGGTCACATCCACTTCATACGGCACATACACCGTTATCGAGCCAAACAGATGACGAATCGAGATCACCGATTCGTCCGGGATCACCGTCTGACTCAAATCGATGGTCCGATCTCCGAATCCGCCGTGGATATTCACGTCCCGCCACGAATAGGGCTCCTTGCCGAGGGTTTCGTTTCCGATGAACGTCTGACGGATCAGGGAATCCCTGTGCATACTCACCCCGGGGTTCACTTCTTCCGTCGTCAATACCGGAGGCACGACGGCTTCTTCTTTATCAAGGACGACATATTTGATGAACAGCGCAATCATGGCAATGAGAAAAAACTGCACGGCCACGAGACTGAACACATTGCCGATAAAGGCGAGAATCCCCATGAAAAACATCAGTTTGCCAAACAGACTCTTAAAATGCTTCCACCCGAAATAAATGATAATCCCGAAGATCACCGCAGGGATCACAACGTCACCGCCGCGAACAGCCAGTTCCACAAACAGAATGGCGAGAGAAAGCAGGACGATCAGATTCATATATTTGGCCGGAACACGTTTCAGCATGGGGATTCCTCCTTTCGTCATCGATAAAAAATAAAACTGAATCCGCGGAGAGAGTCCCCCGCGGTTTTCGTCACTTTTTTCAGTTTACCATGGAATGCGCCTTGCGGGTATCACATCTCTTCAGAAGCACGTGCTTCTTGAAGACGGCGGATTTTCTCGTCGAAGAGATAGTCTTCTGCGGGGCTCTCATCCGTCTCTGCACGCTCACTCTCTTCACCACGGCGACGGTCCGGCGCGTAGGATCTCGCCTCTTTAACGCGTTCCGAACTCTCGAGCTCCAGCCGTTTGATCTGCATGTCTTTCAGTTTATGCTGCATCGTATCGAGCTGGCGCTCGAGATCTTCAAGTTCTTTCTGACGCTCTTTCCGCTGAAAAGCCAGGCTGTCTTTTCGGACACCGTAGACTTCAATCTCGCGGTCCGCGTAAATAACGAGACCCTCTTCTCCCGCTTCTTCAGCGATTTCACGCTGACTGATCCGTTTCTGAAGCATCCGCTCCGCTTCCTCAAACTCACGCTCGAGCTCGGACTGAATCCGTTTATGTCCATGGATCAGTTCTTCGACCCGGATCACACGCTTCTCCCCTTCCTGAATGTAGCCGTCAAGTTTACGGATCGGATGATCGCTTGCGACCGGGACCTCCGTTCTCCGATTTCCTCTGAGGGCGTTCCAGTCTTCTTCCAATGCGGTGCGTATACGTGTCCATACATCTGTCATGATGCATACCTCCTCTTTTTGTTTAATCGCCGTGCGGCTGTTATTTTTCCGTGGATGACCATTCCCGGTCAAAGGAATCAAAGGGATCGCTCCCGGATCCGTTCTTTGTCCATCCTTTCTTCGGTCCATCGTTTCGTACGAACAGGACATAGAGAATATAGACGGCAAAGACGCCGACGAGGGCATAGATGTTTGACAGGGTCATACTGAAGACAATCAGTCCGGCAATGATCCAGAACACCTTTGCCCCCGTCTCCTGTGCTTCGTTAAACTTCTTCCAAATGACATAAAGCAGATAGACCCCAAGGGCGAACAGGATCATCGGCCCGAGGTTGGCGAGCAAAATAAATAGGGCAATGATGGCAACGAGAAACAATCCGAATGATTTCATTTGTATCCTCTCCTCTCTTCTTATCTGTATTGTATGACACCCCGCTCCCTGCCGTAATGAGCCCCGGACGTAACCTGACTAAGTCCTGAGGCGTATTTATGGATAAACCTCTCTTATTGCTCAAAACACCTTCCCGTTTTGCATTTCAGCACAAAAAACACCTGTCCCGTTTCGGAACAGATGCCGGTTTGAAAGGCACACGGCCTTTCATGATTCAGTTTGCTCAGGAAAACCCGCCCTTCGGACTGCAGGCCTGACCTGGCTTCGAGCCGGCCACAGAATAGGTGTAGGTGGCCTTAAAGACGATCTTACTCTCTGTTTTGCCGCAGTTCGGGCATGTGGCATTCAGACGGTCCGCATAGGTGGACCAGTTCTCATAGCGGTGATCACAAGCGCCGCAACGATAATCATAGCGTGGCATACACGCACCTCCTATATACCTTTATGGGTATCATACAAGAGAGTGGACTGATTTGTCCAGCACACTTTTCTTACTCTCCGGTTTTTGAGATACTGAGATACAGCATACTGGATCCAAATGGAGGGTTACCATGCGTTTCATTCGCTATCTCATCATCGCAGGACTGATCGTCGGGTCATTGACCGCTTTGCAGTTTGCCATGGTGATCTGGAATCAGGAAGATCAGCTTTTCTTTGAAAGCAGCATCAGTGAAACGGATCGTGAGGATGCTTCAAGTCACGATCGGATCGAAAACATCACGCTTCAGACAGAGGACCAAGAGACGTTGCAAGGCTGGCTCCGTCACCCGGAAGATGCCGAAGATGAGGCAAGACCGCTCCTCATCTATTTTGGCGGGAACGCCGAAGAGAGTACCCGGGCAGCCCTCTCCCACGACTGGTTCGGCGACTACCGGGCGGTGTTTATGAACTACCGCGGGTACGGAGACAGTACCGGAGAGCCGGGTGAAGACACCATTTTCCGGGACGCAGTCACGATCCATGATACCCTCGCAGAACGTGACGACATCGACGGGGAACAGATCGTATCCTTCGGCCGGTCAATGGGCTCCGCTCCTGCCACGCACCTCGCGCAGGTTCGGGATCTTGCCGGTACAGTACTCATTGCACCCTATGACAGCCGTGTCCGTGTCCAGGAGCACCGGCACCCCTGGCTGCCTGTCGGTCCATTCATCCGGCACCCCTTTGAAGTGAGTGAGATGGCAAAAGAGATCGCGTCTCCGCTGCTTCTGATCACAGGCTCTGACGATCAGGTCATCTTGCCTGAACACTCCTTCGTAACCCGGGACAACTGGGGAGGAGACGTGACGGACAAGCACTATGAGGGGTACGGGCATAACGACTTACAGCTGCATCCGGATTATCAGCACGATATCCGCTCGTTCCTTGAAGCACTCAAAGATTAAAACGAATCCCCCGGTCTGATACAGACCGGGGGATTCGTGTGTGCCTTTATTTGGCCATAATTGTCTTGAAGGCGTTTCGTGCCGCTTCGATCGTCTGATCGATGTCTTCCTCCGTATGCTTCGTCGAGAGGAACATCCCTTCGAACTGTGACGGCGGCAGGGAAATGCCCTGATGCAGCATTTCTCTGAAATAGGCATTGAACAGATTGAGATCCGATGATGAGGCCGTCTCGAAGTTCTTCACCTTCTGATCGGTAAAGAAGAAACCGACCATCGAGCCTGCATGATTGATCCAGTGCGGGACACCGAACTCCTTCGCGGCTTTTGAGAGACCGTCGGCAAGACGCTTGCCGAGGCGTTCAAACTGCTCATAGCTCTCTGTTGTGAGCTGTGAGATCGTCTCATAGCCGGCCGCCATGGCGAGCGGGTTACCTGACAGGGTCCCTGCCTGATAAATGTCACCCGAAGGTGCAATCCGCTCCATAATCTCCCGCTTGCCACCGTAGGCCCCGACCGGAAGTCCGCCGCCGATCACCTTGCCGAGGCATGTCAGGTCAGGTGTCACGCCGAGGCGGCCCTGTGCACAGTGATAGCCGCTGCGAAAACCGGTCATGACTTCATCAAAGATCATCAGTGAACCGTGTGATTCCGTAATCTCACGGATCCCTTCAAGGAATCCCGGTTCAGGAAGAACGACCCCCATATTCCCGGTGATCGGTTCGAGGATTACCGCAGCAATGTCATCACCGAACTTGTCAAAGGCGAGCTTCAGGCTGTCGAGATCGTTATACGGCACCGTCAGCGTGTTCGACGCAACGGATTCAGGTACACCCGGGCTGTCCGGAAGCCCAAGTGTTGCAACACCGGAGCCGGCCTTGATGAGGAGCGAGTCCCCGTGCCCGTGATAACAGCCTTCGAACTTGAGAATTTTATTCTTACCGGTATAGCCCCGGGCAAGCCGGAGCGCACTCATCGTCGCCTCCGTGCCGGAATTGACCATCCGGACGACTTCAATGGACGGCACCCGTTCGATGACAAGCTCCGCGAGCCGCGTTTCATATTCGTGCGGTGCACCGAAGCTCGTTCCCTTCGCAGCCGTTTCCTGGACGCTTTTGATCACCTGGGGATCGGCGTGACCGTGAACGAGCGGGCCCCACGAGAGGACGTAGTCAATGTATTCGTTCCCGTCAAGGTCAAAGATATGCGACCCTTCCCCGTGCTCCATATAAACCGGATCCATACCGACGGATTTAAATGCGCGTACCGGACTGTTCACCCCGCCCGGCATGAGCGGTTTGGCTTGTTGAAAGGCTTCTTTCGACTTGTCAAAATTCATCGTTCATCAACCTCCGTATTGATTATTCGTTCACCCAGCGGGCAATATCCTTTGCGAAATACGTCAAAATCAGATCGGCGCCGGCCCGTTTCATGCTGACCATCTTCTCCATGACAATGTCCCGCTCATTGATCCAGCCGTTCATCGACGCGGCCTTGACCATGGAATACTCACCGCTGACGTTGTAAGCAACGACAGGAAGATCATGGCGGTCTCTCACGTCACGGATAATATCGAGATAGGACAATGCAGGCTTGACAATGAGAAAATCCGCACCCTCATCTGCGTCGGATCGGGCTTCGCGATGGGCTTCACGGCGGTTTGCCGGATCCATCTGATACGTCTTTCGGTCCCCGGATTTCGGAGAGCTGTGCGCCGCGTCTCGGAACGGTCCGTAAAACGCCGATGCGTATTTGACCGCATAGCTCATAATCGGCACATGGCTGAAGCCCGCTTCATCGAGCCCCTCACGAATCGCATGGACAAAGCCGTCCATCATATTTGAGGGCGCGATCACGTCCGCCCCTGCCTTCGCCTGAGACACTGCAGCCTTCGTTAACAGCTCAAGGGACGGATCATTTAAAATCTCCCCGTCTTCCACGACGCCGCAGTGACCGTGATCGGTGAACTGGCAGAGACATGTATCGGTTATCACGGTCAATTCGGGGAAGGCTTCTTTAATTTGACGCGTAGCTTTCTGTACGATTCCGTCTTCAGCCATCGCGGACGTTCCGCATGCATCTTTATCGTTTGGCACCCCGAAGAGGATGATCATCGTGATCCCGAGATCCACCGCTTCCTGCACCTCGTCGTTAATCAGGTCAAGGGACCGCTGGTATACCCCCGGCATCGACGGCACTTCATTCTTCACACCGGTTCCTTCCACTGCAAAAAGCGGATAGATCAAATCTTCTGTCCGCACATGGTTCTCCCTCACATTCGCTCTTAAGTTCGGGCTCTGCCGCAGGCGGCGGTGCCGTTTAAATGGTTCTCGACTGCTCATTTATGATCATCCTTCCGTTTGTAAAATTCTTCAATTGCCCGGATCATGTCTTCGAGTGTGTAGCGCTCCGGGACAATCAGCCGCTCCTCCTTCACATAAGGACGTAGCGCTCTTTCCGTCACCTCTCCGATAACGGCAAATCTGACATCATCAGGAACTAGCGCCGGATCCATCTGTTGAAAAAAGCTCTGAACGGCAGTCGGACTCATAAAGGTGATGACATCAAGACCGTCACCTTCAAACAGCTCTGTTATCTTGTCAGAGGGAATCGTCTGTGACTTCGTGGTGTAGATCACAAGCTCTGTCACATGGCGCCCTGCTTCTGTCAGTGCTTTTGGCAATGTTTTTCTCGCTTTTTCGCTTCTAGGATAGAAAATCTCTGCACCAGGGGCTGTCTGATCCACAATCGAACGGGCCAGGTGGCCTGCTTCAAAAACGTCAGGCATGATCGACGGCGTAAGGCCTGACGCCATCAGCACGTCCCCCGTCTTCTCACCGACGGCCGCAATGACCTTCCCTTCAAAACACCGGGTATAATCGTCCGTCTGACAGGCTTCTTTCAGAAGATCCATCGTCACCTCGACCGCGTTTCGACTCGTGAAGACGACGACATCCGCCGCTTCAAATGCTTCTCGGAATTCCCTCACAGAAACGCCCTTCACACGTTCCACACGAATGAGGGGGAGTTCGACCACGTCGGCTCCCCAGGCTGTCAATCTGTCGGTGAGCGCCTTCTGTTGATGAGGCGCCCGTGTGTTCAGGATCCGCTTGCCGGAAAGAGGACCGTTCATCAGGAGTTCTCCAAATCCTCTTTTACCTGATCGAGTACTCCTTTGGCACCCTGTCTGAGAATACGCTCCGCCACTTCAGTGCCGATGTATTCAGGGTCTTCCCCGATAATGGACTCTTTGAAGACCTGTTTGCCGTCTGTCGACGCCACGAGTGCGGTCAGGTGAATCTGATTTTGTTCATCGAGGGTCGCATAAGCCCCGATCGGCACCTGACAGCCACCCTCCACGGTTCTGAGAAACGCCCGCTCTGCTGCCACGGTTATAGCTGTCTGTTCATGGTTGATATGAGCAAGAAGCTCTCTCAATTCATAATCATCTTCCCTGCACTCAAGACCGAGAGCTCCCTGGCCGACGGCCGGCAGACACAGATCCGGATCGAGAAACTCCGTCACAATATCTTCGGTCCAGCCAACACGCTCGAGGCCCGCCGCTGCGAGGATAATCGCGTCGAAGTTCTCTTCTCTGCACTTTCTGAGCCGGGTATCAATATTCCCCCGAATCCACTGAATCTCAAGATCCGGACGCTTCGCAAGGACCTGGGACCCGCGTCTCAGGCTGCTTGTACCGACAATCGATCCTGCAGGGAGCTCCATCAGGGTCTTTCCGCTGTTTGAAATCAACGCATCCCTCGGATCATACCGCTTCGGGACAGATGCAAGCACGAGCCCTTCTGAACGGGTGGACGGGACGTCCTTCATGCTGTGAACGGCCATATCAATCTCACCGTTGTGCATCGCCTGTTCAATTTCTTTGACAAACAGCCCCTTACCGCCGACCTTTGAGAGGGTCACGTCAAGGATCTCATCGCCCCGTGTCGTTATTTCTTTAATCTCAAACTGAAAGGGCAGCCCGAGCTTTTCAAGCTCCGAGATCACCCAGCGGGTTTGTGTCATAGCCAGATTGCTTCGTCTTGAGCCTAACGTAATTGTTCGTGTCAATGAAAGAACCTCCTGAATAAATAATTAACACCCTGTCCTGTGCGCCCGTCTTTACCAGATATGAAAAGAGGAAAACGAACTGGACAGAAAATAGTTCACGAGCAGGATCAGAAAGGACACCAGATTCAGGCGCACCATCCTGTATCCCCGCTCTTTGCGGAATTGATAATAAAAGACATACAGCCCGTATGAACCGACGACCATAAAGGACGTGACGATTTTCGGGTCTAGCCACGGAATCGTATCAAACGATATATACGTCCAGATCACCCCGAGGATCAGGCCGATCAGCATCAGCGGGATCCCCGTTACAGCAGCAAAAAAACTGTTTCGCTCAAGCATGGGCAAATTCCCGAGACGGGAAATCCGTGAATTCGGCTTGCGGGACTTGAGCATCTGATGCTGAATCAGGTACAGCAGTGAAAAGACCGACGAGACGGTGAAAACGGCGTACGCAACAAGCAGGATACCGACATGGATCATCAGCATCTCAAAGACAAATAACTCCCTGAGTTCCGGAGAAATATCACCCGCCGGCACAAGAAGACCAATGACAACCACCGTAAATCCGACGAGATTTAAAAAGAAGACAAGAAAATCCGTCCGGAACATCACATTGACGACCATCGAGACCGTTACGATCATCCAGGCATAAACAAACATTGCCTCAAAGCTGGTCATAATCGGCAGCCGTTCGAACTCTATGTAACGAAGAATCATGAACAGAATCTGCATGACCCAAACGATAGAAAGCAACCAGAAGGCCATCTTTTTGACCTTCTGGTTTTTATGAATATAATCAATAAAATACAATGCCACGCTTAAGCAGTAAAGCAGCACGATCAGAATATAGAGTATATTGACTCCTGCCATCGTCGACTCCTCCCTTAAAAGGAGCGCACGGCCACTTTCTTGCGGTTGCCGATCAGTGCCTTCCTCCGTGCGATGTTAAATTCCCGCTCCTTACGGTTAATCTTAATGTTTGTCGTGATTCTCGGTTCTTTCCCGTCAAGATGATCATCAAGATTAAAGACCCGTGTGAAATAATCCAGCAGTTCATCCGGCGATTCCTCATTTGGCACTTCCTTAAGCGCTGTGATCGGATCGCGGAGCATCTGATTGATGATGCTCTTCATATGCTTGCGGATCACTTTCTTTTCCCGGTCTGTCATGTGACTGAGCTTTCGCTCGAGGCTCTCCATCGTTCCTTCCTGAATGGATGATGCCTTTGAGCGAAGTGCGGAAATGACAGGAACGACGCCGAGGGTATCGAGCCAGTCACCGAATACAACGAGCTCTTCTTCAATCATGAGCTCAATCTGTTCGGCTGCCTCCTTGCGGTCTTCAAGATTCGCTTCCACAATGCCCTGAAGGTCGTCAATATCATACAGATACACATTATCAAGTTCGTTCAGCTCAGGATCCAGATCCCTCGGAACGGCAATGTCGACCAGGAACAGCGGTCTGCCTTTTCTCTTTTTCATGATCTGGCGCACATCCTCTTCTTTCAGGACATACTGATCGGAACCGGTACTGCTGATGAGGACATCGGTCTCAAGGAGCGTGTCCGAAAGTTCCGTAAACGTGCGGGCTCTTCCGTCAAAACGATCCGCAAGGGCGATGGCCTTTTCCATCGTACGGTTCATAACGGTTATCTGACTGACACCACTCGACGTCAGATGTTTTGCCGTCAGCTCACTCATCTTGCCCGCCCCCATCACGAGGACTTCCTTGCCGTTAAAATCTCCAAAAATCTGCTTTCCGAGTTCGACAGCTGCGTAAGAGACCGATACCGGATTGTCGTTGATCCCGGTTTCAGCCTGTACGCGTTTCGCAAGTGCAATCGCCTGTCGGAAGCTGTAATTGAAGATCGTCCCGACTGTATCGAGCTCCTGCGCCTTCAAGAAGGCATCCCTGACTTGTCCGAGAATCTGCGTTTCTCCGAGGATCATGGAATCGAGACCACAGGAGAGCCGTAACAGATGCTCGATGGCGTGCTCATCTTCTCTGATCACGAGATGATGGGAGAACTCTTCTTTCGGTACATCAAACCACTCCGAAAGAAACATCTTCGAATAATAGCGGCCTGTATGAAGCTGATCTGCAACAACGTACAGTTCAGTCCGGTTACAGGTTGAGATAATAACGCTTTCCAATATACTTTTCGACTGCCTTAACGCAGTCAATGCCTGATCCAAATCCGACTGAAACTGAAATTTCTCTCTGATTTCAACCGGTGTTGTCTTGTGATTCAGTCCGACAACGAGGATATGCATACCTCCACCCCCAAAACTGGAAACCCACTCTAGTTTACAACCTATACGCGGCTGTGACAAACAATTTAACCCCTGTTTATAATCATTATTAATTATAACATAATTCGTTTTCACAACCATTGATTTTGTTTAACTTTGTACCAGTATACACCCCTGATCTTGATGTGGCTGTGATTATCGTCACACCATTGAGAATTTTGTAAGTCATTAAACGAAAAACAGCCGCGCAGATGGCGGCTGTTTTCATGTTGTCATCTGACATCATTACCCCTGGCAGGTTCCTGACGTCAGTCGTTCGCATCCGGTTCAGAGCGATCAGCTGATTCCTGGTCCGGCTGTTTGGCAAACAGCAGATCCTTGATCTCCCGCCAGGCTTCTTCCTTCCCCTGTCCGGTTTCCGACGAGAACATGATCAAAGGATCTGACGGATCCCGGTTCAAATCTCCGGAGATCTGTTTTTTCGATTTCGCCCACTTGCCTCTCGGGATCTTATCACATTTCGTCGCGATCAGGACCACTTTATGCCCGTGATGCTTCAGCCAGTCATACATCAGTATGTCGTCTTCTGACGGCTTGTGGCGGCTGTCGATCAGCTGTACGACTCCGTTCAACTGTTCTCTCGAAGAGAAATACAGTTCAAGGGTTTTGCCCCAGGCCGCCCGCTCCGCTTTCGATACTTTCGCGTAGCCGTAACCCGGCACATCGACGAAATGAAAGCGGTCATTGATGATATAGAAGTTCAGCGTCTGGGTTTTTCCCGGACGCTGGGACGTCCGGGCGAGCCCTTTACGGTTGATCAGCGTATTGATAAAGGACGATTTCCCAACGTTTGAACGGCCCGAGAGCGCCACTTCCGGAATCATTGTACCCGGAAACTGATCCTGTTTCGCGGCACTGATCACGAGTTCTGCCTGATTGACTTTCATGATTCTTTTCCTCCTGCAAGGGCATGTTTCAGCACTTCATCAAGATGCGCAACGGGGATAAAGGTTAAATCATCCCTCACGCTGTCCGGAATGTCTTCGAGATCCTTCTCGTTTTCTTCCGGAATGATAATATGCGTCAGGCCGGCGCGGTGTGCGGACATGGATTTCTCTTTCAGACCGCCGATCGGCAGCACACGGCCTCTCAGGGTGATCTCTCCGGTCATCCCGACTTCACGGCGCACCGGGCGCTCTGTCAGGGCGGATATGAGCGCTGTCGCGATGGTAATCCCGGCTGACGGACCGTCCTTAGGCACAGCACCTTCAGGGACGTGAATGTGGATATCATTCTTCTCATTGAATTGCGGATCGATATTCAGCTCTTTCGACTTCGATCGGATATAGCTGAACGCGGCCTGAGCGGATTCTTTCATGACGTCTCCAAGCTTCCCTGTCAAAAGGAGCTTTCCTTTTCCGGGGTAAAGAGAGACTTCGATGTTCAGCGTATCCCCGCCTGCTGCGGTATAGGCAAGTCCTGTAGCGGTTCCGATCTGATCTTTGGTTTCCGCTTTTCCATAGCGGAAAGTCGGACGGCCGAGCAGTTCCTCAATCGTCTTC
The DNA here is from genome assembly GCF_000093085.1 of [Bacillus] selenitireducens MLS10. Classification (GTDB taxonomy): domain Bacteria; phylum Bacillota; class Bacilli; order Bacillales; family Salisediminibacteriaceae; genus Salisediminibacterium; species Salisediminibacterium selenitireducens. The sequence goes on along the minus strand of NC_014219.1, from coordinate 1,618,741 downwards.
TCTGTGACGATGACCCGTTTTTTCTCGCCGGATACGATCTTTTTCGCCGCTTTCCGGCAGATTTTCGCCAGTTCGCGTTCAAGGTTTCGCACCCCTGCTTCTCTCGTGTAACGACGGACGACTTTCAGGATCGCTTCATCTTTCACCTGGAGCTTGCCTTTTGAAAGCCCGTGTTCCTTGATCTGTTTCGGAAGAAGGTACCGCTTTGCAATCTCTTTCTTTTCCACTTCCGTATAGCCCGGAATATGGATGATTTCCATTCGGTCACGAAGCGGTGCCGGAATAGCTCCGATGTTGTTCGCCGTCGTAATAAACATGACTTTCGAAAGGTCATACGGCTCTTCGATAAAATGATCACTGAACGTATTATTCTGTTCCGGATCGAGGACTTCAAGGAGTGATGCCGAAGGGTCCCCGCGGAAATCGTGTACGAGCTTGTCGATTTCATCGAGAAGGAAGACCGGATTCATGGTGCCGGCTTTCTTCATTCCCTGGATGATCCGGCCTGGCATCGCACCGACGTACGTACGGCGGTGTCCGCGAATCTCGGCCTCATCCCGCACGCCCCCAAGGGACATCCGCACAAATTTGCGGTCGAGACTTCGCGCAACGGAGCGGGCCAACGATGTCTTCCCGACACCCGGTGGTCCTGTCAAACAAAGAATCGGCCCCTTCAGTTCGTTCGTCAGCTCCTGCACGGCAAGATATTCAAGGACACGCTCTTTCACCTTCTCGAGTCCGTAATGGTCTTCATCGAGAATCTTTTCGGAGCGGTGAATATCAAGGACATCTTCCGTTACTTCATGCCAAGGTACAACAACAAGCCATTCGATGTAGTTACGGATTACCGAACTCTCTGCAGAACTCGGTGGCATTTTTTCGTAGCGTTTTAATTCCTTCAGCGCTTTTTCTTCGACCGCTTCGGGCATTTCCGCTTTGAAAATGCGGTCGCGCATATCATCAATTTCCGATTCTTTGGACTCTTTTTCACCAAGCTCTTTTTGGATCGCCTTCATCTGTTCACGGAGGTAGTATTCTTTTTGACTCTTCTCCATGGAACGTTTCACCTGCTGGCCGATTTTGCGTTCAAGACCGAGGACTTCCCGCTCATTCTTCAGCGTTTTCAAAACGAGATTCAAACGCTTCGTCACGTCAAATTCCTCAATGACCTCTTGCTTTTGAGGTACTTTAAGGGGCAGGTGGGAGGTCACGATATCCGCCATTCTGCCGGGTTCTACGATATCCGCAACGGATTCGAAGGTTTCCCTGGTGATATTTTTGGAGAGCTTGAGATATTCCTCGAACTGATCGAGAAGATTGCGCATCAGCGCCTGTTCTTCAACAGTTGCTTCCTGGCGCTCATCCACGAAGGAAATATCCGCCTCAGAGTGCTTCTCGAGTTCACGGAAATCCTCAATTTTCGCACGATGCAGTCCTTCGACGAGGACACGGATCGTGCCGTTTGGCAGCTTCAGCATCTGATTGACCTTGGCAACGGCTCCAATTTCGTGCAGTTCTTCACGGGACGGTTCATCGGTTGATACTTCCCGCTGTGTCGTGAGGAATACTTCATGATTGTCCACCATGGCTGTTTCAAGCGCCTGGATGGAACGGTCGCGGCCTACATCAAGATGCAGGACCATCGTAGGGAATACAATCAGCCCTCTTAAAGGAAGCAATGGTAAGGTTTTGTTTTCTTCACTCATGGATTGTCCACCTCCTGGATATTGCAATGTCTCGCATACTGGATTTAATACGGATTTGAAAAGGAAGGGGCGTCTCACTGAGACGCCCCGCTGTTTTGTTCAGCTTATGCACTTTCCTTTGGCTTCTCCGGGTCTTTCACTTCATTGCCGTCTTTATCGAGTAACGTCGGTTTCACGTTGTCCGTTACCGTCTTGTCCGTAATGACACACTTTACGATATCATCACGTGATGGCAGGTCATACATCACATCAAGCATCAGGCCTTCAATGATCGATCTCAGACCGCGGGCACCGGTTTTGCGTTCGATGGCTTTCGTGGCCACTTCCTTGAGCGCTTTTTCCGTAAATTCAAGTTCCACTTCATCAAGCTCAAGGAGCTTCTGATACTGTTTTACAAGTGCATTCTTTGGCGCCGTCAGAATTTCAACAAGTGCTGCTTCATCAAGCTGCTCAAGGCTTGCAATAACAGGAATACGGCCGATGAACTCCGGAATCAGACCGTAACGCAAGAGGTCTTCCGGCAGAATCTTGGAGAGGTATTCCCCTTCTTTCAGGTCTTCCTGATCCGCTTCTGCTCCAAATCCGATGACTTTTTTACCGAGACGCTGTTTGATGATCGAGTCGATGCCGTCAAAGGCTCCGCCGACGATAAACAGGACGTTGGTTGTATCAATCTGAATAAATTCCTGATGAGGGTGTTTACGTCCACCCTGAGGCGGTACACTCGCTGTTGTACCTTCGAGAATCTTCAGGAGGGCCTGCTGGACCCCTTCACCGGATACGTCACGCGTGATGGACGGGTTCTCCGATTTACGTGCCACCTTGTCCACTTCATCAATATAAATGATCCCGCGCTCTGCCTTCTCCACGTCATAATCTGCGGCCTGGATGAGCTTGAGGAGGATGTTCTCCACGTCTTCACCCACGTAGCCGGCTTCAGTCAGTGACGTCGCATCGGCAATGGCAAACGGTACATTCAAGATACGCGCAAGGGTCTGAGCGAGGAGCGTCTTCCCGCTTCCTGTCGGTCCGATGAGGCAGATGTTACTCTTTGCGAGCTCCACATCATCGTTACGCACAGTGGCGTTCACACGCTTGTAGTGGTTATAAACCGCGACAGAAAGCGTCTTTTTCGCGCGGTCCTGACCGATGACGTAATCATTGAGAATTTCACGGATTTCCTGCGGCTTCGGAATATCTTCGATTTCCACTTCTTCTTCCGTACCGAGCTCTTCTTCCACAATTTCATTACAGAGTTCAATACACTCATCACAAATATATACACCTGGACCTGCTACAAGCTTACGTACCTGATCCTGTGTCTTCCCGCAAAAAGAACATTTGAGTTGTCCTTTTTCTTCATTAAATTTAAACATCCGGTTCACCCCTTGGGATTAAATTGCGCGCGTCGCATACGACCGCGTCTCTTTCTGATTTTTATCTGCCTTCATTCTATCACAGTCATCCTAAAAGACCCAAAAATCCGGCATCTGTCAATCTCTCATACAGAATAAAGAACCAAAACTCCTATGTCAATGAATCCACTTCACGGCTCGTGCAATATGTATAAACAGCAAGGCACGACTGACTTGTCGCGCCTTGCTGAAATCTGCTCACAGGCAGATATTATTCGGCTGGCTTTTCAACGGCTTCTTCAGCAAGAAGGTCGATGGCTTTACGGATGCGGAGATCGGCTTTCAGCTGATCCGTTCCTCCCTGCATCATGAGGATCTGCTTGATCTCATCTGCCGGGCGGCCGTACATCTCTGCCATTTTTTCGATTTCTTCTTCAACAGCTTCGTCAGAAACCTGAATATCTTCTTTTTCAGAAATCGCCTCAAGCGTCAGGTTCATGCGGACACGCTTTTCAGCATCGCCGGAGAACTGGGCTTTCATGCCTTCTTCATCCGTCTGTGCGAACTGGTAGTACATATCCATCGTCATGCCCTGTGCCTGCAGACGCTGACTGAATTCTTCAAGCATGCGGTCTTTTTCTGTTTCAACCATTGCTGAAGGAACTTCGATTGTGGCATTTTCCGTTGCCTGTTCAACAAGGGAGTCTTTCTTAGCCATATCCGCTTCATCTTTTTTCGTCTTTTCAAGCTTCTCGCGAATGTCTTTTTTCAAGTCTGCAAACGATTCGAACTCTTCGTTCACATCTTTTGCAAACTCATCGTCAAGCTCCGGAAGATCCTTGCGCTTGATGTCGTGCACTTTCACTTTGAAAAGAGCAGGCTTGCCTGCGAGATCTTCAGAATGATAGTCCTCAGGGAATTCCACGTTTACTTCCGCGTCTTCACCCTGCTTCGCACCAACGAGCTGGTCTTCAAAGCCTGGAATGAACTGACCGGATCCGATTTCAAGGGAGTAGTTCTCCGCTTTTCCGCCTTCAAAGGCTTCTCCGTCAACGAATCCTTCAAAATCCATGACAACCGTGTCACCCTTAGCCACTTCACCATCTTCAATGGCGATGAGATCAGCGTGCTTCTCACGTGTTGCTTCGATTTCCTGATCGACTTCTTCGTCTGTGACTTCCACAGGCTGCGCCTCTACTTCAAGACCTTTGTAGTCGCCGAGTTCAACTTCCGGCTTCACGGTTACCGTTGCCGTGAACTTCAGGGCAGAACCCTTCTCTACCTGATCGATGCTGATGTCCGGCTGATCAACCGGCTCGATTCCCGCTTCATTAACAGCCTGTGTATAAGCCTCAGGCAAAACGAGATCGATCGCATCCTGATACAGGCTCTCGACACCAAAGCGCTGTTCAAAAATCTGACGCGGTACACGTCCTTTACGGAATCCAGGTACATTCACTTGCTTGACAACCTTTTTGAACGCTTCATCCAAAGCGTTGTCAAATCGTTCGCTGCTTACTTCAACAGACAATACGCCTGTATTGCCTTCTTGTTTTTCCCAATTTGCAGTCATAATTTGTTTCCCTCCATATCAATCTTTACCTTAGCTTAATTTGCAACCAATATATTATAACACAGCTGATGATCATTTCAATGATTTCATCATGATTCGCTCTGTCAGTGCATAACAGCTTTTACTGTTCTCTCAAATATTCCTCAAAACGATGCAAAAGCAATTCTATTTCTTTTATTTCCGTACAGCAGGAAATAACCGCACTCTTCTTCGATCCGTATTCTTCAGCAAACCATTCAGGCTTCAGATCATCGCCAATCATCAGCGTATGAAGATGCATGTGCAGCCCCGCCGCAAGGTCCCTCGCATCCACATCAGGAAGGGGCTTGGGATAAATCGCAAAGAGATAGTGCCACCAGAGCTGTTCAGCGAGCGACAGAAGCGATGGGTTCTCATCTTCAAGATGATCCCTGATCAATGCAATGACGTCACGCCCCTGTTCACGGTGAAAGAGGTGCTTGTCATCCGGTAACCGCACTTTATATGTATGTCCAAATTTATGTACAAGAAACGTATCTTCGATGCCCATTTCATCCATCATTGTCAGGACGTAGCTTTTCATCACAGGATGGTGATCTTCCGCTGCAAGGAAGGCTTTGTATGTATCTGCTGCTATATCCTTCTCCCGTTTGCTGAGGGTATGGAGCGCACCCCACTGCTGTTCAATACTTCCCTCATGAATGCGTTCGATCAGTTCATCCGTTGAAACCGTCATATCTGACTCTTCCACATTCACGTTCATCATCTTACTGTCATCTGTCATATCCTTCGCAAAACTCAAGAGCTGCGTAAATGACTCTGCAATCTCTTCGGGGAGGCTGTTGTCCGGCAGTGTTTCTTCCAAAATGTCGACCACTTCTTCATAATCACCGAGCTGCACCAGTAAAGAAATGTACACTTTCAGAATGTCAAAGTAATCACCGATACCTTCATCAAGCATCGACTGACACTGGGCCTTCGCCTCTTCAAGCCGATTGAGCTCAATATTGGCAATCACAAGGCCGTAACGCCCCTGAGAATGATCTTTTTCAAGCTGGACTACCTGATTAAAATAAGTCAAAGCGTCATAGTGGCGCTTTTCCTTTAAGGCAGCCATGCCTGAATCGACAAGCCTGTTTACAAGTCCCGGCATTTGAATGACGTTATTCTTTTTTTCATATGCACTCATCCGTTCTCATCACCTCCTGTCTTCTTTTGGTCGGCAAATGCTACGAAACTGCTTTCATTTTAGCAATCTATCGTATGAATTACAAATATTATAACAATCGTCAGATCTTTTTCCTGATTTTTCTGATCGGATTGAGCAGCACAGCTTTTCACTTTAGATAATATGCCCCTTTTTTCCCTCGCTCAAACAATGCTTTGACGAGATCTTCATGCTCAGAATAAAGGTTCGATGTGTAGTAAATGTGTAGCGTTCAACCAATATCATACCTTATTCAATCGAAACATAAAAAAAGAAAAACCCCTCAATCGCTGTCATATCAACGTTTGAGGGGAAATATAATGTCACCTGACGTGACTTGCAGATTGTGAATGGCATCCCAGGCAGGATTCGAACCTGCGACCTACGGCTTAGAAGGCCGTTGCTCTATCCAGCTGAGCTACTGGGACAAAATAAATGGCGGAATTGTCGTTCGCCGTTTAACAGCGACATCTATTAATATATACAATTCCGCCTTCAGTGTCAACTATTCTTTCGGAAAAGTTTTTGATAAATCACCGAGTTCCTGGCCATCCACCGAAAAGAAACGCACCTGATACGTCTCTTCATCTGACTCAATGATGGCATAAGACCCTGTCGGATATCCGCGGGGTTCCCGCATGCTGCCGGGATTCACCAAAAGCAGTCCTTTATTCATGACAGCGACCGGCTGGTGAGTATGCCCAAAAAGACAAATGCTTGCGTCATTCTCCATGCCTTTATAGACGAGGTTCAGCTCAGACATCTTAATTCCGAAGAGATGCCCGTGCCCGGCGAAAAACCGTTCTTCCCCGATAGATGTGACGATTTCATCCGGGTAATCGGAACCCAGATCACAGTTGCCGCCAACCGCTTCAATGCCCTTGAGTTCAGGCGCATCATAAGGGAGTTCGGAATCACCGCAATGAAAGATGACATCCACTTCATCCTGATGACGGTCTCTGACAGTGGCGACTTCTTTTTTCCATCCGTGACTGTCGCTTAAGATCAATGCTTTCATTAGCGTTTCTCCTCTTCTTTATGCTCCAAGAGCCACTCGTCCCAAAGAGCATCCATTTGCTTTAAGGCATCGGCCCTGTGGCTTTTCTCGTTCTTTTCAGCTTTTGTTAAGTGAGCCATCGTCCGCTCTTCTCCTTTAAGGATAAAGAGCGGATCGTAGCCGAAGCCTTCCGTGCCGCTCAGGGAATCAGCGATAAGGCCTTCTGCGGTCCCCCTGACTGTCTTGACAACACCTGAAGGAAATGCCGCAGCAAGGACACAGACAAATCGCGCAGAACGCTCCTCGCCTTCTACCCCTTCCAACTCCTGTAACAGTTTGGCATTATTCGCTTCGTCACTCTTTTCTTCAAGTCCCGCATACCGTGCGGAGTAAATCCCGGGTGCCCCGTCAAGGGCATCCACTTCAAGGCCTGAGTCATCAGAGATAACCGTAATCCCGAGTGCTTCCTGAACGGTTACGGCTTTTTTGATGGCATTGGCCTCAAACGTGGCACCGTCTTCCACGATGTCCGGGATCTCCTCAGCATCAAAAAGGGAACGGACCTGAACCCCTTTATTTGCAAAAAACTGTTCAAACTCGGCAACTTTGCCTTTGTTGCGCGTCGCAATCATCACTTCTTTCATGATTGACCGCTTCCCTTCGCATCCGCTTCCTGCAAATGCTGCACGCCGATCGTCTCCGCAAACGGTCCAATCACGGCTTTTTGTTTATCAATCAGCTTGCCAATGCCTTCTTCGGCAACGTCGAGCATCTTGTTCATCTCCGCTCTCGAAAACGTTGCTTCTTCACCGGTTCCCTGTACTTCGACAAGCTGACCGGTTCCGGTCATGACAATATTCATATCCACATCCGCAGTGGAATCTTCACTGTAGTCCAGATCGAGGAGAATATCCCCGTCAGAAGCCACACCCACGGAAATGGCAGCAAGGAAATCCGTCAACGGATTCTCTTCAAGCTTGCCTTCCTCCATCAGGTTTTCAAACGCAAGCGCCACAGCGGTGAATGCCCCTGTAATCGAAGCCGTTCGCGTTCCACCATCCGCCTGGATGACGTCGCAGTCCACCCAGACCGTGCGCTCACCGAGAAGATCAAGGTTCACAACGGAACGGAGCGCGCGTCCGATGAGACGCTGGATTTCCATCGTCCGTCCGGTAACCTTCCCTTTTGAGGATTCACGAATGTTCCGTGACTCTGTCGCTCTCGGCAGCATTGCATACTCGGCTGTAACCCAGCCTTTCCCCTGACCTCTGAGAAACGGCGGCACTCTGTCTTCAATACTTGCCGAACAGATGACCTTTGTATCGCCAAAGGAAATCAGCACACTTCCCTCCGGATGTTTAATATACCCCGGGATCATGTCGATATCCCTCAACTGATGATTCAATCGTTCAAACGCTCTGTTCATAAACTAAAATTCCTCCATCCCTGATTTCACTTTCCGCGTTGCTTTTGGCAGCTTTAAATCCGTCTCGCGTACGTCGAGTCCGCTTTCTTTCAGCCATGATTCCGCTATGCTTTGGAACATGGCCTTCGCACCTGTTGTATAAAACAGGTGACGGGGACGCCTCTCCCCTGTATAGAGCAGCTGTTCATGGTACAGAAGCGTACTGACCGCGCGGGCCGTCTCATCTCCTGAACAGATAACGTGAATATCTTCACCGACGACGTCCTGAATTTCTCTTTCGATCATCGGGTAATGGGTACAGCCGAGAATCAGGCTGTCCACCGGATAATCGAGCATAGGTTCAAGGGCCTCCCGAATGACGGCCTTCGCCTCTTCCCCGGTGTACCGGTTTGATTCCACCAGCGGCACAAGCGTCGGACAGGCAAGGCTCACGACTTTCACATCGTTATGGATCGATTTGAGCTCCTCATAGTAGGCACCGCTCGAAATCGTGCCTTCTGTCCCGATGACACCGACTTCCAGGTTCTCTGTCGCTTTCAAAGCAGCAACAGCTCCCGGATGAATCACCCCGATTACCGGAATGTCGAGCGCCTGTCGGGCGTCGTCAAGCACGACTGCGGACGCTGTATTGCAGGCAATCACCAGCAGCTTGATATCCCTCGACATGAGATAATCGATCATTTCCCATGTATATTCCGCCACCTCAAAGGCAGGCCTCGGACCATACGGACACCGTTTCGTGTCCCCGATATAGATAATTTCTTCTTTAGGCAGTTGCCGCATCAGTTCCGATACAACCGTCAGGCCGCCCACGCCTGAATCAATGACGCCAATTGGTCGTTGCACAGTGCATCCTCTTTTCCATTCGGTGTTAAAATGATTTCCATGTTTCTGCGTCACGTTTCATCTCATCGAGAAGATGAACAAGCCCGCTCTCGACGCGGTCCACTTCGTCTTCGGAGAACCGTTCAAGAACCTGCGAGAGATACTCCCGGCGTTGCCCGATGACTTCCCGTATAATCGTCGCACCCTTATCCTGGAGGTGAATCCGCACAACCCGCCGGTCTTTCTCATCTTTGACCCGGATGACGAGATCATTCTTCTCCATACGGTCAACGAGATCCGTCGTTGTACTGCAGGCGAGATACATCTTGTTAGACAGCTCACCGATTGTCATATCCCCGACTTCGTGCAGCCACTGAAGGGCTACGAACTGCGGTGGTGTGATCGGGAACTCATTTAATATTTCCCGCCCTTTCTGTTTGACGATATCTGCAATCATGCGAAGTGATTTCTCAACATTCGCCACTTGTTCAGCATTCAGCTGGGATTTGGTCTCACTCACTGATCTTCGTCTCCTTTCATGATCCTGGAGGCGTTCGGCACCCTTTGGAACCGGCAGCAACAGAGTCTGTTGTATAGCTCCTTGCATCATTCTATCACAGGTTCCCTGTCCATGCATCTGTGATAAAAGCCCCTCAATTGAACGGAAAAGCCACCCCGACTCTGTTAAAGGAGTGGAGTGGCTTCATTTGACGATTACAGGAACCGTTCCGTCACAAGCGCTTTTACTTCCTCAGATGTGTTCATCTGCAGCGCTTCTTCAGCCGTCTGTTTCGCCTGTTCTTTCGTCAGCTTCGACAGCTGGCTTCTTGCAGGCAGAATGGATGTGGCACTCATGCTGAATTCATCGAGTCCTAGGCCGACGAGCAGCGGAATCGCCACTTCGTCACCGGCCATTTCCCCGCACATGCCCGTCCATTTGCCTTCTTTATGAGACGCATCAATCACCATCTTCACCAGGTTCAGGATCGCCGGGTTGTAAGGCTGATACAGATAGGATACCTGTTCATTCATACGGTCTGCGGCCATCGTGTACTGGATCAGATCGTTCGTACCGATACTGAAGAAGTCAACTTCCTTGGCAAACTGCGGTGCCATAACGGCAGTTGACGGGATCTCAACCATGATGCCGACTTCCAAATCATCCGACACCTGCACACCGTCAGCGACGAGCTTCGCCTTCTCTTCTTCAAGCATCGCTTTCCCCTGTCTGAACTCCTCAAGGGTCGCGATCATCGGGAACATGATCTTCAGATTCCCGAATGCGCTCGCTCTCAAAAGGGCACGGAGTTGCACGCGGAACATGTCGTCTTTCTCGAGACAAAGACGGATTGCCCTGAAACCGAGGAACGGATTCATCTCTTTTGGCAGATCGAGATAAGGAAGCTCTTTATCCCCTCCGATGTCAAGAGTACGGATCACAACCGGGTGCTCACCCATCTCTTCGACAACTTTCTTATAAGCCTCAAACTGTTCTTCCTCCGTCGGCAGTTCATCACGGCCCATGTACAGAAACTCAGTCCGGTACAGACCCACTCCTTCGCCGCCGTTGTTCTTCACACCCTCGAGATCGTCCGGTGTTCCGATATTGGCAACAAGCTCAACCTGCACGCCGTCTTTCGTCACTGAAGGTTCGTTTTTGAGCTTTGCCCATTCTTTTTTCTGTGCTTCAAAATCTTCCTGTTTCTTCCGGTAAGCCGCCAATTCATCGTCGGACGGATCAACGATCACTTCGCCGTCAAGACCATCGACGATAACCGTCTGACCCGCTTCAGCGGATTCGGTGATTGATTTCGTACCGACGACGGCGGGAATCTCCATGGATCTCGCCATGATCGCCGAATGCGAAGTCCGACCACCGATATCGGTCGCAAAACCCAGGACGAATGCTTTATTCAGCTGAGCGGTATCCGAAGGTGTCAAATCATCCGCGAGGAGAATGACTTCTTCCTGGATTTCCGCAAGAGATACGATTGGCTTGCCAAGAATATGTGCGAGAACCCGCTTGGAAACATCACGGATATCCGCAGCACGTTCTTGCATGTATTCATTATCCATGGATTCAAACATACTGACAAACATGTCCGTCACTTCGGACAAGGCTTTCGCTGCATTGGAACGGTCATCGGAAATCTTTTGTTTGATCGGATCGATGAGCTCCGGGTCCCGCAGAACGAGAAGATGGGCTGAGAAGATTTCGGCGTGTTCTTCACCGAGGTCATTCAGCGTCTTTTCCCGAATGGCTTCAAGTTCCTCTGTGGATGTGGCCAGTGCCTGATCCAGCTTGACGATTTCCTGGTCCGGGTCATCGGTTTGACTGTCATCAAAGCTCAAATCCGGTACTTCCATACGAAATGCTTTGGCGATGGCGATCCCGGAGGATGCCGCAATACCTGTCAGCTTTTTCGCCATTATTTTGCCAATCCTTCCTGCATGATGCCATCAAGCTCCTTGATCGCTTCGTCAGCGTCCGGACCTTCCGCTTTGATTATCACATCTGCACCCTGACCGACACCAAGAGACATAACACCCATGATTGACTTCAAGTTAACGGACTTTCCGTTGTACTCAAGTGTAATCTCTGATTCGAACTGACCTGCTTTATTGACAAGCTGTGTTGCCGGTCGTGCGTGGATTCCTGTGTCTGCTGTGATCGTAAATGTCTTCTCTGCCATGTTGAAACACTCCTTAAACGTAGTTTCGGGATTCTTCCCGTATAAATGGTAGTCCGGATTCTGATGAAAAGTTACCGAAATACCCTGTTCTATCTGTTTTATTTACCCTGCTTTTACACAAATCATGCGTCGATCAGCATATTAAACAAAAAAGACATGAGTAAAAAGAAACGTGAACGGAAATCCATACGTGAATACGCATTTCCTGCTCACAACCCTCTCTTTACTCATGCCTGATCGAATCAGTAACACGTAAATGAAATCGTGTGTTCCTGCTATGGTTTTGTCAGCTGCTGATGGTTCATGACCGAATGCAGGGCAAGCATCAGATGCAGGGCATCTTTGTCACCGGCCTGTTTACCGGTCCCTTTCTCAATCATCCGGATTACGTTACGGGAAACAGTATAGCACAGTCCATCCGATTGCTTCAAGTTCAAAATGGCATCAGTCACAATATTTTCGCCATCATCCGGATCCGGTTCATGTACGATCTGACTGATCTGAGAAATGAGCCTGCGAACGGTGCCTGACCGTTCGTCAAGACTCGCACCTGTCTTCTCCTCGATGTAGAACAAACAACGTTCAAGTACATCTTCAAGATTCCTGTTACTGTATTCGGGACCCGAATCTCTTAATGCGCTTTGGATATGAAGCGTTACAAAGCCGATCTCTGCTTCCGGCAGGGACAGCCCGGTCTCCTTCATCAAAAAGTGGACGGCCTGCTCGGCGAGCCTGTAGCTGTCCCGGTAAAGCCATTTCGTCTCCAAAAGGAAGGGATTCTGAATGTCCGTCCCATCGGTTGTCCGCTGCAAAGCGAGGGCAAGATGCTGCGTCAGGGCAAAGAGCGCGGAATCCGGCAAACGGATTGCCATCTCACTTTCAATTCTTGCTATCGCTTCATGGACAGCAAGAAGCCGCTCCTCGTTATCCTCAGTGACAAGCGCCTTATAGCGGTCCTGTTCGTCCTGGTCGATCAGCATATAAACTTTATCAGATTTGGAAGCCTGATAATCGTGCCCGGCTTTCTTCCCAAAACCGATCCCTTTTCCAATAAAGATCACTTCCTGATCGATATCTGTTTTTGCAATGAGCACGTTATTATTCAACGCTTTCACTACCCTGTATGTCCCGTCTTTCATTCCTTACCGCCCCGCAGATGTCATAATAAAGATGAATGGTGTCCCCATTCATCCGCTTTTGTTCATCATAATCCGCTTTCCTTTGTTCGTCAACGCTGCGGCATGGTTGCTTCAAGCATCTCCTTTTCCGATTCCGTCCACGGTTCCCCTTTCCCTGTAACTTTTGAAACCTGGACAATCGTGCCCCGTCCGGTAAAACAGACCTCATCTTTACGGTTCAGCGCGACGTAGTGAATATCCATCGAACTCGTTCCAACGCGGTTCAGTTTAACACCGATGCGGAGTTCCTCATCGAAATAGACCTGCTTCATGTAGTCACAGTGAAGATCCGCCGTTACAGGAATCGCATTCGTTTCACGGCTCATCCATTCCTGCATCAGGCCAATCTGTTTAAAAAACGAAATTCTGCCATGCTCAAAGTAAACGAATGTATTCGTATTATTTAAATGACCGAAGGCATCCGTTTCGGAAAAACGGACGTTCACAGGAAAAAAATACGCAAACTCCTCAGTCCATGTTTCAAGATTTTCGATATATGCCGGCAATGCCATCTGACATCCTCCCCTTTAATGAGTGATACTTCATTCATTATTGCGCAAAAGAAACAGAAGAGAGAAGGACAGGCCCTCTCTCTTCCTGTTGACCTTATGCCGTGTGATCGGTACCAAAGAAATCTTTGAATGATTGTAATGTGGTCTCACGATTCAAAGCAGCAATGGACGTGGTCAGTGGAATCTCCTTCGGACAGGCTTCCACACAGTTTTGCGAGTTTCCGCAATTGGACAGTCCGCCTTCACCGTCCATCAACGTCTGAAGACGCTCTGCCTTATGCATCGCACCAGTCGGGTGGGCGTTAAAGAGACGCACCTGAGAGATCGGTGCAGGTCCGATAAACGGGGATTTGCTGTTGACGTTTGGACATGCCTGCAAACAAACACCGCACGTCATGCATTTTGACAGTTCGTACGCCCACTGGCGCTTCGCTTCCGGCATTCTCGGTCCGGAACCCAGGTCATGTGTACCGTCGATCGGCACCCAGGCTTTGACCCGCTTCAGCGAGTCAAACATTCGGCTGCGGTCGACCTGCAGATCACGGATGACCGGGAACGTATTCATCGGCTCAAGCCGGATCGGCTGTTCAAGCTGATCAATCAACGCTGTACAGGATTGGCGCGGTTTTCCGTTAATGACCATGGAACAGGCTCCGCACACCTCTTCAAGACAGCTTGCATCCCATGCGACTGCCGTGGTGTCTTTGCCCAGGGCATTCTTTGGATTTCGACGAATTTCCATCAGCGCCGATATGACGTTCATGTTTGAGCGGTACGGAATCTCAAACTTCTCTTCATACGGGGCACTCTCCTGGTTTTCCTGCCGTTTGATAATCAGTGAGATGGTTTTTTCACTCATGCTTTCTCACCAGCCTTTTTCTTGGAAGTATAATCTCGCTTACGCGGCTCAATCAGCGACACATCCACATCTTCATATTCAAATACCGGATCCTGTGTTTCCGGGTTGAATTTGGCCTTTGTTGTCTTCAGCCATTCTTCGTCATTACGGTCCGGGAATTCCGGTTTGTAATGAGCGCCCCGGCTTTCATTCCGGTTGAGTGCGCCGACGGTTACCACGCGTGCGAGATTCATCATGGCTTTCAACTGACGAATGAATGCGGCACTCTGATTGGACCATTGTGAGGTATCATCAATACTGATGTTCTGATAACGCTCAAGAAGGGACACGATGGCTTCATCTGTCTTGGCAAGACGATCGTTCTCACGGACAACGGTGACGTTTTCCGTCATCAGCGATCCGAGTTCCTGGTGAAGTTTAAAGGCATTTTCTGTGCCGTTCATCTTGAGGATCTTGTTAAACTCATCCTGATCCTTTTGCACTTGGGCGTCGAATACACGACTGTCCATCTCCTCTGCAAGCTGATCGAGACCGTCGATATACTCAGCTGCTTTCGGTCCGGCAACCATGCCGCCAAAGATCGAAGAGAGCAGGGAATTCGCACCGAGGCGGTTTGCACCGTGAATGGAATAATCCACTTCACCGGCGGCAAACAGGCCTGGAATGTTGGTCATCTGATCGTAGTCAACCCAGAGACCGCCCATGGAATAGTGCACCGCAGGGAAGATCTTCATCGGCACTTTACGCGGATCATCACCCATGAACTTCTCATAGATCTCCATGATGCCGCCAAGTTTGATGTCGAGCTCTTTCGGATCCTTGTGCGAGAGATCAAGGTAGACCATGTTCTCTCCGTTGATACCGAGCTTTTTATCCACACAGACGTGGAAAATCTCACGAGTCGCAATATCACGCGGTACGAGATTTCCGTATGCCGGATACTTCTCTTCAAGGAAGTACCAAGGTTTTCCGTTCTCATCATAGGTCCAGACACGGCCGCCTTCACCACGGGCTGATTCACTCATGAGGCGGAGTTTGTCATCCCCCGGAATCGCTGTCGGGTGAATCTGAATGAATTCCCCGTTCGCGTAGTAGGCACCCTGCTCATAGACCGCCGCTGCGGCATAGCCGGTATTGATCATGGAGTTCGTGGACTTGCCGAAGATGATGCCCGGTCCACCCGTCGCCAGAATCACCGCATCCCCGCGGAATGACTGAATCTCAGAGGAGTTCAGGTCCTGTGCGGTAATACCACGGCAGACATTGTCATCGTCAAGTACGGCATGAAGGAATTCCCATCCCTCATACTTGTTCACAAGTCCGTTGACTTCGTGGCGGCGAACCTGCTCATCAAGTGCATACAACAGCTGCTGTCCCGTCGTTGCACCGGCAAATGCCGTACGGTGATGCTGCGTGCCGCCAAACCGGCGCAGAGCAAGAAGTCCTTCTGCCGTCCGGTTAAACATAACACCCATGCGGTCAAGGAGATGAATGATCCCCGGTGCCGCGTCGCACATGGCTTTTACCGGAGGCTGATTGGCAAGGAAGTCCCCGCCGTATACGGAATCATCAAAGTGCTCCCACGTGGAGTCACCTTCACCCATTGTATTCAAGGCTCCGTTTATGCCGCCCTGGGCACACACAGAGTGTGAACGTTTTACGGGTACAACGGAGAACAGATCCACCGTCATCCCCCTTTCGGCTGCTTTGATTGTCGCCATCAGGCCGGCGAGTCCGCCGCCTACAACGATAATTTTTCCTTTGCTCATGTCACATACACTCCTTCTATTGGACTACTAGATGACAAATGCCAGGATGGCACGGATTCCGACAAACGTCAGGATAACGAAAATCCCCATTGTGATATACTGGGAAATTTTTTGAGAGCGGGGTGAAACCGTAATGCCCCACGTGATCAGGAACGCCCAAATCCCGTTGGCAAAGTGGAATGTAGCTGCGGTAATACCGATGATGTAGCCGACCAGTGCGATCGGATTCTGGACAATGTCCACCATCATGTCAAAGTTCACTTCAGCGCCGAACATCTTCTGAATCCGGGTATCCCATACGTGCCAGACAACGAAAATAAACACAATCACACCGGATACACGCTGAAGCATGAACATCCAGTTTCTGAAATAACTGTATGTAGACGTGTTATTCTTTGCCTGAAATACGATATACATCCCGTAGATGGCATGAAACAGAAGTGGAAGGAATATTAAGAAAATTTCAAGTACATAGACAAACGGCAGACTCTCCATAAATGCGACGGCCTGATTGTAGGCTTCCTCTCCCTGAACCGCGTAATAGTTGACGGTCAGGTGGACGATCAGGAATGCACCGACTGGTATAACGCCGAGCAATGAATGAAGCTTTCTGTAAAAAAATTCGCGATTATTCGTCGACATGTCATTCTCCCCCTGTACAAATTGATAATGGCTGACTGACAAAATACGTTTCCGGCAATTTACCCTCCTTTATCAGCAATTCTTATCACATTAACATGAAAAGACTAAAAACTGCCACAACTTTGTATAAAGTTTGACAATTTTATTTTACCGCTATGACGGGCCTCCGTCAAGAAAGCGGATTCACTATTATTTTAACAGAAAAACGTTGACCATTGTGAAAATTCTTAAATTTCAGCCGGTTATTTCACCTGAATTTCATAGAAACATCCAACAAAAAAAGGCGCGGCCAACTTCTTTGAGAAAATTAGCCGCTAATTGAGAATCCATTCAGTTTTTTGTAAGTTTGTACAATAACAAGCATCTTACTATTGCACAATACTGTAAATACCATCCATATCTTACCCGATAATGATCCGTTCCTTCGGATATTGATAATGGGTTTTCTTTTCCCTTGCACGGATCGAGAATAAAAAGGCTACAAGCCCCACCCGGCCGATCAGCATCAGAATCATCAGGATGATCTGACTGCCCTGGGATAAATCCGGTGTGATGCCCATGGAAAGCCCCGACGTACCAAAGGCAGAGCTTGCTTCAAAGATAATCGCTTCAAGGGCCACATCCTGTCCGGTCTCTAGGAAACTGATCCCGGTAATGGCGGCAAACAGACCGACAGCAAAGACCGACAGCACGATAAAGGATTTCTGCTGATCTTCGATATGAATCTCTCTGCCGAACACTTTGACATCGGAGCGCCCGAGAGCAAAGCTTCGGATCGTCAAGAACATGACTGCAAGCGTCGTGGTCCGGATCCCGCCGCCCACACTCGACGGACTCGCACCGATAATCATGAGTCCCGAGAGAAGCATGAGACTCGCCATTGTAAGTTCATTCATGTCCATGGTAGCGAGACCACCGCTCCTTGCCGTGGCAGAATTGAACAGGGAGAAGAAGAGCTGCTGATGCCAGACCATGCCATCATAAAACGCAGTCCGCTCTGTGATCCACAGACCGACAGCCCCGATCGCAAAGACGATAAAATACGTCGCCGTGGCAATTTTCGTGAACAGGCTGAAACGAAACTGCGTATCTTTCGTCGTGAAATACTCTTTCAGTTCCATCAGCACCGGAAACCCGATGGCTCCGGCAAAGATCAGAAGGATATTCACAAGCTGAACAAAATAGTCATCAGCGAACGGAATCAGTGACTGGCCGGTAACATCAAAACCCGCATTTGTAAATGCGCTCAGCGCACCGAAGGCTCCCTGATAAAACGCTTCACCCACTGAATCAAAATAATTCGTATAATAAGTCCCCAAAATCAGGGCACCGGTCAATTCGATACCAAAAGCAACAAAAAGAATCCCCCGCATCAGCTTTACCATACCTGCAAATGAAATCTGATTATGGTCGACCATGATCAGCATGCGCTGCGAGAGGGCGATCTTTTTGCCCATGACCATCCAGATAAATGTACCGAGGGTCATGACTCCGATCCCGCCAAGCTGAATTGCCGAGGCGAGAAAAAAGATCCCGAGCGGACTGTACGTCTCAGATACATTCAAAACAGTCAGCCCGGTGACGCTCACGGCGCTGACAGAAGTGAACAGCGCTTCGGAATATGTGACTGTTACGCCCTCCTGGGTCGATACAGGGAGGTACAACAGAATGCTGAAAACAAACATGGCAATGACGTAAGACGCAACAATAATGCGAAACGGTGATAAAAATCTGGCTGCACCCAGTTTCATGATCAAACCTCCCTCGATGAATACGGAGAATAGTATATCATGACTTCACGGGGTTAACTATATCTTGTCAGAGAATCTTTTCATGATAAAATAAAAGGATGGCATAAAAGAGTGTTTGGACACATGGACAACAAGTAAGAAAGAATGGCATTCGGTCATTCAGTACTGACAACGAAGGATGATGACACATGTTCAAAAAAAGAAAAGAACGCGAAATCCCTGAAACCGTCCCCGGTTTCAGTTATGACATTTTGAGAAATGATGTGATCCCGGAGCTGCTTGGTGAAGACGAAAGCATGATCCTCTACTATTCAGGCAAACATCTTGCACGAAAGCACCAGGAGCGCGCCACCGAAGATCCTGTCCTGTTTTTTGAACAGGCCGGCTGGGGCAGGCTGACACTCCTGAAAGAGAAAAGCAAACAGACCCACTATGAACTTGAAACACCGTTTCAGGTCAACGAACGCGCTTTTTCCATGGAAACCGGTTTTCTCGCTCAGCTTAAAGAAATTCGCGATGGTGTCGTTTCCGAAGGCTCATACACCATCAAAAAGAAGCAGCCCCTGACGGTTGCGATCACGATCATGTCTGATGTGAAAGATCATACAGACTGAACAGCGGTCTCAGGCAATCACGAAAAGAAAAGCCGAACCAACGGGAACATTCCCCGCGGTTCGGCTTTTCGTCTGTTGAAGTAAGACTGCTCATAAACGGTCATAGATTACGACGTTAAGGCTTCCACCTTTTCGAGTTCTTCCGCATCAAGTTTAAAGGTTGAGTGAAGGGCGTTGGCTGCACGGACCATATCCATTTCAGGGACCACCGCTGATACAGCAATCTCTGACGTGCTGACCATCATCACTTCGATCTCTTCTTTGGCAAGTGTCTCAAACATATCCGCTGCAACACCCGGATTGGAAATCATGCCGGATCCGACAATCGACACTTTACTGAGCATGCTCTGATGACGGACTGTTGAATAGCAAAGCTCCGCCTTGTTCTCCTCAAGGATCTCAAGAGCACGATCGAGTTTATCAGTATCGACTGAAAATGAGACATTCAGGGCATGATCGCTGGTTGTCTGCTGGATAATCAGATCGACGTTGATGCCGTCTGCCGCAAGCAACTTAAAGATCATCGACATCGTATCATACTGATTCGGGAGACGTTCAATCGCAATTTTCGTTACATCTTTCTCAAAAGCAAGACCCCGTACAACGAGATTCTTTTCCATGGATGCTTCCTCCTCAACGAGTGTTCCCTCTACTTCTTCCATACTCGATGCCACAATCAGCGGCACATTGTAATTCTTCGCAAATTCAACCGCGCGCGGATGCAGGACACCTGCACCGAGGTTGGCAAGCTCAAGCATTTCATCATAGGAGATGCTCGGCATTTGACGTGCCTGTTCCACATATCGCGGATCTGCGGTGAAGACACCGGTGACGTCGGTGAAAATGGAGCAGGACTCAGCACCGAGTGCGGCTGCCAAAGCCACTGCTGTCGTATCTGATCCACCGCGTCCGAGTGTGGTGATATTGCCTTCATCACTGATGCCCTGGAATCCGGCAACAAGCACCGCTTTTCCTTCATCCAGATAATCCTGTACAGCCGATTTGTCGATGTCTGTAATGCGGGCATCACCATGTGTGCATTCCGTTTGGATGCCGGCCTGCCAGCCGGTCAATGAAACGGCTTCGACACCTATTTCTTTCAGCGCCATGACAACAAGGGAAATCGTAACCTGCTCACCTGTCGTCAGCAGCATATCCATCTCGCGCGGATCCGGATCTTCTGTAATATCGTTAGCAAGATCCACCAGTTTGTCTGTGGATTTACCCATCGCGGATACGACGGTTACCACCTGGTCACCTGCTTCCATTCTTCGTTTAATGCGTTCAGCCACCCGTTTGATTTTCGTTGTATCACCGACGGATGTGCCGCCAAATTTTTGAACTACCGTTGCCAATGTCGATTCCTCCTCGATGTTTTTGGTCAATCGTTGGTTCATTTATACGTTTCCACCTCGTCAGCATTTGAAACCTGAATCTAAAAGACTGTGAAAAAATGTGACGAAACAGTGGACAAAGACAATACTAATCATAACAAGGAGGAAGTGAACTGGCAATTCGGCTGATCGGTCATTTTACAGGTTCATCCTCGATGGCTCTCTTTAAGGCCGAAGCAACAGACTGAGGGATTCCTGCACGCTCGATTTCTTCCACAGACGCCTGTTTAATCCGTTTCAGCGACCCGAATGTCTTTAACAGGGTTCTTTTCCTCTTTTCTCCGATCCCGTCTACGTCATCGAGGATCGACTGAAACTGAGATTTCTTCCGCACGTTGCGGTGAAAGGTGATGGCAAACCGGTGGACTTCATCCTGAATGCGCTGAAGCAGATAAAAAGCCTCACTCGTCCGCTTTAACGAGATAACTTCCGGCGGATCCCCTGCCATGAGCTGTGACGTCCGGTGTTTGTCATCCTTCACCAGACCGCAAACAGGAATCGTCTGTCCGAGTTCATCTTCAAGGACACTCTGTGCAGCGGATATTTGACCTTTGCCGCCGTCGATGACAATCAGGTCCGGCAACGGCTGCTCTTCCGTCAGCAGCCGCTTATAGCGGCGTCTGATGACCTCACGCATGGATTCATAGTCATCGGGGCCCTGCACGGTTTTCACTTTGTATTTTCTGTAATTCTTTTTATCCGGCTTCCCGTCAAGAAACGAGACCATGGCCGATACCGGATCCACACCCTGAATATTGGAGTTGTCAAAGGCTTCGATGCGATACGGTGTGTCGATCTTCATGACCTGCCCGAGTTCCTGAATCGCATGAATCGTCTTTTTCTCATTTTTTTCGATCAGATCAAATTTTTCTTTTAATGAGATGGACGCATTTTTGCGGGCCAGATCAACGAGTTCCTTTTTCTGACCCCGCTTCGGTTCCAGCACTTTCACGTCAAGGAAATCGGAGACAAGCCCCGTATCCACACCTGACTGAACGAAGATCTCATTCGGTTTTTTATGATGCTCTTCGAGATAGAACTGACCGATAAATGTGTAAAAATCATCGACAGGCTCCTGATAGACCGGAAACAGGGAGACGTCACGTTCAATGAGCTTTCCCTGTCTCACGAAAAATACCTGGACACACATCCAGCCTTTGTCCACTTCAAAGCCGAATACATCCCGATTCGTCTGATCTGCAATGGTAATTTTCTGTTTTTCCATCACATTTTCGATATGAACCATCTGATCCCGGAGCTCTTTAGCCCGTTCAAAATTCATCTCTTCCGACGCTTCATACATTTTCTTCTCAATGCTTTCCTTCACCTCTTTATGACCGCCGTTCAGGAATTTTGTGATGTCCTGAACCATGGTTTTATTCTGATCTGCTGTAACTTCAAACTCACACGGAGCCAAGCACTGACCGATGTGGTAGTAAAGGCAGACACGATCGGGAAGCGTGCGGCATTTGCGGAGTGGGTAGATCCGGTCAAGAAGCTTTTTCGTTTCATTGGCGGAATACGCATTCGGGTATGGGCCGAAGTATTTTGCCCCGTCTTTTTTTACATTCCGCGTCGTGATCAGTCGCGGATGTTCTTCGTTCGTAATCTTGATGAATGGATAGCTCTTGTCATCCTTTAAAAGAACGTTGTATCTTGGCTCATGCTTTTTGATCAAATTCTGTTCAAGCAGGAGCGCTTCGATTTCCGAAGAGGTGACGATGTATTCAAAATCCGCGATTTCACTGACAAGCATTTGAGTCTTCTGATCATGACTCCCGGTAAAGTAGGACCTGACCCTGTTTTTGAGCACTTTGGCCTTCCCGACATAGATCACGGTCTGGTGTTTGTTTTTCATCAGATAACAGCCCGGCTGGGCTGGAAGCAGGTCAAGCTTGTGTTTATTCTCGAGCATGTGTAAGCGCCCCTTTGCTGATCTTGCTGTCGCGCTGCCACCATTGGCAGCACAGCCTGTTCTTTTATCAGTTTAGCACGGACGAATAACAGCTTGCACCAATGAGGCGCTGAGCATTATCCACTGCCACGTCAGATGCGACAGGAGCAAGACAGAAAAAAGACGTTTGGGGATCCATTCCCCAAACGTCCTTACTGTTACAGCAATCACTGATCAGATGTGCTTTTGAAGGGTTCCTGCAAGTGCTTCTTTCGGTTGGAAACCGACAACCTGATCAACAACTTCACCGTCTTTGAAGACGAGCAGTGTCGGGATACTCATAACACCGAATTTGCTGGCTGTCTGCTGATTTTCATCAACATCGAGTTTTACAATCTTCACTTTGTCACCCATATCTGCATCCAGTTCTTCAAGTACCGGTGCAATCATTTTACAAGGTCCGCACCATGGAGCCCAAAAGTCCGCGAGAACTACACCTTGTCCAGTTTCTTCAGCAAACGTAGCGTCACTAGCTTTTACAATTGCCATTTCAACATTCCTCCTCATTAATCATGCATCTTTCATATACCCCAATAGGTATTATACTAAACCTGCAGAAAAAAGCAAGCCGTATATTTCCCGTGAGGACTGTACATTCATAATATCTTATTCAAGCCAATTTAGCAAAGATGCTGTTTATCATTGGCAATCCTGTATCCTGCTTTTCATCAGGGGATGTTGCAGCTCGTTGTTGATTGTTGATGGAATAAGCGGCATACGGCGATACCTTTTGGAAAAGTTCCCGGTACGTGTCCGCCGACATCGAAAGCCCTTTTTTCACGCCCTGATCAAAAAGAAGCTGCAGGACTGTTCTGCAGCTTCAGTTTGTGATATATGGGATGACCGCCGTTACACGACGACTTTTTTAAATTCTTCAATCAGCTGAGGCATCACTTCAAAGAGGTCACCAACTATCCCGTAGTCGGCAATCTGGAAGATTTCTGCTTCGGGGTCTTTGTTAATGGCTACGATGACTTTTGAATTCGACATCCCGGCGACGTGCTGAATGGCACCGCTCAGCCCGACTGCAATATACAGATCCGGTGTGACGACTTTACCTGTCTGACCGATCTGAAGGGCGTAATCACAGTACTCGGCATCGCAGGCACCCCGTGAAGCACCTACGGCACCGCCTAAGAGATCTGCAAGTTCATAAAGCTGATTGAAGTTCTCTTCGCTCTTCACTCCGCGTCCTCCGGCAACAATGACCGACGCTTCGGAAAGGTCTACGCCAGAAGCAGTGTTCTTCACCACTTCTTTAATAATGGTCTTCAGATCCGTGATTGCCACATCCACTTTCTCGACTGAACCGGATTTGGAACTGTCTTCATCCAGTGCAGGGATATTGTTCGGACGGATTGTGGCAAAAGTCACTCCATCTTTCACTTTTACTTTTTCAAATGCCTTCCCTGAGTAAATCGGGCGGGTGAAGACGGCATCGTCACCATCCATTTCGAGACTGACTGCATCCGAAATCAATCCGGCCTCCATACGCGCTGCGAGCTTCGCAGAGAGATCGCGTCCGATGGATGTGTGACCCATAATAATCGCATCAGGTTCTTCCTGATCGACCAGGGCCTTTGCAGCCTGGGTATAACCTTCCGGCGTATATTCTTTTAATTTCTCATCGTCCACGACCACAACACGGTCTGCGCCAAACTGGAACAGTTTCCCTGCTTCAGCTTCCACACCTGAACCGAGGAGTGCACCGACGACTTCACCGTCCGGGGCAACCTGCTTTGCTGCTGCAATCGCTTCAAACGATACATTTCTGAATTCACCGTCTCGCATTTCTCCAATGACTAATACTTTATTGGCCATAATCGTTTTCCCTCCTGATTAAATGACTTTCGCTTCGTTCTTCAACAGTGAGACAAGTTCAGAGACCTGCTCATTCACTTCACCTTCAAGGATCTTACCGGCTTCTTTCGGCGGTGGCAGGAAGATTTCAAGGCGTTCGGTCTTGCCTTCCACATCATCTTCTTCGAGATCGAGATCATCCAGATCAAGTTCATCCAACGGCTTTTTCTTCGCTTTCATAATCCCCGGAAGTGACGGATAACGAGGTTCATTTAATCCCTGCTGGGCTGTCAAGAGTGCAGGAAGAGGCACTTCAATAAATTCCTGATCCCCTTCGACGTCCTTTTCGATGGTCGCTTTGTCACCATCAATGGTAATGGATACCACACTGGTCACATGACTGATGCCAAGCCGCTCAGCAAGTCGAGGGCCGACCTGACCTGAACCGCCGTCTACGGCAACGTTACCGCCGAGAATGAGATCCGGTTCCTTATCGGCAAAATAACCCGCAAGAATCCGTTCAGTGGAGTACGTGTCCCCATCTTCCACATCTTCATCTTCAATCAATACGGCCTTATCAGCACCCATGGCAAGTCCTGTGCGCAGCTGCTTCTCTGCTTCCTCATCACCAACTGTCACCAGCGTCACCTCACCGCCGTGTTCGTCACGGAGCTGGATCGCTTCCTCAACGGCATATTCATCATAGGGGTTAATGATGAATTCAGCTCCATCTTCAGAAATGGCTCCATTGTCCAGCTGAATTTTTTCTTCTGTGTCGAAAGTACGCTTCATAATCACGTAAATGTTCATTCAGTTTCCCTCCTGTTTAAAAAATATAAAACGCTTTCAAATCGTGTATTTGGAAAACCGCCTGTTTCAGCGGTCTTCAAACGTAGGTTTACGCTTCTCCATGAACGCCCGGATGCCTTCTCGGGCATTCCCGGTTTCAGCAAGATCCCCGAACAGAACAGCCTCTTTCTCCTGTCCCCGTTCAAGGGAGTCACGCTCCGCTTCATGAACAAGTTCCATAACGGCTGCCAGATTGCGGCGCGGCTTCGTTACCATTTTGATCGCCATTGCCATGACTTCCGTCAACGGATCTTCCTCTGATACGAGTCTGTTGGCAAGACCTGCAGAAACCGCTTCTTCACCGGTAATCGGTTCTGCTGTCATCATCATCTCGAGGGCCTTGGCGTGTCCGATCATTCGGGGCAGTCTCTGCGTACCCGCAAATCCCGGGATGAGCCCAAGGTTCAGTTCTGGGAGTCCAAGCTTCGCATTCGGTGTGACGTAGCGCATATGACAGGCCATGGCGAGTTCCAGTCCGCCTCCAAGGGCCGCCCCATGGATCACGGCAATAACCGGTTTGGTCATGGTCTCGATCATTCTGAATACGCGCTGCCCTTCTCTGGCAGTCTCTCTGAACTCGTTAGCATGTGTCAGCTCCGTAAATTCTTTGATATCGGCTCCTGCTGCAAAAAATCGCCCTTCACCGTGAAGAATGATCACTTTCACATCATCATCAGATTGAAGCTCCGTGAACATGTCATCGAGTTCTGCGATCACGTTTGCTGAAATGGCATTGGCAGGCGGATTGGTAAGCGTGACAACAGCTATTTGCGAGTCTTTCTTCAAAGCGAGCAATGACGGATCGGCCATCTGAATTCATCCTTTCGTTTCTGCTTCCGGCTGTGTTTTCATCGACAATCCTTTCATGAGCATATCGCTGATGCTCGAGGCCAGGGGCGTAAGCGCGTATTTACGTTCCTTCATCACCCAGTTCGTCGCGACTTCGTCCACGGCACCAAAAATAATTTGCCTGGCGATCCGGATATTGAGATCCGGGTCCAATACACCCTGACGGATTCCCTCTTCAAGAATCGCATCGATCAGTCCGAGATAGCCCTTTAGCACTTCATTGACCTGATAACGCATATTCGTATTGGACTGCCTCAGCTCGAGCTGGGTCACAATCGCGAGATCCGGATCGAGTTCGAGCTGTGTGAAATGCATTTCGATCATGATTTCAAGCTTTTTCTCAATACTCGTTACACGATTAATTTCATGCTTAATCCGGTCCACGAAAACGCTCATTTTCTCTTCGAACATGGAAATCAGGATGTCTTCCTTGTTCTTAAAGTACAAATAAATCGTACCGTCTGCCACACCGGCCTGTTTGGCAATTTTGGATACCTTGGATAGATGATAGCCGTTTTGGGCAAAAACGATCACTGCTGCATCTATTATCGCATCATATTTGGGTCCTTTTTTCTTGCCCATCTCATCACGTCCTCTGCACACAACTACTGAATGATTATTCATTCATAAATTCATTGTAGAGGACAACCTCACTGCTGTCAATACGAAAGGTGACGTTTTGTGACAAACTTCAGGCATTTTGTTTCGCTTTTTCCTTCTCTTCTTCAAGCAGAGCCCGTCGAAGGACTTTCCCGACCATCGTCTTTGGCAGTTCTTCACGGAATTCATAGAGCTTTGGCACCTTATATGCCGACAATCGTTCTCTGCAGAACGCATTCAGATCTTTCTCGGACACATCATGGCCTTCACGTTTGACGATGAATACCTTGACGGTTTCCCCCCGATACGGATCCGGCACCCCAACAGCCACTGCTTCCTGAACCGCCGGGTGTTCAAACAGGACCTCTTCAATTTCCCGTGGATAAATGTTAAAGCCGCCTGCAATGATCATATCTTTCTTTCGGTCCACAATGTAGAAAAAGCCTTCTTCGTCCATATAACCCATGTCACCGGTCAATAGCCAACCTTCATGGAAAGTGGCATTCGTCTCTTCCGGGCGGTTCCAGTACCCTTTCATCACCTGAGGCCCTTTGATCATCAGCTCTCCGACTTCCCCTGCTTCTGCAGGTTCTCCGGTCTCAGCCGACAAAATGGCGACGTCCGTATCCGGCCACGGCAATCCGATACTTCCGGACGGTCGTTTGCCCCACATCAGATTGAAATGTGTCACCGGGGAGGATTCCGTGAGTCCGAACCCTTCCGACAATTTCCCGCCGGTCAGTTTTTCGAACCGTTGTTGGACTTCCAAAGGCAGTGGTGCTGACCCGCTGATGCAGATTTCTATGGAGCTTAAGTCATACTTTCCCACATCGGGATCATTAATCAGCCCGATATACATCGTTGGTGCACCCGGAAAAATAGATGCTTTTTGTTTTTCAATGGCTTCGAGGGTCTGCTTTGTATCGAATTTTGGCAAGATGACCATTTTGCTTCGGTCCATCACCGAGAAATTCATACCGACCGTCATACCGTAGACGTGGAAAAAAGGCAACGCACAGAGCAACACTTCATTTCCATGGTCGATTTTATACATCCAGCGGATGCACTGCGTCGTGTTTGAGACAAGGTTCATGTGTGTCAGTTTAACACCTTTTGCCACCCCTGTCGTCCCCCCGGTATACTGCAGAAGAGCTAGATCCTCTTCCGGGTCAATCTCTACAGCGATTTCTTTTGAGTCGTGCTGCTTCAAAAGTTTCGTAAACGAATGAACCGTTTTTCCGTATTTCACATCCGGCTTAAAGCCATAGTTCTTTTTCTGTATAAACGGATAGACGAGATTCTTTGGGAATGGCAAATAGTCTTTAATCCCTGTGACAATCACATGTTCAAGATTCGTTTTGTCAATCACATTCATTACGCGGTGGTACACCAGGTCCATACAGATCATGATTTTCGCTCCTGAATCCACCATCTGATGCTCAAGTTCCCGTTCCACATACAGCGGATTCGTCTGCACAACGACAGCGCCTGCGAACAGCGCACCATAGTAGCTGATGACCGACTGCGGTGTGTTGGCAAGCATAATGGCAACACGGTCCCCTTTTTGAATCCCGAGGTTACTCAGAGCATTTGCAAAGGATAATGCTTCAGTGTAAACTTCCTTGAACGTCATTTCCTTGCCCATGAAATGCAGCAGCACCTTGTCCGGTTCTTCTTTGGCACCCTGTCTGAGATAATCCTGCAAGGGGCGCTTCTCATAATCAATCGATGCCGGTATCTCCTCCGGATAGTGCTCGAGCCACGGTCTGGAAACTGTCTTTGTCATCTTTACATCCTCTCCTCAAATCCTCCCTTTCCTTTCTAAGCATTTCTCTCTCACTGTCTATTCTATATGAAACCGATTACAAATGTGAATAGTTAATGACAAAAAGATTCCCTCTGAAAGACTTTTTTTCAGAGGGAGTCCTGATAAATATGATCTATTTGTCATTTTCCTGTTTTTGTTTTGCTTTTTCTTCATCGACAAGGACACGTCTCAAAATCTTACCGACCATCGTCTTTGGAAGTTCATCCCGGAACTCATATAATCTCGGCACTTTAAACGACGCGAGCTGTTTTCGGGCAAATTCATCCAGGTCATCTTCCGTAACCTTGGAACCATCCTTCAGGACGACGAATGCTTTGACCGTCTCACCCCGGTACGGATCCGGAACGCCGATGACACATACTTCCTGGACAGCATCATGCTCATAAAGCACTTCTTCCACTTCACGCGGATAAATATTAAAGCCTCCGGCAATAATCATGTCTTTTTTCCGGTCAACGATATAGAAGTACCCTTCTTCATCCATGTACCCCATATCACCCGAGAGGAACCAATCATCCCTGAATGAGGCCTGGGTCGCTTCCGGCAGATGCCAGTAGCCTTTCATCACCTGTGGACCGCGGATGCAGATTTCCCCCACTTCGTTCGGGCCTGCGGCTTCTCCGGTTTCTGCTGAAAGGATCATAATCTCGGTATCCGGCCACGGAAGCCCAATGGATCCTGGTTTTCGCTTGCCCCAAATCAGGTTGGCAATCGCAACAGGAGACGTCTCCGTTAGACCATAGCCTTCAACGAGCTTCCCTTTCGTAATATCTTCAAACTGCGACTGCACCTCAACAGGCAAAGGAGCGGAACCGCTGATGCACGCTTTGATGGATGAAAGATCATGTTTGCTGATATCCGGATGATTCAAGAGGCCGATATACATCGTCGGTGCTCCCGGATACAGGGTGGCCCTGTGCTTCTCAATGGCCTTTAAAATCCCTTTCGGATCAAATTTCGGCATGATGATCATTTTATACCCGAGTCGGATGCTCAGGTTCATAACCGTCGTCATGCCATAGACGTGGAAGAACGGCAATGCCGCCATAATCACTTCTTTACCCGGTTCGAGCTTGTACATCCACGATTCACACTGCTGGGTGTTGACCGTGAGGTTGTAATGCGTCAGCATAACACCTTTCGCCGGTCCTGTCGTACCACCGGTGTACTGCAACAAAGCAAGATCATTCTTCGGGTCAATTTTGAGCGGAATATCAGCATCGGATCCTTTTTCAATAAAATCCGTAAAGGAATGCAAATGATCGTTATACGTTAAATCAACCTTGATACCTGTATTCTTCTTTTGGATAAACGGGTAAATCAGATTCTTCGGGAATGGCAGATAATCTTTGATACCTGTCACAATCACATGCTCAAGGCTCGTCTTATCCTGAACCTTCGATACCCTCGGATATACGAGATCGAGGCAGATAATGACCTTCGCTCCCGAGTCGTTCATCTGATGCTCAATTTCCCGTTCAACGTAAAGTGGGTTCGTCTGAACAACGATCGCACCGGAAAAAAGGACCCCATAATAAGAAATAACGGCCTGCGGCGTGTTCGCGAGCATGATTGCCACACGGTCTCCCTGTTCCACACCGAGTCCTCTGAGCTGATTGGCAAGCTTCATAGCCTCTGTGTAGACTTCACTGTAGGTCATTTCCTTCCCCATGAAATGCAGGGCTTTTTTGTCCGGGTAACGCTCGGCTGCCCGCTTCAGGTAGTACTGAAGCGTTTGTTCCTCATAGTCAATGGATGTCGGAATCTCCTCTGGATAATGCTGAAACCACGGCTTCTCTGTCAATGTTTGCATCGCAAGACCTCCCATTTTATGAATTGATCCACTTTCCCCAAAGTGGTTGGTGAGGCATACTTCTCTCACCTCTATTCTAATGAAAACGCTATCAAAATGAAACAGATTTATTAAAATTTTTCGACTTTTTCCAATAAATCTTGACAAAAGCTTTCAGATCAATCAAAAAACCGGGCTCAATTCGCCCGGTTTTCTGATTTATTCACCGTTATTTCCATTGTCTCCGCCATCGCCGCCGTCGATTTCAATTTCAATGGCGTTATTGTTTCCGCCGCCGTCTCCGTTTCCTTCGCCGTCCCCGCCGAACATCGGCAGAACAAAGCTCGCAAAGAAGAACAGGACCATCGCAACGATCACCGTTATGAAGAGATATTTGATCAAGGTTGAGCCGACACGGCCCGGTTCCTGTCTTTTCTCCACTTTTTCTTCACGCTTGAAATCATCACTCATTGAGAAAACCTCCCGTTTATCATCAATCTTTCTGACGTCATAATTAACAACGTCTGTGTAGGAGATTCCCGAATCAAGCTGCTTGAAACGGCGAAATTGGAAAATGATCCATTTTATCTATAAACAAGGCTTATGCAACACTAGAACATAAACAGAAATACGACGCCCGCCACGATAAATAGGCCGCAGAGGACGACGAGGACTTTCCACAGCGTTTCCATCAAACACCCTCCTCATTGAAACAGCACAATGCTTGAACCGATCACATACGACAAGGCAACAGAGAGAATAAACGATACAATACCTACTGCCCGGTTGTCATGGGCCAGTTCTTTATCGACGCTGAATCCCGGTGTCAAAAACTCAAAAATCACATACACAAATAACAGAAGTGCAAATCCGTATACACCCCACATCAGCATGGTGAGAATGCTGTCATTGGCCGTGATGGAATGACGGAAAATATTCGCGATCCCGAAAATCTTTCCGCCGATGCTGAGGGCGACGGCAACGTTGCCGCTGCGGATTTCGTCCCATGTTTTATAGCTCGTAACCGCCTCAAATACGGACAGACTGACGATAATCGCCATCACTGTCAGGCTGTAAACACCTGCTGTATAGACCCACTCATTTGCAAACAGCTCATTCATCACGTATCCCGCCTTTATTTGAGCTGGGCAACGGTAACGCCGCTGCCGCCTTCACCCTGTGAACCGAGTCGTGTTGATTTCACATTCGGGTGACGCTCAAGAAGTTCCTGGACGCCCTTACGAAGAGCCCCGGTTCCTTTTCCGTGGATGATCGACACCTGGTGATAGCCGGCAAGTACGGCATCATCCAGGTATTTTTCCACATCCATCATGGCACTTTCATACCGTTCTCCCCGAAGGTCGAGTTCCGGTTTTACGTGGGCGTCTCTTCCCCTCAGCGTTGCCAGTGGCTTCGTCTCAACCGGCTTAGGCCGGTCAATATAAAGCAGGTCATCCTTTTTCACCTTCATCTTCATCATGCCAAGCTGGACCATATAATCCGTTTTTCCTGATGCTTCGACAATATGACCCTTTTGATTGAGGCTGACTACTTTGACTTCATCGCCGGGGAGAAGTGTATCAACAGGCTTCTTCTTTTTGACAGGCGACGTTTTTTTCTTTTTCTTCAAGGTCACTTCCGAATCTTCAAGCCTCTTTTTCGCGTCGATCAGCTTGTGGTCTTTAATGGACGGGGCATTTGCCTGCATTTCCCGGAGTTCGGCAATGATGAATTCAGCTTCTTCCATGGCCTTCTCCACCGCTTTGTTGGCTTTTTCTTCTGCCCGTTCGAAGATCCGTTCTTTTTCGACCTCAATTCGTTCAAGCTCCTCTGCGAGTTCTGCATGAAGGGCTTCTGCTTCCTGAAGGAGGGCGTCTGCTTCATCATAATCCTTCTCAGCCGCTTTACGGCTGTCTTCAAGAGACGAAATCATCTTCTCCATCTTGTTCGAATCAGCGGTGACGTGAAGTCCCGCTTCTTCAATGATGTCGTCACCAAGACCGAGCCGCTTACTGATGGCAAAGGCGTTACTCCGTCCGGGAATCCCGATTAACAGCCGATATGTCGGCCTCAGTGTCTCCACATCAAACTCCACACTGGCATTGATGACGCCTTCGCGGTTGTAGGCGTACCCTTTGAGCTCACTGTAATGCGTCGTCGCAATCACTTTGGCTCCGATCGAACGGACGCGGTCGAGAATGGCAATGGCAAGTGCCGCCCCTTCTGTCGGATCCGTACCGGCTCCGAGCTCATCGAAGAGTACGAGTGATTCATGGTCGACGTTATCCATAATATTGACGATGTTGGTCATGTGCGAACTGAACGTACTGAGACTTTGTTCGATGGACTGCTCGTCCCCGATATCCGCAAAGATCTTCTGATAGATGCCGGCGGTGGACCCTTCCTGAACCGGGATCTGCAGCCCGGACTGTGCCATCAGCGTGAGCATGCCCACTGTTTTCAAGGTCACGGTTTTCCCGCCCGTATTCGGACCGGTAATGACCAGGGAAGAGTACGCATCACCGAGTGAGACGTCGATGGGGACAATCTCGTCTTCGGGAATGAGCGGGTGACGGGCTTTGCGCAAATCAAAACTGCCGTCGGTATCGAGTTTCGGTTCCGTCGCTTTAATCGACGCCCCGTAGTAAGCCTTGGCAAACATGAAGTCCACTTCCGTCATGACGTCAAGAATGACGGCAAGTTCGCCTGTGACTTCACTGACGCTCCCGGACAGTTCAAAGAGAATACGCTGTATTTCGGTCTCTTCTTTTGCTTTTGCCTCTCTCAGCTGATTATTCGTCGTCACGGCAAACTCCGGTTCTACAAACAGCGTCTGACCGGAGGCTGACTGATCATGGACAATCCCACCGAAATGGTTCCGGTATTCGGCTTTGACCGGGATGACGTAACGGTCATTTCGGATCGTGACGATGGCATCCGACAGCATCTTTCTCCCGCTTGAGGATCTCGTCGTGTTTTCAAGTTTTGAACGGACCGACGACTCAAGGGAACGGATTGACTGACGAATCTGCCGAAGCGCCGGGCTTGCTGAATCAAGGACATGGCCATTCTCATCAATGGCCTGTTTGATCTCATGCTCAAGGTCTGTGAGCGGCGTCATCGAACGGGTCATTTCAGGAAGGATGACAAGCTCAATCTCGTCTTCCACGAGCCCTTCGATGAACGAACGGAACCGCCGGCTCGCATAAATCGTCGATGCGATGTCGAGAAGTTCCCCTTCGTTAAGCTGCGCGCCGATTTCTGCCCGTTTGATCGATGCTTTGATGTCTTTCAACCCGCCGAGAGGGGCCGTTCCTTTCAATCTGACTATCTTCGCCGCTTCCGCCGTCTTGGCGTGTTCATCGCGGATCGTCTCTTCCTCAAAAAACGGCGTCATGGCTTTCACCCGCTTCTTTCCCAGGGACGAGCCTGCAAACTGCAGAAGCTGGTCTTTCATTTTATCGTATTCAAGTATGCGTAAAACCCTTTCAAGCATAGAAGGGCACCTCCATCTTTACAATCGGTTTTTCCACAGATGATCCGTCAACTGTTTGACAGACCAGGTATTGACGACTGTCTCTTTTCGGATCCAACCCCGTCTCGCATTGCGAACGCCATAGCTCAAATGATCGAGCATATCATAGCGGTGGGCGTCCGTGTTGATCGAGATCAGTGCGCCTTTTTCCTGCGCTTTTTCTGCCCATTCTGCGGACAGATCAAGGCGGTTCGGATTGGCGTTGATCTCAAGAATGGTTCCGGTCTGAACGGCGAGGTCAATCAGCCGCTCGAGATTTACCTGATAACCGTCTCTTCTGCCGATCAGACGTCCCGTCGGGTGGGCAATCATCGCCACATGAGGGTTCCTGCAGGCAGCTTCGAGACGTTTCATAATGGTCTCCTCATCTTGTGAGAATGAGGAGTGGATGGATGCGATGACAAAATCGATCTCCTTTAATACCTCGTCCCCGTAATCAAGGGAACCGTCGGGCAGGATATCCATTTCAATACCGGTGAAGACGTGCAGATCATCAACCGTCTCCCGTTTTGTACGGATCTCCTCGTGCTGACGTTTCAGTCGTTCTTCTGTCAGGCCGTTTGCAACCTGAAGAAACTTCGAATGATCGGTAATCGCCATGAACGCATGCCCTTTCATGCGGCACGCTTCAATCATTTCATCGATGGACTGCGCACCGTCACTCCAGGTCGTGTGCATGTGCAGATCACCTTTCATGTCTTCCATCGAAACAAGCTCTTTCACATGAGCGGCGTCGTCGATCTCCTCCTTGCCTTCCCGGACTTCCGGTGCGATCCACGGCAGATCAAAATGATGAAAGAAATCCGCCTCCGTATCGAAATGCGTCACCTCTCCGGATTCCTCATTTTTCACCCCATACTCACTGATGCTCTCGCCCCGCGATTTGGCAATTTGCCGCAAAAGGACGTTATGATCCTTCGATCCGGTGAAATGATGCAGCATCGTGGCAAAAGATTCATCTTCAACCATTCGGAAATCAACGGGTACAATCGTCTCTTTGTCGGTAAGTTCCACACTCACTTTTGTCTCCCCGTGTCCGATCACGGCAGTGACATTCGGATGCGTCACCAGCTTCTCTCCAACGGAAACAGGATGTGAGGTGGATATAATGAAGTCGAGGTCTTTGACGGTTTCTCTTCCCCGCCGGAAACTCCCGGCAAGCTCAAAACGGTCGATCTCCTTGATGTCCTGTAAAAAGGCCGTCAGTTCCTCCACCGTTCGAGTCACTTCTGGCAAAGGCAGACGTTCCGGCCGTTTTCCCATTTCGTTCACGGCTGCGAGAATCTTCTCCTCGGTCTTTTTGCCGAAACCGGCAAGATTACTGACCTCACCGGCTTCACACGCAGCCTTCAGGGTCTCTGCGTTTTCCACACCGAGCTCCTGATACAGTTTTCCAATTTTTTTGCCGCCTAGGCCCGGCAGCTTTAAGAGAGGCAACAGCCCTTCCGGGATTTCAGACTCAAGCTCCTGAAGCAGTTCTGTCGTGCCTGTTTCAAGAAAATCATTGATGATCCCTGCTGTGCCTTTACCGATGCCCGCAAGCTTCGCCGGGTCTTCAATCTCTTCAATGGACCGCTCGTCACGTTCGAGTGACTGGGCCGCTTTTCTGTAGGCGGAAATCCGAAAGGCATTTTCACCTTTGATCTCCAAATAGACTGCAATTCGTTCAAGCAGTTGAATGATGTCTTTTTTATTAAGCTGACTCATCGGATTCATTCCTCCAGTTTCCTGTCTTTTGATTACACCGTGTTCGTTTATCCCATTAGCATTTTTCTCCTCAGAAAGACAAACCGGTGGCACTCTCAGCCTCTATCAGTATACCATTTTTGAGCACGCTGAAAAGAAAAGGCTCCCTGCCCCGCAGAACAGGAAGCTAGCCGTTCATTTCCGTTGTGAACCAGTCCACGATCCGTTCGGAGATCACCGGTGTGGAAGAGAAAAACCACTGTGCAAGGGAAGACTGCTGGATGGCACCCTGCAGGAAATCCCACTGGATGAGCGCACCGAGATGAAGCAGCACGACGATGATAAGAACCGCTTCGACAAATCCAAACAGAGCACCGGCCCACTGATTGAAAAAATGAATGATCGGCAAATTCGCCAGAAAATCCAGCATGGAGCCGATAATTTGCGTGACGATCCTCGTCACAATAAACAGGCCTGCAAATGCAATGCCTCTGTAAAACACCATTTCCCGGCCATATTCTTCGTTCATAATACTGAGTCCGGAATCCGTTGACAGCTGTGGGAATGGGATCAGGAGCCTCAGCTCTTCACCGAGCGGCTGATAATACCGTAATGCAACAATAAATGCCACAACAAGTCCGATGATATGTACGAGCTGCAGAACAATCCCCCGTCTGTAGCCCGCTAAAAACCCAATCAGTAAACCAAATACAATAAGCCATGTGACCATAATTACTTGTCCTCTTCTTTCTTTCCATCTTCTGATTGCTCCTGGAGGTGAACCAGTTCGTGGCACATATTGACTGCAGTCAGGACCGCAAGCTTAGAGACATCCAAATAAGGGTTCGACACTTTCAGTTCTCGCATTTTGTCATCCACCATTGATGCCACTTTCTCCACATGTTCAGGTCCATCTTTTCCGACGATCCGGTAATGTTGGCCATAGATCGTTACGGTTGTCCGCTGTCTTTGATCATCTGCCATATGAAAGCCTCCATTCGTCAAATCCTGTACACTATCATAACACGACGGGTAAGGAATTGAAATATCCCCGGGAAAACCGGCCCCTCTTCTGTTATACTAGTCTCCGAAAGAGGTTCATCCTACCATTTAACATGTTCAGAAAGGACTGCAGATCCATGAGCCATTCAGTCATCAAACTGTCAAAAGACGCCCTTCAGAACATGAAGCGGCACTACACCGATTACCATAAGCCGAAAACACCTCAAGGGGCGCTTTTTGCCGCACAAGTCAACGGTACGTCCATCACGGCCTATAACAGCGGAAAAGTCCTCTTTCAGGGAAAGAATGCCGAAGCGGAAGCGGCCAAATGGGGATCAGGCGAGGACAAAGCCCCGAAAAAAAAGAAAGGGGACGTCGGAGAGCATGCCTACGCTCCGCCTGACAATCTCCTTAACCGTGAACTGATCGGCAGTGACGAAACCGGAACAGGAGACTTTTTCGGACCGATGACCGTCGTCGCCTGTCACCTGACGAAGGAGCAGTTGAAGACGGTCGAATCATGGGGCATCCGTGATTCAAAAACCATCACGGATAAACTGATCCGCACCCTTGCTCCGCGGCTGTTGGATACCTGCACCTACAGCCTGATGACACTCCACAACAACAAATACAACGCACTCCAGCAGGATGGCATGAATCAGGGACAGATGAAGGCGATGCTGCATCACCAGGCCATTTCGAATGTGATCGCGAAACTGAATGAGGAAGGCACTGAAGCTGACGGGGTTCTGATTGACCAGTTCTGTCCGCCCGGGACATATTTCCGCTACCTGAAACAGGGGAAGCTTCGCTGGTCCGAAGAAACGCCTCTTTACTTCGCCACGAAAGCCGAGCAGCTTCATCCCGCCGTTGCCGCAGCCTCCATCCTGGCACGATATGCCTTCATCGAAGAGATGGACCGCATTGAAGAGAAGCTCGGCATGCCTGTTCCGAAAGGTGCCGGAAAAGCGGTTGACCAGGCGGCACAGGCCATTGCTGACAGACACGGCACCGACACGCTGAAAGCCGTGACAAAATGGCATTTCGCCAATGCAACAAAAATCAGGAGCTGATCCGTTCAGCTCCTGATTGTTTCGTTATGCGCCGTCAGTCGCCTGCCGGTTCTCCTCAATGATCCTGTCCCAGACCGCTTTGTCTGTTTCAATCATCAGCTCACGCACCCCAAATCCAACGCCCCTCGCCTCAAACCGCTCAGACGCGAGCCGGACAAACGTATCATGATTCAAAATCCCGCTCTTGACGTCCTTATGCTCTTGAATCAACGGATGGCAGGCAACCTGCGTCTCTTTGCAAATCGCACAGGGCCCAAAATTCATCAGTGCCTGTAAATCATGCGTGATGAATGGATTTGCAAGCCACTGTTTCCGGTTGACCGAATAGAGAACATCCGTCGCAAACACCGTCGGCTCCCCGTTGACATGAAACATCACCGTAAACACCAGCGGCCCTTCTTCGTTCACATACGTCACTTCTGTCACTTCATACATCCCGATCCGCTCCTTTATTGGCCAAATATAACGGCCTCCGCATTCAGTATAGCATGAATACGGAGGCCAAAAAGGGCGTTACCTTGACGAATTATTGACGCAGCGTTGCTTCATGTCTGTCATGGACGGCTTTGAGCACCTGATCATGGACAGCCTGCACATCTTCCTCTGTCAGTGTCTTAGCCGGATCGAGGTAACGGAGTGAGAAGGCGATGGACTTCTTTCCTGCCTCAAGATGCTCCCCTTCATACAGATCAAAGACGTTGACCTGCTTAAGAAGACTGCCTCCTGCTTCTTGGATCGTCCGTTCGATCTCACCTGCCTGAATATCGCGGTTTACGACAAGGGCAATATCCCGCTCGACAGACGGGAAGCGCGGAATCGCTTCGTACTTCACAGTCCCGCCTGAGACGGCCATAAGCCGGTCAAACTGAAGCTCGAACACATAGACATCCGGAAGAGAGAGGTCTTTGGCGACGGCCGGGTGAAGCTGACCGATGAATCCGGCCTCCTCGCCGTTAATATGAACGGCTGCCGTTCGTCCGGGGTGGCACCCCTCCTTCTCGATCGGAGAGAGCTCAACGTTCTCCACATTCAATGTGGAAAGGAGACCCTCAAGGACACCTTTGACGGCGAAGAAATCCACATCTGTCACTTCACCCTGCCATGCGTGATCAAACCATTTCCCCATAAATGCCGCAGACAGATACGTTTTTTCATCCGGCTGCTTTGTAATGACCGCTTCTGACGTGTGGAACACAGAGCCGATCTCAAAGAGATGAACATCATAGTTATTCCGGTTTTTATTATGACGAAGTGCATCAACAAGATGAGGGACAAGGGTTGTTCTCAGCGCGCTTCTGTCCTCACTCATCGGAAGGGAGACGCGGACGCGGCTTTCTGCATCCGTAAAGCCAAGGGCCTCTTCCTTTTCCTTGGTCGTCAATGAGTAGCTCACCGCTTCAGAAAGACCCGCTCCTTCAAGGTAGCGTCTCGCTTTACGCTTTGCTTCCTGAGCAGGCGTGAGTTTCCCAGGCGTCGTTGCCGTATTCGGCAGTGTCGTCGGGATTTGATCATAGCCATAGATCCGTGCGACTTCTTCGATGATATCCGCCTGAATGGCAATGTCCTGCCTGCGGGTAGGCACGTTGACGGTGAACGTTTCCCCGTTTTCAGTAACATCGAATTTCAGCTTTCGCATCACGTCCAGGACATCACTCACAATCAGCGAGGTCCCGAGGACGCTGTTGATTTTTTCGAGCGTGATGGTAATCACCGTTTCATCCCGGTTCAGTTCATCGACCTTCGCCTCCGGAAGGAGTACCGTACCGCCTGCGAGATCCTGAATCAGACCTGCGGCCCGCGCAGCGGATGCCTCCACCCGGTTCGGATCAACGCCTTTCTCAAACCGGATACTTGAATCACTGCGGATCCCGAGTTCGCGGCTGGCCTGTCGGACGACCGCCGGGTTAAAATAAGCCGCTTCTAGGAGCACTCTCCCTGTTTGATCACTCACTTCAGAGTCAGCACCGCCCATGACACCGGCGAGAGCGACAGGCGTCGTCCCGTTTGTGATCACGAGGTGCTCCGGTGACAGTTTCCGCTCCTGATCATCGAGGGTCTTCATTACTTCGTTGTCATATGCCCGTCTGACGCTCACTTCGGATGAACCGAACTGATCGAGGTCGAATGCGTGCAGCGGCTGGCCATATTCAAAGAGCACATAGTTCGTGATATCAACGATGTTATTCAATGGACGGACCCCGCTCATCATCAGAGCGGACTGTAGCCAGAGGGGTGACTCTTCAATCGTCACGTCTTCAATGACGGTTGCACCGTAATACGGGTTGTCCGCAGTATTTGCAACGTGGACATTGATCATCGATTCTGATGAGCGCTCCGTCGCCTGGATCGGCGTCTCGGGAATCCGCACGTCCCGGTCAAAAATCGCCGCTACCTCATAAGCCACACCAAGCATGCTGAGCGCGTCGGAGCGGTTCGGTGTCAGATCGAGTTCGAGGATGGTATCATCAAGACCGAGAAGCGGCACTGCATCCTCACCTGGTGTATACTCATTCGGAAAATTATAGATTCCTTCCGCGTATTTCTTCGGAATCACCTTTCCTTCAAAGCCGAGCTCCTGAAGTGAGCAGATCATCCCTTCAGAAACGACCCCGCGAAGTTTCGCGCGCTTGATCTTCATGCCGCCAGGAAGACGTCCGCCAACACGGGAGACCGCAACAAACTGATCCGCGCCGACATTCGCAGCACCGCAAACAATTTGGACCGGCTCCTCTTCTCCGACGTCCACCTGACAGACGTTCAGCTTGTCTGCATCCGGGTGCTTTTCACAGGAAAGGACCTTGCCCACCTGCAATTTTGTAATTT
The DNA here is from genome assembly GCF_000093085.1 of [Bacillus] selenitireducens MLS10. Lineage (GTDB taxonomy): Bacteria > Bacillota > Bacilli > Bacillales > Salisediminibacteriaceae > Salisediminibacterium > Salisediminibacterium selenitireducens. Next base: position 1,578,470 of record NC_014219.1, on the reverse strand, counting down.
CTGCGTCTTTTTTTTCAATACTGTCCACTTCAATTCCGCTCCGTGTCATCTGTTCAGCGACCTCTTCCGGGGTCACATCATCAAGATTCACATAGCGTTTTAGCCATTTATATGAAACAAGCACGTTGATTCCTCCTTTTCTTCCTTACACATGTTTGAACTGAGATAAAAAGCGCGTGTCATTCGTATAGAAGTGGCGGATATCATCAATGCCATACTTCAGCATCGCAAAACGCTCGACGCCCATACCGAATGCAAATCCGCTGTATACGTCCGGATCAAATCCGCCCATTCTGAGTACATTCGGATGCACCATGCCGGCACCGAGTACTTCAATCCAGCCTGTTCCTTTACACGTCCGGCAGCCTTTCCCGCCGCATAGGGCACAGGAAATATCCAGCTCCGCGGACGGTTCGGTAAACGGAAAGAAACTCGGCCGAAGACGGATTTCACGGTCCTCACCGAAATACTCTTTGACGAATGTCGCAAAGATGCCCTTCAGATCACTCATACGAATTCCTCGGTCAACAACGAGACCTTCGATCTGCATAAACTGATGGGAATGCGTGGCATCGTCCTCATCACGGCGGTACACTTTCCCAGGACAGATAATCTTGACCGGGCCCACGCCCTGGTGCTTTTCCATTGTTCTCGTCTGGACCGGTGAGGTTTGCGTACGAAGCAGCAGATCGGACGAAATGAAGAACGTGTCCTGCATATCCCTTGCCGGGTGGTGCTTGGGCAGATTCAGGGATTCAAAGTTGTAATAATCCGTCTCGACTTCAGGGCCTTCGGCGATGGTAAAGCCCATCCCGATAAACACATCCTCAATGGTTTCCACGACGGATGTCAGAGGATGTCTGCCTCCCTTTGGAACCGGTCGCCCGGGCAGTGTGACATCCACTTTTTCTTCCTGAAGCTTCGCCTCAAGAGCCTCGGACTCGAGTTTCGCTTCTTTTGCATCAAGCTTGCCTGTTAATGACTCGCGGACTTCGTTCGCTTTTTGCCCCACTTTCGGGCGTTCTTCACTGGACAGTTTGCCCATCCCTTTCATCAGTTCTGTCATCGGGCCTTTCTTTCCTAAGTATTTCACCCGAACATCACGGAGATCACTGAGCGTTACGGCAGATTCAATCTGCGCCGCCGCCTCATCATGGAGCTCCTGCAGTCGATCCAACATGTTTGTTTCCTCCTTCTGATTCATACTCGCTATTCTTCTTCGGACAACGTCCGGACAAACAAAAAAAGCTTCCTCCCATAAAAGGGACGAAAGCTTCGCGGTACCACCCTCATTAACAGCCCGCTCAGCACGGACTGCTCACTCGAACAGAAGATAACGGGCTTCTGGGCCGGATCACCTTTCTGACTGTCGCCATACTCCGGTGTCTGCTCAGGAGTGAATTCCTTCGTTCCAAACGTGAACCGGCTCTCAATCCATGACCGGTCCTCCCTGTATGTCGGATCCTCGAAGTACTGTTCTCCATCGCTGCATTTGTATCCTTACATATGAATGAATTATAAGCGAAAGCAGTTGCTTTGGCAACCGCTAACCGGGATTTTTCTGTCTTACATGCCTCTGAGGTGATACAGGACAATGCCGCACGCAACTGCCACGTTCAAAGACTCTGCCTTCCCGTATATCGGGATGTAGAGATTCTGATCGGTCATCTCCAAGAGCCTTGCACGCACGCCGCTCCCCTCGTTCCCCATTATCAATGCGAAGGTGTCTTGCGGCTCCAGGGCATTGAAGGTACTGCCTTGAAGACTCGTGCCAAAAACGGGTACATTGGCTTCCTTACAAATCTCGACCGCTTCTTCGAGATCCATTTTCTGAACCGGAATATGGAACAGGGAGCCCTGAGTCGAGCGAATCACCTTGCCATTGTACACATCCACTGTACCGTCACCGATCACCACTCCCGTAATGCCCGCTGCTTCGGCAGTACGGATCATCGCGCCAAGATTACCGGGGTCCTGAACCCCGTCAATAAACAGGAATCGCCCGTCGTCAAGGGGCAGATTCACAAGAGGCGGTTTTTCACACACGGCAGCAAAGCCCTGTGGCGTCTCTGTTTCACAAAGTTCATTGAGTACCGGCTGTGTGACCCAGACGACGGGTACTTCGGGGTCTTCCCATGCTTCAGGCAAAGACTGATTTTCTTCCAATATCAGCTCTTTGATGGTGATGGCTGAACGGATCGCTTCCTCAATCAGGTGATCCCCTTCAATAAAGAACAAGCCTGATTTGTCACGGCCTTTTTTGGTATGCAGTTTCTTCCACGCTTTGATCCGCGGATTTTGTACAGATGCAATGACATCCATGGAATTGCCCCCTTTCACTGGTACTGTCGGGCTGAAATATGCCGTTGATTATTGAATCCACGTATCAATCGTATCCCGGTTTTCCTCAATCCATCGACTAGCTCCCTCTTCTTCACCCTGCTCATTAATCATCGCCATTAACTCACCAAGGTTCTCATCGTTCATTTCCCACGTATTTAACCACTCAAGAATGTCAGGATGATCTTCAGGGAATCCCGTTCTTGTCATGAAGAATATATCATCCGGTTCTCCAAAGGTTCCTTTAGGATCTTCCAGATAGCGAATATTATACTCTGCGAAAGCCCAATGTGGATTCCACATCGCAACGACGATCGGTTCCTCAGCCTGATATGCCGTATCGAGAGCTGTCATCATGGCAGCCTCGGAACTGTTTGTCTGACTCACCTCAAGTCCATAATGCTCAAGAGTCTGATCAGCAAGTTCTGAGATACTTGCTCCTGCTTCTATGCCCGTAATTTCACCATTAATCTCGTCATAGACAGTATCGAGTTCATCGATGCTTGTGATCGGCATATAGTCCGGAACTGCAAAGCCGAGATTCGCAGCTTCAAACCACATCTCACCGATATGAATGTCCTCATTATACTCTTCGTAAAATGGTTCATCCGTGATCGGAAGCCAGATCTCCATGCCAATATCGATGTTATCATTGGCTACAGCTGACCAAATCGGGGCCTTCTCAAGAGGTGTAATCGTGACGTCATACCCCTGTTCCTCTAAAAGGATCTTCCACATATTTGTCACTGCAATATTCTCAGCCCAGTTATTGTAGCCGATTTCAATCTCGCCCATGCTGTCATTTGATTCGTTATTGCCGCATGCAGCAAGGAAAAACACACTGCCCACTGCAGCACCTTTCATGATGGTGTTGATGTTCATAACTGTCAGCTCCTCATTTCATTTAAATCCACATATTCTATCATAGGCAAAACGCTTGGGAAACACAAGTTGTATGTTGGAAAATGCAGTATGCCTTCTTGATGATCACACCTCTTATTCTTTATCTGTTCTGATCCTTCGCCGTCTCTCTCCTCTTCGAATGACAGGGGTCATCACCAAGAGACCAGCCAACAATGCAAACGACACACCGATTATCAGCCACTTCAAGGTGGTGAATAACGGGATCAGTCCGGTTATGATTGGAATCTGCTCGGGATAAACGTACATCACAAGGGACGCCCCGCTGTTTTCAAGAAAATCAAGCAGAACCGCAGTGACCGGAATCAACGGCAAATACCGAAGCAGCTGGTTGCCAATCAGCCCTTTCAGCCACGCGATGCCTGACCAGAGGAAAAATCCGTAGGCCAGTGGCCAAACAACATCAAAGGTAAAACGGGAACGTATGTAGTACGCTCTGCCCTCCGCTCCGAACGCCGAAGCGATCCGGACAAGATCGTCTCCTGTATAGAAGAACTGCGTGTCAGGCGCTTCAACACCCCCGAAATACGCCGTCGATCGCGCTGCCTCTGAAGGGAGCACAAACAGAAGAAACAAGAAAAATACAGTGACCCCGAGCAAAAATATCCACAACGGGACACTCCTCGTCAACTGATGAATAAGCCAGACCATGCCATCTCCCCCTTGTGATGTATATATACCCGATTAGCGGAGATTTGTCTCCCTCTGAATAAAATAACCTGTTGCACGAAATCCGTGCAACAGGTCGACTGTCCGTCAGTCAAATGTAATGGCTTTGACCGTATCCTGATCGAGTTTTTTAATCACTTCGACAATCAGCTTAACAGCATTCTCGAAGTCATCCCGGTGAAGGATGCCTGCATGTGTGTGAATGTAGCGGGTTGCAACGGTAATCGACAGTGCCGGCACACCGTTTGCCGTCAGGTGAATCGCTCCTGAATCTGTACCGCCTCCAGGGACGGAATCAAACTGATACGGAATCTCTTTTTCATCAGCCGTTCCTGTTACAAAATCTCGAAGCCCTTTATGGGAGATCATTGACGCATCATACATGATGATTTGCGGCCCTTTCCCCATCTTTGCCAGAGCATCTTTCTCTGTGACTCCCGGTGTATCACCGGCAATCCCCACATCAACCCCAAATCCAATGTCCGGCTGGATATGGTGGGCGGATGTGCGCGCACCACGGAGGCCAACTTCTTCCTGCACGGTTCCGACACCATAAACGGTATTCGGGTGATCCACGCCCTGGAGCTGTCGGAGCACTTCGATGGCGATTGCACAGCCGATTCGGTTATCCCACGCTTTTGCCATGAGGAACTTCTCGTTTTTCATAACAGTAAAGTCACAGACAGGCACGACAGAATCACCCGGTCTGACGCCGAAAGACTCCGCTTCCTCCCTTGATGTGGCACCGATGTCGATAAACATTTCCTTTTTGTCGACAGACTTTTTCCTCGCTTCTGCAGGGAGGATATGAGGGGGTTTGGAGCCGATCACACCGGGAACGTCCCCTTCTTTTGTCATAACCGTGACGCGCTGGGCGAGCATGACTTGTTCCCACCAGCCCCCAACCGTCTGGAACTTCAAAAAACCGCGCTCATCAATATTCGTCACCATAAATCCGATTTCATCGAGGTGACCCGCCACCATGATTTTCGGACCATCCGCAACGGATCCGGTCTTCTTTGCTATCAGACTCCCCAGATGGTCGGTTTCGATTTCGTCCGCTAAAGGCTCGATGTATTTCTTCATCACCTGACGCGGCTCACGCTCATTACCCGGGACACCATTGGCATCCGTCAGTTCTTTTAGCATCTTTAACATATCATCCATGAAAACTGCCTCCTTTTAATCTTCCATGCTAGGTTATGTACCTGTTCCATTATAACGGTTTCATGCACGAATCTCAAACCCTTCGGGATCCGAAGCATTAATATCCGTCCTTCTGACGCTGATAGTTAACCTCATTCTTCTCATCGTAAGCCCGTTCCACGTCACGATCCTTAAATCCGAGTGAAGCTCCGAGCTGCCAGTATGCATCGAAAAGCGTCTGATAATCTTGAGCGTTGTAAGATCTCTGCAGGTCCGTCACCGCCTGATACACCTGTATAAAAGCAGCTGTCCTGCCGATGTCTTCCGCGTTCTTCATGTTAACCTCTTGCTTATCTGAATCCAGATTCAATTCGAGCCCGATGGACAGAAGAAAATGCACCCCGTCCACATATTCTTCAAGGATTGTCTCCCTGTCTGAGGCACCCTTGTCGCTCCAAAACTTGAAGCAGCGGGTTTCATTGGCCAGTTCACCAAGTTCCACACAGAACGCAAGACATTTGCGGGCAAGGAGATCCTCATTCTGCAGATCTCTTGCCTTCTCAATGCTTTCATCGAGCGCTTTTTGCATCTTAAATAATCGATTGATATCCATTGTCAGCCCTCTTTCTTGATTTTCATTCCACGGCTTCATTATACTGAACTTGAATCCGGTTTGTCATGATCAGGAGAATTCTTTTGAAACCTCATGCGAACCTGATCCGTATTCACAAGAAGAAGCAGTTCCTGTTCAACGGACAAAGCCGTCGTTTGACAGGATTTCACCCGAAGACATTACCGCAACTTCGCCGGAATAAACGGTGAAACCGTCAGGCTTGTCTTTATTACGCCGGATTTCAAAAGGAGAGGTTTCCCATGTTTCATATACTGCTTTTTCGCCTTTTGTTGATGATAGCCGTAGCCATTATCGTTTTCAGTATCACGAAATACATTCTCGATCCTCGACGGAAGCTCGAATCAGCCAAAAACCGCGGCGACTTTTATCTCCTTGATGACACAGAAAACATTCGTAAAAATATTGATTTCACATACAAATCAGCCCTGTTTGAAGGCGAGAAATTTATGGACTCCCTGAACGCGGGTCCTGATGTGACAACAATTATGGTCTGGTCTGAGGATATTGATGACTTCCAAAAGATGTCCCTTCGTGATTTTCAGTTCATGGAACGGGAGCTGAAGCTCCGCTACCCGGAAGCTGTCGTGGAATGGCGCTCACCGGTCCGGGAATGGATCAGACGGCTCGAGAGACGGGGTTACTGAGACTATGGATGTTGCACAAAGACTGTCGGCAGTTGATGCCGGCAGTCTTTTGTTTCCATCAAGCTTCCGTCAACGATCAAAAGCCCCAAAGCATGGTCCACAACGGACAGCTTTGGGGCTTTAAAATCCTGCCTTGGCAAGGATTCGGTTGAGTTCATCCTCTTCCGGATCATCTTTTTGGCCAAACCAGAAAAAGATGATCGCAAGAACGGCAAAGAACGTCAACGTTGCATACCAGGGCATCGTCGTAATAAATCCGCCGAAACTCGTGTAGGTGATCGTTGGCAAAATCACCCCGGCAACAGAGTACCGCATATATTCTTTAAACGACGAAGTCATTTCGATCAGATACAGGGAAAGGACCTGAAAATGAATAAACGGCATCATACGGAGAATGTTGACCTGCCCTAGAGACATTTGACGATCTCCGAAGACACGTCTTTTGACCCGCGATAAATAGTGTCTCGCAGACGGAATCACATTCACGATCGCGTAGAACACGGCACTCATCAGCGCAAGGCCGATCAGGGTATACAGCGTTCCGTAAAAAATACCGAACAGATAGCCGCCGGCAATATAAAACACGACAACCGGCAACAGGAGTATGGGTCTGAATACATGCAGCAGAATAAAGATCAACGGTGCGATCCAGCCTGCCTCTTCCACTGCCCGAAAGACAGCTTCATTCATCGTTTCCAAGACACCACCCCTTTCCTGAAGAAAACTCAGCTTGTCGCCAAGCTTTATTGGCGAAAGCCTCTTTTGTACTTATACTATATTCCCTTAACGGAGTTAAACATTCCTACAGTATAAAAAACATCATCAGCTGACATAAAAAAAATAAATGAACAAACCGACATGGACGATTGCCATCATCGGCATGCCGAGCATAAACTTGGGCCGCTTCGTCTTATGCCTGATCAGTCTCGCCATCATCAACATGGCCATCGCACCGCCAAGAGCAGCTACTGTCAGGAGCGTGCGCTCTGAAATCCGGTATTTTTGATTGATGGCACGGCCTTTGTCCGACATCATCAGAAAAACCCCAACAAGGCTGATCACCGCCGTATACACAAATACAATGTTCATCCATGACCATTCCATACCGGTCACCTCCCATGGGGTCGCTCCTGCATAAAAGCGAAAAAAAGGATGACCATGATCCCGATTCTGGATACATCGCCACCCTGCTTTTCATTACTTCAGGTTTGCTTTTGCCTTATCAGCAAGTTCAGCAAATGCTTTCTCGTCGTTAATCGCGAGATCAGCAAGCATCTTACGGTTCATTTCGATACCCGCCTGCTTCAGGCCGTGCATGAAACGGTTGTAAGAAAGACCGTTGATTCTGGCTGCCGCATTGATTCGTGCGATCCAGAGTTTACGGAAGTCACGCTTCTTCTGACGACGGTCACGGTACGCATACAGATGCGATTTCATAACCTGTCCCTGTGCGGTTTTAAATAAACGATGCTTGGATCCTACGTATCCTTTTGCAAGCTTTAATACTCTTTTACGACGACGACGGGCTACATACCCACCTTTTACTCTTGCCATCGTAATCCCTCCTTTATGGTTCAGTTTATTCGTTCAGTTAAGGCATGGGAGAGGTCGTTGCCTCTCTGTGCCGATCAGATCATTTCGCCAATACGCTTTTGGTCACCTTTGCTTACAAGTCCGGCTTTACGGAGCTTGCGCTTTTGCTTTTGAGACTTGTTGGCAGCGAGGTGACTTGTGAACGCTTTGCCACGCTTAAGCTTGCCGGATCCTGTCTTTTTGAAACGCTTTGAAGCGCCTGAGTGAGTTTTCATTTTAGGCATAATGAATATCCTCCTGTCCTTAAATTCGTTGTCGTTGTCGGTTCAAGCATGTGTCGGTTTCAATCGGTCAGAGCTGAGTTCGGCATAACTTACTCTTTTTCGGAAACCGGTGCGAGGATGAGGAACATACTTCTTCCTTCCATCTTCGGTTTTGATTCAATGGTTGAAATGTCTTTACACTCTTCTGCCATCCGCATGAGAACTTCACGGCCGATTTCGGAGTGTGTAATCGCACGTCCGCGGAAACGGATCGCTGCTTTGACTTTGTCGCCCTTTGTCAGGAACTTTCTCGCATTACGGAGTTTCGTGTTGAAATCATGCTCTTCAATGTTTGGACTGAGGCGAACCTCTTTTACGTTAATAACCTTCTGCTTTTTGCGAGCTTCTTTTTCTTTCTTTTGCTGCTCAAAGCGGAATTTTCCGTAGTCCATGATTCGGCAGACGGGAGGCTTGGCATTGGGCGCTACCATCACTAAATCCAAATCGGCATTCTGAGCCATCTCGAGGGCCTCCTGCTTGGACTTGACCCCGATCTGATCCCCGTTGGGACCAATCAGCCGCACTTCTCTCGCACGGATGTTTTCGTTGACGAACATATCCTTACTAATGTTGAGCCACCTCCATGATCTTTTTTGGATCAAAGCAAGATGTTCAGGTCAGCAAGGCTTTCCTGACGAACATCACGACACTAAAAAAAGTGTGAGCACATAGATGAGCCCACACTTTACTGACGTTTTAGAAAAAAGTCGTAACCTGGCAGCTTCATTGCCGAGCAGGTGAGAAGCGGGCGCTCCTTCTTGCTTTCAATCCGGTATAATGTTCACTTAAATAACTTACCACACGGCAAAGACTGTGTCAAATACATTTGCAGAAAAATTGCAGTCATAAGGGTTTTCCTGTATGCCGAATAAAATCATCATAGGGCGCCGGCCTTGCAAAATAATAGCCCTGAAGCTCATGACAGCCGATCTTTTTTAAATAAGCAGCTGCTTCGGCTGACTCAACGCCCTCGGCAATCATATGCAGGCCGAGGTTGATCCCCATCTGTATCGTAGCCTGTACGATCGCTTTGTCCGCCTCATCATTCGGAAGATCCTTCACGAATGACTGGTCCACTTTCAGGACATCCACGGGGAAACTCTTCAGGTAACTTAGGGAGGAATAGCCGGTCCCAAAGTCGTCAATGGCGATTGTAAACCCCTTCTTTCGCAAGCCCACAAGCTTCACCACATTTTCTTTGCGCTTTTCCATCAGGATGTTTTCGGTAATCTCAAGCTGAATCTGCTCAGGTGAGACTCCTTCCTTTAGGAGGATCTCTTCAAGCTGGGACGAAAAATTCGGAAGCTGAAGCTGCTGGGAGGAGATGTTTACCGAGATTTGTCTGTTATGACCGGTATAACGGCTCCACTTCTTCACATCTTTCGCCGCCTGCATCAAAATCCACTGACCGAGTGGCACGATGAGACCGGCCTGTTCCGCCACCGGAATAAACTCACCCGGTGAAATCAAGCCCCGTTCAGGGTGATGCCAGCGAATCAGGGCTTCTGCCGTTGACGGCTCCGACTCCCCGGCTATGTAAAGCGGTTGGTAATACAGCTCGAACTCCTCGCAGCCATTCAGTGCCTTTCTCAGTTCACGTTCGATCAGAACATAGTGGTCAAAATCCTTTTGCATATCATCTGTGAAAAACCGGTAGCTTTGACCTCCGAATTTCTTTGCGGCAAGCATTGCCATGTCGACCTGTTTCATCATCTGTTCACCACTGTCGGCATATTCAGGAAAAAATGTTGCCCCGATACTGACCTGCAGATGAATTTCTCCATCGTAATAAGGGAACGGATGTTGGAAAACACGAATAATCTGACGGATAAAAGGCTGAACTGTTCCCGGCAGATAATTGGAGATCAGATAGATAAATTCATCCCCGCCAAGATGATAGAGCTCATAACGGAAGGATTCATCAACAGGATCAAGCTTCATGCGCTCAGCCGCAATGACAAGGAATCGGTCCCCCGTCGCATGCCCGAGGCTGTCATTGATGTTTTTGAACTGATCAAGATCCACAAGCAGCATCCCAATCCCCTGATCCGTCCCCCGTCTTTCTGCAATCAGATTCAGGACGTCCAGTTCGAAGCGGCGCCGGTTCGGAAGGCCGGTCAGAGGATCCTGAAAAGCCATGTCCCGCATCGCCATCTCCGTCTGTTTGAGGGCGGTAATATCCGATACTGATGCCGTCACAGCCTGTACCTCCCCTGCTTCACCCGAAATCGCAGCCAGGTTGACATAGAGGTGCCAGTTTTTATAGTGCAGTTCGAACCCTGCACCAGAGCCCGCAAACACTTGATCAAGCTGTCTGATAAACTGACGCTTCTCATCCGCCGTCAGCTGAAGCGCATCCTCCACCAGCGTCCCCTCGGGCACCTTCCCCGTCAGGTTCAGCTTCTGCAGCATATTCCCTCCAATAAGCATAACGATATAGCGGCCATCCGTATCTTTCTCAATCCGCATCACCAGATTATCAAGATTATTCAGAACCGACTCGTAGCTTCGCTCAATTCTCAGCCGCTCCTGTTCCTCAACGCGTTTGCCTTCTGTGATATCTTTACGGATCGCAATATAGTGCTTCACCGAACCGTCTTCATTCAGTACCGGATATATCGCCGTCTGGAGCCAGTATTTACTCCCGTCTTTATGGGCATTCATGATCTCGCCGGACCAGGACTTCCCCTGACGGATCGTCGACCACATCTCATCATAGAAAGCCTGGCTGTGCATATTGGATTTGATCATCCCGTACTCACTGCCGACAAGCTCGTCTCTCGTATATCCGAATACGTCGCAAAAACGGTCATTCACATACAGGATCCGGCCGTCAGGAGCCACGATGGAGATCAGCGTCGTCTCATCGACCGCATCAAGCAGCTGTATTAAGTCCTGATATAAACCCTCATCAAAACATGTCCGTGCGGGGGTATTCTGATGCAGAGCCGATGTTTTCAGTTCCGTTAACCATTCTGATAAATTCCGAAATCGGTATGGCATATCCTCACATCCCTGTAGAACCGTTGTCAGCTGATCAGTCCGTCATTTCCTTCGGACCGTTCCAACCGTTTCCTCAATCCATTTGGAATAAATATCCTTGTATCAGTACTTAGATTAAGTGTACGTAGAATCAGTATGAAATACAAGCAGGAAAATGGTAAAGAAAACGAGGCTTGTCACCACGCTTGAATGGCGACAAGCCTAAGTTGCACTTATGCGATAATCCTTTAACGGAGTTAAACATTCCAATAGTACAAAAAAGACCCGGTACACAGGTTCGAGTCTGTGTACCGGGCTGATTTATAAAGCATTGTCAATCCGCATCACGTTTGTGCCGGATTTCCATAGGTCCGGATATCCTCAGTGATCGACTTGACGAATACATCAAGGCTGACCTCTTCAGAGTCCTTTTGACCGTATCGGCGGACGTTGACACTGGCATTGTCTCTCTCCTGATCTCCGAGTACCAGTAAATACGGCACCTTTTGCATCTGTGCTTCACGGATTTTGTACCCGAGTTTCTCGTTGCGGACATCCACGTGAACCCTGACGCCAGCACGTTTCAGTTCATCCTCCACTTGACGCACATAGTCGAGATGGACATCATTAACCGGGATCAGCTCAGCCTGCACCGGTGCAAGCCACGTCGGAAATGCACCTTTATACTCCTCAAGCAGGAAGGCAACGAACCGTTCCATCGTGGAAACAACACCACGGTGAATGACAACCGGTCGGTGGTCTTTACCATCTTCACCAGTATACGTCAGATCGAACCGGTTTGGCAGGTGGAAATCGAGCTGGACCGTTGAGAGTGTTTCGTCTTTTCCGAGGGCGGTTTTGACCTGAACATCGAGCTTCGGTCCGTAGAAGGCCGCCTCCCCGTCTGCTTCAATGTATTCAACGCCCATTTCATCAACGGCTTCCTTCAGCATCGCCTGTGCTTTTTCCCACATCTCGTCATTGTCCACATATTTCTCTTTGTCTTCCGGATCTCTGTAGGAAAGCCGGAAGTAATAGTCCTTTATCTGAAAATCTTTGTACACAGCCTGAATCAGCTCCACAACACGGATGAACTCATCCTTCAACTGATCAGGACGGCAGAAGATATGCGCATCATTCAGCGTCATGGCACGGACACGCTGCAGGCCGGCGAGTGCGCCGGACATTTCATGGCGGTGCATCGTGCCGAGCTCCGCAATTCTGAGCGGCAGATTTCTGTAACTGTGCTTTTCGTTTTTGTAAATCATCATGTGGTGCGGGCAGTTCATCGGACGGAGAACGAGATCTTCATTATCCATCTGCAGTACCGGGAACATGTCATCCTGATAATGATCCCAGTGTCCCGAGGTTTTATAAAGATCAACGCTCCCAAGTACCGGCGTATAGACATGATCATAGCCAAGCCGCTCTTCGATATCCACGATGTAACGCTCCACCTGACGTCTTACCGTTGCCCCTTTCGGCAACCAAAGCGGCAGTCCCTGCCCGACCTTCTGGCTCACAGCGAAGATGCCCAGCTCTTTTCCGAGCTTGCGGTGATCGCGTTCTTTGCGCTCTTCGAGAAGCTGCAGGTAGTCATCCACTTCCTTTTGTTTCGGGAATGCCGTTCCATAGATCCGCTGCAGCATCTTGTTATTGCTGTCCCCGCGCCAGTATGCACCGTTGACGGTAAGGAGCTTGAATTTTTTCAGTTTGCTTGTCTGCGGTACATGGACACCGCGGCACAGATCGAAAAATTCGCCCTGCTCATAAATGCTGATCTGTTCACCTTTCGGGATATCCTCAAGAAGTTCGAGCTTCAGATCATCACCAATCTCCTCATAGCGGCGCACCGCTTCTTCCCGTGGCACCTCGACCCGCGTGATTTCGTGATTCTCATCAATAATTTTCTTCATTTCTTTTTCGATCTTCGGCAAATCTTCCGGCGTCAGCTTATGCTCCATATCAATGTCATAATAGAATCCTTCTTCAATGACCGGCCCGACACCGAGCTTCACATCGTCAAACAGCCGCTTGACAGCCTGAGCCATAAGGTGAGCTGTACTGTGGCGGAGCACCTCGAGTCCTTCCTTGGAGTCATAAGTCAAAATTTCAATGGCCGCGTCCTCTTCGATCGGCGTCCGTAAATCAATCGGCTCGCCATTAACCTTACCGGCAACCGCATTTTTCTTCAGTCCCGGAGAAATGGACTGGGCCACATCCTCCATCGTGCTGCCCCGTTCAAATTCTTTCACATTACCGTCAGGGAACGTAAGTTTTACCTGTTCTGCCATTTGAATCATCCTTTCTGTCTTCTGTACATGCCTGTTGAATACATAAAAAAGACCCGCCTCTTCTGAATACGTGCATTCAGAAGGGACGAGTCATCAGATCGCGGTTCCACCCTTATTTCCTGCCAGATACCGGCAGGCTTCATTACGTTCGTAACGTGAACGATACGCCGGAGATTACTGGGAGTTTTCACTCGGTTCCGATCCGGTGCCAGACAGGGGTAAACCAATCATCTTCACGAGAACCTTCCAGCCAACGGGTTCACTCTCTGGTCGCAAACAATTAACAGGTTCGTATCTGTCTCTATGCATCCATGTATAATAGGATTGTTGCTGAGAATCAGTATAGCGGAGGTCGAAGAGAAAATCAAGAGGGTCCTGTACAAATGCGCGATGATTCACCCATTCTGAGACCGAAAAAACAGCCCGGAAAAACCATCCAGGCTGCACTAAATATCAATTTTGCATGATAAAGTCGTTCTCCACGGTCTCATCTTCCTTGAAGACTCGCAGGGTATTGTACTTCGTGTCCCGCTGAGCCGGTGTCTTACCCGCTTCACGGATCAGACGCAGAATCAGATTGGTGTCGACCTTGTGTGTCGCACCAGCAGAAGAGACCACATTCTCTTCCATCATCGTGCTTCCGAAATCGTTGATCCCGTAATGCAGGGACTTTTTGCCGATCTCTGCGCCCATCGTTACCCATGACGACTGGAAATTAGCGATATTGTCGAGGAAAATTCGGGCAATCGCGGTATTCTTCAAATACTCACGCGACGTCACGCGTTCGCCCTTCATGGCCGTGTTGTCCGGCTGGAATGTCCAGGAGATGAACGCGAGGAAACAGTCTGCATCGTCCTGCGCATCACGCAGTCGCTGCAGGTGAAGAGCGCGCTCTTCATAGGTTTCACCGAAGCCGATGACCATGGTCGCTGTGCCGTGCATGCCGACTTTCTTGACCATCTTCATGCAGTCAATCCATTCTTCCCATGTTCCCTTCAGACGGCTGATCCGTCTTCTTGTCCGGTTGTCGAGAATCTCGGCACCACCGCCGGGAACGGAGTCAAGGCCGGCCTCTTTCAGTTCAATCAGTACTTCTTCAAGAGACTTGCCGGAAACTTCGACCATCTTATAAATTTCCGCAGGGGAAAAGGAGTGCATCGTAATGTCAAAGCGCTTCTTAATGTTGCGTAAGAGGTCGGTATAATACTCAAACGGCAGATTCGGGTTTGTCCCGCCCTGCATCAGAATTTCCGTACCCCCGACATCTTTGGTCTCCTGGATTTTCTGATAAATGTCCTCATCATCAAGTACATACCCGTCCTTCGCATTCGGCGGACGGTAAAAGGCACAGAATCTGCAATACGTGTCACAGAGATTTGTATAATTGACATTGCGTCCAATCACAAATGTTGTGATCGGCTCCGGATGCCATTTCAGCATAATTTCATTGGCCACTTCACCCATTTTCTCGACTTCGTCGCTCTCATAGAGTGCGATTGCATCATCAACTGAGATTCGTTCACCTTGACGCGCACGTTCAAGAATGTGATCTATACTCATGCTGTTTTCCTCCATTCTGATTCACAAAATCTACACTTCCATCCTAACATATTCAATAAAAAGACGTGCAGGAAACGCTTAAATTTCTTTCGATTTTCCAATCTCAACGTTTGAGACGCTTGTTCTCACCCTTCATCGCAACGATCTGATTCTGGTGGCGGATCCGCTCAAGAATCCGCTGTGCCTTCAGGGCATCCACCTTCTCCACACCCTTCTGATGTGTGGATGACAGATGGACTTCAAGTTCGTCAATACTCAGATTCGATGTGAAGATCGTCGGTAATTTCTCCATCATCCGGTGCTGCAAAAGTGCACCGATGACTTCATCCCGTACCCAGCTGCTCATCGTCTCCGCGCCGAAATCATCAAGGATCAGGACCGGGGCATCCATTACCCGCTCGAGCTTCTCCTGATACGTCCCGTCAGAGATCCCGTTTTTCAGTTCCCGTACAAAGTCCGGCGTGTAGAGAACCATCGTGGATATCTCCTCGTCGGCAAGATAATTGGCAATCGCTCCGATGAGAAAGGTCTTTCCGACGCCAAAAGGACCATAGATATACAATCCTTCACTGCTTGTGCCCGGGTTCACCGTTTCGGCAAACGTCAGAGCTGCATTAAACGCATCCATGCGGGCTTTTGAATCCTGTTCGAAATGTTCAAAACGGACATCGAGCATTTCTTTTGGAATGTGCAGGCTTTTGATGAACGATTCCTGACGCTTTCGCTCATCTGCCTTTCGCTTCAGGTGACAGGGCTGATACGTCAGTTCGAGATCTCCGCGAACGACGGTCGGTTTTGGCTGATAGCCCTGCATCAGATTGGGGCAGGCCTCAAGACCCGGGCAGTTGTCACAGTTCCCAAGCTGATCCTGATACTGATAGAGTTCATTGATCCGGTTTTCAGTCAGGTGCTTTTTTAACTCAGGGTGCTCAGCAAGAAAAGACTGTACCCTGAAGTCTTCGAGCGTCTCTTTTTTGAGCGCCTCATACCGCGCTTCAAAGTTTCCGTCAATGAAGCGTTTGAAGGCTGGCTGTATCGGATCCATCAACGATCGTCCCCTTTTTGTCGTGACTTCTTCTTCAGACGTGCGAGCTTTTCCGCCGCTTCTTTACGGGCTGCATCAAGCTCATCTTCCGTCGCATGTTCTTTGTTCCAATCCGGATTCTCCATCCACTCAGGCACAGGTTCACTCTTCACCTGACGATCCGGTTTCTTGTAAAAGTCCGTCTTTTTCGTTTTGGCATGCTGCTTAAAGGATTCGTTTTGTTTCGCATCCGCCACCGCCTGCTTCATCGCCTGCGGAACGGTGCGAATCCCTTTTCGTTTCCAGCTGTTTGCGATCTTGAAAGCAAGGTTTTTGACGAGACGCTCATCGTTCTCCCGAAACAGATACGTAATCAGGACATTCACGACACCTGGCGGCAGGGCGTAATCAAAGATCAGTTCATCAATGATCTTCAGGTCTCCATCGAAAATCTTCGCCCCGCCGGTCAAATCCGATATCTGGTCGAGGGGCGAACTGTTCTCATAATAGGCAACCCGCTCCTCATACTCATTGGCCGGCTCTCCTGTAACGGTCTTCAGGGAATCGGGCTGCGCATCCTTATGCGTCAGTGTCAGTCCAAGTCCCGCGGGCTGTCTGGATTCTTTCAGCTGATACGTCTCCCGTGCCATCTGCCTCAGTTCCACAAAGTCTATCTCCTCACGGTTCAACAGCACTTTGCCGATCAGTTCCGCCATCTGTTTTGCATCAAGCTGATAGAGAAACACCAGATTCTCGATGAGCCGGATGTTCTCCCGCTGCACGAGCTGAGACTCGACGGCTGGCATTCTCGTAAACTGCGGCAGATAGTCAAGCATTGTTTCGTAGTCAAAATCCAGCCCCGAAAAGCCAAAGGATTCTTCCGCCTCGGTGACGGTCGATAAGAGCTCCGTCGAGGACAGCGCCCGTTTTGATTCGGCGGATTTCACCTTCAGCTCTGACGGATGAACCGAGCGGAAGACATCGTCAAACCTCAGCGTCTCCGCTTCATACCCCGTCGCATCCGGAGGCGTAACGGCAAAATGATGCCTGAGATCTTTGTATATATGTTCGCCCGTCTTGTTCAAGAGAAAAACCGGGAAAATATCGTGATGAAAAAAATGATGCGGGGTCAGCGGTGACTGGAGCTTGTAGATCATATAATGCTCGCCGTCATCCGTTTTTTTATAGACCTTCAAAAGCCCCATCCCCTCAAGCTTCTTCCGTTCACCGTACAAGACATCGAGAGGCTGCCCCGTCAGCATCATCAGCCCGCGGTGAGTCCGCTCCGCGATACGGCCGGGTGAACGCTGCGCGTCGTGCGCGAGCGTCAAATATAAAGAAACAGCCGTCGAACCGATCAGTGGCTGATAGAGGAGCGTCATCACTTCGATGTCCTCCGAGGCCAGTCTTGAACGCATAAAGGCCTGGTAAGGAGATGAAGGATTCAGTTTACCGAGATGTTCCATAGCTGTACCACTTCCTGCTTCCTTTATTGAACGCGGAAAAAATGGAGCACAACCGGCTCCATTCATCATGATTTCTTCGACTGTTCCCGTTCAACCATTTCTTTTAACTCGTTGACAAAGACGTTGATATCTTTAAACTGACGGTAGACAGAAGCGAAGCGCACATAGGCGACGTCATCCACATCCACAAGCTCTGACATGACAAGCTCGCCAATCTCTTCACTGCTGACTTCCGATTTCCCCGCATTCCGAAGGTCCTGCTCGACCTGTTCGGTGATCCTCTCGAGAATCTCGAGCGCCACCGGACGCTTTTCACATGCCCGGACAAGTCCCCTCAGAAGCTTCTCACGGCTGAATTCTTCCCTGTTTCCGTCTTTCTTGACGACAATAAGCGGTGTATGTTCCACGCGCTCAAACGTCGTATACCGATAGCCGCATTCTTCACATTCCCGGCGCCGTCGAATGGCACGTCCCTCATCACTCGGGCGCGAATCAAGAACGCGTGTCCCATTATGCTGGCATTTTGGACACTTCATCACTTCATCTCCATTCTTTAGCGAAAGGTTGACATTTCTTTTGCCAGACCTGTGCCGACATAGGTCAACCGCTGATCAAGTTCGCTGTACATAACCTCAATCATCTTGCCGCTGTAGCCAAAGTCCGAAAACAAAAACGTGTCTGTTGCCACGGAAAAATCAATGGCTGTTCTGTATGGACGGACCATAATCACCGTCACGACCATCAGGGCGCGCTTGCCCTGCTTAACGTTGACGATCAGTTCACCCCGTTCTTCCGAGTAATCCCTGATCTCAAAACCTTTCCCCCGTTCAAAGATCTGCTTCAGTTCTTCTATCGCTTTATCCGGCATCGCCTTGTAATACCGGGTTTGAAATCGTTTGTCGTGGTGCTCTTCCGTCGTTTCTGTCTGTGTTGAAAAAATCTTCTTCAAATTCTGCTTTATACCCATGGTTCACCCCACCTTTTTTCTCTCATAAGCATAGCAAGAAAACCTGCGAACTTCAATTGGCAGTCCCGGATTACAAAAGAAAAATCCGGACGGCAGACTCGCTGCTTATCCGGACGGATCGGTTTACATGGTGAGTGTGGCGGTTTTGGCCTCTTTAGGAACTGCCGTATAGCGAACCGCATCACAGACACGGGACGCATAGCCCCACTCATTGTCATACCAGGAGAGGATTTTGACCGTATGTTCGTTCATGACCATCGTCGAGAGGCTGTCCACGATGCTTGAATGCGGGTTCCCGTTAAAATCCGTTGAAACAAGCGGATCATCACAGACGCTCAAGACGCCTTTCATCGAAGTGCCCGCTGCCTGACGAAGGGCGCCGTTTACCTGATCCCGGTCAACGGGCATATGCACCTCCACGACCAGATCAACGAGGGAGACATTCGGCGTCGGCACCCTGAGGGCCATGCCGTGCATCTTGCCTTTCAGCTCCGGCAAGACGAGCCCGATGGCTTTGGCCGCACCCGTCGATGTGGGAATGATGGATGTCGCACAGGCTCTCGCGCGCCGTAAATCCTTGTGTGGATTGTCAATGTTCTTCTGATCGTTCGTATACGAGTGCACCGTCGTCATTACACCGGAGACAATCCCGAACGCATCATGAATCACCTTTGCCACAGGCGCAAGACAGTTCGTTGTGCATGACGCATTCGAAATGATCCGGTGCGCCGAAGGGTCATAGTCAAAATGATTCACGCCCATCACGATAGTCAGATCCGCGTCCTGACCGGGAGCCGTGATCAGCACTTTGTCTGCACCTGCATCGAGATGAAGGGCTGCCTTGTCACGGTCCGTAAAAGCGCCTGTCGCCTCAACCACGATGTCAATCCCGAGCTCTCCCCATGGCAACAGGGCCGGATTCCGTTCCTGACAGACCCGGACGTGCCGGCCATTCACAATCAGGTTTTGTCCCTCTGTCCGGATATCCGCATCCCAAGTGCCGTGAATCGAGTCATAACGGATCAGATGCGCCAGCGTTTCAACAGGGTAAGTGGCATTGACTGCCACCACCTCTGTTTCTGTATCAGCCATCAACTGCCTGAATACCATTCTGCCAATTCTGCCAAAGCCATTAATCGCGGTTTTAATCATGTTGATCCCTCCATCAAGTATGTTCAGGTTTCTTTAGTCGCTAATTAGTATAACATATTAAACGATTAATGACATACTCATCTTTCACCAAAATCAGAAAGGCTTTATTGGAGATTTCCGGTTATCCATTACCGACGCTAAACGCTCCTGTGGAAAAAGAAAACCAGTCCTGGGTAAGGACTGGCTGGTTTTACGGCTTATGCGAGAAGATTGTGAATGGTCTCCACGTAGGCGGATACTTCCGCCTCGAGTTCTTCAAGGCTGCCGCTGTTGTCAATGACATCATCCACTCGTTGTTTTTTCTCTTCGATCGGAAGTTGTGCACGGAGCCGTGCTCTGACCTCGTCTTCTGTGAGGCCGTTCCGTTCCATTACCCGCTCGATTTGCTGCTCTTCAGGGGCATAGACGAGAACGGTCCTTTCAACCATGTGAAACAGGTCACTTTCAATCAAAAGGGGGATATCCATGACGACGACTTCCGCCCCGTAATCCTTGGCTTCCTCCGCTTCCGCCTTCATCGCTTCCCGGACTGCCGGGTGCACAATGCTGTTCAAACGTTCGCGCTTTTCCTCATCATCAAACACGATACGCCCTAGCTTTTCCCGGTTAATGGTGCCTGTTTCTTCACTGACAATATCATCCCCGAATGCTTCGACAATGGCTTCGAATGCCGGTTCATGCGGCTCGACAACCTGCCTCGCAATGACGTCTGCGTCGACGACAACCCAGTCAAACCCGCGCATCATCTTTGATACCGTACTTTTTCCTGTTCCTATTCCACCGGTCAGACCGATAATCATGTTTCTTTCTCCCCTTTTTGATTTACTCTGTTTGGTTGGCACACCTCACATGTATGGGTACCGCGTCCTCCGACAACAGATCGGCTGATGGGTGTGCCGCACTTCCGGCAAGGTTCACCCGTCCGGCCATAGACAAAGAGCTGTTGCTGGAAATAGCCCATTTCACCTTTGCCGTTCACGTAGGAGCGGATCGATGTGCCGCCCTGATCAATTGCCTCCTGCAGTGTATCTGAGATCGCGCTCAGAAGCACCGGGATCAGCTTATCCGGCAGAGTATGGGCCGGTACAGCGGGATGGATTCCGGCACGAAACAGCGCCTCATCGACATAGATGTTCCCAAGCCCCGCCACCAGAGACTGGTCAAGGAGCGCCGCTTTCACAGCGCGCGTCGTCTTTTTCAGTCTCGTTCCGAGCTCGTCTGCTGTAATCCGGTCTTTCCCGACGGGTTCCGGCCCCACTTTACTGAGCGGGGGCCTTTGTTCTTCCGTTCCCTTTACGAAGGCATGCATCGTCCCGAACTTCCTCACATCCGCATAGTGAAGGGCCGTTCCGTCGGTGAATCGGATCACAACGTGCGTATGTTTCGACCGCTCAGAACCGGCCTCTTTCAGGGCATATTTCCCTTCCATCCTTAAATGGGACACAAGGACACAGTCATCGAGGTACAGTTTAAGGAACTTGCCTTTTCGTCCGATGGACTGGATCGTCTGTCCAGTCAGCATCAGTGCGAAGCGTTCCACATCGTCAGGTTCTTTAATCATTGCGGGCCAGCCGACCCATACGTCTTCTATGGTTCTCCCAATCAGAAGTTCCGTCAGCGTCTGACGGACGGTTTCCACTTCCGGTAACTCAGGCATGATTGTCTTCCTTTCCTTCACAAAACGGATTGATTGCCATTATTTCGCATCGTACCATGTATCACCTGTTGCCATGTCGGTAATCAGCGGCACATTGAGTTCAATGGTGGATTCCATAACGTCTTTCACAAGCTTCTCCATCGTTTCAATCTCATCTTCAGGGACTTCGAAAATCAGTTCATCGTGCACCTGAAGCAGCATCACGGATTTGAGGTTCTGACGCTCAAGTTCCGTTGCCATATCAACCATGGCTTTTTTGATAATATCTGCCGCTGAGCCCTGGATCGGGGTGTTCATTGCCGTTCGTTCTGCAAAACTCCGCTGATTGAAGTTCCGGCTTGTCAAATCCGGCAGATAGCGTCTTCTTTGCAGCATCGTGGTCACATAGCCCTGTTCACGGGCCTCGGCCACGATATCTTCCATATAGGTTTTAACGCCGGGATAACTCTCAAAATACTTGTCGATAAAGGTTTGCGCCTTCTTCCTCGAGATCCCGAGATTTTGGGACAGGCCGTAGTCACTGATGCCATAGACGATCCCGAAATTGACCGCTTTGGCCGTCCGGCGCATTTCAGCCGTCACTTCATTGCCTTTGACGCCGAATACATCGCTTGCCGTTTTCGTATGAATATCCATCCCTTCCTGGAAAGCGCTGATGAGATTCTCATCTTTTGAGATATGCGCGAGTACCCGGAGCTCGATCTGTGAATAGTCTGCCGCGAAGAGTTTTGATCCCGGTTTTGATGGGACAAACGCACGACGGATCTTTCTGCCTTCTTCGAGGCGGACAGGGATGTTCTGCAGGTTCGGTTCCGTGGAACTGAGCCGTCCGGTCTGCGTGACGGCCTGGTTGAAGATCGTATGAATCTTACCCGTTTTCGGGTGAATCACCTTCAGGAGCCCTTCGATATATGTCGAATTCAGCTTGCCGAGCTGACGGTAAAAGAGGATGTGATCAATAACGTCATGTTCCCCTTTCAGCTTTTCCAATACATCCGCAGAGGTGGAATAGCCCGTTTTGGTTTTCTTCAGAACAGGCAACCCAAGATCCTCAAAGAGGACTTTCCCCAGCTGCTTCGGTGAATTGATGTTAAACGACTGTCCCGCAGCTTCATAGATCTGCTGTTCGAGCTTAGCAAGCCGCTCTGTCAGGTCTTTGCCGATCGTCTCGAGTTCCTGCTGATCAACGGATACCCCATTCGCTTCCATACGGCCAAGGATAACGGACAAAGGCATCTCAAGATCCTGAAACAGTTCCCACTGACGGTTATCCCGAAGCTCTTGTTCAAGATTTTTCTTAAGATCAAGAATTGCTGCCGCTTTTCGTCCGAGATGCTGGCTCAGCTCCTCCGCTTCAGGGATCGCCTGCTTTTTGCCCTTTCCGTAAACGGCTTCGTCTGTCTGAACCTGGATGCCGTTTTTCCGATTGGCAATATCGGCGATTTCATGACTGCCTGAGGCCGGATCGATCAGATAAGACGCCATCTGAATATCGAACGTCGTATTACTCAGGTCAATACCGGCCCAGCCTAGCGCAACGACCGTCCGTTTGGCATCAAAGGTGTAGATTTCTTTTTGATCATCTTCCGCCCATTTTTTGAACACATCGCTCGTAAGGGCTTCTTCGGCTTCCACATAATAGATGCCTGTCTCGTTGGCAATGGCGACCCCGATGATCGAACCCTGATGGTAATTTTCCTCAAGCATCTCCACATACAGTGCAGACGGCGATACAAGATGCTTGTTCTCGAGAGGGTTGTCACTGGACAGACGGGTAACAGGCAGGTCTTCCATGTCGACCTTCTCTTCCTCCTCTTCCCCGATTCGGGAAAGGAGAGATTGGAATTCGAGTTCTTTAAACAGGGATGACAAAGCCGCCTGATCCGGTTCACCCCGTTTGAGGTCATCCGGTTTGATCTCGAGGGGGACTTCAAGAAAAATCGTCGCCAGCTGCTTACTCATCAGCGCCTGCTCTTCATTCGCTTCCAGCTTCTCTTTCAGTTTTTTCCCTGAGACTTCATCAAGATGCTGATAGACTTCCTCAACGGAGCCGTGTTCCTTCAAAAGCTTCAGCGCCGTCTTCTCGCCGACGCCCGGAACGCCCGGAATGTTGTCACTGCTGTCTCCCATGAGTCCTTTCATATCGATGATCTGTTCCGGTTTCAGACCGTAGCGTTCATCGATATCCTTCACCTGATAGGTGTCCACATTCGTGATGCCTTTTTTCGTCAAGTGAACCGTCGTCTGTCCGTTAACAAGCTGAAGGAGATCCTTATCACCTGTATAAATATGTACGTCCCAGTCTTCCTTGCCTTTTACCTGTGTGGCAAGCGTTCCGATAATATCATCCGCTTCGTAATTCGTCAGTTCCACGTGGTCGATATTGAACGCCTTCAGTAAATCGCGCATCACCGGCAGCTGCTCCGCAAGCTCCGGGGGTGTTTTTTCCCGCTTTCCTTTATATTCTTTAAACGTTTCGTGCCTGAAAGTGGATTTGCCGGCATCAAAAGCCACCATAAGATGAGTCGGCTTTTGTTCTTCGAGCACTTTCAGAAGCATGGTTGTAAACCCGTATACAGCGTTGGTATACACACCCTTGTCTGTGTTTAACAGCGGCAGGGCAAAGAACGCTCTGTATGCAATACTGTTCCCGTCAATCAAGACCAGCTTATTCATGTCTATCCACTCCTCATTTTCCTCGGACTCCGTTTTATTTTACCACTTTCCGAAGAAAAGAAAAACGGACACACCTGGATCGCCGTCCTTATGAATGGCTGACTGCTTTGATGTTTCTTGAAAAACAGAAAGAAACGGCGGCTCAGGGGGGCCACCGTTTCTCATGATGATGTACATAAGGGGTTCTTGGTAAGGGAAGCCCTTAAGGAAGTACACAACTGCAGTATACAAGTGAAATGTAAACAGGATATGTAGCCCGTGTTAATCTTTTGTAAATTCGTCTCCCTGATCCAGTCCGTCCGGCGTGTGTTTTAAAAATGCAATGCGGAACGTTGTTCCTTTGCCGGGTTCACTGTCCACGGACAGCTTTGCGCGGTGGGCTTCAGCCAGGTGTTTGACAATGGCGAGTCCGAGACCGGTTCCTCCTGAATTTCGGCTTCTTGCCCTGTCGACCCGGTAAAACCGTTCAAATATGCGGGGGATCTCTTTTTTACTCAAGCCGATTCCCGTGTCTTCCACCTCGAGGACGACCTGCTCAGCCTGTTCTTTCACCCTCACCGTAATTGTACCTCCCTCGTGCGTATAGACGATGGCATTGTTGATGAGGTTGATCAGGATTTGCTTGATTCTTGCCCCTTCACCGGCAAGAATCGGACTGCCCGAGATCTTCTTTTCAATCGTCATCTGCTTGGCCGAGGCTTTCTCACCAAGCATATCGAAAACTTCGTCAATAAGCGGTTCGATGTCGACCGTCTGCCAGTTCAGTGAGAAGGCTTCCCCCTCTATTCTCGACAACTCCAGAAGTTCAAAAATCAGCGTCTCAAGCCGGTCTGATTCATTTGCAATAATCCGCAAAAACTTCATACGCAGTTCGTCATCGTTCACCGCTCCTTCAAGGAGGGTCTCCGTGAACCCTTTCAGTGACGTGACCGGGGTCTTTAACTCGTGCGACACATTCGCAACGAAATCCTTTCTCGCTTTCTCGAGCTTCTTCAGTTCAGTGATGTCATGAAAGACGAGGACAATGCCCTTCAGATCCCCGTCGGATGCAATAATCGGTGCACCGTGCACATCGTAGTGGTGCATGTAAATCCCTGATGCGAGACTGATCTGCCTGCGCTTACGTTCCTCAGTTAAAAAAACCTTTTGGATGAACGTGTTGATTTTTTTATTCTTGATCACCTGATAATAGAGAGAACCTGGCCATTTCGCTGTATCCTCCTGGAAAATTGCATCGCAGGAATGATTCACAAGCAAAATATCGCCTGTATCATTGATGAGAATCAGCCCGCTCCCCATGTTCTCAATCAAGGTCTCGAGGCGCTCCTGCTGGCTCTCATACGTCCGCGTAATCTGCATCAGATTCTTCGCAAGGACATTGATGGAGCGGTTCAGTTCCCCCGTTTCAAAATTTGTCCCTTCGTACGTCCTGGCCGAAAAGTTTCCTTTGGCAAGCTCATTGGCGACACGCCTTGCGTCTTCGATTGGTTTGATCATCTGATTGGTCAGTCGGGACGTCAGGATCAAAATCACCACAAACGCAACGAGAAACGAGACAAATAATAGTGCCCAGATATTGCGGTACACGTCATCCAACTCATCCATCGGCACCCCAAGACGGACAAATCCGTCTCCGTTCTCCGCACTCATGGCAAAATAGAGCAGCTCGCTATTAACCGTATCACTGAAACGGATTTCTCTTCCGGATATCTCGTTGATCACAGCCTGGATTTCCGGACGATTCAGGTGATTATCCATCTGATTCGGGTCTGCCGATGTATCAGAAAGGACCGTACCCTCCGAATCCATCACGGTGACACGGACATCCAAACGGTCTGCAAGTGCCTCGGATTCCGTTTGTAACAAATCACCATCGTCAAAATCCACCCGGGCCAAGTGGTAGACAACAACCTCGGTCTCTTTTGCGATCCGGTCTTGCATTCTTTCCACATAAAAATCCTTGAAAAAAGGGCCCAGGATTGCCCCGAGACCAACAAGTACAGCGATAATAATAACTGAAAGCGGCACGAGAAGCCGCACGCGATAACTATTCATGGCGTAACGGCATCTCCAGTTTATAACCGAGTCCACGGACGGTTTTGATGTAGACCGGCTTCTTCGTATTCGGTTCGATTTTCTCCCTCAGGTGACTGATGTGAACATCGACGATGCGGGTGTCACCCACAAACTCGTAATTCCACACGGCATTCAACAGCTGATCCCTCGTCAGAACCCTGCCTGGATGATTCGTCAAATACAAAAGCAGTTCGAATTCTTTTGGTGTCAGTTCCAATGGTTCATCATGCAAAAAGATCTCATAGTTCTCCGGATAAATATGCACATCACCGAGAATGACTTTTGAGGTTTCCGGTTCCTCTTTTTTATCCTGTTTCGGGACAGCCGACCTCCTGAGGATCGCTCTCACCCGGGCAACGACTTCTCTCGGACTGAAGGGCTTCGTCAAATAATCGTCAGCACCGAGCTCGAGTCCGAGGACCTTATCAAATTCATCATCCTTCGCCGTCAGCATGAGAATCGGTGTCGACACCTTCAGCTGGCGAAGGGATTTACATACTTCAAGCCCGTCCATTTCAGGGAGCATCAGATCAAGAACAATAAGATCAAAACTGTCATCCGCCGCGAGATCATACGCCGTCTTGCCATCCTCTGCGGTGACGGTTTCAAACCCTGCCTGATCGAGATTATACTGCAGCAGTGTTAAAATGGATTCTTCATCATCCACGATTAATATTCGTTGTGTCATGCTTATCTCCTCCAGATATCATTTCCCCTGAACATGTGTACTTCTTCGTCTATCATACTACAAAACAGGGACACATCCTATCCTCAACTTTCACCGCTTCATGTTCCATTATTATACCCGGCTTTTCGCCAAATCTCATTGGCCAAAACCTCCATTGGAAGGACTCAGGATGTCTTTAATGACGTGAAACCTGCCTGCAAGAGAACAAAAAGCATGCAAAAAACCGGGCCCGATTGTCCGGGGGCCCGGTTTTTACATGACCTGTTATACAGCTTCTCTGATCAGAAATTCTCAAAGTTGTCCTTATCCTGCGTCACCGGTTTCCATGGGTAAGCCGGATTCACTTTGAAAGATCCGCGGACCACTTCCTCGTCATCACGGTCATAGCCGTTCACCCCAATGATAACGAGGTGATTATCCGTGTCCACATCCATGACTTCGAGATGCACCTTCAAAAGACCATAATGATACAGTGGCTTCGGATAGGTAAGCTGCTGATCCTGAATATAGCTCCCTGGTCCGGGAAGTTCCATCGATATCGCAGAGGAAATGATGCCTGTCAGCATGATATGCGGCACAACCGGTTTCCCGTAAGGGGTTCTTGACGCATAATCGTGCTGAATGTAAATCGGGTTCGCATCATCCGAGAGACCAAGATAAAGCAGGATATCTTTGTCTGTCAGCTCCACTTCCGTTTCATAGGTATCTCCCTTTTCAAGCTGATCAATGGTTTTGCCTATTTTACGTTTTTGGAACATGCTGAATCCTCCTTCTTTCCCCTTTGAACGGGTGTCGCCGCTGATTATGCATCAGAGAATTTCCATCACCTTTTTGACCGATGCCACAGACTTGTCGAGTGCCGCTTTTTCATCGTCATTGAGATCGAGTTCGAACACCTGCTCAATGCCGTCTCCACCAATAACGGTCGGCACACCAAGATACAGGTCACTGTAGCCGTATTCTCCTTCAAGGTAGGCGATCGTAGGCAGTATCCGTTTCTTGTCTTTCAGGATGGCTTCCACCATCTGCACGATCGAAGCAGCCGGCGCATAATAGGCGCTGCCGTTGCCGAGCAGGTTGACGATTTCTCCGCCGCCTTTCCGCGTTCTTTCAACGATGGCCTCAAGGCGCTCTTTATCGATCAGCTTCTCAAGGGGAATCCCGCCTGCAAAGCTGTATCGGAGCATCGGTACCATATCGTCCCCATGTCCGCCAAGAACAAAGCCTGTAACGTCTTCAACCGAGACATTCAACTCTTCGGCAACGAATGTATTAAAACGGGCCGTGTCAAGAACACCGGACTGGCCGATTACGCGGTTTTTCGGGAAGCCGGACTCTTTAAAAACGGTATACGTCATGGCATCAACCGGATTTGTCAGGACAATAATATAGCAGTCCGGTGAATATTTGACGATTTCCTGCGTCACGCTCTTCATGATGCCTGCGTTCGTGCTGACAAGATCATCGCGGCTCATTCCCGGTTTTCTCGGGATCCCCGCTGTAATCACGACGATGTCCGACCCGGCTGTATCCTTGTAATCGCTTGTACCGGTGATTTTGCTGTCAAACCCCTGGACAGGACTCGCTTCCATCATATCCAGGGCTTTCCCTTTTGTCGGATCCTCCATCTTCGGAATATCAATCAGTACAACATCCCCGAGTTCTTTCTGTGCAGTCATGAGTGCTGTGGTTGTACCTGTAAATCCCCCGCCGACTACAGTAATTTTGCGTCGTTTAATTGCCATCGTTCATCGCTCCCTTTCCTTGACTTCAGAATGTAAAACGCTTTCATTACTTTTACGGTGATGACCGGAACCCTTATCGAATTCCGGTCACTGCCTCCTCAAATCAGAGATTATTGATCAGAGCATCCCCAAACTCTGAACATTTCACTTCTGTCGCACCATCCATCAGACGGGCGAAGTCATACGTGACAGTCTTACTGCCGATCGTTTTGTCCATGGATGCTTCAATCATATCCGCGGCTTCAACCCAGCCGAGGTGACGGAGCATCAGCACACCACTCAGCAGTACAGAAGAAGGATTTACCTTATCCATTCCTGCATACTTTGGTGCCGTACCGTGTGTTGCTTCAAAGATCGCATGACCGGTGTCATAGTTGATATTCGCACCAGGTGCGATCCCGATTCCGCCAACCTGTGCCGCGAGGGCATCGGAAACATAGTCACCGTTCAGATTCATCGTCGCCACGACATCAAATTCTTTTGGACGGGTCAAAATCTGTTGCAAGAAGATATCCGCAATCGCATCTTTGACAATGATTTTGCCTTCAGCTTCCGCTTTGGACTGCGCTTCGTTTGCCGCTTCCTTACCTTTTTCTTCTACGATGCGGTCGTATTCAGCCCATGTAAAGACCTTATCTCCGAATTCACGTTCAGCCAGTTCATAACCCCAGTTCTTGAACGCTCCTTCTGTGAATTTCATGATATTTCCTTTATGCACAATCGTGACACTCTTACGATTATCCTCGATGGCAAACAGAATAGCAGCGCGTACAAGACGCTCTGTACCTTCTCTCGAAATCGGCTTCACACCGATACCTGATGTTTCAGGAAAACGGATCTTCGTTGCACCCATTTCGTTTTGAAGGAAATCGATCAGCTTCTTCGCTTCAGGTGTGCCTTCCTGATACTCAATACCTGCATAGATGTCTTCAGAGTTCTCACGGAAAATAACCATATCCGTGTCTTCCGGCTTCTTTACCGGTGAAGGAACCCCTTCAAACCAGCGCACAGGACGGACACACGCGTACAGATCGAGTTCCTGACGGAGTGCTACGTTCAAAGAGCGAAAACCGCCTCCGATTGGTGTCGTCAATGGCCCTTTGATGCCGATATAATACTCACGGATCTTATCGAGCGTCTCTTCCGGAAGCCATTCACCGGTCTGTGTGTGCGCCTTCTCGCCGGCGAGCACCTCCGTCCAGTGGATTTTTTTCTTGCCGTCATATGCTTTTTCAACGGCTGCTTCAATCACGCGGGATGCAGCCTTCCAAATGTCGGGACCAATGCCGTCACCTTCAATATAAGGAATAATCGGCTCATCAGGTACGTTCAACTCTCCATTGTTTACTGTAATCTTTTCTCCTGCCATTACAAAAACCTCCCAGTAGTCATTTCAATTCCTGTGCCGGACGGTTTCCGGGCACATGAAACTGACCGGATATATCGGAATCATCCGGATTTATCTATGGTCAGGGCAGATGGCGACATCTGCCCATAACCTGATATTATCAACGCTTCTCGATTGGTATCCAGCTCTGTTTATCAGGACCCACGTATTCTGCACGCGGACGGATCAGCCGGTTGTTTGAATACTGCTCGAGAATATGCGCAATCCAGCCGGAAACACGGCTGACGGCAAAAATCGGTGTGAACAGATCATGATCAATACCAAGACTGTGGTATACACTCGCTGAATAGAAGTCCACGTTTGGCAGAAGTCCCTTTTCGCCGGTGACAATCTCGTCAACTTTCACACTCATGTCATACCATTTGCTCTCACCTGTAATCTCCGTCATCTGTCTCGACATTTCTTTCAGGTGCTTGGCACGCGGATCGCCGTTTTTGTATACACGGTGACCAAAGCCCATGATCTTCACTTTGTTTGCAAGAGCCTCCTTAATATAAGGCTCTGCGTTCTCAACGGTTTCAATCTCACTCAGCATCGCCATCACGCGTTCATTCGCCCCGCCGTGAAGCGGACCTTTCAATGCGCCTATGGCTGCGGTGATCCCGGAATACATATCAGAGAGCGTCGCCACGCAGACACGTGAGGTGAACGTCGATGCATTTAATTCATGGTCTGCATGAAGCACAAGCGCTTTGTCAATCGCCTTAACAGACGTTTCGTCAGGCTCTTCCCCGTTAAGCATATACAGAAAATTTGCCGCATAACTAAGCTCCTGCTTTGGTGCTACCGGATCCTTCCCCTGCCGCACCCTTGCGAATGCAGCTACGATGGTTGGTAACTGAGCCTGGAGTTTCAGCGCTTTGCGACGGTTGGCATCCTCATCATGCGAGTCTGCTTCCTCGTCGAATAACGCCAGGTTAGAGACTGCTGTACGAAGCGCTGCCATAGGATGAACCTGATCAATCGGATATGTTCGCATTTGATTGATGACTTCATCAGGAACAGCAGAAACCTCGGCCAGCTCTTTTTTGAAGGTATCCAGTTCCTGCTTTGTCGGCAGCTTTTCATTCCACAGCAGATAGACAACCTCTTCAAAACTTGCGTGGTCTGCCAAATCGTCGATGTTGTATCCGCGATACGTCAGGACATCATCGATAATCGAGCTGACACTGGATGTTGTCGCGACAACACCTTCTAATCCCTTAGTTGTACTCATGCTACCTCTCCTTTGCAAAGAAATATCGTTCGCCTCTCCGAATGTGTGGTAACCGCCATAAACCGAATGAAGCATCACTCAATCCTCAATTACTATTTCAGGAAAACATTACATCCCCCTTTTCCCTACATCAAACGTCTGTAAACTTTCGTCAAGCGTAAGCGGTTACGAAAATCATCAGAAGAAATAACGAAAGTGAACGCTCTATGTATGTCGCATCACTCAGTTCCTATTATACCATTTCTCACAATTTTGTGAACGTTAAATTTTCAAAGAAATCAATATTCAGATG
Source organism: [Bacillus] selenitireducens MLS10 (assembly GCF_000093085.1). Classification (GTDB taxonomy): domain Bacteria; phylum Bacillota; class Bacilli; order Bacillales; family Salisediminibacteriaceae; genus Salisediminibacterium; species Salisediminibacterium selenitireducens. Next base: position 1,547,057 of record NC_014219.1, on the reverse strand, counting down.
ATTCCGTTTACTTTTTCACTTTTCCTTCACAGCTTAATAACCAAACAGAAAAAGTCCTCACCCGCCAATGGATGAGAACATTTCTGCGACTTTCATGGCCAGATAGGCAATTCCCGCGCCGATCAGAGGACCGACGGCAACACCGTTAAATACGGCGACAGCAAGTATCGTTCCTGCAACGAGTGCCACGGTAATATGAGGATCAGTCTGGAGGAGTTCAATACCGTTTGCTGCGATGACCGCCACAAAAATGCCTGAAAACAGGGCAATCCACGCATAAGATGACTTGAGCGCTTCCTGAAGATCCCGAAAGCCGATTTCCCCGGTTACTATGGGGACCAGCACAGCAATTGTAATAATCGTCACGCCAACATTGATTCCTTTTGTTTGGATAACTGGAAGAAGTTTGTCGCCAAGCCCCACCCAGCGGATAGTAAGGAGTACAACGACGGCAATGATTAATGCCTGATTCTTCGCAAACAGACCGATGGCGAGAAGAATCAGCATAAAGAGAGTACTGTGAGCCATAACGTATTCCTTTCACTGTTCATTGAGATTATATGTCTTCAGGGGCGTCTGTTCCAACGATTATTTGACACGTATACAGCAGTCCCGTTCCTCACCATATGATGAACCATTTTTTGCAAGAAGCCTTTAAAGACAGCACGCGTCTGTGGAATCAGAAGCAAGAAACCGAGAGCATCGGTAATAAATCCCGGAGTCAGAAGTACGACACCACCGACGAGTATGCATACCCCATCCAACAGCACCGATCCAGGTACCTGGCCTTGGGCAGCCTGCATCTGCGCTGTGCGTATCGCATTTAACCCTTCTTTCTTTGCAAGGGCAGCTCCTAATAAACCTGTCAATATGATCAGCAGAATCGTCGGGATCACCCCGATCGTATTCCCTGAAAGAATCAGTACACCGATCTCTAGAGCGGGAACGATAATTAACAGCAAGAGCAACAGTTTTCCCATTTCATTCACCCTTTCCCGGATCGAAAAAACGTCCATTGTATCAGAAAATGAGAGGGGATGACCCCTCTCATTCTTTCACTCTGCTTAATTATAAGATAGATGCCTGGCCTTTGTAAATCTTTCCTTGCTGAGCATCAACGGTCACTTCGTCTCCGTCGTTAAAGAGCGTTGTGGCCTGATCTACGCCGACAATAACCGGGATTCCGAGGTTTAGACCGACAACGGCTGCATGTGAAGTCAAACCGCCGGATTCAGTAATGACAGCGCCCGCTTTCTCAAAAGCGTCCATCATGTCTTTATCCGTTGAGGAAGTGATCAGAATATCGCCTTCCGTCACTTTTGACACCGCTTCTGCGCCAGTCTTTGCGACCACGACTTTACCGGCTTTGGATCGGCGTCCAATTCCCTGGCCGCGTGCAGCCACTTCACCGACAAGCTGTACTTTCATCATGTTCGTCGTTCCGGATTCACCGACCGGCACCCCTGCAGTGATGACAACGAGGTCGCCATTATTCACAAGACCGGTCTTCTGCGCTTCTTCAACGGACAGACGAAGCATTTCGTCCGTGGAGTTCACCTGAGGACCCGTGCGAGGATGCACACCCCAAACGAGTGCCAACGCGCGGTTGACGCGACTGCTGCTTGTAACGGCTACAATCGGCGCTTCCGGACGGTACTTGGAGATCATCCGTGCTGTATGACCGCTTTGAGTGGCAGTTACAATGGCAGATGCGTGCAGGTTCAATGCTGTGTGGGACACAGACTGACTGATGGCATCCGTTACGGTATTTTCGATTTCCTTTGATTTCTTACGGAGAATATCACGGTATTTGAGAGCTGATTCCGTTTTCAGGGCAATGTTTGCCATCGTAGTCACGGATTCATAAGGGTAATCCCCTGCCGCCGTCTCACCGGACAGCATGATCGCATCTGTGCCGTCAAAGATCGCGTTCGCAACATCACTCGCTTCAGCGCGGGTTGGACGCGGGTTACGCTGCATGCTGTCAAGCATTTGCGTAGCCGTGATGACGGGCTTTCCGATCTGGTTGCACTTTTTGATCAGATCTTTTTGAACGAGCGGCACATCTTCAGCCGGAATTTCAACACCGAGGTCACCACGGGCAACCATCAGGCCGTCGGACACTTCAAGAATTTCTTCGATGTTGTCGACGCCTTCCTGGTTCTCGATCTTTGGAATGATCTGAATATGCTCAGCACCGTGCTTTTCAAGAAGTTCACGGATTTCATGAACGTCAGACGCTCTTCGAACGAAGGAGGCAGCGATAAAATCAACATCCTGTTCAATACCGAATACGATATCATTGGCGTCTTTTTCCGTAATCCCCGGCAGGTTTACGCTGACGTTCGGTACGTTTACACCTTTTTTGTTTTTCAATGTGCCGGAGTTAACCACTTCCGTCACGAGCTCTTTGTCTTCAATGGCAGTGACTCTCAGTTCAATCAGACCATCGTCGAGCAAGAGTGTCGAGCCGACGTGAACATCGTTCACAAGCCCTGGATAGGTGACAGAAATACGGTCAGCATTCCCGACCACTTCTTCCATCGAAACTCGGACAGTTTTGCCTTTCTCGAGTTCTGCGATGCCGCCTTCAAGCGTTTGTGTACGGATTTCAGGTCCCTTTGTATCGAGTAAAATGGCAACGCTCTTGCCAGCTTTTTCAGAAGCTTCACGGATCGATTTAATGCGTGCACCGTGCTCATCAAAATCACCATGGGAAAAGTTCAGTCTCGCCACGTTCATGCCCGCATCAATCAGCTGGGTCAGTTTCTCCGGAGATTCACTCGCCGGTCCAATCGTACATACAATTTTCGTCTTTCGAATAGTCATAATCTTCCTCCTTAATATAAGTGCAAAATAATCACAATCATGCAAGAATCATATTCTTTTCAGACGAAAACCAGGGCAATCGCTTGCCCCAGTTTCCGTAACAAAAGATGGCCGAACGGTGTAATCAGATGGATAGTTCTTTTGATAGTTCATAAATGTCATAGTCGAACGATGGTTTCTTCGCAAGGGCATCATCAATATCATGATGAACGATCGCGTTTCGTTCAATGCCGACAACCTGTCCGCCTGTGCCTTCAAGAAGCAGTTCAACAGCACGGGCACCGAGTCGGCTTGCCAACACCCGGTCGCGCCCTGTAGGAGACCCGCCGCGCTGAATATGGCCAAGAACCGTTACACGCGTCTCGTAATTTGTTTCTGCCTGAATCTGTTTACCGATTTCGACACCATCACCGGCGCCTTCAGCAACAACAATAATACTGTGCTTCTTCCCGCGTTCATGTCCCCGCTTGAGTCGGGCGATGATGTCTTCCATCTTGTCATTCACCTCAGGGACCATGATCGTCTCTGCACCATCAGCAAGACCTGCCCACAAAGCAAGATCACCTGCGTCACGGCCCATCACTTCAACCACATACGTGCGTTCATGGGAAGTCGCCGTGTCTCTGATTTTGTCAATTGCATCGATGACCGTATTTAGCGCTGTATCAAATCCGATCGTGAAATCCGTTCCCGGAATGTCGTTATCGATCGTGCCCGGGACACCAATCGCCGGGAATCCGTGAGCCGTCAGTTTCTTTGCACCCTGGAAAGAGCCGTCTCCGCCAATCACAACGAGGCCTTCGATGCCGAGATTACGCAAGTTTTCAATTCCCTTAAGCTGACCTTCCTTTTCTTTAAATTCCGGACAGCGGGCTGTGTAAAGGATCGTTCCGCCACGGTGAATAATATCACCGACGGAGCCGAGTTCAAGCTTCTTGATATCGCCATCAATCAGGCCCTGGTAGCCATAATAGACGCCATATACTTCAACACCATGGAAGATCGCTTTTCGGACAACGGCCCGAATCGCTGCATTCATTCCCGGTGAGTCTCCACCACTGGTTAAAACGGCAATTCGTTTCATAATTTGCAGTCACCTCATCAATTACAGTTTTTAGTTGTTCTGCTGTTTATCACACGTGTTAAAAATAACACTTTCCTGCGCGAAATACAATAGACCTCAAACGTCCTGAACCCTTGAGGCTCACCTGCCGGCTGATTACGATTCAGACGTATCAGCACTGATACCGTTTACATGGTCATATTCTCCAATAATCTTAAATTTTTCGTAACGTTTCTGAATCAGCTCATCCGGCGTCAATTTGCGCAGTTTGCGAAGGGCTCGAGAGAGCGTAGAGCGGATATAAGCAGCCTGCGCTTTTACGTTTCTGTGCGCCCCGCCGCGGATCTCGGATATGACTTCATCGATCACGCCGAGTTCGTACAGATCCGGGGCCGTGATGCGCATCGTCTCTGCCGCCTGCTGTGCTTTGGTGGCATCTTTCCAAAGGATCGTCGCCGCCCCTTCAGGAGAAATGACGGAGTACGTCGCATTCTCAAGCATATAAATCCGGTCAGCCACCCCAAGGGCGAGAGCTCCGCCGCTTCCTCCCTCTCCGATAACGATCGAGATAACCGGGACTTTCAAGTCCGCCATTTCGATCAGATTACGGGCAATGGCTTCGCTCTGTCCACGCTCTTCTGCGGCTTTCCCCGGGAATGCCCCCTTCGTATCTATAAAACAGATGACAGGACGGTTAAACTGTTCAGCCTGTTTCATGAGACGGAGCGCCTTCCGGTACCCTTCCGGATGCGGCATCCCGAAGTTGCGCTTGACGTTTTCTTTCGTGTCCCTTCCGCGCTGATGGCCGATTACGGTCACCGGGGTTCCTTCAAAAGACGCAATACCCCCGACGATCGCTGCATCATCACCATAGCTTCGGTCACCATGAAGTTCAAGGAAATCATCAAAAAGAAGATCGAGGTAATCAAGTGTGGTCGGCCTCTGGCTGAGTCGGGCAATCTGCACCCGGTCCCACGGCTCCATATTTCCATAAATGTCTTCTTCAAGCTGCACGAGCCTTTTTTCAAGCTTGCTGATTTCTCCTGACAGATCGATTTCCTTTTCTGCAGTGAAATTCTTCAGTTCTGCAATTTTATTCCGCAGTTCGATGATCGGTTTCTCGAACGGCAATTCTTCAGGCATTGGACTCCGCCCCTTCCGTTGGTTCATGAAGCTTTAAGATCGTGGACAGTGTGGCTTTCATTTCTTTTCTGTGAACGACTTTATCGAGCTGACCGTGCTCAAGCAGGAATTCCGCCGTCTGGAAATCATCAGGAAGTTTTTCCCGGATCGTCTGTTCAATAATCCGCCTGCCGGCAAAGCCGATCAAGGCACCCGGCTCTGCAAGATTGATATCCCCAAGGGATGCAAAACTGGCTGAAACGCCTCCTGTCGTCGGATCGGTCATTACACTGACATACAGAAGGCCTTTATTACGAAGCTGATTCAGCGCTGTGCTTGTCTTGGCCATCTGCATCAAACTGAGAACACCCTCTTGCATTCTCGCTCCTCCGGAAGCGGAAAACAGAATAAATGGAACGCCGTCCTCAACAGCGGTCTCAATGGCACGGGTAATTTTCTCACCGACGACGGAACCCATGCTGCCCATACGAAAACCCGCGTCCATAATCGCAACTATTACCGGCTTTCCGTCAATGGTCCCTTTTCCTGTTCGGACCGCTTCGTTCAGACCGCTCTTTTCACGGTCTGCTTTGGATTTTTCCGTATATCCGGGGAAATCAAGTGGATTTTTGGCGACCAGATCTTCGTTAAATGCTTGAAAGGAACCCTCATCAAGTGTGAATGCAATCCGGTCACTCGAACCGATGCGGTGATGGTAATCACAGCTTTCACAGACGAAGAGATGATTCCGCAGCTCTTTGGCATAGGTAATGGTCTTGCATGACGGACACTTACTCATCAATCCTTCGGGAATATCCTTCTTTCCATTCCTTGACGGGATCGTGGCATACTTCTTTCTCTTACTGAAAAATCCTTTAATCACGAAATCACCTCTTTTAATAGTGTTAAGTATAATATTTAGATGGTTTTAGAACCAGCTCTTAATTTGAAAGTAAAAAGAAAAACCTTCAGAACTGACTGTTTGACAGGTGATGGTGGATCGCTTCCACCGCTCGATCACGCTCTCTCATTTCAATGGTTCTGACGATTTCTTCATGCTCATTCAGTGCTTCTTCAATCCGACCCTCTCTGGCAAGGGATGATTTCATCAGTCCTTTGCTGTATGCAACCAAGGGGTACCAGATGTTGAGCATGAGATGATTACCTCCTGCTTTTACGAGCGTCCGGTGAAACTCATAGTCTTCCTCGGCAGGAATCCTGCCCTCCGCTGCCGTCAGACGCGCCTGGTCAATCATCGTTCTCAGCGTATGCAGATGCTCGGGCTGATGCCGTTCACAGGCAAGCCTGACCGCTTCGGCTTCTATAATCCGTCTAGTCTCCGACAGATCACGCCTTGCCCTCGGTTCCCTCAGAAAGAAAGCTGCTAGAATTTCTGCGAGACTGTGGCTCCCGGGCTGCTTGACAAAAGTGCCTTCACCTTTCTTTGTCTCGATTAAATCAAGCAGTTCAAGGGCCCTCAGGGCTTCCCGCACTGAAGACCGACCGGCACCAAGGCGCTCTGCGAGCTCCCGTTCCGAAGGCAGTTTATCTCCTGCCGTCAGATGATCCGTTTCGATGATCCCGTTCAGCTCATTCAGGATGTTCATATACACTTTGTTGTTCATCCTCGTATCACGTCCTTATCTTACCGAAAGAGGTAACCGGGAGCCTCTGCTCCCGGTTACGATGCTTTACTCACTCTTCGTCAATCATCGTCAAATCATACGTTTTTTTCTCGACTGCGTCAGGATCAACTTTCCTTCTCGCAACACCTGTCTCCATCGCAGCGATTGCCACGGCTTTTGCCACAGCCGGCGCAACCCGCTTGTCAAACGGATTCGGAATCACGTAGTCCGTATTGACTTCGTTGTCACCGACGAGTCCTGCAATCGCATTTACAGCAGCGATCTTCATCTCTTCATTGATGTGCGTTGCGAATACATCGAGGGCCCCCCGGAAAATGCCCGGGAACGCAAGCACGTTATTCACCTGATTCGGGAAATCTGACCGTCCTGTCCCGATCACGCTTGCTCCTGCCGCTTTGGCATCCTCCGGCATAATTTCCGGAACCGGATTGGCCATGGCAAAAATAATCGGATTCTGATTCATGCTAGCAACCATCTCTTTATCGACGGCTCCTTCAACGGATACTCCGATAAACACATCCGTATCTTTAATTACGTCTTTTAAGCTTCCTTCTTTTTTCTCAAGGTTGGTCTTCTGGGCCAGCTCATCTTTCAGGTCGTTCATTCCGTATGGACGCCCTTCAAAGATCGCACCTTTGGAGTCACAGAGGATAAACGATTTACAGCCCATGCTCATGAGAAGCTTGATAATGGCGATGCCCGCAGCACCGGCGCCGTTGACGACAACTTTAATCTCCCCCATTTTCTTTCCGGAGAGCTTCAGTGCGTTGACGAGTCCTGCAGCTGTCACAATCGCCGTTCCGTGCTGATCATCGTGAAAGACCGGAATATTCATCTCCCGCTTCAGGCGTTCTTCAATCTCAAAACAGCGCGGTGCTGAAATATCCTCGAGGTTGATTCCGCCAAACGTCGGTTCCATAAGCTTGACCGTATTGACGATCGTATCCACATCGTTCGTATTCAGACAGATCGGAAAAGCATCCACACCCGCAAACGATTTGAACAGGACCGCTTTCCCTTCCATGACGGGCATTGCCGCCTCAGGACCGATATTCCCCAGACCGAGTACGGCCGATCCATCGGATACAACGCCGACCATATTCCCCTTGACGGTGTATTCGTAGACCGTCTGCGGATCTTCAAAAATCTCTTTACAAGGCTCGGCGACTCCCGGTGAATAGGCCAGCGACAGATCCTCTGCGTTTCTGACAGCGACCTTCGGTGTCGTTTCAAGCTTCCCCTGGTGAACCCTGTGCATATGTAGAGCTTCTTCTCTTAATGTTGACATTGCCCCCACGCTCCTTTTTGGAATATGGTGGTCAGACCACCCCTTGACCCTGCTATTATACCAAAAAAAATCCGTCCATCACACCCTGGACGGACGGAAAAACAGATTCTTTTTTCCGAGGAGGCCTTCAAGCTTCAAAAGGAGGGATTCATCCACCTTCACATTCCAAAGTTCTGAGAGTTTGCGAACCTCACCAGTCGATTCGAACTTCAGAACGACAGGCACTTCTCCCGGCGTATCCTGCAACAGTGCCTCCACTTTGTTCGGGACCCCTTCTTTTTCTTGCGCGTGGCTGAAGCGGATATAAAGGGTCGGCTGCGCCTCTTCTTTGACCCTGCTTCTGAGGGTCTCAAGGGATACGGCTTTATCCAGGATCAGATTCCAGGCATCGTTACGCCACTGCATCTTTCCTTCAGTGAAGATGAGCCCGTTTTTCTTAAGCGCCATCTGATAGTGCTTCAGCTGTTCGGGAAACACGGTAATATCCATGGCACCTGTTTCATCACTCATGGAGACAAAGGCCATTTGATCACCTTTTTTTGTGCGGATGAGGCGGATATGCTCAATCATTCCCGCAAGCCTGACTGTCATTTTCTCAGATGCCACTCCCATTGCTTCAAGAATACTCTGACGTTTATAGGTCTTTAACAGCTCTAAATCATCCTCAACAGGATGACCCGAAAGATAAAAGCCCATCACTTCACGCTCTTCATCCAATTTATCCATAAGCGTCATTCTGCCGCCTTGTCGGTAATCAGGCTCCCCTTCTTCCTGTTCAAAGAGCGAGAACCCTTCTGCATCCTCGTCGCCAAACTGAAAGGCATCCTCGAGTGAGGCAAACAGGGACGTACGGTCCACACCAAAGTCATCCATTGCCCCGGCCATGATGAGTGATTCAACGGTCTTCCGGCTGACAATTTTGAGCGAGACCCGCTTGCAGAAATCAAACAGGCTTCCAAAAGGTCCTTCCTCTTCCCTGGCGCGAATGATTTCCGCCGCTGCATGGTGACCGGTGTGGCGAATCACCTGAAGAGCCATGACAATTTCACCGTTGTTCACCGTAAATCGTCTGCTGCTCCTCTGAACCGATGGCCCCGAGACCCTGAGGCCCATTTGCTTTGCTTCGGCAATATAGCGGACGAGCTTGTCGGGTGCATGGACAGACTGCTCCATCAAAGCTGCCATAAATGCCTCCGGGTGCACCGTTTTCAGCCAGGCAAGACGACAGGAAATCATACTGTACGCCACGGCGTGACTGCGGTTAAACCCGTAGTTCGCAAAGCGCTCAATCAGTTCATAAACGCGAGTTGCTTCGTCCTCGGCATAACCCCGACCGACCGCTCCTTCGACAAAGAGGGTCCTCGAACGCTCGAGTTCTTCTTTTTTCTTTTTACTGACGGCCCGTCGCAGCATATCCGCTTCAGCGAGGCTGAAACCGGCCATTTTTGACGCGATCTGCATAATCTGTTCCTGATAAATCATGACCCCGTATGTGGGTGCCAGGATCTCTCTCAAATCTTCGTGCGGATACGTCACCGGTTCTTCCCCGTTTTTTCTTCTGATGTAAAGGGGGATCTGTTCCATCGGCCCCGGCCGATACAGCGCGTTGACCGCGACGATGTCTTCAAAACGTTCCGGCTTCAGCTGCTTCAGTACGCGCCGCATTCCCTGGGATTCAAGCTGAAAGATCCCGTTCGTCTCCCCTTTTCCAAGAAGGGCAAACATACGCTCATCTTCGAGGGGGAGGCGGGTGAGATCGAGCGCTTCACCGGTTTTCTCCTTTACGGTTTCTGCGATCCGTTCCATAAAGCTTAAATTCCTCAGCCCGAGAAAGTCCATTTTTAACAGTCCCAGATCTTCAAGGTCCCCCATCGGGAACTGGGTGATGGTGAGACCGTCGTTCGAAGGCTGAAGCGGCACGATATCCGTCAGCGGATCCTTGCTCATCACCACACCCGCCGCGTGGATCGATGTGTGCCTTGCGATCCCTTCGATATCGAGAGCCGTTTTCAACAGCAGGTCGCCTTTTGGCATCTCACGGATCGCCTTGTTAAAAGCCGGCGCTTCCTCGAGAGCTGCCGTAATGGTCATATTCGGCCGGGCCGGAATGAGTTTTGACAGCCTGTCCACATCCGCAGTCGGTATCCCAAGCACCCGGGCCGTATCCCGAAGGGCCGCTTTTGCAGCGAGCGTACCAAAAGTGACAATCTGCGCCACTTTCGAAGCCCCGTACCGCTCATGCACATAATGAATGACCTGATCCCGGTCCAAGTCGGAAAAATCAATATCAATATCCGGCATGGACACCCGCTCAGGATTTAAAAAACGCTCAAAAAGCAGATCATATAGAATCGGATCCACATCCGTGATTCTGAGCAAATATGCGACGAGTGAACCTGCCGCTGAACCTCGTCCGGGTCCTGTCAGAATGCCGTTTCGGTGCGCGTAGTCCATGAAATCCGCCACAATGAGAAAATAATCCTCGTAGCCCATATCATGAATCACCTGCAGCTCTTTCTCAAGACGCTCCCGATGCTTCTCTTCCGGTGCATGGTACCGCTCATACAACCCCTTCTCACACCAGTTTCGAAGAAGGGACGCGGCGGTCTCCCCGTCACTGACCGGATATGATGGGAGGATCTGTCCGCCAAGAGGAAGTTCCACCTCGCACTTGGCCACGATCTCTTCTGTCACGTCGAGGGCCGTGTTCCATTTGGCAAACTGTTCCCGCATCTCTTCTTCATTCTTGAGATACATATCCGGAGCCCGGAGTGATTCATCAATCTCTTCAATTCTGACACCGTCTTTAATCGCCTGGAGCGTCTGCAGGGCACCGAACTGATCGGGTTCGAGGGCATGAACGTGATTGGTCGCCACCACCGGAACCCGCTCATTCGTAAGCCATTTCCGGATTCGCTGCATCCGCTCACGTTCCCACCTCAGCCAGTGATTCTGAATCTCCACGTATACATCTTCTTCGCCAAAAACGTTCCTGATGGTTTTCAGAAAAGCCGACGCTTCTTCGTCACGTCCCTCTTCGGCAAGCAGCTGCATCCGCCCCTCGGAGAAAGGTGAGATCACGACGAGCTCCTCTCCCTCCGCTTCAAGTTCATCCATGGTGACGTAAGGTTCCGCTTCTCTCGCACAAGCCATTGTCACAAGGCGCACGAGGGACTGATAGCCTCTGAACGATTTCGCGTATAACAGAAGACTCGTTGGCACATCCCTTCCGCTGTTTAACGAAAGGCGCTCCATGGAGAGTTCCACTCCGAGTATCGGTTTGATTCCCCTTGCACGACAGGCGCGATAGAAGGAAACGGCACCGTAAATATTATTCAGATCTGTCATGGCAAGAGCAGTGAAGCCCTGACTTGACGCCTGTTCCGTCAAATCATCAATCCGGATCAGGCTCGAAAGCAGACTGAATTCTGTATGAACATGTAAATGTGCATATGCCATGTGACCACCCCAAAGGAGAACATTTGTTTCTTTCATTATGACGCATTTCCGTGAAAATGAAAAGGGAAACCTGACCGGATTGGACAGTTTCCCTTCGTTTTACGTATAGCTTTGGCAAAGTGCATCAAGTTCATCGCTGAAGGATTCCGCTTCTTCCCACGAAAAAGCGGAAGCGCCAGCCGCCATCGGATGCCCTCCGCCGTGATACCGCTCGGCAAGTTTATGAACCTGAGGGCCCTTCGAACGGATCCTGAGGCGGATCTGATCTTCCTCCTCGACGAGAAACGCCCAGGCTTTCAGACCCTCAAGTGCCGAGAAGCTGTTCACAATCGCCGAGGCTTCTTTTGCACTGACCCCGAACTGTTCCAATGTATCGGAACGGAGATATACGACCGCAGCACCGCTCGGTTTGACAGCCACATTCGACAGCACATACCCTTCCAGGCGGAGCATTTTTTCCGATTTGACATACATCGACTCGTAGATGTCCTCTCTTGAGAACGGCGCCGTGACAAGACGCGCCGCCGCTCTGAACGTGCGCTCCGTCGTGTTCGGGAAACGGAACCGACCGGTATCCCCGACAATACCCGCATAGAGCATTTTGGCCATGTCCGGATCCACGTCCTGCTCACTCCCGCTTGAGAGGCGATCATAAAGCTCGAAGACCATTTCAGAGGTGGAGCTCGCTCCTTCATCCACCCATTCAATCCCGCCGTAGGAATCCACCATCGGATGATGATCAATCTTGATCAGTGCATCCCCGGAATCGAAACGCGAATCATCAATGCGTTCCCGATTGGCGGTATCACAGACGATGACAAGCGCTCCATCATAGTCCTTGTCCGCAATGTCATCCATCTTCGTCAGAAAATCAAACTCAGGGTCACTCTCCCCCCCGATCAACACCTCTTTATGCGGCCACTCATTACGGATCAGAGCCCGCAATCCCGCCTGTGAACCGACGGCATCCGGATCAGGGCGCACATGGCGAAGAATAATAATGCGTTCAAATTGGCTGATGGTCTGGATAATAGAATCGATCAATCAGGCCACGTCCCCTTTCATAGTTGCTTTCTTTTAACAGAGTATTCTACAATGAGTGAAAGTGCAAGGTGAAAATCCTGTCTGACAGGAATGAACCGGAGAGAAAGGAGTTATGTGACATGCTTGGTGTTATCAGCATTATTGGATTTCTGATGATTTTTTTGTATTTCAAAATGCGGCAGTACCGCTCAACATATGAAGCCGTCAAACATTCCTACGCATCAAAGGCAAGTATGGCCGTCGGTCTGTTTATGATCAGTTTCGCGATTAACAGCTACGTTCAGCTTCAGACAACCGTCGCTGCGGTGATTCTGTTGTTGTTCCTTGCCATGGGCGGAGCGAACATCTTCCTTGGCTATAAAAATTTCAAGGCTCTGCAGCCGCACGTCGAACGGGAAATGAATCAATCTTCTTGATCTGAACGTAAAACGAAACATCCTGCCTGTGAGGATGTTTCGCTTTTTTCGTACTATAGGAATGGTGAACCGTGATTATCGGTCGATCAGCTGGGCAACCAAAAGCGCCTTCCCGACAAGCTGACCCTGATGAAAGAGTTCCACGTCAACCTTCCCGAATTTGCGCCCCACTTCAAGCACCTTCGGTTTCACGAGAATCGCCGCATCGATCTGCACGGGCTTGATAAAGAAGATCGTGATGTTCTCAACGACCAGATCCCCCTTCTTGTATTTCCTGAGAACCCGGCTGCTTGATTCCGTCACAATTGTCGTGACGACCCCATACGAGATCGTGCCGAGATGATTGGTCATCTGCGGGGAGACTTCAAGGGTAAACGCATGCTCCTGAGGTGTGGATATGTCTTCAAAGTGCCGCGTAACCAGATCTTCGATGGTATCTCCGACATGAGGCTGCCTTTGGATCATTTGCAGGGCTTTCAGTACATCCTGCCTGCTGATGACGCCGATCAGCTTCTTCCCCTGATCGATCACCGGCAACAGTTCAATACCTTCCCAGACCATCATATGGGCCGCAGAGGCCACGCTCGTCAGGCTCGTCACAGCAATTGGCTGGCGGGTCATAATTTTCTCCACCTGCGTATCCGGCTCTTCTCCGATTACGTCCTTCGCCGTCACAATCCCAAGCAGTTTCAGCTCAGGATCAACAACGGGATAACGGCTGTGACCGGTCTCTTCGTTCAGTTCGCGCCATCTTGAAAGCTTTTCCCCGGCCGTCAGAAAATCGGTTTTTTCGACGGGAATAAGGATGTCCTCCACTGAGATGATTTCTTTTTTGATCAGCTGGTCGTAGATCGCCCGGTTGATCATGGTTGCCACGGTAAATGTGTCATAAGATGTCGTGATCAAAGGCAGTTCAAGATTGTCTGCCAGCTGTTTGACATCCTCACTCGTGTCAAAGCCTCCCGTAATCAGGACGGCTGAACCGGCTTCCAGGGCCAGTTTATGAACCTGTTCACGGTTTCCGACGATCAGGAGATTTCCCGCTTCAACGTAGCGCATCATGGCTTCGGCTTTCATCGCACCGATGACGAACTTATTCAATGTTTTATACAGACCGTTCCGCCCCCCGAGAACTGACCCTTCCACAATGTTAATGACTTCCGCAAATGTCAGTTTCTCTATGTTCTCCTTCTGCTTCTTTTCAATCCGGATCGTCCCGACCCGTTCAATCGTACTGACGAGTCCCTGGTTTTCTGCATCTTTAATGGCCCGGTATGCCGTTCCTTCACTGACGCCAAGTACCTTCGCCACGTGCCTGACGGATATTTTGTTCCCTACTTCCAGTGATCTGATGTGCTGTAATATCTGCTCATGCTTTGTCATATAAGGGTTCCTCCCAGATTTATCGGACTGTTATTATTTATTTCAACATCTGTACTAACACAAGTATATGACGGAACGGCGGCAGATTCAAGATGATCTTCTTCAACAGTTTTAGACAATTTTCTGAAATCCTCCACTTGAAGCGCTCTGACAGTTAGGTTTAAGATAAGAGAAGAGCTAAAGGTGGTGACCATCATGTCCAAATACCTGTCAATACTAGGAAGCTTCATCTTGCTTGCCCTGTTGAGCAGCGCATGTATAAACGAGCAGTCTGAAAACAGCAGCCTCGACATCAGCTTTGAAGAAGTGGAAGCTGTGTATCACGAAAACACGCCGCCTTTAAGTGCGGAAGACTATGCAGATATGACCGCTTATGCGACCGTGCTGTTTGAGAACCGGGCACACATGATTGATCAGTCAGCCACGGAAGAAGTCCAAAAATGGTTCATCCGCTATTATATTCAGCGTGAAGAATTTCAGGAAGAATGGGACCTTGAAGAAATCATCCAGCTTGCTGAAGACCGGTATATTTATGAGAATGCCTGGCGTATGTACGCTAAAGAAGCTTATGACGTGCAGGTTTCCGATGACATGATTGACCAGCAGGCGCATTATAATATTCAAGTATACGAACAGAATACCCCCGCACTGATTGAGGGCATGTCACAGGGGATGGATAAAGATCTCGAGGAGTTCCTGATGGAGTTTGACCGCGACCATGCGGAGCGCACGGTTATCTGGCAAAGGCTGATCCCGAAACTCCTGGAAGAATCAGAGCATGAAACAGCCGAAAACATGAACGGAGTCCATTTACGGGAACAGTTTGATCAGGAGGTCGAGGAATACCTTGAAGAGATGGGTGAGATCTCTTTTATGGACACCAACGACCACATGCATTAAGAAAAGCCGGCGGAAGGGTTGACCCTTTCCCCGGCTTATTTTTGCGCCTTGATGATCCGTCCGGTCAGAGGGTGATTTCGTCACCGGCCTTCATCGGGATACCCTCCTGATCGTGATCGAGACTCTTGCAGAAGGCTTCCCCGTCCTGTTCGATCAAAGGAAACGTGTCATAGTGAACCGGTACGACCTTGTCTGCCCCGATCCACCTGGCCGCAATCCGGGCATCTTCCGGTCCCATCGTGAAATTATCCCCGATTGGCAAGAATGCGACGTCAATGTTTTCGAACTCTCCAAGCAGCTTCATATCGGAGAACAGCCCCGTATCACCGGCGTGGTGAATCGTTTTGCCTTCCGCTTTCAACAAAATGCCCGCCGGCATCCCTGTATAGACAATCGTCCCGGCTTCCTCATCTGTCCATGCGGAACCGTGAAAGGCCTGCGTGAATTTGACCGTGCCAAAATCGAATTCATGTGCGCCGCCAATATGCATCGGATGCACGTCGAGGCCTTGCCAGCCCAAATAGGTTGCCAGTTCAAAAGGGGCAATCACTTTAGCACCCGTCCGTTTGGCAATGGCCACCGTATCGCCGACATGATCATTGTGCCCGTGCGTCAGAAGAATGACGTCCGCGTGCACATCCTCTGCATTCAGATCCGTCGCACCATTACCGGAAAGAAACGGGTCAATCAGAATCGTCTTGCCATTCGTCTCCACTTTTACGACTGCATGTCCATGAAACGACAATTTCATAACCTGTCATCCACCTTTCATTAGTAGAATTTCTGTTCCAATTATTCTCTACCCTGATTTTTAGGGAAGTATTCAGCGGATCCTGTGTTAGACTGTAGAGAAGACCAATTCCAAGACGAAACAGATATCTATTGGAGGGAATGTTTATGAATAAGCGCATAGAGATCCTGCAAGAAAAGATGCAAGAGAAAGGCATTGATTTACTGATGGTTCAGTCGCGTCCGCACGTCTTTTATCTGACCGGATTTGATGCGGACCCTCATGAGCGGCTCCTCGGTATGGTGATTCCAAAACAAGGGGATGCCAAACTGATCTGCCCGGCTATGGAGGTCAATCAGATTCAGGCCCTGTTCAACCGCACACATATCACCGGCTACAGCGACACGGAAGATCCTTGGGCCATGCTCTTCAGTCAGTTGCCGAAAGAGGCGGGCGTAATTGCCCTCGAGGACAATATACCATGGTCCCGTTACCAAAAATGGCATGCCCAGTATCCGGATGCTGACTTTCAGTCCTCTGATCCGATCCTGTCCGGCATGCGCCTGATAAAATCCCCTGACGAGCTTGCCATTATGGAAGAGGCTGCTCTCCTTGCAGACCGCGGCATTGAAGCCGGCATAAAGGCTTTGAAAGAAGGGGTCACGGAGATGGAAGTGATCGCACAGATCGAATACACCCTGAAAAAAGCGGGGGTGAAGGAAATGTCCTTCTCCACCATGACATTATTCGGGGAGAAATGCGGAGATCCGCACGGAAAGCCTGGCGAGCGCTCCCTGAAGAAAGGGGATGCTGTCCTGTTTGACCTTGGGGTGGAATGGAAAGGGTATACGTCAGATATGACGAGAACCTTCTTTTTTGATCACGCCACAGATGAACAGATCGCGATCTACGAAACCGTACTCGAAGCCCACGAAAAGGCCGTAGCGCTGTGTAAACCCGGGCAAGAAATTGCCGCCCTGGATCAAGCCGCGAGACAGGTTATCGAGAACGCCGGTTACGGATCGTATTTTCCACACAGAATAGGTCACGGCATCGGAATCGAAGTTCATGAATTCCCATCGCTCAATGACCAGAACAAAGACCCGCTCAAAGAAGGCACGACCTTCACCATTGAGCCGGGAATCTACATCCCGAATCAGGCCGGTGTTCGTATTGAAGATGAAATTCTCATTACAGGATCAGGCTGCCGCCCGCTTAATCAGTTCCCGAAAGAACTTCAGATTGTCGCGCCACGTGACTGATAACAAGTATCAAAACAGCGCCCCTTCCCGAAGGGACGCTGTTTTTCTCGATTATCGCATGCGGCTATCCCCTGTATCGGTGGAGCACATCCATCCCACCGGTGACTTCAAGGACTGCACCTGTGATCATATCTGACTTTTCCCCGGCAAGAAACAGGACCGTACGGGCGATATCTTCACCCGTTCCCGATCGTCCAACAGGCGTTTCTGAATCGCCGATGCCTTTGGACGTTTCGATATCCGCTTCCTTCATGTCTCCGAGGATCTTTCCCGGGCATACCATGTTCACGGTAATCCCATGCTCCGCTTCTTCGATGGCCACCGTCTTCGTCAATGACGTGAGTCCCGTTTTTGATGCTGCAAAAGCGGACCGGTAGATCCAGCCAGGAGCGTGATCAGACGCCTGGAAACCGTATGTGATAATCCTTCCATACTGCTGTTTACGCATAATTGGAATAACTTTGCGAAACAGATGAAAGGCAGAATTCAAATTACCATCGACCATCTGATACCATTCTTCGTCACTGTAATCCGCCAGCTTCTTTCGTTCAAACACATAGGGACCGGCATTCAACACCAATACATCCACACGTCCAAACGAATCCATCGCCTGGTCCACAAGAGCATCCAGATCGTCCCTGTTTGTCACATCACCCCGGATCAGGTCGATCCGGTCTTTCAAGTTTCCTGCTTCCTGTCTCAGTTGTTCCGCAGCTTCTTCATCGCTTCTGTAGGAAACGGTTACGGAATAGCCTTCTGCAAGCAATGATTCGGTCATTTTTTTGCCGAGTCCTTTCGTTCCGGCTGTCACGATTGCATGTCTCATCATCTACACCTCTCTGTCCTAATCACTGTGTCCCATGTTCATTATACTGACCATTCCCCGGCTATGTAAAAAGATAACATCCTTTTGTTTATCCTTTCACGGAACAGTCGTCATTGTTCCGAATATTTGTTATAATAGAGACAGAACGATGATTCCAAAATGAAAAAAGGAGGTCTTTCACATGCCACTCAAGTACAATAATGTTCTGGTTGCTGTGGATGGATCAAAAGAAGCAAAACGGGCATTTAACAAAGCTGTACAACTTGCAGGCGATCACGACGCCAACCTTTTTATCAGTCACATCATCGACACCCGCACGTTTGCATCTGTCGAACACTATGATCGCACCATTTTTGCAGAGGCTGAGCAGTATGCGCGGGACATGCTTGAAGAGTATAAAGAAACGGCCGTTGAAAGAGGCATCAAGAAAGTTTCCCTCGTTCTTGATTACGGTTCGCCGAAAGTGAAGATTGCGAAAGACGTCGCCAAGAAATACGAAATTGATTTGATTGTAACAGGTGCCACTGGTTTGAACGCTGTCGAACGTTTTCTCATCGGCAGTGTGTCTGAACACATTACCCGTCACTCGAACTGTGACGTATTGATCGTCCGTTCAGAACCAAATTCTTAACGAAAGGTTTTTGCGTTTTTATGGAGAATATCACATTTCAGTTTGATCAGCGCCTTGGCATTTCTGTACCGGAGTTTGCGTTACCCTGGGAGGAACTCCCCTCCCGCGAGCAGCAGTCCGTCATGCTGCATTGGGAACAGGAACGCGGTAAAATTCCGGATCGTATTGCCGAACTCGAAAAGGAAATCAATAAGCTGCAGGACATGCTTTACGAAGAGTCGCGTTTTGATCGGAGCTGCGAACTGAATGACAGCATTTCAGAGCTTGCTTCGACAATCAACGATCTTTGGCTTTGGTACAGAGCCAGTGAAGGTGTCGAAGTAAAAAGACATCACTAAAAAACCGGATCCCTTATGGGATCCGGTTTTCGTTATCTGAACTGTATGATCAGATTCAGGATTTCGCCCCTAGTCTGACTGTATCTCTGGCAATCACAACTTCCTCGTTGGTCGGAATCACCATGACTTTTACCGGTGAATGAGGGTAATTGATAAACGCTTCTTTTCCTCTTGTTTTGTTCAGCATTGGATCCCAATAGATCCCCATGAACTCAAGACCGTGAAGGACACGGGCGCGAATCACATCACTGTTCTCACCGATTCCTGCAGTGAAGATAACTGCATCAAGCCCGCTCATACGCGTTGCATAGGAACCGATGTATTTGTGAATGCGGGAAGTGAAGACATTCAAAGCAAGCTCTGCGCGCTTATCTCCTTCTTCCGCTTTCAGTTCAATATCACGAAGGTCACTGGAGAAACCGGAAAGTGCGAGCATACCTGATTTCTTATTCAGAACATCCATGACTTCTTCTGCGGACATATCCGCTTTGTTCATGATATATGGAATCAGTGACGGGTCAATGTTTCCGGAACGGGTGCCCATCGTGATCCCTGCGAGCGGTGTAAAGCCCATGGATGTATCAACGGACTTCCCGCCTTCAATTGCGGCAATACTCGCACCATTTCCAAGGTGGCAGGAAATCAGGCGAAGGTTTTCAACAGGCCGTCCAAGCATTTCGGCTGCGCGTTCAGAGACATACTTGTGAGAGGTACCGTGGAAACCGTACTTGCGGATCCCGTATTTCTCGTAATACTCATATGGAAGACTGTACAGGTAAGAATCTTCCGGCATTGTCTGGTGAAACGCCGTATCAAACACTGCTACGGCAGGAATGTTCGGTAAAATTTCGCGGAATGCATTGATTCCGACAAGGTTCGCCGGGTTATGAAGCGGGGCAAGATCCGATACCTCATCGATGCCTGCAATAACCTCATCCGTAATCAGGATTGAGTCATTGAATTTCTCACCGCCGTGCACGACGCGGTGTCCGATCCCTTCGATCTCATCGAGTGAATCAATAATCGCAAACTTCGTCAGCTTGTCCAAGAGGATCTTAACGGCTTTTTCATGATCTTCAATCGGGGCAACCTCTTTCTTCTTCTCACCATCAACTTCGATGGCAAACACCGCGTCATCCATCCCAATCCGTTCAACAATTCCCTTTGTCACGACTTTTTCTTCGGGCATTTCCAACAGTTGAAATTTGAGTGATGAACTGCCGGCATTAACCGCCATAATTTTAGACATGTACCATTCTCTCCTTTTTGTTTGTAATCAGTGTTCAGAACGTGCTGCTGATTGCTGTCATCCTGATCTTAGCTTTTCCACTATTCATTAAACCACTTGCGAAAGGAGATTGCAACCTCTGTTTCACTGTTATCGCCTTGCCGGACTATAACACAAAGCAATTGTGTAATCATTGACAACAAAGTATTTCCTGTCTAAACTGCTTTGAACTGTATGAATACAGTTTCGTCCTCATACACACAGAAGCCCGTGCGCAAATGTGAACATTTTATGACAAATTCTGATCGAACCATTCCGAAATCTGTCGCGTCATATCCGCGAGTGCCTCTTTACGGCTGAAAGATGGCAACTCAGCCATAAGCGCCTGTGCAGGCACCTTGATCCCCTGTTTCTTTCGTCTGAGCAGCAGGAGGGCCTTTCTGTGGTCTTTTGCCTTGAACATGGTTTCCGGCAGCTGCATGATTGCGTAGATAACGGCATGCTCGTTTACATAGGCCTGCAGTTCCTTCGCATGCTCTGACAAAAAGAGATGATCCGGCACCAGGAAGAACAGATAACCACCCTCTTCTGTATGACGGATACTCTGTTCTATGAGGAGATGATGAATCAGCGAAGGATTCCCTTCTCCCTTCAGCTGAAATCCTTCCGCAGCACTGTCATTGGGGTAATAACCGACGGGCAGATCCGAGATCACGTAGCCGGACTGTCCGATGTCTTCGGCTTTGATCGTATCTTCGTGACGCACTTTTATGTCACGCCCCTGGATCCGGCTGTTGATAAATGCCAGGTTCGCCAGTGTCTCGTCCGCTTCAAAAGCAGTGGCTTTCACAGGTTTTGTCTGCTGATTGATCACACCTGTCAAAAGGTTTCCCGCTCCAGCTGCAGGGTCCATGACGCTGATCTCTTTATTGTCGTCATGTTCAAGCAATTTATTCAGAATAAATCCGGCATACACCGTCACCGCATCGGGTGTCATCGCATGATGCGGCTGTGTCGCTTCTTTCATTCCCTTTAAAACCGCCAGCTGCATAGCCCTTCTCCCTTCTTCAGGGTCAAAAGAGAAAGGCGGCTTGACCTGATCCGTCTGCTCCTTCAGCTTTTCTGATGCCTCTTTCGACATACCGCCAATCGCCTGATCCTGATTCATTACCATATCTCCGGCCAGGGAGAGAGCATCCAGATAAAGGACACCCAGTTCATCCTGCAACAAAGAAGCCGACCGATCGAGCACGTCATAGAGCATTTCCGTTTTTGTCGTTGATTCCATCTGCAATCCGCCTTTCCATACAGTCAAGAAGAGCACCGCTCTGCGATGCTCTTCCGTTTCTTATTCTGATTATGCCAGCTGCTTGGCAGCTTCAATGGCTTTATCGTAGTCCGGATGATGAGTGACTTCCGGTACGATTTCTTTATACTGAAGTTTGCCATTCTTGTCAACAACGAAAATGGATCTCGCGAGAAGGCGAAGCTCCTCGATGACCACCCCGTATTTCTGACCGAAGTCCAGATTGCGGTGATCCGACGTGACCTGGATATTATCCACGCCCGCTGCTGCGCACCAGCGCTTTTGCGCAAATGGAAGATCCACCGAAATCGTGATGATCTCCACATTATCCAACTTAGAGGCCTCTTCATTAAACCGTCTTGTCTGTTCGTCACAAACGCCTGTGTCAATCGATGGCACTACACTGATGAGCCTTGTTTTTCCGTCGAAATCTGAGAGTTTCACTTCTGACAGGTCATTAGCCAGCACCGTAAAATCAGGTGCCTTGTCTCCTGTTTTAACCTCTGTTCCTTTTAATGTTACGGGATTTTCTTTGAATGTAATTGTCATGCCGTCAACTCCTTTTTTCGGATTTTCAGCTTTGATTCACTGCATAATCAGCATAACACACTGGCCGCAGCTTCTTCCATTAAGATGCTTCTTCTTTCTTTTTGACCGGTACAGTGAAGCCTTTTCTCGGTTCGAGAATCACGATCGAATTACCAATACGGTCGTGCAGTCCGCGTTTCGTCGGGGCAAAAGCCACGATGACATACAAGACATTCGTTACGACAAGGGAACGGTGAATGAAACGACCGATTACTTCCCTGAATATAACATCCATCCAGTTCAATTCTTTGCGCTCAAACGGTATCACCCTGACGCCAAGCGCCATCTTCCCTAGCGTCTGTCCCCAAATCTTTGTCATGATGACAAAATACGTGAATGTGATCAGTGCAGAGAGCGCACCCGCAGCTGAATAGATGCCTATCGTCAGCTCATCAAGGTTAACGAGCATGTAGATGATCCCGAGTATGAGTCCACTCAGACTGCCAGCAGCAATCAGATCGACTAGATAAGCCCAAAACCGCATCCAGAAACCTGCGTAATAAAAGGTCATCGTCTCATAATCATCCATATTTTCATATCTCGCGGGTTCCGGCCGTTCATCCTCTTCTTCCTCGAATGGGTTTGAATGATTGATTTCCGTCATACACGTTCACCTCAATTCGTATACAGATACATGACTCTTGCACCTGCATTGGCATTTAATACATTTTCAATCAGTCTCGCTTCAGATCCCGGCAACACCTGACTTCCAAGTCCTGCGAGAGATGCAAATCCGGCAGCTCCGCCAAACTCGACGACAGATAGATCCCCGCGGCCAAGTTCTTCGATCATATCTTCGATAGCCGCGTCACGGTTTCCGATTTCATCAACCAGACCGTTCTCCACTGCCTGATTCCCTGTAAAAATACGTCCGTCAGCCAGTTCATACACTTCATCACGGCTGAGATTTTCACGGCCGTTATCCACGACATCGACGAATTGTTCATACGAGTCCATGACAATCTCGTTTAACAGTTCTCTCTCGTCATCCGTGACTTCTTTCGTAGGTGAAAGAATATCCTTGAACTCGCCACTCGTAAATGTCTCGAGCGACACGCCCCACTCTTCAGCAAGACCCGCTACGTTCAATGACTGGATGATAACACCGATTGAACCGGTGAACGTTTGCGCATTCGCATAAATCTTGTCAGCAGGTGCTGAAATGTAATAGCCGCCGCTCGCTGCCTGACCGCCCATCACCGCATAAACGGGCTTATCAAACTCTTCCTGGATCGCGACGATCCTGTTATGCAGTTCATCTGATTCGACAACGCCGCCTCCCGGTGTGTTCACCTGCAGAATCACCCCGTAAATATCGGTACTCTCAGCTGCATACTCAAGCTGACGAAGCGTCTGTCTGTGATCATAGCCCACACTGAACAGACCGCCGGCACCACCGTCCTGAATCATGCCTTCAACCTGAATAACCGCGATCCTGCCAGGAACCGTTCCCTGCTCAATCACACGCTCGCTGAACTCCCGGTCAGGAGAGAGCATTTGTTCAAAATCCTGTCCAAAATTTTGCATACCCAATGTGACAATTCCCGATGTGACAAATAGCAAAAATGCAACGCCAAGAGCCACCCAACGTTTTACGTTCATAAAATCTCCACCTCACAACAATAAATTTTACAGCAGAAGACCCGCTTTTTTGATAGAATATGAACTATGGTAAGCGATTTCTGCATCCCCATCACGCAGATTCGCGCATCAAAGCACACACAAAGAAAGGGCGATGACTCAATGAGTGACCGAAAAAATGTCTTCCTGTTCTATAAGAAGAACGATGAACTGGAAGAAAAGATTCAGGAAATCAGAAAAATCGGCCGGAAATATGACTATCGTCTGGTAGACCATCCAGATGATGCAAACATTATCGCATCATTCGGGGGCGATGGCACGTTCCTGCAGGCGATCCGTAAATCCGGTTTCCGGGAAGACGCTCTTTATGTAGGCGTGAATGACGGGCGTTTAGGGTTCTATACAGATTTTAACACAAATGATCCTGAAAAGATTGAAATGGCCCTTCAATCTGATCAGACTGAAATTCTTAAATACCCGACTCTCGAAGTCGATGTCGACGGCATGCAGTCGTTCCAATGTTTAAACGAACTCTCCATCCGCTCACAGATCATCAAAACATTCGCCATCGATGTATACATTGACGGTCTGTATTTTGAAACCTTCCGTGGCGACGGCATGGTCGTATCAACGCCGACAGGCTCCACTGCCTATAACCGTTCTTTGAACGGAGCCATCGTCGATCCGAAACTGAATGGGATGCAGCTGACAGAGATTGCTTCGATCAACAATAACCAGTACCGGACCCTCGGTGCACCGCTGATCCTCAATCATGACCGTGAACTGGTCCTGAAGATTGTCCAGGACGGCAACGACCATCCGATTATCGGCGCGGACAATGAAGCCCTGAGTATCCGGCATTCCCATGAAATCAAAGTCAAAGTATCGAATAAAAAGATCAAAACACTCAGAATGAAAGACAATCTCTTTCTTCATAAAGTACGTCGTTCATTCCTTTAATACAGGAGTGGCCCGGGACTCAGCAATGCTGACCCGGGCTTTTTTCTGTCCGGGGTCAGACACCTGACCCCGGACAGTCAATCCCGCAGACTGTCAGGGTCCGATTCATACATAATCGTATCATCCACCACCGTCATCAGCGTCTTCACCGACAGCCAGTCTTCCGGGGACAGGGCAAACAGATCCTGTTCAAGAATCGTGAAATCCGCATCATAGTCCGCCCGGACCTGGCCTCTCCGGTGTTCCATTCCCACCGCCTGTGCGGCTCCGTGTGTATACAGGCTGATCGCCTGATGCAGGCTCAGTTTCTGATCCGGCATATAACCTTCATGGTTATCGCCGGGACTTCGCCGCATCACCGCCGCATAGATGCCCTCCATGGGACTGACCGGTTCAATCGGGGCATCCGATCCCCCCGCACACATGAGGCCTTCTTCAAGAAGCGTTTTCCAGGCATAGCAGCTTTGAATACGCTCATTGCCTAGTCTTTCTGTCACCCAAGGGAAATCGGAAATGGTAAACCTTGGCTGGAGATCCAATACAACTGGCGATGCTTTCATCCGCTCTATCAGTTCAGGCCTTAAGATCTGGGCATGAATGATGCGATCACGTTTGCCAGTCGGTGGTGGATGGGCTTCGATTGCCGTCAATGTCTCCTCTAGTGCCTGATCGCCAATGGCATGAACCGCAACTGGCATCCTGTAACTTCTCGCGAGACTTACCAGCGCAGTCAGCTGTTCCTGTGTATGGATCGCCACCCCCTGCGTGTCAGGTTGATCCGCATAAGGTTCACTCAAATAGGCTGTCCTGCCCCCGAGGGCTCCGTCCGTAAATATTTTCACGGCATTGAAATCGATGTATGACGGCCTCGGTCCATCCGGGTAGGTGTCAAACACCACTTTCGCCGCTTCATGGTGTACGAGCAAAGATGTGCGGAATTTGCAGTTTGTACCGTCTATCACATCCTCAAACACCCGGACGGTTTCAACGGGGTTGCCGTAGTAGAACAGATCCTCTGTATGTCCTCCCGTAAACCCGTTTGCAAGCAGATCCTGAACAGACGTATGCAGCGCCCGTTCGATATCGGCAAACTTCTGAACGGGTAAACAGTATTTAACGAGTTCCTGCGCCTGATCATGAAGATAACCTGTCGGCTCACCGTCCGGGTAGCGTTCAATACGTCCCCCGGAAGGGTCAGGCGTCTCTTTTGAAAGGCCCGCCCGGGTGATGGCCTTTGTGTTCACAACCACAGCGTGCCTGCATACCCGGGTAATCAGAATCGGATGATCGGTGCTGACTTCATCGAGAACCCGCCTGTCCGGAATGCGCCTGTCCGGATAAAAATTGTCGTTAAATCCTTCAGCAATGACCCATTCCCCGACCGGCGTCGCCCGCGCCTTTTCCCTGAGCTTCTCCTGAAGTACCTCAATGCTTGTTGCCGTCGATACGTCAAGGGTCAAGAGCTTCTCCCCGTGACCGATCATATGCAAATGGCTGTCAGTGAATCCAGGATACATGCAGCCGCCTTTTATATCAATTTCCCGGGAAATACGGTCGCCGTAACGGGCTCTCATGTCACGTTCCGAACCCGTTTCGAGAATGATCCCATCTTCGGTCACCACCGCTTCGGTTACATCCGACGCCTCATTCATTGTTCGAACCGAACCATTATAATAAATCGTTGCCATGATCCCATCACTCCTGTCTTTACTATCATGCGGTTATGAGCTTTGCCATCAATTTTGAACGCCCAAAGCTTCAGTTCCGGAAGCTGATTTTGGACGAAACAGCCATTCTCTTATCAAACAAATCGCTATCACTTGCACTCGACGGTAACGGCCCCCTGAAAAAGTAAAGAGATGCACAGCAGAATCGATCACTGTGCATCAAATCATTTTATTCTTCTTCGAGTCGTTCAAGAACATCATCAATGGATGCAATGCCGTCAGGAGCAATGTCCTGGAAATCTCCGGGATGGATCCCTCTTGTCCGCATCGAAGCACGACGGTCAACAGATTCATCGGTATCCTCTGCATCCTCTTGAACCGGTTCCTCGGTCGGGGCATTCCCATCTCCCGGAGATGCTTCCTCCTCGGCAGGATCAGGATCAGAACTTTCTGGTATATCGTCAGGGGGAGATGGGAATGTATCATCTTCTTCTAATGCGTCTTCATACATATCCGCCAACCCGTCTCCATTTTCGCTGATCGGATCGTCAGCCATCTCCGGTTCATCCGGCGTGGAGAATATTGTGAAAAGGAGAACCCCCCATATCGATACAGCTACGACAGCAACACCTGCCACGACCCAGCGCTCTTTATTCATAAACAGTCAGCTCCTTATGTATGAACCATACCCGATTCTTTTCCTGCATAAGCTTCCTGTTGGAACTGCTCAGCTGAATCCGGTTCAACAAAACTCACTGCTTCAAGGGACAGTTGCAATGCTTCGTCATACAGACCGGTTCGGAATCGGTCCTCTGCCTTCAGCAGGTTGATCTGTACGTGATCATTGTTGCTTCTGAAACGGTTTCCGTATTGAATCACCCGCTCAGCAAGAGCTGCGTGATGGATCGTGATATCCACCAATTCATGCACCGCATCGGCTTCTTTAACGGCCGCTTCCGTTTTTTCGTTGACACGTTTCATGGCTATCGGCACTTCTGAAAGTTCTTTACGGGCATCTTCCACCCGCTCTTTTGCATCGTCAAGAGCGAGGATCACCTGTTCCGGAATTTCCGGAATATTGCTTCGTCTGATCCGTTTTTCAGAGGCCTGGATGCTGCGTCTTGATTTCGCAAGCTGTTGAGCCGCTTTATGTTCATCGGCACGCATGTCCGCAAAACCTTCCTGCATCGATACCGTGTCTTCAAGCAGTTTTGAAACAGTCTCATCGAGGTCGGCAAGCTGTTTACGCAAGGAAGTATTGGATTGCTTTTTTTCCTCGAAAGCGTCTTTCAATGCCGCAAAACGCCCACTCAGTTCTTTGCCTTTTTTCTCATAATCCAGCGCGCGCGATTCTTCTTCTTCATCGAGTTGGTAGTTCAGCTTCACCGCTTCAATTTCAGATCGCAAATGGTCCATGCGCTCAGGAATTGCGTCCACCTTCTGTTCAATTGAGGGCAGTTGCTTCACACAAGCATCTTTTGACAGCACTTCCTGTTCGAGAGTTTCGTAAATCTGTTCGATCTCCTCGTCGATCCGCTGCAAAGGACCGTCGACATCGTTAAGCTGAAGCTTTTCAACGAGAGGCAAAAGGGTAATCAGACGCTGTCTCAATTCGCCGAGTTGCCAGCTGATGGAGAAGTGCTTCATTTCAAAACCGCTCTCTTCCATTTCCTTGATGCCAGCCTGAATATCATTAAGCTGTCGCGGGAGATCCTTTTCCATTTTGACCAGATACTGAGGCACGCTTTCCATGAGACGGATTTCTTCACGGAGCTGTTCACGTGTCTTCAGAAGCAGCTCTCTCGCCTGAAGATAGTTCCCGTCCTCTGTCAGCTCGTCAAACTCGGGGAAATTCTCTTCAATGGCTCTGAAGCGGTTCTCCAGGCTGTCGCCGGCACCGCCAAGTGACGCCTTCTGTTCCATGAGAAGCTTCATGGCGTGATCAAACTCGCTCTGAACGTCAAGCACTTCTTCACGGTTCTTCTCTTCACTGTCGACAAGCTCATCCACTTCTTTGATGATCTCTTTCATGCGTCCTTCGATCTGAGACAGTTCCTCATCGACAAACGAGCATTTCTTCTTTGCCGAAATAAATCGGTACTTGTTCGCAAGTTCTTCAATGTCAAACAGGCGCTCTTCAATATTCGGGAGCAATTTGGTTACTATGTAATCCCACTCTTCCCGCCATTGTTCAAATCGTTCTTCCGTTTCACCGGACATGGTGAGACCTTTTATCCGTTTCAACTCTTCTGCCACCGGTTCATTCATCAGCTTGATCTTCTCATTCTCCAACCGGTCGACTTCTTTATACAGCTGTCTTCTTTGCCAGGCACTGTAAATGGTTATGACCAAGAACAGACCTATGATAATATAGATAACATTCAGCAATGCATCCGAACCTCCTTGTTGTCTGCTTCATGATATGCTGGATTCACATACGTTTCCTTTTTCACTATCATACCATATGAAGAGCAAATCTGAATGGTCAATATGAACATTTTTACAACCCGTTAAAGGAGAGAACCCTCATGCCCAACATTGATGGACACATCCATTCCCCTTATTGCCCGCACGGATCCAATGACCCTTTGGAAGACTATGTGAAACGCGCAATTTCCTTGGGTTTTGAACAGATCACGTTTACCGAACACGCGCCGCTTCCGAACGGATTCACAGACCCGGTCCCTGACAAGGACAGCGCCATGGCTCACTCGGATCTGCGTGCGTATGTGCAGGACATCGAACGGCTGAAGAAAAAATATGCCACTCAGATCCGGATTCTGTGCGGCCTTGAAGTCGATTATATCGAAGGGTTCGAAGAGGAGACCGCTTCGCTGCTGGCTTCTTTTGAACCGGACCTTGATGAAGTGATTCTCTCGGTTCATTTTATTCAGATGCCGGATGGCGGCTATATCTGCATCGACTTCGATGAAGCCGCATTCGGCGACGCAATCCGCCGACTTGGCGGCCTGAACGCACTCTATGCTCACTATTACCGGACCGTCCGGATGAGCATAGAGGCCAATCTGAACTCTTCCTTGCCGATCCGGATCGGCCATATCTCCCTTGTTCACAAATTCCAAACGTCCTTCGCGCGGGATTTTGATGACAGCAAAGATCTGAGGGATATTCTGAACCGGATCAAAAACCGGGGATACATGCTCGATGTCAACGGTGCAGGCCTCGTCAAACCGCTCTGCAAAGAGACGTACCCGCCTCCTTATATCATCGAAGAGGCCCGTCAGCTCGGTATCCCCCTTGTGTATGGCTCCGATGCGCATTCTGCTTTAGGCATCGGCCAGGGGTATGATACAATCAAGCCATTCTTGCCCCCTTACGATGAAGGCATGCAAGACGACTGAAACAGAAAGTGAGTGATACCATCATGTTTGAATCTTTAACGTACAGTGGCACCGTTTCGGAACAGTATAAACAGCTGAACAGGCAGCTTGATGCCCTTCTTTCCGGTGAATATGACCGGATCGCACATTTGAGCAATGCTTCCTCTTTGTTAAACCAATTTCTGAAAGAGGTCAATTGGGTCGGCTTTTATCTGATGAAACAGGATGAACTGATCCTCGGCCCCTTCCAGGGACTTCCTGCCTGTGTCCGCATTCCAAAAGGCAAAGGGGTATGCGGAACCGCCGTCAGTGAAGGTATGACCCAGCGTATTGATAATGTCCACGAATTCCCTGGCCACATCGCCTGCGATGCAGCAAGCAACAGCGAAATCGTGATTCCCATCTATCTCGATGGCGACCTGTACGGGGTTCTCGATATCGACAGCCCTTCATTCAGCCGGTTCAGTGAAGAAGACCAGCAAGGTCTTGAAGCCTTTACAGAGATCCTCACGAAACATCTGCGACAAAGTTCATAACGAAACAACAAACAAGCTCCCGGAAACCTGTCGTCGTGACACGGATCCCGGGAGCTTGTTTCATTCAGGTTTTACAGACTACCACTTTGTTTTTCCCGCTGTTTTTCGCACGGTACATGGCCTCATCTGCCTGATTAAAGAGATCTTTCAGTTTTGGCGCCATCTCCCCGCCATAAGACCAGGCAGACACACCGCACGATACAGTGACCTGCGGTTTTGTTTCATGTTCAACGCGGACGCGAATGTCTTCAGCGAGTTCGAGCCCCTCGGATACGAGACCGTTCTTAAGATAAACCGCCAGTTCTTCGCCGCCCCAACGAACAGAAATACTTGCCATATCGGTGAAGCGGCATTTCAGAATATTCGCAACCTGGACAAGGACATCGTCTCCGACTGAATGACCGTACACATCATTAATATCTTTGAACGCATCCACGTCAAAGAGCAGAAACACACCCCGGTGATCGTTGATCATCGATGTCCTGATTTCACGATCCATGTATTCCCGCGTGTACAGCCCGGTGAGATAGTCCGTGACCATCACTTTTTGCATCTCGGCATGAAGCATCGCATTCACAAAAGCCATGCTCGAGTGCTGTACCAGTGACTGCAGCAGGCGGAACTGATCGTAGGTAAAGCCGGAACGCTGCCCCGAAAGGACCAATACCGTTCCGATCACATCCTTCTGATGCAACATCGGAACACCCATCAGGGATTTATAAGGCGCACCTTCCTCAATATCGTCCCAGTAGGCCAAAAACTGACCGTCCCGTTTCGCCCTGATCTCCTGAACTTTACGTTGGATCACAGGAAGCTTGATCAGCTTCTCCCGATATTCCGATGTCTCATCATCCGCATGATTGTCCCATGTATTGTCGTTCATGACGAATAGGATCTCATCGGCATGGAAGGCATGCTTCATCTGTTTTCGGAGGAGCTGATGGATTTCTTTCATGTTCAGATTTTCATTCAGGGCCTTTGCTGTCTGATTAATCAGCTGCAGGTCTTCAATGTTTCGCCTGGACTGCTCATATAAATCCGTGCTCTCAATGGCATTGCCTCCGAGCTCAGTAAGCGACTCGATGAATTCAATCTCGACGGGGTGAAAGGCTTCTTCAAAACGGGGACTGACTTTCATCACGCCGTAAACGGCCTGTCTGCCTGGCAATGGTGCGTAAAAAGCATCACACCCCGTTTCCTTATCTTTCGTTTGCTTTTGTTTCCCGTTTACATAAACCGTTGCCGCTTCATCATTTCGGTCATGCCGCAAATCAAGGAGAGCGACGCCGGATATCCCCGTCACACCCCAGTCATTCGCAAGATAAAGCTCCACATCCGAATCCGGGATCAGCTCAAGCATGGCCTCAACGATGACGTGCAGCACTTCGTGAACATGGACGGAGTGATGAAACTGGCGGTTCGCCTGAAAGAGAAGTTCCTGGCTTTTCCTCTTACGCTCAAGATCCATGAGACTCTCTCCATCATCGGCAAACAGGGTTGCCCCTTCCACGAGTCCGAAGAGATAGGCTTCAATCTCATTTTGAGTGACCGTCTCATCACGCACATCGCAATGCAAGTACAGTTCACCCGACTTATCCACGGGCATCATGGACCGCTTCGCATTTATCTGATCCGCAAATGGCCGGGATTCACCGATGACCTCGCCTTGGCCGTCAGTAATATAAAGACGTGTCTCACCTGACCAGGGCATTTGTTTTTGCGCCATGATGTCATCCATTTTCTTCATATAAAAATGCGACTTTCGGTTGACCGATGGTACCGTCATGCTTCATTCACCCGCCCGTAAAGAGTCCTGTCATCCGTTCAAACTAGTTCTATTTTACATTATACATCGCTCACCGTCATATGCAAATAAAATCCGGGCATATACGGTATTGACTTTCGTCCTCGAAAATTATACAATGTCATTTGTGCAAATAAGACAGCCACAGTAAACATCCGGTTGTTCATTTCATTCCCACATTAAGTTGAGGGGTATTGCGTAACCTCTAGCTGTCGAGGCGAAGATACCGAAAATGAAATGTCTGGCGGTTGGGATTACTACTCTGTTTATTTCACGAAATTAATATTTCGAAGGAGGAGTCAATTATGGCTCGTTACACAGGACCAAGTTGGAAATTATCCCGTCGTTTGGGTATTTCCCTCAGTGGCACAGGAAAAGAATTATCAAAGCGTCCTTATGGACCAGGACAACACGGCCCGAACTCACGTCGTAAAGTATCTGAATACGGACTGCAGCTTCAGGAAAAGCAGAAGCTCCGTCACATGTACGGCATGAATGAGCGTCAGTTTAACACATTATTTGAAGCAGCAGGTAAGCTTCAGGGGATCCACGGTGAGAACTTCATGATTCTTCTTGAATCACGCCTTGACAACCTCGTTTACCGCCTGGGCCTCGCCCGTACGCGCCGTCAGGCACGTCAGCTCGTTAACCACGGTCACGTAACTGTTGACGGCAAGCGCGTTGACATCCCGTCTTACCGCGTAGCACCGGGACAGAGCATCTCACTCCGCGAGAAGTCACGCAACCTCGACGTCGTGAAATCCGCGATCGAAATGAACGACTTCCTGCCAAGCTATCTTGAATTCGATGCTGAGAAACTTGAAGGTAAGTTCGCCCGTTACCCAGAGCGTTCTGAGCTTCCAGCTGAAATCAATGAACAGCTTATCGTTGAGTGGTACTCACGTTAATCGCACAAAATCAGCACGCCTCCATTCTGTGGAAGGCGTGCTTTTTGTTTCCCCATCGTATCGCCTGATGAGAGGAACACCTTTAATCCCACGAAGTTTCCTCTTCTTCCCGCTCCTCTTTCGCCTTTTTACGCCTCAGCTTCTGCCGGTGACCGTAGGTTGCCTTTAAAATGGTATTCTCGTTTTCCAACCCCGCTCCAATGGCGCCAACGATCGTTACAACCGAGGCAACAAGCCAGGTCAATGTCAGAAAATCAAATACAGACACACTCGTCACAGCGAGCTCCTCTTTCAGCATATCCGGCGGAACAAATAACAATACGGCAAAGAAGAACAAGAGAAAGAGAATTGCATAATAAAACATCACACCAATCCCGAGCGTCATCACTGTAGCCGCATTATAAATTCTCGACAGGTAGGCGGATTCATGATCACTTGTCGGCTCCCACAAATGATGAACCACAATTATCCAGCTCACCATGGCACTGATCGCCACCACCATCATGATCATCAAACGCGTCTCAGTGAATGCTCCGCTCATTCCCCACAGGTTCGGGAAAATCAGGCCGTAGGCCCCCGTGGCAAATGCCGCCGCCAACACCTTTTTGAAGGCGGGAAAGATCGTCCACGGCCGGTTCGCGAGTACCATACCCGATATCATTCTGAAAAATTCCATGAACCTTGATTCCACGAGAAAACGGACATCCACGTCGGAATTTTCCCTGGCATAGGTCTGCCGGCTGATCGGGGATAGCCTCTCCGCCAATCGCCTGGTCATCAATTCCTCTTCGTTTTTTTCCACAACTGCCGCTTTGAGGGTATGTTCACCTTCACGAAGCTCGCGATCGCTGCTTTTTTCACCATGATGCATGTCCTCAACGAGCTGAATCACGGCTTCTCTCACCCGTTTTTTGATCGGTGCAGCTCCGAGAGCGGGCATGGACAGATACGCCAGATTCCGTTTAACGTCCGCATCCGCGACAATCAGGCGTCGCTGAAAAAAGATCGGCAAGTCCGTCACACTGATCGCAAGATCCCAACCCTCCTGCTCTTTCACCTTGGCCGTTTCATCGAGAATCGCCTTTGAATACCCTTCCGTTCCGCTTAGCGGATCGGTCTTTGTCGTCACCTGCCAGTCCCTGTCTCGGTCCACCTGCGTATGTAACAGTTCCGCTAAATCCTCTTTAATATCTGCCACGACTTCTTCAGGGAGTTCAGGAGCTGTCAGGATCCCGACAATCAGCCGCTGATCAGGGCTTCCCTTGCTTTCAGATTCAGATATTGACAAAGTTACACCTCCCTTTCCTGATGAATGTTTTGATCCTTATTCCATTAACCGGAACCCGTTTTCCATAAACCTGATTCCATCATGATTGATATCCGCCTTTTTCAGGCTGACTGACGCCTGTCTCCAAAGATAATCCTTCAACAGAGCTGAACATTCCACTGGTACAAGGAAAAGAAAAACCCCCGAACATCCGGCAAAAGCCGGGACTGTTCAGGGGTTCATGAAGATTCATTGTTACTGAAGCTGTTCTTTGCGGATCGATACGGTGATGCTGTCGATGGACCCGTCACGGCTGAAGAGCCGCTGACTTGTCTGTTGATCGAGCGTGTCTGTATCATTCAGCTCCTCTTTCGAACCGTCCTGCCAGTGAATCACGATCTTCTGATCACCTTTGGCATCATAGATGACCGGCACTGAGCAAAATGTAAATCCGAGTGTGTCCGGACCGAGTTCGAGGGTTTCTGTGTCGCCTGTCCCGTTATGCCGTGGAAGCGACCAGGTTTCCTCGTTCGTAAAGAGTTCGGATGCCTTAAGAAGAACCGGATTAAACTGAACGCTACCTTCTTTCACGACGATACCGAGCTCGCCGAGCCTGGAGATAAAGTCTTCTTTGACCTGTCCGGTCATCCCCGGTTGCTGGACTCCGGCAAAGAATGGCGTATGGGAATAGGCTTCTGTCGGGAAGGCGCCATATTCTTCAGGCGTCTTATCAAGCCCGATTCCAGCCTTAATATCTTCATACGCTTCCTGAAGGGCTTTTGTCTCGTCGTTCATGCCATTCGCCTTGCGGGCTTCTTCAAAGGTCTCCTGAACCGCAAGGACCAGCTTGGACACCATATGCCAGTAAATGGAACCAAGACCTTCATATTTAAAGAACGTTCCGGAGCGGCCCGTAAAGGCATGGTGATTAAACAGTTCGGAGAACAGCTCTTTCACCGCGCTGATGTCCTTCTCCTCATACTCACCCGTTGCCGCAAGCGCCTCTTCAATCTCTTCCCCGTTACGGAAACGGCCGTTGAAGTGATAGTTGCCATGCACATCCTTTTCAATGAAACGGCTGCTGTTCTTTTTCAGCTCCTCCTGAAGAACCGTTGACGCCTGTACCTGTTCATCCGGGATGATGTTCTTCTGCAGAAACGCCGGCAGATCCCGATTCGGATAGAGCATATAGCTGTGCTGATCTTCACGGTATATGGCACTGTTACGAAGTGCCTTCAGGACGTCAAGGCTCTCTGTACTGCTGAGGGCATGTGAACTGAGGACCGCGACCTGGCCTTCAAGCATTTCATAGAGATAAGAGATGCTGCACGCCTCATCTCTGAAACGGATCAGATTATACGAATGATAGAGCCCGTCCTGACGCTTGTTCTTTACCGTCGAATCTTTCGTATGCTTCATTGATACGTCTATGAAAGCGCTGAGTGACGATACGGAAAGGGGCTTCTTCTCGCCTGTGAAACCTTGTTGATACATGGCGTTCCGGTGCGTTTCCCCGATCTCTCCGAGGGCTTTGACAATCGTAAAACGATCCGAATCGCTCATTGGCTGACCGAGGAGACCCTCGTATTGTTCAAATACGGCTTTCGTGCGTTCAAACATCTCAAGCACTTCAACCGATACTTCTACCTGCTCTTCCTCGAGACCACTGATAAGGTCCTTCATGAAGTCAAGGAAGCGGTGCAGATGATACAGCGTCACCATCGACAGACCGTTGCCGACGAGGGCATTATTGGCGTCATTCCACTCAGGGCGCTGCGTATTCATCCAGATGCCGCCTTCCGGCACATAGTTCGATAAT
The DNA here is from genome assembly GCF_000093085.1 of [Bacillus] selenitireducens MLS10. Lineage (GTDB taxonomy): Bacteria > Bacillota > Bacilli > Bacillales > Salisediminibacteriaceae > Salisediminibacterium > Salisediminibacterium selenitireducens. Next base: position 1,511,115 of record NC_014219.1, on the reverse strand, counting down.
TTCGACAGAAGCGGGACAAGCAGCTTCTCTAACAGATTGACTTTATAAATCCCGTCTCCAACGAAGACAAGCTTCCCGTCTGAACCAATTGAGGCCGTCCGTTGATCAATGGTCTTCTCAAGTTCGTCGTCATAGGTGATGGTATCCCGCGGATCTTGAACGAGATCACTGAACCCTTTGATCCGGTATGGCACATTCGCATAGACGAACACATCTTTTTGAAGAAGGCCCTGCAATTTTGCCGGGTTATACGATTTTGAGAGTTCCATCAGTCTTAACAGATAGATGATCTGATGATCACCCCAGTAGCCGATGTTGGACCACGGGTCGTCAGGATCAATGGTCTCCCAGTCGATCCCGTCTTTTGTGATCCGATACGGATTATAGCCGTCCGGCGTTGAGGCATTGACGAATTTCGCAATGATGCTCTCTGCATAGGCCGGATACGACATGGAGAGCGCTTCCCAGTTCTGAAAGATATCGCGCCAGTTCCCTTCGAACTTCAGCGCTTTCGTACCGTCTTCTTTTGTTATTTCGATATTGAACTTGTTCCAGGGACGACTCGGATCGCCGTGACGGCGGCTGAACGTCAATGGCAAATATTCAAAAGCGAGACGCTCAAAGTCCTTGCAGTCAAGTTTCGCAACGAGTGCAAGCAGTTCGTTGTAATGGATCGTCTCCGGAAGCTGTTTCATAAATGACAGATGCTTGTCATACATATCACGGTTCCAGCTCTCAGTGAAGCTCATGAAATCATCTCTGTCGATCTCATAGCCGTTCGCATAAATGCCGCCGCGCATAATATTATAGAGTGTGTTTGAAAAATGCCGGTAGCTTACCTTTTCATCCGCAGTCCGCTGAAAACCGTCCGCCTGATAAACAAGGCGATTCAGGTGGTGAGACCCTCTCGATACATCCTCATATACATCCCCGAGAAGATCGGGCTTTTTCTTCAGGTCCTGCATGAGCGCTTCGATATCCGCTGCACTCTGATTCAATTCGGCTACAATCGTCCAGGTCGCACTTCCCTTACCGTTCAGCTGAACGGTATCCGTGACAAAAAAAGCACCGCGCTTTCCCTTTTGATCGTATTCCGAAGTGACTGTGCCGTTTTGCGAAAAGGAACCGATCTGTTCTTCAGACAACAGGTACTGAGGCGTATTTAATCCCTTCGACCAGACAGTGGTTGCCTTCAGGGACTCACTCGGCTCCGCCTTGTCTGTCAGAATCGAGCTCAGTGTAAAGATCCCAAGACCCGCATCCTCCATGAGTTCAGAACGCTTGTAGCCGTCCACGAGCGTGCTTCTCGTATCCTGAAGCATCGTGTTCACGCCATAAGGAAGCACGTTGCGGATGCCGTCGAGAACCCGGATGCTCACCTCATCGGCAGACAGGTTGTTCAAATCGGATTCTTTTACGAAACCGAAGCGGTTACTGTTCATCCACGTATAGCTGTAGCTCACCTCGAGGTCGTGATTGATCTCTTCGAACATGATCTTGTTGCCGGTAACGTTCTTATAAAGCTGGCGCGTGATCTGATAGACGCTGCTGTTGTGACGGGTGAACGGCTCCCACAGGTACTGCCGCTCGCCTTTGTCGACGATCAGCACGGTCTTCGGACCGGTCGTTTCGATGCTGTCATGGATTTTATCATCGGTATAGTACGGGAAAAGGGAAGACTCCGCGTTTTTGCGTCCGCAGGTCAATCCTCCTGTACTCGAAATAAACATCCACAGATCCGCATCACTGACAACGGTCATGAAAAACGGGTTCATCTCATCATAATGTTCAATCTTAAAAAACGTTTCTTCATTACGCGTCGCGGTCGTTAACGAAACCGATTTCGTTTTTGGGCGTAAAAAAGACCCACCCAGGTACAATGATTGTGTGTTTGTCATAATGTGGTCCTTCCTTCATCATAATATTCACCTTTATGTGTTACCCTGATTATATCTTGATAATATTGATATTTCAATGTTTTTGAGAAAAAGAATGGCAATCATCGCACGGGCAGAAGAACGACATGATGATCCACCTCCATTAACTAAACCGGTTTCTGAAAAATACGATGTAACCCTTTTCAATTTTTCCCATAAATCGAATTTGGTCTGCCGATACTCTGGTGATCATCGCGTTGTTCCGATACGCCTTTTTTTAATGCCCTCAACGAAAGAACGCCCCCCTTGATCATCCAAACTGCCGACAAGATCAAGGGGGGGACTTCTGTCTAGCTCCGCGTAAGAAGCGCGACAAGCTCCACATGAAATGTATGAGGGAACATATCCACCGGCTGAACGCTCTCGAGCTGATAGCCAAACGGTTCGAGCTCTTTGCAATCCGTCGCAAACGTGTCCGGATTGCAGGACACGTACACAATACGGTCCGGCTTTGCTCGCCCGATTCTGCGCATGACCTTGCCGCCGGCGCCGGAACGTGGCGGATCGAGCATGAGAAGCTCAGGATGACCGAACTCCTCAAGCATCTGATCGATCCCCTTTCGTGCATCTTTCGCAAGAAACGTCGTATTTACAAGACCGTTATCTTCCGCGTTCCGTTTTGCCGATGCAATGGAGCTCTCAACGATTTCAATTCCCGCAAGGGCCTTCACCCGGCTCGCAAACGGCAATGAGAATGTCCCGACACCGCAGAACAGGTCAATCATCTTCTCATGAGCTTCCGGCTTGCCGAGCTTCAGTGCTTCGTCCACGAGCACCTCCGCCTGCCGCGGGTTCGTCTGGAAGAAGGTATCAAACCAGAGACGGAACCGGTAGCCGGCCATCTCGTCATAAATATAATCCCGTCCAAAGAGGCAATGGGTTTCTTCAGACTGTGCACGATCCGCCCAATCATTGTTCTCAAGCCACATGACACTCTTCACCTGAGGGGCGTTCCGTTCAATCCGGCTGATCAGTTCCCGGACGGCTCTGTCAAGCTCTCCGTCAGGTGAAGCCGTGGCAAAGACACCGAGCATGATCTCACCGGTGTTAAAGGACTGGCGCACCATCAAGTGACGCAAGAGGCCTGTATGGGCATCTTTATCATAGCCCGGCAGTTCAAATTCCTTCGCCCAGTTCGAAACGATCATCGCGGCATCAACCATCTCATTTCCTGCAATCAGGCACGTTTCAAGCGGAATAATGCCTCTGAAGTTCCCCTGTTCGTGAAGTCCCATCTTTCCGTCTGTGGAAAAAGTGAACTCCATCTTGTTTCGGTAATGCCATGGTTCTTTCATCCCGATCGCAGGCTTGACACGTCCAGGGTCAAAACCCTGTTCTTCAAGACCGTTTTTGACGCTCTCCGTTTTATGAGCCAGCTGGCTTTCGTACGCCCAGTGCTGCCAGACGCAGCCCCCGCATTTCACAAAATGCGGACACGGCGGTTCAACACGCTCCGGACTTTCTGTGAGGATTTCCTGAGGCATTGTCCACCAGCGCTTTTTGTCCGGACGGTCCACGGTCACGCGCACCTCTTCACCCGGAAGGGTCTGCGGAATCGTAAGCCTGAGTTTCTTTTTGTTCCCCAGTTCATTCTCGCGCCAATAGACGGCCCGGCCTGATCCGCGGTGCTCCATCGCTCTGATCGTCACATCATAGGTTTCCGGCTTTATCTGTTCGTTCTTCATCGTTATCCTGTCCTTTCCGTTCCATATTGCATCATGCTTCGAAAGCCATCGTCAATCCAATTGGGCAATGGTCGCTTCCGAGCACGTCACTGTATATAGACACATCATTCATGGCACTTTTCAGCTTGTCTGATACGAGGAAATAATCAATCCGCCATCCGATGTTGCGTTCGCGAACGGTCTTCATATACGACCACCACGTGTACGCCCCTTCCTGATCCGGGTAATAGTAGCGGTACGAATCAATCAGCCATTCCGACTGCAGCCTCGTCATTTTTGCACGCTCTTCCGTTGTAAATCCAGAGTTGCCTCGATTCGATTTCGCATTTCTCAAATCGATTTCTTCATGCGCAACATTCATATCTCCGCAAACGATCACCGGTTTTTCGTTTTCAAGTTCCTGAAGATACGCGTAAAACGCATCCTCCCACTGAAGACGCTCATGAAGCCTCGCCAAATCACGCTGGGAATTCGGTGTGTACACATTCACGAGAAAGAATGATGCAAATTCAAGGGTCAAAATCCGGCCTTCCGACTGTTGGCGTTCATTCCCCACGCCATTGCGAAACACACGGAGCGGTTCGACTTTCGTAAACACCGCCGTGCCGGAGTACCCTTTTTTCTCGGCATAATTCCAATATTGCCTGTAGCCCTGAAGATCAAGATCCACCTGACCTTCCTGCAGTTTAATTTCCTGAACCGCAAACAGATCCGCACCCGCTTCTTCAAAAAATGACAGAAATCCTTTGCGAATACAGGCTCTCAGTCCATTCACATTCCATGATATCAGTTTCACGACACATTCCTCCGATCCGACTCTCTATTATAATAGAAGACAGAAAAAACAGCCACCCGAATCTTCGGACAGCTGAAGGTTAAGCTTCTATCATTCTGGCAGGGCACGCATCGCGAGCATATCTCTCGAAACACCACCGACGACGTGTTCAACGATAATGCCTTCCTGATTGATTATAATCGTCTCCGGCTGTCCGGTGATCCCGTAGGCCTTTGAGACATCCGAATTGAAATCAAACACATAGTAAGGCTCCTCATACCCCGTATCGTCAATGAACCGGTCCACCGCCCGTCTCGTTTCGCTTTTGACTACCGTCAAAACGAGCACTTCCTGGCCATATTCTTCCTGAAATGCGATGACTTCGGGTGTCTGTTGGCGGCATGGCTGGCACCATGTGCTGAAGAACGTCATCACAATGGGCTGCTCACCAAGGTGGTCGTCCAGGTTCACCAGATTCCCTTCACGGTCTTCAAGGGAAAAGGACACTGCATCATCCCCGACGTCGGCGGCCGTTCCGTCGAGGTTCAGGCCTACGACAAACAGGATTAAGATCCCAATAACCACTGCCCCTGAGGACATCTGAATCAGTTTCGTTCTGTTCATCCTGCCTTGCTCCTTTCGCTAATTGACATGGACGCCGGGTTCCGTCAGACAGACATGCCGGCCGCATCATGTTACATCCGCTCATCCTGTTCAAGTTCTTGAAGAAAACCGAGTTCCTTCATCGCCTGATTCTGGCGTTTGCCAATCGTCCAGACATAGCCTCCGATTAACAGCCAAATGATTGAATAGGCACCAAGTAAATAGGTCATGTTCTTTCCCTCCTGTCAGTCTGTAAAATAACCAGTTCTTTTCATCAAGCATACAAAGTCCGGATCAGCTGATCATCCGTTCCTGTTTTCGTGACTTCAATCTCGCTACTGCGAGACGGAGCTTCTCCACCTGAAGGCCGCGCTGCAAAAGTACCACGAACAGGCACGTAAAGGTAAAGACCGAGAAAATCAGTGTAATCAGCATCGATGTCTCCAGTCCGCCGCCCCCCTGCCCGACGACTACCGGGTGCAAATTCGATTCCCACCAGCGGATTGACATGTACACAATCGGTACGTTAATGAAGCTGATGATCCCGAAAACAGACGCAAGCCGGGCCTTTCGCTGCCATTCCATATCCAGGTTACGGATCATGATGTAGCCAATATACATAAAGAATAAGATCAGTGTCGTCGTCAGTCTCGGCTCCCATGTCCACCAGGTATTCCAGGCGGATCTGGCCCAAATCGGGCCTGTTGTGAGCACGATCGCTGTGAAAATCACCCCGATCTCCGCACTCACTCCTGCCATCAGTTCATACACCCGCTTTTTCGTCACCAGGAACAAGACGCTGAATACAGCGACGATAAAAAAGGCAAAGAACGCATTCCAAGCCGACGCAACATGGAAGTAAAAGATTTTCTGAACGATCCCCATGTTCCGCTCAATCGGGGTCCAGATAAACACCAGGTACATGGCGATAAACATCATCACCGCCGTAAAGACGAAAAACCATTTTTGAAATGAGGACGGTGTCATCCGCCCGAGGTCTTCCATTCCCTTCATCGATTACACCTCCAACACATAGTCAAATAACAAGAATCCTGCAAAAAAGAAAATCACATCATAAACGGCCATCAGCTGGATCCAGCTGAATGTGGCCCCGGGCCCCTCTGAAAACAGCAGCGTTGTTGCCTGAACCCCTGCGATCAATATCGGCATCACAAGAGGAAACAAGAGAACCGGCAAGAGCATCTCACTCGATCTCGAGTGACTGCTCAGTGCGGCGAGAAGCGTTCCTGCCGCGATAAAGCCGAACGTACCGATGACAAGAATGAGGATAAACCAGCCAATCGTCGCAACCGTTAAAACGGTGTAGTCAAAAAACAGAAACAGCACGGGGATCGCCACTGCCTGAACGAGCAGGACAAAGCAGAAATTGGCAAGAAACTTGCCGAGAAAGATGCCTGACGGATCCACCGGGGCAGTCATCATCCCGTGCAGCTGATCATGCTGTTTTTCAGAAAGAAACGAACGGTTCAGTCCGAGAATCCCCGAAAAGATCGTAATAACCCAGATCATACCCGGAATCAGCGCCCGGACCGCTTCGCTCGTCGGATCAAAGGCAAAGCTGAAGGTCACAATCACGAGCCCTGAAAAGATCAGCATCGTCGTCATCAGCTGTTTTGATTTCAGTTCGGTCATCATATCCTTCTGAAAAACAGCCAGAGCCGGTCTGAACAGTGTATTCACGAACCCAACACCTGCCTGTCATACAATGATTTGACACCGGACAGCGTGACGCTGCCTCTCAAAACCTGATCTTCGGTAAGGTGGCCGTTTTTGAAGATCAGAACCCGATCGGACACATCCACCAACTGATCGAACTCGTGTGTGACCATGACGACGGTCACACCTTCCTGATGGACGGACGCAATCATGTCCCGAAACCATGATTTCGACTGCTGATCAAGTCCCGTATGCGGTTCATCGAGTAAGAGAATCTGCGGTTCATGCAAAATGGCCCGGGCAATGGCGGTTCGCTGTACCATCCCTCTTGAGAAGGAACGGAGCGGTTCATGTTTAAAATACTGGAGATTGATCCGCTCGATGAGTTCATCAATCCGTTTTTCCGGTTTTTTCATCCCGTATAGCTTTGCATAATACTTCAGGTTTTCAACCGGAGAGAACTGATCATAGAGAAAACTCTGATGACCGAGATACCCGATCAGCGCCTGAGCGGAATAGTTGTCTTTTTTCTTCGGCATACCATTGATGGCGACGGTCCCGGACGTGGGCCGGATCAGACCGGCCACAATTTTCAGCCAGGTACTCTTCCCGGCACCGTTTGGTCCGAGTACGGCAACCGACTCTCCTTTGCCGATTGTGACGGACACATCCTTCAAAATCAGCTTCTCGCCCATTGCCTTCGTAATCTGTCTGGTCTCAATCATATGCCGTCCCTCCCCTCATTCATCAATGATGTCATGCAGTTTGCGCTCTGTCTCATAGAGATGCTTTCGGTAAGCCTCTTCTTCAAGCCGGAACGCTTCTTCTGACATGTCACCCCGGTCTTTCGCTTCTTCAAGGTCGATCAGCTTGTTCATAATGATTTTCTTTTTATTCATCAGCTTCTGAAAGGCTTCTTCCGTCTCATCCTGACGCCAGGACTGATCCCGGGCTTCCGCCTTTTTTTTGCCCATCCGGTAGAAGATATAGGCCATAACGGGAATCATAAAGACAATCAGGGTGAACAGATGGGCATCAATCGCTGTAAACATCGAATCATACCACCAGTTCATATGCCCTTCCGGATGAAGCGTCGCCCCTGGATTGGTCACATCACCACCCGTGAGAATCATGACTGTTCCCTGGCCTTCCGCATCTCTTCAAGCTCCCTTTCGATCTCCGCTTCAAAAACGTCGTCGGTCGTCTCTTCTACGCCGTCATCTGCCTGCTCCTGTTTTCGAAGCTCCTCGATTGCCAGGGCTTCATAGTTACGCTTCATAGACCGGTAATCGTCTTCGGCAAGTTTGCCCATTTCATACTCCATATCCAGTTCATTCATCGTTGCGTAAATCCCCGTCAGGGTAACGTCATCGAGATCATCTTCAATCCGCTCGGTTTCCCACAGCTTTTCCTGTGAGAAAAAGGGCCGGATCACAAGATAGAGCGTGACCAGGACGAGCATCGTTCCTGCTATGATTGCCATCTTCACCACATCCCTTGTTGTTCTCAGGTGTCACGTATCAAAAATGTTTGCGCTTCTCTTCTTCAATAATCGCCCGGAGAATATCGTCCTCCGTACGCTGTTGCGGTTCTGCACGGTCTTCCTGGTCGGCCGAACCCCCGTCAGACTTCTGCCTCTGTGCGGTCACATTGTTTCTGAGTCTTGCAAAGAAGGCATAGGAGCCAACCCCCAGGACGACAAAGGGCAGCACCCAGGCTGTCAGGCTGAATCCTCTCCGGTCCGGTGAACGGAATCCTTCTTCCCCGTACATGGATTTGTATTCGCTCAGGATCTCCTCTTTTTCATAGCCTTCGTTGAGCATATCCGCAATCTCGTTGTAGTAATTGTACTTCGTCGAGCACGTGGCCAAATCGTGCTCACTGTGCCCTTCCATGGCCAGATATCCTGCGATATCAGCGACCTTCTCATGGTTGATGTCATACGTATCTGCCATGACCTGACCCATTCCTCCTGCCAACAGCATAACGAAGAGCAACACGATCGTCTTTCGCATCATTAATGCACCTTCCTTTTTGGTCCGGCATAGCGTGGAACCGGCTGACCGTAACGTCCTCCCATAATTGCAAACAGTGAGCCGAGAACGAGCACGCCGCTGCCGATCCAGATCCAGGCAACCAGTGGATTGACGTTGATCTGGAACGTGGCGCGATTGTCTTCCTCCCAGCCGCTCAACACCACATACAAATCTTCCACCAGAGTGGAGCGGACGGCGACATTCGTTGACGGTTCCTGCCAGTTCGCATAAAACACGCGTTCAGGTGTGATATAACCCACATCTTCCCCATTCTTCTCCACGGCAATGTTCGCATAGACAATGTCATTCAGTCCGGATCTTCTTTGTTCAAGGCTCTCATAAGTCAGCACATAGCTCTCAATCTCGAGGGTGTCCCCCTCTTGGAGCGTGACCAGCTGTTCTGAATCAAAGTTCGATCCGACAATGCCAAATGCAATGAGGAGAACACCGAGATGCACCACATACCCGCCGTATCGGCGTCTGCTCCGGTACATCAGGCGGCCGAATGCCACAATAACATTTTCTTTCGTCACTTTTCGTCTTGCTTTTGTTCCACGGATAAATTCGACGATATGTGTCAATAAGGCGAATACAATGATCGTAAAGGCAATCAGCGGATACGCATCCCGAATCCCCATAAAGGCGATCACGCCAAGGACAATCAGACTGAGAATTGCCGGGATCATAAAGTTGTCCTTGATGTTTTTGACGCTTGCGCGCTGCCAGGCAATCAAGGGGCATACCGCCATTAAGAAAATCAAGGCCAGCAGGATCGGGGACATCACCGTATTGAAAAACGGTACCCCCACCGTCACCCTCGTTCCGGCAATTGCTTCACTGACGATCGGGAAAATGGTCCCCCAGAACACCGCAAAGGTTCCACCAAGCAGAATAATATTGTTCATCAAAAATGAGCTCTCTTTGGACAAGTAAGAGTCAAACTGGCCGCTGTCTTTACGGAGCAGATGATAGCGGCTCATCAGAACATACAGCGAAAGCAGTACCATAAACGAAAGGAAGATCAGGAAATACTGACCGATATTCCCCTGTGCAAAAGAATGCACCGAAGTCAAAATACCGCTCCTTACAAGGAATGTCCCAAACAGTGTGAGCAAATACGAAATAATGATCAGACTCAGGTTCCATACCTTCAGCATGTTCTTCCGTTCCTGAATCATAACGGAATGGAGATACGCCGTGACCGTCAGCCAGGGCATAAACGAGGCATTTTCAACCGGGTCCCATGCCCAATACCCGCCCCATCCGAGCTCTGTATACGCCCACCAGCCGCCAATCACATTCCCCATTGTCAAGAATGCCCAGGCAATAATCGTCCACCGTCTTGCCATCTGTACCCAGAACGCATCCATACTGCGCATGATTAAGGACGCAATGGCAAAGGCGAATGGAACAACCAGTCCGACATAGCCGAGATACAGTGTCACCGGGTGAAGAATCATCCCTGGATCCTGCAGCATCGGATTCAGCCCGCGACCTTCGGCAGGGACATCCCCTGCGGCAAACGTCATAAACGGGTTGGAGACAAAACTTAAAATCAGATAGAAGAAAATCGTATTTAACAGCATGATGCTGACAATATAAGGCGTCATCGGATTCTTTTTCATTTTTCTTGAAAAGGCGACCATCGCGCCAAACATTGCCAGGAAAAAGGTCCAAAGCAATAGTGATCCCGCATTTCCGGCCCATAGCGCAACCAGCTTATAGACCATCGGCAAGTCCGTGCTCGTGTAACTCGCCACATACTCAAATCTGAAGTCACTCTTTGCCAACAGGTATAAGAGCAGGGCTATTGAGAGCGTTGCTGTGATAAATGTGCTCATGACGGCACCTTTTCCGCTGTCGATGAACCGCTGATCCTGCTTTTTGATTCCAACCAAAAAGGCGATCAGTGCCCAGACAGAAAGGAAAAAGCCGAGATAGATCGACAGTTTTCCGATCAGTTCCATTACGTTCACCTGCACTTTCTTGTGTTGTGTTTACTCGTCTGTATCGTCCAGGTCATACTCTGCATCAGGGTCGTGATCATCCGGATCTTCCCCCTCATAGGTGCTTGGACATCTCGTCTGAACAGCTTCCGCTTCCAGAGTACCTTCTTCATTTAAATAACCTCTGACGATAATGTAGACATCGTCCGTGAAATTATCGGGTCTCACACCGTTAAAAAAAACAGAAAGGACATGACCCTCGTATTCAATATCGAACGTTAACTCAATGGCATCGGCATCCCAGCCGACGCTGTCATGGACAAGCATCCCCTCAGTCGTCAAATGCCGGCCTTCGAGGGTGTCCATATTGGCATTGATATCAGCAATCTTCATTTCTGAGCCGCTCGATGCCGGTGTGGCAATTAAAAGCATAGCCAACACAGCGATGATAATCGATGAAGCACTCAATATGATCTTCGTATTTTTACTCAACCTGATCTCCCCCTTGTTCTGCAAACAAGTCTGTTATTTACCGGCAAGTTTGCGCATTTCCTGTTTATAGACCTCGTCTGTGATTTCCCCGTTCATGTATTTCTTCCTGAGTCGCTGACGCTCTTTGTTGAGATCCACCGGTGCGGCCTGTGCGTCGGTCGTTGAACGCTTGGATCCTGCCGGTCTCGATCGGAGACCGAAAAAAACGAGCACTGCCGCAATGATGATCGCTGCGGAAATGATAATCGCTGACGTCGTATCGATGAGAACCGGACTGCCTCCGCCTTCCATGCCTGCAACATCAGGGTGATCCTCCGGGAACTCATTCAGATCATTTCGAAAACCGGCGTGAATGTCATCATCAGGCGGCTCCATGGTCTCGAGGGCCTCGAGTGTTGTGACCGGATCGCTCTTGACGTAGCTGACATCGAACGAATCGCTCCAACCCGCACTGACATCGGCCCTGTCAAAGCCGTACACCGGGATATTGAACATCTCCGTTGTCCGGTCTTCTTCTTTACCGATCGTAAAATCACTCGCGCCGTAAGGTTCAAAAATCATAACCGAAATCTCTGATGCATCATAATCGATCGTGTAATCAAACGTAAATGCATGTGCATCACCGTCGATGTCAAAGGGATCCATGTAGTATTCAATCACAAACTGGTATGACTCCCCTGGGGGGATTTCCTTATCAGGGACCCAGCTGACGGCTCCTGTCTGTTCATCAAACTCGTGAGCCACTTCATAAACCGTGTCATCTTCCCCGAAATCACCCACCAGTGAGAGGATAAAATCCGGTTTATCGGAAGGTACGTGCACTTCAATCAGCGGGCTCACGGCCTCTTCAGAAGGATTTCTCAATACACCGTGCTGACCGACCAAAACAAGCGGCTGTCCTTCCGTCCATCCTTCAGGTTCCACATATTGAGGCATGACCTGTACGAGAATCTCATCGTAATAGAGCGTCTCCTCAGTCGCCTGAGCCAGTGGCTGAGCCGCCGTTAATGCCGTACCGAAAATAAACACAGCCGCCAACAGCCTGCAAAGCATCGCGTGTCTCATCGTCATTCATCCTTTCTTTATCTCTATCTCTACTTTATGATGATTGATGTATGTAAAACTGTGATGCACATCACACAAATTCAGGTACAATTTGTGACAGTTCACCACATTTTTTGTCAACGTCATCATGGATGGACCTGACCACCGGAATCGATGGTCAGGTCCGTTTCCATATTTGTTTTACTCGTCGAGTTCAAGTACGTTCGGGAAGTACTCATTGACAGCATGGGTATGCTTCTCATGAGGATCTCCTTCGTTGTACACGTTCTCCATTGTTTCTTCGATCTGACGCTCGAGTTCATCGAGGTCTTCACCCAACTTGGCCAGTTCCGATACGGCAATTTCGATGGCTTTGTTTGATGCATCGGAGGACGTTCTCATGGAATCGGCCCCGCCCTGCGGATTATGGAATCCGTCAGAGTTTTCCGCTGCAATAATATCCCAGAACCACTGTCCTTTACGGATGTAGTACTGTGCTTCTTCAATCTTTTCTTCATCCGCACCGGCTGTGATCATCCGGTTGACGAAATAGTGGGCACGAACGGAGTGCCACTGTGTTTCATGCATCGCTTCAATGTGACGGTCCTGAATGGCATCCACGCGGTCTCTCATCTGCTTTTCTGTTTTATCCGAGTGACAGTTGAGGCACGTATTCTGCATGTTGTCCATCGGAGACGTCCAGTGATGCGATGTTACCTTTTTCGCGCCGTCCGTGCGCTCATAAGGCATATGACAATCGGCGCAGGATACGCCCGCTTCACCGTGAGGACCATAGCTCCACATTTCAAACTCCGGATGCTGTGCTTTAATCATCGGGGCTCCGGAAATGGAGTGCACCCAGTCATAATCAAAGTTTTGATCCTTCGCCTGATTTTCGAAATACTCGAACATATCTTCCGGCTTCAATCCGTTGTCCCAAGGGAATGTCACCTTCTGATTTTCCGGTTCGAAGTAATACTCCACGTGACATTGCGCACACACATAGCTTCTCATTTCATTCTTCGACGCTTCTGTGACATCAATGCCCCGTCTTTCCATGGCATTGGTAAACGAAGGCCGGGTAATACGCAGTTCCATCGTTGCAGGATCATGGCAGTCGGAACATCCGATTGACATGTGACCGAACTCACCCAGGTCTTCAGACTCGCCGCCTGCACCAAGTTCAAGGGTTCTTGGCACAATTTCGTCTCTGAAGTTTGCACCCCAGTAATCATCACCCATCTCATCCAACAGCGCAGGGACGGCTGTGGATTTACACGTCATGCACGATCCGATGGAATTGTCATTGATTCTCGCTATGTTGATGACATCCTCAACTGCATAGGCATGTCCGCGTGTTTCGTTGTACTCAAGCATAAAACCGTAGTTGTGAAAGAGCATCGGCAAATTCGGCTCAATGTCTGTCACAAACTTCGATCCAGGGGGATTGGATTTTTCTGCGTTCTTTAAATAGCTTTCATAATGCAAAGGAAATTCATCTTTAAAAGCGGTGTTGACGATTTCATCCGGAGGAATACTCGTCGTATCCGTCGTACCTGCCTGACTCTCTTCTTCTCCACTGCAAGCCGCAAGACCTATAGAGAAGATCATCATCAGAATCAGGAGATAACGGCTTGATCGTACTTGTTTCATGCATCTTCACCCTTTCTCATCCGTGTTCTGATCAGCTTCTCGCATCATAGTTGCCCGGCTCAAACCAGTCATCCGGTTTGTACATACCGTTTCCATGCGGCACGCCTCTGTGACAGTCAATGCATCCCCCTTCAGTCACGTTATGATACTCAACGTTTGAAAGACCCGCCTCGTGACAGCTGATGCAGTTCGCTTCGATGACCTCCACTGAGGATTCTTTTGCATAGAGCACATCCGGGATGTCATTTCTGCCAATTGTGTTCATATAGATGTGGCTTCCCCCCGCTTTTGCCTTAAAGGCCATTTTCGAGACATAGCTGTCTGTCGGTGCATGGCAATCATTGCAGGAAAGCGATGCATGATTGGATGACTGAAATGTCTCATACGCTTCATCCATCACATGACAGCTCGAACAAAAATCAGCGGAATCCGTGTAGTTCATTGCACTCGATGTCCCGGCAAACAGGGCAATCCCCAAAAACACCCCTGCAAGAAGAAACAGTGCGGCTTTCTTATTGACGTGTCGGAATACATTTTTCAACTTCTTTCACCCCCTGTTCTCTGTAAAAATCGATACCCCTGCGCTTTAATTGTATATTCCTGCATGCTTCAATAGACGTGACGCACATCACAACATAATTGTCCAATTTGTGAACAAAAAATCACAGTTTTAATACACTTTTTTGTATAATAATATTTAAAAGTCGGTGTTGTCCCTTCCAAAGGGGCACTGTTAATAAACGCAGAAGCATGTAACTGACCAAAAGACAACAGCCTGTGGACATGTCTGCATTATCTTTTGTGTTTGTTGTTTCCTGTCACAATGATTGATCTATGTAATCCTGCGATGCAAGTGACGGGAAACCGGTTGCAATTCCTCACACTGCCTCACTTTTTTGATGTCATGACGTAAGGACCTGTTCACCGTCATCGGTGCTCAGGTCCATGTCCTTGTCTTGTTTAATAATCGAGTTCCAGTACGTTCGGGAAATACTCATTGACAGCGTGAGTATGCTTCTCATGAGGATCTCCCTCGTTGTAGACATTTTCCATTGTTTCTTCGATCTGACGCTCGAGTTCATTGAGGTCTTCTCCCAAGCCGGTAAGCTCCGCCTCAGCAATGCGAATGGCTCTGACCGATGCTTCTACAGAGGTCCTCATTGCATCGGCACCGCCCTGTGGATTATGAAACCCGTCAGAGTTTTCCGCTGCGATAATATCCCAGAACCACTGCCCTTTTCGAATCTCATACCGGGCTTCTTCAATCTTTTCTTCATCCGCACCGGCAGTGATCATCCGATTGACGTAATAGTGAGCGCGAACAGAGAACCATTGTGTTTCATGCATCATATCAATATGGCGTTCCTGGATGGCATCCACTTGGGCCCGCATCTGTTCTTCTGTCGTTTCAGAATGACAGCTGAGACACGCACTCTCAATGTTGTCCATCGGAGACGTCCAGTGGTGCGATGGCGAGGTCCCTCCACCGTCCACAGGCTCATCCGGCATGTGACAATCGGCACAGGCAACACCGGCTTCGCCGTGAGGTCCGTAACTCCAAATTTCAAATTCCGGATGCTGTGCCTTCAGCATCGGAGCTCCGGAAATGGAGTGCACCCAGTCATAATCAAACCCCTGGTCCTTCGCCTGGTTCTCTTTGTATTCGAACATATCTTCCGGCTTCAGGCCGTTGTCCCATGGATGTGTCACCTTCTGATTTTCCGGTTCAAAATAATACTCCACGTGACATTGTGCACAAACGTAGCTCCTCATGTCATTGTGTGAGGCTTCCGTGACATCAATGCCCCGTCTGTCCATGGCGTTCGTGAATGAAGGCCGGCTAATCCGCAGCTCCATTGTCGCAGGATCGTGACAGTCCGAACAGCCGACAGACATGTGACCGAATTCACCGAGGTGTTCAGACTCTCCGCCTGCCCCCAACTCAAGGGTTCTTGGGACGATTTCGTCTCTGAAGTTTGCACTCCAGTAGTCATCACCCATCTCATCGATTAACGCAGGGACAGCCGTGGATTTACACGTCATGCAAGAGCCGATGGAATTGTCATTGATTCTCGCTATGTTGATGACGTCCTCCACCGCATATCCATGCCCCCGTGGCTTGTTGTACTCAAGCATAAATCCGTAATTGTGAAAGAGCATCGGCAAATTCGGCTCGATGTCTGTCGCAAACTTCGATTGAAGGGGACCCGACTGTTCTGCATTCTTTAAATAACTTTCATACTGCACAGGATGTTTATCCTGAAAAGCGGTGTTGACGATTTTATCCGGAGAAATACTTGTCGTATCCGTCGTTTCCGGCTCATTCTCTTCATCTCCACTGCAAGCCGCGAGACCTATAGAAAAGAGTATCATCAAAATGAAGAGATAACGGCTTGATCGTACCTGTTTCATGTATCTTCACCCTTTCTCACCCTTATTTTGATCGATTTTTCACATCAGGGCTTTGCCGTCTTCGCTGACCCGTGCGATTTGACCATTGCGATGAGCTAAGGCACACCTCTCTTGCACACCAAATGTCTTTTTGCAATCCGGCCTAAATATTCAACAGTTGAAATAGCGCTGCCGTGACAGTGAATCCGGTCTGCTCTCATGCTCAAATCCGTCACCTCCTTTCCTTAATAAAATAATCGATACTTCTGCACTTTAATTGTATAACCCTGAATGCTATAATAAACATGATGCACGTCACACCATAAATGTCCATTTCGTGAACAAAAATCCACATAAATTAAGTTTTTTCTTATAAAAATATCGAAAGTCGGTGTCTCCATTGCCAGAAAAAGCGGCCTTTATTAACCGGATTCCGGCCTTTTCCATCCTTCCGGATCAGGTTCAGAGTGAAATTGCCACCCTTGTCAAAACAAAAACCGTCACAACCGGCGAAACACTGTTCAGGGATACCCAGCCCGCCGAAGCGGTCTATTTCATTAATTCAGGAAAGGTGAAGCTGACCAAAAGCAGCGCCACCGGTAAAGAGATTCTCCTTGATATCCGGTCGAAGGGCGAGGTCTTTGCTGAAGTCGCGCTCTTCAGTAAGCCGGACATGACGTATCCTGCCAATGCGGTAATTCTTGAGAGCGGTGCAGTATCCTACATTCGAAGTGATCACCTCGAAGCGTATCTGATGTCACACCCTGAGCTCACCATCTCTCTCTTTCAGTTGATGTGCGACCGGCTCCGGATCGCTCAAACAACGCTAAGGGATGTCGCCCTATACGGAAAACTGAGTGCCTTGTCCACCACCCTTCTCCGTCTCGCAGGCGATTACGGGAAGATTCAGGATAACGGTGAGATCGTCATCCCGCTCCGGCTTACGCACGAGGAGATCGGAAACTTCTTCGGTGCGACCCGGGAAAGCGTATCGCGCATGATGAAAGAGCTTTCCAGGCAAGGTGTGATCACCCGAACCCGGGATACGCTTACGATCCACAATCCTGATCAGCTGAATGAATACAGCACGCAATAAAAAAACCGCCACCCGTTTCCCTGTGGGAAACGACAGTGGCGGTTATTGTATACCGTCATCAGATTCTCTTTAATTGATCCGTTCAGTTGAGCTGATCGAGGATGGATGTGTCCACGAATCCGTCGAGATCCGGTTCAATATCCATAAATGCGAGCTCATACGAGGCATCGGCCCATGCTTGGAGGGCATCCGCATGGGTTTGTGTCGTCACTTCCATACGCTGCCAAGCCTTCGTAAGCACCTCTTCAGGCAGTCGGGTCTGGGTCAAGCTGTAGATGAGATCGTTTACCGCTGAAAGGGTTTCCTCTTCGTTCTCTTGAGCAAAGGCAACGGACTTCTGATGAGCCTTTAACGCCTCTTCCACTTTGTCCGGATGTTCTTCCAGAAAAGAACTGCTCGTTACCAGCACCACACTGGCGAGCTCTTCACCCAGAAACACCTCGTCCCATTCCGTCACAACATTGGCATTGTGTTCTTCAACGAGCAGCGTACCCCACGGTTCCGGGGCTGCAGCACCGTCAAGCTGACCCTGTTCAAACATCGCAACCATGCTTGCCGGGTTGACTCTCGACTGATGCTCCACTTCTCCGCCTCTGCGGTTCGTTTTCAATCCCTTGTCCAACAGCATCATCTCGAGCTGAACGTTGTGTGTGCATCCGTTCCCGGGTGTCGAGAAGGAATGACCGGCGAAATCCTCGACTTCATGAATGTCCGTACCTTCTCTTGACACAATCAGCGTCGCACCGTTTGCTGCAGCACCGATGACAACCACGTCACCGCCTGAGAGGTAATAATTGATCGCTGGACCGGGTCCCACGTAGCCGAGATCAATGATCCCCGTATCCAAAGCATCGATGAATTCATTCCCGTTCGGGAAATGCTGAAACGCGATGTCATCGCCCATTTCATCGGCAAAATACCCTTTCTCTTTCCCGATAATACCTGCCGCGTGATCCAAATTCGGAAAATACCCGATGTTGATTTCTTCACTGTCCACTGCCTGATCCGAAGCCTCCGTTGACGTTTCTTCCTGATTCCCGCACGCTGCCAGTACGAGCAGTCCACTGCCGGCAATCCAGGCCAATTTGTTTGTCATTGTGTGTTCCTCCTCAGTCGTTTTATTTATGTTGAAGCCGGTGATAACCCCAGCGTGACATCACATTCTTCTCGATCTTTGAAAAGATCAGATATTCGACAATGAGGCCGATGGTCGAAATGATGATCATAATCGCCACAACGAGCTCCATGTTGAAGAAATCCCGTGCATCCATCAGCGTTCGGCCAAGGCCACCGCGGCCAATCAGTTCTGCGGCCATCAGAGCCCGCCAGCCAAAGGCCCAGGCAAGTCTGGCGCCAGTCAGGATCGACGGAACCGACGCCGGCAGCATCACCTTCCAGACAATTTCAGTCTGACTGTATCCCATCGTCTTTGCTGCTCTGATCAAAATCGGAGACACATTTTTGATCCCCATTCGCATATTCATCGTCATCGCCCAGGTTCCACCAAGGATGACAACAAAATAGATCGCGCCCTCCCCGCCCTGAAACATGACGAGGGCAAGGGGGAGCCAGACGATACTCGGAACCGACTGCAGGGCAATGACGAGCGAGCCCAGGGTTTCATCGGCAATTTTTGAAACACCGATCAGAATGCCAAGCAGTCCGCCGATCAGGAGAGCCAGCGTAAATCCAATGACGATCCTCTGCAGGCTTTCTGTAAGTGCCTGTGTCAGAATCCCCGTTTCAAACAGTCCGATATACAGTTGTTCGAGGGATCCGAACGGGGACGGAAACATCTGTGTCTGTTGGGCATAAACCCTATATACCGCCTCCCATATAACGATCATCCCCAGAAAGAACACGATTCTCCTCAGCGTTGTAGTCATCACCCATCTCCTCTTTCATCACTTTGTCTATTTCTTTCTCCAACATGCCCATAATTTCTTCTTCGAGTGCCACAAGTTCCGGCGACGAGAGGGATCTCGGCCGTTCCAGAGGAACATCAAAGATATGGCGGATGCCGCCTGGCCTTGTCCCCATCAGCACGATCCGGTCAGACAGCAGAATCGCTTCTCTGATGTTATGTGTCACAAACAGAATCGTCTTCTTCGTCTCCCGCCAGATCGCATCAATTTCTTTATGCAGCATCATGCGCGTCTGTTCATCCAAAGCGCCAAACGGTTCATCCATGAGCAGGATGTGCGGATTCATCGCCAGGGCCCGGGCGATGGCAACCCGCTGTTTCATGCCTCCGGAGAGTTCATGCGGATAAGATTCTTTAAACCTTGTCAGATGAACCATCTTCAGGTAACTTTCGGCTCTCTCGGAGGCATCTTGTTTGGTATATCGTTTTCTCAGGCCAAACATGACGTTATCCTTCACGTTCAGCCAGGGCATCAGGGCCGCTTCCTGAAACACGACCCCGCGGTCGGAACCCGGGCCGGAGATATTCCGGTGACCTGCCACCACCTCTCCTGCCGAAGGCTGATCGAGTCCTGCGACGATATTTAACAGTGTCGATTTCCCGCATCCGGAAGGGCCGAGAAGCGACACAAACTCCCCTTTTTTCACATGCAGACTGACATCGCGAAACACGGTGTTCCCCTCTCGTCCTTCCGCTCCCGGAAAGGTTTTCTCCAATCCTTTAATCACCACATCTTCCATCGGACACCCTCCTATGTATATTAATCATATAAACTTACTTGGTTAAATAGACTGAAGTATAGCTGACTCCGAAAATGAAGTCAACCCTGTTTCCGATTTACCCTATCTGTTTAGTGCATTGTGTATGAATATAGGATCAGAAGGACCTGCATGCAGCCATCAGCTGTCATCCAGGTCCTTCTCTGTGCCGTATGGAACGCCGCCGGATGTATAGCCCGCTATGAAGGAAAACCGCCCGTCCCAATCACTGACAGGCTCTTTCTCTTCTTCACGGAGCCGTTTTTGCTGTTGTCGACGTTGCTGCTGTTTGTCTCGCTGTTCCATGCTGTGCCACCCATTGTCACGAATCGTATAACCGAGCATTTCGAGTTCGCGTGCGGCAATGCCGTGATGTACACCATAGTATTTCGCATAGAACCGCACCCGGTTGTTCACCGTTTCGAGACTGGATTCGATTTTCCAGACATTTTTCAGCCGATGCTTCCGTTGATATCGGTGCCGCTTTGGCTGACTGTGATTTGCCTTTTTCTTCTTCGTCATGCTGTCACTCCCAACACACTGACATCTTGCTTCAGGATATCAAATCAGGAGCTCTCTTCCAAGAGGGTCCGTTGCTGTTCACGGTCAACGGAAGACAGTTCGTACTCTTCACCGAAAGAATCCTTCGGTTCATCCAACAGAAACAGGCAAAAGAGAAAGCTGATGAACGCCCCCAAAGACAGGACGAGAAAGAAGACGGTCGGGCCGGTAAACGTATAGAGCGTCAGGTAGACGACGGAGCCGACGTTCCCGTATGCACCTGCCATCCCTGAGACCTGTCCGGTCAGACGTTTTTTGACGAACGGAATAATGGCAAAGGTCGCCCCTTCCGCGCCCTGAATAAAGAGTGATGTCACGAAGGTCATCGCCACTGCAAGGGTTAGGGGCCAGCCGGAATCGATCAGCGCCATGCCTGCGAGCCCGGCACTGATGCCGAGCATATAAATCAGCATCGTCTGTTTGCGATTCCCCATGCGGTCACTGAGCCAGCCGCCGACTGGGCGCGCAAACAGATTGACGAAAGCAAAGGAAGCTGCCATCACGCCTGCTGTCGCCGGGTTTAAGGAAAACGTCTCGAGAAAAAACAGCGGCAGCATCGAAACAATCGCAAGCTCTGCCCCGAAATTGGCGAAATAGGTGGTATTCAGTGCGATGACATTCTTAAACCTGTAGCGGTCATCTTCCGGAACACCCTTTCTGAGAATCGGCAAATTCACCCGGAGAATCTGGATGATCTGATACACGGTCGCCGCAATCAGGAACACAGCAATGATCTGAAGGGCCTCACGGGACAGAAAATTCATCGTTACAAGGCGCCATGCCAACAGGCCGAGAGCAGCATTCAGCGGAACGGTCCAGATGATCAGCCAGATCAAATCCCGGTAGCTCGAAACTTCCATAGCCGCCGCTTTCTTCGCCGGGACAAAGGTCCGTCCTTCCGGGGTATCGCGGGCGACGATCCAGTAAAAGATCCCGTAACCGAGACTGAGGGCACCGGTCAGTGCCACCGCATAACGCCAGCCCTCTTCACCGCCGAAAAGATAGATGGCGAGCCACGGAAGGACAATGGCACCCGCTGCCGAACCAAAATTCCCGAAGCCGGCATAGAACCCCTCGGCAAATCCGACCTGCCTTGGCGGGAACCATTCGGAGACCATACGGATCCCGACGACAAAGCTCGCTCCGATACAGCTGATAAAGAGCCTTGCAATCATCAGTTGCATAAAGCCTGTCCCAAATGCAAACATGAAAATCGGGACAGCCATGACAATTAACAACAGACTGAACACCTTCCGCGGTCCATAACGGTCGAGGAGGGAGCCGATGATGACCCGTGCCGGAATCGTCAGGGCCAGGTTGACGATCGCCAGCGCTTCAAGATGCGCTCTCGTCAGCCACGTCTCACTCGCCGCCATCATCGCGGACAGCGGGGCCATATTAAACCAGGCAAAAAAAGCGATGAAGAATGCGATCCACGTATAATGCAACGTGCGGATCTGCGGGTCCTTCACATTCATAACCTGTTTTGGTCTCATGATTCATCAACCTCTCCAAAATCGTGTCTTCAGCACTTCACTTCCGCATGTTTACGTGCATAATAGTACCAGGTAATCCAAAGACTGATCACATAGTACACAATAAAGATGATCAGTGCGACAACCGATGTTCCCATCGTATCAATCGACCAGCCGAAAATGTTCGGGATCAAAAATGCACCGTAGGCGGCGATCGCCGCAGTAAATCCCAGTACAGCCGGTGCCTCATTCGCAGGAAAGATCACCGGAATCATTCTGAAGGTAGAGCCGTTGGCAATCCCGGTTGTCATGAACAGAATCAGGAACATGGCGAGAAAGCCTGGAAAATGATTGATCTGGATAAAGAAAATCACCCCTGCAGTGGCCAGGATCATAATGACAATGTCCCAAAAAGTGACGATGGCACCGCCGAGTTTATCCGAAATCCATCCCCCAACAGGACGGATCAATGCACCGATCAGCGGCCCCAAAAAGGCCAGTCCGCTCATGCCAAGCTCCGGAAACTGCGAATTGATCAACAGTGGAAATGCTGCGGCATAGCCGATAAAGGAGCCAAAACACATCGTGTAGAGCCAGGTCATGATCCAGGTATGCTTGTTTTTGAAAATGACAGACTGTTCTTTGAAGCTCCGCTTCGTTCCTGGGAGGTTGTTCATCCCGAAGTAAGCGGCGACCGTGACGATCACAATCGGAATCACCCAGACAAAGGCAGCATTTTGAATCCAGACTTCCCGTCCGTCAGACATGGTCTGGGAGGAGCCCGTCATCGCACCGATCAAACCGAGACCGATGACGACCGGTGTCAGAAACTGAACGGCACTGACCCCGAGGTTGCCAATCCCTGCGTTAATGCCGAGAGCTCCTCCCTGTTCTTTCTTCGGGAAGAATGGGCTGATGTTGGCCATCGATGAAGAGAAATTGCCTCCTCCGATCCCGCACAGTGCAGCGAGAATCGCCATTGTGGCAAAGGATGTATCCGGATTCTGAACGGCAATGCCGATACCGATTGTCGGCAAAAGCAGTAAAGCCGTGCTGATGACGGTAAAATTCCGTCCACCGACAATACCCGGTAAAAAGGTAAAAAAGATACGTAATGTAGCCCCGGTTAATCCGGGTAAAGCGGCGAGTGTGAACAGTTCAGACGGGGTAAAATCAAACCCGACACTGTTCAGATTCACCGCTACAACGGACCAGATTTGCCAGACGGCAAAAGCCAGAAACAGGGCCGGTACTGAAATCCACAGATTCCGTCTGGCATGGCGCTTCTCCTCGCGCTCCCAAAATTCCTGATCATTCGGGTCCCAGTAGTCAATGTGCGTGCGTCCCATTGGATACGCCTCCCTTATCGTCTTTTCATGCAGCCGTAATCAGGCTGCGTTGTTTTTTCTCTTTTTCCGGAAAATCATTGGACTTCTAGTCAGATACATAAACGGCAGACTGAATACGTGCACCATTCTCGTAAACGGCCAGATGGCAAAGAAAGCGAACGCTGCCAGGACATGCGTCTTAAACCATACCGGCACTTCTGTCATCAGCTCCGGCTGTACGTTGAGATAAAACAGCCCTCTGAACCAGGGCGAGATCGTCGTTCTGTAATCAAATCCCTGTGAGTCTATATTCATAAAGGTCGCAGACAGGCCTGATCCCACAACGACCAACAAAGCAAGTAAAGCCACTGTATCGGCCTTTGAGGTGGTCTGTTTCACTTTCGGATTGGTCAACCGCCGCCTCACGAGGAGGAGGAGCCCGATCAGGGCCGCAATCCCTGCCGGAATGCCCGCCCCGATCGCCAGGTAATGATACGCATCCTTCGTAATCCCAAGGGCATCATAGACCCCTTTTGGCACGATCAGTCCGAGCACATGACCGATCAAGACAAAGATGATCCCCCAGTGCAACAGTAAAATACCGTAGCGTAAGTCTTTTTTACTCAGGAATTCACTGGATTTCACCGTCCAACCCAGCTGATCATACTGATAGCGGATCAGATGACCGCCGATAAAGATGACCAGCACCGCATAGGGCAAGATGCCCCAAAGTAGCCATTCCATCATGATTCACTCCCTTTTTTGTCAGGCTGCACGCCGGATACCGTCACTTTCGAACGTCACCAGCAGTGCATCCAGGATAAATGTATAACCGCTCTGTGCCTCGACAAGCCCCTCGCGGATACCGCTGATTTGAGGCAGGTACGTCGCAATCATTGCCCGTCTGTCCTCGGGATCTGCGTGGGCACAAAATTCAAGCATCATCGGCAGATAGTCAGGCAGTTCGTCACAGTCCATCTTGAAGCCTCCGGCCTGATACGCCTGCTTCAGATTTAACAGCACCGTCCCCCGCTCTTTATCCTCCCCTTTCAGGTCATAGGAAATGTAGAGGTTCGTTTTCTTGCCGAAGTCAAAGGTCTGGATATACGTTTCCTCCCAGTCCGCTTCACTGAGATCATTGATCCAGTGAAAGAACGAGGAGATGTGCATGTAAAGCTGCGGGTGCTCCATTCCGCCGATCGTCTCCTTGATAACCGGCATGGCCCGTTTGATCTCGTCTGACGGATACTGAAGCAGGTAACTGATGATGCTGTAAACCGTCTGTGCGTCAATCGCTTTTTTTCTGAACATCCGGCTCATCCTCTCTGATTTTGCAGGACCGAGCAGCTTCCGGGTCCTCCATCGAAATCGAGACCGCATTCGCCCTGCATCTGGTATAAATCGTCCGCATATTCCTTCTCACTGACCGGAATCACAAAGCGGTCGTCATATTTCGCAATCGCCAACAATCGGTACATGTCTTCAATGTCCTGCTCAG
The DNA here is from genome assembly GCF_000093085.1 of [Bacillus] selenitireducens MLS10. Taxonomy (GTDB): domain Bacteria; phylum Bacillota; class Bacilli; order Bacillales; family Salisediminibacteriaceae; genus Salisediminibacterium; species Salisediminibacterium selenitireducens. Next base: position 1,486,236 of record NC_014219.1, on the reverse strand, counting down.
TGAGACCGAGCTCTTCGGTCACCTTGCCGTCAAAGGCACGGCCTGTCTGTTTTGTTCTCATATAATCCCGCATGACCGCCATCTTTTTCAGCACATGACGGATATGAGACGTGTCCCCCGCCGTCAAAAGCCCGGCCAGGTATTCGATTGGAATCCGCATCTCATCAATAGCCGGAAACAGCTGATCCGCGCCACTCTTTGTGTCGGCATCATCCATGAGATTCATAATCGGACTGAGCGGCGGGATGTACCAGACCATCGGCATCGTCCGGTATTCCGGATGAAGAGGCAGCGCCACCTTCCAGTCGGTGATCATCTTCTTGATCGGCGATGCCTTTGCCGCTTCGAGGACATCAGCGGGTATCCCGTCACGAACGGCCTGTTCATAGACCGCCGGGTCATTCGGATCGAGAAAAATCTCCAGCTGTTTATGATACAGATCCTGCTCATTTTCGGTATTCGCCATCTCTTCGACGCGATCCGCATCGTAGAGCATGACCCCCATGTATCGCATACGGCCGACACACGTTTCAGAACAGATCGTCGGCTGGCCGTTTTCAATACGCGGGAAGCACATCGTACATTTTTCCGCTTTGTTCGTCTCCCAGTTGAAATACACCTTTTTGTACGGGCAGGATGTTATGCAGTGGCGCCAGCCCCGGCACGCTTCCTGATCGACAAGGACGATCCCGTCTTCATCCCGTTTGTAAATCGCACCGGACGGGCATGATGCCACACACGGCGCATTGATGCAGTGTTCACAAATCCGCGGCAGGTACATCATAAAGACGTCTTCAAACTCCGTACGGATCGATTCCTCCATCTTCTTGACGTTCGGGTCCTGCAGGCCGGTAATATGCGCGCCTGCCAGGTCATCTTCCCAGTTCGGCCCCCAGTTCAGATCGATAAAATCCTGTGTCAGCTGGGACTTTGCTCTTGCGACAGGCTGGGTTTTCCGCTCTCTCGCGTCAAAAAGGTTCTCATAATCGTACGACCACGGCTCAAAGTAATCTTCGATTGACGGCTGATACGGATTGTAAAACAGGTTCAATAGCCGCGTTGCCTTGGCGCCGGATTTCAGCTCTAGCTTTCCTTTACGCCGCTCCCAGCCCCCTTTGTAACGGTCCTGGTCTTCCCACTGCTTCGGATAGCCGATGCCTGGCTTTGTTTCGACGTTGTTAAAGTACATATACTCTGCACCCTGGCGATTCGTCCAGGTGTTTTTACACGTAATGCTGCATGTATGACAGCCGATGCATTTGTCGAGATTCATGACCATCCCGATCTGTGCTTTAATTCTCATACCAGTTGACCTCCTTCATTTTGCGGATGACGACGTTGATGTCACGCTGGTTGCCCGTCGGTCCGTAGTAGTTAAACCCGTAGCTCAGCTGACCGTATCCCCCGATCATATGCGTCGGTTTGACGTGGATTTTTGTCGGTGAATTGTGCGTCCCGCCGCGGTTCTTCGTGAGATCGGTCCCGGGTGTGTGAATATGCCGGTCCTGGGCATGATGCATGAAGGCCATGCCCCGAGGCAGCCTGTGTGAGACGACGGCACGGGCGACGACGACGCCGTTTCGGTTGTAGACTTCAATCCAGTCGTTGTCCTCAATATCCGCATCCGCAGCGTCATCGAGGTTCATCCATACCGTCGGGCCGCCTCTGAAGAGATTGAGCATCGGCTTGGAATCAAAGAACATCGAGTGGATGGACCATTTGTTATGGGGCGTCAGAAAGTTCAGGGTAATTTCTTTGCCTTCTTTGTTCGGCTGACCGGATAAAAACGGCTTATGCTTCAGAATCGGTTTATACGTAGCAAGTGATTCCCCGAACTCATGCATCATGTCGTGATCGAGGAAAAACGACTGGCGTCCGGTAATCGTTCGCCACGGAATATGCTGTTCGACGTTCATCGTGAACGGCGAATAGCGTCTGCCGTCTTTTTCACTGCCGCTGAAGGCCGGTGACGTGATGACGGTTTTCGGCTGTGCGGAAATCTGATCAAAGGTAAAGTGATCCCCTTCCCGTTCCTTGGCGATCTCTTCATAGTTGCGGCCGGTTTTCTTACTGAGGGCTTCCCAGGCTTTCACCGCCACCTTGCCATTCGTCGTCGATGCGAGTGACAGGATCGTTTCAGCCACTTCAAGATCCGTCCCCATTTCCGGACATCCTTTGGCAAAGCCTTCTTTGACGGTGCCGTTCCGTTTCTTTATGTCTTCATACTCTTCCTCCATCGACCAGTTCATGCCCTTGATGCCAAATGGCTGACTGCCGACGTTTGGTCCAAGGGACGTCATCTTCGCGTAGAGATTCTTATAATCCCGCTCCACGACATGGATCTGCGGCATCGTGCATCCCGGGATCGCCTCTGTTTCACCTTTGGACCAGTCTTTGATCTGCCCGAGAGGCTGCGAAAGTTCCTGCGGTGTATCATGCAGCAGCGGAGTGGCCACAACTTCTTTCCGGGACTCAATATCATGGGCCTCTGCCATTTCAGAAACGGTTTTGGCAATCGATGTGAAGATCATCCAGTCTGACTTCGATTCCCATAAGGGCGGGATCGCCGGATTGAACGGATGTACGAACGGATGCATGTCCGTACTTGAAAGGTCACTCTTCTCATACCAGGTGGCTGTCGGCAACACGATATCCGAGTACAGTGCCGTTCCGGACATCCTGAACTCGAGATTAATCAGGAGATCGAGTTTTCCTTCAGGTGCTTCATCACGCCATGTGATCTCTTCCGGTCTGAGACTTTCTGAGTCGTCACCGAGGAGGCCGTGTGTCGTGCCGAGAAGATGCTTCAGAAAATACTCATGACCCTTGCCGGAGCTCGACACGAGATTGGCCCGCCAGACGAACAGGTTTCTCGGGAAGTTCACCGGATCGTCGGGATCTTCAATGGCGAACTGCAGCTTCTTCTTCATCAGCTGATCCGCAATATAGGAGCCAATCGCCGCTGGATCGCTGTGACCCTCGGCAACGGCCTCTTCATAGAGATGCATGCCGTTACGGTTAAAGGTCGGGTACGAAGGCAGCCAGCCGAGCCTTGCAGCCATGACGTTGTAGTCCGCCGGATGATTATAGCGGGCACCGCCGCCTGTCGGAGAAGCAAGTTCCTCCATGCCCTGATCTTCATAGCGCCATTGATCCGTCGCAAAGTAGTAAAACGACGTGCCGTTTTGCAGGCGTGGCGGACCTTGCCAATCTTTCCCCGACATGACCGTTTGCCAGCCTTCTGCCGGACGAAGCTTTTCCTGACCCACATAGTGCGCCCAACCCCCGCCGTTGACGCCCTGTGCCCCGACGAGAAGAATCAGATTGATGACCGTGCGGTAGATCGTATCCGAGTTGTACCAGTGGTTGATCCCGGCACCCATGATGATCATCGAGCGACCGTTTGTATCAATGGCATTCTGGGCAAATTCCCTTGCAATCTGAATGACCTGTTCTTTCGGAACACCGGTAACGGCTTCCTGCCAGGCCGGCGTGTACGGATGTACGTCTGAAAGATCTTTGGCAGCCTGCGAACCGAGCCCGCGGTCAACGCCGTAATTGGCCATCATTACGTCAAACACCGTCGTGACATACACTGTTTCACCCTCTCGCTCAACGGCTTTCACCGGCACGGCACGGTAGTTGACGGTTTCTGTCTCATCGGTGAAGTTCGGCAGGATGATCTCTTTGACATCATCGTTGCCGTCAATGAAACTGAGCGTCGGATCAATCTCTTCTCCTGTCGTTTCATCCACCATCTCAAGCGTCCACTTTGCTTTGTCTTCCCAGCGTGTTCCCATCGTTCCCTTTGGCGCAGCAAAGTCGCCTGTAAGAGTGTTGTATACGAGCGGCTTCCACTCATCATGACCGGTTTCCATCCCCACATCCGTCGCGTGAAGATAACGGTCCGGTGTCAGACCCTGGTCAGTTTCACGAAGCGTCAACAGAAAAGGCAGATCGGTATATTCCCGTGCATAGTGTTCAAAGTAGGGGGTTTTCCGGTCATGGTAAAACTCTTTTAAGATCACATGCCCCATCGCCATGGCCAGAGCACCGTCGGTTCCCTGTTTCACAGAGAGCCAGCTGTCGGAGAACTTGGTGGATTCTGCGTAATCCGGGCTGACGGACACGACTTTTGTGCCTTTGTAACGCGTTTCCGCCAGAAAGTGGGCGTCCGGCGTCCGTGTCAGAGGGACGTTGGATCCCCAGGTCATGATGTAACTGCTGTTGAACCAGTCCGCACTCTCCGGCACGTCCGTCTGATCGCCCCAGATCTGCGGAGAAGCAGGCGGAAGATCCGCATACCAGTCGTAGAAGCTGAGCATCGGGCCACCCATCAGGTTCATGAACCTCGCTCCGGCTGCATGACTGACCATGGACATCGCCGGAATTGGAGAGAACCCGGCGTTTCGGTCCGGTCCGTAGGTGAGTGACGTATAAAGCATGGACGCGGCGATCATCTCTTTTGATTCCTGCCAGTCCGCTCTCACAAGCCCCCCCTTTCCCCGTGCCTGTTTATAGGATTTGGCTTTCTCAGGGTCTTCGACGATGCTCTTCCATGCATCAAGAGGATACGCATGGGCCTTTTTCGCCTCTCGCCAGAGATCGAGGAGCACCTTTCGGACGTACGGGTATTTAACCCGAAGCGGGCTGTATATATACCAGGAGAAACTCGCCCCTCTCGGACAGCCTCGCGGTTCATACTCCGGCATATCCGGACCCGTCGTCGGATAATTCAGCGCCTGCCCTTCCCAGGTCACGATTCCGTCCTTCACATAAATATCCCAGCTGCAGGAGCCGGTGCAGTTGACACCGTGCGTGCTGCGTACAACCTTGTCGTGCTGCCAGCGCCGTTTGTAGATAGCCTCCCAGCTTCTACTCTCTTCCGTGATCTGTGTGTGCGCATTCGCGATCTTCTCTGTCGGTTTCAGGTATTTGAATTTGTCCCAGACTCTCGGTCGATGATTCGCCATGTGACTCACTCCTTGTCTCGTTTTGAATACACATACATTTAACCAAGCCCCGGTGCATTCCTCTAGTGACAAAAATCACACCAGAGCGGTTGTCAAGAATTCGCAACGAAAACCGGTATTTTTGTGATCATTGTCACACGAAAAACCCGCTGTTTATGACGATTTTGTGAACAAAAAAAGAGACCCGGCTTTGCGCCAGGCCCCATAAGGGTCCATTCAAGACAGAATGTCTTTACATAGTGTTGCGATCGACAAATGGATGATAGATCCATCCTTCTGTCCGGGCAAGAGTCATGTCCCGTTCGGATGGCCGTTCCAGTTTCAGAAGCCGGGATGGTTCCGGGATACTGAACGCCAGTGCATACAAAGCACAGATCGCTGCATCATAGACATCGGTGCCGACCTCAAGAAGCGGGGGCATCACGGAGCGGAACGGTTCCGTCGCTTCTTTAAATCGACCGGTTTTGACAAGCGCCGGATACACCTCAATCAATTGCCTCAGGCTGTTGCCGTATGCAGTTTCTTCATGAGGCATCCTTTTGAATCCTTCTTCCCGCCACTCTGCGGCATGGCTCAGCGCCACGGTCGCATTGTTGCCGATCCGGTCAAAGGAAGCCGACAACGGTTTTTTCATAAAGCGGCGGTGAATCAGCCGGTCTGTCAGCCGGTAAGCGTAGGGATTGTCGATCTCCCGCTCAGGACGCGTCACTGCCTCGTGCGCCTCTTCATGGAGAAGCTTCTGAAAGGCGACCGGATACCCGAGCGGAGCGTCGATTCCGAGCGTTACCCTGTCCGTTTCGGTGAGGGATAACCCGCTGTCTGTTGCAGCCAGGATATCCCCGATTCCCATCAGCCTGTCTGTTGGCAATGACGTGCCCACCTGTGATCCGTGCCAGAATACGCTGTTTTCAGACGCTATCCACTCACAAACAGCAAGACCATGGTTCGATCCCATCCAGCCGCCTACGTCCCAGCCGATCCCGATCACCCGGCCTGTCATATCGACACCTTTTTCGGATCACGCCCACGCCAGATTTCATACAGATGGGTGACAACCACCTTCGTCACAGCGTAGACCGGGATCACGAGAATCATCCCGAGGATTCCTGCAAATTGACCTGCCACCAGGACTAAAAGCAGCACCGTCACCGGGTGAATCCTCATCACTCTGCCAATGACATTCGGCTGAATCAGGATACTTTCCACCTGCTGGATGATCACGACGAGCACGATGACAAGGAAGGCCTGCAAGGGAGAGTGAATCAGCGCAACAATGACCGCCGGCACGGCGCCAAGCCAGGGACCGACGTACGGAATCACATTGGTGAACATCCCGATAATTGCAAGGATCAGGGAGTATTCAACGCCAATGATCGTGAAGCCGGTATAATAGAGAACCCCGATAAACGTACAGACGATCAGGATCCCCTGAATATAGCGGCTGATGGTGAAGTCCATGTTCTGAAGCACCGGACGAATCTCTTCCTGCTTCTCTTCACTGAAGAACTTCAGCGCATAAGGTGCAAGCCGGTCCCCGTCCTTTAACAGGAAAAACAGAATAAACGGCACGATAAAAAACAAAAGCAGCGTGTTGAACAGCGTGCCGAGAAACGCCATCGTATTCGACACAAGCCCTCCGGCAATGGTACTGATCATCGCCCCGATCTCCTCGAGCCGGTCTTCCACATCCAGCCATTCTTCCAATCCGCTTCCTTCTATCAAATCGGTCTCCTGGAGCTGCATAAACACGTACTGCAAATCGTTCATAATACCGGGAACGCTGTCCATCAGATTATAAAACTGCTTTTGCAGTTCAGGGCCGATCAGGGATATGGCCCCCGCCCCCAGACCGAGAAATCCTATGTATAACAATGCGATGGAGAATCCTCTCGGGAACTTACGGCTCAGAAGATTCACAATGGGTCTGAACAGATAATACAGCACCCCTGCAAATAATAGTGGGAAAAACGCTGTTGAAATAAAGACGCTGATCGGGGTAAAGACCCAGTCGATCAGGGAACCGAGATAAATCAGCAAAAACAGCATTATCAATAGCGAGCCCACTTTCAGTAATTTCAAATACATCCTATATCTCCGCCTATCTGTTCAAAATTACCTGCCTCTTTCTTCAGTTTATGATTTCACAAATACAGAAGCAAGCGACATCCATCGACCGGCTGTCTTCGCTCTGATACAATAGCAACAGATTGATTGAAAAAGCCTGAAGGGTGATAGGTATGTTTTTTGTTTTACTCGTCTTTTCGATCCCCTTTTTTATCTTCAGCATCTGGACCCTGTTTGAACCGGAAGAGTCGTATCTGTTTATGCGAAGATGGCGCTATGAAAGAACCCCCGAAATCTCTGATCTTCATAAAAAAACCATCCGGGTCGGCACCGTACTCGGAATGATTTTTTGGTCATTTTTACTTCTTCAGACAGGGTACGACACCTTTTTCCGCCCCGATCCCTTCGAGGACTTTATCAATAATCAGGACATTGACAGCCTGCCTTAAGCACCGGGAGCTCACGGGATGAATCACCTGTATATCATAAATGTCACTCATACATATGGAGGAATCAATGATGGAAAAAACCATTCACCTAATCGTTCTTACCGCAGCAGCCATTACACTGTCGGCCTGTTCAGATGAAGGGAATACAGATGAAAACAACGACGCCCTATCCGAAAACACGTCCAACATGACCGAGGAGGTCGAAAACGAAGAGCCCGCTCATAACGACAGTGACGAATCGTCCGAACCTGATCAGGGCGGGTACTCGTTTGACATTGATGTGGATCTCGATCCATCGAACCCGGCGACACAAGAAGCCCTGAATTTAATCGAAGCACTCCTGTATCCGGACGGGGTCAATATCTTCGAAACCGGTGAAGACGGCTATGATCATATCCGTTCATTCTCTCACCTTAGCGATCGTTTTGACAATGTGGAACCACTGATTGACTTGATGACCCGTGCCAAAGAAGACTATGAAATCGGCAACTTCGAAATCGACTTATACAATGAAGTCACCGACGCCTATTTTGATGTCGTTGTGGAAGCGCCGCTCTACGAAAACGGGGATTACAAATATGCCTTGGAGATTCAGACCGCCGTCCTGCAGGACGACGGTGTCCGCTTTCTTGAATTTCAGGACGTCCGTTTCGACTGAAGCCCGTTTCTATAGGTCTCTTTCATACCCATCTGGTTTATTTACACATTTTTTAACGCTCAAAGAAGTGTAGCGACAGAAATATCGGGTACAATACAAGCAGAGACACTTTCTCTGGGAGGGATCACATTGACTATCAGTCAGCATGTTCAAAACTTGAGAACCCTGCTTGACCTGATCAAAACAGACAGGACTGTCAGTGACAAAGGCATAGACGACATGATCAGCCATTTGACCGCGTTGGAGACCTCTTCTGTGAATGAGAATTTCACCGGAACCATCGAAGAGATCCGTTCCTTTTCAGACATTCTGAAAGACACGGATTCACCAGAAGACTTTATCATGCATCATAAACTGAATCTCTCACGCTGGACCGAAGAACTTCAGATTCTTGAAGAAGGAAGCGGTGGCGTAACACTCGATTATGAACAGCGAAAGGGCCGGGAAGTCTGATACTTCCCGGCTTTTTTTTGCGGGCAAAAAGCGATCCATCTTCCATTTACACAGTCTTTAAATTCTGATTGACCATTATGGTCAATCACTGTATAATGGTATTGACCACAATGGTCAATACAGCGTCAGAGAAGGGAGATTGTCCATTGAACGAGGCTTTTTTTAACCTGCAATCAGACAAAAGGAAGCGGATTATCAATGCTGCGATGCAGGAATTCGTCGCGAATGGGTATACCAGTGCCTCCACCAACACGATAGTAAAAGATGCCGGTATTTCAAAAGGGTCGCTCTTTCATTATTTCTCGAATAAAAAAGACCTGTATCTCTTTCTGATTGACCATACGAACATCGTGATTCAGGACGTCTATGAAGCAATCGATCTTGAAGAACCTGACTTGTTTAAACGTCTCTCAAAAATTGGATTCGCTAAAATGAAGATCCAGCAACAGTATCCTCAGACCTTCGATTTCCTGACGTCTGTCCTAAATGAACCTGCCGAAGATGTGCGTCAGTTTGCCGGCGAAAAACTCGCCGCCATGCAGGAATCCGGTTTCAACCAGCTCTATGTCAACGTGGACTGGAGCCTGTTCAAAGATACGATCAATGTGGAAAAAGCCACTGAGATCCTGAACTGGACCATGATGGGCTTTTCAGAGAAATACCGAAATAAACTGGCCACCTTTAAAGACGTCGGCCCCGAACTCCTCGAGGAATGGGAGGACTATGCAGCAATTCTGAAAAACAGTTATTACAAGGATCACAGTCAAAGGAGAAATGGCGATGAATCTCATTAACGTACACAATTTGCACAAATCATTCGGCAAAGTCAAAGCACTGAACGGCATCCATCTTGAAGTAAACAAAGGGGAAATCGTCGGATTTATCGGTCCGAACGGTGCCGGAAAATCAACAGCAATCCGTGTGCTTCTCGGGATTCTCCGGGCTGATTCCGGACAGGCCCAAATCTTCAGTCAGGATGTGTGGGAAGACGCCGTTGAGATCCACCGAAACGTCGCCTATGTTCCAGGGGATGTCAACCTGTGGCCGAACATGACCGGTGGTGAAGTTATCGATCTTTTCATCCGTCTCCGGGGCGGAAAGGAAAGCGGACGTCGCGAAGAGCTGATTGAGCGGTTCAAGCTCGATCCGACGAAAAAATGTCGGACATATTCAAAAGGGAACCGGCAAAAAGTCGCCCTCGTTGCCGCTTTTTCCACAGAAGCCGATCTCTACATTCTCGATGAACCCACGTCAGGTCTTGATCCTCTGATGGAACGGGTTTTTCAGGAATGTGTCATGGAGGCCAAAGAACGGGGAAGCAGCGTACTGCTGTCGAGCCATATCCTCTCTGAAGTCGAGCGACTGTGCGATAAGGTCGTCATTATCCGCGACGGTTCCATTATCGAATCCGGTACCCTCGACGATTTGCGGCATTTGACACGAAACCGCTTCTTTGTTGAAACGAGGGAGTCCCTAGATGGATTCGATGAGGTTGAAGGCGTACATGAGCTGACGAAAGAAGAAGACGGCTGGTCATTCCAAGTGGACAATGAATATATGGAAGATGTTATGCATCAGCTTACACCAAAAGGTCTCCTCCGTCTTGAAAGCATGCCGCCAAAGCTCGAAGATGTCTTTATGCGTCATTATGAAGGGTTGTCAGGAGGGGATGACTGATGCTCGCCAAATACTCGACCGGCACCATCGAGCTTGTCAAATTTATGTTCAGACTCGACCGGGTGAAGATCCCCCTTTGGCTGACTGGCTTTACCTTTTTCACCCTGATCGTCCCCCTTGCCTTCCTGGGCCTGTATGATTCCGAAAGGGACCGGGCTGCGATGGCGCAAACGATGGAAAATCCGGCCATGATCGCCATGGTGGGACCAGGCGAGCTTGACAATTATACCATTGGCGCCATGACCACTCATCAGATGCTCCTGATGACAGCCGTTGTGGCAGGTCTCATGAGCATTCTTCTCCTCGCCCGGCATACACGCGGTGACGAAGAAGACGGACGGATTGAACTGATCCGCTCTTTGCCGACGGGACGCTTAAGCTACCTGAATGCAGGTATTCTCATGCTTACGATCACAAGTATTCTGTTGAGCATCGTAATCGGTGCGGGGCTTTCGGTCCTGATGATCGAATCCATGGACGTGAACGGCTCCATGCTCTACGGTGCATCACTTGGCGGTACAGCACTCATTTTTGCAGGGATTACTGCCGTCTTTGCCCAACTGACCAGTACATCGAGAGGGACGGTCGGACTCTCCGTCGGTGTCCTCGTCGCGATGTATCTGATCCGCGCGGTAACAGATATCAGTGAAGCGGCCTGGTCCTGGGTTGTACCGCTCGCATGGTCAACCAAAACGGAAGCTTATTCATCAAACAACTGGTGGCCTGTTCTTCTGATGATCGTATTCAGTTTATTATTATTTATTCTTGCCAACTATCTGCAGTCGATCCGTGATATGGATCGGGGCTTTTTACCGGATCGTGCCGGACGAAGACACGCATCTCCATTCCTCAGAAGCCCGCTCGGCGCAGCATGGCGCTTACAGCGGATGACGGTTCTTTACTGGGCCATCGGGATGTTTGTAATTGGCGCCGCCTACGGATCGGTTATGGGCGATATGGAAGCATTCTTTGCCGGCAACGAGATGTTTGAACAGATGCTTTCCGGTTCAGACGGCATGACACTGACAGATCAGTTTATCCCCATGCTTGTGATTGTCATGTCGATCCTTGCCGCTGTCCCTCCGGTCATGGCGATGAATAAACTTCGCAGCGAAGAGAAGAAAGACCGCATTGAACCTATACTCGCTCATGCCGTCTCACAGTACCGTCTGTTCGGAGGATACCTCTTACTGGCTGTTGTCAATGCAGCTTTGATGGTATTCATGGCGATGTTCGGCTTCTGGATTGCAGCTGATGCCGTCATGGAGGAAGGGATGTCACTCACCATGATGATGGAAGCCGGGTTTTCCTACTTCCCTGCAATTCTGTTTTTCATCGGCATCAACGCGTTACTGACAGGATTCTTCCCTAAACGGACATCGTTTGTCTGGTTCTATTTGCTGTATACGTTCTTTGTTCTCTATCTCGGCCAACTGATGGATTTCCCCGAATGGACAGGAAAACTCTCACCATTTGGCTACGTTTCACAGGTGCCGGTTGAAGACGCCGCCATGACACCGCTCTTGATCACACTGATCCTCGCAGGTATCCTGATGGCAGCCGGTGCAGTGGCCTTCAGAAGACGAGATATCCGCACCTGAGTCATTTGATTCAAAAAAGAACAGACCTCCGAACCGGCTTCGGAGGTCTGCTTTCTGTTTAGTCATTCATCTGTTTTGGCATTTCCCTGATCAGAAGTGTATAGGTCCTGTCCACTTCCTCAGGATCCGGATCGACACCTTTTTGCTTCTTGATCGCATATGTCGACAGATCCACATGCCACTCTGGAGACACATCATGCCGTGCGAGGCAGTGCTTTGCACAGTGTAGCGGGCAGCCGTCAATGGCAATGATCGGTCTGCCTGATGTGGCTGTTTTTACAAGTGGTTTAACGTCACCGCCAACCCCTGCAATACAGGACATCTCAGCAACGTCCTCCCTGTCCATCTTCAGTGCAATGTTGTTTGCCGTCTGCGCTGCCGATGAACAGCCTGAACAGGCATATACAAGAAGCTTATCCTGACAATCTTTCATCAAATTCCCCCTGACATGTCTGATACAGTTACAATAGCAGGGAAAAGCAGCCCTTGCAGTGATGGCCGTCACAACCCCGTCAGACGATGCTGATCGGTCAACAGAAAAAAGCAGGCATATGCACCTGCTTTCTTCAGCTTCCTAATGATTCTTTATTTATAATGAATCAGGAAAAATTTCTTCTTTCCGCGACGAAGGACCGTGAATGCCCCGTCAATTTTATCGTCTTCCCCAAGGGTTTTCTGAAGATCCTGACAGCGGTCTCCGTTGAGATAAATGGCACCGTTCTGGATGTCTTCTCTCGCCTGGCGTTTTGAAGAGGCGACTTTGGCTTCGACGAGCACATCAAGCAGCAGTTTATCCGGCTGATCAACTTCGAAGCCCGGCACATCTTTGAAGCCTTCCTGCACTTCATCCGCTGTCAGCTCTTTTAAGTCTCCGCCGCCAAAGAGCGCATTGGTGATATTTTGTGCTTTATCAAGTGCTGCTTCATCATGAACGAAACGGGTCAGTTCCTCGGCAAGCTTCTTTTGAGCCTGTCGCTCATGCGGCCGTTCCTGGACTTCCGTTTCAAGGGCATCGATCTCCTGTTTTTCCAGGAAGGTAAAGTATTTAAGAAAACGGATCACATCTGAATCATCCGTATTCAGGAGAAACTGGTAAAACTCATAGGGAGACGTTTTCTCCGGGTCAAGCCAGATCGCGCCACCTTCCGATTTTCCAAACTTCTCGCCATCTGCCTTAGTGACAAGAGGGATCGTAAAGCCGTATGCATCTGGACGCTCCCCTTCTTCACCGCCGGAGAGTCGTCTGATCAGCTCGAGTCCGGCAGTAATATTCCCCCACTGGTCACTGCCACCGATCTGCAGTTTCACTTGTTCTTCCGTGTACAGTTTATGAAAATCGTAGGACTGAAGAATCTGGTATGTGAATTCTGTAAAGCTGATTCCCGTCTGGATTCGGGATTCTACCGAATCTTTCGCGAGCATGTAGTTCACGCTGAAGTGCTTCCCTACGTCGCGGAGAAAATCCGTCAGCGTCATGGAACCGAGCCAATCGTAATTGTTTTTCATTTCCGCAGCATTGGCGCCTTCAAAATCGAGAAAACGCTGGAGCTGGCCTTGAATTTTCTCAACAAAGCCTTCGACGACTTCCTGTTCATTGAGCGTCCGTTCCGCTTTTTTCCCGCTCGGGTCACCGATCAGTCCCGTCGCGCCGCCAACGAGTGGAAACGGTTTATGGCCTGCAAGCTGAAAACGGCGAAGCATCAGAATCGTCAACAAATGACCGATGTGCAGGCTGTCACCCGTCGGATCAAACCCGCAATACAGTTTCACCTGTTCCTGTTCCAACAGCCGTTTTAATCCCTCTTCATCTGTTACCTGGTGCATCAGACCCCGGTACTGTAAATCTTCGATTAAATTCATGCCTTCCACCTCATCTGTTTGTAGTAAAAATAAAAAACGCCCCTTGCTTCCGACAATCGAAAGCAAGGGGCGAATGATCGCGGTACCACCCTTGATACGTACCCAAATAAAGATACGCTCTTCAAACAACGCCGGATTTACCGGCGGGCAAGTTTCACCTTGCCTGTCTCAAAAGGTGTAATTCATCTCACTCTGTGGACCGGTTCGCAGCACCACCGGTTCTCTTGGCCATGGAGAGTCAGACTACTGATTCTTTCTCATCGACATTTTCATATGCGTTAATTCAAAACGTTATTACTATTTCTATCATAACGGCTGAAAGATTGTCAAGACTGATTCTTCAATCTCTATCACGAAGCGGTCCGATGTGCTATAATGTGTATGAATTTTAGGAGGTTGACGAAACTTGACGAAGAATACCCGCATAGAACACAGCTTAGAGAAATCTCATGCTGTCGATGCCCGTTGTATCAGTGGTCATCCGACGGCAAAACCAAGCGAAGCCACGTATCAGTACAAGCAGGTTCGCAAGAACAACCGGCAATTACACAAGACGACGATTTTAAAAGGCGGGATTCGCAAGGCAAACAAAGCGGAACGTTTCGTGAAAGGTTTCCAATTATTCGATAAGGTGCTTTGCGAAGGGCAACCCTGCTTCATTTTCGGACGACGAAAAACAGGGTCGTTTGATTTGAGATTGCTTGATGGCACAGTTATCAGCAGAGGGAAAAGTTATAAAAAACTAGCGTTAAAAGAAAAAGCCACGTCGTGGCTTTTTGAAAGGAGTGAAACCGTCCACATTCCTCCCCACAAATGAATTCGGGGGGTTCCTGTGGACGTATCTTATGAATGATTTCTTCTCAACAATCAAACAGCTCTTTTCGAGGAAAGAGCCTCAAGTAGTCATAAAAGGCGTTCGGATCACGACAAAAGTGGCCTGGAACCTCGTGCTGCTCTTTTTGACCCTGACTGTCATCATGGGAGCCTTTGCCGGGGGAGCTGCTGCAGGCTATTTTGCATCGCTCGTCAAGGACGAACCGATACCGGCTTTTGAAGAGATGGAGCGAAGCATCTATAACTATGAAGAAGCGACGGAAGTCTATTTTGCAGACGAAGTTCTTCTCGGTGATTTGCCGAGCCCGCTTGAGCGCCGGGAAGTCAGCATCGATCAAATCAGTGATCACCTGATCAATGCAGTGATTGCCACGGAAGATGAATATTTCTTTGAGCATGAGGGCGTTGTTCCAAAGGCGTTGTTCCGTGCTTTGTATCAGGATTTCTCCAATGCCGCCACACAGACCGGGGGAAGCACCCTCACCCAGCAGCTCGTCAAAAACCAGCTTCTCACGAGTGAAGTCACGCATGACAGAAAGGCCATTGAAATCCTTTACGCCATGCGGCTGGAGCACCATCTGGACAAAGAAGATATTCTCGAAGCCTACATGAACATCGTGCCTTTCGGACGCAATTCGAACGGCCGTCAGGTTGCGGGTGTTGAAGCCGCTGCAAGAGGCCTATTCGATGTATCAGCCAGTGAACTGTCACTCTCTCAGGCAGCCTATATCGCCGGTTTGCCACAAAGCCCGTTTGCACATACTCCTTTCACATCGAGCGGAGAGGTCAAAGAAGATCTGAGCTCCGGTCTGAGCCGGATGAATACCGTGTTAAACCGGATGTACGCCAGTGGATACATCACGGCAGAGGAGCGTGAACAGGCACTTGACTTCGACCTTGAAAATGAACTTCGGGATCGTCAACCTTCTAGCAGACAGCAGTATCCCTGGGTACTTGAAATTGCAAGAGAGTACGCGATTCCCGTCATCCGGGATATCCTCCTCGAACAGGATGACATCAACATTGACGACATTGAAGATGACGATCAGCGACAGCTGACACTGAACCGATACACCGAATTGGCGGAACGGTCCATGATGCAGGACGGCTACCAGATTCATACGACGATCAACAAAGACATTTATGACGCACAGCAAGAGGTCATCAGAGAATTTGATTATTACGGGCCTGATAAAAGTCCTCCAGAAGGTGGTGAAACACAGCCGGAAGAAGCTTCATCCGTTTTAATTAACAACCAGACCGGCGCCATCGTCAGCTTCGTAGCCGGACGAGATTTTGAAGAAAGACAAACAAATACAGCTATCCGAAATTCCGGATATTCCGGCCGACCAACCGGATCGACCATGAAATCACTGACCACTTACCCGTTTGCATTTGAAACAGGTCAGCTTCAGCCCGGGATTCTTGCTCCGGATACTCCTTACATTTATCCTGGCACCGATCAGGACGTCAGGAACTTTGATGGACTTAACTACAGAGGTCTAATTACTAGCAGAGAAGCATTAATCCAATCAAGAAATACACCCGCAGTGAGAGAGTTCGCGGAAATGGATTGGGATGAAGTCGGGGAGATGCTGGATCGTTTCGGACTTGATCAGTATAACAGCCGTAACAATCTAAGACACAGTTTCCCTCTTGGACCTGACAATGTCGCACTCGATCAGCAGGTGAGTGCATTTTCAACTTATGCCAATGACGGAATCCGAAACAAGCAGTATATCATTGAAAAAATCACCGATGCTAATGGAGAAGTTTTGTATGAACACGAAACTCAAGAAATTGAAGTACTGTCTCCTCAAACCAGCTATCTGATGTACGATGTTATGAGGGACGTTGTTAATGCGAATAATGGTACAGCAAGAAATCTCCCCTCCTATCTCGACTTCAGCAGCGATTGGGCAGGGAAAACCGGAACGTCTCAAGGGTTCAGCGACGTGCTATTCATTGGTATAAATCCTAATATTACAATGGGAAGCTGGATTGGCTACTATAACAACGCCCAATTGGACAGGACACACAGCAGCGGCTTCAGTTACAGCATCCGTAACCAGATGCTCTGGGCCGATCTGATGAACGCCGCATACGAAATTGATCCTGACCTGATCGGACCGTCTGAAACCAAATCATCACCTGGCGGGATTGTATCACAGTCCGTCTGCGCCATCTCCGGTAAATTGCCGTCTGATCTGTGCCGTGAAGCAGGACTTGTCGAGACCGACCTGTTTAATTCACGCTACGCACCAACTGAAGAAGATGACAGTCTGACCCGTGTCCGGTATGTACGCGTGGAAGACGACCATTACAAAGCTCTTGATACAACACCTGAAGAATTCACAAAACCGGGTGTATCCGTCAAAGAGGAGTATTTCGAGTTTGCGGATGGTGATATCACACAATATCTCCCTGATGACTGGGATGATCTCGTTCCGGATATTGATGCACCGGACAACGGACGAACGCCAGACGTTCTCACATCCGGTTCTACTGATGGCTCTTCGGTAACCTGGGGTGCTCATCCTGAGAGCGACGTGATTGGCTACCGTCTTTACCACAGTCCGTCAGAAGACGCAGACCCTGCTCTCATCGACAGTTTCATTTGGGATGATGACCGGACATTCCGTGGCCCGGAGGGGGCATACTTCATTACGGCTGTTGATGTTGCCGGGCGTGAATCCAGTTATTCAGAACCTGTTATCGTTGGTGAATATGTTTCTCCTGAAGATGAGGAAGAGGACGAAGAACCTGAGGAAGAAACACCGGACAATGAAAACAATAACCAAAATGAAAATGAAGATAACGATCAAAACAACAACAACCAAAATAACAACAGTTCAAATAATAACCAAAACAACAATCAACCGGACAATAATACAAATGACCCGAATAACACCCCGGACAATAATGAGTCAAACAATGACGACTCCAATTCCGGCAACGACGAAAATGTTTCTTCATCCAACGATGAGAACCAATCAAATGGTTCAAATGCAAACAATGATGCGACAAGAGAAGATGATGACGAGTAATCGTCAAAAAGGGGCTCCCGGAACGAATCCGGGAGCCCCTTTTCCTGTTACTGATTCTGCTTGATCTTTTCAATCACCTTTAAGCTGTTGTCGAGCGTTCGCTGGTTTTTCTGCTCAATTTCCTTTTTTCTCGGAATATCCGGATACATATCCGTCCGGTCATACCATCCCTCAGGGAGAGATACCGGGGATTCTTCCTGCCATGCATTGAGCCAGTCTCCCGGTATACCCTTTTTCAACAGCCCGCGCTGATTGGACATCTCCAGCCATACGAGCGACCAGGCTCTCGGAACGACACGCCAAATATCATAGCCCCCCCCGCCAACAGCGATCCAGCGCCCGTCGCAGTATTCATGGGCCAGTTCATGAGCGATTCTCGGAATCTCATGATACAGACTCATCGTTCCGCACAGATGTGTGAGCGGATCATAGTAATGGGCATCCGCCCCATTCTGGGTCAGAATGACGTCCGGCTTAAAATGATCCACGATGCTTCGCATCGCTTCTTTATAGACGTGCAGAAACGACTCATCCTCTGTAAAGGCTTCAACCGGGATATTAAACGATGTGCCATAGCCGTCCCCGTGTCCACGCTCATTAACATTTCCGGTACCCGGAAACAGAAATCGGCCGCTTTCGTGGACGGAAAATGTACAGACATCCGAATCGTTGTAAAACGCCCACTGCACACCATCTCCATGGTGGGCATCCGTATCCACATACAGTACCCTCGCTCCGTATTTGCGGCGGATATATTCAATGGCAATGGAGCTGTCGTTATAAATACAGAACCCGGACGCTTTGCCTTTAAACCCGTGATGAAGCCCTCCTCCGAGATTTAAGGCGTGTTTATGCCCTTTCTCAAACACCTGATCCACAGCTTCAAGGGTTCCGCCAACGAGCCAGGCCGCAGCCTGGTGCATATCCGTGAATGCAGGCGTATCATCTGTCCCTATGCCAAACGCAGTGCGGTAAGATGAACGGACCTGCCCCTCACTGGCATTCAACACTGCCTGAATGTAATCCTCATCATGAACAAGAAGCAGCTCTTCAATGCTGGCCTCTCTTGCAGGCACGATCCGGTCCTCGTCCAAGGCCCCAAGCTTAATTAACAAATCTTTCGTAATCGACAGCCTCTTCTGATTAAAGGGATGCTCCTGATGAAACCGGTATTTCAGTTGTTCCGGTGAATAAATAAAAACGTGATCGTCTGTCATATGCCCATCTCCAGATCCTGAGGCCATTTGACATTGTAGCCTGCATTCTTGAGTCTGTCGAGTAACGGTCTCATATCCATTGCCTGGATTCTGAATACAAGCACCTTTTTCGTATCATCACGATGGGACGGATACAATAGGACGCTCTGTATGTTCATGCCCTGATCGCGAATCAGCTGTGTGACCATGCACAGATTACCACTTTCGTTTGACACTTCAATTTCAAGACGTGAGCTCGGCAAAGCAGCACCTGTCAGTTTGACAAGGACATTTAACAGATCGGTTTCGGTGATAATGCCGACCAGTCTGCCATCATCTTCGACAGGCAGACAGCTGATCTGATGTTCGACCATCGTGTAGGCCGCCTCTTCCACAAAATCGAGCGGCAGTGCCGTAATCACATCGGTGATCATAACTTTTGAAACCGGCACATGGATGAAATCATCATGCGCTTTCTCGAAAATCGACGGCGCCGCATCTTTTAAGTCACGGTCCGATACAATGCCGATAAATTGACCGTCATCATCGACAATCGGCAGATGTCTGATATGTTTATGTTTCATAAATTCCAAGGCATCGCCTGCGGCCATATCTGCCTTGGCAGTAATGACATCCTTTACCATGATATCGCTTACATTCATGGTTTCACTCTCCCCTGATTACTGATCGGTGAACATGGCGGTCACGCCATTCCCATTACAGCATATATTTATGTTTAAACCTGACTCTGTCAAATTCATGCACATCCGACGGTGATACGTTTTTCCCGATCCTCGCCATTAAACAGTTTGCAGGATGCGAACAAATCTCGGGGTCATCAGTCGCGAACCACTCCAACCCGCCTGATTTCATCACTTTCTCCATAATGTCCCTGTATTCCCAAATAGAAAGCCCTGTTCCTCTGAGATCCCAATGCCAGTAATATTCCGTCGTGATGATAATGTAATCCTCCACAGCTTCATCCATCATCGTAACCTTCAGAATATGTTTGGCAAGAGCTGCTCCTCTGTAACTCGATGAAACTTCTATCGCACCAAGTTCAAGAAGGTTTTCAAGCTGTATTTCGGACCATCGCTCAAGCGGATCAGGAAACAGATATGTGGCGTAGCCGACGATCAAATCGCCAACCCGTGCCACAATAATGCGGCTTTCGGGAAGATCCATTACCTCAAGAAGAGCCTTTTTCTGCTGCTCGGGCTTTCGGAAGGCCAATAATCCTTCGTCAAACTCACAGCGTTCCATTGTCTCTTTGGAGATCGGACCTTCAACCAGGTACTCGGTGCCGTCTTTGCCTTTGACCGTAACCGAGTGGTACGTTTTATGATGTTTCATCGGCATCCCACCTTCAGTCAAGTATCGTTTCTTTCACTATACCATAATCAGTCAGAAAAGATGAATGAGAAATCACGAAATGCACGATCATTTTGGACCTCTTTCTTTTCAGTCGTTCTTCCCTTTACCCCCGTACCGCATCTCTTGCCTGCAGACAAGGAGCGGAAGTGTATAAATCGAAAAAACACATCCCTGAAAACAGGGATGTGCAAGCGACGGTAATGATTAGAACAGTTCGCTCTCATCATAGGACGGATCGGAAATGACAATAACCACCCTCCGGTTTTGCTGGAGATTGTCCGGCGTCGTGTTCGGGGCAACAGGCCTTGTTTCCCCGTATCCGACAGCGAGAAAGCGTCTTTCATCCACATCAAAATTTGAGAGAATAAAACGGATGACGCTGCTTGCACGGGCACCTGACAATTCCCAGTTTGAAGGGAACTGAACGGTGTTAATCGGACGGCTGTCCGTATGACCCTCCACCTTCACCATATTCGGAACCGTTGTAACCAGGGTTCCCACCTTTTCAAGGAAAGGTTCTGCCTGGGGAAGGATCTCCGCACGGGCTGTCTCAAACAGCGCCTGTTCCTGCAGAACGAGCACCACACCGCGGTCGTCCCTCGTTGCAGAGATATTCTCCGTCAGATCGTTGTCTTCTATGAACTCATTCACTTCTTCAAGAAGATCATCGAGCTGTTCACTCATCTCCACTTCATCCATTTCCATGTGGGATTCAAACGGATCCACGTCTGCGTCAAACGGATCATCCCTCACATCCCGGTCTTCAGCAGGATTCTCAAATGGAATCAGCGACGGATAGAAATCAAAAATCGCCCGTTCCTGAAAAGATTCTGCAATCGCTTCAAACCGGTTCGCATCAACAACGGACATGGAGAATAACAGAATAAAGAATACGAGGATCAGCGTCATCAAATCGGAAAAGGTGACCATCCATTTCGGAGCGCCTTTTGGGCCCTGTTTCTTCTTCCTATTCATTCTCCTCAGTCTCCTCCGGTTCTTCGTCTTTTTTATCCTTCACGTGGTTCGGAAGGAATGCGCTGAGTTTTTCCTGGAGAATTTTCGGGTTTTGTCCGGATTGTACGCCGATAACCCCTTCTACAACAACCTGCTTTCTGAACACTTCCTCTTCTGTGCTCAGTTCAAGCTTGTTTGCCATCGGCAAAAAGACGAGGTTCGCCATCAGCGTCCCGTAAAGTGTCGTCAGAAGGGCGATAGCCATATTCGGTCCGAGTGTGGACGGATCATTCAGGTTTTGAAGCATGAGAACAAGACCGACAAGAGTACCGATCATTCCCCATGCAGGCGCATACTCACCGGCTTTCTCCACAATACTCCGTCCTTTACGGTGACGCTCTTCCATGGCCACCACTTCGGCCATCATAATATCCTTAATGATATCCGGTTCAATGCCGTCAACGGCAAGTAGCACACCTTTTTGAATAAACGGATCATCCACGTCCTCAAGTCCTGCTTCAAGGGCCAGTAACCCCTCGCGGCGGGCTCGGGTGGACAGATCCACAAACGTATCTATCAGTTCTTCAAGATCGTTTTCCTTTGTCTGAAAAGTTTCTTTAAACACCCTCGGCAGCAGTTTGAGGTCTCCAATGGAGAAATTGACGGTCAACGCACCGATCAGCCCCCCGAAGACAACCAGAAGCGATGCGACCTGAACAAAGTCAAGGATCGAACCGTCTCCTGCCTCATTTACGTAGATCGCCATCAACACTGCCGTTAACCCTAAAAAGATCCCGACAGGTGTAAGTAAGTCGAATTTTTTCATAATCCTCTCCCTAACGTCACTGTGATGATAACCGTTCTGATCTGAATCACCGTATCCCCATGCTCAGGGATCCGCACATGCTTACACGTTAGCGCTGAAACCCTGTGGACTGCCGGTATTCAAGACGGTGTGGAAGAAGGACGACGGATTCATCGACCTTTTCTTTATTCATATATTTCGTCAAGAGTCTCATCGAAACAGCCCCAATGTCATACATTGGCTGCACGACCGTCGTCAGCGTTGGCCGCACCATCGTTGCAAGTCTCGTATTGTCAAAACCGATGATGTCAAAATCTCCGGGAACACGCTTGCCGTTGTCCTGAGCACCGTGGATCAGCCCCAGGGCCATCTCGTCCGTGGATGCAAAGATCGCTGTAGGCGGCTCTTCGAGTTTCAGAATCTGATTCATGGCCTCAAGACCGGAATCGTAGGTGTAATCACCGATGAAGACATACTCATCATCCACTTCTCTTCCGGCCTCGAGGAGGGCTTTCTTATAACCCGAGAATTTCATGTAGCCGTTAATCGGGTCCTCAAGCGTTCCTGAAAGCATGGAAATCTTCTCATGGCCTTCTTCAATCAGAGCCTTAACTGCGTCATAAGAAGCCTGTTCATAATTAATATTTACGGAAGGGAGCTTCTTATGGTTATCGATCGTCGCAGACAGGACAACCGGTACCGGCGACATCTTAAATGCCTCTTCATGCTCAGCGGTGATTTCACTGCCCATAAAAACAATGCCGTCCACCTGTTTTTCCAACAGCGTGTTGATCAGATGAATTTCCTTGTCCTTGTTGTGGTCCGAATTACAAAGGATGATATTGTATTTATACATCGTTGCAATATCTTCGATGCCACGTGCGAGTTCAGAGAAAAATATACTCGAAATATCCGGGATAATCACACCAACTGTGGTTGTTTTTTTGCTTGCCAATCCTCTTGCCACCGCGTTGGGCCGGTAACCGAGGCGTTCAATGGCCTCATGTACCCGCTTTCTTGTTGCAGGCTTTACATTCGGGTTGCCGTTTACTACACGGGAAACGGTTGCCATGGAGACACCTGCTTCACGGGCTACATCATAAATGGTTACGTTCATAATTTTATTGCCTCCTTCAAATTAACATTAAATGGTTTTCATAAAAGTCTATGTATGGATATAATACGACACTTCAACAGCCATATGCAAACCTCTCTGACTATTTATATCGGATCATCCCAGACAAATATGAAGCATTGAGTCAAAAGAATCCCTTTTTTCATGAAATCTCCTGTCGACTGACAGGGCATCTCAGCATAAAAAAGGACTGAAATGAGGCATTCAGTCCTTTTCCTGCTGCTTATGATTTTGAAGCTGCTTTATTGACTTTAAAAAGTCCGGATTCCTCAAGGTTTTTCAGGAACTCACCAAACTGCGGAATGTCCATCTGCTGGGCAGAATCAGACAGGGCAACAGCCGGATCCGGATGAACTTCCGTCATGACACCGTCAGCACCGACTGCGAACGCCGCTTTGGCTGTTGGCAGTAAGAGGTCTCTTCGGCCTGTGGAATGTGTGACATCAACAAACACCGGCAGATGCGTTTCCTGCTTGAGAATCGGTACAGCTGAAATATCCAGCGTGTTTCTTGTTGCTTTCTCATAAGTACGGATACCGCGCTCACAGAGAATAATCTGACCGTTCCCCTGTGAATGGATGTATTCTGCCGCATTGATGAACTCTTCAATGGTTGCAGAAAGGCCGCGTTTCAGGAGGATCGGCTTGTTCGTGCGTCCCGCTTCCTTCAGAAGCTCAAAATTCTGCATGTTTCTCGCACCGATCTGAATCACATCGAGGTAGTCCACCGCATTTTGAATATCGCCGGGTGTAACAATTTCACTGATGACAGACAGACCGTACTTGTCGGAAATATCTTTCAGAATCTCGAGTCCTTCCTGACCGAGTCCCTGGAAGTCATAAGGTGATGTTCTCGGCTTGTAGGCTCCGCCGCGCATCATTGTCAGCCCCCGTGCCTTCAACTCCTTCGCCACGGCTTCCACCTGTTCGTAGCTCTCCACGGAACATGGACCGGCTATCAGATGCTGCTCGCCGTTACCGAGCTTCGTGCCATTGACATCAACAATCGTATCTTCAGGGTGCTTTTTACGCGATACCAAAAGCGCCTTTCTGTGGTCATCTTCCTGCAGTTCGAGACTCGCTTTAAAAATTTGTTTAAACAGATGCTGCAGAGTCGCTGTTTCAAACGGTCCCTCATTTTTCTCCTGAATCATATCGAGCATCTTACGTTCACGAACCGGATCAAAGCGGTTCATGCCCTGGCTGCTCTTCACTCGTCCTATCTCCTGAGCAAGACGCGCACGCTCATTCATCATCTCCACCAGTTTTTCATTGACTTCATCCAACTGGCCTCTCAACTCTTCCAACTGTTCATTACCCATTTGAAAAAAACTCCTCTCAATACATTTGTTCCATCGCTTGCTGAACGATTTACGGACTATTATATATCATGAATCCGTGAATGTCACCCCTTTTTTCTTTAATAATTAAACGCTTTTAAGCGTTAAAGCGTTTAAGTTTGGTTTTTTTCCTCTCGGAGGATGCACCAGACTGGGAATCATGTATAATATAGGTGAAGAGAAAGGTGGGAATGACTATGACAAAACCCGACCCGGAATCCCTGATTTTCGGCCTCGATATCGGAACACGCTCCATTGTCGGCCTGATCATTCAAAGCACAGAGACCGGTTATCACGTCCTCGATGTGCACAGTATTGAACATACGGAACGCTCCATGCTTGACGGCCAAATACATAACGTCATTGAAGTGGCGAGAACCATTACACTTGTTAAACAACACCTCGAAGAACGCTACGGCCCTTTAAAGAAAGTCTGCGTCGCCGCGGCAGGCCGCTCACTGAAGACCGTCAAAGCAGTCGAAGAGCTTAATATTACCGGAAAACCGATTTTCGACCGGACAGCGCTCCTTGCTCTCGAACTGAGCGCTGTTCAAAAAGCCCAGTTCAAACTCGCAAGCGATGAGTCCGGACAGACGAACGGTGCAGTAAATGAATATTGTGTCGGATATTCCGTACTCGATTATCACCTCGATGGCGAAAAGATCGGGAGTCTCGTTGATCAAAAGGGACGAAACGCTGCCGTGGAGGTCATTGCGACGTTCCTTCCGAAAGTCGTCGTGGAATCACTGATTGCCGCCCTGCAGCGCTCAGATCTCGAACTTGAAGCTTTAACCCTCGAGCCGATTGCCGCCATCAACGTCCTGATCCCACAATCCATGAGGCGCCTGAACGTCGCCCTTGTCGATATCGGGGCCGGCACATCGGATATCGCCATTACAGACTCAGGTACCGTGACAGCCTACGGAATGGTCCCAAATGCCGGTGATGAAATCACTGAGGCTATCAGCGACCAATTTTTATTGGATTTTCCGGATGCGGAAGCCGTAAAACGGCAGCTCAATGACAATGAAGAAATCATCATGCAGGATATTCTCGGTATGGAAACGACCATGTCAAAAGAGGAGATCCTGACACCCATCCTTCCTGCAATAGATCACCTTGCCGATCAGATCAGTGCCGAAATTTTAAGTCTGAATACGCGTACGCCAAAGGCTGTGATGCTTGTCGGAGGAGGGAGCATGACCCCTCTTCTCTCAGAGAAAATCGCCGAACGACTTGAACTCCCTGCGAATCGTGTTGCGATCCGGGGCATTGATGCGATTAAATCCCTGACCTTTGAGAAGGAGTTCGAACCGACCCCGGAACTCGTCACACCGATCGGTATTGCCATTGCTGCAAGGGAAAATCCTGTTGAATATATCAGCATCAAGGTTAATGAAGAGACCGTCAGGCTGTTTGACATCAAAAAACTGACAGTCGGAGACGGCATTCTCTCAAGCGGCGTTGAGCTGAACAGGCTCTTCGGAAAACCGGGAATGGCGATGATGGTAAAAGTCAACGGACGCGTTGTCACCATACCTGGTGAACACGGCACCCCGCCAGTCCTGAAGAAAAACGGACACGACGTCTCCCTCGATGATCCCCTTGAACACGGGGATGTCATCTTTGTCGAAAAAGGTGTAAGCGGTGCCGATGCAACCGCCACTGTATCCGATGTGTTGGAGCTTCCGGAAGCGATCACGGTCGAGATCAATGAGGAAACCTATTGGATCGAACCGGTGATCACCCTGAATGACAGCACTGTCACACCTGACTCAACCCTTTCAGACCGGGACCGTCTTGACTTTCATTTTCCTGATACCCTGGATGAAGTACTTCGTCTTGCAGGCCTCAAAACTGATCCTGAGGCACAAGGAACCATCAGCATTACCGTCAATCAGCACCGTATGAGTCTGAAGCGCGATGAAGCAACGTATCTCATCAATGGCGAGCCTGCCTCATTAAAGAGTCCTGTCAAAAATGGGGACCGAATCACCCTTAATGGCAGCACTGAGGAGTCTTTCAGCGTTCAGGATGTGCTGTTGCAGACGCATGATCAGGCAAATCGGGAAATCATCGTTACCTTCAATGATGAACCCGTCCGCCTCGAAAAATCTCTCTTTGACTGCACCATCAATGGAGAATCCGCCGCTCTCCACAGCAGCGTCAAGCATGGCGATCGGGTGGAAATCAGAGAACGGACAAACGTCTCCTTTATTTTTCAGGATGTGTTTGCCAAGGTGCAGGTCAAAAAACCGGAGAGATCGACGAACGTCAAACCGGTCATACTCCGTAACGAAGAAGAGACATCGTTCTCGGCACAAATTCACCACGGTGATTCCCTGCAGTTGCGTTGGACATAACCTATACAGTGAGACACATACAGCAAAAAGCGGTCCCGCCGGAATGAGGACCGCTTTTTTTGTATCATGATTTACTACGTTTGATCGGACAACGCCCGACTGATTGCCTTTTCGGTGATCTTCCAATGGGAGGCATGCCATTTTACTTCGGTATCATCAATCAGAAGAAGTTGCGGAGATTCATGCTTCACGCCATACTCTTCCGCGATCCGATTTGACAGCTCTCTTGCTTCCTGCACATTCAGATAGACAACAGGCGCCTCACCGTCATAGCCCTGCACGAACCCTTTCACTTCAGAGAACGCTTCACGGCTGACCGGACACGTCGTGCTGTTTTTGAAGATGAACAGCGGACGACCGGTTGCTTTCTTCGCATCGAGCTCATCCCATGTGGTGATTTTATCAACGCTCACTCTCATATCTCCTTTGACTCCTGATTGCGTTTACGCTCACGTTCCTCAACCTCTTTGACCAGCTGCTCGACAGAGCGCTGGAGGTCTTCCACTTCTTTCTTTACAGATGCTGCGATTTCGTCACTGAGCCCTTCCATATCGTCCATCAGACTATCTGCGGATTCACTCAATTCATTCATATCTTTTCTTAATGAGCGCGATAAGTCCTTGACCTTATGCACAAGATTCGACGACTGATCAGATACACGGGTTGCAAGGTGATTTCCTTTTTCCACAGCCTGCGACGTGAAGTCTGATGTTTTGTGTTTGGCAGCCCTCGCCTGCTCGGAAAAATCCTCGCGCAGTTCAGATCCTGCCTTCGGTGCCATAAACAGAGTCACAACGGCACCTGCTGTTGCCCCGACAACGACGCCGGCAATGAAGTTCTTAGCACTGCTGCTCATCTTACTTCGCCTCCTGTTCAGTCTGTCCCTCAGTTGCTTTTTCAGTCTTCCATTTCTGCCAGAATGACATCGCCACACTGCCCCATTTCACAGCTTTGGCCATGTTTTCATCATTTGTTTCCGTCTGCTTATTCACGGTGTCACTCATCTTTCTGATTGAACCGTTTAACTGCTGAAAGGAATACCCCAGATCCTCAGCGGCATGAAAGACAGAGTTCAGCCGGTCTGACTTGTACTGAAGATCTTCCGTCAGCTTATTTGTTTTATGTAACAACTGGGTGGATTCATTCGAAATCCCTTCAACCTGCCCCTTCATATCTTCCACGGTTGTGGAAATGTTCTCCATTGTCTTCTTCAGTGAGAGAAGTGTCTGGATGATATAAAAGACCAGAACTGCAAATGCGATGGCAATAATCGCGACGCTTACATACATTAACCATTCCATGTGATTCATCTCCTTTATTGATTAATCTGACTCGCCTGCTACCTCCTCAGTATACCACTGCTGCGTTTTATTGACAGCGTTCTTTGACTAGTTTTTTTGATCTTTCCTCAGGTGGCACAAGCTTCGCCACTCCTGTACAATGGAACTGTCCACAAAAACGTTACAGGAGGCGAATCACATGCGTGATCCAAGAATCAATCAGCTCGCAAAGAATCTGATCGAATACTCCACTGAAATGAAACAGGGAGAAAACATTCTCATTGAAAACTTCGGTGTACAGGAAGAACTCGTAAAAGCTCTGATCGAAGAGGCCTACAAAGCGGGTGCACACCCATTTGTTTCCCTGAAAGAGCCTGCCGTAAACCGGGCCCTCCTTATGGGCGCAACGAAAGAACAGCAGGACATGCAGGCGACGTTTGAAGCGACTGTTATGAAGGAAATGGATGCTTACATCGGCCTTCGCTCCGGCGATAACATCAATGAACTGAGCGACGTTCCGTCTGAGAACATGAGCCTGCACCAGCAAACTGTCGGGACGAAGGTCCACCGTCAAATTCGTGTGCCGCACACGAAATGGGTCGTCCTCCGCTATCCGAATGCATCCATGGCACAGCTCTCAGGAAAAAGCACCGAGGCCTTTGAGGACTTCTACTTTAACGTATGCAACCTTGACTATGCCAAAATGGACCGGGCGATGGATGCCCTGGTTGAACGAATGAACCGCACCGATCAGGTTCGCATCACAGGTGAAGGCACGGATCTGACCTTCTCCATACAAGATATTCCCGCCATTAAATGTGCCGGCAAATTAAACATTCCGGATGGAGAAGTCTATACCGCACCGGTACGTGATTCCGTTAATGGTACCATCGCCTACAACACAGCGTCTCCTTATCAGGGAACAACCTTCGAGAATATCCGCTTTACGTTTGAGAACGGCAAAATCATTGCTGCTTCAAGTTCTGATGATAAGAAAATCAATGAGATACTCGACACGGACGAGGGCGCCCGCTATATCGGCGAATTTGCCATTGGCGTCAATCCGTATATCCTTCACCCGATGCAGGATATACTCTTTGATGAAAAAATCGATGGCAGCTTCCATTTCACTCCAGGACAGGCCTATGAGAATGCTGATAACGGCAACACCTCAGCCATCCACTGGGATATCGTGAATATCCAGCGTCCCGAATATGGAGGCGGCAACATTTATTTTGACGGTGAACTGATTCGTGAAAACGGCCGGTTCGTCACCGATGATCTGAAAGGATTGAACCCGGAAAACTTGAAATAAAACAGTTACAAAAGACGCAAAACGACCACAGCCCGGAAGATCCTGGCTGTGGTTGTTGTTTGGCCCGTTTGCACAGTTACATCCGGGTTGAATACTTGTCAGCAAACGGAGAGCCGTCAGCTCTCCGTTCCGCTGTTTTCCCAGCCGCTTACATAAGCCGTCTGGAATTTCTGGACGTCTCCTGCGCCCATAAACAGCAGGACTGCATGCTCATGGCTGTTCAGTACAAGTGTGCCATCCTCTGTGATCAGCTTCGCGCCGTCTATTCGCTCCTGAAGATGGTTGATCGTCAAATCACTTTTAAACTCCCTCGCAGATGAGAAAATATCGCACAAATAGACATGGTCCGCATTCTCAAGGCTCCTTGCAAAATCATCAAGAAACGCTTCTGTTCTCGAAAACGTATGCGGCTGAAAAACAGCCACAACCTGCCGATCGGGATATTTTTTTCTGGCCGATTCAATCGTTGCGGCAATCTCTGTCGGATGATGGGCATAGTCGTCAATCAAGATCTGACCGTTCATTTCGGTTTCGGAAAACCGTCTTTTCACACCCCCGAAAGTGGCGATATGGGTCTGAATGGTTTCGAGAGTGACCTCTTCATAATGACAGATCGCAATGACAGCAAGAGCATTCAGAATATGATGGTTTCCGTAACCCGGAATCGTGAAGCGGCCATAGAAAGCCCCCCGGATCATGACATCAAAATGGGTCCCTTCGGGGTCATAGTCCACGTTCTGCGCAGAAAAGTCATGGTCTTCACTGAAACCGTAGTACACGATGGGGACAGACGCCGTCAAACGCTGCAGGGATTCATCATCTCCGCAGGCGATAATCGCTTTGTTGACCTGGTTTGCCATTTCCTGAAATGCCTGAAAGACATCCTCTGCATCTTTAAAATAATCAGGGTGATCGAAATCAATGTTCGTCATAATCGCATAGTTTGGATAGTAGTTCAAAAAGTGTCTGCGGTATTCACATGCTTCGAAAACGAAGTATTCACTGTTCTCCATCCCTTTGCCTGTGCCGTCTCCGATCAGATAAGACGTCGGTTTCGCATTTTCAAGGACATGGGCAAGGAGACCCGTTGTCGATGTCTTTCCGTGAGAACCCGTAACGGCAATACTCGTGAACCCCTTAATAAACTCGCCGAGGAATTTCGGATAGGAATGAACCTTGATCCCTCTGGTAAGAGCCTCTTTCACTTCCGGATTGGTTTCGTTATATGCCGGTGACGCAATAATCGTCTGATTGTCATCAATGTTTTCTTTTTGAAAAGGGAGGATGGGAATTCCCTTTCTCTCAAGGGGTTTCTGGGTAAAAAAGACTTTCTCCACATCCGAACCCTGAACGGTTTTCTTCATATCACTCAAAATTTGTGCCATGGCACTCATGCCTGAGCCTTTTATTCCGATAAAATGATAGTTCGTCATCGTTGAACCTCCACATTCCTGTTCCATTACATATTCCTGCAAATTGAATGAACATGCGAAGTCTATTATAGCAAAAAAAAAGCACATCGACTATCGTCGATGTGTTAAAGCGCATATTTGCGAAAATCAATCCCGAATTCTTTCATATATTTCCTGAAACTGCTGTCTCCCTGCTGATAAATACCTGAAAGCTTTTCAAGTACCGGCGCTTCCTGCTCCGGGGCTATCGTGAAAGGGGTTCCGACAACAAGTCGCCTTGAACCGACCTGAGTGATTCTCGTAAAGATTAAATCACCCGTGTTCAACTGAGCCAGATCCTGATTGCTCTCCACATGCCACTCCTTCTCCGCCTCAAAAGCAGGAGACACAAGGAGATGTTTGGAATTCTTACCTGTGATGCGCACCGGCTGCAAATGCATCAGCATGAGCACACCGGCAAGTTCGAGCATCTGGCGGTTGAACACCCCCTGATTATTGCGCACAAACAAATCAAAAATCCGCGCACCGCTCACCGTAACGTAATCAAAGGCAAACCACTCCTGAAAAAAGATCATTTCATCTTCCGGGAGCGGAAAATGATCCGGAAGCCCCGTACGGTAGCGATACGTGTGCTTAGCCCTGACTTTTTCCCTCAGATTCGTATCGTATTCGATATAACTGAACAGATCATCGTACAGTTCTGTAAAGAGCTTTACCAGCCGCTTCTCCTGTTCCGCGCGAACCCGATCCGCGTCGATTACGAACTCCATTTTTTTATCTTTCATAGTTCATGCGCCTCTCTTCATTGCATCTTCACCCTGATTACTCATACCCATTCCGGCCAAGTTCCACCTTCTGCAGCCGGCTGTTAATCCGTTCCGTTCTGCCCATCTTTGCCTCATGTCTGCCGTTCAGCGTTACATTGTCACCTGTAAAGCCGATATGTATTTTGAGTAAACTGTTTCCGACACCATACATGTCCACCGGAGCGCCAAGCTCTTCATAGCGGGCAATGCGATCCGCATCAAATCCCCCTGAGGCTACGATTTTCACATGGTGAAAACCTTCATTGTCGAGTGCTTTCCGTAAAGCAAACAACAGCTCAGGATTCACCCCTCTCGGATCAAATGTCCCAAGCACTTCAGGGTGTCTTGAAAAATACGCATCCACCATATGGTTTGACGTATCAAGGCGAACCCCTTTTAAATCGTCACCAAATTCCCGCGCGACATTGAGAGAGTCCGTAATCACGTCGTTGTTGTAATCCACAAGCGCCAGCAAATCATCTTCAGGAAACGTCTCCCTGTAAGCTTTGCACGCCTCGACGAGATTCCCCTCAAAAAGCTGAATCAGGGCATGTGGCATCGTGCCGATCCCCTTCTTTCCCCACCATTCATGCATGGCATGGGTTGCCTGCGCTTTTGATCCGCCTATGTATGCCGCATACCCGTCCCCTGCCTGCATCATAAAATGATCATCACGGTCTCCCATAAAGATGACCGGTTTATCCGGGACCCGGCTCTGCGCAGAGCGAACGACCTCATAGACATTGGTGGAGACAGATGTCCGTCTTGCCAGTATTCCGTCGATAACCCCTTCGAGGTAACCAAAGTGCTGATAAGGGCCGGTCACCTTGAGGACCGGTTCAAACGGTTCAATTTTGTCACCATCTTCAAGCGAATAGACGTCAAGCTGATCAGGGCTGTCGGCAAAGGTTTCGAGCAGCGCCAGTACTTCATCGGTACCGCAAACGACTGCGTTTTTCTTTTGAAAAAACTGCATCGTCACGATATTATCCGGCTTATACTTTCTGGCAATCTCTTTGGTCTTCAGAAAATACACTGCTGAAAACCAGCCTTCGCCGACCCGCTCATCAAACTTGAACGTCTTGTTTGTCAATCGCCTGATCTTTCCTTGAAGCTTCAGTTGAATTTCTTTCATCACAATCTCCTCATGGTTCCTACATAGTCACAGATTCAGTGGTAGCGTGTACTGCCTTTCATTCTTTGAATCACTGCTTCAACGATTTCTTCAACGTCATGAGTGCTTAAATGCTCTGTACCGTTTCTCAATACAATGTCATGCGTCCGCTCTTCTGAAGTTAACAGATTCATTAAATCAGGAGCAACGGATAGAACGATATTTCCTAAAGGCATGTGTTGCATAACAAATCCCTCCCTGGAAAAATAGTGTTCAATCACGTTCCTGTTTTGCTGAAAAAGCTCTCTTCCGTCTGTGAAACAGTCAAACACTGTCATTCTTGAGATGAAGCGGTGTTCTGATCCATAAGACCATCACATCATGTATATTGTAAGTCAAACAGCGCATGATGTGTAGTGCAAATTAAATTTCCTTACAGACACATTCCACTGTTCCCCCACGTTCAAACCCCCCGGGGATCAAAATAAAGGGACAGTTACTGCTTTGGCTGATCCTTCGGCTTGCGCTGAGCGAGAATAAAGATCGGCTCAAGCTCGTCCTCTTCAAGGAAAAATGACAAAGCCGTCAGCGGGATCCGTCCCTCTGAAAAGAACTGAAAGGCCATCTGGGCAAGGACATCATACCCCGCTTCATTACGGATATCCGCAATGATCAGGACATCATGGTGAGGGATGGCAATGGCCATTTCCCCGTGCACCTGTTCTTTCATGTTGTTCAGAAACTGCTGATTCAGGATCCGGCTCGCATCATAGCCGTCATCCGTATTCAAAAAGTAAAATGTGTTCCCGGCTACCTGATCCGACTTCATCTCCGTCGGCAGTTTTCTCAGGTTAAAGTGCGCCATTTCGCGAATCTCGCTGTGGGTTTTCCCGGATTCTTCGAGCATCTGTTCATCGATCATCGTGTAAGAAGCGCCTTCATCAACGGCATAAAAAATCACCGTTTCCGACGTATGCTCATCATATACAAGGGCCGTACCGTCTCCCTTTTCTTTTTGAAAGGAACCGGTCCTGAGCACCGGGTAAATGCTGTCTTCCCTGCCGGTAATCGATACCTTGTCAACGAGGAGCCGCATGCCTTCCGTGATCGTTTGCATCGTTTCTTTCAACGTGGCGTCTCTGTCGGCGTCCTCTTCAAACTTCTTCCTCAAATTTGTCAGCTGAATCGTGACCCCTTTATCCACCCGTTTATCCGTGATTTTGAGCGTATCATGATCCCGATCAAACGAAGTTGTCCAGTTTTCATTGGTAATCTCCGCTTCGATCAGCCGTTTTATTTCAATTGGTTTCATCGTATATCTGCACTCCTTTCAATGCTTCTATTTTATCACGTAAGCGGTGCCCTTCAAATGAGAGCGACTCGAAGAACGCTCATTGACAGACACTGCTCCGTCATCCCTTTGGAATCGTCATGTCACCCGGTTTTATCCAATTCATTTTTCTGAGAAGTTCCGAAAGAAAAAGACTGATCACAGCCGGCAGGATGAAAAACAAAAGGGCTATCGCGACAAGGGTTTCTGTTTCCGTCCCCATCACATTCATGGCCATTACCGGACCGACGAAGCCGCTCGTGCCCATTCCTGCCCCGGCCTGGTTGTTCTCCATGACAAATACGACGGTTGCAAGCGGCCCGAGGATCGCTGCCGTCAACGTAGGCGGGATCAAAATCAACGGCCGCTTAATGATGTTCGCAATCTGCAGCATGGAAGTTCCGAGCCCAAGAGCAATCAGACCGCCAAATTTATTTTCCCTGTAGCTGCTTACGGCGAAACCGATCATTTGAGCCGAGCACCCGACTGCCGCTGCACCGGCGGCCAAACCGTCGAGCCCAAGCATAAACGCAAGGGCTGCACTCGAAATCGGCGCCGTCAGTGCGAGCCCCATCAGGACGGCAACCAGAGCCCCCATCGCGAGCGGCTGCTGGGTTGTCGCCCACATAATAAATGAACCGAACTGTTCAAGAGTTGCGGCAACCGGAGGTCCGATCAGCCCTGCGGTAAAATAGCCCGTCGCAATGGTCACAAAAGGGGTCACAATAATATCGACCTTCGTTTCCCCACTGACGAGTTTTCCGATCTCAACAGACAAGAGTGCAGCGAGATAGCTGCCTGCAGGGCCGGCCAGTTCGGCTCCGGCAGCACCTGTCACTACAGCCGAAAAGATCACGAGTGGCGGTGCCTTCAGACCGTAGGCAATTGCCACACCGATGGCAGGCCCCATCAGACTCATGGCCAATTCGCCCATATCGACCAGGAACTGTCCGCCTTCCGCCCAATACGGCATCAGCATCCGTTCCCCGGCGGTTTGCATCATCAGCCCCATAATTAACGATGAGAAGAGCCCAAGCGCCATGTAACTGAGTGCGGTAATCACGTACGAATGAACCCCCGGCTGTATCCCTTTCTTTTTCAAAAAAACCATGACTGTGCCCCTCTCTGATGAACGTGCGCCTAAACGCGATTTCTTTTTTGGATCACAAACGTGCACGTGATACCTTTTTTATGGAGTATAAAGAAAACCCCTCAATGAGATCATTGAGGGCGTGCTCTTATTCATCTTCCGCCATCGAATAGACGAAGTCAAACATAAATTCGGCATGATCCTGTAAGTCTTCAATGCCGAGAACCGTCGTCATTTTCCGACCGTCCACCGCCACAATCAGCCGGTATAAGTCCTCATCGAACTGAGTAACAACAATGTATCCGTCGACAGACGCTTCGTTCGTAAATGTTTCAAGGACGATCACTTCATTATCGAGCATCAGATCCTTTTCAATCTCGTTCGGATCAGCATAATCAATGTCATCATTTTTGAATAATAAATAGGTCATGTCATTTGCGGATAACACGTAATTGAACTCATTGACATGTTCAATATCAATCGCTCTGTCTGAATAGAATTCAAGTCCCTCATCAGAGGCATTGGTATCATTCGGATCACCAGACATCTTCTGTTCAATCAAAGCCCGGGCTTCTTCTTCGATCTGTTCTTCAGATACAGCACAACCGGAAACCGCAGTTATGAAGAGAGTTGCAGCTGCTGCAAAACCCATCCACCGCTTTTTCATCATGAGGTTCTTCCCCCTTTTTCCATATCATTATATTGTCCCTCGATTATTTTATCATAAAACCATGTCGTTTTCGCAGAATTTGTCGAAAAAACATCAAAAATCTCAATTGATCATTGTTATGTCATTTACGCTTTTCAAAATAAGGATAAAGTCCCACTCATTCGCTTTTACAGCCTGTTTATGAAAGCAAAAAGCAGGGGATGAAAACGGTGAGAATGCAAAGGGAGATGATCAACATGCACATCAATGTATACTTGGCCGGTCAAATTCATGATGACTGGCGAACGGAAATCAAACAGGAGGCTGAAAAAAAGAAGCTCCCACTGTCTTTTTTCGGCCCCATGGAAAACCACGACCGCTCCGATAACATCGGTGAAGAAATTCTCGGTAAACAGGCGGATCCCATCGCAAAAGATGAAGCTGCGTCACAGCTCAATAACCTGAGAACCCGACTGCTTATGGAGAAATCCGACGTGGTTATTGCCAAATTCGGCGAATCCTATAAACAGTGGAACAGCGCCATGGATGCTTCTGCGGCTGTGACACTCGGAAAACCGCTGATTCTTATTCGCCCAAAGAACCTGCATCATCCGTTGAAAGAACTCAGTGAACGCGCACAGGTGACCGTGGAAACAGCTGAACAGGCAGTAAAATGCCTGGCTTACTTGTTTGAAACAGACTGATCCTTTCATAATATTGCAACCGTCGAACCCGATCGTGATTAACCTGAAACAGTCCGGAACCTCATCAGTGAGGCTCCGGACTTTTCTGTTTGATTCGAACTGATTCTTACGCTTATACTTGCGAACGGATCTGTTCAAGCGTATTCTGATCGGTCTGTCTGACGAGGGTTGTGATCAGTTCCTTCGCCGCTGCATAGTCATCTACATGAATAATGGAAGCGGACGTATGGATGTAGCGCGAACAGATCCCGATGACCGCAGACGGCACACCGCTGTTGGACATATGAACCCGGCCGGCATCCGTTCCTCCCTGAGAAATAAAGAACTGATAAGGGATGTTATGATCTTCCGCCGTCGACAGCACGAAATCACGCATGCCACGGTGCGTAATCATCGTCCGGTCAAAAATCCGTAAGAGGGCCCCTTTTCCGAGGTGACCAAAGGCGTCCTTATCCCCAGACGCATCGTTTGCAGGGCTTGCATCAAGGGCATAAAACAAGTCAGGCTGAATCATGTTTGCCGCCGTCTGCGCCCCGCGAAGCCCGACCTCTTCCTGCACCGTTGCCCCGGAATAGAGGGTGTTTGGCAGGCTTTCCCCCTGCAGCTCTTTTAACAGTTCAATGGACAGACCGACGCCATACCGGTTATCCCAGGCTTTGGCCAAAAGCTTTTTCTCATTGGCCATCTTCTCTAATGGGCAGATCGGGACGATCGGCTGCCCCGGACGGATGCCGATCTTTTCTGCATCCGCCTTATCATCGGCACCGATATCGATGTACATGTTTTTCATTTCCATCGGCTTGGCCCGTTTTGCCTCATCGAGGAGATGCGGAGGAATTGATCCTACCACACCTGTCACCGGACCGTTGTCCGTCATAATCTGCAGCTTTTGTGCAAGGAGCACCTGGCTCCACCAGCCGCCCAGTGGCTGAAAGCGGATCAGCCCTTTTTCGTTGATCGCTGTTACCATAAATCCGACTTCATCCATATGGCCCGCCACCATCACTTTGGGTCCTGTTTCTGCACCGCGTTTCACGCCGAACACGCTGCCGAGACGGTCCTGAATCACCTCATCACTATATGCTTCCAATTGTTTTTTGACATACTTCCGGACATCGTGTTCATGCCCCGGAGCACCGTGCAAGGCTGTCAGTGTTTCAAACATTTGATACGTTTCTTCGTTCATTATGTAAACCTCCCGAATTTGAATTAACGTCTGCCAACTATCATTTTATCGAAATCCGGCTCTGAATGCCACAATTATTCGGAAGCCGAAAGAAACAGCATTGAAAAGGATTGGCATTAACCGGCAGAATTCGCTATACTGTAACTGTATATCACACGTCAATGAACTTGATAAGGGCAGGTGTTGAAGGTATGAGTTGGAAGAAATTTGCCGCAGGTATCGGTGCAGGTGTCGCCGTGACGGTTCTGGCAAAAAAACAGATGGACCGGAGCGACATGGGCATTTCTGCAGAGAAAGCATTGAAAACGGTTAAGAAACAGGCCTCAGAGCTCGGAACCATTGAAGGATCCTGGGTTCACATGGTGACTGAGAAATTCGAAACGGATCATCTTGTGTATAATGTGTACCGCGGCGGCGTTACCGTTGGTAATGATCTGGGAGAAGTTTCCGCTTACGATTTTTATGTGGATGCAGCATCAGGGACCATCCTCTCTCTTGAAAAACAGTAACCAAGACCCGATCATATGTAAAAAAGCCTGCAGATGCAGGCTTTTTTGTTATGTTGTCAAGAACTGCGCAGGTTCTCCTTCAGCTGAGTTATTCGTTCTCCCGGTTCCGCTCAAGGCAATGCTTAATCTGCTTCCCGTCCTCAGAAAACTGTACCCAGCGGTAATGGGCATCATGATAAAACGTAAAGACAGGACTGTTTGGCAAATTCGCCTGAATATACTGCTCTTTTTGATGGATCGATGTCATCGGATAATCATCATAAGCAAGCACCCACAGTGAAGGTAAATGTACGTGGGTCGGCATGAGATCCGCCATATGCCAAATATTGGCATTCCCGCAACTGATATGGATGATGGCATGACCGTAACTGTGTCCGCCTGTATGGATCATCCGGACATCCGGTGCCACTTCAATCTGACCGGCATAGGTCTTCACCTGATGCTCAATCGCCTCCCAGTTTTCCCTGAAGTACGTGTTTTTCGAGCGGATATTCGGTTGTCTCATCTCCGCCCATTCCTTTTCCTCCACATAGATCACGGCATTCGGAAACACAGGCTGTTGTTTGCCATCAACGGGTTCAGTCAGCCCGCTGACGTGATCGAAGTGCATATGCGTCATCAGCACCGCATCAATGTCCGCAGGAGTAAGTCCCAGTTCCGCAAGATTTTCTTTCACTTTGGATTCGGACGTGATGCCGTAATTCCGCATGGCTTTCTCTGAAAATTTGCCGTTTCCGATGCCTGATTCAATGAGCATGTGCTTGCCGTCAACCTGAAGCAAAATCGGATCAGAGCGGAGCTCAATCTGATTGTTGTCATTGACGGGATAACGCTTTGACCAGAGCGGCTTCGGCACGACTCCAAACATCGCTCCGCCGTCGAGATGGGTAACACCGCCATCAAGCCAGGTCATGGTCACTTCTTCGTTCACCTTCCACTGTTCCATTGCCATCGTGATCCCTCCTGAAGAATACTTACTAGAATTCACCTTCACTATACCATGATTCGAGCCGGTAAATCCTCATTCCCAGGCTTGCAAATTTTTCTTCATATTCGGTCATAATGTTTTCTTCCATGCCGCTGTTATGAAGATCAAGGCTGACGTTCTGAAAGGCCATACCGGTCTGGCTCATGCTCGCAAGCGAATACTCAAACAGGCCCTGATTATCCGTTTTAAAATGAATCTCCCCGTCAGACTTCAGCACCGTCCTGTATTTATTCAGAAAATCCGGATGCGTCAGCCGCCGTTTTGCGTGGCGCTTTTTTGGCCACGGGTCGGTGAAGTTGATATACAGACGATCGATCTCCCCTTCATCAAACAGTTCCTCAATATGCTTCACGTCCGCTTCAATCAGCTTCAGATTCGGTGGCGGATTTTCTTCTACGCGCTGTACACCCGTCACAAGGACACTGCTGTGTTTTTCGACCCCTATAAAGCATCTGTCGGGATAGGCCATTGCCATTTCCGTAATAAAACGTCCTTTCCCGGTTCCGATTTCCACATGCAACGGTGCATCGGGATCTGTCCCCGGAAAAAGCGTGCGCCACTTGCCTCTTTTCTCATACGGCTGATCGGTGACCAGTTCAGGAAACTTCCCCATATACTCCTTTGCCCAAGGCTTCTTGCGTAATCTCATTTTAACTTCATCCTTTCACCTTTTGCTGATCTGCCCTTGCGAAGGGCTCTTTTCTACAGAAGAGAAACGCACCTGTAAAACCTGTCAGGTGCGTTCCTGTATTTGTTCCTATTCGTTCATGACCCTGTTCAGACGATCCAGCCACTGATCCCGTTCCCCATCAAGACCCCGGCAGTCGTACCAGGCAATGTTTTCAATGCAAAGTGCCGTTAAATACCAGCGGACTTTGTTATCGAGCTCAGGTGTCTGACTGATGCCGTATTGCGAGAGCCACTCTGCGCGATCCGCCTCCGGTACATATAAGTAAAGGATCGGTGCGATATCCATCACCGGATCCGCAAGCTTTGCCCCGTCCCAGTCGATCAGATACAGCTCATCTTTATCGTGATCGTTGTAATGAATCCAGTTGTTGTGATGCACATCCGCATGGCAGACAACAAAACATGTTTCATCGTGAACCGGAACCTGATCGACAAGCCAATGCAAAGC
The DNA here is from genome assembly GCF_000093085.1 of [Bacillus] selenitireducens MLS10. Lineage (GTDB taxonomy): Bacteria > Bacillota > Bacilli > Bacillales > Salisediminibacteriaceae > Salisediminibacterium > Salisediminibacterium selenitireducens. The sequence goes on along the minus strand of NC_014219.1, from coordinate 1,445,933 downwards.
ATGTAATACCTGCGGCTGATGACTCGTCATCTTCGCCATCGCTTTTTTGGCGTAATCAATGACATGCTCAGGCATCACAGGCGTGTTCCCCATTCGCTTGAACATCTCCAAAAGCTCCGACGAGCGGTGAATCTTGGACAAAAGTCTTGCGACCCGGTTTGAATTCAACTCATGCCTGTCAAGCTTTCGTCCTTCCACCCATTCCTGGGCAGTGACAACATCACCATTTTCCAGCCGCTTGGTCCAAAGGAGTTTCGGAACGATACCTTCGGCGGACAGAACAGCCAGAAACGGGGATGAATTTCGTTTAACAAATATCTTCTGCTGTCCTCTCTCGGCAATATACGCTTCACCGGTAGCGCCACCGGCAGGGCGCAATTCCCATCCTTCTCCAAGAAACTGTTCCAAATGGTTCACCCTCATTTATTGTAACATGATCTGTACGTATTCACTTCCGTTAACTCCCTTATTTGATGCGACAACATTCTTCGAGTCAAAAAAAGGAGAGAAAACAGGAAAAAGACGCATAGCGCCTTTTCTCATTGTAAAGAAGTTTATATAGAGAATCAAGACTATCTTTTTTTACCGAGTACCAGACATTCAAACGGCTTCATGTCAAGCTTTAGGCCGAGCATCGACGGCTCCGTTATGACAGCTGAGCGATACGGGGATGACAGAACCTGCCATTGTCCTACAGAAGGCAGATGCACTTCCTGCTGCTCATCACCCGGATTAAAAAAGATGACAATCTCCTCTTCATATTCAAACAGAATATAGCCGAAGACAGGAAATTCCGTTTGCAACACCCGTGTCCGCTCTCTGAATGCAGATGCAGAAAGTTGCCTGAAACCCGGCCTGCTTCTTCTAAGAGCAATCAGATCCCGGATGTAACGGATATTTTCTGACGCTTCTTCTGCGAGATTCCAGTCAAGACGATTCACCTCATCAGGGGAAATGTAGCTGTTCCCATCTCCGCCTTTCGTGCGGAAAAATTCCTGTCCTGCATGAAGAAACGGAACACCCTGACTGAAGATTGTAATGGCTGTGGCCAGCCTGTGCAGCGCCTGTCTAGTCTCAACCGAATCTTCCTGATTGGAAATGAGAAGCCTGTCCCAAAGGGTGTGATTATCATGGCATTCCACATAATTCACCGTCTGCGTGATTTCCGCCACATGCGGCGGAAGCGGCTCATCCATCAAAACAGAACCCGAGGTCAGCTGATACATCCGTTCGATCCATTTTCCGCGGCCTGTTGCGTAGCCCTGTTCATTCAAATCAAAGGTGCTTCCCTTGATCGTGTCGCGAAACATGTCATTAAAAAATCGTACACCAGGCATTTCACCTGCTCTGTGATTAGTCGCCTTATGATCGAAATCAAGCTCTGTCGGCAAATTCCAGCCTTCTCCAAGCAGCATGACCGGTCTTGGCTCTTTATCAGCCTCATGACGGATGGCGTTGACCGTATCGATATCCATAATCCCCATCAGGTCAAAACGGAACCCGTCAATCCTGAATTCTTTCAGCCAGTACCTCACCGTATCAAGGATAAAGGCACGGACCATGGGCCGTTCACTGGCAATATCATTGCCTACACCCGTTCCGTTTGATGGCTCACCATTCGCTGAATAACGGAAATAGTAATAAGGGACAAGTTTATGGAACGATGATTCATCAAGAACAAAGACATGATTATAGACCACATCGAGAATCACCTGAATGCCCTTTCGGTGAAAGGCCTGTACAAGTTCTTTCAATTCGGTGATTCTGGCAAACGGATTGGTCGGATCCGTTGAAAAACTCCCTTCAGGCACCTGAAAAAAGAGCGGATCATACCCCCAGTTATACTGTTTTGAAGGCTTCAGATCGTCCACCCGTCCGAAATCATTCACCGGCAGGAGCTGAACATGTGTCATCCCCAGATCCGTCAGATAATCAAGTCCCGTTTTGAACCCCTTTTCCGTCGTCGTTCCTGTTTCAGTCAGACCGCTGTAGGTTCCTTTCGCCTTGACCCCGCTGTCCGGATGAATGGTCGCATCCCTCACATGAAGCTCATAAATGATGCTGTCCTGGAGATTACGCACCTCAGGGCGGTCCGTCGAGCGGAATTCTTTCGGATCCGTCCTTGTTAGATCGACGACGACACCGGCCTTGCTGTTTGCCGTGAGTGCCTTGGCATAAGGATCAACCACCTCGTGAACGACCCCGTTGACTTCTGCACGGAACAGATATTCATCTCCGTGACAGTCTCCCGGAACCGCGACCTCCCAAGAACCCCGCCATGACCTGTTCATCGAGATTGCCCTTCCGTTGATCAGCAGTTCCATCGTAACAGCCACCGGGGACCATACCCTGAAGATGGTCTCTTGCGCCGTATAAATCGCTCCGAACACTTCGGAGGTATCCGAATAGTTCTCGTGAAACCACTCTGTATGTACAAGGAACCGGATGGATACAGGTGCCTTGATCCGTCCTACTCCGAGTGTCATGCGCTTACCCGGGATAATCTTTTTTGACGTGACAAGGTGCACCCCGTTTTCGTACGTGTCCATAACCGTCGCCTCGATCACTTCGTTTTCTGAATAGAGCATGGCTTTCTGGTGCACATGGACACGCTGTTCAATGCCCGCTCCGTTTAACTGCAGGTCATGCGGGCTGTCAACCCACGTCATTACATTTCTCATTACCATCATTCCTCACTTTTTCAAACCGTAGCGAGTGGCAGACTGCCCCTCGACCTTTGCATCACTATACCCGATTGTAACTGATTTCAGTCGGCCTTGACATCATTTCATTTTATTCAGCAGAAATGCATGCGCTTACATAAAATAATTCGATTATTTTTAAAAAATTCACATCTTTTTCGTTTGAAAACAAAGGTAATTATGTAATGATTAACGAAATAGTTATACAAGGACGTTCTTTGGGAATAGGACAGTATGTGAAATCGCTTAATCAAATAGAACTGGTACAACAACAGCAAAAAAGAGAGAGGGGATGCATAACATGAAGTGGAAAATAAGTGATGAGGATACATATTTATTCCATCAAGGAACCCATTACCAAAGTTACAAACTGATGGGTGCAAAGAAAATGACCATTGACGGACAAACCGGTTACCGTTTTACCGTTTGGGCACCCAATGCGAAGGCGGTCTCTGTAACCGGTGACTTCAACGACTGGGTACACGGCAGTCACCCACTCGAAAAACTGACCGATATGGGGCTTTGGGCAGGATTCTTCCCGGATGTTGAAGACGGCGTCACCTATAAATTCAGTCTCGAGCACCCCGATGGACGACGGCTGTTAAAAGCAGATCCCTATGCGCAGTATGCAGAGGTCCGTCCGAACACAGCGTCCGTTACGTGGGCTGATCCGGAATACGCGTGGTCTGACGAAGACTGGTACAAACAAAAAAAATCGACTTCTTCATATTCATCTCCTGTGAACATTTATGAAGTGCACCTCGGCACATGGCGAAAGAAGCCGGGCGAAGTTGAAGATGATGCCCTTTATTCCTACCGCGAACTCGCAGAGACGCTCATCCCCTATGTAAAAGAACTCGGGTACACACACATTGAACTCTTGCCAATAACCGAACACCCATTTGATCTTTCGTGGGGCTATCAGATTACCGGCTATTTCGCACCGACAAGCCGCTTTGGATCACCTGAGGACTTTAAGTATTTCGTGGATCAGTGTCACCGGCATAAGATCGGGGTCCTCCTCGACTGGGTTCCAGGTCACTTCTGCCGCGATGAACATGGGCTTCGCCAGTTTGACGGGGAAGCCTGCTATGAGTACCAAGACATTAATAAAGCGGATAAACCCTCATGGGGGACACTCACCTTCGACTTCGGTCGCCCTGAAGTCCAGAGTTTTCTCATCTCCAACGCCGTTTACTGGCTCCGCGAATTTCATCTTGACGGCATCCGCGTTGATGCCGTGGCAAGCATGATGTATCTGAACTTCGACCGTCCGGAAGATAAACCGAAGCTCTATAACACCTACGGCGGCGAAGAAAACCTGGAGGCCACAGCCTTCTTGCGAAAACTCAATCAGACCGTCTTCGCCTATGAGCCGGACGTATTGATGATGGCGGAAGACAGCTCCGATGTGCCACTTGTAACGGCACCGGTACATGACGGCGGTCTCGGATTCAATTACAAATGGAATATGGGCTGGATGAACGACATGCTCAAGTACATGGAATATGACCCGCTTCACCGCAAGCATCACCATAACCACCTGACATTCTCCTTTATGTATACGTACTCGGAGAACTTCATCTTGCCACTCTCCCATGATGAGGTCGTACACGGAAAAAAGTCTTTACTCAATAAAATGCCGGGTGATCAGTGGCAGCAGTTTGCGAACTTCCGCCTGCTCCTCGCCTATCAGATGGCCCATCCGGGCAAAAAGCTTCTCTTTATGGGCGGCGAACTTGCCATGTACAGCGAATGGAAGGATAAAGAGGATTTGGACTGGCACCTGCTCGACTATCCGCTCCACCGCGGCGCTCATGAGTATATTCGCGTATTGAATCATATGTATAAGAACTCGCCCGCTCTCTACGAGCTCGATCATGACCCGGCAGGGTTTCAGTGGATCGACGCAGATAACCAGGATCAGAGTATCACATCGTTTATCCGTCGCGGGAAAAAGCCGGGTGATGAATACATCATCATCTGCAACTTCACACCGGTCGTCCACTACGATTTCAAAATCGGCGTCCCTGAACCCGGTGTCTATAAAGAGGTCTTCAATACCGATTACGAGCATTTCGGCGGCTCGAATCAGATCAACGATGGCGATCATTTTACTTTCGATGAAAAATGGCACGGCTTTGATCAGCACATGAAAATCATGGTACCACCTTTAGCCGTTTCCATTTTCCAAATAAAATCCACACACAACGATGAGGAGGAATCCCAATGAAAAAAGAAATTATCGGCATGCTTCTGGCCGGTGGTAAGGGAACCCGTCTCGGTTTACTGACCGAAGACATTGCCAAGCCTGCCGTTCATTTCGGAGGCAAATACCGGATTATCGATTTCACCCTGAGCAACTGTTCCAATTCCAAAATCCACACGGTTGGCGTACTGACCCAGTATTCGCCGCTCGAGCTGCACAAACATATGGGCATTGGTAAACCATGGGATATGGATCGGCAGACCGACGGTTTGTCCATTCTGTCACCGTTCCAGGCGAGTGACGGGGCCAGCTGGTACAGCGGAACCGCTGATGCCATCACAAAAAACATTCACTACATCGACCAGCATAACCCGACCTACGTGCTCGTGATCTCCGGGGACCATATCTATCAGATGGACTATCGGAAGATGCTCGATCACCATAAAGAAACAGGTGCTTCAGCCACGATCTCCGTCATGGAAGTACCATGGGAAGATGCCCCGCGCTTCGGGATCTTAAATACAAAAGAGGACCTTGAAATTTACGAATTTGATGAGAAGCCAAAAGAACCGAAGAACAATCTCGCTTCAATGGGCATTTACATCTTTACCTGGGCGGATCTCAGACAGTATCTCGTCGATGACGAAAAAATCGAAGAATCCGATCATGACTTCGGTAAGGATATCATCCCGGCCATGCTCAATGACCGCCTTCCGATGTATGCATACCGTTTCGACGGGTACTGGAAAGATGTTGGTACCATCAAGAGTTATTGGGAAGCGAACATGGATCTCCTCGAGGAAGATCTCTCCCTGTCTTTAAATAATAAAGAATGGCGCACATACTCCCATGACTCCAACTATCCGCCGGAATATATCGGCGAAAATGCCGTCATCAAGAACTCCCTCATCACTTCAGGATCATGGATTGATGGTACGGTCACACAATCTGTGCTGTTTGAGAAAGTCGATGTCTATGAAGGAGCGGTCGTCAAAGAATCCATTCTGCATCCGTCCGTCAAAATCGGAAAGAACTCCCAGGTGACGCAGGCCATTGTGATGGAGAACACCACGCTCCCTGACGACATTGTCATCGATGGGTCTTCCTACGATGAACCGGTCGTCATTAATCAGGATGACTATTCAACATTCAACACTGCGAAAGGGGCGAAGTGAGATGGAGCCATTACTCGGACTGATCAACCTAGACAATGAACATGATTTCCTGGAAGAACTGACCTACTTCCGCTGCGGGGCCGCCACGCCGTTTGCAGGCCGTTACCGCATGATTGACTTCACGCTTTCCAACATGGTGAACTCCGGCGTGGAAGAAGTGGCCATTTTCACCAATCACAAATACCGCGCTTTAATGGACCATATCAAAACCGGTGCCGACTGGGAGCTTGCAAGGCGTCACGGCAGGGTGTTCATTCTGCCGCCGGACTGGAACGACCCGACGGATATTTCCCGCGGTGATCTCCGGCATTTCCACAACAACCGTGACTTCTTTCACCGCTCAAAAGCGGAGAACGTCATCATTTCCGGCAGCCAGTATCTGACCAATGTCAATGCCCTCAAGGCGTATGAGTATCATCTTGAGCGGGATGCCGACGTCACGGTGATTCAGACGAATGTTCCTGAACCTGGCGACGAGCACCGACAGCTTCTCCGGATTGAAAGTGATGAAGACGGCTGGGTAAAAGGGTTCTCGAGTGACCCTGCAAACTCCAAAGTGTTCACCAATGTGTACATCATCAAAAAAGAGGTGCTGCTTCAACTCGTTGATTTCTGCATCGCCTACCATAAAGACAATTTCTTTTTGGACGGTGTCAGAGGCAAGTTACCAGACCTGAAAATCCAGCACTACAGCTTTAACGGATACGGCATGTTTATTAACTCCATTCAAAGCTACTACAAGAATAACCTGTCCCTTTTGCAGCCGGACAATTACAAAAAGCTGTTTTTCAAGAACCAGCTAATAAAAACCAAGCTCAGTAACGAACCGCCTGCCAAGTATGTCAACGGCAGTGCTGTCACGAAATCCATGGTATCAAACGGCTGCGTGATCGAGGGTACGGTCGATAACAGCGTCCTGTTCCGCGGGGTCAAAATTTCTCCGACGGCGACGGTCAAAAATTCCATCATCATGCAGCGCTGCGTGATCGAAGACAACGTTCACCTTGAGAACGTCATTCTCGACAAAGACGTGCATGTATCTGCAGGACAACAGCTCATCGGTTCAAAAGACAAGCCCTACGTGGTCGCCAAACGCCAACGCGTCTGAACCGTTTATGGCAAACATCTGAAAGGAGAAGGGATTCGAACATGAAAAACATTTTGTTTACCGCTTCAGAATGTACACCTTTTATTAAAACAGGGGGCCTTGCGGATGTTATCGGGTCTCTTCCACAGGCCCTCGTCAAAGAGAATCTCGCAAATGTCAGGGTGATTCTCCCTAAATACGGGGAAATCCCGGATCAGTGGCACGAACAAATGGAGGAGATCGCATCCTTCCCTGTCAGAATCGGCTGGCGCAATCAGGGGGCGAAACTGTTCAAACTCGAACATGATGCCATCACGTTTTACTTCATTGAAAACCACCACTATTTTGAAAGGCACGGCATTTACGGCTATTACGATGACGGAGAACGTTTTGTTTTCTATTCAAAAGCCGTGATCGAAAGCCTGCCTTATCTGGATTTCGTACCGGATATTTTGCATGCCCATGACTGGCAGGCGGGATTGGCCGTCGCGTTTGCCAACATCCTGCAGCCGGTCAAAAACATGAAGACCATCTTTACGATTCATAACATCAAATATCAGGGGATGCTTCATTATGAGGCCTTCGATGATCTCTTCAACATTCCGAGAGAACACTTTGCCGGTTTTGAGTGGAACGGCATGTTGAACGCCATGAAGAGCGGGATCTTTCATGCGGACAAGATCACGACCGTCAGCCCCACCTACGCCGAAGAGATTAAAGAGCCTTTTTATGGCGAGGGACTTGAGTCCCTGTTGCGGGACAGACAGGGGGATCTGAGCGGCATCATCAACGGGATCAATACCGATGATTACAATCCGATGAAGGATCCGTATATCCATGCCAACTATCAGCACTCAAGAGTGAAGAAGAAAGAAAATAAAAAGAAGCTCCAGGAGATGATCGGGCTCCCGGTAAAACCGGATGTGCCGATGTACATCGCCATTTCCCGCTTCGTGGAGCAAAAAGGCTTTCACCTGGTGGAGCACATTCTCCATGATTTCCTCCAACAGGATGTCCAGGTCGTGATTCTCGGAACCGGTGAATATGAATTCGAGTCATCCTTCTCATGGTTTGCCCAGAACTTCCCGGAGAAGATGGCAACGCTCCTCAAATTTGATGAAGGCCTTGCAAGACAGCTTTATGCGGCGGCGGATTTCTTTTTGATGCCATCCAAATTCGAACCTTGCGGCCTGTCGCAGCTGATTTCCCTCCAGTACAAAACGGTTCCCATCGTCCGCGAAACCGGTGGTCTGAAAGACACCGTGCATCCGTTTAACGAATTCACCGGCGAAGGGAACGGCTTCAGTTTTCAAAATTACAATGCCCACGAGCTTCTCGAGCAGATGGAGTATTCATTGAAGATCTATCACAGTGACAAGCTATGGCAAACCCTTTTGAAAAACGTCAACAAAAGCAAGTTCAGCTGGACAGATTCCGCCGTTCAATATGCGGAACTGTACAAAGATCTTGCCGCTTCACACACAGAAGGAGAGTGAAAGAGTTGCAACAGTATACAAAAGAAGAATACATCAAGCTCATAGAAGACAAATTAAAACGAAAACGCCGGAAAACACTCGATGATGCCACAGAAAACGATCTGTATGTAGTGATTTCTTCCATCGTTCAGGATTCCGTCACCCCGGACTGGATGGAAACGCAGAAAGAATACGTCAAAAACCGAAACAAGCAGGTTTATTACCTGTCCATGGAATTCCTGATCGGGCGCCTCGTCGAAAGCAATCTTTTGAATTGCGGGCTTCTCGATGTCACAAATGAATCCCTGCAGGAACTCGGTTATAATCCGCAGGATGTGTACAGTCAGGAACACGATGCGGCACTCGGTAACGGCGGACTCGGCCGACTTGCAGCCTGTTTCCTTGATTCCATTGCTTCAATGGGCTACGCCGGCCACGGCGCGGGCATCCGCTACCGGTACGGTCTTTTTGAACAGCGCATTATCCACGGCAATCAGGTAGAGCTGCCGGATTACTGGCTCAAAAATGAATACCCGTGGGAAACACGGAAGCCGGAAGAATCGGTGGAAGTGCAGTTCGGTGGCCGGGTCATTGAACATACCCGCCGTGACGGATCTCTCGAAGTCCAATATGTCGACACGGATAAAGTAACCGCGGTTCCCTATGACGTGCCGGTGATCGGTTATCAGAACGAAGTGGTTAATACCCTCAGACTGTGGAGTGCAGAGATCTCTGCCAATGATCAGTCCGGTCGAACCGGTTCCGGTCCAAGCTACTATCATCATCTCGAACACGTTCATTCCATCGAACAGATTTCCGGATTTCTGTATCCGGATGATTCCACCTTTGAAGGCAAAGAACTCCGCTTAAAACAGCAGTATTTCCTGGTGTCGGCAACGATCAAAAACATCATCAACAAGTTCCGGGAAAATCACGGACTACCGCTGTCACAGCTTCAGGATTATGTCACCATTCAGATCAATGACACGCACCCGTCCCTTGCCGTCCCTGAACTTATGCGGGTCCTGATGGATGAAGAAGGTTATCCGTGGGATGATGCCTGGGAAGTGACCCGTCACGTGATGGCGTATACGAACCACACCACGTTAAGTGAAGCGCTCGAGAAGTGGCCGGAAGACATGATGAAAGGCCTGCTCCCGAGAATTTATATGATCATTCACGAAATTAACGAGCGGTTTTGCCAGGGTCTGTATTATGATCACGAGGAACTCCGTCCACATATTGCAGACATGGCGATTATTTCATACGGACAGGTTCACATGGCGCACTTAGCCATTGTCGGCAGTTACAGCGTAAACGGAGTGGCCAAGATTCATACGGAAATTCTCAAGAAGAAAGAAATGAAGAATTTCTACTCGCTCTATCCGGAGAAATTCAACAACAAGACGAACGGCATAACCCACCGCAGATGGTTGCTTCAAGTGAATCCTTGTCTGTCGGACAAGATCACCGAAGCCATCGGACCGCAGTGGATTCATGAGCCAAACAAACTCATTTCACTTCTCAGGTTCACAAACGATAAGCCGTTCCTCGATGATATGGCTGTCTGCAAGAAACACAGCAAAGAATTGCTCGCCAAGTACGTTTATGAAACACAGGGACTGAAAATCGATACGGACTCCATTTTCGACGTCCAGATCAAACGTCTCCATGAATACAAGCGTCAGCTGATGAACGTGTTCCACATCATTTATCTTTATAACGAGCTGAAGGATAACCCGTCACTCGACATGACGCCAAGAACCTTCCTGTTCGCAGCGAAAGCAGCACCAAGCTATCACCTTGCGAAGGAAGTCATTAAACTGATTCATCACGTAGCTTCCGTCGTCAATCATGATCCGGACATTAAAGGCAAGATCAAAGTGGTCTTCCTCGAGAACTACAACGTCAGTCTTGCAGAGAAAATGATCCCTGCCGCTGAAGTCAGTGAACAGATTTCCACCGCGTCGAAAGAAGCATCCGGAACCGGAAACATGAAAATGATGATGAACGGGGCCATCACCTGCGGAACCCTTGACGGTGCCAACATCGAGATCCGTGATTTCGTCGGCGATGACAACATCTTCATCTTTGGTCTGACTGCCGATGAGGTGCTTGATTATTACCAGAACGGCGGATATAATGCGCAGGAGATTTATCACTCTGATACCCGAATCAAGCGTATTCTTGATCAGTTAAATGGCGGTATCTTCGGAACCGAAGAAATCGAATTTAAGGATATCTTCTACAACATCCTGTATCACAACGATCCGTACTTCGTGTTGAAGGATTTCGTTCCTTACCTCGAAACCCATGAACTGATCGAACGTTCATACAGACACAAACGTGAATGGCAACGAATGAGCGCGACAAACATCGCTCACTCCGGAAAGTTTTCCAGTGACCGGACCATTCGCGAGTACGCAACCGGGATTTGGAAGCTGTAAGATTCGATTACCTGTATAAAAGAGGCCCTTTACCGATTACGGTAAAGGGCCTCTTTGTCGATCACCGCATAAGCGGTGATTGCTCATTCAAATTTGAACGCTCTGACTTCGTCATTGATTGCATTCATCTCTTCAGCTTCCATCGGTGCTTCAATCTGCCAGAGGATCGTTTCACCATCGCGAATGACAGAAAGCTCTTGTAAATCCCGTATTAACAGACCGATCACAGGGGCGAAAATGGAAGCATGCTCTTTTGTCCATGCCTCATACCCTGTTTGCCCGGTCCAGTCAAAGGCTCTTCGAATCATGATCGTTCGAGTGCCGGTCCTGTATCGATTCATCACTGTAAAACCCCTATCCTCACTGAAAATCACACAAGGTTAATCATAGCGGTTTTCAGGATTCGAATCAAGGGGTTCTTCCTCAAGTTCCATATTATCCCGAATACTCGAAATGGTCATACTGTTAGCAAGCAGTTTATCCGCGATCTTTAACTGATGTGATTTAATCGGAGCGGAGCTGCGTAGCAATTTTTCTTTGAACTCATGGATCGTCCGGCGATCATAAAGAAAGGTTTTCGTACTGAGCTTGGACACATCGATAAATCCTTCCATCGACAGAACAGCCTGTCTGACCGGCATAACCGTATCACTTCCTTCAAGCAGATAATCCAGTACCTGCTTCATACGCCGAAGATCAACATAGGGATTCATAAACCGTTCTTTTCTGTCCTGTTTCGTCTGTACCCAGTGCCGGTCTGATTCACGGTTGAAGATCGTCTGATCAGACCCGCGCAAATGCCGGATGATCCAGATTTCTGAAGGGGTAATCAACAAGACATCCATATCCACCGGTGCTTTCTTTAAATAACAGACGGGATGATACATCACAAACACCGTATCCGGAAGTTCCTGGGTGAGAAAACGCAAGAATCCGTCGTAATAATAACTTTTTTTTACCTGAGAAATCTCCGAAACCGTCGAGCTTGCCCAGCTGATCTGAAATCGGAACAATTCATCTCTGAACTTGTCTTTCAGTTCTTCAAATGTTTTCTCTTCGGACTGATCTTCAAGCTCCCAGTCAAAATCATCCGCCGCATCCGAGGAGAACAGTTTCCGCCATTTGCTTACAGCCTGCCTCAGCTTCGACGGATCATCAGGATCTCTCCTGATCCATGGCTGCATGAGGCGCTGACGCTTTTGTCTGGCCTCCCAGTCCTGTTTCAGGCGTTGCCAGCGTTCTTTTTTTAATCGGACATAACGGCTCGGGTAACGGTATATATCAATTTCATATCGTGAGACATATTCAGACAGTTTAATTAATTGTGCCACAGGTTCACCTGCTTCCACTGATTATTCCCGTCACCTCATAGGACGGGGTCTTGCCAGGATGAATCCGGTATAAACAGATCTGATCCATACCAACCTGTACAGGCTCTTCCAAGAAAACAGGCAGTGAATACCCCTTGTCAAAAACCGTTTCATTGCCCTGCCACTTCTTCATCAGTGTAACATGCGGGTGAAAGGGTTTGTACGATACGTGCAGCCCGGCGGCTTGTATATGGGCGTCTGTCAGATGTTTGATTTTCGTCAGGCTCTCTGAGGGCTTTGGAGACAGATACAGTACCCTCGGATGATCCGGATGACCAAAACCGTCTATACGGTCAAAACAGAGCGTAAAGGGCTGAAATCCGCGCACATGCTGTTTGAAATCCTCCCAGAGAAGCGCCGCGTCCGTATCCGGTGTTGCCCCCAAAAAAGCCAGTGTCAGATGCAGATCATCGGGATGCATCAACCGCTTATAATGCTGATGGCCATTCAAGTTTCGCTGCCACTTGAGGGCGCATGCCTTTAACGCCTCATTGACGGGCAATCCGATAAACAGATGCGGATTCACAGGCATCACCTTTCTTTTCAACTCAGGTTTGTGATAAACTGATGCTAATCCGACACGAAAAATCGGGATTAAACATTCCGGATACCAATATTATACTGAAAGGGTGACGAAAATGAAAGTCGTAATGAACATTGCAGAACTGATTGGCGATACACCGCTATTGAAATTAAACCAACTGACAGAGGAGGACAGTGCAGATGTCTATCTGAAACTCGAATTTATGAATCCAAGCGGCAGTGTCAAAGACCGCGCAGCCTCCAACATGATTACCGAAGCGGAAAGGCAGGGGCACCTGAACCCGGACTCCATCATCGTCGAACCCACCTCCGGCAATACAGGAATCGGTCTCGCGATGGCCGCCGCTGCCAAAGGCTACAAAGCGATCCTCGTCATGCCCGATACGATGAGTCAAGAGCGCATCAATCTGCTGAAAGCCTATGGTGCCAAAGTCGAATTGACTCCGGGCGATAAAAAAATGCCAGGCGCCATCGAACGCGCCCACGAAATCATCAAAGAAACTCCGGGCAGTTTTATGCCGATGCAGTTTGAAAACAGTGCCAATCCCGATGTACACCGGGATACAACAGCCCGGGAAATCATCGAATGCATGGACAGCATCGGTAAAGACCTCTCCGCCTTCGTTGCCGCATCAGGAACCGGCGGTACTGTTACAGGTACAGGTGAAGAACTGAAAAAGCGGTACGAGGATCTCACCGTTCATGTCGTCGAACCAAAAGGTTCTCCCGTTCTATCCGGAGGCAAACCGGGGCCGCATAAACTCGTGGGCACAAGTCCCGGCTTCGTCCCTCCAATCTTAAATCAGGACGTCTACGACGAGATTTTCTGTATCTCCGACGAAGACGCCTATGAGACCACACACCGTCTCGCCCGTGAAGAAGGGGTCCTTGTCGGGCCTTCCTCCGGTGCCGCCTGCTATGCAGCCCTGCAGGTCGCAAAACGACTCTCTCCCGATCAGGCCGTCGTTGCCATTGCCTGCGATACCGGCGAGCGGTATTTATCCACCGATTTGTTTGAATTTGATAAGCAGTAAAACGACAACATCCGGCTGCCCGAACGAACGGGCAAACCGGATGTTTTTTTCTGCAGGGATCATTTACCCGATGATTTCAGGCCCCTCGTGCTGCAAGACAGGTTTTCCGTATTTCTTCTGACGGACGATCATCCACAGTGTCAATAGTGCACCCAGAGCGGACATGGCGCCATAGAAGACATAGACGGTAACAATCGATGACCATTCCATGATCATCCCCGCGCTGATACTGAAAAACCAGGCTCCGACACCGTTCCCCATCGCGGAATAAATAGCAACCGCCGTCACTTTGACTTCTGCCGGTGCAAGGTCACTGACATACTGGAGAGCCGCAGGAACAAACAGTCCGATACTGAGTCCCTGAATAATGGTCGTCACATAAATCCATTCATGAGACGGTCCGGTTCCATAGTAGATCCAGCGGACAGCTGATGCGGCTGCAGCAATGAGGAGAACGCCCAAAATACCGATCCGGCTGATCCAGCTTCCTGCCATCCGCATAAACGGAATTTCACTCCCTGCAGCAAGCAGGAAGGCCAGGCCCACGCCTGCGAGCGTCCCGCCTGCAAATTGAATCAACAGCCCAAAATAAAAGTTATTCGCCATAATTGGTCCGAAAACCAGAAACGTCACAACCAGAAAGATCATGAATTCCGGAATGGTGGACAGTTTCTTCAAGCCATTCTTCAAATCCACTTTCGTCGTCTCCGTTTCTTTCGGCATGCCTGCGGCAAAATAGGCGCTGATCAGTAATACAATAAAGAAGCCGTAAAAGATGACCTGCATCCCATAGAGATCTGACAGTGTCCCCATCAGCCAGACCGACACGGCAAAGCCCGCTGCGCCCCACATCCGGATCGACCCGTAATCGCCGCCGTTTTGACGGACATAGCTCATGGCCATGCTGTCGGAAAGTGGAATCATCGCACTTTGAAACACTGCAACCCCTGCAGCCACCGCCACGAGAACCGCATACTCCTCCACAAAGAGATAGCTGAATCCGACAAGTCCTGCACCGATCACCGAAAACGTTAGCAGGAGTCTCGGTTTCTTCGTCACATCACTGAGCATCCCCCAGACCGGCTGGATCATGATCATCACAATCGGACCGATCGAAGTGATGACACCAATTTGCGAGCCTCTCAGACCGACATCCTCCTGCAAATACACGCTGAGCAGCGGGAACAGCCCGCCAAACCCGAAATAGGCGAAAAAATAGAACAGTTTCATATTCAAAAACATACGCTTTTCACTCATTGCACTTCCCTGCTTTCACTGGTTTCCTGATGTTGTCTGACCTTTTCCACTCTACAGTATACGCCCTGTTACACCAGAAGGAAAGTCGAATCCATCGATTGTTAAAAACGTTAAGTAATTGTAAATTCATTCCGATCCGCTTTACCCCAAAGCTGATTTGCGGTATGATGAATACAACAAAAGAGTGGATCAGCCGCTGGTTCGACCAGTGGCACCGTATGTTTGACCAGTTGGCAATCCGCCGATACACACAAGGAGTGGTGAATTTGAATAATTCAACGGACCGTATGTTGACTCGAATCAAATCCATTTACCTGTTCATCGAAAAGCATGACGTTGTAACAACCAAAGAACTCGTCGAGGAATTTGGCACAACGGAACGAACGATCCAACGGGATTTGAACATTCTCCATTACAATGACCTCGTTGAATCCAAAGAACGCGGTATATGGACGACCACTGACAGGAAAGTCAAGCTGTCTTCCTGACCATAAACGACCCAAGGTCACATGCAGGGTATCGGCAAACAATATCAAACGAAAATTTGAAAGGATGACGCCAGTTTCAAGGGCGCCATCCTTTTTTGTATGATCATCACTGTCCGTTTTGAAAAGCCTCGATTTCTTTTTCTGTCAGTTCTCTGTATGTGCCCGCTTCAAGGGATTCATCGAGGGGCAATCCACCTATCCGGATCCGCTTCAGTCCATCGACATGATTCCCCACCGCTGCAAGCATCCGTTTTACCTGATGGTATTTGCCTTCATCGATCGTCAAATAGAGACGTGAACGGGACTCATCAGGAAATGCCACGCCGGCAGGTCTCGTTTCATAGCCGTCATCAAGCGTCACACCCTGTTGCAATTGATCAGCCATCTCATCGGTCACAGGTTCCGCCGTCAGAACTTCGTACGTTTTCGGTATTTTCCGAGCGGGGGATGTGATACCATGCGCCCACTTGCCGTCGTTCGTTAAAAGCAACAGACCCGTCGTGTCTTTATCGAGCCTTCCGACAGGAAACGGTTGAAAGAGCCGGTCTTCCTCCTCGAGAAGATCCACGACCGTGCGCTCGGACACATCTTCAGTAGCTGAAAGGACCCCTGCCGGTTTGTGCATCATGACGTACAGATGCTCCCGATACAGGATCGGCTCCCCGCCAAAGGCCAAATCATCCGTCTCCGGGTCGACATGCGCCTTTGCGCTCTTCACCACCTCGCCGTTGACGGTAAAAAGGCCTTTCTTCAGGAGTTGTTTGACGTCCTTACGGGAACCGTATCCGACATGGGCCAACAGCTTATCCACTCTCATGACGGCTTCCCTCCTTGTCATTCATAGTCTTCTTCTTCTCCGAACATATAGTGCCTCGTTCTGATATTGACGTTCAACACAAGGCCGACCGCCATCATATTTGTTATAAGCGCACTGCCCCCGTAACTGACAAAAGGCAATGCAAGACCTGTGATTGGTACGAGTCCGACCGTCATCCCGATATTCTGAAAGATCTGAAATGACAGGAGCCCGACAACCCCGGCAACAATATAAGTCCCGAACGCATTGTTGCATGTGAAGGCAATGATGATCATTCTGTACAGCAACAGAAAGTACACAACAATCAGTACTGTTGCCCCAACGAACCCGAACTCTTCGCCGATAACGGTAAAGATAAAGTCGGTATGCAGCTCAGGGATCGAACCTGACTGGGTTTTGACGCCCTGGGTAAAGCCGGATCCGTAAAGGCGACCGGCACCGATGCCCTGCATCGCCTGATCGAGCTGATAGGCCTCACTGCTCACATCGGCATTCGGATCAAGCCAGGCATAGATTCTCGACATCTGATGGGGTCTGAATACATAGGTTGTAAATATCTCATAGAAATAGTTGTGCAAAAAGACGAGAAAGCCGATAAAGCCAGCTGCAAGAGAAATGATCAGGGTAATCATACGAATCGTCACGCCGGCCATGACGATCATGATGAAGATGACTGCGGCAACAACCAAAGCAGTACCCAGGTCAGGCTGAACAAGAATCAGGAGAAATGGTGGCAATCCGACAGCAAGAATCTTGGCCACGATCCCAATATCTGAACGAAACCCTTTTTCCCGCGGAATCTTCGTAATGTGCGCGAGTAAATGTGCGAGGGTAATGATCACAAAGACTTTGACGAACTCCGAGGGCTGGAAACGCCCTATAACAGGCAAATCAATCCACCGCTGTGCGCCATTGACCTCGACACCGGCGAAATGGACAGCAAGCAGGAGTATCATACCGAGTACATATAAAGGAATCGAAAAATTCTTGAACATGTCATAATCAATCACAACCATACTCACCATCACGATCGTACCAATGGCAAAGTAAATGAGCTGCAACTGGGTAAAGTGTGCCGGGCCCACCTGATACTGATCGGCAGATGACGCACTGTAGATCGCAATCAGACTGATACACATCAATAGAAAAAGGTAAAACAGCAGCCAGAAATCAAGCTGTTGTAAAGGCGTTTTGCGTTCTTGCATAATGAGTTCCACCTGCTTCAGTTCGAATTATGGACCGTATCACTTCTCGGATGCCCGTGACTCACCGTCTGTGGCATATCCGCGTCTTTCCGGTCCTGAAAGCCCTCAAATCGCTCCCGCTGCATCCGTCTTGATACGTTGATCAAAATCCCCATCATCACAAATGTCACCATCAGTGATGAACCACCATACGACAGAAACGGAAACGGGATACCGGTGATCGGCAACAGGCCATTGACGGCACCGGCATTAAACACCACCTGAATGGCAAGCTGAAAGGAAATCCCGAATGCCAACAGACTGCCAAACGTATCGCGAGATTTGATGCCCACATATATTCCCCGGGAAATAATCATCAGCATCATGGAGAGAACGAAGGCGATACCCAAAATACCGAGCTCTTCACTGACAATCGCCAGGATAAAGTCTGTGTGGGCTTCCGGGAGATAAAAGAGCTTCTGTACACTCTGGCCGAGTCCTGTGCCTGTGAGTCCACCGTGGGCAATCGCAATGTATGACTGGACCACCTGGAACCCTTGAGTCTGTTCCAACTCAAATGGTGTCATAAATCCGGTGATCCGGTTCATCCTGTAGTCTTCAGACTGTGCATAGTACACGATAATCAGTCCGACTGCACCGGCCAGTCCGCCAAGATGAAGAAGTCGCGCACCTGACGTGAAGGCGATGATGACGGCCACTCCGATAATGGAGACCGCTGTGCCGAGATCGGGCTGTTGCAAAATCAAAAAGAAAAATCCTCCGACGATAAGCAGTGGCGGAGCTACACCCTTCCAAAACTGATTAATGTATGATTGCTTCCGCGAATACACATGTGCCAGATAAATAATCGCCGCAAGTTTGACGAACTCAGACGGCTGAAGACGCCCAATCCCCGGGATATCGATCCAGCGCGTTGCATGATTGACTTCCACTCCGACGCCCGGAATCAAAACGAGGATCAAAAGCACGAATGAACCAAACACAATCAGCTTCATCACTTTCGAAAATCGCCTGTATGGAAAGAACATAAAGAAGAGGAGGAGGACCGTGGAAATCATCAGAAACTGCAGT
This sequence comes from [Bacillus] selenitireducens MLS10, assembly GCF_000093085.1. GTDB lineage: Bacteria > Bacillota > Bacilli > Bacillales > Salisediminibacteriaceae > Salisediminibacterium > Salisediminibacterium selenitireducens. The sequence continues at coordinate 1,427,053 of NC_014219.1, read as the reverse complement.
TGACGGTCAAAAAAGTGTGTCATATTTCCATAGCGTTCATAGCCCTGAACATAGCTTGCACTGTAAATCATCACCAGACCGAAGATCCCCATCAGGAGTGTGCCTGTTAACAGATACCAGTCGATATGTAACGATTTTTTCTGATCTGAATCCACAGCTACTCCCCCTTCTGGCCTGCATCGTGTTCCGGTTAAGGCAGTCCTCTTCCTGTTCTTACATCATCGTTTATGTACCTCATTCGGCATGCAGCATCACTCCCACGCCGAATGGGTGAATCACTCTATTATAGCAAAGGGATCCCCTCACAGGAAGAGACCAATGACATTGTTCACCTGTCCTCCCTGTCTGAACCATTTCCACTATGACGAAGAGCCGTCCATAGCCAGATGAATCGCCACTTTGCGCCTGCGCGGGCCATCAAATTCACAGAAGTAGATCCCTTGCCAGGTGCCGAGAATCAATCTGCCGTCATCAACCAGCACCATCTCCGAAGAGCCGACGGTTGATGCCTTCATATGCGCAGCCGTATTCCCCTCCATATGACGGTCAGCGGCCATCTCCCACGGGTATACTTCATCGAAACGTCGCAGCATATCCCGCTTTACATCCGGATCCGCATTTTCATTGATCGTCAGACCGGCTGTCGTATGCATGCAAAACACATCCACACGACCACTTTTGAATCCGGCATGATCCACGGCTTCCTGAACCGTTTGCGTGATGTCAATCATCTCATCGCGTTTTGACGTGACGACTTCTTTCCATATCAGCATAGGTACACTCATCCTTTCAATCCTTAAAATCAAGCAGGCTGATCGGTCTGTTGTTATCATTCAGAACTGTCAGCTTCGTGCGTTCGCTCTCGCGTGATCGTTGGCTGCTTTTACAGCCTGTTTTATGAGTCCCAGAAGGTCATGATCTTCAAGGACATTCAGTCCTTCCCTGGTTGAACCGCCGGGAGACGCCACCTGATCGATTAATGCCTCGGCATCATATCCTTCACTGAGCATGGCCAACGAGCCCTGCATCATGTTTCTGACGAGAAAAGCCGCATCTTCGTTACTCACACCCGCTTCGGATGCACATTTTACCATCGCCTCATAGTACAGGTAGAAAAAAGCCGGTGCACTTCCTGTGATTGCTGTCAGCGCATGTACCTGTTCCTCGGTTGTCCGGTAGCCGTCACCGATGCTGTTGACGATCCGCTCCACTTCCGCACGTTCATCGTCCCCCATGTCCTCTGACAAGGTGTATGGCGAGATGGACGACGCGATCATCGCTCCCGTGTTCGGCATGATCCAGGCAGCGGGTGTTTTGTCCGGCAGCCGTTTTTTCATATAGGTCACGTCAATACCCGCTGCGACGGAAATGACCAGCTGCCTCCGGAGCACCGGTGAGAGCTTTGCAAGAACGTCGCTCACCTGATCCGGCGGTGAACAGAGGACGATCGTATCGGCCTGTTTTGCCGCCATCACTGCATCTTCCGTTGAACGGATCCCATAGCGTTCTTCAAGCGCATGGCGTTTTTCTTTGTCGCGCCTGTTTGAGACCACGATCGAAGCCGGTTCCGCTCCGGATGTGATCAGTCCGGAGAGGATCGCTTCACTCATTCGACCTGCTCCGATAAACAGACGTGTTCGGTTATTCTTCATCATCTCACCTCACCTCTCATGCACATTTTACACATCCGGCGAAAAGAAAACCACCCTCAGTAAAGGGTGGTTGGGCTGTTTCGCTCATCAGCTGATGTCTTGCAGCTTACGTTCAATCTTCTTCATCTTAAACTCATGCTTGTGCGATTTGAGGTACTGCTTCAGCTTCCGCTTCAGTTTGGACTTCGTCCACGTGAAGTCGGCAATGTCTTTATGATTGAGATACGTAGCGAAAAAGTCGAGCTTTCCGCTGTCGAGGTATTCGTGGGTATCCATGACTTCGAGATACGCATCGAATGCCTGAATCAGTGAGGTATGCTCAGGAATGAAGTCGCCATACTGCTCAAGGTTATATCGGTAGTTATTCTCACGCAGCTTCGTCAAAAATGAGTTCAGGAACAATTCTTCCTGGCCATCCAGTCTGAAGCCCTTTCGTTCGATCACATCGATAAAATATTTCAGTTCATTATGATAATACGCGTAGGCGCGTCTCATGTCCTTTGTCATGGTCAGACTGACGTTGAACGTTCCTTCGGAGCGAGTATGCAACATATTCAAAAGTGCCCGGTATACGTCCGGCTTCAATAGAAACGTCGGATGCTCCGTCCTTAAATACTTCCCAATTTCAGTATTCAATAACGATTGAACACTTTCCTTTCTTTCCATTTCCAAAAGAGCTGACTGTTTTTCCAATTCAGCGTATTCCGCAATTCGCTGCTGCGTTTCTTGCGACCATACCGCACGTTTTGCTTCGAGTTTACTTCGTAAAACCTGAAACATGTGCATCTCCTCCTTTCGCGAATTTCTTTTTTTCGTTTCTACGCACAGTGTAACACAGAATATACGAGAATAAAACAGCGTTTGCTCAAAAAAGAGAGATGATTTGAGGGCTGAGTTCACCTGAACGCCATATTTCGTTCCAAATCAGCCCATATCCCAAATAATCCTGATATTTTCTGATAATTTCCGAAAGAAGAAAGACCAACTGCCATGATTTTTCGGGAACTTCTCTGCTACAATAAAAAGATCAGAATAATGTTCGTGTCCACCAATCACGGACAAAGGAGTGCTAATCAAATGAAACACGATGTCACCATCATCGGCGGCGGCCCCGCAGGGCTCATGGCCGCCTATGCCGCTGCAAGTAACGGCGCAAAGGTGCTTCTCCTTGAGAAAGGCACCAAGCTCGGCCGAAAACTCGCCATATCAGGCGGAGGACGCTGCAACGTCACAAACCGCGCCCCCCTCGATGAACTGATCCGTCATATACCCGGTAACGGCAAGTTCATGCATAGTCCGTTCGCCAACTTTAATAACGAAGATATCATCCGGCTTTTCGAAGAAGAACTCCGGATCCCCTTGAAAGAAGAGGACAACGGGAGAATGTTCCCTGTCTCCAATAAAGCCATCGATGTCGTCCGGGCCCTCATTGCACATCTGAAGAAAATCGGTGTGGAGCTCCGGACCGGGCAGGAGGTCGATGATATCATTCTGAGTCCGGACAGCAGTGCGGTCACAGGTGTCCGTTTGAAGAATGGCACTGAACTTCCCACGAAAACCCTGATCATTGCCTGCGGCGGGAAATCCGTCCCGCATACCGGCTCTACGGGAGACGGCTATGCATGGGCCAAAAAAGCCGGCCATACGATCACACGACTCTTTCCTACTGAAGTCCCGATCAAGATTCACGATCCGCTGATCTCGTCGCGAAAACTTCAGGGCCTCTCGCTTCGGGATATCAGCCTGAGCGTGATCCATCCGAAAACAGGTCAGACAATCAAAACCCACAGAGGGGATATGATTTTTACCCATTTCGGCTTCTCCGGCCCTGTCGCTCTTCGTTGCAGTCAGTATGTGGTGAAAGCGAGATTTGAGACAGGCGTCAAGCAAATTCCGGTTCAGATCGACTGTTTTCCCGATCAAAACGAAGAAGACCTCTACGAAACAGTCATCAGCCGGCTTGAAAACGAACCGAAAAAGGCCGTCAAAAACGCCCTCTCCGGCTTCGTGCCTGAACGCCTGCTCCTCGAGAGTCTGAAAAAGGCCGGCGTAAAAGCCGATGAATCATTTGCTGTACAAAAGAATGAACACTTCAGACAGTGGATTATGCTCTTAAAAGCCTTCCCCTTCCTCGCATCAGGCACCCTCTCCATTGAAGAAGCCTTCGTCACCGGGGGCGGGGTCGATTTAAAAGAAATTGTCCCAAAGGAGATGGCCTCAAAGATCACGGACGGACTCTTTTTTGCCGGAGAGATCCTTGATCTCCATGGCTACACGGGCGGTTACAACATCACCGTCGCCTTCTCCACCGGTTATTCTGCAGGACAGGCCGCAGCACAGCGTCTCTGGTATGTCTGATCTCGCTTCAGAAAACAAATCCCCGATGCAAAAGCGCACCGGGGATTTGTTATGATCAATTGGCTACAATATTGACGAGCTTGTCCGGAACCGCGATGACTTTTCGCACCGTTTTTCCGTCGATGGCCTGTTTAATTTTATCATCGGCCAGTGCCGCAGCTTCCATGTCTTCTTTCGACGTTCCCTTTGGGAGATCAAGCTTCGACTTCAGCTTGCCGTTGATCTGAACGACAACGAGCACCGTGTCGTCCTCAAGCATCGCTTCATCATACACCGGCCATGTGGAGTAGGAAATCGTCTCTCCGTGCCCGAGACGGCTCCACAGCTCCTCTGCAATATGCGGAGCAACCGGGGACAGAAGCTTCAAAAAGCCTTCGAGATGACTCTTTGAGAGCATCTCCTGCTTATATGCTTCATTGACGAATACCATCAGCTGGGAGATCCCTGTATTAAAGCGCAGTTCCTTGAAGTCTTCTGTCACCTTCTTCACCGTCTGATGATACACCTTCGTCATCGTCTCCGATCCTTGGGCATCCTGAATTTGAGGACTGAGCGCCCCGTCATCTTTCACAAACAGGCGCCATACCCGGTCCAGAAATCGACGTGCACCATCGAGACCGTTGTCACTCCAGGCGATCGCTGCATCGAGTGGGCCCATGAACATCTCATACAGACGGAGCGTATCGGCTCCGTGGGATTGGAGAATATCATCCGGATTGACGACATTGCCCTTTGATTTACTCATCTTTTCATTGTTCTCACCAAGGATCATGCCCTGGTTGTACAGTTTCTGGAACGGCTCTTTCGTCGGCACCACACCGAGATCATAGAGGACCTTATGCCAGAACCGCGCATACAGCAGGTGAAGGACCGCATGCTCCGCACCGCCGATGTAAATATCGACCGGCAGCCACTCCCGCAGTTTGGACGGATCGGCAAGCGCCTGATCATTATCCGGATCGATGTAGCGGAGGTAGTACCAGCAGCTGCCTGCCCACTGCGGCATCGTATTCGTTTCACGGCGGCCTTTGCGTCCGGTTGACGGATCGGTGACATGAAGCCACTCTTCATTATTTGCAAGCGGTGATTCCCCGGTTCCTGACGGTTTGAATTCATCCATATCCGGCAGCGTCAGAGGAAGCTCGTCCTCCGGAACCGGTTCAAGGCTTCCGTCTTCCCAGTGAATCATCGGAATCGGCTCACCCCAGTACCGCTGGCGGCTGAAGAGCCAGTCACGGAGTCTGTATGTGACTTTGCGCTCGCCTTTACCTTCTTGTTCAAGCCAGTCGATCATCTTCGCAATGGCTTCACTGTTATCGAGACCGTTCAGGAAATCGGAATTAATGTGTGCACCGTCACCTGCATAGGCTTCCTTCGATACATCTCCGCCTTCCACGACTTCCCGGATCGGCAGGTCAAAGGTTTTCGCAAATTCATAGTCACGCTCATCGTGTGCAGGAACCGCCATGATTGCGCCGGATCCGTAGCTGATCAGCACGTAGTCGGCGATCCAGACCGGTACCTGTTCACCGGAAACCGGGTGAATCGCATAGCCCCCTGTGAATACACCCGTCTTTTCTTTTGAAAGCTCCGTCCGTTCGAGATCGGACTTGTGCGTCACTTTTTTGATATACGCCTCAACCTCTTCCTTTTGCTCAGGGGTCGTGACTGACTGAACCGCTTTATGCTCAGGCGCCAGCACGAGATAGGTTGCTCCGTAGAGCGTATCCGGACGTGTCGTGAATACGGTGACTTCTTCACCGGTCTTCTCAAACGTAAAAGTGACATCCGCTCCTTCCGAACGGCCGATCCAGTTGCGTTGCATATCCTTGATGCTCTCCGGCCAGTCCAGGTCTTCCAGATCTTCAAGGAGACGGTCTCCGTATTCCGTAATCTTCAGCATCCACTGCTTCATTGGACGCTTCTCCACCGGGTGACCGCCACGCTCACTCTTCCCTTCAATCACCTCTTCGTTGGCAAGAACCGTTCCAAGGGCGGGGCACCAGTTGACGGCCACTTCATCCATATAGGCAAGGCCTTTGTTATAGAGTTGGATAAAAATCCACTGCGTCCATTTGTAATACTTCTCATCGGTTGTATTGATCTCACGGTCCCAGTCGTAGGAAAAGCCGAGTGATTTGATCTGACGACGGAACGTCTCGATATTTTTCTCCGTGAATTCACGCGGGTGCTTCCCTGTATCGAGCGCATACTGCTCCGCAGGGAGACCAAAAGCATCCCAGCCCATAGGATGAAGAACATTATAGCCCTGCATCCGCTTCATTCGTGAGAGGATGTCTGTTGCCGTATATCCTTCCGGATGCCCGACGTGAAGTCCCGCTCCTGACGGATAAGGGAACATATCAAGCGCGTAGAATTTCTCTTTGTCCGTATCCTCTGTCGTCTTAAACGTCTTTTCCGATTCCCATACGTGTTGCCATTTTTTCTCGATTTCCTGATGATCGAATGCCATCTGTACAACCTCCTCAAAATAGTCAGCTCACAAGCACTGCTTCTATGTACTGCCACATTGAATGAAAAAAGCCCCCAGTTCTGTCCAGGGGGCGTGAAAACGACCATTCATCCTGTGCTTCTCGCCATTTATCCTATCCTATATTGTATTCATTCCGGCACCGGCATGTCAAGGTTGAGAGCTAGACTGAAAGAAGTGACCGGCCGGGCTGATCTGCCACTTTGCATCCGGCAATCCTCCAGGACGTAAGGTACCGTCCAAAAGCGTCTTATGATACGATGAGCATAGTGAGAAATCGTACGATAAAGGAGTGCTTCACTTGAGAGACAAGGTTCCCGCCCATTTTGGCGACAAACGGTATTATTCATGGAACAACTATTTACGCAACGAATTTGGCGGTAAGGTCATCAAAGTCCCCATTGACGGGGGTTTTGACTGCCCGAATCGGGATGGCACCATCGCGACCGGCGGCTGTACCTTCTGCAGTAAACGCGGATCCGGTGATTATGCCGGCGACCGGCGGGAAACGGTCCTCGATCAATTTCATGACGTCAAAAACCGCCTCAGCTACAAATGGCCGGAAGCCCGGTATATGGCGTATTTCCAGGCCTATACGAATACGTATGCACCGGTGAACGAGTTACGGGCCATGTTCGAGCCGGTATTAAAAGAGGAGGGAGTCGTCGGCATCGCCATCGGCACGCGCCCGGACTGCCTTCCGGACGACGTTGTGGACTATCTGGCCGACCTCAACAAGAGAACCTTCCTCTGGGTCGAGCTCGGCCTTCAGAGTGCCCATGACGTAACGGGTGAGCGGATCAACCGCGCCCATGATTTTCAGACATACAAAGAGGGTGTCCATAAACTCCGGAGCCAGGGAATCCGGGTATGTGCCCACATCATCAACGGCCTCCCCGGTGAGACGAGAGAGATGATGATCGAGACCGCAGAAGCGGCCGCAAACCTCGGCGTCGAAGGCATCAAGATCCACCTCCTTCATGTTCTTAAACAGACAGCCATGGCCAAAGAGCTCGAACGCGGTGAATTCGAGCTCCTCGACCGGGAAACCTACACGGAGATCGTGCTCCGTCAGCTCGAACGCCTGCCGGAAGAGATGGTCATTCACCGTCTCACCGGTGACGGCCCCCGGGATCTTCTCATCGGACCCGAATGGAGCCTGAAGAAATGGGAAGTCCTGAACGGCATCGATCACGGGCTGAAAAACGGAGATACGTGGCAGGGGAAATACGCCGCGCAATACGCATCAAGCGGAGGTGGCAGGTCATGAATGTATACGGGATCCTCCCTTTTGCCCGCCTCCTTCTCGCCAACTGTACGCAAGAAGGAGATACCGTCGTCGACGCCACCGTCGGCAACGGCCATGACACCGTGTATCTTGCCGAGCTCGTCGGCGCTTCCGGCAGCGTCTACGGCTTCGATATTCAGAAGACCGCCCTCGATGCCACCCTCAACAAGCTTCAACAAAAAGGACTCGAAGAACGCGTCGCCCTCATTCATGACGGCCATGAGCAGCTCGGTGCCTATATTCCGCAAGAGAAAACGGTTCATGCGGCGGTGTTTAACCTCGGCTATCTTCCGGGCCATGATAAAGAGATCATCACAGTCCCAAAGACCACTATCACAGCCGTCCAAGAGCTGATGCAGCGCCTGAAAAAAGGCGGCATCATCGTCCTCGTTGTTTATCACGGGCACCCTGGCGGTGACATTGAACGGGATCAACTGCGTGAATTCACCAGGTCCCTTCCCCAGGAAGAGTGGCATGTGCTGGAGTACGGCTTTACAAACCAGAAAAATCATCCGCCGTTTCTGATCGGCATCGAAAAAAAATGAGTGCATGGCGCACTCATTTTTTGTGTATATACCGCCCATTCAAGTAAAAGAAAATCGTCTGCGGTCCGCCAAACTGAATCAGCTTCAGCTGTTGTTTACGAAGAAGCGGATGATGTCGCACTTTTGGATCAGACAGATAGATGGCAATCAGCCCGCTCGTGATCATCCGGTGAAAACGGCGGTCCGGCAATGTCTGAATCGCGTCTTTCGCCATGCGGTAAAAACGTCCGATCCCTTCAAGCATTGCCTGATCATCCTTATAGTACGCGCAGAAGTTTAAATCCCCTTCCACACGGTCCTCTTCCTGATCAATGAAATAATCCATCAGAATGTGCAGCCCCTGCAGCCATGGGAAATAGCCGTTATAGAGGGTTTTCGCATCTTCCCGGGTGAGGCGGTCATCTGACGACGCATAGGCCACCAGTGTGAAAATGCCCAGCGTCGACCCGGTTGATGCCGCATATTCGTACCACTTCATCTCATCTGTCAGATCACCGCTCTGCTTCAAAAACCAGTCCGTCAGACGCGGCACCCGCTCCTCCGGTGTGACATGCTTGTGGATCTGAAGTTCGGTATACCGCTTCGCAAGCTCCTTCACCTCAGGTTCGATCACAGCATAATTGGAGAGGGCAACAAGCTCCTCCCGGCACACAATCACGAGATCCCTCAAATAGCCGCGGTCCCCTTCATGAGTCCGAAAAGCATAATAATCACCCATATACCCTGCCGGGTCAAACACATCAAGCATGGCCTGATGAAGCGAACGGAAGTCTTCAGGGTCCATGGAGTCACTGCGATCACAAAGGTTATCGAGATAGTCACTGATCGTCTGATAGGCGGTGATAAACCGGATCAGACGACGCTGATTCGGCCCTGCGAGCAGCGACAGAATGCCACCGCCCTCACAGTGAAAGGTCTTTTCCCGGATACTTGCAAGCGCCTGTGTCCGGAGCTCCTCATCTGGAATCGACGCCGCTTTTTGTTTCCAGACAGCCAGCTCCCGATGAACCTGAGGGATCACGTCCCGATAAACACGCATCATCAGCTGACAGGGAAGTGCCGGCGTCTTCATGACTGCGTCACCGGATCCCGCTCAATAAGAAGAGCCAGCTGCGTTTCAATAAACCCTGCGAGATGCAGATACACATCCGCGCGTTCCGGTTCATTCAATACTTCATGGTACAGACCCGGCCATTCCTTGTACGATTTATCATTGATCGGCAGACGGTCAAACCACTTCCTCACTTCATGCCGGTCCACGATCAAATCTTCGCCGCCCTGTGAGACCAAAAGCGGAATATCCGGGAACGATGCCGCTTCGGTAAAGGCAGCCTTCATGGACTGATGAAGCTCTCTGTACCACCTCACCGTGATTTTCCTGACCCGTAACGGGTCTTCATCGTACAGACGGATCACCTCACGATTACGAGTGCCGGTTCCGTTTCTCACGTTGGAGGTCACATACAGATCCGGCTTGACCCGGTTCATCACCCTGGCTAGGAACTCTTTCGGCTTGCTCGTCTGATTCACGAGTCCAAGGCACGGTGATGAAAGGATCATCATATCCGGCTTCAGCCGCTCTTCTAGACGGACAACGGTACGTACGGAAGCCAGACCGCCCATGCTGTGACCAAACAGGATAACCGGCAGTTTGTAGGTCTTCGCCGCAATCAGCCAGGAAGTAATCCGGGCTATGTATTCATCAAAGGACTTGATATGCCCGCGCTTCCCGTCCGTCTTTCCCTGTCCGGGGAGATCACCGCTGACTACATGAAAGCCCGCTGCCTGGAACTGTTCAATCAGCCACCGGTATCGGCCGTGATGTTCGCCGGCCCCGTGGACAACCACGGCAACACCCCTCGGCCTTTCCACATTCGTCTCGTATTTCATCATAACCATCACGCCTTTCCTGATCCATTCACTCTTTATCATCTCCCACAGGAATACCGGACGTCAACTGATAGCCTGTCACGGTCAACCCAAATGACCGCCGGACAGTTTCATGATAAACTGATGACAGACGAAAATACAGGAGGCCTATTTATGATTATCTATCCATATAAGGGGATCACCCCGACGATCGACCCTTCCGCCTTCATCGCAGAAGGGGCTGTGCTGACGGGTGACATCAGCATTGCCAAAGACGTCAGTATCTGGTTCAACACCGTCATCAGAGGCGACGTTGCTCCGACGATTATCGAGGAAGGCGTCAATATTCAGGATAATTCCACCCTGCACCAGAGCGCCCCCTTACCCCTCCATCTGAAAAAAGGCGTCACCGTCGGCCATCAGTGCCTCTTGCACAGCTGTACGGTGGAAGAGGATGCCCTGGTCGGCATGGGTTCCATCGTCCTCGACGGTGCCGTCATCGGAGAAGGTGCTTTTCTTGGGGCAGGGAGCCTTGTCCCCCCGGGTAAAGTGATCCCGCCAAACACCCTCGCCCTCGGCAGACCTGCAAAAGTCGTCCGTGATCTGACCGATGATGATCGTGAAGAGATGAAGCGGATCAGAGAGAGCTACGTAGAAAAGGGGAAAATTTATAAACAGCACCAGGACAAACAGGGCTGAACGAGGCCTGTCCACGAAACGATGAAGCGCACCGATCCTCTTTGGATCGGTGCGCTTGTTTGTTATGATCTGTGATTTGCCTGAGCGGATCGTGTCTTTTGAATTAAGCCTGATTGGCAAGCTCGAGGGCTTCTGTTTTCATCGTCTCAGCACGGTCTGTCGCTTCCCATGGAAGGTCGATGTCTGTTCGGCCAAAGTGACCGTAGGCTGCCGTCTGCTTATAGATCGGACGTCGCAAATCAAGCATCTTGATAATGCCTGCCGGGCGAAGGTCGAAGTTGTTACGGACGACCTGTACGAGCACATCTTCCGAGACCTTGCCAGTGCCAAGGGTATCCACAGCAATCGAAACCGGCTGGGCCACGCCGATGGCATAGGCGAGCTGCACTTCACAACGATCAGCAAGACCGGCTGCGACGATGTTCTTAGCCACATAGCGTGCCGCATACGCCGCGGAACGGTCAACCTTCGTTGCGTCCTTACCCGAGAATGCACCACCACCGTGCCGGGCATAGCCGCCATACGTATCCACGATAATCTTGCGTCCGGTCAGTCCGGCGTCCCCCTGCGGTCCGCCAATCACAAAACGGCCCGTCGGGTTGATGAAATACTTCGTCTTCTCATCAAGAAGATGGGAAGGGATGACCGGATTGATGACGTGTTCCTCAATATCCTTTTGAATCTTTTCAAGCGTCACCTTATCCGAATGCTGGGACGAGATGACGACGGTATCAATCCGAATCGGATGATGGTTCTCACCGTATTCCACAGTCACCTGCGTCTTGCCATCCGGGCGTAAATAGTTAAGCGTACCGTCTTTACGCACTTCCGTCAGACGTCGCGCGAGTTTATGGGAAAGGGAAATCGGCAGCGGCATCAGCTCTTCCGTCTGATTGTCCGCGTAACCGAACATCAGGCCCTGGTCCCCGGCACCGATCGCCTCGATTTCATCGTCCGTCATCTGGCCTTCCCGTGCTTCGAGGGCACGGTCCACTCCCTGGGCAATGTCTGCGGACTGCTCATCAATGGATGTCAATACCGCGCATGTTTCGGAATCAAAGCCGTACTTTGCACGGGTATAGCCAATCCCAGACAGAGTCTCTCTGACGGTCTTCGGAATGTCCACATACGTGGATGTTGAGATCTCACCTGCAACGAGAACGAGCCCTGTGTTGACGGTCGTTTCGCATGCCACGCGGGCATTCGGATCATTTTTGACGATCGCATCAAGGATCGCGTCGGAAATCTGATCACAAATCTTATCCGGGTGACCTTCTGTCACGGACTCGGATGTGAATAATCTTGTTTTTTCTGCCAATGGAAAAACCTCCTTGATATTAACAGACACCTGTCTGCTTCCTTCAGTACGGACCTCATTCCCGCTGTTCTGATCTGCATGTGGAATGAAAAAAGACCTTTTCCCGTCATGAGGAAAAGGTCGTTCAAGTCAGCCTTTTGCCTCTTATCGCTCAAGGTGATGTCACCTTGCAGGTTAGCACCGTTCACCTTGTCAATGGTGATGGTTGCTGGGCTTCGTCGGGCCTGTCCCTCCGCCAACTCGGGATAAGAGTATCCGTTCTTCGATACAGCTTACGTGAAAACCGGGCATTTGTCAACCTCATTGCCATGAGCAAAGGCACACTGTGGCACATTGATGACAAATCATTCTTTTTTGTGAATTACCTCACGAAAAAGGGTAAAAGAAATGACTCACCTTTTTATTTTGGGTATGTCATATATATTTAAATGTGTTATACTATTTACGAAATCCGTCGTTCTGTTCTAGTATAGAGCTCGATTAATAAACGAAAGAAAGGTGCGATTACGATGAGTATCATTGACTTTGAAGCGTCGCTTGAAAAGCTGTTGCAAAAGGACCTGATCCAAAGAGATCTGCCTGTTCCTCTCCTTGTTGAACGGGCCCTCGAGAGGCATGAAGGGATTCTCACGGATGCCGGTGCATTCCGGGCCACAACAGGCCACTATACCGGCCGTTCACCGCATGACCGATTTATCGTGGATGAGTCTGTGACTCGGGGGGGACATTGACTGGGGCAAGGTCAATCAGCCCGTCTCTCCTGACGTCTTCAGCCGCCTCTATGAAAAAGTGGTCACCTTCCTGAACAGCCGTGATGAAGTCTTTTTGAGGCAAGGCTATGCCGGTGCGGATCCGCACTACCGTCTTCCTGTACGGATCGTCACAGAACTCGCCTGGCACAATCTGTTTGCAAGGCAGCTGTTCTTACGGCCTGATAATCAGGAAACTGAACACAGACAGCCGGCATTCACCATCATCAGCGCCCCGTCGTTCAAAGCGGATCCCGGGGTTGACGGGACGAACTCCGAAGCCTTCATCATGATCTCCTTCGAACGAAAAACCATCCTGATCGGCGGCACCGAATATGCCGGCGAAATGAAGAAAGCCGTCTTTTCCGTGATGAACTACCTGCTGCCAAAGGAGAACGTCCTCTCCATGCACTGCAGTGCCAACGTCGGGCAGGAAGGGGATACAGCCCTCTTTTTCGGACTGTCCGGCACTGGAAAAACAACGCTTTCTGCCGACCCTGAACGGATGCTGATCGGCGATGATGAGCATGCCTGGAGCCATAACGGCATCTTTAATCTTGAAGGGGGTTGCTACGCCAAGACAATTCATCTCACGGAACAAAATGAGCCCGACATTTTCCGGGCCATCCGATTCGGTTCGGTTCTTGAAAACGTTTATGTCGACAGCCGTTCCCGTAAACCCGACTACGACCGAAGCGACTATACAGAAAACACCAGAGCCGCCTATCCCATTGACAACATCAGCCACTGTCAACCGGGTGGCATGGCCGGTCATCCTCAGACGATTCTGTTTCTGACTGCCGATGCATCAGGTGTTCTGCCACCGATCAGTAAGCTCACCCCTTCTCAGGCGATGTATCATTTTCTTTCCGGCTATACAAGCAAACTCGCAGGAACCGAACGGGGGATCACAGAGCCCGAACCAACCTTCTCGACGTGCTTCGGTGCACCGTTTCTCCCTCTTGAGGCGAGCGTCTATGCAGAGATGCTCGGCAGTAAAATGCTCGAACATGATACCGATGTGTACCTCGTCAATACAGGCTGGACCGGCGGCGCATTTGGCAGCGGTGAGCGGATGGCCCTCCCCTACACGAGAGCCATGATCCGTGCCGCCTTAAACGGCGACTTCAACAATACCCGTTTCGATCAGGATCCTGTCTTTGGGCTCGCCATCCCGGAACAGTGTCCGGGTGTTCCCGATGAACTCCTTCAGCCGAGAAGCACGTGGAAGGACCCGGCGGCCTATGACCGTGAAGCGAGCGCTCTTGCCAGTGCCTTCAAGGCCAATTTCAAGAAGTTTAGTGCCATGCCATCCTTCATCAAAGAGGGCGGACCCAGCTGAATATGAGTGATCACACGGAAAGAGGCAGTTGAGCGGATCCGCTCAACTGCCTCTTTCCTGTTGCCTCATCCAATGACACGCCTTCTCTGTCCACAGGTACTGTTCCTGAGGCGTCAGCCGATGGCCCTTTTGCCGGATCAGCCTCAGATCTGACTGCACACCGGAGATGGTCAATGCCTGGTGGAACTCTCTCGCATGGGCTGCCGGCACATGCGTATCCTCTGTTCCGTGAATGATCTGAACCGGCACAGTGATTCTGTGCGCCATCGCGAGCGGGGAACGTTCAAGATAGGTTCTGAAGGCCTGTGCAGGCGGTCCGTTAAAGGTCCGCCTCAGAAGACGGCCCATATCCTTTCGTTCCTCATACATCCGAAAACAGTTCGAGACCCCGCCCCACACCGTGAGGGACTTAACCGGGCGCATAATCGCAACAGGCGGTGCCATGATCCCGCCACGAGAAAAACCGACTGTGTGAATCCTGCCTGGATCAATCCGCGCATCTTCACGGAGAACATCGAAACCACTGAACGCATCCTCAAGATCCGCACCGCCAAACTCATCGATGCCTTCCCCGCCTTCATTGCCCCGGTAATAAGGGGCAAACACGATCATTCCCTGACTTGCATACTGAATCATCCGGGCGATTCGGACCATCCCGACATGTTTGTATCCGCCACGTAAATAAAGAAGGCCACTGCCGGTCCGCAGTGACCCGTCCGGCACAACGAGCATGCCTTTTACCCGGTATGGCCCTGATTGGTAGGTAACCTCAGAGACTTCAAACAGGTCTGATGGGTAGCTGATCTTCTTCTCAGACAGTCTGACCGTCACGAGCCTGTAGCCCCTTCCTTCAGGAAACGGCGCAGCACTTCACTGACGCTCAGCTCAAGGACCCTGTCTTTCATAATAAAGCTGTATTCATGACGCTCACCCACGTCCACTGGCAGGTGCTTCATGAGCTTCGGTCCTTTTGTTTCAAAATAACTGTTCTTCGAGATCAGGTCATCCACATTTGCATAATAGACGTTCTTGATCACCGTTTCTTTTTTACCGTCAACCCGGTATTGTCCGATATAATGAAGAGCCTCGTTCACAATGCCCCCGGTCTCTTCAAAGACTTCCCTTCTGGCTGCTTCTTCAGCCGTCTCTCCGTCTTCAACCTTACCGCCGGGAAATTCAAGCCCCCTCGAAGGATGGATCGTCAACAGCCAGCTGCCCTTGAACCTGGCAACCACCCAGACATGCTTGGGGGAATCGGAAAAAGGATGATCTTCCGTCGAAAATGTGACTCTGTTGTTGTAATAGTCCCGAAAGATTTCTTCATTCACGATGCGTTCCCTCCATTTACGTCAACTCTTCTGACTGTTATTGTAACGATTCAAAGACTGTTTGTCTAACAACCGACCTTGAAGCAATCCGAAACCAACCTGCCTGAAAATAAAGAAAACTTGACTTGTCGCCAAGCTTTAATGGCGAAAGCCTTAGTTGCACTTATACGATAATCCTTTAAAGAAGTTAAACATTCCTATAGTACAAAGAAAAACCGGATTCCTGTTTTGCAGGAACCCGGCGGATCAATCGATCAGTCCGTGAATTTCTTGACTTCTTTTTTTACATCTTCAACGGGTTCTGACACATCTTCAGTCAGTTCCTTCGTTGACTTTTTAAACTCTTTCAATGTCTGACCCACTGCTTTCCCCATTTCCGGCAGCTTACTCGGTCCGAAAATAATCAGTGCAATCACCAAAATCAAAACCAGTCCTGGAATACCAATGTTCGAGATCATGTTCCATCTCCCCCTTATTTGTAGTTGATTACTCCCTGAATGACACGACAATCATCTAGATCTGTATGGTAACCGGTTCGACATCACTGTCGACCGTGTAACCGCCTAACGCTTCTACTTGTTCTTTAAAGGCCTCTGACCTGAGGGCGTGAAACAGCTTTTGTCCCCGGTCACTGTTGAAAAAGTCTTCTGTCATGATGACGTCATAAGACTCATCGTCCACTGGCACGAAATCCGCGCCGACGGCCTGCGCCGCCGAATAAATCCCCATGCCACAGGCTTTCGGATCGACCATCACCTCTGCGGCTACGCTTAAATGCGTGAACATTTCCCGCTGATAGCCTTCGATTTCATCCTGTTTGATGTCTTCCTGCTTGAGAAGGTGATCAAAGAGGACACGCGTTCCGGCTCCTTTTTGCCGGTTCACATAGTGAAGGTTTTTCTCACGGATATCCCTGATTCCCTTCACTTGTTCCGGATTCCCTGAAGGTACGATCAGTCCCTGCTTGCGTTTGAGAAACGGCAGTTTAACGATCGTCATGCCCTTCAACCACTTACGGATATCCGGATCATTATAAGTTCCTGAAGCCGGATCGAGCAAATGAATCCCCGCCACATGGGCATCACCCCGGCGAATGGCCATAATGCCTGCGAGCGAACCGGTGTGACTCGGTGTAACCGACGACTGACCGTCGTGCTGTTTCATGACAGATGAGAGAACATCGATGGACAGATCATGACTGCCGCTGAAAAGGATTGTCTGATCGAGCTGGCTCTTCGGCTTTAACAGCCTGGCCGTGATCTCATCACCCTGCTCAACCCCGAGATGACCGGGCGGGATCGTCACGATTCCGTCTGCTTTCACAAGCGACATCGTCACACTCGCCGATCGTGACAGCGGGTTGGCGATATACTGCCCGTTGACTTTGCCGATATGCACCCGGACAAAATCCTCTGAACCCATGTTTGAAGTCATCCGTCTGCCGGCGATCACCGGCATTTCCGGCTTTTCAGGGACCTGGATCCCCTGCCATTCATACAGAATTGGTTCCACGAACCATTCCATGACGAAGTGGGCACTGACCGGATAGCCTGGTACACCAATCACGATGGTATGGTTTACACAGCCGATGATCACCGGCTTCCCCGGACGGGTGGCAATGCCATGGGTCCACACTTCTCCAAGCTCTTCGATGACATCTTTCGTGTAATCCCTCGAACCCGCTGACGATCCGGCGTTTAAGAGCACGAGATCCGCTTTTTCGGTGCCTGCCATCAGCGCCTGTCTGATCATGGCCCGATCATCTTTGACAATTTCGTGCAGCTCAGGAACACCGCCCCAGGAAGCAACGAGTCCGGCAAAAATCGTGCCGTTAAACTCAATCAGCTTACCCGGCTCTGCCCGCTGATCAGGCTGAATCAGCTCATTGCCTGACGGATAGATGGCCACTTCGGGCTTTTTGATCACATCCACTTCAAGTACCTGTGCTCCGAGGAGAGCGCCCGCATCAACGGGTCTGATCTGATGCCCCTGCGGCAAAATCATCTCCCCGTACGTAATGTCCTCACCGATGGGACGGATATGCTGCCAGGGGACAGCCGGCTCAATAATATCGAGGGTATCCTGTGCCCGTTCATTGACGTGTTCGATCATGATCACGGCATCAAAGGGGGACGGAATGGCGTGTCCGGTGTCCACATAGACAAAATCCGTTCCTTCTTTAAGTGTCATCGGACGCGATTCATGGGCATTCTTTGTCTTTCCGGCTTCGACGGCTATGCCGTCCATGGCGGATGCATGGTAGTGCGGATTGGATACCCCTGCATAAACAGGCTTTGCTGTCACACGGCCAATCGCTTCGGCGGTTTTCAGCCGCTCATACGGTTTTGGACGCTTTCGGATAAACGACAGGCAGTCCAAAAGGGCCTCTTCCCGTGGTTTATCTTCAAGATAAATCGTTCGCTCATCACGTGTTTTCATGTCGGACTTCCCTCCCTCAGATGAAATAATGAACCTTGACCAGATCGCCTTTCAAGACGCCCTCTTTCCGCTCCGGAATCTCAAGGAGTCCGTCGCTTTTAATGAGCGTGCTGATCAGGCCTGATTTGCCAAGGACAGGTTCTGCATCCGGGTAAGGAGTCCCTGTATGTAATGTAACACGGATGTAGTCGGTGCGGCCCGGAGAGGAGGGAATATTCTGTGACACTCTTGCAACAGTTGTGTGACGATCCACACGTTTTTTCCCCATGAGCCGATCGATGATCTGTTTGCCGAACATATGAAAAATCACCATTGCCGATGCCGGATGACCCGGGAGACCGAGGATTGGCTTCTTCGACGACACAGACAGGATTGTCGGCTTTCCGGGTTTGACAGAGACGCCGTGTACAAGCAGCCCCGGCTCTTTGTCGCCGAGAGAAGTGATCACGTCGGTCGTGTAGTCTTTCACGCCGACGGAACTGCCGCCGCTCATCACGACCATGTCACAGTCTTCAAAGAGCGCTTCTGCTTTCTCCTGAAAATCGGCACGGTCGTCTTTCGCGATCGGGGCAATTCTGACTTCACAGCCCCACTCCTGGATCAGAGCGGGGATCGTAACGCCGTTCACATCGCGGATCTCCCCTTCCGAGAGGGTCTCCCGGCTGTAAGGGACAATCTCGTCCCCTGAAGATAAATACCCGATCACCGGCCGTTTAACGGCCTCAATTCGGCTGATGCCGAGAGCGGCCAACGCGCCGGATTCCTGCGGGCGCAGCACGGTTCCCTTCTCAAGAACTAGTGCGCCCTTCTCTGTGTCCTCGCCTCTCACAATCACATTCTCATGATGACGAACCGGCTTCAGCACCTGGACGAGATCGTCATTCTTCTCAATATCCTCAATCATCACAACAGCGTCTGCCCCTTCAGGAAGCATCGCCCCTGTCGGCACATAGACGGCCTGATCTGCTGTCAGTGCCTGATTTGGCGTCTTCCCCATCTCCACTGCGCCTGCATAGTGCAAGAATGCAGGCATCGTCTCAGATGCTCCGTGAGTATCTTGTGCCTGCACGGCGTACCCGTCAACGGTCGAGCGTGAGAATCCCGGGACGTCCTCAGTCGCAGTGACGTCCATCGCGAGAACCCGCCCTGATGCCTTGTCTGTCGGCACGGTTCCTGTAAGGGCAATCGATTCGACATGCTGATCAATGATATCTGTCATCTCTTCGGTTGTCTTGACTCGGAAAAAATCCATTCTGACTGCCTCCAGTTTCAGCTTACACGTTCTGTGTCTGCACCCATTCGTAATCTTCCGGGTGATTCATGTTGTAAAAAGCAAGCTTCAGGTGGGCATCGCTCCAGCCCGCGTCCTTCATGTCATCTTCACTGATATACACCGTTTTCACCTGATCAAGAACGTTAATCATCCGCTTTTCGCCCTGATCGAGGGCCTCGGTGACATAAGGCAGAAAATCTTTGTGATAACAGGCAAAGAGCGGGTGCCGTTTGCCATTGTATTCCGGTACAGCTGCCAGGGCCCCTTCTTCTTTTGCTTTCTTGCAGAGAAATCTCGCAATTTCCCCGTCCACAAACGGCATATCACAGGCAACGATCAGATTCCAGGTCGTCGTCGACTGTCTTAATGCCACCTCGATCCCCGCAAGAGGGCCATGGCCTTTATGCTCGTCTTCAAACATCGGAATCTGCAAAAATTCATAAGAATCCGGATCATTGGTCACGAGAAGCTGATCATCGGTCCTTGCTTCAATCAGCCGCTTAATCCTTCCAATATTCGTCTCATCGCCAACAGGCAACAGTGCCTTGTTTTGTCCCATACGCCGTGATTGTCCACCGGCAAGGATGATTCCTGTAATCCCCATCCATCATCCACTCCTTCATCAGTTATTGACCGTCATAGCCCTCTTCCTGTGCAACGAAATCGAGATGAATGGTTTCAAGATCGAGAAGTGCGGCAGGCTTTTTCTCGAAGGTCTTGGCTGTGTCGATGACCTTCAGATAGTTCTTGCACGTTTCACACACTTCGATCTTCGCCTTTTCATCGTCTTTCACATTGATGTAGAAGAGTTGGTCATGTTTGTCGTTCCCGCAGTGCACACACGCAAGGCGCTTTTGTTTCCAAAGTGTCTCACAGCGCGGGCAGTTCAGATGCTTTTCTCCTTTGTTCATCAGTTTGGCAAGACGGTGCGGCTCGCCGCAGCACGGACACGTCCCCATCACGTCAAACTCATGAATGATGTCCGCCACCTGTTTCGCCATCAGCTGCATAAACGGTCTCAGGGCCTGTTCCGCGAGAAAATGCGGCAGGGATTCGGATACGCCCTGTTCCTTCGCCCAGTCCTGAAAATAACGTTCATTAAACATGACCGCTTCCTTGATCCACTTCACAACGGTCTCTTCATCGAGTGCTTCTGTGATCGCTTTCAATTCACCGGCGAGATTCTCCTGATGAACCGCGATGACGTCGGCGATCTCATCGAGAGCCTGATGATAAAGGATACCCGGAACAGGTGATACGGACAGCTGCGGTAATACCGGTACTTCCCGATTCAGTTCCTGATTGTCAAGATCAAGGTCAATCTCATCCTGATGCTTCTCTGTGATGACTTTCTGTTTATCCATAATCGCTTTTTGCAAGTTTAAATACTCTTCTGCTACTACATTCGGATCCATGGTTATATCCCCCTTATGATTCTGTGCATCTCGTTGATCTGACTCTTACATTATATCGTTCAAAAGGAAAGGCTGTCCATGTCAGGACAGCCTTTTCATAGAACTTTTTCGTTTTCTTTTTCAGGCACCTTTGTCTTTCTCCTTTTCCTTGATCTCACCTTTTTCGACGAGTTCGTCGTACCAGGCTTCGTGATGGTCTTTAGCGTACTCCACATCAACGGTCCCTTTTGTCATACCTTCCATCGAAGCTTTGGAGTTCGGGTGTCCGATACTGAGGAAAATATGGCCAACGATCACGGCAATGGATAATCCAAAGGCGATGTTATGAATCGGATACGCCCACTGAATCACACCTGCAGAGAAGAACTGCGGAAACCACATGATAATCCCTGAGACAATCAGCATCGCTGATGTCAAAATGATCAGGAGGGAATTCAGCTTTTCCCCTGAATTGAAAAATCCCTGTTTTGGCACATTACTTTTTCCAAGGAAGAATTCTTTCGGAAACTGCATAAAGAATTTAACGTCCGCTTTCGACCACTGGAATGTCGATTTCAACCAGTGTTTGATCCCTTCTCTGTCAAAGATCAGGACAAGGATTGGCGTCGAAATAAACAGGACTGCGAAAATCCGGTGCAACAGCCTCGCCATTTCCGGTCCGCCAAGCACCGGATACAGCCAGCTGAAGAAGTCGGAATAAAGCGGCAAGGCCGTCAGGTAGAGCGCGAAAAATGCCAGGGCATTTAACCAGTGCGCGATACGGATCGGTTTCGAAAACCGTTTCACCTTTTGAGGTGCATTAGTCTCTGTCGACATCTTCATGACCTCCTTCTTCCTCAGAACCATGTCCTTCTTTGTTAAAGAGCTTGTTCGTCACATAGCCTGTCATCACTGCCATGGTTGTCACACCGAGAAGGGCTTTCCCCATCGGTTGCGCATAATCCTTCCAGACAACAGCGGATGTCGGTACTTTTGGATCCCTTGGCATGTCATAGACTTCAGGGTCATCGGTCAGAAGGTAGATAGTGTGCGTACCGCCCACTCCTTGCGGATCATAAATCTGGGCGTTCGGATATCGGTCCTGCACCTGGGCAAGACGTTCCTGAGCCAACTGCTTCATTTCTTCTTTTGTACCAAATACGATAGCGTCCATATGGCAAACATCCGCACAGGCAGGCTGCAGGCCGTTATGAATCCGATCGTCACACATCGTGCATTTCTGAGCGCGTTGCACCGTTTCACCGTCCTGATTTACATAATCAGCGAGTTCAACGATATCAAACGGACAGTTCTGCGTACAATAGCTGCATCCGACGCACTGTTCCTGATCGATGACGACGTTGCCCATATCCGTTGTGGAAATGGCTCCTTCCGGACACACTTTCTCACACGCTGCATCTTCACAGTGGTAGCAGGCGGAGTGGCGAAAGAGCCACTCAAACCCGCTTCCATTTTCATATTCTTTCATCTGAAGCACGTTCCATGTCTTTCCGTTCACTTTCTCATGGGACTGATAGCTTCCACCGTATGCCTGAATATCACTCGGCAGGTCATTCCAGTTTTTGCAGGCTACCTGGCAGGCACGACACGCATCACAACGGGTTACGTCCACTAATTTTGCATAGCTCATGCTTCCACCCTCCTTACATCACAGAGAAACGCTTTATACTCCGGTATCATCGTATTGGCATCACCAATGTGACTCGTCAGATGGTTCGCAATCGAACCTGTTGCTATTCCTTCATAGCCGTAATGCCATGGCATACCGAGATGATGGATCTTTTCGCCTCGTATGGTGTAAGGTTTGAAGCGCTTCGTGATCATGGCCAGGGCTTCGATCTCGCCGCGTGCCGTTGATACCATCACTTTGTCTTTCTCCTGAATGCCCTTCTCATCCGCCAGTTCCTGACTGATCTCCACAAACATATGCGGCATCAGCTCAGACGGCCACTCGAGCTGTCTCGTCATCGAACCGGACTGCCAGTGCTCCGTCAGGCGGTACGTCGTTGCCACGATTGGGAAATCGGCAAACTTCCCGCGCTTATTGTGATCACCGCCCCAAATATGAACGGCCGGATTCAGTTCCTGACTCGAGAACGCATTCGGAATCGGGCTTTCGTAAGGTTCGTAATGTTCCGGGAACGGTCCGTCCGCGGTGCCGTCGGTGAACAGGCCGCCTTTACCATGAGGAATCATGATAAACGGATTTTTGCCTCCCGGACCTGCCGGATCGTTATTGGCGCCAAAGTCCGGTACATCATGCCCCGTCCATTGTTCGCCATCCCACCAGATCGTCTCTTTATTGGAGCTCCAAGGATTCCCCTGCGGATCCGCACCGGCGCGGTTATACAAATTACGACGGTTCACCGGCCAAGCAAAGGACCAGTTCAGGTAGTTCTCCATACCCGTATCCTCATCATCACGACGCTTGGCGAGGTTTTTATCCTCTCCAGGTCCTGCGTCAGGGTAAAATCCGGAATAAATCCAGTTTCCGCTTGACGTTGTTCCGTCGTCTTTCAGGTGAGTAAAGTTGGTAATCGTTTTACCCGTCTTCAAATCGTACCCGTTGATTTCACGGCAGACAAGGTCCACATCCGGATAGTCGCCGTCACCAAAGTTCCAGTCCAGTGCCTGGATCGGCTTGGCTGCTTCGGACTGTTCCCCTTCATACAAGGCTTTCAGACGTTTCGCCAGATTATTCACAAGCCACGCATCGGATTTGGAGTCGTGCTTTGGCTCCAGTGCTTTCCATCTGTACTGCATCCAGCGGCCACTGTTTGAAACCGATCCTTCTTTTTCATAAGGCCCGCATGCCGGCAGCATGAATACTTCCGTATCAATGTCCGCCGGGTTACTTCCGGCATTGTCTTTCCAGAAGGCTGCCGTTTCCGTCTCCCACAGATCCATGGATACAAACCAGTCGAGCTTCGTCATGGCCTCACGCTCAAAGTTGGCATTTGGTCCGCCGACCATCGGGTTCTGTCCCCAGGTGATCAGCCCTTTGATTTCTTCGTTGTGCATCGATTCAAACAACGAAATATGGGAGTAGTTCTTCTGCCCTTTCGGGAAATAGTCATAGAGGAAATCATTCTCAGGTGTCGCATTTTCTCCGTAGTATGCCTTTAACAGACTCGCCAAAAACTTCGGCTTGTTGCTCCAGAATCCTGAAGCCGGTGTTTCATTTTCATTGTAAGCCGCAAGCGAAGCATGATTGGCGCTCTGCGTCGGTGCCCCGATATAACCGGACATCAGATGGAAGAGCAGCGCAAAGTCCGTGGAGCCCTGAACGTTACACTCACCGCGCATGGCATTCACACCGCCGCCAGGACGGCCTACGTTACCAAGCAAGAGCTGAAGCATCGCATAGCTCCGCACGTTTTGCGAGCCGACCGTGTGCTGGGTCGTGCCCATGGCATACATAATCGTACCTGTCTTATCTGTCGCCCCAGTGGAACAGAACGTTTCAGCGACGCGGTTGAAGTCATCAACCGTCATGCCCGCCATGGCTGATACCGTCTCAGCATCATAACGCTCATAATGCTTCTTTAAGAGCTGGAACACACAGCGCGGGTCCTGCATCGTCTCATCGGTTAAAATTTCACCGTCTTCATCCCGCTGGAACGTCCAGGTGGCTTTATCATAACTGCGGCTGTCTTCGTCATAGCCGGTAAACAGACCGTCATCAAAGTCAAAATCATCATGCACGAGGAACGTGGCATTCGTATAGTGTCGGACGTATTCCTCATGATACAGACCGTTTTGCAGCGCGTAGTTCATTAACCCGCCCATAACCGGGATGTCCGTTCCCGAGCGAAGCGGTGCATAGACGTCAGAAAGCTGAGCTGTTCTTGTGAAACGCGGGTCAACGACGATCAGCTTCGCGCCCTTGTCTTTCGCTTTTTGTACATATTTCATGCTGATTGGGTGATTCTCAGCAGGGTTCCCCCCGATGACGAAAATCACGTCAGCATGCTGGATGTCGTTCCAGTGATTTGTCATTGCGCCACGACCAAAGCTTGGTGCCAGACCGGCAACCGTAGAGGAGTGTCATATCCTCGCCTGGTGTTCAATAAAGGTGGCGCCCATGCCGCGCATGAACTTCTGAATCATATAGCACTCTTCATTCTCAAGTGCGGCTCCCCCGAGACTTGCTATCGCTTCTGTCCGGTATACCGGCATCCCGTCTGCCGTCACTTCGAAGGATTCATCACGGGTTTGTTTAATCTTCTCTGCAATACGGTCCAGGGTCCAGTCCCAGTCCCGCTCTTCCCATTGGTCACTGCCTGGAGCGCGGTACATCGGCTTTTGCACACGCCGGTCAGACGTATACAGCTGTCTGATCGATGTTCCCTTGCTGCACAGGGACCCTCTGTTAATCGGGTGATCCGGATCCCCTTCCGTATACACCACATCTTCATCCTTCACATGAACGAGAATCCCGCACCCGACCGAGCAGTAAGGACAGATCGTCGGTGTGATGACGGATGATTCCGTCTTTAATGTCCGTGACTCCGCCTGTGCCTTGTTCGGGTCAAACCCGAGTTCCACAACGGCAAGTGTCGCCGCTGTTGCGCCGGACAACTTTAAAAATTGTCTTCTTGATACTTCAAGCATCATAACTCCCCCTTAGCTTACGTTTGACTTCATTTTGATTCTTTTTTCCCCTTGTCAGATCGAAGTGGCTGCTTTTAAATCGTTGATCACTTTCTCGTGTTTCGTATAAACAAATGACATCTTGCCGCGGATGTATCCAACGACTTCCACACCGAGAAAATTAGCGAGCTGAACAGCCTGTTTTGTGGCAGCCGTTCTGCTTCCAATCACACCGATTCCGTATCTTGCAGACTTTGACAGCATCTCATAGGATACCCTGCCAGTTGTCAATAAGATCACATCTTCCGGATTCACACCGTTCAAGAGCCCGTATCCGATCACCTTATCCACTGCATTGTGGCGGCCGATGTCTTCCCTGATGACCAGTGACCCATCCGGCATGATAAAACAGGCACCATGCATGCCCCCTGTTTCGTTATACATCGGGGACGCCTTCGCAAATTCATGCCGTTTTTTCAGCAGATACGTCAGTGTGACCCGGTGCGATGTTTCCACTTTCGGAAACCCGAGGACATCGTTCATTGAGAAAAATGTCACCCCGTTACCGCATCCCGCCGTCATACGCTTCTTCCGCTGCATCAGCGCATCCGCATCGAGATCTTCTCTCAACTCGACGGATATTTTCCCCTCTCTGATGACGACTTCTTCAACATCGTCGGCTGATTCAATGACTCCTTCACTGAATAAGTGACCATAGCACCATTCTTCAAGATCTTCATTCGTCAGCTGATAGACGGACATCTCCTGCCCATTAACAAACAGGGCAACCGGAAATTCTTCCGGACAGAAAATCTTCATCGTCTTCCCCCCTTCACTCTCTCTTCTATCGGATAGTTCATATGACATCTGTTTACTTGACCTATGAAAAGAAAGCGATATCATTTCCATCTGTTTTAACCATAACGGATTACAAACAGAAATTCTGTGACATTTAACACACTACCGACAAATTTTTTACGAACTTCACAATCTTTTGTTAAGTATTTCACATTGTATTTAATAAAACCTTCACATATGCACAAAACAAATATTGGCTGTACTTTTTTCAGCCAACTGAAAAACCTCTGCCGCTTTGGCAGAGGTTTTTCAAACTGTATGATAATTCCTTTATTTATTTGACGATCATGACGTCCACACTGGAGTATCGGGCAATGTTCTCTGACGTGCTGCCCATGTCCATCTTGTCATAGGAATCCATACCGGTATGCCCGCATATGACAAGATCCGTTCCCAGGTCATCGATATAATCGTAGGTAATTTTCGTTTTCGGATTACCGGTGTCAATCAGCACCTCAAACGCCTTAAAGTCTGCACGGTCCATCACTGCCTCTACATGACGGCGAATCTCTTCTGCATGCTGATCGGCTTCCGCTTGAAAGTTTGACGGTTTAACCACTTCAAACTGAGGATTATCCTTATGAATGATGTGCACAACACTCAATTTTGCCTCATTCCGTTTTGCCACATTGACTGCTTTCATCAATGCTTTCTCTGCATTTTTTGAGCCATCATAACACATTAAGATATGCTTGTATGTTTCATCGAGCATGCTTACCAATCCTCCCGAAAATGAACTCGTTTCCTCAATTATACAGTATTCAGACCCTTAGTGTGAAGCATCGTTTCAAGACTTATTGAAGGCCGCGATAACTTCCTGGAGCTCTTCAGCCATGTCCGCAAGCTGATTGGCTGAAGCATGAACCTCCTCCATGGATGCAGTCTGTTCTTCAGCTGAAGCAGCAACATTTTCACTGTATCCGGCCGATGATTCACTCAACGCTTTCGTTTCGGATACGGAATCCTCGACATTACCGATTCCTTCTTTTATTTCCTTCATAATCCCTGTCACGTCTGCCATTCTCTTCGTCACCGCAACTACGGCATCATCCACATCATCGAACGCTTTTCCGGCCTGATTCGCATAGTCCGTTCCAAGCTCAACAGCTTTACTGCCTGATTGGGTATAATCCACGGACCTCGAAACCTCAACCTGCATTTCTTCGATCAGTTTCTGAATATCCCCTGTTGCGTTCCCGGTCTGCTCCGCAAGCTTTCGGACTTCATCAGCCACCACCGCAAACCCTTTGCCATGCTCGCCTGCTCTTGCAGCCTCTATGGCCGCATTCAGGGCGAGAAGATTCGTCTGTTCCGCAACGTCATTGATGAGTTTAATAATATTGCCAATCTGATCGGAACGCTCGGACACCCGCTGGACGGATTCATCAATATCTTTCGTGACGCCCTGGATTTCATGAATCTGGGATATCGTCATTTCGAGCGTCTGTTTGCCCTGAACGGTCTTCTCGTTTGCATTTTCCGTAACCTGATCCACTTCATCGATTGCCGATGTGGCGCGGTCAACCTGACTGCGCATTTCGCTTACGATTTGGGAGTTGTCAGATGCTTTGTTCAACTGTTTATCCGCACCCAATGCCACTTCCTGAATCGATTCGCTGATCTCTTCGGTCGCGCGGCTTGTCTCACTTGCCGATGCCAACAGTTCTTCTGAACTTGCCGCGACCTGATCTGACGATTCGGAGATCTTACCGACCATTTCCTTTAAGCTTCCAAGCATTCGATTCACTGCCAGACCCATCTGTCCCATTTCATCTTTTCCTTTAACCTCTATCTCGGACACATGAATATTGCCTTCACTGATCGCTTCCATGCGACCGACGACTTCATTCAGTGAACGGGACATATTCCGGCTCAGGAGGTAGAAAAAGACGGTTCCGAGAATGATGTTCAATCCGATTACAACGGAGAAGAACAGTGAATTGTCATCAATGATTCCGATTACGTTTGCCTCTGCGACTTCTGCCTGACCCTGAATAACGTTCGTGAGTGCAAGGGCATCATCCACCACGTCCCCTCTCAAATCAGCCAATTCATCCATCCGCTGATTCTGAATCGGACCCACCTGATCAGGAACACGCTCAATTTGATTATAAAAGGCTTCAAGGTTTTCCTGGACAGAGGCGAGCAAGGCAAGTTGCTCCTCCTCTTGGAGACCTTCTTCAAGGAGCGAGAGGTGACTGTTCAATGTGGTCGTCCAGGTCTCGAACTGAGCTGTATCCATCTCTTCGCCCGTTCTCAGCTCATCTGACTTCAATATGTACGTCGCCCTGACCAGTGCTGCCACTTCCGTCGCGGCCACCGCCCGTTCGTTGGCTTCTCCATATTCATCCATCTCTCCGCCAACCTGTGACATCTGAATGTACGTGGTTATCGAACTGACGATAAGCAGCATAATAACAATACTGAACGTACCGAGTATCTTTTTCCTAAGACTAGCATCCCGAATATATTGAATCACATTCATCATCCTCCCGGTATTGTTTGCAGGATCCATCTAACAGTTTAATGGTTTTATCATACCACGAACAGCGCAAGTTGTCAGACCTATTTTCCAAATTTACGGTTCGGCTTATAGGACAGTTTCTTACTTCATGGTATAATTGCAAAAGTAATCATGTCATGAATCAGGAGTGAATCAATTGAACCGAAATAAATGGATTGTGTTAGCTGTCGGCATCGTCTTACTGACCGGTCTTTCTGCGGTGGCACTGAATCTCGAGAATACCTCAGGACCGGAGCCTGGAATGGGAAGCAATGGGGCCATGGATGATTCGCAGAACGAACAGAACACAACCGCTGCTAATAATGAAAATGCCGTTTCCGAAAACGGGGGAACGATGGATGGAGACTTGAATATTTCTGCATCCGGGGATGAACAGCATGAGTTCGACGATCCGCAGCGTGAAGCAGAAATCAGACAGTCAGCCGAAGAGCTGGTGACTGCCGTCACCTTGCCCGAAGCTGAAGAACAGCCGACTGAAGCGAGTCTGATGGCGCACAGCCGTCTCTATTACCAGTTTCTTGAGCGGATCAATGAGGGCTATTCCGATGAATCCATCGATCAGGATGCGGAATGGACAGCGGGCGAACTTTATACCTGGCTTGAGTATGCAGAATCTGAATTTGCGTTTGACTTTGATGCCGAATCCTATTCAGCGTTTATTGATGAGGGGACAGATCCTGATGAAGCCGGAGAGGACGAAGACCAGAGCCTCATGATCCTTTTTGAGGTGATCGAAGAAGCGTACGGGAGCACCATGCTTCAACGGCAGCAGGATATTCATTATCTGGAACCTTTTATCCGTTCGCAAATCACAGAAGAGGTTATCGCCCGATACGGTGATCATGATGAGGATGAAGAAGGGGCCTTTATGATGATCCAGGAAACGATCTTTGAAAGAATGAGCCAGCGCTATCCGGAGCTCGTGGATCAGTAAACGATGATCGCCTATGACCCTGTTAAACCCCGGATCTCGGAAGAGCCGGGGTTTAATCATGGGTTTGGAATGTCTCAAAATCAATTCTGTAACGCGCTGTCAAAGCAGGATCAGACACATCGAACACATCCATATACAGAGGAATCGATGGATCGACGGTTTCCATATCGATCAGGATCGTCTTCACAGCACCGCCTCCACTGTTTTCTTCATAAAACTGCACCTCATGAAGGTCCTCTCCATCCGTCTCCTGGTGCAGTGAAACATCGAACACAAACGCATGATTCCCGGTAAACCGCCCTATAACGGGTAAATACCGATCCGAAAGACCTTCTTTGATTTCCGGTACAGAAGCGGTGCGTCCAAAGTGATCCGAGATTCTTCTCGCTTCGAGCTTTGCCGTCAGAATCGGCGGTTCCATATAAACAAAGGCGATCTCCGGTATCCCTGTGTCATTTAGTTCAATCAGATAATCCTCGATAAGCCGGATACTCTCTCTTGACTCCTGAATAGCAGAAGCAATCTCCCCGTCAGTCAAATAGAAGAGATAGTCACTGTTCTCAAACGTAAAATCCAGATTCGCAATATCCGATTCGCCTTCACTGCTTCCCGAACTGTACAGATACAATAATCCCGCCATGGAGAGAATCAGCATGATAATAAAACTTGACACCATCATTTTAAACACGGACCCACCCCACTTTCTTCACCCTCCATTATACCGAAAAGCCGAAGTAACGTGAACAAACAAGAAAAAAAGGTGCGAATCGGGTAGACCGACGCACACCTTTAGTCAAGTTATTCACCTATATAGAGGATGCCAAGAGGTTCATACTGATCCAAGACATCCCGGGAGACAGCTGATTCGTCGTTGGCTGTAATGTAATCGACGACGCTGTCCTGCGTCAGATCCGATTCTGAAATTACTCTGTACCCGAGTCGTTTGAACGGTTTAACAGATTCATCTGATCCATAGTTCAGAATCACTTTTCGTCTCGAACCTTCCGGCTGATGAAGGACAGCGGAAGACATCATCCGCTCGTACAGATGATCCGGCTCCTCCTCCGCAGGATGATCGCCGGAAGCTATGCGCAGTGCTTCATCGAGGGCTTCGTACAAGTCATCAATGTCTTCAAGTCCGACGGACAGACGCACGAGATCCGGTGTAACTCCCGTCGTGGCAAGGTCCTCATCGGAAAGCTGGAGATGCGTTGTGCTCGCGGGATGGATGATCAGGCTCTTCGCATCGCCGACATTCGCGACGTGGCTCCACAGTTTCACGTGACGGATCAATTCCCGCCCCGCATCACGACCGCCTTTGATGCCGAAGTTCACAACCGGGCCATACCCGCCGCTCAAATATTGTTCAGCTAAATCATGGGCCGGATGATCCTTCAGTCCAGGATAGCTGACCCATTCAACCTGCGGATGCGACTGAAGCTTCTCCGCGAGGGCAAGGGCATTCGCCTGATGGCGTTCCATACGCAGATTCAGCGTTTCAAGACCCTGCAGGAGAAGGAACGCATTAAACGGACTCATCGCCGCTCCAATATCACGCATGAGCTGAACGCGCATCTTTAAGATGAAGGCCAGTTCGCCGAGATCTTTATACTGAAGGCCGTCATAACCCGGGTCCGGTTCATGGAACATCGGGAATTTCTCTTTTGACCACTCGAACCGTCCTCCATCAACCACGACCCCGCCGATGGTCGTTCCGTGTCCGCCAATCCATTTCGTTGCCGAATGGATCACGATATCCGCTCCATGCTGCAAAGGGCGGCAGACCGCCGGTGACCCGAAGGTCCCGTCGATAATCAGCGGCACACCCGCTTCGTGTGCCACATCGGATATGGCTTCAAAATCAAGGACGTTCAGGCTCGGATTCCCGATTGTTTCGGCGAAAACGGCTTTTGTCTTTGGTGTGATCGCTTTTCTGACGGCTTCAGGATCCGTCGAATCCGTAAAATGTACCTTGATCCCGTATTTCGGGAGGGTATTTTTAAAGAGATTGTATGTGCCGCCATACAAATTCGATGCGGCAACGATTTCGTCTCCCGCTTCTGCAAGGTTGAAGATGGTCAGGGTGATCGCCGACATGCCTGACGAAGTGGCCAATGCACCCACGCCGTCCTCAAGGATCGCCATCCGCTTCTCAAAAGCATCCACTGTCGGGTTCATAATGCGGCTGTAAATGTTGCCGGGTTCTGCGAGAGAAAACAGCCTTTCCGCGTGTTCCGCATCGTCAAAGACGTAAGACGTCGTCTGATAAATCGGAACGGCTCTCGCACCTGTAGCCGGATCGGCCACCTGTCCTGCATGAAGCAGCTGCGTACTCTTCTTCCATTCATTCACTTCTTTTCCCACTGCTGATTCCTCCTTTTGCTGTTGAAAAAACATAGAAACCCCGCCTTGTTCAAGGCAGGGCGAGCGTCTGATCCCAATAAAAAAAGGGCGCTCTCATCTGCCAGAACACCTGGTGTCCTGCTGGAATTGGCACCTTGCACAAGTGAAAAACAGATCCTGTGCTGGTTGCCGGGCTTCATCGGGCCAGTCCCTAAGCCGCTCTTGATAAGAGTATTCATTCATCAAGGGTGAGGTTGTCGAAGTTACCGGCTATCGCCGATAATTATTTGAATATTATCACTCTTCGGGGGATTTCGTCAACTTTTTCTTCACGAGTTTTTCACTGAAACCGGTTCCGGTTATCTGAAGATTGATACTTCGGGGGATCTGCAACTATGTGGTTGGGTTCCCCCCTGCCGTGTGTTATACTCAGTCTCGTTTGAATCATACCATCATCTATTTCCGGGAGGGATCTGAATATGAACAGATTAAAGCAGGTAACAGAAGGTCTTAAAGTCAGACCGTTTCTCATCATCATCGTCGGGACACTCATTTTCGGCTTCGGCATCATTCATTTTAATATACAAAACGGTTTGGCACACGGAGGCTTTACCGGCATTACGCTGTTTTTATACTATCTCTTTGCCATCGAACCGTCTTTTTCGAATTTGGCACTGAACATCCCCCTCTTTTTAATCGGCTATAAACTCTTTGGGAAGAATATGCTTATCTACAGCATCTTCGGTACCTTGTCTTTGTCTGTTTCTCTTCGGATCTTCGAACTGTACCCGGTGACGGAAATCCCCCTTCATGACGACATGATTCTCGTCTCACTCTTCGCAGGGGTCTTTGCCGGCACCGGTCTCGGCATGATCTTCAGAGCCGGTGGCACAACCGGCGGCGCAGACATTCTCGCCCGTCTCGCTGAGAAATACTTCGGGATGAGCATCGGGAAATTTATGTTCAGCTTTGATGCAGCCGTGATCACCATTTCCATGATCCACCTGACGCTCACGCAGGCGATGTATACCCTCGTCACCGTGTTTGTGGCAAGCCGGGTTATTGATCTGATCATTGAAGGGGCAAGTGCGGCTAAATCCACAATGATCATCTCAAGCAAAACTGAGGCCATCTCAAAAGCCATCATTGAGCGAATGGGAAGGGGTTCCACCGTCATTACCGGGCGCGGAAGCTTCACGGAAAGCGAACGCCAGATTCTCTACTGTGTCGTGAACCGTCACGAGCTCATTCAGCTGAAGAATTTGATCCAGGAAGTGGACCCGTACGCTTTCTTCTCCATCAATGATGTCAAGGAAGTGTCCGGAGAAGGCTTCACGTTCGATAAACAGTACCGGCCTTTAAAACCGACCTCCTGATCCAAATACGGATTGACGCATCTGTTTTACAGATGCGTCTTTTTTGTATAGACTTAAAAAGAAACGGCGGGAAACGGACTCGCCGATCAGCCATTGGAGGAATGTTCATGACAAACGCCATCTTTTTTGACCTTGATGATACTTTATTAAACGACGCGCGAAGTGTGGAAACAGCCCTTCGTAAAACATGTGCCTTTGCCGAATCGAAAGCGAGAGTGGAAGCAAACAGCCTGTATGAAGCGATTCGCCTGAAAGCACCGGAGGTCTATGCAAGGTATGATGCTTACCCATTTACGAAAAAAATCGGGATTAACCCTTTTGAAGGCCTTTGGGGCGAGTTTGACGATCCGTCTGACGGCTTCAGAGAACTCAAATCGATTATTACCCATTACCAGAAGACGAGTTGGACCGAAGCGCTTCAATACTGCGGCATCAACGATGAACAGCTTGGCCGTCAACTGGCCACCACGTTCAGAACAGAGCGTCTCGCCAACCCGTTCTTGTTTGACGATGCCTTGCCGGTCCTTGAAGAGCTAAAAGAATCTTATGAACTGGTACTGTTGACGAATGGGTCACCGCAGCTTCAAAATATCAAGCTGAAACTGACGCCCGAACTGGTTCCTTACTTTTCGACCATTATTATCTCCGGCGAGTTCGGAATCGGAAAGCCGGACCCGTCGATTTTTGAACACGCCCTCTCCCTCGCCGGTCAAAAAGCGCAAGATGTGCTCATGGTCGGCGATAATCTCATGACGGATATCAAAGGGGCCAACGCCACAGGCATCACATCTGTCTGGTTGAATCGCGAAGGGAAACAGCCAAAGGTTGTCCGCCCGGATCATGAAATCGCCTCACTCGACGAACTGAAGAAGCTCCTCCCCTGTTGAGGAATTTACCCAAATAAAAGGGTACCGGCAGACACGCCGGTACCCTTTTATTGCGTTACGAAGTCTGAAACACAATCAGCGGCTCTTTACAAGCAGCTGAATGGCTTCTTCAATCACGTCTTCTTTTTCCTGACCGGTTTGCGCCTCGTTACGGATGCACGTCTCGAGGTTCTTCGCAACGACAAAAGCCGTCGCCCGGTCGAGCGCTGAACGGATCGCTGACATCTGAGTGATGATTTCTTTACAGTCTTTCTCCTCATCCATCATACGTAAGACACCGCGCACCTGACCTTCCAGTCGCTTCATCCGATTTTTCACTTCCGGTGAATATTCCATATCAAACACCCCTGTTCTGTATAATCTCAAAGTCAGTGACACCAACGAAAGGACATTTCCTTTAATCCTTATCATTTTACTACAGTTTAATCCCAATGCCAACCTGTACCTCTATTATACACAAACCTAGAGGGGTATACAATCACAAGCTGCGCCGGCCTTTAGAGGGGCCGACGCAAACTTCACACAATTTTCATTATTTCAAGATCAGATAAACAGGTTGACGTTCGCATCTTCCGCTTCAGCAAGATAGGATGCGACACCCGCGTATTCCAGACCGTCAATGAGCTCTTCCTTACGAAGACCCATGACATCCATCGTCATCGTACACGCAACCATCTTCACATCGAGATCCTGTGCAAGCTCCATCAATTCAGGAAGCGTGCTGACGTTGTGCTCTTTCATCATTTTCTTCATCAGATGAGAACCAACACCGCCATAGTTCATCTTTGAAAGCTTCAGTTTGCCAGGTCCTCTTGGCATGAGTTTCGCGAACATCCCTTCAAGGAAATTCTTGTCTTTCACTTCAATGTGCTCTTCTTTACGAAGGACGTTGAGTCCCCAGAAAGTAAAGAACATGGTCACATTCTTCCCCATTGCCGCCGCTCCTGTTGCAATGATAAAACTCGCGATGGCCTTGTCAAGATCCCCGTCAAATACGATCATTGTTGCATTATTTTTTGATTCTTCCGCCATGATTGTTTCCTCCTTTTATTGATACCCATTATGGTATTACTACTATAAACACAGTGTATACCTAATGAGGTATCGTGTCAACCCAAAACCTCATTTCTGTTTTGCGTTGAACCAGCTGCCGGCGAGCCTTTGCCTTCAGACCGCGTCAAACAGCAAATCCGGCCTCTGACAAGGCCGGATTTGCTGATCGATCCGTTATGCGTGCAGGAGAGTCTGTTGCTCTGTGAGAGTAAACAGTTTTCCGTGATGATACATATTGATCACGTCACCCTCGGTCAGTGTATAGACCGTTTTGTCGCGCCCGATATCAAGGGCGATCACCCGTCCCTGATACTGAATCTGAAACGACAGCGAATCCCAGGCTTCAGGGAGTCTCGGTGCGAAATGAAGCCCTGTTTCTTTGACCCTCATGCCGCCAAATCCGCTGACAAGTGCAAGCCAGGTCCCGCCCATATTCGCCATGTGGAGGCCGTCTTTTGTGTTCTTATGCGTGTTATCAAGATCAAGACGTGCCGTTTCACTGAAATACTCGTAGGCTTTCTTCTCATAACCGAGTTTGGCCGCCATGATGCTGAAGACGCAGAAGGACAACGATGAATCATGGGTCGTCACTTGCTCATAATAGTCATAAGAGCGCCTGATTGTCTCCTCGTCCGCCTCATCTTCAAGAAGAAAATGACTTAAAACCGTATCTGCCTGCTTACAGACCTGATAGCGGTAAAGGGTAAGGGGATGATAATGAAGCAAGAGCGGGAACTCTTCTTTCGGTGTCCCTTCGATGTCCCATACCTGCTTGTTCAAAAACGTATCATCCTGTGCATGAATCCGATGTGAATCGGAGTACGGATAGTACATCGACTCCGAAGCTTCCCGGAATGCCTTCAGCTCATCATCCGTGACAGCAAGTCGTGCGGCGAGATTTTTATACACGGTCGGGTGGCGTTCTTCAACGAGTGCCATTGCTTTCACTGCCCACTCAAGATTATGCTTCGCCATGGAGTTAGTGTAATAGTTATTATTCACAATACATGTGTATTCATCCGGTCCGGTCACGTCATCAATTCGGAACCGACCGTCTTTCATATGACCCGTATCAATCCAGAGACGGGCCGTCTCGACGAGCAGTTCAGCGCCATAATCCGCAAGGAAGACCTCGTCGCCCGTCGTCAGGTAGTATTGAATAAAGCTGTAGGCAATATCGGCACTGATATGATATTGGGCCGAGCCTGCCGGGAAGAACGCAGAACACTCGCCACCTGAGATCGTCCTCCACGGAAAGAGCGCTCCTTGCCGGTGTCCCATCTCCTTCGCCCGCTCTCTTGCCGCGTCAAGGAGAGAGAATCGGTGAAGCAGCAGGTTCTTTGCAATCTCCGGGTCCGTCATCAGAAACGGCGGATACATATAGATCTCCGTATCCCAGAAATAGTGCCCTTCATATCCTTCTCCTGAGAGACCCTTCGCTGAAATATTGCTCGTCGGTTCTTTCCCCACCGACTGCAGAAGCTGATACAGATTAAAACGGATCCCTTCCTGAAGCTTGTCATCACCGGCAATGCGGATATCCGATGTTTGCCAGAACCGATTAAGGTAGGCCCGCTGTCCACGGATCAGTTCATCCAGGGAAACGGCAGAAAGACGTTTTGCAAGTTCGAACCCTGCCTCAGAAGGCGACGATTCATGACGATACGTATCAGTATAAACACTCCTCTTCTCATATCGGAGGCTCCCCTCTCCGGAGAACGTGCGCCGCTCTTCGACTTTACCTTCAAACGAAGAACGGCTCTCTTTGAGTGCTTCTCTCGATGCGGATACCCAAGTCGTTGCCGAGACCTTTAATTTCGATACTTCCGTCTCATCACTCACCTGCATATAAGGCCCTTTGTCCTGCACGTCCGTCACATGGAGCCTCTTCGCATGACCTGAGGCGACCCGCGGGTCAGACGCTTCCACGAAATTGGATACATCGCCATCAACGGTTGAGACTATCTCAATCTCCTGAACCTGACTGATTGGTTCAATATCAATCCATTGAACAAAGAGTTCTTTATCTGTAAAGGAGATCATTCTGTAAAAATGGATGCTCACTTCTTTACCCGCCGGACTCTTCCAGTGAATCCTCCGCTCACTGTAGCCGTCTTTCATGTATAAGAACCGTTCGAAATCGAGGATCTCTCCCTGAAACAGGGAAAAGTCGTCACCGTCGATGATAATCCGAATGGACTGGACATCGATGTTATTGACCAGCTTTTGCTGCGTATCAGGGAAACCAAACAGTTTTTCACCGTACTCGATCGGAACCACGTCATGAAACGCATTCAGGTATGCCCCCCGAATCGTCGTCATATCTGCCGCATACCCTTCTTCAAAATTACCTCTGATGCCAAGATAGCCGTTGCCCTGAGCAAACAGGCTCTCATCGACCAAAAGCTGATCCTGATCCAATGCTTTAGATGATATGTGCCAACTCATCCCATCATCCTCCCTCTATCCTTATATATGAAATCCTTTTCATAAATACAGTCTATCAAAAAATGAAAACGATTTCTACTGATTATTTTTTGCGCTTATGATCCGTTTTTCAAACAAATATCATGAAATCGATTTCATCTCTTGCCTGAAAAGCACCCTGTATCAGGGTGCTCTCACATAAATCGACGCTCAGGCTCCTGTCAGACCATCCGGATCAGCTGGTCCGCTATGAATCCCCTCGGGTCCGCTTCTTCAATGGTCTCTTCAAGAACTCGTTCCCACTTCCCGTGTTTATTGGCATGCATCAGTAGCCTGCCGTCTTTGACCTGAACCCACCACCCCGGTTTCAGTTCCTTCATCAGCTGATTTTGTTCCGCGTCACCGAGCCGCTCAAGATAAACCGGCACCCACTCACCTTCTGCCACCGGTCCGCTGTTGATCTGGCTTGCGATATCATATACCGTCAGACGTTCTCCCTTTAATGGAAATAGACGGCTATCCGACTTCCTGATACGAAGTGCGTCCTCAAACAGGCCGGTTTCCTCAATTCCCTCGATCAGAATCAGCTCCGTTCCTTCACTGACCGAAAGAAGCCGGACAGCATCCTGAACCGCCGTATTCCTGACGTGCTCCTCCACCGGTGCGAGGCCATTGTGAACCGTTCGGACCAGAGGATGGACCGACCAGATTGTCACGATCATCAGTACAAGTCCTGCGGCAATCGTCCAGAACGCGGCAAGGACAACGCTCACCATCATCACAAGTCCACCTGCCGCATAAACCGTTCCTGTCAGGCGCTGCACCTCAGGTGTATAGGTGAACCGCACGTTATTGAGAGGTGACAGTTTCATCATATAACCCGCATGAATCAGGAATCCCAGGATCGCCATGATCATGGCACCTGTCATATCCTGCGTAAAGAAGAAGATCAGTACCGGCACATACACAAGCTCTACCTTCTCCACAGCTCCATTGTGAGGCACATCGTTGTTCTCCCTGGCGGTTTCATTCTCCGCTTTGATCGAAACCTGACCAGCAACTGCCTGTCTGATCTTTAACGCAAACGGAAGACCCCAGACAATTACCACTGCGGTAAAGAGCGCTATCTCAACTCCAATCATCACCATTCCTCCAGTCCATCATGATGTCTGTACTGCCTTCATCGTATCATATCCAAGATCCTTTCACTGTTCCACCGCTCATCTAGGTAAAAATTATCAATTATCGGTACGTATATGCACATTTAATTTTGGAATGTTCAGTTTTTAACGAAAATCGGTACACGGCAATCTGCCTCTGTGCTATAGTAATCTGTGATCTTATTATACTTCAACGCTTTAAAGGAGAGAGATAACTGTATGAGTGCATTAAAAACACGTGAACAATGGGGATCAAAGCTTGGCTTTATCCTCGCAGCAATGGGGTCAGCTGTCGGACTCGGTAATATTTGGCGCTTTTCCTACGTCGCCGGGGAAAGCGGCGGAGCAGCATTTTTACTTATTTATATCGCATGCATCATCGCCATCGGTATTCCAATTCTTATGGCTGAATTTTCAATCGGCAGACGCGCACAAAGTGACGTGGTTGGCTCATTTGAGACTATTGCTCCAGGGAAACCATGGGTGCTTGCCGGTTTTCTCGGCGTCGCCTCAGCTTTCATCATTCTTTCATTCTACGGGGTCATTGCAGGCTGGTCGTTGCATTATTTCCTCCAGTATTTCACAGGTGGGCCTGCGGCTGGTGAAGCCGGTGGCTATGGCGATTATTTCGTCAACTTTATCAGCAGCCCGATTCAGCCTCTCTTCTGGCAGTTCCTCTTCATGGCACTGACCATCGCAATTGTCTATGGCGGTATCAAAAAAGGAATCGAGATGTGGAATAAGATTCTCATGCCTGCTTTGGCCATCCTTGTCATCGGTCTTGCCATTTACAGTCTGACCCTCGGGGGCGCCGGAGAAGCCATGTCGTTCCTCTTCTCACCGGACTGGAGTGCTTTTTCAGATCCGGCTGTTTACCTGGCAGCACTTGGTCAGGCTTTCTTCTCCCTCTCACTCGGTATGGGTGCCCTGATCACTTACGGAAGTTACCTGTCCAAGAAAGAAACCCTGCCGAGTGCAGCGGTCAGCGTCGCTTCTCTCGACACGCTTTTTGCCATTATTGCGGGAATTATGATCTTCCCTGTTGTCTTTGCTTTCGGGATCAGCCCGGATTCAGGACCGGGACTCGTTTTCATTGCCCTGCCTGAGATCTTTGCCGAGATGAACGGCGGACTGATCTTCGGCTTCCTGTTCTTCTTTCTTCTGTCTGCCGCAGCAATCACTTCCGGAGTTTCACTTCTCGAGGTTGCCGTTGCCTATTTTATGAGAAGGTTCGAATGGTCCAGAAAGAAAGCCGCTGTGATTATCGGAACGATCATTTTCCTGATCGGTATCCCTTCCTCCCTCGGTAACGGTGTGTTAAATAACGTTCGAATCGGGGGACTTGAAATTCTTGATGCGGCAGACTTCCTCGCATCAAACATCTTCCTTCCGCTCGGTGGTCTGATGATTGCACTGTTCGTCGGTTGGGGATGGAAAAAAACAGACGCCCTCAGAGAATCAGATTTCGGCGATACGACAATCGGTCATCTTTGGGTATTCGTCCTGCGATTCATCGCACCTGTCATGATTATGCTTGTCTTCTTAAATGCAATCGGAATCTTTTAAATGAAGACACAAAAAAAACCGCCCCTCGAGGGCGGTTTTTTCATTGATTGTTAACGCCTGACAGCATCATTGCTGATTTACCGGTTACAAATCTTCCAAAATGGCCAAGATCTCTTCCTTGTTCTCTCCAACGAGGTAGTCAATCTCCGTCACCTGTTGGCCCGTTTCCGGATTCACTGCGGTGTATCCGCGGAAAATCAGTCCTTCATCCAAATCTATAAAGCCATGATCAGCACCCACATCGTAATTGGCATCCTGCAAAAGCTCAAAACTTAGATTCGTCTGCTCAATCACGTCACTGTGTTCCTGTGGCGTACTTGGGCTGATCCCATAGATCGTATACCCGAGATCTTCTATTTCTTCCGCTACCTCATCCAGCTCAACTAGCTGGGACAGACAAAGCGGTCAGTTCACACCCGTAAAATAAAGGTATAAACCTTTTTCGTCTTCTGTAAAAATATCCACTTCATTGCCCTGACTGTCAGCAAGCGTATATGAATAGTCAGACGCATCATAATTCATTGAATCTGAAACTTCTTCGTTGCCGCATGCGGTCACTAACAGACCGACAGCCGCAAACAGTACTCCTGTCATCCATTTCTTCACGACTAAAATCTCCCTTCACGCTGTTCTCACCATAGAATAGCATGTTCCATGATCGAAGAAAAGAATTTGAACCCTTTTTTCCAACTCGTCCCATGATTCTTTAGGATTTCGAAAAAGCCGCACAAAAAAACGGCGCGACTCCCCGATCATTCGGAAAACCACGCCGTTGGTCACATATGTAGGTGAGTAAACATTGGTGGAGCATAGCGGGCTCGAACCGCTGACCTCTTCGCTGCCAGCGAAGCGCTCTCCCAGCTGAGCTAATGCCCCCCGATTCATTTCTTACTCACAGTTACTGATTATAGCGATATATCATTTGGAATGCAATAGTTTTCCCGAAAAAAATCATTCAAAAAATCACAAACAGGATATACCATACAATGCCTGCAATCACTGCCGTCACCAATCCTGCCCACACATTCTCCATGTGGATTTTACGGTGTTTGATCCCATCGAATATCACCCAGCCGATAAATATCGTCACGGTAAAAATCAGTGCCTGAATCATCTGACCATCCTCCTTATGCACATTGACAGTGTATCACAAATCAATCCGTTCTGAACAAAGGAAAAAGAGCCGATAACCGGCTCCTCTCCTTAATCGCTATTGATTCCTTCTCATAATGATCCGTCTTGAAATCGACTTCTCAATTTCAATCAGTGTAAAGACCGCAAGTCCGAGTCCGATTGGAATCAACCAGTACTCAAAACCGAGCGGCACTGTGCCGAATGCCGTATTCATAAACGGCACATAAAGAATGAACGCCTGCAACGCAATCAGAACACCTGATACGATAAAGGCCACTTTGTTCTTGAAGAAGTTGCGGTCAAATGCAAAGCCGATCTCATTGCGTGTATTGAATAAGTGGAACATTTGCATGATGACGACCGTTTGAAGAACAACACTGTTCAGGTAAGCCTGATCAACATCCGTACCGAGTGTCGTCTGACTGTAGAGGAGTGTTCCTCCACCGATCAGAAGGGACACAAAAGCGATTCGGAAGATATAATAAGGCGTCAGAAGAGGTGTCTTCACAGGACGCGGCGACCGGTTCATCGCCCCCTCCTCCAGTGGCTCAAAGGCGAGCGCCAGGGACACTGTGATGGCAATAACCATGTTGATCCAGAGAATCTGAATCGGCTCAAGCGGCATCTGGAATCCTAACAGAATGCTCGCCATGATCAGGAAGGACTGTGCACCATTGGTCGGAAGGATAAACAGAATCGTCTTTTTCAAATTGGCGTAGACCCGTCTTCCCTCTTCAACAGCTCCGACAATCGTTTCAAAGTTATCATCCACAAGGACCATTTGCGAAGACTCTTTGGCCACTTCCGTTCCTTTAATCCCCATGGCAACACCGATGTCCGCCCGCTTCAGTGCCGGAGCGTCATTCACACCGTCACCTGTCATCGCTGAGATCTGATCATGTTCCTGCAAGGCTTTGACCAGGCGGAGCTTGTTCTCCGGACTTGTTCTTGCAAACACATCGTACTCAAGGATCGCTTCAGAGAGCTCCTCGTCGTCCATCCGGTCAAGTTCACGGCCTTCTAAACCGTTTGTACCGTCACCGATGCCCATCTGTTCTCCGATGGCCATGGCGGTATCTTTATGGTCTCCGGTAATCATTTTCACCTGGATACCGGCTTTCTTACATTCTTCGATGGCTTTAATCGCTTCTTCTCTCGGCGGATCTATAATACCGGTCATTCCGACAAAGGTGACGCCACCGTCAAGATCTTCGTGTTCAACTTTATCTTTTGAAGCATCAACTTTTTTAATCCCTGCGGCAAGGACACGTTCACCTTTTGTCGTCCGCTCCTTCATCTTGTCTTCCCAGAGCTGACGGTCGAAATCATTTTCGCCCTCTTCCGCCATGTCAAACAGCCGGTCAGGGGCACCTTTGACATAAATATAGCGCTCTCCGTCTTCTTCTATGAGGACCGCCATGTATTTGTACTCCGAGTCAAACGGGATCTTGGAGAGAACCTCGTGCCTTGGAACATCGGCGTCCGCCTTTTCGGCAAGCGTCAAGAGACAGCCTTCAGTCGGTTCACCGTTGATGCTCCATGTCCCGTCCTCTTCCTGCAGATCGGCGTCGTTACAGGTCTTCATGATCTTTAACAGATCATTCAACTGTCCTTCTTCAGTAAGCGAGACTGCCTGATCCCCTTTTTTAATCTCGCCTTCCGGGGAATAGCCTGTTCCACTTACGTCATATTCGTCTTCTTTTGTCATGACCGATGTGACCGTCATTTCATTCTTTGTCAATGTACCGGTCTTATCTGAACAGATCACCGACACAGCACCGAGTGTCTCGACGGACGGCAGGTTTCTCACAATCGCCTTTCGCTTTGCCATATTCTGCACCCCGAGGGCGAGAATAATCGAGATAATCGCCGGCAAACCTTCCGGAATGGCGGCTACGGCAAGCCCAATAATCGAGAGAAGCAGTTCAACTGCTTCGTAGTCCCTGACGAAAAAGCCAAAGGCATACAGAAGCGCAGATGCAATGACGATAAAGACCGCGACCTGCTTACCGAAACGGTCCGTCTGTTTCATCAGCGGTGTCTTCAGATCTTCCACTTCAGAGATCGATTCATTGATTTTCCCGATCTCTGTTTCAGCACCTGTTGCTACAACAATACCCGCTCCAGAGCCTGACGTCACGGACGTCCCTGAGAACGCCATGTTAAAACGGTCACCGAGGACCGCATCTTCCTCTAACGGGTCGACGCTTTTTTCCGTGGATGTCGATTCCCCT
This sequence comes from [Bacillus] selenitireducens MLS10, assembly GCF_000093085.1. Lineage (GTDB taxonomy): Bacteria > Bacillota > Bacilli > Bacillales > Salisediminibacteriaceae > Salisediminibacterium > Salisediminibacterium selenitireducens. Next base: position 1,383,198 of record NC_014219.1, on the reverse strand, counting down.
GTCAGTGCCGCTTCTTCTGTTTTCAGATTATCCGCCTGAATAATGCGTAAATCGGCGGGGATCTTATCGCCGGCCGTTAAGTAAACGACATCGCCCGGTACGACCTGATCGGCATCGACTTTTTTCTTCTTTCCTCCTCGCAGCACATTGGCTTCGAGGGAAAGCATGTTTTTGATCCCTTCAAGGGCCTGTTCAGCCTTGCTCTCCTGAAAGTAACCGATTGAAGCATTGATGACGGCAACGAGAATAATGACCGACATGTCGATGTAATAGCCGAGCAGTGCTTTAATCACCGCTGCCACGAGCAGGATGAAGATCAGAATGTCATTGAAGTGCTTCAGAAATTTGATGAACTTTGATTCTTCTTCTTTTTCAGGCAGCTTATTCGCTCCATATTGCTCAAGGTTCGTTTCGGCCTGCTCGTCCGAAAGCCCCTCAGAGCGATCCACTTCAAATGCTTCTGATGTATCTTCAACTGACATCGAGTGCCAGTTTTTTGTGTTATCAGCCATGATCACCCACTCCTTCAAAAATAAGATCAATAATCTTCTTACCGTTTTTGTGAATGTATAAACCTGTTCAGGATATGCCCAAATCAAGATAAGCGAAAGGACTCTGTTTTTTCCTTGAGGTTGCCAGTCGTTTTTTCAAAATTCACTCATTCCTGTATCTCCTTTAAATAAAGGACTCTCCACGGCATTATAGGAAGCAATCATATCGGATTACAAGCCCGGCATCATCGGCTATACTGAAGGCAGACAAACACGCATTCATTAGAAACCTTTTTCACATCATCACCGTATATAACAATATAATTATATTCGATACGGAGGTGTCCACCATGACATTCGTTCCATTTCTACTTGGCATTGTCTTTATCTTCATCCATTTAACAGCCAATTACTTCATCCCTGCCGGTCGCATCCAGCAGATTAAATGGTTCTCTTTTTCAGGTGGACTTGCCACCTCTTACGTCTTTATCTATTTGCTGCCAACGCTTCACACGGAACAGCAGAATATTGAGACACGCTTTTTGAACCTTGCCATGGATTCGGAGATTTACATCATCGGGTTGCTCGGTGTGGTCATGCTCATGGCCGTCCAGATTTCCATCCATCAAAATTATGTGAGTGATGAATCCTCATTTTGGCTGACAATCGGCTTTTATGCCGTCTATAATGCACTCGTTTCCTTTACGATCCTTTCTTCTGAAGTATACGGTCTTCAGGCACTCTTTTACGGCTTTGCCATCGGTCTGCACTTTTTGGCCGTAGCGCATGATATGTGGCGGGAGTTCCGGGAGCCGTATGAGCGATATGGACGCTACATCCTTGCAGCCGGTATTCTTGTCGGCTGGATCCTGGCACTGACTACGGACCTCTCCGCTTTGACAAAGTCGATCATATTCGCATTTGTGTCCGGCGCGATGATCTACAACGTGTTTATCAATGAGATTCCGAAAGAGAAAGATACCCACTTCCCGTCTTTCCTGATCGCAGTCGTCTTCTACTCCATGATCGCGATCTCTCTGAAGCTGTTCTTCGAGTGGTATTGACCGAACGGCCTCATCAAAAAAAGAGCGCTCCTTTTCAGTAAGGAACGCTCTTTTTGCTTTCGGAATTATTTATTCAAACGCTGCTCGAGCTTTTGCTTCTCTGCTTCAAATCCCGGCTTGCCGAGAAGGGCAAACATATTCTTCTTATAATCTTCAACGCCAGGCTGATCAAACGGATTCACACCGAGAAGATAGCCGCTCAGGCCGCACGCTTTTTCGAAGAAGTAAATCAGGTAACCGAAGTGATACTCATTTAATTCCGGCAGATTCAAAATCAGATTCGGAACACCGCCGTCGAGATGGGCCAGTAATGTCCCTTCATACGCGCGGTCATTCACGAACTGCATGTCTTTACCGGCAAGATAGTTCAGCCCGTCAAGATCATCTTCCGCCTTCTCTAGGACAACCTGTTCCTTAACCGCCCCGACATGCAAGACTGTTTCAAAAAGATCACGACGGCCATCCTGCACGTACTGTCCCATGGAATGAAGATCCGTGGAGAAGTCCGCGGCCGCAGGGAAGATCCCTTTGCCGTCTTTCCCTTCACTCTCGCCGTATAGCTGCTTCCACCATTCATTCACATAGTGAAGACCCGGCTCATAGTTCACGAGCATTTCGATCGTCTTGCCCTTGTTGTAGAGCGCATTACGGACTGCAGCATACTGATAGGCTTCGTTCTTTAAGAGGTCCGGCGTACTGAACGCTTCACGTGCGTCTTGGGCCCCTTTCATCATTGCCTCGATGTCGAGTCCGGCTGCAGCGATCGGCAGAAGACCGACTGCTGTGAGGATGGAGAAACGCCCTCCGACATCATCCGGAATCACAAACGACTCGTACCCTTCTTCGAGAGCCAGCTTCTTAAGAGCGCCTTTCTCGGCATCCGTCGTGGCATAAATGCGTTTACGCGCTTCTTCCACACCGTATTTCTCCTCGAGGTGCTTGCGGAAAATACGGAAAGCAATAGCCGGTTCCGTCGTTGTTCCTGATTTGGAGATGACGTTCACAGATACATCCTTTCCTTCAATAGCCTGAAGCAGATGCGCAGTGTACGTCGAGCTGATGTTATTCCCGACATAATAAACCTTTGGCCCTTTACGCTTGTCATTATCAAGATCATTGTAAAAGCTGTGTGAGAGTGCATCGATTGCCGCACGTGCACCGAGATAAGAACCGCCGATTCCGACAACGATGAGGACTTCAGAATCCGACTGAATCTTCTTTGCGGCATGTTGAATGCGTGCAAATTCTTCCTTGTCGTAATTCACAGGCAGATCAATCCAGCCCAAAAAGTCGCTTCCTGCCCCACTTCCCTGATGCAGGGCCTCGTGTGCGGCAGTGACCGCTCCCTGAAGGTTCGTCAGTTCATGATCGCCAAGAAAACCTGAAGCATTGCCATAATCAAAGGATAATCGTTCTGTCATTGTATTGCCTCCCTTTCGTGTTATACCTGATATTGTGGTGTTCGTGCCGTCTGTTTCATACTAGTCAATTGTGAATCATTTATCAAGCTCAATTTCAACTGTAAGCGTTTCATCGCGTGAAAAAATCTCCGTTACAACGAAGCGCGTAAAATCGAGACCACATCCGGCTTCTCAAGTTTGTTGAAGTTGCCAAATGGCCCGTTGACCATCGTCTTTTCTGCAATCTCTTCAAGGCGGTCATCGCCAATTTCATAATCAGCAAGCCGTGAAGGAGCTCCGAGTGAGGACCAGAATGACGAGAGGGCATTGATGCTTGCTTCTGCGATCTCATGCTCTGACATGCCCGTCGTGTCGAGGTCCCAGACGCGTTCTGCGAGCTGCTTTAATTTGGTGCTTCCCTGATCCTTATGGTAATGGAGCCACTGCGGAAAGACGATCGCCAGTCCGCCTGCGTGAGGGATATCATAGACCGCTGACACGGCATGTTCGATGTTGTGTGAGGCCCAATCGCCCCTGACCCCCATTTGCAGCATGCCATTCAGTGCAATCGTACCTGCATAGAGGACCGTCTCGCGTTTTTCCATATTCTCAAGATCTTCGACAAGTCCAGGGGCTTCCTCAATTACCGTCTTCAGCACCGCTTCACACATATGCTCCTGCAGAGGCGTATTCGTCTGCGGATGAAAATACTGCTCAAGCACATGCGTCATCATATCGACGATGCCATAGACCGTCTGATCCTTCGGCAGCGACAGCGTGTTTTTCGGCTCGAGTATGGAAAACGCCGGATAAGTATGAGGGCTTCCCCAACCGTGCTTTTCATTCGTTTCCCAATTGGTGATCACAGATCCCGCATTCATCTCCGAACCCGTCGCCGCAATCGTTAAAATGGTCCCAAATGGCAACGCAGCCTCCGGAACGGCTTTTTTTGTGACCAGATCCCACGGATCCCCGTCGTACTTCGCACCGGCCGCAATGGCCTTCGTGCAGTCAATGACAGACCCGCCGCCAACAGCCAGGATCACATCGATACCCTGTTCTCTGCAAGCTTCTACGCCCCGTTTGACCGTAGAAAGACGCGGATTCGGTTCGACACCGGACAGTTCCGTCACTTCGAAGCCGCCTTCTTCAAGAAGCGCCGTCACTTCATCATAAATGCCGTTATTCTTAATACTGCCTCCTCCGTATACGAGGAGCACCTTCTTTCCGAAAGGCTTCAGTTCTGTGACGAGACGTTCTTTCGTCTGACCGTTGCCAAAAATCAGCTTGACCGGATTTTGAAATACAAATGCATCCATTCTGATACCTCCATCTGTCGTTAAATCGTTCTGCTTCATACATAACACAAAAACGCGCATTCTTCCACTGATACCTTCGGGCAGATGCGTGTTCTTCATGTGCAAAAAAGAGACAGTCTCATTTGACTGTCCCTTTTTCGTCGCAGTATCGCTCAGGAAAAAACCTGATCTTACTTTTTGATGCGCTTGTTCAGATCTGCCTGAATTTCATTCGAATGCTTCAACCAGTCTTTGAGCTTGTCTTCAAGGGTGTTAAAGCCTTGAGTGGACTCTTTTTTCTGGCTTCCTGCATTGTTACGGCGAGGACCTCCGCCGCCACCGCCACGGTTACCGCCGCCCTGTGGACGCTCCGGCTTTGGCTGTGTTTCTTTGATGGAGAGAGAAATCTTTCCTGATTCTTCATCAACGGAAAGGATTTTTACCTTGATGGTGTCTCCAACGGAAAGGACGGAATTGATGTCCTCAACATATCCGTGGGCTACATGTGAAATGTGAACAAGACCCTGCTTTTTCTCATCCAGTGCAACAAATGCACCAAAAGGTTTGATACCGGTAATTTTTCCTTCTACGATACTTCCTGCTTCGTATTGACCTGACATGAAAACAACTCCCATAAATTTTTTAACTGTGTAATTATAACACAGGATTTCAAAAAACACAAAGCAGTTCTTTTACTTGTTGATATGACGGGCGTTGAAGCGCTTTAACCGTTCAGCAACCTCTTCGAGCTGGGCCATGGAAGCCGCATACGAACAGCGGATATGCCCTTCCCCGCCGGTTCCGAAGACATGACCCGGGACGACGGCAACCCGTTCTTCCATCAGAAAGGCCTCTGCAAATTCTTCCGACGTCATCCCTGTTTCTTTAATGGAAGGAAAGGCATAAAATGCACCCCCGGGTGTATGACAGGAAAGACCGGCTTCCCGTAATGATTTGACAAAATAGTTCCTGCGCTGCCGGTAACTCGTGATCATCTCATCCATCATTTCCTGGCCATTTTCAAGGGCTTCGAGGGCCGCATATTGGGCCATGGTCGACGCACACATCATTGCATACTGATGGATCTTAAGCATCGCCTTCGCATATGGAGCCGGTGCGCACAGATAGCCGACACGCCACCCCGTCATGGCAAAAGCTTTGGAAAAGCCGGAAATGAGGATGGTACGCTCACGCATGCCCGGCAGTGCCGGCACACTGACATGCTCGTCATCATAGCTCAGTTCCGCATATATTTCATCTGAGATGACCGTCAGATCATGATCAATGACGAGATCCGCCACTTCCTGCATCTTTTCTTTGGTCATGACAGCACCGGTCGGATTATTTGGAAAAGACAGCATGATCGCTTTCGTCTTCGCAGTGATTCGCTGCCTGATCTCTTCTGGTTCGACCATGAAATCATGCTCAATGACCGTCGGAACAGAAACGGGAATACCGCCCGTCAAAGAGACAATCGGCGCATAGGATACAAAACAAGGTTCGACGATCAAGACTTCATCACCGGGATTCACGATGGCACGAAGAGCAAGATCGATGCCTTCACTTGCGCCGACGGTCACGACAATTTCATCTTCCGGATCGTAAGGCGTGGCGAACCGCTTATCGAGATAAGCGGCAATCGCCTTTCTGAGTTCAATCAGACCGGCATTCGCCGTATAGGCCGTCAGCCCTCGCTCCAGGGAGTGAATACTTGCCTCCCGGACATTCCATGGCGTTATATAATCAGGTTCTCCCACCCCGAGGGAAATCACATTATCCATTGACGTCGCCAAATCAAAGAAGCGGCGGATGCCTGAAGGGGCGATCCGGTTCACTGCATCGGAAAGTCTCGGCTCGTGCACCTCTGTTTTATTCAGGATGCTCATGGTGACACCGCCATTCTAGGGTCCTGATCATCCTCGTCCACGAAGATTACACCATCGTGTTTATACTGTTTCAGTTGAAAATGCGTTGTCGTGGAAATCACCGAATCCAGCGTCGATAATTTCTCCGATACAAAGTGGGCAATCTCTGCCATTGAAGCACCTTCGATGACGACGGCCAGATCATAGGTTCCGGACATCAGATAGAGGGCTTTCACTTCTTTGAACCGGTAAATCCGTTCAGCTACGGCATCGAAGCCTCTTCCTCTTGTCGGGGTCACCTTGACATCGATACTTGCCGTCACCCGCTCACGCTCAGGAGTCTTCTTCCAGTCAACCAAGGCTGAATAACCGAGAATCACTTTCTCATCCTCAAGACGCTTTAATCTTAATGCCACTTCTTCGGTCGGTAAATCCATCATTTTCGCAAGCTGATTAATCTCCAGCCTCCCCTGTTTTTCAATCAGGACCAGCAGTTCCAAATCTCGTTCATCCATACCATCATCCACACCTTTACTACTGTTTGTTGTTTCATTTTACATGAGGAATCTGATTGTTTCCACCGGCTTTCGTCATTAAAATCGAAATTTTCGATCATTTCACCGGATTAAGTCTATCCTCTTTACAACAATGTCACTATGTTGTAAGATAACATCATTGAAATAGTGTTTACTAAGTACTTTGCCGTACAAACACAGATGCCGTTTTTCGGCATCAAAAAGACCTCGGATCACAATCATCCGAGGTCCCCTTTTTGTCACTTTTATGCGAGTCGGAACACGATGCCGTGTCCGCCTTTTGGATAATGCCATTCGATGTTGTCATGAGGACAGCCGATGCGGCAGCTTCCGCATTCGTGACAGCCTTCAAAACCGACAAACATCCGGTCTCCTTCCCACTTATACACTTCTGCCGGGCAGAAGATCGTGCAATCTTTTCCTGGACAGGATGTTGCACATACATCGTGGTCTTTAATAATCAGGTGTGATTGTGTGTCACAGTTAAATCGAAGCAAATACTGCTTATCTTCAAGAGTCTGTGCCATATTATTTCACCGCCTTCCATGCGCGATAGAGATCTTTCGCCAGTCCGGTTTTTCCCCGGCCTGCCGTGATTTTCGTTGCGATTTTCTTTTGTTTTTCCCACTTCGGTGTTCCATCGACAGTAAAGAATGAGCCCATAGCGTGATTGAGAAGCGGTACATATTCGCCGAGATACTGCGGGTTTTCTTCGAACGTGTGCGCAGCATGACGGTACTTCTTCAGATCTTTACCGATAAAACTGTCGTAAATATCAGTACGGTATGAATCAAGTGTCTTCTCGGAGAAGTCGCCAACCTCTTTCGCTTTCATAACCGTTTCTGCTGCCATCTTACCGGACGTCATCGCAAGGTTCGAGCCTTCCTGGTGAAGGGCGTTAACAAACTGTGCAGCATCACCAACAAGGATGACACCATTCCCGACCAATTTCGGTACGGAATCGAAACCGCCTTCCGGAATGAGGTGAGCGAGATACTCCTGTGATTCGCTGCCTTCAATCAAAGGCGCAATCATCGGATGTTCTTTGAGCTCGTCAAGAAGCTCATACGGCTTCATCTTACGTTTGATCATCTCGGAGAGAGTCGTGCCGACACCGATATTAATGCTGTCTTTGTTCGTGTAAAGGAACGATGTTCCGAGAGCCCCTTTGGTCGCTTCACCAAAGATTTCGATGGATACACCCTGATTTTCATTTACCTGGAAGCGTTCGTTAACCGTCTTTTTATCGAGCTTCAGTACTTCCATGACCGTCAATGCCACTTCGTTCGGTTTCCACTCGTTATGGAAGCCAAGCTGCTTGCCGAGCAGTGAGTTAACGCCGTCAGCGAGAATCACCACATCTGCATAAACATCTCCGTCAGGACGGTCTGTGCGGACCCCGACGACTTTGCCGTTCTCAACGATACATTCCGTAACGACTGTTTCATTAACCAGGAGTGCCCCCTGCTCCACAGCCTTGTCCGCGAACCATTTATCAAACTTCGAGCGAAGCACGGTAAACTTGTTGTAAGGCTCTTTGCCCCAGTCAAGTCCTTTGTAACTTGTCGTTACCATGGATTCTTTATCGAGGAACCAAAAACGCTGTTCGACAACCGGCCGCTCAAGTGGTGCTTCTTTCCAGAATTCAGGGATCACATCTTCCATCTGCTTACGATAGAGGATCCCACCCATGACGTTCTTCGAACCAGGAAATTCCCCACGTTCAATCAACAAAACATCCAGGCCATTTTTGGCTGCGGTGTAGGCCGCACTCGTGCCGGCCGGACCTGCACCCACCACGATCAGATCAAATTTCTCAGGCATTCGTCGTCACTCCTTTTTCTTGTTCTGCAAGAGCCTTCTTGAATTCTTCAGTCAGCATTGGAACGATTTCAAAGGCGTCACCGACGATGCCGTAATGTGCGGCATTGAAGATGGTTGCATCCGGATCATTATTAATCGCAATAATCAATTCGGAGTTCTGCATACCGACGACGTGCTGAACGGCTCCTGAGATTCCAATGGCTATATAGATTTTAGGTGTGACTGTTAATCCGGTCTGCCCTACCTGATACTCATGTCCGATAATGCCGGCTTCAACCACGTCACGGCTCGCACCGACTGTGGCATTCATGGCATCAGCAAGGTCTTTGACCATCTGGAAGCCCTTCTCATCCTTGATGCCTTTTCCGCCGGCAACAATGATTTCCGCTTCTTCAAGGTTTGCACCTTTTTTCGCTGCTTTCACGACCTCAACGACTTTTGTACGGAGGTCATCTTCTTTCATCTGTATCTTCTCTTCAATAACTTTTCCTTTTCTCGATGGATCCGGTTCAGGCTTTCTCATGACTTTTGGACGGACCGTCGCCATCTGCGGACGGTGCTTCTTACAGAGAATCGTTGCCATGATGTTCCCGCCAAATGCCGGACGGCTCGCTTCAAACAGACGCTTCTCGAGATCGATATCAAGCATCGTCGTGTCGGCTGTCAGACCAGTCATGACTTCTGTTGCTACAGCACTTGCGAGGTCTTTCCCGTTTGATGTGGCACCGTAAACAAAAATCTCCGGCTTGTATTTACGAACAAGATCCCCCACAGCCTTCATATACGTTTCTGAACGGTATTGCTTTAATACAGGATTATCAATAACATAGACGACATCAGCGCCATACTGGTATAAATCTTCAGCCTTGTCTTTGATGCCATCGCCGAGAAGCACGCCACACAGATTTACTTCAAGCTTGTCTGCAAGTTCGCGTCCTGCCCCGAGAAGCTCAAGACCCACGTCAAAAATCTCGCCGTCACGCTGTTCGATAAATACCCAGACATCTTTGTACTCTTCTATATTCATGCTTTCTCCCCGCCTTTCGCAGCAAACATTTCAGGCTTTTCAAGCAGTACGGAAACCACTCTCTTCACCTTGTCTTCTGCCGATCCTTCAACCATTTCAGCCCCTGAGCTCTTCTCCGGCGGCCACATACGGCCAACGATGGTTGGAGAGCCTTTGAGTCCGAGCTGCTTCATATCCACATCGTCCAAATCTTCAACGGTCCAGACCGTCGGTTTGTAACGTGCTGCACGCATCATGTTCGGAAGCGGTGAATAGGCAACTTCGTTAATCTCTTTTTCCACAGTCAACAGACACGGAAGCGTTGATTCAATGACTTCATGACCGTCTTCAATCTTTCGGTTCACTTGAATTTTTTTCTTCTCAGTATCCGCCTCTTCGATGCTGATAACATTGGTCAGCGGCGGGATCCCCATTCGTCTTGCAATTCCCGGTCCTACCTGACCTGTGTCACCGTCAATCGCGTGTTTGCCACAGAGAACAAGATCAACACCCTGTTCTTTTTCGAGCTTCTCAATGGCTTTAAAGAGGGCGTAGCTTGTTGCCAGCGTGTCTGCGCCTGCGAACTTTCGATCCGAAATCAGGTACCCTTCATCTGCCCCAATTTCCACACACTTTCGGATGGCGTTGGCTGCCTGTGGCGGTCCCATGGAAAGAACAATTACCTTTCCTCCGTGCTTTTCTTTCAATCGTACGGCTTCTTCCACTGCATGTGCATCATACGGATTCAAAATTGCCGGTGCACTGGAGCGGTCGAGCGTGTTTGTCTTTGGATTCACTTTAATGATCTTCGTGTCAGGAACTTGTTTAATACAAACAAGAATGTTCATCCTGAAGCCACCTCTTTCAGTTTTGGATTTACTGATACCTGGATACTCCCATTGACTGCAACTTCACATCCATCATCACCTGTTTTTCCCCTGAACAGGATCTTGCCACTTCATATTGTTCAATCGTTCACGAATGTGGTTACAAGAATGTCATGCAACGTCATTCCTGATGTTTATGTCGTGGGGTTTTGTTGCATGTGCGTTCATTTGTGAAGTCGATCTTTCCTGATTCAATTCGTTGTGCTTCCATTATTAACAGGTTATGATATGGGATATACCTCCTTTAGCGTAACATAATCAGCAGGACGTAAGTGATCCGCTTTCGAAACATAACAGGAAACAAATGATTGAAAGCGATACCTTAAGTTATTTATATCAAAAATCCCCCTTAGCAACAACCTCATTTTATCGATTTCACTAAAAAGTCAAACTTTTTATACTTTTTCGTATTAAAACTATTAAAACGCTTGCATTATTGTTATCCTAATACGACGGTCTTCAAGAGGATTCTCTGCAATGAAATTAAATTGGAACTTTTTTAAAATTTATCCGTAAATACATAAGAAAGAAAATCTTTTTTTGTTGGGGGAATTATAATGACAAATCACAGGATAACCGGTATTGGCTTCCTGTCTCTGACCGCACTGCTTACAGCCTGCGGAAATCAGTCCGAATCCGGGGAATCAGTCGAAGAGATTGTGAACCAGTCACAGGAAGCGATGCATGAGTTGGAATCATACGCTGTTGAAATGAATATGACGCAGCATATGGGCATGGGGGAAGACAGTGAAGACGCCATGGTCATTCATTCTGAGAGCTTCATGGATATCACACTTGATCCAATGACATTTAAGCAGGAAATGGTGATGGATCTGAGCGAAATGGGCGGTCTCGCGGGTAACGATGCTGATGAAACAGAGATGAGCTACCTTTCCTATTTCCATGAAGAAGACGGCCTCTTTGTCGAGGATCCTGCAATGGGAACCTGGATGAAATTCCCTGAATCATACTTGGATGACGTACTTGCCATGTCTGACATGCAAATGAATCCGCAAGAACAGCTCCAGTTCCTTGAACAGTATATGACGGAGCTATCCTTGGAAGAAGATGAAGATTATTATCACATCACACTCATCACTGAAGATATCCAGATGGAAGAGCTGATGGAAGCTCTGCAGGGACTTGACGCGGATGCTCCAGGTCTTGAAGGGATGGATGAGCTCTTTGGCATGATGGAGCTCAAAGAACTTGACTATTCGATTACGATTGCCAAAGACACTTATTATCAGACTGAAGGTACGATGAACATGATTATGGCGATGGATATGATGGGACAAAACATTACGACAGAACAAAAGACGCATATGATCATGTCACAGTTCAATGACATTGAGCCTGTCAACATCCCTCAGGACGTTCTTGACAATGCTGAAGAGATCGACGATATGCACGGCGTCCCTGGCATGTAGGTTGCCAAGCCAATGCAAATGAAGCACATTCTTAAAAAGAGATGGCCAAACGGTCATCTCCTTTTTTGTATCGTTAATCTTTAAGGGAACCGTGTATAACAAAAAAACTTCTTCATTAAATAACGAAGAAGTTTGACTGAGAAATGGTGAGCCATGAAGGACTCGAACCTTCGACCCTCTGATTAAAAGTCAGATGCTCTACCAACTGAGCTAATGGCTCTTATGAATGGTGACCCGTACGGGATTCGAACCCGTGTTACCGCCGTGAAAGGGCGGTGTCTTAACCACTTGACCAACGGGCCATTCTTTATAAGACAGAAATATGGCTCCACAGGTAGGATTCGAACCTACGACCGATCGGTTAACAGCCGATTGCTCTACCACTGAGCTACTGTGGAACAGTATTATGGTGGGCCTAAGTGGACTCGAACCACCGACCTCACGCTTATCAGGCGTGCGCTCTAACCAGCTGAGCTATAGGCCCCTGCAATAAAATGGAGCGGGTGATGGGAATCGAACCCACGACATCAGCTTGGAAGGCTGAGGTTTTACCACTAAACTACACCCGCATGGCGCGCCCTGAGGGATTCGAACCCCCGACCTTTTGATTCGTAGTCAAACACTCTATCCAGCTGAGCTAAGGGCGCATATTCTGGAGCGGGAAACGGGATTCGAACCCGCGACCCCCACCTTGGCAAGGTGGTGCTCTACCACTGAGCTATTCCCGCATAAAATGGCAGGGGTAGCAGGATTCGAACCTGCGGTACACGGGATCAAAACCCGATGCCTTACCGCTTGGCTATACCCCTATAAATTAAAAAGCAAAAAATCATGGGGCGGCTGATGGGAATCGAACCCACGAATGCCGGAATCACAATCCGGTGCGTTAACCACTTCGCCACAACCGCCTTAATATGGCAGGGGTAGCAGGAATCGAACCCGCATCAAAGGTTTTGGAGACCTTCGTTTTACCATTAAACTATACCCCTGTATGAAATAAAAATGGTGGAGGGGGAGGGATTCGAACCCCCGAACCCGTAGGGAGCGGATTTACAGTCCGCCGCGTTTAGCCACTTCGCTACCCCTCCACGGAATTACTATTAATGAAAAAATGGCGGTCCCGACCGGGATCGAACCGGCGATCTCCTGCGTGACAGGCAGGCATGTTAACCGCTACACCACGGGACCTTTTTAAAAAAATAATGGCGGAGGAGGAGGGATTCGAACCCCCGCGGGCGGTAAAGCCCCTGTCGGTTTTCAAGACCGATCCCTTCAGCCAGACTTGGGTACTCCTCCGAACAAATATGGTAGCGGCGGAGGGGATCGAACCCCCGACCTCACGGGTATGAACCGTACGCTCTAGCCAGCTGAGCTACACCGCCATATTATAAAACATAAAGATAAACTTGTAAATGGTGGAGCCTAGCGGGATCGAACCGCTGACCTCCTGCGTGCAAAGCAGGCGCTCTCCCAGCTGAGCTAAGGCCCCTTAAAACAATTAGCCTGGCGACGTCCTACTTTCACAGGGGGACAGCCCCCAACTATCATCGGCGCTGAAGAGCTTAACTTCCGTGTTCGGCATGGGAACGGGTGTGACCTCTTCGCTGTCGCCACCAGACTATGAAATTGAGTGTAACCACTCAAAACTGAATAACGCATATGACGGGATCATGAATCCGTGTCTGTCCTTCGTGTTAACAAACTTCGCTTAACTCTTGGTTAAGCCCTCGATCGATTAGTATCACTCAGCTCCACATATCGCTATGCTTCCACACGTGACCTATCTACCTCATCGTCTCTGAGGGATCTTACTCACCGAAGTGATGGGAAATCTCATCTTGAGGGGGGCTTCATGCTTAGATGCTTTCAGCATTTATCCCGTCCACACGTAGCTACCCAGCGATGCTCCTGGCGGAACAACTGGTACACCAGCGGTGTGTCCATCCCGGTCCTCTCGTACTAAGGACAGCTCCTCTCAAATTTCCTACGCCCGCGACGGATAGGGACCGAACTGTCTCACGACGTTCTGAACCCAGCTCGCGTGCCGCTTTAATGGGCGAACAGCCCAACCCTTGGGACCTACTTCAGCCCCAGGATGCGACGAGCCGACATCGAGGTGCCAAACCTCCCCGTCGATGTGGACTCTTGGGAGAGATTAGCCTGTTATCCCCAGGGTAGCTTTTATCCGTTGAGCGACGGCCCTTCCATACGGTGCCGCCGGATCACTAAGCCCGACTTTCGTCCCTGCTCGACCTGTATGTCTCGCAGTCAAGCTCCCTTATGCCTTTGCACTCTGCGAATGATTTCCAACCATTCTGAGGGAACCTTTGGGCGCCTCCGTTACTCTTTAGGAGGCGACCGCCCCAGTCAAACTGCCCACCAGACACTGTCCCTGAACCGGATCACGGTTCGAGGTTAGAATTTCAGTACAGCAAGGGTAGTATCCCACCAATGCCTCCACCGAAGCTGGCGCTCCGGTTTCCAAGGCTCCTACCTATCCTGTACAAGCTGTACCAAAATCCAATATCAAGCTGCAGTAAAGCTCCATGGGGTCTTTCCGTCCTGTCGCGGGTAACCTGCATCTTCACAGGTAATATAATTTCACCGGGTCTCTCGTTGAGACAGTGCCCAAATCGTTGCACCTTTCGTGCGGGTCGGAACTTACCCGACAAGGAATTTCGCTACCTTAGGACCGTTATAGTTACGGCCGCCGTTTACTGGGGCTTCAATTCAGAGCTTCTCCCGAAGGATAACCCCACCTCTTAACCTTCCAGCACCGGGCAGGTGTCAGCCCCTATACTTCGCCTTGCGGCTTCGCAGAGACCTGTGTTTTTGATAAACAGTCGTTTGGGCCTATTCACTGCGGCTCCCCCAGGCTGTTCACCCTGGGGAGCACTCCTTCTCCCGAAGTTACGGAGTCATTTTGCCGAGTTCCTTAACGAGAGTTCTCCCGCGCGTCTTAGAATTCTCTTCCCGCCTACCTGTGTCGGTTTGCGGTACGGGCACCTGTTTCCTCGCTAGAGGCTTTTCTTGGCAGTGTAGAATCAGGAACTTCGCTACTGTAATTTCACTCGCGATCACAGCTCAACCTTACGGTTACGGGATTTGCCTCGTAACCAGCCTCACTGCTTCGACGCACACGACCAGCGGTGCGCTTACCCTATCTTCCTGCGTCCCCCCATTGCTCAAATGGAAACGTGGTGGTACAGGAATATCAACCTGTTTGCCATCGCCTACGCTTTTCAGCCTCGGCTTAGGACCCGACTAACCCTGAGCGGACGAGCCTTCCTCAGGAAACCTTAGGCTTTCGACGGAGGGGATTCCCACCCCTCTTTTCGCTACTCATACCGGCATTCTCACTTCCAGACGCTCCACATGTCCTTCCGGTCATGCTTCGCAGCCTCTGGAACGCTCCCCTACCCCGAACACCTTGCGGTGTTCAGCCATAGCTTCGGTGATACGTTTAGCCCCGGTACATTTTCGGCGCAGAGTCACTCGACCAGTGAGCTATTACGCACTCTTTCAATGATGGCTGCTTCTAAGCCAACATCCTGGTTGTCTAAGCAACTCCACATCCTTTTCCACTTAACGTATACTTGGGGACCTTAGCTGATGGTCTGGGCTGTTTCCCTCTTGACTACGGATCTTAGCACTCGCAGTCTGACTCCCGAGGATAAGTATTTGGCATTCGGAGTTTGACTGAATTCGGTAATCCTGTGGGGACCCCTAGTCCAATCAGTGCTCTACCTCCAATACTCTTCCCTCGAGGCTAGCCCTAAAGCTATTTCGGGGAGAACCAGCTATCTCCAGGTTCGATTGGCATTTCACCCCTACCCACACCTCATCCCCGCACTTTTCAACGTGCGTGGGTTCGGGCCTCCATTCAGTGTTACCTGAACTTCACCCTGGACATGGGTAGATCACCTGGTTTCGGGTCTGCAACCACGTACTTATTCGCCCTGTTCAGACTCGCTTTCGCTGCGGCTCCGCCTCTTCAGCTTAACCTTGCACGTGATCACAACTCGCCGGTTCATTCTACAAAAGGCACGCTGTCACCCATTAACGGGCTCCAACTACTTGTAGGCACACGGTTTCAAGATCTGTTTCACTCCCCTCCCGGGGTGCTTTTCACCTTTCCCTCACGGTACTGGTTCACTATCGGTCACTAGGAAGTATTTAGCCTTGGGAGATGGTCCTCCCGGATTCCGACGGGGTTTCACGTGTCCCGCCGTACTCAGGATCCACTCCGGAGGAGAGGGCGTTTCGGCTACAGGGCTGTTACCTTGTCCCGCGGGCCTTTCCAGGCCGCTTCACCTACGCTCTCTCTTTGTAACTCCAATGGAGTGTCCTACAACCCCGAAAGGCAAGCCTTTCGGTTTGGGCTGATTCCGTTTCGCTCGCCGCTACTCAGGAAATCGCATTTGCTTTCTCTTCCTCCGGGTACTAAGATGTTTCAGTTCCCCGGGTCTGCCTTCCATTACCCTATGGATTCAGGTATGGATCCCATCCCATTACGGATGGTGGGTTCCCCCATTCGGAAATCTCCGGATCAACGCTTACTTACAGCTCCCCGAAGCATATCGGTGTTCGTCCCGTCCTTCATCGGCTCCTAGTGCCAAGGTATCCACCGTGCGCCCTTTCTTGCTTAACCATTTTCCGCCTTGCGACGGACTTTCTTTTGGCGTCGTTTTAACCTTAACGTTTGAATTCAAGACACTCGGTTCCTCTCTATCTGAATAGGTTTCAAATAGTTGATTCACCGGTGATTCATGATGTTTCGTCATTTCGTTATTCAGTTTTCAAAGGTCACAAAAACCTGAAGAGTGTTTAACCCTTCAAAACTAAACAAAAAACCAGAGGCAAAAGTAAAAAGGTTGAGCTTATCTGAAAACCGGAGGTTTCCAGCAAGTCTCCTTAGAAAGGAGGTGATCCATCCGCACCTTCCGGTACGGATACCTTGTTACGACTTCACCCCAATCATCTGTCCCACCTTCGGCGGCTGGCTCCAAAAGGTTACCTCACCGACTTCGGGTGTTACAAACTCTCGTGGTGTGACGGGCGGTGTGTACAAGGCCCGGGAACGTATTCACCGCGGCATGCTGATCCGCGATTACTAGCAATTCCGGCTTCATGCAGGCGAGTTGCAGCCTGCAATCCGAACTGAGAATGGCTTTATGGGATTGGCTTCACCTCGCGGCTTCGCAACCCATTGTACCATCCATTGTAGCACGTGTGTAGCCCAGGTCATAAGGGGCATGATGATTTGACGTCATCCCCACCTTCCTCCGGTTTATCACCGGCAGTCACCTTAGAGTGCCCAACTGAATGCTGGCAACTAAGATCAGGGGTTGCGCTCGTTGCGGGACTTAACCCAACATCTCACGACACGAGCTGACGACAACCATGCACCACCTGTCACTCTGTCCCCCGAAGGGGAAAGTCCAGTCTCCTGGATGTTCAGAGGATGTCAAGACCTGGTAAGGTTCTTCGCGTTGCTTCGAATTAAACCACATGCTCCACTGCTTGTGCGGGCCCCCGTCAATTCCTTTGAGTTTCAGCCTTGCGGCCGTACTCCCCAGGCGGAGTGCTTAATGTGTTAACTTCGGCACTAAGGGTATCGAAACCCCTAACACCTAGCACTCATCGTTTACGGCGTGGACTACCAGGGTATCTAATCCTGTTTGCTCCCCACGCTTTCGCGCCTCAGCGTCAGTTGTAAGCCAGAAAGTCGCCTTCGCCACTGGTGTTCCTCCACATATCTACGCATTTCACCGCTACACGTGGAATTCCACTTTCCTCTCTTACACTCAAGTCTCCCAGTTTCCAATGACCCTCCACGGTTGAGCCGTGGGCTTTCACATCAGACTTAAGAGACCGCCTGCGCGCGCTTTACGCCCAATAATTCCGGACAACGCTTGCCCCCTACGTATTACCGCGGCTGCTGGCACGTAGTTAGCCGGGGCTTTCTCGTGAGGTACCGTCAAGGTGCCGCCTTATTCAAACGGCACTTGTTCTTCCCTCATAACAGAACTTTACGATCCGAGAACCTTCATCGTTCACGCGGCATTGCACCGTCAGGCTTTCGCCCATTGCGGATGATTCCCTACTGCTGCCTCCCGTAGGAGTCTGGGCCGTGTCTCAGTCCCAGTGTGGCCGATCACCCTCTCAGGTCGGCTACGCATCGTCGCCTTGGTGAGCCCTTACCTCACCAACTAGCTAATGCGCCGCGGGCCCATCCTGCAGTGAGAGGACGAATCCCCTCTTTTACATCGGCACCATGCGGTGCCAATGGTCATCCGGTATTAGCCTCATTTTCACGAGGTTGTCCCGGTCTGCAGGGCAGGTTGCCCACGTGTTACTCACCCGTCCGCCGCTCATTCTACTTCCGTCCACCCGAAGGCTTCAGAAAGCTTCCTGCGCTCGACTTGCATGTATTAGGCATGCCGCCAGCGTTCGTCCTGAGCCAGGATCAAACTCTCCAATAAAGTTGAGTTTGATGCGCTAGCATCATACCAGTATCGATGAAAACACTGGATTTTAATTGACGGGATATCTTATTCATATATCCCACTTTTTTTGCTTGGTTTTTGTTTAGTTTTCAAAGGTCAACATCTTGCGTCGCTGTTTTGGCGACTTTTAAATCATATCACTTCGTCTCAGTTCATGTCAACAATATTTCAAAATAATTTTTCGGTCAATATCGTCGATACTTTTCCTGAGCCGGCCACTCGTTTTGGCGACAAGTAGTAATATACCAAATTCAAAATAAAGATGCAACATCATTTCATAAAAATTTTAATCTTTTTTTCATTTCCGCAAATAAAAAAAGAAGAGGCATTATCCTCTCCTTTCATTGCATCATGTTTGCAGCGATTATCCGATTGGCAACGGATCAACTTCAAACGCATCTGAAATGTCGTCTGAATAAAAATCAAACACGAGCCGACCTGATTTTTGTATGGACTGACCACTCTTCATTGATATGGACTGATACGTTTTATGAGCAGTCGGTTGTCTCTGTCCAAAGACTCGATCCTTCCCTTCTCCAATGAGAATTCGAAGTGACAGCTCCCGCTTACAACCAAGTTCAAGCAGCGGAATCATCAAGATCGAGCGAAACTGCTGAATTTTCTTTTCCTTCATCTCATCATGAGGAAAGTAGTGCCCTGCACGGTTCGCAGACTCTATCTCTTCATAAACGGCTTGGCATTCAGCTGACGATAAGCCCGTCCACCGTTCCACCTCATCCTGATCGATCATTTTGATCATCTCTTTATACGGTGTATACATGTTGCTTGTAGAGAAACACTGTTCTCCTTCGCATGTATTGTTCTTTATCTGCCTTTGTATATATCCGTTTGCTAGCCATGCGTGGCTGTCTTTCGCAATAAGATGAACATTCACAGCTTCAGGCAAGGGCAAAATCCGATCTGAAAGGACCGTTACCGCTTTCCCCTCCCTCAGCCATCTTTGCGCCATGCGATTAATCCGCTGTCCCCGTCCCTCTTCAAAATGCCAAATAAACACATGCTCAACATGTTGAAAATCTGAAACAGGTACTCTTCGGTTCAGCGTCATATCAACAATCTGCGCAAGCCCAACAGTCTCCCCGGTTCCCGCTTGCACCGGTGCCCCTGTATAAAATGCTCCATTAGGAAGTTCCTGTACGGGCTGATTCATAAACATTACGCTTTCCCCCTCATCTTATGCTCATCAGATCACATATCGTGATTATATCGTACCACATCAGGAGCTGAAGATTCGGACGAAAAATGAACGCTTCGTGAAACTTTTAGTCAACCATTATTATAAATAGGTTGACTACATCGTTTCTATTGGCTATATTTTGAGTGACAAAGTCATCTAGACATACATAAGGGGCGTGAAGCATTTGACAAACAAAACATCCATGATCGTTTACTCCGGTGTGATGATTGCATTAATGGCCATTACCGCTAATATCGGTCTCTTCGCAACCATCGGACCTGTACCATTGACACTTCAAACGGGGACCGCCGTCCTTGCAGGAATGATACTCGGTCCTTATTACGGCACCCTAGCCATGATCGGCTATCTGCTTCTCGGCCTTTTTGGCGTCCCTGTTTTTGCGGGCTTTTCCAGCGGACAGGCTTTTCTTTCCCCTACAGCCGGTTTCTTATTGACGTTCCCCCTGGTCGCCTGTATTACCGGCTTTTTCAGTAAAGAAAAAGCTTCTGTCAGCTCCCTGTTCCTCATCGCTTTTTCGGCATTATTGGTCCATTATCTGAGTGGGATTGTCTATCTGTACGGATACACCTCCTTCATTATTGGTGACGGCATGACTTTAACAGCCGCAGCATCCTTAATGATTCCGTTCTTCCTGAAAGATGTGGGGGTTATTCTGCTGAGTGTCATCCTCGCGATCAGACTGAGGAAAACATCCATGTTTAAACAAGTATATGATAAACGTCGCGTCGCAGGATGAATTGAAACAGCAACCATGCAAAAAAGGACCCCGCAGGGTCCTTTTTTTACTACTGAAACCTTTATTCCATCATTTCTTCCATTTCATCGAGCAACGTATCGAGAATTTCTGCGGCATCGTCACCTTCATTTTCACGATAGAAGTCACGGACCGGAATCGCTCGCTCACGGAACATTTCACGCTCTTCTTCAGTCAGCTCATAAACTTCGGTCGGTGTGTCTGTCGCTTCTTCTATTCGATCAAGTGCACCTTCGTTCTGTTCTTCCTGAATCTCAAATGCACGGTCACGCATCTGTTCTACAGCTTCATCAACAATGGCACGTGTTGCATCGTCCAGACCGTTATAGAATTCGGTGTTGACCGTTGTCATTGTGACATACATATTATGATTTGAAATGGTCAGATGATCCTGGACTTCATGGAAGTTCGCATCTTCAATGAAGAAAAGCGGGTTTTCCTGTCCTTCAACCTGTCCCTGCTGCAGACCAGTGTAAAGCTCGCCCCAGCTCATCGCTGTCGGGTTTGCATCGTATGCTTCATAAGAACGCAAGATCAGCGGAGATTCCTGCGTACGCATCTGGAATCCGTCAAAGTCTTCCGGAGTACGAAGCGGTGAATTCCCTGTCCACTGCATGGCACCCTCTGTCCAGAATGCAAGAGGCGTGATGCTGTGTTCTTCATACTTATCACGAAGCGTCGAGTTGATCGCTTCAGATTCATCTAAAATGTCCTGCGCAAGACGAAGATCATCCGGGAACAGGAACTGCAGGGCAAACAAGTTTCCTTCAGGTACCAGTGTACCTGTAAACCCTGGTGAAATGACGGCGAATTCAATAATATTCGTGGAAAGCTGTTCTACCTGGTCCACTTCACTTCCGAGTTCACCAAAACCGTAAACATCGAGTGTAATTTGACCATCAGACAACTCATTGAGTGTATCCGCAAATTCCTCGGCATACACCATCTGAACCTGACCTTCTGTTTCTTCCGTTACCATGCGCCACTCTTGCGGCTCAAGATCATCTGCGGAAACATCGTCTGGATCCACGTTTTCTCCTGCACTGTTATTATTGTCGTCTCCACCGCACGCGGCAAGTACAACACCTAATGACAATGCTGTCGTTAAAAGACCTGCTTTTTTCAACATTTGTGAATTACCCCCAAAATTTTTTTGGTACAGATAAACAACGCCGGTATTTTCCGGTCCATGATGCGAAATGTTTATCTGTTCCTATTTTATTATAAAGAGACAAAGCATTATTCCCGGTTTAGAAAATCCAAAGCAGGAACAATGAAATCTCTTCAAATAACACAACCAGTACACCTACAATCAACAACATAACGATAAATGGCGGTGTCCCCCTGATAACATCCAGATAGGACCTGTTGAACACCGCTGATGCAGTGAAGATATCGACTCCAAATGGTGGAGTCGCAGACCCGAGAGCAGCCTGAAATGTAATAACGACTCCGAGATGAACCGGATCAATGCCTGCATCAAATGCAATCGGGTAAAAAATCGGCGTCAAAATCAAAATGACAACTATCGGATCGACAAACATACATCCGATAAAAAAGAACAGGGCTACAATAAAGAGAATATAAAGCGCTGACGGATCTGCACCCAAAACCGCATCCGTCATTTGACGCGGGATACGCGCAAAAGAAATAACCCAGGAGAATGCCTGTCCGCCTGCGACAAGAACAAAGACCGCAGATGTCACAATCCCTGAAGAAAGAGCCACTTTCGGCAAATCAAAAATGCGGATCGTCTTCCAGACAAACACTTCCAAAATCATTGCGTAAAGGACAGATACCCCTGCTGCTTCCGTCGGTGTAAAGATCCCACCGTAAATCCCGTAAATGATAATGACAGGAAAACCTAAAGGCAGAAGTGCTTTCATCGTTACTTTGCCCCTATCACGCCAGGGCAATTTGTCACCGAGTGGGATATTATGAATTTTCGCATAAAACCATGAATAAGTAGCAAAGAAAAAGAAGATCAATAATCCGGGGCCGATACCTGCGATAAACAGATCCCCGACAGATGTTCCGGTTACAAGCGCATAGATGATCATGCCGATACTCGGCGGAATCAGCAACGCAACATCAGAAGAGTTAATGATCAATGCAATTGCATGTGAATCCTTGTATCCGACTTTCAAAAGCCGTTCTCTCATCGGTTTACCAATGGCAACAACCGTTGCCTGTGTCGACCCCGAAATCGAACCGAACAGTGTACACGCCGCGGCCGTCGTAATGGCATAACCGCCACGCATATGTCCGACAAACGCCCCGACAAAATCCAGAAGCCGTCTCGATGTTCTTCCTGTCGTCATAATGTCCGCTGCAAAGATAAACAGCGGAACAGCGAGGAGAACATAGGAGGAGATCCCTTCCACCATTTGCTGAACCATAATGGTCGGATCTAACCCGTCCATAAAAAAGAACAGAATTACGAGCGGACCCACGATCAGCGGAATCATCATCGGCAAGCCAAGTATTAACAGAAAAACCATGATTGCCAGCATAGTCCAAGCCATAGTGAATTCCTCTCATTTTCTATAGTTTATTGTTCATCGTAATCTTTCTTCTCTTGTGCCAGATAGACTTCATCGTGTTTAATATTCACCCAGCTGTTCCGGATAAACTGAAGTCCCCCCAGGAACATGCCGATTGGCAGGGCCACAACCATAATCCAGAATGGAAATTCAAGGGCTGCGGTCGTCCTCCCTGAAACAAAAACACTATGCGTATATAATACGGCATAATAGGACATGATAAACAGAATGGAAGCTGTGATCAATGGATTAACAATCGCCAAAACTTTTTTCAAACGCTTCGGAGAAAGATCAAAAAATGCAGACATGCTGATATGTCGTCCTTTACGTGCTGCATAGCTGATACCCATAAACGTTGCAACGATGATCGCTAATCGACTGATCTCAGCAGCAAAGTGCCAGCTCTGACCAGTGATGGTTCTGTAAATTACATTACCTGCAGTCATTGCGGTAATGATGAGGATCGACCAGCTCAGGATGATTTTTTCCAACGTATGAAGGCCTGCATCCAGTGCTTTGACGATTCGGATAAACTTGTTTTGTGAGCTGCTCAACTGCGGTTCACTCCTTCCCGTGTCTTCTGAAACCGTGTCCCGACGGAGTCACGGAGAGCCACTATTAAATCATACCGGAGAATACAACGCTTCACAAAACCCAAATAAACCGGTATGCAATCATTATTCCCGAAAAATAACGGCCTGCATGAAATGTCGGGAAGCTTTTAATAAATCCTTGCATCACCTCCGGATAATGACTGTATCCGTGGAAAACCAATGCTTTTTAGTTAATTACCCGTATGAAATTCACCTAAACCTCTTTTTGATTCGTCGAAAACCGAACGATCGAAAGTTAAACCCATAAAACCCTCAAAAATTATCGAAAATAATGGTTCGTTTCAGGATGAAACAGGGTATGTTATAATAGGATTCCGAACAGAAACTCTGTACATGAAAGGATCATCATAATGGAGATCTTTACAAATTTCCCGCTCTGGGCAGGTCTCTTCGCCATTGGTTTTGCCCAATTTGTCAAAGTGCCGCTTGAATTCATCGCAACCCGAAAATTTAATTGGGGGCTTTTAACCAGTACTGGCGGGATGCCGAGTTCTCATTCCGCTGCGGTTACTGCGCTTGCGACGGCTCTTGGTCTTGAACAGGGATTTGATTCCCCGTTTTTCGCCACAGCTGTTATCTTCGGTGTGATCGTGATGTTCGATGCGTCTGGTGTACGAAGACATGCGGGCGAACAGGCGACGGTGATCAATCAGCTCGTTATGGACTTTAATAAAATCGTATCTGAAGTCAAGAACTGGCCGGAAAAAGAAGAAAAAGAGAAGCGCAAGGAGCTGAAAGAACTGCTCGGCCATCAACCCATTGAAGTCTTCTTCGGTGGCCTTACCGGTATCTTGCTTTCGATATTCATCTTTTTTGTGATTCTTTAAATCAGGTATGAAAGTCAGGCATACTCAATAAAAAGGCGGCGGTTCTCTGTCTGAGATCCGCCGCCTTTTTCAGCTTGATTAAAACATCTGATACCCTCTGTTTCTGAGCATTCTGATCACCACTCCAGCGAGCAGTGCACCAACCATGCCGGATGAGAGAATAATCATATCTGCCAAAGGCAGATTCACCAGACTGCTGCCTAAGTCAGAAAACGCATCACCTGGCGAACTGAAGTAGGCACCGATCCCCTGATTGTCCACCATGAACAGCACCACCACTGGATAGATCACAGCCATTACCCAGCTGGCTCTGAGGAGCATGTTTAAAATAAACCCAATCCCGAAAAACAAAACAAAATAAAGCAAGATCGCAATAATCATTTGCGGTATACTCAGCACATCAGCACCCCCATTTATCCAATCACAATTGTACTCAATGGACAAGGGCAGGTCAACGACTTCACCTCCTGATGCAGTTTTTTATCGAAACAAGAAAAACCTGTCCCCCAATTCAGGGGGACAGGGGACCGATCGATTAAGATGCTTGTCTCTTTTCACCTGTACCGTGACAATCCGGACAGGTTTCTGTAACCGTCAACGGAGGCTGATGGTACCCTTTTCCCTCACAGTATGGGCACTCACCCTGCTCAAGTTTCTTATCATGCAATCCCATGTTCATACCTCCTGATTAAATTTTCAGATATTTCTGATAATATACCAGAAATCGAATCCCTTGAAAAGCCTCCACCCTCCACAATAACGTTCATGTAAGCGTAATCATATCTGTTTTTCATCGAAATAATCTGTTTTTCTCACGATTTATCACTTTTTCAATATGTGAAGAAAACGTGGCTTGTCGCCAGCTTTCACGGTGAAATGCCCAGTTGTCCTTATGCTTTTTTTCATTTTGGCAAGACTATGTTAAAGTTCATTGCTGTTTTCACTCGCTTACCGCGGGCTTGCCTCAGCTGACTTTCGCTATGCGAAAGTGGATCTTCGATCTACGCTTTTCCCGCAGGTGTCGCCACCTGTCGCTCATTCAAACTGTAAATATCAACAACAGGCTTTAACAGATCCTTCTGCAAAGGTACATTTTTTTAAAGTACAATTAAACCCCGTCTGCAAATAGCAGACGGGGAATGATTTAAAACAGATTCAATTTCCCTTTTTTGAGCACCAGCGGCATACCTCCAAGGAGATAGAGATAGCGGTTGTCGATGATTTTTTTCATCGCTGAAGCTGAATTCCCATAGAGTTTACGGTCTCCAACAACACCGATTGCCTCTTTACCGCCAAGAGATGCAACGGTTCCTTTAATATCAGGCTTAAATTCTTCAAGATTTGTTTCGCCTTTAATCAGTTTTTTGAGATTGTTTGACAAAGGTATACGCCTGCTGAATGGCAATTTTCGCAGTTGGCGGATAAGGACGGTTAATTTCTTCGTTAATAATCAGTGCACAGTCACCCAAAATAAAGATATCCTCATTGTCCGGAGCTCTCATATCTTTGTTGACTTTCACACGGCCCCGCATATTTTCAAAACCGCTCTCTTCGATGACAGAGTTCCCTCGTACACCTGTTGTCCAGACAATCGTGCGGGAATGAATTTCTTCTCCGCCTTCAAGTATGACCTTGCCTTCCTGGACTTCTTTGATCGGTGTCGAGATCTTGAAATCCACGCCACGGCTTTCCAAGAGATTCATAGCATACTCCACAAGCTCTTCATCAAAGCCCGGCAGTGCAGACGGGGCCGCTTCCACGGAATACACTTTCACTTTATCTCTCGCAATATCATACTCATCACAAAGCTCCGGAATTCGTTCAGATAACTCGCCGACGAATTCAATACCCGTAAATCCGGCACCAGCCACAACGAATGTCAGTAAATCTTCCGGTTTCTCATCTTGGCGGTTGTAGTTTGCGAACATATACTCAATATGTTCGCGAATCAGACGGACGGAATTGACACTGCGAATGGAAAACGCATGCTGACTCACTCCTGGAATACCGAAGGTCTCCGGCTCAGAGCCAAGACCGAGTACCAGATAGTCGTAGTCAAGTTCACCAGAATCAAGAAAGACCTTTTTGTTCTCGCGGTCAATCTTCTTCACACCATCTTTAATGAATTGAATCTTATTCGTATCAATGACATCACTGATTTTCATCCGGGTCCGGTCATGATGAAGTGTTCCGGCCGCAGGTTCATGAAGCCATGTCGTCTGATAGTGATAATTGTGTTTGTTAACGAGAACGATCTCTGCTTCCTGATGCATATTTGCTTTTTGCAGACGTGAAGCGGTCATCATACCGCCATAGCCGGCACCGAGAATCACGACTTTTGGTTTTTGATTCATTACACTCACTCCATTATATGAGATTTCTGATTTGCGTTCGTCCTTCAATCCGAAACGATCCGTTGCCGCAACTTCCTCTTTGTGATAAAATTCACGAACAAGGGCAGAAGAAATCATTTCGATGTCTACTTCTAAACTGACTGCAGGAAACGTCAACATTTTTTGCTCTTCACAATAATAGATTGAATGTGACAGATTTTCAACCGTTTTTCGACGTTTTTTAGAACTTTTTTAAATAAAAATGTGATCAAAACGGCTGTATTTATATATACCCGTATTGAAAGCGTTTTAATCATCTGCATATTGTAAACATTGATGGTGGCCTTTTAATTTTCGGACTTATTTGATTAATTCAGGGCGCCCCCTTTTCTTTGCCTTCAGGAAACATTATAATTAAGAAGAAGCAACTGTCTAAATTACGTGTGGAGGTGTGAGGATTGTCACAAGAAAGAGAAGTGTACGACATTACCGTGATCGGGGGAGGTCCTGTAGGTATTTTCACTACATTTTATGCAGGACTCAGACAGGCTAAAGTAAAATTAATCGAGGCAATGCCGCAACTTGGGGGACAACTTTCTGCGCTTTATCCGGAGAAGTACATATACGATATTGCCGGCTTCCCGAAGATTCGCGCACAGGAACTGGTTGATAACCTCAGTGAGCAGGCCCGGCAGTTTAATCCTGAGATTACGCTCAGTCAATCTGTAGAGAGTGTGGAAAAAGGCAGTGACGGCGTATTTACCATCACGACTGATAAAGAGACCCATTATTCCAAATCCATTATCATTACCGCAGGCGTAGGTGCGTTTAAACCCCGCCCGCTTGAAGTGGAAGGTGCTGAACAGTTTGAAGGCAAAAACCTTCACTACTTCGTCAGTGATTTAAACAAGTTTGCAGGAGACCGTGTTGTGCTCGCCGGGGGCGGCGACTCAGCAGTGGACTGGACGCTCATGCTTGAAGATATCGCAGAGGAGATCACGATTGTTCATCGCCGTAACAAATTCCGCGCCCACGAGCACAGCGTCGAACAGCTCCTCGGTTCTGACAAGATCAACGTCCGAACGCCTTATGTGGTCAGCGAAATTCATGCCAATGGGGATAAGATCGAAGCCGTTACCCTGAAAGAAAAAGACGGAGATAAAACGGAACGGATTGACATTGATACACTGATCGTGAACTACGGCTTCATTTCAAATCTCGGTCCAATCAAAAACTGGGGACTTGAAATCGAAAAAAATTCCATCGTTGTCAATTCCAACATGGAAACGAATATCGAAGGCATCTATGCCTGCGGTGACATCGTCACCTATGACGGCAAAACAAAATTGATTGCCGCCGGCTTTGGCGAAGCGCCAACGGCCGTGAACAATGCTAAGGTACATGTAGATCCAACGGCGAGTGCCACTGCCGGACACAGTTCGAGCATCATGGCGTAAGCCAATCGTTTAAAACGGTCATTAGAACAGCCGGACAGTTGTTTCTGCAACGATCGTTAGGAGCACCCAAATGATGAACCCCCCGCCGGGGTCCCGGCGGGGGGTTCATTTTTAAATCTGTTTAATTGGAGATCAGCATTCCTCAGGCGTTCCCTCATTATCTGCAGTACGAAATGACGATCCGCACCCACAAGAGGCAACCGCATTGGGATTGTCAATTGTGAATCCTCCGCCCATCATGTTCTCCTTGTAATCAATCTTCGTGCCTTTGAGCATCGGTTCGCTTTCCTTATCAACCAGAACTTCGATACCGTCAACTTCAAGCAGCGTATCATCCTCAGCCTTCTCTGTATCAAAGCCCATTCCGTAGGAAAGTCCGCTGCATCCGCCACCTTGAACACCGACGCGCAGGAATTTAGCATCTGCTTCATCTTCCATCATCTGCTTGACCTGAGTGGCCGCAGCTTCAGTAATTTCGAGCATGTTTGTACCTCCTCTGTTGATTCAAGACTTATCCCCATTATAAGAGCTCTCAGGAACATACGCAAGATTAGGGAATCCGAACGGCTTTCATTGCTATTTCCACTCCCGAAATGATAGAATATAAGGGATTCATTACGCTTTCAATCTGATTTTTTTGGACCACGTATCGTCCTCGTACAGACCAGAAAGCGTTACATTTACGATAGGGGGATGAAGATGACTACGTTGACAGCTGACAAAAATCTTCGTGATATACAGGAAAAGGTTATGAATGGCGAACGCCTGTCAATTGAAGACGGGCTCTACCTTTATGAGACACCGGATTTATTGAGTGTCGCACAAATGGCAAATATGGTGAATGAGAAGAAGAACGGCGATCGGGTCTATTTTATCGAAAACATGTACATCAATCCGACGAACGTCTGTGAAGCAAGCTGCGCGTTTTGCGGCTTCAAACGAAAACCGGGAGAAGAAGGCGCGTACACGATGGATGAAGCGGAGCTCCTCGACTACGTGGAGAAACGCTGGAACGACAACATCCAGGAGTTCCATATTGTTGGAGGACACAATCCGGATGTACCTTTCGACTATTATCTTAATACCATTCGTGCATTGAAGAAGCATTATCCGCAGTGCACCATTAAAGCCTATACCGGCGCAGAGATTGAATTCTTCGCCCGCACATACGGTTTCACGATGAAAGAAGTCCTTGAACAGCTTCAGGAAGCCGGTCTTGACACCCTTCCAGGGGGCGGTGCAGAGATTCTGACAGAAGAATACCGTGCCAAGATGAGTCCTGAAAAGGCGTCCACATTCGAGTGGCTCGAAGCGCACGAACTCGCACACGGACTGGGTATGAAAACACATGCGACCATGCTTTATGGCGGCATTGAATCGAAGGAAGAACGACTGGTTCATATGGACAGACTCCGCAAGCTCCAGGACAAGACAGACGGCTTTATGGTGTTTATCCCGCTTGCCATGCAGCCCAAATCTGCAGGAGCTGGCCTTGAGCGACGGACATCAGCGTATGACGATCTTCGGACCGTGGCCATCAGCCGTCTGATGCTCGATAACTTTGATCATATTAAAGCGTACTGGATCAATATCGGTCCACAGCTGACGCAGATGGCGCTCACTTTTGGCAGCTCGGATATCCACGGCACCCTTATCGAAGAGCGAATTTCCCACTCTGCCGGCGCACTGACTTCACAGGGTATCACCCGTAAGGAACTGATCCACATGATCAAAGGCGCAAACAAAAAACCGGTTGAACGGGATACGTTCTACAACGTCATCAAAGAATACTGATCGGCATACGTGCCAATCAACACAACGAAGACCATCCCTTTTAAAGGAATGGTCTTCGTTTTTACTTTCGGGGAAATCATCACCTCAAAGGCTCCATCGCCCACAAATAATCATCATCCGCTTCGAGGGCCGTAATGGTCCCGAAGCAGCAGGGCATATGAAACTGCGTCTTGATCGATTCTTTCGCCCGCTTCAGTTTACGCATCCCGTCAGGCAACAGCACATTCGCCTCGCTGCAAAACGGACATTCATTCACATACATATCACCGGCCATGATTTCATAAGGCCAGGTATGGCTGAAAGGTATAGGACCTGCCATGTCATGCACCTCCCGATTTAAAACATCGGATGATCGTCAAGATACTGATAAATATTTGCGATCAGATCATCATTGGTATCTCCCGTGACAATATCACCGTTCACCAGGGCGAATTTTGTCCGGGCGCACTGGCCGCAAAAACTCAGACAGCCATATTCAATCACATCAAGATCCGGGTCTTTCTCCAATTCGGCGAATACCGGATGAGTTCCTGATGCGAGATTACTCATACAAAATTCCACTATCGGTTTCAAACTATGCACCTCTCGATCTTGATTTTCCTTTCTCATACTACAAACAGACTGCTGAAAAGTCAACTGAACACCACCGGTTTCCATTGTAGCAGCAGTGGAAAACTGTTATATTTAAACATGGGAAAAGGACGAACAGTGTCGCAAAGAAAAATATCCGGCCGCGGCCGGTCACTCTTGAATTGAAAGCGCATTCTGTGGGTCATACATCTCTCTAGGAGGAATTGCCATGAACAAACTCGTTGTACTCGGAGGCGGTTACGGCGGTCTCCGTGCCGTCCAAAAGCTGCTTGCGGAAAAAGGAATCCAGGATCTTTCCATTCTCCTTATCGAAAAAGAGCCTTACCACAGTTTAAAAACCGAGTTTTACGCACTTGCTGCCGGAACCGTATCCGATCAGGAATTACGGGTTCACTTCCCAAACGATGTGAGGCTGGAGCTGAAGTTCGCCAAGATCGAAAGCATCGATCTCGACAAGAAGCTCGTTCATCTTGAATCGGAAGAGCCTGTCGACTATGACGATCTCATTATCGGACTCGGTTGTGAAGATCGTTATCACGGGGTCCCCGGCGCGGATCAGCATACCCTCAGTATTCAATCAATGCGCCGCGCGAGAAAGACCTACCAGGTGCTTCAGGGGGTCAAAGCGAACGGGCGGGTTGCGATCGTCGGCGGCGGACTCAGCGGTGTGGAACTGGCGAGCGAACTGCGGGAAAGCCGTCCGGATCTTGAAATCCTGCTGTTTGACCGCAATGCTAAGATTCTCTCCTCGTTTCCGGACAAACTGTCCGACTATGTCACCGAATGGTTTGAAAAAAATCAGGTTAAGCTGATGACCAAAGCGAACATTACCGAGGTCGAACGTTACCGCATCTATAATCACGATGATCCGATTGATGTCGACACGACCATCTGGACAGCGGGGATACAGGCCAGTAAAATCGTCCGGGACCTTCCCGTTGACCAGGACGGGATCGGGCGTCTGATTACAACCGATCACCATCACATTCCCGGTAATGATTCCGTCTTTGTCATCGGAGATTGCGCAGCGTCAGAATTCGCTCCGAGTGCCCAGCTCGCTGAAGCCCAGGCTGAACGGACCGTCAAACTGCTCGCAAAGAAATGGCGCGGCGAAGCATTTCCTGAAGAAATGCCGAAGATCAAACTCAAAGGGGTACTCGGGTCACTGGGGAAGAAACAGGGGTTTGGCTATATGCGGGATAAACCGATGACCGGCCGCGTACCCCGGGTGTTAAAGTCCGGGGTACTGTGGATGTATAAATTCGGCTCTCACTCCTGAACCGTTTCTCATACCGTCACGGCCTGAATCTGCTTCACGAGAGCGGGCAGATGGGGATCCCCTTCTGCTGATACTTCGCCATTGATCAGAACAAGCGGGTAAAAGTATTCATCATTTAAAATGGCCTCTGCCCACTCTTTTTCTTCCTGGCTTTGCGGATCTTCGATATCCACATACGTAAACGCCAATTTCTTGTCCGGAAACTTTCTCGTCAGAGCTGCTTCGAGCCATTCCATTGTTTCTTTTGCACTTGGCAGATGGATGCAGCTCGCACACTTTTGCTCTGCACCGAATATCGTTATCTGTACCGGTTTCATAGTCATTCTGATCACCTCTTACAGTCAGTTTACCATGAAAAAGAATCCCTTTAAAAAGATCAACACTGTTTCAAACATTATAAAATTAAAAAGGTTCAAGATTTGTTCATGGATTTTTTTTGGCTCATCCTTTATAATGGGACGTAAAGAAAGGAGTGGTCATATGACTACAGAAACTATGGAATCACAGGTTCAGGAAGTGCTCGATAAATTGCGTCCGTTCCTTCTCCGCGATGGCGGCGATGTGGAATTGGTCGATGTTGAAGACGGCGTTGTAAAAGTTCGTTTGATGGGTGCTTGCGGTTCTTGCCCAAGTTCAACGATTACACTGAAAGCCGGTATCGAGCGTGCCCTTCTTGAAGAAGTACCAGGCGTCACGGAACTCGAACAGGTATTTTAATAAACTGCAACAAAAAGCTGCCTCATTTTGAGGCAGCTTTTTTGTGTTGACCCTCTGAGTGGAAAACGAATGATGCTGTCTTCGTCACCGGCTGGTATTTCCGTTTCAGCCTTTCCAGACTGATTCATTGACGATATATTCCGGCTTTCTTCCGACAATGACGTTCGCGCAGTGGCGTCCGACGAGACGCGTCATTTCTTCTCGTGTTTCCACGCTCGCACTGCCGATATGCGGAAGTGCCACGACGTTGTCATACTTCAAAAGTGGATGGTCGGCTCCAATCGGCTCATTCAGGAAAACATCCAACCCGGCAGCGGCGATTTCTTTTTCGTCGAGTGCCTGTTGAAGATCATCTTCTTTGACAACCGCTCCTCTTGATGCATTGATAAAGATCGCTGAATCCTTCATCTTCCTGAAGGCGGCCAGGTCAAACAGTTCTTTCGTTTCCGGCGTGAGCGGTGCGAGGCAAACGACGTAATCGGACTTTTCAATCAGCTCGTCAAACGAAACATACGTTGCACCGAGCTCCGCTTCGGCCTCCGGCTTTCGCGAGCGATTGTGGTAGAGGATCTCCATGTCAAAACCGGTTGCCCGCTTTGCCACGGTTGCACCAATCCTGCCCATACCAACAATCCCGATCGTCTTGTGATGAATATCCGTTCCTGCCATTAAGAGAGGCCCCCAGTTTTTCCACTGGCCTTCACGGACATAGTTGACCGCTTCCGGGATCCGGCGCGCTGTCGCCATCAAAAGGCTGAATGTCAAATCCGCTGTCGTATCCGTCAGCACATTAGGTGTGTTACTGACTACAATGCCGCGCGCTGTCGCTCCTTCAACATCGATATTGTCAAATCCGACCGCCAGATTGGCGATCACTTTCAGATTCGGTGCTGCATCCATAAGCTCCGCGTTAACCTTATCTGACAACATGGTGATCAGACCTGTTGCGTCCTTCGCTTTTGCGAGCAACGTCTCCCGGTCAACTGGAATTTCTTCTTCATGCCACATCTCGACCTCAGCAAACTCCCTCAGTTCCCCCAGGCAATGCTCCGGCACTTTTCTTGTGACATACACAAACGGTTTCCCCATGATTAAAACGCCCCTTCATAACTGTTATAGTGATGCACATCTTCCATTATAACTGATATTGAAAGCGATTTAAATCATCAGATGACCTGCCAATCGTCCAGTGTATCAAAGGAGTAGGTTGGCTTTACCGGCTTTTCCGGAAGTGCTGACTTCGGTGTCACACCGGTGTGGACCATCAAGGTATCCATTCCCGCATTGATCCCTGCCATGATATCCGTTTCATAATTGTCCCCGACCATGACCGTCTCTTCTTTCGATGTGCCAAGCACCTCAAGGGCCTGATTTACAATGATCGATTCCGGTTTTCCGATGAAGAGTGGGTCCGTCCCTGTTGAGACTTTCACAACCGACGTCAAAGAACCGTTACCAGGCAGGAGGCCGCGTTCTGTCGGAATCGCCACATCGCCGTTCGTCGATAGAAATGCGGCTCCCGAACGTACGTTGAGACATGCTTTGGCCAGCTTCTCATACGTAATCTCCCTGTCGAGACCAATGACAACTGCATCTGCGTCTTCATCCGTCAGGGTCAGCGCCCGGTCTTTCAGGGCCTGTTCGAGTCCCTCTTCCCCGATCATATACACCTTCGCCTCTCCGTATGTTTCGTGAATATACTGCGCTGTTGCCATGCTCGTTGTGAAGACATGGGCATCTGTGGCCGGGATGTCCATCGCTACGAGTTTTTCCGCAACCTGAGCGGGTGTACGTGATGAATTGTTCGTGACAAACAGATAGGGTATTCCCCGGTCTGCGAGCTTCTTGACGAATCTCGATGCAGCAGGGATCTTTTCACTGCCGCGATACATTGTTCCGTCAAGATCAATCAGGTAGCCTTTGTATGCTTTTGCTTCGGTCATTATGCATCATCCTCCGTCAACTTCATTCTGTCTGTTGCAAAAAAAAGCGCCACCCGTTTGGAGTGGCGATCATTCGCTCGCTTACTGTTTAATCGTATAATAACAATGCGGTTCCTGTCCAGTCGTCATACAGGTCTGACACTCAACGCCTTCCGTATCAAGAAGTTCTTTGAAAAGATCCGTTTCCGTGTCACAGATCATCGGAAATTCCCTCGCCACTTCAGCGAGTGGGCAATTGTACTCCCGGAACACATAGGAACCGTCGTCCTTCTTCTCCACTTCAGCCATGAAACCGTTCTCATTCTGAATCTTTTCAAGCTCATACACACGGTCATCAAAGGATTTCATGAACATTCTTTTTTCAAACTGCGTGCGCAGCTTCGTCTTCCGCCGGTCAAACAGCTGCTTGACCTTCATCATCCCGTCTTCTTCCTGCACGATCTTCAGCATATCAATGGCGAAGCTGTCATACGAACGGTGAAAGAGCTCCTGTCCACACGGCGATAATCTGTACATGTTCGTCGGCCTGCCCATGGCCTGACGCTGGAGCGTTGTGTGCACGACATCGTCCCGCTCCAATGTGTTCAGATGACGTCTGACCGCCATTTCGGTGATCGCCAGCTCGTCTGCAATGTGAGACACCGTCATTTCCTTACGTCTTTTGAGTAAACTGATAATCTGGTCCCGCGTCGAGGTGGTTTTCGTTGCCATATCCTCACCTTCCTTCTCCACTTATTGTATCGAAGCTTTGTGAGTGAGTAAATTTAATTAGCAAAATGTTTGAAAATTTGACGCAACTTAGTCAAACTTTGTTCACTTTTTCACTTACTCCTTTTGTGGCAAAAATGCCGATACCGGCCCCATCTCCTGCTCAATGTATGTTCTGACCCTTGCAGGGAATTGCATCAGCGCATCACATTCGCGTTTGTAGGCGAAATAAAGAGCCGATGCGTCGAGTTCCGTATAGTTTTGCAGAAGTTCTTTCCGCCATGGAATCAGCTTTTTAATGGATTTTCCGTTTTCTTTGGAAATCACCTTCTCATCGACCAAAATGTCCATGATATCGTCGTAGCTCCCGGGGTCCCGCATAATAAAACCGTCAATCATCTGATTCCCGACATCCATCATGACCTCAAGCAGCATGTGGGTGATCCGCTCCAGGGAACGCTGCTGGTTCTGAATATCTCCCTGATTGAGTTCACTGAATTCCTGAAGCAGTTCTTCATAATAAGCAAGCCGGGTTTCCAAACGTTTCAAATCGACAAAATACATGATATCCCTCCATAAAAACAAATAGTATAACACATTGAAAGTGTTTACGCGAAAAATGACGTAAAATATTCACGTTTTGCGTTCCTTTTGTATGTAATTTTTGATATTATGATGAAGGCTTTGATCACCTGTATCTCTATTATAGCGTGAATCACTACATAATTGGAGGAATGATTGTGGATCGTGAACTAGCACTCGAAATTGTCCGGATTACCGAATCAGCTGCACTTGCCTCTGCTCAGTGGATGGGCCGGGGGCTGAAAGAAGAGGCAGACGATGCGGCAACGACCGCCATGCGAAACATGTTTGATTCAGTCAATATGAAAGGCACCGTTGTTATTGGCGAAGGGGAGCTTGATGAAGCCCCCATGCTCTACATCGGCGAACAGCTCGGCAGCGGGCACGGCCCGGAAGTGGACATTGCCGTTGATCCCCTTGAAGGTACGAGCATCGTCGCCAAAGGTCACCCGAACGCCATGACCGTCATCGCCGTCGGAGACCGGGGCACGCTGCTTCATGCGCCGGATATGTATATGGAGAAACTTGTCGTCGGCCCGAAGGCTGCCGGACTCGTTCGCCTCGACGATCCCATTGAAAAAACCATCGATATCGTGGCCAAAATGAATGAAAAACGCGTCCGTGACGTCACCGTCATCATTCAGGAGCGTGACCGTCACCAGGACCTGATTGAACGGATCCAGCAGAAAGGCGCTCGTGTCAAACTGTTCGGGGACGGCGATGTCGGTGCATCGATTGCAACGGCCCTGCCAAGAACCGGAATTGATCTTTTTGTCGGGACAGGCGGCGCTCCCGAAGGGGTTATTTCTGCCGCGGCCATTAAGGCGTTAGGCGGTGACATGCAGGCAAGGCTCGTCCCATACACTGACGAAGAGCGGGAACGCTGCCGGGAGATGGGAATCGAAGATCCTGAGCGCCTTTTGCAGCTGAATGACCTCGTCAAAGGAGACGACGCCATCTTTGCTGCGACCGGGGTCTCCACAGGGGAATTGCTTGAAGGGGTTCGTTTTCTTGGCGGTGACCTCGTCGAAACTGATACAATCGTGATGCGTGCAAAAACCGGAACAGTCCGGTATATTAAAGCACATCACCAACTCCAGCAAAAGCCGCATCTCATGATGCCGGAGAAAACCGAACAGGAGGCATAATTGTATGAGTGAACGATTCTATCTGTATGACGAAGTGGAGGATACACCCGTCCGTTACATCAGCTTCATGGGTGAGAACCAGCGCTTTGATCTTGCCGTCGCATCGACGAACCGCTATTTCGGTAAGAAACTGGTCCTTGATATGCAGTCAAACCGCTTTGCGATCATTGGAACCGATGATCTTGAAGAAGAAGGCTATCTCGAACACGTCTTTAACCTTTCTGAAGAAGACGGCAATGAACTCCGCGAATTCCTTTACGAAATCATCTGATTGCATGACAAACCGGTAACGGCCGAGCCGTTACCGGTTTATGTCTGTCATATCACACAGAACAAAACAGAAAAACCTGACTTCCGCTCAGGTTTACTGCTGGTTTTGCGTCTCTTTTCCCGCTTCGCTGCCGGCTTTTTTGTCCTGCTGTTTTTTCGTTTTTTTCTCTTTTTTCAGGATGAAGTAAGAACACCCGAAATTACAATATTCGTAAAGATATTCTTCTAAGAAAGCAATTCGTGATTCATGCGGTGACTTGCGGTTTTTATCTTCATAAAAACCTTTCAGTCTGAGCTGGTCATAGCCTCAGTCCCCGACGATGTAGTCAAACTTGTTCAGCACATCGCTGTAACGTTCTTTAAAGGCCTCCTGATCCCAGGCATTCCGGTATTCTTTGACAATGGTATACGTATTTCCCTGAATTTCAATCATGATTTCCCCACTTTCGCAATTGCCGGTTGATCGGTCTGTCATTTTACTCCGTACAAGAAAGTAAATGCTCCTTAAAGTATAATACAAAACCCCTTCCATCACAATGCGATTGGAAGGGGTTTTCCTGACAGAATCAGAAACCGAAAGTGCCTGGTGTATTGATAATGTTTGAAATCAGAATCCACAGAATCCCTGCCGGTGCGATGACCCGGATAAACCAGATCCAGACCGTCCCGATCGTGGTATCGGTCAAACCGGTCTCGCGGAGGGCATCAACCTTATTCCAGCCCCAGCCGACAAAGAGCGCAATGACAAGACCACCCAATGGGAGCGTGTACTGATCCGTGATCAGGTCCATGACATCCAGGAATGGCTGAGCACCGATAATGGCTCCGGACCATGGCCCTCCCTGACTGAGTGCGGATGGGATACCTAGAATCGTGACAGCAACACCTGCTGCAATCGTTGCTTTTCTTCGATCCCATTCCATCTTTCTCATCATGTACGACACAGAAACCTCCAACAGCGAAATGGCTGAAGACAGTGCTGCAATGGCGACGAGGAAGAAGAAGAAGATCGCAAAGATCGTTCCGGCGCCACCCATCAGGTTGAAGACTTCAGGAAGCGCAATAAAGATCAAACCCGGTCCTGCGTCCGGTTCAACGGATGCAAAAGTAAACACGGCCGGGAAGATCATAAGCCCGGCAATAATGGCAAAGAGCGTATCCAAAAGGACGACGCTCCCCGCCGCACTCGGCAGGTTGGTTTCCTTTGGCAAATAGCTGGCGTACGTAATCATCGCACCCATACCAAGAGACAAGGTAAAGAATGCCTGCCCGACAGCCGACGCATAAACGGATGGATCAGTGAATGCCGACCAATCCGGGCTGAAAAGGAATGCAAGACCTTCTCCTGCACCGTCGAGTGTCAGACTGTAACCTGCAAGCATAATCAGAATAATTGCCAAAAGCGGCATAAATACGCGGTTTGACAGTTCGATCCCCTTCTTGACCCCGAAGAAGACAATCCCGATGACAATCGCCATGAACAGGACCTGCCAGAATACCGGTCCGCCTGCACCTCCGATAAACGAGAGGAAGAAGTCGGCATAACCGTCCTGCTCAACAGCTCCTGCAGAGCCCGTTATGTAGCTGAACAGTAATAAATGACCCAACCTGCAATTACCCCGTAAAAAGACAGGATAATGAAGGATGTTAAAACCCCGAGGATACCACCGATGACCCACGGTTTTTTCGGTGCAATGTTTGAAAAGGACTGGACGACATCCGCCTGACCTTTACGACCAATCGCAAATTCGGCAAGAAGAACAGGGAGACCGATAAGAAAAATACATAAGACATAAATCAAAATAAATGCGGCTCCTCCGCTTTCACCTGCTACATAGGAAAATCGCCAAATGTTACCAAGTCCGACCGCAGAACCGACCGCGGCAAGGATAAATCCCAATTTTGTTGCCCAACGTTCTCTTCCATTAACCATCATGTATGCTCCTTTCAGATAAGAACTTCGTTTTTAAGTGCAATCAATGTTGAGCATGACCTTCAAACACGCCCTCCTTTCGTTCTTTTTTTCATTCACTTGTTATTTCATTATAATTATCAGACTATTCAAAGTAAAGGTTTTTTCGGAATATTCTAAAATAATATGGGTATTTTTTTCACGTTTGCCGAGCTTATGGTTCAGTTACAGCAAAAGAAAAAGGACCACCCGGTGTTCGGGTAATCCTTACTCTTATTTTTCTGTAGGTTTGAGGTTCTGTACGATTACCCCGCGAATCGTTTATACAGCCTCAGTATGAAGAGGCCTGATGAGGCGTTTCATTCCCCATACGACAGCTGCAAAGACGAAGGCTCCTGCAACAAGAGACAGCATAAGGCTGCCGGTAAAGCCAAGAATCAGGAACAGCACCGTACTGATCAATCCGGCAATCAGCGCGTAAGGAAGCTGCGTCATGACGTGGTCAATGTGATGACTCCCTGCGCCTGTGGATGACAGGATCGTTGTGTCCGATATCGGTGAACAGTGATCCCCGAAAATCGCCCCGGCAAGAACCGCTGCCATCATCGGCAAGAGCAGTGAAATATCGGTCGCTGCGGCAATGTCACCTGCAATCGGAAGCATGATCCCAAACGTACCCCAGCTCGTTCCGGTACTGAAGGCCATAAATCCGCCGATAATAAAGAGGATCGCCGGCAGATAGCCGAGTGGAATCGAACCGTCCACGAGACTTGCCAGATACTCCCCTGTACCAAGTTCACCGATGATTTCGATGATCGTCCAGGCAAACAGCAAGATATACACCGCAGGAAGCATTGACTGAATCCCGGCCCAAATCCCTGTGGCATACTGCCTGACGGAGAATCGGTGTGTCGCATTCAAAATAAGCGTAACCACAAGGCCCACAAGCCCGCCGTACAGAAGGGCTGCTGCTACATCCGTATTCTCAAAGGTTGCCAACAGTGACGGACTGCCTTCAGTCCCCTGAATGCCTGTCGTGATCATAAAGAGTACCGTCATCACAACAAGGGTTAAAATCGGAATCAGAAGATCCCTCACCTTCCCGTCTGGAACAGCCTCCACCTGACCGCTCTCACCAGGAACAGGTCCTTTCGCATGATCAAGCACCTCGCCCGTTTCAATCGCACGGCGTTCATGCGTGCGCATACTGCCGAAATCCAGCTTAAACCAGGCCACGGCAAACACAAGCAAGATCGCAATCAGCGCATAGAAGTTCATGGGCGCAATGATCAGGAAGGCCTGAAGAGCGCCGTATTCCGTCACACCGTGTGTCACGAGAATCCCGCCAATGATGGTAATGATATACGCACCCCAGCTTGAGATCGGTGACACAACACAGATCGGAGCTGCCGTACTGTCCACGTTGTAAGCCAGTTTCGCCCGCGATACACGGTGCCTGTCTGTGATCGGCCTTGAGACATTCCCGACGGTGAGACTGTTAAAATAATCGTCGATAAAGATCAGAATACCGAGAAAGCCAGCCGTCAGCTGCGCGCCGACTCTCGTCTTCACTTTCGTCTGTGCCCACTCTCCAAATGCACGGCTGCCGCCGCTCATCGTGATCATCGCTGCAATGATTCCGAGAGAAAATAAAAATAAAATGATGTAAAATTCCCACGTATTCACGCCGCCATCCACATAAAAGATCCCTGTCACGATGGACAGAATATCCGAAATGGCCGCATTGATAAACTGTTCTTCGGTCTGATTGATCATCAAAGCCCCGACGATGATCCCGACACCGAGTGACGGAAGCACTTTCCGGGTAATCATCACCATAACGAGAGCAAGAACCGGGGGAACGAGGGATAATAATCCGTGATCCATTCTAATAACCTCCTGAAACATTCTGTAAAAATACACTGCGCGTCGACAAACAACAGACTGCGTGCTGTTCATCGGTTTTTCCGCATCAAAAAGACACAGGGAGGCCCTGTGTCTTCCACTGCCCCAACACATGCATGTCAGTAGTCCTCCACAGCAAAATTAAGCTGTGACAGTGCCGGATCTGTTCGATACGGCCCCAGCGGCCATGCACACGTCATGCATGGTCACTTCGGCGGATTTCCCTTTTGCACCCGTTCATCATGGAACGCCATTCCCGGGTGGGACTGATGATCTCCGCGCCTCTACCTCACCTGATGCGATGAGGCACTATGTAATTGATGGTTCGCAACGATTAGTATCGTATCAAAGAAAAATGTGTGAATCAAGTCTTTTTCCGCTCATACACAAAAAAGGTATGGGGAACGGTGTTGTTCCCGTCAAGAACCCCTTTTCTTTCCTCTGTCAGCTCCCATTCATGCCAGTCAAGGGCAGGAAACATGGTGTCTCCGTCAAACGTG
Organism: [Bacillus] selenitireducens MLS10; assembly: GCF_000093085.1. Taxonomy (GTDB): domain Bacteria; phylum Bacillota; class Bacilli; order Bacillales; family Salisediminibacteriaceae; genus Salisediminibacterium; species Salisediminibacterium selenitireducens. The sequence continues at coordinate 1,341,792 of NC_014219.1, read as the reverse complement.
TCATGAATCCGCGTCACATACAGACGGTCAATTGCATGAATCAGCGCTTTATACAGCTCGCCCCCGCCAATAATAAAAGCATCTTCTTCGCCGTAAAGATCCGGAATCTGCTCGAGGTCATGCCGAACCTCCACACCCTCATGATGGAAATCACGATTCCGGGTCACGACAACATTCTTCCGGTTCGGAAGAGGGCGACCAATCGATTCAAATGTTTTTCTCCCCATAATAATGGTGTGACCTGTCGTCACGGCTTTGAAATGCTTCAGATCATTCGGTAAATGCCAGGGCATCTGACCGTCATTGCCGATCACATCATGCTGGTCCATTGCAACAATTCCCTGAATCATACCGACACCTCTCCTTTAATGGCCGGGTGCGGATCATAGCCGATCAGCTCAAAGTCTTCAATGGTGAAATCCTCAATCCGTTTTTTATCCGGGTTCAGACGCATTTCAGGCTTTTGACCAGGCGTTCTTGTCAACTGGAGTCTGACCTGCTCGAGATGGTTCTGATAAATATGAACATCGCCGAATGTATGAATGAATTCCCCGGGTTCGAGCCCGCACTCCTGGGCAACCATCATCGTCAGGAGCGAATAGGACGCGATGTTGAAAGGAACGCCAAGAAAGACGTCAGCACTGCGCTGATAGAGCTGGCAGGAGAGCTTGCCATCGGCTACGTAAAATTGAAACAGGCAATGACACGGTGCTAGAGCCATCTGATCAAGCTCGCCGACGTTCCACGCATTGATGACGTGGCGCCGGGAATCGGGATTGTGCTTAATTGCTTCAATCACCTCACGGAGCTGATCGATGGTGCGCCCGTCAGGCGTTGGCCAACTGCGCCACTGGCGGCCGTACACCGGTCCGAGATCGCCGTTTTCATCCGCCCACTCGTCCCAGATGCGCACGTTGTGCTCTTTCAGGTAACGGATATTTGTTTCTCCTTTGATAAACCAGAGGAGTTCATGAATAATGGCACGAAGCGCCATTTTTTTCGTCGTCAAAACCGGGAAGCCGTCTTGCAGATCAAAGCGCATCTGATAGCCGAAGGTACTGATCGTTCCTGTTCCGGTTCGGTCATCTTTGGCCGTTCCATGCTCGAGGACGTGACGGCACAGATTCAAATAGTTTTCCATCGTTTCATCACCCCGTTTGATTAAGATTCATACGTTTTTGATTCGATCAGAGCCTCGCATTTTACGATTGTGATATTCAGCCGCTCCGTCAGATCGAGCTCGTACGGTTCGTCAAAACGCTGACCATGAGCGTCTCTGAGCACCTTGATGACCGGCCGATCGGGAATCAACGGATTGTTCATTTTGACAACCCCCGCGGACCCGTCGCTCAGTACAACTTCGAGCCCAACGGGATAAATCGCCACGGTCTTCGCAAACAGGTCCACCAGTTCACGGTTAAAGAGTGTGCCCGAACCTGCCTGAAGAAGTTCCAATCCTTCATGGGGAAGCATCGCACTCCGGTATACGCGGTGAGATGTGACGGCATCAAACACGTCGGCCACGGCAAGGATCTGCCCGTAGAGGTGGATGTCTTTTTCGCCGATCTTTCTCGGGTATCCCGAGCCGTCAAGGCGCTCGTGGTGCTGATAGGCGCAGTGCGCCGCAAGGAGAGGCAGTGTCTTCGATTTTCGCAGCATGTCAAACCCAAGTTCGGCATGCTGTTTAATCGTATCAAATTCCTCATCTGTCAGTTTCTGTTTTTTGTTCAGCACTTCAATCGGAATCCCCATTTTCCCGACATCATGGAGCATCGCACCGAGGCCAAGCTCTTTGAGCTGCTTCATGTTCAGTCCCTTTTTCTTCCCAAGGGCAATGGCATACACCGTCACGCTGAGAGAATGCTGGTACACATACGAGTCATAGTTCATCACATTTGACAGCATCGTGATGGCGTCTTTCTCCGTAGTGACGGTGTTCAGGATTTCTTCGACGACACTTGCGAAATCAACCGTCAGATCATCAATATCAAGGTTCTTCCCTTCAGAAATCCGGTAAGCGATGGTTTTAAACGACTTGTTAATCGTTTTAACGGCCTTTGCTTTCTTTTCCGGGGGCAGTGTATCGTTCACAAAAATATCATCCGTATCCGGGTCTTCGAGATAGACAAACGACACGCCTTTGTCCTGCAGGCGTGAAATCATGGATTCACTCAATTTAACAGAGGCATTCAAAAGCACCTGGCCTTCGTCATTATAAATCGGTTTGGCTAAGACGTCGTTCTTTTTCACTGCGTTGATCGATTTCAGCTTCATGTACCGGTGCGCCTCCTTTCCTGTTACGAATGTGCAAAACGGACTTATCCGGACGATTTCATCATGCCGCTCTGGTTTTGCAGGCACCACAACAGAATATCACGCAAAAATTCCGGCATGAGGATATCCGTTCGTTCCGCATCACGAATCCCTGGGTACAGCCTTCCAAGCGTAAACATGTCCAGTGTCGCCACTTTGTAAACTCGATTTTCTTCAATTCTTTTATTATCAATGATAAATGTTTCCGGGTCAATACGCTCCTGCGTTTTCGCAAAACTTGAACCTGTGGCATAAATCATCTTGCCTAATACTTTCCCACGAAAACCAAACCCTCTCAGGCGAAAATGGATCATTTCGGGGGTCTCGGCTTTTTGCATCGTTTCTATTATTTGTTTACCTGTCATATGGACAATGACCGGATTGATCGGATGAGGGCAGATCTCATGCAACTGCCCTCTCGTCACGAGACCCGGCTTCAGCCCGTCAAGGAGCGAACCCGCATTCACCATGGCAAGATCCGTCTGACACCACGATCGGAGCCCTTCGGTCAGGGTTCTGACAAGCGGGCTTTCATCAAACCAGTCCACATACATCTCTTCTTTCAGGATCGTGACCGGTTCCTCCATCAGACACACGGCACGGCGGTTCAACCTGCTGAGCTGATTCTCCGTTTCGTAATCGCGCTTTTGCACATCGACGGGAATCGATTGTACGCTCTCGACGGACAGGCCGGACTCCTTCGTCCCTCCGATGGTCACTTCACCGATATAAGCACCAGAACGTCCTGACTGATTGATCCAGACCCCGTTCACATGCTCTCCCTCTTCAAGAACATGATGGGTATGTGAACCGAGAACAAGATCAAACTCAGGCATCGCTTCGACGAGTCCATAATCTTCTCTCAGCCCAAGATGAGAAAGGCAGATCAGAAAGTCACAGTCTTGCCTGAGCCTGGCAACCACTGGTCTGAGCGCTGTAAGAGGATCATCAATCTTCCATCCGAGCGGTTCATAAAATTGCCGGAACGGCACCGTTGCTGCGGTCACACCAATCGTCGTGCCATCGGTTAACGTAAGGATTTTGTATGGCGCTGTCCACGGTGGCATCTCTGACGTATCCTTATCCCTGAGGTTGGTCAGAAGCACCGGGAAATTGGCATCTGTATAGAGCCCGTTCAGCTCCTCTTTGGAAAACGTGATGCCCTCATTGTTCCCTATCGTCACGGCGTCATAGTCCATGCTGTTCAACAGCTCGATATTGCCTTTTCCCCGAAGGGCATCGGTGACCGGATGCACCCGGTCACTGTGATCACCAATATCAAACAGCAGCACGTCACGCCCGGCGTCCAACGCTGCCTGGCGCTTTTCCTTTAACAGCGCCGTCACTGCCGGCCAGGCATTGAGCTCACTGTGAAGGTCGTTTGTATGTAAAATCGTCAGTTTCGTTTCGTTTGTCATCACCATTCCTCCAATCAGCCCGTCATCCCTTGCCAGAGTAAACGGAAGGCAAGAATAATCAAAAAGATTCGCAACAGCAATACGAGCCTGTCACTTGAAAGCCGTCTGTTTAAGAGGGCTCCCGACTTCCCACCGAACCATGCGCCCGGAATCAGTGCCAGGGCATACAGCCAGTGCACATTCCCGACAAGGATATGAGACACGGAGCCGACTATTGCCGAGAGCATGATCATAAACATCGACGTCGCCACCGCGAGATGAGGCGGAAACGCAAAAAGCAGAATCATGGCCGGTACCATGAGCGATCCGCCACCGATGCCAAAAAGACCCGATATGCTTCCGACAATGAACCCGAGCATAATCCCGATCACAGGCTGGTATCCGTATGTCCATTCCACGCCCTGGTGATCCGTCCAGTACAGATTCCGCCCAACAGGGACCGAAAGCGGCCTGACGTGTTTCTTCAGCCACAGCACGATGGAAATCACGATCATAAAGGTACCGAAGATCACGAGAAACTGATTCATCACGAGCCCCTGATTGAGCCAGACGCCAAAGATTGCACCCGGACCGCTGCCTATAAAAAAGACAAGACCGCTCTTTAAGTCAATGCTCTTCTGCTTCACATAGCTGAGCGTTGATGACAAGCCTGTAAAGATCATGATCAAGAGTGACGTCCCTACTGCGACCTGCGGTGTAATCCCCGAGATGATACCTGTGACATCCTGCAAAATGAGTAAGCCCGGTACGACGATGATTCCCCCGCCAAGTCCGATCAGACTCCCAAGCGTTGCCGCTGCAAACCCCAATAGCAACAGAACTAGCCATTCCATACGTGTCCCCCGCCCCTGTACTTTGATTTATACCCCTCTGCTCACTATGATACGCCTCGGCATTTCATGCTTCAACAGAAAGATGCACAAAAGCTGAAATGGAAGGTGGACATGTCGTATGAAGGATGGGGTCAGGGTGATCAGAAAAGCTTTAGCTGTGCGGGGTTCAGGCCGTCATAGGTTATTCCGAGGATCTCTTTGAGCCGTTTAGCATTGGCTGCAGCGTGGCCGCCGGAGTTGTTGTTAAAGATCACATAGACCTCTGAGGACTGAGCATGGATCGCTTTCACATCCTTCGCCAGCGTCTTCAGTTCTTCCTCTGAATAATCGTACAGATAGCGGACATCCCGCCATTCATCACCTTTTGCCGGGTAATTCCACCCGGCAACATTCCTGCCGTGCAATCTGATCAGCGTCCGGTGCCCGGTTGTTGCAACCGGGACAAAGGGTATGGACTTCTCTCCTGCCTGCGGCTCATCGCAGATGCTGTGAATCCAGCCCCCTTCTTTCATCAGCGCAAGCGTTTTGTCCCTGTACGGTGGCTCAAACCAGGACCGGTGCCGAAATTCAAGGGCCAGATCATAATGGTGATAGCGTTCACGGATCCCCTTGATTAGGCTGACATGCTCTTTTTTCACATCAAACCAGGGCGGGAACTGAAAGAGCACCATGGCGAGTTTGCCCTGATCCTGCATCGGTTTGAGCGCCTGATCGAAAGCGTCGTACATCGCTATTTTTGAAGGAAACGGGTTCTCTCCCCGCATATGCCCCGTCATCCCCTGATAGGCTTTGACAACGAACCGGAATGTCTCCGGTGTTTCCCGGATCCATTTGGCAATCTGCTGTTCTGAAGGGACCGCATAGAAACTTGCATCGAGCTCCACAGAAGGAAAGTGCGATGCATAGACAGACAGCTTCTGAGAAGGAGGGGTTCCCCCTTCGTACAGGCTGTCATGATCCCCCCAGCCCGTGCATCCGATATAGATCTGTCCTCTCATCTTCATCACCTCCGTTACATAAACGAAGGGAATTGAAGCCGGCTCGTGGCCGGTTCAATTCCCTCACTGAATCAGGATACCAGACGGATTAACCGATGGATCCTTCCATTTCGAATGAAATCAATCTGTTCATTTCAACGGCATATTCCATTGGCAGTTCTTTTGTGAACGGCTCAATGAAGCCCATGACGATCATTTCCGTTGCTTCCTGTTCGGAAATACCGCGGCTCATCAGGTAGAAGAGCTGCTCTTCGGATACCTTCGAAACCGTCGCTTCGTGCTGAAGGGTAATGTCGTTGTTGAGAATCTCATTATACGGAATCGTATCTGATGTGGATTCATTATCCATAATCAGCGTGTCACACTCAATGTTGGACATGGAGCGTTCCGCTTTGCGTCCAAAGTGCACAATACCGCGATACGTAACCTTGCCACCCTGCTTCGAGATGGATTTGGATACGATGGAAGACGAGCAATCCGGTGCGAGGTGATGCATCTTGGCACCCGCATCCTGATGCTGGCCTTTTCCTGCGATCGCGATGGAAAGGACGTTTCCTCGTGCACCGCGGCCTTTCATGACAACGGCCGGATACTTCATCGTCAGCTTGGAACCGATGTTACCGTCAACCCATTCCATAACCGCATTTTCCTGCGCTACGGCACGCTTTGTAACAAGGTTGAAGACGTTTGGTGCCCAGTTCTGAATCGTAGTATAGCGGCAGTAGGCATTCTTCTCAACGATGATTTCAACCACCGCACTGTGCAGGGAGTTCGTCGTGTAAACCGGAGCCGTACAACCTTCCACGTAGTGAACAGAGCTGTCTTCGTCCGCAATAATGAGCGTACGCTCGAACTGACCCATGTTCTCTGAGTTAATACGGAAATACGCCTGAAGCGGCGTTTCCGTCTTGACGCCTTTCGGCACATAGATGAATGAGCCACCGGACCAGACCGCAGAGTTCAATGCTGCGAACTTGTTGTCCGTCGGCGGAATCACCGTACCGAAATACTTGCGGAAGATCTCTTCATCTTCTTTCAGCGCTGTATCGGTATCTTTGAAGATAACACCGAGATCTTCAAGATCCTGTTGCATGTTGTGATACACCACTTCAGATTCGTACTGGGCAGAGACACCTGCGAGGTATTTCTGTTCCGCTTCCGGAATCCCGAGCTTGTCAAACGTGTTCTTGATTTCTTCAGGGACTTCATCCCATGAGCGCTCTGATTTCTCAGAAGGCTTCACGTAATAGAAGATCTCATCAAAATCGAGTTCGTTAAGATTTCCGCCCCATTGCGGCATCGGTTTTTTATAAAACGTTTCAAGTGATTTTAAGCGGAAATCGAGCATCCACTGCGGCTCATCTTTCATCTGTGAAATCTCTCGAACGATATCACTGGTCAATCCTTTTTTCGAGCGGAAAATCGATACGTCTTTATCAGAAAAGCCGTATTGATATTCACTAATCTCCGGCATTTTTTTCGCCATTGTGAACCCCTCCTTATTAATATCGGGAGCATCCTCCGCTCCCCTTGCTATAGTTACATGTCAGATCACGACAGCGACTTCAAAACGGATAAGAGATGGAGCGATTCCATCTGCTTTCTATTTTACACTATATAGACAGTGAAAATAAAGTCATTTACTCATCATCGTCGTCATCGTCATCATCCGGTCCCTGGATCCCCTGCTCCATTGCCTTCCAGGCAAGGGTCGCACATTTGATGCGGGCAGGGAATTTGGCAACGCCCTGCAGGGCTTCGATGTCACCAAGGTCAAACTCTTCCTCGTCAAAATCTTTCCCTAGCATCATATCCGAGAAGATCTGAGACAAGCGGATGGCCTTGTCCACATGGAGACCTTTAATGGCCTGCGTCATCATGGACGCGGATGACAGACTGATTGAACAGCCTTCTCCAATAAACTTCGCTTCGGTGATATGGTCATCTTCCACCTGCATCTGCAGCTGGATCCGATCCCCGCATGTCGGGTTATTCATATTGACTTTCAATACATCCCCGTCAATATCCCCGCGGTTTCTCGGGTTCTTGTAATGATCCATGATCACCTGCCGGTAGAGTGTATCGAGCTGATTATCTAAAGACATCTCCGAAATACTCCTTTGCTTTTATTAACGCGTCTGCAAATGCGTCGACTTCCTTCTCCGTATTATACAGATAAAAGCTCGCTCTTGCAGTCGCCGTTACATCAAGCCATTTCATCAAAGGCTGGGCACAGTGATGACCGGCACGGACGGCAACGCCTTCCGCGTCAAGAACCGTGGCCACATCGTGCGGATGCACGTCATCACAGTTGAACGTCAGCACGCCGGCCCGCTCTTTTGGACCGTAGACCGTGACACCGTCCATCTGATCAAGACGTTCTTTCGCATACGTGACGAGCTTTTTTTCATGGGCTTCAATCTCTTCCAAGCCGATCTCATTAAGAAAATCAATCGCTGCACCAAAACCGATGGCACCGGCGATGATCGGTGTACCCCCTTCAAATTTCCACGGAAGCTCTTTCCACGTGGAATCCTGGAGATCCACAAAATCTATCATCTCACCGCCAAACTCCACGGGCTCCATCTTCCGGAGCAGCTTGCGTTTGCCGTAAAGGGCACCGACACCTGTCGGACCGCAAAGCTTGTGGGCAGAGAACGCATAAAAATCCGCATTGAGATCCTGCACGTCAATGACCATATGCGGGGCAGACTGGGCACCATCGACAAGCATCACAGCGTCATGCTTGTGTGCGATGGCCGCGATGTCTTTAATCGGATTGATTGTCCCGAGGACGTTGGAGACATGCATGACAGCGACGATCTTCGTGCGCTCCGTAATCGTCGCCTCCGCGTCTTCAAGACTGATCGTGCCGTCAGGCTGAAGAGGGATATACTTCAGGACTGCTCCCGTGCGTTTCGCAAGCTGTTGCCAGGGGATGATGTTACTGTGATGTTCCATCGGCGTGATGACGATTTCGTCACCTTCCTTCACATTGGCATCCCCGTAGCTCCTTGCCACGGTATTGATGGCTGTTGTTGTACCGCGCGTGAAGATGATTTCTTCCACGCGCTTGGCATTGATGAATTTCTGGACTTTTTCCCTTGCTCCTTCATAACCGTCCGTGGCCAATGAACCGAGGGTGTGAACCCCCCGGTGCACATTGGAATTGTAACGGCGGTAATAATCATTGACTGCTTCAATGACCTGAACGGGCTTTTGGGACGTCGCAGCACTGTCAAGGTAAACGAGCGGATGACCGTTTACCTCCTGATCGAGGATCGGGAACTGTTTGCGAACGTCATGGACATTCATTTAGTACACTTTCCTTTCGATCACATCAAAGAGTTGCTCCTTTACGCTGTCGATCGGCAGCGCGCTCACGACCGGATTAAGGAACCCGTGAATAATGAGACGTTCTGCTTCGATTTTACTCATACCCCGGCTCATCAGATAAAACATTTGAACCGGATCGATTTTTCCGACGGACGCAGCGTGACCTGCCGTGACATCATCTTCGTCGATCAGGAGGATCGGGTTGGCGTCACCACGGGCCTTTTCGCTGAGCATGAGGACACGCTCGGTCTGTTCACCGTTTGCTTTTGTCGCGCCGTGTTCGATCTTGGATACGCCGTTGAAGATCGAGGTGGCGGCATCCTTCATAACGCCGTGCTTGAGAATCTGACCGTCACTGTTTTTACCGAAGTGCACGACATTTGTCGTGAAGTTCTGCACCTGGCTGCCCCGGCCGATTGCGACTGTCTTCGTGTCGCCGTAAGAACCTTCACCGACCAGATACGTTGTATTTTCTGAGACCGTGTTGCCGTCATTCATCTGTCCGAGTGCCCAGTACAGTTTGGCATCCCGGCCATTGACCTGACCGCGGCGGTTTACGTAGGTCACCACATCTTCAGACAGGTTATCCACTGCACCAAAACGTACTTCAGCACCATCTTCCACATAGATTTCGGCGATAATGTTTACGAAGGCATTTTCTTTTGAGCCTTCAGACAGGTAGTTCTCCACGTACGTCAGTTGACTGTTGGCTTCCGCCACGATCAACACGTGGTTGAAGAGACCGAAATCCCCTGCATGAGTGAACACAGACTGAAGAGGTTCTTTCACTTCGACATTCTTTGGAATATAAATGAAGATCCCGCCATTCAGAGCTGCGGCATGAAGAGCAGTCAGGCGATGCTCATTGACGTTGACCGCGTCCTGCATGAAATATTTCTTCACGAGGTCGCTGTGCTCAGAAAGAGCCGTCTGAATATCAGTGAAAATAACGCCTTTGTCTTTCAGGTCGTCCGTCAGGGCTGTAAAACGGTTTTGACCATTCTTCTGTACGACGATATTGGACACATCCGCCTCAACGCCCGTCAGCGTGCGCTCTGCTTCAGAAAGAGCCGTATATTTATTGGCGGCTTCAACGCCGGTTTCCGTTGAAAAACCGTTGAAGTTCCATTTTGTGATGTTTGTTTTATCAGGTTTGGGTAAATCAAGAGATAATGCTTGCTCAAGTGCGCTCAGACGAAGATCCGCAAACCATTTCGGATCCTGTCGGTCAGTTGAGAAGCGTGTTACGTCTTCTTTATTGATTGGAAACGATACTTCCGCTGTCATCAAAATTCCTCCTCATTGTCCGATGGTTTATTCCTGGCCTACTGTTTCGTCTTCGATTCCGAGCTCTTCTTTGATCCACTCGTAACCATTTTCCTCGAGTTTCTTCGCGAGCTCAGGTCCGCCTGATTTCACGATACGGCCCTGCATCATGACGTGTACATAGTCCGGCTCAATGTAGTTCAACAGGCGCTGGTAGTGCGTGATGATCATGCAGCCGAAGTTCTCGCCTCTCAGGCTGTTTACGCCTTTGGCAACAACCTTCAAAGCATCGATATCAAGACCGGAGTCGATTTCGTCAAGAATGGCAATGCGCGGCTCGAGCATGAGAAGCTGCAGAATTTCGTTACGTTTCTTCTCACCGCCGGAGAAGCCTTCATTCAGGTAACGGTGCTGGAACGACTGATCGATTTCGAGTTTGCCCATCTCATCATCCATTTTACGGATGAATTTCATGAGAGAAATTTCGTCGCCTTCTTCACGCTGGGAGTTCATCGCAGAGCGGATGAAGTCCGCGTTCGTTACACCGGAAATTTCGCTCGGGTACTGCATCGCAAGAAACAGACCCGCCTGCGCACGCTCATCCACTTCCATGTCGAAGAGGTCCTGACCGTCGATGGACGCTTCCCCTTTTGTCACCTCATAATTCGGGTGTCCCATCAGAGCGGACGCGAGCGTTGATTTCCCTGTACCGTTCGGTCCCATAATGGCATGAATCTCGCCACCCTTTACATCAATATCGAAACCTTTCAGAATTTCCTTCTCTTCAATATTTACATGAAGATCCTTTACGCTTAAGCTTGGCTTGGTCATGAATAACTACCTCCATTTATTTTTTGAAAGTTTAATCTGAAACATGATAGAATAAGAGATGTGAGCGCTCCGCTCATTCTCACTTTATTCTCATTACAATCTTATATCATCCTCCTGACTGATTCAAGGAAAAGGGATGATTTTTTAAAAAATCTTTCAGGTTTTCACTATACGAATAGTGAAAACCTTTATTTTCAATCGATTCCCGGCTCCCTCACCCAGTAAAACGACTGTTTTTCACGTCACTTGACACTATGCCACAGCATTTCTCCTGCCTTTCGACACCATTTTCCAAAAATGATTCTCAGTCATGATCGGAAATTTACATCTAATTGAGAATAAATCTTAATTAGGGTGATGATTCGACTCCCTCTGTAAAATGATCAATCCTTCTGAATCCTCACGATCATCTCCCGGTTTCTTGCTCTGCAAAACACCTAATCTTCTGCGTTACCGTACCCGTCATACGTTCGTTTCTTCAGATGAAATCGATGTAATCTGAAGATTCTGCAAAAAACAGGACCGATAAGCAGGTGGAACCCTCGTTTACACAACATGCCTATGGTACACTGTACCTACCCACTTAAATGGATGCCGGCAGGAACCGTCTATGCCGCGAACAGTTATGAACAGGATGCGATACGAGTGAAACCCATTGGACGAGGTACATCCATCATCTTTTTGACCGCAGCCGTGCTCTTTGCTGCTTTGTCTGTTTTCTTATATTCCAACGAACTCCATATTGAACTCCAGGAAGCCTCTCCTTTTGACGAAAATTGGACGGCCATCATCGACGGAGAAGCAGAAGCAGTCAACGAGATCCCCGGCCAGATCGATACCCCTGCCGGTGAACCGCTAATTATTGAAAAAAACCTGCCTGAGTCTTTCACCCGTGAGCAGGCAGTTATGTTCCGCTCTTCTCTTCAATATGCAAGCGTGTACCTCGATGACAGGCTCATTCATCAGTCTCTCGATGAAACGGCATCCGGCCTCCGTTTACCGCCGGCAAGTCACTGGTTTATTGTGGACATCCCCGCGGATGCTTCGGGGCAGACCCTCCGGCTCGAGTTGACGTCCCCCTATGAGGACATGAGCGGCCGCATCAATCACGCCTATGCCGGTGATCGCGCCGGCCTTCAGGCCCAACTGTTCCATGATTATATGGTTGATTTACTTTTCGCACTCATCATAATCGGCACGGGGTTCGCCATGCTCGGATCATATGTATTTTTACGAAGCATCAGACCTTATGAAATGCTCTACCTCGGTATGATGGTCCTGACAAGCGGCTTCTGGTTTTTGGCAGAGTCGCGTATGATTCAGTTTTTCACAGGAAACCAGTTCCTCATCGGAGGGCTCGCATACGTTGCGCTCGCTTTCATCCCGATCCCGCTTCTGATGTATGTAAAACACGTTATACTGACGGATGAGAGAAAATGGCTCAATGCCGTCACCGCATTCTTATTCAGCTGGTTTGTTTTCATCATCGTTCTTCAGCTGTCCGGGATTGCCGATTTTTTTGAAACACTGACTGTCACCTTTTTGCTTTCGTTTATAAGTTACACGCTGGTGATCGGCCTGATGATTTTTGAATCACTCAAGTATCGCAACCAGGATGCGAAGCGTTTTCTCGCCGGTATCGGTCTCCTTCTGTTTTTCGCACTGATCGAAGTGCTGAGCTTTCTGTTGTATGATCCGGTCTTCACATCCGATATTCTCCGGATTGGATTCGGACTCTTTTTACTGCTCATGGCTGCAAATGCATTGACGAGCCTGATTAAGCGGCTTAAAACCCTCCAGGAATCGGCCATCTATGAACAGCTTGCTTATACAGATCCGCTGACACAGGGCTATAACCGGATGGCGTTTGAGCGGGATGTTCAATCACTGCTTTCTGATTCCGAGTCAGCCAATGGACACTGGCTCCTCTATGTGGACATTAATGATATGAAAGCCATAAATGATGAATACGGGCATAAGAGCGGTGATGAGGCCATCCGGATCATCTTCCGGCTCATGACAGACATCATCGGTAACAAGGGCCACGGATACCGGATTGGCGGCGATGAGTTCGCAGCGATCCTTGCCATCCCGAGTGAAGAGGAAATTGAACGGCTTATAGAGAGCCTGATCAGCGCGGTCAAAGAAGCGGACAAAGAGCTGCCTTATCACTTATCCGCTGCAGTCGGCCGCGCCTATGTACATCTCGGAGAAACAACAAATCTGTCAGACTTGCTTCACGAAGCAGATAAGAACATGTACGCAGAGAAACTCAAAACGAAAGGACAGAAGCTGTAATGCCATTCCTTAACGATCCTTTAATCTTTGCCAAAAGTTATCCGTTCCCGTCTCCATCGGACTCTTTTCTTTATGCAGCTGATGGAGAGGCATCTCTCGGATCCATCAGCGAATTGTCCTCCATGATACACAAACGAACTCCTGTTCTTGCCTATGGTTCAAACTGCGCACCCTATCAATTAAAACGGAAATTCGGCGATTATCTGGGGGAATTCGGAGAGGTTATCCCCGTCATTAAAGCGACAATCCGAGATACGGATGTGGTGCACAGCCCATTTATCGTTCCATACGGCTCCATTCCGGCAACGATTACGCCTTCACCCGGGACCAATGCTGAGGTCTTCATCACGTATCTCACGGACGATCAGCTTCAGATCATGCACCGCACTGAGGCCGTTGGACTGATTTATGAATATATCCCCTTTGATGAGGGGCTTGTGACTGCGCATATCCCCTCCTTATCCATCGAAGGCATCCATACCTACCGCTCCATGGCGGGCGTCTTCCATATCGACGGTGCACCGGTCGCCCTCAAGGATGCAGGAGCGAATAATCGCCGCTTCCATGCAATGAACCAATTGGAGATCCTCACATTGATCAACGAAACGTGTGCCCCTGAATGGACCTTGGACGATTTTATTCAGGAACTTCTGCAAAACACGGCCTTTCGCGCACAGATCAACAGTGAAATCCGCGGGGCGTTCAAAGACCCAACAACCTGATTCGGTACATTAAAAAACAGACCTGAACGCTTGAATAAGCGAATCAGGTCTGTTTTTTTCACGTTCGTCAAAGCGGTCAGTATTCATTACCCCGCATGGACTTGGCGCTGTAGTTCGTCAACCATGCTGTTACTCTTGCTGTACTCCTTGTCACGCTCTTGTTCCACGCGTAACCGCTCGTCAAGGTTCTGGTTGTACTCGGCATAACCAATTCCATGGCTTTGGTGCATGGCTTTTTCCATTTCACCAGTATGAGTTGTTTTAATCGGATGGATAATGAATCACTGTCCTTTCTGGAATTTGCCTCATCGTTGTGAGGATTTCTTACAAAAGTAAGTATATCATTTGTCAGATTTCTGTCCAACAAGCATACAAACCGCTGTGTAAGGGTCAGCTTTTATTTGTCCCCTCTGAATTATCTGACAACAGTGAGAGATAAATTTACAGACATATTCTCATGATTGCACCGGATTCCTCTAAATGAGCTGGTAATTAAAGGAAAAGCACCCTTCAAGTGAAGGATGCTCGGTTACGGCTTTATTGGGTGACCGGAACAACAGCATTGTCATACTCATCAAGAATGAAGTCACGGACTTCCTCTGATGTCAGCACGCTGTAAAGTGTCTGAATACGCTCATCATCCTCATCACCTGCGTTGACGGCAATAACATTCACATATGGATTATCAAGGCTTGCATCTTCAAGGGCGATCGCGTCCTCAAGCGGGCTAAGTCCTGCATCGAGGGCATAGTTTGAATTAATCAGTACCGCGTCTCCTTCATTGTTCTCATAAGCAGAAGCGAGGAGACCGGCATCCACATCTGCATTGAATTGGAAGTCGTTCGGATTCTCTGCGATATCATCAATGGTTGCACTGATCCCGGCTCCATCTGCAAGGGTAATCAATCCTTCCGCTTCAAGCATCATCAAAATACGGCCATGGTCCGCAACAGAGTTTGAAATAATGAACGTAGCACCTTCCGGGAGTTCGTCAAGGCTTCCGTAATCCTGCGAATAAACCCCGATCGGCTCGATATGAATACCTCCGACATTAACAAAATCATAGCCGTGATCTTCAATTTGAGACTCGAGGTACGGGACGTGCTGGAAGTAGTTCGCATCCAGTTCGCCTTCGTGAAGAGCTTCGTTTGGTATCACGTAATCCTGGTACGTTTCGATTTGAATCGATACGCCTTCCTCTTCCAATAGAGGCTCGGCGAATTCGAGAATTTCTGCATGCGGGATATTTGATGCCCCAATCACCAGTGTTTCATCATCTCCGCCTCCGCAGGCAGCAAGCATTCCCACTGCAAGTCCTCCAACAACTGTTCCTTGAATCTTCTTTTTCATGTCGACAAACCCCTTTCTGTCATCGCTTATCTAATTTATTTGTAATCGTATCGCCGATGTATTGAAAGGCAAACACGATAACAAGCACAATGATGGTGGCCAAAAGTGTGACGTCCGGATTGCCCCGCTGAAAGCCTTCGAGATAGGCCAGGTTCCCGAGGCCCCCTGCTCCGATGACACCTGCCATCGCCGTATAGCTGACAAGAGCAATCGCTGTAACGGTAATTCCCGATACGAGTGCCGGCATGGATTCAGGCAGCAGCACTTTGAAAATAATCTGACGATGATTCGCGCCCATTGCCTTCGACGCTTCAATAACGCCTTTGTCAATCTCCCTCAGGGCAATCTCCACAAGCCTTGCATAAAAAGGTGCTGCACCGATGATCAGTGCCGGCAAAGCTGCGGATGGGCCGAGAAATGTACCGAGAAGCATCCGGGTGAACGGAATCAACAGCACAAGCAGGATAATAAACGGAATGGAGCGGAAGATGTTGACATACGCTGCCACGATGATGTTGACGGCCTTGTTCTCCCAAAGTTGCCCTCTGTCCGTCAAAAACAGCAACAGACCGAGTAAAATCCCAAACACAAAGGTGAATGCCAGGGCAACCACCGACATATACATCGTTTCATAGGTGGCATCAAACATGCGGTCCCAGTTCACATTCGGAAACAGGATCCCGCCAATGAGTGTATTAATCATGATGCACCACCTCCACCAACACATCTCGCTCTTTGATAAAAGAGAGCACCTCTTCAATCAGCTCATCCGTTCCGTCAATCTGAACAAACAAAGTCCCGTATGTCCCGTTCTGTGTCTGTGAGAGCTTCCCCTGCAGGATGTTCACCGAGACATCGAACTGACGGACAATCGATGTGATGAGCGGTTTCTTCGCGTCATTGCCTGTGAACGTCAGCTGGTAAACGGTGCTGAGATTCGTCTCGGCGAAGAGATGTTCCACCGCCTCTTCCGTATCTTCCGGTTCGAGGATCTGCTTGACGAATTCCTTTGTCATCGCTTCTTTCGGACGGCGGAACACATCGAGTACAGGGCCTTCCTCAACAAATTTACCGCTCTCCATCACGGCTACCCGGTGACAGATTTTTCGAATGACATGCATTTCATGGGTGATCAGCACGATCGTGAGCCCAAGCTTGTTGTTGATATCGACCAGGAGATCGAGAATGGCATCGGTTGTTTTCGGGTCGAGTGCCGATGTGGCTTCATCACACAAGAGCACTTTCGGATTGTTCGCAAGGGCACGGGCAATGCCGACCCGCTGCTTTTGTCCACCGCTAAGCTGGGATGGATACGCATCCTCCCGGCCCTTCAGCCCGACGAGATCGACCAGCTCCTGCACCCGCTTCTCCCGCTCTTCCTTCGATGTCCCGTTAATCTCAAGGGGAAATGCAATATTTTCCGCGACAGTTCGTGACCAGAGGATATTAAAATGCTGAAAAATCATGCCGATTTCCTGTCTCGCTTCTCTCAGCTCCTGTTTTCTCATCCGGCTGATCGTCTTCCCGTCAATCGTCACTTCACCCGAAGTCGGGGTCTCCAGCTGATTCAACAGACGGATCAGCGTACTTTTCCCCGCGCCGCTGTAGCCGATCACGCCGTAGATCTGCCCTTTTTCAATGGTCAGATTGATATCATCAACGGCTTTGATCGTGTCGGTTGCGGTCGGAAAGTATTTCTTCAACTGCTTTAACTCAATCATGCGTTTCACCCTCTCACTGTAAAACAATCTATTTTTATATGTATACTCAGTTTTAAACCGGTATGACACCTGTCGGTTGTCCCTTGTGGCTGAAAAAAACTCGAGAAGTCGCCGGGCGCTCTCAAAAAAACAAAAAAACCTTTCCGCTCACCATGCAGATAAGCAGAAAGGTCTGGTTCCAAAAAAACCGGTCCTGTCTCTTATCTGTCAAAGCGTACGAATACGCTCTGTTGGAATTGGCACCTTCCACTTTCGTGATGGTTGCCGGGCTTCATAGGGCCAGTCCCTCCGCCGCTCTGGATAAGAAATGATACATTCAGTTTTTTAAGTCTTGATGAGTATCTTAGCACGCCGGACCTCCGGTGTCAAAGGAAAACTGTCGGTTTTTTTGACCTTCAGTCCTCCAACGGTTTTATACGGTTACGAAACACAAAATAAAAGTATAATGTACCAATGACATAGAGAACGGCTGTAATTGAAAAAACGATGGCATAGCCTGAGTAAGATCCGTACACGACCACGATCGTCGTGGAAACCGGTCCCATCACAGCCCAACCGAGCTGGAAAACTGCCTGGCCTACAGAATTTGCGAGCCCCTTCATATTATCATTGACACTTCTCATCATCAGCGACATCTGTATCGGGTTCCCGGCATTCATCAGCGCCTGCCGGAAGAGAAAACCGAATACCGCCAGCCAGAGTATTTCAGTAAACGCCGTCAGTAAGAGAAACGGGATCGATGCGAGCTGAAAGAAGACCACCGCTTTCACTTCTCCGATGCGTTTGACAACGACCGGTCCGATCATCAGTGCCACAGCCGTCATCGCCTGACCGGAAGAGAGGATGAGTCCCACCATTGTATGACTCGCTTCAAAGCGGTCAACGAAGTACAAATTCAGATACGGAATAACAAGGCCGGAGCCGAAACCGATGAGAATTTGCGCACCGGCAAAGAGAAGGATGATTTTCAATCCGTCTTTATTGGTTCGAAAGAGCTTCTTAAAAGAACGGTCCTGCACCGTCTTCGATTCCAATTTCCGTTCCTCCCGAATCTTTAAAACCGGAATGAGTGCTGCGAAAAAGAAGACCGCACCGATTAATAGCGTTGCCCGGATGCTCCAGAGAGCAGTCATGCCAAAGAGAATCTGAAAGAGGTCACTGAACGCCCCGCCGATCAGGTTGCCGAATACGTTGGCAAACATGATCACGGCAAAGTTGAGGCTGAACAGATGTACCCGCTGCTTCTCGGTGGAGTTCTCAGCAAGGAGCGGGATCGCGGACACCTGGATCATTGCCATAAACATCCCGGTCATAAAGGCGCCGGACAGCAAAAGCCATTCAGAAGTCCCGCTTGCCCGCAGAAAGAGGCTGACAGCAGCGAGAAGAAGGCCGATCAGAATCACCTTTTTCCTGCCCTTTCGGTCGGAAAGAATCCCTGCCGGTAAAAGTAAGAGAGCCGTCGCCATCGACTGCATGGCGATGACCGATCCGTTCATCTGGTCATCATATCCGAGTTCTCGTATATAGTAGTTGTAGATGATCATAAAGATCCCCATGCCGATATGGACCAGAATGGAGCTGAGCAGGAATAAACGGACATTCAGATTGTATTGTTTGAACTGGTGTTTCCAGTCCCGTAAGAATCGGATCAGCATAAGTCAGGCTCCTGTGTTCTGTTAGAATATATTCTTTCGTCTCTCTAAACAATATAGCGGATATCCGGACAAAAGAAAAGGGGCTGTCGGTGCCGATTTGTCTGAAACGGCACAAAAAAGAAGCCCCCGTTGATGGGAGCTCCCTGACTTCTTACTTCTCTTCACTGATCAGCTTATCGTAAGCATCAGCATCCATGAGCTGACTGAGTTCACCCTCATCAGAAGGTTCAACAACAATCATCCAGGCTTTCTCGTAAGGTGATTCATTCACGAACTCAGGCGAATCTTCAAGATCTTCGTTCACTTCCACAACTTTTCCCGTGACCGGTGCGTAAAGCTCAGAGACCGTCTTGACAGATTCAACGCTCCCAAACGGTTCTTCTACTTCAATTTCATCACCGACCTCCGGCAATTCAACGAATACAATATCACCAAGCTCAGACTGCGCATGATCCGTGATCCCGATTCTCACTTTACCGTCTTCCTGCTTCACCCATTCATGTTCAGCAGAATATTTCAGATCCTTCGGTAAACTCATGAAATCCCCTCCAGTTCTATGTATGTTACTACATTTCTATTTTACTATAAAATCAGGGGGAAAGGGAAACATAATTCCCTTTTTCATCCCCAGGCTTCTTCAAACATGTCTTCTTTAAACCCGACCGTCACCTGTTTGCCATCCGTTACAAGCGGGCGCTTGATCAGCATACCGTCCGATGACAGAATCTCGAGCAGTTCCTCTTCAGAAGAATCGGCCATCTTGTCTTTCATGCCGAGCTCCCTGTACTTCTTTCCGCTCGTATTAAAAAACTTTTTCAGCGGCATACCGCTTGTGTCAAGAAGCTCCTTCAGCGTCTCCTTTGACGGCGTCTCTTTGACGATGTTGTGTAACTCCAGATCAAATCCCTGTTCTTCAAGCCAAGCCTTGGCTTTTCTCGAATTCCCTCACTGCGGGTAATGATACATTGTCAGGCTCATGCCGTTTCCCCCTTTGATTGTGGTGATTCACATTTATCGTAACGCATCCCTTTGCACAATGCCACTAATCTGCAGGGAAAGTGAAGAACCCTGCTCGATGAGCAGGGTTCTTCGTGAGAGAGAAGTATGCCTTTCTGAAGGAAAGAAAGACTATATTTTTTGGAGCAGGGGAAGTGCCCCAAATTGGTAAACAGTATCACATAGTGCTTACAGGACGTATCGCTCTTCTTCAATGATTTTTGCAGCGAGTTCCCGCTTCTTTGCGATCATGTTGATCGGTGTATGACGGGTAAGCTTCTTCAGGATGGAAAGCATCGTACGAAGGCCGTCACCATCATCAAGGGCAACGAGGGATTCTTTCGCGAACGCTTCGATCTTATTGAATGCTTCCTGAGAGTACACTTGTGTCATGAGAAGCTTCTGTGCGGACTTATCTGCACCGTCTCTTGCCATCGCTTTTTCCGTGCGGAGAACCATGGATTCTATGTTGTAAATTTCACTCACGATATCCGCCACGTTTGCGAGGAGCTCCTGCTCTTTCTGAAGCTTTTCACCATATTTCTGTGCCGCCGTACCGGCAATCATCAGGAAGATTTTCTTCGCATTCTGAAGGAGATAACGTTCCTGTTCAAGCGGCTCATCGCCCACTTCCTCAGGCATCATCATCATGAGTTCTTCCTGAAGGCCTGATGCCTTCTCAAGAAGCGGCAGTTCGCCTTTCATCGCCATCTTCAAGAGCGTACCAGGAACGAGCATGCGGTTGACTTCATTCGTTCCTTCGAAGATTCGGTTGATACGGGAGTTCCGGTACATGTTTTCAATTTCATATTCCATCATAAAGCCGTTACCGCCGTGGATCTGAACACCTTCGTCTACGATTTCATCGAGGGCTTCGGATCCGAAGAACTTGTTCAGGGAGCACTCCACTGCGTATTCTGCAATGGCTTTCCCGACGAGTTTTCCGTCTTTTTTCTGCTCATCCGAAAGTTCGTCGAAGCCTTTGTCAATCAGACCCGCAGTACGGTAGATCGTACTTTCAAGCGCGTACGTTTTCGCTGCCATTTCCGCGAGTTTCTTCTGGATTAACGTGAACTTTGAAATCGGCATGTTAAACTGCTTACGCTCATTGGCGTAGGCTGCAGAAATTTCCACAGCACGCTTTGCTCCGCCGACGCAGCCGACACCGAGTTTAAAGCGGCCCAGGTTCAAAATGTTAAAGGCAATAACGTGGCCTCTGCCTGCTTCTCCGAGAAGGTTTTCCTTCGGTACTACAGCGTCTTCCAAAATCAGCGTACGGGTTGAGGATCCTTTGATCCCCATTTTCTTCTCTTCCGGTCCGACTGACACGCCTTCATGGTCCTTTTCCACGATAAAGGCGGAGAACTGTTCGCCGTCAATCTTGGCATAGACAACGAAAACGTCGGCGAATCCGGCATTTGTGATCCACTGCTTTTCTCCATTGAGGATATAGTGGGTTCCTTCTTCATTCAGCTTCGCTGTCGCTTTCGCGGAGAGGGCGTCGGAGCCTGACGTCGGCTCTGTGAGCGCGTAGGCTGCGATGCGTTCACCCGTGGCCAGATCCGGCAGGTACTGCTTCTTCTGTTCTTCAGTGCCGAAGTAAACGATGGGCAGGGAACCGATTCCGACGTGCGCGCCGTGCGTCAGGGAGAACGATCCGCCAAGTCCGAATTTCTCCGTAATGATCGTGGAACTGATTTTATCGAGTTCAAGTCCGCCGTACTCTTCAGGCACGTCCACACCGAGAAGACCGAGTTCTCCGGCTTCTTTCATCAGTCTGACCGACCGGTCAAATTCATGCTGCTCGATAAACTCAAGCTCCGGCTTCACCTTTTCATTGACGAAATCCTGGGTCATCTTCGCCATCATCTTATGCTCGTCAGAAAAATCCTCCGGTGTAAACACGTCTTCATAAGACGTCTCTTCAAGTAAAAACATGCTTCCTTTAATCAACTTATCTGTTGCCATAATGCCATTCCTCCTTTGGATTGGTGTTACATCAGTTCAAACACGCCTGCTGCGCCCATACCGCCGCCGATACACATCGTCACAACTCCGTACTTTTCGCCTCTTCGCTTCATTTCATGAAGAAGGCTCAAAGTAAGCTTGGTGCCTGTGCAGCCGAGCGGATGACCGAGTGCAATGGCTCCACCGTTGACGTTGACTTTCTCCGGGTCGAGGCCGAGTTCACGAATAACTTGCAGCGACTGGGATGCAAAAGCTTCATTCAATTCATACAGACCGATGTCACCGAAATCAAGACCTGCGGATTTGAGCGCCTTTGGAATCGCTTCAACAGGGCCGATCCCCATCACATCAGGTGCAACACCCGCCACTTCATAAGCGAGGAATTTGGCCATTGGCTGAAGGCCTTCCTTTTCGGCGGTTTCTTTGTCCATGACAAGTACCGACGCAGCGCCGTCACTCATCTGTGATGCATTCCCTGCCGTAACAGTACCGCCAGCCTGATTAAAAGCCGGTCTCAGTTTCGCAAGGCCTTCCATGGTCGTATCTGTCCGCACGCCTTCGTCGGTATCAAACAGAACTTCTTTCTCTACCAGTTTATGATTGTCATCCACATAACGGTGCGTCACCGGTACCGGAACAATCTCATCTTTAAACTTACCTTCTTTGATGGCATTCGCCGCACGTTTATGACTCTCAACGGCAAAGGCATCCTGATCTTCGCGGCTTACGCCATAGCGTTCGGCCACTTCTTCGGCCGTATTCCCCATCCCCATGTAATACTCCGGCGCCTGATCAACGAGCGTCGGGTTGGGCGCAATGACATGTCCGCCCATCGGGATCATCGTCATGGATTCCGCTCCGCCTGCGATGATGGCAGAAGCTTTACCGAGCATGATCCGCTCTGCCGCGTAGGCAATGCTCTGCAGCCCTGATGAACAGTAGCGATTAACGGTAATCGCCGGTACCTGTTCCGGGATTCCCGCCAGTGCGGAGATATTTCGGGCCATGTTCATGCCCTGTTCCGCCTCCGGCATAGCACAACCGATGATCACGTCCTCAATGCGGGACGGGTCAAAATCGTTGGCACGTTTCAGCGTTTCCTTGATGGTCAATGCTCCGAGATCGTCCGGTCTCACGTGAGCAAGCGTTCCTTTTTTCGCTTTTCCTACAGGTGTCCTTGCACCTGAAACGATAACAGCTTCTTTCAAGAAATTCCCCTCCTTTTGGAGAACGGCTCTTCGTGAGCCGTCCCCCACTTTTCAATATGCATGCATCGGGTTCATTTACAGATAGAATCAGTTGCGAAGCGGTTTGCCCTTCGTCAGCATATGCTGCATACGCTGCTGGGTTTTCGGTTCCCCAACGAGGCTCAGGAATGCTTCACGTTCAAGATCCAGTAAATATTGTTCATCCACCTTCGATCCCTTTGGAACACGTCCCCCTGCGAGTACAAATGCGAGCTTGTCGGCAATCTTCAGGTCATGATCGGAAATGTAGTTGCCAAACCTGAGCGATTTCGCACCGAGAAGCATGGTTGCATAGCCCGTTTCACCGACAACAGGGATCTTGTCACGCTTCGGCGGCGTATAGCCCTGGTTGAAGAGATGGAGTGCTTCCATCTTGGCATCATGCAACAGATGATCCTGATTGACGCTGATCCCGTCCTGCGGCCTGATGAATCCGAGCTCTTCCGCTTCCTGTCCGCTGGTACTGACCTTAGCCATGGCGATCGTTTCGAACACTTTGTTCGCAACAGCCTGCAGGTCAATGCTTGCCCCTTCAGGAAGACGGTTGATTTCGCGGATATACAGTTCTTTGTTACCTCCACCGCCAGGAATCAGACCGACACCGCCTTCAACGAGTCCCATATACGTCTCCGGTGATGCCTGAATCTTCGCTGCCGGCAAACTGACTTCCGTTCCGCCACCGAGGGTCATCTGGAACGGTGCCGCAATGACCGGTTTGGCCGAGTAGCGGATGCGGGCCATCGACTGCTGGAACTGCCGGATGACGAGATCGAGTTCAGGGAAGTTCATATCCTGCGCTTCCATGAGGATCATCATCAAGTTCGCCCCGACACAGAAGTTCTTGCCCTGGTTATTGATGACGAGCCCTTTGTAGTTCTTCTCCACTTCATCTACGGACTTTTTGATCATCTGCAGTACGTCGAGTCCGATGGAATTGTTCGGCGAAGTGAACTCAAGTACGGCAATATCGTCTCCAAGATCCACGAGTGAGGCACCGGCATTTTTCAGGATGATGTTAGATTCATTTTCTTTCAGGGTTTTGATATGAATTTCCTTCGGATTGATCTCCGCTTCCACATAGTCCCCTTTGTGGAAGTATGAAGTCCGGCTCTCGTAGAAGGACGTCTTGCCGGATGCGAGCATGTCCTCCACCCACTGTGGAACCGAGTCACCGTCTTCTTTCATTTTGGCAACGGATTTCTCAACGCCAATCGCGTCCCACGTCTCAAACGGGCCGAGCTCCCAGCCAAAGCCCCATTTCATCGCGTTATCGATGTCACGGATGTTGTTTGCAATCTCTTCCGCTTTCTCAGCCGCATAGATGAGCGTCGGCTTCAAAATGTTCCAGACCAGTTCGCCCGCACGGTCATCGGCATACACCAACGCCTTAAGCTTATTGGCCTTTCCCTTCGCCTGCTTACTCTGCTGGACTGAAGGCGCTTTCAGTTTCTTGCGTTCAACATACTCCATTGTTTCATAATCGAGTTCAAGGATTTCACTGCCTGATTCGGTTTTCTTTTTGTAATAAAAACCCTTGCCTGTCTTGCTTCCGAGCATCTTTTTCTCATTCATCTCGCGCATGAAGGCAGGCGGGTCAAAGACGTCCTGTTCGTCACCTTCGTCTTTGTCATACACGTTCTTCGCAACATGAAGGAATGTGTCAAGGCCAACGACGTCCAGGGTACGGAATGTGGCACTCTTCGGACGGCCAAGTGACGGTCCGGTTACAGAATCCACTTCTCCGACAGAATAGCCGCCTTTCACCATTTCACGAACAGTGACGAGCAGCCCGTATGTCCCGATCCGGTTCCCGATAAAGTTCGGGGTGTCCTTCGCTTCGACAATTCCTTTACCGAGCGTATCCTCACCAAAGGCGCGCATGAAACTCATTACTTCCGGGCTTGTATCTTTCGTCGGAATGATTTCAAGCAGCTTCAAATAGCGTGGCGGGTTAAAAAAGTGTGTCCCGATAAAATGCTTTTTGAAGTCGTCGGAACGCCCTTCCGCCATTGCTTCAACGGAAATACCGGATGTGTTCGAGCTGACGATACTTCCTTCTTTACGATGCTTTTCCACGTTTGCAAATACTTTCTGTTTGATCTCAAGATTTTCGACAACCACTTCCACAATCCAGTCCACTTCCTGTAAGCGTTCCATGTGGTCTTCCATGTTGGCAGCCTCGATCATGTCGATGTTGGCTTTCTTCGCCAGCGGCGCCGGCTTTTGCTTCTTCAGTTTCTGGATCGATTCAGCTGCGAGTCTGTTGCGGACGGCTTCATCTTCAAGGGTCAGTCCCTTTTTCTTTTCTGCGTCCGTCAGTTCACGAGGAACAATGTCGAACAAAATCGACGGGATCCCTACATTCGCCAAATGTGCTGCGATGCCGGAACCCATGATACCTGATCCCAATACGGCCACTTTACCAATACGGTTAATCATGAAGTACCTCCTTCTCCCCATTTGAATGAATACTCATTCATTTTGTAATCAAAATTTTTTTGCGCTCTCGCGCGGTTGAAAGTGTCACAAAGTGTTTACATTTATAACTATAAAGAATTTCATCGAACTGTGCAAGAGAAACTGTTAAATTTCTTTATTTTTTTCCCTGTGCCCCGTTTTCTCCCGCTGTCCAACATAATAACAAGGACAGACCAGACGGCCTGCCCTTGATTCTTCGGTTCATTATGACTGTTTTCTCATAAATCCTGTATAGCGTCGGTCAATCAACTGACTCTCGATCCGCTTCATCGTATCGAGGGCTACACCCACCACGATGAGAAGACCCGTACCGCCGATCTGGATTGCAGGCGGTAATCCTGCAAAACGCGTCAACAGCATCGGAAGAATCGATACGGATGCCAGGAACAGCGCTCCGACAAACGTCAGTCGGTACAACGTGCGAGTAATGTACTTCTCCGTCGTTTTCCCTGGACGGATCCCTGGAATAAAGCCGTTCTGCTTCTTCAGGTTCTCCGCCATCTGTTCCGGATTCATCTGAACGAACGTATAGAAATACGTAAACCCGATGATCAGGAGGACATAAACAGACATCCCGATCGTATTCGTGTAGTCAAATGCCTGCACGACCCATTGTCCGAACGCAGACTCAGCGCCAAAGAAATTGGCGATGGTCGGTGGGAAAATAAAGAGGGACATGGCAAAGATAACCGGAATAACCCCTGCAGAGTTTACCTTCAACGGAATATGGGAGCTTTGGCCGCCACGCGGTTGACCGCCTGAGCCAAGACGCTTCGCATACTGAACCGGCACCTTACGGATGGCCTGTTGCACGAAGATAACCCCGATGACAACAACAATAATAGCAAGGAGAATCAGAAGGACAATCATCAGATTGATAAAGAGCTGATCTCCAGCGTCATAGATGTACATCGTATACAGCTGGGTCGCCCCGCCCGGAATCCCCGCTGCAATCCCTGCGAAGATCAGGAGGGATATCCCGTTTCCGACACCGTGTGCCGTAATCTGTTCACCGAGCCAAAGCAGAAAAGCCGTACCTGCCGTGAGCGTCAGTGCGATGATCATATACGTCGTGAAAGACGGATTCGGCACGAGTCCGGGCATGATATTGTTAAACCCGAAAGAGAGTCCCAAAGCCTGAACAAACGCGATCACTACCGTTCCATAACGGGTCACCTGGGCAAGCTTCTTTCGCCCCTGGTCCCCTTCTTTTGCCCATTCGGCAAATTTAGGCACAACATCCATCCGTAACAGCTGCACGATGATCGAAGCCGTGATATACGGCATGATCCCCGTTGCGAAAATGGAGAAGTTCTCAAGAGCACCACCGCCAAATGTATTCAAAAAGCCAAGGGCTGCCAATCCCTCAAAATCAAGCACATCGGCATTAACACCCGGGGCCGGAATGTGTGTACCAATTCGGAATACAAACAGGATTGCCAGTGTAAAAAAGATCTTGTTCCGCAGGTCGCCCACGGAGAAAATATTCTTAATCGTTCGAAACATGTCATGCACCTCTTTTTAATTTCTTTGCTGATTCATGTATACGCCTCATACAGAATACCATATATACTCATGAAATGTGATAGAATTCCTTTATTTTTTTATGAAATAAATGAAAAAGCAAAGATTTTAACAATCTTGTGTTTTTTCACAATTTCTTTTCAATTTCCATGTAAAATAAGAAGAGACTGATCGATTGAGTCGAGAGGAGGATGGCTGCACATGCCTTTCAGCCAAATTTGCCTGTTGATCTCTATGCTCGTTTTCACGGGGTTTTCCTGCGGAAACAATAGCAATGAGATCCGGTTGGACGTAACAGACGGTGATGCCGTTCTGATTGCGCATATTAAAGAACCGACGCTGACCCTGGTGGATCTTGATACGAACAGCATTGTGTTTGAGGAAGAAATGCCATTTATCATATCGGATATGGTCTATCTCGATCATATGGATACCGTGATCATCGCAGGACAGGGCGAAAGTGAAATTATGTATTATAATAAGGTGAACAGGTCATTTGAGACACTGACAGATCTGAGAGAAGGCATCAACGATCTTCATTATATTCCGGAAACGATGGAACTTTATGCCACCAACCCCCTTCATAACGAAATCTATCGCATAATCTACTGTGAGGACGGGACAGATCGCATGCAGATTGATACTTTTAAAACCGGTGAACACCCAAGCTCCATTGCCTACGATCCCGGCCGGGACAGATTGTATGTGTCCAATGTGTATGATCATATCATTCAGGTCTTTGACCGTCACACACTTGAACTGATCGATGCCTTCCACGTCCTCGACCGTCCGAACGGGCTGAGAATCCAAGGTGATTCCTTGTATATCGGCGGCCATGGAACCGGTGGCGAGCTGAATCGTGATGTGCATATCGTGTCTCTGGAGAATCACCGGCTGACAAATACCGTTGAAACAGGTCTGATGCCGGTTGTCATTGATTATATTGACAAACAAGACGATATCATAGCCATCAACCACGGTTCTCACTCGATAGCTGCTATTGATAAAGAAACAGAGACCGTTGTTCACTCCAAAGAAGTCTCTTTTAATCCTTACTTTGGACTGAGGTATTACGATGAATACCTCGTCACCACGCTGGACGGTCATGAACTGATCAGGCTTGACAGCAAAACACTGGAAACAATTCACACCATCCCCGTTAAGCCGGGGCCGCACTCAATGATCGTATTGGAGGGAACCGACAATGACTGAACAACCGATTACCGTACTGATTGTAGACGACGAAGAACAAATGAGAGAAATGATTCGAAATATCCTCACAAATGAAGGCTATCACGTCCTTGAGGCCGCCGACGGATTTGAGGCGATTCAACGGATTGAGTATCACAAGATTCATTTTGTGATTCTCGACGTGATGATGCCAAAACTCGATGGCTATGAAACCCTTGATATTCTGAGAAAACAGTCCGGACTGCCGGTACTGATGCTGACAGCCAAGTCCGAAGAATCCGATAAAGTGGACGGGCTGAGAGCAGGCGCCGATGATTATTTGACTAAACCTTTCGGTCGCAATGAGCTCCTCGCAAGAATGGAAGCCATTCTCCGCCGTTCAGATGCTTATCCGAATATCGGACAGGCCCAGACTTCTTCCAGCGACGACGGCCAATACAGCTTTGATATCATCACATTGAACACCCGATCCAAAAAAGTGACAGTAAACAAAAACCCTGTCTCTTTGACAAAGAAGGAGTTTGAAATGCTTGAGCTCTTCATCCGTCATCCTGAACAGGTATTCTCCAGAGAACAGCTGCTTGAGGCGATCTGGGGCATGGATTACCTCAGTGCATCCTCCCGCACCGTTGATACCCATGTCAAGACGCTCCGACTGAAGCTGCGGGACGCCTCTGCGCATATCCAGACCGTTTGGGGGATTGGCTACAAGCTGGAGATTCCCCGATGAAAAGGTACTATTCCATGAAACAGAAGGCGCGCTTTATTTTCCTTTTGTTTATAACCATCGTGACGGGACTCGTTGTTTCCGTCACCTTTTATTTATACGACAATCTGTATCTCGAAGCTGAAGCGCGTTTCCTTGAAGAACAAATCACAGCGCTTCATGCTTTATATACCGATGACACCATGGAGGCGTTTGAGGAACGTCTCGAATGGACGACAGCCTCGACACCGATGGAAGGGATCGTGTCCGACGATCCGATGATGCTCGGCGCAGCGATTCCCCTTGAGAATCCTGAAGAGGAACTCATCATCAATCAGCTTGAACGCAATCAGCTTTTAAACGGCAACGTCATAACCATCCTCCGGGATCACGAGAATATCGATGCCCGCATCCTCGGTAAAGTGGCGCCGGTGATGGAAGACGGTTATCTCCATTCGGTCATTCTCCTGTACAGGCCGGTCGAGGAGATTCAGACAGCATTCTTTCAGATCCTTCCTTTTGTTGTGATTATTGGTTTGCTTTTTATTTTGTTTTTGTTTATCATCATGAATCGTGTCCAAAAAGATTTCATTTCCCTGATCATTGCTCTCGAGACGGCCGCAAAAGAACTTGCAAAAGGTAAATTTGATACGCCAATCGAACTGGATGTGGAAAATGAACTGAGTGATCTGGCTGTCTCCTTCAGACAGCTCGCCAATGCCCTCGATACGGAAGATGAGAAGAAGCGTGCTTTCATCCAGAACATCTCCCACGAACTCCGAACACCGCTCAGCTATATTCAGGGATACAGCGAATTGCTCGAAAACCAGTGCAGGGAACAGTCTGCCAACAGTGAATATGCCGTCATCATCCACAGGGAAGCGCACCGGATGAACCGGCTGGTGAATCAGCTGATTGATCTGACCAAACTGGAAAAAGTCGAACGCACTGAACTTTCATTTTCACCTCTCGTCCTCTCGGAGATTATTGAAGAGGCCGCACGGAATACAAAGCTGAAGCGCTCGGATAAAGAACAGTCCCTGACGTTAAACCTCGATGACGGCCTTATCGTCAACGGCATTGAAGACAGGCTCCTGCAAATTTTTATCAATCTCCTGGACAATGCCTCTTCCTACACCGGTTCAGGCGGCCATATTACCGTCAGTGCAATCGAAAAAATAGGCATGGCGTCCATTACCGTAGAGGATAACGGGCAGGGAATTCCAAAAGAACAGATTCCATTTTTGACGGAGCGGTTTTTCAGAGTTGAAAAATCAAGAACCCGGGAAAAAGGCGGTGTCGGCATCGGCCTCTCCATCGTAAAACAGATTGTGGAACTTCACGATGGGGATATCCACTTTGAGTCTGAAGAGGGGACCGGTACAGCTGTGACCATTGACATCCCGCTTCTTGATGCATAATACCTGAAAAACCAGCCTGTAAGCCCAAAGTAGGGCATCCATCTTCTTTGAAGGGGTTTACATCGCCATTTCAGGGGTATAGAAAACAGAAAAAATACTGACAGAGGAGCGTCTCCATTATGATCAAAGACCTTACCATCCATGAGGACAAAGTCCTCGTCACCCTTTATGATGAACTTACCGTTACCGATGCTGCGGATCTTCGGGAAAAACTGTATGAGAAGATTGAGGAAGGCTACAAAATGTTCATCATTGATATGGACCGTCTTTCCTTTATCGACTCTGCAGGACTCGGGATTTTGGTTGCCGCACACAAGCGCACGAAAGAGCGTGGCGGCCAGATGAAAATCAGACACGCCAAAGGGGCAGTCTACGAAGTATTTGAAATGACGAGGCTTACTTCCGTATTTGATTTTGACTGACGGGAAAGCCTGTTTCTTTAAAACACATTTCTGAAAGGAGGGATTATCGTGCCCAGTGGACATCCGCCACATTTGGGATTTGACATGCATTCGCCTATGCTCGAAGCCGCAGGAACCGTCCTGAGTTCCACAGCGGACGAACAGGCACCTGCACCACTGGAAAATCCCTGGTTACAGCAAAACAATTCTCCCGGAATCGAGATTTCACTCGACGGGAACATTACACACTGGAACGAGGCTTTTATTACCAATTTCGCGAAATCAAAGGCCGGCACGCTGAAGGACATGCCTGTTACAGACCTGTTTTGCTGGCCTGAAAAACAGTGGGCGGAGATCCGTCGTGAGATCCTTGCGAACCGGGAAATTTCCTTTTGCACGTATCGCGATGCCCTGAACGAAAAAAAGGGACCGATTGAGTGGCGAATGGTACCCCGTTACAGTAGGAAGACCGAGGTAATTGGCCTCATTTGCATCGGCCGTGACGTATCCGAATCTGCCCGGCTCCTTCTTGAACTCGAGAAAGCCTCAAAGCTCCAGCGGAAAATGTTGCCGGAAAAAGTGAATGATTACCGCTTCAATCTGTCTTACTACTATTATCCTAATTTTCAGTTGAGCGGGGATTCGTTCGGGTATCATTACGATCCGAAGCGCCAAAAACTGATCCTTTATATCATTGATATTATGGGACACGGCATTTATACATCGATGCAAATGGCCTCCCTCCATTCGCTTTTCGAAGTCTCGGTGCAAAATGACCGCGTCTCGGCTGAAGGCATACTGAAACGGATGAATCAGTACTACCTGAATCATTTTGATCTTGAAGATTTCGCAGCCTCGATGATAGTCGAAGTCGATTTCAACGAGATGAAATGCCACGTCATATCTGCCGGGATCCCCTATATTCTGCACGATGACCGAAGAACCGTCCGCAAACGCGACTTCCCGGGAACGCCCCTTGGCATGTTTGATCAGACGATGTTCAGACGAAAATCTTTCAAAATCAGCAAACGTGACCAACTCATCCTGGGGACTGACGGCTTTTTTGATGCCCTCGAATACTACGAATTTCCTGATTCCAGGAACCGAGATAACTGGCTGAGGTATTTACATCGTGTCAGCCTTTCGGGCCGCTCAAAAGACGATGTAACATCCATTTATTTAGAAATTAAATAGTGTTAGGAGTCTTGAAACATGAAGGTACTAGACGTCAGTTTCGAGGAACCGAAAGATTTCAGAGTGATCATCAAAGGACTTATGCCGAAATTGATCGACTATTTCGGCCGGCGTGATGTCCTCATGGTTGATCTGGCACTGACAGAGTGCGTAAATAATGCGTGGGAACACGGAAACCGGATGGCTCCTGACAAAGCCGTTCACCTCACCATCACCGTATCCAAAAAACGCGTGCTGTTTCGGATCAAAGACGAGGGCGAAGGCTTTCCCCATGATCTTTCCAGTAAGCAGGAGACAAATACCGAGAGCGACCGCGGCAGGGGATTATTCATTATCCAACAGGTCATGGATCACACGATCCCTTCAGACAAAGGCAACCAGTTTCTTCTTGTTAAGAACCGTATTGACGTATAGTTTAGCGCACTAAAAAACAGCTTCCACCCAGATGAGGTGAAAGCTGTTTTTTGAATGTTTACATCAATCGGCTTCTTTACCGTCTGTAATTGCGCCTTCCGCTGAAGACGAAACGAGTTTGGCATATTTCTTCAACACGCCGTACGTAAACCGCGGCGGCTTCGGCTGCCATTCCTGTTTCCGCTTCTCAAACTCCGCTTCATCAATATGCAGATTGATCTCCTGCGTATCCGCATCGATCGTGACCTTGTCACCATTCTTGATCAGCGCAATCGGCCCGCCTACTGCGGCTTCCGGTGCAATATGACCGATAACAAAGCCGTGTGAACCGCCGGAGAATCGGCCATCTGTCATCAGTGCGACTTTACCGTTCAAGCCTCGACCTACGATCATCGCCGTGATCGAGAGCATCTCCGGCATACCCGGACCGCCTTTTGGACCCACATAGCGGATGACGAGGACATCCCCCTCAACGATCTCTCCCGCTTCAATGGCCTTCGTCGCATCGGCCTCACTGTCATACACTTTGATCGTACCTTCAAAATGACTGATCGACTGACCGCTCATCTTGGCAACCCCGCCTTCAGGGGCCAGATTCCCTTTCATGACAATCAATGGACCGCTTGGCTTAATCGGCTTATCAAGCGGAAAAATCACTTTTTGTCCTTCTTTCAGCGGTTCCGCAGCTGCAAGGTTCTCGGCAATCGTCTTGCCAGTTACCGTCATGCAGTCGCCATGTAGGAGGCCGGCTTCAAGAAGCAGCTTCATCACGCCAGGCACGCCCCCTGCCTGGAAGAGGTCTTCCATGACATACTGACCGCTTGGCTTCAGATCGGCAATATGCGGGACGTTCTTGCGGACCCGTTCAAAGTCATCATACGTCAAGTCGACGTCAACGCTTCTCGCAATCGCAAGAAGATGCAGGAAGGCATTTGTTGAGCCGCCGAGGGCCATGACGACGGTAATGGCATTCTCAAACGCCTTCTTCGTCATAATATCACGGGGCTTGATGTCTTTTTCCAAAAGCTGAACCGTCAGATCGCCGGCCTGCCTGCACTCCTGATGCTTATAATCATCCACTGCAGGCGTCGATGATGAGCCTGGAATACTCATGCCGAGCGCTTCTGCCGCTGCGGCCATTGTATTTGCCGTGTACATCCCGCCGCAGGAACCCGGTCCAGGGCAGGCAGAACATTCCACTTTATGAAGGCCTTCCTCATCAAGCTTGCCGCTCTGGTACTGACCGACTGCCTCGAAGGAGTTGACGATGTCGATGTCCTTGCCATCGAGTTTCCCCGGTTTGATCGTACCGCCATACACATAGACGCCCGGTACATTCATCCGTCCCATGGAAATGAGACAGCCCGGCGTTGTTTTGTCACAACCGCCAATGGCGACGACGGCGTCGAGGGCTTCTGCTCCGACAACCGTTTCAATGGAATCGGCGATGACTTCCCTTGACGGCAGGGAATAGCTCATGCCTTCATGCCCCATCGCAATCCCGTCAGCGACCATGATCGTATTGAAGATCATCGGCGCTCCGCCGCCTTCTGCCGCTCCGAGCTTGGCATCTCTTGCCAAGGCATCAATATGTACATTACAAGGGGTGACCTCACTCCACGTACTCGCAACCCCAATCATCGGTTTCTTGAAATCCTCATCGGTAAACCCGACTGCACGCAGCATTGACCGGTTCGGAACCCGGTTTACCCCTTCACTGATCACTTTACTTTTATGACGCAAATCCTTCTCACTCACAACATTCACCCTTTCTGTCAATGTACATAATCTCACATGCCATATAACGTCTATCATAGCGTATATCACCCCTTTTTTGCAATCAATTTTCTGAAAACACACGCTTTTCAGAAGTTAGTCCCCGCCTTCTGTTTTCCGGTAGGGACAAAGCGGTCCACTCTATAGTAAAATAGACAATGGTTCCAACGATGATCTGATTAAAAACAGTGGGTATTCGTTCAACTGAAACTGAAACATCCCTGTTAAATCGAATGAAGGAGTGTTTGCGACATGAGTGAACAGGTCAAAACGTATTTGAAGACACACAGAGAACAGAACCTGGCAAGACTGAATGAGTTTCTTTCCATCCCCAGCGTCAGTACCACATCCGCCCATAAGGACGACGTTCTGAAAGCCGGTGAATTCGTCCGGGATTATTTAAACGAAATCGGCTTTGACAAAGTTGAGATAAAGGAGACCGGCGGTCATCCCCTCGTCTATGGGGAGTGGATCGGCAACCCCGATGCTCCGACGGCGCTTTTTTACGGCCATTATGATGTCCAGCCCGCAGAACCCCTTGAACTGTGGGATTCAGAGCCGTTTGAGCCGGAGATCCGCAATGGGCGCCTCTATGCAAGAGGGGCTTCTGATGACAAAGGTCAGGTCTTTATGCATCTGGCCGTCTTTGAAGCCTATATGAAAACCGAAGGGAAGCTCCCTGTCAATGTCAAAGTGATCATTGAAGGCGAAGAGGAAATCGGCAGTGCCAATCTCTATCCGTTCTTAAAAGACAACCGGGACCTCCTCAAAGCGGATTTCGCCCTTGTGTCCGATTCAGGCATGGTCGAAACCGGTCAGCCAACGATGCTTTACGGACTGAAAGGCTTTACCGGCCTTGAAGTCACCCTCACCGGGCCAAAACGCGACCTTCACAGCGGTCTGTACGGCGGTGCGGTCAAAAACCCTGCCATGGCCCTTGCACAGCTCTTGGCCGGCATGAAAGGCGAGAATGAAAAAGTCCTCGTGCCCGGGTTTTACGATGGTATCGAGCATCTCGATGAAGAGGAGCGCCGTCTGATGAACGAAGCCCCAGGAGAAGATTACAAACGTTCCCTCGGCATTCCGGAGACCACCCCGGAAGAAGGCTTTACCGTCAATGAACATACGATGGCACGCCCGACATTCGAGGTTAACGGTATCTTTGGCGGCTACCAGGGAGAGGGGACGAAGACGATTATTCCATCAACGGCCACGGCCAAATTGACATGCCGCCTCGTACCGGGTCAGGATCCGGATGAGATTCAAAACCTGCTAGCTGATTACATGAAAAAACACGCCCCGAAAGGCGTGCATGTTAACGTAAAGCGTGAACCGCTGTCTGCTCGTGCTTACAAAGTTGATCCGAAACATCCGCTGATTCAGTCGGCAGCGGCCTGCCTCTCGTCTGCCTTTGGAAAAGACACGGTTTTCGTCCGACTTGGCGGATCGATTCCGGTGGTCGAGTCTTTTGATCAGCTGTATGGTATTCCCGTCGTGCTCCTCGGATTCGGCACACCGGAGGATAACCTGCACGCACCGAATGAGAGCTTTCCTGTGGATCACTTTAATCTCGGTATCGAAGTCCTAGCCGATTATTACAACGAATGCGCCTCTGTCGATCCAAGCTGATGGACTAAGGTTAACAAAGCGGTCTCCGAAACGACGGAGACCGCTATTTTTCTTTCAGTTTGTAGTAATCATCGCCCTCGAGCTGCCTCCTGGTGACAAAACCCACGGTTTCTGCGCAACCTGACGCACTCTCATAGCACGTCTTCTCAGTCGGCTCTGAGCAAAGCCTCATCCGGACAAAGCGGCTTTCTTCCACCATCACAAAAAAATCCGGGCCATCTCTCTCGAGTGCCACAATGTCCGCGCGCTCAACACCGCACTTTTTCATGACCTGCCTCACGAGGTGCCCCTGTGCTTCAAGTTCCGGGTCTGTTTCATCAAAAAGACTGAACTCAAGCATACATATCTCCCCCTGTGCTCTGAATGATCCTTCGTAGGTATGTTCGACACGCCTTGCTCTTTTTCCCGCCAGAAACAAAGAAAAGCACCCGTTTCCCTATAGCTCCAATTGATATTTATGAATTTGAATCATGACAAAAGTCGGTTTTATCATTGAAAACAGAAGTGAAATGGTTTTATACTAAACTTAATACATTGCAACATGAACTCACATTATCCTATGCAGGAGGAGTAGCCGTGGCACACGAACAGGAACTTGAAAACGCACTGAAGCAGTTCAAACGCATACTGAGGCTGTATCCCGACCGGAAAAAAGATTATATGGAGTACAAGTATTTCCTTCGTTCCTTTATTAAGATCAAGACCAAGTCATCCACCTTGCCCAACACAGCTGTGGTGACCGTCATTCGGCATGAACGTCCGGAAACGTTCCGTCTCTTACGGGAAATGATGAAAGACGATCCGACCTTCTACTTCCTCACAAATCTCGACATGGCGTATGAAGACGCCTGTCGGGAATTAGGCCGGTTCGGCTTTGAGTTGTAACGCTCAAATCTGACCCATGCACAAAGAAGCCATCCTCTGGTGTGAGGATGGCTTCAAGTCCGTTAACGTATAAAAACTGAAATCATGTTACCACCAATGTTATCAGTGGCCATGAACCATTGATATAACAATATTGGTGGAGACGGTGGGAATCGAACCCACGTCCAGAGATAACGCAACCTAAGCATCTACGAGTGTAGTTCGTTTATTGAAGATTCGCCTTCAGATCTGCCAACGAACAGGCGTCCCTGAGGCTAACCTGATTGATCTCTTCAGTCTTCCCTCAGGTGGTGGGAATACTGCGTAGCCCACTTAGAGTGAGTCCCAGATCCTTCACATGGGCGATGAAGGGTGGAACCGCCAGCAGGGTTTTTACGCCGCTGCTAAAGCGAAATCGTTATCTTGTTTGCCAACTGTAGGCAAGGTGAGCGTTTTTACGAGGACACTCAGCTCGACTCGCAGCTTAAGCCCGACCTATCCCTGTCGAATCCAGAACGTCCCCTTGAGAGAGACATCAAGGATGAAGGAATCAGGCTTGCTGATTCAACTGTCCTTAACGGTATATTCCATTATACCACATATATGGCATGCGTCAAATACCATAAACGATTTAACGGCCGAGCTGATGATCTTTAAAGGCGCGTTCGACTTCCCGCTTCGCGTCCTTTCGCTTCAGATCTTCCCGTTTGTCGTATTTCTTTTTCCCTTTTCCGAGACCGATGAGCACCTTGGCCACACCGTTCTTGATGTAGATCTTCAAAGGGACGAGGGTGTAGCCCTTCTCCTTTGTGAGGCCGATCAGCTGATCGATCTGCTTCTTATGCAGAAGCAGTTTCCGTGCTCTTACAGGGTCATGGTTGTAGCGATTCCCCTGCTCGTACGGACTGATATGCATGTTCGAGAGCCAGACTTCTCCGTTGGAAATCCTCGCAAACGAGTCTTTCAGGTTCACACGCCGGTTTCGGATCGACTTGATCTCCGTCCCCGTCAGGACCATCCCCGCTTCATACGTTTCTTCAATATGGTAATCATGATTGGCTTTCTTGTTTTGGGCGATTGGTTTGTCGTAAGTGGCCATGATCGCTGCATCCTTTCTTTCTCATTCCAGTGGTGGATTCTAAACACTTCTTCCATCAGTTTATCAGATCACAGAACCGGCGAACAGCCCCTTTGACAGGGGCTGAGGCGGTTTTATGATTTCCCCCGCTTCTTCGCTTTCTTTTTCGGTGCACTGTCGTAGAACGGGCGCTTTTTACCGCGATTCCTTTTTTTCGCAAGTTTGCTTTTGCCTTCTCCTGCCGCCTTGCCATCCGGTTTTACAGCCGGTTTCTTTCCTTTATTCGGCTTATCCGCTGATCCGGCCTGTCCATCGATCACTTTCGGACGCTGCTTTCGGGACGCTTTACGCGGCTTCATGCCGATCACTTCAAAGTCAATGGCCCGCTCATCCTGATTGACACTGATGACTCGGACATCAATCTCATCACCGAGCCGGAAGACGTTGCCTGTCCGCTCGCCGATCATCACGTACTGTTTTTCATCGTAGTGATAGTAATCATCCGTCAGGTAACTGACATGGACGAGACCTTCAATCGTGTTTTGCAGTTCCACAAACAGACCGAATCCGGTTACCCCGCTGATGACGCCGGTGAACTCTTCTCCGACTTTGTCCATCATGTACTGCACTTTTTTCAGTTCATCGGTCTCCCGTTCCGCTTCCTCTGCACGGCGTTCCATCTCGGATGAATGACGGGTGATCTCAGGGAGGGCTTCCTGCCATTTACTGATGGTCTTGTCATCGGTTTTGCCATGGATCAGATAGGTGCGAATCAGACGATGAACAATCAGATCCGGGTAACGGCGGATCGGTGATGTGAAATGGGTATAGAACTCAGATGAAAGGCCGAAGTGTCCGGCATTTACCGGTTCATAGCGTGCCTGCTTCATCGAACGGAGCATCACGCGGCTGATGACAGCCTCTTCCGGTTCACCTTTGATCTCTTCAAGCAGCTCCTGGAGAGCCCGCGGGTGAATCGAGTTGCCTTTCCCTTTGACGGTATACCCAAAGTTCGTAATGAACTCGAGAAAGGTTTGGAGCTTCTCTTCATCAGGATCTTCGTGGATCCGGTAGACAAACGGCACTTTCATCCAGTGAAAATGCTCCGCGACGGTTTCGTTGGCTGCGAGCATGAACTCTTCAATCAGCTTCTCGGCCACGCTTCGCTGCCGGATGACAACATCCACCGGATTGCCTTCTCCGTCCACTTCGACTTCCGCTTCTTTGAAATCAAAATCGATGGCACCCCGGTCAAACCGGCCGCGACGAAGTCGCTCTGCGAGCTTCTCCATCTCTTTAAACATCGGAACGAGATCCTCATACCGCCCGATCGTCTCCGGATCCTCATCGACGAGAATATCCCGGACCGCATCGTAGGTCATCCGTTCCGTCGTGCGGATCACACTTTCAAAGATCTCATGGTTCACGACGGTTCCTGCCGAATCGATTTCCATGACGCAAGACATCGTCAGGCGGTCCACCTGCGGGTTCAGTGAACAGATTCCGTTCGATAGGCGATGGGGGATCATCGGGATGACACGGTCTGTCAAATAACAGCTCGTCGCCCGCTCCGAAGCCTCGGTATCAATGGCTGAACCTTCTGTGACATAGTGCGAGACGTCGGCGATATGCACGCCGAGTTCCATGTTGCCATTGTCGAGCGTCTTGACCTGGACCGCATCATCGAGGTCCTTGGCATCCGCCCCGTCAATCGTCACAATCACTTCATCACGCAAGTCTCTGCGACCTACAAGATCCGCTTCACTGATCGATTCCGGCACCTCGTTGGCGTGAGCGATCGTCTCTTCGGCAAATTCGCCCGGCAGACCGTGCTTATGAATCACAGAGAGGATATCCACCCCGGGGTCGTTTTTATGCCCGAGCACTTTGATGACGTGACCTTCGGCATTCTTGCCGCCTTCGGGGTATTTCGTCACCTCGACGAGGACTTTATGACCGTCCACTGCGCCAAGGGACTGGCCTTTCGGGATGAAGATATCCGCCGGGATCCGTTTGTCGTCACTGACGACGAAACCGTAATGCTTCTCGTCACTGTAAGTGCCGACGGTACGGGCGACCCCGCGCTTCAAAATCCGCACGACGGTCCCTTCCGGACGCGAGCCGCTTGAACGGCTGTTAAACCGGACGAGCACGAGGTCATCATTCATTGCATTATTCAGTTCTGTCGGCGGAATGAAGACATCATCCATGCCTTCTTCCGTCTTGATGAACGCAAAGCCGCGGGGGTTCATGATGACCGTGCCCCGGATCAGATCCATTTTTTCCGGGACGCCGTAGCGGTTTGTCCGGGTGCGGACAACATCCCCTGCTTCTTCAAGTTCATTCAATGTCTGGATTAACAGTTTGTATTCTTCCGCACCGTCAAGGACAAAGTGCTGTTCAAGATCCTTGATCGATTGCGGTTTGGCTGCATCGTGTTTCAGGTAGTGGAGAATTTTCCCCGGTAATGTATCCTGCATAACAAACTCCTTTCATGTTCCATTCGTTTAACGGTCGTGGCCAACCGTCCAGTCAAGCCGCTCAAGGAAGGCATGTACATCTTCATGCAGCTGATCCTTCTCCTTGTCGAGAGTGACGACGTGGCCGGACTCTTTATACCAGATCAGTTTTTTATCGTCGGTTTCCACATGATCGTGGATCCATTCGGCACTTTCCGGACCCACGACGTCATCTTTGACGCCCTGGACCACAAGGGTCGGGGTATAGATCAAATCAATCTCTTCTTTGACTTCACCAATGAAGGTATTCAGCGACTTGATCGTTTCGATCGGCGTGCCTTCAAAGGCCGCCATTTCCCGTTCAAGGGCTTCCCCTTTGATGCCGTCGAGCTCTTTGTATTCTTTGGCGAAGGCGAGCACTCCCTGGTGCATCTCTTCAACACTGTTCAAAAACATCGGGGCGCACATCGGGAAAATCCCTTTCACCGGATGTTCCATACCAAGCTTCAGACTCATCACCCCGCCCATCGACAATCCGCCGACGGCAATATCCGTATAGCCCTTATGCTGGAGGTGCCGGTATGCGTCAACAACATCTTCATACCATTGCCCGGCTCTCGTCTTTACGAGTTCTTCCGGCGGCTCACCATGCCCGCTCATATGCGGGGCGTAACAGGTATAGCCGTGCTTGTTTAAATAGCGTCCCATCATGCGGACGTCTGCGGAGTTCCCGGTAAACCCGTGGAGAAGGAGGACCGCACGGGGTCCTCCTTCAAAGAAAAAAGGTTCCGGCCGATTGATTTTTACCATGATTCCTGTCCTTTCGTCATCAAATTACGGAGCGTGTCGTTTCCGATTGCCCGTCACCCGTTTTTGTCTCAAGAAACTGATCGATTCGTTCAAGCATTTCGACTTTTGCATCACTGTACCAAATGTAGTGTTTGGCGTTTGGAAAGTGGTAGAGCTCCTTGTCCTCCGAACTGATCGTTTCAAATATATATTCTGCACTCTTTGGCGGGACGAGCCCGTCCTTTTGCCCCTGTACGATCAGTGTCGGGGCATCCACCGCCTCCATCATCGGGCGGATCTTCTGTACCAGTTTGGCAAATTCAAGCGTTGCCTTAACGGGCACATTCCGGATTTTATTACGGTACATCTGGAAATATTCATCCTCATCGAGTTCACCGCGAACCCCTTCCATAAACCAGCCTTTCACATCCTCAAACATCTGCTTTGGATTGAGGTAGTACGCGGCAGGACTGATCAGAACGAGTTTGTCCACGGGGTAACGGCCAGCCAGATACGCTGCAATAACCCCACCCATGGAGAAGCCGACCACATAGACCTTCTCACAGCGATCAAACAGTTCTTCAAGGGCCACCTTCGCCATGGCAAGCCAGTGCATATAGGTCACCGACGCCAGATCTTCTTTCTTGCCCGTATGTCCCGGCAGTTCCGGTGTATAGACGAGCCAGTTTTTGCTTCGCAGATGCGTCTCCACCTCTGCGATCTCCTCTTTCGTCCCTGCAAAACCGTGTATGATGAGACAGCCGATCATGACACTCACTCCCTTGCCCTTTGCGTCAGCGATACCGCATTCTTACAGACCTCTTCCCCCTTTTCACCGGAAAAAAACAAAAACAGCAGACGGAAGGCCTGCTGTTTCGCATGTGTGATTAAATATAGTATGCAACAACGAGTGTCAGTACAAAAAACAAGACACCGAGAACCACGGTTACGCGGGATAAGACCGCTTCGAGTCCTCTTGCTTTCTGCTTTCCGACCATCTGTTCTGCTCCACCTGAAATCGCTCCTGCCAAACCGGCGCTGCGCCCTGACTGTAATAGAACCACTGCGATTAACAGGATGGAAACAACAACAAGCAATACTGATACAAATGCTTGCAAACGTTCCACCTCCACATATCTCTAAGCCTGTATAAAATATAACACGTCAGACCCCCTGACGCAAGGTTATTCGGCAAGGGACACGGACTGTTTTGACGATGCTGACAAATACAGAGCTTCAATGATCTGCTGAATCGCGGTTCCCTCACGGGGCACGTTCACAGGTTTGGCCTTGCCCGTCACAAGATCGATGAAATGACGGATCTGGCGGGCATGGCTGTCACTCTCAAACGACTCGTCGAGATAAGCCGGCT
This sequence comes from [Bacillus] selenitireducens MLS10, assembly GCF_000093085.1. Lineage (GTDB taxonomy): Bacteria > Bacillota > Bacilli > Bacillales > Salisediminibacteriaceae > Salisediminibacterium > Salisediminibacterium selenitireducens. The sequence goes on along the minus strand of NC_014219.1, from coordinate 1,299,544 downwards.
TCGCATCGAAAAGCGCGCCGTACTTTTCCTGATAAAGGATAAAGGGGTTCGTCTCCGCTCCGCCGCGGTCGCCGAGCAGTTCAACATTCAGATGCTCATCTTTCCCGATATTTGCCGCGTAGGACGTCTGTATGGACATGGACATCCCGTTCTCAAACCGGATCAGGCCTGTGGCAAGATCCTCAACCTGAAACGATTTCGGATCCCAGGCACCCAAAAGACCGACGCCCGGTTTATGACCAAGCCGTCTGTGGGTCACGCCCATGACCTCCACCGGCTTTGGAAAACCGGTCAGATACATCGCCAGATCAATCATGTGCACCCCGACATCCATCAAAGGGCCTCCGCCGTTCTCAGCACGGTCGGTATACGACCCCCACGACGGGATGCCGCGTCTTCGCATGGCGGTAACGTTCACATGATAGATGAATCCGAGTTCCCCGGCCTCCACAGCGCGTTTTAACACGATGGATGCCGGGTTGAACCGGTTCTGAAAGCCGTACAGCAGATGTTTGCCGGACGCTTTCGCCGCCTGTTCCATTTCCACCGCCTCAAGGGGAGAGACCCCCGGCGGCTTCTCGCAAAGGACATGACACCCGGCCTTCAGTGCCGCCATCACGTCACCGAAGTGCGATGCATTCGGTGAACATACGCTGACGAGATCCGGCTTTTCCGCTTCAAGCATCTGAACCGGATCATCATAGTACCCCGGCACGCCTGTTTCTTCTGCCGCTTCTTTTGCCGACGCCATGGAATGAGAACTGACAGCAACCACTTCCGTTCGCGGATCTTTCTGATAGTGGGGAATATGAGCCCCTTTTGCAATCAGACCGGGCCCGATCACCACCACTTTCGCTGGATTATTCACAGACATTCCTCCCATTCACCGTTTCTTCCAGTATAGAGGGGATTGGGATCAAATGCGAGGTGCATTCGTCTGTTTATCGGTCTTTTTTAGAAGCTGATTGTTCGATCAACACCTCTTCAAGGGAGGCGGTGGTCTTTGGATCTGCATGGCTGAACAACGTATCAAGGGGCTGCAAATGTGTCATCAGAGCCCGTGACTCATCGAGGACAGGGTGCACGTGATAAGGGAGCTTCATAAGCTCCGCCCGGTGATCATTCACATACTTTTTTAAAGAGGGCGTCACAGGACCCGTCGTCATCACGAGCGCACCCGGATCCATAAACGCAGCACCCTTCAGGAGCCACTCATCAGAGATCAGCATGATCTCCCGGGAAGAACCGCCAGTGCCGATCACAGGACACTGCTCAACGGCAGCACGGTCGGTTTCAGCGAGCACCGTCGATCTGACCTCCCCTGAAGCAAAAAGCGCCACCGTTTCCTCAAGGAGCGCAGGATCGGTCTCAAAACGACAGCCTTGCTCATTGGCAAACGCGTTCAGGAGATACAGCCAATCCTGCCCTTTGCCACTGAGAGGGGCGTGAAAGACGACGGGCTTCCCCCGGGCTATCGTTGCATCAACAACGTCGAGTACATCGTTCACACACTCTTTCTGAGACGTATTGCAGACACCGTAAGCCGCGTCCATCACAGCGAGGTCCGGTGAAAGGGCAGGCGGCCATTCAAAAGGCATGAGAACTGACGACATAGTGTAGTCGCCGGAAAAAAACACCGTCTCGAGACTGACTGGATCGCGAAAGGCGTACCAGCAGGATCCGGGTGCGTGTCCGTTCAGTCCCCAAAGCACCTCAACGCCCGGAAGCATCTCCTGCCAGTCTCCCTTTCCGGACGGAAGCGAGACAAAATCAACCCTGTCTTCATGACTCTGTTCGTACGGAACCGTCATGCCTGTCTGTTCGGCAGCATGCCGCCAGAGCGCAAAATACGTCAGCGTATGACGAATCGTTGTCTCACTCGCATACACAGGTGCATGCAGCCCGAGACGCACCGCAAACGGCAGTCCGAGCGTGTGATCTTCATGGGCATGCGTCACGAATACGGCATCAACCTCCGCAGGATCACGTTTAGAAAAATCCGGGTACCGCTCAAGGATCGTCTCTGCCGATTTGGAGATGCCGCAGTCCACCATCAGCGTCCGTCCGGCGAGGTCGAAGATAAAACACGAACGCCCGTATTCCATGACGCCCCCGCAGGATGTCACGTTCATCAAATCCCTCCTTAACCGGCCCGGTAAGCCTGGGATTTGTCTTTATAATGCTCCACAACGATGAGCACCACGGTCGTCAGTCCGACAGAAACGAGAGCCATCGCCATCCCGATGGCCTGAGAACCCTGTTCAAACTGCGAATAAATAAACGTCGCGGACGTGTGCATATTCGGCGGCCGGAGAATGAGCGAACCGGCAAGTTCACGCATGGAGATCGTAAAGGTCATGATCCAGCCTGCGAGAATCCCTGGTACAATGAGCGGAAGAAGAATCTTCCGCAGCATATACATCCCGCTCGCCCCACTCATCTTCGAGGCCTGAAAGAGACTGTCCCCCATCTGTCCGTATATCGCTTTAATGTTTTGCACGGTAAACGGCAAATAGAGAATCACATACGTCAGAACAAGCATCATCCATGTGTTGTAGATCCCTGCAGGATTCCAGGCCGCGTTCCAGAAAAAGATCAGACCGACAACCACAACGATCCCCGGAACCGTGTTCGGTGCAAGACTCAGAAAATCCATTGCCTTTTCCGGCGCGCGGTTTCGCTTCATGATGAGGATCGCAAACCAGATACCGAGGCTCACACTGATCGTGGCCGCAAGGGCTGCAAGCCAGACGCTGTTCCAGAGCGCTTCACGCCCGCTTCCTGTAAACAGTTCCGTGAAATGACGCAAGGTGAGATTCGACCAGGCAAGGCCGTCACCCTGAATGTTCATAAAGGCCGTGGAGGCGACGGAAAAGTAGGGAACACCGATGGCAAGAAACAAAACGCCCGCAAGGTACAGCCAGGCGAAAACCTGATACTTCCCAAGCGGGTTATACGCCCGGGTCTGCCCTTTTCCTGATACGACCTTCGTGTGACGGCGGCTGATAAACCACTGCTGGATGTACCAGATCGTCATACTGACCCCGAGAAGGACCGTGGAGAGAATCGCTGCAGTCCCGAAATCAAGGGGCCACACCGACGAATACCGGTGAATCTCAGACGTCATCACATAGAAACCAATCCGGTTCCCAAGCGTGACCGGCGTCCCGAATTCGCCGATCGTTTTGACGAAGACGAGCAGCGCCCCCATGCTGTAGCCTGAGAAAAAGAGCGGAGTCACGATGCGCCTGAGACGGTAAGAAAAACTGCCTCCGTGGATCAGCCCCGCCTCTTCAAGACGCCCCCCGATGTTCTCCAGGGTGTTACGCATAATGAGGTAAATAAACGGAAACAGATGCAGGCTCATGACGAGCACCATCCCAAAGTAGGTAAAGAAGTAAGGCGTGATCCCGGCCAAAAACGGAAAGAGCTGTTCGGCGTAACCATTCGGCTGCATGGACAGAATCCAACCCATCGCCCCAATGTACGGCGGAGTCATAAACGGAATAATCAGCACGATGTCAATCCAACGGTGATTCCGAAGCTCGGTTCTTGCCATAAAATAAGCGAGAGGCGCCGCCAAAAGCGAGGCACCCACCACCACACCCATACCAAGAAGCATGGAATTGATGAAAATGACGATATACCGGTCTTCACCAAGAATGGCGAACGCCTGCAGACCGAGCCACTCGCCTTCAGGCATGACGCCGCGAAGCAGCACCATGACAAGGGGAAAGAGAACGAGCACTGCCAAAGCAAGCAGTGCCGCACCCTTGTTCAAACGCTGTATCAGTCTTTCAGAGAAAATCTGCATCATTATCTCACAACCTCTAGGAACTGTTCGAGAATATCCTGTCCGTTCTCTTCAAGAAACGTCCAGTCAAAATCAAGGCTTGGAATGTCATCTGCCTGAGCACGGTTTTCGTGAGCAGGGATATCCGTCCTGATCGGGAGCAGATAGGCTTCTGCGACGATTTCCTGCCCTCTGTCAGAGAGGATAAAATCGATGTAGGCTTCCGCTTCCGGTTTGTTTTCTGAGCTTTCAAGGATAAAGGCCGGACGCGGTGTAATGGTCGTCCCACTCTCCGGGAAGACGATGTCCACCGGTTCTCCTGCATCAATATTGTTGTAGACCATATAGTCAACCCCTGCCATTACAAGGGCATTCGAGCCACTGATGACGCTCTGCAGTGCCGGGTTGTTCGCTCCTTCCATCTGAAGGCCGTTTGCTTCAAGTTGCTCAATCAGCTCCCAGCCTGCGTCCCCTTCCTGCTGGATAAAGGCTGCCACAAAATCACGGGCCGTACCGGACTGTTGCGGGTCAGGAATGGCAATCTGATCTGCATACGCCTCGTCCAGGAGACCGTCCCAGTCAGTCGGCGGCTCATCCACCATATTCGTATTGTAGCTGAGGCCCAGTGCTGCTGCGCTGAATCCGTAAAAATGAAACTCGTCATCATACCAGCCGTCCCGGAGACTGTCCGCGTACTCGGATTCATAGGCATAGGTCAGGCCGTTTTCTTTAAACTCCATGGCCGGGGGGCATACTCGCAAGAGCCACAACATCTGCAATCGGATTCGCTCCTTCTCCTTCAAGACGTCCGAGCACATCACCCGTGGTTCCCTGAAAAATGTCCACTTCAATACCCGTCTCTTCTTCAAAGGCTTCAACGAGTTGTTCTGCCATACCGCCTGGTCCTGATGTATAGAGCGTCAGCTTTCCTGAACCCCCGTCATCATTTCCTGAAGCACTGCCGTTCCCTCCTGAATTTCCTTCATTTTCACCATTTCCACATGCTGCGAGTGTCACCAAAGCCGCTGCGGCCATCCATCCTTTATGCTGTTTCAACATAATCGCTCCCATCCTTTTCGATAATATGAACGCGGTCTGTATCCAAATGAAAGTATACCGTTTCTCCCGGTTTCAACCGTTCTTTCGCATAAGCAAACATCAGTTCATCCGTTCCCTCCACCGTGAAGCTGATCTCATAACGCTCGCCGAGAAAACTTGCGGTGTTGACAGTGCCAGCCATCATGCACTCTGACGGTGTCTGACTCAAAGTAATCTGTTCAGGACGGATGACAACCGTAAGCATCGTCCCGTCCGAGAATTCCGTTGCTTTCTCTTGCGGCACAGGGATCCGGACTCTGTGATTCAGTCTGAGATAATCGATGCCGTTATGACGGGCATGCATGCCCTCAAGAATCGCGCCTTTCCCGACGAAGCGGGCCACGGTCTCATTTTCCGGTTCCCGGTATACCTCTTCCGGGCTCCCGGTCTGCATGATCCGACCCTGATTCATGACGACAATCTGATCGGCCATTGTCATGGCTTCGTGCTGATCGTGTGTGACATAAATCGCCGTCATACCGAGCTTTTTCACGAGTGACTGAAGGAGAATCCGCATCTCGTCACGAAGTGTCGCGTCCAACGCGCTGAGCGGTTCATCCATCAGAATGATCTCCGGATCATTGGCAATCGCTCTCGCAATGGCGACGCGCTGCTGCTGACCACCGGACAGCTGATGAGGATAGCGGGCATGAAAACTGCCGAGCTGCACGTTGTTGAGGGCCTCCATCACTTTGTCCTCCACTTCCGCTTTTCTCCCCCGGGCGCGAAGCCCGTATGCGACGTTTTCGAACACCGTCATATGCGGCCAGAGTGCAAAGTCCTGAAACACCATCCCGATGTTCCTCTTTTGCGGCTGAAGGTTGATCCGTTCATCATGATCAAAGATCTTCCGCTCTGAAAAGCTGATCCTCCCCTGATCGGATTCCTCAAGTCCTCCGATGATTCGGAGAAGCGTCGTTTTCCCGCATCCCGAAGGACCGAGAAGACAGACAAAATCGCCTCCTTTAATGGTCAGATCAATCGGAGTCAATGCCTGCAGGTTTCCAAATGATTTTTCAATGCCTTGTAACGTAATCGACACGAAATCGGCTCCTTTCTGCTTGTTTCTTCTGTATGTCTAACTTTACAAGGAATCAGGCATTCGATGGTTAATCTGAGATAAAAGAATGTTAAACTTAATTAGATATAAACTGAAGTCATTATAGATAAAATCTATACAGAGGTGATCACAATGAACCAGCAGCAGTTTAAGATCCTTATTCGCCTGTCGCAAACCGGCAGCCTCTCACAGATTGCAAGAGAAATGAATCTCAGTCAGCCGACCGTTACCTTTCATCTGAAAAAGCTCACAGAAGCCGCAGGCGTAACCCTCTATCAAAAACGCGGCGATCAGATCCAATTCACGGACGCCGGGAAGATGCTTCTTCAGTATGCCAAGGACATCACGAGCCTTTATGAAGAAGCCGCACGCATCATGAAGGAATACAAAGAGGATAAACGGGGCGAGATCCTGGTTGGTGCGAGTCATGTCCCGGCCAACTATGTCCTTCCCCCGGTGTTTCTTCGCTTCACGGAAGAACACCCTGCGACGAAGCTGTCCGTCCGTGTCGGACCCACCCCTGACATGATCGAGGCCATCAAAGGCAAAAAACTCGACCTCGCCATCGTGTCCTCGTCCCCGATCTATGACCCGGATCTTTTTACAAGGCGGATCACCGATGATCCGGTGAAACTTATCGTCCCTGTCAGCCACCCCCTCGCCAATAAACAGGTAATCACTCTGAGTGACTTGACCGACGTCCCTTTCATTCTTCAGCAAAAAGGGGCCACCCGGGGCGTGATCGATGATTGGATGGCCAAAACCGGAACGGCGCTGCATGTGGCAATGGAACTCTCCAACATGGATGCCGTGCAGAAAATGGTCTCGCTCGGAGCCGGCTGTTCGATTCTTTCCGCCCGCTCGGTCGTCGAACCTGTATCGGACGGGGTCCTGACGACGAAGGCGCTGCCCCATTTCGACAACGACAGATCCATTTCTGTCATGTACCGAAAGGACCGGCCGATATCCGAAAGGATGCAGCGCCTGATTACGCTGATCTTTCAGGAGGCCGCCCTTTAAGAAATTGCGCAGACCAAAAAGGCCCCGTATCCTCCAAAAAGAGAATACGGGGCCTTGATCTTGATCATGCGTTTCTTACTTGTTGTTCAGGTTATAGAATGCAGCTTTTCCTGCATACTGGCCAATGTACTGCAGCTCGTCTTCAATACGGAGAAGCTGGTTGTACTTGGCAACACGGTCCGTACGGGACGGTGCACCTGTCTTGATTTGTCCGGCGTTTGTTGCAACGGCGATATCAGCGATTGTGCTGTCTTCTGTTTCACCGGAACGGTGGGAGATGACGTTTGTGTAACCGGCACGCTTCGCCATTTCGATCGCTTCAAACGTTTCAGAAAGTGTACCGATCTGGTTCACTTTGATCAGGATGGAGTTGCCGATGCCTTCTTGAATACCACGGGAAAGTTTGTCCGTGTTTGTAACGAAGAGGTCGTCACCCACGATTTGCACCTTGTCGCCAAGACGCTCGGTCATGAGCTTGAATCCTTCCCAGTCGTTCTCGTCAAGTCCGTCTTCAATGGAGATGATCGGGTACTTGTCGCAAAGCTCTGCGTAGAAGTCAACCATTTCCTGAGACGTCAGCACACGGCCTTCGCCTTTAAGGTGGTACTTGCCGTCTTCATAGATTTCAGAAGCCGCAGCATCCATGGCAAGCTGAACCTGTTCGCCAGGCTTGTAGCCTGCTTTTTCGATGGCTTCGATGATCGTGGAGAGCGCTTCTTCGTTGGACTTCAGGTTCGGTGCAAAACCGCCTTCGTCACCAACAGCTGTGTTGTAACCTTTGGAAGAGAGAACCTTCTTCAGGTTGTGGAAAATTTCCGCACCCATCTGAAGGGCTTCCGTGAAGCTTTCCGCACCAACCGGCATCACCATGAATTCCTGGATGTCCACGTTGTTGTCTGCGTGCTCACCACCGTTTAAGATATTCATCATCGGTGTTGGCAATGTCTTCGCATTGAATCCGCCAAGATAGACGTACAATGGTAAACCGAGCGCATCCGCCGCTGCACGTGCAGTCGCCATGGATACACCAAGGATCGCGTTGGCACCGAGCTTCGCTTTGTTCGGTGTACCGTCGAGGTCGATCATCAGCTGGTCGATGCCAAGCTGGTCAAGGGCGTCGTAACCGACAAGCTCAGGGGCAATAATTTCATTGACGTTCTCAACAGCCTTTGTAACGCCTTTACCCATCCAAGCGTCGCCGCCGTCACGGAGTTCAACCGCTTCGTATTCACCTGTTGACGCACCACTTGGTACGATCGCGCGGCCAAATGCGCCGCTTTCTGTGTGTACTTCCACCTCTACTGTCGGGTTACCGCGGGAATCCAATACCTGGCGTGCATATACATCTGTAATTACTGTCATAATCTCAAAACACTCCTTTATTTAATATATATTATTCAATACCTTACTTCTTAATAAGAGACTTCCCATCCATCGGAGACGGCTGGGCCACTCCGAGGAGTTCGAGCATCGTCGGCGCCAAATCACCGAGTACGCCGTCTTCACGAAGGGTGATGCCGTCTTTCGTCACGATTACCGGAACCGGGTTCGTCGTATGGGCTGTCATTGGACCGCCCTCTTCATCAACGAGCATATCCGCATTGCCGTGATCTGCCGTGATAATGGCCTCGCCGCCTTTCTCATGAATGAGATCGACGATTTTACCAAGACACTCATCAACGGTTTCCACCGCTTTCACGGTTGGTTCAAGCATGCCTGAATGGCCGACCATATCCGGGTTGGCAAAGTTCAGGATAATCATGTCGTGCTGATCTTTATTGATTTCACTGAGAAGGGCGTCCGTCACTTCATAAGCGCTCATCTCCGGCTTCAGATCATAGGTCGCGACTTTCGGGGAATCAATCAGAACCCGTGTCTCTCCCTTGAATTCCTGTTCCCGGCCACCGCTGAAGAAAAACGTCACATGCGGATATTTTTCCGTCTCAGCAATGCGCAGCTGATTGAGACCTGCATCGGCCACCACTTCACCGAGGACTTTATCAAGACTCGTCGGCGGATAGGCGATATGCGTGTTCACGGCATCGCTGTACTTCGTCAGGGATGCAAAGAACAAATCCCTCGGGAACTTATCACCACGGTCAAAGCCGTCGAACTCATCTGTCGTAAAGACCTGGGACAGCTGAATCGCACGGTCCGGGCGGAAATTGAAGAAAATGACTGCATCGTTATCCTCAAGTGTCGCTACCGGCGTCTTGCCGTCTTCTTTCGTCATGACGGTCGGCAATACGAATTCATCGTGGACGTCCGACGCATAGGACGATTCGAGCGCAGAAAGGGCATCCGGGAACATTTCGCCATCACCGTACACCATGGAACGATAGCTCTTCTCCACACGATCCCAGCGCTTGTCACGGTCCATGGCATAGTATCTGCCCTGAAGGGTGGCAATTTCACCGACACCGAGTTCTTTCATTTTCTCTTCAAGCTGAGCCACATACGTCTTTCCCGTCGTCGGACCAACATCACGGCCATCGAGAAACGCGTGAACGTAAACCTTTTTCAAGTCTTTTTTCTTCGCCATTTCAAGCAGGGCGAACAAATGCTTAATGTGACTGTGAACACCGCCGTCAGAGAGAAGGCCGAACAGGTGAAGGGCGCTGTCCTTGTCTTCGACGTGCTGAATCGCCTGGTTGAAGACGTCGTTTTCAAAGAACGTGCCGTCTTCAATGGCAAGATTGGCTTTCGTCAGACTCTGGTACACGACCCGGCCTGCGCCGATGTTCATGTGCCCGACTTCAGAATTCCCCATTTGACCTTCCGGAAGTCCGACCGCCAGCCCGGAAGCTTTGAGTGTGGCGTGCGGGTACTGATTCCAGTAACGGTCAAAATTCGGGGTATTCGCCTGGGCAACGGCATTCCCTTCGGTTTCGTCCCGAAGGGCATAACCGTCCAGAATAATCAGGGCGCGGGGCTGCTTACTCATTGCCAGCCTCTACGAGCTGAAGATAGGATTCCGCTTCCAGGCTTGCGCCGCCAACCAGGGCGCCATCGATATCAGATTGCTCAAGGAGCTCTTTAATGTTCGCAGGCTTAACGCTGCCGCCGTACTGAATGCGTACCGCATCCGCGACGTCCTGACCGAATTCTCCGGCAATGACTTTACGGATGACGCCGCATGTTTCGTTGGCATCTTCTGAAGTCGCTGTCTTGCCGGTTCCGATCGCCCAGATCGGCTCATAGGCAACGACGGTCTCTTTGACCTGATCTGCCGTGAGTCCTTTCAGGCCTTCTTTCACCTGAAGCGTCACAACGTCAGACGTTTTGTTTGCTTCACGCTCTTCAAGGGTCTCTCCGACACAGACGATTGGTGTCAGACCATGGCTGAAGGCTGCGTGGGTCTTTTTATTCACGGACTCGTCGGTTTCTCCAAAGAGTTCACGGCGCTCGGAGTGACCGAGGACCACATAGGTGACACCGAGGTCATTCAGTGCCATCGGGCTTGTTTCACCCGTGAACGCACCGCTCTCTTCGAAGTACATGTTCTGTGCACCGATCTTAACATCCGTGCCCGCTGCTTCCTGAACGAGGGCATCGAGGTACAGATGCGGGGAGCAGACGACGCTGTCCACTTTGTCCGCGGACGGTACAGCGGTCTTAATCGCCTGCAAAAATTCAACTGCTTCAGACTTCGTTTTATTCATCTTCCAGTTTCCTGCGATAATCGGTTTTCTCATCGTATTCCCTCCTGTTGAATAGTCGGTTTTACTTGTCGTTCAATGCCACGACGCCCGGCAGTTCTTTTCCTTCGATAAATTCAAGGGACGCTCCGCCGCCTGTGGAGATGTGGCTCATTTTGTCGGCAAGGTGGAATTTCTCAACGGCTGCCGCTGAGTCACCGCCGCCGATGACGGAATACGCGTTTTCCGCTTCAGCCAGGGCTTCTGCGACACCTTTTGTACCTGCTGCGAACTTTTCGAATTCGAATACGCCCATTGGCCCGTTCCAGATCACGAGTCTGGATTCACTGATGACCTTACGATACGTCTCGAGTGTTTTTGGTCCGATATCAAGAGACATCTGGTCGGCAGGGATTTTGTCAATGTCGACAGTATCTGCCTCCACATCCGCTCCAAATTCCTTCGCAATCACAGCATCAACCGGCATATAGAAATTCACATTATTCTTTTCTGCTTTTTCCATAAACTGCTTGGCAAGGTCAATCTTATCTTCTTCAAGCAGGGAGGTTCCGATTTCATAGCCCTTCGCCTTGATAAACGTGTAAGCAAGTCCGCCACCGATGATCAGGTTGTCAACCTTGTCCAAGAGGTTGTCAATGACACCGATTTTGTCTTTAACCTTCGCACCACCAATAATGGCTGTGAAAGGACGTTCCGGATTTGCCATGGCTTTGCCCAGTACTTCAAGTTCCTTTTCCATCAAAAGCCCTGCCACTGCCGGTATATGTTTGGCAATGCCTTCAGTGGAAGCATGCGCACGGTGAGCGGCACCGAATGCATCGTTGACGTACACATCAGCCAATGCGGCCATCTGCTTCGCCAGCTCTGCATCGTTTTTCTCTTCACCTGCTTCAAAGCGGACGTTTTCCAGAAGAACAACATCCCCTTCTTCAAGTCCGTTAACGGCTTTTTCAGCGTCGCTTCCGACGACTTCATCCACCTTGTAGACTTCTTTTTGCATCAGATCTGACAGACGCTTGGCAACAGGGTCGAGACGGAGATCTTCCGCAACCTGGCCTTTCGGACGGCCAAGGTGGCTCGCCAGAATCACTTTTGCCCCTTTTTCCACGAGCAGTTCGATCGTTGGGATCGCTGCGCGGATTCGGGTATCGTCGGTTACCTGACCTTCACTCATCGGTACGTTGAAATCTACTCGGCAAAAGACACGTTTTCCTTTAACATCAATGTCGCGAATGGATTGTTTATTCATCAGAACAGTCCTCCTTGATTTGGGTACACTTTTTCAAAAAGAAAAGGAGACAGGACACGTGCCCGCCTCCTTTTGCTTTCAGGCTGATTCTATGCTGGTTATGACCGGCTTACAGGCCTTGCTTCGCCATGTAAACGGCAAGATCCACACAACGTGCAGAGTAACCAGTTTCGTTGTCATACCAAGAGATAACTTTCACCATGTTACCTTCCATTACAAGCGTGGAGAGGGCATCGACAGTGGAAGAGTAGTTGTTGCCGTTATAGTCACGGGAAACAAGCGGCTCTTCGCTGTATCCGAGTACACCTTTCATTTCACCTTCAGAAGCTTCCTTAAACGCTGCGTTTACTTCTTCAGCCGTAACGTCCTTGTCAAGTTCAGCTACGAGGTCAACGAGGGATACGTTTGGTGTAGGAACACGCATTGCACCACCGTTAAGCTTGCCTTTCAGTTCAGGTAGAACAAGGGCAACGGCTTTTGCTGCACCAGTTGTTGTCGGGATGATAGACTCAGCTGCTGCTCGGGCACGACGGTAGTCCTTGTGAGGAAGGTCAAGGATCTGCTGGTCATTCGTGTACGAGTGAACGGTCGTCATCATACCGCGCTTAAGACCAAATTTGTCCTGAAGAACTTTGGCAAATGGCGCCAGGCAGTTCGTTGTGCAAGAAGCGTTTGAAACAACGTGGTGGTTAGCCGGGTCATAGTCTGTGTGGTTAACACCGACAACGATCGTCTTGTCTTCACCGTTAGCCGGTGCAGAGATGATAACCTTCTTCGCGCCTGCTTCAAGGTGTTTTGCAGCTGCTTCACGCTTAGTGAAGATCCCTGTAGATTCGATAACGATCTCAACGCCCAGCTCGCCCCACTTCAAGTTTGCAGGATCTTTTTCAGCTGTGACAATGACTTCTTTACCGTCAACAACAAGGTTGTCACCTTTTGCTTCAACTTTTGCATCGAGCTTACCATGAACAGAGTCATACTGAAGCAGGTGAGCAAGCATATTCGCATCTGTCAGGTCGTTTACTGCAACAACCTCAACTTCCGGATTGTTCAGCGCCTCGCGGAACACCACGCGTCCAATACGTCCAAAACCGTTAATACCAATCTTTGTAGCCATAATAAAATTCCTCCTTTAATATAGTAAAACCAAAGTTTTATATTCAAAGAGTTTCAATGCCTTAACAGGAAACTCTTGAAGTCATACAGTATAACCTATTCTCTTACTTCAAGGATTATAAACTTACAATTTTGTTAAGATTTCTTTTGCTGCGCCCTCATCGGTGACCAGCACCTGATTGGGCCTTCGTTTCATGTAAGCACGAATCGCATTTGCTTTCGTCTTGCCTCCGGCCACAGATACGACTGTCGGGATGTGATCGAGGTCTTCAAGCTGCAGGCCGATCGTCAGTACTTTATGCACGATCTCTCCGTCAGCGTTAAAGTAATACCCGAACGCTTCTGCGACTGCCTTTGTGTCCTTGAGCTTGGCGAGCACTTCCTGACTCGTGTTGCGTCTCTCCGCCATCGCCATCGCTTCACCGATTCCGTGAACAACCATTGTAGAAGAACGGATCAGCTCAAGAATTTCTTTGATCACAGGATCGTAGATCAGAGATTCGTAGGCGTCACGTCCAAGCTGGTCAGGGACGTGGAGAAGCCGGTACTTACCCATCGCTTTTCGTGCCATGGTGGCACAGATCGTATTAGCCTGATTTTCCACCTGTTCACCAAGACCGCCTCTTGCCGGAACGAAGAGGGTTTCTTTCAGGTCTGTATCGGGAATAAGCATATCAGCTACGTTCGCAATGGAACGGCCGCCGGTAACGGCGATGATGTTTCGTTCCGGAAGCAAATGACGCTTCATCACATTAACGGTCGCGCGGCCCATTTCTTTCAGGACCCACGGATATTCGTCACTGTCACCGGGAACGATATGAACGTCTTTGACACCGAGCTTTTCTTTTAACTCTTCTTCCATCGACCGGACGTCAAATACTTCCTTCATAACCACTTCGAGCTGGGCCAGTACATCACTTCCGTCTTCCGTGAGCGTCATGCCCATCGTCTGAAACGCGACGAGCCCCTGCTCTTTCAGAAACGTAACTTCACTTCGGAGAACCCGCTCTGACATTTCAATGTTGGATGCAAGCGAACGTCGACCGATTGGCTGCATCAGTCTGATGTAGCGTAAAATGCGGTATCGTCTGCCCATTACCTCGATTAAGTCCGGGAGCAGCTTCTTTTGTAAATCCAGGACCATGTTCATGCGGCATACTCCTTTATGACGTGGCTTCAGCTTCGGGACAACCTAAGTCCCTTGTAGACGTTTTACGTCCCACTCGGTTCAAAAAAAGAAATCGACCGTCGATTTTCAGCTGATGCAGGAACTCACCTGCACTTCTAATAGTACCAACAGTTGCGCTGTAAATCAAGCACAACATGTGAAATAATCCGTGAAAAATCTGAAAAATCAGTCGCGATGACCGCCGTATCAGCTTCTGCCTTGCATGGACATCGTGACATTTTTTTATTCCCGCAATATGCAAGACAAACCAAACGCCCTCAGGGATCAGAGGGCGTTTTTTCATACTATAGCAATGTTTAACCCCGTTAAAGGATTATAGTATAAGTGCAACTACGGCTTGTCGCCATCGAGGCTTGGCGACAAGCCAAGTTTTCTTTATGTGTACCGTTTTCGTTTTGACGAAGACGGGATCGACAGCTCTTCACGGTATTTGGCTACCGTGCGCCGTGAGACCTGAATCCCTTTTACCTCGAGCAGATCGGCAATCTTCTGATCCGAATAAGGTTTCTTTTTCTCCTCTTCATCGATGAGCCGTTTCAGATACAGCTTCACCTTATCCGCTGAATCATCCCCCTCACCCGTAAATCCGCTTCTGAAAAAGTACTTCAGTTCAAAAAGTCCTTTGGGCGTCTGGGCATATTTTTTCACCGTGGCCCGTGAGACCGTCGACTCATGAACCTCAATCTCTTCGGCGATCGTTTTCAGATTCAGGGGTTTCAGGTAGTCGGCTCCCCGCAAAAAGAAATCTTCCTGATGCCGGACGATTGCCTTCGTGACGTTGAGTATCGTTTCCTGCCGCTGCTGGATGCTTCGTTTGATCCAATGAAACTGTTCTTGTTTTTGTTTCATATATGAAGCAACCTCTGAGCCGCCGCTTTGGAGAAGCTGCTCATACTCCCGATTCATCGTCATCCGCGGCAAATGTCCGTCCGCAAGCTTGACCACCAGCTCATTACCCGTTTTGATCACATGCACATCAGGCGTGATGTACTCGGCAGGGGTGCTGTGAAAGACCGCTCCCGGTTTTGGGTTCAGGGTCTTGAGGAAATCCGACACGACCTCCACATCTTCCACGCCCACATCAAGCGCTTTTGCGATCTTTTGGAACTGTTTGTTGGCAAGCTGATCAAGGTGATCCCGGACAATGGCTTCAGCCAGGGGGTCCCTTGCTTCATGCCCGTTCAGCTGGATCAGGAGACACTCCGTAAGATTCCTCGCTCCTACACCCGGCGGGTCAAGCTGTTGCAACTCGCCCAACGCTTTCGCCACATCCCCCGGCTCTTCACCAAGTTCGCCGGCATAGACGTCAATCTCATGCTCAAGATATCCGTTCTCGTCGAGGCTCAGAGCGAGGTAGTTCATGATATGCCGAATCGCCTCAGGCGCTTCGGACATCCGGATCTGATGCAAAAGGTGATCCCGCAGTCCCTCTTCCGGCTCCCTCAGAAAATCCAGAGCCGTCACATCGGAATCCCCGCTTTTCCCCGAAGGCATGCGCCCGGGTTCAGGCATGTCCACTTCCGCCGTCCGCCTGCGGGCTTCTTCGGTCATCGGCGGATCCGAAATTTCGATGAGGGGGTTTTCGAGCTGTTGCTCATGCAGATAATCCGTGAGGTCCTGAGCGGAGAATTGCAATATCGTAATCGCCTGACGCAGTTCCGTCGTCATGACAAGCTTCATTGACTGTTGCTGATACATCCCGTAATCCAATGTCAGAACCTCCTCTCCGCTTTCATTTCTATCTCTATCACATTATACATGATGATTGCGTATTTTGTGTGCCGGATGCGATGGATTTCACGTTTGAAGGAACAGGATTCAGGTAAAAGGTGAAAATGTGGATCATTTGGTCATTCTTATTTGACCTTCATTGACCTTTAGAGGTAGAATGGGAATCAGAAACAGATCTTTCTGAAGATCTGTGGATACACAACCTGAATAAGAACCAGCCATTTCAAAGGAGGAATTACATTATGAATTTAGTCCCTACGGTAATTGAACAAACGAACCGCGGTGAGCGTGCCTATGATATTTATTCACGCCTCCTGAAAGACCGCATCATTATGCTCGGAACCCCGATCGATGACAACGTGGCCAACTCCATCGTTGCCCAGCTGCTGTTTTTGGCAGCGGATGATCCGGATAAAGACATTTCTCTTTACATTAACAGCCCAGGCGGCTCCATCACTGCGGGTATGGCCATTTATGACACCATGCAGTTTATCAAGCCAAAAGTACAGACCATCTGCATCGGCATGGCCGCTTCCATGGGTGCTTTCCTACTGACGGCAGGTGAGCCCGGCAAGCGTTATGCACTCCCGAACAGTGAAGTCATGATCCACCAGCCGCTTGGTGGTGCACAGGGTCAGGCTTCAGACATTGAGATTCATGCGAAGCGCATCGTCGAAATGAAAGAGAAGCTCAATCAGATTCTCGCTGAGCGTACCGGCCAGGATATTGAACAGATCCGCAAGGACACGGACCGTGACAATTTCCTCAGTGCCGCTCAGGCGAAGGAATACGGCCTCATCGATGAAGTCATGGACAAAACACCGGACACAAAATAATAGCCAGACAAATCAGTGAAACCCTCATGATCGTTGAGGGTTTCTTTTTTCTGTCAGACAGGTTGCCGCACGAATCGGTCAATGAACTGTTGAGCCCCGTCCTCTTATTTTAAACACCTCTGTCATCACTCATTATTGATTGCATCGTGTGTATCCACATCCGGCTTTAACGGCGCCAAAAGAAAAAACACCGGCAAGCTTATGCCGATGTTCAATCCTTAATCTTCCTTTTCCACGAACTGTATCAGCGCATCCATCGCTTCCTGTTCGTCTGCGCCATCCACCTTCAGGATGATGTCCTTATTTGCTGCGACTGCCAGACTCATGATCCCCATGATGCTCTTGGCATTGACATATTTCCCGTCTTTTTCAATGAAAATATCCGATGCGAATCGGTTGGCCTCCTGGACAAACAGCGCGGCGGGGCGTGCCTGGAGTCCTGATTTTCGTTTGACAGTTACGTGTTTTTCGATCATTGGTTCGTCATCCTCTCTCAAAATAGTCTGTTCACTCTGCTTTCATTGCTAAACCGCTTTCACAACGGACGGGAAAAAGACAGGGATTACCGTTGTCCTGACTGCTTTCCCTCTCTGATTTGATTGGCAAATTCCTCTATTTTACGCATGCGGTGGTTAACACCGGATTTACTTACTTTGCCTTCGAGCATCTCACCGAGTTCTTTTAAGGAGATATCCTGATGCTCAATCCTCAGTTTTGCGATTTCCTGGAGCCTCTCGGGCAGCTGATCAAGCCCGACCGTGTTGCGAATCAGAATAATATTTTCAACTTGGCGCATCGCTGCCCCAACGGTTTTGTTCAAGTTTGCTGTTTCACAATTAACGAGTCTGTTCACGGAATTACGCATGTCCTTCATGATCCGGACATCTTCAAACTTCAACAGGGCCTGATGTGCACCCACGACGTTCAGAAATTCACTGATACGTTCGCCCTCTTTTAAATAGAGAACAAATCCTTTTTTCCGTTCGATCATCTTCGCCTTAATCCCGAAATAATCAAGCAGCTGCAACAGCGACTCATTATGCTCCTCGTAAAATGAAAAGATCTCGAGATGGTAGGAGGATGTCTCCGGATGATTCACTGAGCCCCCTGCGAGAAATGCGCCGCGCAGGTACGCCCGTTTGCAACAGTCTTTACGGACAAGTTCCCTGTCTATATGTCTTGTAAACGAAAAAGTGTCATCCACAATCTTTAAATCTTCAAGAAGACCCCTCGCCTCACGTCCGATCCGGACGACGTAGACGTTGTTCTTCTTCAGGCGCATCTTCTTTCTGACGAGAAGTTCCACATGGACCTGATAGACTTTTTTCAAGAGTGTGTAGATCCGTCTCGCAATGGCTGCATTCTCCGTCTGAACATCAAGGGAGACCTGCATGTTTCGGATATGAACGGATCCATTCATCCGGATCATTGCCGCAAGCTCTGCTTTTGCACAGCATTCGTCGGACTCAAGCTGTGTCAGTTCTTTTTTTGTGACCGATGCAAATGACATTGTCTTCTTTCACCTCCATTCGCACCTGTTTCTTCCATTGGTCCTTACATGAGGGACAACAGCCGTTGAGACAGTTTAATCGCATTGTGCCTCAACAGATCGTTATCAAAGGACAACAGTTCATCATCGATCGTCTGGATTGCCAGTTCATCGAGGCGTTCCCGGTCGATTGCCACCGGCTCTGCCCCTTCACTGTAATAGCGCTCCCTGTAAGAGAACGGAATCTCCTGCGTATTCATGATCACGGAGTCCACAACGTTTGCCTGCAGATGATCATGAATGGCCTGAATGTGATCACCCACGCTGTATTCCTCCGTCTCTCCAGGCTGGGTCATAACATTGCAGATATACACCTTTTTGGCGCTCGCATTCATCAGTGCCTCGCGGATACCCGGAACGAGGAGATTCGGGATGATACTCGTATAGAGACTCCCTGGGCCAAGCAGAATCAGATTCGCTTCTTCAAGGGCATGAACGGCTTCCGGACTCGGGACCGGATTCGCCGGATCGAGAAAGACCCGGTCGATCCGTTTCCCCACAAGCGGGATCTTCGATTCGCCGGCACAGGAGCTGCCGTCGATGAAGCGTGCATGCAGGGTTAAGTGCTGATTCGACACCGGAATGACCCGCCCCTTCACATTCAATACCCGGCTCATCTCCTGAACGCCACGGGAGAAATCCCCCATCACGGAACTCATTCCCGCAATAAGCAGATTCCCGAGGGAATGACCGCTCAGACCGTTTCCTTTCTCAAAGCGGTGTTGAAGGAGTTCCTCAAAGAGCGGCTCCACTTCAGATAATGCAACGAGGACATTGCGGATATCCCCGGGCGGCGGAATATTCAGTTCTTCACGAAGACGGCCGGAGCTGCCTCCGTCATCGGCTACGGTAATGATGGCCGAGATGTCAACGGGAAACGTCTTAAGCCCTCTTAAGAGAACCGACAGGCCTGTACCTCCGCCGATCACCGCCACCTTCGCTTTGTCGAGCATCATCCTTCTTTGCGCCCCTTTTCGATGTCCCTGTGAGTCACATACGTCTGATAGGCCTTTTCAATAAAGACTTTATTGAAGTATTCGGCGAGCGTCACTGAGCGGTGTTTCCCGCCGGTACAGCCGATGGCAATCACCAGCTGCTGCTTCCCTTCGCGCTTATAGTGCGGCACCATATACTGAAGCAGATCGTCGAGTTTCTCGATAAACTGCCTCGTCTCGTTCCATTTCAGCACATACTCATAGACCTCTTCATCGAGTCCGGTTTTGGGCCTCATATGATCGATGTAATGCGGATTGGGCAGGAAGCGTACATCAAACACCAGATCCGCATCGATCGGAATGCCGTGTTTGAAGCCGAACGAGAGGAGGTGAATGGAGAAGTTGTCCGTCTGATCACCGGAGAACTGTTCAATGATCCGCTCCCGAAGCTGCAACGGCTTCAAATTCGTCGTATCGATGATCGTCTGAGCCTGACCTTTCATTTCATCGAGCATTTCCCGCTCGGCTTTAATGCCTTCAAGCGGTCCGCCCCCGTCAGCAAGCGGATGATTCCGCCTTGTTTCTTTATAGCGGGACACGAGCTTCTGATCCTCCGCATCGAGAAAGAGGATCCGCGGCGATATCTGAGACTCCGAGGACATGGCGTCAATCGCCTGAAAAAGGTGATCAAAAAACTCTCTCGCCCTCAGATCGATCACGAGCGCCACTTTGTTCATCTTCCCGCCGGAACCTTCCACCAGGTCGATGAACTTCGGCATGAGTGACGGCGGGAGGTTATCCACACAGAAATACCCCATATCTTCAAAACTCTGAACGGCAACGGTCTTCCCTGCCCCGGACATGCCGGTAATGATCACGAGCTCGAGGGATGGCACCTTTGTTTCGGTCGGCTTCATTGGAACATCGCTCCTTTACGGACATCCATCTTCCGTTTATATAACAGTTCTTTCAGACAGTATACTACATCTTTTGGAGTGATACCAATCCTGTACAAAAAAAGAGCACGGACAAATTTGTGTCCGTGCAAAGAAATATAAATAAAAAAGGGGGTCAATTACTACTTTCATCATACCTGCCGACTGTTTCACCTGTGTTACAGAGGCGTTAAGTCCAAGTTACGTTTGATGATACAAGGCTTGAAGTGAATAATCATTCACTGTAACAGGATTTTTATTTTACTGGTACAGTTAATGAAACCGGTTGTCCTCCAACCTGGGATCATACACGGAAGGAAGGGGATGACCTGAAGGCCATCCCCTTTTGTTTCTTATACTTTTTCTGCTGTTGCATTCAGTTCTTCCATCAGGTTCTCGACATAGTGCTGGGCTGTTTGCGCCGCAATACTGCCGTCACCTGTTGCTGTTACAATCTGGCGCAGGTGCTTATCTCGAATATCCCCGGCCGCAAAGATTCCAGGAATGTCGGTCTCCATATTTTCGTTTGTAACCACATAACCGTCCTCGTTTGTAATACCAAGATTCAGGAACGGTTCATTGATCGGATCCATCCCGATGTAGATGAACACGCCGTCGGTCTTGAAGTCTTTTGTGGAACCGTCTTTCGTGCTCTCAAGGGTTACACTGCTGACTTTTCCGCCTTCGCCGTTAATTTCCTTGACGACGTGGTTCCATTCAAATTCGATTTTGTCGTTATCAAATGCGCGGTCCTGAAGAATCTTCTGCGCACGAAGCTGATCGCGCCGGTGCACGATGGTCACTTTGGAGGCAAAGCGTGTCAGATAGACCGCTTCCTCAACGGCGGAATCGCCACCGCCGACGACCACGAGTTCCTTCTCCTTAAAGAACGCACCGTCACATACCGCACAGTAGGATACCCCTCTGCCACCGAGCTCCTGTTCACCAGGAACGTTCAGGTGCTTGTATTTCGCACCGGTTCCGATGATAATCGAACGGGTCTTCACTTCACCATTGCCAAGAACAATCGTCTTATATTCTTTTCCGTCAATGATTTCTTTTACGTCTCCATACTGATACTCGGCACCAAACTTACGGGAGTGCTCGAACATTTTCTGTGAGAGATCCGGACCGAGAATGCTGTCATACCCCGGGTAATTCTCCACGTCTTCCGTGTTCGCCATCTGGCCGCCTGGCATCCCACGCTCGATCATCACCGTATCCAGATTCGCTCTGGACGTATATACAGCAGCCGTCATACCGGCTGGTCCTGCTCCAATAATCACAACATCATAAATTCTTTCTTCGCTCATTTTGAGTCACGCTCCTTTAAGGATTTCCATTCTGTCTCTTCTTCAGCTTATCATAATCGCTCAAACGGGTCCCGTCCAGTAACCTGCTCATGTTGACTGTTTTTATACCCTAATGGGTATACTAACGCATCCGTATCACTTTGTCAACACCTCCGGATCGGTACGCATATGGACCATTCACTGAACGATGGCGCCGCTGATCTTTTTTAATAATTGATCAATAAATGTTATGATTTCCAGATTCGAATTTCCTTTTTACGGGTAATAGACTCCTATCCGTGTCAAAATACAGACGCAGCAGGTGAGGCTCATGATTTGGATCGATATACTTATACTGTTCTTTACCCTGTTGTGGATCGGAGAATTCCTCCGATTTAAAAGCAGGAAAAGTACGGATCAGGACGAAAACCGCTCCTTTCCCGTGATTCTCTTTTCCGTGATCCTCGTCATCGCAACCGGCGTTCTGACAAGAGAGCTCGGGCTTTGGACGGTCACATCCCTTCCGCTCTCAGCGGCGGGTGCCTTTCTCTTCGGGGGCGGGATCCTCCTTCGGTACTGGGGCATCGTCCACCTCGGGAAGCAGTTTACCCGGGACGTTCAGGTTCGCGAAGGGGATACCCTGGTCGGTACAGGACCGTACCGTTTGCTGCGCCACCCGCTCTACACCGGACTCTTTGCCGCTGCCGCAGGATTCAGTCTCTACACTGGCAGTATAGCAGCTTTTCTGCTCGCTTTCATCACCCTTTTGCCTGCGCTGATCAGACGGATGCAGTCCGAGGAACAAACCCTGATCGGTGCATTTGGCAAGACGTATCAGGAATGGATGAAAACCCGCTACCGCTTCATCCCGTTTCTGTATTAGAACGGGCGCGAACCTTTGCAACAATGATTAATATCCAACACAGCTTGACCCAATCCATGGAGGTGCCAACACTATGAACAGCCAAACGAAGAAAGCCATTGTCATCGGAGGAGGTCTCGGCGGACTGTCTGCCGCGATTTCTTTAAAAGGAAAAGGATTTGACGTTGAGATCATCGAAAAAAACGAGACCCTCGGAGGCAAACTGAACCGACGCAGCGGCAAAGGCTTCACCTTTGATACCGGTCCGTCGATTCTCACGATGCCCTGGGTTCTTGAAGAACTCTTTACACGCGTTCACCGAAGAGTCGAGGATTACATGACCATTGAACGCATCGAGCCCCAATGGCGCACCTTCTTTGAAGACGGCACATCCATCGATGTTACCGGCGATCTGCCGGACATGATCAAGGAGATGGGCAAAGTCGCCCCGGATTCCGCAGGCTCATTCGCCCAGTTCTTCACATATTCTGAACAGATGTACCAGCTCTGTATGAAAAGCTTCTATAAGACAAGCATCCCCGGTCTGAATGAATTCAGGAAACTTCATAACTTTAAGGAACTGATGGCGATGGATCCGTTTCATACCGTCGCAGATCATACGAAGAAGCATTTCGACAACAAGTACCTCGAACAGCTCTTTAACTTCTTCGTCATGTACGTCGGAAGTAACCCGTATCAGTCACCGGCCATACTCAATCAGCTCATTTACGTCCAGCTCGGTCTTGGCATTCACTACGTCAAAGGCGGTATGTATGGCATCGCCCAGGGCATGGAGCGTGTCCTTGAGGAACTCAGAGTTCCCGTGAAAACCGGAATGGCCGTCTCTCACATTAAGACCGAAGGCGAAAAAGCGACCGGGGTCGTCACCGAAGACGGCGCGTTCCATGCAGCTGACCTCGTGGTGTCAAACCTTGAAGCGATTCCTGCCTATCAGACCCTTCTCCCGCAAAAGGGTCCGGCGAAAAAAGAAGCAAAGAAGCTGTCCAAAACCTACGAACCGACGGTTTCCGGACTTGTCCTCCTGCTCGGTACAGACCGTACCTTCGACGTGACGAAGCATCACAATTTCTTCTTCTCTGAAGACCCGGAAAAAGAATTCCGGCAGATTTATGAAGAAGGCATTCCTGCCGATGACCCGACGGTCTATATCGGCGTATCATCAAAGTCTGATCCTTCCCAGGCGCCGGACGGCAAAGAAAACCTCTTCGTCCTTACCCACGTCCCGCCAAAGACCCTGGCAAAGAAGGATACGAACTGGGAAGATTACCGGAAAGTCGTCCTCGACAAGCTCGAACGTATGGGGATGACGGGCCTCCGGGAAAGCATCGAGTTTGAATACCGCTTCACGCCTGACGACCTTGAAGAGCTGTATGGCGCAAACGGAGGGTCCATTTACGGGATCGCATCAAACAAAGCAACGAACGGCGGCTTTAAGATCCCAGCACAAAGTAACCTCTACGACAACCTCTTCTTCACCGGCGGAAGCACGCACCCGGGTGGCGGCGTGCCGATGGTCACGTTAAGCGGTCAGCTGACGGCTGATCTGATTGAGAAATCCTTCGCCTGACCCTGTTCACAGTCAAAAGCCCGCATCAGTTCCGGTAACCACCGGTCTGATGCGGGCTTTATTTCGTATACACACGTTTCAGTCTTCCGTTTTGTTCTTCTTGGCATGCCGGTCTTCGAGGCGCTGAAGCACGGCGTCTAACGGCAGCTTCTGCTCTCTCAGGAGAACGAGGAGGTGAAACAGAAAATCCGCACTCTCCCACGTCAGCTCCTCAGGGTCCCGGTTCTTCGCCGCGATGATGATCTCCCCGGCTTCTTCCCCGATTTTCTTAAGAATTTTATCAACGCCTTCGTCAAAGAGGTAGGTCGTGTACGATCCTTCCGGACGCTCCGCTTCCCGTTTGGCGAGGAGAGTTTCGAGTTCTTGAATAATCGCAAAACGGTCTTTTCGGACTTCCGGCGTCGCTTTCTTCTGCCAGAGGACGTCGGAAAAACAGCTGACCGTGCCCTTGTGGCAGGCAGGTCCGGCTGGTTCGACGAGGACGACGAGGGCATCCTGATCGCAGTCGTAACGGATTTCCGTCACGGCCTGGGTATTCCCGCTCGTCGCGCCTTTATGCCACAGTTCCTGGCGGGAGCGGCTGTAAAACCACGTCTCACCGGTTTCTTTCGTTTTTTCAAGAGACGCTTCGTTCATATAGGCGACTGTGAGGACTTCCTTTGTCTGACTGTCCTGCACCACCGCCGGCACGAGTCCCTGTTCATCAAATCGGATCTCTGTCATCGAATCGCCAGCCCCTTTGTTTTCAAATAGTCTTTCACCGCTTCCACGGACGTCTCTTTATAGTGGAAGATGGACGCTGCGAGCGCCGCATCCGCCTTGCCGTCGGTAAACACGTCGTAGAAGTCCTCCTGACCGCCGGCACCGCCCGAGGCGATGACCGGCACAGGAACCGCCTCACTGACGGCTCGGGTCAATGCGTTGTCAAAACCGGTTTTCTCCCCGTCCTGATCCATGCTTGTCAGAAGAATCTCACCGGCTCCCCGGCGAACCGCCTCTTTGACCCAATCAAGGACGTCCCAGTCCGTTTCCCGGCGTCCGCCATGGGTATACACCGTCCACGAGCCCCGCTTCGGATCCCGCTTCGCATCGACGGCCACCACGATGCACTGGGCACCGAAGAAGTCCGACCCTTCCGTAATCAGCTCCGGACGGTTCACCGCTGCGGTATTCAGGGAGACTTTATCCGCCCCTGCCCGGAGGATCCGCTTCATGTCTTCAAGGGTGTTGATTCCTCCGCCAACGGTGAAGGGGATGGCGAGCTTCCCTGCGACCTGTTCCACGACGTCCACCATCGTCTCCCGGCCTTCATGGGAGGCGGAGATATCGAGAAACACGAGTTCATCGGCGCCCTGCTGATCATAAAAGGCTGCCATTTCAACAGGATCCCCGGCGTCGCGGAGATTGACAAACTGAATCCCTTTGACGACCCGTCCTTCCGTAACATCAAGACAGGGAATAATCCGCTTTGTCAGCATGGGCCCTGCACCTCCTTCAACGCTTCTTCCACCTGAATCCGGTCGGTGTAGATCGCTTTTCCGACGATTGCGCCGGCCACGCCGTCATTGCAATTCGCTTTAAGCTCCGTCAAATCCGCCATCTCACTGACGCCGCCTGACGCGATGACCTCTTTACCGGTAACCCGGGCCAGTGACGCGATGGCTTCAACGTTCGGCCCGCTCAGCATCCCGTCTCTCGAGATGTCCGTCATGATAAAGGTCTCCGCTCCGAACTCCGCCAGGCGGACGCCGAGGTCTTCGGCTTTGACTTCAGACGTCTCCAGCCAGCCGTGCGTCGCGACGAAGCCGTCTCTTGCATCGATCCCGATGGCAATGCGGTTTCCGCCGAATTCCTCGAGCATCGCTTTGACGAAATCCGGATCCGAAATCGCTGCACTGCCGAGAATGACCCGGTCCACGCCGGCATCGAGATACGTCTTCACGTTGTCCCGGTTGCGGATCCCACCGCCAACCTGGATCTTGCAGTCAAGCTCCCTGGCTGCGCGGATCACTTCTTCGTGGTTCACAGGCTGCCCTTTTTTAGCGCCGTCAAGGTCCACCATATGTACCCAGACCGCTCCTTTATCCGAAAACGAGCGGGCCATCTCATAAGGCGAATCCCCGTAAACCGTTTCTTTGTCATAGTCCCCCTGCAACAGGCGGACGCATTTGCCCCCGCGAATATCAATGGCAGGGTATACCGTAAACTCGCTCATCAGACGGCACCTCCTTTATATTCGACGAAATTCTTCAGCATCGTCATGCCGACGACGCTGCTTTTCTCCGGATGAAACTGTGTGCCCCAGACATTGTCGCGCCCGGCAACGGCCGTCACCTGTTCACCGCCGTATTCAGCGGAGGCAATGAGGATTTCCTTTCGGTCGGCAACAACAAAGTAGGAGTGCACGAAATAGACATGCCCGCCGTCAAGACCCTGCAGAACCGGATGGGCAGGCTGTTCAAAGGTCAGCTCGTTCCACCCCATATGCGGCACCTTATAGTCGCCGCCCGGGAACTTCTTTACTTTTCCAGGCAGGACAGAGAGTCCTTTCGTCGGGCCGTTTTCCTCACTCTCATCAAAGAGAAGCTGCATCCCGAGGCAGATCCCGAGGAGCGGTTTGCCGTCTTCGATCCATTCATGAATAAATGGAACGAGCCCGCGCTTCCCGAGTTCATCCATCCCGTCCTTAAAGGCACCGACGCCCGGGAGAATCAGACAGTCCGCCTTCTTCAGCTCTTCGGGATCTTCGGAGAGAAAACAGTCCCGGCCGAGCCGTTCCACCGCCTTTGTCACACTGTGCAGATTGCCCATTCCGTAATCAATGATTCCGATCATGACAGACTTCCTTTCGTGGACGGCACACCTTTGACACGCGGATCAAGCTGTGTCGCTTCATCGAGAGCGCGGCCGAGGGCCTTAAAGATCGCTTCGATAATATGATGCACGTTCGTTCCGTAATGGACGATGACGTGCAGATTGATCCGGGCTTCAAGAGCAAGCTTCCAAAGAAATTCTTCGATGAGCTCCGTATCAAACGTCCCCACCTTCGTCGCCGGGATCTCGCCTTTCAGGACGAAATGCGGCCGGTTACTGAGATCCACCACGACCTGTGCCAAGGCATCATCCATCGGCACGAAGGCATTGCCGTAGCGGCGGATGCCCTTTTTGTCACCGAGGGCTTCCTTCAACGCGTCACCAAGCACAATCCCCATGTCTTCCGTTGTATGATGATCATCAATCTCCGTGTCACCGCGCCCATCGAGGATCAGATCAAACAACCCGTGACGGGTAAAAAGATCGAGCATATGGGTCATAAACGGCACGTCGGTCTTGAGATCCGCCTGACCTTCACCGTCAATCGCAAAGGTCAGGGCAATCTGTGTTTCGTTTGTGATGCGTGATTTCTCCGCTTGTCGCTTTGTCATTCTGAGTCCTCCAATCGTTGTTCCACAGCCCGGGCGTGAGCTTCGAGCTCTTCGAGACGGGCGAATGCGGCAATCTTTTTGCCGTTCGTCACCGCAGCTTCCTTGCTGTAGGCGATGATGCTCGATTTCTTCGTAAAATCCTCCACCGTGAGCGGACTTGAAAAACGGGCCGTGCCGTTGGTCGGCAGGATGTGGTTCGGTCCGGCAAAGTAATCCCCGACAGGCTCAGAGCTCTGTTCACCGAGGAAGATCGCCCCGGCGTGACGGATTTTCGGCAACAGCGCCCACGGATCGGCGACCTGTACTTCGAGGTGCTCGGCAGCCAAATCATTAATCGCCGCCACCGCCTGATCCATCGATTCTGCGAGGTACACGGCGCCGTGGTCCCGAATCGACGCTTCTGCAATGTCTCGTTTCGGCAGGGTCTTCAGCTGTTCTTCCACCTCGATCGTGACCGCTTCAGCGAGTGCACGGTCGTCGGTAACAAGGACCGCGGACGCCATCGGATCATGTTCCGCCTGACTCAGCATATCCGCGGCCACGTATGCAGGCTTTGCCGAATGATCGGCAAGAATCGCAATTTCACTCGGTCCTGCGATCATATCGATATCCACAGTCCCGTAGACGAGCTGTTTGGCGAGGGCAACGAAGATGTTCCCCGGACCGGTGATCTTGTCCACCGGCTCCATGCCGGCCATCCCGTAGGTCAATGCCCCGATGGCCTGTGCACCGCCGACTTTCCAGACCTCCGTGACACCGAGCTCTTTCGCCGTTGCGAGCACGATATCCGTCAGGCTCCCGTCCTTTTGCGGCGGGGAGACCATGACGATCCGCCCGACGCCGGCGACCTGCGCCGGTACGACGTTCATGATGATCGAAGAGGGATACGCCGCGAGTCCGCCAGGGACGTATACCCCTGCCGAATCAAGAGGCGTCACCTTCTGTCCGAGAATCGTCCCGTCCGGATTCGTTGAAAACCAGGACTGCTGGACCTGGCGCTCGTGGAAAGCACGGATATTGGCGATCGCTTCCTGAATAATCTTGCGGGTCTCGTCGCTCATGCTGTCATGGGCCGCTTTCAGTTCTTCTTCCGTCACACGGATCGAATCCGGTTCGACGCCGTCAAACTGACGGGTATAGCGCACGACGGCATCGTAGCCTTCCGTCTTGACGGCATGGAGAATCTCTTCTACCGCCCTGCGCTGATCCGACGTCCCCTGATCGATGCTTCGTTTTAACGACAAATCGTCTGTGACTGGGGTAATCTTCATAACCGATCCTCTCCTTGTCCGTTAATGACCTGATCGAGCCGGTCGACCATTGGGTCAATCATCGCCGCTTTTGTCCGGTAGCTTACCGGATTGACGATAAAGCGCGACGTGATATTGATCATCTCCTCGATTTCCACGAGGCCATTCTCTTTCAGCGTCTGACCGGTGGAGACGATGTCGACGATGCGGTCTGCGAGACCGACAATCGGCGCGAGTTCAATCGAGCCGTTCAGCTTGATGATCTCCACCTGTTCGCCCTTCTGGCGGAAATACTCACTCGTCAGATTCGGGTACTTTGACGCGATTTTCGGCGCCACTTCCCCGCCGGCCCGGTAGCTCGGCAGGGCCGCAACGGCCATGTAGCACGCGCTGATTTTCAAATCGAGCACCTCATAGACGTCCCGCTTCTCTTCAATCATGACGTCCTTCCCGGCGACACCGACATCGGCAACCCCGTGCTCCACATACGTCGGCACGTCCATCGGCTTGGCAAGAATAAACCGCATCCCGGCTTCGGGTACGTCGATAATCAGTTTTCTGGAATCCTCAAATTCTTCCGTAATCGGATAGCCTGCCTGTCGCAAGAGATCCACGGCTTCATCAAAAATCCGTCCCTTTGGCATCGCCACCGTCAACAGTTCTTCATTCATCACCTGGCACCTCCATTTCCCTGACTTCCAATGACGTACACAACGTCCTGAAACCCTTCTGTAAACGCGTCCACGTCCTTGACCCCGGCCACGTCCTGCATCACGACGCGACGGCCGTTCCCCCGCTCCTTCACGGCGGTATCGAGTGCTTCTATTCGCCGGTTCGCACTGTAGACGATACAGAGGTCCTGGCTGACCTGTGGTGTCTTCGTGCCGAGGGCTTCCGTGAGACGGTCGAGTCTGAGACCGAACCCGGTCGCAGGCTCCGGATGCTCAAACTGATCGAGGAGGCTGTCATAGCGTCCGCCGCTTCCGACTGGGGAGCCGAGTCCCTGGCTGTATGCTTCAAAAACGACGCCCGTGTAATAGCTCATATGCATCACAAGGTTCAGATCGAGGGTGATCTGATTATTCAGGCCGTACTGTTCAAGAATCCCCACAAGGTCCCGGAGTTCCTTCAGGGCCGCTTTTCCTTCCGGACTGCTTACAAGGGTGTCTGCTTCAGACAGCACGTCACTGGTTCCTTTCAGTTTCAACAGTCCGGTGAGACGCTGCTTGTCGATACCGGAGAGAGGCAGATCATTGACGGCTTTTCGGAAACCGACATAGTTTTTCTCATACAGATAGCGTCTGAACACCGCCGTCCGTTCTTCGTTGCCGAGGACTTCTGATAACAGGGCATTGACGAAACCGATGTGCCCGATTGCCACCTGATAGCCACTGAGCCCCGCTTCTTTCATCGACGCAGCCATTAAAGCAATGATTTCCGCATCGGCACTGCTCGATCCGTCTCCGATCAGCTCGCAGCCGATCTGTTCAAATTCTGCCGGACGGCCGCCTTCACGTTGCTGGGCCCGGAACACCGGCGCATCATACGTCAGCCGGAGCGGGCGCTGACCCGACCGGAGCGTTGATGCCGCGATCCGTGCGATCGGTGCCGTCATATCCGGACGCAACACGAGGGTGTTCCCCTCCTGATCAAGGAGCTTAAAGAGCTGCTGGTCGAGAATCGCCGAGGACTGCCCCACCGTTTCGTAAAATTCGAGCGTCGGCGTGGCGATCTGTTCGTACCCCCAGCGCGTGACCTCAAGCCCGATGGCATTACGGAGCTTTCGTTTCAGTTCAAAGAGTTCCGGAAGCGTGTCCCGCATTCCGAGCGGTTTTTCAAACATAAACAGTTTCGACATTCTATGTCCCTGCCTTTCCATCCGTTCTGTTTTTCTTCACACCCGCACTTTAGTATGCTAATGTGATAGAGTGATAAAGAATATAATCTGAAGTTTACAGGTTTCCCAGGCAAGAATCAAGTGAAAATCATGATTTCAGCAGGATTCCTGCCTCTCTTTTCCGGTGTCTTGTCAAAAAAGGACCACCGGTTATGAGTCCGCTGGTCCATCCTGATCCTGGTATTCGTCTTTGATGCGGATGATCCGCATCGGATTGCCCCCGACAAACGCGCCCGCAGGCACATCCTGATTGACGAGGGTCGCAGCCGAAATCACGGCACCGTCCCCGATCGTCACACCAGGAAGGATCGTCGTATTGGCTCCGACCATGACCTCACTGCCGATCGTAACGGCGCCAAGGCGGTATTCTTCAATCAGGTATTCATGCGCGAGGATCGTCGTATTGTAGCCGATAACGGAATTGTCCCCGACGCTGATCTTCTCCGGAAACATCACATCCGGCATCACCATCAGGGCAAAGGCGGTCTTCTCCCCGACCTTCATCCTGAGAAACGTCCGGTAAAGCCAGTTTTTCACCGGCAAAACCGGTGTATAGCGCGCCAACTGAATGACGATGAAGTTTTTCATCACCTTCAAAAACGGCACAGTCTGATAGATTTGCCAAAGGGAATTGGCATTTTCCACCTGGTGGCGTTCGGTTTTCCGTCCCATCGGGCACCCCCTGTTTTCGGCTTATGTACGCGTCTTCAGATAGTCAAGCAGATCTGTCATTGACTCCAGCATGACGTCCGGTGAAAAGCTTTCGAGATGCGCCTTGCCATGCACGCTCCAGGACACACCTGCCGTCCATGTCCCGGCATTCTTCCCTGACAGGATGTCGTGCTCGCTGTCACCGACCATAACCGCCTGATCCGCTTCTGAGCCGAGCCCTTCAAGGGCCCGCTCCACCGGCTGCGCGTCCGGCTTGTATTTCGTCACCTCGTCGAGACTGACGATGACCGGGAAAAACGAACCAAGGTTCATGAGCTCAATCCCCCGAAGTGCGGTATCCCTGCGTTTTGATGTGACGATCCCCATCTTGTACCCTTCTTTTTTCAAGGATTCAAGGGTCTCTATCACACCTGCGTATTCCGTAACGAGATCGTCATGATTCGTATGGTTAAACCGGCGGTATTCCTGGATCATCTCCTCGACTTGCCCCGGGTTCAAACGCCCGAACGTCTCTGAGAGCGGCGGACCGATAAAGCTCACAACCTCATCCCGGGAATAGTCGCGCTCCGGGAAATACACTTTTAATGTGTGTTCAAAGGAGGCAATGATCAGATCAATCGTGTTGATCAGCGTGCCGTCCAAATCAAACAGTATCGTATCAATCTTGCGCGTCATGCCAAACAGTCCCTTCCATTTATTCCTTATTTCGATGCCGCCCTTGCAGCATCCTCCACACCTGTTTCCTCTGCATCCTTCTCCCGCTTTCCTTTATCGATCCTGTTCCAAACGACGGCCACCGCGATGGTTAACAGAACCGCGGTCACAAGCCGGACGAGAAGAAGTGGCCAGAGAGGGATCCCGAGTGGCGCGAAAATGAGCGTATCCTCAATCACCGCGTGACAGGCGACGAGGAAGATGAAGACGAGATACAGATCTTTCTTACTGATGTTGTCTTCCTTCACCGCCTGAATCATGACCCCCGCGCCATAAGCAAGACCAAAGACCGTCCCGGCAGCAAGGGTTGTAGACGTATTCTTCTCCACACCCAACAGCTTCGTAAAGGGCCCCATCATGTTCGAGAAATACCTGAGCCAGTTGAGATCCTTCATCACCTGAATAAACAGCATGATCGGGATGACGATGGCCGCGAGCTGGAGGATCCCGATGATCGCGCTCTCCATCCCGTGAAGGGCAATGTGCCACCAGCCGTCAATCGTCTCGCCCGATGAAGACGGGACAAATCCGTACGACGCCTGTTCCGCGCCGCCCTGCCAAAGAAGATGAATCAGCCATGCCGACACCGCAGCAAGGCCGAGACGCACAATCAGCACCACCGTCACACTGAGCCCCACCTGCCGGACTACCGCTGATTCCACAAACAGGTTGTGGGAAAACGACAGCATCACGGCCAGGATGAACACTTCTTTGACGGCAAGCTCCATCGTAAGCATCGCCCCGATCGCCGCATAGAGATTAAGCATATTGCCAAGAACGAGGACAATGGCGGCTTCACCAGGAAGACCAAACGTCCTCATCAGCGGGGCGAGCATGCGGGTCAGCCCGTCCATGAGCGCGGTCTGGCTGAGCATCGTGATGATCAGCGTAATCGGGAAAATGATCTTCCCGAGCTTCCAGGTTGTCCAGAGCCCCGTCGCTAGGCCTTTTCGAATCGTGTCCACGGCATGTGCCCCCTTTCCTTTCAGAATTGGCTTCTGCCGGTCTTTGTCCGGCTTATTTTTTCTTCGTCTTGTTCTTCTTTTTCAGATTCTTCGTTCTCGTATCCGAATCATCGAGATAGCGGTCATCGGCAAGGCCGTTCTTTCGTCTGTATATCGCAATGGCGAGAGCACCAATTACCAGTGCCGCAGACAGAAGCATCGCCGTCGGGATCCCGAAGAAGAGCAGCTGATCCGTACGCATGTATTCAATGACGAACCGCCCGACGGAGTACCAGATGGCAAACGCCATAAAAATCTCACCCTGTCGCAGGTTCACCTGTCTTAAGTACAGAAGAAGCGCAACCCCGAGGAGATTCCAAATCGATTCGTACAGAAACGTCGGCTGGTAATAGGCGCCATTAATGTACATTTGATTAATGATAAACTCCGGCAGCATCATATTCTCAAGGAATTGGCGGCTCACTTCGTGACCGTACACTTCCTGATTCATGAAGTTGCCCCACCGTCCAATCGCCTGGGCAAGCAGCACACTCGGTGCCACGACGTCCGCAAGGCGCCAGAAGGAGTAGCCTTTTTTCTTCGCAAACACAAGCCCCGTAATCGTCCCTGCAATCAGACCGCCGTGAATCGCAATGCCGCCTTCCCAAATAAAGAGGACACTGACGGGATTATCGGCAAACTGTTCCCAGCGGAAGATCACATAGTAAATCCGCGCACCGATGATCCCCATCGGCAGCATCCAAAGCAAGAGATCCGCGATCAGGTCATCGGGGTACCCCCGTTTTTTCGCTTCACTGTTGGCAATGAAATACCCGATCAGGGCACCCAGGCCGATTAACAGACCGTACCACTGAATCGTAATCGGCCCTAATTCAAGAAAGACCGGATCTAATGGCTGTATAGTGTAAAACATGCTTTCACCTCATTTAACAATAGTTTAAAATTCGTCCCTGTCGCCTTCTTCAATCACATTGGAGAGGCGTTCGGAAAACTGTTCGGCGGCGTTGATTCCCATCCGCTTCAACCGGAAATTCATCGCCGCCACTTCAATGATGACAGCAAGGTTACGACCGGGTCTCACCGGAACCGTAATCTTCGGCAAGTCCGTATCAAAGATCCGGATATAATCCTCATCGAGTCCAAGGCGGTCATACTGTTTCTTCTGATCCCAGATTTCAAGGTCGATCGTCAGGCCGAGACGCTTGTAGTTGCGGACAGCACCGGCACCAAAGAGCGTCATCACATTGATGATGCCGAGTCCGCGGATCTCAAGAAGATGACGGATCAGCTCCGGCGATGTCCCGACGAGTTCCCCCGGGTGTTCCTGACGGATTTCAACGGAATCATCTGCAACAAGGCGGTGGCCACGACGGACAAGGTCGAGGGCCGTCTCACTCTTCCCGACCCCGCTCGAGCCGGTAATGAGCACGCCAATCCCGTAAATGTCGATCAATACACCGTGCATCGCCGTCATCGGTGCCAAATGACTCTCGAGATGTGTCGTCAGCAGACTGCTCAGCCTCGTCGTCGTGAGCATCGACTGCAGCACCGGCACGCCCACTTCATTGGCCGCTTCGATGAGCGCATCCGGGGCATTCAAGCCTCTTGAGAGGACGATCGCCGGCGTATCATATGTACACAGTCCCTTCATCCGCTCTTCCTGTTCCTCGGTATCAAGTTCATAGAAAAACGACATCTCCGTCTTCCCGAGGAGCTGGATCCGTTTCGCCGGGTAGTACGTAAAGTAACCCGCCATTTCCATCCCCGGACGGGAAATATCGCTCGTCGTAATCGGACGAAAGGACACTTCATCATTATCATTTAACAGGTCAAGATCAAATTCCTTCATCAGTTCTTTTGCCGTAATTTCAACCATGGTTTTTCCTCCTTCAAACTTCTCGCATGCAACAACCTCTATTCTAGCATAATCACACCTCGTGTAACCGCATAATGTATCAGGAAATCCTCATGCGTTGTGCCGGCTATCGATTTCATTGAACCGGGTGAAAGCATAAGAAAAAGGCAAAGGACGAGATGTCCCTTACCTGAATCTTACCTCTTCGTAATCGGATCGACGAGAAACGACTGAATCAGCGCCGTCACGAGCGATACGACAATGGCGGCGACAATCGCCCAGCCGAAGCCGTCGATCACGAAGCTGTCACCCATAATCGCTGACGTCAGCATCAGCGTGATCGCATTCAGGACGAATAAAAACAGCCCCAAAGTCAAAATCGTGATCGGCAGTGTCAATACGAACAGAATCGGTTTCACGATGATGTTCACCACCGCGAGGATAAATGCCGCGAGGAGGGCGGCACCGAAGCCGCCCACATCAATGGCCTGGAAAAAATGCGCCACAATCATGAGGGCAACGGCGTTTACCACGAGCTGAATCAGCCAACTCATCGGTTACACCTCGCCTTCCATCGGGATGGTGAATACCGCGACGAGGTATCCGAGGATCACGAAGATATGGGCAGGAAATAACAGGATCAGTACGACAAGGCGAACAACGGTGGGGTCAATATTGAAATAGGCACCGAGTCCCCCGCATACGCCTGCGATTTTCCGGTCTTGCACGGAGCGTGTCAGTTTCTTCATTTGAGCCACATCCTTTCAATGTCTGACGTTGGATGCTTTCGTCCATTCAGACGCGTGTAATTACGGATCCGGTGTGGGATTCCGCTTCGATATAATAATTCGGTTCCACGTGCTTGTTCGCAATAAACGTCATCTTGCGGCTCCCGAACTCTTTTTTCTCTTCAAGGACATTGCATTCAGGCAGCTCATTGCGGATCGAGCCGACGTTCGTCCGGAGCTCGCCTTCAATCCGGAGGCTATCATGGAGCCTCGCCTGAATCGATCCGGCAGACGTCTTCAGATACGCACGTCCCCGCTTCGCTTCGTTGACATAAAGCTGAATTGTGCCATTGACCGTCTCCGCATCGAAATCCCCGCCGCCTGCGGCTACCGTAATCGTGCCGTTGATCGTCTTTACGTCCGTCTGATCCACGTTCAGCTGATCGACGGTCACCGTACCGTTTGCCGTCTCAAGCTTGGCATACTCCCCTTCAAGGGCGCTCAGGCGGATCTTGCCGTTGATCGTTTTGATCTCGACTTTGCGGCATGAGAGGGCTTTCGATTCAATGCTTCCGTTAAATGTATACAGCTGGACCTTCATCAGTTCCTGCTTCGGAACATAAATGACGGTATTGACCTTCATCGTCTTGCGGTTGACGTGATACTTCAGGAGTCCGTCACGAACCCGGAAGTCCACTTCATCGAGGAAGGCTTTTCGCGCTTCTTCCGCGTCTTTGACCCGGTATACCTTGACGTGGTTCTCGACGCGCACCTGATCCTCATCCGTCGGAATGAATGTGATGCTGCCGTTCTCCACATGGACGTCGACCTTCTCAATTGCCGAGACGTGGTGCTGGAAAATGTGCTCCACTTCCACGGCCGAACCGAAGTTGAAGTCGAGGTCGAACTCTTTGATCTTGTGAAAGGCATCGTCGACAAAATCCGAGAACTTTGCCGCAAAGCTCCGCACCTTTTCTTCGGTGCCGTAAAACTCCCGGCGCTCTTCCCACTTCACATCCCGCGACGGAAAATGGCTCTCCGCAGACGGGCGCTCCTGTTCTTCCTCTTGAGCGGCGTCCTTCTGTTCCGGGCGCTCTCTCAGCTCTTTTAACAGTTCAAGTCCTTCTTCCGCTGTGACCTTTCCGTCCTCAATCATCTTCAGAATCATCTTTTGTTCTTCTTGCATGGCGGAATCTCCTCCTTGGGCTTTTTCTGGATCGCCTGATTTGTCTTCATTATAACAAGCGTCAGGCAGGTCTGTCCTACGGCCTCGGCTGTGAGATGGCTAAGCCTTCAGGCGTAGTTTGGCGCTTATCTCGCCGCCCTCGCCTGAATGCGTTCCTCCATACGTTTACGTTCCCGCTCGAGGACAGGTTTCAGAAATGTCCCGGTGTACGATGCCGGCACTTCACAGACGGCTTCGGGAGTCCCTTCTGCAACGAGGGTACCGCCCTTGTCGCCGCCTTCAGGACCCAAATCAATGATATGATCCACCGTTTTGATGACGTCTAGGTTATGCTCGATGACAAGCACAGTATCCCCGTTCTCAACGAGGCGCTGCAGCACCTTCAGGAGCCGGTCAATATCATGGACATGGAGCCCTGTTGTCGGCTCATCAAGGATGTACAGGCTCTTGCCCGTCGAGCGTCTGTGGAGCTGTGACGCGAGCTTCACCCGCTGGGCTTCCCCGCCGGACAACGTCGTGGACGGCTGACCGAGCTTCATATACCCGAGGCCGACGTCATAGAGGGTGTCAATCTTCCGCTTAATGCGCGGGATGTTTTCGAAAAAGACGCGTGCGTCCTCGACGGTCATCTCGAGAACTTCCGCGATGTTCTTGCCCTTGTACGTGACCTCCAGGGTATCGCGGTTATAGCGTTTGCCGTCGCATTCTTCACACGGTACATAGACGTCCGGCAAAAAGTGCATCTCGATCTTGATGATCCCGTCACCTCGGCACGCTTCACAGCGGCCGCCTTTGACGTTGAAGCTGAAGCGGCCTTTCTTGTAGCCTCGCACCTTCGCTTCGTTCGTCATGGCAAACACGTCGCGGATCTGATCAAAGACACCGATGTATGTCGCCGGATTGGAGCGCGGCGTCCGTCCGATCGGAGACTGGTCGATATCCACGACTTTATCAAGGAGCTCCATATGATGCACCGCTTTATGTTTCCCCGGCTTGTCCTTCGCCACCGTCAGTCGCTGCGCGAGGGACTTAAAGAGGATGTCGTTGATGAGCGTACTCTTCCCGGAGCCTGAAACGCCGGTAACAGCAAGAAACAGGCCAAGGGGGATGTCCACTGTCGTTCCTTTCAGGTTGTTCGCTTCGGCTCCTTCAATCGTGAGCTTCCGATCCGTGACCGGACGGCGCTCCTGAGGCAGCGGGATAAACTTTTCCCCAGAGAGGTACTGGCCGGTGAGGGAGCCCTCCTGGGCCATAACTTCTTCCGGCGTCCCTGTCGCGCAAATCTCACCGCCGTGAACGCCAGCCCCGGGACCCACATCAATCAGGTGGTCCGCGGCGAGCATCGTGTCTTCATCGTGCTCGACCACAATCAGCGTATTTCCGAGGTCACGCATCCGCTTCAGCGTCTCAATCAGGCGGTGGTTATCCCGCTGATGAAGCCCGATGGACGGCTCATCAAGGATATACAGCACGCCCATCAGGGATGACCCGATCTGGGTCGCAAGCCGGATCCGCTGGGCTTCGCCGCCTGACAGAGTCCCGGCAGAGCGCGACATCGTCAAATACTCAAGCCCTACGTTAATCAGGAAGCCGAGCCGTTCATTGATCTCCCGCAGAATCATCCGGGCGATGGTCATCTCCTTTTCGGAGAGGTTCAGGCCGTCGAAAAACGACAAGGCATCCTGAATCGACTTCGCCGTCACTTCGGAGATATTATGACCGTTCACCTTCACCGACAGCGTCTCCGGCGAGAGGCGCTGCCCCTTGCAGGACGGACACGGATGCTCTGCCATATACTGTTCCATCTGTTCGCGGATATAGTCCGAAGACGTCTCGTGATAGCGGCGTGAGATGTTTGTCAGCACCCCTTCGAAATACATCTCTTTCTCACGGACCTTCCCGAATTCATTCTCATAGCGGAAAATGAATGATTCATCACGGTTCCCGCGCAGGATCAAATCGAGATCATCCTCCGGCAGGTCTTTCACCGGCACCGTCATGTCGATCCCGAAATGGTCACAGACCGACTTCAGCAGGGACGGATAATACGACGAACTCGTCGGTTTCCAGGCCAGGATCGCGTCGTCTTCAAGGGAGAGGCGCCGATCCGGAATGACGAGCTCTTCATCCACTTCAAGCTTCATCCCGAGCCCGTCACAGCGATCACAGGCACCGAAGGGACTGTTAAAGGAAAACATCCGCGGTTCAAGTTCCCCGACGGAAAACCCGCAGTGCGGGCAGGCATGACGCTGGCTGAAGAGAAGCTCTTCGTCCCCGATCACGTCGACAATCACCTGGCCGTCACCGAGCTTCAGGGCCGTTTCAATGGAGTCCGTCAGCCTTGAGCGGATCCCGTCTTTGATGACGATCCGGTCGATGACGACCTCGATGTTGTGCTTCTGGTTTTTGTTCAGTTCAAGCTCATCCGCTTCCGCCGCTTCCATCATCTCACCGTCAACGCGGATCCTGACGTAACCCGCTTTCTTCAGGTCCGTCAGCTGTTTCTTATGCTGTCCCTTTCTTCCGGCGACGACGGGGGCGAGGATTTGCAGCTTCGTGCGGTCCGGATAGTCGAGCACCTGATCGACCATGTTCGGGACGGTCTGTGACGAGATCTCGATCCCGTGTCTCGGACAGACCGGGCGCCCTACCCGTGCGTAAAGAAGCCGCAGGTAATCATAAATTTCCGTCACCGTCCCCACCGTCGAGCGGGGATTGCGGCTCGTCGTCTTCTGATCGATGGAGATGGCAGGAGACAGGCCTTCAATGGCATCCACGTCCGGTTTGTCCATCTGCCCGAGAAACTGACGGGCATAGGCAGACAGTGACTCCACATAGCGCCTTTGCCCCTCGGCATAGATCGTATCAAATGCGAGAGAGGATTTCCCGGAGCCCGAGAGCCCCGTCATCACCACCAGTTTGTCTCTCGGGATCGTTACATCGATGTTTTTTAAATTGTGGGACCGTGCCCCTTTGACCTTCAGATTGTCCAGTGCCATAGTCGATTCATCCTTCCGCTTTCAGTTCCAATACAATATCACGAAGCTCCGCAGCCCGCTCAAAATCAAGCTCCTTGGCCGCTTCCTTCATTTCTTTTTCCATGCGTTCAATCACTTTCTCCCGCTCCTTCTTACTGAGCTTCTCCTGCGGTGCTTTCGTAAAGGCTTCAAAGGCCTCTTCCTCGTCTGCCGCACGCGTCGCCTGAATCAGCTCTGGAATCGCCTTCACGATCGTCATCGGGGTAATCCCGTGCTCTTCGTTATAGGCTTCCTGAATGCTGCGGCGCCGCTTTGTCTCACTGATGGCGACGTCCATGGAGCGGGTGATTTTATCCGCGTACATGATGACATGGCCATTCGAATTCCGCGCTGCCCGGCCCATCGTCTGGATCAGGGACCGCTCGGCGCGGAGGAAACCTTCCTTGTCCGCGTCGAGGATGGCCACGAGGGACACCTCCGGAAGATCGAGCCCTTCTCTCAGGAGGTTGATCCCGACGAGGACGTCAAAATCCCCCCGGCGCAAATCACGGATGATCTGGATC
This sequence comes from [Bacillus] selenitireducens MLS10, assembly GCF_000093085.1. GTDB lineage: Bacteria > Bacillota > Bacilli > Bacillales > Salisediminibacteriaceae > Salisediminibacterium > Salisediminibacterium selenitireducens. The sequence continues at coordinate 1,259,399 of NC_014219.1, read as the reverse complement.
CGCTCGAGGGTCTTAATATCCGAGTGCAGATACTGCACTCGGATCCCCACTTCTTTCAGGTAATCCGTCAGATCCTCGGACATTTTCTTAGTCAGTGTTGTGACAAGCACCCGTTCATCCCTCTCCGCACGCAAACGGATCTCTTCCAACAGATCATCAATCTGTCCTTCGATCGGACGCACGTCCACAGTCGGATCGAGGAGGCCTGTCGGCCGGATGATCTGTTCGGTCATTTCGGGATTTTTCTCAAGCTCATAAGGCCCGGGTGTCGCTGAGATAAACAGCGCCTGATGAATATGATCTTCAAACTCTTCGAATTTCAGCGGACGGTTGTCTTTCGCCGACGGCAGCCGGAACCCGTGATCGACCAGGACCTGCTTTCTCGCCTGGTCCCCGTTGTACATCCCGCGAACCTGCGGCAGTGTCACATGGGACTCATCAACGACGATGAGAAAATCATCGGGGAAATAGTCCAGAAGCGTATATGGGGTCGCACCAGGCTCCCGGAATGTCAGATGTCTCGAGTAGTTTTCGATCCCCGAGCAGTACCCCATCTCATGCATCATCTCGATGTCATAGCGGGTCCTTTGTTCAAGGCGCTGCGCCTCGAGCAGTTTGTCGTTGGCGTGGAGCTCTTTGAGCCGCTCTTCAAGCTCCGCCTCAATATTGACGATCGCACGCTTCAGCTTTTCTTCACGGGTAACGAAGTGAGACGCGGGGAAGATCGCCACATGATCCCGCTCCCCGAGAATCTCGCCGGTCAAAGCATCCACTTCCGTGATCCGGTCAATCTCGTCACCGAAAAATTCCACCCTCAGGCAGTGCTCATCCCTTGAGGCGGGGAAGATTTCCACGACGTCCCCGCGAACACGGAACGTCCCCCGGGTAAAATTGATGTCGTTTCGCTCATACTGTACGTCGACAAGCTGACGGAGCAGCTGATTGCGGTCCCGTTCCATCCCCGTCCGGAGAGACACAACCAGATCCCGGTACTCTTCCGGTGAACCCAGGCCATAAATGCACGAGACACTCGCGACAATCAGGACGTCGTTCCGCTCAAACAAAGCACTCGTTGCCGAATGGCGGAGCTTGTCGATCTCATCGTTGATACTTGCGTCTTTCTCTATATACGTATCCGACTGAGGGATATACGCCTCAGGCTGGTAATAGTCGTAGTAACTCACGAAGTACTCCACCCGGTTATTCGGGAAGAACTCTTTGAACTCACTGTACAGCTGCCCTGCGAGGGTCTTGTTATGGGCAATCACCAGCGTCGGCCGGTTGATCTCCTTGACCACATTCGACACGGTAAAGGTCTTGCCCGTCCCCGTAGCCCCGAGCAGCGTCTGAAAGGTCTTCTTCTCTTCAATGCCCCGAACCAGTTCTTCGATCGCTTTCGGCTGATCCCCGGCCGGGCTGTATTTGGATTCAAGCTGAAATACGTCCTGCGTCTCCGTTGCCATACGCTCATCTCCTTCGCTAGTGTCTTTTCCCTGTCTTGCCTGAAACTATGCACGCTTCTTCTCACTCTGTCCAGTATACCAAATCCGCCAGGTGAAGGGAACGTATATTCCTTAAGGGGAACAGAAGAGCCATGCAGGGGGTGAAGGGGCAACAAGCGCCTTTTCCTGCATGGCTGTCAAATCTTTATGAACGATCCTTGTCTGTCTCGCTGTCTTCATGGCGGTCTTCGCCGCTTCGGTTTGCCGCACTGAGTTCGTTGTAAAAAGCGGACAGTCCCGCTGCCTGACCGTAAGCACCGTCCCGGTCCCGTTGATCGACCGGATCCTCGTCCTTCGGATCGGCTTCCGGCACTTCAGACGATGTATCCACTTCTTGCAGAGACGCTGTTTCGGATTCTTCATCCGGCCCTGCCGCTGTCTCTTCACCGAATTCAGGAATGTCCGCTGCCTCAGATGATACCGACTCAGCCGGTTCCTCAGGCTCTGCCGCGTTTTCCTGAACAGCGTCTTCCTTTTCAGCCGCTTCTTCATCTTGCATCGTACGGATGCGGCTGCGATCTGAGCCGATCACCGATGCCGAACGAAGTGCGCGATAGGAGAGGTTGCCGTATTCATCATCCGGGACAAACATAAAGCCGCGCAAATAATGGTCCTTATCCGTCACGGACGTCTGCGTGATTCGGAGTTCCCCTTCTTCATCGAGGACTTCAAGTTTACAGTAAGCCGAGTTCTGCTGGAGTGCCTGATAGAACTCGCGCTGGGAATTCACATAGTTCCCGTTCACCTTCATGATCACTTCCCCGGTCTCAACCGCCATCTTCTCAGCCGTCGTTCCCGGAAAAATACCGAGTACCTTCATTCCCTCTTCAAGTCGTGTAAAGATGCTGAGCTTTCGCTTATCCGCACGCTCATAGGTGAGAAACACAAGCCAGCGACCGATGAGAAGCACGATTGGCAACAGCCAGATCAGTTCCGGAATCCAATAGGCACCCACTGTCAGCCCAACTGCGATCACGGACAGGAACAACAGCCGGTTACCGACACGCTTCGTCGCAACTTTCGCATAATCACCGCTCACCCGCAGGTGATACCCGAGCATCACCGGTATAAGAAGAAAACCGAAGCTCTCTGCCGGCAACAGTTCAGGGATAGGCGGCCAGTACGCAGCCCCGGTCATCTCCCCCTGAGGGAACAACAGAAACAGCGGGAACAGCCAGAGTCTTCTCGCCAGATGCTCGCCGACTTTCTTTCCCCGGGTGCTCGACGTGATTCGAGGTGATGTCATGCGCCATCCGTCCACCTTGACGAGGATCGCCTCTGCGGCAAAAAGCAGGCTGACGAGCGCCGCCAGGTGAATCGGATCAAACGCGGCAATCTCAGCGAGCCACGTGTCCCCGCGTTCAAAACCGGCTCCGCTCTCCGGAAGCCATGGCAAAATAAGGAGCGTAAGACCACCGGCGAAGGTGGCACTCATCCAGCGCGCACTGCCGGAGAGAAGAAAAGGAATCCAGGCAAGCGCCAGTAAAACAATGACCCCGGCCGGGAGCGTAATGCCGATGCCCGTTGCAATCAGAGACAATAAGAGCGCTGCCGTGAGCGCTGCGGGCAATGGCGCCGTCAGAAAAGTCCCCACCGTGTACATCCGGCTGTGAAAATCCTTTCGTTCCCGTTTGATGATACGCATCGCACCCCAAAGGGCGATCAGAATAAAGAGATATGTATAAGGATGAAGAAAGAGACGCCCTGCGCCTGTAAGTAGTTCCATTCCGATATCCTGCAAGACTACCAGCCTCCCAAATCTGCGGTTCAAACACTTCACTCTTCATTGTAATCGAATACCAGTCAAATGATAAGTGTGAATTGTACGAAAAAAGCAGAAGCCCTGTATTTTTTTCTCAAGGGCTTCTGCTTATCGTTACATGTTCGGGACCAACGCTTCACATCAGTCCATTTTCAGCGACATGGCTCTTATTAACCTGTCACCAGTTCAAGGGCACGCTTTAACTGCAAGTCGTTCTCCCGGTCCTGAATCTGTTCAATCAGCACTTCTTGCAAGCGGTCCGCCGTCTCTTCGCCGATCTCACCCGTCACATCAAGACCTTCTGCCTCCTGGAACGCCTCAACGGCTTCAACCGTCCCCTCGTCGAAGTACCCGTCTTCACGCCCCGGATCGTAACCGGTTGCCGCAAGCATCACCTGAGCGCTCTCGACATGCTCACTGTTCATATCAAAGACGAGCGGTTCATCTGCACTGATTGGCGACACGTAGAAGAAGTCCGGTTGCGCGACTTCAACGGTCGGTTCAACACCTACCTCGTTGATATTATTCCCGTCAGACGTGAGCCATCTGAACAGGGTCAGCTTCAACTGACTGCCGTCTCCCATCGGGATCGTCTGTTGGACAGTCCCTTTCCCGAAGGAGCTCTGCCCGACAACGTCATGACCGCCGGCTTCTTTCAGTGCAGCTGAGAGGATCTCTGAAGCCGATGCACTGCCTTCATCAATGATACTCACAATCGGATAGTCAATGTCTTCGTCCAGGCTCGAGATCGTGCGCATCCGTTCCCCGTCACGGTCTTCGATCTGCAAGATCGGTGATCCGCCCGGAATGATCAGATTGCCAATGTCCTCGACACTCTGCAAATAACCGCCCGGATTCCCCCGAACATCGATAATGAGCCCGTCAATCCCGTCTTCTTCAAGGGCTGTCAACTCTTCTTCGAACCGCTCCGCCGTGTTTTCGGAAAATGACGTCAGCTCAAGATAGCCGATACGCTGTCCGCTTTCTTCGATTATCTCACTGTGCACGGTTTCAATCGGAATCTCATCGCGGACCACATCAATTTCAAGCGGATCACTGACGCCAGGACGGTCGATCGTCAGGGTCACGGTCGTCCCCTGTTCACCGCGGATCTTCATCACCGCTTCAGTCAGTGTCAGCCCCTCAATATCTTCTCCGTCAATCTCCATGACCTGATCATTCGGCCGCAGTCCGGCTCTCTCAGCAGGCGAATCCCGAAACGGTGCGACGATTGTCACTCTGCCGTTGATCATGCTCACTTCCGCTCCGATTCCTTCAAAAGAGGAGTCCAGGGATTCCATAAACTGCGAAGCCGTGTCCGCGTCCATGTATTCGGAATACGGATCCTCAAGGCTCTCGAGCATGCCGATAATCGCACCTTCTATCAGCTTCTCGGCATCCGGCTCGTCCACATAGCGCTCCATGAGCGTATGATAGGCTTGGGCGATCTTCTCCATCTCTTCTTCAAGATCCCCTAAATGAATCTCTTCCTGGCCACCCATTTGTTCCATGACCGCTTCCATGATCTCTTCATCGGACATCTGGTTTTCCTCGACCGGTTCATCACCGGCAAACACGTCAATGACGACGAGTGTTCCAATCGATCCTATCATCACTGCCAAGACAAGGATCATCGGCAGAAACAGTTTTTTCGTTTGCATACGGACACCTCTTCGCTCAAATTTCCTTCATGATTACACCTATTCTAACAGAGCTTATCCGAATAAGAAAGAAACCTCATTCCGATTTTTTGGAATGAGGTTTCGCCCTATTCAGTTTAAATAATTCATCGGGTTGACGGCCGAACCGCTGCCGCTGTATCCCCCCGGATGCACTTCAAAATGAAGGTGGACACCCGTCGAGGTCCCTGTCGTACCCATTCTGCCGATCACCTGTCCGCGGCTGACCCGCTGACCGGGTGAGACATTCGACCCGGAGAGATGCGCATAGAGCGTTGTCATGGATTGGCCGTTCACAACATGGGAAATCGTAATCGTGTTCCCGTAGCCGCCAAGCCAACCGGAGGAAATCACCGTGCCCGATTCAGCCGCATAGATATTCAGGCCGCCGTCACGGCCGAAATCCGTCCCGGCATGAAGACGCTGCCCGCCGTGAACCGGATGGGTCCGCATGCCGAAGTGCGAGGTGATCCGCCCGTCAGACGGCCGGTGAAGCGTCCCGCTGGAGACAGCCGGCGTACTGTTCCCGGAAGAACCGCTTCCATTGGAAGCAGTTTCCTGGGATGAACTCTGAGAGGAACTCTGTGACGCCTCCTGCTGGGCGGCCTCTTCAGCTGCAGCCCGTTCAGCCGCTTCTTCAGCAGCTCTTCGCTCCGCTTCCTCCTGCCGTCTGCGCTCTTCTTCTTCCCGGCGTTTTCGTTCTTCTTCAGCACGCTCCCACTCTTCAAGCTCCTGCTTCGCCGCTTGCTGCTGGGCAATGAGAAGCTCTTCTTTCTCCTCAAGTGAGATCAGTTCTTCTTCGAGGGTGTAGCCGAGATAAGACAGTTCTTCAAGATACTGATCCTTCTCACTCGACTGTGCCTCAAGGCTTGACCGGAGTGATTCGAGTTCACCGAGCTGCTCCTCCAGGAACATAAGCTCCCGTTCAAGATTTTCTTTTGCAAGCTCCACCGACTCCATGTCTTCGATATGTTCCTGCAAAATATTCTGATCCTGTTGGGCGATGGAGTTCAATGCACTGATCCGCTCAATTAAATCACCGAAGTTCTGGGCACCGAGGATCACTTCTATGTAATTGATGGAGCCGCCGTTCTGATACATTTGTCTGACCCGCTCTTTGAGCAGTTCATCCCTGTCTGCGATCCGCTCTTCAAGAATGCGGATTTCTTCTTCGAGGTCGGCAACACGGTCCATTGTCAGATCAATCTCTTCTTCTTTCGCTTCAATCTGACGGTTCGTTGTAGCCATTTCTTCATCGAGCCGGCGAAGTTCCGTTTCCACTTCGGACATTTCACCCTGGACTTCTTCAAGCTCCGCTTCCCGTTCTTCCTGTTCGCGTAGGGTTTCTTCCCGTTCTTCTTCGTACCCTTCAATCTCTTCTTGGAGCTGTTCACCTTCATTGGCACTGACGGCAGTGAATACCGTCAACGCCAACAAAGCAGCAAGAAGAAGCATGAAGGGGATGCGTGTAATTCTGTTCATCGACAGCCCCCCTGTCTTCTGTATCGTATTCTTTATACTTTCAGGAACTTCCTGACACTCATCATACTTCCCCACACGCCAACCGTTGCCCCAATGCCGAGAAGCAGGAGTGATGTCTGCAGTGCCAGCGGATTCGTTGGAAGGAAGTTGAAGAATTCCAGTCCGGTATTCTGTCCGATCGCCGTGTAAAATTGATCATACCCATAGGATAATACAATAATTGGGAGAAGGGAGCCAAAAATCCCCAACAAAAGCCCCTCAACAAAAAACGGCCAGCGGATAAAGGCATTCGTCGCCCCGACGAGCTTCATAATCTGGATCTCCCGCTTACGGGCAATGATCGTGATCTTGATCGTGTTCGCAATCAGGAATACCGCCGTAAAGATCAGTCCGAGAATCAGCACGATCCCGACGAGCCGGACAAAATCCGTCGCGGAGAACAACTGATCAAAAATATCCTGACCGTATTCAACCGTCTCCACATACGCAAGTTCTTCAATCTCTGCCGCGAGAATATCCGTATCCTCCGGACGCTCCGCCCGGACCACAAACACATCGTTCAGCGGATTCTCATCGCGGAGCCCCTGGAAATAATCCCCCTGATCCCCGAGGCTTTCAATAAACTGCTCAAGACCCTCGTCTTTCGGGACGTAGGCAATCTCATCGACCCCCGGGAGGGCTTCAAGTGACGAGAGCAGTTCTTCCTGTTCCGCTTCAGAAGCGGTCCGCTCCACAAACGTGCGGATTTCCACGTCATCTTCAAGGGAACTGGCGAAATGGTTAATGTTAAAGATCATCATGAAAAACGCACCGACAACAAGCAGCATGACGGTCACCGCGCTGATGGACGCAAACGTCATCCAACCGTTCCGGATGATATTTTTTCCGCCTTCTTTGACATGGCGGCCCAGTGTTCTAGCCTTCATATCCGTAAGTCCCCCTTACTTCATCCCTGGCAATTCGACCGTTTTCGACAGCAATTACCCGCTTTCGCATCGCGTTTACGATATCCCGGTTATGCGTTGCCATGACGATGGTCGTACCACGGTCATTGATTTCTTCTAAAATATGCATGATTTCCCACGAGGTATCCGGATCGAGGTTTCCTGTCGGCTCATCGGCAATCAGAACAGACGGATTATTGACAATCGCACGGGCAATCGCCACACGCTGCTGTTCGCCTCCGGACAACTCGTGCGGATAAAAGCGTGCTTTATTCTTCAATCGGACAATATCGAGAACATTCATCACGCGCTTACGGATATTGGCCTTCGATTCTTCGATTACTTCCATGGCGAAGGATACATTCTCAAATACTGTCAAGTTCGGCAACAGTTTAAAATCCTGAAACACAACCCCCATATTCCTGCGGACATACGGAATATGCCGCTCCTTCGTTGCGGACAGGGCATGGCTGTTGATGTAAATTTCGCCTTTTGTCGGCTTTTCCTCCCGGTACATCATCTTGATGAACGTGGATTTACCTGCACCGCTCGGTCCAACAACGTATACAAATTCGCCTTTTTCTATGTTAATCGTAATCCCGTTAACAGCCATAACGCCGTTCGGGTATGTTTTCCAAACATCCTGCATTTGAATCAAATCAATCACATCCCACTTTCTTATATGGTCATTTGTTTCGTCTTCACCTAATACAGTCCATCTCAGCAAGACGGCCAGTCGTTTTTTAAATTGGGACACAGCAAATAAATGTGTTCATATGCAAACTTTTTCTCATTCATTATATCATCATTTTTCGACATAAAAAGATCTATTTCATTACAATTGTATTTCACACATTTGCTCTACGCTTAATATTAAAAAGCCCGCCCTATTTGCGGTCACTACCGCAAAAGGACAGGCTTTATGAAACACGTTTATATTGTAAAATAGTTTCAACTGCAACAAACCGGATTACTGCTCAGATACCCAAGCCGCAACATTCTCTGCTTCCTCACCGGATACGATATTACTCGGCATTGTGCCCGGTCCGTTTTCAATCGCTGATTTGACCTCATCGTAGCTTAGCCCCTGAATACCAGGTGCCGAGCCCCCTGCCAAATCACCACCGTGACAGCCGGCACAGTTACCGATATAAAGCTCTTCACCCGCAGCAAGATCGTATTCCCCGCCTGCTTCTTCCGTGTTGTTTGCCGCCTCGTTGTTCACGTCGTTTGCCGGTGCTTCTTCATTGCCATTCCCGTCATTGCCGCCACAGGCCCCAAGCAGAAAAGCGGTGCCAATCAGTGCGATCATGTACTTCTTCATCGTGCATCCCCCTTATTTTCCTTTTTAATATGTGTACAGATTTTCCATCTGTCTCTTTCATTATAGCCGATTTACGGCCGTTTGAAACCTTCTCCGAGCACTTCCGACGTATTACTCACAATGACGAAGGCATCCGGGTCGATGGTCTGTACGACACGCTTGAGTCGGGTCACTTCATTTCGCCCGACGACGCACATGAGTACAGATCTCGACTCATCGGTGTACCCGCCGTATCCCGTCAGTTTCGTCACGCCGCGATCCACCTGTGTTAAGAGCCCCTGCTTCACTTCTTCCTCATTCTCAGAAATGATCATTACCATCTTCGAATAGCCAAAGCCGACCTGAACGAGGTCAATCGTCTTCCCTGTCGTAAACAGGCCGATGAGGGCATAGAGGGCGAACTCAAGGCCGAACACCACGGCACTTGCCGTCACAACAAGGCCGTCCATGATAAAGACACAGACGCCGAGGGAGAGGCCTGTATATTTATTGATGATCTGCGCTGCGAGATCCGTCCCGCCCGTTGACGAGTTCGAGCGAAAGACGATCCCGAGTCCGAGACCGACGCCGATCCCGCCAAAGAGCGCCGCAAGAAGCGGATCCATCGTCACCGGCTCCCAGTCCCGCGTCAAAAAGACGACGAGCGGTAAAAATACCGTTCCTGTCAGCGTCTTCGTCCCATACAGAAGTCCGCCCCGAAAGCTGCCCCCGAGAAGCAGCACACCGGCGATAAAGAGCGGGATATTCATTGCCCACTGGACGTACGCCGGCTCAAATCCGAACACATGGAGCGTAATCGTCGAGATCCCCGATACGCCACCGGATGCGATCTGATTCGGCAAAAGGAAGATATTAAAGGCAATCGCCACAATCGCCGAACCGACCAGCACATGGCCGAATTCATAAACCACCTGAAGGAGCGGTGGAAAAGGCTTTCTTCCGCGCTTTCTGTTCATTTCTTTCATCATTGTCCGTCACCTGCCATCTGTTTACTCCGTTAATCCTCAGACAGTATAGCACTGCCCCCAATCCCTGTAAACCGGATCCGACTAACGCATTACCACACTGCAGTACGGGTCAAAATGGGACTCCCATTTTCAAAGACACACATGAAAACGCCGCTCTCCCGACAGGGAAAACGGCGCGGTTTTTCGTCTTATTCAATCTGTGAGCGCAGGTACGCATCGATGAACGGCATCAGATCGCCATCCATGACCGCCTGCGTATTGCCTGTTTCTTTGTTCGTCCGGTGATCCTTCACCATGTTATACGGATGGAAGACGTAGGAGCGGATCTGTGAACCCCAGCCGATTTCCGACTGTTCACCGCGAATCTCATCGGCCTCCTGCCGCTGCCTTTCGATCTCGAGCTGAAACAGCTTCGCCTTCAGCATCTTCATGGCCTTTTCCCGGTTCTTGATCTGCGAACGCTCGGACTGACAGCTGACGATGGTGTTCGTAGGCAAATGCGTCATCCGTACCGCAGAGTCCGTCGTGTTGACGTGCTGACCGCCGGCACCGCTTGAGCGGAACGTGTCGATTCTGAGCTCGTCGGGTTTGACATCGATTTCGATATCCTCGTTCAGTTCAGGCATGACGTCACAGGACACAAAAGACGTGTGTCGGCGTCCTGAGGAATCGAACGGGGAAATCCGGACGAGCCGGTGAACCCCTTTTTCCGCCTTCAGATGTCCGTAGGCATTATGCCCGGTAATCTGCAGGGTGACACTCTTGACCCCTGCCTCATCCCCCGGCAGATAGTCGAGGGTTTCGACCTTCCAGTTCATCTGCTCGGCAAAACGGGTATACATCCGAAGCAGCATGGACGCATAGTCCTGGGACTCGGTCCCGCCGGCTCCGGGATGCAGTTCGAGGATGGCGTTATTCGCATCATACGGACCGCTCAATAACAGCTGCAGCTCAAACTGATTCAGGCGCTTCTGCAAGTCCTCAATCCCCGCTTCAAGATCCGCCATCATCTCCGGATCATTCTCTTCTTCAAGGAGCCCGAACTGGACTTCAAGGTCTTCATGTGCTGCTTCAAGTTCACGGTACGTATGCGCGTAACTCTTCAGCGCATTGGCTTCACCAATGACTTTTTGGGCCTCTTCCTGATTGTCCCAAAAGGACGGATCGGCCATACGGTCTTCGAGGGATGCTATTTGAGCCTCTTTTTCATCGAGGTCAAAGAGACCCCCTGAAGTCCGCTAAACGTGTAGCCATATTTTGTACTTCTGCTTTCATTTCATTCATTTCCATGAATGTCACACTCCCTTTTTTTCGTTCCCTGATTTCCTAGCGGCAACCTTATTACAGCCTGCCGTGGCAATTCTTATACTTCTTGCCGGATCCGCACGGGCAAGGCTCGTTGCGGCCGACTTCTTCCTCTTTCACATACGGCTTATTCGCAGGTTTTGCCTGCTGCTGGGACTGCGCCTGTGCCTGGCTGTTCGCCGACTGATGCACGGCTTGACGCTCTTCAGCCACCTGCTTTCGCTCGAGATTCGAACGGATCTGTGCCTTCATCACATAGCGGGTTACTTCGTCCTCGATGCTTGCGATCATCTCTTCGAACATCTCAAAGCCTTCGAATTTGTATTCTCGAAGCGGATCGATCTGTCCGTAGGCGCGCAGATGGATCCCCTGGCGGAGCTGTTCCATCTGGTCAATATGGCTCGTCCACTTCGTATCCACCGTACGAAGGAGGATGACACGTTCGAACTCACGCATCGTATCAGGCGTGAAGTTCTCTTCACGGCGGTTGTACTCGGCCTGCACTTTCTCCATAACGCCTTCCTGAATCTCTTCAGGCTCAAGACCGGTCACCTCTTCAAGGGTCACCTCTTCATCTGTGAAGAGCACCTGATTGAGCTGATCGACCATACCTTCCAAGTTCCAGTCTTCCGGCACCTCTTCTTCAGGCGTGTAGCTTGCCACGACCCGGCCGACGCTTGATTCCACCATCTGTTCCACAACCGGACGCAGATTATCGGATTCAAGGACTTCCATGCGCTGTTCGTAAATGACATCGCGCTGTTCACGCATGACATCATCATATTGCAGAAGCTGTTTACGGGCGTCAAAGTTGCTGCCCTCCACGCGCTTTTGTGCCTGTTCAACGGCACGGGAGACCATCTTACTCTCGATCGGCTGATCTTCATCCATGCCGAGACGCTCCATCATCTTGCTCATGTTCTCAGAGCCGAAGCGGCGCATGAGCGGATCTTCAAGGGAGAGGTAGAACTGGGATTCACCCGGGTCCCCCTGACGTCCGGAACGTCCGCGAAGCTGATTGTCAATCCGGCGGGACTCGTGACGCTCGGTACCGAGAACGAACAGGCCACCCTTCTCAACCACACCGTCTCCGAGTTTGATATCCGTACCGCGCCCCGCCATGTTCGTGGCAATGGTGACGCCGCCCTTCTGACCGGCATTGGCGATGATCTCCGCCTCTTTGGCGTGATTCTTCGCATTGAGTACATTGTGTGGGACTTTATGCTTCTTCAGCATTTTGGAGATGAGTTCCGACGTATCCACATTAACTGTGCCGACAAGAACCGGCTGCTCGGACTCGTGCAGTTCCTTGATCTTCTCAATAATCGCTTTGTACTTACCGTCCATCGTCTTAAAGACAAGGTCGGCGTTATCCTGACGGATGATTTCCTCATTCGTCGGTACGGCATACACATTCATGTTGTAGATGCTTGTGAATTCCTCTTCCTCTGTCTTAGCCGTACCGGTCATCCCGGCGAGTTTCTCATACATGCGGAAGTAGTTCTGGAACGTGATCGAGGCGAGCGTCATGCTCTCCCGCTTGATTTCGAGCCCTTCCTTCGCTTCGATGGCCTGATGCAGCCCGTCGCCAAAGCGGCGCCCCTTCATGAGACGTCCGGTAAACTGGTCAATGATGACAACCTGGCCATCCTCCACGACATAATCCTCATCACGTATCATTGTCAAATGCGCTTTGAGCGCCTGGTTGATGTTATGGTTCAGCTGCACATGCTCCGAGTCAAAGAGGTTGTCGATGTTAAAGACACGCTCCGCCCGGTTCACCCCTTCTTCCGTGAGCTGGACGTTCTTTGTCTTCTCATCATACGTATAGTCTTTGTCTTCTTTCAGCATCCGTACGAACGAATTGGCTGCCGTGTACAGCTCGCTCTGACGCTGGGCTGTGCCGGAAATGATCAGCGGTGTTCTTGCTTCATCGATCAAAATCGAGTCGACTTCATCGACGATGGCAAAATGCAGATCCCGCTGAACCATCTCTTCTTTATGGGCGACCATGTTATCACGAAGATAATCAAAGCCGAATTCATTATTCGTTCCGTACGTCACATCCGCCTTGTACGCTTCACGCTTCTCTTCTTTGGTCATCCCGGAAATGTTCAATCCAACTGTAAGACCGAGAAAATCATAAATCTTCCCCATGTCATGGGCGTCACGCTTCGCAAGGTATTCGTTGACCGTCACGACGTGCACGCCCCTGCCGGTAATCGCGTTCAGATACACGGGCATCGTCGCGACGAGGGTCTTTCCCTCACCGGTTTTCATCTCAGAAATATCACCCTTGTTCAGAACGATGGCACCGAGGATCTGGACCGGGAAATGCGTCATCCCGGTCACGCGAGTCGACGCCTCTCTCACAACGGCGAAGGCTTCAGGCAACAGATCATCGACTTTTTCCCCGTCCTGATACCGCTGTTTGAACTCATCGGTTTTCTTCTTCAGTTCTTCATCACTGAGCAGTTTGAACTCCTCATGGTAGCTGAGGACCGCCTGTTTATCACGTTCCAGCTTTTTTAAATAACGACCGTCTGAATCGCCAATGACTTTTTTCAGTAATCCGAGCATTGGGCATTACTCCCTTATTTCATAGTCTCGTTTTTCACGCTATCCTTCATTTTAGCAGTTTGCGAACCGGCTTACAAGAAGATGAATGACGTTAACGAAAGTGCTGATGATCTTCTTTGAAAAGAACAGGATTTGTTCTTGAATGTAACCGTTTATCACTTTATACTGATATTTGTCTCAGAACGCGTTCAACCTGTGATAGAAGGACGGTGAATAAATGCTCGCTGTAACGAAAATCCTCAACAACAATGTCGTCATTGCCCATCACCCGGATTACGGGGAAGTGGTGCTGATCGGTAAGGGGCTAGGCTTCGGTAAAAAACCTGGAGACGAAATTGCCGGTCTTGAGGCGGAAAAGTTCTTCGTCCTGAAGGACAAAAACGAACAGGAACAGCACAAAAGCCTGCTCGAGTACGTGGATGAGCAGTTCGTAGGCGTCATGAATGAGTTCATCGACAAGCTTGAAACCCGGTTTGGCGCAAACTTGAACGAACACATCCATATCGGTCTCACCGATCACCTGCACTTCGCCGTCAAACGGATCGAAAACGGCCAAGGCATCCATAATCCGTTCCTGCAAGAGACAGAGCTTGCCTATCCCCAGGAATTTGCCGTCGCCACAGAGCTCACGGAATGGTTCGGCAATCAGGTCGGCATCCGCATCCCGCCGGGAGAAATCGGGTTTATCACCCTGCACATCCACAGCGCCCTGACAAACCGGGATTTAGGAGACATCAACCGGCACACGCAGATGGTCAGTGAACTCGTCGGCATGATCGAAGAGAACCTGAAGATGACAATCGACCGCCGGGATATGAACTACCTCCGCCTCGTCAGGCACTTGCATCACGCCATCGAGCGGATTCAGTTCGAGAACTATGTGGACAATCAGGACGCCCTCAAAGCGGTGCTGCAAAAAGAGTATCCGGTCTGTTACAACCTGGCCTGGAAGCTCATGAAGGTGATGCAGCGCCGGTTGAAACGGAGCGTTCCGGACGCAGAAGCCGTTTATTTGACCCTTCATTTGCAACGCATTGTTGACAACGTCCGTGAAATCGAGTAAGCTTATCTCGAAAACAGCAAACAAACACTTTCTTTTTCCGTGTTACTGGTGATGCAGGCATGAGAGAAAAGGATTGCAGCCTTACCCTGGATCGGGACATTTTGTCCTGCCTTTGGGTGAACTGTATCTTTTTCCCTCATGCCTTTTTTGTTGTCATAACCAAGTAACAGGCGAAAAGAAAGTCCGCCAAGATGATGTGCGAAAGCGGCTGAATGCTTGCTTCCGGGGCCCCGCATCGCAACGGCACCCAACAACTCAAACAGGAGGAATAATAAATGAAAAACGCTTTTGGTATCTTACAAAAAGTCGGCCGCTCCTTGATGTTGCCGGTCGCCCTTCTCCCTGCCGCAGGGATACTCCTTGCCTTCGGGGATGCCATGCAAAACCCGGACATGATCGCCCGGTTTGCCTTTCTCGATTCCGAGATCATCGCCCTGATCGCTGAAATGATGCAGGCCTCCGGGGACATCGTCTTCGGTAACCTCCCGCTCCTCTTTGCCGTCGGTGTTGCCATCGGCCTCTCTGACGGGGACGGTGTCGCCGGACTTGCCGCGATTATCGGTTATTTGATTATGAACGTCACAATGAGCGTCATCGGCGGGATCGACGCTTCAGCCCTTGAAGGAAGCCCGGATCTGGCCAACGTGCTTGGGATTCCGACGCTTCAGACCGGTGTCTTTGGCGGGATCATCGCCGGGCTCCTGGGGGCATACATGTACAATCGCTTCTTTAACATCGAACTGCCGTCTTATCTCGGGTTCTTTGCCGGGAAGCGCTTCGTACCGATCGTCACCGCAGCTTCAGCCATTCTGCTCGGTGTTGCCATGCACATGCTCTGGCCTTTCGCCCAGGACGGCCTGAACAGCCTTGCCTATTTCATGACCGAAGCCAACCGCACACTGTCGACTTTTATTTTCGGAGTAGTAGAACGTGCCCTCATTCCATTCGGACTTCACCACATCTTCTATTCTCCGTTCTGGTTTGAATTCGGTTCTTACACGAATGCCGCAGGAGAGATCATCCGCGGCGACCAGCAGATCTTCTTTAACCAGATCCGCGACGGCGCAGAAGTCACGGCCGGTGCCTACATGACCGGGAAATTCCCATTCATGATGTTCGGTCTTCCCGCTGCTGCACTGGCGATCTATCACTGTGCACGCCCTGAAAACAAAAAAGTCGTCGCCGGGATTATGAGTTCTGCCGCGCTGACGTCCTTTTTGACAGGGATCACGGAACCGATTGAATTCTCATTCCTGTTTGTTGCACCACTGCTCTTTGCCATTCATACCATCTTTGCAGGTCTGTCATTCATGACGATGCATCTACTCGACGTGCAAATCGGGATGACCTTCTCAGGCGGAGTCATCGACTTCTTCTTGTACGGCATTCTGCCGGGACGGACCGAATGGTGGCTCGTCATCCCGGTCGGACTCGTCTTTGCCGTCATCTACTACTTCGGTTTCCGCTTTGCGATTACGAAGTTCAACCTGATGACGCCTGGCCGTGAAGAAGCAAACGGTGACGCGTCCGCCAAGAAGTCATCCGGCAACACAGAACTTCCTTACGAAGTCCTGAAGGCCATGGGTGGAAAAGATAACATCACCTACCTCGATGCCTGCATCACACGCCTGCGTATGGCCGTGCACGACACGGAACAGGTGGACAAGGAACGACTGAAGCAGCTCGGCGCATCAGGCGTCATGACGATCGACAAGAATATCCAGGCGATCTTCGGGCCACGCTCTGAAACGATCAAAGGCCAGATGCGTGACATTATCAACGGCAAAGCGCCGGAAGCGTATGAAGATCCAAACGCAGCCGTTGCCCCTTCACAGGTCGCTTCAACGATCGATCTCGCTATGCCGCTCGAAGGTGAGCTGATCGACCTTGCCAACGTACCGGACAACATGTTCGCCGAAAAAATGATGGGGGACGGATTCGCCATTGAACCGTCAGACGGACTCGTCGTCTCACCAGTGAACGGTGAAGTGGTCAACCTCTTCCCGACAATGCATGCCATTGGCCTCTTAGCTGACGATGGGACGGAAGTTCTCGTTCACATCGGTGTCGACACTGTTAATATGAAGGGAGACGGCTTTGAAGCCTTTGTTTCCCAGGGTGACCGAGTCGCTGTCGGTGACGAACTGATCCGCTTTGATCTTGAGCTCGTAAAACAAAAGGCCAAAGCCGCCACAACACCTGTTATCTTTACGAATCTCGCGGAAGACAAAACCGTTTCCATCAACGAGCACGGCTCCGTTAAGCGAAACGAAACAGGCAGAATTACAATCAACTGACTGTCAGCTGCAATAGAAAAGAAGGGATCTGAGCATAGCCGCTCAGATCCCCTCTTTCGACTCAAAACACCTTCAGGCATCTGCCTGAAGGTGTTTATTTATCGTTCGTTTCTTTTTACGCTTCCGGCTCAATCAGGCCGTATTTGCCGTCGCTTCTGCGGTACACAACGCTCGTCACGCCGCTTACAGCATCCGAGAAGACGAAGAAGTTATGTCCGAGCATATCCATCTGCAGGATCGCTTCTTCCGCATCCATCGGCTTCAGATCGAAGCGCTTCGTACGGACGATTTCATAGTCATCATCCGGCGTCTCTTCTTCAGAGATCGGCTCAAGTTCGTTTTTAAACATATATTTCAGACTGTCTTCACCGCGGAATTTGCGGTTTACTTTCGTTTTATGCTTACGGATCTGCCGTTCAAGCTTTTCGATCACAAGATCAACGGCTGCGTACATATCCGCATGCTTTTCCTCTGCTCGAAGGAGTAATTTCGGCATTGGTATGGTGATTTCCACTTTTTGATCGGTATTCACGACACTCATCTTCACGTGCACATCAGAAGATGGTGTGGTTTCAAAATACTTCTCAAGTTTACCCACCTTTTTTTCTACGTAGTCTCTCAATGCTGGTGTAATTTCCAGGTTTTCGCCTCGAATGTTAAAATTCATAGACAAATTCCTCCTTTCGGGTATGTATATATGTTTCGTCATTCCCTATGCGTTCTCCTGCTAAAACATGAATTTAATTTTACACAATTTCAGCAGTTGTTTGAAAAACCCGCTTTCTTTTGAAGAAAACGGGTTAAACACATATTAGTGGCTATTGATCTTTCTTTGGTTTCTTTTACAATACCGAAGGGTTATAATTTCACAACATTTGATGCTTGAGGTCCTCTGGCTCCTTCAACGACTTCAAATTCCACATCCTGACCCTCATCCAGCGTTTTGAAGCCTTCCTGGTCAATTGCCGAATAATGAACGAATACATCTTCCCCGTCTTCACGTTCAATAAATCCAAAACCTTTCTCTGCGTTGAACCATTTGACTTTTCCCTGCATGTTGTAAACACATTCCCTTCTAATTAAAATCTGACGCCCTGAAAAACAGAAATGCGTCATCTTTACTATAGCAATTGTAACCGCTTTCGTCAATTCACCTGTCAAATAACTTCCGACACAAATTTGACACAATAAATAAATAGGAAAAGTATTGAAATCACACACTTGTTCTTATAGAATTATTCCATAGTCGGACAAGAGAATCATACTTATTCCACGATATGGACTGCTTCGTCCACTATTTTGAAAGAGATAATCTAAACGTTGGAGGTGAACTATCCTTACTGGGGCTATCCCGGATGGAGACGGACTGCCTTTCTCTATAACCGCATGTAAGTTTCGTGTGGAAACAGAAATTCCTCTCTGCCATTGTTATAATACGATCCGCCAATAGTTGACAGTAAAATATACCTCAGTAGAGGAGAGATAATCTTGAATCAATTTTCACTGGCCGGCAGAATTGCCAACGAGCCTGAGCTTGGCTGTACACAGCATGGTAAACATTATGTCAAGTTTCAACTCGCTGTAAAACGATCTTTCCGAAGTAAAGACCAAGAATATAAAACGGATTTTATTCCTGTAGTCGCATGGCGAAACACGGCTGAGACAATTAAAGAATACTGTGGCAAAGGTTCTACGGTCACCATCACCGGAAGACTTGCGCCTATGACCTACTTGCCGAAAGACCATTCGCTCTACAACCGCGTCGAAGTCATAGCGGAAAAAGTCGGGTTTCTTCATTTGAAACCTTCAACCGATCAACAGGCTGCCTGCCTCGACAAAAACGAATGCCCGGAAGCAGTTGAGACTGAGATCCTTAACAGTGAGTTTGATTCTTCAAGGGAACAGGTGCACTGATATGGAACAAGTGATGGATAACGAAAATGACCTGCTTATCAGAAATGCTTTGTCGATCATCATTGAAGCTCAAAAAGACCAGCTTTCCCTTACCAAAGCACTCATCAATAAAATAAACCGGATGGACCATCATACAATCAAACAAAATGGCTTTGAAGAGATGGAAAACCGGGTTAAGTGCTGTGAATCATCTCTGATTGAACTTGTCAGTTTGACAGGTCTGTTAGCCACCCAACTTGATTGCATTGGTTGTTCGGCGGATACTGTTTATCTGACAGCTCCAAAATTGACCAAACACTAATTATGAAACAGTAAGATATTTTTTTTGGTGTATTTGTGAATTGTTGCACATAAAACGTGTTCCTCTCCGATTACGGATGGACACGTTTTATCATGCGTGCTATACTGACTTTATAATTAAGGAGACGCTTACACAGTTTTGCGCAAACGTTTGCCTTGTCTCAAATCCAAGGAGGTACATCATGTTATTAGAAGCGATTCACCATCAGCCGAAGTCTCAGTATGCCTATGCCTACGATGAAGAAACCTTGCATATTCGCGTCCGCACAAAACGAAATGATATGGACCAGGTATCCGTCGTGTGGGGCGATAAATACGACTTCGTTCCTGAAAAAATCACGACAACGAAAATGGTCGTCTTTGCGAAAGACACCCTCTATGACTACTACCACGTGGCCATCAAACCGCCGTTCAGACGGTTTGCCTATGCCTTTAAGTTCGAAAAAGGGGACAAGACCGTCTTTTTAAACGAAGTCGGCTTCAAGGAAGATGAAATGCACTCATCCGGTGTCGGGATGCTCTGGAGCCCATCAGGCATGTTTGAATTTCCCTTTCTAAACGCCATCGACGTGCACACGCCGCCTGAATGGGTCAAGGATGCCGTCTTCTATCAGATCTTCCCGGAACGGTTCGCAAACGGCGATCCAACCCTCAATCCCCCTGGCACAGAACCTTGGACACCGGATGCCGTGCCGACACGGGACAATTTCTTTGGCGGGGACCTCCAGGGTGTGATCGACAATCTCGATTATCTCGATGAACTCGGGATCAACTGCATTTACTTCACACCGTTCTTTGAAGCCTACTCAAACCATAAATACGATACGATTGACTACCTGAAGGTGGATCCGCAGTTCGGAGATAACGACAAGGCGAAGGAACTCGTTGAGAAAGCCCATGAGCGTGGCATCCGCGTCATGCTCGATGCCGTATTCAACCACTCGGGCTTTTACTTCCCGCCGTTTCAGGACGTCTTGAAGAACGGGGAGAAGTCCCGGTTTGCCGACTGGTTCCACGTAAAGGAATTCCCGCTTGAAACGGATCCCCTGACGTATGACACGTTCGGCTTTGTTCCGGCTATGCCAAAATTAAATACCGAAAATCCGGAAGTGAAAGCCTATCTCCTTGAAGTCGCCCGCTATTGGGTGGAAGACATCGGTGTCGACGGCTGGCGACTTGACGTGGCCAATGAAGTCGATCACCGTTTCTGGCGTGAGTTCCGCGATACGGTGAAACAGGCAAACCCTGAGGCTTATATCCTCGGCGAAATCTGGCATAACTCTCTTGCCTGGCTGCAGGGAGACCAGTTCGATGCGGTGATGAACTATCCGGTCACAAACAGTATCCTCGACTTCTTTGTCAAAGACGACATCGACGCCGAGACGTTCATGGGCCGCCTAGATCAGATGCTCATTGCCTACCCGAAACAGGCAAACGAAGTCGCCTTTAATCTTCTTGATTCCCATGATACACCAAGGCTATTGCACATTGCCGAAGGGAATAAGGACCGCATGAAACTTGCGGCACTCTTCCAGCTGACGTATATGGGTGCACCTTGCATTTACTACGGCGACGAAATTGGCATGGACGGCGGCGGTGATCCAGGCTGCAGAAAGCCGATGATTTGGGAAGAGGATCATCAGGACAAGGAACTCTTTGATTTTTACAAAAAGCTCATCCGTCTCCGTAAAGATCACAAAGCGCTCCGTGACGGCTCATTCCGTTTCCTGAGTGCTGCCAAAGATGCCAAGTATGTAGCCTTTGAACGAGCAGATGACAAAGACCGCTTTATCATTGCCATGAACAGCGACAAGAAACAGCACAATGTCAACATCGAGCAGGTTGGCAACCATTCCTTTACAGATATCGACTCCGGTGACCGTTACAAAGCGAAAAACGGTACATTCACCGTATCCGTCCCGTCTCTTGGTGCCGTCATTCTGAAAAAACAATAATACGTAAAGAAAACTCGGCTTGTCGCCAAGCTTGAATGGCGAAAGCCTTAGTTGCACTTATACTATAATCCTTTAATAAAGTTAAACATTCCTAAAGTACAAAAAAAGACCGATTTTCGGTCTTTTTTTGTTTTCATACAATGAATAGTGATTAATCCTGCCTGCCTTATGCAAGCTCGATCGCGTAACGGTCCACCGAGCCTTTCCAGTTCTTCAATCTCGGCATCAGCGTCTCATGCAAAAAGCGCATGCGCTGTTCTTCTGATGGGAATGATGATTCAACCTCGATGGCCCATCTGGCCGCTTCGATAAACGTCTTGAGCTGTCTGAGCGCAGTCTCGTCCTCATGAAAAATCGACTGCAAGGTCAGATTCTCTTCATTATAAGGTTCCAATCCGGCCATCACAGATTTCATCAGGCGATCCCCGATGTCATGGTCATCTTTAATATAGCATTCACTGACGTATTGTAGGGATGCTTCCACCTCAACGAGAAAATCAGAGTAGTTTGCGAGAAATTCCCGCTGAGCTTTTGTCAGTTTTCGAGTCACGTATACTACACCTCCAACAGGCTCAGTATAGCAGATACATCCTTTGAATGACATACTTGTATCGTCTTTGTCAGAAAAACACAATCGTATGAAGAAATTGATGATATTTAGGTCTTAAGTCTCGGATTTTTTGGAACCAGGCAGACTTTCATTTATAAGGCATATATGCAAAAAAGCAGATTCCCTTTTCAGTCAGGCTCCCTGTCTGAATAACCGTGATTGGGTCGTCGGTTAGCTGAAACCTCGCGTCAGAAAACGGATGTTTATTGTACCAACCACCTATCTGTACAAAGGACCCCCACCGCTTGGTGAGGGTCCTATTCATTGCCGGGTTCTGTCCCTGCCTATTCTCTCATTCACTTCTTATCAGCTTAAGACTCTCATTCAATTCTTAGAGTCAAACATCATCTTACCACTGGCTCATATAATAAACCACTTTAGCTGCCTCGCTCCGCTGAGTGTTCGCCTTTGGCATCAGTTCACCATCAAGGTTCCCTTCAAAGAGACCGACTTCAATCATACCACCAAAGCCTTCAACGGCAAATGCCGCGACTTGATCAAAATCAGGGTGATTGTGTTCTCCAAGAGTAGGAACGTCTTCACCCGTTACATGCTCATATGCACGCGCAGCGATAACAGCCATTTCCTCACGTGTGATCGATGCAGTTTCCCGGAACGTGCCATCGAGATGGCCTTGGACGAGGCCTGCATCGTAAGCTGCCGTAATCTCACTTCCGAGTGTAGCTCCAAGATCGCTAAACGGAGCATCTCCATCAGGATCAGCCACTTCAAGCCCTAGTGAACGCGTCACCAGTGCTGCAAATTCGCCCCTTGTAACGTCACGTGCAGGGGAGAATGTTGTTTCTGTTGTACCATTTACGATGCCGTTACCATAAAGGTGTGCCACATAATCAAATGCCCAGTTGTTTTCAAGAATATCGGTGAATGGAAGATCGATGGTCATTTCGTCAACAGGGAGCATTTGAATACGTCCTTCTGTTGGTGCATAATCAACGGCACCCTCCGTTTCCATCAGCTCTTCAACGTATTGGAACATCGATACGGCAACGTATCCTGCAGCTTCTTGGATCAGTTCGCTTGTTTCAGCAAACATTTCGTAACCGTCTCCACCTTCATACATAAAGTTATTAATAGCAATACTGTAGGTTTCGTCCATATCCATCGGTTCGCCGTCGATGAAGAAATCGACTCCGGCAAATGTCTCATCCTCATTGTAATAAATGATATATTCCGCACCGGACACCTGCAGATCAACCTGATAACCAAATGAATCCGCACTTCTTGTATAAGAGTGTTCAATCACTTCAACGAGATCATGGCCGACCATCTCAATCTCTGTGATTTCGTTCCCAAAAGGTTCAGTCGTATAAATATCGTTTGCTGTAATATCCCCTGCAGCAATATTCGCGCGGATTCCGCCATTATTTGTGAATGCAATATCTGTACCGAGCGCATTGCGCATGGAATCGGTCCAGAAGTTCCCTAATGAAACATCCATTTCCCAACGGTCATTCCGATTCAAACCTGTGTTAGTGTGACCAATAACTTCACTGAGAATCTCTTCCGCTTCATCGAGATAGCCCTGAACCATAGCATCCACGGTCTCGTTGATCATTGATTCATCTACTTCCCGAACATCATTCAGCTCAAAATCAAACGATACATCGCCAGTTTCTTTGTCAAGTGTAAAAGTGGAATGACCAAGATAATTCGCATCACTGCCTGCCTGTACAATTGGTGTCCCGTTCACCATTCTCGGTTCTGTTATTCTGGTATGAGAGTGACCGCCAATGATTGCATCAAAGAACTCCACTTCTTCTGCAAGTGCCTGATCAGCACTTAAACCGATATGATTAACAGCAATGAGAATATCCACTTCATCAGCAAGATACTCATACTCAAGAGCCGTTTCTACATAGTCATGAAATTCCATTCCAATGATGCCTGCAGGACGTGTAGCCGGAGGAGCCTGCGTCATACCGAAGATACCGACAGACACATCGTCAAATTCAAATATTTCATATGGATCCGGCTGATCGACATGATGCGTCGGCTCAATCACTTCCATGTTCGCTCCAATCCATGGAAATTCGGACTGTTCTATACGGTCCTGAAGGTGATTCTGACCGTAATCAAATTCGTGGTTTCCAATTGTCATCACATCGAGACCCATTTCATTTAAAAGCGCAATGATCGGTTCCCCGTATTGTAAATCAACAACCGGACTTCCGCTGAAAATATCACCTGCATCCACATACAGGGAATTCTCAGACTGTGAACGGATATCATCAATCAGTCCACTTAATTTACCGAAGTTATCAATCTTCGAGTGTATGTCATTTGTATGGAGTACGTCGAGTTTGAATGTGTCACCATTGCCCTCTTCATCTGCCAAGGCAGTTGTGCCGGAGCCAATCAAAGCGCCCCTGCCAAAAATGCAGGGAGACTTCCTAATAGCCATTTATTCTTCATGTTCCCATCTCCTTTATTTTTTAAGATTTTACATGATCAACGATACAGACTTGTCTGATAACTTGCAAGCATATCTATAAAAACGCTTCTGTAGTAATATGACGTGTGATATTTTCTTACGACACCCGCACAGATCACGCTTTTTCTGTATAAGTGAGTGATTATAGTAGTGAATAATTAATTAAATTATACATACTCTGGTTCATACCGGAAAATCAATCAAGATAAAGACAGTCTGTTCACTCTTATTTTCGAAGCTGTGATGGAATGAACTCAAGAAAATGCGCAAGGATGTATCCACACGATCGCGTAAACATGATCAGAAGACTTGAAACAGCACGAAAATAGTCGACCAACTCCAAAATAACGGGATGTTGGTCGACTTTTTCAGATGTTCACTTTCCTTCGATGACATTAAAAAGATATTCAGTGATTTCATCATTAATCAGGTTTTTTTAATGACAGTATAATTCATTTGGATTTATATCGTCCACTCGTCATTCACAACGGCAATCAGATACCAGTCGTCTTTATATTTCTGCATAACGAGAATGTTACTGCCCCAGTCCATGCCTGCGTATTGTTCCTCATCTCCGCTCACATAATATTCTGTATAAGAAGCGTCCGGGAAAAATTCACGAATATTATTTAACGTATTGCCCCGATTCTTATCTGCATTATAAACCTGCTCATCCGGATTTAAATAGTCATGGTTATTCAGATAACGTTTGAAATAGTCGCGGGTCGTCTTCTCAATAGCGTGTCCTGTTCCATCTTGGTGTCCCCACATATAAACGGTCTCATCCGCAAGCCAATTTCTTAACTCATCACTATGAAAGACTTGGTCATCCGCCTGAACAAAAACATAAGGTGAGAACCTGATTCCTTCTTCCGGATGTGCATAGTCGGCAATTGTTTCAAAGTCCTCCTCCATGATCGCTTCTAACAGCTTATCCGTTTTCGATGTGACCACCAGTTCTTCACGGAAATCTTCGTTAATTGATCTGGCGAGTACGACACTGAATTCAGCCCGCGTAATCGGTTTATCAGGACGGAACGTTCCATCACCATACCCCTGCATAACATGACTGCTGTATACATCCTGAACAGCTTCATAGGCATGATCGGTCTCACCGATATCCGGAAACTCCGCTTCCGAGTGTGCCTCTGCATCAAAGTTAAAAGTATTAGCCAACATAATGGCGACTTCCGCCCTTGTAACTGAATTTGCCGGACGGAATGTCCCATCTTCATAACCTGACATAATCCCTTCAGTCTGCAATGCGCCTATTTTTCCCGACGCCCAGAACTCCTCAGATACATCAGGGAAATCACCATCTGTTTCAGTTAAATGTTGTTGTCGAAAAAATACGGCAGCCGATTCAGCCCTGTTGATCGTTTGATTTGGCCGAAACTGTCCTCCTGTATAGCCTTCTAAATATCCTTGGCCACTCAAGTATCCTATTTCTTCTTTCGCCCAATGATCCTCTGTATCCTGGTAGTCATGAACGTCCGCTTCTGTTTCTGAATGGAGCACTGACCCTGCCATTGCTGTTCCTGTGATCGCGATTGCCATCTTAGTAAGGTATTTCATAATCGACCTCCTCCATAGATTGGATGTACAATCCTATTTCCATGATGAGTATTGACTAAACATGATTTAATTGATTTACAATCAAGCCCTTTTCACTTTGATTAAATTACCAATTAACTTCATACATTGTTACTCTCTGCACGTATTGCCTTTCTCTTACACACTTAAAAAACCCCCGACCCATTCAATAACGAGGCCACTGAAAAAGTCTTTATGAAAGAAACTCTCTATGTTGAGGGTTTCTTTTTTTGATTACATAATGTGATAAACGAAAAGAAACTTCAACCAATACAAATGTTGAAATCAGACTGCACTGCAGACGGAAGCTTGCCGCGGGCATGGCCTCAGCCTCCTCGAACATCCCTTGGATGTTCTGCGGGGTCTTCAACTCATGCTATTTACGCAGGCGTCACCGTCTTTCGTTTCGTCTGATTATGCCATGGTGGAAAGCATGAATACGATCAAAAAATTTCCAATAAAAAGGACAATCCGAGTGTACTTTTAAGTATAATTAAAGTAACGAATATAAAGTGGGTGATGTGGATCATTTCAAAACAACAGTCGCTAAAGCTTAGTCCTTATATGGAGCTTTAAAATCTTATTGTTCCAAAAGATAATCTGTTAAGACAAATCAATGAACTGGTAGATTTTTCATTTGTCTATGAAGAACTTAAAGAAAAATACTGCCTGGATAATGGACGGAATGCGATTGATCCCATTCGGATGTTTTAATACTTATTATTGAAAACGATCTTCGATCTTTCGGATGTAGATTTGGTTGAACGTTCGAAATATGATATGTCATTCAAATATTTTTTAGACATGACGCCTGAAGAAGATGTGATTGATCCAAGCTCCCTGACGAAGTTTCGTAAGCTCAGGCTCAAAGACTTGAATCTGTTGGACTTGCTCATCCATAAAACCGTTGAAATAGCGTTGGAAGAGGACATTATTAAAAGCCGTTCGATTATTGTGGATGCAACACATACCAAAGCCCGTTACAATCTATTAAAACCAAGAGACGTACTTAGGGATCGAGCCAAAAAGCTGAGAAAGGCGATTTACCAGATCGATGAATCCATGAAAGAAAAATTCCCATCCAAAACACAGGCGGATGACTTAGAAGATGAGATCCAATATACCGAGAAACTCATCAAGGTGATTGAGAAGGAAGCAACGCTCTCCAATTATCCAAACATCAAAGAGCGATTGAATAGATTAAAGGAAACGGTTGAAGATGATGTGGAACATCTGCGATGTTCTGAAGATCAGGATGCAAAAGTGGGACACAAGTCCGCCGATACCTCTTTCTTTGGATATAAGAGCCATCTGGCGATCAATGAAGAAAGAATCATTACCGCAGCTGTTATTACGACTAGGGAAAAGAACGACGGTAAGCAACTCGAAGCCTTGATTGAAAAAAGCAAAGAAGCAGGTATGGCTGTTGATACAATCATTGGAGATGCAGCCTATTCCGAAAAAGGAAATATTGCGTACAGTAATGAAAACAACATAAGACTAGTTGCTAAGTTAAATCCTTCAGTGACTCAAGGTAACCGCAAAAAGGAAGATGAATTTCAATTCAATAAAGATGCCGGTATGTATGTTTGCAAGGCAGGTCATATGGCAATAAGAAAAGCGAAAAATGGAAAAGCAATAGCAGGGAGAAATCAAAAAATAAAATATTATTTTGATATTGAACTATGCAAAAGATGCCCGATGAAAGAAGGTTGTTACATCGAAGGTGCTAAAAGTAAAACGTATGGGGTCTCAATAAAATCTAAAGAACACACTGAGCAAATCGAATTTCAAATGAGTGACTATTTCAAGGAAAAATCAAAAGAACGTTATAAAATTGAAGCAAAAAACAATGAATTAAAGCACCGACACGGGTATGAAGTAGCCACTTCCTCGGGTCTGATTGGCATGGAATTACAAGGAGCAATGGCCATATTTACAGTAAATCTCAAAAGAATACTGAAGCTATCGCAAGAAAAATAGAAAAAGAATCAGACAATAGTGAAAAAAAAGACGACCAACTCCAAAATAATTGGAAATTGGTCATCTTTTTTTCTGTGAGTTCACTTTCGTTCAATTAATATCGTGAGATTTTCAGTGGCCTCTTCAATAACAGGTCGGGAGTTTATCTTTCCGGTGCTTCCTTGCAAAGTCTTTATCCTTTGTATGACGCAACAGATCCCGTGCTGGCTGTCGCCAATGCTTTCGCCTTTGTGTAAGGGTTGTTCGGTGCGCCGTAGCCGGCGGCTTTCGCTTTTGCGTAAGGATTGTTCGGGTTCGGCTTTATCTTCGGTTCAGGCTTTGCTGCCGTCGCTGAAAGCTGATCCGCAGTCGCAGTTTTCTTCGCCGATTCCGCTTCTTCTGCCTGTACCTCTTTCTTAACCGCCTTCAAAGGCGTACTTGGTTTTGCAGACTGCACTGGTTCTGACGACTTTTCTCCGGAGTGGCGTTCCTGACGGTCAATTTTGATGACTTCCTTCCACGTATCGCGGAAGTCCTCCGTATATTTTGCGGCTTCTTTCAGGGCATCGAGATCATTCTTCATGTTAGCTTCAACGAGTTGATTCAGGATATAGTCGTACATCGACATCATGTCCTGACTTACCGCGACATCTGTATTCAGTGTGAGCATCAGTTCGCGGATAATGTTCTGAGCCTTTAACAGGTTTTCATTCTTCACTTCGATATTCTTGTTTTTTATCGCTTCCTCTGCCCGTCTGATAAATTTCAGACAGCCATCATAGAGCATAAGTGTCAATTCCCCCGGAGATTTGGTATCCACCGTATTTTGTTTATACTGTTGATACGGATTATTCGTTGCCATATGCCAAACACCCTTTCGAGTCTGTAGTACCACTGCTTACTGACTATTATATCGGTTCAATTCCCCGAATCTTTAGACGAAACAGCATTTTCCCTCCATGATTTTGCCAAAATAAAAAAACCCGTCTTTAAGCGGGTTCTTTTATTTAAGCTTCAACTACGCCTTTTTGTCAATCAGGATCCCTGCGAACTCCAGCATGGACGAAATCATATCAAGAAATTCCTCAGGCGGAATTTCTTTAATCACCTCATCCGTTTGCTGATCGATCACTTTCACCATCGTGCGGTCGAGCTTTTCATGACGCTCAAAGCTGAGTGACGTGTTTCGCAGCATACTCAGCTCCGTCATGGCGTCAGCCGCTTCGTCGAGCTGTTCCGTTGTCCATTCATGGCCTTCTCGCCTGGACAGATTTTCGGACGCTCTTGAAGACGTGTCAACACTTCCCTGTGCCTGACCACTCTGTCGCAGCTGACTTGGGCTCCTTTCAACCTGAGTGAATTCCTGACGCTGATTCTGATGTGTCAGAAATTCTCTTGCTGTTGAGAAGCCCGTAGATGATCGCACTTCCATGTGAATCACTCCTCGGTTTTAGCCTTCACTGGTTATATCGGATCAGTTTTCAGAATTGTTCAGTGTTTTAATTATAAATAATCTTATTTATTTTTTAGAATCAAAAAACACGCCGTCCTGCGTTCGGCTGGTGTATGGATTTTCATACTGTTTGCCCGTCGACTTCTTCTTGCGGATCTGATTGAGATCCTGTCCGACTTCACGCATAACGACCGTCAAACGATCTGTCAGCTTACGATTGTAATCAAGGAGCGTCCTTGCAATCCGCTCCTCCTGATCAGTTTTGGGCGGCCCGACTTGCGGTATTAGCTCTTCACGCCTCTGTAAGAGCTCCGCAATGATTTCGATATACCGATCCCGCTCCTCTCCCTTCGGCAGAGGCTGCTGGACGTGGTCATAGAGTTTTTTTGTGACAGAAAACAATTCAGTTAACGGATGCATCTCAGTCCCACCTTATACCAACCCTTGATCAGGGTTATCATATCTGTCGTTCAATAACCCTTGGAAAAAGGGAAAAGCGAAGGCGCTCCTTCGCTTTTATTTTACCACAGCTACATCATGCCACCATACATTTGCGCAAAAAGTGATTCAGCCTGCGAGTTGGACTGGGCCACGGCTTTCTCCATCGCCGTAAACTGGCTCCAATAGCGCTGTTCCACCTGTTCGAGCCTCCGCTCAAAGTTCGTAATCCGATCATCAATCTGATCCATCCCACGGCCCAAGGTAAACTGGTGATTCAGGTTTCGTCCACGGGAGCCGCCGGCTTCTCTTGCAATCGAATCAATCAGCGAATTTGCACTTTCCCGTATTCGTCTCGCGAGTCCCTTCTCACTTTGGGAGCTCCCATCAGCCGTAAAGAGTCGGAACACAGCATCAGGATCTTCATTAATCTTCGCGCGCAGCCGGTCCTCATTCACTTCAAGCTTCCCGCCATCGCGAAAATTATTTGTCGTCGTAATGCCAATCTGCGCGAGCTGGTTAAACGATGAACCTTCTCCGAGACTCACCGGCGTATACATCGCAGAACGGAACTGGTCAAAGCCGCCGCGTAAAATCCGGTCATTACGGAGCATCCCGCTCATCGCCTGTTCTTCCCAACGCTCAATTTCACGCTCGCTCAACGCCTCGCGCTGATCGTCGGTGAGTGGTCGGAAATCACGGTTTCGGTCTTCTCGAAGCTTCTCGTTGACGTGTTCAACAAGTTCGTTGTACTCGTTGACAAAATCCATGATCGTATCAAAAATCTTATCCGTGTCCGTCGCAGAACCGATCGTGACGGGATCTGATGAGAACGTATCCCTGAGTGTAATGGTCAGACCATTCTCGGTAAACGTATTCGTTCCCCGCTCTGTGTCAATCCCGTTGATGTTGACAACAGCGTTCGAACCCGCCACTCTTGTCCCCTGGCCTTCCTGAACACCGAAAGCAGATGCGAGTGTGCTGTCAGCGAATGCTATCTGAGCGTCTGCCGAACCACCCATGGCAAGACTCCCGTTCTCATCGTAAAGACCCGTTTCTTCACGGCTGAAGGAAATCTGCCCTGTCTGTGTGTCAAAAAAAGCATTCAGACCAAGATCAGAGCTGTTGATTTTCTTTAATACATCATCAACCTTGTCCGTAGAGGCAAATGTGAATGTTTCGTTCTTCTCCCCCGAAGACGTTCTCGTTGTCACTTCGAGCGTGAACTCAGGATCCGAGGAACCAGTCAAATCCGCAAGCGTCGTCTGACGGGTCGCTGTCTCACCGGAAACGGTTAATGCCTCTGATACGAGCGCCTCGGATTCCGCGAGACTCGATACGCTGTTGATG
The DNA here is from genome assembly GCF_000093085.1 of [Bacillus] selenitireducens MLS10. Classification (GTDB taxonomy): domain Bacteria; phylum Bacillota; class Bacilli; order Bacillales; family Salisediminibacteriaceae; genus Salisediminibacterium; species Salisediminibacterium selenitireducens. The sequence goes on along the minus strand of NC_014219.1, from coordinate 1,228,466 downwards.
CGCATCGTCCCCGGCTGTGCATTCGATGCAGCCGTCACGGAGACACGGGATTCATCGGACGATGTCCCGGTCTTCGCAAGCATATTGGCACTTCTGAATACGCCGTCGAAGATATTCGTACGGAACGTTTCAAGCTTCCGGTTGATCGTACGGAATTCCTCCATGCGCCATTCGAGAAGCTGTTTATTCTGTTGCATCCGGTCGACAGGCATACGCTCTGCACGCATGAGATCCGTGACCATCTGATTGATATCCATTCCTGTGGCAAAGCCGCTGATTCTCATCACGTTTAACCACCCTTTCCCTATTCTGTTGTCTGACGGTATTCTTCATCTATTTCATATATCGGATGGATTATCAGAATGTTTATCCTATTTCACAAAAAAAAGAAGCACGGCCTGCAAAAAATAGGGACCGTGCTTCATATATACCGTTTATTACTGCTGCAAACCGCCAAGCTGGGACATCAGCTGTTCTGCTTGGGCGTTGGCCTGGGCCATCGCCTGTTCCATGGCAGTGAACTGACTCCAGTAACGTTCTTCAACCTGCTGCATGCGACGCTCAAAATTCGACATCTGATCTTCCACCTGCAAGAGTTCACGACCGAGTGTTGAGCTCTGAATCGAACCCGGTGAATCCGTTCGGCCCACCCGGTTGCCGATCTGTTCAATGGCGTTTGATGCCGTGTCACGCAGACGGCGGGCGATCCCGCGCTGATCCTGATTCTCATCTTCACCATCTGCGGCAAAGAGCTGATACACACTTTCCGAATCTGATTCAATGGCATTTCGAAGCTGAGTCTCATCGATCTCGAGACGTCCGCGATCCTGAAAATCACTGGAAGTCGTGATGCCGATTTCCGTCAGCTGGCTGAACGTCTGGTTATCCATACCTGCGTCAACCGGATTGTAAAAGTCCATCCGGAACTGATTCAAGGCACTATTAATGGTTGAATCACGGCGGAGAAGACCGCTCTCCGCACGCTCGTTCCACATTTCAATCTCCCGCTCTTCCATGGCTTGCATCTGTTCTTCCGTCAGTGGCGCATAGTCACGATAATACTCTTCCGATACTGTGTCATCCATGCCGCCGATCATCTCATTGTACTCATCAACGAAGTTCGTGATCGTCTCCATGATTTGATCCGTATCCGTATTCACCCGAACCGTCGCCTGACCGTTTTCCATGTTACTGTTCAGGTTCACCTGAAGGCCGTCGATATTAAAGCTGTTCGACGAACGCTCCATGGCTAGACCATTCATCGTGAAGGAAGCATTTTCCCCAGAGACTTCATCTCCATTTAAAGCCAAATTATCCGTTAAAAAAGCTGAATCATTAAAATCAATTTCCGGACCGTCATCCGGATTGAACGCTCCTTCCGTGGTCCTCGTCAGGGAAATCCGGCCTCCGTCCGTATCAAAATAGGCCTGGATTCCGAGCTCAGAGTTATTGATTTCTGCGAACACTTCTGACAAGGTGGCTGATTCAGGATCGAAACTGAAGCTCCCGTTAATCGCTTCGCCGTCAGGGCCGTACGTTGTGATGTCAAACACCACTTCACCATCATTATTCATTGCAAGTTCATCACCGAACACCTCGTCCAACGTTGCCGTATAATCGGCACCGTCCACACCTATGCGTTCTGTCGACACATTCGTGGTCGAGCTTGCGAGGCTCACATCCTCAAACGTATACGTCCCCTGTGCCGCACCGGCAGAAGCCGTGGCACTGACGGCATTCTCATTTGAACTCACCGCGTTTTGGGCCGTCATGTTCGAGCGACGCAGCACGGAGTCAAAGGTATTGTCCCGAAACTGCATGAACTCCCGGTTCACTTCCCGGTACTTGTCCATCTGCAGAATCAGTTCCTGCTGGTTCTGTTCCATCCGCTCCATCGGCTGGCGCTCAGCCCGCATGAGGTCGCTGACCATTTGGTTAATATCCATACCTGACGCAAACCCGGTCATTCGCATATCCATTGATTCTCATCCTTTCTTTTACTGCACACCTCTGTCTCATGTCCTGGTAAAAAAGAAAAACAGAAAAGAGGGTGGTCGTGTTATCGTCCACTCTTTTCTGTTTTCAGATCGTTCGTATCTGTACATAATATCGGCACCGCAGTGAAAACCTTTAGTCTTTTCTTCGAAAAAATACAGGGATCACTGAATCTCCGTCTCAATCCGGTTCTTTCCGTTTTTCTTCGCCAGATACAAAAGAGTGTCAGCCTTCTCGAAGAGCACAGGTGCCTGCTCTTCATCGGTATACTCCACAAGCCCGATACTGACTGTGACATTCCGGCCGCCCATTTCTTCGTGAGGAAGCCTTTCGATTTCTAGGCGAATCGTTTCCACGACGTGGAGTGCTGTTTCAAAAGAACAGTCGGTGAAGAGCACGCCGAATTCTTCTCCCCCATAGCGGGAAGCAATGTCATTGGCATCGACGTTCGCCTGAATAATACCGGCAATTCTTTCGAGGATCTTATCACCGACTGCGTGCCCATACGTATCATTAACCTGTTTGAAATTATCAATATCAAGCATGGCAAGCTGAAAGCGGTACGATGACGTGGAGCTTTGTTCAAACAGATAGGCCAAATACTCCTGAAAGGTTTTATGGTTATAGAGGCCCGTTGGGGCATCCACTTTGGAGAGTCGTTCCATAATTGTGTTTCGCACCATCAGTTCCTGTTCCTGATCGACTTTTTTTCTGAGAAGCTCGATCACTTCGTCAGACCGCTCCTGAACGGCAAGGAGAATGATAAACCCTGCGGAGAAGATATAAATATACGCAATGAATTCATAAATTCGCAAATATTCCCCCAAATCCGGGAAAAGCGCAATCGTAACCAGATACGCAATTACGTTAACCAGGTAGCTGAAGATGACAACATTTTTATTAAAGAAGAGGATCGAGATCATCATCGGCAACAGGAGAATGAGCGGCGCTCCTGCAAGACTTGTGTTCGCCGCAATCAGGATGAAGGCGAGAAGCGAACCGACGACCATCAGGATATATTCATTCTCTGTGATTTTCTTTTTGTAGATAACGGTTGTGATCAGAAGAAGGATGACCTGCGCCACCGTCGGGTAGACCAGGACAGGAAGAACATCATCCCAGAATTCGCTTGGAGACATAATGAGCGTCACCGTAAGAGCAAAGATCTCCGCAACAATCGCAATAAAAATCAGATACCAGTAATAGCGGAGTGTCTTGTCAATCCATTCACTGTGTTTCAGTCCCATCGCTTCCGCTTTGGTCAATGACATGTCCTCACCTGCCCCTCTGCATGACGTCTTCAGCTCTCATGATAGAGAAATCATGAATAAAGCACAAGAATATTGTCGTATTTTGCAGAAAGAACGGTTAGGAGGTCATCCCGCCTATTGCCTTCTTCGATGCCTGATCGAGAACATCGAGGATCTCCACATCTTTCAGCGAGCGAAGCGAAACGACCTGATCGTTCAGGCGGATGAGCGGATTCTCAACCTCCTCCATCTGAATGCGCACGACCTGCGCCACACGTCCGTCTGATAGAATCACAGTGGAGCCGGTGTAGGCGTCAAGCATATACTGAATGAACGGCAGCCCGTATTTCGCAGAGAGCTTTCCTTGATATACTTCACTGATCACAACACCGAGGGCTGCTAGAGGGGATGATTTTCGGTGATAGGCCCGGTCTGAAGAAACGGCATCAAAGACATCCACAACACCGAGCACCTGAGCAATATCCGGAATATCCCCGCTCATCAGTCCAAAGGGATAGCCCGATCCGTCCATGCGCTCATGATGATAAAGGGTGCCGTCAAGCAGATCTTCATGGGCGTCCATATAGTTTATCAACAGCTCATGTCCGAGTTCGCAGTGCTTTTTGATCTCCGCAAATTCCACTGGTGTCAGTTTGTCCGGCTTGTCGATGATGGCGTTTGAAATCCGGATTTTCCCGATGTCGTGAAGGAGACCGGCATGGCCAATGCGGACGATCTGATCGGACGGCCATTTCATAAGTTTGCCGACAAGGGCCCCGAGGAGTCCGACGTGGATGCTGTGGCGGTACGTGTATTCATTGTGTCCGTGCATCTGCTGGAGCACCTCAAAGAGATTCACCGACTCGAGGGCTTCTTCTGCGAGCTCCGTGAACATCGCAATGGCATTGTCGAGATCTGCCTTGTCTCCTTGCTGGATCTTCGAAAAACACGACTTCAATTCCCCGAACTGGCGCTTATACGTATCCGCAAATCTCGGATAATGTTCATGAAACTTCTGATCGATCTGGTCGAGCACCGGTGCGTAGGACCCGACAGGAATCATCTCGATCCCCTGACGGCGGAGCATCGGAATATGTCTTCCCCGGACCACCATCCCCTCCCGTAACAGGGTTAACCCTTCATCTGAAATCACATTATCAGCAAGCACTCGGTCGATGAGTTTATGCGGTTCATCTGCCACCCGTATCCATTCCATGAATCCACACCCCTTAATAGAAAAATCTCATATCATTTGTTGATCAATATTATCATATAATACCAAATTATATCATAGTATCCTTGGACAAGTTACACTTTCGTTTTACTTTCACCCATATTTTATTGTGTTTCGGGGTTGGATTCGTTCCCTATATCTATGTCAGACAAAATGAGCCTTGAAATCTCCCTCCGATTGACCTATTCTTAGACTAAGTTCATAAAACCGGTCTGAGATCTGGAGTATGACCGCATGCACGTGACACGGGGACTTGATTCCCGGTCATTCCGTCATGCCGTCATGCTTTTTTTTTGGTCCGGATCAGGTGAAAATCAATTTGAGGGGATTGAGTTTCATGGAAATATTACAACGATTGGTCTGGAGTGCGCCGCTTATCCGGCAGCTTCAGGTAGAGGACTGCTTTGTCGCCGTCACGGACAGGGAGACGTTTCTCACTTACGTGCCCGGGGACGCACTCGACATTGGCATCAAAACCGGCAGCACATTCCGAAAGGGCGGGATGAATGACTCGGTATTAAAAGAAGGAAAGCGGATTGTCCGCTATGTGGACAGAGAGGTGTACGGAATTCCGTATGTCGCCATCGGCCTGCCTGTCGAAGATGAAGACGGTGAGGTCTGCGGGGTCCTGACAATGGGGCTCTCTACCGATCAGGAAGAGAAAATCCGCGCCATGGCCGACACGCTCGATCAGGCAGTGAATCACATCGTCACGAACACAGAGAAACTGTCAGACGGCTCAAGGCATCTTTCAGAGGTTAATGATACGCTCAGCGCAAGCTCTAAAGAAGCGGCGAGCGCCCTGTCAGAGATGACGGAAGTAACCGAATTTTTGAAAGGGCTTACGAGACAGACGACGATCCTCGGCTTCAATGCCTCCATCGAGGCCGCGCGGGCCGGAGAAGCCGGCAAAGGCTTCGCCGTTGTCGCTGAAGAGATCCGCAAGTTCGCCACTACCACCGACGAAGCCACCGCCAAAATCGCCGGCAGCATCACCCGCGCCAACCGGAATATGGATGACGTCCGGGATGAAACAGAGAAATCGAAAGAGGAATCCTTCGAACAAGACGCAAGGCTTCAGGAGGTTCTCGGCATTACCCAGGAACTGAAGGCACTCACCAGTGAGCTGAGTCACATGGCCCGCCGTGCCTGAGAATGGTAAACAAATCAATCTAATGACAGACATACAAAAGGGACCCTGCGAAGTTTCACACGGGGTCCCTTACGTTTCAGCTTTCCTTTTGCATCTCATGAACGCGGTTATCGGCAATATCGATGATCGATACACCCTTCAGATCCTTAAGCTGCACGACTTTTCCCTCAAGGGAGATCATCGGATTCTCCAGATCACTCGCCTGGTATCGAACGATCTGGGCGAAGCGGCCGTCGGAGAGATACACCGTCGTTCCTGTATACGTGCTTGTCATGTGCTGGATAAAGGCAAGGCCGCAGCGAATCGAGAGCTTGCCGCGGTAAATGTCGTCATTGATCGTTTTTAAGGCCTCCATCGGGGCCATTTTGCTGCGGTGAACCCGGTCTGAGCTGACGGCGTCAAACACATCCGCAAGGGCAATCATCGCCGCCACTTCCGGAATCTCGTCACCCTTCAGTCCTTTCAAGTACCCGCTTCCATCCATCCGTTCATGGTGATAAAGCGTCGCATCAAGGACGAGCTGCGAGACGCCTTTATCCTTCAAAAGGTCATAGCCGATCTGCGGATGCTCTCTCACCTGCGCCCATTCGTCTTCCGTGAGGGTGCCGCTCTTATGAAAGACGCTGTCAGGCATCCGGGTCATACCGATGTCATGCAGGAGACCCGCCTTCCCGTACTCCACAATCTCATCGTCCGGCTTCTTCATGAGCTTCGCCATCAAAGAGACAAGGAGCCCGACGTGAATGGAATGCCGGAGAAGATAGCCGTCGTGTCCTTCGAGCTGTTGGAGCACCTCGAAAAGGCTGTAGGACTTGAGCGATTCGGTAACGAGGGTTTCAAAGGAATCGAGGGTCTGATCGAGATCCGGCACACCGCTTTCGTCCGTATTGGCAAACAGGGTCTTCATCCGGTTGAACGAATCGCGGTATGCGCTGACGAACGGCTTGTGCTGTTCTTTTACCTTTGCATCGAGCTGTTCAAGGAAAGACGTATGTCCATAGACCGGGATCGATTCAATATCATACGATTTCAAGAGACGGATATGATTCGGGGTAATCACCATCCCTTCCCTGAGGAGCGTAAAGCCGCTGTCGGACAGAACGTCCCTTGCGAGCTTCCGGTCGAGGGCGAGATGCGCGTATTGCTGCAGATTGATGGTATCCATTGTAACGCCTCCTCTGTAGTGACTGCTTTCTTTCAGTATAACAGGAGAACGCTCTCATTTCCTGCATCTTTTCACACATGCACATGGCACGAGGGACCCTCCTGTTTGGAAGAGTCCCTCAGTCTCTCTTTATGAAAAGCTTGATTACGTCAATCCGTCAAGGGCCGCCTTTGGAGCGTCGTTCCCGCTCACGAGATCGAACCCTTTCCGGTACGCGTTCGGGTGATCCAAGGCAGCAACGATCGTCGCTGCCACGTCTTCTCTCGGGATCGAACCGCGTTCGAGATCAGTCGCCGCAGAGACCGTCCCTTTACCCGGATCATTTAACAGGCCGCCCGGTCGCACGATTGTGTAATTCAGAGATGACAGTTCGAGCATCCGGTCCGCGTAGTGCTTCGCCGCGAAGTAGTGACGGATCTGTTCATTCCAGTTCGCCCGGTTATGGGCCTGGATGGCGCTGACCATCACGTAGCGCTCAATGCCGGCAGCTTCGGCGGCTTCCATCGTCTTCACCGCACCGTCCAGATCAATGAGCAAGGTTTTATCCGCACCTGTCGCACCGCCTGATCCGGCAGTAAAGACGACAGCGTCACTGCCTTCCATGACTTCTTTCAGATCCCCGACATCACTTTCCAGATCAGCGACAACGGCGTGAACGCCTTCCTGTTCCCAGGCTTCGGCCTGCTCTTTCTTCCGGACCATCGCCTTCACGCTATGCCCGTCATGGGCCTTCAGCTGCTTCACCAGATGCGTGCCGATCTGACCGTTCGCACCAACTACGAGTACGTTCATATGCAAAAACATCCTTTCTGTTTGACCGTTTCATTTTTTACTCACGCTTATCCTGTTCCACATTCCCCAAAAAATAAACACCGCCCGTGCATCTGCACGAGACGGTGTCTGTCATTCAGACGGAAACATCCACGCTTCCGCCCAAGTGGGGATGGCTTGCCTGAGGCGCCTGAACGTTGGCTGATTCCATCAGCTTCTCAAGGCCTTCTCCCTGCCCTTTCGCAATGTCCATGGACTGTTTCATCACAGCCATTGAAGCCTGTTGCTGTGCTTTGCCCTGGTGCATGGCGATCGACATCATTGCAATATCCATGATTCCCCTCCTTTAAAAAAGACTTCATTGCTTATATCGGCAGAAAAAGAAGGCTATCCACCTTTTTTGGAAAAGAAATGCCGTGCATGCTGCTTTGTTTGCTGTATAATTAAGTCAGATCACACAATTGACACTCCCCACGACTAAAGTCGGGGGATTCTTGGGAACAGAGCGTACTTGTTAAAGCGTGGCATACACGCAAAACAGCGGTTTCTCTTATTAACCAAGCGAACCCCGTCTGACCGACGGTTTTTGTTTCCGTTTATGAAAGGACACGTAACCCTTCTTGTAAGATGTTTCGACTGGCGTTGATGTCACGATCATGGTGCGTACCACAAGAGGGGCACGTCCATGATCGAACACGCAAATCCTTTTTGCCGTCATGATGACCACAGGATGAACAAAGCTGACTGGATGGGAACCATCGGTCAATTTTGATGATCGTGCGATCATGCCACTCCGCCTTGTACAGCAACATATCCTTAAAAGACGACCAAGATACGTCTGAAATGGCTTTTGACAGCTTCTTATTTTTCAACATTCCTTTGGCGTTTAAATCTTCGATACAAACGACATCGTGGTTTTTGATGATCGTTGTACTGAGTTTTTGAAGGAAATCCGTTCGTTGATTGGCGATCTTCTCATGGATTTTGGCAACTTTGACTTTTTGCTTTTGATAGTTTTTGGCTTCACGCAACGGTTTTCCGTCTTTCTTCGCCTGTTCATAGCGTCTTGACAGCTTGCGTTGCTCACGCTTTAGCTTCTGTTCCATCTTTCGTGTAAAGCGTTCGTTGTCGATCTTTTGCCCGTCTGAAAGGATGGCGAAATGGTCAATGCCAAGATCAATGCCTACGGCTGATCCTGTTGCATCGAATGGTTTAACCTCCGTTTCAGCAAGAACGGATATAAAATGCTTACCCATTGGCGTTCGTCGGATCGTGGCAGACAGAATACGTCCCTCAACATGACGGCTTTTTGCGAATTTGACGTAGCCCAGTTTCGGAAGGAAAAGGCGATTGCCTTCGATTCGCATTTTGCCGACGGTTTTAAAAGACTGAACATCGTTCTTCTTTGACTTAAATCGAGGGTATTTGTTTTGTTTCTTAATGAAACGGTTGAATCCGTCAGCTAAGTGTTTTAACCCTTGTTGCAAGGCGGTGCTGTCCACTTCTTTTAACCATTCGTATTCCCGTTTTAATTGCGGGAGTTCTGCAGAACAGGCATTGTAGGACATCCCTTTGCCTGTCTCTTTATACCTGTCGTTCCACTTCGCAAGAAAGTGGTTATAGACAAAACGAGTCGAACCGATGGTTTTCGCAATCAAGATTCGCTGTTCTCGATTGGGATAGATGCGAAAGCGATAGGCTTTATGATTTGTCATTGCGTTCAACTCCTTCTTTATGGTATATTAAGTATACTCTAAATATATCTATAAAGGAGGTTGATGTCAATGTCCAGGGTGCAAAAGCACTTGAATTTCCCAAAAGAATTGTACGAAGCGATAGAGGAATATCGAAAGGAGAATATGATTCCAACGTTTGCCAGTGCCGTCTACGAATTGGTGCGAAAAGGCTTGAAAGCCTAAGACCGTTCGCTGTCATCCCCCCCCAATAAATTCGGGGGTTTTCTCGCTCACAACTTATAAACAGTCTCCACTATTCCTACAACCAATCAGGGGGTTTGATCTCATGACTGACATCCATACACCATTTAAAGGCTACAACGGCACGCCGCTCTATCTGTACGAATGGCTCACGGACGCCGATGCAAAAGGCCTCGTCGTCATCGCCCACGGTATGGCGGAACTCGCGGGCCGCTATGACACATTTGCCCGCTATCTGAACCGCTCCGGTTACCATGTGTTTGCCGCGGATCACCGGGGACACGGCCGGACCGCAGGAGCCAATCATCTCCTCGGTCACATCGGAAAATACGGTTTTGACTGCATCACCGAAGACCAGCGCGTCCTGATCGAATCCGTAAAAAAGCGGTTCCCGGGACTCCCTGTCTTCGCCCTCGGCCACAGCTTCGGCTCTTTTATTATGCAGGAGGTCGCGATCCGCTACAGCCGCCTCATCGACGGCCTGATCCTGAGCGGAACCGCCTTCAATGACGGCATCGATGTCCGGCTTGGGGCCTCTCTCGCTGCTCTTCAGAAGACGATCGTAGGCGGTAACAAGCCGGCAAAGCTCCTCGACCGGATCGCCTTCTCAGGCAACAATGACGCATTTCCCGAGACGTCTGACGCCGCATGGCTGAGCCGGGACGACGAAGCGGTACGTGCTTATGAGGCCGATCCATACTGCGGGACGCTCTTTCCCATCACCTTCTATCATGAACTGTTTTCCGCATTCTCCCGCCTCGCGGATCCGGAGCGTCAGCGCATGATCCGGCGGGATTTGCCAGTCTTTCTGTTCGCCGGCGATGAGGACCCGGTCGGCGACCACGGAAAAGGCGTGACAAAGCTTCGGGACCGTTACCTCGACACAGGACTCACGGACGTCACGATGACGCTTTATCCCGGCGGACGTCATGAGATGCTCAATGAACAGAACCGCGACCAGGTCTTCCAGGATGTCCTTAACTGGCTCGAGGTCCGAAACCGCGGCGGTTCATCATGAAGCCAAAGGCTATCGCACGATCGGTCATCGGGTTCTTTAAGTCCCTCGGCCAGGAATTCACAAAAGACAATGTGCCGCTTCTTGCCGCGGCACAAGCCTATTATTACATGCTCTCTCTCTTTCCGATGCTCATTCTCATCCTGTCGATCATTCCCTACTTCGACCTCGATCCGAACATCGTCGTCGAGTTGATGTATCAGTTCATCCCCGGGGAGATCGCCTCGATGATCGAGGGGCAGATCGTCAATCTCGTCACCGAACAGCGGGGCGGCCTTCTCACGTTCGGGATCCTTGCGACGATCTGGTCGGCTTCAAACGGGATGAACACGTTCATCAAAGCCCAAAACGAAGCCTATAACGTCAAGGTACAGCGCCCGTTTTGGAAAGCACGGCTCGTCTCCATCGCACTCACCTTCGGACTGATTCTCGCACTCATCGTCGCCTTGATTCTTCCGGTCATGGGGGACGCGATCATCAGCTTCATCAGCTCCTTCGGGATTCTGACGGCGGAGCTTGAAGAACTGTTCCGGCTCCTTCGCTGGGTCGTCAGTATCAGTCTCCTCGCGATGATCTTTGCCGCCCTCTATTATCTAGCGCCGAACACGAAGATCCCGTTTCGGTACGCGCTCCCGGGCGCTCTCTTCGCCACCCTCGCCTGGCAGCTCACGGGGTTCGGGTTCTCGATCTATATCAGTAACTTTGCCAACTTCTCGCAGACGTACGGGAGCCTTGGCGGGATCATCGTGCTTATGCTCTGGCTCTTTCTGATCGGCATCGTCCTCGTCGTCGGCGCGGAGATCAACGCCGTTCTGTACCGCAAACACCGCACAGGGATGCGCCGGGACCCCGAAGACGACTATATGATTTAACTGCTCCGACACAAAAGACCACCTGAAAGCGTCCAATCCGCTCTCAGGTGGTCTTTCTTTTGCATCATGCAAAAAAGTCGATGTTCGATCCCAGATAAGGCTGGGCATTTCGCTGGGCCTGCTGCATTTGCTGTTGACGCAGGCGCTGTTCTTCCATCATTTCCTGCTGGTCACGCTGTTCGAAATCTTCACGTGCCTGATCAGACTCATCCACTTCCTGAATCGTGTTGAGATCCTGCTGACCCAGGTCGTCGATGCGCTGCTGCTGTTGCGCGATGTCGTAATTCTGCTGCTGCGTCTGCAGGTGGTTCGCAGCGATGGACATATTGATTTCCATGGCTGTATGCGCCCCCTTTCTGCGGAAAGCTCTCCACTGTAGCAGGTCTTATGTGTAGTGTACCCGGGAATCGGTCCGCAGAAAACCCCCGATCCCACATCGAAATCTAAAAGATCGTGTGAATCAGCCGCGATCAAGCTGGCAACGCTTCCTCTCAAGCTCCGGGATGATCCAGTACTGGTGGAAATCCGCTTCTGATAACGCATGGCTGAAATAGAAACCCTGCAGTTCTTCACAGCCCCACTCGGAGAGAAACGCTGCGTGAGCAAACGACTCCACCCCTTCTGCGACGGTGGACATGCTGAGTGCACTGGCGAGTTTCAACGTCGCCTGCATGATCGAGCGGTTCGCTTTTGAGAGGTCCATGACAAATGTTTTGTCGAGCTTCACCCGGTCAAAGGGCAGCTCTTGCAAGTACTGCATGGAGCTGTAGCCGGTGCCGAAGTCGTCGATACTGACGATGAACCCCATCTCCTTCAAGGCAAGCATGACCTTGCGGGTCATCTCCATGTTAGCCGTCACGTTCTCGGTGATTTCAAGTTCGAGCTTCCGGGGGTCAACCCCCGTCTCATCAAGGACCCCCTGCATGTCTGAAGCGAAGGTCGGCTGCATAAACTGGCGGATCGAGACATTGACTGACAGCGATAAATACGTAAGCCCCAGATCATGCCAGCTTTTGAGACGCCTCGCCCCTTCCTGAATCACCCAATATCCGAGATCCTGAATCATCCCGAATTCTTCGGCAATAGGGATGAACTCTTCCGGGCTCACGGTGCCGAGTTCCTTGTGATGCCAGCGAAGTAAGGCCTCACCTCCGCTCAGCCGGTACGTCTTGGCTTTCACCTTTGGCTGCACGTACAGATCAAGGGTCCCCTCTTCTATCGCGATCCGAAGCTCCTGCTCGATGGCAAGACGACGGAGAAGAGACGCTTCAAGCTCGCTGTCAAACACATAGAACGCCTGGCCCGGCAGCTGTTTCGTCCGGTTCATCGCCGCATCCGCATACTGTATGATCGTTTTCCAGTCCGTGCCGTGATCCGGAGCAAGACTGACCCCGATGGCCGGACTCGTATAGAGCTCCATATTATCAAGAATGACCGGCTCCCGGAGCGCCGCATGAATCCGCTCCGCCTCGTGCTTAATGACGTCTCCGTCTTCACAGGTGAGACGGACCATCACGGCGAAGTCCACACCGCTGAAGCGGGAGAGGACCGCCCCCTGATCAAACAGGGTCTTTAACCGGATCGCGACTTTCTTCAGCAGCCGGTCCCCGACAGCATGGCCGAGGGTTTCGTTGACGGACTGAAAGCGGTCGAGGTTGATGTAAAAGACCGCCACTTTCTCCCCATTTGCCAATGGCATCTGCAGGCTGTCTTTCAAAGCGAGTTCAAAAGACCGCCGGTTTGGCAGCTGGGTGAGACTGTCGTAGTAGGCCATCGTCTGAATCTGTTGTTCCTTCAATTTCTGGTCGGTGATGTCGATGATGGACCCCGCCACTTCCACGCCGGCAAAGGCCGTTTCAAAGCGGGTGAGATAGATGAGGTAGACCTGATCGTTCAGCGTCAGCTCAAAGCGTTCAGCCCCCTGTTGAAGCGCACGATCCACGTGATGGGTGATCTTCTTTGCCTGCGGCTCAGGAAACACATCTTTGACTCGTTTTCCTTCGATGTCCTTGGTCGTCATCTGATAGCCCGCGGCGATCTGCCCTTCGGACAGGGTGAAGACGATGTCATCTGCCTGATCACGCTTCTTCAGCTTAAAGACCCCGTTCTGCAAGTTCTTGACCACCTGATAGAAGTCCTTCTCGAGCGCATCCTGGAGGGCCGCTTCCGCGTGAACCCGATCGGTGATATCGTGACGGAGTGCGAGGAATTTATGAATGACGCCCTGTTCATTCCGAAGAGGCACAATCGTCGCCCGCGACCAGAAATGATCGCCGTGCTTCGTCTGATTGCAGATCTCTCCGCGCCAGACCCGGCCTGCTTTGATGGTCTCCCACATCGTCCTGAAGTAACTCTTCGGATGGTAGCCTGAATTCAGGATTCTCGGTGTCGTGCCTGTGAGCTCATCGCGGCTGTAGCCGCTCAGCTCACAGGCACGGTTATTGACATACGTAATGACCCCGTTCGTATCCGTGATCATCACCACCGCAAACTCATCCAACGCATCTTTCAAATCCAAAAGCTCCCGCACGGCACCGGTATCGCTCGCATTTGTTCCCCAGTCCTGCAGGTTTTCTGTCTGATTTTGACCGTTCCCCACGATACACCCCTCCACGCTGATCCGACACTGATTCCAGGTCGTGCAGATTCATTTTTCCTACTTCCATTTTCCCACAAAGGCGGTCGTGGCGCAATATAGCGCATGGAACTTCACCATGATTTCATCACTTATTCGACGAGGCGACTCGACTTGCTCTTGTTGTACGTTTCTTCAATCCGTTTGGCAAGAAGCGGCTTTAACAGCATCCCGACGACCATGGCCAACAGCCAGAAGAAGCCGAGCATCATCAGATTTGTCAGCACGTTCGGCATCAGCATCCCGCCCACGGCTTCACGGAGGAGGTTGATCGCATAGGTGAACGGCAAATACGGATGAATCGCCTGAAAGAACGGCGGCGTCACTTCGATCGGAAACGTACCCCCGCCCCCTGAGAGCTGCAAGACGAGAAACACAATCGCAAGGGCCTTGCCGATATTGCCGAGAATCGACGCGAGCGTGTAGACAATCGTCATGAATACAACGGCAATGATGACGGAGAACACGACCATCCATCCGGGATGTGCCGCATAGACCCCAAGGAAAAACAGGTTCCCGAACGAAACGATGAGTCCCTGCATCACGGCGACAATCATAAACAGAATCCCCCGGCCAAAGTAGATGTCCCGAAGCGAATAGTGTGCCTTTCGGTCTTTCTCATGCAGGTTCGTCGTCACGAGATTACTGAGAAGGAGCGCCCCGACCCAGAGGGCGAGCGGCGTGTAGAAGGGCACATTCGCCGAGCCGTAGTTCGGTATCGGAAAGAGCTGTTCTTCACTGAGGACGACAGGGGACGCGAAGAACGCCTCTTCTTCCGCGAGATCATTGCGGAGAATGTCGATCACTTCCTGAATCCGTTCGTCCTCCTCAATCTCACGAACCGACTCTGATACCTCTCTGACCTGTTCTTCCATGAGACGAAGATCGTCCCGGGCAAAGTCGGCGAGCGTCGCTACTGACGTGCCGATCTCGTCCCATTCGGCGTCAAGCCAGTCCGCCAACTCCTCATATGATGACTGCCATTCAGGCAGATCCGTCCGGATCCGCTCAGAGAGAGCCGCCACCTGACGTTGAATCCTCGGCAAATCCTCGTCTGCAAAGCCGGCCATACGCGTGATCTGACGTTCCACTTCCGGATAGAGGCGGTTCAGTTCATCGGCAAGGGCCTTTAGCTGATCTTCCGCATCCGAGAGTGGACCAACCGCTCCTCTTGCGGTGTCGAGACCCTCCCGGTAGTGCATGAGCATCCGTTCTGCCCCTTCATCGAGATCACGTAAAAGATCGTCAGCCTGACCGATCCTCGTCCTCATCGCGTCCAAGGTCTCTTCTATTTCATGTTCGATCCCGTCAAGAACAGCCGGGGCCTCATCCGAAAGCCAGTCATTCGCCTTTGCCACATCTTCCTTTGCCCCGTCAATGGCTCGGATGAGGGCGAGTACCGCTTCTTCACCGGGGTAGGCATCGGCCGACAGCCGCTCTTCAAGCGCAGTTAGTTCGTCTGTGAGCGCCGCAATCGACGTCCGTACGGAACGAATCTCACCGAGTCCGTCCTCAAGCTCTCCTTCAGGATCAAAGACCATCAAGGCTTCGAGGACGGATTCCGCTTCTTCAAGGATTGCCACAGCCGGTGTCAGTCGGTCAGAAAACGTTTCGATCCTCTCGGCAAATGCCTCATCGAACTCCTCCGGATCCGTCTCGTCAAGCTCACGCAAGAGCGCCGAGAGCGTCTTGTCCACATCGGTCATGAACGCATCAAGGCCCGTAACGAACCCTTTCATCACGTCTTCCACAAGCTCTTCTTCAAGAGACGCGATCTCCCCGGCGATCACTGTCGCCGCCTCTTGAATGAGCCTTTCAATGAGCTCCTCTTCACTCTCAAGGACATCGGACCAGTCACCCACACTGCTCAGAAGGGGATCAAGACTGGATACGAGACCTTCAAGTGCTTCTTCGGAGAGCGATCCTGCCCGGATCGCGTCTGCCTGATTGGACAGTTCGTCCTGAACCGACTCTATATCAGACCGGAGCGAAGCAATCTCTCTTTGCCACCCTTCAAGATCAATTGAAGAGGTATACGTAAGCACCGTCACGATCGTTTCTTCGAGGGAGGCCAGGCGGGCATCATAGGTACTGAGCTCACGGTTCACGTCTTGGACCGCGTCCGCCGCTTCGTCCCATGCCTCGTGATCCCCGACGCCCTCGAGAGTCTCCTTTAGCTGATCGAGTTCACTGTAGAGCGCTTTTGTTTCCCCGATCAGTGTCTCCTGTGTGTCCCCCGCCGCATCGCTCAGTGCCGCGAGCTCTTCTTGCCATTCATCCAAACGCTTCTCATACGCCGGCAACTCACTTTGCATGCGCCGAAGCTCTGCTTGCAGGTCTTCTCCCACTTCCGGCAGCGCTTCTCCCCGGTCAAGTATGTCCTCAAACTCGTCGGACCATGCCGGTATCTCTTCTGTCATCCTTGTGAAATCGTCAATGGCCGCCTCGATCTCCGGGAGCCGGCCCTCAAGGGTGAGGACGATATCCGCGGCCACGTCCGCTTCATCAAGACGTTCATCCAAAACAATAACCTGTTCTGCATATGCTTCAATCACCGGAAACTGCTCTTCAAAAGCGAGAATCTCATCCACATACCCGTCGAGACGATCCCAGTCCTCGTCTACCTGAATCAGCGTATCACCGAAGGAGAGGGCCTTGGGCATTTGGCTTTCGAGATCCATGACCACGTCGCGGATCCTCCGGAACGTCGGGAGCTCTTCTTCAAGCTGGATGCCGAGCTCATCAAAGGCTTCAAACATCAGGCTCGACGTTTCCTTTGAGAACTGCTCATTGATTTCTCGTGTGATGGTCGAGGCCCCGCTGTCGGTCATCTTCGGGGCGATGGCATTCACCTTCTCGTTGACGACGTAGTGGACAGTCGACTGGACCGGTTCACCGTCGAGAACCGACAACAGCGTCTCGGAGAAATCCTCGGGGATCTTAACCGCCGCGTAGTAGTCTCCCTGTTCGACACCCTTTCGTGCTTCGCCGTTCTCAACGATCGTCCAGCCGAGCTGCTCATTATCCCGAAGGGACGCTTCGAGTTCACTGCCGATGTTCACAGTCTCCCCGTCGACGGTGACTCCCTTGTCCTCATTGACCACGGCGACACTGACACCGCCTGTATTGCCGTAAGGATCCCAAGACGCACTCAGATTAAACCACGCATACAATGACGGCAGGATCGCAAGCCCCACCAGCAGAACAGCAACCAGCGGCACCCGCCGCATATTCCGTACATCCTGTTTAAAGATGTCCATGACGTTTCGCATATCCGTTAACCTCCATGACTGTTTTCCAAGTCCCTTTTACGGAGACTGAAGTCGCGAGGTTTCATCCATGAACGCATCCAGGAAACAGTGAAGCCCTGCTCGCAAGGATGCGGCAGGGCTTCATCACAATTATTTCTTTTTGTCCGAATCGTTCTTTCCCGGCGTCTGAAACGGATCTTCCCCAAACAGACCATTCGGAATCTCACCTTCGCCAAACGGGTCCAGCTCTTCTTCGTCAAGTTCAAAATCGTCATCGTAATGTTCGTTAATAAACGCCTGGATCTTCATCCTCGCGTGCTTCATCCCCGACGGGGTCGCATCGAAGAGTGACGCGGCTTCTTTTAATGTGAGCTTGAAGTCCTGATCAAGGAAATCAAGCAGCTCATACACCGTCGCAGCCGCATAGCTATTCGGATTGCGGATTGACGGCTCTTCAATCAGGCAAAAGGACTGCCACATCATCTGAAACGTATCGACGAGCTCATCAGGGATTTGAACCCGGAGTGAGTCAAGCAGCTCATCCACCTCTTCTTGTTTCGGATCCCCGAGGGGAATGTCAAGGAGATCTTCATCATCGTATTCCTCGTTCACATACGGGATCAGAACATCGCCATAGAACGCCCCGGCCGGATCGGCGAGAATCTCGTGATCTGTATCAAAGCCGTGAAGATCCTTACTGGCGTTCATCAGTTGTTCAAACAGTTCGAGGTCCTCTTCCCCAATCGTCACCGGCATCGTCAACGGAAAGACCGCGTCTTGAACCGGGTACCCGAAACAGACGATCCAGTCCTCTTCTTCCGCATCGAAGTCATCCGGAGCCGGAATAAAGACCGGCTCTTCGTCATGCACGACAGACTGGGCCATCGGAATGAGAATGTCCTCATCCTGATCGTTCTGCCCGTTGACGAGGGCTGTCACCCGGTAAATATCCGGCTGGAGCTCCTTCATCCGCTTCAGGCCGTGAATAACCGGCGGAGGGTACTGTTCATGGGCTTCGGCAAGCTCCGTGAACTGTTCATGGATCGTCTTCATCCCGCCGTCTTCATCTTTAATGAGCGGGGCGTGAAGCATGTTCCAGATGTAGGCCATCTGAAAGACATTGACCGCTTTCTCTGTCGTGACCATCGGCATCGGCAAATGTTTTGCCTGATACTGTTCAAGGGCGTTCTGATAGTGGGTAAATGCGAACTCATTCATATCCGCAAACGCCTGAACCAGCTCTTCTACAGGGACTTCTGTATGTAAAGGAACGACCTTATCGTGGTTTTTTCCTGCCATTTCGATCTTCCACCTTTCATGTCTGATTGCTTTTGTAGGGTTTTTCTCCACTTCTTCAAACGACAGCTCAGCTGTATGGATTTCTTGTACAAGTCTACCATATCTTCAGGTCTCGTTCATCTGAAAATGAACCTTGCGCATCGCTTTTTCCTCTTTAAACGAAAAAAAAGCCCTCCACACAAGCTGTGTGAAGGACCTGTTTTACAATTACTTCTGTACGTTAGCCGCCTGTGGGCCACGCTGGCCTTGCTCGATGTCGAAGTTGACTGTCTGGCCTTCGTCAAGAGTCTTGAAGCCTTCGCCTTGGATAGCGGAGAAGTGAACGAATACGTCGTCCTGGCCTTCAACCTCGATGAAACCGAAACCTTTTTCTGCATTAAACCATTTTACTGTACCTTGTGTCATAATGATATTCCTCCTGTGTGGGGGTTGCCCACTTTGTATTGCATGTTGAGCTCTTCATTTACCAAATCCAGAGGAATATTGCTGAAACATTCATCTTTCATTACTATCCGAACCTCAATTGCTTAACCAAGTATAACCTGCCTGTCCGAAAAAAGATACCCCTTTTCGTAAATTCTTTTTTCTCCGGCCGTATTTGTTTGAACGATCGGGCAAATAAGGTACAATAAATACATAATCAAATACGACATCGAAACCACTGGGGGTGCTGCATCGCAGCTGAGATGGCCAACGCCGATCCCTTCGAACCTGATCTGGGTGATGCCAGCGTAGGAAATGTGGGTGCGACACCATCAACGAATGGTTCTTCCACCTGATCAGGCTCATGCCGGTCAGGTTTTTTATTTGGTTTGAATGATCACTTTTCGTAATAAAAGGAGGATTTTTAACATGGAACACTCAGCCGCAATCCTTGCACGCATCAAAGAAGAACCGCCGCTCATTCACAACATCACCAATCTCGTGGTGACGAATTTCACTGCGAACGGCCTCTATGCCATCGGCGCACAGCCCGTCATGGCAAACGCCATTGAAGAAGTCGAACAGATGGCAAGCCAGGCCGATGCCCTCATTCTGAACATCGGCACCTTGACGCAGGATCAGGTGAATGCCATGGTCCTCGCCGGGAAAGCCGCAAATGAAGCCGGTACCCCGGTCATCTTTGACCCTGTCGGCGTCGGTGCTACCGCGTACCGAAACGAGACGGCCAAACGCCTCCTCGACGCCGTCAAAATGACGGCGATCCGCGGCAACACCGGCGAAATCGCCACCCTCGCCGGCCTGTCCGTGAACGTCCGCGGCGTCGACAGTGACGCAACCCTTGACGATCCTGCGGACGCTGCGAAAAAGGTGGCCAATGCCCATCAGACCATCGTCATGATGACGGGCGAAACGGACGTCATCACCGATGGCACGCGCGTCATCACTTGTGAAAACGGCCACCACCTGCAGGCGAAAGTGACCGGGACAGGTTGCCTTCTCACCTCCGTTACCGGGGCTTTCATCGCCCGCCACACGGACACATTTGAAGCTGTTGCGAGTGCCGCAGCCTTTTACGGCGCCGCCGCGGAACAGGCCGCGTCAACGCTTACGACCCCTGCGCCCGGCAGCTTTCAGATGGCATTCCTCGATGCCCTGTATCAGTTGAAAGGCGATGCGTTAACAAAAGCCGTCAAACTCACACAAACAGAAGGAGCGTGACTTAATCATGGTAAAAACCGTTATGACCATCGCCGGCTCTGACAGCGGCGGAGGCGCGGGCATTCAGGCAGATCTGAAGACCTTTCAGGAACTCGGTGTCTTCGGCACGTCTGCCATCACCGCCCTCACTGCCCAGAACAGCACCGGCGTAAGAAGCATTCATCCGGTACCCACAGAAGAAGTGACCCATCAGATCGAAGCCGTCGCCGATGATCTCGCACCGATCGCCGTCAAGACAGGCATGCTCTTTCATGCACCGATCATTGACGCCGTCATGAAGAGCGTGAACCGCTATCAGTGGCCACACCTCGTCATCGATCCTGTCATGGTCGCCACATCCGGGGCAAGACTCCTAGAAGACAGTGCCATCCTGCGGATGAAAGAGGGACTCATCCCGCTTGCCACCATCATCACACCAAATATCCCGGAAGCGGAAGTACTCACCGGGCGCTCCCTCAAAACGAAAGAAGCGCGCCTTGACGCCCTCCATGAACTCGCGGCACTCGGGGCGAAAAGTGTCCTCTTAAAAGGCGGGCATGAAGAAGGTGCCGATACCGTGCAGGATCTGTTCTTTGACGGCACGGACATCCATACCCTGACCGTACCGAAGATCGAGACGGCGAACACCCACGGCACCGGCTGCACGTATGCCTCGGCCATTACCGCCTACCTCGCTCTCGGCCTGCCCCTGTACGACGCAGTCATCGAGGCAAAGCGCTATATCCACACCGCCATTATGCACGGGTTTCAGGTCGGCAGCGGTTCCGGCCCCGTCGATCATGCGGCACACCGCACCCATACCGGCGAAGACGTCAAGATCGGGGTGATGAACCGGTGAAGACGATTAACGATATTCTCAAGGTTTATTTTATTGCCGGGACCACCGACGCCCGGCACATGCCTCTCCCGGACTGTCTTGAGCGTGCCATCGAAGGCGGGATCACCTGCTTTCAGTACCGTGAGAAAGGACCGGGCGCTCTTACCGGTGACGAAAAAACAAAAATGGGACGCACGCTCAGAGACATTTGCCAAAAGCGCGGCATCCCTTTCGTTGTGAACGATGACGTCGCACTCGCCGTCGCACTTGAAGCCGATGGCATTCATGTCGGCCAGGAAGACATGAACGCGAGCGACGTAAAGAGCCGGATCCCCGACGGTTGTTTCCTCGGCGTATCCGTACACAGTTTCAAAGAAGCAGAAGCAGCCAAAGACGCCGGGGCGGATTATTTCGGGATCGGACCCGTCTACCCCACCGGTTCGAAAGCCGACGCCAAAGACGCCATCGGTCCTGCAGGGATCCGGATCTACCGGGACGCCGGAATCAAGATGCCCGTCGTCGCCATCGGCGGCATCACCCCGGAAAATACGCCCGGGATTATGAAAGCCGGCGCAGACGGTGTGTCGATGATCTCTGCCATCGCAGGCCAGGAAGACCCGAAAGCTGCCGCCCGTGCCTTTCAACATGCAACAACCGTCAGAACCTGACTTCTGGCAAAAGCCGGACCCACCCGCGGTCCGGCTTTCTTCTGTTCATCACACATTTCAAAAAAAGTCTTTCACGGCATGCTTAAACAATCTTTCTATCGGGTATATATCATTATTGTACACCGAAAAGGAGAGACATTCGTTATGATAACTTTAACAAGCCCGACAAGCGATCAGGCCATCGCCGCCGCGATCCATGAACACCTCGCCGTCATTGAATTCAACCTCAACAAAGAAGTCGTCTACGTTAACGATGCGTTTGCAAGGGCCATGGACTACCGCCCGGAAGCGATGATCGGCATGACCCACCCGCAGTTCTGTTTCGACACATTCGTACAGTCACCTGCCTACGAAACGATGTGGCGAAACCTTGCACGGGGACAGAAATTCCAGGACAAAATCGAACGGAAAGACGCCAAAGGAAACCGTCTTTGGCTTGAAGCGACCTACATTCCCCTTCGAAATGATCAGAACCAGGTCACCGGCGTGATGAAGACCGCCGTCGACATTACGAAGCGCGAAGAAGACTTCCAGGGCATCATCCATGACCTGCAAAACAGTTCGGAAATCCTTGACACGCAATCGACGGAAGGCGTCAGGCGAAGTGAAGCACTGATGGCAAAGATCCGTCACGTCCAGGACAATACCGGACACAATACCGATGTCCTCCAGGGACTCGAATCGAAATCAAAAGAGATTCAGGTGTTCCTGAAAACGATCCAGGACATCGCCAAACAGACAAACCTCCTTGCCTTAAACGCCGCCATTGAAGCCGCCAGAGCCGGTGAACACGGACGGGGCTTCAGCGTCGTCGCCGATGAGGTGCGAAAGCTGTCCGCCTCCGTCGACGCCTCGGCCGTTGATATCCGGGAAAGCATCGGGGGCATGATGAAGGAAATTGATAAGATGGCCGCCGGTACCCTCGACGCACAAGAACAAACTGAAGCGATCGTTTCAGAAGCAACGACCACCATCACAAGCTTCAATGAAGTGGATCAGCTGGCCAAGTCCCTCGCCAAGAAGTCCGCGGCATTGCAGGAATTGATTTGACGGATGACGTATCTCTTCATTGAAAACAAGCACCCGCAGAAACCTCTGCGGGTGCTTTTCAGTGTTCATATCTTTTTCCATTCAGACCAGCTCCAAAATCACCACAAAAACAACCACGGACACAATCGCCGGGATCCGGTACCGTTTCCAGTTCCCTTGCAGAATCCGTTCTGACACAAGCAGGATCAGACTCCCCAAGACAAACAACACCCCGATATTCTCAAGCAGCACGCCCCAGCCGGCAAAGGCGCCCGTTTCTGTATCCACACCGAGGATGAGAAAGCCGCCTGACAGGATTGTCATGACCGGGTAAAAAAGCGACTGGCGGTGCTGGCTGTCAAAGCGCACCTCAAGATCCTTCGATCCCCTTGACTTCCGCCGCTCACGAAAGCGGATGACGTACCAGACAATCCCAAACAGCGTCAGTACCGAACCAAGTGCCTCCCAAAGCCCGAGCATGAACGCCACTACCAAGAGGACGAGCACAAGCGGCACCGACCACTTCCAGCCTGTGCGAAACCGAAACAGCCATTCCCTGATTACGTCATCCGCACTCGTCGAGAGCGCATGGTCTGACTCCATGCCGCTCGCTTGTAACGTCTCTTCATTCTCTTCCGTCTTACGGTCCATCCCCTTCACCTCCGATACGATTTCGCTCATTCTCACATTATTATACCATTTCCTTACTGATTTAAAAGGGCCCTTAAGCATCACTTGTCGTCGAATGTATCCGAATTTCTTGATTGACCGGTATCCATTTTGATCACACCAGAAAACCGGCGATCCCTGTCGGACCACCGGTATCTTTTATCTGTTTATCTGATTCATTCATTCCGCCAATACCTTCTGATCCCGGCTTGCCCCGAGACCAAAGAGCATCATCACCACATTCAGGACCAACAGCGTCACGAGCACCGGCTGCCAGGATTGGGTGACATCATAGATGAGTCCAATCAGAATCGGGCCAAACGCCGCCAAAGAGTACCCGAAGGCCTGAGCCATACCGGACAGTTCCGCTGCCTGACGGGCATTGGACGTGCGCATGCCAAGAAAGGCCAAGGCCAGGCTGATGCAGGCACCGAGCATGAGTCCAATCAGCGTCACGGCCAGTGCCGTTCCCAAAAAGCCGGGTTCCGTATACAAAAGCCCATAGCCAAGAAAACCCGATACGCTGAGGGCCACCATGATCGGCTTCTGATTTGGAAGCTTCGCCGCTAGAACCGGTGTGTAAAACGTCGCGGGCAGGCTGATAAATTGCATAAACGCCAAAAACAGGCCGGCCGTCACCGCTGTAAACCCGTTATACACGAGAATCTCCACGAGCCACGTGATGGTCACGTAAAAGAGAAACGACTGCAGACCCATAAACACCGTGACCTGCCAGGCCAAAGGGGAACCGAGCAGCTTCATGGCATTCGGCTCAAACAGCTCATTGCGGTCATGATCAGGACCTTTCTTCATCACGAGCGCCCAGACGACCATGCCGATGAGGGCCAGTCCTCCCCAGCTGAGAAGAGAAAGCTGCCAGCCCAGTCCCGCTTCCACGGTTAACGGCACACTGAGCCCGGAACCGAGTGCGGCGAAGACCGACATCGTCGTCGTATAGATCCCCGTCATCACCCCGATTCGTCCCGGATACTTCTGCTTGATGAGTGCCGGTAAGAGAACATTGATCATCGCAATGCCCATTCCGATCAGGAACATCCCGACAAACAAGAGGGCCACAAAGGACGTTGAACGCACAACGATCCCGGCAAACAGGACGATAATCCCGAAGAGCAGCCCGCCTTCATTACTCGTCCTGTTCGCGATCCGCGGTGCGATCGGCGACATCAGTGCAAAAGCAATCAGCGGCAGACTCGTCAAGAGCCCCGCACTCCAGTGACTCAGCCCAAGATCCTCCCTGATGATGCCGACAATCGGTCCCACTGACGTGATCGCAGGACGTAAATTAAAGGAAAGCAAAATAATTCCGATCATAAACAGTGCCGATACGCCTGCCGTGCGGCGTTGTGTCTCCGTCATAAAAGCATCACCCGGTTTCCGTTGATTTGTCCGTATCCCGCGCAGGCTTCACCAGTTGGCCGTAGCCCGGCTCGCCCGTCACAACTCCGTCTATCATAACAGACTTTCCCCTCACCATCGTCCTCACGAGTATCCCGTGAAAGGAGAACCCGTCATAGGCGATGGACACATATAATTTGTTTTTGGTCACTTCCGGCGATCATCTCGACCTCGATTATGAAACATTCAAAGAACACTTCAATATCAACGAATATTCGTGACACAAAAAGAAACAGGTGACAAAGGGCCCTCACACCCCTGTCACCTGTTTGTCTGTCAGTGAACCGGATCAAACTCGCGGTATAACGCGTCGACCCGGTCATTCAGTTCATGGATCTCTTCCTGAAGCAGCTGCCGCTCATAGTCTGACAAGGTCTCATCCGACTCCGTCACGGCCACATCCCTCATCTCACGCAGCAGCCCCTCGATCTCCTCGTAAATGCGCTGTTGTTCTTGGAGCCACGCCAGCTGATCGAGATAAAACTGCCTCGTCCCGTCATACTCATGCGTCATCAAAGCACTCTCCGGTATTTACGATACGAGATACGGCTTAAAGAGCTCTTCAAGGGCCGAGTGGAGCTTCTTCACCTCTGGCACGAGGGTGAACTGAAGCACTTCCGATACCGTGCCGTACGCTTCCCCTTCAAAGGCCGTCACAACACGCTCAAGGGTCTCACTGACCTTCTCAAGCTGTTGGGTGGCAATATCCGTGCCTTCGAGTTCCTCAAAGACCGGTTCCAGAGACTGTTTGACGGACATGAAGCCGACCATCATGTCGTCCATCAGCTGAATCGCGTCAGGCGCCTTCCCTTCCCCAAGCTGCTTTTGGATATGTATCAGCCCCTCCGTCATCGTCTCAAGGACGTTCAGGCTCTGTTTCATCACGTCTGTATATTTGTCCATCATATCTCCCGCTTTCCTTTGAATTCGTTCTTACTCGTAGTATCGGTTACGAATCAGGAGATCTTGACCCTGAAACCGAAAAAACGAAAGACCCCGGTAAATACCGGAGTCTCGAAAAGATGTGATGATTAACCAAGCAGCTGAAGAACTGACTGTGGCTGCTGGTTTGCCTGTTCAAGCATGGACTGAGAAGCCAGAGCGTATTTTACACTCTATCTTCTGAATGGCCGCGTCTAGGATTCAAAATTCCACTCCGTGTAATCGATGTATTCAGCAAACACCTTTGTTGTGATCAGATTGAAAACTCTGTCATACCAACCGATACATAATTAAACATCATGAATAGGAGGCGTTCATAAATGACCATTACCCGCTCATTCTTTTTAACACTGTTCAAACTGTCAATTAAGCTCGTTTCAGAGATGATGAAATCAAACAAGAACGAGGTCAATCAGCAACTGATACTCGAAAATATCTCTTTACGTGCACAGCTCGCTCATGCACTTGATCAACTTGAGAAATCAAAATCGGTCAAAAGAAACGTTACTCCCGAATTCAAACTCATCAGTGTATTCCTGATGACACTGGATGAACGCCTTAACAGCGTCATGACTTTGTTCCGTCCTGAAACCGTCATTCGTTGGCAAAGAGAACTCTTTGCTAAACACCACGCAAAGCGATCAGTGAAAAAGGGACGTCCCTGTATAAATCAGGATACAATCAATTTGATTCTCAAGATTCATAATGACAACCCGCTTTGGTCACCCGAAAAGATCCATGAACAATTCAAGCGCCTGAATATACGGCCGACACCTTCACCCAATACGATAGCCAAATATCTGCCTAAAAATCGAAAGCCACCATCTGAATGGCAGCGTCAATCGTACATGACCTTCCTAAAGAATCACTCGAAAGACATCTGGGCAGCAGATTTCTTCTCCGTTCCGACACTGACATTCCACACTCTCTATGTACTCGTGATCATTCACCACCACAGCAGGCAAATTAAACATATTGCAGTAACAACAAACCCAACTGCAGAATGGACGGTCCAACAGTTCCGCAATGCAACACCCTACGGCGAGATACCGGTCTATTTGATTCACGATAATGACTCTATTTTTCGCTCAAAACTTTTCCAACGTTTCTTAACGTCATCCGGTATCAAATCAAAACGAACGGCTATCAAATCTCCATGGCAAAATCCCTACGCTGAGCGCGTTATTGGCACGATCAAACGGGAGGTTACCGATTTCATTATCCCGTTTCATGCCAATCACCTTGACCGCTTGTTGCAAGAGTATGTTCACGAATATTACAATACGCATCGAACTCACCAAGGAATCAATGGTCAAACACCAATACCATCTCCTGAATACCCAATGACTGACGCAGAACAAACGATTTTAAAGAAGAAACCGGTTCTGAATGGTCTTTACTATACGTATTCCAAGTCCTCATAGTGCATAAATTTTTTAACTTCCCGACAGGGAGGTTATTTGGCATGGGCTTTTCTTCAAATTGCATTTTTTCCATAATGATTTCGATAAAATGAGTGGAATAAAATAGAATTAGTAAATATAAAATAGCGATGATGCGTTCTTATTTATAGGTCAAATTCATGAATTTTGATTTATTGAAGGCGACAAGCTTAAAATTAAAATATTTTCTATCAGTCAAATCGAGGCAGGTGGCGTAGGACTCAACATCCAGGCTGCGAATATCGTCGTACTCTGTGAACCGCAGTGGAAACCATCGACTGAAGAACAAGCCATCAGCCGGTCCTATCGCATGGCACAAGCCAAAGATGTGACAGTTTACCGGCTACTGACGGAGGACAGCATTGACACCAGCATCTTGGAACTATTGAACGAGAAAGCCAATCTCTTTGATCGCTATGCAAGAGAATCAGAGGTGGGCGGTAAATCGCTTGAACTCGAAGAGAGTCAGTTGGCATCGGAGGTGTTGAAGAAGGAGAAAGAGCGGTTGGGGGGTGGGAGATAATAATTATAAGGGATGACTCAATCTAAAATAATCATCCCTTTGTGAAAATGTATTTATTTCTTTTTCTCTTCTTTTCGCATAACTTTACCGCATTTATTGCACTCCCCTGAACTTATTGCTTTATTGCCTATTACATCTTCCATTTTCAAATAAACATACTCTCCACAATTTGAGCAAAACACTGTCAATCACCTTACCTCTCTGTCAAATTTCTAAAATTCAATAAACAAAAGACCCCAGCCGAAGCTGAAGCCTTTCGTATGAAACAGTAAATCGATTATCCAAGAAGTTGCAGTACGGACTGTGGCTGTTGGTTCGCCTGTGCAAGCATAGACTGAGAAGCTTGAGAAAGGATGTTTGCACGAGTCATTTCCATCATTTCAGAAGCCATATCAACGTCACGGATACGAGATTCCGCAGCAGACAAGTTTTCAGAAGCGTTGTCTAGGTTAGAGATTGTGTGCTCTAAACGATTTTGTATAGCACCTAGGTCAGCTCTTTCTGAAGATACATCTTTAATTGCCGCATCAAGCGTAGCAATTGCACCATCTGCAGAAGCTTGATCATTAATAGATAGACTATCTATCCCAAGTGCAGCTGCTTGCATATCACCGATGCTAATTGTAATTGATTGAGTTTCATTGGCTCCAATATGAAATTCTTTAGCATCGTATGTGCCGTCTAATAATTCTTGTGTGTTGAATTCAGTGTTTTGAGCAATTCGGTCTACTTCTTCGATTAAAGCATCTAATTCTTTTTGAAGTTCTGCACGATCATCATCAGTATTCGTATCATTCGCAGACTGTACAGAAATTTCACGCATACGCTGAAGGATATCGTGTGTTTCGTTTAGCGCACCTTCCGCAGTCTGGATCAAAGAAATACCATCCTGAGCGTTACGGCTTGCCTGGTCGAGACCATTGATCTGAGCTCGCATTTTTTCAGAAATCGCAAGACCTGCCGCATCGTCTCCAGCACGGTTGATACGAAGACCAGAAGAAAGCTTCTCCATTGAGTTTTGCATTGCATTTTGATTGATACCCATTTGACGGTGGGTATTCAACGCTGGAATGTTGTTGTTAATAATCATAATAAATATCCTCCTTGATATTTTTGACTTCCTGTCACGTCCTTGTGAGTGGAAGCTAAATCATAATCAGTGAGACCCATATCAATCGTCGGCCGCCGAAAGGCATGGAATCACTGTCAAAGATTATATCGGATAATCGGATCGATTGTTTAGTTCTTGTCCAGATTTTTTTATAAAAAAAATCCCCCGATTTGTCCGGAGGAATTGATCTTATCTGACAGCGTCCACCCAGCCTCGTTTGATGAGCTGGACCATGGCATCGGTCCGGTCATTCGCACCGAGTTTTTTTAAGAGGTGGCTGATGGTCGTACTGACGGTGGACGGAGCAAGAAACATCAGTTCCGCGATCTTACGGTTGTTGTGTCCGTCCAATACGAGCTGAAGGACCTGTTTCTCGTTCTTCGTCAGATGCACGTCGATGTCGTCACTTCTGAAGACGAGCCTGCGGATCGGCTGGTGTCGGAGTTTCTTCCGATAGAGGACTTCAACGAGATCCATGTGAAGGTCCTGTTCGAGGTAAACGCCTTCTTTTTCAAGACCGATAAAGACGAACGGATAGTAATCAAACAGTTCACGCTTTGAGAGCATGCCGGAGAGTCCTTTGTTGAAGTAGGGAAAGAGCGACGGGCTCGGTCGCTGAATCGTTAATAACAGAACGTGGATCCCTTTGTCGGAGATCTTTTCAATCAGGGTATCTGCTTCATCCAGGGATTCGAGTGAATAATCACCGAGGACAAGAAAGACGACGGTGTCATCTGACAGTTCATCAGGGAGTTCTTTATCGATAACGATATCACGGCTCATCTGTGTTCGTTCAATCCGGGTTCGCGCTTCCCGCGAGAGATGCTCATGGCGATCGATAAAGAGGACCTTGGACGGCGTTGTTGGGTGATATGTAGTCCGTTGCATAATGAGAGAGATCCCCTTTCAATTTTTTTCAATCTACACCTTAGGTTATCGTTTGTATAGGCAATCCGACAAGATTCGATAGTCGTTAAATCTGTGCGACTATTCTTGTTACATGGTACTAGCAACTGGAGGGAACAGAAAAGACCGGAAGCCATATGGGCATTCCGGTCCGTGGTATCAGTCTTTCTCGTCCTGTTTGACTGATCCTGAAAGCTGTTTCAAGATGTCTAAGGATGCCGTATCCGCCGCTTTTGTATTCTCTTCCTGGATCGACAAATACACTTCTTTCCGGTGGATATCCACGTTTTTTGGGGCATTAATTCCAATCTTAACCTGTTCACCGTCGATGGACACCACGGTCAACTCAATATCGTCACCAATTTTGATCGATTCATTCACCTTACGTGACAAGACTAGCATCGTCTACCCCTCCCTTTGTTCAGCCAACGGCTTCAGGGTATGACGTGTGTGGTACTTCGGATGATTCAAGGCAACCTGTTTTCCGAGCTGCTTTTTGCTGTTTACGACGATCGGTCCTCTCAAATTGGCCGTCGACGTTTCAAGCGTCTCTTTCAATGTCAGGACGACGAAGAGTGCCACTTCTTCCTCAGATTCAATGGCAAGATCCTCAAGCGTCTGATCACTCAGCTCCACCTCATATTCCGGGAAGAAGCTGAACGGCGTCATCACGACAAAGGCAAGACCCGGTTCTGTCACCGACTGCAGGATATAAAACGGGCTCGGTTCATCGCTGAACGGAAGCAGGATGTAGCGCTTCGCTTCTTCGAAGCTCGGAATACCCTGTTCAAAGGTAATGATGTTCTGTTCGTTTATCGTTGTCGTTCCTGAATACTTCGTTTCGATCTGCACGGGAAAATCCCTCCAACTGGTTATCGGTTCATCGTTCTGTCTTTTTCTATACTCAGTATAGCATTTTCATTGATAGCGTTACCACGAAAATCCGCAATCCGACATACCTTTTATCATTATTGAATGAACACAGGACGCATGTTGCCTGTCATTATGTTGTTCAAACATACAACATTCGCCGCACTTCATAAGAAAACCGCCAGGTTTGACGCTCTGACGGTTGTTTGTATCATGATGATCTTTGAAAGATCATTCTTGCAAGTCGGACAGACGGCGTCCGTCACCTGAGCATATTCACATGGCCGCCAACAGCCTGAAACTGGATGCTGTTTCGCTGCTGGAGATAAACATTCGTCTCCCAGCGCGGGATGTTGATGACGGGATCGTTTCGCTGAACGCGAATATTTGCATCCGGCCAGTCGAGATCGATCCGGATATCACCAGGCGCATAGCTGACGCGGACTTTATCCGTCGATGACGGAACCTGACCATAGTTATAGCTTTTCGGGGGACGCTCCCCGTTCTGACGGGCGAGCTGCGGAATGACGTCTCCGGGATTTTCGATCTTTTTCAATTGCTCACCCTGTCGGGCGACTTTTGCCGTATACGTCATCGCCTGCTGCATCGCCCGGGACGTCCACTCATCGTTACGGCGGAGGATGCTCTTGACGTCTGCATCGGCAAAGGCTTCTGTCTGATCAATCGAGATCTCCGCATATTCCTGGGTCATGCGGAACCGTCCCGAAAGACTGTTATCGATCTGCATATCAGCCTTCGGCTGCTGGATCGACATCGGGGGACGATGGGACTGGAGGGCCGTTTCAGCCCGGGTTGTCTGTATTTGAATACGCGGCAGATCCATCACTCACGTCCCCCTTCCTAACAGTCTCTCACCGTTTTTGTCTGTCACTTCTGTTCATTCACGCCTGTTTAACGGAGGAAATCCATCAGCGTCGGCTGAATGATCCGCCCGGTCGCAGAGAGCGCCGCACGGTGCACGTTCTCCTGCGAAAGCATTTCGGTAATCACTCGTTCCATTTCCGCGTCCTCATTGTCAGACATGATCCGCTGCGCGATCACCTGCTGCTGCTGAACGCGCTGATCAACCATTTCCACCCGATTTACCCGCGCACCGAGTTCTGCCCGCTCATCCACAAAGTTATTGATATGATGATCGATAACGTCGAGCATTTCTGAGAGGTCGCCCGCTGAAGTCGACGGATCTTCCAACGCTTCGCGAAGCGCGATCATGTCACCGAACAATTCGTTTGTAAACACGTTTTTCGGATCAACATTGACAGGCAGTTTCACACCCTTCAAAATTTCGATGTTGACATTTTCCTGATTAGTGGACACGGCATCTTTCAGTGAGATGACCGCCTGGTTTTCCGGGATTCGCCGGGCATTGTTCACATCGGCATCTGCCGGGTCATTCACCCGCTCTCCCTGACTGTTAACCAAATCTCCGTTTTCATTTCTGCTGAGTGCATATTGCCTGATCCGATCGTTGTTTGGAATCCCGTCACTCTGATTAATGGCAATGACCTGATCGGACCGGTTTGAAGCAGTATGTTGAAACAGCTGGCGGTTGTCCCCTGTATTGATGACATACTCACCGGGATTATCCGGATCCTCAATTATAGAGCCGTCATTCAACAGCTGTTCCCTTACCTGTTCCGGTAAATCGTCAGGGACCTCTTCAAGGGCATGATAAGTTGCCCCCCGAAAAATGAGGTCGACATCGGCCGCATCAATATCGGCACCCTCTGCGATTTGTGTCACGCCGTAATCCATCCGGCTCTGATCCACAGGAGCATTTGTCGTATTCGTGCCGTTAAAAATATACTTGTTATTATTTTTCGTATTCGAAATCGACAACAGCTGTTCCAGGAGCTGATCGACTTCTTTTGCGATATTTGCTCTCTGACCGGAATCATAGGAATCATTCGATGCCTGCACCGTCAATTCACGGACCCGGTGAAGGGCCTGCGTGCCCTGATCAAGGGTGGCATCCGATGTATCCATCCAGTTATACACTTCAGAGAGATTCCGTTTAAACTGGTCTGTCTCTGCGACCTGTGTGCGGTAACGCATGCCGTTCATGGCAATCACGGGGTCTTGTGACGCCCGGGTGATTTTCTTCCCCGTGGCGAGCTGATCCTGTAAATTTGTCAGGCTCTGATAGCTCTGATGGAGATGACGAAGCGAGCTGCTGGCCATCATCGACTGTGTGACTCTCAATGGATTCACCTGCTTTACGTGTATTTTCTCTTATACTGCATATTTGAATAGACGACAGCTTTTATGATTATCTGCCGACAAGACCCATCTGATTGATAATCCGGTCCAGTATCTCATCGACGGCCGTAAGACTTCTCGCCGCTGCGTTGTACGCGTGCTGGAACTGAATCATCATCGTCATCTCCTCATCAAGGGAGACCGAGCTCACCGACTGTCTGCGTTCATTCACCGAATCCCTGAGGACGTCTGTGTTCTGCGCGAGCCGATTTGCTTCACTCGTCTGCACAGCCATCTCCCCGACGACTGCCTGATAATAACTCTGCACATTCGTCGTGTTGCCGCCAAAATCAAGATTCGTATCTTTCACATTGGCAAGTGCCAAGGCGTTGGATCCGTCACCGCTGAAAGCTTCTGTACGCCTGAGGTTGTCAATCGCGAAAACAGCCGCGTCGTCAGGAGCATCTGTCAGGTTCCCATCACCGTCATAGAATGATGAAAAGTCAAACGTCAATCCATTGATAGTGATAGACTGTTCACCGTCCGGATCATAGCTGAACGTCTCTGGCGGATCAAAAGCGGCTCCGTCTCTCGCAAAGGTCCATTCTTCAGTCGCCCCGTCATAGGAGACCGTGAGGGCATCATAACTGCCGGAGAAGCGCCCGTTTGCGGCAATAACGCCGTCCCCTGTATAGGCAGTCCCCTCGGCCGGCTGCATGCTTCCGGTGATCGTGCCGCCGGCACCGCTCGCCGCAATATTGTCCGTACTCGCCATTATCGACTCATGGACCTTCAGGTGTTTCGCAGCGCGCTTGCCGTCTTCTCCCACACCCGGATTGAAATCAAAGAAATCAAAACCGAAGATCTCCTCATCAGGCTGATTGCCATTACCGTTTCCATTACCCGTTACGCCCTGGAGATGCTTCTCTCCGTTCTCAATTTCCGAGAGGCTCCAGCCCGTTCGGTGCACAGCATTAAATTCAGCCGTAAAGGTGTTGACCATCGTATCGAGTTCCTGAAGCATTTCCGGGAACGTTCCCCCTTCATCGCCTTCTGCATCGATGTAGCCATATGATTGGATCTTGGCCAAGTAAGAACCCGAAGACGGAAAGGCGTCGATCCGAACCGAATTCTCATCACCGTTAAAGCGGTCGCTTTGCTCTGTATTGGTCAGCTGATGGTTGTTGAACCGGATCGCTTCCACGAGTCCGCGTTCGCCCCCGTCACCCTGATACTGGACTTCAAGCTCGTTGAAATCGAGCTGGCTTCCGTCCACAAGCTTAATCCCCGTAGAGCGTCCGGCATCGTCAAGAAGCGTGATCGTATATTTCCCCGACGCTTCAGAAGAAGCGTTCCCGCCGCTGCCGATCCGGTCAATCTTGATATTCAAATGCTCGGAAAGCTGATCAACCAAAACGTCCCGCTGATCATACAGATCATTCGGAAGCATATTATGCGGTTCAACCGCCGCGATTTGACGGTTCATATTGTTGATTTGACGGAGGAGGGAGTTGATATCTTTCGTCGACGTCTCCACTTCTTCCCCGTATTCCCGCTGAATTTGTTCGATTGCATCATAGGAATAATTAAAGGTCTCTGACAAGGCAATGCCTTTTTGCCTCACGACCGAACGGGCGCCGGCATCTTCCGGGTTCACAGACAGATCCTGAAGAGACTCCCAAAATTCATCCATCACATTCGCGAGTCCTTCTTCAGAAGGCTCATTCATGATGTCTTCCACCTTCATCCATGCGTCATGACGCGCGGACCAGTAGCCATGCTGGTTGTTCTCACCGCGGTACTGAAGATCAAGGAACTCATCGCGGATTCGCTGAATGCTCCCTGCTTTTACACCTGTACCGAGCTGTCCGGGTATATCCGGTTTATTAAAGGCTGGTGATGGAAACGGCTGGGCCGTTTTCGTGTTCACACGCTGCCTTGAGTAGCCTTCCGTATTGGCATTGGCAATATTATGTCCCACCGTATGTAGTGAAGTCTGTGCCGTATTTAACGCTTTTCGCGCGGTCTCTAGACCGTGGAAGGTCGATAGCATGGGGATCGCTCCTTTTCTTTTGCTGTGTAATTCCTCGTTCGTTATTCTTTTGACGCCTTGGGCTTACGCCTTCGAGTCAAAAAGGGAGTTGTCCCCGGGACGGAAATCATCCTCATCACCAGACGGTCCTGTTCCCGAGTAGTTGTTGTACGTATTTTGCGGCCGCATCGAATCAAGAGTGACGTTGACAAAGCGCAAAGAATCCTCAAGGAGCTGTTCGTTCAAATCGTTCTGCTCCTTGAGGCGGATCATTTCTTCAATCAGTTTTACCGACCAGTCTTCGAGTTCCGTCCGTTCCTTCTCAGGAAACAGGGGAAGGAGCTGATCCATCGTAACCGCTTCTTTGACAAGGCCTTTCTCATCTTGCCAACGGTCGATCAGATGCATTCTCGTATTCTCAAGTTTACGCAGCTGCTGGACAATCGGGGCTTCTTCCTTCATCACACGCTCAAGCGCTTTGATATCGCCTTTTTTGACGGTATTCTGTTTGTCGATGGCGAGGTCATTCAGCTTCTTGTGCATGGAAACCATTGCTTTCATGACGTTGATGAGATCATGTACCATTCACCGGTTCCTCCTGTCATCAGCCACGTTCTTAGGATCAATCCCAGAATTCGTAGAACTTTCTGGCCACTTCCTGGGCATTGACCTGATACGTGCCGTTTTCGATCTGTGCTTTTATCTCCTGCACCTTCTCCGCCCGTTCCGGAGACTGGGTGCCTGACTGCGCCATCATCGCCTTCGCTTCCTTCGAGATTTGCACCTCGTCGGCCTTTTGGGGTTTATGCTGCTTCTCCTGCTGCTGCACGTCCTGCAGTTTGCGGTACGCCTGTACCGACTGCATCGGATTAATTTTCATCGTTGGGACACCTCCCTGTATTCATTCTTCTTGATTCTTATATCGGCGCATCTCATGAAATCTTTAACCTGAGGGACAAAAAAAGACAAAATGCCGCGTGACGCTTTGGGCATTTTGTCCGTCACAGTTAGTCGTCTCGTCTCACCCTGTCTCCAAGGGTCGAGTACGTTTTATTACGTTCCCGCTCACTCTGTTTCTTCCGGTCTTCAAACTCTTTTTCTTTATCTCCCTGCTTCAGCTCGCCAGTCAGTTTGTTCCGGCAGCTGTCACAGAGCTTCCCTTCAGAGATCGTCTTCCCGCAGTGCTCGCAGGGAATCCCCATGTTCGGCATCTGCGAGATCCGCAGCCGTCCTTCCCGGATCCACTGGATGATAAGATCTTTCTCCACCCCGGTGCCCTCATGGACTTCATCCATGCTCGCCGAACGATTATCACGCTTGCGGATAAAGCGGTACACGGTATCGAATTTCTCTTCGGCCTCTCTTGCACATTTGTCACAGACCGGCCGGAGCGCCTTGACAAACAGCTGGCCGCAGTTCGGACAGTTTGACAGTTCTGCCATGATCGATTCCCCCTCTGTATTCGCCTCTTTTCTACATTTTACGACATTTCAGAGGGGAATGAAACAAAAGTTTCTCATGCACGGACAGCTGTGACGGCCACGACGTGCTTCGCACCGGCTTTATAAAGAAGAGCAGAAGCGCTGTAGAGGGTGCTTCCTGTCGTATAAAGATCATCGATGATGCAGACGGTTTTTCCGTTCAGGTCAGGCAGTGAACTGACAAGAGAGAAGACGCCATCGAGTTCACGGCGCCGGTCTTCTTTTCCTCGCTTACTCTGTTTTCCTGTCGTCACCCCGACTCTTATGAGAAGGGGCGTCAAAGGCCGATCACCGGCAAGGAGCTCTGCCTGGTTAAATCCACGCTCATAAAGCCGGTCTGCCGCCAGGGGGATAACCGTGACGAGATCGGCTCCGGACGATTGTATGAGCTTTTGAATACCCGGGACAAATAGCCCGGCCAAGGCTGCATCGCCCCGGTATTTATAGGCCGCTATGATGGCCTTCATCCCGTCGTTATAAGAAAAAAGAGAACGGTTCATCACGACACCGTTCCCCTTTTCCCTGAGCCAATTTCTGCAGTCTCGACAGAGCTCTTCTTCATCCGGTCCTTTACCGGAAGAATGCCACCGGTTCGGATCCGCGTACGCTTCCTCCAAAGAGGGGCGCCCGCACTGCCGGCAGCCGATCCGGTGGATCGGCGCCAGGGACTCCCTGCAGGCCTTACACAGAAAGGAAGGTTCCGTCCACGGGTTCAAAAGCGCCTCCCAAGAGAGGCGGGCATCCGCCTCCCCAAGACAAATCAGGCACCGGGTGCGCCCCGTCACGCCAACAGATCCTCATACACCCGATTCGCAATACATTTACTGAGTTCCTCCATATGCGTATCGAGACCCCAGATAAACCTGATACTGTATGAAAGAAGGTAGTCACCTGCCGGATTTTTCGGCAGATCTTTAAGCAATCTGCGAATGCCGTCTTCTTGCTCTTGACTGAAATTGAAAAGACCCATCATTAACTCAGCTTCATCCGCGTCAAGCACGTCTCCTTTAAGGATATAATAGTCAAGCACATTCTGATACCAGGCACTCAGAGGATCTGATTGATCTATTTCTCCCATTACCATGTTGCTCACGATATCGGCACATGCTTCATCCCGCCAGACGGGACACCTGGCATGTCTTTCCGCCACATATTTCACCATGTCATCTTCTGTTTCCTGAAGGGATTCCTGCTCATGCGATTCCCCCTCCGTTTCGATCCCTGCAATGATTTCTTTCACCATATCCAGTTCGCCGACATACCCGTCAGGCAACACAGTGTCTTTGGCAAACACCGCCTCTGAGTGAACGAACAGGACGAGAGACTTCACCGGCGGAAGCAACCAGCCCCTTTCAGATGCGAGCTTTTCAAACGCCGCCGCTTTCGCCTTTACGGCCTGTAACGGATTCCCGATGGATGATCCGTCCATCCATCGAATCACTTCACCATCTTCAAGAACGTTTATGCCTTCTTCTGCGTAGCACACATCGAGCACGACTGCAGAGCCCTCAAAAAGCAGTAAATGGTCGAAGCGCATTTCTTGTCCTCCTTCCGTCATGATGAAGTTGGCAATGCTTCTCCGGTTAGGGTGGTTCTCCAGAATGCTCAGGATGTCATGCTCCTTTATAAAGCCTTTAGCGTAGTGCAATGCGCGCGCTTCGATCTCGTCATACATTGGATGTGATTTTGCCAAATGGTTGAGTAACGTGTAATAATACATCCCTTCAGGTCTTATGCTCATTTCAGAGGTTCTCATGCTATTCTATCTCCTTTTACAGATTGTATTTTGGACAGGTCATGTATTGCAAATAATCTTTTGTGAATGCTTCCACATCATTATCCGTTAAGCCTCACCGCCCTCCATGTTCATGTTTCGAATATGTGAAATGGCCTGATTCAACGCCATCGTCCTGCCATGATGAAAAAACACAACATCCCCATCAGGGGCGTCCTTGCTTCGTCCGGCGCGCCCCGCCATTTGAACGAGGGCTGCCTCATCAAAAATGGCATCTTCTGCGCCGAGTACGGCTACCTGCGCACCAGGTACGGTCACTCCCCGTTCGAGAATCGTCGTCGTGACGATAATGCGAATCGCCCCTGAGCGAAAGCCCTGCACTTTTTCTCCTCGCTTATCGTCTTTTGCGTGCACCGAGGTGACGCTGATCGGATCGAGCACCGGGTACCCCTTCAAAATCGCAGCGACAACTTGGTCCAACAGGGCGATCTCCGGGACAAATAGAAAAGCGGGTCTCTCTTCTTGTAGCCGTGCCTTGAGCCAGACCATCACCTTTTGGGGCAATCGCCCTTTCTTCAGACGCCGTTTCCAGTCACCAACCCAGGCCGCTTTGGGTTCAGGAAGCGGATGCCCGTGAAAACGCCTCGGAACCCGCGTGAACGGCAATTCCCCCTGTTCAGCCCGTTTTCGAAGCACCTTTGAAGGCGTAGCCGTCAAATAGACAATGGAACCGCCAGACCTGAGTGCCCCGTTGACCGCAAAGCCAAGGCGCTCATCCACGGTAAACGGAAAGGCATCCACTTCATCAATGATGATAAGGGGAAACGCATCCTTGAACCGCATGGCCTGATGGGTCGTGGCAACCGCCAGATCGTAAGCGGCATACCGATCAGGACAGTCTCCGTAAAAGCCGGCCGTCCGGACTTCGGGGAACGCGGACTGGAGTCTCGGGACAAGTTCTTTGACGACATCTGCCCTCGGTGTCGCAATCATCACCGGCTCACCATTTGAGAGAGTTTTACGGATCAAGGGAAAGAGCATTTCCGTCTTTCCCGCTCCGCATACTGCCCAGCAGAGGACTTCCGGTGCTCCTTTTGTCACTTCATTCACCAGATAACTGGAAGAACGTTCCTGAGGACCCGTCAACGTTCCATGAAAGGTAACGGTTACATCGCGCTTCTTTGGTTCTTGTCTCTCAGCCGATACTACAAACAGGCTGCACATTGAGATGCGCCCCATCTGAATGCAGTCCCGGCAGTAGCGGCAACGTCTGCCGCAGCGAGCACAGTGGGGAATCTCGCCGTCCATCACGGAGCCGCATCGGGGACAACCGCCGCTGTCATCCGGCGTTGCCCGTTCATAGAGCAGCCAGCCGTTCTTTACATGGGCATCCACAATCTCCAGCGGGTGGACGGAAGTGACTTCGTCCAGAAGAAGCTTCCGCCCTTCTGTCATGGCAAGAAGCGCCGGTTCCGGCTGAAACGCCCGATCCTTTGGCGCCCTTGCCGGCACGATCATCAGATCATTTACGATATGAGAGGCTGCACGCCAGTGTGCGGGGAGATCCCGCAACGCTTCCGGAACGAGAAGGCATGCTTCTCCCGGGAACGTCTGACGAAAATGCACCTCAGCCTCACGGTTCTGGACGCGTAAGAAACGCAATGGCACCACTCCTGTCTAACGCGCTTAGGATTGACGGTTGATCTCTTTATACACTTGCGTCTTTGAAGAGGCCTTGCAGAGCGTTCCGTTTATGCCTGCAAAACAGGCACGGCAAATAAATAGAAATTGGAATCATTCAATAGGGGAGTTGTTTCGTTAATTGTTCAGCAGTGAACATGAGGAATTAAAGAGTTGGCGCTGCAGTTCGAGGCAGCGCCTATATGTGGGTAAATCGAAAAATTGTTGCCTGGTCATTCGGTTTCGTTATACATCGAGATCAGCATCGGTCCAGCCAATACCGAGGCTTCCTTCACCGAGATGCGTGCCAATCACCGGTCCGAAATAAGAGATCGTCACCGTCACATCCGGGTATTCCTTCCGGATATATCCGGCCAGCTCTCCGGCTTTCTCAGGGCGGTTGGCGTGGATCACGACAACGTCAAGAGGATTGCCGTACTTGGCGTCTTCATGAAGAAGGGCCATGATTCTTGCGATGGCTTTCTTCGCCGTCCGCACTTTCTCAAAAGGCACGATCTTCCCTTCCTCGAAATGCAGGACAGGCTTCACCTGCAGGAGGCTGCCGACAACCATCTGCGCGCCGTTCAAACGTCCGCCGCGGTGAAGATGACTGAGATCATCGGCCATAAAATAGGCTCGAGTGCGCTTCTTCATCTTCTCAAGATGCTCGATGATCTTCTTCGCCGGTATTCCTTCTTTGGCAAGCTTTGCGGCAGTCATGACATAGAAGCCCTGCACATAACAGCTCACCTCGGAATCAAAGAGATGCACGTTCACCCCGTCCACCATCTGTGCGGCGGAATGGGCGGTCTGGTGCGTCCCGCTGATGCCAGCTGAAAGGGTGACGACGATAATGTCATCGACAGTTTCCCCAAGGCGTTCGAACGTCTCTTCAAAGAGACCGACAGACGGCTGTGACGTCATGGGCAGATCCTCTGCTGTGCGCATCTTCTCGTAGAACGCATCAGTGGTGAGATCTGTCTCCTCCTGATAATTGTCTTCTCCGAACACGACGTTTAAAGGCACCATCGTGATGCCGTATTCGTCACGGATGTCTTTTGGTATGTAGGATGTGCTGTCTGTGACTACGGCGGTCTTGTTCATCATTGAATCCCTGCTTTCTGTTTGGTAATGCATGTCGGAGACGTCTATTTGCGGTCCGTTTCCGGCCCGGAGTACACTGCTACTATGACATTTGTCATGACTGCACAGTTTATGATACCAAGTCTTCCGACAAAAGTCTACTAAAATATAGAAAATACGCACCGGCAAAAAACCAGTGCGCGCTTTAAGCCTGTTCACAGTATCAACAGGGCAAAATCAGTTCACTTTGACCCAGCCATTCTTGATGGCGTCAACGACGGCCTGTGTCCGGTCGTTCATCCCCATCTTCTGCAAGATGTTACTCACGTGGTTCTTGACCGTCTTCTCGGAAATGTAAAGCGCTTCCCCGATCGAACGGTTACTCTTGCCATCTGTCATAAGCTGCAGGACTTCGCACTCGCGACGCGTCAAAAGATGGAGCGGACGACGGTATTCCACTTCGCGGAACCCGATCTCGCCGTTATTCCCTGTTTCATTCGCAAGGCGCCGGTACTCTTTGATCAGATTATGCGTCACCTTCGGATGGATATAGGAGCCGCCGTTGCCGACGACCTTCACCGCTTCAATCAGCGCTTCCGTATCCATTTCTTTTAACAGATAGCCTGAGGCGCCGGTTTTCAGGACGTGCGTCACATACGATTCATCATCATGAATCGAAAGAATCAGCACACGGACGTTAGGGAACGATTTGAGAAGGGTCTTTGTTGCATCTACCCCGTTCATCCCCGGCATATTGATATCCATCAGGACCACATCCGGCTTATTTTGTCTGACGAGATCGACGACGTCTTCCCCGTCATTTCCTTCCGCAACGACTTCGAGTCCCGGTTCCATTGTCAAAATGCGTTTGACTCCTTCACGAAACAGTTGATGATCGTCAATCAATAATATCCGTAACGTATCCTGGTTTACTTGATTTTCCATAGTTAAGTTCCTCCTTGTTTATTGTCAGTATCTGACCGTCATTCACCGGTTTCACGTATTCATGACATCTATGCACACTAAATCATCTCGAAGTTGAAGCGATTTGTATATGCGTCTATCAGCGGAATTTTGCAGGACCATCGTCCGTGACCGTCACGAATCCTGCGGCAGCGGGACTTGAAGCATGATGAGCGTCCCTTTCCCGGGCTTCGTGTCGATGGTCAGATCCCCATCGAGTAATTTGACCCGCTCCTTCATACCCACAAGGCCGAAGCTGTTTTCCTTCTTCGTAACCGGATCGAAGCCTCTGCCATCATCTTTGACGATCGCCACGACACTTGTTTTCTTGATTTCCATCTTGACACTGATTGTATTGGCCTTCGCATGCTTCACCGCGTTCTGTACCGCTTCCTGAATAAACCGGAACATGGCCACTTCCATATGCGCGGGGATCCGTTCTTTGGAGCCGAGATTACGGAAGTTCACCTCAGTCTGTTCCTGATAATCATTCACATTATCGATAAACTTGGCAACCGTCGGCACGAGGCCGAGGTCGTCTAATGTCATCGGCCTCAGATCATAAATAATCCGGCGCACTTCACTGAGCGATTCGGTCACCATCCGGCGAAGATCCCTGATCTCCACTCTCGCCCGCTCCGGCCCTTCCTGATCGAGGACTTTCTCCACGAGCTCCGAGCGAAGCATCACGTTCGCCATCATCTGGGCTGGCCCGTCGTGAATTTCACGGGAGAGCTTCTTTCGCTCTTCTTCCTGAGCGTGAATGATCTGAACCCCAAACTGTTGCATCTGTTCGGCGTCTTGGATCATGTCGCTCACACTTTGTAAGTCGCCGTTCAAATACTGCAAAACCGCATTGATCTGATTGATCAGCTGTTCTGCCCGCTCCACCGTCTCCCCGAGCTTCATGAGCCGGCGCTCGACCTGGGTCCGCCGTTCACGGAGCTGCTTTTCTTCGGATTGAAGCACGGCAAGACGCACCTGGTAATCTTTCGCCTGTTCATACGCCTCTTTCACTTCCTGATCCGTATAGTTGGCGAAGTGCTTACTGACCTCCGCAAGCCGGTTCCTCGCAAAGCGGGACCGGATTTCCGCCTGGTCCTGCTCATCAATGAGGTGGATGACATCCTGCTGGATCGTGCTCAGTTCTTTCTTCAGTTCCTCATATTCGGTTCGGGACTGTTCCCCGATTTCGAAAATTTCTTCTTTACTTGATGAGACCATCTCCATCATGCGATCGAGAATGGTTTCAATGGACTTTGTTGTGGACACGAAATTATCCCTCTTTCCACCGTCATGCCGTTGAATGGAAATCAATTGTGGCTTTCAGACCGTTGTCTAACTATAATAATAGTGTATAATAGAAATTTTGTCTAAGATTCTTTCGTGAAAAACTGTGAAACCTTTTTAGAACTCTGTTATTATCATACCCGAACAACGTGATCTGCATCACCTTTTTTCATAAAGTTTTAGAATTTGTTATCTCATTGACATCAAAACAGGAGGACTGTCATGTTAGCGACATATAAGACCGTCAAAGGCGGCTCTCATGAGATCGTCATCCAGAAATCCCGCTTCATCACCTACGTAAACCGTGCAGAAACAGAAGAAGAAGCCCAGGCATTCATTGCCGGGATCAAAAAAAACCACAGTGACGCGAACCATAACTGTTCGGCTTACCAGATCGGCGAACACGACCAGATCCAGAAGGCCAATGATGACGGCGAACCGTCCGGAACCGCCGGCGTCCCGATGCTCGACGTGCTGAAGAAGCAGGGACTGAAAGACACAGTGGTTGTCGTCACCCGCTACTTCGGAGGGATTAAACTTGGCGGTGGCGGCCTGATTCGCGCCTACTCAAGTTCCGTCAGTGAAGCCCTCACCGCCACCGGCATCGTCGAGTGTGTTCTGGCCCACGTCGTGAGCGCGACCTTCGACTACACCCTCCTCGGGAAAATCGAAAACGAGATCAGAAGTTCTTCCTTTCAGTTAAAGGAGATCGAGTACCTCGAGCAGGTCACCCTCCATGCCTATGTCCCATACGGTGAACTTGAGGCGTTTCAATCATGGGTCGACGGCTTGACGAGCGGTAAAGCCACCGTGAAAAACAATGGCGAAACATATCTGGAACGCACTGTGAACTGAACAGACCCGCATACAGAGAGTTCTTCACCGGTTGATTTTATGAGCTCGTGCAGAGAACAGAAAAAAAGTGAAACATTATCCATCCAATCAACGTCATATTACAGAAGAACTTGAAAATACGGGTTAAGGAGCAATGAAATGACGCAATCAAGAATCAATAAAAGGCATGAAAAACGAAAAAACTCCACTTTAAAACGGTTTTTTAAAACAACTTTGCTGATCTTCACCCTGCTTATCGTTCTCGGAGGCGCGACTGCGGCCTATATGGCAGTTCAACTCAACAGCGCCACCTCAGCAGCCAAGGTCGAGCTCGACCGGGGTGAACGGAGCGAAATCAGGGAAGCTGCAGTCAGTCCGGGTAAGGACAGCGTTTCAGTCTTATTTCTCGGTCTTGATGACCGCACAGGAGAACTTTCCGGCCGCAGCGATGCACTGATGCTTGCCACCTTTAATGCAAACGATCAGGACGTCAAACTGCTCTCCATTCCACGAGACTCTTATGTAAATATCCCCGGTCGCGGCATGGACAAAATCAATCATGCTCATGCATACGGGGGCATCGACATGACAATCGCCACAGTCGAAGAGCTTCTTCAAGTGCCCGTCGATTATTTCGTCACACTGAATTTCATTGCCTTTATGGAGATTGTCGACACCCTCGGCGGGGTTGAAGTGGACTCTCCGTTTGCCTTCTCCGAAATGGACAGTCATGACAATAAAGGTGCAATTTCCATTGCAGAAGGCCCGCAGACGCTAAACGGCGAAGAAGCGCTTGCGTATGCGCGTATGAGGAAAAACGATCCTCAGGGAGATATCGGGCGCGGTGACAGGCAAAAGCAACTCATGGAGGCGATGATGAAAGAAGCGGCGTCACTGAACACGATCACCCGTTTCGGCAGTTTAATGGACAGTCTCGAGCGTCATATGACCCTGAACCTTTCCTTTGGCG
Source organism: [Bacillus] selenitireducens MLS10 (assembly GCF_000093085.1). Lineage (GTDB taxonomy): Bacteria > Bacillota > Bacilli > Bacillales > Salisediminibacteriaceae > Salisediminibacterium > Salisediminibacterium selenitireducens. Next base: position 1,183,546 of record NC_014219.1, on the reverse strand, counting down.
AGATCGTGAGTATGCACGGCTACGCAACAAGCATGGGATCCATTGAGCAAATCAGCATCGATGGTCATAATACGCGGATCAATGGCGTATCTTATTATCAGCTTGAAGATGAATCTCTCAACAGTGTCAGGCAACAACTGAAGGAACAGCTGGATTATTAACAGATCAAAAGAGCGGCACTGACCGCGGTTGTCCCTGCATCCCTTACCGTCTGTACAGGAAAAAAAAGTCGATCAACACCAACTTCATTGGGCGTTGACCGACTTTTTATGTTCGTTAACTTTTACGGTTCTCTTGAAATACCAGGCATGTTTGACCTGTTTCTCATGATGGTAAAAGGGTGTCATCGTCACACTCAGTATTTTCTGTTCCCACAGTGCCTCTCAGTCAGTCACCCGAAATAATGCGGTTTCTTCACGCTCCAGGGCGGTTTCTCTCAGGGAGACAACAGATCTCGTCACAACCAGCCTGTAGAGGCCTTCCTCATACTCTCCGCTTTTTGGAGTGACCTCAACAGTATGACTGTCTTCACCGTAGTCAAAATCAAGGTCCACACGTCGACCGCTTTCATCTTCCACATAAATCCGGTTGCGATTCACACCATGATGAACCGGTGCGGAAAATTCGACTGTCCAGACTTTATCTGCACGGACATCGTCCGCTTCGCTGTCAGGTGCAATATACGCCGGAGCCACATCGGCATAGTGCGCATTTAAACCCGCATACTGAACAACTGCAGACGACCGGTTTGCTTCCTCTGTCTCCGCTACATAAATCCTGGTTAACTGTGAATTTTCTTTCACACCACTCATATCTGCAGTGACATACTTCCAGCCATACCAGTCAAGTTCGCCCTCTTCCGTGAAATCAATGGTCCCCAGAGTGCCGTCCGGACCCCTGACCGTGCCGCGGAGCCAGTGTTTTTGCCCTTCACCGTACACCCATAAACCGAGTTCTTTCGGTTTCGCTTTCAAATCAAGTGGCGAGCGGAATGTCCAGTAGGCTGCGGCAATGCCCAATTCTCCATTCTGTAAATTGTACCGTTTTGTGACTGTGTTCCGATCTGTTCCTGCCACATTCATCGATGTCACGTCCGCCGAGGCTACTGCACGAATTGCACTCGCCTGCCCTTCACCAAAACCATCATTCAGTGAGACAAGATCATCCAATACCGTAAACTCAAACTCTTTTTCAACATCGCCTATCTGATACGTAAACGTATACGTTCCTGGCACGTCTCCGGAAAGGCTGTTTCCGTCTACAGTCAGATCTTCAGAAATCAGATGCACTTCAAAGTCTGCGGGATCCAACAAATTGTATTTGCCATCGAGAATGTATTCAGGAACGATCGTCACCCGCTCTCCTCTCGGTGCCGCCCAGCGTTCCCTATCAAAAGAAGCAAAGTAGGGGATTCCTTCCGGCGCATCATTCATAATAAGGAGACTTGATGATAATGCCCGCTCCGCTCCGTCTGATGGTGAGTTCACAAGACTGACCCTGTCTCGTGAAAAATCACGGGCTACCATCGTGGTTGATCCTCCACCGTCAAGGTTAATCGCCATGACCGCTCCCTGGTCTCTCATATAGTTGGCAAACTGCGGAATCGTCATGCCCTGACTGTAGCCGCTCTGTCGGCCGTCAACAGTGACAAACATGGTATTGCCCTGCGCATCTATACCGATGCCTGATCGCGGGTTCGGGACTGAATAAGTGCTCGCGGATGAACTCATTGTGATGTCCACTCTGCCGTTTTGCACAAGCAGCGGACCTGTTGCCATAATCATTTCCGCATCTTTCCAACGGTCTTCAATATCCACCTTCACCTCGATGTCATCGCCGGCTCGAATGCCGTCAAGCAGACCGTCCAGTCTGTTGCCGTGTCCTGATATGATAAAACCGTCCCCCGGAATCGGAGAAGCGTTTCGTCTTCCATATTCTTTCATATTGGTAATACTCCCACGGACAGAATCACCAAATGACAATTGATCGTTAATGCGCTTTGATGTGTCGGTGACTGTGAATTCTCTGCCAAACTCGTTTGTTGGTGTTGCGGTCCTGCGCTGACCGGGCGTATACAGAATGACCTCTCCCGCGCCTCTCGAAGTATTAATCCGGTCAATATTAACGGAACCGGAGGAGGTTTTCGCCGTTATATCCAGCTCAAATGGTGCAATGACCGGCTGCCCATCACGATCGATCCCGAATGCCGCAGGGGTTCCCAAAAAACCACTGCTGTCATCGGACATTGAACCGAGGTGAAGGATCCGGTTGTCTTCTGCAAGCAAATAGCTTGGATAAACCATATTCGGATGTGCAGAAATACTTAAATTGAAAAAGGATCCGTTAATCCCGCCGATAATATCATCCGACCTGGGATGGCTGTTGGCATATGATGTAAGCCTGTGAAGCGACTTCGGGCCCTGATACCCCATATGAAAACGGATATGTGGATTGTTCCCCACTTTCATAATCCGTGTGGATTGGGGATACCCTCCATATATAATATCTTGCCTTTCCAATTCGACACCCGGTCCGATTTCTGTGGGGTCATGCACAGAATCTGCCTTCGCATCATCTTGCGTCATCATAAGCGCCAAAATAAACGTGCATGTCAAAGCAGCTGCTTTTTTGAACATCGTGATTCACTCCTGACGTAAAGGCTTGAGAATAACGGCCTTGTTAATAATCCGGTTTCTTTATATCGATACGGAGAGGGGATGCAGCTCCTGCATCCCCTCTCCACTGATCACTGTTTGCGATTGACATAGAGATAGTTCATGGCCAATGCAGAGACCAGCCAAAAAATAATGTTGATTTGAGGTATGAAAATCAGGTTATTGGACGTGTTTTGGAGCATGAACGTAATGCTTCCGATAAAGACCGATACAGCGACAAGTTTCCCAGTCAGATTCGGCTGCTGGAAGTAAAAACGGATCAGATAGATATAATACAGGACATACACAGACATAAATGCCACCAGGCCGATGATCCCCGACTCCGCCATCACCTTCAGGTAAGAATTATGCACGGAGTAACGGTCATGCCCAAGATAAAGTTCAGGATACATCTCCACATAATCCGAATAGCGCTCGAGGTAGTTACCTGCGCCTACTCCAAGGACCGGATTATCAGCGAACATGACCCAGCCCGTGCGCCACAATGTCGTTCTTGAGACCATGGCACGTTCACTCATCTCATCACGCACCCGTTCCTCTTCTTCCTCTTCATCGACAAGCCCTAAATCGTTATCTTCCACTTCTCCCTGTCCGAAAAAATCGGAATCAAACAGCATGTTTTCCGCCACATAAATCGCAGAGACCGTTCTTGACTGAAAGTCAGGCATCTGATAAACAAAGACAGCTAGAATGGCTACCATCACAAGCATATGTACCTTTGACATACGAATCAAATACTCTTTGCCTGCAAGAAGAACAACCAGAACGATCGCACCGAACATGATCAGCCAGGCTACTCGTGTGTATGTAAGTACCATGTTTGCGACAAGAACACCTGTAATCAGGAAGAGTGCCGCTTGGGCCGGACGGTTCTTCGTATACATCACGGCAAGAATCATTGCTCCGGGTAAAACAAAGTTGATGAATGCTGCATAGTAGTTTGGATTGACCATTGTCGATTCAACACGGCCAATCGCATCATTCAGAGCATACAGGCCTGCAGTGTTGAGCCCGAGGTCAAACACATATTGAATGGAACCGATCAAAATCACGATGGACGTCGAGGCAACAAACGTCCACAGAAAATATATGTATTCTTTTCGTGAAAAAGAGACCTGGATAACAACCCCCACCATAAGAACGTAGGATAAATACCTGGCAATTTCCATCAGTCCTGCCATCAGGCTGACTGCATTGACGAGCGAAATGAGGGATACAATGAAAAAGGAAGCAAATGCGATCAGCATCGGGAGAAAACGAAATCCGGTAAGCTGAATATCTCCCCGCCGGTATTCATAAAAAGCCACGACAATAAGCAGCGGGATCAGGAAAACTTCCGCGGACAGCGGGAGTGGCCCGAGATAATACTTGAAATCCAAAAGCGGAATAAAAAACAACAGCAACAGAACTGAATAAAACGTCAAACTGAAATCACGGACAGACATGCTATAACCCCTTTTATCTTAGTTGTAATTAGTTAAATTGAAATCATTCACGAAGAACCAAAACTCTTCAATCTTCAGTTGTGATGACTTCCCGAAACATATCAAGCTTTTTTTCACCAAGCCCTGATACTCTCGTCAGATCACTGACGCTTGCAAACGGGCCCTGCGCTTTCCTGTTTTCAAGAATTTTCTGCGCAAGGTCTTCACCAATTCCGTTCAGTGCCAGCAAGTCCTCGAAAGACGCGCGGTTGATATTGATCACGCTGTTTTCCGTATGGGCATCCGAACACGCTGAATCAGTTGTTTTTTTGCAGGTGTACCTTTTCGAAAGGTCTCCTCTTCGTCAGGACCCCCGATTTGTGAGCGTGATCCCGACTCTTTGATGAAGAAATAAAGATTCAGCAAAAGAGATCCGGTTAACAACAGCTTCGAAACAATTTTCATACCAAACAGCAGAGACTTTTTTCAGATATGACCCATGAACATATCAAAACATCCACAGCCTCTGCCTTCCTCCTCTCATGACAAATATATATGGAACATAACATCTGAATAGTGCAAACAGAAAACAAAAATAATTCTACATCCTATCATACCTAAAATCATCCGTTTCGTATATAATAAGATTAACGGTTTACCGATATAGACATTAAGGAATATATATAACAAATTAACGGGATACTGATCCACAGGAGGTGGCAGACATGGTTTCTGTAAACTCAGGCGTTATGATGAATCACAATCAGACCCAGCGAAGCCTTGCACTGACAATGATGCAGCTTTCAAGCGGAGACCGGATCTTCCGGGCAGGGCAGGACGCAGCCGGCTTGTCTATCTCTGAAGGCATGCGCTCACAGATCCGTGGAGATTCGATGGCAATCCGGAATATGGCGGACAGCCAATCTCTTAACCGGGTGGCTGAGGGGGCCCTTTCACAGACCCAAAGCTCTCTGCACCGGATGCGTGAACTCGCCGTACAGGCGAACAACGGGATGCTGACAGAGTCAGACCGTGGTGCCCTGCAACAAGAGTTCAATCAGCTTCGTGAGCACATCGACTTTGTCGGAGAGAACACCGAGTTCAACACCCAAAGGCTCCTTGACGGGAGTTTTACAAACCGGCAGACGACGACCAATGCCAACGGCGAATCAGTCTCCTTCGACATCGACGCCGCACTCTCTGAAAATCTTGGCAGTCTCGAAGAAGGCATCACCCTTCGCGATCTTGATCTCACCGCCAACCCCGGGCAGGCTCTTTCCGTCATTGACGACGCACTTGGTCAGATCAGTTCAAGCCGCGGCAATATCGGAGCTTTCGACAACCGGCTGAGCTATGCCGGCAACGTCGCCCAAAATCAGCTCTTGAACATGCAACGCTCCGAATCCGGCATCCGTGATGCAGATATGGCCCTGAACATCATGGACATGAACCGGATGACGACGATGCTACAGGCGTCGATGAGCGCTCAAAGCATGCAGATGGGCATGATGGGGATGCATCTCGATTTACTCAGATAAATCCGGACGATACCATAAAACCATACACACACTGGTAACCAAACCGCTAAAAGGACAATATTACATTTCCGTTAATTAGTTCCACTCTGCATTCTTCTTATTGTTAAGATACAAGCCCCACTTCCCGGCCTTGAGGTTAAAGTCGCATTAAGCCAATTACCCGCCTGTTTATTCCATACGAAAAACATCCCGCGTCCTCTTCAAAGAAGAGGTGCGGGATGTTTTATTATTTGTCACTGCGCCGTTTAAAGGCGTCTGATTCAAGGCGCCTCCGGTTCTCGTAATCGAGCTGAACCCGGCTTGCAGTGGCGTCACTCTGATTCAGATATTTCCCTTCATATGGATCCGCATCTCGGTCCACTTCCGCAAGGACGAGCTGACAGATTCGCCTGTTGACTTCAAGTTCAATAGGCAGCCGGTTGGCGTTATAGAGTTCGAGGGTAATCCGGCCTTTGAAACCCGGGTCCACCCAGCCTGCATTCTGGATAAAGAGACCCAGTCTTCCAATGGAGCTTCTGCCTTCCACAAAGGCCGTCAGAGATGTTGGAATCTCCATGTACTCCTTCGTTGTTGCCAATAAAAAGGACTGCGGCGGAATAACGATTGATCCCCGTTCTCCCACATCAATCTCCCGGTAAGCTGCTTCAGAAGTCAAAGAGAGTTTCGTGCTGAGATGGTCATCAATCACAAGAAAGTGTGCCCCTAGCCTCAGATCTATCGAGGCCGGCTGAACCTGTTCCTCTGTCATCGGATCAACGATAAGTTCACCGGATTTCAGCTTTTCGGTAATGGTTTTGCCACTTAAAATCATGATTATCCCTCCCTAGTCTCAAGCTTGTCCATCTATTTTAGCACATTTCGGCAAAAACAGAACCTGTCAATCCCCCCTTGATTCAAGGTCATAATGAACAATGAATTCACCAAGAGAACGCACGCTTAAATAAAACCGTTCGAATCCTTCACTGCCATTAAAAAGAGGATCTCTAAGCGATCTCGCGTATTCCAGCTGCATTGCAGGCACACCAAGTTCATGATAACTGTAATAGGCAATATTGGCTGCATTGCTCGCGGTAAAGAGACGGTTTTCCCAAACGTTATGAAAGCCCGCATTCGCATAAGAGAACATCAAACTATGCACAAGATCTTCCGGCACAATTCGTCCCTGATTTGTTCCAATGTCCAAAGAAATATCCACATCATTCCTGTTACTCATACCGTGAATATCAAGAACGAGTGAGATATCATGTTCATCGATGATCCTCCTCATTTGATCTTTAAACTCAACATCATTATAAAAGTTGGCGTCCCTGCCCGTTTTCGCAGTATAAAGAATGTGAGCATCGGTATATTCATGAAGCAAGAGGCCCATTGGACCCGTGTAAACTTCAGCGCTTTTAGGCTGACCATTGCGGATATGCTCGACGCCATGCGGTACGGTAATCAAAACCGGATGTCCTTCTCTTCCTTTTTGAAACACCGTTTCATTCTCCCGCTCCAAATCACCCTGATTCTGATTCATTGAAAACAATCGATGAACTTCCCTGGTCCGCTCACGAAACTGCCCATTCTTAAAATCTTTTTCCAAATTATCAATAAATGGCTGAAGCATGACATTCCGCTCTGTATTCACCTTCTCCTCCACCTCTTCAAATTGCCTGAGATCCCCTTCATAGGGATGTCCGGACAGCGCCAACTGATTCAGTTTACTCCTGATTTCCGCCACATTCTGAAAAGATTCCATGCCCGGTGAATCCGGAAGACTCCGGATGCTCTTTGTCACATCATCCGTCAAATCCTGAAGCTCTCTTTGGTCAGCATTAGCCTCCCATTTCATTGCGCGGCTCATCATCGCAGCAAATTCTCCTCTTGTTACAGGCTGATCCGGCCGAAACGTCTGATCCGGAAAACCCTCCGTAATACCTGACCCGTAAAGCCCGCGAATCGCTTCATACGATCTCATCTCAACATCCACGTCTGAAAAAGAAATCGCTGTTTGATCAAGAGAAAAGGTCCTGTCGAGGAAAATTGCCATTTCTCCACGCGTTACATAATGTTGCGGGCGGAATGTTCCATCCGGATAACCGCTGACCACACCCGCGAGAACTGCGGCTTCAATATACCCCGATCCTGTGACGCCTTTGGGAACATCAGAGAATGATGTCTCTGAAGGATCCCCGTTCAAATTGAGATGCCGCCCGATCATGATCGCGGCCTCATTTCTGCGGACACCCGTTTCAGGTTTAAATGTTTGATCTATGAACCCTGAGATAATTTCTTTATGGACCAGTTCATCGATATATGAATAAAAGCGATGTTCTTCATTCACATCCGAAAATTGTTTTCCTGCATGAATAAAAGCAGGTTGTGAGAAGAATAACCCTGCCAGGAGAAATGATACGACAAGCAGATTCATCCGTTTTTTCATACTCCACACCACCATTTCAATTAGACTCAAAAAATATCATAATACAATTCTTGATTGTATACATCTGCAAAAAGCCTTATAAGAGTAAGAAGACAGCAATCCCTCTGGCTGCATCCACATATCTCAACAGAAAAACCCCCTCCACATCGGGAGAGGGTCATGTATCGTTTATAATCAGTGTACGCGGTGATGCAACTTGATACAGTCGCCTTTGTTACAGAAATCCAGGGTCATGCCGTCAAACATCCAGAGGTCGTCTTCTTTGATAAAGAAACGGACGCCGTTGACTTCAAGTGACCAGTCGCCCTGTTCAGAAGCTGATTTCTCAACACCGAGGAAAAAGCCTTCTGCTCCTCTTACAAAAAGACGAATCTCATCCTGATTTGTCAGTTCCATATCATTCTTGTAAATCTCCGCTGCGCGTTCAGTAATTTGTAACATGTGAACATGCCTCCCTAAGGTAATGGTTTTCAATTCATGGTGTTCAAAACGGGTTCTTATGCAAATAAAGTTAACAACATTTCAATAGTGTTTTGTGAATCATTTCACTAACTTGATAGTTATAATATAAATTAATATGCGACTGAACACAATGCCTTTTCAACACCGTTCACAAAACCATCATACTTTTGAATGTATGCTACAATACGGAATGGCAGAACATCCGTTATCAGAAAGAAGGGAATTCCGTTGCCAAAGGACTTTACCACAAAAGAACTCACGCTCATTCTCACGCTGACCATTGGCGGCCTCATCATCGCCATCAGTACCGGGCTTTCGCTGACCCTCGGGATCACCCCGGGATTTCTCAGCCTGCTTATCCTCGCCAGAAACAAACATATTCCGCTCAGGCAGCTCGTTGAATCGTGCAAAAAGGGCCTCATCCGCAACAAAGATGTGGCCTGGCTTCTGGTCTTTATCGGCATACTCCTGCCGACGTGGTACGTCGCCGGTACCGTCGATGATCTGAACCGGCTCTTCTTGACCCTGATCTCACCCGCTCATTTCTTTTTGAGCGCGTTTCTTGTGACCGGGATTATGTCATTCATCGTCGGCAGCTCCATCGGCAGTCTCAGCATCGTCGGTGTTCCGATTATGGCCACCGCGGAACAGATGGGCATCTCCGTCCTGATCACTGCAGGGGCCCTCGTCTCCGGCTCCTTCATCGGAGACCGGACGTCACCGCTCTCAAGCTCGTTCTTTCTGCTCGCCCATTCCGTCGAGGTCACTGTGAAGACACACTTTCGCTCCGTATTGCCGACGATGTTCATCACTGCGACCGTGACGGCTTTCCTCTATGCGGGACTCGACTTGGCACTGAACCGGACAGAGGTTTCATCTGCAGGCAGTCTTGCCGATCTGTCGCTGATGGAAACCGGACTCTCTCTCGTACCGCCCTTTCTGCTATTGCTCATGATCCTTACGGGGCAGTCGATGCGCCTCTCGTTCCTCTCAGGCATCATCGCAGGAATTGTCCTGATCCTGATCAGAGGAGAGAGCCTCACTTTCTGGTTCACAGCGACGCTCTCGGGCATCGCGTCATTGAACGGCCTTTGGCAGATGCTGCCGTTCATCGTGTTTATCCTGACAGTCGGGATGTTCTCTCAGATGATTGAGGATACAAAGTTGCTTCAGCCCGTGATCGAAAGCCGACTCACTAATACGACAGATCTCAGTATCATTACCCGGCAGTCCATCGGCATCGCAACCGCCGTCTCTCTCATTTCACCGAACCAGGCTTTTCCCATTATTGTGACGGCCCGGTCCCTCCTTCCGCACTGGAATGCACATTTTTCACCCCAAGCGCTCGGACGGGTCTTGGCAGATTCGACAGTGGTATTTGCCGGGATTGTCCCGTGGAGCCTGCTTGCGATTCTGAACAGCTCCATTCTCGGCATTCCCGTGCTGCACTATATCCCCTTCGCCTTTTTTCTCCTCCTGTCACCGGCTGTGACCATCCTGTGGTCCACTGTAAAATCACCGTAACTTCTTTGGTTCGGCAATATCAAAAACGAAAAATCCTCCCTGCATGCATCATTTTGCATCATCCGGGAGGATTTTGTCAGTCGGCCAACTCAGTTCAAAGCAGGCACCTGTTCCTTTATGCGGCAGAAGACGAATCGTCCCGCCATGATTTTGCAGGATCCGCTGAGCGATTGTGAGCCCGAGACCCGTTCCTCCTTTCTTCGACGTCCGAAACGGGTCAAAGAGCTTCGCTTGCAGCGGTTCCGGTATGCCAGGACCGCTGTCACCGATCTGCACCTTAACCATTCCCTCTTCCACAGCTGATGTGACCCGGATTTCCCCTGATCCATCCATAGCATCGACGGCGTTTCGAAACAGGTTATGCACGACCTGCTTCATCTGTTCTTTATCCATCAAAACCGGTTCATCCGTCGTCTTAATTGAAAAGCAAATATCCTTATAATTCGGCAGAGCTTCGACAAGAGGCACCATTTCCTCCATAAGTTCATTGACACTCGCTTCTTCAAGTATCGGATCCCCGGGTTTTGACATGAGAAGCATGTCTTCAATAATCTGATCGATCCGTTTGGCCTCTTTCTTCAGAAGAGGCAATTGAAAACGCTCTTTGTCTTTTTCGGGCAAGGTCTGATCCATCAGACTCAGGAATCCGTCGATCACCGTCAGGGGATTGCGGATCTCATGAGCCGCACCAGCAGCAAGTTCCCCCACAACAGCCAGCTTCTCCGCCTGCTTTACCTGTTCTTCAAGACGGCTCACTTCAGTGATATCCATAAACTGAAACACATAGCCGTAAGTATCTCCCCATTTGGTTTTGAGAGGGTTCTTCGAAACGATGAGCTCGAGTTCGGCCCCATGACGTATATACGTAATCCGCTCATTCGAGAAGACATCCTTTTTCAGGAGATGTTTCGTAAAGGCATCTTCCGCCTGTTCTTCAGATGACGTCTCAAACAATTCCAGAATATCGGATCGCTTCATCCCTGTAAAGGATCGTGCTGCCTGATTCAGGTGGCACTCATCCAAGGATTCATGATACGTAATAATGCCCAATGGCAGCGCGTTCAGAACCTGATCCCGGTAGCGTTTATCTGCGATGATCGTTTCAAATGATTTTTTGAGTTCGCTCGACATCCGGTTCACCGATACGGTTAAATTGGCGAGCTCCTTTTGATACGGAGGCGTGAGCTGCTTACCGTAGCTCCCAAGCGCAATATTCTCAAGCTCCGATTCAAGTTTCACGAGAGGCTTTGTCAGTTGATTGCTGAGTCGGTAGGACGAGATAAAGGCAAAGACGATGGCCACTGTTGTCAAAACAAGCGCCAATAATGCCGAACGGATCACAAGGGCATCAAAACGTGAAACGGCGTTATTGGCCTGATCACGGATCGCATATTTGGCATCTTCGAGGGTCGTGGACACCGCAAGATGAGCCTCCTGCCACTCTTTATTCCGATACGATTCAACGGCTTCGAGCCCACTGAACCGGAGTAAGCCGTCGATATGGTTCGTTACGAGAAAATCGAGATAATCAAGTTCTCTTTCGAGGCGGTCAATCATCACAGGTTTATGCCCGGTAATCGACTCGCGCTCTTCTGACGCTTGTTCCACCGCTTCCTGATACCGTTCTGTGAAAGAACAGCAGTACCCGGTTCGTGCACCTTGTTCCATCATATGAGTCTTGACCGACAGTTCCATATCCAGCTGATACAGCCATTCAAGGGCAGGGAGATCTTCTTGTATGATCTGCTGTCCCTGATCATTAATTTGATCAATCCCTCTTGTCAAAATAACCGCAATGCTGCTTAAGAGCAGCGTCATCAACAGTAAAATCATCAGAATTTTGCTTCGAAAAGACAGCTCTCTGAGGTAACTTTGCATTTAATCCACCTCCGGATCCGGAACCGGCAGATTGCCTTCCCTGTATCGATCGATCAGATATTGAAACTGCATCCGTTCATCCGCATCAAACATCGGCCCCAATTCAGAAAAGCCCATGACATCGTCCTCAATCGTCAATTCCACTATGCCACTGTTCATCTCACCTTGTATGTAATCCCTGACGATGGCTTTATACACATTCGGTACATCATTGACTACACTCGTCAACACCAGGTCCCGGGCCATATACGACTGATCATCAAGATACCCGACCATATAGGTGCCGGTTTCAATACTCTGTTCAATCACCCGCTGATTGAAGCTGTTACCGAGTGCGTATACGATGTCTGCTCCTTCTTCCTTTAACTCCCGGAAGGCTTCCACTGCCCCGTCTCCGTCTTCACGGTCCGCCACAATACGCTTGAGGACGTTCAGATTTGTCCCCTGTGATTCGGCTCCCTTCGCAAGAAGCGCCGTACGTTTCGCCACATCATGTTCTCCCGGAAAAATCACCCCGACTTTACCGCTCTCCGTCTTCCACGCCATCAGAATACCAACAAAATAATCCAGCTCTATTGGGCTGAAGGTGTATACAGTCTGATTCTCATGTGTCTGATGGCCGTGAAGAGTCACAAAGTGCCGCTGGGCGTGATCTTTTGCAAGTTCCGTAAAGACGTCAGAGAACTCTCTTCCGTGTCCAATCATCAGTGACGGGGCTTCCTCTTCAAGGACCGCCTTCGTATTCGTCAGTACGTCTCCCTCTTTCATGAAGGGATGGATCGAAGCTGAAATATCAAACTCATTGAGGACCGTTTGCTTGCTCTCGTAGGCGAGACTTCCCCAACTCTGATCGTCAATCCCTTTTGCCACGAGAATCGCCACATGGGGATGTTCAGCAGGACCAGGATCCGGCATCAGCATCCGACTGACTGCCGCAACAAGAAGAAGCATCAGGACGCCCGCCATCATGGCAAACAAAAGAAAAACACGCCGGGATTGATGGTCTGCCATATAAAGTCCCCCTGTCGAATTTTGTAGAATATCAATTTTATTTTACCGGAGCCACGCCGAAAAAGATACCATGTTTTGGAGAAATTCTCGCAATAAGGTTGTTCGTACCGCGTTTTCACTGGTCCTGCCCGCCCTAGTTCCCCCTTTCATCCGAAAAGATCATATTCAGAGAACACAAAGAAAAGACCCCGGATATCCGGGGCCCCATAAGTCACATTTTTCTTACATGTCTGTGTTCCCTTTGTCCATCTGTCTCGCTTTCTCGAACGTATCCTGAATCTCTTTAGACGGTTCAGGACTCGCAAGTGAGAAGACAATAATGAAGATCGTGGAGACGACAAACCCGACGACGAGCTCATACAGGGAGAAGAACCCTGCATCGGTCTTCAGGAATGCCACCCAAATCAGAACGGTCAAACCACCGGAAAGCATACCCGCAAGGGCGCCGTTTCTCGTTGTCCGCTTCCAGAAGAGGGAGAACAGCACGAGCGGACCAAAGGTTGCACCGAGACCGGCCCATGCGTAGCTGACGAGTTCAAGGACCGTGCTGTCCGGATTCTGTGCAAGAATCAAGGCGACAACGGCAACGGCAAGAACACCGAGACGGCCGACGAGAACAAGCTCTTTCTGATCCGCGTCTTTACGGATCATGCCTTTGTAGAAGTCCTCTGCGAGGGCAGAAGAAGACACGAGAAGCTGAGAGTCAATCGTACTCATAATCGCAGCAAGTACCGCGGCCAAAAGCACACCGGCAACAACCGGATGGAAGAGCACCTGCGTAAAGGCAAGGAACACGGTCTCCGGATTATCAAGCGGCTGATCGGCGAAGTAGGCAATCCCGACGAGACCGGTCATTACGGCACCGGTCATGGCAAGGACAACCCAGCCAATCCCAATGGCACGTGCCTTTGGCAGTTCTTTCATGGATTTAACGGACATGAATCGCACGATAATGTGCGGCTGTCCGAAATACCCGAGCCCCCAACCCATCAGGGAAATGATCCCGATGACACCGACTCCGCTGAAGAGGGTGAGGTTGTTCGGATCTATGGTGCGGATCGCGTCCATGGTTGGTCCCCATCCGCCAAAATCCATAATCGCCACGATCGGAATAACGATCAGGGCAAGGAACATGAGAATCCCCTGAACAAAGTCGGTCCAGCTGACGGCAAGGAAACCGCCGAGGAACGTATAACCGATAATAACAATGGCACCGACCCAGAGGGCCGTCGTCTGATCGAGGCCGAAGGTGCTTTCAAAGAGAATCGCACCGCCGACAAGTCCTGATGATGTATAAAAGGTGAAAAAGATTAAGATAAGTACCGCTGACACGACACGAAGTGATTTGGACTTGTCATCAAAACGGTTTTCAAAGAAGTCAGGCAGGGTGATGGAATCGTTCGCCACCTCCGTGTATGCACGAAGTCGTCCTGCGACAAACATCCAGTTAATGACGGCACCGATGGCGAGCCCGATGGCAATCCAGGCTTCCACGAGGCCGCTTGCGTACAATGCACCCGGTAAACCGAGTAAGAGCCAGCTCGACATGTCTGAGGCACCTGCGGAGAGTGCAGCCACGCCTGCGCCCAGCCGTCTTCCCCCGAGCACGTAATCGGAAAGGTTATCAGTCAGTCTGTACGCAACCAGTCCGAGAACCATCATACCGATTAAATAGACGACAAATGTTACAACAATAGGTGTTAAGTTCTCTACCACGTTCGATCTCCTCCTTGTCAATCATCTCGGAACCTGTCAGTCAATACAGCAGTAACGCTCTTTATTCGCCGCATCTATTGCAGAATTGGGCCCTGAACGTGAAAAACGCTTACATGACAGAAGCGATAAAAATAGTATTCAGGTTGTAAGATTCTATTACATTAGCCCCGGTTAATAACCTCCTCTCCTACAATGGAATCACAGGTTCTTGATAACAGTATAGCGCTTTTTCTGAAAATTGAGAAGAAAAAATTAGTTTTCCGCTATAGAAATTTCATAAAGCCCACTGCGACAGGCTTCAGCCAATTCACAATCGGTCCGTCTTTCACGAATCCGATTCACATTAGAAGATAAAAGGTCCGGCGATGATTTGATGTGCATCGCCGGACCTGAGATTGTGAAAAAACGATCAACCTGTATTTAACAACCCTGCAGCTACACCACTGATTGTGAGGAGCACTTCCGTAAGCAGTTCTTCGGTCCGTTCCTCTGATGAGGACTCGCGCATCTTCTCGATCAGATCGACCTGAAGGAAGTTAAGCGGATCGACATACGGATTCCGCAGATGAACGGAGTCCCGGATATTCGGTGTGAAGTCGAGGAGCTGTTCACTGCCGGAAATCTTCAAAAGCATCTCCTTGGTGAGATTGAATTCTTTTTCAATCTCGCCGTAAATCCGCTGTCCCATCTCCTGATCCTTCACGAGCTTCACATATTCCTTCGCTGCAAACAGGTCCGCTTTCATGAGCGCCATTTGCAGATTATTAATCGTCGAGTGGAAGAACGGCCAGTTCTGATACATATCCTGCAGCAGTTCAAGGTTCTCTTCACTCGCCTTGCCGTAGGCCGCGAGTCCCGTACCGGACGCGTACCACGCCGGCAGCATCTGACGGCACTGGGTCCAAGCAAACACCCACGGGATCGCCCGGAGGTCTTCAAACCGCTCACTGCCCTTACGGCTCATCGGACGGCTTCCGATGTTCAGTTCCTTCAGTTCATTCAACGGCGTCGTTTCCTTGAAGTACGTCAGGAAATCCGGGTCCTTGAAGACGAGGGATTGATACTTGGATAACGAGGCTTTGGAGATCTCCTCCATCGCTTCTTCCCACTGCGGGCGCCGGATGTGGCAGCTGTCCCCAGGAGACGCGTACACATTCGCAGAGGCCTCAAGAAGGGCTGATGCCGCCTGTTCGAGGTTCCGAAAGGCAATGTCACCCAAGAGATAACGCGATGAGAGCACCTCGCCCTGTTCGGTGATCTTGACCCCGTCACCGAGCGTTTCCGCCGGCTGTGAGACGATACTGCGGTTCAATGGACCGCCGCCCCGTCCGAGTGATCCGCCCCGTCCGTGGAAGAACTTCAGGCGGACATTATAGTCCTTCGCCATATTATGAATCTTCGCCTGGGCTTCAAACAGCTTCCAGTTGGCGGTAAGTGTACCCCCGTCTTTACTGCCGTCCGAATAGCCGAGCATGATTTCCTGATGATCCCCGCGCTCACCGAGATGCGTGCGGTAAATATCCATTTCAAACAGACGTTTCATGATTGCAGGACCTGCCATGAGGTCATCAACCGTCTCAAGGAGCGGCGCCACGTGAAGGTTACTGTCGACGGAGCCGTCGGCATGCAGACGGTAAATTCCCGCTTCTTTTGCAAGCACCAGCACCTCAAGGAGGTCGGACGCGGACTGCGTCATGCTGACGAGATACACTTCAATGGAGCGCTGCCCGAACTCCTCATGGGCATCTTTGATCATTTGGAACACTTTGAAGATCTCTCTTGTCTCTTCGGAATAATCTTCATTTAAGAGCATCAACGGTCGCGGATCCTTCAGGGCGTTCTCAAGAATCGTCATCTTCTCTTCTTCATCAAGCGACTTGTAATCCTCGGTAATGCCAACGACTTTCAGAATCTCCGCGATGGCCGTCTCATGCTCGCCGCTGTGGTTTCGGACATCGAGGGTGGCCAAATGGAAGCCGAACAGTTCAACCTGACGGATCATTTTGTTCAGCTGCTTGAGCTTCTGGTTCGGCAGCTGATGCTTCAATGCGTTCTCGCGTACATAACGGAGATCTGCAAGGAGTTCTTCCGCCACATCATAGCCCGTATTCGTCTTGCCGACCTGACGGATCCGTTTTCTTATGGCACCGAGCATCCGTCGGTAAATTTCCGTTGTCACCGGCCACGTTTCGGATTTCTTCATATACTTCTTCTCGTATTGTTCCATCGTTTCAATAAATTCCGGATCGATATCCACACGGGTGGTGGACTGGCTGAACCGGCGCATCAGTTCCGTGATGCTCTCCTCGTATTTACGGAGGGTCAGATCACGCTGCAGGTTCAACGTCTCCCACGTGACTTCAGGGGTGACAAACGGGTTCCCGTCACGGTCTCCGCCGATCCACGAACCAAAGTGAATAAAGTTCGGAACCTTGAAGTCCTGATCCGGATAGTACCGCTCGAGCTGTTCCTCAATCTCCTGATGCACCGCAGGCAGCACATCGAAAAGCGTCGTATCAAAATAATACAGGCCGTTTTTCACTTCATCAATGACCGTCGGTTTTTTGAAACGAAGTTCATCGGTGTGCCAGAGTGCAGTGACTTCATTAATCAGACTCTCTTCATGATCTTCCCGCTCTTTCTCTGTCAGAGCCGGGTTGTCAAATTGCTCAAGGATATAGGAAATGCGCTTTTGAATCTCCAGGATCGTCCGCTTCGTCGCCTCAGTCGGGTGTGCAGTCATGATGAGTTCGATGGACGAATCATCAAGCACCTGCTGGATCACCGTTTCCGGATACTTTTCCTTTTGAATATTCACGATCGCCGCCTCAATGGAGCTTGGCTGAATATTCTCACCACGCTTCATCCGGTACTGCCTGGAGCGGCGGATCCGGTGATGCTGTTCTGCAATATTCACCAGGTGAAAATAGATGGCGAATGCACGGATGACCTGTTGGCGCATCGGCGATTTCAGATTTTCAATGCGCTTTTTCAGTTCTTTCTCGTTGGCCTCATCATAGGATTTACGAAGGGCCTTGGTCATTTCACGAATCTCTTCCACTTCATTAAAGAGCGCTTCCCCGCCATGGTGCCTCAGCACGTCACCAAGGATCTTCCCCAGTTTGTTGACGTCACTTCTCAGCATCATGTTCGGATCTTGTTCATTTAATGGTGCCATGTTCAAATCCTCCTCATTCTTTTCATATCCATTGCAGTGCCTACCCGGGACTCAAAAAGTCCCTGTAGACATGTTCCGTCCCGAATAAAGGAAAGAAGATGACTGTGCAGGATGAGTCACTAAACGACTATACCCGTTACAGCCATGATGAATCGGTTTGTTCGCAAAATGACGCAGTGGTGCCAGGTGACTTTGCGAGATAATATAACACATTTTATCAAGAACTTACGGTCATGGCAATTTATTTTGAACATTTTGACGATTAGCCGCTCAAATAGACAGGATCCCGGATTGATCAAGAGGATCACTGAGAATGAATGAGACGATACGTGTCAATCCTTGAAAATGCCCGCTTAAGTCAAGAGAACAGATAAGAAGATCACCAGGCAGACATCATTTTCACACATTCAGGAATTAAACACGAGTCCCTCTATTTCAGGTTTAGTGAGGACCTGTGCTGCTTAAACCGATCATTATTTATATGGAGGAAACGTGACTGAGTCGTCCATTTACTTAGGACTGATGCCTCAAAATAGGAGCACAAAATCGTGATGAGCGTCATCATCTCACCTTTGAAGCGTGACGGATCGTCACATATCCTGCCGTTTCGAATGGCTCGGAAGATATCAAAGACCTCAAAAGCCCTTTAGCCTCAGGGAGTTTAGTCAGGTTCACAGAACGTTCACCTTCTCTTAACAGGATGTTCACAACTTCGGCATGCACAGCTCCTCTCATCCGTTATACTTGGAGACAAGAAAGATAGTTAGTGACCACCCACAACAAAACGCATTCTTATCATCCCTTATCAAGGGTGGCCGATACTATCAAAATTTGAAGGAGGAATTTAACATGATTATGGATTTCCTACGAAACAACGTGATTGCAGCAGCGGTTTTGACAGTGCTTCGGGTATATGTAGGCTGGCAGTGGTTAACAGCCGGTTGGGGAAAAGCGTTTGGCGAATTTGATGCAGGCGGTTTCTTACAGGGTGCCATCGGAAATGAAAGTGTTCAGGAAACGTATCCAACGTACCACGCATTCCTGGAAAATTTTGCACTCCCGAACGCAGACCTGTTCAGCTTTATGGTTGCATGGGGTGAAGTGGCAGTCGGACTCGGCTTGATTCTTGGCGTATTGACAACAGCCGCAGCATTCTTCGGTATTACCATGAACTTCGCGTTCATCTTTGCAGGTACGATTTCAAGTAACCCATTCCTGATCCTTCTGACAGTCTTCATTCTTGTCGCAGGCTATAACGCTGGTAAATTCGGTGGTGACCGTTGGGTAATCCCGGCACTCCGTGACAAAGTATTCAAAGGCAAGATCACACCAAGCGATCAGAAAAACAAAGCAGCGTAACAGAATAAGAATCCCAAATGGCTCCGCAAATGCGGGGTCATTTTTCTTGATCTGAGCGTTTTCAACCAGATACCGCAGTGCCCAGTCAAAAAGAAGAAAAAGAAACCACCCTCAATGATGAAGGTGGTTCACGTTTAGATGACCATTTCAGACTGCATATATGCCCACAGGAGTTTGGCTGTCGCATCGATTGACTCCAGGTGCGTCCGCTCGTAAGCGTGGGATGAATCAATCCCCGCGCCAAGGAGGCCGTGGACGATGTCATGCCCCGAACGGATTGCCGCAGAGGCGTCTGATCCGTAGTACGGATAAAGATCAACTTTGTACGGAATGTCATTTGACTTCGCCAGAGAAGTCAGATGGCGCCTCAGTCCGAGATGATAAGGGCCGCTCGCATCCTTCGCACAGATCGAGACCGTGTGTTCATCGGTCATCTGCCCGTCTCCCATCGCGCCCATGTCGACAGCGAGATATTCGACGACTTCCTGAGGGATATTGGAATTCCCGCCATAGCCGATTTCTTCATTATTGGAGATGAGTACATGCGTCGTATAAGGAAGCGTGATCCCTTCTTCATTTACCGTCTTCAAAAGCTCCATCAGGATCGCCACACTGAGCTTATCGTCGAGATGACGGGACTTGATGTAGCCTGTATCAAGGACCTGAAAACGGGGATCAAAGCTCACGAAATCCCCCACTTCAATACCGAGGGCCCGGACATCGTCCGCGCTCTTTACCTTCGCATCAAGACGAATCTCCATATTCGCCTGATTCCGTTCGGCACTGCCGGCGTCTTTATACACATGCACACTCGTCTGATGCATCAGGGTGGTGCCGGTAATCACCGTACCGTCTTGGGTCTCCACTTCACAGTATTCGCCTTCAATGGCGTTGAACTTAAAGCCCCCAATCAGATCGATCTTCAGCCGTCCGGACGGCTTGATCTCCTTCACCATCGCACCGAGCGTATCCACGTGCGCCGTCAGCATCCGATGTTCACGGTCATTCTTGCCGGGAATCGTGGCAATGAGCCCGCCTTTCCGATTCCGTTTTGTTTCAATCCCGAGTGACTCGAACCGCTCCTCCACGAAGCGAATTACCCGGTCCGTGTTGCCCGAAGGGCTTGGGGTGTTGATGAGAGTTTGCAGGGTTTGAATGATTCTACTTTTCTGTGTCAACGCGATCATCCTTTACTGATTTGAGTTTCATTTCTATTGATTAATTCCCTCTTGTACCGTCCAGTTGAAGTCGCTCAATTAATCCTGAACCATCAGAAGGACCCGAACCTGAACCGCCTCCAGTGAATAATGAACCGGTATAATAGACATCATGAGCCGAAGCCATGGAACAATCGTCGACTTTAACAAAATCTTTCGAATCAGTTTCCTCCAAATCCGAATTGCCGGAAACAAACACATCTCCATCAATACATACATTGTTTACCGCACCCGGCCAGCCAGTATCTTTAAGTTCAAATTCAACATTGTGAAAATATGCATTACCATCAACTCGAATTTTTCTGTTTTGCTTCAAACTGATAACTGTCAGATTCCCAGAAGTACTGCTCACGTATAAATCACCATTATTAACCTGAAAGACTTCCGGGCCTTGTCCTCTAAGTTTTAAGTCATCCTCAAAACCAATTGACCCCTGAGAAACGATAGGAGTTGTAACATGCGGGTTACCTCCACCTGCTTTCTGTCCACCATTAATATAGACTTTTCCTGCAATATCTGTTGCACCAGGTTTAAGATCTATTTTTTCGTTAATACGTTCGTTCAGGTCCGATATCAAATCGATATTTATGGTGCCATCTTCATTGATCCAACTATCTGAGTCATCTGGTCCCGTATCGTCCGGATTGCTCAAATAAAACGTTTCGTAAACCGCATCATGGTCTTCTCCATTTACAAAAGGGATGACACGGTAGATAATTGCTAGACGTTCATCCTCAGTCTCGATATCCATAAAATCCACTTTGACTCTTCCGTTATAATTTTCAAACTCTAAATCATCTATCAATAATGCATTATCGACCGAAGAATCAATGTTCAATTCGTTTGTAAAATGGGCTTCTACCTCCGACCAGGTCGCTCCAGATGGGTATTCAGATTCCAAGGAGCTGTATCCGATCTCCCCTTTCAGAGCCGCCTCAACATGCCTTCTTCCCATTTGTTTCCCCATATCATACATGTTATCAAGCTGGATATTCTGTTCAGTTTGGCTGGCTTGAGTGGAACTTGAAAGCACTTGAAATGCTATAGGCGGAACGAGTAAACCTATGATCACTATCGTACCCAGAACCAATAAAAACGCATATCCTTTTTGATTCTTCACTATTCAACACCTCCAATTTTTTCCGTATACCAACCATATGCAACGGACGCTCGTCCTGATTCAGGTTCCTCAGCCTTGACTCTGAGCCTGAAGAGTCCTGCATCAAATTCTTCCTCGTTCTCCGCTCTTAAACTAACAGTGATCTGATATTCCTTCCCTCTTGATTCAACAGTATAATTAAACACTTCTTCATTACCAGGAACATAGTTTGACGGAAGACTTAATGACGCAAAACGGTTCTCCTCCAATTCCCTCTCTGCAATCTGTGCTGTGACATACTGGTTCTCCACACTAGCCGACATAAAAATATTTTGCCCAAGAAAATGGAATAATGCTGTGAAAATAATTCCAATTAACACAATCGAAGCCAACAGTTCCAACAAAGTAAAACCTTTTTCACGAGAAATATGCATTATTCTCACCCTCTCTTCTCTAATTCTATTATAATGGATACAGGGAGGGAATTGCTATGAAAAGAATTAAAAACCAGGCAGGGATCACCTTAATTGAGTTATTGGCAGCGCTTGTTATCGGTACTATTGTAATAGGACTGGCGGGCTCTGTACTGGTCTCAACGTTCACCCAGGCCGACGTTACATCTGACCATGCAAGTTTGAGACAGGAAGCCAATATTATCCTTACAAAGATCCGAAGTGATTATTCAAACGCTGATGAATCAACAACCCTCTCTTTTGACAATACAGAAAACATGCTGTTTGATAGAAACAGTGCCCCACTTTCTGAAGAAGACTTTTTCAAATTCTCCAGCTTCACGTTTACCGAAGTTCGCCCGGATGGTGAAACAGCCAATGAGTTCTCCTATACAGAGGGTCATACGCCATCACCATCCGAAATCACTTTTGAAAAAGGGACAGAGAATCGGGGAAACAGACTCAAAGTTGAGTTCACCATCGAAGACACAAACGGGAGAAGCTTCTCCGTTGATACGACCATAGCAAGACTCGGAGATTATGAGGATTATCAAACGGGCACTGAAGAAGAACAAATTTCAGACGATACTGAGGAAATCATCAGCCAAAATGTCTCCGTGTTTACAAGCCGATTAGATTTTGGCGGCGACCTTATAGATGCCCCTGATTACACAGGAGTCTTTAACGACCTTGTTGTCACAGATGATTTTAACCAAGGAGCAACTCTTGGCTTCAGCAATTTGATCTTTAATCAGGGGATCTCGCTTCAAACTGGGTCTCTTCAATTA
This sequence comes from [Bacillus] selenitireducens MLS10, assembly GCF_000093085.1. Lineage (GTDB taxonomy): Bacteria > Bacillota > Bacilli > Bacillales > Salisediminibacteriaceae > Salisediminibacterium > Salisediminibacterium selenitireducens. The sequence goes on along the minus strand of NC_014219.1, from coordinate 1,160,800 downwards.
GGATCTTCTTCTACTCCTGGTGACATTATCGTTTATGGCAATGCCGAGTTCAATGGCGGCACACGAAACATTTACGGTACATCTTATATTTATGGCGATCTCTCTATTCAAAATGCAAATATCCATGGTGATATTTTTGTAGAAGGCAATGTCAATGCAACATCGGGAGTGCCTCAATTTCATAATGGAAGCAATATCTATTTTACCGGGGAATTGCTTACCCCTTCTGATTATCCGACAACTAATTTCATAAAAGTTGAATCCATTGAACAAAAAGAACGAACCATCACTCAAACACCACAGATGCACCCTGATGAATGGTATTCCAATAAAGGATACGAAACAACAGCACCCGAAAACAGACTCAGAGATGCCCCCGTCAAACACTTTTTTGTGGATGATTTCAACATTAATACGAATCCTCAGGTATCTGTCGATGGTCTTGTGGTCATTAGTAAGGGAGACATTTCGTTTTCTACATTCGGAGGACAAGACTTAACCAATGCATTTTTGTTCGCTCCTAACGGCACAATCTCCTTTAACGGAGAAAAGTTCTCGGGAGTCATGATCAGTGGAGAAGGAATTGACATGCCTCGCGGTGGAATTGATGTTGAGTTTATGAGTATAAACGACCTCTTTAACCGAGAGAGCGATATCCCGATTCGATAATTTTAACCTCTAGACCATTGACATCACGCCAAAAATCCGTACAATATGAATTGGGTATTAGCACTCGTTATATGCGAGTGCTAATCTTTCGTACACAGACTATTTCAAGGAGTGATGACACGTGGAAAAGAAAGAGTTTAAGGCCGAATCGCGGCGATTGCTTGAGATGATGGTGAACTCCATTTATTCTCAGCGTGAAATATTTCTCCGAGAGCTGATATCAAACGCCAGTGATGCCATTGATAAGATGTATTACAAGGCACTCACCGACGACAGCATCGACTTTAATCAGGATGATTTCTTCATTAAAATCTCCTTTGACAAAGACGCCCGTACCATCGAAATCAAGGACACAGGGATCGGGATGACGAAAGAAGAGCTTGAGACAAACCTCGGAACCATTGCCGAGAGTGGCTCTCTCGCGTTTAAGAATGAAAATGAGGTCAAGGACGGACACGACATCATCGGACAGTTCGGTGTCGGGTTCTATTCCTCCTTTATGGTTGCCAAAGAAGTCGTCGTCGAGACCCTCGCCTACGGCTCCGATCAGGCCTACCGCTGGACGTCCGACGGTGTGGACGGCTATACGATTGAAGAATCGGATAAGAAAAAGCAGCCGGGTACACGCATTACCCTTCATTTGAAAGACGCTACCGATGATGAAGACAGCTTCGATGAGTTTCTCAGCGAGCATCGTCTCAGAAGCATCATCAAGAAATATTCCGACTTCATCCGCTACCCGATCAAGCTTGATGTGACCAAGCACGAGCCGAAGGAAGACGGGGAAGAAGGCGAAACCGTGGAGACCGTTGAAGAACAGACGGTCAACAGCATGGTGCCGATCTGGCGCAAGAACAAAGACGAACTGACTGACGAGGATTACGAGAACTTTTATCAGGAGAAGCGTTACGGCTTCGACAAGCCCCTGAAGCACGTGCACCTTCAGGTTGACGGAACGATCCGCTATCACTCGATTCTCTACATTCCCGAATCCGTGCCGTTTGACTACTATTCCAAAGAATTCGAAAAAGGACTCGAGCTGTATTCCAGCGGCGTTCTGATTATGGAAAAAGCCCCTGAGCTCGTCCCGGATTACTTCAGCTTCGTCAAAGGGATGGTCGACTCCGAGGATCTGTCTTTAAACATTTCCCGGGAAATACTCCAACAGGACCGTCAGCTGAAGGCCATTGCCAAAAACATCAAGAACAAGATCAAAAATGAACTGAAAAACCTCTTAAAAGAAGACCGCGAGAAATACGTCAAGTTCTTCGAATCTTTCGGCCGCCAGCTGAAGTACGGGGTATACAGTGACTTCGGCCAGAACAAAGACGATCTTCAGGATCTCCTTATGTTCCATTCATCAAAAGACAAGGATCTCGTCACGCTGAAGGAATACACCGAGCGCATGGCAGAAGATCAGCCGTATATCTACTATGCAACAGGTGATTCGGTGAGCCGTATTGAGAAGCTCCCGCAAACAGAACGTGTCCTCGATCAGGGCTATGAAATCCTCTACTTCACTGAAGACGTCGACGAGTTCGCCATCAAAATGATGATGACCTACGACGAGAAAGAATTCCGCAATGTCTCAAGCGGGGATCTCGGTCTGAAAGATGAGGAAAGTGACGAAACAACGGATGAAGAGAAAAAAGAACACGAAGATCTCTTTAAAGAAATGAAAGAGCTCCTCGGTGACAAAGTGAAAGACGTTCGCACGTCGAAACGTCTGAAATCCCATCCGGTCTGCCTCACGGCGGAAGGCGACATCTCCATTGAGATGGAGAAAGTCCTTGCTCAGATACCGGAGAATCAGGGCGTGCAGGCTGATAAAGTGCTTGAAATCAACGCCAATCATGCTGTTTTCAGTAAACTGAAACAAGCACATGAAGCCGGAAACAAAGAACAGATTGAACTCTACACGAACCTCCTCTATAACCAGGCTCTCCTCATCGAAGGACTGCCGATTGAAGACCCGGTTGCGTTTACGAACGACATGTGGAAGCTCCAATAAAAATCTGAAAAGCCGCCGTGACTCCCTGAGTCCGGCGGCTTTTCTCGTTTTTCCATTTACTGTTAGTTTCCAAAGAGAATCAGATTGATCGCGGCGACGGCCACAACCAATGCGGCCAGTTTCTTCACCTGTTCATTGGAGACTTTGTTTAAAAAGTGAACGCCAAGACGTGAACCTGCCATCACTGCGATGAATCCCACAAGGATAAAGAGGAGGATATTCAGCGTATAGTCACCACTGAAACCATGAAGTGAAACGGTCGTGATGCTATTCAGGAAAAACACCACCTGAAGGTTTGCCGTGTAGGCATAGCGGTTATTCGGGAACGCCATCAAAAAGAAAAAGACAAAGAACGGTCCTCCTACGGCAAACACACCTCCGACAAAGCCACCGGCAAGCCCCATCAAAACCGGAATCCAGACCGGGATCCGCTTTCGGTCCGGATCGGGTTTTGGACTGACAAGCAGGTACACGACGACGCCGAGGAGAAAGACGCCCAAAACCACCCGTAAAACCGGCAGTTCACCAAAGTTATGCAGGACGAGAAAGCCGAATCCCCTGCCGACAAGAGCAAAGCTGAGAATAAGGAACACGGATCGCCACTCGATATGTTTTTTCAGCTGCATCGTAATACTGAATGACAGAATCGTTGCCAATGCAACGACGAGAAGAGTACTGTCCTTTACCGTAAAAAAAAACGGCATAAAGCTCATCGCCAAAATGCCGAACCCAAAGCCACTGATTCCCTGAACAAAACTCCCGATCATGATAATTGCAAATACGATAACCAGATCCATCCACATTAGTTGACCCTGCTTTCACACGTGGATCAGAATCCGATACCTGCCTGATCCATGATTTGTCTTCGTAATCCGTCTTTATAGCTCTCGTAGTCCTCACGAAGAGCCTGTGCCTCTGAGAGACTTCCACCGGACTGTTCAAGGTCCCGGCGCATCTCCTGATACATCTCTTCGAACGCCTCGTCCATCTGCCTCTCCACCTGATCCGCCGCTTGCGTATACTTGGCATACAAATACGGAACCGACACATTCTCCGACGATTCGAGCTGCTGGTACTCATTCAGTGCACGTTCCGCCACCTCCCGGACCCGGCGTTCCGTAGTGGCTTTGATCTCATCGAGACTCGAACGGTAGACGGTTTGGATTTCTTCTTCAGAGACATCTTCTTCCCCGGCATCCTGCCAATAGCGACGCTCAGAGAGATTCACTTCATAAGGGGCGGCCGTAACGGCAGACAGCTCCTCATCTGCAATGTCATACGTCTTCAGTTCAAAGAGGTAATACACATAGCCCGCTCCTGCCAGGATCAGAAGCAGAAACACGCCCATAACCTTCGGCCACAGCCGCCTTTTCTTCTTTCGCTCCGCCCGTAACTTAGTCATGTTTTCTTCCCTCAATCTTTATACACTTTCGTATTCTTCCGGTAAATCAGGATCCCGATCGTACTGATCATCGCGCCGGCGAACATCAGCCAGTACCATGGTATCGCCATGTTCTGTATACTTTCTATGAATCCAAGAACACCATACATAATCTGTAGTCCCTCCATCCACAATATAACTCAGACTCATTACCAGTCAGACATTCAATACGCTTTATTTTATCAAAAAAACAGCCCGCTGGATAGACCAGCAGGCTGCTTCAATTCGTTTATTGTCTCTCCTGGATACGGTTCAGCATAATACTGAATTCCAATCTTGTTAAGTCCGCCTCAGGATCATAAATGTTGCCCGGTTTTCCTTCAGTGACACCTTCAGAATAAAGAATATTAATCTCATCTTCAAACCTCGTGCCCTCAACATCTGTAAATGGTGCCTCGTCATTACCTGAAAGATCATATGCTCTGACGAGAACAGCTGCAGCTTCACCTCTTGTAATGTTTCGATCAGGATGGAAGAGTCCATTCTCATCACCAAGGAAGATACCGGCTGAACGAGTCGCGTAAATTTCAGGAGCAAACCTGAATTCGGCAGATACGTCAGCAAACGCCGCTTCTGGCGTGTTCGATACATCCAGGTTCTTTGCCCTTGTCAGCATTATCGCCGCTGATACACGGGTAATGGATCGGTCCGCCCGGAACGTACCATCTTCAAAGCCTCTGATGATCCCCTGTCTGACAAGCTGGTTAACAGGTGCATAGTGCGGCTCATCCGGTGTGAAGTCAGGGAATGACACATCTTCCACTCCCATTTTGATAACAGTTGCTGAAAGAGGATCGATCGTAATCGCATTCGCTGAGATATCAACACCCTGAGGAGCATCGATTGCCGTTGTACCAGCTTCCTCAGCATCAACAATGACATCACCTGCCGTCAGGTCTGATGAAAGTGACAGAGTTCTTGCTTCTGTATCCGCATTGACGAATACATAGTACGCATATTCCCCTGCAGAATCTTCCGCACGATAACCGATCACAAGGTCTTCATCCGCGACTTCAGGTGCTTCGATCATCGATACCTTTTCATCAATCATATCCATCGTGCCATGTGTGAATGCATCGGTGGATCGGCGCAGTTCAATCATGCCGCGTGTGTAATCACGTGTCTGAACGTTCGTTGGGTAAGCTTCTTCGTTTGTTGCCTTTTCCCAATCAAACAGATTGATCGCATCTGTGGAATCATACGAATCGTGAATAAAGTACGGATACTCAAACGGGTTTCCGTCTTCATCGGTCATAAATGTTGATTTGTACGGAATCACATCATCACCGACCGGCTCACGATAGTCTTCATGCTTAAACTGCTTCGTACGGCCAAACTCCTGACCGCCGTGCAAAAATGCTGTCCCCTGTGCAGTCAACACCATCAGGTTACCAAGTCGAATACGGTCATGAATTTCTTCTTGATGATCCTTAGGATCTTTCTGAATGGACTGTGCAATAACATCATGCAACGTCAGGTTATCGTGCGCCGCAATATACGGTACCACGTCACCAGGGTTTGTTGCTGTGAAATTATGCGGATTCGCCGTAACATTGTCGTAAATACGCTGAATGTCACGCGGACCACCTGTAATAAAGCGTGGCTCGCCTTCACTTCCGAAGCCTGACTTCAGTTCATTTCGGAAATCATCCGAGAACGATCCGACACTCTCCGTGTCCTGCATCCAGTCCTGATCGGCAGGCTGTACATCAGGATAACGCTCATCACCGACAAACGTTCTCCAACCTTCCCCGATCATGACAATGTTCGGGTTGACTTCTTTCGCTTTGTCATAGGCAATCTGAATGCTTTCTGCATCGTGGTCACCCATCATGTCAAAGCGGAATCCGTCCACTTTGAATTCTTCCACCCAATACATGATGGAATCGACAAGAATACGTCGGGCCATTTCATGAGTTGTCCCGAGTCGTCCGCCACCAAAGCTGACACGCGGTGTACCATCGGCATCCATGAAGTGGTAGTAATTCGGCTCCAGATCTTCAAAGATTCTAACACGTGCCGTATGGTTATACACGACATCAAGAATGACGCCCATGTCCCGGCTGTGAATCTCGTCAATCAGCATCTTGAATTCTTCAATACGCTTCTCCGCATCATCAGGATCCTGTGAATACATACCTGTCAGTGAGAAGTAGCTGTGCGGGTCATAACCCCAGTTATAGTTCGTCTGCGTAGACGCATAGTCGAGCATACGCTCCGCTGCTTCGTATTCATTGGCAAAGAAATAGCTCATCACCGGTAGCAACTGTACGTGTGTTACACCCATATCCTCGAGATAGTCCAGGCGCTCTGCAAATGCAGCAAAGGTGCCGAACTCATTCTCAAGCTCATCGTCAATCGACGGATCAGACGTAAAGTCACGAACGTGCAGCTCATAAATGATCGCATCTTCACGCTTCTCAAAACCGTCAATATCAGCGAAATCGAGTTCAGGTCCGATCGCAGACGGATCGACAATCGCTGCTTTCCCGATGTAGTTGTTGTCCTCATCACTTGAATTCCACGTCGCCATGGATGGCGCGTAAGGATCAAGAGCCAGAACGGTTTCACCATCACGTTCGATTTCATAGTGGTAATAGAAACCTGTCAGATCTTCTTCTCCCGTGTTATCTTCATCAAGTGTGACGGACCAGACACCACGGTCACCAAACTCCATTGCCACATCATCTGTCACTACTTCATACTGATCATCACGGTGGTACAAAATGATGTTGACATTGTCTGCACTAGGAGACCAGAGCTTCAGTGTCGCAGAGCCGTCTTCATGCAGCTCAGCACCGAGATTGCCGTCATAGGCGTACATTTCATCCTTTAAGCGCCAGCTGACAATGGCTGAAGCTGACCGCTCATTAAAGGTCATCTCGAAAGGAGCTCCGTCGAGATCAAAGTTGCCGTGCACATTGACTGTCACACCGTCTTCCTCAATCGTGACGGAGTCGAATGACACTTTGTCTCCATGGCGATCTGTCATTTCCAGACCTTCCATCAGTTCTTCTTCGGTAAATGCATCCGTTGAAGAGAAAATCAGCTCAATTCGCTCATCGCTTAACACTTCCGCTGAACGCAACCCTTCCTGCGTTACATAATACGGATTGTTATAGGCAACATCTTCAGCATCACTTACAAAAATCTGATTTTGATTAGCCAATTCATTAAACTGCAGATCACCGGTCTGTTCACCTGATTCCTTATTTAAGAACAAGAATCCGATCTCTTCTGCATCCTCCTCTAGATCAATATCCACATAAGCACCATAGCGGCCCTCGTTATCGAAATCAACAGCTTCATCCGGCCATTCAGATGGCGGATTCAAGCCCTGATCCCAGTACCAGACAGCCCAGTTCTCATAGTCGCCGTCTTCGCGGTCATAGTGGATACGTACCTGATCATCAAGCTCAACCGGTTCAAATGTCAGGTAGTTGCCGTCCTCATAAAGCCATACCTCATTCATCTCGGGCGCAAGGATGTTGATCGCCACATCACCCGTGAGGTTGGCGCCACCTGCGTCATTCACAAGCATATCCAAACGGTCTGCCCCTTCTTCGAGCTCAACGTCAAAGTAAGGCCCGAAATCTGTCATGCGGTCTTCAGAGAAACGCTCTTCACCTGGCCATGACGAGAATTCTTCAGATGCAACAGCTGCACCGTCCCAATACCAAATACCAAGATTCCCCGGTGGCGTATCGCCATTATCATAGTGAATTCTCATATGATTCTCCGGAATCTCTTCCGTTTCAGGAACCTCTTCTGTCTCAGCGCTAAGAATCATCCCATTCTCTGCCGTCAGAAGTGCTGTACCGCCGTCTGCCATGGATGGAAGATCAATGACAACAGTGCCCTCAGACGCGTCGTATGCCTCACCGGAATAGTGATCCGTTACGACAACATCGTCGGAATCGACGTCAAGGGCGATCTGTCTTGCATCTTCATGCACGTTTAATGCGGCATACAGTGCCTCATCATGATACGTACGGCTGAAGACGACATAGTCATCGGCATTTGACCCTGCTACATGATCAAACTCACCGCGGGCCATGATTTCACTGTGATCCCGACGTAGATTAAAGATAGTCTGATAGTGCTCAAGAATCGTGTTGTCTTCTACAATGTCCCAGCCCATATCATAGCGGTTGTCATACACAGGCCAGTTGTCGTCACCGCTCTGACCAAGTTCTTCCCCGTAATAAATGACAGGCTGGCCTTTTACAAATGCCTGCAGGGAAGCCGCCACTTTCAGTTTCCCTTCATCGCCGTCCTGTGAATACAGGAACCCGGCTTCATCGTGACTTCCAAGGAAGTTCCCGAGCGTGGCTTTATTATCAATCGTATGCTGGACTTCATCCAAAGCATCGACAGCTCTTGCAATATTGCCGTTCACAAGATTGCCGGCAATACCTTTAAAATCAAAGCTTAAAAGGGAATCCATCTGACCGGAGTTCAAATAACGGTGATTCCCGTCAATATTGTTTTCCCATGCTTCACCGATCATTTTGAAATCTGTGCTGACACGCGTCAGTTCATTTTTAAACAACTGCCATGTCGGCTCATCCACGTGTTTCACTGTATCCACACGGAACGATGAAATGCTGTTTCCAGCGTCTGTCGTGGACTTCTCCACCCAAGACGTCTGCCAGTCCACAATCTGTTCACGGACTTCAGGCACTTCTGTCTTAAAATCAGGCAGACCCGCAAGTTCCATCGTCTCATCCGTTGATCCCGACTGTTCACGGATCATGCCTTCAAAGCGCTCTCGGTCTTCATCTGTCGGATAGCCAGGCGGCGGGTCTTCCAAGTCACCGTCTTCAGCTTTCAGTCCGTAACCTGTGTGATTCAACACCACGTCAACCATAATATCCATATCACGGTCAGCCGCCGCATCAATCAGGTTATGGAACTCGTCCAAGGTTCCGAGATGCGGATTCAGCTCTTCAAAATCCTTGGCCCAATAGCCATGGTAGCCGAAATAGGAACCGGCACCATCTTCAGTAAAACCAACGTCATAAGCGATGTTTTCTACGATCGGTGTGATCCAGATCGTATTCACACCAAGATCATCGAGATAGTCAAGCTGTTCCATGACGCCAACAAAGTCGCCGCCCTGCGGCACTCCGCGCTGGTTGCCATAGGAACTGTAGTCGAGGTCGTACGGGTCGTTATTGGACGGATCACCGTCATAGAAACGGTCCGTCAGCATAAAGTAGATAATCGACTCGTCCCAGTTGAAGTCGCCTTCACCTTTCACGTATTCTTCAACAGTGACTTCGGCGGTTCCGTCATATGTACCGCCTTCCTCATCCACAAGCATCAGCGGAATATCATACGTTCCAGGTTCCACCGTGTAATGTGCGGACAGCGTCACACCCATCACTTCCGGAGAAATGGACAACTCTTCCGGGCCACCCAGTTCGGAAACATCCGCGTGCATGCGTCTGATTGCCACATCTTCTTCCGGTTCCGTCACTTCAATATCAAGCACCGCATGATTCTCCGCATCAACCGGACCTGTAACGGTACCGCTGATGGTGAAGTCATACTCGCCCTCTTTCAGTTCAGGTTCTTCTTCCTCAGCTGTATCCACATAGTAGGGGTTTGTAAATACACCTTCTTTATCAAGGTGAACAAACACCTGCCTGTGGTTATCAAGATCGCCAAAAGTGACATCGCCAGTCTGTTCTTCGTTTTCACGATTGACCAGTAAAAAACTGACCGATGATGGATCTTCAGCAAGATCCAGATCATAATAGGCACCGTAAGGGCCTGTCTGATCATTCATAAAGGCGTGAGCTCCTGTTGGCCAGTCTTCTGTTGCTGCAGCAACATCGCCCCATGTCCACAGTCCCCACGGTTCATACTGTTCATCTTCAGTCTGAAAATGAACGCGAAGAATATTATCCTCAAATTCTTCAGGCTCGTAGTAATATATTTCTGCATCTTCCGTAATCCAGACTTCATTCATCTCGTCACTGAGAAGATCGACGGAAAGATCACCCGTCAGGTTGTCTCCTTCATCGTTGTTGATCAGAAACTGAACAGCATTCGATCCTTCAGCGAGTTCCATATCGATGTAGGCACCGAAGTCTGTCGTATTGTCTTCATCAAAACGGACGTCCCCCGGCCAATCAACACCCAAATCATCTGACGTATGACTGAAACCGCCCCAGTACCAAATGCCAAGCTCCGATACATCCGCATCGCCATAATCGTAATGAATACGAAGATGATCTTCAGGTACACCATTACCTGCAGTTTCTTCAGAAGTTCCTTCTGCCAATGCTGCAGCAGGTGCGAATGTCGATAAAACACTCATACCCATGACTGCTGTCATAAACACAGATGCTCTTTTTTTCATTTTCCTGTTCAAGATCCATTCCTCCCTTTGATCAAACTGAACCAGCAAACATCAATCTTTCTGTTCATCACCCCCAGGCCAAACCATGAATCATTATGTTCTTATTGTGCAATTATTGCACAATTTAAGAAAACGTTTGCACAAATGAATATAATAATAGAACTTGATATATCAAGTTCTTCGCTTTTTGTGCAACCGCTTTCTACTTTATATTGTATTTACTTTTCTATAAAAATGCAACTGATTTCTTAAAAATAGCACTGTTAAAGTTTAATGTTGTTTCCAATTGCTATCGGCGGACGCTTACAGCAGGCTTGCCTCAGCTAACTTTCGCTCTGGGAAAGTGGATGTTCGGACTGCGCTTTTCCCGCAGGTGTCTCCGCCTGTCGCTTTTTCAAACCGAAATTTCAACAACAGACTTTACCAGAGCCTAATAAAAAAACAGCCGGACAAATGTCCGACTGTTTGCATGTAATCAGTAAATATCAACAACTCTGAATTCCTCAGGCTCTTCAGCATCATCATCTTCTGGTGGTGTCACATCTCCAGAACCCATGCTTCTGTGTACGAATACAGAGAAGTCACCTCGTGTGATATTGTCATCAGAACCGAAACGGCCTCCGCCTATACCCTCCGTAATGCCCTGATCGTAAAGTGCCTGTACAAAATCCTGCGTACTGCCACCACGATCTGAGAAAGAGTATGTATCACTTGTTTTCTCAAGAGCAAATGCACGAGACAGAATGACTGCCATTTCAGCACGGGTAATCGTATCCCGTGGTGCAAATGTTCCATCTGGATATCCGCCTGTGATTTGCTGTTCTTTCAGCCAGTTAGCGGCATTAAAATAACGGTCTGTTGTTGGAATATCCACAAATGGATCTTCAAATGTTACATTCGGATTATTGAGATCTTCATAACTCAATGCCCTTGCAATCATCACTGCAGCATCTCCCCGGGTGATATTATCCTGAAAACGGAATGTACCATCAGGAAAACCGGAAATAATCTCCTGGTCAACCAGTGCGTATACGGCAGGGCCCACCCGGTGATCTCTTGGTAAATCCGGGAAATCGTCAGAACCATTATTCGCCATAACAGCAATGCTTCCTGCAAATATTGCGCCTACTAAGAGCATAACCATCAATAAAGCTTTTCTGCGCATCACTTTACCTCCTCTGTCACTCTACATTAAGTTTAATAAAAATTTCCTTCTGATTCAAGAGAAACCTGAATCTTTCAAGGCCTTTGTTGATATTCGTTCATTATATCGGCATTAATCCGTAAATGTTTATGCTTTGAATCAAAAAAGACGCAAGGGAACGAATCCCCTGCGCCTCATTTTAAACTGTTTGATTATTCAGCTGCTGCGAAATCATCTGCGAATCGCGGCTTGAGCTGAAGTGTGCCTCTAAATTCAGCAACAAGTCCCGTCACATCGATTATATCGCCTTCTTCAAAATCAAAATTATCAGCTTCAACACCTGTACGGTTGTCAACACGGATTAAAAACGAGTCGTCACCGGAAACAGCTGTAAATTCAAATGTGCCAAAATTGTTCACGACATCATATTCGGTAATTTCCACATTCTCAAATGTGAGAATCTGACCTTCGTCACTCTTTGTTACATCACTCATCAATTCAACACGCGGTGCCGGAACTTCCTGATCGGCTTCGATCAGTTCCGATGCCTTGGCATCGACTTGAAGTTCGTCATTAAAGATATCCAAGTCACCGCTGATACTTACACGGTCGCCCATTTCGAAATCATGGCTTTCGATATCGACATAAATCCCGCCTGTTTCGTCCTGAATAGCAAAACGATCGCCACCCCACGAACCTGGGACTGTTGTAACAATACCCTCAATCTTCCCGCTCTCACCTTCATTCAGATCACGGAAATCAGCAATACTCATTTCGTCATAATCTGTTTCAGGTTCTTCAGGAACGTCACCTGTGATCGTGTAGTCAGACGTATCTCTCATGCCCGGTTGACTGAAATAAGCCGATAAAGAACCGGTAACCATGACCTCAACACCCAGCAAATCAATGTTATCTTGCAGGTTCAGGTCCGTTCTGACCTGGTTTTGAGGAAGCTGTACAGGCAGCATATTTGAGCGTTCTGTTTCATCAGCAGAATCAGCAATCAGAATATTCGTGCCTGAGTGATTGCCATCTGCGGACAGTACAGGGCTGCCATTGATTGAACCAACAATATACCCTCTGACAGTCGCTTCACCGCTGTTATAAGTGATCGCTTCTGCAACACTCATATCGTCACGGTCAAAGTCCGCAATGACTTCAACAGTCAATCGAAGTGTTGCTGTCTTACCGTTGGCATCTTCAGCAGTATAAACAACCGTATACACACCCGGCTGATCTACATCAACATCATCACCGGAACGCGTAACCTCTAAATCAGTTCCTTCATGATCTTCTGCAGAAACTGCAGGATAGTCGAAGTCATCTCCGACAGTCAATTCAATTCGACGATTGTCATTCAAATCTGCATCATCAAATGAAATGCTCGGACCAGGAACAATCTCATAATCAGGATCAATATCAGGGACACTGAATTGAACCATCATTGGATCGTGGTCACTCGCACGCCCATGTACTTCCATAAAGTCAGAGTTGATATTCATGGAGTCGACTTCAAGTTCAGCAGTCAGGCTGCCGGTTACTAAAATGGAGTCGAGGGACTGGGAGTACCCATTGTAATTGTACGTGTACTGCGCATTACGCGGCAGTTCAAAAATCGCATTGTGCAGATCGCCACGTTCAGCCATTTCTGTTACTGGTGGTGACCATGGATAATCGTTAAAGTCACCGACAACAACCACATTTGCACCGTCGTCTCCGTGAGCTTCATTTAAATCACCAACAAAATCGCCGATGACTTCTGCAATTTCCATACGCTGAACACGACTGCCCTGTTCGGCCGGTTGTTCCATGCCGTAAGGAGCCATGTCTCCACGCTTGGAATTCCAGTGGTTACCAATAACAAAGACTGGTTCACCTTTGAAAATAAACTCACTGACAACCGGTTTACGAGAGTTTCTGAATGCATCGTTTTGCGGATCGATCAGCCCTGTACCAAAGTTCAGGCTGCCGTCTTCCTGCACTTCAAGAGCATCTTCAAATGTTCCTACACTTGAATCCGCCAATTCAACACGGTCAACACGGTACAGATGACCATTCCGGATGTTACCGCCCGGGATACCGCCATCCTGTCCCTGCTCAGGAGCGACCTCTGCATAAGCGTATTCAACGCCTACTTCATCATAAATCGCATCAATCAGTACCTGATAGCTTTCAGACGCGCTTGTGTCTGGACCAACTCTTGTATCATAGTTGTCCATGACCTCAACGAGGGTAATCACGTCTGGCGCATTCAGTTCAACAGCCATTGAATAGGCAAGTCTCGCTGTTTTTTCAGCATCGCTTTCCGGACTGAAATTTTCAACGTTATATGTGGCAACGGACATTTTGTCTTCGTCCATTTCGATCGTCGTTTCATCACGACGCTCTAGCCCACCGTCTTGAAGCTCAGGCAGACCGCCATCAATTGGCTCGATTTTGAAGTTTCCAAAATTATAGCCAACAACACCGGTGATTTCTTCTTCGAAAAAGTCACCTGTTTTTGCTGTTGTACCGCCTGGTACATTCACAAAAAGAACTTCCGTAACCATCTCAGGAGCAAAGTCACCAAGATCAGTCTGTTCGAGATATACACCGCCTGCATCAGTACGGTTATCAAGATCCCATTCTTCAGAAATCACTGTCAGCTCATTGTATTTCTGAGGACCGGTAACAGTCACCTGACCTGGAACTTCAACGAGCATGCCTTCAAGACTTTCAAAGAAGTCAATGGCATTGACAGTTGCATCAAAATGATCCGGATTTTCTGGATCATAGTTACCAAAATCCGCGACCGGTACAGAAGGAATTTCACGATCAATTCCGATTACTACCGGATCGGGAAGATCATTGCCTTCGGACACGACAGAAACAGACGTCGCAGAAATTTGTGTAGTCGTCAAATCATTGTTACCATCAAAACCATTTTCCTCATATTCAACAACAGTTCCGTCAACTTCTACGAGATCTCCTTCGCTGACACTGTGGCCAGGTCGGTATACGTAGATCCCTTCGGATGTGTTCACATCTCCGTCACTTTCTTCAGACTGGAAATAGAAACCGCTGTTTTCTGTGTGCGTCACAATACCCGGAACGGATCTTACAACCTGATCCACGTATGGTGATACGTGCTGCGCACCCTGAATATCATAAATTTCCAACTCTCCAGCTTCTGGAAGAATGCCATATTGATATTCACGAATGACGCTGTCACCAAGTCCATCTGAAATCGCAATAGTCTTGAGTGTTACTTCTTCGTCGATCACAATAGGCTCTGTATAAAGTGTACTGTTTTCATCCGGATCTGAGCCATCAAGCGTGTAGTAGATCTCTGCATCGCGTGTTGCCGAAGAGAGCACTACTTCCGTACCGGAAGCAACATCTCCAGATTCTACATTGGCACGGGCCGGCTGAGTGACTGTAGCATCTTCGATCAAGTCATCATCATTTCGCGGCATGAGTTTATTATCAAAGAAATGATAGTTCACAACACCAACAATGGCGTCATAGTCTGTATTCTCTGAAACAGAGCTGTGCGAACCAAGTACAATAAAATCGCCTTCTGCATCTCTTGCATTGAAATCATCATGCTGAGGATTATCAAGCACTTCAACATCCTGAATTTCAATCAGTTTACCCTGAACATCGTCTAAATCACCTTCAAAAAACGAAGAGTCAACAATCTCAGGCTCGATCATGCCATGATTGGCTTCGACAAGACTCGAATCATCAACGAGCAATTGAATCATGTCTCTAAAATGATTAATTTCTCCTGTGAATTCAACCATGTCACCAATATTATACATGCTGCCAAGACCGCTCCCGCGAACCAAGATCGCCGCAGAATCATCTTGTACATACATATTGGTCTGACCGCCTTGTTCAAAATAGGCTGTCACCGTACCACGAAGGGTTACATCCTCTGTACCAATCTCATTATCACGGGCATCCATGATGGACGGTACATCAACTTCCTCAGCCGGACCTTCTGTAATACGGCCTTCGATCGTTGGTGCTACTTCGCCTACTTCATCGACAAGAGCGAGGGCATGATCACGCAGAATCTCCCAGTCAGTCTGACCGACGATGGAATAACGTGTTTCTTCCCATGCCTGCGCCAAGACGTCATAACCGTCTCCGCCAGCTGCCGTGAAGTTGTTTGTTGCCACCTTGTACGTACGGTCCATATCAAGCGGCGCATACTCCCCGTCTTCATGTACCATCACAGAGTGAACGCGTTCGCCAGCATCCTGCCCGCTGTCAAACTTGAACGTCATCCCTGCCACTTGCATGAATCCGCCATTCTCTCCAGGGAAGTCTTTCACACTTGTTTCAAGGACTTCCATGATTTCTTCACCCGTCAGATCCATCACCGTCAACCGGTTACCGAATGGCTGAACGGTAATCATATCACCTACGGTGATTTCATAAGGGCCGTCACCTTCTGCCGTTTCCGGAAGCGGTGCCCGGATACCCCCACCGTTCTGGAATGCAATCGCTGTTTCAGGATACGCATTCTGTCCGGCACGCAAATAGGCATCTGCAATCAGGTTACCAAGTGCAGTCTCATTGGCACGAACGCTGACTTCACTGTCACCGCCAAGACGCGGGTTCGGAAGCTGTTCATTCACCGAAAAACCTGCCGGCGTGTTCGCCAGTTCTTCCACTGCTTCTGTAAATGGAATCAGTTCTTCTGCGGCCTGTGGATCTGCTTCTCTTTCATTCACATCGAGAAGTTCACCTTTCCATGCATGGATCACACCTTCGTCGTCAAACACGACATCGAGTGTGCCGACTGCACGGCCATATTCACCGGCCTGGACGATCACGGTCGGTTCGATCTCATTACCATCCGCATCTTCTGTCACCATAACCGGCTCATTAAGATAGTCATGGCTGTGACCGCCGACGATGATGTCAATGCCTTCAACTTCCTGGGCAAGACGCATGTCGTTTCCGACGCTTGGGTCACTTTCAAAGCCAAGGTGCGTCAATGCAATGATCTTGTTTACGCCGTCTGCTTCGAACAGCGATACCATTCGCTCAGACGCTTCTGCAAAATCTTCAAACTGTACATCGACTGTGCTTGAAATATCAACGGTATCTTCCGTGTTAATCCCGAAGATCCCGACTTCTTCGCCATCAATCTCTGTGACGATGCCGTCATAAATCATGCCGCCTTCGGCTTCGTACGTAATACCGTCTTTATTGGTTGTCAAATCATCAAATTCCGGGTGCGCTGAGAAGTCCATGTTCGCTCCGAGTGATGGGAAGTTTGCTCCCCGCACGAAGTTCGCAAGATCTTCATGGGCAAATTCTGCTTCGGAGTCACCTAAATCAAACTCGTGGTTCCCGAATACAAACGCATCATAGTCCATCATATTCATGAAGTGAAGCGCTGCCTGCCCTCTGAATTCGTTAAAATAAAGGGTACCGGAGAAAATATCCCCTGCATCAAGGAGCAATGAATCCGGTCGCGTCATACGCGCTTCGTTTACTGTTGTTATCATTTGCGGGTATTGATCAACCCGTCCGTGGAGGTCATTCGTATGCAGAACCGACACGCGGTCAAGCGCCATCGTACGATAAGTAAAGGACGCATACTCCGCACGGATGACAGGATTCTGTGGCAGATAGTCGTCAAAACGGTCCGTCAGACCAAGATTCGCGAATGTCTGTACATCCTGTACGTGTGCATCGCTGACGTTGTCCAGGTAAATCTCAACATCGCCACCGTGGACATTCTCAGGGAGTTCGAATGCTCTTACGAGCACACTCGCTGTCTGTTCACGTGTGATCGTGTTGTATGGATAAAACGCGCCTGCATTACCGCCTTCGAAAATACCGGCATGTGTCACTGCCGCAATTTCTTTGGCTCTAGGATGATTCGCTGAAACGTCTGAATAGCGCTCAAGGGTGCTGTCCAGGTCTTCAGGGACATCAAGTCCGAGTGCACGGTAGAGAACAATGGCCACCTGTTGGCGTTCCATATTGTCCTGAATACCGAAGCTGCCGTCAGGGTAGCCTTGCAGGATCCCCTCTTCGGCCAATGCACGGATTGCTTCAGCATGTGTATAATCGTCATCCACATCGCTGAAGCCATGCTCGTGTGCCATTGGCGTTGCTGCGAACATCAGCATGGCCAAGACAAACGAAAGCATAACGGTTAATCTTTTTCCCAGTTTACTTTGCATGTTGTTACCTCCTATTTATTTTATTATGGTGCAATTTCTATCATAACACTTCTATTACATTCCAATCAATAGAAAGCGTTTACAGTTGTCAGACTTCGTTTTTCCCTACCGAACATGGTTTGCCACAGCCAGTCCTGCATGCTGATTTCTCTGCCAAACCCTGTCCCACTGATGAAGAGGTACAGGCATCGCCCCTGTAAATGGTGCGATTTCGACTGTAATTGCAGGGACTCCTTTACTCACGGCTATCCAGTCTGAATAACCCCCACCGCTTCTTGAACTCGTCAAATCCAAGATCGGATAACCTGTTACGTTTCGCATCAAATTGCTCATCTCTGACATCCCCCCATTCAATCTTGATCGTGCGAAGAGCACTTCTCCCGATGAATGATAGGACATGACTGCAAGGAAATTATGTTTATTCATAAGGTTATACATGAATATTGCTTCCGGTTCCGTTAGTGGTTGACGGCCTTTATAATTTTGAGGTGCCGGCCTTCCCGGATTGTTACTGATGGTTGACCAATAGGTTGGGAACTGACGGTTTAAATCCACGCCCCTGATATTCGCTTTCCAGCTCGTAAAGTTTCTGCTTCCGTTATTCCATTGAATCAGACTGGATGATTCGCGCATGCCGGACGAGCCTCTTTGAACAAGTGTCACGCCATCAGGGTTGACCATGGGTACAAACCAAATCGAAACGTCGTCCAGAATTTCAGAAGGACTGTATCTTCCAAGCGTCCTGTTTTGGGAATATGCCCGGGCATATTCATCAATCATATTCATCATCACATTCGTCGTCATATGCTCTCTGGCGTGAAACGAACCGTTGAACATGACTTTCTTGTCACCATTGCCGAGTTTGACAACGGGGATATCCCGTCCCTGGACCGACTTCCCTGAACTCACTACAGAAATGAGATTCGGGTACATAGCTTCAAGGACTTCAAGATCACGTGTCATCGTCTGATGACTGTAATTTTGGCGCGGTTGAATCACTTTACTTATTGTTGGTGTAACTGCCGGGGCATAAATATAGCCGCGTTTTGATGCAAAATTAATCTCATACCACTGACCTGTTTTTGCAGTAACGTTTAAAACTGTACCCCGTTCAACAGTCCCAATCGATGTGCGTCCCCCTCGTGATGAATCATACACAGTCATTCTTTTGTCAGCTCTTACTTCAACCAGCGGACTCCCTCCAGATACGATCGGATACTGCTGCGTTGTCGGGAATGTTCCACCTTTATAAATATATCCTTTCGAACTGCCAAACTGAATCTCATGCCAGTTTCTTCCGTAATCCCTTGTGCGGTGATAAGTCTGATGGGGAAGAAGCCGGCCCACTGCTTCCAACTGTCCGGAACGGTTGTCATAAATAACAGCGCCGTTTGTCCCGGTTGTGAAAAACCTGTCGTTCGTTGCAAATGTACGCGAAACCGTCGCTTTATTAATATAACCAATGCGCCCGCCGAAACTCACTTCATACCAATTTGCTCCGTAATCACGCAAAATAGTCAAAGTGCGCCCTTGCTCCACTCTTGCAAATTCGTGAAGCGAACCCGTTGAATTATCAAAAATCGGGGCCGGCCTTTCGACAGTCAATGTCCCAAGAGTTCTGTCAGAGCGGACCGGTTTAGGCATAAAATCAGGATGTGATGAGGATGTCGCACCTTTATATACATATCCTCTCCAGTTACCCATATTGATTTCGTGCCAATTAGCCCCATAATCTCTTGCAATCCTGAAAGTTTCACCAGCTTTTAAATATCCAGCCGCCTCGAGTCCACTGGAAGTTTGTCTGTAAACTGGTGTATCACGGTTATGTACCCTGAAATAATCGGGGTGACTCAAGCGCACTTCGCTCGTCAGTGCCCCCTCAATATAACCTTTCACTCCCGCGAACTCGACAACGAAATAATCACCATTTTGTCCTTGTACATCAAGTTCCTTTCCCGGATATAACAGGCCAAGCCGCTTCTCCTCTTTAGCATCCGAATACACCGGCACCTGCTGTGACAGCATAACTTTCTTTTCGACAGCACGATTGACGGTTTCGGGGGTCTCCACCGATGGTTTCGTAGCCCCCCTATAAATAAAATAACGTGAACCGCCCGTTGCAACCATATGCCAGTTCGATCCCAGCCGGCCGCTTTCTCTAAATACCGTTCCGCTATCCAGGAATCCTAAGGCTTCGAGACTTCCCGTTGAATTATCATAGAGCGTTGCTCTTACTTCTGTCTCGTACACACCCCCTTTGTCTGCCGTCGACACTTCTTCAGCTGAGATCAAAGACGGAATCAGAAACAACAAGACGATCAACACTGCCATTTTAATTGCTTTATTCATAAACAAACCACCTCTTCTCATTAGGGTGACAAGCGAAAAGCAATTCCTCATCAAGCTGATCGTTACCGGTAATTCGTGAACTGAAGAGGCAGATCAAGATCCGCTTCCCGAAGAGCCGCAATGACTTTCTGCAAATCATCCTTGTTCTTCCCGGTTACACGGATCTGTTCATCCTGAATCTGTGTTTTCACCTTCAGTCCTTTCTCCTTAATCAGGTTCGTAATCTTCTTGGCATTGTCTTTATCAATGCCTTGAACAAGCTTCGCACGCTGACGGACCGTTCCCCCGGATGCACCCTCCATCTTGCCGTAATCGAGACTTTTCAATGATACTTCCTGCTTGATCAGTTTGTTGACAAGGACATCCTTCAACTGATCCATCTTGTATTCATCGTCGGACACGAGGACGAGTTCCTCTTTCTCAAGCTTCACGTCGCTTTTACTGCCTTTAAAATCATAGCGGGTCGTAATTTCTTTCACCGTCATAACCACTGCGTTTTGCACTTTCGAAAAATCCACTTTCGATACAATATCAAATGATGCATCTTTTGCCATCACCAAACACCTCTTTCCAATATATAGTCTCTTTAGTATAAGCGATTTTCAGGCATTTATCATCTCCCTTCTGTCATTATAACGATGCAAAAGTCATTTTTAACTTGATCTTCGCCCAACATTATCATGCTGTAAATCGATTTCCCTGCTTCACCATTTCTGCGACTATAATGAACAGAATCAGGGAATATGCTCAGTAGATGACACATTCACAGCAAACGAAAGGGGCAATGATTATGGACAAGCGGGTCATACGGACGATACGGGATATACATGAGACGACCATCAGTCTCTGTGAAGACATTCCGGTTTCAGAGCTGACTTTTTCGAAAATTGCTGATGAAGCCGGCTATAGCCGGGGAACACTGTATCAGCACTACCGGAATGTAGAGGATTTGATCCGGGCCGTTGAAGCGGAAAAAGTGGAAGGACTGATTCACGCATTCCGAAAACCTTATGTAAATGGCAAGCCGCATGCAGAAGGATCTTATCGCTTCAAGCCTGATGATGTGGAGATCTTTTCTTACATTTTTAAAGAAAGGCGTTTCTTTACCATGGTGATGACAAATCCCAATTTCGCAGGTTTTCGCGATCACCTGATTGAGCTCTTTATCGATATGTTCACAAGTGATCTCGATTATCTCGTAAAGGACCTGAACGGGTTCGTGAAAGAACGCTTCGTTGAAGTGCAGTCCTACAGCCTCTTTGGACTCATCGCTGAATGGGTCCGTCGTGATTATCAAGAGCCGGTAACAGAGATGAATGAACAGTTGATCAGGGCCTTTTTCTGTCATGAGAATCAGATCAGCTACCGCTAAAGAGCACCAAAAGGGACCGGTTCCGAGTTAGAGACCAGTCCCCTTTTTCATTGATCCTGTTTCAGGATGTCAGAAACCCTGCTTTTAAAAGCCTCCAGTGAGAGGTCTGCTTTACCGCCACCCTGCAGTTTTTTGGGACTGCCACCGCCTTTCCCCTGGATCAGGGCAAAGACGTCCTTTTCAACCCGTTTCAGATCAACACCGCAGTCACGACCTGCTGCAAGGACGAACTCCAGATGCGAATCGCCGTTGTCATCCTTACTGACTGTGGCAAACAGAACCGGCCTGTCCGGCAGTGCCTGAACCGCTTTTGCCGAGAGCTTCTGAAGCTCCTTCATGCCGAAATCCTCTTTGATAAACGGAACCATCGCTTCCTTCGTATTCACAGCTCCCTTGAGCCAGTCTGCAAATAACTGCTCGAGGAGCTGTTCCTTCAGGGATCGCATTTCTTTATCGAGGCGCTGATGGGCGTCGATCTGCTTGTGAAGGGTATCCGTGATCCCTTCCGGCGGGCTGTTCAGTAATCGTGATGCTTCATCCGTGATCCGCTGGAACTGTCTTAACCGCGCCACTGCACGTCCGCCTGCGAGATACGTTATCCTGAGGCCTCCGCGTGCCCGTTCCATGCCCGTCAGATGAACCAGCTGGACTTCTCCGGTCCTTAACGGGTGCGTTCCACCACACGGATTATAATCAATGCCTTCCACGATGACGAGCCTCACGTCACCTGAAACCGCAGGCGTCTTTCTGAGAGGATAACGATCCGCTTCTTCCCGGGTAACATTCGTAGTGTTTATGAGGTGATTCTCCCGGATCCACGTATTCACCTGATCCACAGCCTCTAACACTTCCCTCTCCGTCAGATCGTCCCAAGTCACTTCGATGGCGCACTCCTCGGATCCGAGATGCACACTGACTGTCGGTGCGTCAAACTGATCATCCAACACCGCCGACAACAGATGCTGGGCATGGTGCTGTTGCATATAATCCAATCGCCGGTTCCAGTCAAGCTTACAGTGGACCGTGTCTCCCACATTCACCTCAACACCTCTTTCAACCATATGCCGGATCTCTCCGTCCTCCAGTTGAACATCTGTCACCGGTAAGCCCGAAATCGAACCCTTGTCCGCAGGCTGTCCCCCACCTTCCGGATAGAACCACGTCTGATCGAAGACGAGATATACGGTACCGCCCTCATCCTTTGCGACCTTTGTTACTGTGGCATCAAAGTCCGTTTTATACGGATCTGTTATGTATCCCTTTACCGTCATTGTGATTCCCCCTGTCTCATCCTTACCTGTTTCTTACGTCACCACTTCCCAGCGATTCCGATAGTACCAGACGAGAAACGTTCCGAGTCCGACACCGAGGATGTTCAAAAACACGTCGACAAACCACGCCGTCCGTCCGAAGAACGGCTGGACCATCTCGACGAATATGACGAATACCGTCAGAACGGTAATGACTTTCCAGCGCCAGCCGAGCCAGTGAAAAGCAAGGAAGCTGAGCGTCATAGTGCCAAGAATATGGCTCACCTTATTCGGATCTGTCACGACATCGATAACCCGAAGATCCTCCCGTTCAAAAAACGTGCGCCAGCTCGGGGTTTCATTCCACATAAAGACAAGTTCCTGTTCACGCATCAGAAGAAACGGATTTGCATTCCACATTGCGAGTAAATACAGACTCAAAAACAGTAAAAACAACAGCATTCTGCCCCACTTCATCCGCTTAACCGCCTCTCACAAACTGAAATTGCACTGCTCCGCCCGGCTGGAGCTGGGCGACTTTCCATAACTCATCTTCCTTTACCGTTCCAATCGACGTGTAACCACCCGTCGTCTGGGCATCCATCAGGAGGATCATCGGCTGACCGTCCTGTGCCACCTGGATTGTTCCGGGCATCACCGCCTCTGAGAGAATATCCGCCCCGCTTTGATGCGTGAGAGGTTCCTCTCCCTTTAAAACGGCCCCCATCCGGTCCCCGGCAGACAGCCTGAACACGCCACTCTGAAAGAGACGAAGAGCCTCTCTGGTAAAACGGGCGTCATGGCGTCCGGGATGTACGTCGAGGGAGATGGTCCGGTCGTACACCGGACGCTGCCGTGGACTGATGATCCGCCGTGAATGCTTCTTCACATCTTTCAACGGGTAACAAGTGGCAATCCGGTCTCCTTTTGTGAACCGACACCCGATTCCCGCTGTTTCACAGACCGATCGGCT
This sequence comes from [Bacillus] selenitireducens MLS10, assembly GCF_000093085.1. Classification (GTDB taxonomy): domain Bacteria; phylum Bacillota; class Bacilli; order Bacillales; family Salisediminibacteriaceae; genus Salisediminibacterium; species Salisediminibacterium selenitireducens. The sequence continues at coordinate 1,137,030 of NC_014219.1, read as the reverse complement.
TCCGAGAATTCGTTCACCCTCGAACCCGCCTGAAACGGCTATATATACCCGCATCCCGGTAACAGGTCCTTTGAATAAGAGCTCATCACCCTCGCGCACGAGGAGGGTTTGCCAAATCTCCGTCTTTTTCCCATTGATCCTGCAATCGAGATCCGCTCCGGTAATGGCAATCTCCGCCGTTTCAAGCACATCGAGCGTGACATTGCCCATCGTAACTTCAAGGACCGCATCCGACGGCTGATTGCCTGCAAGATGATTGGCGAATTTTGCTGCTAGTGGATCGAGTGCCCCGCTTACGGGAAAGCCAAGATTACGGTATCCGGTTCGCCCCTGATCCTGGATAGAGAGCGACACTCCGGCTTTTTTAACTTGAAACAGCTCCATTATCCCCTGCCTCCCACAGGAAGAATACGGATGCCCATGGACTCTAAAGAAGCCCGGACTGTTCGGGCAAGAGCGGTCGCTTCCTTGCCGTCACCGTGAAAACAGATCGTATCCGCCTGAACAGGGATCTGCCTTCCTCCGGTTGAGGTGACCAACCCCTCTTCAATCATCGCCATCACCTGTCGCTTAATCTGAGCAGGATCGGTCAGGACCGCGTTCGGTTTTGTTCTTGGGGTTAATTGTCCTTCATCGGTGTACGTACGGTCGGCGAAGACCTCTTCGGCAACGCTGAGCCCGGAAGCCCGGCCTTCGTTAACCAGAACACTGCCTGCGAGACCAACAAGAACCGCACTTGGCACCACATCAGATACCGCACGAACCACTGCTCGTGCTGCATCTTCGTCCACGGCTGCGAGGTTGTAAAGCGCACCATGAGGCTTTACATGATGAATCTGTGTCCCGTGTGCCCGGCAAAAGCCGTCCAAGGCCCCGATCTGATAAACCGTCAGAGCATGGATCTCATCTGCCGGCATGGCGACTGCACGCCTCCCGAAACCGATGAGATCCTGATAGCCTGGATGAGCGCCGATTTTGACTCCTTTCTCCGTTGCAAGAGCCACCGTCTCCGCCATTGTCCGGTAATCGCCGGCATGAAATCCGCAGGCGATGTTCGCAGAGGTGATCACGTCCATCAGACCCTCGTCGTCACCCAGATCATAGACGCCAAAGCGTTCTCCGAGATCGGCATTGATATCCACCCGCATGCACGTCACTCTCCTTCACTCAGTCGTTGAAAATCAGTTTCCGATATCGCCTCAAACCGGATCCGGTCCCCCGGTCTGAAGAGGCAAGGTTCTTCCTTTGTCACATCCACAAGGCTGAGGGGCGTCCGGCCAATCAGCTGCCAGCCCCCGGGGGACGGGGATGGATATACACCTGTCTGACCTCCCGCGATCCCGACACTTCCTGCAAAAACGCGCTGCCTCGGCGTTGTCTTTCTCGGTATGGAAAGTGCCGGGTCCATCCCGCCGAGATACGGAAAGCCCGGCAAAAAGCCGAGCATATACACCGTATAGTCCGCATTCATATGAAGCCGGATGACCTCTTCTGAAGGAAGCTGAAGATACCGGGCCACTTCTTCAAGATCCGGCCCGAAGGTTCCGCCATAGCTGACAGGGACGGTGATGATCCTTGATTTCGGCTCTTGTCCTGGTTCATGCAGATCGCTTCTGATCTCTTCGTACACCCAGTCTCTGAGAGCGTTACTGACCATCGGCTTCGTGAAGAACAGTGTCACCTGATGATAGGACGGCACCACATCCTCAATCAACCCTGGAAACCGGCCTTGAAAAAGATCTGTTACCCTCAAAACCTGTTCGTGAACGGTCTCGGAAATCTCTTCTCGAAAAACAACACTCAGAACTCGCGGGCTGATCTGTTCAATTGCATATATCAAAACAAGCCCCCCTATTCTCATTCGCTTTAGCTTGGCAGGCATCCAAACCACAACTTATAATCAGCGGATGACAATGCCTTCCCTTTCTGCAATCCCCCGGATATAAGCCGCGCCGCTCAGGTAGCTTTCCTCTTCTTTGAAATGTTCCATGCGAAGGGCAAAATCGCGTCCGAGCCCGTGAAGCTCCTTCAGTAACGTCCGGTAATCCATAAAGCCGTCCCCTGGGACCGTCTCTCTGATGTGGACAGACAGTTCATGCTCAAGGCGCACGTCCCTCACATGCACATTGCAGATAAAGTGCCCGAGCCTGTCGACAAAATCCTTGATCAGTTCGGCATTATTGAAATACGCCCGGGGTGAGTGAATCATGTTCGCAGGATCAAAATGCACCCCGAAGGCCTCTCTGTCGATGGCCTTCACGAGGGATTCGTAGCTCTCTCTGCCGTCAGGAATCATCCACGGCAACATCTCCAGCGCGTATTTGGCGTTTACGGGTTTGACGTCATCGATGATCTCCCGCACCGTGTCAACAACGAGGGTAAACGTATCCGGATGAAAATGATCCGGGTGCGGTCCGTCCCAGTTGTCCGCGAGAGACCCGGCAATATTGACGCACGACAGCGCACCGATCCGTTCAGCCAGTTCGAGCTGTCCTTTGCAGTGGGACACTGCGGCCTTGCGGATCCGATCATCGGGGCTGATGGGATTGCTCCAGGCTCCCACTTCCGATATGAGTATGTCGTTGGTTTTTGCCGCCTGGCGAAACGCCATCAGCTCAAAATCGCTCGCCGCTGTATCAACGGGGCAGACCGACGCTGAATAGCCAAGCCGATTCAATTCACTGATCCATTTCTCCGGTGTCGATACATCCTGAAAAAATTGTCCTGTCAGTCTCATCGCAGTGCCACCTTCCTTCGTTTATCGCAAGTGTGTTTCTTTTCAGTGTATCACATGTTTTGCCAAAAAATCTGTCTTGAATGATGGCTGAAACCGGCTGTTTATTGTTTCGCGCATGCCCGTCGCATGTTTTTGCGTTCAGGAAGCGAAAATCTTTGAAATGACCGGGGAAATCCGATAGATTGGAAGTTGAAGGACAATTTATCAGAGGAGTGATTGTTGCATGTATCGGAAAATCAATGATTTCAGACTCGACTGGCTCGTATCTGTCGACAGAACCAAAAAGGTGATCGACACCATCACCGACGAGACGATGGACCAGGCGATTGAAGACGGTCATAATACCCTCGGTTCACTGGCCTGGCACTTAACCCAGTCCGCTTTTGGCATCGGCCGTATGCTCGAAGTACCGGTAAAGCCGCCGCCCGTTGAAGAACAGCCAAAGACGGCCGAAGAGCTGTTAAAGCATTACCACAACACCACGGAATCCCTTGAACTCGGCATTCTCCAGCACTTAAAAGAAGACATGCTCACCGATCACGTGCATTTTGCCGGCCAGGACATGAACAAAGGCCAGCTTCTCCGCATGATCATCGATCATCAGACCCATCACGTCGGACAGATGACCGTCCTCTTGCGACAGGCAGGCCTCCGCGTTCCCGGAATCATGGGACCGACGAAGGAAGACATTGCCGAACAGCGTGCTCAAAGCCACTGAGAAATAAAACAAACCGGCGCCTCTTATTGAGGTCAGCCGGTTTGTTTTGATTATGGCGCGGTGAGAAACTGAAAGATGCGATCCGGGAGACCCGGGAGATTCTCATGTTCAAAGTCCGGATACACGACGAGTTCTTTTGCCGACTGAATCCGGTTGTACGCGGCGAACTGTGTCGATGGGGGACAAATGGTGTCGATGAGTCCCGTCGCCATGAGTGTGTTCCCCCGGATCCGTTCTGCGAGGTGCTGGACATCGATATAGCCAAGCCGGGTAAAGATCGCTTCCTCCCGCTCGTGAAGAGGATCAAACGAGCGGAAAAACCGCCGCAGTTCCTCATAGGCACCGACGTCGAGATCCATCTCCCACACCCGCCGGTAATCGGTCAAAAACGGATACACAGACGCGAGCCTTGTAATCCGGGGCTCAAGGGCTGCACAGGCAAACGTCAGCCCACCGCCCTGGGACCATCCCGTTGCCATTAGTTCATCGATACCGAACTGCGCATCATCCAGGAGAATCCCTGCGAGCTGAGCGGCATCGAGAAAGATATGGCGAAAGAGGAGGTTATCCTCATGATCGTCAAGTCCGCGGATGATCTGCCCGCGAAGCGTCGGACCCTTGACGCCACCCGTGTCTTCCGATTTCCCGCCCTGCCCCCTTACGTCCATGGCAATGTAGCTCACACCTTCTGCGGCATAGCCGAGCTTCGGGGTCCAGTCCCCGTTGTTGATGGAATAGCCGTGAAAATCGATCACAGCCCGCCCTGAGTCAACGGTCTTCGGTCGAATGTATTTCGCAGAGATCCGCGCACCTCGAACGCCCGTAAAAGTCAGTTCATAACAGGTCGCAAACGAGGTCTGAAAACCGGCTTTCTCAAGACGGACGTCGGGCTTCACCGCCCGCATCTCCGCCAGGGCCCTCTCCCAGTAGGCGTCAAAATCCACCGGCTTCGGGCTTCGCCCCCGGTATGTTTTCAGTTCGTCAAGCGGGAGGTCAATCACTGGCATACTCATCATCCTTTCTCATCTGCATCATCCTGCTGTTTGATCGTCACGGTCTCCCTTTTACCGCTCTTCAAGGAGATGTTTCAGGTCGTGTTCGACCCGGCCGTGATTTGTACACACTTCCGCACGTCTGCCGCGCATATAGGCGACGACTTCGACACCGAGATAGTTGGCGATCTGAACGGCCTGATGCGTCGGCGTCGTTCTTGAACCGACGATGCCGATCCCGTACTTCGCCGCCTTTGCCATCATCTCGTACGATATCCGCCCGGACGTGAGGAGAATCAGTTCCTCAGCCGGGAGCGCATGGCGAACAGCGTAACCGAGCACTTTGTCGACGGCGTTATGGCGGCCGATGTCCTCATAGACGATCATTTCCCCGTCGAGGCCAAAGAGGCACGCACCGTGCATGCCGCCTGTTTGGTCATAGAGCGGCGTCTGTTTCCCAAAGGCCGCCATCTGTTTCAGTAAATAGCTTAACGTAACCTGACGGACCGATCGAACCTCAGGGAAATCCCGGACATCGCTTTGTGAGAAGAAGGTGATGCCTTTGCCGCACCCTGCCGTGTAATGCTTCTTCCGCTCACCGAAAAACAAGCTTTCCTTCTCTTCAGCCACTTCGACATCGATCCGCCCGAGATCATCCCGGACTTTCAACTCTTCAATCTCTTCCGAAGATGCAATCAGCCCTTCGCTGTACAGATAACCGATCGTCCAATCCTCAAGGCCTGTGAGCGAGAGCTGAAAGGTCGCAAGTTCTCTCCCGTTCACCATCAGCTGTACCGGATATTCATCCGGAAATGTGAGTCGTTCCATGTTCTGATCACTCCAATAGTCAGTCGTATTGTCTGACATTCTTTTTCAGCCTTGCTTATTAACACAAGAAGTGAACATAAAAGGCTTGTCATCTTCACCATCATGAATCAAACTGTAGACTGAGTATCACCCATCTGCCTGCAGTTATATCCATCATACATAGAAACCGCGCAGACTGGAATCTTTTTTCACAGTCATCATTACCCGTTCAAACAATACGGAAAGGACGTTTCTGTCATGCCGATCATCAACCGCTTCATCAATGCCCATATCGCCTGGCTTACCCCGCTCGTTCTGACGGTCGGGATTCTGTTGCACGGATTTTTCGGAAATCTTCAGGGGCTGATCCCGTTTTTGTTTGTCCTCATAACCTTCCTCAGTTCCACCGGGGTCCATGTCCGTGACCTCACCGAGGCCATTACCCACCCGCTGCCGATCTTCATCACGCTGTTCGTCAGTATGATCATCACGCCCGTTGTTGCCCTCATCGCAGCGAGTATCGTCTTCAGCGGAAACGAAGCGTATCTGACGGGGACCGTCTTCGCCTTTTTGATCCCGACCGCCGTCGCAAGTGTTCTCTGGGTGACGATGAACAAAGGCAACATCGCCCTTGTCCTCTTCATCATCCTCATCCATACGCTCATCGTTCCCATCTATCTGCCGGTGTTTCTCTATCTGTTTCTCGATGTCAGTATTGTGATCGCTTATGGCGAACTCGCCCTGGGCCTCTTTCTCATCCTCGTCCTGCCGTCCCTTGCCGGGATTGTGAGCGGGCACCTGTTTCGTAAAACCGTTACACGCATGAACCAGGGCATTCAGCTCACCTCCAAACTCGCACTCTTTACAATCATCATGATCAACGGCTCCGTCGTCGCACCGGTGATCTATACCTTTGATGCAGAGCTTGCCCTTGTCCTTCTGAGCGTCTTCAGCATTTCCGTTCTGGCCTACGGTCTCGGCTATCTGTTTGCCAGGCTGTTTCGGCTCACCCGGGCGGACATGACAGCCGTCTTTTTCGCCGCCGGAATGCGAAACATCGGGGCAGGATCAGGACTTGCGGCCATCTTCTTCCCGCCGGCTGTCGTGCTGCCGGTGATTGCCGGGACCCTGTTCCAGCAGATCCTCGCCTCTCAGATGAGCCGTTTTTTGCACAAACAGCACCATGACGGCTCGGCCTGACACGCACAGCTTCATTCGGTCACATACACAAAACGGCAGCCTCCTCTGAACATCAGGGCTGCCGTTTCTCTTTTGTTACAGCGTAAACCGCTTTGTCTCCTCTTCAAGGGCTCCTGCGATGTCCGTCAGCTCTTCGGCATTGGCCGAGATCTGATCGAGGGTTTCTTTCTGTTCATCGGATGAAGCCGTCACCTCTTCGGCGGAAGCCGCCGTCTGATCGACGATCAATGAGATGCCTTTGATGGATTCATCCACCTCTTCGGCATATGTCCGCAGATCGTCGAGCTTCTGATGGACCTGATTCACCGCCTCCCGGCTCTTCGTAAAGGCTTCACTGATCTGTCGGATCACGTCACCGCTCGCTTCCACGAGCTCGACCTGTTCTTTCATCAGCGTCATGTTGCCGTTCATCGTCGTCACCGTTTCAGCCGTCTCTTCCTGCACGCCCTTGATCAGCGTATCAATACGCTGACTCGACGCATTGGACTCTTCTGCGAGCTTTCGAACCTCATCGGCGACGACGGCAAAACCTTTGCCGTGTTCACCCGCCCGTGCGGCTTCAATGGAGGCATTCAATGCAAGGAGATTCGTCTGTTCGGCGATGGAGCTGATCTCAGAGACGATGCCGCCGATTTCATCGGAACGCTCACTGAGCCGGTTCAGCACCTTCGTGGACTGATCCATACTCGCTATGAGCGACTGCATATGCGTAACCGACTGCCCGACGCTCGCTTCCCCTTCACCTGCAAGCTCCGACGCACGGCCCGCTTCATCGAGAGCGTGTCTGGCGTGGGTCTGACCGTCCTGTGTTTCCGTAACGGTGCGCGCCATTTTCTCTGCGATGGCTGCCATCGCTTCCGACTGTTCCACGGCGCCTTCAGTGACCGAAGACATGGAACGGGCAATCTCTGACGCCGATTCACCAGTCTCATAGGCCCTTGCAGACAGGCTGTCTGAGGCCTCGCTCAGTTTTTCCGCCGCATCCCGGTTCTTCGTCATCACCTGACGGAGCGAAGCGGACATGTTGTCAAATGAGCGGGCAAGAACGCCGATTTCGTCTTTTCGTTTCCTGTAATGTGCCGGGATCTCTTCTGAGAGATCCAGCTGTTCGATCCGCCCGGCATGATCCGTCATAACCCGGATCGGTTTAATAACAACCCGGGCCACCAGAGCGACGATCACGGAGATGACGACCAGACCTGCGAGGCCGATCCACGTCGACTGATTGACCGTATCCTGCAGGGCTCCGAAAATCTCGTCCTCATCGGTCACCGTGCCAAAGGACCACGGGGTTTGCGTGTCACCGAGATGAATCGGCGTGAACGTTTTGTACACGTCCATCCCGACGGAAACGGAGTGGGAAACTTCGTTCATCTCCTCTCCCCCTGAGATGGCGTTTCGGTACATCTCAGGATCACCCTCCGTCTCATCTCCGAGTTCTCCGGCGATATTACCGACCCGGCTCACATCCGCATGGGCTGCCACTATGCCCTCATTGGACAACAGCCGGCCAAATCCGCTCTCAAACAGCATCACGTCTTCTGTGAGCATCTGAATCTCATCAAGGCTGAAGATGACGGTCGTCATGCCAATCCGTTCATCATCGTCATAGATCGGAAGGGAGATGGCTGACACCATCCGCGCCTCGTCCCCGTCGCCGTCCATCACCGGTTCCGCGAGATGTTCCCGCTCTTCTGTCAGGACGGCTGCTTCCATGGCATCCCGGTCAAAGGCCGCCGTATGCGGCCGGTATGTAAATTCCCTGAAATCTCTTCTGGCGTCGGGGTTCGGTAAATAGAGCGCAATCTCGAGGACCGATTCATTTAACTCAAACGCACTCTCAACAATCGCATTCACCTGTCCCTGATTGACGTCCGTAATATCCGCCGCTTCAAGGGCAAACGCCACCTGAGACGCCTGGGCGTGGTAACGGTTCAGAATGGTCTCCACCTGTGATGCCGTCTCCCGCGCCATACTGAAGGCATAGTCATGAGACTGTTCTTCAATGTTCCCACGAAGATTGAAAATAATCGAACCGATTGTGATCAAAAAGACAAGTAGCACAGCCGGCAGTATGACCGCCAGCATTTTTCCCTGCAGCTTCAAATGCATCTCCCCCTGTATCCTCTCTCTGTATGTTCCGTTATTGCCAGTAGATGACCACTGTTCAGTATAGCGGAAACCGCTCCCGTTGGTAAGACATTTGTCATGTTTTCTTCCGCCTGTATCGTTCATCAAGGGAGAAACAGGACGCCAAACAGATGCTCATTACTCCCCGTCTGCTTCACGCCTGACAGCTTCTGCAAAGCCGCCGAGCTCGTCTGCTTCATAGGCTTTGACGATCTCAGGAACCATGTGACGGAGCGCCAATCTCCGGTAATCCGCATCATAGCCCTCTTTCTCAAGCTCTCTTTCCAAACGGACCGCGGCCGTAACCGCCGTTTTTGTCACGAGCCGGTTGAAGGCTTCTATCTCTTCTTCCGTTCCGGTGCGCGTCGTACCAAGGCGTTCAAAGAAAGCACGCAACGTCTCGTCCATATCCCATGCACCGGACACGAATAGCGCCCCGCCCGCCTCTTCAAATGCCTTTGCATGCCCGGCAAGCTTCACTCCGGTGAAGGCAAAGGCAGGCCACGCTTTCTTCAGCCGGTCTGTCCGGTCCTTTGTCGAGAGGTTGATCAAAACCGGAGAGACATGCCCCTCCACCCCGGACAGTTCATCAAGAAATGTCTCCATGGCACTCGCCGGCAACGCCAGCAGAACGTACTCACAGCCCGTAAGTTCAAACAGCGATGCGGCCTGATGAAGGGTTCCATCGACCGCTTCCTTTGCTTTTGCCGAGTCCGGGTGATAGACCTTCAGAGGCAATCCTTCTGCATCGCACTTCTTTAATAACGCGCTCCCCAGTCGGCCGATGCCAACGAGTCCCCATTTTGAGCCAGTCATCTTTTTCCACTCCCTTCCTTTTTCTTGCTATATTCATGGATTGAAGACGGTTACCAAGTCCATTATAATGGAAACAGGCCCATTTGTGATCATGCGAGCTTTTTCGATCGATATTTATTGTAAATCCACTAACGAACAGGAGCGATGTCATCATGTTATTCATTACTGCGACCAGTGCAATCTTGCTTCCGTTTTTATTTCTGGTCATTTTAAGAATGTCCGCGAAACAGGGGATGCTTTACAGTGCCCTCATCTTTATTACCCTCTCCTATTTCGTCTGGGGGATGGAGGCCCTCCCCCTTACCGCTTCGATCTTTGAAGGCTTTCACCGGGCCCTGACGATTCTCTTTATCCTGATCGGAGCCATCGTGCTTTTAAACACATTGAGACAGACGGGTGCCGTCGACCGGATCAATGAAGGATTCCGCAACATTTCACCCGATATGCGCGTGCAGGTGATCATCGTGGCCTTTCTCTTCGGTGGACTGATCGAAGGCGCCGCCGGATTCGGAACCCCGGCTGCCGTAACGGGACCGCTCATGGTCGCCCTCGGCTTCACGCCCCTTGCCGCGGCAACGATGGCTCTCATTGCCGACAGCACGTCCGTGTCATTCGGCGCGGTCGGAACACCGGTCATCGTCGGGCTCAGTAATATCGAAGGCGCCGGAGCCGAGATGTTTCAGGAAGTGGCCGTGAAGATTACGATGATGGACATCCTCGTCGGCTCATTGGTCCCGTTCATCCTGATCACGGTCCTCACGGTCGCCTTCGGCAAACAGAAGGGACTGTCTTCTGTCATCGGGATGCTGCCGTGGTCACTGATGATCGGCCTCGTGTACACCCTGTCCGCTTTCCTGTATGCATCCCTGTTTGGCCCGGAATTCGTTGCGATCCTCGCGTCAATCACCGGGCTTGCCGTCGCAACTGTGACGGCAAAGAAAAAATTCCTGCTTCCGGCTGAGCCATGGCAGGATGCCCTGCAGGAAGGCTTTACCGTCACTGAGGAGAAGTCAGAGATGAGCCTCCTCTCCGCCTGGAGTCCCTACGTGATTGTCATCGTGCTTCTTCTCATGACGCGAATCGTCGAGCCGGTACAGCAGTTCACCCAAAACGCCATCGACCTCAGCTGGTCAAATATTTTTGGGGTCGAAGGCGTCACCTCCAACTGGGAGTTTCTCTATTCCCCGGGGGCCGTGCTTCTGCTTGCAGCGCTGATCTCTGTGTATACCCAGCGAAAGACGTTCGGACACTTCATCACCGCAGCCAAAGAGACGGTCCCGACGGTTTCGGGCGCCGCGCTTGCCCTGTTTCCGACCCTCGCCCTTGTGCAGGTATTCAGTAACTCGGGCATCAACGCCAACGATCTCGTCTCCATGCCCCAGCATATCGCGGCGGTTATGGCAGGCTCCCTCGGCGGCGTATGGCTCTTCGTTGCACCGTATCTCGGACTGCTCGGTTCCTTCATCACAGGGAGCGCAACCGTATCCGTCCTGACGTTCTCACCGATTCAGTACAGCGCAGCCATGGACACCGGACTCAATACGAACCTCGTCCTCGCCCAGCAGACCGCCGGAGCCGCCGCAGGGAATATGATCTGTGTGCATAACGTCGTTGCCGCGGCGGCCGTTGTCGGCATGGTCGGTAAAGAAGGCGACATCATCCGAAAAACCCTGATCCCGGCCCTTCTGTACGCATTCCTTGTCGGTGTCGCCGGTACAATCGTCGCCGCCTTCATCCTTTGATCACTGAACTGCCGTTTGCATACACAAACAAGCAGCCCCCATAAGCCAGGGAGCTGCTTGTTTGGCTTGTTATAAAAGTGCCTGAATTTCCGCTTCAAATGATGCGGGATTGGCGCTCGGTTCAAAGCGGCTCAACACTTTTCCTTCCCGGTCGACAAGAAACTTCCGTGAAATTCCATTTGATGCTGTTTCCTTCAAGGAGCTGTAGATACTTATCCTGAAGCATCTGTTGCAGTAACCGGGCACTGATCGACGAGGGATCAAAAGCTCTGAACGGCTGGGCATCCTTGATAAAGGAAAACATCGGATGCGCGTACGGCCCGTTCACGTCTGTTTTTTGAAAGATGGGAAAAGACACGCATAACTTTTGATTATTATAATTATCACTTTTGTACAGTGAAAATCACACCCCCCGTCACCATCCTCTTCACGCTCGCTTATTTGGATGATATTGCAAGTTAAGGCGGACATTGTTCGCCGTTTCCGGGAAGAACTTGTGAAGCGATGGTGAAAGGCGCATTTTTCCGGAAAAACTGGTATTATTTTCTGCAACACGACTCTTCACTCACAGGAAGGAGGTTGATGGTCCATGCAATGGTTACGAAGAAGCATGTCCCGACAATACAGCGTCATGTTTTTGCTTGCTCTCTTACTCTATGTCCTGATGACCGTATTCGTCCTCGGCAACCATATCCGTTCGTTTTCTGAAGAAGCCATTCAGGAAAACCTCCGTCAGGAAGCCGGTCTTGCAGCCCTCGAAACAGAGCGTTTCCTCAACCAGTATGCAGCCATTGTCGAACAGATGGCTACGAATCACTCCTTTCAGACTCTCGCAGCCGATGTGAACACAACTGCTAGGAAAGAATCCCATCCCCTCTATGACCATGTCGTCACCCAACTCCAGGATATCCATGCCATAAATCCCATGATCCATTTCGCTTATATCGGCATCAGCGGTGCCAACGACCTGATAGCCCGTATACCGGGCTACACGCCCGAAGAAGGCTTCGTCCTCTCCGAGCGCGACTGGTCACCCTCGAATCCGAAGAGATCTGGATGTCACCGCCCTACACGGATTTCGGGACGGGTGAAGCCGTCGTAACGTTCTCAGCACCGCTGCTTCCGGATCACGAACAGGGTCCTCCGGGTGCCGTTGCCATTGATATTTTCCTCGCTGATATTCAGGAGGAACTCCAGACATATGGAGCAGGTGAAACGGGCTACGTGAGTCTGATGGATGACACGGGGACACCCCTTTTTCATCCGGATGAAGCCGTTTTGGAGGGGCAAAAGACGGATCCGCTCCTGCCACCCACAAGTGACATGCAGCACAACACAGACTTCGCCGAACAGGATGGCCACCTGATTTAAGCGTACCCAATGGCTCAAAACAACTGGACCGTCTTTGCCGTCATCGATGAAGAAGAAGTGAGCGAACCCGTCTCCGCTCTTCTCGAACAGTCATTTCTTCTTCTGATGGTCGTCACCGCAGCTGCAGGAGGGCTTTTGTATCTATTGAACTGTTCCATGACCGTTCCTGTTCAGAACCTCTCACTCGCCGTAAAAGCCTATGACCGTGAAGCGACCGGCCTCGACGTCCTTAAACCGTATTTGAGTCGTCATGATGAGATCGGAACCCTCGCAAACGGCCTTGCCTCGATGAGCAGGCGCATCCGTCATTACGTCAACACCCTGACGGATAAAAACAGGGAATTGGAAACGGAAATCAGTGAGCGGACAATGATACAGACAGAGCTCGAGCTGACCCTCGCCATACTCGCAGACTCGGAAGATGCCTTCTTTGTCGCGGATTCATCAGGAAAACTGCTGTATGCCAATACCGCTTTTTTCGAGCTGTTCGATTTGAACAGCGACGAAACGGTTTCGGGAGATATAGACGAGCTCCTTGATGAAGAAATAATCGGGCACATTCACAGGAGTCGCACAGGACGGGAGACCGAGTTTCATTTCCGGAACATGCATTTGATTCTGTCTCTTTCCACCATGACGTATGAGGGGCGAACCTATGATATCGGCAGCCTGAAAGACATTACAACGGCCAAGAAACAGCAGTGGGAGATCCAGTCCCTCCGTTTTTATGACCGGTTTACCGGCCTCTTTAATAAAGACCACTTCCTCACGCTCGTGAATAAACGTCTGGACCCGGATGTGGACAAAGGCGGCTATCTGATCCTGATCAACATTGACGGCTTTCGGACAATCAATGAGGTAAAAGGGCTCGGCACCGGAAGTGACATCGTCCTTTCCCTGAGAGACCGTATACAGCGTATGAAAGAACAGGCGGATATCCTCGGCAGAAGCGGCGGAGATGAATTCGCCCCGTTCACAGAAAACCCTGATATCACCCGCTTTCTGACGGTCCTTGAAGAAGAACTGTCCGGCCTGTATCCAATCGGGGACGAAGAATTCTTTGTGAGTGTGCGGATGGGGATCGCTGCCTATGCGGATGACGGCAGGAGCGCCGAAGAACTGATGGGTTCCGCACAGGCGGCACTGAACCATGTCAAACAGGAGCCCAATCAGCGCTATGCCTATTACAACAACAACGTCTCAGAAGCAACGGGCGACGAATACCGGCTCCTCAGTCAGCTGCGTCAGGGGAATGAAGAGGAAGTCTTCACCCTTTATTACCAGCCTCAGATCAACAGCCGCACCGGAGACATTACCGGGATCGAAGCACTTATCCGCTGGGAGCCGGATGGCCGCTCTGTCCCGCCGGATGTGTTTATCCCCGTTGCGGAAAAACACCGGCTCATCCTGCCCCCTCGGGGAGTGGGTGCTTCGTGAGGCATGCCGTTTCAATTAGACGCTCCATGATGAAGGCATTTATATTCCCGTGTCTGTCAACGTTTCGCCTATGCATTTTCATGACCCGTACCTGATTGATCTCGTCGATAGCGTGCTAATGGAGACGGGACTCCCGCCGGAGCTTCTCTCCCTTGAAGTCACGGAGAGCCTGCTTATGAATCAGGGAGTCAACGGGATCCTTGACCGCTTGCATGAGAGATACATCCGGGTGTCCATCGACGACTTCGGCACCGGCTATTTGTCCCTTGCGTATCTGAAGACCTTTCACATCGATCAGGTGAAGATCGACCGGTCCTTTATCATGGATATCCCTGTAAAAGATGAAGGGATGATTGCGGAAGTGATCATTCACCTTGCGAACCGCCTGAACCTCTCCGTCATCGCCGAAGGTGTCGAGACGAAAGAACAGCTTGACTTTCTGCAGAAAAAAGGGTGTGATAGAATACAGGGCTTTTATTATTACAAACCGCTACCTTCAACCGAACTGACAAAGATTTTATTTTCAGGGTAGCCTAGCTTTACAAAGGGGGGATTTAAATGAAGAGATGGATACAGAGACTCGTGAAATCAACGCTTTTATTTTCGATACTGATGATTCCTCCAGTAAACGGTGTCCTAGCTGCAGATATGCCCGACATTCCAAAACAGTATGCTGCAGAAGCAGATCTGTTAATCAGCAAGGGTGTGATTCAGGGGTATAAGGACGGAACATTTAAACCGGAAAATTCCGTTTCGAGGCTTGATGCAGCGATTATGATCGGCCGCTCTCTCGGTTTAAACGGGGAACCACGGGAAACCGGTTTTCATGATGTGCCTGTCGATCACCGCGGATCAGGATATGTCGCAGAAATGAGAGATCACGGGATTATTAATGGATTCAATGAAACAACCTTCGCCCCCTACCGCCCTTTATCAAGAGGGGATATGAGTCTCTTTTTGCACAGGGCATTTCATGATCTCAAGACGCCGTACGATCCGACTGCATTTTTTGATCTCTCTTCTCGCATGCAGGCTTTTCAAAGCATCCGATACATGACTCAGTCCGGGGTCAGTATCGGGTTCCCCGACGGCACTTTCCGGCCTGGAGATCATGTCACCCGGATGCAGATGTCCCTGTTCCTGGCGAGAGCTTTAAACGAGGACTTCCGCGTTTCCCCGGTGCCGCTCCCTGAACAGCCGAGGATCGCGTCAACCAAAACCGCCGAGGACACCGATCAGATCCTCACCGTCGTCCATAACGGGAATGGCCGGGCCACCGTCACATACTGGAAGAAAGACCCTTATGTCTGGACAAAGGTCCGAAAGACAACAAATGGTTTCGTCGGCATCAACGGAGTGAGTGAAACGAAGCGGGAAGGGGACCGAAACGCGCCTGTTGGCAGCTTCCGGATGCCGTTCGCCTTCGGTACCGACAATCCAGGAACGAAGATGCCGTACAAACCGATTACGAACCGTTCCTACTGGATCTCCAATGTGAATGATCCGCATTACAACACCTGGCAGGAACGCTCAAGTTCCCACGCACATGATGAACACCTGATCCGCTACAGGGATCAGTATAAGTACGCCATGGCCATCGACTACAACATGGATAACCCTATCCCGGGCAAGGGCAGTGCCATCTTTCTCCACGTCTCAAACGGCACCCCGACCCTCGGCTGTGTGTCCGTCCCTGAATCGATGATGCGTTATTTCATGCAGGAGCTCGGAGCCAATACGGGCATCATCATCGTCGAGAACGAAGCCGATATTTACACATATTAATAATGAGAAAGGGCCATGCAGCATCACGTCTGCATGGCCCTTTCTTTTATGGCTCATCATGTAAAGATCCGTTTTGGCAAATAGGCGGAAATGAGATAGTTCGGCACATCGACGATCTCACTGATCTTCAGGTCAACGGCGACGCTGCTTAAGGCGTACGCTTCCTGACGGGAGATCCCGTGTTCCTTCTCAAGATGCTCAATCATATAGCGGACGGCGTTTTTTGACGCGTCCATCAGATCACTGGCGTGCCCGGTCGTCACATAGTAGCCCTTTTCATCGAGCCCCGTCGTCAACGGTCCCGGGGTTTCAAAGCGCGGTTCCTGAATCATTTTTCCTTTATGGAGCTTAAACGACAGTTTGATATGCATCGGGGCTTCGATCGCCGTGCCGCACACCTCCCCATCTCCCTGGGCCGCGTGGGTGTCCCCGACAGAAAAGAGCGCGCCTGTAACCCAGACCGGCAAATAGAGCTTTGCCCCCTTCGTCAAGTGACGGATATCCATGTTGCCGCCGTTTTTTCGCGGAGGGACGATGCCGTGATCACCCGGCTCCGGCAGGGCCACCCCGATCGTGCCCGGAAACGGTTTGACAGGGAGCTCGATTCCCGGAAGGAACTCGGCGGTCTTCTGATTATCGAGATCCCAGATCTTCAGATAGGGATCCTTGAACTCGTCTGCCAAGAGGCCGAATCCCGGAATAATCGCCGTCCACCCCCAGCTGAGCGTGCCGAACTCTTCAATCAGGACTTCAAGGGTATCCCCCGGCTCCGCCCCTTCCACATAGACCGGGCCCGTCACCGGATTCACCTGTGCAAAATCAATTCCCGGGACATCGGCACTCGTGGATTTTCTCGTAAACTGTCCGCCTGACGCATCCATTACTTCAAATGACACACTCTCCCCTGGTGCAACGGACAAGACCGGTTCAATGGCATGGTTCCACACCGTATGATGGCAGTGCTGATGAATGGTATGATTCGCCTTCATCTCAATTCCCTCCTCCATTTTTGAGAACGCTTACTTTTTTCACTGTCCAGTATACCAAATCAGGTCAGAAGAGGGCCAATCCGAAGTTAACTGAAATTTTTTAAAAAAGGGGGTAGCCTGATTTTTAAAATGTGTTATACTATTTAATATTAAGTGTAACACATTAAAAACGGAGGTGAGCCCCATGCAGCGACCAACTGTATTCGTCCTGTCCGATTCCATCGGTGAGACAGCGGAACATGTCGCCAAGGCCGTTGCCAGCCAGTTTCCGGACACGGATTTTCTGTACAAACGAATCCCGTACGTGTCCGATTACGAGGATATCGACGACGCCATTTATCAGGCACAGACACAGCCGGCGATGCTGATTTACACCCTCGTGACCCGGGAGCTGAAAGACTATCTCGATACGCGGGCAAAAGCCGCCGGGATAAGGGCCATCGATCTCATGAGCCCGCTCATGCAGGAGTTTACGGACACCTTCTCGATCACACCGGGCTCTGAGCCCGGGAGAATGCGAAAACTCGACGACGACTATTTCCGCAAAATCTCCGCCATCGAGTTCGCCGTCCGCTACGACGATGCCCAGGACCCTTCAGGTATCCTGAAAGCGGATCTCGTCATCACCGGCGTCTCCCGCACCTCCAAGACGCCCTTGTCGATGTACCTCGCCCATCAGGCTTTTAAAGTGACCAACATCCCTCTCGTGCCTGAAGTGCCTGTGCCGGATGAGCTGTACGAAGTGCCGCCTGAACGCTGCGTCGGTCTCATCATCAGTCCCGACAAGCTGAACAACATCCGCCAGGAACGGCTGAAGACCATGGGGCTCCGCTCGGATGCCACTTACGCCCAGTACGAGCGGATCTTAAAAGAACTCGACTACGCAGAAGCGATCATGAAGCGCCTCGGCTGTCCGATTATCGACGTGACGGCAAGAGCTGTGGAAGAGACCGCCCACTATATTCTCGACGTATTAAAAATCGAAAGGAGAGTCATCTGATGACAAAACTCGTATACGCCTTTCACGAAGGCCAAAAAGACATGAAGGAACTGCTTGGAGGGAAAGGGGCCAACCTTGCGGAAATGACCCGCATCGGTTTGCCGGTCCCGGAAGGCTTCACCATTTCCACAAAGGCGTGCAGCGATTACTACGATCACGACGGGCAGATTTCCGAAGCCCTCACCGATCAGGTCATGACGGCTCTCAAAGAGCTCGAAAGCAAAACCGGCAAGACCCTCGGCGGCAGTGATCAGCCGCTTCTCGTCTCCGTCCGGTCCGGTTCCGTATTCTCCATGCCGGGCATGATGGATACCGTATTAAACCTCGGGATGAACGACGAGACCGTGGACGTCGTCGCCGGTCTGACGGACAATGCCCGGTTCGCCTACGACTCCTACCGCCGCTTTATTCAGATGTTCAGTGATGTCGTCCTTGGTGTGGAGAGCTTCTTCTTTGAGCAGGAGCTCAGCAAATTCCGCCGGGAAAAGGGCTATGAAAGCGATCCGGAACTCTCTGCGGCGGACTGGAAAGAAGTGATTGAAGCCTACAAAAAAATCGTCAAACGGCACACGAAAACCCCGTTTCCGCAGGATCCGAAGGAACAGCTCTTCTTATCCATTAAAGCGGTCTTTGATTCCTGGAACAACCAGCGGGCCGTCATCTACCGGAACTTAAACGACATCCCGCACCACCTCGGCACCGCCGTCAACATTCAAAGCATGGTGTTTGGCAATATGGGTGATGATTCCGGCACGGGTGTAGCCTTCACCCGGGATCCGTCCACCGGCGAAGCGAAACTGTACGGTGAGTACCTCATCAACGCCCAGGGGGAAGACGTCGTCGCCGGGATCCGCACACCGCAGCCAATCGCTTCCTTACAGCGGGATCTTCCTGACGTCTTCGAGCAGTTCATCGATACGGCGAATCGGCTTGAAGCCCACTACGGGGATATGCAGGACATTGAATTCACCGTCGAAAACCGCAAGCTCTTCATCCTTCAGACCCGAAACGGCAAACGGACCGCCCAGGCCGCGATCCGCATCGCTGTCGAAATGGTCCATGAAGGCGTCATCGATAAAGAGCAGGCCCTTCTCCGGGTCGATCCGGAACAGCTCGATCAGCTCTTGCATCCGCGGATTGATCATTCCGACGACGTCGAAAAGCTCACAAAAGGGCTTCCTGCGTCACCGGGTGCCGCCACTGGCCAGGTCGTGTTTGACCCTGATGAAGCGGAGCTTTTAAAAGGCAAAGGCCAAAACGTCATCCTCGTCCGCACGGAAACGACCCCTGACGACATTCACGGCATCGTCGCCGCAGAAGCAGTTGTCACTAGCCGGGGCGGCATGACAAGTCACGCAGCCGTCGTTGCACGGGGCATGGGCAAGGCGTGCATTTGCGGATGCGGCGAGATGCAGATCGACATGAAGGCCAAGTCGTTCCGCGTCGGTAACACAACCGTCAACCACCTCGACACGATCACGATCGACGGCGGCACCGGCGAAGTCATGCTCGGTGAAGCGACGATGATCCCGCCGCAGCTCTCCGATGAGTTTGAAACGATCCTCCAGTGGGCCGACGAAACCCGCCGGCTCGGGATCCGCACGAATGCGGACACCCCGCAGGATGCACAAAAAGCCGTGGAATTCGGGGCTGAAGGAATCGGTCTGTGCCGCACGGAGCACATGTTCATGGATCCCGAGCGGGTCCCGGTCGTCCGTGAGATGATCCTCGCCGATGATCTCGACAACCGGCAAAAGGCCCTCGACAGACTGCTTCCGATGCAGGTCGAAGACTTCACAGGCATCTTCAGAGCCATGGGACCGCGCCCGGTGACGATCCGTCTGCTGGATCCGCCGCTGCACGAGTTCCTCCCGGATAAAGAAGAGCTCCTCGTCGGCATCACACGGATGGAGATCCAGGACCCGGGCGCACCGGAACTCGCCGAGAAGAAAAAGATCTTAAAGAGCGTCCGGCTATTGGATGAATTCAATCCGATGCTCGGTCACCGCGGCTGCCGCCTCGGCATGGTATACCCGGAAATCTACGAGATGCAGTCAAGGGCGATTTTCAAAGCAACTGCGGCTCTTTCAGAAGAAGGGGTCGAGGTACAGCCTGAAGTGATGATTCCGCTCGTCGGTCACGTTCAGGAGTTAAAGGCGATGCGCAAGGTCGTTGAAGATGCAGCCATCGCCGTCACGGAAGAAACCGGCGTATCCTTCACATACACCGTCGGGACGATGATCGAGATCCCGAGAGCCGCTCTGACGGCAGACGCCATCGCCGAAGAAGCCGACTTCTTCAGCTTCGGAACGAACGACCTCACCCAGACGACGTTCGGGTACAGCCGGGACGATGCCGAGAGCAAGTTCCTCCAGCACTACCTCGACCACGGTGTATTGGAGCACAATCCGTTTGCCGTTCTCGATACGGAAGGCGTCGGCAAACTCGTTGAGACCGGTGTCACCCTCGGACGCAAGACGAAACCGGGTCTCAAAACCGGGATCTGCGGAGAGCACGGCGGTGAGAAACGCTCCATTGCCTTCTGTCACGAAACCGGCCTCGACTACGTCAGCTGTTCCCCGTACCGGGTTCCGCTCGCCCGACTTGCAGCTGCACAGGCGAAAGTAAATGAATCCTCAAGGACTGTAAATGTCTGATTTCAGTTTACTTTATCATCCATCCCCTCTGAGTAATTCAGAGGGGATTTTTTTAATGGCACAGTGACGAATACCCATGCCGCATCGCCTACGACTGATCCCTTCGGCACAGCAGGAACGTTAGCCATGTTCAGTCTTTACGGTGAAAATAAATGCCCTTTCAACACTTCTTCATTGCATTATTCAGCTATAAACCATACAATATTTATACACAAAACCGTTTTTTATTGTACAAAAGAGGAGGAGACCACGATGCTGACACATGAAGAAGCCGTCATGATCACCTTGAATCAACATGCCAAAAGTCTGAACAGCATAAAGCCTGTCATGCATATAGCACCCGCGTCCGAGCAGGATATTGATGCAAAAACACTCTTTATTCATCTGACAGAAGACACCGAACTCGATCACGTCAACCGTCTGATCCAGCGTTTCGTCCATCACCAGCGGGTTATTTGTGTCCTTGAGACCGGCACATACAGGGATATCCCCGGCCTTATTCATCTGCCGATCCACGGTATCACAACATTCAAACATCTCCAGTCCGACTACGACACGATCAATGAGGCCGTCGATCAGGGGTATTTCTACATGGATTTTGAATTTCACGCCCATGTTATTCGTGCCATGGATCGATTAAAACAGCCTGCAGAATCGATATCTTCGTTTATTTTGCATCCGCATAACCCCATCTACGAGCTGAACCAGACGGAAAAATACGTCCTTGAAGGCCTTGCAAACGGGCAATCCCCAAAAACCATTGCAGAAGAAAAAGGCTGCTCTCTCTCCACCATTTACCTCGCCTCCATGAACATCGTCCGCCATTTCGACGCCATTGACCGCACCGATGCGGTCGTGAAGGCGATCCGTCAGAACTATCTCTGCCCGGAACACGTGGTTCCGCCTGCCTGACCGGCTGTTTCGGGAGAGACTTTTCTTTTTCTTCACGGCTCTGTTAAAGTTCAATGTTGGTATTTATATAAAAAACGACACTCCCATAAAACTAGGAGTGTCGTTTGGTTTTATTGTCTTCTTCAACTAACGCCACCGTTAGCTTAAGTACAATCTTTCACAAAAGCTTTCTTCAGTTTAAAGAACTTTGAATTTTATTTACAACTAAATGTGTTGAAATTAAAGAAAGAAAATATAGAACGGCACTAAGTCCTCCAGAATTTGATACCGATACATTTGTTATAAACATAACTAAAAAAGGTATCACTATTATTAGTCCGATGTAGATTTTTAAAGGTTCACTCATATTTATTTAACCTCCTGAAATTTATTATTCTGCTAACGCTAACCCGCTTGTTTAAGAACAAGTATTATATATTACCTCTCTTTACCCATCGTTCTAATATCGAAAAATAGAAGTTGAAATGTTGCAAAAGAAACGATAGGCAAAAAAAGTATAGAAAGATGCTAAATTCCCCGTTAGTTGATTAAGAACCAGCTTTTATACAGTGAATTTGGATAATCTAAGTGTATCATAAGTTTCTTTGTTTGGAATTAAATTCCCTTTAATTATCATATCTTTCATTGTAACTTCGTTTCGCTGATGATGGATGCTTTCTAACACTTGAAACCACGCAAGGTAATTGTTCAGATATTTGGTGGCGACACCGTTAAAGCGTTGTATCCAACCTTTCAGTCGGCGGTGGTAGTTGTTGACGTTTTGGATGTGATAAAGCCCCTTTGTGCGAATGTTACCGTCAGACTTGAACTGATAAATGTCCATCTCTTTTTCAAAGGCATAGACTTTAAATGCACGCCAACCATCGGTACATAACACATTCTCTTTGGAAAGTTTATGCCCGATGGATTTATCTAATTGCTCTTTTGTTAACCGACCCATTCCTAACGCTTGGGAAAATGTGACCTTTTCGCGGTCTCTTGCAACGAGGACACATACCTGTTCGTTGCTTATGCCCCGTTTCTTTGCGGAACCACCACGCTTTCGAGGCTTTCTATCTTCAATCTTTTTTTGTCCTTTTTCAGAGTACAGAAAATAGGTCTCGTCCATTTCAACGATACCTTGGAAATTTGAGATTTCCGTCTGTTTTAATGCAGAGAGGAGCTTATGCCGCCAATAAAATAATGTGACGTGAGTAACGCCTCCAATCAACTCCGCCGATTTACGAAGCGAATAGCCTTCTATCATACATTCAATAAACTTCATCCAACGATTAAGATGACGAGTTCGATATAATGCTGTATTAGTAAGGTCGGTGAACGTCCTTCGACAAGCCTTACAGCGATAACGCTGTTTCTTCACTTCTTCACCGTCCGCGATAATAGGGTAATTACCAAACCGCACAATATGCTCTGACTCGCAATCAGGACAACGATAACCGTCCTTATGCTTCCGTTCAGAGATTTCCTCCAGCACCGTTCCTGTTGACGATGACGCAGTAAGGGCATCGATTAAATATTCCCGTAACCGATGCTTTTCCGCTGGATTAAGTTTTTGAATGGTTTTAAGGATATCGGTTGTTCTCACAGTCGTCACCTGCTTTTGTTTGATGACTTCATTATAGAACATTTGTTCGTTTTAAGCAAATATCAACAACAAGCTTTAACAGAGCCTTCTTCACAATTCCCCATACAACCCGCCTCAACAGCGTGATATAATTTCCTGAGAACCTTTTGTCAGGAGTTGTATCCGCATGTCCAAACCGAATCAGAGTCTGATTGGCAAGGATCTCCTTGGCATCGGACTGCTGTTTGTCTTTCTCCTTTTATTTTTATTCAGCGATCAGGTCAGTGACCTTGAATTAATCGAAGCCGTGCCCAATGCGTGGCTGAATGTGAATACGATCTTTCTCAGCATCGTCCTTGAAGCGATCCCGTTCATCCTGCTCGGGGTGTTTATTTCAGCTCTGATTCAGCTGTACGTTTCAGAAGAAACGATCCAGCGCTTTTTGCCGTCAAACGCCTGGGCTGCCCTCGTGCCTGCGGCGATGCTCGGGGCAATCATTCCTCTTTGTGAATGTGCCATCGTGCCTGTCGTCCGGCGACTCATCAAAAAAGGCATGCCCCTTCATGTCGGGGTTGTCTTTCTCGTTGCCGCACCGATCCTGAATCCTGTCGTGTTTCTCTCAACCTACTTCGCCTTTCGGGATAACCAGGCGATTTTATACAGCCGGATGGGTCTTGCGTTCGTCCTCGCCATCATCATCGGTGCTGTCCTGTATCTCGTTTTCCGCAACCGGCCCCAACAGCTCCGTTCCTCGATTCACGAGGGGCTCAGCAGTCACCATGTGCACGTGCATCTGACACCGCCGAAACAGGGACAGGCACTCATGAAGCGGCTGAAGGATATTCTGCATCACGCATCAGACGAGTTCTTTATGATGGGCAAATACCTCATTCTCGGTGCTTTCATTGCCGCGATGTTCCAGACGTTCCTCGACCGCAGTCTCCTGCATGCCATCGGCTCCGATCAGGTAAGTTCAACCCTCGTCATGATGGGCTTTGCCTACCTGCTGTCTCTGTGCTCTGAGGCCGACGCCTTCGTCGCATCGTCCTTCGGTGCTCAGTTTACCGATACGTCGATCGTCGCCTTTCTCGTCTACGGACCGATGCTCGATTTGAAAAACACGTTCATGCTGTTTGCCTTTTTCAAAGCCCGTTTTGTCATCATCTTTATGGCAACGGTCACCTTCGTTGTCTTCGCCGGCGTGATGCTTCTCTCCGGCTGGATTCTGTAAAAAGGACAACCATACCATCCTTTTGGAAGGACTGATTCACCGTGAAACAAAACCGCTACGATCACAGCTATCATGCATTTATCCAGGGGATCATTCTCCTCGGATTTGCCCTGTTGATGCTGAATCTGATATTGACGGGAAACATCGTCTACTATATTGCACCGACAATGATGCCGTTTATCTACTTCGCCCTCGCCGTCTTCAGTCTTCTCGGTGTTGTCCAGGTTCTCCGGGGCACAAAATCCGCCGCCGGTGACCACGAACACAGTGACAGCTGCGGCTGCGATCATGACCATGAAATCAAGGGACCACCCGTAGTGAAGGTGCTGATTTACAGCATTTTCGTCCTCCCGATCCTGTTCGGCTTCACCCTCCCGGATCAGGCCCTTGATTCGTCCGTTGCCGCAAACCGCGGTATCCAATTCGCAGGTTCTTCACAGACAACTCCCGATCCAGACCCCGGAACAGGCCGGGAAGCCGGGGCTGCGGAGACAGAAGAGGCCTCATCCGGTGATCTGTCCCGGGCCGAAGCGTACCTTGAAGATCCAGACGGCTATCTCGAGAATATCGACAGCCAGGTCAATCCAGCCGGTCCGGACGTGGATCATTTTCAGATCGAAGACCTCTACGGAGAAGACTGGTTCGATGACTACCAGCTCGAGCTCCGTGACAGATGGATCGGTGAAGAGATCATACTCGTGGATGACGACAATTATATCGACATCATGACCATGCTCGATTATTTTATGGATGATTTTACAGGGACCACTCTCGAGATTACCGGCTTTTCGTACCGGGAAGCAGGCCTGAATGATGACCAGCTCATCAGTGCACGCTTTGCGATGACGTGCTGCACAGCAGACGTCACGGTGCACGGTCTTCTCTTTGAGAACCCGGACGCCTACCGATTCAGTCAGGACCAGTGGCTCACGGTCCGAGGCACCCTTGACGTCACCGAACACAGCGGCATCAAGATGCCTTACCTGACAGATACGGAGATCACAGAGATCCCCGAACCGGCCCGGCCTTATGTGTATCCGTCTTATTAACGGTCTTTTCGAAACCCGTATTGCGACAGCTTGCGGGTTTCTTTCATGCGCAGATTGGTTATTTATCAGTTCATATGCAAATCCATGCAAGAAAATCTGACAACAGTCATCATAAGCTTATTTATTTTTATTTATTTTAATATGTTTTAATTTATTTCAATATGATAAATCCCTGTCAAATCAGTGAATGTATTCACATTGATGCATAAAGCCGATCAAATCACCTTGATTCAATGAATAGATTGGTTTTTTCTGAAAATTATAATTTTGGCACGTTTCTTGCATAACTATTAACTACCATCCGCATCCGATCATCTGATCCGGCCATGCAGGATTAACCAACTTTAATCAAAATGAAGGAGTGAAGCGCATGAAAGCATCACAATGGCTGACATCACTGACAATCGGCGGACTTGCCGTCACTCTCGCCGCCTGCGGCGGGAACAACGATGGCAATGAAGAAACAGCAGACGATCTGAATCACGATCCGGTAAACGAAGCAGAACCTGACAACGACGAAAACAACGAAAACGCAGAATCGGACGGAGACACTCAGGATGAGCTGACAGTCGGTATCGAAGCGGAACCGACGTCCATGGACCCGCAGAACACAACAGACGGGAACTCCGCCACAGTCCAGTCAACGATGTTTGAAGGACTTCTCCGTTTCGACGAGAACATGAACATCGTCAACGTCCTCGCCGAAGACTACGATTACAGCGACGACGCCACTGAGATCACCTTCTTCCTCCGTGAAGACGTGACCTTCCATGACGGCACCGCTTTTGACGCAGAAGCGGTTAAAGAAAACCTCGATTTCGTCCGCGATGAAGAGAACGGTCTCGCTAGAAGCTCGTTCTTCTCGTTTATTGACGACGTCGTTGTTGAAGACGACTTAACGGTCACGATCGTTTCTGAAGAACCGAACTCGGCCATGGCCTCCTATATGGCCCACTCGTCCGCTTCGATGAAATCCGTCGAACAGATTGAAATGAAGCTAGATGACCCGGACTACAACCTCGACCGTGAGGGTGCCGTCGGAACCGGTCCGTTCACCTTCGTCGAGTGGCGCGACGGTGAGCACGTCATCGTGGAACGGAACCCTGACTACTGGAATCAGGACGAACTCGCGAACGTCGAACAGATCACATTCCGACCGGTTCAGGAAGCAGCCACCCGGGTGAACATGCTTCGTACCGGAGAAGTGGACCTCATCTTCCCGATCCCGACATTGAACGCCCAGGAGCTTGAACAGGAAGAAGGCATCGACCTGTACACCGGTCCAACGACGGATCTCTTCTATATCGGCATGAACTTCGAGCAGGAGAAGTACCAGGACCTCGCCGTCCGCCAGGCGATGAACCACGCCGTGGATAAAGACGGTCTCATCGCACAGGTCCTTGACGGCTACGGCATCGTCGCCGACTCCGCCATTGCACCGAATGTTTACGGCTATGCCGAACAGCCGATTTATGAGTACGACGTCGCCCTGGCGGAAGAACTTCTCGAAGGCTCTGATCAGGCCGGCGGCTTTGAAGCGACACTGTGGACACGAAACAACACTGAATTTATTACCGTCGCCGAATATGTGGCCATTCAGCTTGAGGAGATCGGCATCAGCGTCAATGTCGAGCCGTTCGAAGCGGGTACACTCTTTGACATGCTCGATGCCGGTGAAGGCACGGATCTCTGGATCGGACGCTGGTCACCGGGCACAGGGGAAGCAGACTACGGACTCCGTCCAAACTTCGCCTCTGACCGTGTACCGCCGAACTTCAATAACTCCGGTTTTTATATCAACGAAGAGCTTGATGCGATGTTTGATGAAGCGATCAGCACACCGGATGAAGAGGAAGCCCTGTCGATTTATGCCGATATTCAGGAAAAGATCTATCAGGATGCCCCATGGGTCTTCTTGCATATCCCGGATGCGATCATTGCGAAATCCGAAGACCTGCACGGCATTTACATCCTGCCTTCAGGTGCCGTTCAGATGAACCTTGCCGAATTCCGTTAATCCCGGACGGCAACATCTCTTTTTTGACCCTGCCTAGAGGCAGGGTCCCCCTTACATACGATTTATGATTCTCTTGAAAGGAGGCGGTCCCCGTGCTTCAATTTGTCCTTCGGCGCGTGCTCGGGATGATTCCCATTCTGCTCGTCGTGACCATCATTGCCTTTTTGTTTGTGCATCTCACACCCGGTGATCCGATCCGGATCATGTACGGCGCTGAAATTGATCAGGAGACGTATGAACTGATGCGTGAACGTGAAGGGTTTAATGATCCGCTGTACGTGCAGTACGGCAGGTATATGTATGACATCGTCATTGAACAGGACTTCGGCCAGTCCTACCGGACACGCTCCGATGTCTCTGAAGAAGTGATCCGCCGCTTCGGCTACACGTTCGCCCTTACCATGTTAAGCATGTTCTGGGCCATTCTTATCGGCGTCACGGTCGGCATCATTTCCGCCACCAAGAGGAACTCGCTCCTCGACCGGATCGGGATGGTCTCCACCATCACCGCTCTCAGTATCCCTGAGTTCTGGTTCGGGCTGATGATGATGCAAGTCTTCGCTGTCTCCCTAGGCTGGTTCCCGACAAGCGGCAGCGGAACCTGGCTGCACATTATCCTCCCGTCCCTGACCCTCGGGTTCGGTGTTGCGGCGACGATTGTTCGTTTCACCCGCTCGAGCGTCCTTGAAGTGCTTCGGGAAGATTTCGTCCGGACTGCCCGGGCGAAAGGGCAGAAGGAACGGGTTGTCATCTGGAGCCACGTTTTGAGGAATGCTCTCATTCCGGTTGTGACGATGGCCGGGCTGCAGTTTGGCTTTTTGATTGGCGGCGCCGTCGTCGTGGAACAGGTCTTCGCCTGGCCCGGACTAGGCTCCTACCTGATTGATGGGATCCTCACAAGGGATTACCCCGTTGTTCAGGCGCTGATTCTGTTGTTTTCCTTTCAGTTCCTGATGATCAATCTTCTCGTCGACATCAGCTACGGCTTTTTGAACCCCCAAATCCGCTATGACTGATTACGGATATACACTTGTTGAAAGGAGGGTGACGGATGGCTCATCCCACGAAGAAAAATTCGCCCTTTCGCATCTTTTTGCGTAAGTTTTTGAAACAACGGCTCGCCGTTTTTGCCTTTTTCGTCGTCATGTTCATCATGATGGTCGGGCTTTTCGGTTCCCACTTCTCCCCTTACGATCCGCACCGGCCGGTGACGGCCCAGTATCCGGAAATGGGGATCGATATTCAGAATATTACCAGCGAGCGGCTCTTATTCACCGCATCACTCAGTGACGGCACCAGTCAGTCGGAGAATGAACTCCAGGAGCTGACCGGTGAAACGGAAGAACGCCGGGTAGCCGCTGTCAGACGGACCCAGTCCGGTATTCAGGTCACCGCAAACGCCAACGGCAGCACCCTCGTGTTTGTCGAGAGTGGCCCTGTCCGTTCGGCGGTCCAAGTGCTCGTTGAAGGGGAATTCCCCGTCGACGACACCCCTGCCCTTTCTTCGCTCCATCTGACTGCGGACACCGAGAATCCATCGCCAGGTCAGACCGCGACAATCGATGTCATTGCCCGCTTCACTGACGGCTCCGAGCTCACAGGACTCGACGCCGTAAGGGACTATGTAAACGAAACCTACGGCGAGGAAGAAGAGGAAGACGATTCCGGCTTTCAGACCGGCAGCGTGGATGCCGATGATGATCAGCCGTTCCGATTCGTGAGTCAGACGGAAGAGACCCTCACCGTCGATGAAGATGGACAGGTCACCTTCATCGAAGAAGGGGAAGGCGTCGTGCAGCTCGTTGCCGGTGACATCAGTGCAGCCATTCAGTTCGATATCGGAAACACCGGTACCGAACCGATTGTCACGTCCATTGAGATGGACAATGCCGTCGTCGAACTCGTCGATGCCTACAAGCACCAGGAACCGTCGGCGATGCATCTCTTCGGCACCGACCATCAGAACCGCGATATCTTCAGCCGCGTCATTCACGGTACGCAGGAGACGCTTTTGATCGGTTTTGTCTCCGTCGCCATCGGAACCGTCGTCGGGACCATCCTCGGTCTTCTTGCCGGCTACTACGGCGGCTGGCTCGACAGCCTGATTACCAGGATGACGGATATTCTCCTCGCATTCCCGGGGATTCTCCTTGCCATTGCCGTCATCGCCTTTTTAGGGGCGGGCATCACGAATATCATCATTGCCGTTGCCGTCTTCACGATACCGGTTTTCGTCCGCATCGTCCGCGGATCGACCCTGTCGTTAAAAGAATCCACCTACGTGGAGGCGGCCCGCTCTATCGGCGTACGAAACAGCGTCATCATCTTCCGGCATATTTTCCCCGGGACCCTTTCCGTCGTCATGGTCTACCTGACGATGCGGATCGGGGTCGCCATCCTCATCGGCGCGGCCCTCAGTTTCCTCGGCCTTGGCGGAGACATCACCGCACCGGAATGGGGCTCGATGCTGAGTGCTGCGAAAGACAATTCGAGTACGATTTTTCACGCCACGTTCTTCCCGGGACTGGCCATCGTGATTACCGTACTGAGTTTTAATATTTTCGGTGACGGGCTCCGGGATGCCCTCGATCCGAAGCTGAAGGAGTGAACCCCATGAGTGAGCCACTGCTTAACGTACAGAACCTCGAAGTCACCTTCTCAAGCGACGGCAAAGAGACCGCCGTCGTCGATGGGGTGTCCTTTCATATCAATAAAGGAGAGACCCTCGGTATCGTCGGGGAATCGGGCTGCGGCAAGAGTGTCACATCACTTTCGATCATGCGCCTCATCCCCTCACCGCCCGGGAAAATCGCCGGTGGCGCGATCCTCTTTGAAGGAGAGAATCTCCTCGGTCTCCCGGAAAAGAAAATGCGTCAGATCCGCGGCAACATCATCTCCATGATCTTTCAGGAACCGATGACGTCACTGAACCCGGTCTTTTCCATCGGCCGGCAGATCGATGAAGTCCTCCTCCTGCACAACAACATCTCCACCGTGCAAGCACGAAAACGCTCCATTGAGATGCTGAAAATGGTCGGAATACCGAGAGCCGAGAAGATCTATACGAGCTTTCCCTACGAGCTCTCCGGCGGCATGCGACAGCGGGTGATGATCGCCATTGGTCTCGCCTGCCAGCCGAAGCTCCTCATTGCCGATGAACCGACGACGGCCCTGGACGTGACGATTCAGGCCCAGATCCTTGATCTGATGCAGGACCTGAAGGAACGCACCGACACGTCGATCATGTTCATCACCCACGACCTCGGCGTCGTCGCTGAGATGTGTGACCGGGTCGTCGTCATGTACGCAGGCCAGGTCGTCGAGACGACGGATGTGGATACCCTCTTTAACGATCCGAAGCATCCGTATACCCTCGGCCTCCTCGGCTCCATCCCGAACGTCGAAGAGAAAATCGACCGCCTTGAAGCGATACCGGGTCAGGTGCCTCAGCCAGGGAGCATCACCCAGGGATGCCGGTTCCGCGACCGCTGTCCGGAAGCGTTCGAGCGCTGTGCGGAGGAAAATCCGCCCCTTATCGCCGTCAGTGACACCCACCAGTGCCGCTGCTGGCTCCATTCAGAAGAACAGGAGGCGATGCACCATGGCCAGTCCTGAAGAAACACCGCTTCTTGACGTAAAGGATTTGAAGATTTACTTTGAGAAGAAACGGGGCCTGTTCAAAAAAGAAATCACGCAGGTCAAGGCCGTCGACGGCATCTCCTTTCAGATCCAGGAAGGGGAAACCCTCGGCCTTGTCGGCGAGTCCGGCTGCGGCAAAAGCACGACCGGCCGGGGCATCAGCCAGCTTATTCCGCCAACGGAAGGAGACGTCCTCTTTCAAGGCGAGAATCTCGCGGGCTTAAGCCGTAACGACCTCCGCAAAAAACGTCGGGACATGCAAATGGTCTTTCAGGACCCTTATTCTTCTTTGAACCCGCGCCTGACCGTGGAAGATATTCTCGCCGAGCCGCTGAAGGCTCATGGCGTCAAGAACCGCCAGGAGCGACTTGAAAAGATCAATGCTATGCTCGACGTCGTCGGCCTGAACCGCAACTACGCCTACCGCTACGCCCACGAATTTTCTGGCGGACAGCGCCAGCGAATCGGGATTGCCCGGGCGCTGATCCTGAATCCGAAACTGATCATTGCCGACGAACCCGTCGCCGCTCTCGACGTTTCCATTCAGGCGCAGATCCTCAATCTCTTAAAGGACCTGCAGGAGGAATTCCAGCTGACGTATCTCTTTATCTCTCACGATCTGAGCGTTGTCCGTCACCTGACGAACCGCCTCGCGGTCATGTACCTTGGTCGCATGGCGGAGATCGGCAATACCGAGAAGATCTTCTCCAACCCGCTTCATCCGTATACCCAGACGCTGCTGTCGGCGATTCCCGTATCGAATCCACGGCATAAGCGGGAACGGATCATTTTAAAAGGCGACGTCCCGTCACCGGTGAATCCGCCGAAAGGCTGCGCCTTCGCAGGACGCTGCCCGAAAGTCTTCGACCGCTGTTACGAAGAACGGCCATCGCTCTTAACCATCGACGACGATCATCAGGTCGCCTGTCACTTGTACGATGATCAATCCGGAGGTGAACCGTCATGATTTTACTGAAGAACGGAGAGGTGTTTGCACCCGAACACCTCGGCAAAAAAGACATCCTCATCGCAGGGGGCGAGATCGTCAAGATTGGAGAGAACCTCCATATCGACGCTGATCAGGAGCTTCTCGAAGTCGTCGATGCAACGGGGCAATGGCTCACACCGGGCCTCATCGATGGCCATGTGCATATTACCGGCGGGGGCGGGGAAGGGAGTTTCCACACCCGCACCCCTGAACTCATGCTCTCTGCCTGCATCGACGCCGGTGTCACGACCGTTGTCGGCGTCATCGGCACCGACGGCACGACCAGGACAATGACAAGCCTCGTCGCCAAAGCGAAGGGGCTCACCGAAGAAGGGATCAGCTGTTACTGCCAGAGCGGCAACTATCACGTCCCTGTCCGAACGCTCACCGGCAGTATCCAGGATGACATCATGCTCATTCAGGAGATCATCGGTACCGGCGAAATCGCCATCGCCGACCACCGCTCCTCACAACCCACAGCCCAGGAGCTCGCCCGTCTCGCAAGTGAGTCCCGCATCGGCGGCATCCTCTCTGGGAAAGGCGGCGTTGTCAACGTCCATATCGGTGACGGCAAAGGGATGCTGAGCCTCATCGAAGAGGCAATAGGGGAAACGGATATCCCGAGATCCCAGTTTTGGCCCACACATATTAACCGCACCGAGGCGCTTCTGAATGAAGGATTCCGGTACGCGAAAGAAGGCGGTGTCATCGATTTTACGACGAGCAGCATCGATTCGGATCAGCCCGAACTGAGAAGCAGCCGCTGTTTAAAGCGCGCCCTCGACGCAGACGTACCCATTAGTCAGATCACCTTTACCTCCGACGCTCAGGGAAGCCTCCCCCGCTTCGATAACGAGCGCAACTTCATCGGGCTTGGCGTCGGACAGATTCAAAGCCTCCTTGACGAGGTCCGGGATGCCGTTCAAAGTGAAGGGCTGTCTGTCACGGACGCATTAAAACCCGCAACGGAAAATCCCGCCCGGGTCCTGAAACTGATGCAAAAAGGACGATTGAAAGAAGGACTCGATGCCGACGTACTTCTCATGGATCCAAAAACCCTCACCCTGAACGGGGTGATGGCCAAAGGAAAATGGCTCAAAAAAGACGGTATCCGGCGCCTGTCCGGCACCTTCGAAGAAGTCTAGACTACAACAAAGACCGCTCCCTCAAAAACAGGGAACGGTCTTTTTTTGATACGTGTTTTGTGATCGTCACTGAAAACAGGCACCCCGGCGTGTTAATCAGCCCGTTCGAGATACGCTTCCCCTTCACGGGTGATCTTTGCGCCCGTGCGTCCCCGGAAATTTTGCACGAGACCGTGCGCCTCGAGGAGCTTCATCTGCTTTCGGACGAGGTGCGGGGAGAGGTCATGCTGATCATAAACCTTCAGCCTGTCCCTCACGGCTCCGGCTCCGGCCGGCATTCCTTCCTCCTGCAGCTCCTGAATTAAAGAGAGAATCAAAACGAGGCGCTCCTCTTCCAGGAGACTGTCTCCGATCGGACCTGACCTGACGTTCGGCCTTCCCGTTGAACCGGTTGTCACCTGCATGCCGGACGTCTTCGGCCGTGAAAAGAAAGATTCGTTCGGAATGTCCTGCAGGGTCAGGGTATTCCCGTCAGATACGGTGAGCATATAGTCGATGGTGTTCTTCAGCTCACGAATGTTGCCGTACCAGTCGTAGTCCGTCAGTCTCTGTATGACGTCCTCGGGGATGACTGTATCCCCCCTCCCAGCCTGATGGGTGAAGTAGTGAATCAGCTCTTTCACATCGGACTTTCGTCTCCTCAGTGCCGGCAAATGCAAAAACAGCACCTTCAGGCGGTGGTAGAGATCGTCGCGAAAGGCCTTCTCATCAATGAGCTTTAACAGATCCTTGTTCGTCGCAGCAATAACCCGCACATCGACAGGCAGGATCTCCGAGCCCCCGACCCGGAGAAGCTCCTTTTCCTGCAGGACCCGCAACAGCCTCGCCTGCACTTTCATACTGATGTCACCGATTTCGTCAAGAAAGAGAGTGCCGCCGTCCGCCTGTTCAAAGAGCCCTTTCTTCCCGCCCTTTTTCGCACCGGTAAAGGCCCCGTCTTCATAGCCGAAGAGCTCGCTTTCCACCAGATCTTCCGGTAATGCACTGAAGTTCACCGCAAGGAAGGGCCCTTCTTTTCGTGGAGAGGCGTTATGAATGGAGCTTGCGAACAGCTCCTTTCCGGTCCCGCTCTCTCCTTCGATGAGAATCGTCAATTCAGACTGGGCGAGCTTATTCGCGATCCGCTTCGTCTCCACAAGCTCAGGGTGATTGCCGACGATATCCCGGAAAGAAAATTTGGCGTAATGGCCCTTTTTCTTCAGATCCCTGCGGCGTTTTTTCTCAATCTCAAGGGTCTCTCCGACGTTCTTAAACGTGATGACCGTCGTTTTGTTCACATCGAGATGCATGGCGTGCACCATTACATCCGTCTCATTGAGTGTAAAAAAACGGCTCCCTTCTTCAATCCGGTCCTCGGCAATGAACTGATAGAGCCCCTCATCGGTAATGATGTCGCGGACATTCCGCCCGACGGCCCGCTTGCCGTCCAGTTGCAAAATCCGTTCGAGGATGCCGTTGAAGACGGTCACGATGCCCTGTTCATTGATGGCGAGAATCCCGTCATGGACCCCGTTCACCACTTCCTGCAGGTGATCCGCCACTTTCTTGGAGTGCTGGGACATCTGTGCGACCCTGCGGTTCAGCTGGATCATCCGCTGCAGATAACGAACCGACACATCCCTGTGCTTCTCTTCAAGGAGATCGAGCCGGTTCAACAGATCGATCATCGTTGCCATGTCAATCAGGCGGGGTTTGATGTTGATGGTGCGTGTTACGAAGTCCGGCACCTTCTCCACTTCCCCCGGTGTCACCGCAAGGGGGATCTGCTTTACGGAGCGCTTCCCCGGATAGTACGGGTAAAAGTGCAGATGGTCCACCCCAATCTCCCGAAGAGACGCGATGGCTTCGTGCACCGTCTCTTTCAGATCATTGACATAGAGGATCTCCGTTCCGTCCGGCAGGTCAAAGAGGGCATCGAGGGCGTGGAAGTTCACCACCCGTGAAGCCACGAGATGTGTACATCCTTCTCCCATGCTTGATCGGGTCTCTTCTTTCACGATCGTGGAGGAGAACACTACGAGCTTGTCCGTCAACAGTGGCACTGCGTCTTCTTCCACGGCATAGCTGTCGATCGGGACAAAATCTCCGACGAGCTCCTCGAGCTGATCGGCGAGGGTTTCCTTCGTTTCCTTTGAACCTGTAACCAGAGCGATGCCATCCACAGTCCTTCACCTCTTTTCATGTTTGTTTTGTAGCGTGTCACATCATCGCGATCAGACTGTACACCATCACGAGTCCCGTGAGAAAAACGGCCATAAACCGCCACTGCAGACGGGCAACGCTTGCTGATGTATACCCCGGAAACGACCCTTGCACCATCAGATTCAGCCCGCTGTATGGGCTGAGAAGCATGCCCGCAACCATCCCGATCATGAGGAAGCTCCCGAGCAGCGGCATCGGCATGAACGGCTCGACGCTCGTAAAGAGCTCGAGAAACAACACGAGGATGACAAACTGATGAATCCCGATGAGTGACGCCCCGACCATGACCGCCATGATCAATACGAGGATGACAAACACCGGCACCCCTGCCGTAAAAGCGGCGAGATACAGAAGGGCGTCCCCCGAGTCCAGATACAGATTCAAAGATGCGATAAACCAGCCTGCGATCAGGATGACGGAGAACTGACGGAAAAAGCCCGTCACCCCTTTCACCTGACTGACGGCATCCGTCTTCCACTGTCCGAACTGCCCCGTCAGTACGCCCCAAATCAGGGAGTAGGGGACAACCACCATCAGAATGATGTCCATCATCCCGAAGTCCGAGCGTAGCTCAAACGTCACAAGTACGGCGAGAAAGAGAAGAAAGGGCAGGAACATCTTCACGAGCCTTGCACGGTTCACGGCCCGTTCCTCTTCCTCCCGCGCATCTGCCGGAACGCTCACAGAACGGTTCACCATCATGCGCGACAGCACAAGAGCAGCGCCTGCGACTGCGAGCTGCACGGGTACGAGTCCAAGATAACTCACACCGGTATAGCTCACCGTCAACGTAATCGCCGCCCCGACAGGGGTGACGAGGATCGCAAGGCCAAAGGCCCGGTTCTGAAGGGCGATCAGGCGCGGATACGCCTCTTCCGGGAGGTCGCCTTTAAAAATCCGCGTATTGAGCGGCACGCTCGAAAGGTTAATCAACAGGCTCATCACAAAGGTGAAACCCTCAGATAGCGTAAGGGGCGACACCTTCTGCTTCAGATGATGAAGCACATCCTGCACATCCGGCAAGTACGCCTTGATCGGTGACGAGATGAGCGGGACGAACAGGATGAACAGAATCAGATTCACCATCGTCGTCATGCCCGTCACCGCTTCGGTAAACCCCGCTCCGGAAAGACGGATCAGCACGAGGGCCCCGACGAGAAAGAGCCCGTTCAGAATCGCTTCCGTCCGCCCCGCGTCCTTCAGCGCAATGCCGTAAAGCAGGACCGTGAGTATGATCATCACCCCTTCGACGGCGGCACTCCCCCAAACCGTATGGGCAAGGTACAGCGTTAATAGGAGGGGAATGACAACAAAGGCCAGTCGGTTCAGCATCACCATCAGCTTCTTTCCGTCAAATTGTTAACAGCTCACGGATATCGTCCTCAGACAGACTCGAAATCGACGTCTCCCCAGGCTGAATCACCGTATCAATGAGTTCGCGCTTACGCTGTTGGAGGGCATGGATCTTCTCCTCGATGGTCCCTTCCGAGACCATGCGGATCACCTGCACGACTTTCTTCTGTCCCATCCGGTGGGCACGCCCCGCAGCCTGTTCTTCCACGGCCGGGTTCCACCAGAGGTCGTAGAGGACGACGAGATCCGCCCCAGGGAGGTTCAGCCCCGTTCCCCCTGCCTTTAATGAAATGAGAAACAGCTCTTTTTCTCCCTGGTTAAACCGCTCGGCCATGTCGACCCGGTCCTTCCCGGGCGTCTGACCGTCGAGATAAAAGAGCGAGTACCCCTCTTCTTCAAGGACGTCCTTCATCATCGTGAGCATCGACGAGAACTGGGAGAAGATGAGGAGTCGCCGACCGTTTTCGACGGCATTTGCCACAAGCTCCTTCAAGTCGTTGAGCTTCCCGGATTCGCCCTTGTAATCCTCAATGAAGAGGGACGGGTGACAGCACAGCTGCCGGAGTCTTGTCAGACCGGCAAGGATCTTCATCCGGCTCTCCTGAAAGCCGTCCGAAGCAATCGCCCGGGCGGCTTCCCCCTGAATCCGTTCGAGGTAAGCGAGATAGAGCGCCTTCTGATCGTCCGTGAGATCGGAGTACTGTACGCTTTCAATCTTATCCGGCAATTCTGTCAGCACGTCCTGCTTCAGGCGCCTCAGAATAAACGGCCGGCTCATCCGGGAGACGGTCCCCTCACTCAGCTGATTGAACGCTTTTTTGCCCGGGAAGAGCCCGGGCATGACCGCGTCAAACACCGCCCACAGCTCTTCAAGGCGATTCTCCACCGGTGTGCCGCTGAGGGCGAACCGCCGCGCCGCCGGCAACAGCTTGACGGCCTTGGCCACCTTCGTTAACGGATTCTTAATCGCCTGGGACTCGTCAAGAATCAACGTGCCAAACTGCCGTTGCATGAGGGCCATGCTGTCCTGACGCACCTTCGGATACGAGGTGATGACAACGTCTTTGTCCTCAGCCTCATTGAACGCGTCAATCCGGTCGTCTTTCACGCCGTCCATGACGAGGACGGAGAGAGACGGCGCAAATTTTTCAAGCTCATTTTTCCAGTTGTACGTCAGCGACGCCGGGGCGATGACGAGGGCCTGATGAAACGGTATCCCCTGCTTCACCGCCTCCTCTTTTTCATAAAGGAGATACGCAATCGCCTGGAGAGTCTTCCCGAGCCCCATATCATCGGCAAGGACCCCGCCGAAGCCGTAATGAGCGAGGGACGTGAGCCACTGAAAACCCGTGACCTGGTAATCCCGCAAATCGGC
The DNA here is from genome assembly GCF_000093085.1 of [Bacillus] selenitireducens MLS10. Lineage (GTDB taxonomy): Bacteria > Bacillota > Bacilli > Bacillales > Salisediminibacteriaceae > Salisediminibacterium > Salisediminibacterium selenitireducens. The sequence continues at coordinate 1,099,174 of NC_014219.1, read as the reverse complement.
ATTCAGCCCTTCAGGGAGCGGTGTCACCCCTGTCGACGGATGACGGATCGCCTCGAGGAGATCCCGGAAGGCTCTCGAATAGCGGGCCTTCCCTTCCGTACGGAGAAGTTCCTCCGCCTCGAGACTTCGGTACCCAGGGAGACGGAGCTTGCCGTCGACGAGTTCATCCGGATTCAGCTGCATCCCTGTCACAAGCGACTCAACCTGGGCAAACTGATCGTGCTTCAGTGCCATCAGCTCCCCGGTATCGAGCCGGTAAAAGCGCTTCTTCTCCACGATGGCGCCGATGATGTTCGCGAGTTCCTCTTTCGAAACACCCGGGAGTTCAAAGCCCGCTTCAAGGTAGTTGCCGCTCTCGACGTAGTTCAGTTCCACGACCGGCGACGGCGGATCGGTGTCGAGAATATTTTTTAACGAAGAGGAGTAAAAGATATCCGCCTCTTTCGCGAGGTAAGGCAGGAGCTCGAACAAAAACAGATACTGCGCTTCTTCTTCTTCAAGGTACAGCTCACTGCCGTGTACCCGAAAGTCCGCCTGTTCGATGACGGTCATGATCCGCTGTTCATGTTCCGTATCCCGAACGAGGCGCTTCGCGGCATCCTGAGCCGGACCAGTGCGCTCAAACGGCCGGATGACCGTATCCCCGTAGTGATACGCCACATCCGCCGTGAGCCGGTAATCGTTCGTCAGATCGAGGTATACCTCCCCTCTCATCGGCTGGTAATTGACGTGAATCAGGGCGTCATCTGAGAGAGTGACGGGGCCTAAGAGCTCGAGTTTCGGAAGAAGATGGGTGAAGAAATCCTCTTCATGGGATCGGTCAAAATGAACGACCCCCTCCCATTGAAGCCGCGAACGTTTCAGCTGAAGACGGATCGTCTGCAGAATCGAAAACTGACGCTCTGTCAATTCATACAGATCCCCCTGATGATAGAGGTGACGGCAGTCCGAGATCAGGGACACATCCAGGACAGAAGACGCGTTCAGCCTCAGCACCCCGTCTTCACGGACAACGCTGAAGGAAAGCGGGAGCTGTCCCCCGGCCTTTTCGAGTTCATAAAGAGAAGAGCCGGTTTCGTCGTAGGTCATCGCCCCATCCGCTTCAACCATCTGAAGCACCTCGCTCACATAGGCGGGCGGGATGTTCAGCTGCTTTTTGCGGATGTAATAACGGGTCGACGTATCAAAATACGATTCATTCTCGGCGATCTCCCAGAGACGCGTCAAGAGATCGCTGTGCCTGTCTGAGACAAGATGACGCTCCGGCTGATAGCTGAAATTCTTCGTAAAAAAATACTCACGCCCGTGCTTGAACGCACTGAGAAACTCCCTGATATCTTTCACTTTATAAAGTCGGTCCGTTCCGGCCTTCAGTTCCATGGCAATGGAAGTGAGCTGGGTACTCGCTTCCGGGATCAGAAAGATCAGGGACTCGAGGGTCAGTGGCTCCGGCTCCTGTACATGTGCCGAGACCGGCAACTGTAACGGCTCCTGCATTATGCCCGACACATGCTGAATGAGCATCTGTCCTGCGTCGGTATTCATCTTTGGTACAGCCTGAACCGGGCGTCTCGGTTTCCCGCTGTCTGCCCACATGTCTTCTTTGAACATGCTTCGGTAGAGTTTTGAAATATGATCCTCCGCTGTCCCGCCCGTTTTGAAAGAATTGCTGAACGCAATCAGTGCAGCGGTAATATGTTTGCATTCGAGATAGGTATAATAAGCCTGGCATGTGCAGTTTTCATCGATGATCTTCCCGTCTTTCACAAACACCTTCAGGTGGTAATTCTCCGTTCCCTTTACTTTCGCATACAGCTCCTGCTTATGCTCGTTCCAATTGACTGTTTCCACCCTGTTTTCCTTCACATATGCTTCACCACGCCGAACGATGACGGCGCTGTATCTCTCTTCGATCTGTTCTATCGTTATCATGGCTGGTTCACCCGCTTCTCTGAAGAATGATCACTCTTCATCATACCACAGAGAGACCGTTCATAAGGGCGTGCAGGTGGAATCCGTTTTGATCAGTAAACAGAAAAAACCGCTCACCGTCTGCCTGTCCGGCAAGTGAGCGGTTCCCGTCTGTTTACCAATCAGCCGTGCATCACCGCCCCGGCGGAGATCTTCAGCGATTCCCCGATGATGTTCACCGCGGCCGGGCTTAAAAGATAGAGAATGCTGTTCACCACTTCTTCAGGCCGGGTGATCCGTTTCGCCGGGAGTCCGTCGACAATCTGATCGTACTTGTTCTCAAAGGAAATGCCTTCACGTTCCGCTTTTCTTTTGATGATGTCTTTTGCCATGCCCGTTTCCACAAAGCCCGGGCAGACGGCATTCACCCGTACCCCATCCTCGATGGCCTCATACGCGAAGGACTGCGTGAAGCCGATCAGGGCAAACTTTGAACCGCAGTACGCCGTGGCCCCATGCACGCCCCGAAGACCCGATAGAGAGGCGACATTTACGATGCCTCCCCCGGTTTCACGGGCCTTCATATGCCGGAATACCTCTTGGGTCAAGAGAACCGTCGAAGTGAAGTTCAGCTCCATCACGTCCCGAAGATCCGCCTCTTCAAGTCGCTCAAGGACCGTCCCCTTCGCGATCCCGGCATTGTTCACGAGATAGTCAATCGGGCCTCCGCCTGCCTCCGCTTCTTCAACGATCCGCGTTCTGTCTTCTTCCTTCGTCAAATCGGCCGCAATGGCCGTCACCCGTGCGGAATCCCCCGCTCGTCTGCATGCATCAGCCACTTCTTGCAACTTGTCCTGGTTTCTGCCGGTCAGGCTTACGTGCATCCCGAGCTCGGCCGCTTTGAGAGCTGTCGTCATCCCGATTCCTCCAGTCGCACCGGTAATCAAGAGATGTTTCCCGACAAATTGTTCTTCAGAAAAAATCATACCGTTTCCCTCCGTCTTCAAAAAATATCCACAGTCTCCCTTTACCCGCATTCAGTTTTGATTAACAGCGTTTTCTTTGTTAGCGTTTTCATTTCCTTGAATCAGGGAATATACAATATGTACCACATTATACACAAGGGGGTCTTTCCATGACGAAAAGATTGGATGGAAAAGTAGCAATTATTACCGGAGGAACCGGCGGGATCGGTAAAGAAACCGCGTTACTGTTTTTGAAACATGGGGCAAAAGTGAGCCTCGTCGACATCAACGAAGGAGCACTCGATGAAGTGAAGAAAGAGCTGGGTCAATTTGGCGACGTCATCACGGTGAAGGCAGATGTTCGGAATGAAGCGGAAGTAAAGCACTATGTGGATGAGACGGTCAAGGCATTTGGCACTATAGATATCTTCTTCAACAACGCCGGAACGGAAGGAAAGGTCAAGCCGCTCACGGAACAAACCGAAGAAGAATACGACCTCGTCATGGACGTCAACGTTAAAGGGGTCTGGCTCGGGATGAAGCATGTCCTTCCTGTCATGATGAAAGAGAAAAGCGGAAGCATCATCAATAATTCTTCCGTTGCGGGCTTTATTGGTGCTGCAGGGGTTCTGCCTTACGTCACGAGTAAACATGCCGTCATCGGTGCGACGAAAACTGCCGCCCTCGAAGCTGCGGAGTACAACGTACGGGTCAATTCCATTCATCCGTCCCCGGTGGACAACCGAATGATGCGTTCCCTCGAGGAAGGCTTTGCGCCCGGTCAAGGTGAAGCCGTGAAGAAGGCCCAGGAGGAAGGCATCCCCATGCACCGGTATGCCACCAATGAAGAGATCGCCAACCTCACGCTCTTCCTCGCCTCCGATGAGTCCAAGTTCATCACCGGCAGTCAGTACCGGATCGACGGCGGACTGTCAGCGAAATAACGATAAAAAAGCGGGACAGCCATTTGGCTGTCCCGCTTGATGATGCTTTAATTCATTATCTCAAGGTAGTAATAAATTGCTTTTGCAGCTTGATCACGAAGCGTGTAATTCTTAGGAAGGAAGTGTCCGCCGCCTGTTCCTTCAAGAACACCAGCTTGCGTAATTGCTGTGACATAAGGCAATGCTGTTGCGCCGATATGGTCGAGATCTTTGTACTCAAGTTCCATATCTGCAGGCAATGCTTCATCCGTCATCTCTTCATATGCTCTGACAAGCATAATTGCCATCTCTTCACGCGTAATATACTCATCCTGCCCGAATGTGCCATCCGGTCTGCCGAGAACGATACCCGCCTCAGCTGCTGCAGTAATCTCGTCAGAAAGCACGCCGTGTTGATCTGTGAAGACTGTCTCACCTGCTTCACTGGCTTCGAGTCCCGCTTGCCTCACGAGGAGTGCGATAAACTGTCCGCGTGTAATCTGCTCCGAAGGTCTGAACTCATTAGCGCTGTGACCTTGGATCACATTTGCTGCTGAAAGCGTCTGAATGTAATGCGCAGCCCAGTGATCCGCTGGAACATCGTCATATTGCGGTAATTCTTCTTCAGCTGCCTTAACAGGTACCAATCTGACATTATCAAGTGTGATCGAATAAGGAACATCCAATTCAGGGTCATCTTCATCTCTGCCGAGGCCGAACAAGAGATCAAATTCGCCTGATTCCTCAACATGAACGATTGCCTCATACGTGTCCATTTCCGGACCAACGTCAAACGTGTTAATACCCGATTCCGAACCTGCAATCTCGACATATACCGGTCGTTCTCGCTCTGAACTCATATCAAACTCGATCTTATAATGACCTTCGTCAACCATCAGTTGCTGCATAAACTGGATGTGCCACCACTCCCAGCCAACTTGCTGAATCTCTGCAACAAGCTGCTCATCAACGATGGAGAAATCAGCCAAACCGGCATACTGTTCGTAGTTCCCCATGTTAAAGACGTCCCAAATCATGCGGTTGTTCTCGTCACCGAACTCTGTTGTTTCTTCGAACGTTCCGTCAACAACGAGATTTTCTCCGGCTTCAACCCAATCGACGTCCTCACCTGGAAGGTCTTCATCATCTTCTTCAGGAGCATCCGGAAGTTCACCATCAACTTCTACAAGGCGCACATTGTCCATGTGCATCGTGTATGGTGCCGGCAGTTCTGGATCACCTTCATCACGTCCAAAACCGAACATGAGGTTGTAATCCCCGTCTTCTTCGACGTAAATATACGCTTCATGCGTTTCCATATTCTCACCGACAGAGACTCCTTGAATTCCGGAATCCGACCCTGCAAGTTCCACGTACATCGTACGATCTTCCTCAGAACGCATGTCAAACTCAATTTTATAGAATCCTTCCGTTACCGAAACGTCCTGCATAAACTGCATATGCCACCAAGCCCAGCCAACCTGCTGGATCTCTGCACGCAGCTCTTCGTTCACAATAGAGAAGTCTGCAAGACCGGCATTCGGATCATGATCACCCATGTTAAAGACGTTCCATACAATGGAATCGTTCTCGTCACCGAATTCCGTTGTTGTTTCAAACGTGCCATCTTCGATCAGGTTATCCCCGATTTCAGGCCAGTCTGAACCGTCCAGTGGCGGTGTGTCATCTTCCTCAGGCTCAATGTATTCACCTGGCGGCGGATATTCTGCATCCATGTCCTGGTATGCACGGACATATTCCACTTCCACTCTGCCTGGGAATTCTGTTGTTTCGTCAGGATCGCCACCGTACCAGCCACCAATGGCCAAGTTCAAAATCATATGGAATTCCTGATCGAACGGTGCCGGGTACTCACCGTAGACGGTATGCCACTCTGTCTTTGTTGAATAGAGTTCATCATTGACGTACCAGCGGATTTCGCCTGGTTCCCACTCGATGGCATACTCATTGAACTCTGTTGTGCTCTGACCTTCAGGGAAGGTGTAGCTTTCTTCAGAGTAAGTATTGCGAGGATAGTTATCACCGTAATGGATCGCTGCACCGACTTTGTTTGTCTCAGACCCGCGGTTTTCCATGATATCAATTTCACCTGAAGCTGCCCATCCGCCATACACATCGTCTTGTGGCATCATCCAGAACGCAGGCCAATAGCCTTGTCCTTCAGGTAGCTTCATGCTTGCTTCGAAACGGCCGTAAGCCTGGCTGAATGATTCATCCGTCAGTACTTTTCCGGATGTGTAATCAAATTCGCCGCCTTCACCGAAATCATCTACAATATGTTCTTCTCTCGCTTCAAGGATAAGCTTGCCGTCTTCAAGGAACACGTTGTCTCTCTGGTAAGACTGTTTTTCGTTGTTCCCCCAGCCTGGAACCCACTCATCACCATCATAGAATCCGTTACCGATGTCGATGCGCCACTTGTCTTCATCAATTTCATCGCCATCAAATTCATCGTTCCATGTCATCGTCCAGCGTTCATCCGATTCACCTGCATTACCGTTATGAGAATCTTCAAAATCAAAAGGGACAGAAATAACAGATGCGTCATCGCCATTTACTTTTAGTTCAACATCCCCATCACCAAATTGAAGTGCCATTTCAACCCGAATTATGCCATTCTCAAAGTCCTGATAGTCTGAACCACTAATATTCTCATCGAAAGTTCTGTCGAAATGCTCATATGATCCAGGTTCAACAACGGCATTCGTTGCGATCAGATCCGTCCCCGCGCTGCGATCCCAGTTACCATCTCCATTAAAGTCATAGTGGACAGTGGCATTAGTTCCAATACCTGGAACGAGGCCGTTCATGATCAGAGTCGCCTCTGTCGCACCACCTTCATAACTGCCCGTTACATCTTGCAATTCAAACGCTACAACATCCTGAGATTCCGGTAGAATTTCTGCCGCTTCCTCTCCTTTCGATTCTTTGGAGAGTTCTTTATTATAGTCACCGCCTATAAAGTAGAGATGCTCGCCCGAATGTTCTTCAGCTGTTGCACTTCCTGCTAAAACCGAAGTAAATGACGGGAAAACCAACAATGCTGCCAGTAAAGATTTTGCCGTTTTGCTTTTCTTCAAAATCGTTCACTCCCTTTGTTTTCGTAATTAATATCCACATATGAGCCGCTCCCTTTGTGATTCCCACCTCCAACAATTCGTAATCGAAACCGGTTTCGTGAAAACTAAAAAAAACAGGCCTTCTCCAGAAAATAACGTAATTCCCTCAACGGAATAACTCCTGTAACTGAATGCGTTCAAAAATTAAGCAGATTTAAATCAACATATTCAGATAAACTATGTGGTCAAACCATTTCAAGGGTCATTACGTCGGAATGTCATTTTCCGGATTTCGAAACCGCTTTCGTTAAATATAATACAAAAACTTTTTCCAGTCAAGCGCTTTCATGTTATTTTCTTTTCATTTTTTATACTGATCCACTAATGTCAGGTGATTTGCGGTCCGCAATAAAATTTGTAAATTAGAAATAGTTTGAATAATCATTTGACAATTTACCATTTTTTATTTATATTTGTATCGAGTTGGAAGACTAAGCGTGAAGGGAGGCAAGTGTCTATCAAAATAAAATATCAGGGAGGAAACCCCATTGAAAACGTTAATTAAACGATCATCGGCAGTCAGCCTCACCCTCTTACTTCTTGCATCTTCTTTTGCACCATCCGCACTGGCCTCATTTTCACTCGAGGACGATCCTGTCTCATTTAAGGAAAATCAGCTAAACACTCACAGTAACGCGTTAGACCCGGACGAAAATGTCCGCGTCATCATCGAACTGAGCGAACAGTCTCCTGTTCAAAAAGCGACATCAGCAAACAGATCGTTCCAGGATCTATCTGTTCAGGAACAAACTGATCTCCAAAATGATGTCACAACCGAACAACAGTCGGTAAAAAACCAAATCAACAGCATGGATCTCGATGTCATTTACCATGAATCATTTTCCACCGTGATGAACGGCATGAGTCTCGAGCTCGCATTTGAAGATGTAAAGACGCTCGAACAGATGCCTTCGGTCCGAAGTGTTGAACTAGTCAATGAGTACAACCGTCCAGATGAGCGCATTGATATGTCTTCGAGTAATGAGATGACCAAAGCCATACATACTCATGAAAATTACGGTTATTTTGGTGAAGGTATGGTTGTGGGTGTCATTGATACGGGGGTTGATCCTGCGCACCAGGATTTTACACTCCCGAGTGATGCGGCAATGGCCCTCTCAGAAAATGATGTCACGGTATTTACCGGTCCTGGACAGTGGTTTTCTGAGAAAGTCCCATACGGATACAATTATATGGACAGCAATCATGAAATCCTTGACCTCGCACCTGACGCTTCCTCGCACGGTATGCACGTGGCCGGGACCGTTGGTGCCAACGGCGATCCTGATGAAGGAATAAGGGGTGTAGCTCCTCACGCACAGATTTTGGCACTGAAGGTGTTCGGAAACGACCCTGCCATCCCGACGACTTATGGTGACATCTATGTCAAAGCCATTGACGATGCTCTTGCACTGGGTGTTGATGTATTAAACTTAAGTCTCGGTGCACCGGCAGGTTTTGTTTCTGAAGCAAATCCCGAACAGCGGGCTGTGGAACGTGCCCAAGAAAATGGAGTGATCGTAACGATTTCTGCCGGTAATTCTGACGCTTTTGGGAGCGGCTTTATGGATATGCATCCGGAGTTTGGACAGGCTCTGCCAAAGCCTCCATCAGCTTCCAACCCTGATATTGGCGTTGTCGGTGCTCCATCGATTTCTGCGAATTCCTTCTCTGTTGCTTCTTCGGAAAACTCAGAACTCACCATGGATGCCCTTGAATACGAAGTGAATGACGAAACGGGCACCATGGTGTATGGCAGCTATTCCGAGGCCGATCCTGTTGCAACCCTCGACGGAGCAAAGGAAGTCGTGTTTGCCGGTTTGGGCGGATCGGAAGATTTCGATAACGTTGATGTCGACGGCAAGATTGCACTCATGATACGCGGTGAGTATACCTTTACAGACAAAACACTGAATGCACAGGCCAATGGCGCCGTTGCATCAATTATTTACAACAACGAAGCCGGAACCATTAATATGATGAGTGATCCGGACATCCAAATCCCGCATCTGTTTATGCTGAATGAAGATGGCACTCAGCTCGCTGAGTGGGTTACACAAGGCGAGGAGGTCTTGCTGTCATTTGATGGTCTGTCCGACTCCATCTTAAGTCCAACAGCCGGAGAAATGTCCGCTTTCACCTCATGGGGACTGACACCCAACTTGGACTTCAAACCTGAAGTAACCGCTCCGGGTGGAAATATCCTGTCTACGCTCCAAGGTGGCGAATACGGTCTGATGAGTGGAACGTCTATGGCAGCTCCCAATGTGGCCGGAGCCTCTGCACTCGTCCTCGAACGTATCCATGAATCCATGGATCTCGAAGGACCTGCCAGATCTTCCATGGTCAAAACCATGCTGATGAATACTGCAGTTCCTAAAGTGGACCTCGGGTACACTAACACGATGACCGACTTCACCTCCTATTACTCAGCCAGGCGTCAGGGGGCTGGTGACATCGACATTCACGCAGCAGTATCTACTCCCGCAACGGCTGTTGAGAGCGATTCCGGAGAAGCAAAAGTTGCTTTGCGGGAATTCGAAGATGAAGCGTCTATTTCGATCACCATAACCAATCATGAAGAGAGCGAACTTGTTTATGATCTCGATGCTTCTGTTCAGACAGATATGGTCTTCCAAGATCCAGCCTACGGTTTTCAGCTGGGCGGAGATATGTTTACACTCGAAGCAAGCCCGCTTGAAAACGTAGATATCATATTCTCCGATAATGGTGAACACGTCAATGAGATTACTGTTCCAGCCGGAGAAACTGCAGAACTGACCATCGAAATGAACCTTACTGACGCCATGACGTATGATGCTGCTTCACAGTCTTTTATTGATGTTGAAGAAGCGTTTGAGAACGGCTACTTCGTCGATGGCTTTATCTGGCTCCATGATCAGTCCGATGAGTACCCGTCACTCAGTCTGCCGTTTGCCGGTTTCAACGGAGATTTTGGTGCCCTTCCGATCATCGATTCTCCGATTTACAGCGATGTCGGTGATAGTTACTATGGGTACACATCTTTAATCAACGAAGCTTTTGAATTTCTCGGCAACGATCCATTGACAGAGCTTGAAGGTGCAGAAGATCGTGCAGCATTTAACCCTGATTTAACACCGGTTATACCTGTCGTATCTCTGTTACGAAATGCAAAATCCATGAAATTTAATATTCTTGATGATGAAGGCAACCATTTACGCACACTGCGAACCGCCAGAAACCAAGTGAAAAATTATTTTGACGGAGGTTTAGCAGATCCATTCCACATATTTGAAAGCGCTGCGTGGGACGGAACAACCGGTGGTGAACGCGTTGAAGATGGCTGGTATTATTATCAGATAGCTGCCACACCGGACTTCCCGGATGCGGATGAACAACATCTGAATCTGCCCGTCTTCGTAGACACAGAAGCACCGGCATTGGAGATTACTTATTCTGAAGATGATGCCGCCCTGACTTGGATAACAGAAGACGATGGCTCAGGAGTTTCACATGTCGATATATATCTGAATGGCGAGCTTTATGCAGACACCATTCCGCCAACGACGAACCTCCATGAGTTCGAAGATTCCCTTCCTGAAGGATCTGTTCTTTCGGTCAGATCTTATGACTATGCCGGTAATCAGGCTGTTGAACGCACCGGAATTGATGACGGAAATGTACCGTATATTTACCTCATCGAACCGGATCTGCTCACCGGTTATAATGACAGTCATGTTTCATTTAACGGGTATATTGAATCCGCCGTAGATCTGGATTCCTTCACCATCGAAGGAACAGAAGTCCAGATCACTTGGAATTCCGACGAGAATGCCTATTTGTTTGATCACGAAAAAGAACTCGACGACGGCGTCTACGATTTTCGTTTCGCCGCGGTCAATGAACTTGGAACGGACATTTCCATATCCAGAAAATTTATGGTCGATACCACAGATCCGATCCTGACACCTTCCATTGATTCCACGACTGTTGCTTATGAAACCGGCAACTATGAACTCGACGTGGAAATGGAAGACAACTTCGATGAACTTCGCCTCTATCTTGATCAGAACGAAGTGTTCGCTCACGAGTTTGAACTTCCAGCTGAAAAACGCCATTTCAACGAAACCGTCACTCTCGATCTTGATCTGGATGTGGGAATGAACACTTTCCATCTCGCTCTTGAAGACATTACCGGTAACACGGTTGAAAAAGTGATTGAGATTGAACGACTTGCTGTAGGCGTTCCACTTATGCCATTTACCGATATAAAGGAAAACTGGGCTGAAAACTATATCGTCAAGCTTGCCCGTCAATCCATTATTGGCGGCTATCCGGATGATACGTTCCGACCGGGCAACCAGATTACACGAGGTGAGTTCATCTCGCTTCTCGTCCGCTCAATGAACATTTCACCTTCAGACTCTGAATCACCTTTCACCGATACCCACGGTGTTCTTGAGGCCGAAATTGTCGCAGCTTACGAGAATAATCTGATTCAAGGACGCGCTGACCAGACGTTCGGTCAGGATGAGCCATTAAACAGACAGGAAATGGCCATTATGATCGTTCGCACGCTTATCGCACAGGGTTTTGTCGAACTCAACCTTGATCTCGAAACCGACTACACCGACCAAAACGAAATTGGTGCAACAGCCCTTCCATACGTCGCCATGGCTAAAGAACTCGGCCTGATGGAAGGCACCGGTTCAGGGGCATTTGCTCCTGAAGGTCAAGCCCTCCGCGACCAGGCCGCCAAAGTACTCTTTTACTATTACTTCGGATCAGATGAAGACTGAATAATCTCCGCCTTGTGGTGTAACTCTGTTACAAGGTTCAGCTAAATCAAAGCAGCCTCTTCCCCTCTTAATCAAGGGAAGAGGCTGCTTATATTTCTTATTACTTTTGTGCCTGACTGCTTCGTCAATCAGAGCAGTGGACTTCTCTCGACCAACTTCTGTGATTAGATCTCCTCAATAATCTCTTGCCTGATTCAGCGATGTTTTCTTGTTTCTTTATCTGGCTTTCTCATGAGGGGTGATAATAGTAGGGCAAGACAAACCCCGAAAAATCCACCAGCTGTATCGAGAATAACATCTTCGACAAGCCCGGACCTGTCAGGATTGAACGACTGTTGAAACTCATCCAGGCTTCCCGCTGTGATGACCAGGACCATTGCCAAAACAAACCCCAATCCTTTCCTTCCCGCTGTCGCATAAACTGCCCTGAACATGAAGAAAGCAAGTAAAGCGTACAAAACAAAGTGCGCGGATTTACGGAAGAGAAAATTCAGCAATCCCTCCATTCCATAATTCTCGAGCGTGACGTGTCTGCCTGCATAGTGAAAATCAATCCAGTTTAAAAAAGAAACCGCGTAAGAAGACAAACCGGCACCGCTGATCACAGAAGCAATCTCTTCCGAGGCAAGCACGAGCACGCTGGTTCCGAGTAAAACCAATATCAGAAAACCAAGCAGCGACAGTCGAACCAGTTTTTCTTTCGTCGTTCTGTTCTTTTGAAAGGTATTCCTCACGAACAAAATGCCAAAGACGATAAGACTCAGCATGATCATGATCACCGGAACAGTGTGCTCTCTCAAAGCCAATACGAGCATTTCACGGATTTGAATCAGCCACTCCGCAATCCGTCCTCCTTGAGTGTATAAGTAATCCCTGTCTGTCATTCTTCTCAGCACAGGGCGGATATCCTGTTCGGATGCCGGTTGAAATGATGCATAAAAAATCAAAAACAGAATCAACGCAGGCGGAAAATAATACATAGTTACAAGTTCTGTACGTTTCTTCATTTTTTTCGGTCTCCTTCTGAGTCAGCAAATTCTCATCCCATTTTCATCAGTTTATCAGAAAATGGGTGTCGTAACACAGTGAACAGAAGATCAATGAGGGTTTTGAATAAGAATACCTGTCTTTTCGTTAATTACAATGGCGATCGTCTTCAATACATATTCCCCTATTTCTTGAGCAAGACTGTCAGTTCCTCTGCAAATTAAAGAAGACCCGAACCCTTCTCAATGCAGAAAAGGTTCGGGTCTTCTCGGACTGTTTTACACTAGAATTAAATGGCTCCGTATGCTTAATCAAACTCAATTTGCAAATACTGCGGACTGTAGTGACTCAAGATATTATTGAAAAGGCCCTGATTCTCAAACAGCGTGTCCAGTCTGTATGACTGGCTGAACAAGTTGCCTCCAGTGAAATTGATCGGATACACAACCGGGAGCTTCTCCAGCTCATCTCCCGCTGAATTACGGGCTGTGATCTCAATAAAATCACCATTCTGCAAAGTCAGGCTGGATTGATTCAAAGCAAATCGACCGGATGATTCCCTCGGTACTTGTATCACTTGACCATTATTAATCCTGATTTCAATGCTTTGAACGACCGTACTTGTATTAATATAACCTGTGCTTCCCTGCGGTGAAGCTGTCGGATTAAATGCTGTTGACTGAATATAATATCCTGGAACGAACACTCTGAAATCGGACGGAGTAAAAGTCCTCAGAAGACGATCATAACGATTGTGATCTCCAAAGAAATGCTGAAGATGGTTAATCCCGCTCATCGCCTGATTTTGCCCATCCACCGTGATCGCTGTTCGGGCAGTATACCCACCATCTTCCGTCATGACCTCAACCGTCGCCTGGCCCTGACCTTGAGGCACGATTCGGCCATTCGGACTGACTGTGACTACACCCGTGTCACTCGATCGCCAGCTCAACTCCTGATTCTCTGCATTTTGAGGCGTGATCGACGCCTGAAGCTGTTTCGCTTCCGGGATCATCACTCCTCGGCCCATATCAACAAAATAATGAGCGCTATTCGCCAGCTGAACGCCTGTTACCCGGTCTCCACTACCCTCTCTGATGACCTGAAGCTCATAAACTTCAGTTTTACTGCTGTCTCCCGCAGCAACCACTTCAATAATGACTTCAGCTTCACCGGAACGGTTGAAGCGATTCCCAAGCACATTTACACCTGCATTGGGATCCAACGGGACGGCGTTCACTATGATCTCCCCAATTGAGGAATGTACGTTTCCGGGGATCACTTGATTTAGAAACAGGCGCTGATTAACAGGTTCGTCGAAAATCGTTTTCCCGTTTAACGTGAGGCTCTGAAGGCCTGTTTCAAGAGATTTCTCCGTCTCTACCAGTTGATTCCATCTGAAGTTGACATTGCCATCAATGCTGTAATCAAACAGCGTGCCTGAGAGCTCCAAAATATTAAACCCGGATGCACGACCTTCTATTTCCGCACCCTGATTTCGCTCTCCCGTGAGGATGACACGGTGATTGTCTGCGGCTGCAAAATTAAACCTGCTGAAATCATCGGCATACTCTGTAAACCTGTCTGATTGGATCAGATGGTCTTCTCTGTCCCCCTCGGTCTGAAACAGCCCGCCGACCCTCAAAATTCCGCCTGTCAGATGCGCCGGATCTGACACATCCTGATTTAAATGGATATATTCTCTCTCTTTTGTATTACGCCTGCTGTTCACAATAAAATTCCCTTTAACGTCAACGAAATCTGCATTGGGGATCATCATATCAAGTGAAGCATTCGCAGGTTCATCCGCTGCGTATCCACCTTCGTCATGAATCATGGTCAACCATCCATCATTCCAAATATAATCACTCTCTGAAACAACATGGCCACGGTTGACATAAAACTGACCGCCATCCTGTATAATTCTTCCTGCCTCTATATAGCCGTTATTTGCATTCAACCTTAACGCCTTCTCTTCGTTTTCTGAAGCCAAAGGTCCTCCATCAACATAGAGAAATCCGGAAACAAATAACGACCCTCCTCCTGTATCAAAATGTCCCCTTTGAACGAATTCTGTTCGATCCGTGGCAAACCCGGTACGCATCGTTCCTCCTTCAAGCAAAATGCTGCCCTCTTGTACAACATGATTCGCAGACTCGAATGTCCTGCCCGCAAGCCTGAGTGTACCTAGAACCCCCTGATGATAATGGCCCTCAACCCGAATTTCTGCCGCGTCCCCGCGGTAAGGGCCATTAATGACGATATTACCATCCTGCACAAGATCTTCTTTTACATGCATCCGGCTGTCATTCAGGTGAAGAAGAGAATCAGTATCCTGATCAACTCCACCTGCTGTAATTTCACCCTCTACTGCCCTCAATGATGAACAGTTTGCCAAGACAAGATCCCCGCCTACTTCAAGATTGTAGCCGTTCAAGTTCATTCGGGTCCCTTTTGTGATTTCAAGATCCCCTTCTGTCGAAAAATGATCAGTCAACGTCCAATCACTGAATATCTGTGGAGATCTCATTCCCTCGAGACTGCTGCGTATATCTTGAAGGACACTTTCGATGACAGTAGCGTTCGGTACCTGACGGTATTGCCCTCGCGTCTGATCAGCTATATCCTGAAGAAGAGCCTCATCAAGACCAGTTGCCAAAGACCCGAGACCCAACGTAAAGATGGTGATCCCGTTCATTCTGGCCTCTCTCACCTGATTATAAACCTCTGCGAGATTAATTGTATCCGCTCCGTCTGTAATGAGAACCATGATCTGTTTGTTTGCACCTTTAGTCTGAACGAATTGTTCATTGGCAGCACGCATCCCCTGAGAGAGATCCGTCCCTCCGGAAGGATCTGGAAGTGCGGATAAAGCATCGAGCAGATCGTACCTGTTATCAGACATCTCCTGAAGCATGTCTGCTTCGGTATTAAAAGAAATGATTCCGCCGCGATCCCCCGGCAACATATTTTCTGCGTAATCTGAAACTGTGGATGAACGGATGCTATCCGTGTCATCCAAATTGACTGTCCCAGAGTTATCAAGAACAAACATGAGATCGAGTCCTGCTCCAGGCTGGCAATAATCCACACCAAACTGACCTGTTTCAGAAGCACCTGTGTGACTGTTTCCAAGCCCTGCCGTTGTAATCAGGACGATCATAAAAAAGAGGAAAACCTTATGTATGCTATTCAATTTCTCCCACTCCCAACCGATATAATAGACGGAACCAGTACATTGCATATTCTGCACCCTGACTTACTGGTAAAGCAGGGTGTTCCAGATTGACCACGGCGTTTCAACAGCGAGGCATTACTATAACAAATAATGGAGGACCACCTATCATGATCCATGTTAAAAAAGGCATTACAGTTGCCGCACTTTTCTCAGCCCTGATCATCGGAGCCAACTTCAGCTCCGCAGATGAAGTCATAACGACCGATAATCCAATGAAAACCTGGACGATCGAATTCTCTGATGATGTTGACACTGATTATATCGACACATCTTCTTTAAATGTAAAGGATCAAGCAGGAAATAAAATCGATTTTTCTGTTGAAACCGAAGATCACCTCGTCAAGATCACTCCCAATACAAGCTATCGGTCTGAGGACATCTATCAAATATCCATTTCCGAAGAGGTCCGATCAACATCCGGTAAAACGCTTGAATCACCCTACACGAGATACTTTGTCTACGAACCTTCTGCACCAGATGCCACTGCAGAGGTCAGCGTTCAATCAAACCCGGAGCTCTCGATCATCACAGTGGATGTGCATGAAAGCGGAACAACATCAGCTTCATACACCCTTAACGGTGAGACCCGGCCACTGAACCCCAGCGCTCCGGGGCAGTTCAGCACCGGCTATACTGGTGAAATCAACGGCGGATCAAGACTCGAAATCACTTTGTATGACAGCGCCGGTAATCCAATAGCCGACTTTACGCATGACGTGAAAGGAGAATGATGATGATTGAAAAACTGAACATAAAATGGCTAAGCATTCCTGTGATCCTCATCCTGCTTGCTCCTTTTGCCGTTCTCGGCGATACATATGACTATGAGCTAAATAGCATTTCTCTCACAGATGACTTTGAAGGGGAAGTAAGTATCACGTCCACTTTAATCGAAAAGGACGAAAATAATAACGAGAATGAGAATGAGAACGACAGTGAAAATGACAACGAAAATGGTAATGGCGAAGATCCGCCAGAAACAGAAGAACCTTCGACTGATGTCACAATCGAACTCCGTTATTCTCCTGATACGGAAGTGATTGTAACAGATTTCACTACAGTTGAAACGATTACTGAAACCTACTTCCCCGAGGATAATGGCGGTACAATCCGATTCGCTTTCAATCAAACCGCTCGTCCAGGGGTCTATTATGCCCGTGCATCGATTGAAGGCTCAGAAGTTGAGAGTGACGAAATCATCATCAGGGACGAAAGCCCCCCTGTCATCAATCTTGATTTTGACTCTGACAGTATTCTGTCAACGGCGTCAGAAGATGATTTTACAGCGTTTTTGACCGATGGCTTTCAAGTAACACTCGGAAATGGTCTGACTTATTCCTATGACCAGATCACCGGTAATCTCCCTCCTTTTTTAGGGAGCTATGACTTAACTTATGACGACAGCATGATGGGCCTTGCCGGAAGCTACACCGTTGAATACACCGCTTTGAACAATGCTGAACCCGGCTCACCGAAAACCGAAGATACTGTAACAAGAGCAATCACCATACTCCCGCCCCCTTTATCTGTTCAAGAAGTCTTCAATACATGGGAGTCTGCGAAAGAGACAGGTGAGCGTGATTTACAGGTACTCTTTGACAACCCGTTTGGGGGATTCACTTTCACGAGACCTGTTGAAAACGTCAAAGAACAAACGGCTACTGTAAGGGTATTATCAGAGGGGAACGAAGTGATTCACCAGTTCACTGATTCTTCATTAAATCCTTTGGAAACCCGCCATGTTGTAAACAGACTGATTCCAGGAACGTACCGTCTTCAGCAGATCGTCAACGGTGAAGAGAGCGCTATAAGCGACCCCTTTACTGTAACCGATACAACTCTTCCTTACTTCATTGTTGACGGTAATATATTCGTAAGTGGTCCTGACGATATTGAGGAGGGAAGAAGGGAATTTATCAAACCATCCCTTTTCACAGAATTCGATGATGAGCTTACGAGAGATAACTTCCTGGCCGGTATTACCGCAAGAGACAATCTTGACAGGGAAATTAACAGAAGTGAGATTGTCATCGACGACAGTAATATTGACTATACTTCTCCTGGCCGTTACGAAATCACTTATACGGTGATGAGCAGTTCAGGCAATGAACAAACCGTGTCCCGTAACGTGTTTGTCATTCCCCCGCCTCCGAATGCGATCGGGACACTCGCCGAAATTGGTCGCGTAGATGTCACACAGGTTATCACCGGTTTCAATGCAAATCTGTATTTGTACCGCTATCAGGTGACAGGTTCGGACAGTCTTCTTTATCCGTTTATCGACGGCGCGGAGGACAGTACCGGTACATTTGACAACTTTGATATCCGCCGGGAAGACACAGAAACAACGTTCAACTTTTTCCCTTCAGGCTTTGATGATGAAGGACAGATACCCGGATTCATTAACAATCGCCTTGAACCCGGAAGCTATTATGTTCGTCAGGTGATCAAAGTGGAGGAGACACAGGTTACCGACGGCGTGACGGAAACAGAAGATGTCATTCTGAAAAGTCCCCGTTCTAACATCGTGGACATCCTTGAACAATCACAGCCGATGATCTCCCTTCTTGGAGAGCGTTCATACAGCTTTGTATACGACACAGATGTTTCATCTATATGGAACAATAATACATTCAGTGATCCTGGTGCGGTCATTAGCGATTACCTCTATGGCGACAATATACAAGCCCTTATTGGTGACGAGAATTATGACGTCCGCTTTGAAATCACAAAGAATGGAAGAAGACTCACAAGTGAGAACGACCTGTCTTCCTTCAGCTGGCCTGATGACACACTCGATCCCGGTAACTACACTCTGACGTACCTGTCGACTGTACGGACAAACAATGAATCTGCCCCTGTCAGTCGTTCTGTTACTGTTGCACCTTATATCATTGAAGATGACGCAATTTCAGTTGAAAGCAGCAATATCACCATTGGCCGTGACGGAATGTTCCCGGGAACTCAAACCGAAATCACTCTTTATAATGCGAATAACCAAATCATTGACAGACAAATACCACATCCTGGTGAATCCGCCGTCTTTGCCGGTATTCCCTCAGGTTCCGGTTATTACGTAACGCAAACCGTCAACGACGTCGAAAGTGCACCATCAGATCCTATCCGAGTCAGACGTCACAGTATCGAACCTGTTCTTCATACACTGACCATCAATACGAATCAATTCCGGATTAACAGTGTTATCACTCAAGATGAAGCCAATCGGCAAATCAAAATCCAAATTCCGGAGCGTTATTTGGCTGGTTCAGATACGATTACCGTGGATGCTGAAGCCCTTTTTGACGGTGATTCCATACAAATCGGAGACAATATCTACCGCGAAAGCTTAAGCCGCTTTCAATTGGAATTAAATGTTCGTGAACATATTGAGCTCACTGTAAAGAATGAAGCAGGATCAGCCGATTATCGATTGCAAGTCGAACCGGTCAATGTGCCCGGCCCAGCAGAGTGGGAAGAATCAAGCTATTACCATCAGTTAATCGGTTCCGTATTTCAATCGCCGCTTCTCAGATCTCTACAGTTCCTCAGAAATCAGGGACTGCATGCAGTGATTCATAATACTCAAAATCATTTATCCGTGAGAATCAATAACGATATCATTCAGCAGGCCGCACCCGGTCAAGAAGGAAATATCCGATTCTATACTTTGCCTTTCCGACCTCAAGCGCCAGACTGGTATCAGGCCGTTGACAGGGCATTCGAGCTTCGTTGGCCAACAGATAATCAGCCGTTTATCCAACCCGCGGAACTGGCCAAACAGTCGGATGATCCTGTCTCGCTCGTTCGGATCGACGCTGTTCAGTCACCAGTACAGGCCACTGCATTACCCGGATATCACGATCGAACAACAATCGACGGAAGTTATGCAGCGTTAAACAGTTTCAGCTCGTATGCCTGGATCGATAACTCTCATATTCCGCGTTTGCCTGTCATCACAGGTACAGGCCCATATCAGGTATTGAATCGTGAACCCGAAACTGCCTATTACTGGACTCAGGATTCCGCACAAATTGACTTTGTACGAAGCAAGTTCCATCCAAAAGCAAACGGGTACAGTATTCGCACAGGAAAGAACCCTTCCAGTGAATGGAACCTGGTCACAGGTGAGAACTTTGCTGTTCCAGAAGACAAGACAGTGTACCTTGTCGCAAAAAGAGAGGGTTTATTCAGCACTGTACGGGCATTCAACACTCCGGAACCTGAAAGAAAAGAAGCAGATGCACCAGTAGAAGCTGACAAGATATGGACAATTGAGCTGAATGGCCCAATCAGTCGCCACACGCTGAATGACCGTTTCATTTACGTGGAAAATACAACAACTGGTGACCGAAAACCTGTTACACTCACGGTAGACGACTCCGCGCAGCATATTCAGGTCATTCCTAAGACGCCTTATTCACGTGGTGAAGAGTACCGGCTGGTTGTTGACCATACCATCATGGAAGAATACAGCAGAAATCTGTCAGCAAATCTGATTCATTTTTATTTCACAATCCGTTGAATGCCTGATCCCTAAATAATAACCCTTGTTTCTAAACCCCAACATATATTTTAGAGCCTATATTCAGGAACCGAAAAAGGTCGATCAACTCCAAAATTGGATGTTGATCGACCTTTTCTCTTCGTTTCTTAAAAGTGACAAGGTTTGATTGGCTATGGATAAAACTGTTCTTTTACAAAGTATTGAAAAACACCCGAAACGGTGAAATCAGTTCAATGGCCGAACAACAAATCTCATCATTCCTGGCTCAACCAGATTCCACCCGAAATCATTTTGAAGCCCCTCTTCAATCATAAGGAAATAAGTCGCTCCAGCTTCATAAGTAAAGCTTCGAGTGAGCACAATATCCAGTTCATCAGGCCTCGACCCCGGTCTCACTATTGCATCTCTGACTCGTTCCCCACGCCGATTCATCACATAGACATGATCTGTCGATATGGTTTGCGAATTCAGTGCGGTATTGAAACGGATCGTCCATTCTTTATCTGGTGCTACATTCGTACGGTCACCGAGATTTTCGTATCCTGCTTGCGGGAAAGACACATCAGATGATGAACCGGTCACTTCAACAGTCATCATCGCTATTTTGCCACCAACTTCCGCAATGATAACGGCTGAACCTCCTGAAACCCCCCGAACCGTACCGGTCTGTGTGACTGATGCGACGGCAGGGTTACTCGATTCCCATTGTATGCTTCGATCCGTCGTATTCGCAGGCTGGAGTTCAACACGAACCGGAAACTCTTCTCCCACCCGGAGAGGTTCAGGAAAACCGGAACGGATCACAATCGATTCCACAGGTACCGTTACCTGAGTCTCGTCCGTCACATGAAAGAAACTGCGACTGTTACCCGTCACCGCATGCGTTTCGAATTGCGGGTTAAGCGGATCAACAATTTCTCTTCGATCCCCATTTTGGTCATACACGACAAAACGGTAAAAATGTTGTCCATCATCCATGGAGACGGTCTTTGTCCATGTATGATGTCCGCTCATTTGCAGAGGCTCTTCCGTCCAGTTATTGAAGCTGCCTGTGACCATCACCCTGCCGGTCTGTGCTTCCCGCTCAAAGAGCCGGTCCCGATCATGCCTGCTTGAATAATGAAACGTCACATGACGTCCATCAAGTTCAGGACTCAAATGTGAGAATTCCTCCACCTCGATGACATTAAAAGGGTCTCCTGAACGATTTACTGTTCTCCGGTGATTCAGCATGTCGACTTTCCATCGATTGTCTGCACGAAACCCGTAAAAATGTTCCCCTTCAGGGAGTGTCATTACGGCTTCCCACACAGAACCGTTCGGCTCCAGTCTCTCGAGTTCAATCGGGTTATACTGATTAAAGCTGCCCACAACCTGCACTTCTCTCGCCTGTCCAACATAGCGAAAGATCACTTCATCTCCTTGTACATACGGATAAAAAGGATATTGACGAACGGAGTCGATTCCGCCGACCCGTTGCATCACCTGGTTCTGAGTTAACGGATCCGTTTGCCCTGGCGTCCATCTGTAGACGTTCCCATTCGTCCCAACGGCATAAAGATCACGCCGGGCCGAGACCGATGCCATTTCATGCTCTGAATCCATCTTTTCCGGATTGACTGTAAACTGCGGATTTGTGCCTGCCGTCTGTCTTCCCCAGTGATACAGCTCTCCACTCTCCGTCACGGCAACGGAAAGATCAGCACCGGCTTCGATGACTGTAACATCTGTAAGTCCACTGATGACAACAGGTTCAACATGATCGTTTCTTCCGCTTTGTCCAATTTGACCATAGTCATTTCTTCCAAAACCGAGAACGGCACCAGTGTTCCTTGTCAGAACGAGAGAGTGATTTTCTCCTGCTGAAACAGATACAATTTCCGGAATCCCGGAAATCACTTCGGGATTAGGGTTATTCTCCACGGTTTGTCCAGTGCCGGCTTTACCGTATCTTCCTGACCCCCATGAATAGACATTCCCTTCATCGTCAAGCGCCATGGCATGCTCAAACCCGGCAGATACCTGAACGATTCGCGGTTCTTCGAGATCTGTGATTCGTTCGGGTGTCGCGATCGTTCCCCCGACTGAACCGTGACCGCCTTTTCCAAATGCATTGCTTCCCCACGACCATACATTCCCACTGCCGTCGAGCGCAAGCGAGAAATCACTGCCTGCAGAAACCGCAATGATATCAGTGAGCTCACTAATCACTGTCGGATTACTGACCGAGGCCGCATTCGAATAAAGACCCAGCTGCTCCTGATTGTTTGCTCCAAAACTCACCACAGTTCCGTCCTTCATCAAAACCAGACTGTGATGCGCTCCGGCACTGACAGAGACGGCGCCGTCAAGAAAACCGCCATTGGACTGATGAATCCGACCAGGCGTTGATCCGGGTGGTCGCTCACCAAGCTGACCTCGTGTTGAAGAGCCAAATCCCCAAACAGAACCATCCCGTTTCAGAATCAGCGTGTGGTTATCACTTGTGGACACGCTGTCTTTCGTCATGAAACTTCCTTTCACATCCATCTCAAAATAAAGGTTCACCGCTATAAATACAATCAAAAATAACCCGGTTACCCGTAAAAATATTCCCATTCCTTACTTCCCCCTCAAATGAAAATCAATTTATTTCGATTGTGAGGTCCACCGAGTAATTCAGCCGATCACCGCTGTCACTGCGACCCTCAAAGGTGAGTTCATAAACACCCCGATCCGGCATCTGTCCATCTTCGTTTCGGATCCGCAGGTAGCTGTTATCTGCGTTCCAGGAGATCTCCACATTTGGAGGAATATTTGTTCCGGTCAACGACCAGCTGATATTGGACTGACCGAAAAACATGTTCGTTCCATTACTCAGGGTCACTTCCTCAATTCGAAGAACGCGTCCTTCCGACCAGTTTCTTTGAGAATCCATCACACTGAATTGTCCGATCTGAGCCTCATCAAAAATGAGGTCCGTTACTCCCTTTCCGTAAATACCTCCGATTGACCCGTCATTTTCATAATCAATGAACGTGTTCTCTCCATATACATAAACACTCTCGATGTGGCCACCATTACCAGCAATCACCCGGATGTCATTGGAAAAAATGTCTACTCGGTGATTTGCTTTCGTCTGAACATAAAGCCCTCTGTGATCATTCGCCTCCAAAGAAGTGTTACCGCTGATCACCACTCGAACAGCCTCTCGTGCTGTCACATCCACATGCCGCGCTTCAACATCGTGAAGGTATACTGACCGCTCACCGGCCGATCGGATATCAATGCCACCCGTCACAGATACATCATCCAAGATCATAATCCCGTTTAAACCCGTGTGGATCGTGAGTTCACTGGTCTGAGAACCGTGATCGATATTTATGTTCCGAAAGGCCATTTGCCTTGATCCACTGCCGTCGCCCGCGCGCAGATCACGGACCCCCAGCGTATGGCCATTCCCATTCACCGTCACATCTTTTTTGAACACGAGAGGCGGTGCACCCGATGGCGGGTTGATATCCTCTGTGAGATTAATGGTCGTAATTCCCGCTGCATCTACCGCTCTGAGCAGTTCTTCATAGCTCGAGACATCCCTGCTGTTCAAACGATTCGTATATGAGACACCAAGCCGGTTCAACTCACCGACAGGAACGAGTGAAACCACTTCCTCAAGCAGCTCAGGATCTTCCATCATCTCATACAATGTATATGTTTCTCCGAAATGATCAGGGATATCACCAATATAATCGTTCACGATAAAATCATCACTTTTATCCCTGACACTCAGCCTGAACGAGCGGGTCTCAAGATATCGTCCATGCGCATCATAGGCATCCAGCCGAATCTCATTGGCACGGAACTGTTCGGGATTAAGATTGCTCTCTCCTTCATCAAACAAATCGGCCTCAAGCCCGGCCTGTCCGGTCGTAAAACCATTGAACCCGCCGATGTTTCTTCTGGCAAGTTCCCTGTCATACTGATTGTTCCCTGCACCAAACTGAAGCTTAATCCTTTCCACGTCGTCTTCTGCAGCAATATCGATATTCGTTAAAGGCCGCAAACGGGCCGACGATTCAATGCCTTCATAACGGTGTATAGTTTCAATCTCCGTCATGTATACGGGGGGAATATGTATATTCACTTCCCTGGGCGAATTCGAGGACAGTACATTTCGATTCACTGCTGCTTCTGTACTGTCAATAAAGATGGTCTTAAATCCTGGCAAGATGTCATCCATCGAGAACGGAAGCCGATAATCTTCGACAGGAAGAGGAGGGTGCCCGTCAGTTAAAGAGCCTGCCGGGATCACTAACTCCTGCTCGCAGCCGTCTCCAAACTCACACGTGTAATCAAGAAATGAATCCCTTGACACATTTGAGAAATACACAGTCAGCGTTCTCCCATCTGATTCGGCCCCTTTAATTATTCCCGGCGATGATGCCTTAATCAATGGTGCCTCATCATAATCAAAGGGCTTGATGTCATAAGAAAACGTGACGTTCATTTTGTTTAATGTGCCAATCTGATTAAATGTGCTGGACTGATCCTCTTCGAATGAATACGTATAAGGCAAATCCGACGTCGCGCCCGGTGCAAGGGCAAAAGCCACAAAAATCACCAGTGAAGACATAATCAGTGCCAAGAACGGCTTTAAACCGCGATTCTTATTCATCATACTTTTTCACCTTCTTTCCTTCC
Organism: [Bacillus] selenitireducens MLS10; assembly: GCF_000093085.1. Taxonomy (GTDB): domain Bacteria; phylum Bacillota; class Bacilli; order Bacillales; family Salisediminibacteriaceae; genus Salisediminibacterium; species Salisediminibacterium selenitireducens. Next base: position 1,074,045 of record NC_014219.1, on the reverse strand, counting down.
TGTCTGTCAGGGCAGTTCGAGAACCTGAACATCGATGACTACACCAAACTGGTTATAGGCAATCAGTTCAACCTGTTCTCCGCTTGTCAGTTTCGTCGTAGCCAGACTGAATTTGCCTTCTCCTTCGTAATGCATCAGACTACCTGCAAGTTCAACAGCATGGGTTTCATCACTTGCGGTCAGTTCGAATGTATGAATCCCGAGAATATCCGGCCGGTCAGTGATGTCATCAATGGCAATATGCTCCTGCTCACTGATAAACACCTGGATTTGTAAGGGAATTCCGAGATTTGTTATCTTTCCAGAAATCACATAAGATCCTGCCTGATCGAAGACGGGAATCTCCCAGCTCACTTCTTTATCTTCCACGCGACCGTCGTCGTAGGTAACTTCCACCGACTCCGGCAGGTTCACATCATCTCCCGTTGCAGCACGGACCGTATTGAATTCTTCAATATGCTTAATCGAAGTTTCAACGGTAGTAAACGTCACCGTCACACTGTCCTCATTTCCAATACGGTCTGTGACAGTGATAGAAACCTGTGCATTTCCCACTCTGGACGGTGTTCCAGTCAATCTGCCGTCACTGCTGAGAGTTAAACCTGTCGGGAGACGGCCGGAACTGACTCCCCACTCCAGGGGCTCTTGTGCATGTTCAACCTGGAGCTGAAAGCGAAACGGCTTCCCCTGTAATATCGTTGTTGAAGACAAAGGCACAACCGACATGACACTGTCTCTGTTTCCTGACAGATATTCAAGCAGGATATCAACATCTGCAGTATTCAAACGGTTATCCCCATTTAAATCCGCGGCACGAAAAGCATCCCCCGTCAGCTCTTTTTCGCCAATGGCATGCTGCAACACTTTCACTGCCGTTCCTGCATTTGCACGCCCCATGCCGTTTATATCTCCTGGACCATCACCATAAATGATCCTGCCATTTGTTATACCCGGTTGAAAGGAGCTTCCTTGATTATTCCGTAAAGCCTCCACACCATAAATGGAAACCGGTGTTTCTTCGCCAAGATAAAATGTGTGGGTTCTTTCCCTCTCAAAGTGCAGATAACCAACGGTCCAGTCCGTTTTATTCCTGTCCGTCTGCTTAACCGCATCATTGACCTCGAGTATGAGCCTTTTTTCATTGTTCACTCTCGACATAACCGTAAAATCCCTGCCATCAAACCGTCCGGCTGGTTGAAACTCCCGGAACTGATAACCTTCATCACTTCCTGGCAGGCTGATTTCAATTCTCGCGTCGCTCAAATATGCCACATCCCTGATCACAATCGGAACATGAATCTGATCACCTTTTGAGATGACATCACCCAATACAACCCTGGCATCATTCCCAGCATATGTATAAAATGGAATTATCAACATCATTGCAATCAGCATAGCAGCAAGCAACAAACGTCTCTTTATCATGAACATACCTTTTGTCACCACCTTTTACTGTACATAAAATACATTCTTGACTGGTTCTTCAATCATAGTGCCATTTCGGTTTTGCAACTGATCAGTAATATAAAGCGTATGGGCTCCACGCTGAAACCCGGAACCGGTCGGTGTAATCCCGATTTTCGTTCCGTCTGATGACAAGGAAAGGTCCACCGGCACACGCTCATTGTTCCTGTCTAAGACAAAAACCGAATTCATATGGAGTGTAACAGGGTTGATTCTGTCGTTCACTTCCACATGCCAGGTTTTATCGTGCGGGTATCTGTCGCTACTCTGACCAGTCGTGAAATCCTTGCCCTCAAACGGTTTGATCGCACCATTGAAAACCGATGTCTGGATCATATCCCCATTTTCATCAAACAGGACAAGATCAGCTAAAGTCAGGTCTGCCACCTGGCCAGCCTGACTCAGGCGGAACGTAAATGTCATTATGCTCTCATCCGTCAGTTTTTCCCCCTGTGCCGAAGCCCAGGCCGCTCTGTACTCCCCTGCCCGCAGCATCTCTGTCTGATCCGAAGAATCCTTAAAATGCCCTTGTTGAATTACAGGGTCCACATGAACATCCCTTGCAATCAAAGACAGTTTCTCTTCATCGAACACCAGATGAAGCTGGCCTGCGGCTACATCTTCCATGTCTCCGCTGATATGAAGGTTGACATCCACCCTGGCTCCCCGTACCTCTTCATAGACCGTCGATATCGATACAACAGGATGATCGGATGCTGTCGCCCTGTCAGTGTCATTTGTCAAAAGAAAATGTCCTGCAGCTGCGATCAGCACAATCGTCATCACCAGTGCTATCACTTTTTTCATCCATTGTCCCTCCATTTGGTTGATCATATTGATATGTATATCGGTTCTTTGTTATCGAAAGGATTACCTGTATCTGCCGCAGTATATATATCGGTTGATTAAGACTTGAATTGAAGTGATTTTTGCAAACTGTTGACGAACCATGACAGTCAATATTCTAAATACTTTCAACCATAAAAAAACCTGTTACCGGTTGTGTATCCTTCCCGGTAACAGGGGTGAATCCTTTACTTTATTCGGCAATGAATTTTTGTGTCCAATACGTACCTCCGTCACCCTGCTCAAAGCCGATTCCAACGTGATCGTAGGCTACGTAGAGAATATTCTCTCTGTGCCTATATGAGTTCATCAGTCCTTGATGGGCATCAATTGCGGTCCTGATACCATATGCGAGATTTTCCCCCGCGAGGGAAAAATCCACATCAAACTCTCTTAGCCTGTCCTGAAGTGTCAGACCATCAGGTGAAACGTGTTCAAAATAATCATGTTCGAGCATATGACGGCTGTGAAAATTTGCTGCTTGTGTCAGTGAGGGCATCTTGCCAAGGATCGACAATCCGTTCTTTACCCTTTCCACATTGATCAGTTCAGCAAGCATCAACTCCTGCGCTTCGATAAACGACTCCCGATACTCACTCTCAAAGGATGAACCGTTGAGCGGGGAGACCGTTTCAGCGAGTTCCACCTTCAGCCCCATCAATTCCGCAGGATGCTGATTGACTTCAAACATCATGTGATATTCAATACCGCTTCGCTCATATCTCCGAAAAGCACGGGAGCGGTTTGACAACGGGTTTTGCCTGATTAAGTCAAAATGATCACCCAATTCGCTTTCTACATCTTCCTTAGAATCACCAAGACTGATATCGCGATCGGAAAACGCCCACGTCGCATTCGGGGAAAAGAATGCAGCGATTACACCATCATGAATGCCGATTTGCATGTATTCAGTGTAATCCCCTTTATAAACATACCAGTCATACTGTGTCAATGAGGGATCGATCCGATCAGGATCCCCCATTTCTTCCAGTAACCGTTCTTTCGAATCCCCCATTTCCAATCCTTGAAAGGAAAACACCTGTATGTTATCCTCCTCTTCTTCAAAGACAGGTCTTACAGTCAAATCTTCCTGTACAAGAGAGAAATCCGTATCCCAGCCGACAAAGCGATATCCTTCTTTGTCAGGTGACTTCGGTGCCTCTGCGGATTCTCCATCACGGACTTTTTCGATACGAATCACATCGGCCTCCCCGTTTAAAAACGTGACCTCATATTGTTCCCTTTCGTATACAAATGTTTTCATTGCCTTTTCCGTGAGCCCCTCACCATGCAATGAAGAAGCCTCTTCAATGATCAGTATGTATTCATGGTCCTCATTATAGGGTTCTGCAGGTGTCACTCGAACAATTTTTCCAGATGATTCAGTTTCAATTTCAATCTCGTTTTGAAACTCGTCCACCATCATCAGTTCAACGGAATCAGGATCAACGTCATGACTGAATTCAACAGTCCAAATCTTCGACGCATCATGGATTATTTCTTTTCCCTCTCCTATTGGCTGAGCTTCCGTGTCCGAATAAACCGTCATGACAGGTAACAACAAAACAGAAATAAAGATCAACCACTTTGCAAGCCGCATAACAACCACACCTCCCTTTTATTACCTGACATTATACAGTTTTGGTATTCACTACACAAGAATTTACCGTTCTCTTTCGAATCAGGTAACACAACAATTGCTGAATCACATCCATTTAGACCATGCCGCATTTTCTGTTCTGTTTCTTCTGCGATAATGCGCCTAAAATAAATAACAAAGCAGGTGCCATTACTGCACCTGCCCGAATGATTCTCTTTCAAATATCAGATCATGCACTTCCTGCGTGTTTATAAAATGATATACGTTCCAATCTCTGTTCCAATTGTTAAACGTACTTCATCCCCTGTAGTCGCGTCCGGCAGGTCGTTCAGGTTCACGTGATCAACCGTCAACGTCAACCCGTCAAGCGGATCAGAACCCGTGGACAGATCCAAAATCTCAAGGGCAGCCGCCGTAATGTCGGCTCCGTTAAACTCGATCATTACCGTATCAAGGAGATCCAGTGCTTCGAGAACCGAAAGGATCCCTGCCTGGTCGAGGTTTGCCACTTCTGCACCTGCAGGGAGATCGCTGAAGGTGATCGCAAACTGATCGCCTGCTTCGTTGAAGACAATCGATTCAACCGTGATCGGATCCGGCAGAATCGTGTACACCCCGCTCGTGCCTCCGATCGTCAAAGTCACTTCGTCACCCTCAGCCGCATCCGGCAGGTCGTTCAGGTTCACGTGATCAACCGTCAACGTCAACCCGTCAAGCGGATCAGAACCCGTGGACAGATCCAAAATCTCAAGGGCAGCCGCCGTAATGTCGGCTCCGTTAAACTCGATCATTACCGTATCAAGGAGATCCAGTGCTTCGAGAACCGAAAGGATCCCTGCCTGGTCGAGGTTTGCCACTTCTGCACCTGCAGGGAGATCGCTGAAGGTGATCGCAAACTGATCGCCTGCTTCGTTGAAGACAATCGATTCAACCGTGATCGGATCCGGCAGAATCGTGTACACCCCGCTCGTGCCTCCGATCGTCAAAGTCACTTCGTCACCCTCAGCCGCATCCGGCAGGTCGTTCAGGTTCACGTGATCAACCGTCAACGTCAACCCGTCAAGCGGATCAGAACCCGTGGACAGATCCAAAATCTCAAGGGCAGCCGCCGTAATGTCGGCTCCGTTAAACTCGATCATTACCGTATCAAGGAGATCCAGTGCTTCAAGAACCGAAAGGATCCCTGCCTGGTCGAGGTTTGCCACTTCTGCACCTGCAGGGAGATCGCTGAAGGTGATCGCAAACTGATCGCCTGCTTCGTTGAAGACGATGGACTCAACCGTGATCGGATCTTCCTGCATGGCCCGGAATACAAATATTGCAAAATCTGAACGCTTCAGATTACTGAACGTTCCGAACATTGTTTCAGAGACTCCTTCTGTAATGCCTTCGTCATAAAGAGTTTGGACCGCATCTCTGGTCGAGACTCCCTGATCTGAGAATGAGAATGTCTCACTCGTACGCTGCAAATCATACGCCTCAACGATTATGTTAGCCATCTCACCACGCGTAATCGGATGATCAGGCCTGAATGAACCATCACTAAATCCTTCTATGATGCCTTCATTTTTTAAAGCGTTTGTTGCTTCAAAGTATCTGCTTGTTGGCGGTATGTCATTAAAACCTGTTTCACCGTGATGACCAGATACGTTCATCAGCCCGAGTGAACGAGCCATAATTAATGCTACCTGCCCTCTTGTGATGTTGTGATCTGGCCTGAAACTTCCATCAGAAAAACCTTCAATGTATCCCAACTCTCGTAATGTGTTGATTTCTTCTGAAGCACGGTGCGTTTCACCAACATCTGAAAAATGCAGATTCATTGCGCTTACGCCCATTGCAGAGGTAAAGATCAACACTGCTGTTAAGAAAAATGCAATAATACTTTTCTTCCTACTCAACTCACTCACTCGGATCACCCCTATAATTTATTGTACATTGACTGTACTAAATGTATATATACCCATTTCCCAAAAAGAAACCCCTTATTTTTTAATATTTATTTTATTTTTGTTGTTTTTGTTACTCAAATAACGATTAAATAATTATCTTATCATTGTACATTAACTATACAAATTGCTTATAGCTTTTGTTGCCGGAACTTCAGACAGAACTCAAGAATCTTCACAGCCCGGGACAAGGTCAGCTCTCAGTAACTTTTGCCAGTTAATTGTTTGAAAAATACAGACACAGAAATAAAAAAAGAACCCTCGATTATGAGAGTTCCTTCAAAAGACACCGGTATTACATGAGTTTATGAAACATATTCCAAGTCATACAAGAGAAAATTATAATGTTTACAGACGAATATGCATAAGCCAAGAGGGATTCATAACTTTTATCATTGTCAGAGACACCCCCTGCATGTTCAGAGATGTCAGACAGTTTCCCGTTTTTGCCCATCTTACGTCAAGCCCTTCGAGATCAAACAGCCTGCGGATATCATTCGTCAAAATATACTGCTCCATCAGTGTCGTGCCACCGAGACCGTTCAAGAGAACGATGAACGCATCCCCTTTTCGCCAGCGAAAGCGGCTCTTCAGCTTGTTCACAAACTCGATGGCAATCTGTTCAGACGAGACCATCGGCTCCCGGCGGTATCCCGGCTCCCCGTGGATCCCCGCGCCGAAAAAGAGTTCATCTTCGTCGAGGGTGAAGAGCGGCTTCGCCTGACCCGGTATGTCCGCAGGTGTCAATGCCACACCGAGGGTCGCCATATGGGGAAGCACCTCTGATCCAAGGGATCGGAGTTCTTCAAGCACCATCCCTTCTTGTGCCGCTTTCCCGAGCATCCGATGCAGGAGCACCGTCCCGGCAACACCGCGTCTTCGGCGGTTGAACGTATCATCGTTGGCGACAGAGACGTCGTCTTCCACGACGAGATGCGCGATGTGAATCCCCTCGGTCTTCGCCTGAATCACCGCCGGCAAAAACGCATCGAGATCCGCCGTGAAATTCTTGATAATGACGAGGATCCCCTGTCCACGGTCCACGTGCCGGATCGTCTCGAGCACCTGCTCCTTTGTCGGAGGAACAAAAATCGGACCGTGTACCGCCGCCGTGAGGATGCCCCGTTTCACATACCCCATATGCCCCGGCTCATGACCGCTGCCTCCGCCGCTGATCAGCGCGACCCGGTCATCCGGGATTTCCCGTAGAACAATCGCCCGGGCATGCTCGAGAAGCGTCACGTCCTCACTGTTTGCATAGGCGAAGCCGAGAAGCATCTCATCGACGGCCTCATCCGGTCTGTTTATAATATGTTTCACTCTCTGTCACCCCCGTCTTCCGCCCTGCTGTTCAGACAATTTCTGAGTCCCTTGTGCACGACATCGTTCAGTTCACCGGACAGCTCTCTTGCATCTGTCCGGCATCCTTCAGCGAGCCATGTTTCAACAAAGCCTATAAATCCCTTACTGTAATAACGAATGATGAATTCTCTCCGTTCATCTGAGAGCGTAAAACCGTCCCGTTTGGCCCATTCACTGATCAGCCGGTCATACAGAGACTCAATGTGAACAGACAGTGCCTGAAAGAAGCCGTTCTGTTCATGGACCTGAATCGCCTTTTCATAAAATTCCCGGTTATCATAGACGTAATACAACAGATGCGTAAAGATCCGCTCCGGCTCATCATAGTTGAAGAAATCAATACTATGCTCACGGGTCTCCGACTGATAGATCCACGTCAACAGTTCAAACTTGTCCTGGAAATGATAATAGAACGTCTGGCGCCGCAGACCGGCCCGTTCCATGATATCCCGAACGGATATCTTCTGAAAGGGCTGCCGCGCCATCAGTTCCTTTAATGATTTGGCGATGATTTTCTTTGTAATCAGTGAATCCGTCATCGAACGCTCCTTCTGTATGAATCCGTCATCCATCGAGGAAGCGGACCCGGAAAAGTGCAGTTGCACATCCCGGGTCCGTCATTCAGCTCTGTTTAATCATCAGCTTCTCCAGCTGATCCGTAATCGTGTCAAAGGAGGCCTCTCCCTGAAGGAGTGCTGCCGCCGTGTATGCCCCTTCGACCATGGCTGCATCCATGAGATGAACCCGCTTCTCGCTCATCTCCATCACCATGTCGAGGGTCATCTTTGCGCTGCCGAGATCGTAAAAAGCCATAACCTCTTCTCCCTCATTGTCACGGAGCGCCGCTTCAATCTTCTCAAAGCTCGCGCCAAGATCCCCGTCATCATTGCCTCCGGTCCAGGTGATGGGCACATCCGGGGCAGAGCCTTTCAAAAGCTCCATCACCCCTTCGGCAAGCTTGGCGGAATGGGACACGAGCAATACACCGTACGCAGGCTGGCTCATGAAAGCACTCCTCCCTCAAGAAGCGCTTTGAAGAACAGGCCGCTCGAAGCGGAACCCGGGTCGATATGTCCGATGGAACGCTCCCCGACATAAGATGCCCGGCCTTTCGTTGCTTTCAGATCCTTCGTTTGGTCCACCGCTTCATCAATCAGTGCCTCAGTCAGGTTTGAAGCCGATACCGCTTCGATTACCGGAGACCACACGTCGACCATCGTCTTCTCGTTGATTTCCGCTTTGCCCCGCTTCTGAATACCCGCGAGTCCGGCTTTCAATGCGCCCTCGATGTCTTCCGGATTGTCTTTGACGGCTTTACTCATCTCCATCATCGCCGTTCCGTAAAGGGGACCTGACGCACCGCCGGTCTTGCCGATCATGGCCATGGCCGCCGTCTTCCACACATCCGCCGGATTAGTGAAGCTCCCGGCTTCAATTTTCGTGACGGCCTCCATAAGCCCCCGTGCCATATTCGTCCCGTGATCCCCGTCGCCAATCGGCGTATCAAGATCCGACAGCCAGGCTTTCTTCTCCTGTACGCTGTCGTTAAAGCGCGTGATCGATTCGATCGAATTCTCCACTGTAAACATGCGTGCCACCAGACCTTTCATTCCAGATTTTCGTTATGCCCAGTCCGTTGTCTCTACCGGCATCCGGTAATACTCAAGCCACTTCTCATCCTCAATCTTCACTAACGTCAGGGAGACCCCGGCCATATCGATCGATGTCATGAGCGACCCGACTTTCGTGAAGGCAACGTCAAGCCCTTCACGGTCAAGGGCTTTCGCCACGTCGTTCATAAAGACGAACTGTTCCATGAGCGGTGTGGCCCCGAGGCCGTTGACCAGAACCCCGTAGCGGTCGCCTTTCTGCCAATCAAAGGCGTCCTTCAGCTTGGCCATGAGCTCTTCTGCAATGTCTTTCGACGGCTTCAGCGCCTCTCTTCGGTAGCCCGGCTCCCCGTGGATCCCGACGCCGTATTCCATCTCGTCATCCTTCAGTTCAAAGCCGGGTTTCCCGACGGCCGGCACCGTCGCCGGCAGGATCGACACACCGATCGTCTTGATGTTCTTGACAAGCGTCTCTCCGAGCGTCTTCAGCTCCTGAAGCGAGAGGCCGCTCTCTGCGGCGGCACCGAGGATCTTGTGGATAATGACCGTGCCCGCGACGCCCCGCTTTCCTGCCGTAAAAGAGCTGTCTTCAACGGCAATGTCATCATCGACGACGATATGGGCCACTTCAATGTCATCCCCTTCGGCAAGCTCCGCGGCCATCTCGAAGTTCATGACGTCTCCGGTATAGTTTTTGATAATCAGAAGCACGCCGCCGCCCTGATCCGCCGCTTTAATCCCTTCATAAACCTGATCCGGTGTCGGTGACGTAAAGACCTCCCCGCACACCGCAGCGGCGAGCATGCCTTTACCGACAAAGCCTGCGTGACTCGGTTCATGTCCGCTTCCGCCGCCGCTTACAAGGGCCACCTTCCCCTCTTGTCTGTATGTCCGTGCGATGACACTCGTGCCGACGACACGCTCTACCAGATGGCTGTTGGCAAAAGCAAAACCGTCAAGCATTTCGTCAAGAATGTGGTCCGGGTTGTTGATAATCTTCTTCATACCTCTTCACGCTCCTTTTGAATGTGGGTCATCCGTTCTTCTGCATGACTGCGCCTCGCAATCCTGACAGGCGACGGTTCTTCACAGGGACCTTCGCCCGTTCTCCTCCATTGTAAAATGATGGCGCTTACATTGGAACGGACAAAACAGGGCATCTGTCAAAATGCCCTGTTTATCAGCTCTTTTTCGACTCTCACAGCATATCCATCCGGTTGAATCTGCGAAAGGCAATCGCCGTCGCCACTGCGCCCCAGACGAACAGAACCATCGTCGAAAAGAGCAGCGTCATCCCTTCAACAGGCGGTGTATGACCTCCAAGGTAGCCGGTGAGTCTGAGATTGACCATAAACAAATACTTCGCAGACTCCCAGGAGCCGATAAAGACGGAAAGAATCGTCCCGGAAATGAGGGCCGCGAGCATAAAGCCCATGACCGCCGCCGTGCTCTTTAAGAGAACCGACAGCAAAAATGTCAGCGACCCTACCGCGACGGCGGCAAACCAGGTCAGCCCGCCGGCCATCACGATGTATTGCCAGTGCGGAAGCACCGTCAGTTCACCAGGCCCCCTCGAGAAAGCAGCGATAATCGGATGCGTCCAGCCGCCAAAACCAAACATGACACCCGCGATCAAAACAGACACGAGACTGATGAACAATACGATCAACGACACCGACATCACCATTGTCAGCCACTTGCTGAGGAGAATCCGCCACCGCTCCACCGGCCGCGTCAAAAGCATCTTGATCGTCCCCGCACTCCGCTCTGAGCTGACGAGGTCTGCCGTGACGACGACAATCAGAAGCGGGATAAACAGATCGCCGGAATTATCAAGAAACATCCGGAGAAACATCGCCGCACCGGTTTCGTTCGGATTGATGCCTTCTTCGAGATAAATGCGCTGCTGTTCGACCTGAGCCTGGATTGAGCGGGCAAATTCCTCGGGAATCTCCATCTGATCAAGGCGCGATTCGAGGTTGCCGATTTCCTGTTCGAGCTGTTCATCCCAGGCGATATCTCCGAATCGTTCCTCGGCGTTCCGTTCCTGAACAAGCTGGGCGTAGGCGAACATGCCGACAAAGAGGATGATGATGAGCCCGACGACGTAAAATCGTTTTTTCCTGACAAGCTTGATCCATTCGTTGTAGACGAGCTCAATCAATGGACTCACCTCCCGTCATATCCAAGAAGAGGTCTTCAAGGGCCGGCAGATGCCGCTCCATCCGGTGCACCCGCACCCCCGCCTTGACGAGTGCTTCATTGACCTCGGCGAGATCCGTCCCGTCATCCATCGTCACGATCGGTTCATGTTCCCCTGCGGCCACCTCTTCGTCCAAAACCTCGAGATGTTCCTGAATGATCGCCCTAGCCTCATCGACAGGAGAGGCTTCCCAGATGACACGGCCTTGTTCGGCCAACAGCTCATCGACCCGGTCGACGGCAAGAACCGCCCCTTTTGAGATGATCGCGACCCGGTCACACATGAGCTGGATCTCACTGAGCAGGTGGGAGGAGACGAGCACACTGAGCCCTTCCTCTTCTGCGAGCCGGCGGATAAACTGCCGCATCTCCCGGATCCCTTTCGGATCGAGACCGTTTGCCGGTTCATCCAATATCAGCACCTTCGGCCGGTTTAACAGCGCCTGGGCGATCCCGAGGCGCTGGCGCATGCCGAGGGAATACGTCTTCACGGGATCATGCACCCGGTTTTTCATGCCGACGAGTTCAATGACTTCATGCATCCGCTTCTCGGTCACACCCGGCACCATGCGTTGAAACTGTTTGAGATTCTCCCATCCGCTCAAATAGTCATACATCTCCGGGTTTTCAACGATGGATCCGATATGCCGCATCGCCTTAACAAACTGCTTTTGTACGTCATAGCCCCCGATTGTCACGACGCCCTCCGTCGGACGGATGAGACCGACGATCATGCGGATCGTCGTCGTTTTGCCCGAACCGTTCGGACCGAGAAAGCCAAACACTTCGCCCGGATAGAGATCGAAGGAGATGTTGTGGATAATCGGCGCTTTGCCAATCGTCTTACTCAGATTCTTTACCGACATAACCGGCGTTTCACTGTCCATTATGAGCCCTCCTCTTCCGGCCAGCGGAGTGTTGTCAAGAGCCGCTCTGCCATGCGTTCATAGCCTGCATCGTTTAAATGAAAGAAGTCCCGGAACAGATAATCCGACACATTCCGCTCAAAGACATCCTCCACCGGCACGAAGATGACCTGGTCATACTCCGCCGCAAGTTCAAGGGTCGCGTAGTTCCACTCCCTGACGTAGCGTGCCGTCTCACCGGTGAAATCGAGTTCCCTGAACGGGTTGTAGATCCCGATATGATACACAGGCGCTTCAGGATTCAAAGACGTGAGCTCGTCATAGAGCCCTGCCAGTCCTTGCAAAAACGACTCCCTCGCTTCTTCCGTAAACGTATCGAGATCCTGAAAGAGTCCCTGTCCGCCCTGAAAGAGATCATTACCACCAACGGTCATCACGACGAGATCCGCTGCACGCAGCTGCCCGTTCAGTTCCCCTTCGGCGAGGTCCCGGACAACGTCCTCCGTCCGGTAGCCGTTCACGGCGGCATTGACGACGGTAAGAGCAGAATTCCGATCCTCAGGATAGGCCTCTTCCACGTGACGGAGATATCCGTCCCCGTCCGTTGACCCCATCCCTCTCGTAAGCGAATCCCCAAGGGCGACGAGCCGCGTCGCCCCGTCATCCGCCACTTCAGGCACATCTGCATAAGAGCCGTCAACCGGCAAGAGCGGAATCCGGTTCACCTGCCGCTCAGGCGCCACGGCACCAGGACGCACCTCGATTTCCTCTTCGTCCTGAAGTACCACCTGATCCACCATCGCATAGCCAAAACCGCCTGCAAACAGCAGGACCGCGGCAATCGACGCCAAGAGTAAGCCATTGATCCAATAGGTTCTCATCTTCACCACTCCGTTCCATAACCTGATAGGAAAAGGATACCACTTCTTTTGCGAAAAACGTTACTCAAAGCCCTTAAATAAGACGTAAAAAATCGCCCGCTCAGCCGACGGATTGAATCGGGGCTGAGGGACGATGTCTTTCTTTTCAACGGTCTTTACACATTATGACGCTTGTCTGTTACTTGACGGAACGATTTCGATGACGAACCACGAAAGAACCATGGCAACCGCAGTCGTCAAAAGATTCCATTCCCATTCCACCGAACCGGCGGATAACAAATCTGCGACACTTAAGAGTACGTATAAGGCCACAGCCAGCAAAATGCGTGTTTTTATTTGCATGACACAGAAGTCCTCCATTTCAAAGGTTTTCGAACACCCTGTTTCTGTCGTTGAGCGCCGTCTTCAGGCATGATCAGGCCGTTTTCATCCTTTGGACAGCACATCCCGGATATGCGCCCGTGCCGCTTCCTCATTCCCAATGATCGCCCGTTCCCGTTCGTCGTCCTTCGTCATCTTCTTTCTCGCGCCTTCAAATACCGCCTCTTCCTGGCCTTGCGGAATGACCGCGACCCCGTCGATGTCTCCGACGATATAGTCTCCTGGCATAACGGCAGCCCCGCCGCAGGAAATCGGGATGTTCGTCTCCCCGGTGCCGTGACGGCCGCTCGCCGCCTGGGCCGTTCCCTTGCAAAAGACCGGAAAATCGAGATCCCGAATCCCGTCAAGATCACGGACAACGCCATCAATGACCAACCCCGAGAGACCCAGCGTTTTGGCGAGACCCGCGACAAAGTCGCCACAGGCGGCGTTTTGCATCCAGCCTTTTGCATCCACAACGAGGACGTCCCCTTCCCTCGCTTCTCCGATTCCCTTTAAGACCAGCTTATTGTCCGCGGCATTGACTTTCACGGTGTACGCCCGTCCGGCGACGCGCTGGTGATCCCGGACCGGTTTGATGGCCGGATCGAGATTCGTCTGTCCCTTCAGCGCGTCGGATACGGCAGTCACAGGCAGCTCGGCAAGCTGTCGTTCAAGTGCTGTCATGATTATTCCTCCCCATCTTCGATTTGCTTTCATTGTACAGGATCTGACAGGTAAAATGAACCGTTGTTCACTCCAAAAAAACCGGCCCGCTGAATGCGGACCGGTCACATCTCTTTTTACTATGCAGCTTTCGATACGTCTTTCTTCAGGACACCGAGCATGATCGCCGTCACCGCAGCACCTGCCAATATCGCTACGATGTACATCGGTGCGTTATTTACGAGCGGGATGACGAAGATCCCGCCGTGCGGAGCTTCGGTCGCAGCGCCGAAGGCCATGGACAGCCCGCCTGCGACGGCCGAACCGGCGATGATCGACGGAATAACCCGTGCCGGATCCGCTGCGGCGAACGGAATCGCCCCTTCCGTGATAAAGGAGGCACCGAGGACATAGTTCGTCTTCCCGGATTCACGCTCCTGCTTGTTAAACTTATTCTTAAAGAACGATGTGGCAAAGGCAATCCCGAGTGGCGGCACCATACCGCCCGCCATCACGGCTGCGTGCGGGCCAAAGTTGCCTGCGTCGATCATGGCAATCCCGAATGTGAACGCCGCCTTGTTGATCGGACCGCCCATATCGACGGCCATCATCGCACCGAGCAGGATGCCGAGAAGCACGATGTTACCGGTACCGAGACCGTCAAGCCAGGTGACAAGCCCTGCCTGTACGGCAGCAAGCGGCCCCATAATGAAGTACATGATAAACCCTGTTGCGAATATTCCGAATAATGGAAAAATTAAGATCGTCTTGATGCCGTCCAGTGACTGAGGGACAAAGCTGAACATCCGTCTGAAACCGAGTACGAGGTAACCGGCAAGGAAACCGGCGATGATCCCGCCAAGAAAACCGGCTTCGGCGTTCGTCGCCATCAGACCGCCGACCATCCCTGCCGCAAAGCCCGGTCTGTCCGCGATGCTTCTTGCGATAAAGGCCGCGAGTACCGGCACCATGAGGAAGAACGCGTTCGCGCCGCCGATAAAGGACAGAATCTCACCAAACGGCGTGATGTCCCCGCTTACCGGATCTTCGAAGAAAAAGGACAGAGCGATGAGAATCCCGCCGCCGACAACGAACGGCAGCATATTCGAAACCCCGCTCATCAGGTGACGGTAGAAGGCCGGACGACGGTCTTCCTGTTCCCCGTCACTTTCGCCGCCTCCGTCTGCGCCCTGATAGAGAGGCGCCTGGCCGCTGTTGGCCTTTTCGAGGAGCTCGGCAGGCTTTCGGATCCCGGCTGTAACCGGTGCGTTGACAAGAGACTTACCTTTGAACCGGCCCATCTCCACTTCCGTATCCGCAGCGATAATGACCGCGGCGGCCCGTTCAATATCCGCTTTCGTCAGTTTGTTTCGCACGCCGTCAGACCCGTTCGTTTCGACCTTGATCTCAAAACCGAGTTCCTTCGCTTTATCCTTCAGCCCGTCCGCGGCCATATACGTGTGGGCAATCCCTGTCGGACAGCCTGTCACGGCCACGAAGAACGGCCGGTCTCCCTGTGAACTTCCGGCATCTTCCGCCGCTTCTTCTTTTGCCTTCGCCGCCTCTTTTTGATCAATCAGGCGGAGCACGTCGTCTTCGGTATCCGCTTTCAACAATGCGTCACGAAACGCCTCGTCCATCAAGAACGTCGACAGTCTTGAGAGCGCATCAAGGTGAAAGCGGTTCGCCCCTTCTGTTGCGGCAATCATGAAGAACAGCTTTGCCGGCTGGCCGTCTAGTGAGTCGTAGTCAATCCCTGCCTGTGAACGCCCGAAGACGATGGCCGGTTCCTTCACCGCCGATGTCTTCGCATGCGGGATGGCGACGGATTCGCCGATCCCGGTGGATGTCTGGTCCTCCCTGGCCTGTATCGCGTTGATGAATTCGTCTTTGTCCGCGAGTTTTCCTTCCCGGTCGAGGACGTCCGCGAGTTCCTTGATGACGTCCTCTTTTGAAGATGCCTGTAAGTTGAGAGCAATCGTGCCCCGCTGAATCAGTTCGGTAATCTTCATTTTGATTCCTCCTCTGTCCATTCTGTAATCCGTATCCCTTCAAGAAGTGCCTTCACCTGTTCGCCGTTCGCAAGTCCCTCCGCATAAGCTGTTGCCGAGCCTGCTGCCGCAGCATAGCGGAACGCCTCTTCAAGATTCTGATTCAAGCTGTATCCGTGGATAAATCCCGCCACCATGGAATCACCGGCCCCGACGGACTGTCTGAGCTCCCCTGGCGGTACCTCGGCACGAAGCACCTGCTTATCTGTTATCAGGAGCGCCCCGTCTTTCCCGAGAGACACGAGGACATGCCGGACGCCCTTTTGAAGGAGCGTGCGGCCGAGCCGGACCGCGTCGTCCAACGAATCCACCGCCTCCCCGGTCAGCCATTCGAGTTCACGCTGATTCGGTTTCATGAGGGTCACGGCGTCACTCAGTGCGTGCGTCATCGGCGCTCCGCTCGTATCCACAACGACGGATGCCCCTTTAGCGCGAGCGGCCTTCGCCAGGGTATGGTAGAAATCTTCCGGCACACTCTCAGGAAGACTCCCCGAGAGGACGAGCCAGTCGCCTTGACCGATTGCCTCAAGTTCTGTTTCAAGGCGGCGAAGATCCGCAGCGTTGATGGCCATCGACGTGCCGTTAATCTCTGTTTCCGTTCCGGTTTTCAGCTTGACGTTAACCCGTGTATGTCCGGCCACTTCAAGGAACGTGTGAGCCACATTCGCCTCTTGAAGCGTCTCCGAAATAAACCGTCCCGTAAAGCCGGCGGTAAAACCGAGGGCCTTTGTCTCACTGCCGAGGCTCTTTAACATCCAGGAGACGTTAATGCCTTTGCCCCCTGCTTCAAAGACAGCGGTGTCGGCCCGGTTCGTCTCCCCGATCGTAAACGACGGCACATCCATGTAGTAATCGACGGACGGGTTAAGCGTGACCGTATAAATCATCATCTGTCACCACCTTGATCTGTTCAGATTTCGTTAACTGTCTGAGAAATTCATCGGATTCCTCATCCTTTGACGTGATGAGCGTCGCATCTTTCAGACCGGCAAACCGCGCAAAGGCTGATTCACCAAACTTCGATGCATCACTCAGGACAAACGCTTCATTCGCCTGATCCATCGCCATCTTCTTCACCTGCGCTTCTTCCGGGTCCGGCGTGGAGTATCCAAACTCAAGATCCACCCCGTTCGTGCCGATGAACGCCTTGTCGAACCGGTACGACTGAAGGGCATCTACGGCCCCTTTGCCGATAAAGGCATTCGTTCCTGACTTCACGTAGCCTCCGATGACGTAAATCGTCAACCCGAGCCTTACACCCTGTTCAATGATGTTGAGGCTGTTCGTTACGATTGTGACATCCGCCTGCGTAATGAAGGGCAGCATCGCCTGCGTCGTCGTGCCGGCATCGAGATACACACAGTCCCCGTCCTGAATGAATGTGGCTGCTTTCTGACCGATACTTCTCTTCTCTTCTGTGAACCTTGTCTGTTTTTCAACGAAGGTGGGTTCGTTCATCTTGGACTGGATCCGGGATGCCCCGCCGTGGATTCGCTTGAGTTTTCGCTCGTTTTCGAGGACGGTCAAATCTCTTCGGATCGTCGATTCCGACGCGCCCGTGACGTCCACAAGCTCGTGGAGCTTTGCGACACCCTGTTCCTCCAAATGATCCAAAATCAACTGTTGCCGCTCAAAAGTAAGCATAATCACTCACACCTTTTCGTTGTTATTTGTAGTATAACCGCTTACACGGTCAAAATCAATCATTTATTTTCATTTTCAATCAAATTTTATTCATAATCAATCAATAAACGTCACGATAAGTCGTGTCAAGTATGATTAACAGCCTTATTATGACACAGATTGATCGGTTTTGGACGGTTTTGAGAGGATTGTACCGTGTCATTTTAGGGAAACAGTCCATTATTGAGAAGAAAGGCGGCGATGTTATGACCGTTTATGCATATATGGCCCACCAGTGTTCACTCCGGCAGCCTGGGATCGATCATTTCGATCCCGGACAGGACCGGATTCTTCTTGTGGAAGAGACTGATCCGGCCCTTTGGGCAGAGAGCCACTGTCATCGCCTGATCCATCAGTGGTCAATCATTCGGCACTTTGAACAGGACGTAAAAGACAAGGGATTCCCCGTCACCCGCATGCAGGCGCCTGCATTTACAGACGGCCTCGAGCGGTTTCTCGATAAATCCCCTGATCAGGATGTCCAACTCTTTTGGCCGACGGATTACAAAAGCCGTGAGGCCCTTTCCGAGTGGAAACAGACCTTCGGCGGATCGGTCAGGATCGCGGAAGAAACAGGCTTCCTCATCCCCGGCAAGGAGTGGCGCTCCCTTTTGAAACCGGACAAAAGATGGAAGCTCGATCCGATCTACCGCTCGTTTCGTAAACGCTTTGACGTCCTGATGAACGAGGAGAATCAGCCTGTCGGCGGCAAGTGGAGCTATGATCAGGACAACCGCAAAAAAGCACCGGATCACGTCACCTTCCCGCCGCCTTGTTTTCCTGAGCGTTCCGCCATCACAGAAGACGTGATTCAAGAGGTGAAAGAGCAGTATCCTGATCTGTACGGCAATCCCGACAGCTTTGAACAGCCCGTAACGGCACGTGACGCCGAGGCACTCGCCGATCACTTCATCGCTCACCGGCTCGCCTCGTTCGGCGATTATCAGGACGCGATGCGGCCAAAGGATGTGTATATGTCACACTCCCTTTTGTCTGCGGCCTTGAACCATTCTCTACTCGATCCGCTCAGCCTGATCCGAAAAGCTGAACAGGCCTATCATGACGGGCTCGCTCCATTAAACGCCGTCGAAGGCTTCATCAGGCAAATCCTCGGCTGGCGCGAATACATCCGCGGCGTTTATCTCAATACGATGCCCAGCTACAAAGATGTCAATCACTTCGGCCACACACGGGATCTCCCGACCTTTTTCTGGGACGGCAATACAAAGATGGCATGCGTCAGTGACGCGGTCACAAGCCTCCTTGAGACGGGCTACACCCATCACATTCAGCGCCTGATGATTCTCGGCAATCTCTCAACGCTCCTGGGGATTGAGCCAAAACAGGTGTCAGACTGGTTTTACACGATGTACACCGACGCCCTCGACTGGGTCGTTTTGCCGAACGTCCTCGGGATGGCCCTGTTCGCAGACGGCGGCACGATGTCGACAAAACCGTATGCCGCGAGCGGCAAGTACGTGGAGCGGATGAGCACGTACTGCAAGACCTGCGCCTATAACGTGAAAGACAAGTACGGGGAGAATGCCTGTCCCTTGAACAGTCTCTATTGGAACTTTCTGGAGCGTAATCAGGACGAGTTCCGCGAGCATCCAAGAATGAAGGTCATGTACAAACATCTCGATAATCGCAGTGATGAAGACCGTGAGAGGCAGGAACACACGGTATCATCCATTTTCCATCGTTTGAAAACGGGACATCTGTGAGCTGATGTCCCGTGCAACCATGGTCGGATGGACACATGTATCCGTTTTCGTTAAGCTTAGGTGAGAGAAACACGCTTTTTTTTAATTGTAAGCGCAAACGTTTGCACTTTGAACGAGATCCTTCCGGAGGTGTTCGTCATGTCACACGTCAAGAGAACCGCCCTTTTGCTCACACCATGTAAGGATGTCATGGTTACCAACACGTTGAAAAAGCGGATGAATATCCAGTATCCGAACCACATTCAAGGCATCGTAGAAGACGTCGTCTTCTATCATATCCGCTCGATAAAAGAAGGCAAAGAAGCGGCTGAGCTGATTCGCACCTACACAGATAAGAAGTTCGTCTTTACTGTTCACGAAGAAGATGCAGATCCGGATATGATCGATCTCATTCTTCTTCCGGTTCACGGCATCATCTTCACGGGACATTTAAGCCGCTATTTCGGTACGATCCTCGGCATGCTTGAAGACAACGCCTTTCCGCTCGAACCGTTCTTTCAAACCGTTCTTTGCAAGAAGCTGATCCGGCATAAAGAAAAGTCCGGCCCCATCTCTTCCTTTGTTTTTCACCGGAAAGCCTGTGATGTGCCGCTTTCGAAGACAGAAATCCTGATCCTCACGGAACTTGCAAACGGACTTACAACGAAGATGATCGTCGAGAAGCATCATTACGCCCCGTCCACAGTCTATATCAACGCTTCCTCCCTCATTCGGAAATTCGGCGCAAAGGACCGGACTGATGCAGTCGTCAACTGTATTCGGCGAGGTTTCCTCGTGCCCGTTTACGATCAAGAGCCGTCTGAATAAGCATGTTTAAAGAAAACTCCCTCTATCAAATAAATAATACTTGGCTTGTCGCCAAGCCTTAGTTGCTCTTATACGATAACCCTTTAACGGAGTTAAACATTCCTGTAGTACAAGAGAGAGTCTTCTCCTTCCATTGACTAAAGCCAACCAAAACCGGCCCTTCACACCGAAGGACCGGTTTTGGTTATCCCAAGCCTGAAGGTGTTCAGGCTTGTCTTCATTTGTCGCTTTGCTTGTCCATCTCTTTTTGCTCTTCTTCCACTAACTCGTCGTACCATTGGCGGTGGTAAGCCCCCGTATTCTATCGGCACGTCGCCTCTGAAAAAACTATGTAAGGCATCGATGAAGCCCCCGTCCAGAAGGCTTCATCTCCCCTTATCAATCTGCCTGTACAGTCTGACAGCTGCCCCGTTCCACCCGCTCCATCGAACGGGTCGTTACCACTGCGATCCCGGATCCGCAGACGTGTTCGAGTACCACATCCCCGCAGGCGACAGGCGCCTCAAGAACGATCTCATTGAGCTCCGCCATGCAGGCCATGATGTCCCCTTTCGGAATCGGCTCCACCGTTTTCACCGGGATCCGCCGCAGATGACTGCCTTTGATCCGCACCGTCGTCGTCACCATCCTCGTCGGATTCGTCAGCTCATTGACCGCATACGTCTCACCGCGTTTACACGTATTGCCCGACACGTCAAATTGGCGTTCCCCGTCGATCACGTTTTCTTCGATCTCAAGACGGCAGCCGATTGGACACGTAATACACGTCAGTTCATGCGTCATCATGACAACACCCCCTCCTCACTCTCAATGGCCACGGTTATCTCTCCCGGTTCAAGCAGTGCAAGATCTTTCGCCTTCAGGACGACGGACTCCATCTCTGCCGGCACCATATGCCGCTTTTTGACGGATTTGACGCGGCGACCGTTGTTCATAATGACGATGCGCGACTGTTCATAAACTCCATCTGTCCGGAACATGAGCGTCAGTTTCCCGCTGTCAATGTTCGACGGTTCGATTGTCTGAGGCACAATGTAGCGAACTCCTGCTTTCGCTTTTGTCCGTACCGGACCCGATCCGCTTTTCAATGACCCTAGCACATAACGGGCGGCACTTTTCCCTGCCCGGCAGCTCTCTTCCGTGACCCAGTCAACCAGATCATGGACGTGCACGACATTTCCGCAGGCAAAGATCCCCGGCACACTCGTCTCCATGGACTCATTGACGTCCGGTCCGTTCGTCAGCGGATTGAGGGCGATGTTGGCCTTCTTCGAGAGCTCGTTCTCCGGGATCAGCCCGACGGAGAGCAGCAGCGTGTCACAGGCAATGGTCTGTTCTGTACCCGGGATGAGCCGCATCTCCTCATCCACTTTTTGAATGACCACCTCTTCAACCCGCTCCTTCCCGCGGACTTCCGTCACCGTATGACTGAGAAGAAGCGGAATATCATAGTCATTCAGACATTGGACGATATTGCGCGCGAGTCCGCCTGAGTAAGGCATCAGTTCCACGACGGCGTGGACATTCGCCCCTTCAAGGGTCATCCGTCTCGCCATGACAAGGCCGATATCCCCGGAGCCGACGATCACGACGTCTTTGCCGACCATATAGCCTTCCATATTGACGAACCGCTGCGCCGTCCCCGCAGTAAAGACGCCTGAGGCCCGGGTTCCGGGGATGTTGATCGCCCCTCTCGTCCGCTCGAGGCAGCCCATCGCGAGAATCACCGCTTTCGCTTCGATCTGAATGAGACCGTCCGTCGTATTCACGGCGGTGACGAGCTTCTCTTCCGTTATATCAAGCACCATCGTATCGAGCTTATACGTGATCCCCATATCTTTCAGCTGACTGATAAACCGCTCTGCGTACTCGGGTCCCGTCAGCTCTTCTTTGAAGCGATGCAGCCCAAAGCCGTTATGAATGCACTGCTGGAGAATGCCGCCGAGTTCACGGTCACGCTCGAGAACCAGGATATCGTCCACACCGTTTTCCTTCGCTTCAATCGCAGCGGCAAGTCCCGCAGGGCCTCCGCCAATGACAACCAGATCCACCTTCATCATCGATCCCTCCTCTTAAATGTGTACCGTCTCGGTCTCTTTCTCTTCAGTCTCCGTCACTTTCGTCTCGCCCGTGAGAATAAACGAACCCTCGCCGTCCTTGACGATCTCCGTAATATCTCGGTTCAGCTCCCTTGCGAGAATCTCCATCACCCGCGGCGAACAGAATCCGCCCTGACAGCGCCCGGCCCCTGCACGGATCCGCCGCTTCACGCCGTCAAGGGTCTCGGCCCCGGCGTGACGGTAAATCATGTCGATGATGTCCCCTTCCGTAATGGATTCGCAACGGCAGATCATCCGGCCAAACCGCTCTTCTTCTTCAAGAAGCACCTTCTGATGATGCACAGGCGCCTCCATAAACCGCTTCACCGGCCGCCGCGTCGGATTGAAGAGCTTGTTTTCTTTCGCGTGCGGAAAATGGGCCATCGTCAGAGTAAAGATCTCTTCTGCGATCGCCGGCGCCGCGGTGAGTCCCGGTGAATCGATGGCTGCTGCACTGATGAAGCCCGGATGAACGTCTGAATCCCCGATGATGAAATCACCGCCGCTCGTCTTGGCCCTGAGGCCTGAGAACGAGGTGATCACTTTGTGGAACGGAAAGCCCGGAATCGCCCGCTCCCCTTTTTCCCGGAGCTCTTTCAGTCCTGCCCGTGTCGTGCGAAGGTCATCCTTCGCCTTCGGTCCTTCTGACGTTGGCCCGACGAGGTAGTTCCCTTCCACCGTTGGGAGGGCCACGACCCCTTTTCCCTTTTCGGACGGAGGCTGAAAGACGATGCTCGCCGTGAAATCGCCCGTCGACTGATCGAACAGATTGTATTCTCCGGCGTAAGGAAGGATGTCAAAGCGCGCTTCGCCGTGAACCATGGCATCCATGACGTCTGCATAAAGGCCCGCAGCATTGATCACGACCTTGGCGTGGATCAGCTGCTTGTTTGTCTCAACAACAAATCCGTCGTCCACTTCTTCAATCCCGATAACCTGATGATTCAGCCTCAGCTCAACCCCGTTGTCCATCGCATTTTCCATGCAGGCAATTGCCAGTTCATAGGAGCCCACAATCCCCGCCGTCGGAGCGTAAAGTGCGGCAATGGCGTCCTTCGAAACATTCGGCTCCATCGCCTGAAGCTCCTCACGTTCCACGATCCGAATCCCCGGCACAAAGTTTGCTTGTCCCTGCCTGACGAGCGTCTCAAGATGCAGCCGGTCCTTCTCGTCAAATGCGAGAACGAGCGAGCCGTTTTGCCGGAACGGGACATCGAGCATCCGGCAAAGAGATGGATAAAGCTGATTCCCTGCCACATTCGTCCTTGCCTTCGCGGTTCCCGGTGTACAGTCAAATCCCGCGTGCACGATCGCACTGTTTGCTTTCGTCGTGCCGTTGGCCACGTCGTTGTCCTTCTCCAGGAGCACCGTCTTCAGATTCATCGTCGACAAGGTTCTCGCAATCGTCGTTCCGGTAATCCCTCCACCAATAATCACAACATCGTACATGCCGTTTCTCCCCTTTCTGTTCACGTCCTTGTGTCAGGCGGCTTTGCCCAGTCGAGCCGTTTGATTCGGCTCTGTTACACCTGTACGCTCAGATCCGTCCAGGAAGAAACGGATCAACGTACGAAAAAAAGCCACAGGAAACGCGGACCGGGTCGTGCTCTTTCCCGGACTGCATCCTGTGGCCTCATCATCTCAAGAGGACGTGTTAACTTATCCCTATCTTACCACGCATCATGTAACTTCATTCACATGATTTGTACGATTTCACAATTCTTTTTCATTTGTGTTTTGATTTTAGACATATGTTGATGTTCATCATACGACACAATTGATTCACAATTTTTGTAACCTTGATCACTGTCTATTCCTCCGGCGTTTGGTACGATGATACAGAACTTCTACCAAATCCTTTACGGAAAGCAGCTGATCCCGATGAACCGGTTTCTCTTATGGCTTATGATCCTTCCGCTCTTTTTCACAGCGCCCGGGCAGGCCGGCGCTGTTTCGGAACTGCCGCCTGACGACAGTACCCTCCTTTATTTATATGCCGATACGTGTCCGGTTTGTCAGGAAGCAACTCCTGCCGTTGAGGCTTTCACCGACGAACACGGCCTGACCCTTAAAAAGATTGACGTGCAGGAGGAGGCCTCCAGGGACCTCGTCGAGCACGTCTGGTCGCATTACGGCGTCACCCACCGGGTCGTGCCGACCTTCGTCTATCATGACAACATCATGCAGGGGTTTGACGGCAGCCGGGACGAGCCCTTCGCCGGACTCCTTGAAGACGGCAGCGCGGATCCTGACGGCGACGCCTGCGGGGAAGACGATGAGACGGGGGCTGTTCTCTGCAGCGATGCGCGCCCTGACGCGGCGGATGAAACGGATCTTCATCTCCTTGCCGTCATCGGTACGACGCTGACGATCGGACTGACAGACGGGTTCAACCCGTGCTCTCTTTGGGCATTAATGTTCTTGATGTCCATGGTACTGAGGCTGAAGGATCCAAAAGCCGTCTACCTGACGGGCTTCGTTTTTATTCTCACGATCACGGCGATCTACGGCCTTTTCATCGCCGGCACCTTTGCCATCGTGACGAACATTCTCGGGATCACCTGGCTCAGGCTGCTGATATTTTCGTTTGCCGCCCTGTTTGCCCTCATTAATATCCGGGACTACTTCAAAGAGACCGACGATTTGACCCTGTCGATCTCCGACAGCCATAAGAAGCGCTGGATCGCCTTCAGCCGCGGACGCCTGAACAGCGCCGGTTCCATGTGGCGCCTAGCCCTTGCCGCTTTCGCCATCGGGGTGTTCGCGTCCCTTATTGAGCTTCCCTGCACCGCAGGCTACCCCATCGTCTGGAACGGCCTCATGGTCAGTCAGGGCATTGGCGGTGCTTCTTACGCCGGCCTTCTCGGGATGTATCTGTTCATGTACATTCTCGTAGAATTCGTCATCCTGATGCTCATCGGACGATCGATGAAGAAGATGACCCTCACAGCAGGGATTGCGAAGACGATGAAGCTCGTCAGCGGCACGCTCATGCTCTACCTCGCCGTGCTTCTGTTGGCGGGCTATGAGGCGATGAACAACATGACGCTTCTTACCGGCGGCAGCCTTGCCGTAATTGCAGTCACCCTTCTCTATGTATGGATCCGGGGCAGGCAAGCCTCCTGATCCGGCAAAAACGACCAGGCAATCAGCCCGGTCGTTTTTCTGTCTCCCTTACTCTGCCGCTCTATTAAAAGAGCGTTCCCTGACTCGTTTCGCCGAGTCGCTCGAGACTAGTGGGGTCATGATCTTTGAAGTACGCATACTGTATGCGCTTTTCTTTATCCACCATCTGCATATCCGTGTTCGCCGCCGTACGGAGCCGGCAGCTGTAAATCACCGGGAAGTAGTCGACGAGAAACTTGCCTTCCGTATGGGCCGTGAGCGTCAGAATCTGAAACCCGAGTTTCTCGGCGATAAAGAAAACGGGACTGAGGACGTGATCGCTCGATGCCTGCCCGAACGGATTATCAAGGATGACGGCCCTGCTTCGTCCACGGATCGATGGAACAGGCTGCTTTTTCTCTGCCACATAGTTTTGAATCCCGAGAAAGAGCGTCATATTCTTGCTCCACTTCTCGCCGCCTGACCAGCGGTTCGATTCTTCCCAGCTGAAGGAACGACTTGTAATGTCGTTGTTATTCTTCACTTTTCTGCACGATACCTTGAGGGCCTTTTCATTGATCACCCGGCGAAGCAGCTGCTTGGCATGCAGCCAGGTTTCAAGGCTTTGCCGCATCTTCGCGGCGTTTTCCTGTCCGTCGGTATCTTTGAAGCTGTCTTTCTCCAGTTCGTCCATGATCCAGTCAAAATGGGCACGAATCCGCTCGATTCCCTCTTCTTCTTCCCATTCCGGCACGTTAAACGTAAAGATCGTTTTCCAATCCTCGCCGGTTTTCACCCGGGTCTTTTTTGGAATCTGACGAAGCTCTTCGGCGAGCTGTGTGACGTGCCGGTGAACGCGACTGATGAAATCCTCCACCTGTTTGCCCTGCGACTGCAGATTCGTCTCCGCGATCCGGTTCGCCTGTCGGAGGCTTTTCTCCATATAGGACTCAAAATCGAGCATCTCCGTATACGATTCTTTCTTCGTGATCCCCTCATCAGCCCGGTGACGGAGGCGCTGGTCCTTGACGTTCTCACGAATGAAGTTGAGAAACCGCGATTTTCCCTGCGACACCCGTTTTCGCTCCTGTTCGACGGCATGGATCGCCTGTCGGAGGCGCTGATTTTGCTTCTCTAACGTATGCAGACGCTGATAGGCGAAATTCGCCGCTTCATCATCCGCGAGGGGCTTTGACACTATGGCCGGATCGCTGAACTGATAAAGATCGTCGAAAGCACGGAGCTTCATTTCGACCTCGTGAAGGTCGCGGTCTTCTTTAGTCAGGCGCTCTGTTTCCGCATCAAGGGCGTTCTTTCTCCGCCTCAGGTTGTCCGCCTCCGCTTCAAGCTCCTTCGCGGCGTCTGTGAGGGACCGGTCAAAGACAACCCGCTCTGCGTCGGGAAAATCGAGGCCGAACTGTTTGGTCGTTTCACTGAGCT
Organism: [Bacillus] selenitireducens MLS10; assembly: GCF_000093085.1. GTDB lineage: Bacteria > Bacillota > Bacilli > Bacillales > Salisediminibacteriaceae > Salisediminibacterium > Salisediminibacterium selenitireducens. The sequence goes on along the minus strand of NC_014219.1, from coordinate 1,047,330 downwards.
TCCATTTCAAGTGATCGACAGACCGCTCTTTCTTTTGATAGCGTTTCTCAAAGTTTACGCATGCTTCTTGAAGCCGCTGCTTTTCATGCTTCCACTTCGCCTGTTCTTCCTTGCCGTTGTAGGGCCAGCTCATCTGTTCATCGAGAGAAGGTGCGTCTTCTTTCACCTCAGTGAGTTCAGCTTCAAGACGGTCACGGTCCCTCTTCGCCTGTTCGTAAGCAAGCTTCACCGCCTCATACGCCCTTGTGAGCTTCTGCTCCTCACGCTCGAGCTCTTTGAAACGCTCTTCGAGGGTCGCCCTCGAATCCTTCGGCGGCATGGCAGGCGTGTCCTGCACACGTTGATAAAGCCAATGTTCGCGAACTTCGATCGCAAGCCGCGCATCCAAATCGCCAATCGCTTCTGAAACCCCGCTTACATCACGTTCGATGCCGTGGCGTTTTCGCTCAAGCCGGCGAAGCACGTTCTCATCGTTTCCCTGCAAGTCCATAAGCCGCGCCTGTTCTTCTTGCCGCTCACCGTATGTCCGCTTCAGGCGCCCGTATTCCTGCGCCTTTTCCAACCGGCGACCGATCTCCGAACTTGCCGCATCCACTTCCTTTTGCCGCTCGCGGACATGCGCCTGCTTTTCGCTCAGCTCACGAAGCGCCACCGTTGCCGCTCTCAGACGTTTCTGAATGCTTTGTTCGTCTTCCTTCAGACGCGCAAGCCGGTCCTGGTATTCCTGCCAGTTTTCAAACGGATAGCGCATGAGGAACCCGTGCACGGTCTGCTCGAGATCCTCCCAGAAACGAAGCTCCTTCTCCGCTTCCGTAAGCGCGTCTTCCACCTCCTGTGCCCGGTTTGTAATCGCCTCTTTCCATGTGGCAAACTGACCGGCATCCAGATTCTCCGTCCAGTGCGCCGGCACGATCACCGCTTCCTGATGGTCCTCACCGCTCTCGCCCTGCAAAATGCCGTTGGCCTCGTCCGTACTGAGAACAAAAACCGGATACAACAGCTTGCCCGCCGTTTCCTGAAGCCGCTCTTTGAGACCGGCTTTCTCCCCGGCCGTCGTTATCAGTGTCGCTGCCCAATAGGGATAGCGAAGAGCGGCCGGATCTTCCGTTTTTCCGACGTTCTGCAAATAGGAAAAGCCCGTCTCAAGGAGACGCCAGCGGTTTTGCCACTGCTCCAGGAGACGATTCATCTCAGGGTCGGCAAAAAACAGAGCCTGATCCCCGTAGTCATCAGCAAGACGCCGGTGCACCCGCTCGGCACGGCGCTTCTCCTCACGCTGTTTGGCCGCACGGCTGATCTCACCCTGAAGCTGACTCATAATCTTCGCGTCCTGATCATAGATCGACTGGAGGGCGCGCCATACCGGTTTCGCGTCCATCAGCTCATGACGGACGTGCTCGTGTTCCTGCTTCACCTGATCATATTCAGTCATCATACGATTATTAATTATCGTATTTTTACATCCTCTATTCAAAAAGCTCCGAATCAGAGGCGGAATACCTCGATTCAGAGCTTACGGCTGTTCAGTTATCGAATGTCCCCGTTCTCATTGACTTCGGCTTGTAACGCCTCAAACGACGCGTCATCAAGATCAAGCAGATCCACGATCGCCTCTTTCGATTCTCCGCGTCGTGTCAGTTTCAGGAAGAATGCAAGGTCTCTTTGGTGCTGGCCTTTTTCCATTCCTTTTTCCATTCCTTGTTCAAGGCCTTTTTTGATGCCTCTTTGTTCAAGCTGTTCGGCGAAATTCATAATCATTTCACTCCCTTCGTGGTCTTCAGTGGTAACGTTCTGACGGATGGATTCAAACATCGCTTCATCAAAATGACGGTTGCCCCGCATGATGTATTCGAGTAAGCGGAGAACCTGTTCGGCGTAGCTGTCACTGATTTCCCCGATTTCTGACATCGTCAACAGCTCGGTCATACGGGCCTCGAGCTTCGCTTCGTCTTCTTCGAAGACGAGGGCCATGAGTTCAATCGTGATCTTCAAAAGCGTGTGCCGGATCATGTCGGCGGCGTCCTGTTCCTGAATGTCGTAAAGGAGATAGCGGAAGTTCGGCGTGAACGGTTCGCAGTCATCGCGGAGCGATTGGCTGTAATGGCTGAAGAAATCGGCCATCAGCGTTGTGGAACGGCTCCATCGTCTTCGATCCTGCGCGATAAGGATCGGAATGATGAGGGTCCGCGGGTTCCCCCGGTCTTCGGTGATAAAGGTGTCTTTTTTCGGAGTCAGGGAATCGGGGACGATGCGGGTTAAGAGGGAGTCCGGAAGGACTTCTTCGAGGAGGGCGGAGGCGAGTACCGGATCCCCGAATGCTTCTTTGAACATGATGTCGTGCCTGGCATAGTCTGCCATGGTGTCACTCCTTCATACGAATTCCGGGCCATTTCCCTTTAAGGATCCTTCATGGGATCTCTTTCGAATGTCGCAGTGGGCGTGCGTACCTGATCAGGGCCTTGCTTCTGATAGAATCCACTCAACGGGTATCGCTCCCTCATCAGGCTGTCTCGGTGATTCTACTATAAAACAGCGAACGTGTGATCGAAGTTTCTTTCTTGTTAATCTCGGTTGCTTCTATACGAATGTCCATTAAGCGTTTACACATTCCTGACACAAAAAAGGCCGACCCTGAAGCAGTAAGACTGTGAAGGAAGGGATCGACCCAAAAGTCGATCCCGCTTTACAACGTTGCTGATTCTTTGTCAGGTCAGCACAAGGAAAATCACCCAGTTGAATGACTCCACCTTAATTTCTTACGAAATTTGAAGATGGAGATTCCTAAGAATACCAACCTAACGGTCAGTTATGGATTAGGCTATCCCCGAATTACCTTCGGTTAGAAGTCTTATAGCTTCAACTTCAATATTTTTACTTGCGTTAATATCTCTATCGTGATCGGTGTGACACGTTGGACACTTCCATTCACGCAAAGCAAGATTCTTAACGTCTTTATTACGATAGCCACAGCACGAACATAATTGGCTTGAAGGGAACGTTTTCCCTACTGGTACAACCTGTTTTCCGTACCACTTCGCTTTATATTCAAGCATGGTTCGGAACTCTGACCAACTGGCTTCACTAATGGCTCTTGCGCGTTTATGATTCTTTAACATATTTGACACCTGCAAATCTTCAATGCCAATAATGTCGTGGTTTTTGACAATATCAGTACTTAGTTTATGCAGGAAGTCAGTACGAGCGTTTTTGATGTTTTCGTGTAAGCGTTGATGAATTTTGATAATTCGCTGTTTGGTTGTGCCTTGAACAAAATATGAACGTGGTCGATATCGTGGTTCCATTCAACTAATGCGATATTATATTTTTCACCCAAAGGCACAAACTTATCTTTTGCATAGTCTGAAATAGTCTCATCTATTACTTTCCTTCGATATTTCACCACTAATGCAAGATGATAGTACATTAAGAATACTGAATGGTTATTACTATCTAATTTCATTGTCATATCAACCCTTATGTTTTATAAGACTGAGTACACCATATTGAGCACAAGGGCAAAAGAAAGAACCTTTGGGCGATCGCCCAACCGAAATTCATCTCCCCCTTACCGCTGGGCTACGCCCTTCACGCGCTTGAAGAGGGAGACTTCTTTCGGAATTATGTTTAAATTGTTCTCGAGGAAGGAAACGTAAAGAAACCGATCCTTTACTAAAGGAGGACTGCCACATGACAATACAACATACTCTGCAAGCCCCCGGCAAGGAGGATGTCACATTTGAGAACCTCGTCACCGGGCATAGCCGAACCCTTTTGATTTTTGTCCGCCACCTCGGCTGACCGATCTGCCGGGATTACCTGACGCAGTTGCGTGAGGCTCATTCGGACATCGAAGAAACCGGAACCAAGCTCGTCGTCGTTGCTCCGTCTAACCGCTCATTCATCGAACAGTTCACCCATCTGTTTGGACCGTTCCCTTACCCCATTTACGGGGATCCTGAACGACAGATCTACAAACACATGCAGCTGAAAACGATGAACAAAGTCAAACTCCTTGCCATGGCAGGCGCTGCGTTTGCGAGCGGAAAAGTAAAAGGCTTTATGCCAAAGAAACAAGCACAGAAAAATTTTGTTATGAAATCGATGAAGACGCAGGATGTTTATATCCAGGGTGGGGCATTTCTTTACGACGGTGAGGGGAAGCTCTTATGGAAACATATCGATCAGTCCCCTGATGATCATGCGAAGATCAACACGATCAAATCGAAGTTACCCTGAACAGAGTATACAAAAAACCAGCATCTGCCCCGTATCGTTTCCCGGGATTCAGGTGCTGGTTTTCCTTATCTCATTTACCATGCTTATTTTTGTACATCGCTTTATCCGCTTTGTTCAGAAGTTCTTCCGGATCACTTCCATCATTAGGAAAAATGACCGTACCAATAGAAGCACGGATATCAACGGTCTTTCCGGCAATAGACGCTGGCTCGCCGATCTGATTCTTGATATTTTCCATTCTCACAAATAAATCGTCGTCACAGATCACATCATACATGATCCCCGTGAACTCGTCTCCCCCGATTCTTGCAACAAAATCTTCTTTTCTCAAAGATGCGGTCAACCGCTCTGCGACCAGTTTTAACAGTTTGTCCCCTGTTTTATGGCCAAAAGCATCATTCACTTCTTTAAATCCGTCGAGATCAAGAAAAAACAGAGCAAAAGACTGATTCGCTTGAGCCGACGTCTCCACGGCATCCTCAAGTTGCTGCATCATCTTTCTCCGGTTCGGCAGTTCTGTCAAATCGTCATAGTTCGCCATCCACTCCAGCTGATCTTTCAGTTTTTTCCGTTCTGTGATATCCATTGCGGAGCCAACGAGATAAGGAGGATCCGCGTCCATATATGGCGTCATCGTCGTCTCCCATATCTTCGTCATCCCGGATAGGGTCAGCTCTTCTTCATAGCGGATCATTTCACCGGCATCCACTGCCCTTTGGTAGTTAGCACTGACAATTTCCCCGCCTTCTGTCCCGAGGAGTTCCTGCGGGGTTTTGCCGGCAATCTGTTCAAGTGATATACCCGTCTGTTCCTGATGGGAACGGTTATTTCGGATAAAACGGAACTTACCTTGCCCGAGAATTTCAATCAGAAATAGAGCGTCCTGTGTACCGTTAAAGACCTTCTCATACTCATTCGACAACATTTTCAGCGTCTCCCGAGACTTAATCAGATCTGTGATGTCCACATGCGCTCCAAGCATCCGCTTCGGTCTACCGGTTTCATCCCGAACGGCCATCCCGCGGCAGCGAATCCACACCGTTGAGCCGTCTTTATGTTTATAGCGGACCGTCTGGCTGAAGGGCACATTCGGATCGTTGAAGTGCTCTTCAAGGTTCTGCTGGATTTTTTTGAAGTCCTCCTCAAAGATGAGATCCGTCCATTCACTGACAAGATGCTTCTTCTCTGCCGGGTCGTATCCAAGCGTCGTCCAGAACGTCGGACTCATCCATTCGTGCTCCTGATTATGAAGGTCCCAGTACCACATCCCGTCAAGGGACGCGGCCTCAATAAAGTCCACAATGCCCGGATCTTCCCGGACAGCCTGTTCAAGTTCTGCTTTTAAGTAATGTTTCTCCATCTCTTCACCCCGCTGTCTGCTTGCTTCATTGTTTCTCTATTCCCTACGGGTGCATGATTTACTCTCCTACATCATACACGATTTGTCCCTGGATCTGTATAGAATTGGATGGATTTATTGAATGTTTACAAGATCGACGTATACTCAAAGAGATCACGATCACTGCCTTTGACATGTCACTGTTAACTACAGTAAAGTGTAGTTAACACAAATAAAAGGAGCGATCCACATGGCCAAATTCCAACAGGGCCGCCACACTGCGGCCTTTATTCTGTTATTCCTCCAGGACACCCCCGCATACGGCGGGCAACTCCTTCAACGTCTCGATGAGGAACTCCCATTCAACCCCATTGACAGTGCGAGTCTGTACCGGACCCTTAAGCAGCTCGAAGCAAACGGGGACATTCATTCCGAATGGGTGCAGGAGGGAGACGATAAGCCCGTCAAATGGTACACGATCACCGCACAGGGCCGGCAGACACTGGCCCTGTTTCACAAAGACATCCGGCTTCGCGCCCAAAACCTCGACTTCTTTTTGAGAACCTATCAGAGAACGGACGGTGAAACCCATTGACCAGCGGCATCATTCTCTACAGTCTCGCCATCATACTTGTCACCCTGTCATTCATCAAAGACCGCGGCAAAACCGCCAAAGCGCTCAAGAAAGCCTCGATGATCTTTAAGAATCTCCTCCCGGAAATTCTCGCAATCATGCTGTTTGTCGGGCTCTCACTCGCAATTATGACCCCTGAGATCATCTCCGGCATGATCGGTGCCGAGTCAGGCATCATCGGTGTCGGCGTCGCCACGATAATCGGTTCGATCGCCATGATCCCGAGTTTCGTCGTCTTCCCTCTCGGCAGCACTCTGCTCGAAAGCGGTGCGGGGTACCCGCAGATCGCCGCCTTCGTCAGTGCGATGATGAGTGTCGGGATCGCATCTCTGCCGATGGAAAAGAAGGTCTTCGGAGCTTCCTTCGCCATTGAACGGAACGCATGGGCGCTTCTCTACACCCTTCTCTTTACAGCTTTGATCTGGGTGGTGTATATATAATGACCGTATTCATGAAGCGTTATAAGTGGTTCCTCGGACTTCTGATCATCTGGTTCACCGTCTTTGCCGTGAATCAGTCGGCGGGACTTGATGCGATAACCGTCACCGGCAACAGCCTCCTCGATATGATCATGCTTTTGCCACCGATCCTGGTCTTTGTCGGGCTCTTGGACATCTGGGTCAAGAAAGACACCCTCATGACCTATATGGGGCCCGGCTCCGGCTTTACCGGAACGGTTCTCGCATTTCTTCTCGGATCGATCTCGGCAGGCCCTTTATACGTCGCGTTCCCGATCGCCGCACTCCTTTTGAAAAAAGGCGTCCTCGTGAGAAACGTTGTCTTCTTTCTCGGCGTGTGGACCGTGGCGAAGCTGCCGATTCTGATCTACGAAGTGGCGTCCCTCGGGCTCACGTTTACAATCATCCACGTCGCGTCCGGACTGATCTTCTTCTACTTTATCGGCCTATTCTTTGAAAGACGCTTTAAGCAGCGGGATCTGTTGAAATACGATCCTTCGGAAGGAAGTGCCTGACAGAAATAAATGCTCCTCACGTAAGAAAACCCGTGCAGCAATCATCGCTGCACGGGTTTTCAATAAGGGGGTTACCATTTATCTGACCAATTCCAGATCAACCGGAATAAAGTCCTCCACTTCTTCACCGTTTGCCACCTGAAGCGCTGCATCAAGGGCATACTGACCAATCAGGAGCGGCTGCTGGGCAACGGTTCCGGCCAGTCGGCCATCCTCGACGGCTGCAACTGCATCATCCGTGGCATCAAAACCGACTATAATGAGATCTTCTCTTCCTGCTGATTCCGCCGCTTCAAGTGCGCCGAGTGCCATCTCATCATTGTGGGCAAATACACCGGTCAAATCCGGATTTCCCTGAAGGATGTTCTCCATGACCGTCAAACCTTCAGCACGATTAAAGTTCGCTGTCTGCGCAGTTACAATATTCAAAGCATCCGCTGCCACATTGTTAAAGCCTTCACCGCGCTCACGGGCCGCGGACGACCCTGAGATCCCTTCAAGCTCTGCCACGTCAGCTCCATCTCCGACAAGTTCAATCAACAGTTCACCGGCCATTTCACCGCCAGCGACGTTATCTGATGCAATATGCGCGACAACATCGCCGCCATCTGCACCGCGGTCTACGGTAATCACCGGAATACCTGCACTGTTGGCTGCTTCAACGGCTGCCACAACGGATGTCGAATCCGTCGGGTTGATCAAAATGACATCCACACCCTGTGTAATCAAATCTTCCACATCGTTAATCTGTTTGGCGTCATCGTCCTGTGCGTCGACCATAAGGAGTTCAATACCGAGCTCCTCTGCATGTGCCTCCGCGCCTTCCTGAAGCGTCACAAAGAACGGGTTATTCAGCGTGGAAATCGAAAAACCAACCGTTATTTCACCATCACCGCCGTCGTTACCTCCAGCGTTATTACCTCCATCATTCACCGGACTCTCTGTCGAACATGCCATGGCAACCATACCCAACACCAACATCATGACTACTGCCAATACGTTCTTCATGTTTCCATCCCCTTTACGCATTTTTTTTACGATCCAACAGAACTGCCAACAAAATTACACTGCCTTTGACAACTTGCTGAAAGAATGAACTGACACCAAGCAGATTCAGTCCATTATTCAGTACACCTATGATCAAGGCACCAATTAGCGTGCCGACGATCCAACCTCTTCCTCCTGTAAGACTTGTCCCACCGAGAACTACGGCCGCAATGGCATCAAGCTCATACATCTGACCTGCAGTCGGCTGTGCGGATGACAGTCTGGATGTAAGAATTGTTCCGGCGAGGGCAGCCAGGAAACCGGTTAATGAGTAGACATAGATTTTCACCCGATCCGCATTGATTCCTGAGAGAACTGCTGCCTCTTCATTACCGCCAACGGCATAAACGCGGCGGCCGAATGTGGTTTTCTTTAAGATCAGATACAGAACCAAAAACGACACCATCATTGTCACAGCCGGAACAGGAATACCAAAGAGATAACCGCGGCCGAGCATATCAAAGAACGTGGAATCACCCAGTCCTGAAACCGGCCTGCCGTCTGTGAACACCAGGGTCAGTCCCCTGAATATCGTCATCGTCGCCAATGTTGCAATAAATGGCGCCACTTTTCCTTTTGCAATAATAATCCCGTTAAAAGCCCCGAGGGCCGCACCAGCCAGAAGACCGATCAGCACGGAGAGCACCGGATCAACCCCTGATGCCATAAGCGTTGCCGTTACCGCCCCGGAAAGGGCCAATATTGAACCCACAGACAGATCGATCCCGCCTGTTAAGATGACGAAGGTCATCCCAAAAGCAATCAACGCATTGATGGATACCTGCCTGAGCACATTCATCAAGTTATTCGGGCTTAAGAAAGCCGGATTCAGTATGGAAATAATGACGACGATTAAAATCAATCCGATTAACGGACCGAGCGTCACCAGTATCGAGCCAATGCTCTTATTTCTGAACATATTTATCTCCTCCTGTGGCAAAATGCATGATCCGTTCTTCATTCAGTTCATCGCGACTGAGTATCCCCGTCAGACGCCCTTCACACATGACCATCACCCGGTCACTCATCCCGATAATTTCCGGCAACTCAGAAGACACCATGATGATACTGACTCCTGCTTCTGACAGTTCACTGATGATTTGATAGATTTCCTTCTTCGCACCAATGTCCACACCTCTTGTCGGTTCATCGAGGATCAGGATCTTAGGCGAGGTAGCAAGCCATTTGGCGATGACGACTTTTTGCTGATTGCCTCCACTGAGTGATTTCACGAGCTGATCTTTCCCAAAAGCCCGGATCCCGAGCTTATCTTTCATGTCATTGTAAAGGGCCGTCTCCTCGTCATTTTGCATCCAGCCGTAACGGGAAAGCCCGGACAAATTTGTGACATTCAGATTGTCTTTGATGGAGAAATCGACGATCAGCCCTTTTGATTTTCGGTCTTCAGATACAAAACCGAGACCATGCATCATGGCTTCCTGCGGCGATTGGAATGAAACCGGCTTTCCTTCAATGATCAGCTCGCCCTCTGTTCTTCTTCGGTAACCGAACAGGGTTTCAACAAGCTCTGAACGACCTGCGCCCATCAGACCGGCAATCCCGAGTATCTCGCCTTTCTTAAGATCAAAATCAATGCCCTGAAACTCACCTTCAAGACTGTATCCCTTCGCCTGCAAGATGACATCACCAAGCTCATGGGCGACTCTCGGAAAACGCTCGCCTAGTTCTCTGCCGACCATCAGACTGACGATCTCATCAAACGTCGTGTCTGAAGTTGCGCGGGTACCCGTATAAACACCGTCACGAAGGACCGTAATCCGATCACAGATCCTGAAGATTTCTTCCATCCTGTGCGAGATATAGACAAACGAGACACCGCGTCCTTTAAGTTCCATGATCGTGTCGAATAACGTCTCAATTTCTCTGCCCGTCAGGGCGGCCGTCGGTTCATCCATGATGATGACTTTCGCATTGGACATCAGTGACTTTGCGATTTCAATAAGCTGCTGCTTCCCGACAGACAAATGCTTCGCGAGCGTCGCCGGATCGACATCAAGACCGAGGGCACTCAACTGTTCAGCCGCCTTTCGATTCATCTCACCTGTTTTCAGCCAACCGAACGGACCTGCTTTCATTTCTTTGCCGAGAAAAAGGTTCTCTGCCACCGTCAGTTCAGGGAGAATATTCAATTCCTGATGAATCACAGCAATCCCGTCTTTTTCCGCTTCTTTCGGATGCCTGTATTCAACGGCCTTGCCATTCACTTCAATCTCACCGCTGTCACGGCTGTATACGCCGGACAGAATTTTCATCAACGTTGATTTGCCGGCACCATTTTCACCCATGAGTGCATGAATCTCACCGCCCTGGAGTTCGAACTCCACGTCTTTCAGCACATGATTGGCACTGAACGATTTATTTATTCCGGACATTCGAATCATCGGTCATCCTCCTTCTCCTTGCTTTACCCATGTGTCTTTTTTCTAGAAAATAACACCTGACTGCAAAATCACGTTGGCATAGGGGGTCACTTCCCCGGTTCTGATGACAACTTTCGCTTTTTGCACTTGTATTTTGAATGATTCATGATCGATGTAGTTCATCTCTTTACCGAGGGCAATCAGTTCCTCTTCAAGACCCGGGTTATGTTCACTGATTTCACGGGCAACGACCATCTTCTCCACCTCAAGGTCTGCCAAAACCGTGTGCAGCACATGTAGAAATGGCGGTTCTCCTTTTTTAAGTGAAAGATCCACACACTTCACACCATCCGGAATCGGAAGGCCACAGTCAGCAATCACGATATGATCAGTATGACCGAGTTTGGCAAAGATACCTGCAAGATCACGGTTTAAAATCCCCTCTTTTTTCATTGTCTTCACCTCATCTTTTTCATAAATGCATGAACGTCTTCCGCTTTCGGCATCCCTGTCTGCGCCCCCAGCCGGGTAATCGAAAGTGCCGCGGCCGCATTGGCAAATTCAATCGCTTCTTTCAGGGGACTTCCTTTTGCGAGCTCTGTCGCAAGCGCACCGTTAAAGGTATCGCCGGCTCCCGTCGTATCAACAACTTCCGTAGCGTATCCGCCGACTGTTCGTTCTTCGCCGTTTTCCATAAAGCGGACTCCGCGACTGCCCATCGTCACAATCCATTGTTCATCCGAAAGGGTGGCGTACGGCCGTAATGCCTGCTCTTCTGACTCGTTCGGTGTCAGGTAGCTGATCTGTCCAAGGAGTTTTTCAGATAATGCCATGGCCGGTGCAGGATTCAGGAGAACAGGTACCCCGTGCTCTGAACAGTAACCGGTTACACATTCGACAATTTCAAGCGGGATCTCTAACTGCATCACGACAAGGTCGCTGTCCTGAAGCGTCGGTTTAACCCGGTCGATCTGCGCTTTACTCAGTTCTGCATTTGCCCCCGGGGCCACAATAATGCGATTATCCCCTTCTGAAAGAACGATACTGGCAACCCCCGTCGCACAACCTGTAACCGGTTCCACATCGTCAACACGGAGACCTTCTTTACGTAAATGGCTGAGCAGCACATCTGCAAACGGATCGTCGCCAACTGCCCCGATCATCGTCACATCAGCTCCGAGCCTTGCTGCCGCAACAGCCTGATTGGCTCCCTTGCCGCCAGGGATCATCTGAAATCCCCGGCCGAGAACCGTCTCTCCCTGCTCCGGAGCCCGGTCGGTCTGAATCACCATGTCCATATTAATGCTTCCAACTACCGTTATCTTCGGTACCTTCATTCATCAACACTCCTTGTTGTCTGCCTGATTACCAGGGTCGGATCAAGCACATAGTTTAATTGATCCAAAGGTTTTTTCTCAATTTGCTTAATCAGAAGCCTTGCTGATACAGCACCCATCTCATAGATCGGTTGGGCAACTGTCGTCAATGAAGGAACGAGCATCTCCCCAAGCGGAATGCCGTCAAATCCGATCAGCTGGATATCCTGAGGGATTGATTTCCCTGCCCGACTTGCCGCTTTCATCGCCCCGGCTGCCATCACATCACTGCTGGCAAAAATGCCGTCGATCTGCGGGTAGTCCTTGAGGAGATTGTAGACGACTTCTTCAGCCTGATTGATTTTGAAGCCCGCTTCCACAACGAGATTTGCAATCCCCCGTTCTTCCACGGTCTCTTTAAATCCTTCATACCGCCGGTCAGCCGGATGAACACCTTTCGGCCCGCGGATATGGAGAATCAGCTTACAGCCTGCGTCTGCTAGATAAGAAGTGGCTTCCTTTGCTCCACGGAAGTTATCTGCCACGACCGTGGGAATGTCTTCACTGATGATTCGATCCAAAGCAACAAGAGGCAGATCCAGGCTTTCGTATTCTTCTTTCGTCAGGTGATTCGTCGTTAATATTAATCCGTCAATGTATTTTTGCATCAGTGCATCAAGATACCGTCTTTCTTTTTGCTCGTCTTCATCCGTATTGCAGATGACAACGGTATAGCCATAGGTCAATGCCACATCCTCCACGGCCCTGGCAAGTTCAGGGAAAAACGGATTCGAAATATCCGGCATCAGAAGCCCGATCATTTTGGATGATTTGTGATAAAGCGAACGGGCTACAGAGTTCGGCTTGTAGTTCAACGCTTTAATCGCATCAAGTACCGCTTTTTCCGAGTCTTTGCCCACATACCCTTTTTTATTCAGCACCCGTGAGACCGTTGCGACGGATACGTTTGCGTATTTTGCAACATCTTTGATTGTTGTCATAATGATCTGCACCTCGATTGTGTAACCGGTTACACACAGAATAATCGATTGATTGCTGTTTGTCAACGTTTTTTTAGTTTTTTAATTTTTGCTGCCATACAGGCGTGTTTTCATTCGTCAACCTAACAATTGTGATGAGAACCCTTGAAACAAAAAACAGCCTCAGCAGACCCCGGATGTTCTCCGTGCCGCTGCGGCTGCTCGCTCTTGTCAGGCCATTACTCCATCTTCATCTCCAGTTGAAGGAGATAATCATACACCCCGTTTTCATCATTTGTTTTCGGCGTCACGTCCCGGATTGCCCGTTTCACTTCCTCCGAACCGTTTTGCATGACCGCTGCCTGGCCCGCCATCTTCAGTAACGGCAGATCATTGTTCGCATCCCCAATGGCGAGGAGATCGGAGCGGTCAAGTCCGTAATGCTCAAGGAGCGTCTCGACTCCTGTCGCTTTGTTGACGCCTGCGGCCATCACTTCCACGTTATGCTCGGACGAGGATGATGTGGTGAAGGAAAACCGCTCTTTCAATCCCTCAACCTCCTCCTTCCAGGCCGTCATCGTCTTTTTCTTCCGGTGAAAGAAATAGATCTTGATGATCCGCTCGGTCGGACATGCATCGACCCAGTGAATCTTATTGGCCACCGCTTCTTCCCGGGACTTCGCTTCATGGGCCGCAACCCCGGTGTCAATGCGGAAGTCCGTCTCGTTCTCAAGAATCTGACGGTCTTCCTGAAAGGCGACGCGCGGGCCTTCTGCCGGATGAATCTCATAGTAGATGCCGCGTTTCCGGGCGCCGTCCACGAGGGCTTCTGTGAGGGGAACCGGCACTTCATGGGCGTCGATTTCCTTACCGTCAATCATGACGACCATTCCGTTTGCCCCGACGATCCCGTCGGGCTTCAGTTGCTTAGGCAATACGTCCGCCGCTTCCCGGGCCGTCCGCCCTGTCGCAAGGAAAAAGCGGATCCCCATCCCCTGCCAGCGCCTGAGAAGCGCCGTCAGTTCCTCACTGACCTGGTGCTGGTCATCGAGCAATGTGCCATCCATATCCAGTGCAACTGCCTTTACCATTCGTATCATCCTTCCTGTCCATCATTCATGATAAAAGGAACAGAGGCGTCATACCCCTGTTCCTGATGATTAAACCGTGTTTCCTCAGATCAGGTTATCCGCCAAACAGGTTGGCCAACAGCCCGATCAGGATCCCGACAACCCCGAAGTCGGAGTCACCGAAGGTCGTATTCTCAAAACCGAGTCCACCGAGGACCGGCAGGAGAAACGCCGGAAGGAAACTGATCAGAACCCCGTTGACGGCACCGCCGACGGCTGCCCCGACTTTACCACCGGTGGCATTCCCGAATACCCCTGCACCGGCACCTGTAAAGAAGTGCGGGACGAGACCCGGAATGATGACCGCAAGGGCGGTGATCCCCATGAGGAACATGCTGATGAGACCTGCGATAAAGCTGCTGATGAAGCCGATGATAACTGCCGTTGGTGCGTAAGGGAAGACGATCGGCACATCAAGGGCCGGCTTCGCACCTGGGACCATTTTTTCTGCAATCCCTCTGAAGGCAGGGACGATTTCTGTCAGGATCATACGCACACCGGCCATGATGATGCTGAACCCGGCTGCGAACGTAATCCCCTGCATAAGACCGAACATGATATAGTTCTGTCCGCCGCTGTACTCCCCGACAATCGTTGGTCCTGCAATCAGGACAAGGATCAGGAACATGATGATCATCGTGAGCGCCGTGGAGACGAGGGAGTCTCTCAGGAACGACCAGCGCTCCGGAATCTTGATATCTTCAGTGGACTTCGACGGATCCCCGGTCACACTGCCGGCAAAACCGGCGGCAAGATAACCGACCGTACCGAAGTGACCCATGGCAATGTCGTCACCGCCCGTGACCTTACGCATGTAAGGCTGAGCGAGGGCCGGCATCAGGACCATCAAAAACCCGAGAATCAGGGAACCGGTAACGACGAGGGGAATCCCTGTCATCCCGGCCGTTCCGAGAACCGCTGAGAGCAGCGCGGCCATGAAGAACGTATGGTGACCGGTCAGGAAAATATACTTAAGCGGTGTGAACCGTGCATAGAGAATGTTTGCAAGAAAACCAAAACCCATAATGAGTGCTGTTTCTGTCCCGAGCGTCTGCTGGGCGAGGGCCACAATGGCCTCGTTGTTCGGAATAACCCCCTGAATATCAAAGCGGTCACGAATGATCCCGCCGAGGGCGTCAAGAGAACCGATCAAGACGCCGGCACCGGCACCGAGAATAACGAAACCGATGATCGCCTTGACTGTTCCCGAGAAGACTTTCGCAAGCGCCGCCCGCTGCAGGACGAGACCGATCAGAACGATCAGACCGACCAGCACTTCCGGGAGACTGAGGATTTCATTCATTAAAAATTCGAAAAAAGCCATGGTTTATTCAATCCCTTCTCTCGTTTATTTGTTCAGAAATTCGTCGATGGCCGCTTCCACTTCATCCTGGCTTGCCATGTTGTGGATCGCTTTCACTTCGGTTCCGCCTCCGGAAAGCTGGGACGCGAACTCATTGTTTGTCAAAATCAGATCCGCTTTCGTGCTTGACGCCGTTCCGATGTCCGTTGCTTCCACCTCTGCCTGAACGCCTTTACTCTCAAGCACACGCTCCGCTGTCATCTTCAGCATCAGACTTGATCCAAAACCCATTCCGCATACGCATAATACTTTCATTATGATCACTCCGTTTCGCCGGTGTCCGGCAGATTTTTTTGTCTTACTGATTCCAACCGCTCAATGCCTTGTGAACATCCGCTTCTGACGATGCCTGTAACAATGCCTCGATTAACGACCTGTCTTCGATCAATCCGGATATTTGCTGAAGAAGTCCGAGGTGGGACTCCGAGTCTACCGCTGCGAGACAGACAAAGACGCGTGCTTCACTCACGGACTGATCCGTCCCCTTCGGAAAAGGGACAGGCTCTTTGAACACCGTCACCGTAAAACCGGCCTTTTCGACGCCGTGCTCCGGCCTTGCGTGCGGCAATGCCACATCCGGGGCAATGAGGATATAGGGACCGAGTTCCTCGATATTCCGGATCATCGCCTCCACATACGTCTCATTGATATCGCCATCGTTCAGAAGAGGCGCCGCGCTCTTTTTGATCGCGTCCTTCCAATCCCCGGCCTTCTGCTCCCACTGAATCCGGCTTTCGTGCAAATGCACCTGTTCCATGTTCATCCCTCCGTTAATCCTGTTGTGGTCCAGTCAAGGAGATCCTTGACCTTCCTTTCATTCATGAAAATCTGATACAAATACTGCAGCTGCGGGATATGGGCGTCTTTGTCCGGGGTTGCCATGAACAAAACCGCCGTCGAATGCAGCTTGCCTTCCACCACATACGGCTCTTTCAGCTGTACGAGACTGAACCCTGCCTTCAGGACGTGATCCGAGTTGCCGTGAATAAAGAGCAGCCCCGGAATGATTTCGTACAGATACTTCTTTTGAAACACCGTATGATGAATGTCGTCATAAAACCCTTCCGTGACGAGGCCGTCGTCTTCAAGAAGCGAAATGCCTTCGTCCATGATCTGTTCAAGCCGGTCCGGGCCTTTTGCAGCGGAGACCACCATGCGCGATTTCGGGATGACTGCGTGAATGGAATGCTCAAGTCCCTTCTCATTCGTTGAATCCCGGTTTCTTACGGTGTTGCTGATAAACTGTTCAATCTTTTTGATCTCTTCCTCATTGATCACCGGCTTGACCGTGATATGCGGGTACGGACAGTCTTGCAGCGTCACTGAAGTGACGATGAAGTCCGGTTTGTCCCACTCTTCCACGTCTTCAAGCTCTGAGATGGCCATCGTCCGTTTCACTTCCACCTGAGGAAAATGCTTCATCAGAGATACGGTGAGCAGACGACTGGCTGCCAGCCCGCTCGGGCAGACAACCCAGATGTGGTACCGTTCATTTTCAAAGGAGGCAATTTCATAAATGGCAGCAAAACTGATCGCCATCGGGATCAGGCTGTCAGTCTGATCGCCGACCTGCAGGACGTCCGTCTCCCGGAGCGCCTCCTCTAAATGAAACAGAATAAACGGGTACTGCTCTTCTATTTTGCCCCGCAGGGGGTGCATATACGTGATGTCATGTGCCTGAGCGGCGTTCAATGCCCGCCACTCGCGGTGAACGTCTTTCAGCTGCTTCTTGCCAAAGTGTGTGATGCCCATCCGCTTGGAGAATGCTTCGATAAACGTCATGAATGACTCGTCATCTTTGATTTTGCCTTCATAAGGGAGCGTCAGACCGCCGGTAGCGAGGAGATACAGCCACGCGAACGCCGTTTCCGCAGGTTCCATGTGCACGTCAAGGGCTTCTTTCAGCTCATCCCAGAGTCCCGTAAAGGCTTCACCAGGCGCTGTGTCTCCAAAGTCCGTCCCGTCTGCCAACAGCGCTCCGCTCCTTGTCCGCTGGAGGGACAAGGCAAAGATCCGGCTCATCGCAGTGGGATCGAGATGTGCCACGCGCCGCTCACTGACAATCGTTTCGACGGTCTTGAGATCCTTCAGGGAGAGATCCGGCCAGTTCAGGTTCGGAAGCGGATTGACGGTGTCCCAGGTTTCTTCAAGCTTTTCCATGAGGGATAACAGAAACAGCCGCCTGCTTTTCTCCGTTCCGGTAAAGCGGAACCCTTTTCGGCCCCGTTCGAGCTTCAGATCGAAACGTTCACAGCTCTTTTCAATCTGGGGCATATGCTGCAAGACGGTGCCTTTACTGACTTCGAGCTCTTCAGCGATGATACGGAGGCTGAGCCATTCATTGGCCATGGCGAGCTCATGGCCGATGAGAAGAAACCGCTCCTCCGCCGATCCCGCCCGTTCTTCAAACTGCATCGTGTCATACAATTCCTTGAGGGCTTCTGCGTCCGGGTGCGTGTTCAGTTTCCACATGCCTTGTCCACTGACGTGTACCAGTTCGATCTCATGCTCGGAAAGCAGGTCGGAAATCATCTCCAGATCGTAACGGATCGTCCGTTCACCGACCCCGAACAAGGCCTCCATATCCTTAAACTTGATCGACGTTCGCCCGTTCAGAATCATCTTGATAATTTGCCGTCTCCTGTCGTTCATCTGCATCCCCCCTTTCGTTATATTGATTATATACCGGAACCTGCAAAATAATGAATACGCTTACAGACCGAATTCGTTCAAAAATTGTTGAAATGTTCTGAACGCCCCCTCACTCAATCCCCGCCATGACAGGATTCCCGGCGTTCCGTCTCTTGCAGACATCAGACCGGTGTACTATGATAGAGACACCGAAACGAAAGGAGAGCGGTCCTTATGAGCACAGAGCGTAAGCTGATGAGTCTCATCAATTCATCCCGTGTCCTGAACTCCACACTCGATATTGACGAAGTGCTGCATCACCTGATCCAGGAAGTACTGAACGTCATAGACGGTGCCAATGCGAGCATCCTGTTTCTCTATGACAAGCGGCACGATCACCTCTATGCAAAAGCCGCCATCGGCTTTGACATGCACCATCTTCAGCACGTCAGACTGAAGCCCGGTGAAGGCATGAGCGGCTATACCTTTCAGATGAAGAGCGCTCAGATCTTCCGCTCATCAAATCAGACCCATGCCCATATGGCCAACATCCCCGACGAA
This sequence comes from [Bacillus] selenitireducens MLS10, assembly GCF_000093085.1. Lineage (GTDB taxonomy): Bacteria > Bacillota > Bacilli > Bacillales > Salisediminibacteriaceae > Salisediminibacterium > Salisediminibacterium selenitireducens. The sequence continues at coordinate 1,028,739 of NC_014219.1, read as the reverse complement.
GCAAAAGCCATTTATGCGAAATCCCTTGGCCGCTACAAAGTTCCCGACAGCGCCCTGTCCGTCCCACTTATGATCAAAGGGGCCTGCATCGGGGTATTGACGGTGGACATTTACGAAAAGCCGACGGCCTTCGACGACGAAAACCTCCGCCTCCTTGAAACGTTCGCCACCCAAGCCGCCGTAGCCATTGAGAACGCGACGATGTTCTCCCAAAACGAGCGGACTAGCAAAATCCACCGGGAGCTGAGCCGTGCTGCGCTCACGCGAGGCGGGATCGGTACGATCATCCAGAGCCTCTCCGGCATCGTCAACCTCCCCGTCGTACTCTTTAATGAATTCTTTGATCTCCTTGACGGGTCCGACTCGGCTGCGATTGCCACGGCACGGTCGCTCATTGAAAAGAAGAAGACCCATCTGCATCAGTACATCTCACCCGATCAGATCCAGTCCCTCTTCGGCCAGGACGGTGATCAGCCGATTGAAGCGGTCTTCTTTCCTCTGAACGCCAACGACCGGACCGCGGGTTACGTCATGATCCTGCTTTCGGACCATGCCTTCATCGACCCCGTTGATCAGTTTGCCATTGAACAGACGAGCATGGTCTTCACCATGGAGATCCTCCGGAAAGAAAAAGAATCCATTAACGACTGGCGGCACTCAAGCATGATGCTCGATCACATCCTGCACGGGGAGTGGAACCATCAGGTCATCTCGAACCTTGAGAATCTGCCTGTCTTCACGAACCCCAACGCCGGTATGGTGATGGTTCACCTGCAGCTCGATATTTCAAACGTCCAGTTCGGCCAGTTTCAAGCAAAGAAGGATCACGTCTTAAGGATCCTCGCCCGGAAGGTGGGAACGCACCGATGTCAGGGATTTCTCCTCGAAGAGACACGCTCGGTCACCTTCCTCTTCATGATCCCCGCCCACCTCGATGCCCGTAACGCCTACGAAAGCATCGGGACCCTCTTCACCGATGTTGCTGAAAGTCTCCACGCCAGCCGTTCTCTCTCCATCAAAGCGGGGCTCAGCCGGCTCGTCACCGAAGTCAGCGGGCTTCGTCCTGCGTATCAGGATGCCGTCAAAGCCGTCGAATATCTGTTTAAATTACAGACCGCCCGTTCTGTCCTCACCTACGATGAATTAGGCATCGAGCGCCTCATGCTCAACACCCCGTTTCAGGAAATGGACAGCTTCGTTACAGATACCATCGGCCCCATCGCCGCCTACGACGCGGCCCACGATGCCGACTTGCTTCTTACATTGAAGACATACCTCGAGTCCACAAGCAACATGGCCCTTACCGCGAAGAAATGCTTCGTCCATGTGAATACCGTCAAATACCGCCTGCAGCTCATCAAGGAACTGACAGGGATCGCCGACCTGAGTGGGCGAAAAGCCTTTGAGCTCCAGCTCGGTATCTATGTCCATGAGCATCTTGAGAATCGCTGAATGCGAAACAACCACCTTTCCGGGCCTTCGGATCGGTGGTTGTTTTCTGTCCGCCACGCGCCATTTCATTGCAAAACACCAATAAATCTGTTGTCAGATTCCCTCACCTTGTCCACTACCGACAAAAGAAACATCGAATGATTGTGCTTTCAGGCCATTTTAAATAAATCTGAACATTCCTATAATTCTATACATACAAAAAAACACGTCGCACGAAACAGGAGGGAATCATGTTCGATCAACTTATGCGTGATTACGATCCCGCCCATACCCATTCCGGCATCAACGGCGAGCGCCTCGCAGCCCGTTTTGATGCACTGTCCAAAATCGGGCTCGGCGAACACGGCAGCTGTAACCGCCTCTCGTTCTCGAAAGAAGAACAGGCCGCCAAAGAACAGGTCATGGCCTGGATGGAAGAAGCCGGCATGACCGTCTGGCAAGACGGCGCCAACAACGTCATCGGCCGCATCGAAGGCTGCGAGTCTGAGCGCATCATCATGTCCGGCTCTCACCTCGACAGCGTGCCCCAGGGCGGCCAGTTCGACGGGCCGCTCGGAGTGTTGAGTGCCCTTGAAGTCGCCCAGGCCTGGACGGACGAAGGCTACACACCAAAGAAAAGCTATGAAGTTATCGTCTTTACCGACGAAGAAGGCGCCCGCTTTAAGTCCGGGCTCTCAGGAAGCCAGGCCATGACCGGCGAATGGCGCCGGGAACAAAAACTCAGTCTCACCGATGATAACGGCCAGAGCTTCGAAGACGTCCTCCGTGACAACGGCCTGTCACTCACTACCTTCGCTTCATCCAAGCGGGACTTCTCCTCGGTCGACGCCTTCGTCGAAGTCCACATCGAACAGGGAAAACGCCTTGAACAGGCGGATCTTCCTGTCGGGGTCGTGCAGGGCATTGCAGGTCCGTCCTGGCTCGACGTCACCTTCACAGGTGCCGCCGGCCATGCAGGCAATACGCCGATGGATGACCGCAAAGATGCACTCATTGCCGCAAGCCAGTTTATCAGCGCCATTGAATCCCTCCCAAGTGATTACAGCGACTCTGCCGTCGCCACCGTCGGCCAGCTCTATGTCAAACCAAACGGTGTCAACGTGATCCCCGGGGAAGTGAGCCTCACCGTCGATATCCGGGATATTCATAAAGAATCAAGAGACAAGCTGAGGGACCGGATCAAAAGCGTGGCTGACAAGATTGCAGAAAGACGAGGTTTAGGTGTCACTCATAAAGAAGTGATGTACGAAGATCCGGTGCCCGTCAAAGACGATTTCCAGCAAAAAGCCGCGAAAGCCGTGGAGCATGTCACCGGAAAACCGGCATTCTTCCTCCCGAGCGGCGCCGGTCACGATGCGATGATCATCGGCAAAAAAACCGACATCGCCATGCTGTTTACAAGAAGCAAAGACGGCATCAGCCATAATCCGAAAGAATGGTCGTCCCTGAACGACTGCGTCATCACCGTGCACGCTCTGAAACACCTGCTCGAAGAACTGACGGCAGACCCTGCCTGATATTACCTTTTGAAAGGATGATGAACATGAAGAAATCAGTACTGAGTCTCGTCGCAGCCTCCGCCGTTGTCCTCGCTGCCTGCGGGGTTGAAAGCGGACAGAACAACGGAAACAACAACACAGACAATGCAGACAACAACACCAACACAGCCGCAAACGATACGGACGATGCCAATGAGAACAATGATGGAGCCACGGAAGACGTCGAGGTGGAATACGAATGGCAAATCGGCTGGAACTCGGGTCTTGACGGTGACTCCAAAGGGGAAGCGGCGAAAGCCTTTGCCGAATACGTAGAAGCTGAATCCAACGGGCGCGTGGAAATTGAATTCTTCCCGAACGAAACATACGCCACCTCACCGGAAATGATCGATGCCGTTCAGGTCGGTGCCCTCGATATGGCCCTGCCTGGTGCCAACGAGCTCGCCGGTCTCATTCCGGAATACGCGGCACTGTCCCTGCCGTTTTTGACAGAAGGATTTGAAGAAGCCCATGCCGTACTCGACGGACCCGTCGGCGATGATCTGAAGGCCCTCGGCCGTGACGTCGGTTTTGAAACACTGAACGATGTGGAAATCGGCTTTGCCCAGATTACGAACGACGTCCGTCCGATTGAAACACCGGAAGATGTCCAGGGTCTCTCCATCCGATCACCGAACGACGTGAGCCTGATTGAGACGTTCAATGCCCTCGGTGCATCCGTCTCCACGATGGCCTATACGGAACTCTACAGCGGGCTGTCCCAAGGCGTCATCGACGGCCAGTTCAACCCGATGCTCAGTATTTATGATCAGAACATGCATGAAGTCCAGGACTACCTCGCCGTCACGAATCATACGTACTACTACTCCTACTTCATCATGAATGCCGACCTTTTCGACAGCCTTGATGAAGACCTCCAGGAGATCGTCCGTGAAGGCTCCGTCCGCGCCCGCGACGCTGCCCGTGATTTCATCGGCTCTGAAGAAGAAGCGGCCCTTGAACGCGCCGAAGACGAGTTTGAAGTCGTTACCTATCCGGATCTTGAACCGTTCCAGGAAATTGTCCTCTCCGTATACGATGAAGTCGCAGACGTCATGGGTGAAGAGATCATCCAGTCCATGCAGGACTTCCTTGAAGAATACCGGAACCAATAACCAGCCATGTGCAGGTGAGCCGGGTCGCCACCCGGCCACCTGTTTTCCCTTTCACACACATGGCCTGACCCGTTGAATCACCGCACTCAGCCTGTTCATATGCTAGAGTCCATCTACCCTGAAACATAAGGAGGGATATACATGACCGATCAACCGGATACAGGATGGTTCAACCGGATCATCAACGGGTTTGAAGCCTTATCATCCATTCTTCTCGCACTTCTGACCATCGTCGTCTTCGGCGAAGTGCTCAGCCGCTATGTCTTTCAGCTGCCCCTCGTTTTCTCAAACGAGCTGACACTGATTCTGTTTCCCTGGATGATTTTCCTCGGGGCCGTAGCCGTAACGAAGGATGACGGGCACCTCGCCGTCTCGTATTTCAGAGACCGTCTGCCGTACGCCTATCAAAAAGGCCTTTATCTGTTTTCCAAAGTCATCATGCTCAGCTTCTCCGTCGCCATGGCCTACGCGAGCTGGCGACTGGCGGATAACGTTTCAAATCAGCTGATGCCTGTCTTGCGCATTTCCCGGTCGTGGCTGTCCATCTCCATTACCGTCAGCTTCATCGCCATCAGTCTTGTGCTCATCCGACAGATTTACTGGATCATGACCGATCGGATGAAAGTGCCTACAGAGGAGGATTTAGCCGATGATCTGGATCATGATTCTTAGTTTTTTCCTGTTAATTGTGCTCGGCATCCCCATTGCCTTTGCCATGGGGGCTTCGGCTTTATTTTATTTTCTCGTCTCCGGCATTCCGATGGAGATGTTCGCCCAGCGCTTCTTCTCCAACACGCAGTCCTTTGCGTTTCTAGCCATTCCGTTCTTTATTCTTGCCGGTAACCTGATGATCCACGGCAACATCGCCCAGCGCATCATCGGGGTTGCCGATGCCATGGTCCGTCAGCTCCCTGGCGGCCTCGGGTGCGTCTCCGTCGTGACGAGTATGGGTATGGCCGGGGTCTCCGGCTCCTCGGTCGCCGATGCCGCCTCCACCGGGAGCGTCCTGATCCCGGAGATGAAACGAAAAGGCTACAGCGCCCGCTTTGCCGCGGCTATCAACGCCTCGAGCTCCGTTGTCGGCATCATCATTCCGCCAAGTTCGACGATGATCATCATCGCCTGGCTCGCGAACCTCTCCGTCGGGGAAATGTTCATTGCCGGGATTATCCCCGGACTCCTCGTCGGGCTCTTTTACCTCGGCACGACGGTACTCATCGCCCTGAAGCGGGGCTATCCGTCCGAGAGTAAGCCGACGCTCAGGGAATTTGCCGGCCAGCTCCGTCACGCCGCTTTGGCCCTACTGTTGCCGGTCATCCTGATCGGGGCAATCGTCACCGGCGTGGCCACGGCAACTGAAGCCGCGTCTCTCGCCGTCGTCTACGCCCTCATCATCGGGCTCTTTGTCTACCGGACTTTGAATCTGACGAACATCATCGCCTCACTCCGGGACACGGTCCGGGGCACGAGTATCGTCATGATCACCATCTGTGCGTCGATGATCTTCACCTGGGTCCTGATCTCGGAAGGCATTCCGCGGATGATCTCAGACGCCCTGCAGGGGCTCGGACTTCCGGGCTGGGGACTCCTTCTCGTGATGATCCTCATCATGCTCATCTTCGGGATGATCATGGAGCTCGTACCGAATCTGTTTTTATTCATCCCAATCTTCATGCCGATTGCCACAGACGTCATCGGAATGGACCCGATGCATTTCGCACTCGTCATGCTCGTGACCCTGGCTCTCGGGATGTTCACACCACCGGTTGGTGCGACGCTCTTCATTTCGTGCTACATTGCCAAGGTCAAGATCGAACAGACGACGAAGGATATCCTGCCCTACTTCGCCGCAGGGATCGCCGTTGTTCTGATCATCTCGTTCCTGCCGTTCACGATTCTCTGGCTTCCAAGCCTGTTTTAAGCGTACAGACGCAAAAAAAGCCGTACACCAGCGCCCCTCAAGGCACCGTGTACGGCTTTTTCTGTCTGAAAACGTACATATTAACGTTCACTGGATGAACGCATCGAACCCCGCCTCTTTCAGCCTGCGGAGCTGATCCTTCGCTTTCGCCTCTGAAGAGAAGGCCCCCGCCTGCACCCGAAACAGCTTGCCCGGTGCTGCGTCCGGCGTCTTCCTCACGGTCAGCCGCACCGATTTCCCGAGCTCGGCCCTGACGTCACGCCGAAACGAATCCACCGATTCCCCGTGACGGGCGAACCAGTGCATCACGTCCTGATGGGCGCTCGCAATCCCCTGGCGATTCCCTTCCGTGTGATCGATGATCGCCGTTTCATTGAGACCGAATTCGCGGCACAACTTCACGGCAAGGGCAACAGTACGCTTCCAGGCCATGCGAAAATACACCTCATGATCCGCCGGGTTGTAGCCCGTCATCCGGCCGTTCTGATCATAGCGAAACCCTTTCGGCTCACAGATCTCAATCCCGATATGCGTATTGTTCGCCGTACCTCCCGCGTGCCAGCCCCGATGATTCCAGGGCAGATACTGCCAAACCGAACGGTCATCGACGAAGGCATGCACACATACCTGCCTCGTCATCTCTCCCGCTTTATACGATTTGTTCCATCGCGAGAACCAGTCCGCCGCCATCACACCCGGTGTGGCCGTTGAGTGAATCATAATCCCCTTTGGCACAATCGTCCGCCCGGCCTGAAAGCAGTCGTTCCCCGTCATGTATTTCGTCTGAATCGTCACATCGATCCCCTCCCCTTCACATGAAACAAGTACCCGCGTTTGTTCATGGAAAGGGAGATGCCGGACGGTTGTCGCATTCATTAACGAAAAACACCCCTCATCTCCCTAACGGGAAACGAGAGATGCCTTGGGCATATACCAATCAAGCAAGGTGGCGATATTCGTGATCTGATCGATATTCTGCCGGATGCTGTCGTTCAGGTATGTTTCCTTTTGGTTCTCCGTCGCGGCCGTAAAATAACGCACCGCCATCATCAGACTCACCACATACATGAACGAGTCGAACGTCATCGACTCCCGGAAACCGGACTTCTCATAATAATGACGGCCTAGGCTCTCGATATCATCCAAACTCCTCAGCTGACCGAGGTACGTGCCGATGTCAAAACCAAAGGGAATGATGCCGCTCACGTCCCAGTCAATGACCTGAATGCCGTCATAGCTGTTCATAAGATTCCCAATGTGGTAGTCGCCATGGGAGAAGACTTCATCCACACCGTCAAAATCCTGTAACAGTGTGTCGAGGTTTTCATAAATTCTCACCATCTTTTGGTTCAGGCTGTCGTCATAGCGGATGAAGCTGTGCTGTATGAGCGTCTCTGTGCTCTTCTTAAGCTGACCGCGCTTCATCTGCACGTAGCTGTGATGGGCCATCGAACCGAGACGCTTCTCATACTCCGGCGTGATATACATCTCATTGATCTCAATCAAGATATCCATCGCCTCTTTATGAAAGGCGATCCCTTTCTTCTCACTCCGCTCTTCGACGAACTGAAAGTACGCCACCTGGAACGATTTCGTCTGAATGATGCCCAGAATAGGCGGGATGTAAGGGCGAATCGGTGCACTGGCATAATAATAGAAGAGACTGCTTCTGAGCAGCGACTCGGATCCTTTCTTTGACGGTTTCTCCATCGCCTTCACACCCTCGTACCAGACGACCCTGAGAAGACTCCTCGGGTGATAGAGGATCTCCATATTCGCGTGATCGGCCTTCTTCTCAAGCTCACCCTTCACGCCGAGACCATAGGAATAGAGTTCCGTGAACCCGAACGTCCGGCAGTAAGCCCAGAATTTATTCTTCAAGTAGTCCTTGTCATCATTGTCTTCGAGATAGGCAAACCAGAAGCTGTTCAGATCATGATCCGGCTGCCACTCCTTCAACGCGATCTCCGTCAAGAGATACAGCACTTTCGCGTTGAGACGGAGATTCAAAATCGCGTAGCCGAGACGTCTCGCCTCTTCAGTCTTGCCGTTTCGGTAGAGGAGATCAGTCATGATCGGCCCGGTATTGAGGTCCATCTCAAGGGGGATGTCTTCCAGGCTATTGCTTTTGCGGAAGTTCTCCTCGGCCCGTTTGAGGTCACCGGACTTCACAAAAAGCCAGCCGAACGCCCGGTAAATGAGCGGTTCCTGCCCGGCTTCCTTAAGGAGCTTCATCAGCTGCTTCTCCGCCTGCTTATACTCCCCGTCACGCCTTAATTCCTGGGCGACGGTCAGGCGCGTATTCAATTCTTCTTTACTGATCTTTTCTTTCTTTTTAAACCAGCGCATCCGGCACCCCCCCCCATTCTCACGTGCACAAATTGATGAAATCGCAGTATATCATACCACACTGTTTATCTCTTTGAAACAGGTTTCTCACACTCGCGACGTGACAATTCCTTTCGTTCAGCCTACCAAAAAATCACGCCTATTACGAATCATTCAGAAGATTGTCACGATTCTCACCACTTTTTAAAAATCAGAAAAATGCATTCTTTTTGAAAGGGAAATCATGTATGATAAAAATACGGGGGAGGGTGTAAAATGAATCAGCATCGGCCAGACTGGCGTCGTTATTTTTACATACTGTACGGCTCGTTATTCGCCGTGTTTCTGATCAATTTCTTTCTCGAAATCCCTGTCGTGGACGTCCTCCTCGGCTGGGCTGCCGTCATCATCCTCGTCATCTCCTGGTTCTTCGCCGGGAAGCTCTTCCGGATCATCGGCGTCCTCTTCGGGTTCGGCGGCATCGTCATGAGCCTCACCGGCGGCGTCCCCTGGTACGACATCCCCGCCCAGACCGGCTCGATGCTGCCGATGCTCGTGTTTTTGAGCGTACTGCCGCTCATGTCGACGGCCTTCAACGCCGGCGGCTACGACAAACGGCTGAGTGACGTCCTTCACACCGACCATAACCGGCTCTCTTCGGTGTACGGACGAAGCCTGCTTGCGACCTATGTCTTACTGATCTTCATCCATTTATCCGCGATTTACGTCACCCAGAATCTCCTCAAAGAAAAGCTCAGCGGCATCCACGTGGATATCCGCAACTCCTTTATCTTGCAGACGACGCTCCGGGCTTTCGCCCTCGCCGTCATCTGGACACCCATGGAAATCATCGTCGGCATCGCCATCGACGCAACCGGCGTCAGCTATCTCGCTTATTTGCCATGGCTGTTGCTTATTTCGTTCATTGCCACGGTGCTTGATATTCTCATCAGCCGCCGGAAATTCGAAAACACAACCATCGAACAGGAGCCGGTCCGTGTGCCGAAGAAGGCGCTCTACCGCTCTTTGGCCAAACTCCTGCTCGTCCTGACGCTGTTTCTCACGATCATCATCGTCGTCACCGACCTGACAGACATCAGCTTCATCATGGCTGTCGCCCTCATCATCGTGCCGTTTGCCTTCCTTTGGTCGTTGGCCATGAAACAGCCCGGCTACTTCCTCACAGAAGGCTGGAGGAGCTGGAAGAGACATACGAACGGGCTTCAGAATTTCGTCGTGCTGTTTCTTTCCCTGCCGCTGTTCTCGGAAGGATTCAATCAGACCGCCGCACCTTTGCTTCTCCGTGATCTCCTTGACCGGGTGTCCGACTACCCGCTTGCCGTATTTGCCTTTATTATTCTCGTTTATTTCTTCTTGGCCATGATTGGCGTCCATCCGATTGCGACCATTGCCATTCTGATCGAAATCATCCGCCCGCTCTTCGTCTTTATGAACCCGATGAGCCTCGGCATCGTCCTCATCGTCGCCGCGATGGCCACGACCTCCTCGGCGCCTTACGGACTGAACGCCACCCTGACGGCCCACAGCCTGAGGATCAATCCGTACCGGATCACGCAGGGGAACTTCCGCTTCTCGATGATGATCAACGCCGTCGCCGTCATGATTGCCTGGCTATTGCTCTGACGAACGCGCAAAGAGCCCCCGCCATCAGCCGTTTTGCTGATGCCGGGGGCTTGATTATGCTGCCGAAAGCTGTTTTATGCTTATGTCGAGAGAAAGCGCGTGACTTGCGCTTCGGTCGGCATCCCTGTTTGAGCCCCCAGCTTCGTCACCGACAGTGCCGCCGCGGCGTTGGCGAAACGGATCGCTTCTTCCGCGGTCCTTCCTTTTGCGAGCTCGACCGCGAGTGCCCCGTTAAACGTATCCCCGGCGCCTGTTGTATCCACAACGTCCACCGTGTGACCGGCGACCTTCTTCTCCATACCGTTCCGGAAAAAACATGCACCTGCTTTCCCCTCAGTCACAATCAGTTTCTGAAGAACCGCCTGAGGCAGATCCCCCATCGCTTTCCGCTCCATCTCATTCGGCGTCAGCCACGTGCATGTCTCAAGAAGTTCATCCGGCAAAACATGGGCCGGCGCAGGATTGAGAAGCACCGGTATATTGTTGTCCTTACATAGCTTCGCGGCATATATCACGGTGTCAAGCGGGATTTCAAGCTGCATGATAACGAGGTCACTCGCAAGAATCCGTTCTGCCTCTTCGTCCACCAATGCCCTGTCCACGCGCCCGTTCGCACCCGGAACAACGAGGATCCGGTTATCCTGTTCAGAGAGGACGATGGATGCGACACCTGAAGAGACGCCGGATACACGCTTTACCCCCGCCGTTGCGACGCCCTCTCGTTTGAGATTCTCTGTCAGCACGTCTGCGAAAGGGTCGTCCCCGACAGCCCCGATCATCGAGACCCTCGCCCCGAGCCTTGCCGCGGCAACGGCCTGATTCGCCCCCTTACCGCCGGGGATCATCTGAAAGGCGGTACCCATGAGCGTCTCACCCTGATCCGGCGCCCGCTCTGCTTCTGTCACCATATCCATATTGATACTGCCAATCACCGTAATAACCGGTTTCGTCATCCCATCATCTCCCTTTATTCCATCGAAACTTGACTCAATCGTTCTTCACATAACTATTTCGCCATTCCAGACAAGATCCCCTGTCGAATCAGCACAGAAAAAAGATTCCATCAACAAATAGGCGACGATCCTGTTTGATGATGGTTGCACAGGTATCAATACTCAAACGGTTCAATAAAGCCGTAGAGATCAAAAAAATGAACGTCTTCAAAGTTATCGAAGGAAGCACTGAGGGCTGTTCGCCGTTTGTCTGCGACGTCGGCAAGGTCCCGGTCTCCCCGCAGTTCCGCGTAAGTCATCATCAAAACATAAACAGAGACGGATTCAATACCGTTCCCTGAACTATCCGCAGACCGGAACCGGCCACTGATAACCCCTTCATTCGTCCACTCTTGATTCAGCCACTCATGAAACGATGCTGTGTCGAGACCCTGTCGCTCCATTTCAATCAAGATCAGAAACTGATCGACCATATGCACTTCTTCCTGAGGAAGAAAAGTTCCTTCCGTTCGGTCGTATATAAGAGGTATGAAAGGATCCATCCTGTCCGCAGCTTCTCTGAGAATCGTAGTATATGCCTGTGTTTGTGTCGCCTGCCCATAGCTTAAAATCAGCCGTTCGCTCGATAATCCATAAGTCCAATCATAAAAATCTGCCAACCACCCCTCTTCAGTTAACTGCAGCCGCTCGATTGTCGCAAATAAGTCTTCAGCCAGTTCTTCTAAAGCAGCGTCCTGAAAGAATGCAGCCCCTTCTCTGAGCACACTGATAATACGCAAATCATCAATCAACGCGTTTACTGTCGCTTTCTCGCCATTTTTGAGCTTCCAGGGAATAAACACATCGTCTTCTTGCCACACAAGCCATTCATCTTTGAGAACGTCAACCTGTTTCATAAACCGTGTTTCATCTTCTGCATGGAGGGCCTGTTTCAAATAGAGCCCCACGGTTTCAGAGAGATACTGTTCTTCCGGTGCCCGGCCGTAAGTTCGAATGAGGCCGGTGGGTGATGTGTAGGAGTCCTCCACAATCCCAAACCACATTTCGCGATCCATAAATGCTTCTCGTTCCCCCCAATAAACCGTTATTGCAATACCCGCTATAATCAAAGCCATCAACGTGACCGGTAACCAGCCATACCGCTTCATCAGAACATCCGCTTTCTGAAACGGCGCGTCTTATCCCAACCAATCACTTCACGGCGAATCCATGTCTTCCACAAATACATGCCTGTACTTCTTGCCAGAAGGATGACAAAAAGTTGTGCATAGGTAAAATACATGATGACCGCAGTGAACACATTTACCGGCGTTACATTTTCATCTGTGACAATCGCACCGATCAGCTGCGACGTATAAACGACATAACTCATAAACCAGAACATCAGTATCGGAGCCGCGTACACCGGTGTAATCAAACCAAAGAGACTCAACACGAAAAATACATGTGAAAAAAGCAGCAGCAAAGCAAAAAAGAGATATACCGTCACATGCTGAATCGCATGATAGAACGCCTTTCGCCGCCAAAACTTTGTCGATAAAAAGACCTTTTCCAATAAATACAGATTTCCGATCAGCCAGCGTGTCCGCTGCTTGATGAACGTCTTAATGGTCTCCGGCTCCTGTTCCCAGGTACGGGACTCCGGCACAACCGGCAGTAAATACCCCTCGGACGTCAAACGGATCGTCAATTCCGCATCCTCTGCGAGGGCATTCACATCATAGCCCCCCAAATCATCAATCACCTGCTTACGAATAAGCATATTCGTCCCGGCAAGAGACCCTAGCTGAAACAATTGCCAGCGGCCACTCTGCATCAAAAGCTGAAACACTTGAAATTCCAGTGCGATCATTCGCGTCAGCCAGTTCGTGTCGGCGTTCTGTGTCTTGACGTACCCGACGGCACCCGCAGCCTTTTCTGTCGATTCCGCCGCATGAACGAGTTGAATCACTGCATCTGACTCAGGCTGATTGTCGGCGTCATACACAAGGAAGTACTCAGAATCAATCAGGGACAAGCCGTAATTCAACACCCGGGATTTTCCTTTTGGCTCCCCGTCCGGAACCCGGATCAGATGAATCCTTGAGAACACCTGCGCGAAAGCCGAACCAATGTCAGCCGTATCATCTGTAGAACCGTCATCCAAAAGATACACATTCAATTCACCGGGGTATCTTAATCTGCTCATCGCACTCAGCGTATCTTCCATTACAATGCCCTCATTATGAGCAGGAATCAGAATACTGACAGACGGATACCGATCCAGCGTAACAGGGGATTTCTTTTTGACCCGGTAATAGATACCGGCAATCGTCAACGTGGAGTAATACAGAAGAAGCATCCAGAAGAAACTCATGATTAAAATCAGGATCACATTCATCTCAGGCCCCCTGTTTTCCAGAAACCGAGTCCAGTGCCGCCATCAGAGATCCCACCGGAAAAACCTCAAAGGAATAAGGGAGGTCACGAAAGTTCAAATGTTGGTGCATACGTTCTTTCACCCGGTTATTCACCACGTCTACACCCCGATGGTCCGTATTCTGAAGCAACACGACAACCTCACGGTCAGACAGGGCATGCACGAGGTCAAAATCATCTCTGACAGAGTCCAGACAAATATCCACAAACGCTGTCCGCAGTGATTTAACCGTCTGTTCGGGTACTGAAGGATGCATCCGGAAATGAATCAGCCTGCCTTCCTCACTCCGTCGCTTCATCGCCACTTCAACCGATGTACCCCTCTCGACAAATTCCTGATAAGACAGCGCCCTTCCCCCCTCTTCATATTTTTCAAGGAGCGCGATCTTCTCCCGCATCACATTTACTTCATCAGCCACCGTTCGGGCATAGTGAATCAGTAACCAAAGGATCACCAGCGTTGCCGTCATAAGAAGATGACTCGCCATAAACAGATACTGTCCTTCGTTGAAGATCTGTTCCATCTGAGAGTAGAGAGTCAATCCGAATCCGTAAATGAGAGAGACGGCGATAAGGATCATAAAATTGATCTTCGTCCGGTTCACCATCATGACCAGCACGGCCACAACAGTCAAGACAACGTTCATGATCGTAAACATCTGAGGCAAAAGCAGATGAAACAGCACAAAGACACCTAAAAGCACAAGCAGCAGGTACATTTTTTGATGATTCATTCAGCCATCTCCCCTTTGGAAAAAATAGACTTCTTTATATACTCCTAAATATAGCGTTTATTCGACAAAAGTCAACAAAAAACTCTCTTTTTTGAATGACTGTGTTGGCTTACCCACTATTTCCATTTTGCATCTGCATGCCGGTCAAGAATCAAGAAAAAATGGTTCCCAGGCCGACCAGCTTCACTGATTAGAAAAACCCCTGGGACATGAAGCTCATCCCCAGGGGTCTTGTTCCTTCATAATATAAATTGGTCTATCCTTCTGCCATGAGGTACAGCGTATGCACCGTCTCCCAGTTCTGCATATCACTCCTGTGGTATTCGCCATTTATCCAGCGTTCAATCTGATCATCGTAATACCCCTCGTAGTCGCCGGCTCAAGTCCGACAATCTGATACCCTCTGTGCGGTCCACTCATATCATGTGCGAAGCGCAAGCTCGCCCGCAGTTCACCACATCGCTGTTGCGGAGGATACTCTCCGCTTACAAGTGTTATTCAGGACTGTTAAATGAGGATTTTATTTGGAACGAGTCGGATTCAACATTACAACACCTCATTCTTTAACGATGATCCTGATCAATCTGTCAAAGATAAGAATCCCTTGAACCTGATCCTCGAAATCAACAACATTTGCGCAGACCGAAAGCCGATGATGAATTCCGAATCGCCAACGCCATCGAAATACGCATTCGAATGATGTAGTTGTCCTAAGATTTGTTACCCTACTCTATTTTGAATACCCGCCAGTCAGCGCCTTATTCAGACACTTCTTTTACAATTAAACAATGAACTGCATTTTCGCAAATCAGAAAAGCGTAAAAGATTTTGTAAAGATTCACCTGATAAAGTTTGATGTAATCCGCTTTGAAAGGGGGTTTTACAATGAATGACTACTTATTGATCGTGTTAGATAGTGATGGTAATGAATTTACTGATTCATCAAAAATTCACCAAAATGTCCGTTTTCAATTTAACTTCAAGGATTTTCAAAGTGCCATACACGAATATGAAGTGATCAAATCTTACCGGAATGACTTATCCGTAAAAATCATCAGACGCTGAAGATATTCTCTTTGGTATTCATCATGTTTCAATAAATAAAAAGGGGGATGTAAATCATGAGGCAGAGTAAAGTATTACTTGAGGAGACAAACGAACATAAAAACAAGTACAAGTTCACAAATCTGTTAGTCAAATTATTTATGACAATTTGCATTATTGCCGCCTTCGCCGGTTTTATATACTTCAGCTGGCAAGCTGGCCAGTCTGGTGCAGATTGGTTTTTCAGACTGTAACATCAGCCTTTTGATTCTGTATGAAAAGAGCTCGATAAGGCCTCGTTCTTACTCCCTTATTTCACTGAAGAGAGATACTCGCTAGTTCCCTCTCAAATACCCATATCCTTAAACAAGCATCCGTAACATTTTCAACTGCACGGATGCTTGTTTTAAAGTTATTCTGTGATTGAAGATACACCAAAACCCTGAATCCTGCACTCGATATTTGTCGGAACGTTTAATTACGCATGTATCCTTATATGCCAAGTTGCCTTTTCCCTGCGACAGCATTTCGGACTTGTCTGAGACGTGTTTTTCAGATTAAGACAATTTATCATTACTTTCAAAACCTCATGCAACCCCATTTAAGAAAATCTCCTCATGTTTTGATATGATTTGATTTTTTAGTTTTTCAGCAAATTCTATATTTATCAAATAATCCGATGAACCGCACATCCGAATCCAGCTTAATCCCAACAATTGAAAATTACGCCTCCGTATGTCGAAACACTATGTTTTTCAACGGCTTTTTTTTCTGCGATATTTAAGTCCGAGTTTTCCAGTGCGTTCGCAGGAAGTGGCGAATTGAGTATATCTGTAGTCAAGACAAAATAATATGGCTCAAACTCCTCGATTAGTAATAAAGGGGGGTTTTTAAATTCAATACAACCAAGTTCAACCTGTGATGCAAATGCAAGGAAAGGATAATGGCGGTTCATTAAAACATAAACCGCTTCTCCCCCCACTTCCAAAAAGGCATAGTAAAAATTAGCAGGATAATAAGGAGGAATAAAATCAATCATACGCCCTCTTTTTCGTAATACCGCGCAGTTACATATTTTTTTGAATTCTGTGCCATTCATTTCAGGTGGACAATTCTTTAAAGAATCAAAATAACCAGTAATGCCGTTGGGTAGTTCCATATCATATCAACCTTTCTTTGCTAGAATCAAATCAATTGATTATTGTCAGTCTTGAAAGGCTTTACGAGAATGAGGAATGACCTCCATCGGTACTTGGGCTTGCAACGAGCGATTGAGTTCAGACCACTTCATTTCAACTACTCTCTTTGCCAGTATCTCCTGATCGATCATGTCCAAGTACAGATATAAACTCAGAATCCCTTCTTCAAGAATAAAAGTGTCCCGGTTCACAAAAAGAGTAGCCTCGAAATATTGTATGCCCATATCTGGGTAAGCCTCCAGCAGATCCAAATCATCTGTTGAACTGTCAGTATTTCGAACGAGAGAACTCAGGTTATCCACTAAATCCTCTTCTTGAATCCATTCATTTGTCAATTTAATAATATAGTGTCCGTTAAACTCATCGATGGTTACAGATTCTGCATAATGATGAAATAATTGAAGCATCTGCAGCTCTTTCATTTGAACTTCAACCGAATAAAGAGGATCTTGTGCCACCTCATCTGCATAGAGCATCCATGTCTTTCTTCTTGGTTCTTCTGCTGAAAATCCCTTCTTTTCATCAAAACTCATCCGGTAGTGTTTTACCGGAGCTTCGTATACGGTTGCTCCGAATACATCGAGCTTTTCAAGTTTTTCCGTTACTGTCTGCCTTACATGAAAAGGATCTGCATTAAACTCTACAACCTGATTGTAATTCGATCGGATTCCTGTGGCTTCGGACAAGAAGTCCATTTGTTGGAATGTATCGATGGTCATTAGATAAGAGTGAACCTGTTCCATAGCCCGTTCCGTTTGCCCTAATACATCTATGACAAAAACCTCATCGGCATCATCCCTCTGATTTCCGCCATTGAATAGCAGAACCGAAATAAAGAGCAGAATATGAAACATGATGGTGACTCGCAGCATTAGTCATTCTCCTCTCTAATTTATGACAAACTAAAAGTTCAAGGTTCAATTGATACATATATCGTTATTTATGTCTGAATAAGCCTATCACATCTCCACTAAACAAATTCTATACATCTCTCAAATAGGGTTTCCGAATGATTAATGACCCTTAGAAGACTTCATTCCAAATGAATCAGAAAAGACCGCACCCGTAAATTTGGATGCGGTCTTTTTGAGTATTCGATTTAACATTTCTTCGAAATCAAGATCAAAACAATTTGTAATGAACAGTAACTTATTCTCTTGTCATCAATGATCAGAAACACTAACAGTAATCTCAACATGATTCCAAGGGGTTTAGATGTAGATCATACACATGGAGAAATACTTCCCGGCTTTGGCTCAAAGCTGTATTGAAAATCTTCAATTATTTTTCTGTTTTAATGCTAACACTCTTCCAATTTATTCAAATCAAGCAGGGTGACTGAAGCCCATTTCCAAATCGTATTAATGAACGGCCTCACAGTCCTCGCTTGATTGAAAAAAATATTCGAACCGGTTTCCCGTTGCATAAAATAAAGACATTTTAAGAAAATGTATAGTAATGATGGTTTATGATAAGGAAAATAGTGATTTGCTCTGAAGGTCTGTGGTTGCCGTTCATAACCGATTGCGGACTGACAGTAAGAACATATCACAAGCATTATTACATGTTGTTGTTCACTTCAATAGATTGAGTTCAAAGATTACTTCCCCTACCCAAATGAGCTCTCTCTAGAGGTGAAGAACAATTGTGAGCCCTGCCGGGAAATTCACATTTGTATAAGCTCTTCTTGAGGGGGAAGGGCTTATACAAGCATAAACTTAAGATCATGAATAAAATCTTGATACGTAATAGAAATCAAGATAGAGAGTCATCGTCATCGGATAAATTTCTGAGTATAATAAGAACCTGATACACCGACTCCCACTTCGTTCAAGGACGGATTCAGCAGCGCTTTTCTGTGACCTTCACTGTTCATTAGACCTGCATTGGCATTGATCGCGTCATCAAACCCTCTGGCTATGTTTTCGTTAACCTCTGTAGGTAAACCCGCTGCTTTCATCCTGTCCCAAGGGTAACCCGAATAGGCAGATTCATGAGAAAAAAACGCAAAGTTTCGCATATCTTTTGAGTGATTGTATGCCACACGGCTGATGTCTTGACGCAGCTTTAACACCCCTATATTGCGTTTGTATCGATTCACATTCATAATATCAAACATAATCCGCTCGTTAGCACGATTCAACTGATTTTGCCGATGCAAGGGCAAAGGTTCCACCTCGTGCATGAATTGTGCGTCAGAATAAAAAGAGTAGGTAAACCCGAAAGGGCTCGTTTTCACAAATGTATCTTCATTCATTGCACGCATACCAGTCAAACGTCTTTGTTCATGTAAATCAAAATAAAACCTCACGATATGTTTATCTACTCGGGCATAATAGCTTTCAACCTCCTCGCCAACAGGGTTTTTCATTGTATATGCAACCCTATGACCCTCCACATTAATGGACGGTTCCATGGTGAAATCCTCTGTAATGCGTTTAAATGAATCATTCACTGATACGTCATGTATCATATATTGATCTGACAGTGTATATAATTCTTGGACTTCTCCTTCTGAAACAGCAACTTGAATATACTCTGACAGCGAATGATTATATATCCACCACTCATAGCCTAAATTATGAATTTCTTTACGATAGGGTTCTCCAAGTAACGTGATAACCTCTTCAAATGATGCGCCAGGCATAATCGTCTCCAATGACGTCAAAGGGTTTGAAGCCTCAACGTTTTTTTGCTCTGTCAGTTCAGGAGAGATATACGAATGCTCTGTCTGCGGCTTATTTAAATAAATAGTGAAGTGACCATTTGATGCCCTTGTATAGTCGATCTTAGAACCAAGAAATTCACTTACAAACCGCAGCGGAACAAAATTCCTTTGATAAATCGACGAGTATACCGTATCTGTATCCACTTTCTTACGCTCACCGTTATAAATAAGCTCACGACTGTTCATATATAACAAGATTTCTTGAGTACTGTTTGAAATCAACACACTTCCATCACTTGCATTCCATGTCACCTCTGCGCCTAAATTCTCGGATACAAAACGAACAGGAACCATCGTTCGCCTGGCTTCGTTTAAATACGGTTCAGCATCATCAAATGTCACTTTGTTCCCGTTAATGAAAAGACTAAATTTGATTTATTGGTATTTTCTGTATGTTGGTTAAAGATAAGCGGAAATATACTCGCATTAATGATGATTAAAACCAGTTGTTTTAAATTTATAACCTTGGACTTGACAGATTTCACGCAAATCTCTCCCCTGCTTAAGGAAATTAAAAAACATATAGAATGTTCCCATTATATCTTCATTACTTAGCAAAAAGACTCTCAATCTCGTTTTCAGATTTAAATGCAATACTACGCCATTGACCTGCCATCATGTTACCGTAATTACAGTTTTTAAGTGCAGCGCTCTATAGAACCTTAGTTATGTGATCATTAACATTGTTGATCCACGTACTCGCGTGTTTTAAGTTTATCTTACCCATACTAACGGTAGATCAAAAATAAACTGATGAACACCAAATAAATACATAAAGTCAAAGGACACGATTTATCTCACTATGGAAATAGGGAGGATTCGCGCCAAGATTCCTAAACTAAAGCATCTGGATTTCAATCTATTTAAAAATCAATATATTGAAATGGAATTTATTACATCCTCCAATTCGTGCCCACCAAAGAATTCAGCGATATCACTATCTGAACTCCAACTATAATCAACTACTGTATATGAAACTTCTTCAATCAATGGATATAAGAAATATACTATTTGCATTAGTGTCTTATACGATAAATTATATGATTCGCCGTTGTTCTTGTAATCCAAATACGACACTTTTACATCATTTATCCTACACACCGCTTCATTTAATTAGATTTTTTCCTTCCGAGAGAAAATAATTACTTTTATCAGTGTTATTATTTGCATTACTCTCGATTTTCATGTTTTTATTAAAAACTCTGTATTTTCCGACAAATAAAAGTATAATAGTAATATAGAATACCTTTTGGTCGTCTATGTTAAATTGTGCACATATGTAACCAATACGACAGAGAGGTGATGTTTTGTGAATATTGTTGCCGTCGACGATGAGCAATTGGCTCTTGATTATATCAAAGCACTGTTAATCAGAGATAATCCAAATCATCATATTCAGTGTTTTTCATCAGCCACTGAAGCCCTTCAGTTTCTTAAGGACAAAGACAATGCAACAGAGACGGTTTTTTTGGATATGGAAATGCCTGATATGCAGGGACTAAAATTAGCAGAAGAGATATCTGCGATCAATTCGGAAATTGATATTGTATTTGTAACAGGTCACAGAGAATTTGCCGTTGAAGCCTTTGAACTTGGAGTAAAAGATTACTTGATCAAACCCATGAACTTTGAGCGTCTCACAAAGGCCCTGTCGCGTGTGAAAGAAAGACAGGACAACTTGCCTGAACCCGCTTTGGAGTCATCGGAGCATAAACTCCATATTCTTTTAAAAAACGGCATCAGCATCACAGACCAGTCAGGAACGAACAACGAAATCCGCTGGCGTACAGGAAAAGCAAAAGAAGTCTTTCTGTATTTGCTTCACTACCAAAAGAGGACGGTGTCAAAAGCTGAAATTCTCGAAGTGTTTTGGACCGATTATCCGATCGAAAAGGCATTTTCACAGCTTTACACCATCATTTATCATATTCGAAAAACACTTCAGCCTTATAAAGATCATTTACATTTAATGAATATGGATGAAGGTTATCGACTGGTCACATCTAACGTCACAATCGACGTATTGGAATGGAAACAGATACTCAGAAATTCAGGGGACACTATAACGAAAGATCTTGCAAACCACCTGCAGCAAACTCTTAATTCCTACGAGGGAGACTACCTTACGTACAGCAACTTTCTCTGGCCTGAGGAAGAACGAACCCAACAGCAAGCGTTATGGCGTGATAAATCCATCAAGCTCGCTGCTTATTTCGAAACGAATAACAGCTTGGAAGACGCTGTTCAATTATACCAGAAAGTCCTTCATCGCCACCCTCTGGATGAGGACATCCATCTCCTGCTCATGAAACTCTATGCAAAAAATAAGCAGACAGGTTCAGTAAATGATCAATTCCAAAAATTACTATCCACTCTAAAAGACGAGCTGGGTGTTTCCCCTGATCCAGGGATAATCAAATGGTATGAGCAGTGGCTGAACCGGCAATCCTGAATTCAGACATGATCGTCCATTCCAAGGAGAAACACCCCATATGCTTACTGTACCCTTTATTCACCTCAATCACTCTTGAGTGAAAACCATGTATAAAAGCTTAAAGCAGCCTGTCTCCGATGTGAAGATAGGCTGCTTTAAGCTTTTATTTTCCCATGATCCGATAAGGTTCGTCTCTCGAGCTGTACCGTATACACGCTGTAAATCACGATCGGACGTATCTGAATGGTCAGTCACTGAGTTTTCAGTCAAAGAGACTTTTCCTCATTTCTCCTTATTACGAGAAACCGATGCGTAAGAAATCGTTTCAGCCAATTCACCCTGAATAATAATCCGATCTGATCCATCAGCGCTGTAACAGCTGACCAATGTAACCATCACGACACCATCCACATCCTCTATCACATCAATCCGGTCCGGATCTACAATTTCCCTGCTTATCATGCGATAGACATAAATCATATCTTTATCTGTAACATGAATCTCATCCCCGATTTCCATATATCTGATTGGTGCGAACAGCTGATTTGGATTTCTTGAATTATGCCCGGCCAAAGCATAGTTTCCTTCGCCCATCTGCTGGTCCGGCTTCATCGTGCCGATCCCCGCTTTCAGCACCTCATGATTCGTCCCAAGGAGAACCGGCAAATGGACATCCACTGACGGAATCATGATTTCACCGATAGCATGTTCATGATTCAAATCGATAAAAACAGACAATGCGTTCAGACTGTCTACACTGTCATAGTCAAACAAATCCTCTTGAAGCGCGACGGTTTCTCTGTTATTTCGGTAGTCTTCATGCGTGAGTCCAAAGAGTTCTTCATGTGCCTGCTTCATGATCACAGGTCCAATCACATGGTTCATCGCCGGTTGCCAAAAAAGGAATGTCAGTCCAGTTAAAATAAACAGAGAAGCCATGATAATACGATAGTTCATTTTTACACCTCAACAATCTGAATTCGATCCGTATTAAAAAGAAGAGGACCTGCGCTGGCGATCTGCCAAGCCGAAAAATGATCCGTACTCATACAAAATAACGTTCTTTGTGATCTCAGCTCATGTTTACACACACCCGATCATTCCTTTTTTTCCTGCCTCTCAAGCGTTTGGCGTGTGAGCTGACGTCCAATTTCTCTCAACTGTTCGCCTACAGGGCATTCTTTGAAACAGTATGGTGTGCCTCCTTTTTGACAGGATCGGCAAAAGGTCTCATCTAGCTCCGTTTGAAGGCTTAACAATTCCAATCTTAATTTCTTGTCAATTTTAGGCACGTCTACCTCTTCCCTTCCTGCTCGACATGATCCGAAAAGAATACACATATTCTGCTAAAAACACTCACAGTTACTGTTTTTCAAATCGTTTGAGGATAAAATCAATCCGGGTAATGATCGAACTCAGTTCCTTTGACGCCTCCTCCGTTTGTCTGACGGAAAGACTCAACTCATCTGTCGAGGCAGCAACTTCCTCCGTCGCCGCAGCATTTTCCTCTGACAAAGCAGAAAGGCCTTCAATAACCATCAATACGTTGTCTTTTTCACTTTTCATCCCATCATCTGCAAGCATGAGCTCTTGAAGAGACGCTCTCATTGCCGCTAACCTCTCCTGAAGCAAATGATATTGTTCGCCTGTTTCATCCATCTTAACAGTTTGATTTGCCATTTCGCCTGTTAGCGACCGGATGGATTCACCCGTCTTTTCGTTGAGCACACTCAACCGACCCATTTTTTCATTAATTTCCATCGAGAACACCTTCGTCCCCTCTGCAAGCTTTCGAATCTCCGCAGCAACAACAGCAAATCCTTTTCCTGCTTCTCCTGCTCGGGCAGCTTCAATGGAAGCATTCAGTGCGAGAAGATTCGTTTGTTCTGCTATGGTGTTAATTTCAACAGTCGCTTTCGTGATGTCGTCAGATGTTCTCAGACTTTCAAGAGTATTTTTCTCTGTGTTTTTGACCGTGTCCTGGGAACGTTTATTGATTTGAGCAAGATCTGTCATGACCTGATTCGTATTGTTTGAAAACGTTAAAACTGCATCCAAATCTATATTTAAACGATTGGCAAGACGGTTATTTTGATCAATGATCGCACCGAGTCCTAATAAAGAAGCCGCACCTTTCTCTGTTTCAGATGCCTGATTCGAAGCAGCCTCGGCAATCTCATTGACCGTTACAGCCACTTCATCCGTCGACTGCAAGGTACGGGAAGTCATGCCCTTGACAACGTCGACCTGTTCCTCGATTTGCATGGAAACATCCTTAAGCAGCGACTGAAAAAACTCCCCTTCCTCTTTAAGTGCCAATACCAGTTCACTTCTGACAAGATGACCGTTCAATAGCCGTATATTCTTTTTCAAAATCTTCTTGCGGATTGGAGCCTTTGATTTCAGCTCAATGTCTATCCCGCAAACACCAATCAATCGACCTTTTTTAGTAACAGGAACTGCACATGAAGTCATGAGTCTGCTTTCGCCTTCAACCTCGTAAAGAAACGGGTCCAGCACGGTTAGTTCTCTGTTTTCCAAAGGAGATTGGTAAAATTCTTCTTTTTCGACATCCGGAAGGATAGTTTCTTTGAATGTATCCTTCTCGCGATACACATAGGATGTATACCTTGACGCCCCAAGTAAACCAGGCTCAATCACGTACCAGACACCTAAAAAGTGATGATTCATCTTCAGATACGCCTCTGCTTGATTTCTCAAATGATCAGCCTGAATAGTGGTCCTGAGCAACTCTTTTCGCATAGACTCCACGATTTCTGAAGCCTCGTCGATAATCACATAGTCAGGCAGTTTTTCTTTTTTTAAATCAGCGAAAAAAAACAATGTTCTTCTTCTCTCCACAAACAGTACAACAGATGCCGCGATTATTACCATAATTGCTAGAAACTCCATCATCCGTACTCCCCTTTCTTCTCATACAAGTTCCATGATATTTTCAAGCATTAGCGGTTTATAATAATAATATCCTTGTATGGTAAATGCTCCTCTCTCACAGAGGAAATCGACTTGCTCCCTCGTCTCAGCCCCTTCTGCAACGATTGACAGATCCAGTTTGTCAGCCAGCGTAATTATCAGTTCCGTGATCTCTCCATTATCCGTCTCCGGAATTCCACTGATAAATGATCGGTCAATCTTCAGCTCATTCACTTTGAACTGCCTCAGATAAGATAACGATGAGTAACCCGTCCCGAAATCATCGATCGATACTTTAACTCCGAGTTGATGAAGTAGAGACAGTTTTTCGATACACGTTTCTTTATGATTAATTAAAGTATTTTCTGTTATTTCTATTTTGATTAGTTCAGCAGGAACACGGTATCGCTCAAGACTATCCTGCAATTTACTGATCAAAAGCGGATCATTGAATTGAACAGCAGAGACATTGATTGAAATGGGCAGGGATTTACCTGAATCGATCAGCACCCGGTTCATTCGGATCGCCTCCTCCATAACCCAGTCACCGATCGTCAGCATCAAGTTGTACTTTTCAGCTACCGGAATAAACTGATCAGGCCTGATCGGCTGACCTTCGTGTGTCCAGCGGATCAGTGCTTCAAATCCAATGATGGTTCCGGTTCGTGCATCAACTTGAGGCTGAAGTGCAAGGGAGAGTTCCTGACGTTCGATTGCAAAAGACAGCCTTGTATAGAGTCGGTATTCTTCTTCGCTGCGGTCCTTCATCCCGTCCTCATAAAAAGAATATTTCTTTTGTTCGCTGTTTAATTTATTGTAGTTCAATGCTGTGATCGCAAATTCAGTAAGTTGATGGATCGAAGTTCCAAAGTCAGGGTATGTTGCGATTCCAAAACGCAGGGGTAAATACACCTCTTCTCCCTGAACAAGATAGCGTCGGTTCAAGTAAGCTACCATCTCCTTAAAGTGAAACAATATATCCTGATCACTTTCGACAATTTTATAAATTAAAAATTCCGAAGTCGATCTTCCGATGATGTCTTCTTCCCCGGTCACTTCCCTTAAACGTTCACTTAACATCATAAGCAGATCATTAATAAACGCTTCACCCTTAGCATTGAAGATCGTGGACAGGCCGTCAATATCACAGGCAATGATGCAGGCAAATACATCAGGCTTCTTTTCAATCATTTCTGCAAACTCATCAGATGCACGGTCTTTATGCATGACACCCGTCACATCATCATACGTTTGCAAATTATCCAACAGCTGCATGATTTCATTTCGGTCTGACACATCTTCAATTATGCCAAGATAATACTTTTTTGATTTGTGAGTAATCACCCTTACAGATATTTGGTAATCTCGAGTAAGAAGACTCGTTTCCCAGCTGATTGCCTCAACAAGCTCGATCAGCTCGTTGCGAAATCGGTCCACATCCAGAATTGCAAGTACTGATTTAGGCTTCCATCCTTTGCGCTCCTCATAATGACTGACAAGTTCATCGGATGCCTGGTTTTGATAGACGAGATGCAAATCACTGTCGACAATAAAGAAGGCCTGATTGGTCTCAGCCAAAACCGCAAGCATTAAACGCAGCTCATTCTGCGTTTGCATATGATTGTCTATTTCGAGTTTTAGTTCGTCGTTCCTGATCCGGAGCTCATCGACATATTCATGAATACTGATGCTCATTTCCGAGAGCGTCAGGCCCAGCGATCCCACTTCATCATGCCGACTGAGAATCGAAATGGGAATATCAAATCCAAGTTCGGTGTCTTCGCGCCCCCGAATTGTTTCATCCAATTCCACGATCGGAGACATCATATGCTTGGCCGTGACATAGGCTAAACCGATGACCAAAAGTCCAACAGCAGAAACAATCAATACAACGTTCATCAGGAATCCTCGTCCCATCGCAGTCACTTCTCTGATCTCCACAGAGGATATCACCTTCCACTCCGAAGACTCGGTTTCATGCAGAAAATAATAATGAGTCTCATCCGCAACAGGTTCTTCCGATTCAGGATCTGCAGTCTCGTGCATTTCAATGACTTGTTCTGATCGTCCGAAAAGGGGATCGTAAATGACTGAACCATATTGATCAAATACGGATACTCTGCCTGATTCACCGATACCATACCCCGAAAAAGCATTGACCAGCTCATCTAAAGTAAGATCGAGTCCCACAGCCCCTGCCGGATATCCGCCCTGATCTTTAATCACCTTTGACACCGTTATCGCGAGTGTTCCTGTTTGAGCATCAATATACGGTTCGGATACTACCACCTTGTCCTCGTTAACGGTTTGCCGGTACCATTCACGATTTCCAATAATCAGATTTTCCGGACCTGTATCTGCTATGTTCGAAACAAACTGATTTTGGTCCTCAAGTGCCAGGTATACTAAATGAACAGCCTCCAAAGGAGCAACACTGGTGGCTAAATCTCCCACAATGTCGTCATACCCCTCCCATAAAGTCACGTCTGATCCATCCGGTTCTCGATTTACGAACTCTGTAAACATTCGATTATTCGCCATTTCTTCGACAAGAATTTCATGAATGCCGATAAAATGATCAATCGACTGTGTGACAAGTGTTCCTTCAAGTTCAAGTTGCTCATAAAGCATCGAACGGTTTTGTGTATTCACATAAGAACCTGCCAACCACACAATAAATAGAGCATTCAGCAGTATTACCACTATGACAAGACCGATGATTTTTTTTACAAAAGACAACTTGTGGAATAGATCAGACATATTTGTTCTCCTTTCCTGAGACCCTGCCAAAATTCATTTACTCTTTGAACCGATGTTAATTGCCGGATCGTATCTTGACTCCTGAAATCTATTGCTATCGTAAACATTCCTTCTCTACAATACCTCTACACATTTTCATTAGCGCCATCACCGTTTCAAATTTGAGGACTAGGAACGGGTCAGCATCGAGGTACCAAAAAAGCCCTGAGCATATACACTCAGAGCTGTTTCGCATGAATAACTGTCCGCTCACCGCCACTCTCTTTCTTAACGCAGAGCACCCTTAGACAACTGAAACAAAAAAGCTGATCTTTCGTTTATCTCGAGCGTTCTATACTATAGAGGATGCCTAAAGAGAACTGAAACCCGAAACCGATTGAGCCTGCTCATCAACCGGCTATTCAAAATGAATAGACAGATTCAATTCTTTATATATAGATTTAATCTTGACACATTCCTCAATAGCCTTGCTCATATCGGAAAACCTGGTCTGAAACGATATCTGTTCAATCACCAAACTTTTTGGACTGTACTGATTTCCTTCCACATCTGTAATCAGCAACACCAGATTATCTTCTCTCATCGTTTCACCTCCCTGAACTTTCTCCTTTTACTGTACATCCTCTTCCTATACAAATCCTTGTTGCATACTATCTCTCCAATATATTTTACGTATGTCCATTCAAAGGAACTTGTAGAGAATTTGTAGATTTTGTTCGATTACACTGTAAGTAAAAGAGTAGGGGTGCGATAAAAATGAATGTATTAATCGTAGATGATGACCCAGTTATAATCGGTACGCTTGGAACCAGCCTGTATTCGTACCATTCAGTCAAACATGTTTCCAGTACCGAATCACCAAAAAATGTGATGAATATTATTAAAAACAATCATGTCGATGTAATATTTTTGGATATTCACATGCCCGGAATTGATGGCATGGAGTTAGCAGAGATCATTCTTGAAGAAAACCCCTCAATTGAAATTGTATTTATCACCGCCAGTTCAGATTATGCACTAAAAGCATTCGAAGTGAACGCCATTGACTATATCGTCAAACCCGTCAACATTGACCGGCTTTCGAGAACGATTCAAAGACTCGAGAAGATCAAGCAAATTGAACCAAAAAAGAATATATCAAAGCATATCGATATCAGTGTCGCCAATGAATTTTCCCTGAGTCTTGGCAGTAACAGGCATGTGTATTTCAATTGGCGTACATCCAAATCACTTGAACTGTTTTTATACTTACTTCATCACGTTGATAAGCCCGTTCCGAAAACCCATATCATCGATGTCATTTGGGAAGGAACCGAAGACAGCAAAGCCTCTCAGCAAATGTACACCACGATTTATCATATTCGAAAAATCATCAGTGAATATAGTGACTTTATGAAAATTATCAATAAAAACGGCTGCTATATGCTGCAAACAAATCATTGTCGCATCGATCTTTTCGACTGGTACAAAAAGATTACCGCAATGCCTCCATTGACAGAACAGTCGACGATTGAATATTCCAATATTTTGCATGCTAATAAAGGGTCTTATTTATCCTCGTATCAATATTTATGGGCTGATTCAAGAACGGATCAATATGATCAGTACTGGATTTCAATCGCTTTATCTCTTGCTCACTTTTACTTTCGACGCTTCAAAGTTGCCGAAGCAAAATACTGGTTCATTAAAGTGACCGAACGGGATCCGGTGAACGAAGAAGCTTATTTTTATTTGATGAAGCTCGCCCATTACGAGTCCAATGAAGCCAAAGTCGAAGAATATTATCTTGAACTCACGAAAAATCTGGATGAAGAACTCGGAACCGAACCGGGAGATGAGATTGCTGATTGGTATTTGGAATGGAGAGTCGGACGCACTATTAATAATTAACCATCATCAGATGATGCCAAGGAGGTGTTCCCATTGAGAAAAAAATCCAATTATTCACTTCAGGATAAAAAAACTGCCATTAAACAAGTATTAAAAGAAGGAGAGTCCGTTATCAGTGTCTCTCAAAAGATGGGGATCCACAGAGATACCCTTTACCGCTGGATAAAGCGTTACAAAGCAGGCGGTGCAACAGAGCTGATCGACAAACGCATTACATCTGATCTTGCAATTGAACCTTCACAGAGCGATATTAAGGAAGTCCAAAAAGAGATTGAACAGCTGAAGAAAGAACTGATCGCCCTTAAGAAGTCCCCTGTGCGCAGTATAGAATAGGTAAACGAATAAGTAACACAGCAAGAGACCACTCAGGAAAATCGGGTGGTCTTTTGCTGTGGAACGAACTGTATGCAATCGAGTGAGACTGGATGGCAGTCAGGCTATGTAATCGTCGAGTCACGTCCTTTGAGATTTTGTATAGTTTTTGTTCAGTCCGCTCGATTATGATCATTTATGATCATTCCTTTAATGAGCAAATGTTGTCATTATGTATACTTTGTATCTCGCAACAAATAATTTCATAGGGGGAAAAAGCATGAAAAGTAAAAGCAGTATCCAACGTAAAATGTTTGTTTTTGTCATCTTGGCTGTTGCCGTCATATTCACAACATCTTATTTAAATTATTCATTTGCAACATCCGGGCTGGAAATTCAAATTGAAGAAAAAATCAATGCCACTGTCGAAAATGCCATTCAGGACCTCGATTCGAGGCTCCATAACCATCAACTCATCGGAGAAAGTGTTGCTGCTTCGGCTGGAGAACTGAAGAATGGCCTAAGCCGTGATGAATACTATGCATTACTTGGCAGAGCCACCGCTTTGAATGAGGATACCCTTGGAATCGGCGTCTGGTTTGAACCTTACGCATACGATGATGATATTGAATTCTTTGGACCCTATGCCTTTGAAGAAGATGGTCAAATAATTTATACCGACGAGTTTGAAGATCCCGCATATAATTTTCATACGCACGACTGGTATTTAGCCGGCCTCGAAGCTGAGGACATAGTCTGGACTGAACCTTATTTTTCCGAAAGTCTCAACGGAACACTGATCACCACGAGTTTTCCGATGTTCAGCAACACAGGTGATATTCTCGGAACGGTCTCGAGTGAGGTGCGTATTGACCAGCTAAAAGAGCTTGTGAAATCCATTGACACAGGTTATGACAGCCATGCTTTTCTCCTTGATGCCAACGCACAGTTTCTGGTTCATACTGATCATTCAGAGACAGATGACACCCTGATGTCTCTCTCTGAAGATCAAGACCTTGCCGCCCTCTCGTTACACTTGTCCGATTCAGGAACAGGCGTAGTCGAACTTTCATACAGAGGTGATGATTCATCTGTATATTATCAATACCTTCCAAGACTCGACTGGACACTCGGAGTTGTTATTCCACATCATGATATGTACGAAGAACTCGGTACATTGATGATTCGGATCGCTTTGATATCGATCACTATGATTATCCTGTTTCTCGTGTACGGCTATCTCTTTTCAAGAAAACTGACACAGCCTCTGATACTGTTAAATAATAAAGTCCGAGAAGTCACTACAGGTGATTTATCTGTGACGATCGATCCTGTCAACTCAGACGAGATTGGAGAACTGACAGTGAATTTTGACCATATGGTAAAGAACCTCCGGACTGTCGTCGGTTCCGTCAGAAAATCGATCGAAACCGTATCAGATGCCACTGAGCAACTGAGCGCAGTATCGGAAGAAACCACCGCTACTACTGAAGAAATCAGCCGCTCCATTTCTGAAATGGCCGACGGAACGAATGAAGCGGCCTCTCATGCAGAGCGGACAAATGAAACGACTCTCTCTTTATCCGACCAACTTACCATCCTTGTAAAAAAGGCCCAACAGTTGGCAAGACATGCATCTGCGATGCAATCACTGAATGACAAAGGAATAAATCAGATGTCCAGATTACGAAGCCAGTCACAGCACTCATCGAAAATCGCACAGGATGTCGAAAAAGTGATTTCCGGATTCAATGAAAAAATGAATCTAATTGGAGAAATCGTTGGGTCGATCGGAAAAATCTCAGAACAGACAAATCTCCTTGCACTTAATGCTTCCATTGAAGCTGCCCGCGCAGGTGAACATGGAAAAGGGTTTGCCGTGGTCGCTGATGAAGTGCGTAAACTGGCTGAAGAAACTTCTAATTCAGCGAAAGATATAACGAATTCAATAACGATTTTACAAACGGAGGGCAAAGAACTCGAGAATTGGGTATTTTCTTCAAAAGAAACATCTGATCAACAGTTGGAAGTTGTAGAAGAAACCATCAGTGCTTTTGAATCCATTGCCAAAGAAAATGTGGAGATGATAGAAACAACATCGACTATCATCGCTGAAATTGACCATGTTGATACGTATAAAAACAATGTCGTCGATGCCATCGGTCATATCGCCGCAATCATAGAAGAAAATGCAGCTTTAGCCGATGCGGTCAACGGCTCAAGTGAAGAACAGCTGAAAGCCGTTCGTTCCATAGTGGAGTCCGCTGAAAACCTCAGGCTCTCAGGGGAAGAACTTCAGCATCTGATTAAACAGTTCTCAACGGATTAACAAACCCTTTCTAATTTCGAACCTTACAGCTCTCTAGCCACGTCTGATGCCTGTCAGCAGGCATAAAGAGCTGTTTTTCTTATTTGAACGCTACTGATTTGTTCAGTTACACCACACAAGGATCCGAGGTCGTTAAGCACTGGATAGTTGACGAACGCATTTTGACTGTCATCGGTTTCAGAAAATATATTCTTACTAGTATCGCGCTAACCGTTCATACTTTAAAACAGTTCTTGATCACATCCCCTCTCATTTCCTGATTTCAGGCCCTTTATATCGATACATCTACATTTCCCTTTTTTCACGCCTGACCCGGTCTGGCGTCTAATAGATTTTTCTCATGAATTGAAGCCGGGCTGCGATGTCAGGGATCACCCGGCAGGTCACGTACCGAGCTCTTGTATCACTTTGACAGGAGCCGCCCATTATGACGAATTCACACGCACCAGCTTCCAAGGCTTACAATTTTCCCTCTATAATCCAACTTCCAATTCGAAAGAATATCGATAATCTCATTTAGCGCTGTATGAACAATGATAATTTGAAACCATACTTTTCCGTTCAAGAAAACGTATGAGACTTGTTACTGTCATTTGCGAAGATTGAGCCTCTCTTTCTCCTGCAACAGTCTTGGCCCTTGGAACTTCTGATTTCGATACCTATGGACCCGTTTTGTTCTATTGCCGCATGACGGACATTTTTGCTTTCTCTTCTCTGTGCAAAGGTCCGCTCGCAGCGTCTGCTCATCTTCGTAAGAGACATCCCAAACCTTCACGTTCCCGTCTTTAATCCCCAACATTCCTATGATAAAGGGAACACCACCACATTCATTATAGAGCCGGATTTTTGACGCTTAATTCGAGTAGGAGGGGGGGCTTCACAGCCCCCGTCCCCTCACACCACCGTACGTACGGGTCTCGTATACGGCGGTTCAGTAAGCTGAGTATGCACGCTCGTAGAGTTGGCTTAGGTCTTTAAGGCCCCAACCTGCGAGCTTTTCTACTTTTATGGCTTTATGAAGAACGTGATTAAGCGATGCTCTCCAGTACCCTTTTCGAGTATTCGCCATTTTCTAGGCTTCTTCAGATTCGATTCCGTATTTCATAAGGTTTCTGTATCGGGTTTTCACTTGCCTCCACTGTTTCCAAATCAGTTGCCTTAAACGATGATGAAGGAAAAAGAATTTGCTTGATTTCTCCTCGTGGCGTATTTGAGCTTTTCCTTGAAGCGTTTCTTAGAAGCCTGTGAGGGCCTGCATTTTGTTTCGTTATTTATTTTATGGAGACAGAATCCGAGAAACTTTCTTTTCATCGGTGAGCCAACAGCACTTTTTTCCTCATTCACTTTCAGTTTCAGTGTATGTTCGAGAAAGTCTGTTGTATTGCGGAGCACGCGCTCCGCAGCTCTTCTGCTCCTTACATAAATGCAAAGTCATCCGCATACCTGAATAAACCGGTGGCCTCGTTCTTCAAGTTCTTGGTCCAGTTCATTCAAGTATACATTGCTCAATAATGGGGAAAGGTTGCCGCCCTGAGGCGCTCCGTTGTTAGATTCGTTCCAGTTAAGACCCTCCATAATGCCACTTTCGAGAAATTTCCAGATTAACGTCAGAATAACAGGGTCTTCGATCATTTCCTTAAACACATTCATCAGTTTCTGGTGTGGGATGGTATCGAAGTACTGTTCGAGATCCACATCGACTACAAATCGATATCCCTCGTCGTAGAAAGCGGCCGCTTGCTTGATCGCTTGTTTCGCGTTTCGCTCGCGTCGAAATCCATAACTGTATTCGGAGAAATGTGGATCAATGATGGACTCAATCACCTGAAGAATGGCCTGTTGGACCATACGGTCCCTTACTGTCGGAATTCCGAGTTCACGCATTTTCCCGTTCCCTTTAGGGATTTCCACTCTTTTCACTGGTAACGGTTGATAACTGCCGTTCCTGATCTTTTGTATGAGTGGTATGGCGTATTTCCTTACATGGTCTTCCAGTTGATCGACTGTCATACCATCCGTACCCGGTTTTCCTTTGTTTTGAATCACCCGGTTCATGGCCATATTTAAGTTTGCCGGGGTTACTACCTGTTCAATCAAATGCATACCTCTTTCAACTCCTTTCTTTTTCCAGCTCGCTACACGCTTCTGCACACTCTCCCGCTTCCAGCGTATCCCTCTGCAGACAGCCGTTTTCTCAACGTTTTCTGTGATCTTCGCAATGCTGCCAAATCCATTTGTTAAAAGACACTCATGTTCCACCCTTCATCCCCGTTGGGGATTACTATGGCTTCTGCTGACTTCTTGCAATTCAGCTTCATATCGCTAATCCGCTTGTTCCTGAAGGATGTTACATCCTTATTGTCGGGAACCCTTGCAAGACCTCCCGGGGTAAGCACTGTCTCCTTCATCCTATCGCCGCCATATTTACACAGTGGGGTTCGGGCAGTATCGGACTTTATCTTGTCTGGCAGACTCATCCGCCCCGACTGTGCCTGATATGATTCGTGTTCCTCGGTACAGGAGTTTGTCGCCGGCTTCCTTCAGATTCCACCTCACGGTGGACACCCTTGCCATTGACTAGTGGTTCCTACTGCCAAGCCCACAGGAGACTTTCACTCCCAAGATACAGTGCATGCCCGGCACACCAGCAAAACAGCGTCAGGAAATCCTCAAGATCTCCTGACGCTGTCCTATATTGTATTCCTTCAAATTTTACTTCTCTTTCTTAAATCGACCATTCTGTTGAACCATCATACCACCGATCATCAAGAGCATCAATCCAGTAATGACCATCAACCAGCTGTATGTCGATCCTGTTTGAGGAAGGGTCTGGGCGGAAGGTGGGCTGCCGCTCATCACTTCCTGCTCACGATCTTCCTCACTGCTTTGTTTCTCTTCTTCCGCAACTTCCGGAGTACCGGAGCTTTCGTTCTCTAGGGTCTCATCAATTCCAGGAGTCTCTATAACTTCTGTTTCCGGATTCTCGTCCGTTCCTTCATTAGAAGGGGGTGTTGTCGAACCTGATTCCGGTGGATTCACCGGATCAGTTGTTTCGGGAACCTCTGTTGATTCTTCGACTTCTCTTACATTCAGGACATCCAATTCAATAAGCGTTTCTTGAAGTGTGTTTACAGTAAACACAATCGGTGTTTCATCTAGGATGTAACCCTCTGGTGCTTTTGTTTCAACGAATGAATATTCGCCATCCGATAACCCATAAATGAAAACCTGCCCATTTTCGTCTGTACTGTGCGCTGATGAAATGACTTCTCCATCTTCGTTACGCAATTCAAAGACGGCACCTTCAAGACGGTCTCCTTCTTCATTCACCTTGGTTAACGCAACGTTTGCATTTGATTCAATAACCCCGATCGTATGATCATCGTCATCGCTCACTTCAGGTGCGTCCGGGTCTTCCGGTGTTCCACTTACCGTCGCCAAATTATACAAGCTGCCGGCGTTTAGGTCTTCCTGTGTCACTGTATAAGCCGCTTCAGCGACAAGGACTTGGCCTGGATGCATCGTAATCGCATCACCGTCTTCGAGCGTTTCATCATCAATCGTGAGATACGTGATGGCAGATAGCCCCGTTAACGGATCTGTGATCACTACGTCTGTCAATGTCACATTTCCCGTATTCGTTGCCGTGAAGGTATAAGTGACGTCTTCTCCGACCACTAATGCATCTCTGTCTGCCGTTTTCTCAAGTGCAATTGCCGGAGTTTGTTCGCCTGTGATCGTATGATCATCGTCATCGCTCACTTCAGGTGCGTCCGGGTCTTCCGGTGTTCCACTTACCGTCGCCAAATTATACAAGCTGCCGGCGTTTAGGTCTTCCTGTGTCACTGTATAAGCCGCTTCAGCGACAAGGACTTGGCCTGGATGCATCGTAATCGCATCACCGTCTTCGAGCGTTTCATCATCAATCGTGAGATACGTGATGGCAGATAGCCCCGTTAACGGATCTGTGATCACTACGTCTGTCAATGTCACATTTCCCGTATTCGTTGCCGTGAAGGTATAAGTGACGTCTTCTCCGACCACTAATGCATCTCTGTCTGCCGTTTTCTCAAGTGCAATTGCCGGAGTTTGTTCGCCTGTGATCGTATGATCATCGTCATCGCTCACTTCAGGTGCGTCCGGGTCTTCCGGTGTTCCACTTACCGTCGCCAAATTATACAAGCTGCCGGCGTTTAGGTCTTCCTGTGTCACTGTATAAGTCGCTTCAGCGACAAGGACTTGGCCTGGATGCATCGTAATCGCATCACCGTCTTCGAGCGTTTCATCATCAATCGTGAGATACGTGATGGCAGATAGCCCCGTTAACGGATCTGTGATCACTACGTCTGTCAATGTCACATTTCCCGTATTCGTTGCCGTGAAGGTATAAGTGACGTCTTCTCCGACCACTAATGCATCTCTGTCTGCCGTTTTCTCAAGTGCAATTGCCGGAGTTTGTTCGCCTGTGATCGTATGATCATCGTCATCGCTCACTTCAGGTGCGTCCGGGTCTTCCGGTGTTCCACTTACCGTCGCCAAATTATACAAGCTGCCGGCGTTTAGGTCTTCCTGTGTCACTGTATAAGCCGCTTCAGCGACAAGGACTTGGCCTGGATGCATCGTAATCGCATCACCGTCTTCGAGCGTTTCATCATCAATCGTGAGATACGTGATGGCAGATAGCCCCGTTAACGGATCTGTGATCACTACGTCTGTCAATGTCACATTTCCCGTATTCGTTGCCGTGAAGGTATAAGTGACGTCTTCTCCGACCACTAATGCATCTCTGTCTGCCGTTTTCTCAAGTGCAATTGCCGGAGTTTGTTCGCCTGTGATCGTATGATCATCGTCATCGCTCACTTCAGGTGCGTCCGGGTCTTCCGGTGTTCCACTTACCGTCGCCAAATTATACAAGCTGCCGGCGTTTAGGTCTTCCTGTGTCACTGTATAAGCCGCTTCAGCGACAAGGACTTGGCCTGGATGCATCGTAATCGCATCACCGTCTTCGAGCGTTTCATCATCAATCGTGAGATACGTGATGGCAGATAGCCCCGTTAACGGATCTGTGATCACTACGTCTGTCAATGTCACATTTCCCGTATTCGTTGCCGTGAAGGTATAAGTGACGTCTTCTCCGACCACTAATGCATCTCTGTCTGCCGTTTTCTCAAGTGCAATTGCCGGAGTTTGTTCGCCTGTGATCGTATGATCATCGTCATCGCTCACTTCAGGTGCGTCCGGGTCTTCCGGCGTTCCACTTACCGTCGCCAAATTATACAAGCTGCCGGCGTTTAGGTCTTCCTGTGTCACTGTATAAGCCGCTTCAGCGACAAGGACTTGGCCTGGATGCATCGTAATCGCATCACCGTCTTCGAGCGTTTCATCATCAATCGTGAGATACGTGATGGCAGATAGCCCCGTTAACGGATCTGTGATCACTACGTCTGTCAATGTCACATTTCCCGTATTCGTTGCCGTGAAGGTATAAGTGACGTCTTCTCCAACCACTAATGCATCTCTGTCTGCCGTTTTCTCAAGTGCAATTGCCGGAGTTTGTTCGCCTGTGATCGTATGATCATCGTCATCGCTCACTTCAGGTGCGTCCGGGTCTTCCGGTGTTCCACTTACCGTCGCCAAATTATACAAGCTGCCGGCGTTTAGGTCTTCCTGTGTCACTGTATAAGTCGCTTCAGCGACAAGGACTTGGCCTGGATGCATCGTAATCGCGTCACCGTCTTCGAGCGTTTCATCATCAATCGTGAGATACGTGATGGCAGATAGCCCCGTTAACGGATCTGTGATCACTACGTCTGTCAATGTCACATTTCCCGTATTCGTTGCCGTGAAGGTATAAGTGACGTCTTCTCCGACCACTAATGCATCTCTGTCTGCCGTTTTCTCAAGTGCAATTGCCGGAGTTTGTTCGCCTGTGATCGTATGATCATCGTCATCGCTCACTTCAGGTGCGTCCGGGTCTTCCGGTGTTCCACTTACCGTCGCCAAATTATACAAGCTGCCGGCGTTTAGGTCTTCCTGTGTCACTGTATAAGTCGCTTCA
The DNA here is from genome assembly GCF_000093085.1 of [Bacillus] selenitireducens MLS10. Taxonomy (GTDB): domain Bacteria; phylum Bacillota; class Bacilli; order Bacillales; family Salisediminibacteriaceae; genus Salisediminibacterium; species Salisediminibacterium selenitireducens. The sequence continues at coordinate 990,948 of NC_014219.1, read as the reverse complement.
GCGACAAGGACTTGGCCTGGATGCATCGTAATCGCATCACCGTCTTCGAGCGTTTCATCATCAATCGTGAGATACGTGATGGCAGATAGCCCCGTTAACGGATCTGTGATCACTACGTCTGTCAATGTCACATTTCCCGTATTCGTTGCCGTGAAGGTATAAGTGACGTCTTCTCCAACCACTAATGCATCTCTGTCTGCCGTTTTCTCAAGTGCAATTGCCGGAGTTTGTTCGCCTGTGATCGTATGATCATCGTCATCGCTCACTTCAGGTGCGTCCGGGTCTTCCGGTGTTCCACTTACCGTCGCCAAATTATACAAGCTGCCGGCGTTTAGGTCTTCCTGTGTCACTGTATAAGTCGCTTCAGCGACAAGGACTTGGCCTGGATGCATCGTAATCGCATCACCGTCTTCGAGCGTTTCATCATCAATCGTGAGATACGTGATGGCAGATAGCCCCGTTAACGGATCTGTGATCACTACGTCTGTCAATGTCACATTTCCCGTATTCGTTGCCGTGAAGGTATAAGTGACGTCTTCTCCAACCACTAATGCATCTCTGTCTGCCGTTTTCTCAAGTGCAATTGCCGGAGTTTGTTCGCCTGTGATCGTATGATCATCGTCATCGCTCACTTCAGGTGCGTCCGGGTCTTCCGGTGTTCCACTTACCGTCGCCAAATTATACAAGCTGCCGGCGTTTAGGTCTTCCTGTGTCACTGTATAAGCCGCTTCAGCGACAAGGACTTGGCCTGGATGCATCGTAATCGCATCACCGTCTTCGAGCGTTTCATCATCAATCGTGAGATACGTGATGGCAGATAGCCCCGTTAACGGATCTGTGATCACTACGTCTGCCAATGTCACATTTCCCGTATTCGTTGCCGTGAAGGTATAAGTGACGTCTTCTCCGACCACTAATGCATCTCTGTCTGCCGTTTTCTCAAGTGCAATTGCCGGAGTTTGTTCGCCATACACGATCGCATCATCGTCATCATTTACCGGGGGCTCTCCTATTCCAGGAACACCCTCTCCAGAAGCTGTATTTATAATTTGTCCAGCTTCTACATCTTCAGCAGTGACTGAATATAAAGCTCTCATTTGTAGATATTGACCGGGCTCCAATGTCACTTGACCATTCGTAACAGTATTACCTGTCGATTCTCCGTCAGAGTTAAATACAGCGTAGCTCGTACTAAATAATCCTTCTTTATCATCAGTTATTCCTACATTATACAGAACGGAATCTCCTGTATTAGCTGCTCGGATTATATACTCGATGACATCACCAATTTCATTATATCTATCTTCGCTTAGGTTAGATATAGATGTTTCACTTTCTGAAAATCCTGTTACTGATAAAGGTGCACTTGGACGACCTGGAGCACCTGGAGCACCTGGACCACCATTTTCACTTGCTTGCATTACCTTAGCCGACTTTTCAACCGTTAAATCAGGATTAGCCGCTTCGGGTCTTACTCTGAGACGAACTAAGTTGGATTCGATGTAGCTACCCTGATTTGTACTTAATGCAAATGAATTAACTGCTTCATCATTGAATGATAAGGTGTCCGTATCTTCAACATAGATCGGTACTTCTATAGTAATTAACTCGTTGGTTCCGACCGTGTTACCATCACTCAGCACGATTTTAAATCCTCTTATGCTTCTGTAATCGGATACCTCCGTTGTCCAGCCTGACTGTGCTTCATATACCGCAGCATCTCCGACAGGGTCATCGGTATTGTAATAAACTGTGAATTCATCAGGGACTTCAATCGGCCCATCGAGTAAAACCGGGTATTCACTGTTTCTGTTTAATAGAACACCATTATTATTTTTGACTAACCTCTGATCTCCAACTCGAGGTAAGGCATCTATCAATGAAAACGAGTCTAAGTCACGATCTGAACTGTTCAGAACAATCAGTTCATACGCCCCCGCTCCATCAGGTACCGTCAATCCACTATTTGGATTCGATACAAAGGCTTGATCTAAGGAACCCTTTACCCGCTTTGTTATAACTGTTTCTCTTGGCGCGGTGTAAGAGAACGTTGCCTGAGCGTGAGCGATGCGCTCCTGGGTGTTGCCATCACCATCAATATCCATGGAATCAGCTCGTGAGTTAACCGGCTTTATGTCCTCATTATTTTCCCATATCATATATACATCGTTTCTATTGGTACCCTCTTGGGCTAATGCAGTAATTCTTGTTTGATAATTTATGACGAAGTACTCCATTCTTTCCCCATCTGAGAATCTCCCTGGAGTTAAGTTCCCAGGAATCGAGTCTGAGAACGTCCACTTTACAGCTGTTCTTCCGGTATTTTTATAATTCTCAATAACTTCAGGGTCAGGCCATATATATGCACTCTCTCTTTCCGGATGATCAGATGAGTAACCGATCCGCGAACTGCCTTGAACGTATTCGACGCCTCGAGGCAATAAATCCAAGATGTACTGTGCCTCTATTGAATCATCTGTGTGAACAGCGTTCACTGCCGGGGAGAACACTCTTATGCGGTAATTAACTATATCTCCAATAAATCTCGTTGCAGTACCTCCGAACCTGTCTTTAGCTACTTGTACCATAGGATCGTAAGGCGTCAGGAAGAAATAATCTTGATCACTCTCTACCATGGTTGTATCACTTGGAAGGCCTTCGAATCCCGTCGTTAATTCTGCATAATTCCAGAGTCTGTTTGTATCGGCATTTTCGTCAAAAAAAACATTTTCAGGGTCTTTCAATTCTACAACTACAGACATTTCAAAAAAATTAAAACTTTGACTCATGTAAGCGCCATCCAATGACTCAAAAATGAACTCTACCGTGTCTTCTGGCATATCTATCGATAATAAACCATCATTTGGCATCGTTACATCCGTTACAACAACTTCGGAGGTCCCATCTTCTTTTATGGAGATTAAACGAAATGCACCTTCAAACATCGTGTTTGTTGGAAATACGACTCTTTTAAACATCATTCGTTCATCTAAATCAAAATCTCTAATTTGGATATTGTTCATGTTTACTGTGGCATTGTTTCGCATACGGATCTTATAGGTAAACTCTTCTGATTTTTCACTGTCTAAGTCTAAAATCATCCTTGGTTCAGGCGATTCCTGCTGGCCAGCTATGGCACCATCTACAATTTTATCGAACAGTGGTCCTAAAGGCTTGTCGCCAAATTGGAACGTGATGGGGTCTTCGCTGACCACGTCAGGTTCATCCAAATCTTCAGGAGAATTAAGTGGAACTGCAGTTATTTCAGCCCTGTTCGTTACGTTTGTTCTGATTGCCTGCCCGGGAAATCTAAGTTTCAAATTTGGAACTTCTACCAGTGCGCCCGGAAATCGATAACTGCCTTCAGGCGAGATGAACGTAGCTGTATGATTCTCTTCATTATATATCCATGCCGGATTAGCCTCTTGATCGAATACAGCTCCAGTGGGTAACGTGTCTACGATAGTAAATGTTTCGTAGAATCTACTTCCCGTTTGATTTGGTCTGCTCGGACCACTGGAGTTCATTCGAAATCTAAAGTTTACATACGTATCACTATTTGGATCGATTCTTGTAGGATCATTCGGATCCAGTCCCAATCCATATACTTCAACACCATTTCGAGATTCGAAACGAATAGTGTCCCCAAATGTGGTTTGAACCGATTTTTCCAGTCTCGATTCACCTACGTTATAAGTAAGCTCTAACTCTTGAGATTCGTTTAAAACCTCACCGTCTTGATTAAACAAAGCGGCAGATACAGGAAGTTTGTACCCGCCTGGTGTTTCACCGTTCTTTGAAACAACGGCAAATGGGATCTGCACTTGCAACCCACCAGTAATTCTTTGGAGATTATACCGGATAACCTTATAACCATCGATTGACTCTATCGTTTTAGATTCTTGCAGCCCAATATCAGACGCGATAACGTTTTCTATATATTGTTCAGGGAACCTGATTTCCAGAAACGCACCATCTTGATCTTCTTCCAGTGTACTAATATCTATCAGTGCTCTTAAATTTGCGCGTTCCCCAGTCCAGTATTGATCTTTATCATCATCCGACGATATCACGAGACTCGTACTGTCAGAAGTATCTGCAGTCTCAATTAATTCGTCCTTACTCTCTTCTGAAGTAAATGAATCATCGGTTATTTCTTCTTCACTGGCGCTCGATAAAACATCCTGAGATGATTCGTTATCAGCTGTCTGTTCATTTGTTTCTTCGGAATCATTTTCTGACACGTTCTCTTCTAAGCCAGTCTCTTCTTCCTCATTGCCCTCGCCTGATGACGCATTCTGCGAAGATAATTCTTCGTCAGAGGCAGGTTCATTTGTTTCTTTCGAACGATCCTCTAAGCCGTCCTCTTCCAGACTCGTTTCTTCCTCTGTGAACAGCTCAAGTTCAACATCTTCCCCCTTTCCATCATTATCTTCTGCTGTAACTTGCATAGCAGGCGTGATCAGTGGGAAGATCAGTAATAAAATCAGTACCCATGATACAAATCGATTCGCTTTCATAATTATCCCCCTTTTCTTACTACAAAACAGTTAGCGTTGAATTTATTCGATTCCAACAACTTTACAGACAAGAGCCAACAGTGACTTTAGTACTCATGCAATACAACTATTAGTGTTGATCTAATACTACTCCCGGCTACTATACAAATTCTATACAAGAGAAATCTAAGCTCATTAAACAGAAACAACCTGCCACTCTAAAATGATTGGTAGGTTGTTTCTGTTAAAAATGTTTATCTTGAGTATCTGTCCCACTTTTCACGAACTATATGTTCGCCTATTTCGGCACCGGAGTTCTGATCGGTAAACAGACCGGCTACCATCAATTCTACAAATCGTTCGCTTTGGAGTCGGTACTCAGTATAATCGGTTTGATCAAAATCGAAGTGTTCTGTAGACCAGTTCAGCGGTCAATTCCTCTCCACCTGAATCGCTGGGCTGACGCCCGTATCGCGAATCAGATGGAGTCTTCTCGCCTAGTGATGATAAAAAAACTTAATGAGCCATGATTACATCTGTTAACCAATCTATTTTGAAGATGAATAAGAATTTCGCCACGGTATCATTTAATATCGACAGTCACTTTGCGAAAATGTAATAAATAAGCATTAATGACCGCGAAGGGTCAGACCTAAGTCCACTATATGAACATTCCCTTCAAACCCCCGTAAACAAGGAGTCAAACTTTCGATTGAAAGAAGCCACCCTGTAAGGTAAAGTTATCATTACAAAGTCCTGCCGCTGATGACCTTCAGACAATCATAAACCGTGTTTGATATTCAAGGTATTCAACCGTCGCTCACCTCCATTATGAAAGGATAAGCCTATGCCAACCATCAAATCGGTCCGTACAATTTTACTTATCTTTACTGCCTGCCTCATTGTTTTCACAGGTTTACGATTTGGATGGATGCATATCTTCCAAGAAGAGTCATTTGCGGAAGTCACCGACGGCTACCTCGATATGAGCGGTGCATCGTTCGACGATGACCGTATATACCGTCTCAGTGGCGAATGGCGCTTTTTTCCGAATGAGAGGATTCTCCCAGAGAACATACCGGATACCCATGAGACTCAGCCCGTTCCTGAATCCTGGTACCATGACGCAATGGACACCGGTGATAATCTGCTTGGAGAAGCAACGTATATGTTGACATTGAAACTGCCCTCGAACCTTGATTCAGACATAGGACTTCGTTTTTATGAGATCAATACAGCCGCAGAAATATACGCAAACGGTGAACTCATATACACCTTTAACGACCTGGATACAGAACCAGGGACGCGGGGAATGGACTATGGTCCTGTCGATGTCTCTTTTCATCCAGATGATGCGGACGAACTGGAGCTGCTTGTGATTGTGACTAACCATACCCTTGGTATGAGGGGTGGACTTGAGCGGGATGTACTGATTGGTTCCTCTGAAACAATCGATTCAATCGCCTCAGTCTCAAAAGGCCTTCAGCTCGCCGCAGGGCTCATTCTTCTCTTGCACGCCCTCTATGCCTTCGTCCTTTATGTGCTGTCGAGAGAACGTAAGAACAATCTTCTTCTTCTGTTCGGATTGATGCTGTTTATGTTTGCATCCGGGGTATTTTTGGATGACGAAGTGCTTCTTACGTTACCTGTTTCTCTTCCATTATCATTAAAAATTTTACTGACTGTATTTGTACTGACTCTTTACGTGATGTTTCTGATCGTATCTGTAATTGTAAAGCTCCCAAAAATAGTGATGAAAACCGTCTCTGTTTTTTTTGTGAGCTATGCAGTCGTCGCGTTAATCTTTCCGATTGATCAATACCTCACTTTCACCATCGTTACGATGATGATGTTTCCTTTATTCATTCTTACGATGATTACGCTGACCGTTCGTTCGATCCTTCACGGAAATCAATATGGTTATTTTATTCTTGCTTTCTTACTCGCCTATACATCCAATAGCTTATGGGGCGTACTGATAAAACTGAACGTCCTTCAATTCCCGTTTTATCCTGCTGATTTCGTCTTCTCGATGATGGCACTGATGGGTCTTGTCTTGAAGCAGCACTCAGACATTACGAAGGAAAACCGGCATCAGGCAAATATCATTATCCAAAATGAAGCAAACAAAGATCAGTTTTTGGCCAATACCGCTCACGAACTGCGGAACCCGCTCCACGGCATGCTTACCATTACCGATACGATACTCGATCAGCTCCAAACGAAACCGAAAGAAGCCATCAGAGAAGAACTTGAACTGAACCGGAAAATCGGGAATCAGATGAAGTTCATTCTTGATGACCTCAGAGATTTTACATTGTTAAAAGAAAGCCGGATCCGACTGCATCCTGAACCCGTCAATGCCGCTTCGACAGCCCGTACCATCGCAGACATCCTCAGATACCAAATCGTCAGTAAGGATGTGCGAATTTCCGTTTACGCCGACGAAAATCTGCCAATGATTCATGCGGATCAGGAACGCTTCTTTCAAATCATCTATAACCTGATGCACAATGCAGTGAAGTTTACCGACCAAGGAGAAGTCTCCATCACGATTGCTCATTCAAATAACCCGGATTCTCTCTCCATCAAGATTACCGATACAGGAACAGGAATCCCCTCGAGTGATCTCGATCGCCTCATGCAGCCTTATGAACAGGGAGCTGATCCAATCATGGGGGGAATCGGTCTTGGGCTGAATATAAGCAGAGAGCTGACCCGCTTACATGATGGATGCTTCACCATGACATCCGAAGAAGGGGCTGGAACTGCGGTTCAACTGCAATGGCCTGTCTCCAAAGATGTCCAAGGCGTCAACGGTACACCACTCGTGGAACAACCGCCTTCAACTTCACTTGAGCAGCCAGCAAGAGAAAAAGAGGAGGCAAAAAAGGATCTCAGACATCTTCTGATTGTCGATGATGATCCAGTGAATATTGATCTGATCGGCAGAGCCCTTGAATCCGATTACCGCATCACGAAAGCAACGAGCGGAGAGTCTGCGTTAAATTTGCTTACAGCGAACCAGTTCGACCTCGTGATCAGTGATGTCATGATGCCTGTGATGTCCGGCTATAAATTCACAGAAGAGATTCGAAAGCAATATGATCTTGTCACGCTGCCCGTCCTCCTTCTCACAGCCCGCTACCATGCGGCCGATATCATTTCTGGATTTGAGGCAGGCGCCAATGACTACGTCAGTAAGCCGGTCGAAATTTCGGAGCTGAAAGCGCGGGTGAAGACACTGACAGACATGAAACATTCCGCATTTAAGCAAATTGAAACTGAAGCCGCTCTGCTGCAATCACAAATTCGGCCTCACTTTTTGTATAATACGCTGAACGCCATCGCTTCATTAGGACAGACTGACCCGGACAGAATGACCGACCTTCTTTTTGAATTCGGTGATTATTTGAAATTCAGTTTCCGAATACCTGAAATATCGGGTCTTGTGACACTCGAAGAAGAAATGAATCTGATCAGACCTTACCTGTTTATCGAACAGACTCGATTTCAAAATCGATTACACGTTACCGTTGATATCGCTGACGAACAGGACATCTACGTTCCGCGCCTTGCCATTCAGACCCTTGTTGAAAATGCCATTAATCACGGCGCACTTAAGTCAAAGGGCACTGGAGAAGTACATTTTTATGCACGACGTTCATCAGAAGGCTCCTTCATTACGATATCCGATAATGGACCTGGTAAGGCTGAGGAACTTCGCAAGAGATTGACAAACGAGACAGAGCATTCGATAGGGATCGGCTTAGTTAACGCACATAGGCGGATGAAGACGATAAATCACGAAGGGCTCCTGATTGAAAACCGCCCTGAAGGCGGAATCATCATTCGTATCAATCTTCCTTAGCCAAACGATTTTATGCCTGTAACACATAACAAATCCTTGCCTTCACCGGTTCATTTTCATGACTCCATCACAAAGAACAAAACGCACCGGTGCAGTTTATACAGACACTGCACCGGTGCGTTTATTGATCGATCCTCTTATCACGTTCGAACCACTCAGTTATTCAAAATCCGTTTATCTATCAAATGCTCCGATCTACTATGAAAACAATAATAGACCTTAAATCCTGCCGAACAACGGATAACTTACCGTACACCACTGTTCCGACTCATATACTTTTCGACCGTTTTGCATAAATGTTCAAAGCGAACCGGTTTAATCAAACAATCCACAACATTTGTCTCTAAATCATCAATAGGACAGTCGCGATTTGCTGTGACAAATATGACGGCTATGCCCGGATATAATCTGTTCACTTTCTCTGCCATGACTACACCATTGATCTCCGGCATTTGTATATCCAGAAGAATCAAATCCACAGCTTCTTTTTCCAGATAACTCAGTGCTGTCTCCCCTCGATCAAAACCCAATACTAAAGTAACTGCCGAAATGCGTGATACGAGTTTTTTCATATAGCTTATCGCCAATATTTCATCATCAACGACCATTACTCGCAAGACAATTCCTCCACTCTCTGCGTACCACAAATTTGCAAATTAAGTTTTATCATAACTTTTTCACCTTTACAAAAACTGTACACATTCAGGAAGTTATCGTTCAATTGTGTTTCTTGCACCCATCGATTATACTAATGTAACATTTATCTATTCCATTAGGAGGAATCACGTATGAAAAACCATTACCTCGCTGCTCTGATCAGTGTGTTCTCAGGCATTATATTATTCAAGCTGCTGACTTCACCAAGAACGGGCACATCCAAAGACCAACTAAAAACAAATGCGCAGGCTGATCATGATTCCTCGCATAAAAAACCACCCCATTCCACAAAAGAGGCTTCTGCTTCTTCTGTTGTAAACACGCTTCAATCCATGATCTCTTCTATTTTCGGAACAAAAGGGATCACCGGCATCCGCTTTGATCCAAGTAATCAAAATATCGGACAGGCCATTATTTTTAATGTAACTATCGGATCATCCGGAATACGCACCCGGCGTATTTCAAATCAAAAACCACCCTCTCGAACGTCAACGAACCCCCACTGAGGTACAACGTTTCAGTGGAGGCTTGATATAGCCATGCAGGTCTTTTCTTGCAAAGGTTGACGCTCTGCATGATTCTTCTCAAATCACTGTTTTTGGTTGGTACTGGCGACGTACTATCGCTTTCCCACTTGCACCACCCTTCCGAAGAAGAGCAGTTCTTCCTTACGGAAGAAACCACCACTCAGCATATAGCTGGCGTGTGCTACAAGCCCCAACAAAAGTTGAGTACACATGGATGATTGACGCACCCACTAGGCTATGCGCTAAGCAACAGCTTTACGTTTTTGAACGTCCATGATCATAGGCGTTTTTATTTGTGTTTTTTCATCCCATTCGACTACTTGAGATTTCCGAAGGATATTTAATGCTGCATTAATGTCGGCGTGGATGCATTGTCCGTTTTCAGAGCGATAGAAGCCGCGGTATAGACGTTTCCCGCTAAAGGAATATCTTGTGTCGTCGCCTTTTATCCAAACCGGAATATCGTCATTATCCAGAAAACTGGCTTTAGACGTGTAACTCTCTTCTTGCTTAACGAAAGGGATGCCTTCCTTGAGACACTTATTCTCGATAGCCGAAATCAATCTGTGGAAAGGAATTTGTACGAACTCTTGATTGTTTTTCTTCCCCAAGCCTGATTCTTGCTTCCAACCGGCATTATAACCGATTACCACGGTATCGACATTCAGTTGTTTTATCTGTTTGAACAACAAACCTACGGTTTGTGAAAGGTAGCCATCAATTTGGAGATTTCGTTTACGCCACAGAGAGGCCATTTGATTCGTAACGATGCGTTTCGACAAGTCGTTTTCGATGTTTTTTTGTTTTAATCGACTTATCTTTTTGTTAAAGTACTGATTGATGGATTTTAACCTCTTTCCGTTAACCAAAAAGGTGTCTCCTTGATTTGTTGCACAACTGAGAAGATAATCTACACCTAAATCGCAACCCAAAGCTTTTGTTGTCGTTTTTTGTATCTTCATTTGAGGCACTGGAACTTCATATACATAATGAGCCTCAAAGAACCGACCGTTTTGCTTTGGTACGATTTCAATGTAAGAAATCTTTTTATTGATTAAATTCTTCGGCATTCGCAGTTTTATGGAGCCGAAACGTTTCCTGAAATCAGCGTTCATTGGAATGTTCCAATACCCGTCCTTATCGACTTTGGGGACTTGATAGATTTCGATGACGCGTTTAGCCGTGGAACGAGAATAATTTGGAAATTTTGGATGACCCGTGAAACTTTCAGAGTTTTCTTTCCATTTCTTTAACGCTTCGAAGAAGCTCTTTACTTCACTGAGCAAGGTTCTTCGAACCGCTTGTACGGAGTTGGATTGAATGCCAAAATAGTTCATATCGGCCTTCATTGCGCTGTCTATTTCTTTTGTTGTTGCCATTTTGTTTTCGTTTAAATACTTTTGTTTAATCGTATATAAGCCTACATTTCGCAAAGCCTTGGAACTATGAGACATGCGTTGCAGAAGTCGAAACTCTCTAGCGCTAAGGGTGCTCCGACCAATGTTCTGTTTTTGGGTGAAGCGTTGGACATTGGCTGTTTTCTTTTTCTTGCGTAACACTTTGACCGGTTTTTTCCTAGCCATTTTTGTCACCTCCTTTGCCGACCTCGAATGGATTGTTTTTATTTTTTTACTTCTATACCACTTATTATACCATTCAACAAAAATAGAAACTAGATATATTTACGAACGCTTGTTCTTTCGTTTAAAACACTTATCAGTCGTAAGACTGATGGCAATTCATCTCCACCTGAATCGCTGGGCTGACGCCCGTATCGCGAATCAGATGGAGTCTTCTTGCCTAGTGATGATAAATCTAAAAAGGAGGACACGACTTCATACGTTTTCCCATGGAAAACGTCGCCGTCTCTCCCCTGCGGCGGGCAATGCGGATCTACATAGGCTTCGAACATTATCAAAACAGCATCATCACACTAAATGCTAACAATGACTTCACAGCCCGGCAAAAATCGAGTGTGCTGACATTTCTATTGATCAAAACCTGCCCTCACCAGCTATTGTTAACATGCAAGTTGCCTGCCTCCTCGCCGTTTCCTGAACCTTCCGTTCTGATCATGGATGTGTTTACTACCTCTTGCATGCACAACACAGTATTACTGCATCTGCTACGACCACGATCATCATCCAGACAATGTCACACGAGCAAACCAGCCACTACTTCTTCTTACCGCTCACGTCTATTCCCCCCCTACCTCTTTAAATCCGACAGATCATCGAGCAAGTCATGAATTTCATCCGAGAATCCTATTCCTTCTTCAGTTAAGTAAGCCATTTTGGAATCAATCAGCTCATCAAATGCATCGTTGCGCTCATACCCCAGTTCCTGAAGCAAGATCTGTGACGTAAGGAGATCTGACAGCGTCAGCTGAGGATAGTCATTCCCCTCATATGTTAGATCGGGATTGATCTGATACCAGAGATCCCCGTTATCTCTGATCCAGTCTGGGGCGGTGTAGACCACAGCCTCTTTCATATCCATGGCCAGCTCCTTAAAAGCGGCATCCGCTCCATGCAAGTAGGACATAAGCAGATAATTCATCTCACTCAGGATATGGTTCAGTGAAGCATGCGTCACGCCGTCATCAAACACCCCGTCATAGTCAGCGATGAACGTATGCCCCTCTCCGACATCGATTACATTCCCACTGACCCTTTGTTCGAGCAAAAATCTGCCATACTGCCTGCTTTCATTCAAGAGATCCGGATCATCAAAGAGGATCGATGTCTCCAACAGAAATAAACCAATCGACTCATTATGCCGCGTATCGGCAAAAGGGGCCCGCGTCCCCCACTGATCCTTAAGCCAGGTGCTCGTATATTCCGTCTTCCAGACCGGTTCACCGGCAGACCGATAGGCCATGAGATCTGCGAGACTGTTAAAAACGAGCGTCCGGAAGTATCGTTCGCCCGTTTCCCTGTACCGTCTCAGTGCCTCGTCTTCCTGCATCGTCCCGAGGTTTCTGCCAAATCCCTGTTCAGTGAATGGCTGGATTGACCAGGGCAGCTTCCGGTATGCACCATCTCTTGTATACCATTTATTCACACGCTTGTAATGTTCCCGGCTGTATCCCTGCCATTCGTCAAAATGGCTCTCTGCTTTAAACAGCCGCTCATTCGACACCATCATCCAGAATTCAGACAGGTCTTCTCCATCTGATAACAGTTCAATCTCCAGTCCGGTCGCTGAATACGTAAGGGGATTTCTCTCAGCTGTCAACTCACGCAAAACACTCTTTGCCCCGTCTTCATATAGATGCACGAGCTCCTTTGACAGATGATTCCGCCCGATCATGAGATCTGCGAGTACGTGATCTCCAGCCTGAAACGACCATATCCCGACAGGGAAGCTGGTCTCGTCATAGCCGAGCGTCGGATCATGGTCACGCTCAAAATCCGCATCAGGATAAAGCAGCCGGCTGTCCGGCTGTCCCTCTTCTGACGTCACATGAAGCACTGCCTTTGCAGGCTGGTTCCCGCGATTGATCATCCGGGCAAACACCATCGTTTCGCCATCGGAAAAATCACGCACCGTCACCTCGAGATGAACCGACGCCTCCCCTGAATGAAGGCGCCAGAGGTACGTCTGATCCGTTCCGCCATAGATCTCTTGTTCCGTTACATTCAAGAGCGTCTTTTTCCCTTCTGCCTCGACTGTCAGTTCAAGATCGTCCAGAGATCCAAGAAGTTCCGGTTCTTCGGCGAACAGAGCCGAACCGTTGAATCCGCAACCGGACAGGACAACAAACGTCATAATGATCAAAACTGCCTGAAACGTTACTCTTCTCATTACAAAACATCCTTTTCCTCATCATCTGACTCCATTATACGCTTAACAATGCTCCCAATCACAACAAAATGTCGTTTTATTGAAATGATTCCGACAGCACGAAAAAACCGGAGAAATATCATCCGATATCCCCCGGCCAATTATTAGATTCATTTTAACGCAACAGCTTACTTGTCTTGCGCCTCGGACCGACTGATCAAAATGACAAAATCGCGCCTCGTAATCAGACTTTGCGTTCCAAACAGAGTAGGAGTCTGCCCTTCGGTGATATTCAGATCATAAAGGATCCGAATATAAGGACCGAATGTCGGTGTCATATCCGTAAACGGCGTGTCAATCGCGTTTTGACTCGACAGTTCAAATGCCCTGACGGCTACCGCCGCAATCTCTCCACGTGTAATGTGATCATCAGGCTTGAAAGTCTGATCCTGATACCCCATAAACACCCCTGCCTCGCCTGCCGCCTGAATATCACTGTATCTCGGATGATGAGGCGGGACATCTGTGAATAATGCTTGTTCATGTTTATCGCTGCTTAAATCAAGCACCCTCGAAAGGATAATCGCAACTTCTGCCCTGGTGATGGCATGGTCTGGCCGAAACGTATTATCACCATAACCGCGAATGACTTCTCTCTCCACATAGGGTATGACGTAGTCATATCCTCTAGATCCTAAGTGAAAGTCAAGAAAAGCAGGTACAGGATCTTCCGGATCAGGTTCTGGGTCTGGGTCTGGGTCCGGCACTCCCAGCCCCGTCTCACAACCTCTGACTCTTGCAAATCCAAGAAAATCCGAAGAACTGTTATGTGACCACGTTTCAGGTTCTGAATCAAGGACTTCATAAGTGCCTGCTTCAAGAGTCACATAAGGGCTGATGGACCAGTATACATTCGGTGCGCCACCTTGGCCTGACCTTGATTCTGCCTGCCACGGTCCGTAAACTTCTTCAGTATCAACATTTCTGAAACCAAGCGTCCCTGGCAGAGATCCTCTCGAAAAATTCCAGTGATACGTTTCCAGAAAGCTGATTACCCGATCTTCTTCGAGCTCAAATATTGTCGGCCCGCCGGAAGGATGATTCGACACAGCAAATACATTATTGTTATTAAAGAGTTCGACTTCGCTCTCCTCAGGACAAGTCAGAGGATCACCGATCATTTCCTCCTGATCAAGAGCCGAATCTATTTCTGATTCATCAATGGGCTGATCCCAAACTTTAATGCTGTATACTTTCCCAGCCGAAGCTGCCTCGCTGCCAGTTGCCACATCATCAAAGAAAAAGCCGAATCTCGTCTTGCCGTCCACGACCTCAGGAATGGCTTCGCCGTAAGCATCTCCCACTACAAGTTCCATTTGTGCAACGCCGTCTTGTACAAGATGAGCTATAAAATTATCATCCGCGTATCTCGATGCGAGAACGTCCACAACTTCCCCAGGCGCAGTGTTTGACGCCCCCCTTACTGTGTATGGATAAAAGGTGAGCTCCCCATCACCAATAAAATAAAATCCGTTATCACTTTGACTGTCTCTGTAATCAATTATTTTCTTATAGCCGCTTCCTGTTTCATTGAAAGAGAATCTGACTCCGATGGTGTACGTTTCACTTACATCTCGGTCAATATCAATGATAAAACCGCCTCCGCGACTCTCCGTCGACTCCCAGAACCAATATGAACCCTCTTCATCGGCTCCAAAACCGGATACCGCATTATTCCGGTTCCAGCCATCATTCTCCTCACCAAAAGCCGTCAGTTCCGAATTACCCAATCTGTCCGTCAACGTCCCGTCAAAAGAATAATCCACAATGAGTTCCGCTTCCCCTTCACTTGGTAATTCCATCGCAGTAACAGACGTCATCAGACCTGAAAAAATAAGTGCGGCTGAAAGGATACAAAACAGGATTCTCTGTCCCATCATGGTTCTCACTTCCTCTCCTTTATTGACGATCACCGGAAAACCGTCTCACCCTCCTTTTCATAACCGGTGATCTGCGTCTTTACGCAAAGATAAAGCCAACGTCCTGTCCACTTAAATAGTCTTATATGTTTATTATACCTCATGTTCACTTATTCACCTGTAAAAGTCAGAATATTTCGCATTTACAGCGACAAAACGCGACTTTAGATGCACAATCTCTTTTACCCCTGGTTCATTCTTTGCTATCTTCCAAATGAAAACGACACCGCCTCCTCTTCCCCGGTCTTCATCCGTTTCACGGTATAGATGCCGGTCTCCACTTCATCAGAACCGATGAGAATCACGTCACGCACGCCTTCCCGGTTCGCTCTCTCAAGCGCCTTCCCCGGCTTCTTTCCGGACATATCAAGCTCCACCGACGTTCCTTGCGCACGTAAAGCCTGCGCAAGAACAAGTGCCGCTTGCGGTTCCCCGACCGGGATGATCAGGCAGTCCACCTTCTCCTCTTGGATCTCCTCATCGATACGGCTTTCGAGTACGGTCGTGATGACATCAAGGCCAAAGGAGATCCCGACGGACGGATATCCTTCATCGCTCCCACTTAAGCCACCGACAGCCTGATCATACCGCCCGCCGCTTGCGATACTCGACGAGAGCGCACCCGGCTCCGCCGAGAACACCTCATACACCGTCCCCGTGTAAATCTCGAGACCTCTCGCGAGAAACGGATTAAAGACGCACTGATCGAGGGTGCCTGTTGCCCCGAGAAACGACGTCAGTTCCTGCAGTTCCGCCGCTCCTTCTTCGACTTGTTGACTCCCGTTCCCATAGACACGGATCCGTTCAATATCCGCTGCATCGCCGGCAGTGAGAAACGCCCCGATCCGCTCAGTCACGTCCTCAGTGACACCTTTTACGAGAAGCTCGTCAAGAACAGCCGCCGCTCCCTTTTTCTCAAGCTTATCAAGGGTCAACACCGCGGATGGAATAAGCGACTCCGGAACACCGAACACGTCAAGAAGTCCCGTCAAGAACTTGCGGTTGTTGTACTGAATCGTGACGGCCATCCCGAGACGTTCAAAGGCGTCAAGAGCCATGATCATCAGCTCCGCCTCCGCGAGCTGGGAGGACACGCCGAGGACATCGACATCACACTGGGTGAACTCGCGATACCTTCCCGCCTTGATCGGCCCGTCTCGAAAGACCTTGCCGATTTCGTAGCGCTTAAAGGGCTTACGGAGCGTCGGATTCATCACGCAGACCCTTGCAAACGGCATCGTCAAATCATACCGCAGTGCGAGATCCCGCTCGCCCTGGTCGGTCAACCGGTACATCTCTTTCACGATCTCCGCCCCGCCCCCGTATTTATCCGTCATGAGCGACGCCTGATTGAGGATCGGTGTTTCGAGGGGCTCACAGCCGTAGCGGATAAAGACATCTTCCAAGGTCCGCCGGATCCGTCTGCGAACACGCTCCTTCTCCGGCATATACGTCACCGTTCCCTTTACGTTTAAGTCTTCCTGTTTCTTTTTCATACTCATCATCCCCTAACCTGATTGTTCAGAAGCGGTGAAAGCTTTTTTCGATACAAAAAAACCGCACCTGACGGAAAGGGGACTGAATCTCCCTCTCATCAAATGCGGTTCATGAATAATAACCTTCCAAATTCTGTTTGTAAAAACAAAACGTCGCAAGGTCAGTATCGATGATGGCTTACAGCCTGTAATGTTCGCGGAATCGTCTCCTCCATACGTCATCACTCCTGATTGAGATATACAATACCACACCGAACACCGATATACAAGACCGTCATTCCCCGATTGACGTCAGCCAGTTCCGAAGGGCCGCCTTCGGATAATAGACCGTCTGATTAATCCGGATATGCGGAATCTCCGGATGGTCCTGTACGAGATGATGGGCATCTTCTTTTGAGATCCCGAGAAAGTGATGCACCTCTGATTCTTTGACAAGCTCATGTCCGTCCTCTCCGTCGAGCATCTCCATCATGGACGTTGACGAAGGGTTCCCGAAATTCTTTAAGCCGTCCGCGATTAAGTATGCAGCGACGACGATGGCAATGGCGATATAGAATCCTTCCACACTGATCAGCTCCTTATTTAAGCACTCTATTCAGTATACCAACCTGAGTCTGCGGTGAACAGGCCGCGCGGCTTTTTCCTGCGCAGCTTGCATTCAGGGTTGATCTTTCATACATTAAAGGAAGATCATTTCTTACCATCATCCGACAGGAGGATTTCCCATGCCGTTAACCACCGTTTCGGTTACGAAACCATCCCTTGCCTTCAAGGACGCGAGCGCCCTGTTGGCCGAAGCGTTTCCGAAGGAAGAACAGATGCCGCACCGGTTTATAAGTTGTGAGCGAGAAAACCCCCGAATTTATTCGGGGGATGATAGCGAACGGTCTTAGGCTTTTAAGCCTTTTCGCACCAATTCGTAGACGGCACTCGCAAACGTTGGAATCATATTCTCCTTTCGATATTCCTCTATCGCTTCGTACAATTCTTTTGGGAAATTCAAGTGCTTTTGCACCCTAAACATTGACATCGACCTCCTCTTAAGGTATATTAAGAGTATATTTAATATACCATAAAAAAGGAGGTGAACGCAATGACAAATCATAAAGCCTATCGCTTTCGCATCTATCCCAATCGAGAACAGCGAATCTTGATTGCGAAAACCATCGGTTCGACTCGTTTTGTCTATAACCACTTTCTTGCGAAGTGGAACGACAGGTATAAAGAGACAGGCAAAGGAATGTCCTACAATGCCTGTTCTGCGGAACTCCCGCAATTAAAACGAGATTACGAATGGTTAAAAGAAGTGGACAGCACCGCCTTGCAACAAGGGTTGAAACACTTAGCTGACGGATTCAACCGTTTCTTTAAGAAGCAAAATAAATACCCTCGATTTAAGTCAAAGAAGAACGATGTTCAGTCTTTCAAAACCGTCGGTAAAATGCGAATCGGAGGCAATCGCCTTTTCCTTCCGAAACTGGGCCACGTCAAATTTGCAAAAAGCCGTGACGTTGAAGGACGTATTCTGTCTGCCACGATCCGACGAACGCTAACAGGGAAGCATTTCATAACCATACTTGCAGAAACGGAGATTAAACCATTCGATCAGACAGGATCAGCCGTAGGCATTGATCTTGGCATTGACCATTTCGCCATCCTTTCAGACGGGCAAAAGATCGACAACGAACGCTTTACACGAAAGATGGAACAGAAGCTAAAGCGTGAGCAACGCAAGCTGTCAAGACGCTATGAACAGGCGAAGAAAGACGGTAAACCGTTGCATGAAGCCAAAAACTATCAAAAGCAAAAAGTCAAAGTCGCCAAAATCCATGAGAAGATCGCTAATCAACGAACGGACTTCCTGCAAAAACTCAGTACAACGATCATCAAAAACCACGATGTCGTTTGTATCGAAGATTTAAACGCCAAAGGAATGTTGAAAAATAAGAAGCTGTCAAAAGCCATTTCAGACGTATCTTGGTCGGCGTTTAAGGCTATGTTGCTGTACAAGGCGGAGTGGCATGATCGCACGATCATCAAAATTGACCGATGGTTTCCATCCAGTCAGCTTTGCTCGTCCTGCGGGCATCATGACGGCAAGAAGGATTTGAGCGTCCGATCATGGACGTGTTCATCTTGTGGTACGCACCATGATCGTGACATCAACGCCAGTCGAAACATCTTACAAGAAGGGTTACGTGTCCTTTCATAAACGGAAACAAAAACCGTCGGTCAGACGGGGTTCGCTTGGTCAATAAGAGAAACCGCTGTTTTGCGTGTATGCCACGCTTTAACAAGTACGCTCTGTTCCCAAGAATCCCCCGACTTTAGTCGTGGGGAGTGTCAAGCGAAAAGTATCAGGACGCCTTCTGTATCCGCTGATCCGCCCTGTCTTCTATGCGCATGACAAATGGAAACAAACATCCATATGACAATCATATTACAAAACCATGTAATTCTTCACAGAACGGTGCAACAGTCCCGCCGGATAAGGTACACTGAGAAAGGAATTGTGTATGCGTAATCCGTATACTGCCCGGTTCCGGGCACATGCCAGCTATTTGCTTATCCAGTCAGGAGGTACTAACGATTGAGTGAACTGATTTATTTAACAATACTTGCTTCCCTCGTGCTCATACTCGGGATCCGCGAGCGGCAGTCCTTAAACCGGAGCATCGATCGCATCCCCAACCGGATCCTCATCAACGGCATCCGGGGGAAATCCACGGTGACCCGCCTTGTCATGGGCATCATCAAAGAAGACGGACAGAAGGTTGCCGGCAAAACAACCGGCACATCACCCCGTCTCTTCTATTGGGACCGAAGCTACGAGGAACCGATCGTCCGGAGCCTGCAGGGCGCGAATATTTCCGAACAGAAATTCATTACCCGTCAGGTGGCGAAACGCCGGGTCGATGCTTTCGTGACCGAATGCATGGCCGTCCTCCCGGACTACCAGAAGACGTTTCACGAGTCATTCGTGAAGCCAAAGATCACGGTCATTACGAATATCGTCGAGGATCACCTCGATGTGATGGGGCCGACCCTTGATCAGGTCGCCGAAGCCTTCGCTGCGACGATTCCGGAGAACGGTCACCTCGTGTTGACCCCGTCACCGTACGAGGACTATTTCAGACAAATCGCCGAAAAGCGGAATACGGCCGTGCACATCGCCGATCCGGACGTCATCGATGAAGCCTATTTGAAGACGTTCCCGTATATGATGTTTCAGGAGAACGCCGCCATCGGCCTCTCCGTCGCGGACATTCTCGGAATTAAAAGGGATACGGCGCTTCAGGGGATGGTCTCAGCACCCGTTGATCCGGGTGCCATGAAGGTGCATCCGCTCGGAACGGCCACTGCCTCAGGTGCTTTTTACAACGGCTTTGCCGCAAACGATGCCAGCTCCACGATTACGATCTGGAACAAGATCCAGGAGATTCACCCGGACGCACCTCATCAGGCCGTCATCATGAACTGCCGGGAGGACCGTGTCGAGCGGACGATCCAGTTCGCCAAAGACGTCCTGCCCCGCATGCAGATGGACACCCTGATCGTCACCGGACGGAACGCCGGACCGGTTCTTGAAGCCTGTCAATCGGGATCGATTCAGGTGAACGGCCTGATCAATCTCGAGAAACGGCCGACTGAAGACGTCAAAGACGCCCTCACCGAGCTGCCTGAAGGCACGATCCTGTTTGGGGTCGGCAACATCCACGGCGGCGGTGAAGAGATCGCCGAAGCGATTGAAGATATGAGCCGCGGCGTCGGCGGGGATCTGCCGAAGCGCTCTGAGCGGGATCAGAAGCCTGCCAGGAGACTCTCACGCCCCTATCGGGTCGATCCGGCCTACTCAAGTGCCGCATACAAAGGAGATGGATAACCCGTGTTTGGTACGGATTTATATATCGCCATCGTCATTGGCGTCTTGCTTTCATTAATCTATGCAGAAAAAACCGGCGTCGTCCCCGCGGGTCTCGTCGTCCCGGGCTACATCGCCCTCGTCTTTGACCAGCTGTTGTACCTCACCGTTATCGCCGTCATCAGTCTCACGACGTATCTGATCGTGACCCAACTCATCAGCCGGGTCACGGTCCTTTACGGCCGGCGTAAGTTCGGCGCGATGCTGACCGTTGGGGTGCTCTTGAAGATGGCTGCGGACTACGCTTACGGCTACCCCTTCGGTATCCCCTTTGAGATCATTGAACTGAGGGGGATCGGCGTCATCGTACCCGGGCTCATTGCCAATTCGATCCAAAAGCAGGGCGTGCTCCCGACCTTTTCGTCGACACTGGTCATCGCCTTTTTCACCTTTCTTTTCATCAGCGCCTATCATTTGATTTAAACAGGACGTGTTTTTATGAAAAAACGGCATCTCGCCTTTACCGACAGACTGAAACTAAAACAGCTCCAGCACAGAAAACATGCCGTTAGGGACTCGATCATTGCCCTCGCGCTTCTTTCTGTGCCTTTTTTCGGCCACCATCTCATCTTTGCCTCGGACACGCCTTCAAACACGCGAGACGACGATGTCGTTTACCGCATGTCCATGACCGGTGACATCATGCTCGGCCGCCATGTCCATGATGCGGCGGTTCAAAGCCGTGAACACGTCTCAAGGACCTTCGACTACGTCCGCCCGTTCTTTGATGAATCGGACTACGTCACCGGAAACTTTGAGTCCCCGATACTCGATCCGGATCATGAACGTTATGACGATCCGGATCACGACGATTTTGAGACACACAAAGAAGCATCCATTCTTCCGAACAAACACATCACGTTCTTTGCCGAACCGTGGGCCATCGACGCCCTCGAATACGCAGGCTTTGACAGCGTGTCCCTTGCGAACAACCACACCCTCGACTACGGGGATCTGTCTTTCACTGACACCCTCGAACACTTCAACGCGTCAGACATCGACGCCCTCGGGATCGGCGACGCCATTAATATCCCCGAGGATGAGGTCGAAGGCGGGGCCGTTGACGCAGCGGACGTGAAATACGTCGATCTCCCCGGCGGGGTCCGTATGGCCATCGCCGCCTACACCGAGATCAAAGTCGAAGGCTTCGACGCCCGGGAATACGTTGGTGGCGTCCTCACACATGAAAACATCGAAGTCCTCCGGGACCGGATGATCGAGGCAAAGCTTCCTGAATCCGAAGGCGGAGGCGGTGCGGATATCATGGTCGTCCACGTCCACTGGGGACAGGAATACCAGGTCGGATACAATGACGACCAGGAAGAGAAAGCCCAGTACCTCGCGAACTTCGGTGCGGATCTCGTCATCGGGCACCACTCGCATGTCTTAGAACCCATCACTGTCGTTGAGGGACTTGAGGGCAACCAGACACTCGTTATGAACAGCCTGGGCAACTTTGTCTTCGATCAGGGATGGTCAAGGACGAAGGAAACCGCCCTCGCACAGCTTGATTTTCTCGAGAACGGCTCAAAAGAGCTCTCATTTGTCCCAATGTACATCTCGGACACGAAGCCTGCGGAAACCTCAGGACCATTAAAAGCCTACCGTGATTTCCGGATTTTTCGGACACTGAATAAAGAACTCGATCCGTCCATCTGGGAAAAGCGAGACGGGCGTCTCGTCATCGACCTCGACGAAGCAGGCATCATGGAAGGAGTCGACGTCACCCCATGAAGCATTACAAACGATACCTGAACATGACCCATAGTCTGGCCCTCCTCGTCTTCGCAGGTCTCATTGCCTGGACTGTGTACTTCGAGGATGAATTCGATGAGTTCAGAGAACCTTATGCCAGCGGCGACTTCCAGGCACGGCAGACCGAAGCCATCAGCATTACGGCAAGTGAACCTGAGCCGGTGCCGGATACAGATCGGGATAACGACGCGGAAGAAGACACCGATGAACCGGAACCTTTCCCGGACATCTACGGCGTCAGTGCCATCCATCCCCTTGCAGCGGAAGCCGGCATGGCTATTATGGAAAAAGGCGGTAACGCCGTGGACGCTGCCATCGCCGTCTCCTTTATGTTAAACGTTGTCGAACCATACGGATCCGGGATTGGCGGCGGCGGTCTCATGCTCGTGCATGAACGCTTCGAAGGGGCCACCACCTACGATTACCGGGAAGCCGCTCCTGTCACAGGCAATGAAAACAGCCCATTCGCTGTGCCCGGCCTCGTTAAAGGCATGGAGTTGGCCTTTAAGGAACAGGGCTCCGGCAATGTCAGCTGGGAAGACCTTGTAAAGCCTGCAGCCGAGACCGCGAGAAAAGGCTTTGAAGTGGGGAATGTGCTCCATCAGCAGATCTCGAGTTTTACCCGCTATGTCCAATTTGATACACAGGCCAATCGGAGCGTTTACTACCCGGGCGGTCAGCCGATCCCCGTAAACGACATGCTCGTTCAGGAAGAACTCGCCGACACCCTCGACATCATTAAAAACGAAGGAGCGGAAGGCTTTTACGAAGGTGCCGTCGCCGATGCGATGAGGGACGCTTTCGGTTTCTCCGAAGAAGACCTGACGAGCTATGAAGCGGAAATCACCGATCCCGCAAAAGCGGAAACGGAGCACTACACGATCCACGGCGGTCCGTCACCGTCATCCGGAACCGTCGTCCTCCAGGCCTTTCAGATGGCCGAGCGTCTCGATCTTGCGAGAGTCCTCCCGGATGACGAGCTGGATGACGTCCTAGACATGCTTGAAGCGGACGGGATCGAGGAAGAGCCATCCCTCGGCAGTCTCCTCAGTGATGATGCGTTCATGCATGCCTACATTCACCTTCTGACCGAGATCACCGACATCGCCTATCAGGAGCGCCTTGACAACCTCGGCGATCCGGCCTTTGAACAGATCGATCACGGGACGTTCACCTCCGACGAGACGATCGACCGACTCCTTGAGACACTCTACGACCGGCACACGGCCGAGGCAGATCCTGTTCATACAGCGGCCCTGTATGATGCACCGGGTGAAGTGGCAAACAGTGAACATACGACCCATTTCGTCATCCTCGACAGTGACGGCATGATGGTGTCTGCGACAAACTCCCTCGGCCAGTTCTTCGGCTCCGGGCGATACTCGAATGGGATCTTCATCAACAGTCAGATGGAGAACTTCAGCGGGGTTGACTCCTCGCCGAACAGTTTCGCACCGGGGAAACGCCCGCGTTCCTTCGTGGCACCGATCATTTTTGAACAGGAAGGCCAGGCGGTGTTGGGTATCGGTTCGCCCGGAGGCCGACGGATCCCTGCCATGGTCCTGCAGACGATCATGCAGTATGAGTTCGCTACGGAAAACGGCGAACCCCTCACCCTGCAGGAAGCCATTGAACGACCGCGCTTCTACACGGAAGACGGCGTCGTTCACGTTGAAGAACGCCTTGAAGAGAGCATCAACCAACAGCTCCGTGACCCGAACGTCTTTCAGGGCTATACCGTCATCGAACACGGCTCCCCCCTCTTCTACGGCGGGATTCAGGGCCTCGGCGTTGCCTTAACCGAAGACGGCGACGTGGAGAACCTCTTTGGCGGCGGCGATCCGAGGCGCCGGGGTGTCTGGCAGATTGACAGTGGTAATCAGTGATCACAAAAAAATCCTCCCACTTGGGAGGATTTTTTTACGTACTGATCAAATGCTCATCGATACTTTCCACATTTCAATGACGAGACATCATTCAACTGACTCGCCACACTTACCTTACATCACCCACACAACAACACCGCGGAAGCGCTCAGCCCAGTACCCTGAGCTCATGTCCGCCACGGCAATGCCCGTGGACGACTGGGCACCGAGGAACTGTCCGTCACCGAGATAAATCCCGACGTGACCGTTCGTCGTATACGTGTCAAAGAAGACGAGGTCTCCTGGCTGCATCTCACTTGCCGAAACACGCTGGCCGGCGTGAACCTGCGCCTGGGTGCTCGCCGGCAGATCAATGCCGATTTGGCTGAATGCCCATGACGTAAACCCTGAACAGTCAAAGCGACCGGCGGCAATATCCTGCTGGGAGCGACCTCCGCCGAATACGTAGGTGGAGGTCCCGAAGTTCTGCTCACTGGCACCGAGCATGGTGCTGACACCGCCGGAAGCGGATCCCGTTGCACCGGCAGATGCCGTCGCATTGCCTGCCGTTGCTTCCTCGGATGCGGTCTGTTCGACTTCCTGGGCTCGGGCCTGTTCCGTTTCAATCCGCTCCATGAATGCCGCTTCCTCGGCTTCAAGGTCCCTGCGTCTTCTGTGAGTGACGCGATCATCGATTCCTGTTCATCCTGCTTCGCCGCCGCTTCGTCACGGAGGCGCTCCTGTTCGGCGTACTGCTCTTCCATGTACTCGATCATGCCATAGAGCTCGGTCTGTTCGTCTTCGAGGCTCGCGAGCTCCTCTTCATGGTCCGCTTTCGTCTCATCGAGGGTTCGCTGTCTGTTCTCAAGCTCTTCGATGAAATCCTGATCCGCCTGGGCGATCTGGGTCACGGTAAAGACCCGGCTGATGAAGTCCGCAAACCCTTCAGCCCCCAACAGCACTTCAAGATACGAAGAAGCGGCACCGCCTTCGCGCTGATACGCGCTCGCCCGGTTCTTCAGATGTTCCATCCGCTCTTCGATATCCCGCTCAAGCCGGTCCATCTCTTATTCCATCTCCTCAATGACCGCTTCCTTCTCTTCGATCTTCGCTTCGGTCTCCTCGACATTCGCTTCGTTCAGACGAAGTGCTTCATCAATCTGTTCAATCTCCGATTCAATCGCTCCCACTTCACCGACGAATTCTGCGAGCTCTGCTTCC
Source organism: [Bacillus] selenitireducens MLS10 (assembly GCF_000093085.1). Taxonomy (GTDB): domain Bacteria; phylum Bacillota; class Bacilli; order Bacillales; family Salisediminibacteriaceae; genus Salisediminibacterium; species Salisediminibacterium selenitireducens. The sequence continues at coordinate 965,370 of NC_014219.1, read as the reverse complement.
GCACCGGAGAGCTCGGATTCAATGGCATCAAGCTCCTCCTGCACGGCATCACGCTCACTCTCAAGCCCTGCCATTGCTTCTGTCACATTCTCATATGTAAATAGACCTCCCGCTATGATGACGATACTGACGAGTATTTTTGCACGTTTCATAACAACTCTCATCCTCCTGCTTTCCTGTCTGATTGCTCACAATGGCGAGTCTATCAGACAGGAAGCACGGAAAACATCATAGAGAGATTAAAAAACGTCTTAAAAGAATACACAGAAGGAAAAATAAGGGTTTTTGTATCGGTTCTGCTTGCCTAAAGAGAGGCGCGCCTTCAGCTCTGACTCCAGTCTCTCGATCTGATCAGATCCATAAAACGCATGGTAACCGCAGAGAGTGACTTCTTTTTTTCATAGACAAGGGACAACTGCCGTGTGAACATGAGCTCTTTAATGGAAATCACCTGAAACAATCCGGATTCAAGTTCTTTTCGAATCGTATTCTTCGACAGTACCGACACACCGAGCCCTGCCTCCACAGCCGTTTTGATCGCTTCGGTGTTCCCGATCTCAAGCACGAGATGACAGTCTTCGATATGGATCCCTTTCGTTTTAAGCCCTTCTTCAAAGACCGTCCTCGTCCCCGACCCCTGTTCCCGCATGATGAGGGAAAACTGAGGGATCTCCTCGGCAGAAATGGCCGATTTCTCTGCAATCGGGTCATCATAACGTGCAAACAGCACGAGTTCATCCTCCATAAAAGGTTCTGTTTCAAGACCCGCTTGATCCACATCCACCTCGATCAGGCCCATCTCCCGTTCACCAAGCCGGACCAACTCGATGATTTTGCTGCTGTTCATCACTTCCGCCTTCAGCTCAATCTGCGGATGTGCAGCTTTAAACGCGTGAAGCATAAGTGGCAGCACACTCTCCCCCACAGTCAGACTTGCAGGCGCGTATAGCATCCCGCAGAGCTCACCTTCAAGAGCCCCAATCTCATTTCGTGCTTCCATGCAGAGGTTAAACACATCATTCGCATAGCGGTCGAGTACTTTCCCCGCAGGCGTCAGGCTCACCTCATGTTTCGTTCTGACAAACAATATGGCGTTCAGGTCATCTTCGAGGCTCTTCACCTGCGACGTCACCGTGGGCTGTGACAGATACAGACTTTTCGCCGCCGCAGAAAAACTTCCATGCCGGGCAACAGCCTGAAACGTTCTTACATGATCGAGATTCATTGATCTTCCTCCTGTCCGTTATACGCTGCTTTCATTGTAGCGTACCAACAGTCCAAAGAGAATATCAATGCGGGTAGCTGATCAGACCGCCCAACAGCGTCACCATCACGATGCTCACCACCGTCACCGTCAAAGCAGCCGTAATCCCGATATAAAACGGCTTCACCCCGTGGTGCTTAAAGACACCGAGATTCGTCGACAGACCGACACCTGCCATGGCAATCCCGAGGAGATACGTCGAACCGAGGGTACTGAGTCCCGCTGTGACGTCCGCCCACACGGAAGGAGAGAAGACGCCGAAGGCAAGCCCCGTTTCCGCACCGGAATCACCGACAGTTCTGACACCTGCCATCAGAAGAAAGCCGATCACAAAGAGCGGAATGAGCTGATACCACTTCTTCACCTCGGCACGGCCCCCGCTCTCCCGGTTCTGCCGCATCAGGTAGTAGTACGACATGATCGGCACAACGGCGATGAGCATCGTGTTGCGCGTCAGCTTCGAAATCGTCGCGACATCCACTACCGCCGACGAGGTAAACACCTGATCATAAATCAGCGACGCCCCGGCAACCTGAGCCGTTTCGTGAATTGCTGTACCGAGAAAGAGACCCGCCCGTACCGGATCGCCGGCAAACAGCACGTTCGCGAGATATGGATAAAGAAACATCGCGATGATGCCGAAAATTGTAATATTCCCCACCGCATAGGCGATCTCTTCATCATTGGCCTTGATCCCGGGCGCCGTCCCGACGATCGCCGTCACCCCGCAGATCCCCGTCCCCACCGCCGTCAGGGTCCCGAGGCGGTGCGACTGCTTTAACAGCTTCGTCACCCACATCGTCATGGCAATCCCTGCGATGACACAGATCAGGATAATCGGAATCCCCCACGCCCCGAGGGTAATCACGTCGAGGAAACTGAGACGAATCCCGAGAAAAATGATCCCTGCCTTCAAAATGACCTGCACCGAAAATGCCACCCCTGCCGAAACGGCCTCCGGGAGCCCGAATCCGTTCCGGATCAGAAGCCCGAGCAGAATCGCCACGAAAATCGGCGACACCGGGTTCCCCGCCTCAGGAGGCAGGCCCTGCATCTGATTGATGACTGAACCGATCATCCCTGCAAGCCACATACTCGCAAGAAGCAGCACAAAACAGACAAACACCCCAGGGATGACCCCGGCCATCTTTTGAATCCGGCCCATCCTCACCACAACCCTTCACAAGTTTGATGCTCTTATCGTATACCGAAAACCGGCGTCGCGGTGATTGTGTTTCGTAATGCGAACGATCAGAAAACCTGATACTGCCCAAAACCGGGCCTGACTGATTTCCAGCCTGCACCGGAGAGGACCTCTTTTCCAAAGTCCCGTTTTCCTTAGCATGTCCGACGCTTAATTCACGACGCCTTTCACGTACTCAATTGCCCCATGGATATTCGGGACAAGCTTATCCACAGGGAAATTCCCTTTACAATCAATACCTGCAGATCATCCCGTCACCTGCCGCAATCATCTTCTGTGCCGTTTATCCCTGTTCTTTCAAAATCCCGTAATATCTGAACCGTTTCTACCTGGGATCGGATCCTTTATTTGCGCGAGCGGGTTATCAATATCTAAAGCCCACAATGTAATCATCGTGATGCTCCCCAATCAAATATTCATATTTTTACTATAAAACAGTCACTATCACGAATGATTTATGACTAAAGCGTGAACAATTGTTGAATTATGGTCGTACGTACATCCATATGTGTATACTTTGTATTGTAGGCGCTTTCATAAATTAGTCAGTAGCGCTTATACATACTATAAGGAGGTTTTTATATGAAGAACCAATGGTTACGATCCGGCATCATCGCTCTGGCATTGCCCGGGTTGATTGCAGCCCCTGTGCTGGGCGGTGGAGTCAGTGCAAACGGGGATGAGACAGCTGTCACAAACGACGTCGCGGAATCGCATACGTTAGCGATTATGGGCACAACAGACATCCATGCCCACGTCATGGCCTACGATTACATGGCTGACAAAGCCGACGAAAGCTTCGGGCTTGCCAAGATTGCCTCGATTGTTGACGAACAGCGCCAACTTTACGATCACAGTGTCCTTGTCGACAACGGTGATGTGCTACAGGGAAGCATCCTTGGCGACCTTGAAGCCGTTGTCGATCCTGTAGAGGGGGAGAAAAACGTCATTCTTCAGGCAATGGAAGCGATGCAATACAATGCCGCTGCCATTGGAAACCATGAGTTTAACTTTGGACTGGATTTTCTCGATCGTTCCATCGCAGATTCCGATTTCCCCTGGCTGAATGCAAATGTGAAACGGGCCTCTGACGGAGAACCACGCTTTGATCCTTATATCATCGAGGAGATGGAGATTTCAGGAGAAGAACTGAAAGTCGGCATGATCGGCTTTGTACCGCCGCAAATTATGACATGGGACCGTATGCATCTCGAAGGTCATGTTGTCGTTGATGAAATTGTTGATTCCGCGGAAGAATTTGTACCGAAAATGAAAGCCGATGGGGCGGACGTCATTGTTGCCATCGCGCACTCCGGAATCGATGCGTCAGAAGACGCCTCCGCTGATGCAAGCTGGCATCTGACTAACGTTGAGGGGATCGATGCCGTTGTCAGTGGACATAATCACAATCTGTTCCCTGAAGAAGCCTATCATGATCTCCCGGGTGTTGATCCTCAAACAGGAAAAATTAACGGGACTCCTGTTGTCATGCCCGGCAGCTGGGGATCACATTTAGGGATTATCGAACTTGACATGACGCACGATGGCGAAGAATGGATGATTCAGGATGGCCGATCTTTCAACATCGCATCCGTCGACTATGAAGAGCATCCTGACATTGTCGACATTGCCGCTGAGCGTCATCAGGCAACCATCGATTACGTCAATAACCCCGTTGGTGATACAAAACGCGACATCAACACCTTTTTTGCCCGACTGCTTGACAATGAGACGAATGAACTTGTCAATGCAGCACAGCTGCACTACGCAACCGAGTACTTAAAAGGCACCGACTATGAAGACTTTCCGTTATTAAGCGCTGCTGCACCGTTCCGTGCCGGACGGGGGGGGACCGGGGTACTTCACAGATGTCCAAGAGACGATCGCCATTAAAGACGTCGCAGATATCTATATTTATCCGAACACCCTTCACATTGTAAAAGTGGACGGACACGATCTCCACCAATGGCTTGAAAAATCTGCAGGGAATTTCTTTGAGATCGATCCGCAGTCAACTGAAACACAAATGATGGCAGATTACAGCTTCCGTGGATACAACTTCGACACGATTGATGGCGTCGAGTATCAGATTGATATCACCAAACCGTTTGGAGAACGAATTGTAAACTTGACCTATAATGGTGAAACCGTTGTGGATGATGAAGAGTATTTGGTCATCACAAACAATTACCGCGCAAGCGGCGGGGGCGGTCTTCTGTCTGATGCCGAGTCTGCGGAGATTATTTACTCGAGTACGCTCGAAAACCGCGAAGTCATCATCGATTACATTCGGGAAACAGGGACACTCGACATCGAGCCGGATATGAACTGGAGTATCGTGCCGTTTGACCATGAGGGAGAACTGCACTACAAAACGTCTCCGGCTGCTCTTGACTATTTAGACCGCAGCGAAGGCTATGACTTCCTCAGCTATGTGGAAACCGATGCCGACGGATGGGCTGTCTTCTCATTTGATATGGATCAATACCGTTCCATGATCGACGGAGAAGCGCCTGTATTCAGTGATTACGGGGAAAATGAAAACTATTTTGAAGAAGTCAGGCAAATGGCCGACCTCAACGTTATTCAAGGATTCAAGGACGGCACATTCCGACCAATGAATGACATTAAGCGTGCTGATGTGGCTGTCATGTTAGCCAGAGCCTTCGACCTCGAACACCATGGCCATGACCTCTTTGAAGATGTCAATCAGGCACATCGTGCATTTGAGGAAATACATGCCGTGAAAGAGGCGGGGATCTTCCTCGGTACTGTTGACAATGAATTTTTGCCAGATGCCATGATCACCCGCGGTGAGGCTGCAGCCGTTATCGCAAGAGCATTTACATTCATGGATGAAGACGTTTCAAGCGAGACGACTTTCCATGATGTTCACGGGGTATTTTCTGATTACATCGGCACCCTTCAGAACATGGGCATTGTGCACGGCATTTCAGAAGATTACTATGGGATGGATGAACATCTGACAAGGCTCCAGTTTACAATTATGATGAGCAGAAGTCATAATCATTCCGTACGATAACACCAATAAAAAACAGGCTGTGCCCCGACCTTTCGGTTGGGTGCGCAGCCTGTTTTAATGTGATTCGATTCATGATGGTGTAACAGAGTCTGTACCTCAAATCGAAGCTCTTGCTGTCGAATGCATGTCATTTGATTACATGACTCGTACAACGACACCGCGGAAACGCTCAGCCCAGTAGCCTGAACTCATATCCGCAACGGCAACGCCCGTTGAAGACTGTGAACCGAGGAACTGGCCGTTGCCGAGATAAATGCCGACGTGTCCGTTCGACGTATACGTATCAAAAAACACCAGATCCCCTCGCTGCATCTCATCGGCAGAGACACGCTGGCCGGACTGAACCTGTGCCTGGGTGTTCGCCGGGAGATCGATGCCAATCTGACCGAACGCCCAAGCCGTAAAGCCTGAACAGTCAAAACGTCCATTGGCGATGTCACTCTGCGAGCGGCCGCCGCCAAAGACGTACGTGGAGTTGCCAATATACTGCTGGCTTGCATCGACGATCGTATCAACCGTCCCTGATGCTCCTCCAGAGGATGACGCAGCGGCTGATGCCGTGGCATTATTAGTGCTCGCCGCTGCAGACTGCGCCGCTTCTTCAGCACGTGCCTGCTCTTCTTCAATACGGTTCATCAGATCGGCTTCTCTTGCTTCAAGGTCATCAGCGTCAGACACGAGTGATGCAATCATCTCTTCTTGTTCCGCCTGCATCACAGTGACTTCCTGACGAAGGCGCTCCTGCTCCTCATACTGATCTTCCATGTATTCAATCATACCCTGAAGCTCCGTCCGCTCTTCTTCAAGACTCTCAAGCTCCGATTCGTGCTCCGATTTCGTTTCATCAAGAGCCTGCTGGCTCTTTTCAAGCTGCTCAATGAAATCCTGATCGGCCTGGGCAATTTGCGTCACCGTAAAGACCCGGCTGATGAAATCCGCAAACCCTTCAGCTCCGAAAAGGACCTCCATGTAAGATGAAGTCGGTCCGCCTTCACGCTGGTATGCGCTAGCCCGGTTTTTTAAATGCTCCATCCGTTCTTCTATGTCTGCTTCAAGACGGGCTATTTCGTCTTCCATCTCTTCAATGGCTTCTTCTTTTTCTTCGATTTCAGCTTCCGTTTTTTCAACGTTCTCTTCATTCAAACGAAGCGCTTCATCGATCTGTTCGATTTCAGATTCAATGGCTTCCACTTCGCTGACCAGCTCCGCCAGTTCCGCTTCAGCTCCAGAGAGCTCTGACTGGATGTTGTCGAGCTCGGACTGTACTTCATCCCGCTCGTTTTCAAGTCCTTCCGTGGCCTCAGCCACGCTGTCATATGTGAAAATACCCGCCGCAATGATGAGGGCACTTATCAGTACTTTTGCTCTTTTCATAATCTCATCTCCCCAAGCAGTGTTAATTTGCTCACATATGAAAGTCTATCATTTGGGATAAACCAAGACATCATAGGGAGATTAAAAAACTGTTTCAAAAGATTACAAAGCGGGTAACAACCTCTCCATTAAACTCCAAGCGAAGCAACAAGAAAAAACACGCCAATCGCCAAGCCATAGTCGCAGTTTTACTTTATTCTTTAGCAAAGTTTAACTTTCCTAAAGGACAAAAAAGCTTCCGGCAATCCATCAGGAAAACCGGAAGCTTTTGATCACTTATTTGATCATGATCGAAGGACGTACATCAACTGCAAACTAGTCCATGCCCCTGAAATCTTCATTCAGCGTTCGTGAAAGAAATGCTGAAAATTGCCCGCGGGTTACATCGTTATCCGGCCGGAAAGTGCCGTCAGGAAAACCTTCTGTGATATTTTCATGCAAGATGAGCCGAACTGCTGAATAGGATTGCATCGAAGGCGATACATCGCTGAAATCCGCATCCGCCTCGGTTTCAAGATCAAACGCTCTCGCAATGAAAATCGCCATCTGTCCGCGTGTTACCGGAGCATCCGGTCTGTATGAACCGTCAGGAAATCCCTGAATAATCCCACGGTCAGCCGCCTCCTGCACAAAACCTGAGAATGTGGTATTCATGCCGACGTCGGGGAATGATGTCTCTCTTTGTTCTCCGTCAAATCCAAGTGCCCGGCCAATCATAATCGCTGCCTGACCACGAGTTACCACATCGTCCGGACCAAACCGCCCGTCTGTATAACCGCCGATTATACCCAGACCGGCGAGGTACCGAATTTCAAGGTGGAATCGCTCACGCTCATCCACATCACTAAAGGATGGTGCTTCCTTCTCTTCGACCGTCACCGTGATCACGAGCGGCTCCGCTTCGTTGCCCGCGCTGTCTTCCGCCGTATACGTCAAGGTGTACGTCCCTGGCTCTGTCGTATCAATGGCAGAGAGCGTTTCACCTGCTTCATTTTCAATCGTTACTGTCGGAAGAAGATCCTCATCGGTATTATCCGTTACACTCACTTCCGGTATCGTAAAGCCTTCACCGTAAGCAACCGTAATCTCTGTCGGGCCTTCATACACAAGCTCCGGTGGCGTCGTGTCTTCCTTCTCTTCCACCGTCACCGTGATCACGAGCGGCTCCGCTTCGTTCCCTGCGCTGTCTTCCGCCGTATACGTCAAGGTGTACGTCCCTGGCTCTGTCGTATCAATGGCAGAGAGCGTTTCACCTGCTTCATTTTCAATCGTTACTGTCGGAAGAAGATCCTCATCGGTATCATCCGTTACACTCACTTCCGGTATCGTAAAGCCTTCACCGTAAGCAACCGTAATCTCTGTCGGGCCTTCATACACAAGCTCCGGTGGCGTCGTGTCTTCCTTCTCTTCCACCGTCACCGTGATCACGAGCGGCTCCGCTTCGTTCCCTGCGCTGTCTTCCGCCGTATACGTCAAGGTGTACGTCCCTGGCTCTGTCGTATCAATGGCAGAGAGCGTTTCACCTGCTTCATTTTCAATCGTTACTGTCGGAAGAAGATCCTCATCGGTATCATCCGTTACACTCACTTCCGGTATCGTAAAGCCTTCACCGTACGCAACCGTAATCTCTGTCGGGCCTTCATACACAAGCTCCGGTGGCGTCGTGTCTTCCTTCTCTTCCACCGTCACCGTGATCACGAGCGGCTCCGCTTCGTTCCCTGCGCTGTCTTCCGCCGTATACGTCAAGGTGTACGTCCCTGGCTCTGTCGTATCAATGGCAGAGAGCGTTTCACCTGCTTCATTTTCAATCGTTACTGTCGGAAGAAGATCCTCATCGGTATCATCCGTTACACTCACTTCCGGTATCGTAAAGCCTTCACCGTACGCAACCGTAATCTCTGTCGGGCCTTCATACACAAGCTCCGGTGGCGTCGTGTCTTCCTTCTCTTCCACCGTCACCGTGATCACGAGCGGCTCCGCTTCGTTGCCCGCGCTGTCTTCCGCCGTATACGTCAAGGTGTACGTCCCTGGCTCTGTCGTATCAATGGCAGAGAGCGTTTCACCTGCTTCATTTTCAATCGTTACTGTCGGAAGAAGATCCTCATCGGTATCATCCGTTACTCTCACTTCCGGCATCGTAAAGCCTTCGCCGTACGCAACCGTAATCGCTGTCGGACCTTCATACACAAGCTCCGGTGGCGTCGTGTCTTCCTTTTCTTCCACCGTCACCGTGATCACGAGCGGCTCCGCTTCGTTCCCTGCGCTGTCTTCCGCCGTATACGTCAAGGTGTACGTCCCTGGCTCTGTCGTATCCAATACGTCCAAGACAGCACCTGCTTCGTTTTGGATCATGACTTCCGCCGTCAAATCCTCGTCCACGTTATCCTCAACCGTCACATCCGGCAAGAAGAACTCCGCGCCATAGGAAACAGTGAATGTCAGAGGACCGTCATAGATGATAACCGGCGGTTCCTCATCCACCGTTTCAAGGACATTCACAGTGATGAATAGAGGTTCAGCCTGATTCCCCGCCTCGTCTTCCGCATCAAAGCGCCATGTATATGTCCCCGGGATGTCTGTTGAGAATGTATCCGGATCGAGTGCATTGCCATCACTGTCAAACAGGCTGACCCGCACGTCAAGATCTTCACTGTGTGACACGCTTACTTCCGGTATCTCAAAGGAGGCACCCTCCGAGACATCAATCTCAAGAGGACCGTCATAGATTAATTCCGGAACTTCCGGCTCATCACCGGCAGGCTGATAAGAAGCCAATCCAAAGCCGTAAAGCTCATTTCTTCCAGGCTCTCCGAGATCTTCTGCATGATCGATCATATACTGCCTGATCTCAGTGGCAGACCAGTCCGGGTTCCTTTGCATAAGCAGTGCCCCCAGTCCCGCAATATGGGGTGATGCAAACGATGTTCCAGACATATAGGAATAAGCATTCTCGTTATTGATCGTATAAATCTGTTCAGACTGAAATCCCCGTCCTTTTCCTCCCGGGGCAGCCAGTTCATTCTCTGGGCCTGTAGAGGAATAGTAGGCTCTCTCCTTGTCCGGATCCAGTGAAGCGACAGCAATTACCTCGTCAAACTTCGCGGGATACACCATATTCTCACCTGTGCCTTCGTCATTCCCGTGGTTCCCGGACGATGCTACGATGAGAATCCCCTCATCCGCAGCGGACTGGAATACCCTATGCATATTTTGCAAATAGTCGTCCCAGCCAAGACTCAGGTTAATGATGTCCATCTCCTCTTCAATGGCCCATTCAATTCCCTGGACGATATGAGAGGTGTCACCGACGCGATTGTTTCCATCCTCATCCTGGTGACTGACTTTCACACCGTACAGATCAACCCCTGATGCCATGCCTTCGGCCTCGGTTCCCGGTAACGAGCCGATGACACCCGCCACGCTGGTGCCGTGGCCGTTAGGGTCCTTCGTGAAATCCGTTTCTTCATCGATGACTGACACTCCGCCTGCATAGTCAATATCATCATGATCAAAGAAGCCTGAGTCGAAAACAGCGACTTTTACGTCCTCACCCGTAAACCCGTCTTCCCAGGCATCGTATGCACCGATCATCTGATTATGCCACATGGGAGCATCGTCATTCGGTCCCCCGCCAATCCCTGAAAACCGCTCCGGATACGTCTCATGAAATTCAAACGGAACGGCCTCTTCCACGCTCAGGACCCCCGGATCTGCCAGTAATGACGCCATTTCGCTTACAGGAACCGAAGCCGTTCTCACATTCAGATTTTCCATATCCTTCACATTGTCATACACCGGTACATTCAGCCAGCCGAAACGCGTTGGCTCTTCAGGGATATCATCCTGATACTGAATGATGACTTGAAGATGTTCCTCCTGCTCCTGTGCATAGCCAGCCGGTGTGGCGAGCGAAAAGAAAAGAGACGCAATCAATAAAATGGACAGCCTTTTTCTCCATGGTTTCCCTTTGCCTGCTGATGGTGATTTTCCTTGTCCCAAAAGCCGATCCCTCCTTAAGTGATTGTGCAGAAATCCTGCTGTATGATGCAACTCACCTTCTTACGTATTGCGTCTATCGTACCATATCCTCAGGCTGATTTCAGCTGTATGATTCTCATGCCTGTCTGTTTTGTACGTCTCTGTCAAAAGCAACCCGCGCAGCTTCTTCAGAAGCGCTGTTACCGCAGACAAAGGAACCGGCCCGGATCAGCGTCAGGTCCTCCAGTGCGAGCCATGGACTTTGCCAGAGCAGGAATGCACGAATCGGCGCGTCTTTACGGTCCACCAAAAACCGCTTCGTCCGAAATACCGGCTCCCCATTACGAACAGAGGCCTCTGTTATACTGTTTACCAGGACCCGTTCGTGTGCCGAATCCGGTTCATAGTCGAAAAGCTGAAAGAAAGAGGCGTCACGTATATGGCCGTTTGCACGCAATTCCCAGGCCGAATCTTCCTTCGTCCGGTTCGCTGCCGCTATTTCAGACTCCCATAAAAAAAGCTGCCTGTTATCCGGCACATCCGTTTCCCGTCCAGGTGTAAACAGCCAGAGAACCGGCATTTTTTTTACCTTGTAATACCGTTGCTTGCGCTTGACTTCCCGAGCGATCCGCTTGTCTGTCTCCGGCGCGATTCCTTCAATCCGCTCAATGCCGAATCGTTTTCCATTAATTCGAATACCGATCTCCGGCGTCTCTTCAAAGTCCTGAAACAAATTGCTGCCTGCATCGACCTCTTCACAGCCAATATTCCGGAGTGCTTTCATCAGTTCGTCTGCCGTCACCTTCATCATCTGTCACCCTTTCATTCATCTGCAGTTTTCATTATAAACACTGTCATCTGTCTGCATCGTCGCACGATCTGAACAGAGAAGCAACAAAAAGCCTGCTTTTTAAAGGAGCAAAAAGCCGATCAGGGTACCCATACTGCCGCAAAGGAGGGCAAAGGGCATGTTTCTGAGCGTAATGCGATACGGATTCTGCATCGTATTCATCGCCGTCATCGTCACCGTGACCCCGTAAGTTCCGACCGTCGCCGTTGCAAGCGCGCCCATAATCAGAACCATCCCGATACTGAGCGGATTAATCACCGCAAACAACGGCTGCAATATCTCACCAAGAATCGCAATTGTCGCAATCGGATGCACCCCGATCATACTAAGTGCGAGGTATGTGAACTGCACGAGAAGCAAAATCAGAAGCGGTGTCTCGCTCGCAGCTTCAAACGGCATCTGTAAAAATGCAAGAAACGGTGTCTCGTTCAGACTCTCAGAGAAGAGGGCCAAAGACAGAAACAGGACGACGAAATTCTGCAAATGATTGGTCCGGTGCTTCCACGTTCCCCAGCCAATGTGGATAAACGAGCGGAAACGGCCCATAATCAGAGCCCAGCCGAACGAGAACGGTAAAATAACGAGGGTCACTGACAGAATGAAATTCAGTGAAAAAACGTTGCCGATCGTCACGACAGCTGTCAAAAACACCCCAAGTGCCACCACGAGCTGCATCATTTTCCATGCGGTCACTCGCCAGTTGATAACGATCGGCTTCATCTCATCGTCAGTATGCTTCTCATTTGGAATCCGCCGAAACAACAGCCAGTTCCAAAACCAGTCAATCACAAGCAGGCTAACAGAAGCCAAAAAGAGCCATGGCAAAAAGGCCAGATAGCTGACCCCCGTCGTATCGACGGTGATCGCCACCATAATCTCCATCGGACTCCAAAGGAGCGCGAGAGTAAACGCCCGCAGTGTCACACGGCTGATGAACGAATCCCTCAGCCGTTTGCGGAAATGCTTCAGACTGCTGCGGAGTACATCCTGAGACAGAGACAGCGCCGAGAGGTTGATAAACATCGCCAGCAGATACGTTGAGAAAGAACTTCTTGTATACATTGTGCCGAGATGACTGGCATTGACTTTCGTAAGATCATTGATCCGGCGGTCAAAGCGACCGGAGCGGACGACGCTGTTCATCCACGGCAGCACCGTCAAGAAAGAAAGAAGCGGCATAGTCGCGATCATCATGCCCGGCAGTTCACTTATTGGCAGTCCGGAATAGAGAAACATCCCGGCCCCCGTAACGGTAAATACGCCTCCGAGAATCCGGAACAGCCCCGCTGCTCCCATGAAGGCTATGACGAGCATCGGCATGGCCAGAATGCCGATGACGTCGTCCAAAAGCGGACTGCCGATAAACCGATTTACGATAAACAGCCCAAAAACGGGCGGAAACCATATGTGCAGGCGCCCTTGAAACATCCCCATCATGTCATAACTCCTCCGTCCGTCATTCATAGACAAAAGCATACCACAATACACATGGCCCGTTCATCCTTATGACTCCGAGCATTTCCTGAACGTTTTCCCATTTTCCTTGCCCTCGGTCGTTTTCCATGATACAACGGCTAAGAACGCCAGAAACCGATCAATGAAAAGGGAGACCGATACTCATGAAGCCAACGATTCGATACAGTGCAATCCTGTTTATTGTCGCTGCGGGCCTGACCGCCTGCAAAGAGGAGAACCAAAACGGCCCTGCAGACAGCGCAGAAGACAGCGGGACATCCCTCACCGTCTGGTCCTACGGCACGGACTATGAAGATCTCGTCAGAGAATACGAAAACATGCACGATGATCTGAACATCGATCTCGTCGAGCGGGATCAGGACGATCACCAGCTCGCCCTCTTCACAGCACTGTCTGCCGGCGGAGGAGCGCCGGACGTGGCTGCCCTTGACTGGTCACAGCTCGACACCTACCTCGATGCCCAAAATCAGTTTGTCAACCTCAGTGATCACGGTGCGGCGGATCATGCCGAAGGCTTTCTGGACTGGGCCTTTGAAGCAGGGTCTTCCTCCGACGCCTCATTCATCCTGGGACTCCCGGCCACCGTGTCACCGACGGTTATGCACTACGACAAAGACCGATTCCATGAAGCCGGGCTACCGTCAGATCCTGAAGAAGTGGAAGACGCGATCCGCTCCTGGGATGACTTCAGAGAAATGGCGGATCAGCTCCAAACCGAGACCGGAACGGCAACAGCCGGAAATCCGGACATCCTCTATCACGCCCTTCGCGATCAGATGGAAACCGGCTACTTCAACACCGATGGTGAGCTCCTGATCGGCTCATCATCTCATATCGAGTCCATCTTTATGAAAACGGCCGAATGGATGGAGGAAGGCTACCTACTCCTTCATGATCACGATTCCGAGTCCTGGCAGGAGGCGACAGCGAACGGTAATTTTGCCACGATCCTCGGCGACTGGACGATGACCCGGAATCTGAAAGCCGACGCACCGGACTCAGACAGCTGGAGAATCGCTCAAATCCCTGAAGGAGCAGGCAATCGGGGAGGGACGTGGCTGGCTGTACCTGCTCAGTCTGATGCCCCGGATGAAGCCTACAGTCTGATCGAATGGCTGACTGCCCCCGAGCAGCAACTCCGCCTCTATGAACAGACCGGACAGCTCCCGGCTTCTCCTGCCGTTTATGACAAAGACGCTTTTTCATCCATCACCGATCCGTACTTTGGAGGACAGGCCACAGGCGTATTGTTTGCCGAAGCTGCCATTTCCGCAGCTCCTCACCACCGGGGGCGCAACTATGAGAGCGTGGATGAGGAAATTCTCATCGGCCTTGACAATGTCTTTTTGTCCACGCCTCCTGACGACGAATGGGCGGACATCCTGGAACGTGTGGAACGACGGATTACAAGATAACCGCCATATGCGATTCTGCCCGAGATGTTCGGCCCCCTCACATATGACCATTCGTCACAGTAATCCCGCATAAGTCTTTAGTCTTTTTTCACCTGTAATCTGTACCGTTATTGTTTATTTTTTAATTTTTACAATATTCGCCCCGTTCCAAATGCCTCAATTACACATACTTTCAGCATATTTTCGACAATATATCTGTATTTTCCGTATAATATATGTAGAGAGGATATGCATCTTCATGAAAGGAGGCATTTAATTGGACCATTCTTTCGTTAATCCCTCATTACAGATCCTGAAGAGCGGACTGGCACTCGAACGGGCCTCCTCGAAACATTCAGTCGTTTCACTTTTACACGCATTTGACGGCACCGAGGTCATTCACCATCGTCTCGATAAAGGTTCCCGTTGGGGCATTTCCCCGGATGAAGAAGAAACAGAGCGCCTCGAAGCTGTTTACATTCTTTCCGGAAAATTGAAAATGAAACGTTCTACAGAGGAGACCACTCTATTGAACGGGGACTTTCTTTCCGGAACGCCAATCAATGAATACCTCGTCCTGACGGCACTCGAAGAGTCAGCCTTTCTGTATATTACATCCAAACCCGTTTTTCACTATTACAGCCACGACACCAGGAACTTTGAAGAACTTGCCATAAAAATAGAACAGAAAGACGGTTACACGGCCGACCATTGTTCGAGAATCAAAGATCTCGCCATGCTCGTCGGTGATAAAATGGGCCTGCATTCCGAATCGCTGATGAAGCTTCATTTCGGTGCACTCCTTCATGACATAGGCAAGACACAGGTCCCTGAGGAAATTCTTCTGAAACCTTCAAAACTCACTGAAGAAGAATGGGCCATCATGAAACTGCACACATCCTACGGTGCCGAAATGTTACGGGAAACCTGCATTTCTCATTTCCTTCTGGCTGCAGAAGTCGTCGAGCAGCATCATGAACGCTATGACGGAAGCGGCTATCCCCGTGGCCTGAAGAAAGAAGAAATCTCTCTCGAAGCAGCCATCGTCGGCCTCGTCGACTCCTATGACGCTATCACCAGTGAACGCGTGTATCAGCATGCCCGCTCCCATGAGAGCGCCCTTAATGAACTGCGTGGGCTCCGCGGTATCAAGTATCAGCCCGATGTTGTCGACGCCTTTACTGATGTCATTGAGCACCACCGAAAAGGAGGTGATTAAATCATGAAGAAGCTATTGACTCTTCTCATCCTCGCAGTCATGCTCGTATCCGGAACCGGTGTCGCCGGCGCAGAGGATACAACGTCTGAGAGCAAAGAGATCCTCCGTATCTCGCATTCAGATGACGGCTACACGATCATGCAAAAACCTGTCATCATGGACTGATTATTTCACTCGAACACTATTCCCCCTGTTCCATCCCGGAGCGGGGGAATGTTTCATCAATATACATACCCGGACTATGCCCTCATTCGGCAATAACACTTGCCTATCCCCTCTTCATCGGGTCACAGACCGACACTCGCCTGAGTATCTTGCATCTTCAAGGAGGACAATATGATTAAAAAATACATTGCTTTTCTCATCTTCGCCGTGTCGATTCTCTCCTGCGGACTCTCACCGGCTGCCGAATCATCACCATTTACCGACCCCCTCGCTGAGCGCTACAAAGATGATGTCCTCAGCCTTTATGACCTCGGGATCATCGGCGGCTTTCCCGATGGCTCATTTAAACCCGACAATGACATATCAAGAGGTGCTGCTGCAATCATGGTTGCAAGATCACTGGGTTTTGTCGATCTCGAAGGGAATCTCCTGATTGAAACGTCCGCAGACAGCCCTTCGTTCAACGATGTTTACCCAGGGACGAGCTACTACAATGCCCTCATCGCCCTAGAAGAACAGGGGGTCGTTCGCGGTAATCCTGACGGCACCTTTGGTCCGGACGACGAAGTGACCCGCGGTGCAATGGCGATTATGCTCGCAAACGGTTTTGAGCTTGCTCCTGTTGGCCATACGAACCCTTTTCAAGATCTCGGTGCGTCGTCGATGGATGCCGTGCAGGCTCTGTATGACTACGCCATTACCTCCGGCATTTCTCTCGATGCCTATGGCACCGATCAGTTCATGATCCGCTCGGACTTCTCTGTCATGGTCCGCGCATCCATGCAGGCCGGCCACCACACGATTGAAGCCGAGGATGCCCTGCTTCTGCTCGAAGAAGTAAGGCTGGAGACTGATCAGCTCCACGCCGGCGGCATGAACGATGAAGAACAGCAAGAAGCATTAACCTCGCTGAAAGCTCTTATTGAAGACCTTAAACAAGAACAGGCATCCATCCCGTATACCAATCCACTGAGGGATGCCATCGATACGGTCATCATGGACAGCGAGGCCACGCTTCCAGACGAAAGCCGTGACGAGAACGGGGAGGAAGAGCCTGAAGACGATGAGCCCGTAACCGGCTATCAGCCGATCGATGTTCTCTCTTCAGAGCTGTCCGTTGAAGAGCGCGAGCTTGCCAACCTGATCAACGACTACCGCGTGAGCCTCGGTCTCGAGCCATTGAAGCTGTCTGTCTCCATGACGCAGGTCGCACGCTCACATGTCAATGACTCAAACCTTCACAGCCCTGAACGCGCCGCACCGGAATGCAACCTGCACAGCTGGTCTGCCAACGGCGACTGGTCGCCGGTATGCTACACATCCGATCACGCAAATGCCTCCGGCATGTGGGATAAACCGTATGAAATCACCGACGGCGTATACAATGGATCCGGTTATGAAATCTCGGTCTGGGCTTCAAACGGCATGACGGCTGAGCGCGCCCTGTCACTCTGGCAGTCGAGTCCGGCACATGATAATGTGATCATTGGTGACGGATACTGGAGTAATCTCACCGTCATGGGTATATCCGTCAAAGGCAACTATTCACACGTCTGGTTTGGTACAGAAGACGACCCTGCAGGTTATTTTAATGAGTAATTTTTCATTACGTCACGCTTGCTGTGCAGAAGACCCTCACCGATGGTGAGGGTCTTTCTTCTATTGCAGATGAATGATATCTTCTTCCCTTGCAGGATCTTTCATGTTGACCAGACCCACAATCGTCAAAATCCTGCTCTATTTGGTCAAAACCGTTCACACCAGTCATTGCAGGCGAAGCTATGATAATTAAGACATTTCATTTTGCAGAAAGGAGGACACAGGAAACGACCCGTATACCCATTTAAGGAGGAGATCATCGTTGAAGTATTTACAGAAGCAATGCGTAATTGGACTGGTTATGGCTTTATTATTTCCGCTTTTCATCCCATTTTTTGAAAGCGTTTCCTTTGCGGATTCATCAATGCAAACGGCTCGATCAGGTGAACTGCTTAATAACGGCAGTTTCGAAGATCAGGAACATGCCGGCGATTTTGCCGATTTATGGACCGATGGCATGAAGCCGGCGTATTGGGATTTACGCAACTGGGGTAACTCAGGCGGCGAGCCTCCTCTTGCCACACATCATCATGATGAACAGATCGTAACGATCGAGCTCGATCAGACGGTCTCATTTTTTCAGTATCAAAATCCTATACCTGTAAAACAGGACGCAACGTATGAACTGACGACAGCCATTCGTGCAGAGAACCTCTCAACGCCTCACACATCCGGTAACGCCGCATCTTTACGGGTGGAGCACCTCAACGAAAACGGCCAGGTGCTGTTACGCGATGATGTTGCACATGTAACAAACACCGATCAAGACACCGGATGGCATGACGTGCACGAGAGCGTTCAGCCTGTACAGGGAGCCGAAACAATCCGGTTAATCCTCATCACCGGTGTCGTTTCCCCGGGACAGGGCGCCACCGGAACAATTGCCATCGATTCTTTCTCCTTGAGCGAGGTCTCCAAAGACGAACCTCCCCATGTGGAAGATGAATTGGCCAACACCCTTTTGAAAAACCACCGCTTTGATGAAACCGAACACGCAGAATCCTTTGCTGATCTGTGGCAGGACGAAACAAAGCCCGCCTACTGGGATTTACGAAATTGGGGGCCATCAGAAGGAGAGGCTCCGAAAGGACATGTCCATCTGGAAGGGGAGGAGACGATCGTCAGTCTTTCCCTCGATGAAACGGTCGGTTTCTTTCAGTATTACGACGCCATTGAAGTGGACCCGAACCGCCGCTATGAAATCGGGACAGTCCTTCGCACAGCCGAACTCAACAGTCCCAATCCTCAGGGCAACGCTGCATTCTTGCGCGTCGAACAGTTTAACGGCACCTCACTCCTTGAACGAAAGGACGTGGCCGCTGTCCCGGCAGGTTCAACCGACTGGATGACACGCACAGGCGAAATCGAAACAAAAAGCAATGCGACACATATCCGGCTGATCCTCGTGATCGGGGGCGCAGTGAGTCCTGAAGCCGGTTCCTCCGGCACAATCGACATTAAATCCTTCGCCATTTCCGGTCAGGAAGCTGCCGTTGAAGGCATCTCCTTTGACGATGAGCCAATTTACGTCAAGGAAGGCGAAACCGTTAAGGCCACTTTCGGATTAACTCCGGTCTACGCCGAGGCAGATTCATTCACATGGACGACAGGTGATCCGACAGTTGCCACAGTTGATGACGGCAGCATCACAGGGGTTTCTGCAGGTGAAACAGCGGTCACCGTCATCGTCAATGACGATTTGACACTTACAGATACCGCGAAAGTCATCGTCCATGACGGCGAGATACCGGTATCGGATATCACCCTTCAGGAGACGGATATGACCGTTGTTGAAGGACGTTCCTTCGCTGTTTTCCCTGACGTCCATCCCTCCTCTTCGTCTGATGCAACGCTGAATTGGAGCGTGTCTGACGAAACTGTACTGCAAACAGACGGAACCTTTGTCCATGCCATTGCTCCTGGTGAAGCAGAAGTGATCATCCGTGCTGCTGACAGTGACGCAGAAGCAAGAATGACGGTTTCCGTCCTGCCATACGAGGAAACGGAATTTGATCGGATGCGCGAACGTTGGGTAAATTACATCGTGCCAAACGCCTATACCGACATGGATACACCAGCGATCGCCGATCAGGTGGACGAGTTGACAGAGAAAGCCGCAAGTCTTCTTGCCACGATGAAGATGGATAAGGAGGCCGATGTCCTTTGGGATGACGCAGGTCAATTCTCAGACTCAGCCACAATGACCACACATTTCAGAAATTTGCATCAAATGGCACAGGCATACACGTTTGAAGCGAGCTCACTTTACAAATCCGAGTCACTTCTTGAAGCCATTCTCTACGGGCTGAGATGGATGAACGAACATCATTATCACGCCGACGGCTCTGACTACGGAAACTGGTGGGACTGGCAGATCGGGTCTCCACAACTCTTGAATGATACGGTTGCCATGGTTCATGACAGTTTGGCAGAAGAACAGCGCCTCCGCTATACGGATGCAGTGAAACACTACATTCCTGAAGTAACCCACTACTACGGTGTTGGCAATGCCACTTGGCGTGTTAAAGCTTCAGGAGCAAACCTGGTCGACCTCGGCAAAGCTGTCGCCCTTCAGGGGATTCTCGCCCATGATGAAGAACGGATCGCCTCAGCACAGGAACATTTCCCTGTCGTGACGATTAAACAATCAGGCAGAGGAAACGGCGTGTATATCGATGGTTCCTTCATCGATCACAACAACATCGCTTATACGGGTACGTATGGTGTTGTATTCCTTGGTTCAATGATCGATCTGATTTACATGCTCAACGACAGCCGTTACGAACTGAATGAAGATGACCTGAACGTGATCTATGAGATGATCTTCCTCAGCTTTGAGCCGGTCATCTACAAAGGACTCATGATGGATATGGTCAACGGACGGGCCATTTCCCGGGGCAATACGGAAGACATCGGCCATGGACGCGGTGCTGTTCAACGGATTATTCAGTACGCGACGATCGTTCCAAATCATTACGAAGAGCGGATGATGAGCATGATCAAAGGCTGGCTTATCTCTCAGCCGGAGATGATCGATGCTTTCAACCGCATTCAGGTGATCACGATGGCCAATACGATTTTGAACGATGAAACCATTGAGGCACGTGGCGAACTTATCGGTCATTATCTCATGACGCATATGGACCGTGTTGCACACCGAAGACCCGGATTCACTTTTGCACTCAGTAAATATTCCGACCGGATTGCCGCCTATGAAGGCAATATGAATGGAGAGAATATGAAAGGCCACTACACAGGTTCCGGCATGACCTACCTGTATACGGATGACCTCCATCAGTATAACGATGGATTTTGGGCTGCTATCGACCCGAAACGCCTTCCAGGCATCACCGCCAATATGGACCGTCCTCTCAGTCCTGGACTTGGGACTGCCCGCACATCCCCTGCCACATGGGTCGGCGGGACATCGCTGGACGGACTTTACGGTGCCAGCGGCATGCAGCTCGATCAGGCCGTCTTTGGGCAAAGCCTGACCGGTCACAAATCATGGTTTATGTTTGATGACGAAATCGTCGCTCTCGGTTCGGGCATCTCAAGTGATGACGGTGATCAGATCGAAACGATCATCGACAGCCGCAAGCTTGCCAAAGAGGGGATGAATGAGATCCTCATTGACGGTGCGGCCATCAATACCGGTATGAACACGTCTCACACTGCCACCGAACCAACCTGGATGCACATCGAAGGCAATACAGCCGGCAGTGACATCGGCTACGTTTTCCCGGAAACGGCGGATGTACACGTCCAGCGTTACGAGCAGAGCGGTTCCTGGTATGACATAAACCGCAACGGCTCAACCGAAACCGTCACCCGGCCCTTTGCAGAATTGTCTGTTGACCACGGCACAGATCCGACAGACGATACGTACGCCTATATCGTGCTTCCGAATCAGTCTTCCGAAGCTGTCTCCGACTATGCGGCGGCTCCTGACGTGACGGTTCTTGCCAACACGAAGGAAGTTCAGGCTGCTGAAGAAGCTTCACTCGGCATTCTCGCAGCCAACTTTTGGACCGATGGTCCGACAACAGCAGGGAAGCTGACAAGCTATAACAAGGCTTCAGTCATGATGAGAGAATATCCTGGTGACCGCCTTGAAGTGTCCGTCAGCGATCCGACGAGACAGAACAACGGGACCATCGAGCTCGTCATTGACCATCCCGTTTCTGCGCCACTCGTCCTCGACGATGGTGTGAAGGTACTCGCTCATACAGATGAGAACATCCATCTGTCGTTTGACGTAAAAGACGCTTCCGGCCTCAGTAAAACGGCAATCCTCGATCTGCAGGAAGGCAGCTCCGGATGGCAGACAAACGCCCTCTTTGACGAACGCTTTGAAGACGGCCCTCACGGAGAATCCGTGACGTCAGTGAACGTGTCAAAAGCAGACAGTCTGACGTATTTCCATAAGAGTGAAGCCATTCTGCCTGAACGTGACTTCACTGGTGTTACGCCGTTTGCAGCAGAAACCGGAACCGTTGAGGTCACCTACACATTCACACCAAAAGAAGAGGGCATTGATGCGGTAATGGGTCTTGCGGGAGAAGAGATGACCATCAGTAATTACCCGGATCTTCCAATTATCGTCAGAGCCTCGTCAAACACCGGCGGACTATTTGATGCAAGAGACGGCGCCGTATTCAAAGCAGATGAAGAGCTTAGTTGGCACGTTGGCACATCCTACGACATTGCCATCTCTGTCAACCTCGACGAAGGCCGTTACAGCGTCCTCGTCACCCCCGAAGACGAAAATCCGGTGCAGATCGCATCTGACTTCGCCTTCAGAGATACGGCAAGTACGCCTGAAGATATTGGAAAATTCATCTTCCAGGATAACCGCACTACCCATGCCTCTGTCGTTGATAACCTGAAGATCAACGGCAAAGAGGCTGGCATCATCAATAAATACGGCAAACTCGAATCCATTGATGGGGAAGATGCTTTCACGCACCTCGACGTGTCGGATGCCACTGACCGAATCATTGTGAACTGGTCGTTTATGACCAGGGAAACCGAAGGGCTCACAATCACCGTTTCTGACACAGACAGCGCCCCCCTTTTCACGATGGAAAACGGGATGGACCGCTTTGTTGCCGGCTATTGGCATGACGCAACTCTCGACATCAATCTTCTCAGCGGTGTCTATTCTTTCACGCTTGACGGCGATGTAATTGAATCTGGATCATGGGCTGAAAATGCCAAAGCGCCGGCTCGCTTCACCTTTGGCTACGATGCATCCTCCGGCACAAGTGACAGACAGCTGTTCATCGATCACTTTACGCTGTTGGAGACGAGTGTCGCAATCACGCAACTCAGCGCGGCAGAGAGCGCACTTCACCTGAATACCGGTGACGAATACCTGCTCTCGCCGGTCGTGGAACCGGCGGGCGCCTTTACGGAAGGCCTCCGATACACGACAGACGCATCCGATACGGTAACCGTTGATCACCGCGGGACAGTAACCGCGAAGCAGGCAGGTAACGCCGTTATCACAATTACGGATCTCGTCTCCGGCACATCGGCACAGGTACGCGTTTCGGTTACCGATCTGCCTTCGCAGCAGTTTGAAGACGTGCCATTGAATCATTGGGCGTCTCACTATATCGACACGCTCACTTCTGCAGGCATTATTGAAGGATTCAGTGATTACGAATTCCGTCCTGCAGATGATGTCACCAGAGGCCAGATGATTGCAATGCTTGTCCGCATTGGGGAACTGAATCCGTCAACCCCTGGCGAGACCGCCTTCACCGATCAGCACGGAACCCTGTCTGACGCGATTACCGCTGCTTATGAAGCCGGAATTACGAACGGCTATGAAGACGGTACATTTCGTCAGGATGAATCTGTCAATCGGGAAGAAATGGCCATCATGATCGCAAGGGCCATCGACATCTTCACAGGCGAACCTCTGTCTTCCGAACACGACCTTGCCTACAAAGATCTGGAACAGATCGGACAGACCGCAATACCTTCTGTCGCAGCCCTGACCAAGACAGGCATTCTCGAAGGGACCGCAGGAGGACATTTCCTTCCTCACCAGCCGACTAAACGCGATCAGACTGCAAAGGTACTCTATTATGTCAAGGAGCTGATTGACTGAAACACCGTAACTGCTGTTTTGAACATAGCCAATCAGGCAGTCACTCTCGTAAAAACAGCAGCGTGATTCAAAAGGTATCCTAATAATAAATCTCCAGGCAGTTCGCAAGTAACAGTGATTTTAATCAACAATGAACAGTAACAGAATCATTTAAAAAGCCCTCACCATTCAAAGGATGATATGCTCCCAACAAAGTGATCAGTAGAAATAATCTATTTCTACGCTACTTAGTTGGGAGTTTTTCTATTCGCAAAAATAAAGTAAGCGTCAAACAAATGCACATATGATTTAACCCGATCTTCCTTCATACTGTGATTATATTCAAAGTATGAGGGAATGACGTGATGAATAACCAAAGGAAAAATCATGAATTTTGGGTACATAAAGTGAAGGAAATCAAAGATTCAGGGCTCTCAGTAGCCGCTTGGGTGAAACAAAATGAGGGATATACCGTTCACCAGGTCCGTTACTGGCTTCGAAAAATCCAGAAGCAATCCGAAACCAGTCCATCGTCTTCGGATTGGCTGTCCGTTCATGTTGATCACACCCGACATCATTCCTCACAAATAATCCTTCATCTACCTAATGGGAGCCGGCTTGAAATCCCTGCGGGATTACCTCCAAAGGAACTCCAACACCTCTTTCAAGCAGTGAATGCTTTATGATCGGGCAGATTCACCCAAAGAACGTTTACCTTGCAAGAGGGTCAACGGATTTACGCAAATCCATTGATGGTTTAGCGGCGATTGTTCAGGAGGGATTCGAACTGGATCCCTTCTCATCTTCGCTGTTCGTCTTTTGTAACAGGTATCGGGACAAAATCAAAATTTTGTACTGGGATCATAATGGCTTTTGGCTTTACTACCGTCGTCTTGAGAAAGGTCGGTTTCCATGGCCGACATCTGGCTCTGACGAGCCAATGATCATTACGGAAAGACAGTTAAGATGGTTGTTAGATGGACTGCCATTGGATCAAAAAGGGGCTCATCGGAAGATGAATCCTGAAAAAGTCGTTTAGCGTCTTGCAGGAATCATTGTTTCCGTATAAAATAAGCTACATTATGAAAAAGACATCTGAACACTCATCCAACACAACTGAATCTGTCGATGACCGAGTTTCAAGACTCGAGAAGGAAAAGGCTGAGCTGGAACTTCAACTGAAATGGTACAGGGATCAGTTCAGCCTGATGCAAAAGAAAAAATTCGGGACATCCAGCGAAAAAACAGATGAGCGTTTTGAACAAGGTTCTTTGTTTAACGAGTCTGAAAAAGAACAGGACGCAGCTGAGGAAGAACCGACGGTTGAGGCAATTACATATGAACGGAAGAAAAAACGAAAGGCTCGTAAGGACCTGACAGAGAACCTGTACACTGAAACCGTGACTTATACACTCCCGGTCGAAGACCAGGTTTGTTCGTGTTGCAACGGTGAACTTCATATAATGAAGACACAGGTTAAAGATGAACTGGAGATCATCCCGGCAGAAGTAAAGGTCAAACGGTATGAAACCACCATTTACAGCTGTCGACATTGTGAAAGAACGGGTACGAGAAATCCAATCGTGAAAGCACCTTCTCCAGAACGCCCATTTCCAGGCAGTTTGGCTTCGCCGTCTATCGTCTCTTATATGATCAATCAGAAATTTGTTCAAGGCGTACCGCTTTACCGGCAAGAACAGGAGTTCAAGAGGATGGATGTCTCCATATCCCGCCAGACGATGTCAATTGGATCATTGAAGCATCTGAACAAATGCTTGAGCCGATCTGGGACCTCATGATTCGGGTGTTAACATCTCTCGATGTTCTCCATGCCGATGAAACGACCGTTCAAGTCTTGAAAGAAGACGGAAAAGAGGCCGCAGCTAAATCCTATATGTGGCTATACCGGTCTGGTGGTCATGATGTTCCGATCGTCATCTATGATTACCAGCCTGGAAGAGCAAGTAAATATCCACGTCGCTTTCTAGAAGGATTTACCGGCTATCTGCATGTTGATGGCTATGGTGGTTATCATGGTCTCAAACCCAAAGTGGAACTCGTTGGATGTTGGGCCCATGCACGTCGCAAGTTTTTCGATGCGGTTCAAACGTTGCCTGACGATCGTGATTCAACGACATCTGCGGCAAAAAAAGGGCTGAATGCCATCGACGAGCTCTACCGCATTGAAAGAGAGATTCAAAATAAGTATAAAACGCCCGAAGAGATCTACGAAGCTCGAAAAGAGCGAATCGAGCCCCCTCTTGAGGCTTTTTCAGCATGGGTTGAGTCTATGAAGCCAAAAATTCTATCCAAATCACTCTTGGGTAAAGCCGTGATTTATGCCAGCTATCAAATGGAGCATCTACGAACATTCTTAAAAGACGGTCGATTAGCGATTGATAACAATCGCGCAGAGCGCAGTATTAAACCATTCGTTATTGGGAGAAAGAACTGGATTTTCTCCAATACACCGCGAGGTGCAAAAGCAGCAGTATCATATACAGTATGATTGAAACTGCAAAAGAGAACCAGTTGAAGCCCCAGGCATATTTGAACTACCTGTTTGAGAACCTCCCCTCCAGCAAACAATCTGAGATGGAACAGTTCCTGCCGTGGTCAGACTCTTTGCCGGATGATATTCGTATCATTAAAAATTGATAATCCAAGTATAGAAAATCCGCATCTACATTGATAGGTGCGGATTTTTGACGCTTACATTAGGAATAAATATGTATATTACAATCAACCAATTGAACGATTTTTCGGTACGTTAAAAGCAAAATATTATTACCGTAAGTTTTTCTCATCAACTGAACAATTGGAGAATAGCATCATAACTATATTGATTATTATAACTGGCGAAGAGTCACGATAACTTTCAACGGACTGGCACCAAAATTGTATCGGAGATAATACTAGGGTGTTGATTAAATAGAAGACTGAAATCTCTTTTAAAACTCGTTGTAAAGTCATCCAGTAGCGTTAGGAGGGACGCCAGTGGGATTAGCGCAGTCTGAAGATCCACTCTGAGAAAGCAAAGCTGAGTCAGAATTAGCTGAAGACAAACACCTTGGCAAGCATCCACCTATAGCTATTGAATAACAACGAAGCATCAATAAGGTTCAAAAAAGAACCTGAATGAACCAGTAAGTTCATTCAGGCCTAAAACCACTTTTTTTGTTTTTTTCCGAGTCCGCTTAACAAGTAGCGGTTCAGAGCAAGGTTCCCTGACGTTATTTCGTTTTGAACCAGTGAACTGCGTAGAGAATTCCAAAACTGAATACTCCTGTCATCAGCACAGAGCGAAACCACAGCACGCTGGCAGATAAGGTATAATCAGATCCTCCTCCAAATGAATCTGTAACAACCATTTCCGAATTCGAAAATGCACCCAAAATAACGGACGAAACGGAGATCGACACTGCTAGTATAAGTAAATCTTTTAAGTTTGTTACTTTAATATAAGTCATATAAAGGAATCCTGCCATGGCAAAAACCACAATGGGCACAAGGACAGCCAGCCGGATCGGAAAAAATAACTCAAGGGTCGTGCCACCAAGCATCATTAAGTCTTCAGGCATGATATCCATGTAATTGTAAAGAGAAAGATCACCAAAAGCCCATGTTGTCACAGTCATAAAATCCGGAGTTGTCGTGGTAACTGTCTGCAACATGCTCAATGACGCGTATGACCCTCCCATCAGAACCATTAATACCCTGACTAATGTGAGGTCCTCGACAAACATGCCAGTCATCGTGATTAACGAATTATTCAGAGCCGATACGGTGAAAATAACCACAATTCCTGCGAAAGAAACCAAAGCTGCAGTGAATCCGATCATCACTTTCGAACTGTGAGGAATCAATCGATCTGATTCAGAAAAAGCACCTTTCCCAAATTGTCCGACCATCAGAGCAATATACACAGTCATAATAAGTAAAATCGCCGTCAGTACACTGGTGGAAAATACAGAAAAATTGACAGAAATAGCACCCTCACCTGGAACTCTGACTGTTCTTCCTGCAACGAAAGAAACACCTGTCAGCAAGATCATATAAATAACACCCGCGAATAGTGCAGGGTAATGGAAAGAACGACTTTTAAACGAAGGATCGAACTTGCTGATAAGCCAGGCTCCGACAAACGATGATATCAGAACAATCAGCAGAAAAACAAGATATCCAAAATTCATATGAATACTCTCTTGGACCATACCCGCATTAAATCCGCCCGAACTTGCGCTCACATCGAATTGAATGCCGGCTGAGTTCACAAACATAAACATGTCCGTCACTCTGAATAATTGAATACCGGCAGCCTCTGCCATGAAGCTGGCCTCTTCAACAAATGGAAAATCCATCACCATTCGATAGAGATAATATGCGACACTCCACATTATAATAAATGGGATAAGAGCGATTTTCAGACCATCAATGGCATACCCTGATAAACTCTCTTTTGACAAGTCCGCTGTCTGAGCAGGTTTAAACGACTTTCCTTTCTCGATAATTGAGGATACCTGAAAATTTTTGAACTTTGACGAGTTCTCATCCATGTTCAGTTTCGTCGCTAATCCTCCACACTGGCAGCAATAGTTCGCATCACTGCTCACCTTACTGCCGCAGCCTTTACAGTGAACAGGCTGGACAGGATCCAGTGAAAAATCGTAGTTCGGCTTTTGGAGCAATACCCCATCATGTTTACAATATAAATAGTCCGAAGATTGTTCGGACCCGCAAGACGGACAAAACAATTCAAATCAACTCCTTTGGATTTTTCTGTTACAGAGATCAGTCTGCGAGGTGTCCGCATGCAGGGCAAAACGATGCTGTTACAGGAACCTGATGCTGGCATGTCTTACACACTTTACTGTTTTCTTCATCAAGAGGCTCTTCTTTCACAACCTTACTGCCACACTCACCGCAAAACATATCGCCCTCGGCAATTTCATTCCCGCATTCGCATATCTGTTTTTCGGATTGAGCACGAATGGCGGCAATCTTCTGCTTCATCTCAACGATTGACATATCGATCTTAAACAACTGTTCATGCAAATTGTTAATCTGTTCATCCTCGCTGCTTCCCGAACGGATTTCTTTATAGGTCGCCTCGCCAAGCTGGATCATTTTCTCCGTACGTTCATGTGTTTTTTTTCGGATCTCAATCCCTAATTCTCTTTCTGTTTGAACGGCACTGCCCTGACTCATGTTCATTCACTCCCATTCACTGTAGTCGTATTTTCACTCTTTTAAACTTCTTCGTGCATCAGTTTATTTATAATAGTCTGCGCTTAAAATTGTTTTTCGATACCTATGGATTTAAAGAATGGTATGTCAACACTAAATCGGACAAAAAAATTAAGGTCCCGTTGACTTGTATTCAGCTGGTGATAAATAATCCAATGATCCGTGAATTCGAATATTGTTGAACCAGTTCACATAATCAAAAAGTTCAAGATCAAGTTCTTGTTGGCTAGAAAAAACCGCACCACGAACGAATTCGATCTTGATGGTCTTGAATGTGGCTTCAGCTACGGCATTGTCATAGGGCGTTCCTTTGTCACTCAATGATCTGGTAATACCGAAGGTATCGAGTGCCTGGTCGATCAGGTGATTTTTAAACTCAGTGCCTCTGTCTGTATGAAAGATCTCGATCCGATTTAGATTGTAGGGGACGGATGCAAAGGCAGTTTGAACTAATTCAGCGGTTTTATGAGGCCCGGCGCTGAACCCAATAATCTCACGATTATATAAATCGACTAATACACAAATATAATGCCATGCTTTGTTCACGCGGACATACGTTAAATCGCTGACAACAACGCTTAATTCGTCGTCCTGATCAAACTTCCGGTCCAGTGTGTTGCCTGTTTCGGATTCATTGCAGCTAGATTTTGAAGGTTTAAATTGAGCTACGGTATACTTTGATACCAAACCCTGTTCAGCCATGATCCGCTTGATACGGCGTCTCGACACCGTCCATCCAGCTCTTTTCAATTCAGCTTTGATCTTCCGTTGACCATAGATCTTACGACTCTTCATGAAAATGCTTACGATCAATTCTGTCAGTTCTTCTTGCTCTGATTCATTTTGCCGTTTGGATTCGTAATAGAATGAGCTTCTTGCAATTTGTAGGACGTCGCACATTGCTGATACCGAGTATTTGTAACGATTAGCCTTGATTACATTTACTTTCGTCCTATGATCAGCGCGGCTTGCTTTAAAATATCATTTTCCATGGTCAGCTGTTTATTTTCTTTCTTGAGCTGTAACAGCTCTTCTTCAACAGACGTACGGTTATCCTTTTCCTTGAAAGATCCACTACCCTGGTATTGCCTAACCCATTTATCAAAGGCAGAAGGCGTCAGCTCGTATTCTTTGATGAGTTCGGATCGGGGCTTGCCAGCTTGATGCAGTTGCACGATCTGTTCTTTGAATTCCTTTGTGAAACTTCTCCGTTTGCGAGTTGTCATAAAACAGCTCTCCTTGGTTTGTATTTGAACCAAGTGTACGGGACCTTAACGAATCTGTCCAACTAAGTGTAACCGATCCAGAACCATATATAGAAGCACTAAGGGCATCTTACAGCTCGTACCGGTATTCATCTTCCGGTCGCCAATTATCCAGTTCTTCCTGACCGTCAAGAAGCCAAAGATCCCTGTCTGTGTCATAAAGGAGATAATACGTCCATTCACTCGTTGATCTCGTCAACGGTGTATTCGACGGATCGGTTCCAACAGCGTAGAAACTCGATTGAAAGTTCAGACGAACATCGATAGAAACCTCAAGATGATCAGCCTGATCATTGAGAATTCGAACCGATGCAATA
Source organism: [Bacillus] selenitireducens MLS10 (assembly GCF_000093085.1). GTDB lineage: Bacteria > Bacillota > Bacilli > Bacillales > Salisediminibacteriaceae > Salisediminibacterium > Salisediminibacterium selenitireducens. The sequence continues at coordinate 934,875 of NC_014219.1, read as the reverse complement.
TCATAGTCGACTCTGTCCGCATACCCCTGGTAACGCCAGCCTTGGCTGCGCTGTTCATCGAAGTTCCCTCTCGTTCTTGTCAAATAAGTTTCCGCAAAATCATTCGTAAGCATTGAAAACTTCCCTGGATCCTGGTCTCTATAGGCATCAACCCAGTCTGTAACATGCTGATTAATGCTCGAAAAAAGATCTTCAGCTTCGATTTTTTCTACCGTCTCTTCGTCAAAAACCAGTTCATATCGGCTATCATCAGGGTTCACCGCTTTTTCCTCTGAGATAAGACGGTCGAACTGCCCTTCTGTATATGCCTGTATAAATTCGATTTCATTGAAGTTGATGGGACCGAGTGTCATGCCACTACCAATGGCATCTCCGGTCTCCTCGCCATTCACCATTAAATAACTGTCACTCCGATTTGCAGAAATATCAATGTAGGAACCTTCAAAATCCCACGTATAACTCAATAACCGGTCCGTGAACAGATCTCCCAATTCCTCAACCGCGATCTGCTCCTCTGCTTCTCCGTAACCACCTGCATAGTCGATTGTTATGAAATCCCCTGCCGGGAAAATCCGTTCAATGGTCAAGCGATTGTTTCCGTCTTCGAAAACACCTACTTCATCACCGTTATAGTGGACCGTCACTCCATTGTCAGGAACAACATGCCTGATTTCGATCGTATAACTTTCAAACTTAAGCGCATAATCATCGAAGATACCCCAAACGCTGCCAGACTGCTCAAGAACTGCCGGATAATCCGACACATCTGCCTGTTCTCCGGATAGATTGGCAAGCATGTCCACGCGAAACGCATCAAGCCGTTCTTGCTCATGCATGATCGCCATAAAATACGCCATACCTTCCTCTGTTATGCTCTCTGCCACGCCGCTTTCTGCCATCGAACGGATTTGATCGGCGTTTTCTTCTTCGATTGCCGAAACGAGCTGGTCCACCGCCCGCTCATAAGAGAAATACTTTCCTGCATAAACATAGCCGCCAACGCCTCCGGCAATGAGAATAAGAAGCATTGCCACCAGCCATTTTTTCAACGGGTTTCCCTTTGGTTTTGCAGTTTTCTCTTTATGTTTAGTCGTCTTTTCACTTTGCTTTGGCTCTTGATCCTGTTTTCCACTTACAGGTTGCCCGCATTTCGGGCAAAATTTAGCCTGGTGTTCGGCTCCGCACTTTGTACAAAAAGCCATAATGCCCCTCCTCTTCCCTTTCCATTAGCGCCCTCTTCAGTCTCTTTTTAACTGCCAGCAATCCGTCATATCAGGATCACCACGAGAGCCAGGGAATTTGTGCCGGTTTATAGTCATTCATCTTCCACTTTCCATTTTCCTTTACGAACTGGATCATTAACTGTTGTTCACTGTAGTAACCATCATCAGACTCAAGCGCACGTGCGATAAAAGAAATCTCATTCTCTCCTTCATGCAGGATGGCTTCGGTCTCGATGCTCTCGCCGAAGTAAAAGTAACTGTTATCACACTCCCAGCACGTTCCATGAATAAACGGTTCAAGTTCACGCTCAAAGAACGCTTCTGTAACAAGGGAATCGACGTCCGCTCGAATCGGCTCAGTGTCAATCTCCTCCGGACCTTCTTCCTCATAAAATACTTTGGCATGATCCGCTATGCGTGTCCAAATCACCTGATTGACTTCATGCCCGACCTCCCGAAGTCTGTCGTGAGGTGCGAAATCATGACGCTCAGATTCCCGGTAACGCCAATCATCAGGGACATTCGAGCGAACCGGCGAGTTATAGTCAATCCAAAAGTCAAAATCAACATGCTGCTCATAGATGTCACTCGTCATCATCTCAGAGATGGTCAACTGCTCGTCATCAATATGAAAAGATCTGAACGTCCATTCTCCCTGATCGTAGTCTGCTGTCTGTAAGAGCTGATCGAGAACGAGACGGTGTTTATGCCGCCTGCCATATACCGCCCCTTCAAGTTTCATCACATCTTCGTCTTCCACAATGAATACAATGTACCCCCAAGGTTGAGGATCGGGTCTTACTACCTTAAGAATCAAGAGCTGCTGATTCTTCGTTTCACTCAGCAGCACCTCTGAATGATGCACCGTTTCATAAACCAGACCGCTCGCACCCCGCACACTGTCCTCGTCTTTAAAAGGCAGCTCGTACACTTCATCACTTTTAAAGATGTCACGGTTTTCATGATGATAATGATAGAACCTGTAAACGTCTCCCTCTGGGAGAAGATACAGCGTTGTGTCCGAACCATTATTAGCCCTTGCAGCCTCAGTAAGGACAGCATTTTGTTCCAAATCTTCAAGAGAAGGGAGAGATTCGGAGTCTGAGACTTCTGACTCCGAATCAACCCGGTCAAAAACAGGCTTTGCCATCGTCTGAGGTCCCTTGTCATCGTCATTGACATCCGCAGATTCTCCTTCCGCTGATTCATGCTGCAGCATCTGATCCTCTTCAAGATCGCCACATGCCGTCAATGACAGAAAGATAATCGACGGGATGATAAACCCTATTTTAAGTTTCATCATTTGTCTCCTCTATTCTTTCCAGCATTTACATCCGTTCACTTATTCAAGATAGCCGGTCTGATCCATACTCCTGTGTACAAAAACAGAGAAATCAGAACGCTTGATTGGATTATCCGAACCGAAACGGTCATCTCCAATCCCTTCAGTGATACCGGCATCATAGAGTGCCTGAACAGACTCTTGGGTGGATGCTCCTCGGTCTGTAAAGACAAAATCTGCTGACTCCTGTTCAAATGAAAAGGCATTGGCAATGATCACAGCCATCTCTGCGCGTGTAATCGTATCTGAGACACGGTACGAACCGTCCGCATAACCTGAAGTAATTCCTTCTTCTTTGAGCATATTGACAGAATCATAATACCGGCTTGAATCGGGAACATCCGCAAATGGGGTTTCAAAATCCGTTCCTTCGGCAGCTTGTCCAGTCTGGTCAACCAGTCCCATCCCTCTTGCAAGCATCAGAGCGGCCTCACCGCGCAAGATATTGGCATCAGGTCGGAATGTTCCGTCAGGGTATCCCTGAATGACACCGTAATCAACGAGTGGATATACCGCAAATCCCGCACGGTGATCAGGATCGAAGTCAGAGAAAGGGTTCTCAAATGCTGTTTCACGACTTCCTGTCGTAAACTGTACCCTGATTTCTTCATGAAGGACTTCATCCGCATACACAGTCCTGAGGCTCTCTTCCGGAAGTAACAGCGTATACGTTTCTTCTTCTTCAAAGGACCTGCTCGGATAGATCAGCATCTCATTTCCAGAGAGCTGCACGTATATACTCACCTGTTCGCCATTTACATCCACAACCTCAATCTGATCGTAACGCTCACCTGAATCGATCAGCTCATTAAATGACAGCGTCAGTGGTCCATTGGGATCAACGCCCCGGACGGTTGCAGGCGATCGAAGTTCGACTGCCTCAACCTCACCTGTTGTTTGCGAGACCGCATCCGTCACCGCTTCATTCTCCATCCAGTCACGTGCCTTTACAATCAGTGAGACTTCCGGTACGGCGATATCGTCTCGGTTCAACGTTGTACGGAAGATCCCCCCATCATGCTCATCCATTGTCAATACGAGGCTGTTCATTGGATCCCGTGTATCCGTCACATTGAGCAGAACCCTGCTCATCTCAATGTTATCCGTCACCTCTGCTTCAACCGTAATGTCATCGCCCTCGACCATGAAGCTTGAATCATGAATCACCGGGGGTTCAGTATCATGCACGAGGACCGCTTCTTTTGTTGCAGACTTCCCCGTGCCCGATGTCACAGAAAGACTGACCTCATTTTCACCAGGTTCGAGATGATCTCTGATCTCCGCCTGAAGTGCCCCTGTCACAGGCTGATAAAACAAATTATCACCTTCAGCCAGAGAGACATCCGCACCGTTTACGTCCAGATTGACAAAATCCAAATCAATTTGACTGATCCTGGTACCAATTTCCGTTTCCAAATACGTCTCATCACCGATGTTGCTCAGAGTCAGATCATTGATCACCGGATCCCATACATCGACAGCCACGAGATATTGACCCGGTTCAGTCACAACGGCTGTTACCATATTTTCATCGGTGTCCACCTCGCTCTCAAGGGGAACATAATAACCTTTTTCTTCGTTCCAGTGATAAATCGCAAACTCATCTGTTTGATCCTGATAGCCATATTGATCGACTTTAGACTGTTCATACTCAAGAGAAAGCTCAACTTCCCCATAATTCTCAAGCTCATCACCGTCCTCATCAATCAGATGATACAGATAGATTTCGCTGATGATTGGTGCCTGCCCTGTTGCGGTCTGAGCGGAAAAGAAGCTGAACCCGGAAGCAGCGTCAGTCACCGTAGTTAAGACACCGCGAGCTGTAGAAGCAATTCCGCTTCCAACGCTTTTCACCGTCGCTTTGCCCGATTCCCAGACATACTCTGCACCATCGGCCAGTGCCTGCACAGTTGAATCAAACAAGTGAGAGACAGCATCACCAACGGCATATGCATACTCATCAAGGAGGTTCGTCACATCCTGCCTCTGCCCATCGATATACGTATCATCGTCATACCGCTCAAGGACGATCTCTCCAAGCCCGGACTCAAATACACCGACGTCTCGGGTGTATTCGATTTCATCAGCCCCTGAAAAACTGGCACCCAATCCCACTTTGGGGCCGACAGAAATAGCCAATTCCAAACCTAAATTAACCGATTCCTCTTCCTTTTCTGAGATCTGCCATTCATAATGATCGGCAAAGTTCATCGCCTCACCTTGAATCCGATCTAAACTACTCAGACTAATCCTGTGATTATCCAAAAAACCATGAATGGCTGGAACGTTATCCTTTAGGGTCGTAAGTTCCCCGGAAGGATAGACGTTGGTCTTTTTCAGGAACGAATCATGCCCTGTGACGAATCCGTTTTCGGAGGACGTCTGAACCGTTGAATGCCAGGTTAAATCCTCAATTACTGAGCCTCGCTTCGTCAAACTCAAGCCTGTCTCTTCATGAATTCCATCACTGTAGACGTTGCTATCCGAACGTTCCAAATTAAGGTTCACCGGACTGGTATCAATTTGATTTTTAATCTTGCCAATGTTATAACTTCCGGCCAGACCCCTGACTACGGAGTGTTTTACCTCATCACTGTTGAAATGATGCTCAACCTGTTTATCGTATGTCATATCAACACCAATATTTGACTCGAACATCGTTGCAGCACTCACATTTTCTGTAAAGGGAAAATCCACACCAATCTCGACTGAACCTCCAGCTGAAGCCGCCCCGCCGTATCCACCGGTTTGGGAATACTCTCCTTCCAAATCGACATTGTCCAGCAAGTAATTATAGACAATTGCCCCGACTGCATTTCTAGAATTATTAACAACAGCGGCATTCAGCATAAACAGAAAGGATTCCATTAGCTGCTGATTATACCGTTCACCGTCACGATCGTTAAATGAATCGAAAGTGGCCGAATATCCATGACTGACAGAGCCGCTGGCATTTGACTCAATGCCGGCACCTGCCTTCATTGTCGGTGTATTTTCACCGCTAAGGATTGATGCTCGTAGGCCCGCCTCTCCTCCAACACCAATTTCGTTGTTTACCCTCTGTTCTAACTTGAGATTATAGACTTCCCCAATGTTTTCATAGTTGAGCATGGTTGAAGAACCTGCCCCAAGCTTAAGAGCAGCTGAAACTGTATTAATTTCCACTAGGTTCCCTACCTTCAACGAAGGCGCACCTACACCCACCTGACCACTCATTTCGGTTGAAAGCGAGAATGTCTGATTAAATTCACGATCTCTCACCTGAACCGGGAACGTAGCGGTGTCTTCAGGCCACTGATACTGAACGTTTTCGAACTTAACACGCTGGAGGTTCGATTCGAACAGCGGATCTGTTTCTACGGCAAACATGCCCTGTTCATTGGTCTCAGCCATGCGTACTTCTTCCTGCCCCTCAAAGCGGTACTGAATGTTGACACGTCTCACAGGGACACCCAGATCGTCAAATAGCTGATAATAGCGAACGGCACTCCCTCCCTTCATAACAGTCGAAGGCGTATATTGCGTAACAGGATAGAGTGTTTCGACAGTCACTTCCCTGCCCCGTTCAGTATCCATCAGCCACTCAAGCGTGTTCAAGGTCAGCTGCCGGTGATCATTATCGTCAAACGATACATTGGCAAAAATACCTGAATCACCCAATACCGCGACCTTTCCTCTTCCAAATTCTGATACTGCTGCCACTGGCATTTTACCGCTCAAATGGCTGTCATTTTGCTCCGAGTACCAGCCCTCTCCTGAACTCCACGTCTCCTCATACCATGTTGTGGCCGGGTCGAGCCATGCATCCTCCTCAGAAAACGCAACCGGCACCGCAGGGGGCGATACATCCAAAGCTGTTCCCCAGTTGTAGTAGAACTCATTTACCCCTGACATCGTGACATGCTCTTGGATATCAGTAAAGAGCGGCAACCCCCTTCCATTCATTCTCGAATGGGAGAAGCCTTCAGCTCTCTGCTCTTCCTGAAACAACAGTCCCTTTTCGATTTCAATACCAAACGGTTTGGCAATCTCATTCAAGGGTTCATTGTAAGGAAATCCGCCCTCTGACGACATCTCGCCGAGGATCCACAGTCCACCACCCTGCCGGACATAGTTGTGGACGGTCCGGACCTCACTATCAGAAATATGAGCCCTCGAGTTTGAAAAGAAGACGACTGCATCATAGTTCCACAGCTCATCCAATGTAATTTGAGGTAATGCCTTTTCCTCAATTATGTAATCATTGACTTGCAAGTGATTGGCGAGCTGTGAAAAGCCCCGCCATTCTTCATTATAGATAGAGGAATGAGAATTTCCTTCTTCAAGAATCAATAGTACACTCCGCCGCCTGTCCCCTTCGGAAGCCGTTGTTACAACCGGTTCAAACGGTTCATACATTTCGTCTCTGTCTGATTGTGACGCTGTCTCTGGTCCTTGTCCTGCAGCATCAGCCGCACCGGGATTAACAGGTAAGACAAAGGATAGAAACAAAACAACAGTCAATAGGAATAATTGGATTTTTTTTAGAATATACATACGTCACCTCATTTATTTTTTATGATTGTCAGTCCATGGCTCTCCAAAATACCCGTCAGCTTTTGCAGGGCTTCCTGATTTAAAATTTTTACATCGAACGAAGTCAGCTTCCTCCCGTTTTGGTCGTAGAAAGAGAGCCACCAGGACCAGGAGCGATGATCGCCCACAACAACTTTCTTTTCCTGCTGATACATACGAACACGATCAACCTTATGGAAGGAGACTGATTCCACAGACCCTAAAACAGGCTGATAGTTCAGTTTGCTCTTGTTAAACGCCACCTTTTCCCGACGGGAAAGCAGAAATACAACTCCTAGCAGAACCAACATGCCACTTCCGGGTACAAGGACAATCAGAGAGTTTCCTGCCACAGTCGAAAACATTGCACTCGCGACACCAACAATCAATACCGCAAATAGAAACCATAAAATTAACGTAAGGTTTGACCGTCTGCTCACAGTCATACATACACCTCCTTATCAAAGTAGTCCTAACGGTCACCTTTTTTTGTAGAAAAGCGCAATTCTAATCATGCTTAATGTCTTTTTACATTCATATTTCTTCAATTTGTTTATATATTTTTACACAAATAATCATACTTCTCTCATAAGCAGTTTTCAATATCCAATAAAGGAAAGGGTTCACATTCGACAAAATTCCCCAACGAAACATATGTCTCCTTCTTTATTTTAATTACATCAAAAGTCTTCTATAAACCCTTATAATGGATGATAATGACCAAAAATGATAAAAGAGTTGACTTAAACAGAACTGTTCATCAAATGAAACTTTAGGTGCGGTTATAAAGAATCATTTATTGGTTCGACATAATCATTTGCATTAACGATGTACACCCAAGTTTTTATCCATATTTAATCCTACTTGATCCTCTTGTACTTCATTTCCATCATAAAAAAGACACAGTGTTGTCAGCGCGCATAATCAAACGAAAAACGGCCAAATTCAAAAGGGATAAGGATGTCCAAGCACCCTCTCTCGCAAAGTTAAGATAATTAGAGAGCAAATGATCAAACTTTTATAGTTAAATGAGGTCAAACATAAACATATGATAATCCTACAGTACTCTGATAAAGGACCAAAAACCCCCTGAAACAAAAGGTTCAAGGGGCTGTTAAAGAACATCAAACTATTTACTCAAAGAAATTGGTCGAATGAATGAAACTTCATTTACAGCCATCTGCTCTTATTCCATACTGCAATACAAGAAAACGGAAAAATCACCACTGATAATTTGAGCCTCAGAATCAAAATGAGTGTCTTTCTTTCCTTCTTTAATACCCCATCATAGAGCGCCTGCACAAATCCCTGGGCACTTCCGCGACTGTTATCAAAAGAATACTCGGCGCACGTCATTTTAATAAACAGTTCCACTGTCCTGATATCTCTATTTTTATGCAAGTGAAATTGAGCCCGGGAAATCCACTTGTTATCATTCAATCACAAAGGTCTTTTGAACGCCCTCAAACAGCGCTTCTCCGTCTTTCGATTTCAGTGAAGCTTCGACAACAAGCCGGTATCGCTCCCCGGAGACGTACTCTTCAACCGGTCGCACCATGAGCTTATCACCATCCTTCTCCACCGTGACGTCCACCTGCCTGTGATGAGCATCAAGCACATACACATGACGTTCAAGATCGTCGTTCAGTGGCGCCTGATTGAAGGCAATGGTCCACTCTTTATCTGGCTCAACTTCTTCTTCACCAAAATCCGTATAGACCTGATCGTTGATCATCGTCACAAGGGCCTCGTACGTGGAGCGGTTGCCAGCACGATCTTGCGCAACAATCGTAATGTCGTCTCGGACTTTGTCTGTTTCAACTGTCAGTTCAAACAACCCCTCATCCGATACAGACGCTTGCTCGCCATTCACAAACACATCCGTCCCGGCTTCGGTATGGCCGCTGATATAGACAGAATTGCTCTCGATCGTTGCACCGTCTGCAGGTGTATCGATATGAAGAAGCGGAGAGAACAAATCTGAATGAATCGCGTAGCGTTTGACAGTCTTGTCACCGCGTTTATTCACGGCAATGACTTCAACATCATTCGTCCCGAGATTCAATTCAATATTGAGGGCCAACGTTTCCCTTTCCGGCAACTCCAGGTGCTCATCGTTTACGATCACTTCGAAATTAACGGACTCACCGGATTCGCCTTGGAGCTGTACCTCTGCCTGATCTGTGTAATAGACCTTGCCATCCTCTTCTTCAAACGGATTCAGAGAACCGCCATCCACTCGCAGATCAACCGTGACTTCCGGCGGTACAGGCGTCGGGATATGAAGCGTCACCGGATTGGAAGGCTGACTGAAATGGAACATCTCGTCTTCCTGACCGTCGTTACTGACTGAAACAGCGACAACCACGGCACTGTGATCTGCATCAAACGGCCACCCCCGAACCTCGGCCTGCGTTTCGTCAGCAGTCACATACACACTGTCCTCATAGTCCAGCTCACCATCCGCAAGCTTGGCAACAAGATAGCCTTCGATCCCGTCATCCGCAGATTCTGACCAGGACAGAGTGGCCTTTCCATTCCCGATATCGTCTATCACAAGTCCTTTAGGAGCTTCTGGTGCAAGAAGATCCGTCAGTACAAAGGAGCGCTCCGCATAGAGCCAGTCGGGCGCATTGCCTTCACGCTCTGCTTTCGCAAACAAATAGTAATCCCCTGTCATCATCCCCTCAGGTATGGAGAATGTCTCTTCTCCTTTTACGTCCAGTCCTTCGGCCATGAGGTAGCCCGTATAGGAATCCCGGTCATCACTGATGTAGAGGCTGACGCTCGTATCCGGCGTATCACCGCCGTCCCACTTAACAGACAGGTGCTCGTCCGATACGGTCAGGACTTCGACCTCCTGCATGGAAGGATCCAAATTGACATCGATCACCGTCACGTTAAATACCTCGTTAAACGAGCCATCCCGTTTGACAGTCCAGTCCCCGTTCTCAGGATCAAGAATGGAGACATAGAGCCGTTCCTTATCTTCATCCAAAAGTGCATTGCCCTCTTCCTCATCGAAATTCAGCTCATAGTCTCTCCCATCAGGACCCACAACACTGAACCACTCCTCAGAACGGGCGTTGGTGATTTCCAAAAGAACCGCTTCATGACTCTCAAGAGGTACATCCACACGCTGGTCTTCCATACTGAAAAGTGAGACCTGGTGCTCATCCATACCGTGCGTCCCTGTCGGCGAGAAGTTATCTCCCAATATGACGCGATTACCTTCATACTGATTGACCGACGGAAATGCATGAGATTCTGCTATCCCGACGGAACCGTCTTCGAAATTGACTCTTATTCCGATTGGTATCCCTACAACAGTCACGCTTCCTGTGATCGAATCATCATCAATATCCATTCGCACTTCATTGAAGGTTCTCCCGCCGATGATTATCCAATCCTCTGGCGCCTCTACCGCAAGTCTGCCGTATCCATTAAACGGAGTCCGTAACGGTTTCTTCATCTCTGTTTCTCCCTGCATGAAATCCAGTACATTCAGATCTCCTTTGGCAAAAAAGCCATCGCTCCGGTGAAACTGAGACTCTGCAGATGCAAGTTGGAAGTCATAAATATTCAACCTCCCACTGGTTTTGATGTGCATATTTGATACATTGGCCGATAAATCATTGGCATTAATCAAACGTTGACCCTTGAATTCCGGACTGAACATATCTGAAATGGACATGCTGGCACCGAACGTCGTTCCATACTGTGGATCCATACCCGTCAGGTTGCTTAAGCTGCCGCCAATCTTCCCAATACCAAATCCAGATTGGCCAAGCGGAATCGGTCGTGTTGGAGAACCACTGATAGTCACGCTGTCCAGTTTGCCGTGCTTCATTCGAAAATGCGCTTCTACTGCACTTACTCCAACATTAAACGTACCCAATCCCTTGACTTCGCCACCCCCGCCAAACAATCGCTTTTGATAATTAAATACCAAATAGCTGTTTTCTATTCCAATCGGGCCTGCTTTGAAATCAGGAGCGTTAACTTTCGTATCAAGGAGGAGACCATCATTAAGCGAATAGCCTAATTCATTAATGTCTACCGTTACTTGATCCCGAAACCCCGGAAATTGATAAAGGGTAACCTCTCCCTCTATCGACAATCCCGATTTGTGGATTTGCATTTTATTCAGATCAATCGATACTCCCTGAAACCGAATTGACCTAAAGTGACTCAGATCATTGCTGTCGAAACCAGGAGAGTCACCATCCAGTTCAAATTCTCCTTCGTACAGATAATAGTTATGGCCGTTCGCAGTGGAGACATAGAACACACCATCACCTGTGAGTTTATCTTGAAGTAAATCAATGGACGCATCTCCTTTAAAATAGAGAAAATCATTGATGGATAACGTCCCTTCAGACTTCACTTCCACAGTTTCGCCAACCTCGATGATGTTTTCGAAATCTCCTTTAATCCCGAGCTGACCTATGGTAAGAGAATCGTAGTTCGCCTCCCGATCAGCCACCTCATCATCAGAATCATTGCCTGGCTCTTCATCCCAAGTCGGGGAAGTAACACCTGACCCAAAGAAATCGTAGTATCCGCCAAATATGACCGGACCGCTGTTTGAGTTCACGCGAACCTCTACCTTACCTCCTGCAGGAACAAGGATGGAGGAGAAAGACGTATTCTCACGACTTCTCGCAAGACTTCCATCATTCCTGTAACTGTCATAGGCATACTCTGTATTGTCTGAACCAATCGTGCCCGTTTGAATACGATAGCTCTGTTGGCCACGATTAGTGAATGTATACTCACCCCCTGCATCCAGCCTTACTAGATACAATGCTGGTTCCTCCACAGAAGCATCTTGGAACATGGTTTCGAAACCGCTGAACCGGCCGCTCTCACTGTCCTCTGCAAGGCTTACATAGGCTGTTCCACCTGCCGGAATATAGATATTCACTGACGAATTCCGTCTTTGTCTGTAACCCGAACCATCTTCTCTGTATACGGCATAATCATAACGCAAATCCCCATCACCAGCAGAGCGGGTCTGTATGCGATAGGCCCGCTCACCGGAATTGTGAAATGCATGATGAGCCCCTGCTTGAAGCGTAATATGATTCAGAGCAGACTCATCCATCGGGTCACCTGCGAAAAAACGGTAATACCCGCTGAAGGTGACAGGGGGACTCTCCTCCGTCGGAGTCACGATCGCTGTCTCACCCGCTCGGATCAAAATACTCGCATTCGTATTCACCCTTTGTGTACGTCCGCTTCCGTCTTCCTCGTACACGGCGTAATCATAGCGCTGGTCATTACTATAGGTCGCACTGCTTAAGAGTCTGTAGCTGGCGTCGGCACTGTGATTTACGAACTCGTAGCTCTCACCCGCTTCCACCGTCATATGATAGAGTGCCGGTTCATCCGTTTCCACGCCGTCGAAAAAGCGGTGATACCCGCTGAAGGTAACAGGGGGACTCTCCTCCGTCAGAGTCACGATCGCTGTCCCACCCGCTCGGATCAAAATATTCGCGCTCGAATTCACGCTTTGTGCATATCCGCTTCCGTCTTCCTCGTACACGGCGTAATCATAGCGCTGATCATTACTGTAGGTCGCACTGCTTTGCAGTCTGTAGCTGGCGTCGGCACTGTGATTTACGAACTCATAGCTCTCACCCGCTTCCACCGTCATATGATAGAGTGCCGGTTCATCCGTTTCCACGCCGTCGAAAAAACGGTGATACCCGCTGAAGGTGACAGGGGGACTCTCCTCCGTCGGAGTCACGATCGCTGTCTCACCCGCTCGGATCAAAATATTCGCATTCGTATTCACGTTTTGTGTACGTCCGCTTCCGTCTTCCTCGTACACGGCGTAATCATAGCGCTGATCATTACTGTAGGTCGCACTGCTTTGCAGTCTGTAGCTGGCGTCGCCACTGTGATTTACGAACTCGTAGCTCTCGCCCGACTCCAGCGTCATATGGTAGAGTGCCGGTTCATCCGTTTCCACGCCGTCGAAAAAACGGTGATACCCACTGAAGGTGACAGGGGGACTCTCCTCCGTCGGAGTCACGATCGCTGTCTCACCCGCTCGGATCAAAATACTCGCATTCGTATTCACCCTTTGTGTACGTCCGCTTCCGTCTTCCTCGTACACGGCGTAATCATAGCGCTGATCATTACTGTAGGTCGCACTGCTTAAGAGTCTGTAGCTGGCGTCGGCACTGTGATTTACGAACTCGTAGCTCTCGCCCGACTCCAGCGTCATATGGTAGAGTGCCGGTTCACTTGTAGATGCAATGGAAACACTCGCCTCATCCCATTCTACGGTAACGTTGCCGCTGTCAGAACCTATCGTGACGACCGCCGATCCACCCGACGGAATCGAGATGCTCCTCGTTGCAGATGCGCCTTGGCTATGCCCCTGGCCTTCCCCTGTATAGACCGCATAATCGAAATAGTCACCATTAGATGATGAAGCATTTGTACGAATCCACTGCTGTTCATTACTTTGATTTTCTATAATATAGCTCGATCCTGGTGATAAAACTTCTTCGAATGAGTTCTCCTCATCTTCAGCATAAACCGCGCCCACACTCATCACAGTGCTAAACAGCGTGATCAGCATCATCATAAGAAACCCGGAAAAATTAAATAATCGCATCATATCCACCCTTTTGTTTATCGTATTTCGGCAAGGATACCCACACCTCTTAGCGTAAGTGCAGGTGGGGGAGGAATTGCCGTTGGCAAAAGTCAACACCTTGCCTTCCTCCCTTCGTATGATTAAATAATCGTAAGAGAAAACCGTTAGGCGACTCGTCACTATTGAAACTTTTCTCTACATTAACCAAAATAAGTAATTCGTAATTACTGAAGAACTTCATCCAATCATTCAACAACTGAAGACTGAATTTCCTCTGAAATTACCCACATACGAAAGAGCAAAAGCTAAGATTAATGTTTCGACTGGTAAAAAATCTCCATATACAAAGAAAAAATTTGTAATTAAAACCTTTATTCATGCACTTTTTCTACTGAGCATATGTACTCGAATATGCAGTAATACTAAGTATCTTAACGTTAATCGATGTGAATTGTTTTGCCTCAATCAGAAAAAGACCTGTCCTCACCACACCCAAGGAAAACAGGTCCTTACATACAAACAGTTAAAACATAATATGCTGAAGCTGATTAAACAAAGACCCCAAAACAGCCACAAAAACGATGAAGATCACAATTGTCGTTCCCACAGTTGCAATGATTGTGCCATAGAACGGATCCATTGCTTTGTCATTGTTCCGCTGAACAGAGAAAATCACCGAAAAAACAGACAGTGCTGCCGATGCGGTTGCAAGTGACATAAACAGCGTCGATAAAAACCCTAACTGCACAAGCCCCGTCAGAAATGCTGATGCAGAAAACAGTAGTGGCATGGCCATAAGGGAACCCATGCGATTCATCAAATTCCCGTAACCGGCTTCCGTACGCATAATTTTAAATGTTACAAACAAAACGAGCGTGACCAGGAAGAATAAGATCACCCATCCTGCAAACATCCCGACAACCGTTGAGAAAAAGGGAACATCCACAAATCCGGAAGATGCCTGCTGCAAAGTCAGAAAAGAGCTCAAGGCCAAAAACAGAGAAAATAGCATGATACTGATTAACCCATTCGTCATTTTATCTTCTTTCATCGATTGTGCCTCAAAAAAGGGGGCCTTCAGCTGCCTTTTCAGCACTTGAAAATAGGATTTCGACAATTCTTTCCCCTTCACAACATAATCATTCTGCGCAACTGACTGTATGCTGCTTACAGAACCTCCCGAGGATATCGCCTCTTCCTGATTGGAACCGCCCACTGGCGTCCCACATTCTCCACAAAAACGTGAATCTTTCGTCATTTCACTTCCGCAATTTGAACAAAACATTTTCACTTCATCCTCTCTGTTATTAAAATCAAACCTCTTACTCTTTTTTCAAGCTGAACGTTTTATCATTCACAGCGATTCGCTCCATAACTGCTCGGTCGATTCCAGCTCCAGCAGATAATAGCCGTCGTCCGTCAGTACCACCTTATACTCGGTAAGGAATTTCGCCTCCCTCGAACGGTCTTCATCATTGTTATGGATAATGTACAGGTCTTCCGTCTTTACAATATAGATATCTTCCTCACTGCCTTCACTCACGCCGATGACGTCCGACCCTTTAAACTCCTGCGTAATATTTCGTCCACGCAGGTAGTCAATGTAATCTGTTACAGTTTTCTTATAGGCGCCAGCATCTTCATGAATCATGCGAACGGCTCTGCTCTTATCACCCCCATTAATGGCATTGACGTTGTCATCATGGAAACCATTGATTAGTTCATTGAGGTACGCTGTTTCATTCGCCCGGTAAGACGCTTTACCGTCCATAGTTTGAAGCTCTTCAAGATAAGCAAACTGTGCCTCTTCATCATAGCTTCTGGTGATCCATTCGCCACTGAATTGTTCGTTCGTTACCCACAGTTCCTGCACACGCCATTCATCGTCATCACCAGGCAGGATCAATACGAGTTCATAGTCTCTCACAGACTCTTCGCCACCGGTCTCGTCCGGCGACTGCCATGTTTCGCGGTAAGGAATCGTGACTTGCCAGAACATATCCTGTTTTCCTTCCTGTAAATAGGCCTCTTCCGGAATGAAACTGATTGCAACCGGAACCTCATTCACCTCCGAGACATCGGAGTAATCATCGAGAAAACGTCCTGCATCAAGCTCAGCAAAACGCATATCCATCAGTTCCTCTGCAAGATCTTCGCCTACTGCGTATTTCAACTCAATCTTCGACTCATCGAGAGGTACCGGCTCAGAAGCCATTTCACCAAAAGGTGTATCCGCCACTGCATGGAGCATCATACCTTCATCATACAGAACACGGTCGAAAAACGTTTCGCCATGTTCGAGAGTAATATCCATGACTGCATCATTGACATACAGTTCAGCCCCTGAAATATGCGATATTATTTCCAAGGCCTCCATATGAAGAGGGACTTCAAGCCATCGGCCATCGTGGACGACCGTCTCCTCAATTTCATGACGTCCAAAAGCCATATCGATTTCGACGGAGAGATCATAGGTGCCAAGGTATTGAGGGCCAAGGCTGTAAATCCCTGTGCTGACTTCATAAGAAGAGACTTCCTCTCCGTTCAGAGACCACGCCACATCTTCATAGTCAAGCCTGACTTCCATGTCCAGTGGATACAAGACAGCCGCATAGTCATCGAAGATCATCAGCTTTTTCCCCTTCTGCTCAAGAGCTATAGGAATATCAGACGAAAACGTATGATCCTCACCTGCGATAGCCTCATTTTCCCGATACTGTAACGCTGAAAGGTTCATGTCATTTTTCACTTCCTCGAACAGAAACGGATCCTGTAACATATCGATCATCAGTGTCAACTGATGATCTTCAAGCTCTTCCCCATCAGCTCGGACCAAATAGTCTCCCAACCTCTCTTTATCGCCCTCTGCAACAGCGTCAAAGATTCCTTCGACAGTTTTTTCCGGTGTGAACTGAGCAGTCATCACCTGATACGAGCCAAACAGCAGGGCAACACCTGCAACGGCGACACCGATGGTTGCTTTCTTTTTCTTTGAGAGGGGTTTTTTCGTTCTCGTCGGCGGTTTCGGAGACTGTTCCTGTAAGTCGGATGACATGCTCTCCTCTTCTTGGATCTGTTTTTCAATTCGAACTTCCTCGCCTTTATGTTCTGGTTCAGGCTTTCGCCCATCCAACAACTTCACACCACACTGCGTACAGACTTTCTGCCCCTCCTGAACCCCAGTCCCACATTGATTGCAAAATTTCATCGTTTTTCGGCAAGGATACCCCACCTCTTGGTGCAAGTGCAGGTGGGGGAGGAATTGCCGTTGGCAAAAGCCAACACCTTGCCTTCCTCCCTTCTGTTGTGTTCTCATTTAATAAAGAAAGATCCCGGCTTCACGGCCGGGATCTTCAATTGTCTTACCTGAATGAGGCATCGAGGGTTCTCGACAGAAACGCGGAGAACTGTCCTCTCGTCACGGCATCGTCCGGCCGGTAGGTGCCGTCCGGGAATCCTTGCGTGATATCTTCGTGGAGGATCATGCCTACCGATTCATAAGCCGCCATGGACGGCACCATGTCGGTAAAGTCCATCTCCGCCTGAGTCTCCATATCGAAGGCGCGGGCGATGAAAATCGCCATCTGCCCCCGGGTGACCGGTTCATTCGGACGGAAAGTGCCGTCCGGGAATCCCTGAATGATCCCGAGATCCGCCGCTGCCTGAATGAATCCCGAAGCATTGTTTCCATCCCGCACGTCAGGGAAATCCGTATCACGTTGCGAACCGTCAAGATCCAACGCACGTCCAATCATCGTCGCAGCTGCGGCACGTGTTACCGTGTCGTCAGGAGCAAAGGAGCCATCGAGATACCCGTTAATGACCTCCATGCCCGAGAGAAACGCGATCTCCTCATAGAAACGGTAGCCTTCATTCAAGTCGGTGAATGTTGGCTCATCTTCTTTCACTTCTTCGAGCACCGTCACCGTGATCGTCACAGATGACGCTTCTTCTCCTTCTTCAGATATATAGCGGTACACGAGCGTATACTCACCAGGCGCTGACGTATCCACTTCAGGTACTTCCTCACCCGATTCGTCCGTTACCGTCACGTCTGCCTGTCCGCGTTCCTCATCACCGTACATCACCTTGACCTCAGGCAACTCAAACGCCTCGCCGTATTCGACGCTCAGTTCGGTATCGCCTTCATAGTGAATTTCCGGCACAATCGGTGCCGCATCTTCAAGGACCGTCACCGTGATCGTCACAGATGACGCTTCTTCTCCTTCTTCAGATATATAGCGGTAAACGAGGGTATACTCACCAGGCGCTGATGTGTCTACTTCAGGAACTTCCTCACCCGATTCATCCGTTACTGTCACGTCTGCCTGTCCGCGTTCCTCATCCCCGTACATCACCTTGACCTCAGGCAGTTCAAACGCTTCACCGTATTCGACGGTCAAAGCTGTATCTCCTTCATAAACCAAATGCAGATCACCTTCATAAACCGTCACTTCCACAGCATCGAGCACTTCACCATCATGAACGATTTGGAATGAATAAATTCCCGGCGATTCAAATGTAAATTCCTCCGTTTTTGAAAGGATGGAATTGTAAGCATCAGTCCAATCATGATAAAGCAAATTCCCGTTTTCCCCCACAACCCGGAAGAGCAGATCCTTCCCGCCGGCGGTGTATGAGAGAGTAATCATTTCGTCAATATGCAACCTTACACTGTCACCGTTATCAAACGCCGCAAAAGGATCACCGATGTAAACATCCCTGGTTATGACCAGACGTTCGTCACTCCCCACAGGAATCGTGGTCACGATCTCATATTGACCATCATCCATCGGAGGCAGTGAATAGCTTGTGGGCATGGTTGTCGTCTTATCCATCACCAAGTCGCCTGCATCATCAAACACTTCCACAGTCGATTTCGCATAGGCGAATCTCCTCTGTAACGCGTACTCATCGAAAAAATCATAGATATCCTTGCTGTATTCACCATCTCGTGGAAGGATACCCGATTGCAGAAAATAGGCATCATTTTCATTTGAAGTCATATATACTCCCAGACCACTTTCAAATACATCCACTAACACATCATAAGAACCAATCTGATTGTTATCGGGGACATGAACGATCATGTCGCCTGGTTCACTATACGTATATCCAAATTCATATACCCACGGATCCGCGGCTCCTTCATTAGACAGGTGCTTGAAGCTTATATGCTGACCTTCAGAATTCGTAATTAATTGGGTAAATTGATTTTCAACAGACGCTGCATACAGTTCTATGCGCTCTCCTTCAAAATAATGGTTCATCCCATAAATCCCAATCTCTTCTCCGTTCTGATTGAACTTGAAAACGCTGCGTTCGCCTTCAGCCACCTCAAAAAGTCGTTCTTCTTCCTGATAAGTTGCCTCCAGTATGGACAATGATGTCCCCGTCGTATCTGTATAGAGCACATCAAACGCTTCAGGTCTTTCCGTGTAGATCCCTGATAAACCTTCAAATCTTGTGCCCCTATGGCTTAGTTGCGCGAGTGCAGTGACCTCGTGCGCCGGATCCGGAGAAACGATTTCATGGAGCTTCCCGGATACAGAGAAGGATTCAATCTGATCAAGATCAGTCCTTGTGACTGTCTCTTCGATCGTATAGATATAGTCGTCCCCTGTTGAAGATTCTCTCATTCGCGCTGCAATCACAAGCGAATAAACGTCTTCATCATCCATTCGACCAACAAGCTCACTCAAGTCAAGTGAAGCATCTGATCCAAATCTGTAAGTAAGTGTCCCTCCGTCCGAATCCGTCAGCTTCGCCTCGTTCCCGAAATCATGCACCGGTTCAAACCCGTCAGGAAGAATCAGATCCGCATAGAGACGCTCGTCAACCGTGAAACTCTCCGTCAGTTCAACAGTTGAATCAAGCCCTGTTTGAAAGGAAACAATAGCCGTATAGGTCCCGCCTTCCAGAGGTTCAATGATCCGGTGATGAGTCGATGTACCATCATAGAAAGCCACTGTTTCTCCAGCTTCATTATCAATTTGCAGATTCATATTCATCATTGTCCAGTTCTGGTCTCTTACGCCCATCGCTTCCCAGATATCGAGCCCGGCATCCTCACCATAATAGCCCGCATTAAACACCCCAACCGATTGCAGTAGGTGACCCGTATCGCCAAGAATCTCAAACGAAATACTGGCATCGTCAGAGCGCTCTTCGTAATTGATGGAATCGAGCGTATACGCATCCGTTCCAGAGACATCGATAACCGTATCTTCATCATAGTCTGCATAAGCAGTTTCAAACGTCTGTTTCCAAGCTGCCGCACCGTCATTTTGCGTCATGACACTGTACTGAATCCCCATTTCTGATGGATTCGTATGCAGAACATCAATACGCTCGTCCAGCATATCGCCATGCAGCGTAACACCGGAAAAGCCGTTTGTATGTATATCATAAACCCCTTCAGGCACACCATCTTGCATAAATCGCACTTCAATGAGATTATCGTCAGGGATAAGCGCCTGGTCATCCTCCGAATAGACCGTCTCCATTAAAAATGCCTCACTGCCGTCCACTTTATGCATGGCTATATCATAAAAATCAGGGACATTCGTTAACAACTGGTGATAATGCCCAGGGTATCTGCCGAGGTTACTTTCCAGATAAAGCGTGTAAAACTCATCCGGATACATGACGTCTATAACGTCTCCTGAGAACGTAAATGAATCCGTAGCCTTAAGTTCCGCTTTCGTAACGGTTCTCTCTTCAAACAGAAAGGACTCACGACCTTCTGTATCCGCCACTTTCGTATGATGGACGAGCTTATACGCTCTGTCCTCCTCCATTGCCTCAATAAATGAAGACGGGTTGAACGTGCCATCCCTAAACTGCGCCGATGCAAGGCGATCCGAATAATAACCGCCCACTTCTTTTAATTGAACACCATTCGGAAAGTCATTTACAAAGCTGAACCCATCAGGAAGCTTGTAACCAATATCCTCCTTTTGCTCATCTGAAAAACTTGCATCCGGCTCGTATGTATTGGCGGAAGTTTTTTTATGGATACCATTGTGACCAAGGTGATAGGAGAGGCTTCCAAAGTCCATCTCATCCCATTCCGCCTCAGTCACTTCTGAGTCATTTGTGAGTGAATCAACATGAGTTCCTCCCACAGTGCCCTTTTCCTCTGAAGCCAGTCCAGCCGCCGGCATAACACCTGAAAAAGCCATCAAAAAACTTAAACAGATCGTTCCTTTCTGACGTATCGATCTTTTCATCCTATTTCCTCCCTTTCGGATTGCAAACCAAAACGCCATCTGGCGAGACAAGCTTTGCCCTACTTGAGGCTGATTTGCATTCCATATTTTTATATATTCCAACACACTACATCATAATATTCTTCGATACCCCATTCAATACTAAATGCTAAATAAGCCATTTTTCGACAAAAATCGCCAAATATCGACTCGATCTCCCAGTTACCACGATTGTAATATTACACGAATAAATGTTTATATGTGGATTTTTATATATGCATCATTTCTGTTTATACCGCTTTTAAAGATTCGAGATTCATTTCATTTTAAGAACCTGTGACCTTTGATTCATTTATCTCCACAGATGAATCATAACCACATCAACTCTTCATTTCTTTCACAAAAATTGATTGAAAGAAGCCCACAGCTAAAGCCGTGGGCGCAGTCAGATCCAGTTCATCAAGTATTTTTCACGGTCTTGGAGACCTCGAAGATAATTACAGTTCAAAGCCCACTTTCGCAAAGCTAAAGTCATTTAAGTACTTCATAAACAACAGGTAAGGGTTTCGAATACGCCTGTCATCATAAAGAGAAACATAATACTCATTCGAGTCCGTTAACACCTATATCAAAGTCCTGCCCTGTCTGGACCGGTTAAACTAGTGTAAGGGCCCTGACTTCCCCTGCTTCCTTGAACTGAACAAATCACCACTGAGAACTTCCATTATCTATCGATGTTCACTGATCCTCTGCAAAAAGGGAAAATGTAAAATCGAGATACTCTCCCAAATCATCAAAAAATTCTAGTTCCTGTCCGGAAGTTAATTCTTCACCCCTGGACTGTTCAGCGTAAGGATCATCCGGATTTATAATCTCATAAACATCCTTACCATCAACGTTTATATAACCCCTCCTAAAATCCATCGAACTACCAGTGTTTAATTGAAAAAGCATGGAAGTTTGATAGCTGAACCCACCTGAAGAATCATGTATCAGAATCTGAGCTTCATTAAAAATCTTCGCCGACCTTCTTAAACCACCTACGTACACTCTTTCCGGTTCACCATTAACGAGCGCATAGATTTCTGCAAGAAAAATACGTCCATTATCGAAATTTTGTCCAATGATCATTTCATCTTGACCATTCCGATTGATATCCGTTAGCACAAAACCATAATCATCCGGTAACGAATCAGACTGCATTTGGTCGTAGCCCATCTCATTTTCAATCAGCCTCGACCAGTCCCATCTTTCAATGATCGCTGATTGATACTTATCAATTAAGTCGCCATATGCATTCTCATCCGTATCTTTATGATCTTCTTCAATAATTACCTGAACGTCAATCTGGGTTACAACAGGCTCATCACCGCCATTATGATAACTGACTGTGATCTCTGCTTCTTGATTCCGCTCGACTTCCGGTGAAACGCTTAATCCTCCGCCCGGGTTTACACTCACAATATTTGGAGCCGAGGATTCGAAGGTGACGCTCGAATCAGGCAGTTTCAGTTCAGTAGCTTCTCCGAGTAAATTTATTTGACTGAGAGTGACTGCTTTCACTTCACCCGGTTTTAGTATTAATCTGTTTCGATCCGCTGTAAGATCACTTAAAGCGCAATGAGAAAATCTCGAAATTTGAAACGACGCCAAATCAAAATCCTTCTCAAACAGCCCTTGATTACCTAAGCCTGCATTAGCACTCCCCTCAACAAACCCTTGATTATCAACCGAAAAACATCCATAGTCTGTGGTTAATGTTCCCTTCATCGTACCTTGATATCCGCCATCCAACTGAAGCTGTCCGACATTGAATTGAAGAATTTGCGCTTTTGAATTAATGCCCAATCCAACTCGGGTAATTAATTCCCCTTCAAGATAGTTTAAATAAGAGTCGATGTGGATCGGTTACACTTAGTTGGACAGATTCGTTAAGGTCCCGTACACTTGGTTCAAATACAAACCAAGGAGAGCTGTTTTATGACAACTCGCAAACGGAGAAGTTTCACAAAGGAATTCAAAGAACAGATCGTGCAACTGCATCAAGCTGGCAAGCCCCGATCCGAACTCATCAAAGAATACGAGCTGACGCCTTCTGCCTTTGATAAATGGGTTAGGCAATACCAGGGTAGTGGATCTTTCAAGGAAAAGGATAACCGTACGTCTGTTGAAGAAGAGCTGTTACAGCTCAAGAAAGAAAATAAACAGCTGACCATGGAAAATGATATTTTAAAGCAAGCCGCGCTGATCATAGGACGAAAGTAAATGTAATCAAGGCTAATCGTTACAAATACTCGGTATCAGCAATGTGCGACGTCCTACAAATTGCAAGAAGCTCATTCTATTACGAATCCAAACGGCAAAATGAATCAGAGCAAGAAGAACTGACAGAATTGATCGTAAGCATTTTCATGAAGAGTCGTAAGATCTATGGTCAACGGAAGATCAAAGCTGAATTGAAAAGAGCTGGATGGACGGTGTCGAGACGCCGTATCAAGCGGATCATGGCTGAACAGGGTTTGGTATCAAAGTATACCGTAGCTCAATTTAAACCTTCAAAATCTAGCTGCAATGAATCCGAAACAGGCAACACACTGGACCGGAAGTTTGATCAGGACGACGAATTAAGCGTTGTTGTCAGCGATTTAACGTATGTCCGCGTGAACAAAGCATGGCATTATATTTGTGTATTAGTCGATTTATATAATCGTGAGATTATTGGGTTCAGCGCCGGGCCTCATAAAACCGCTGAATTAGTTCAAACTGCCTTTGCATCCGTCCCCTACAATCTAAATCGGATCGAGATCTTTCATACAGACAGAGGCACTGAGTTTAAAAATCACCTGATCGACCAGGCACTCGATACCTTCGGTATTACCAGATCATTGAGTGACAAAGGAACGCCCTATGACAATGCCGTAGCTGAAGCCACATTCAAGACCATCAAGATCGAATTCGTTCGTGGTGCGGTTTTTTCTAGCCAACAAGAACTTGATCTTGAACTTTTTGATTATGTGAACTGGTTCAACAATATTCGAATTCACGGATCATTGGATTATTTATCACCAGCTGAATACAAGTCAACGGGACCTTAATTTTTTTGTCCGATTTAGTGTTGACATACCATAACATTCTAACAAGATCTAATAACAACACATTCGGTAACATTTCCAACATTAACGAAGGCGATCGGATTCTTCTTAAGAACATATCAAATAGCCCCATTTCGTTTGAAGTATTGGCAGAGCAAGTCCAAGCAAATAAAAGTGATCATGAACCATATCAGCAAATTCGCTTACAAGTAAATCAAAGCTACTCAATTAATAATACATCCTCCCGTAACATAACTCTTCATTACAAATCGAATACGAACCGCTACCAATATACGCTTTATAGCGACACTGGTGAACTAAAAACAGCCAATAACTCAACGTGGGGAAACATCTCTAATATTCAACCTGAAGACAACATGCTTATCATGAATATTTCCAACCAACCCATTGTTTTCGAAGTTTTAGCCAATCATACAGAAGTCAGTGAAAGCGATAAAAAGCCTTATGATTCGATCCGAATTGAGGATGGGAAAAGTTACTCCATTACAAACACTTCTTCAAGACGCCTGACTCTCTATTATAAATCCAATACCAATCGTTACCAATACGCTCATTTCAATGACATCAATCAATTAGCAGCATCTAATAACTCAACGTGGGGTAATATCTCAAATATAGACAGTAGCGACTATGTTACGATTAAAAACATCTCAGGAAAACCGATTATCTTTGAAGCAATAGTTGACCACACTCGCGTCCAAGAGATCGATGAAGGGCCCTACGAAACAATTGAAATATCATCAAGTGAAAGTGTGCGTATTTCTAACATCTCTACACGTGCATTGGGACTTCACTATAAATCTGGAACAAACAGGTTTCAATATGTCTAGTTTGATCAAACGGATCATTACAAACAGGCACACAACAATACACATTATTCTTTAAATCGCTTTGGATCAAAAGAAAATATCATTGTGAAAAATTTGGCCAACACACCGATTACATTCGAGGCACTGCGCGATTTTATCAGCGTCGAACGGAATTACTGGAGCCCCTATGAGGAGTTGAACATAGAATCAGGCGAATCCATTACGTTTAAAAATGATTTAAGTCGATCAATTAACCTCCACTATAAATCAGGATTGTCAAGGTATCAGTATGCAATTTATGACACCAGCAACAATCTGGTGAGCTCAAGCAACTCAAGGTCGTACAACATTTCGAATCTGCATCCTGGGTACACTATCAATCTTACTAATATTTCAAACAACCGTATCACCTTTGAACACCTTCGATACGATGAGTTTATTCAAGAGAAAGTAAAAGGGTTTCATGACGTCTCTGGCAACTACCGTTTTCATGATGAGATTATTTACTTAGCCGATCAAGGGGTCATCAGTGGCTATTTAAATGGGAACTTCGGTCCTGATGATACCGTAACACGAGCTGCTGCTGCCACAATGATCGGGCGTGCTCTAGATCTCGACGGCACTCAGCGACATACTGATTTCCCTGACGTTCGAGATGGCAATAATGCTTCCGGCTATATTCAAGCAGCCGCCGATTTGGGAATTATTCAGGGTTTCCCGGATGGTACATTCCGGCCGAATGATCGAGTAACACGAGGACAAATGGCTATATTTATCGCCCGTGCATACAACCTCGATACTGAAGCAGAAATGGATTTTTCAGACATGGCTCCTCACATGGCAGCATATGATTCAGTTGCGAAAATCTTATCTGTAAATATTACTCAAGGATTTCCGGACGGAACATTTCGACCGGATAACAGCGTCACGAGAGGCCAGTTTTCAGCATTCCTATCAAGAACGATAAACGAGGATTTCAGATAAACTGACATGCTCCCAACAAAGTGTTCAGTAGAAATAATCTATTTCTGCACTACTTAGTTGGGAGTTTTTCTATTCGCAAAAATAAATGTTAGTCTCATGAAAA
Source organism: [Bacillus] selenitireducens MLS10 (assembly GCF_000093085.1). Taxonomy (GTDB): domain Bacteria; phylum Bacillota; class Bacilli; order Bacillales; family Salisediminibacteriaceae; genus Salisediminibacterium; species Salisediminibacterium selenitireducens. Next base: position 908,923 of record NC_014219.1, on the reverse strand, counting down.
ATAATGAAATATTGCTTTAAAACACGTGAGTGAAGGACACTCATTTATATCATTGGAAATTGAATATAACTGTTTCACTAAATTATTAAGAGAATGGGTTTCGAAGCATCAACACGTTGGTCAAGAAAGATTAAAGCGTAATCACCTCAAGACTGTTTATACAACAGAAATGAACCGGTAGAATCGTCGTTTTCAAATGGAGAACGATAACTCAAACAAATTGAAAGAAATCGTGCAGAAGTTAAACGATTCTCGCTAGTTCGTCACTTGCCGGAGTATGTGGGTATTCAAGAATTGAATGTAACCAAGGACTATCTGATTTAAGAATTTTGCGCCATAGCTGGTGTTGCTCGATCCGCCTACTTTATGTGGCTGAACCGCGGGGGGGGGGCCAAAAGTAAGCGTCAAACTTCCATACCTATCAATGTTAATGTGACTCATAATGGTTAGACTTTTTTTCCGGAGTAGGAATCCTACTCAGTTTTTGTATTCTCAAGTTCTTTTTATCTTTGCATAACTGTCTCTTTTACAAGGTTATCTGGCTGTCAGGAGGAGAAACGAAATGACTCTTGACCGCCAGATGTTATTGTAAATAAATTAAGTGGACGCAGGGGTGAGAAATCCATCATACGCATTTCTTAAATGGATAGGACTAATATAATCCAGCTTTTCTTTGATTCGCTTATTGTTATATTAATCAACTCATAGGCCCACCCTTGATCAGAACGAAACGTTCTTCGATAACAACAATCGCTCGATGCCTCAATTGCTTCATCTAAAGCTTTCATAATACTAACAGCGCTTGGCTTTTTTGAAAAACTGTACGACATAATTTCACTGCTATACATATCAAGGAATGGATCAAGGTAAGCTCTTCTCATGTGAATCGTTCCATTTGAATCTTTCTCAAAGCATTTGAATCCAGTTTTATCTGGTGTGATTTTCTGGTGACCAATATGCGTATAGGAGAGGCACAATAACCCCAATCTACCCGTAAGGCGTTGTTATTTCTTTATATTACTAACAACCCCTTTCTTTTGAAGTGCCTTGGTGATGCGGGGATAACCATAATTATCATGAAGTTCTTCGAACACCTGTCGAATCTGTACCTGAATCTCTTATTTTTACCGGGGTGACCCAAATGCTGTTGCCAATACATATACGCCTACTCCCCTATACCTTAATATTCAATTATACCCATTAAAAGGAATATGGTAGCCTGTGACGAAGCGATTCTTAGTCAGAATTAGCTGAAAACAAGCCCCTTGGCAAAGGTCCACCTTCAGCGATTGAATAAAAACGAAGAATAAATATGGATTATCCAAAAAAGGACCTGAATGAACCGGTAAGTTCATTCAGGTCTAAAATCAATCTATTTGCTTTTTCACTATCCACTTGACAGGTGGTGGTTCAGTATTCTATTTTGCTCAATGCATGACGCAGATTACCAGGGAAACGCGCCACTCTTCATCGCACTTCTGCGGATCGGGCTTGTTTCAAATCCCCGCTGAAGGTAATTGTATAATCAAACGGCGAGCCGCCTAAACCGGACACGTCTATCAGTGAACGGTTCACATCAAGAGGAGAGAACCAGGAGTTGGCATTAACAACAAGCTCGTCTCCTTGAAGATGCAGACCGGTGACCTGCATACTGTTCGTATTCCCGTTCTGCAGTCTGCTGTAGAGGAAAGTCCCCCCGGATACTGAAGCATCTTCAGGATCAATTTTCAAAATAACAACAGCTTTCGCTCCTCCGCCCTGACCGTAGCTCGACAGCCACCCAGCTGACGTATAGCGCCTGTAGTCCAGGTCCGAAGATCCTTGCGTCCCCGTTGCGCTGAATACGCCGTAAAGCGTATCAGCACCGTCCCAGACCAGTCCGTAACCCTGTCCGTCATCACCACTCGTCTCAATATCCTGCCGGTACCATGTCTGAACGCCATCATCAAAACGGACAATCACCGGATCCTGATTATTCGCAGACGCCTGCCGGTAGCCGATAAAAATACGGCTTTCTCCTGATTCAACGAAAGTAACCCCTCGATCAAGGAGATCCTGTTCACGATCAGTCACCGCGATCCGTTCCGAGTCTCCAACATTCTTTACATAAAACCCGTCATCACGAACACCATTAATGTGAACGGCATCTTTACAGCCTCCGAAATGAGCGCACCTTGAGAAGAACGCACTCCGTCACCAACAGCCAGTGTATATACCTCACCGATTACATATTCTTCATGCGATGTGATCGTCACAGACTGTCCTCCATCGATAAATCCAATGTCAAAACGCTCCTTTGGCAGTCTTTCTCCCTCTTTCTCGATGTAAATCTCACCTTCCACAGAATCCGGATCCACGTCTTGTGAGAAAGCCACGGTCCATACTTTTTCCGGATCTTCGACTTCCTGACTGTCGAACCAGGTCCATGAAATTTCCTCATCCCCCTGGTTTGCCACTGCGGATGCTGCTATCCCCATTACCGCGAGGATAGTGACAATCATCGCTACCATACCTGTAGTGATCTTCATACCATTCCTCCTTACTTGATGAGCGATTAACGAACCCAAGCGCAATTTTCACTTTCTCCTGTCTGCCATAATAACCTTTTAAGGCGGTGAAAAAGAAGAAATCCCATTCAGATCAAGGCTGCGGATTCGATCAGACAATCAATCATAATAAGCAGGAGCATATGCCTCTGCCTATTTGCTAAATTGCTTTACTCGGCAACCCGCCATTTTAACGAACTGGCCAAAGGTTCATTTGTAAAGAAATTGTCCTCTGCATACTCTACAAGCAGAACCTCCTGGGTCTTTAAATATTGAAATGTATAGGATCTATCAACTTCCTGACCCGGGTAAAGGTTATTAAACATGCCGTATTGAGGCGCCGGTTCACCGTTTTCGAAAAACAGTTTAAAACCGGTTGATGGTATCACTTCATCTTCTGTATTATTCTTCTCCGTGTAGTGAATCGTCAACGAGTAATATCCATCGAACTCCGTTAACTCCATGCTGTTCATTCTTATCGTCATGTTGTTATCCGGAGAGAGGTAATCTGTGTTTAGCTGCAGAAAATCAACAGGTTCCGGTGTTGGTTCTGGCTCTGGTTCTGGCTCTGGTTCCGGTTCTGGATCCGGCTCTGGTTCCGGAGCAGGTGTTAATTCCAAGTCTGCAACCCGCCATTTTAACGAACTGGCCAAAGGTTCACTTGTAAAGAAGTTGTCCTCTGCATACTCTACAAGCAGAACCTCCTGGGTCTTTAAAAATTGAAATGTATAGGATCTATCAACTTCCTGACCCGGGTAAAGGTTATTAAACATGCCGTATTGAGGCGCCGGTTCACCGTTTTCGAAAAACAGTTTAAAACCGGTTGATGGTATCACTTCATCTTCTGTATTATTCTTCTCCGTGTAGTGAATCGTCAACGAGTAATATCCATCGAACTCCGTTAACTCCATGCTGTTCATTCTTACCGTCATGTTGTTATCCGGAGAGAGGTAATCTGTGTTTAGCTGCAGAAAATCAACAGGTTCCGGTGTTGGTTCTGGTTCCGGCTCTGGTTCCGGTTCTGGATCCGGCTCTGGTTCCGGAGCAGGTGTTAATTCCAAGTCTGCAACCCGCCATTTTAACGAACTGGCCAAAGGTTCACTTGTAAAGAAGTTGTCCTCTGCATACTCTACAAGCAGAACCTCCTGGGTCTTTAAAAATTGAAATGTATAGGATCTATCAACTTCCTGACCCGGGTAAAGGTTATTAAACATGCCGTATTGAGGCGCCGATTCACCGTCTTCGAAAAACAGTTTAAAACCGGTTGATGATATCACTTCATCTTCTGTATTATTCTTCTCCGTGTAGTGAATCGTCAACGAGTAATAACCATCGAACTCCGTTAACTCCATGCTGTTCATTCTTACCGTCATGTTGTTATCCGGAGAGAGGTAGTCTGTGTTTAGCTGCAGAAAGTCAACAGGTTCCGGTGTTGGTTCTGGTTCCGGTTCTGGTTCCGGTTCCGCTTCTGGCTCCAAGTCTGCAATCCGCCATTTTAACGAATTGGCCAAAGGTTCACTTGTAAAGAAGTTGTCCTCTGCATACTCTAACAGCAGAATCTCCTGGGTCTTCAAAAATAAAAATGCATAGGATCTTTCAACTTCCTGTCCCGGATATATGTCATTAAAATTTCCATACTGAGGTTCGGATTCACCGTCTCCAAAAAATAACTTAAAACCGGTGGATGGTATCACTTCATCTTCAGTATTATTTTTCTCTGTATAATGAATGGTCAACAAATTATAATCATCGAATTCCGTTACTTCCATGCTGTTCATTCTCACCGTCATGTTGTTATCCGGAGAGAGGTAATCTGTGTTTAGCTGCAGAAAATCAACAGGTTCCGGTGTTGGTTCTGGCTCTGGTTCTGGCTCTGGTGCCGGTTCTGGTGCCGGTTCTGGTGCCGCCTCAAGTTTCATGACACGATACATGAACGCCCCAAACTCTGCTCTGGATATATCCAATTGAGGCCTGAATGTCCCATCCGGATAACCCAATGTTATTGCAGAACCGAACAATTTTCTGATGGCATCATAAGCTATCATATTGGTGTTCACATCTGAAAAATCGATCTCTGCATCCTCTAAATCATAAGCTCTCGCTAAAAAAATAGCCATTTGCTCCCTTTTGACAGGTTCATCAGCTCGGTATGTACCATCAGGAAAACCCTGGATAATACCCAATTCGACGGCAGATTCAATAAAGCCTGATGCCTGATCTTGCTCGTGCACATCTCGAAAAGAACTTTTTCTTTGACTGCCGTCCAACTCGAGTGCTCTCCCCAGCATAATTGCTGCCTGCCCTCTTGTAATACTTGCGTCAGCTCGGAATGTTCCATTTGGAAAACCTTGAATAATCCCCTTACCTGTCAGAAACGTTAATTCTCCATAAAACCGATGTTCCTCATTTAAATCTGAAAAACTGGCTGCAGATACTGGTTGCACAAACGAAAAAATCATAAAAATAGTTAAAATACTACACCATAATTTTTTCATCTTTTTCCTCCTACATCATGATTATATAATATTACCATATTTCAAATTTTTTCATATACTGAAATTTACTTTTCCTGATGAAATGAGTGAAAAGACACGGATCATTTGATCTTATTTTACATGCAACCATTCACCTTTCTCCCGCGATAAGAATACTGATACACACAATAACGAAGCCTCCGATCAGACAAGTCACCATAAAGGATTCCTTCATCACGGAACCCCCCATCGTTCTCTCTATTCTCAGGCGCCTGAAGGGGAGTGCTAAACGTCTGATGCAGATTGTTACTTCCCACTACCTATCTCCACACAAGTATCCCGTCTGCGCATTCGTTTACATGATCTGTGAAGGTAAACCACCCTAAAGGATAATCGAAATCGAGTAGGAGGGGCTTCACAGCCCCGACCTCTCACACCACCGTACGTACGGACCCGTATACGGCGGTTCAATAAGTTGAGTATGCACGCTCGTAGAGTTGACTCATGTCTTTGAGTCCCCACCCTGCGAGCTTTTCTATTTTGATGGCTTTGTGCAGTGTCTCGTTCTTGGAGGCACGCCAATAGCCTTTGCGAGTGTTTGCCATTTTCCAAGCTTCTTCGGTTTCAATGCCATACTTCATCAAATTCTTGTATCTCGTTTTAATTTTCTTCCACTGTTTCCAGATCAGTTGCCTCAGCCGATGGTGTAACCATTGCTTAATGCTGTTGATAAAGGATTTCATGTAACTGATGCCATAGTAGTTGATCCAGCCGGTTGTCACCTGGTTAATCTTAAGAATAATGTAATCGAAGGAGTTCGCCTGGTTTCTTCTCGTCAGATATTTCAGTTTGGCTTTGAACTTCGCCTTGGAGGCGTGGTGAGGTCTGCACCTGGTTTCATTATTACTTTTGTGAATGCAAAACCCCAGAAACTTTCGTTTCGTTGGTGATCCTATAGCACTTTTCTCTTGGTTCACACTCAGTTTAAGTGTTCCCTCGAGGAAAGTTGTTGTGTTAAGGAGCACACGCTCCGCAGCTCTGCGACTTTTAACTTAGATGCAAAAGTCATCTGCATATCTGACGAAACGGTGGCCTCTTCTTTCCAATTCCTTATCCAGTTCATGTAGGTAAACATTGCTGAGAATCGGTGATAAGTTGCCACCTTGCGGTGCACCGTTTCTTGAAGATTCCCAGTTGTCCCCTATCATAATCCCGCTTTTAAGAAACTTCCAGATCAGTTTCAAGATGATCGGATCCTGAATATATTGTTCAAGATAGTTCATCAGCTTTTGATGGGGAATCGTATCAAAATAACTTTTCAGATCGATATCCACGACCATTTTGAATCCTTCATCATAATATTTTGCGGCTTGTTTAATCGCTTGTTTGGCATTTTTACCCGGTCTGAACCCATAACTGTTTGGAGAGAAGTGCGGATCTATTATCGGTTCAATAACTTGAAAAATCGCTTGCTGGACCATACGGTCCCGGACTGCCGGTATCCCCAATTTGCGTTTCTTTCCATTCTCTTTCGGAATCTCTACCCGTTTTACGGGTAAAGGTTGATATGTCCCTTTTTGGATTTTGGCTATCAATGGTTTCGCATATTGGCGAACATGTGCTTCAAGTTGGTCAACGGTCATCCCGTCGACCCCGGGGTTTCCTTTATTGGAAATCACCCGGTTCATCGCCAAATTCAGGTTATCCGGACAGACCACTCTGTCAATTAATTGCATACCGCTTTTCGACTCCTTTCGTTGCCAGATTGCTACACGCTTCTGCATACTCTTCCGCTTCCAGCGTATCCCTCTGCAGATAGCCGTCCGGAGACGTTTTCTGTGATTAAAGCAATCCTGTCAATTTCATTTGTCTCAAAGACGCTTATTGTTCGGTCCTTCATCCCCATGGGATTACTATGACCTCGGCTGACTTCTTACGATTCAGGAATCCATCTCTGAATTCCTTGTTCCTGTAGGATCTTCCATCCTTCTTGTCGGGAACCCTCGTAAGACCTCCCGGGGTAAGCACTGTCTCCTTCGTCCTATCGCCGCCATATTTACACTGTGGGGTTCGGGCAGTATTGGACTTTATCTTGTATAGCAGACTCATCCGCCCCATTTGTGCCTGATATGGTTCGTGTTCCTCGGTACAGGAGTTTGTCGCCGGCTTCCTTCAGATTCCACCTCACGGTGGACACCCTTGCTATTGACTAGTGGTTCCTACTGCCAAGCCCACAGGAGACTTTCACTCCCAAGATACAGTGCATGCCCGGCACACTATAAATAGCCTCCAGGACCTTTTGATGGTCTGGAGGCTATTAGTACTATTGACGAAAGAAATATTGTCAACATTTGACACTTAACGATACTAAAGTCGTGGGATTCTTGGGAACAGAGCGTACTTGTTAAAGCGTGGCATACACGCAAAACAGCGGTTTCTCTTATTGACCAAGCGAACCCCGCCTGACCGACGGTTTTTGTTTCCGTTTATGAAAGGACACGTAACCCTTCTTGTAGGATGTTTCGACTGGCGTTGATGTCACGATCATGGTGCGTACCACAAGAGGGCACGTCCATGATCGGACGCTCAAATCCTTCTTGCCGTCATGATGACCACAGGATGAACAAAGCTGACTGGATGGGAACAATCGGTCAATTTTGATGATCGTGCGATCATGCCACTCCGCCTTGTACATCAACATATCCTTAAAAGCCGACCAAGATACGTCTGAAATGGCTTTTGACAGCTTCTTATTTTTCAACATTCCTTTGGCGTTTACATCTTCGATACAAACGACATCGTGGTTTTTGATGATCGTTGTACTGGGTTTTTGCAGGAAGTCCGTTCGTTGATTAGCGATCTTCTCATGGATTTTGGTGACTTTGACTTTTTGCTTTTGATAGTTTTTGGCTTCATGCAACGGTTTACCGTCTTTCTTCACCTGTTCATAGCGTCTTGACGGCTTGCGTTGCTCACGCTTTAGCTTCTGTTCCATCTTTCGTGTAAAGCGTTCGTTGTCGATCTTTTGCCCGTCTGAAAGGATGGCGAAATGGTCAATGCCAAGATCAATGCCTACGGCTGATCCTGTCTGATCGAATGGTTTAATCTCCGTTTCAGCAAGAACGGATATAAAATGCTTACCCATTGGCGTTCGTCGGATCGTGGCAGACAGAATACGTCCCTCAACATGACGGCTTTTTGCGAATTTGACGTAGCCCAGTTTCGGAAGGAAAAGGCGATTGCCTTCGATTCGCATTTTGCCGACGGTTTTAAAAGACTGAACATCGTTCTTCTTTGACTTAAATCGAGGGTATTTGTTGTGTTTCTTAAAGAAACGGTTGAATCCGTCAGCTAAGTGTTTTAACCCTTGTTGCAAGGCGGTGCTGTCCACTTCTTTTAACCATTCGTAATCCCGTTTTAATTGCGGGAGTTCCGCAGAACAGGCATTGTAGGACATCCCTTTGCCTGTCTCTTTATACCTGTCGTTCCACTTCGCAAGAAAGTGGTTATAGACAAAACGAGTCGAACCGATGGTTTTCGCAATCAAGATTCGCTGTTCTCGATTGGGATAGATGCGAAAGCGATAGGCTTTATGATTTGTCATTGCGTTCACCTCCTTCTTTATAGTATATTAAGTATACTCTAAATATATCTTTAAAGGAGGTTGATGTAAATGTCCAGGGTGCAAAAGCACTTGAATTTCCCAAAAGAATTGTACGAAGCGATAGAGGAATATCGAAAGGAGAATATGGTTCCAACGTTTGCGAGTGCCGTCTACGAATTGGTGAGAAAAGGCTTGAAAGCCTAAGACCGTTCGCTGTCATCCCCCGAATAAATTCGGGGGTTTTCTCGCTCACAACTTATAAGATAATATAACTTGCTGCGTTGTGAGCGTGAGCTCTGGTTTTGGTTGCCGTGTTCGTCAAACCGCATTGCCCCATCACCTGAATCCATCATTGTTCAGAGAGTTTGACGTCCATGCCGACCATGCCGACAGGCTCGCCCTCTTCATCCTTAATCGCCGTCGACAGCGTGATACACGGCTTCTTGGTGATCGCCGAGATATAGTTCTCCGACACAAAGAACTCTCCGTCCATCGCCTTCTTCCACCAGTCACGCTGCCTCGCGTTCGCAAGTCCGGCCGGAGGATTCGAGTAAATAAATGAACCATCCGCCCGGTTCGACCAGATCGCTTCCACGGCATCGCTTCTTTCAATCTGCCGGGTTAAACAGGCTTCATGAGCCGCCGGATCAAGTCCTTTAATCTCTGCGGCGACAACAATCGAACTGAGCAGCTCCTTCACCGCTTCTAGATCCGCGTCGGCAACATCCACCGACTCCTCGACGTCGAGGGCACGGATCGAGGACGTCAGTTCCGTCGATGCCGCGTGCAGATCTTCACTGATCGCCGTCAAGTGGGTCGTCTGCGTCTGTTGGGCCGCCATATCATCCACGGTTCTGTCGATGTATGTCAATGTATCCTTCACCCGGTCAACGACCTCTTCGAGCTGTTCCGTTGCCTCGTTTGTCATCACCGCCTGGGACTCGCTGTCGTTCGCCGTCTCCTGCACGAGATCGTTCACGTTCGTGATCTGGCCGAGAATCGCGTGGACCCGTTCCTTCATCGCCGCGACTTCCTGCACGCCTTCCGCCACGGCAAGGCGCTCTTCTTCCACTGACGCAACGACCTCTTCGACTCCCTGTTCAATCGCCGTTAAGATCCCCGAAGACCGTTCCACCGCTTCACTGCTCTGATCGGCGAGCTTTTTGATCTCCTGGGCCACAACGGAGAAGCCCTTGCCGTGCTCCCCGGCACGCGCCGCTTCAATCGACGCATTCAAAGACAACAGCGACGTCTGGGAGACGACACCTTTAATGAGCGTATTGATCTCATCAATCTTCGCCGTATGATCCGTCAGCCCCTGGATGTTTTCCGTCACCGAGCCGTTGTAACCGGTTAGTCTCTCCATCACCGCCTCTGTGGACGCAAGGGAATCACTCACTTTCCCCATTGACTGCTTCGCTTCTTCGCTCTCCTCACTCATCGTCACAGCCGTCTTGCGGATCTGTTCTGAAGTGGCGGAGACTTCCTGCAGCCTTGCAAAGGCTTCCTGAATCTGTTCCATTGACTGATGGCTGTTCGCCTTCAATGCCTTTCCTTCGGAAACAGACTGATCGGCAATCTGTCTCAATTGCCCAAGCGCCATGTTCACCTCTTCGACCGCTGCCATCATCCGGTCTGAGACGACCTGCGACTCATTGATGAAATCATACACATGTGCCATATCCAACGCATTCTCATCAGTCACTGCTTTTTCTTCCGGTGCCTTCCCGGTCAATACCGCAAGTATTCCCATACGCTCACTCCTCCGCTGTAATGTCCATTTCCTCACAGCTTAGCATAGATCAAATGACCTAACGAACATCCTGTCAGAAGATCTCACAAGCTGATCCCCTGCTGTGTGCGGAACAGCCCGGACCAATCAGCTGATCTGCACAAAGAAGACCCCGGCGAATGCCGGGGTCCCTCTGACGTACGTCATAACTGCAGATCGGTTATGTCACAATGCTTCTCACATGGGCAATCGCCTCATGAATATCCCGGGCGTTCTTGTCCACCTTGAAATCCCCTTTGAAATCGACACCCACCGAATGACCGGCCAACGAAAAGGTCGGGACATCGTTCTCCCCGTCACCGACGGCAATCATCTCTTCAGCAGTCCAGCCCTCTTCCTGAAGAAGGGCCTTGACGGCTGCGCCTTTGTTGACGAGCTTCGGTGCAATGTCGATGGAATCCGCATGGGTGTAAAACACAAGGGCATCACGCACCGCCTCAGAGCGGAATATCTCCTCAACCGTCTGTTTCATCGTACCGATCTCCCCTATATCCTTCGGAAAGATTGTCACGCTCACTTCGTTTGGCTGAAACCAGATCCGCTCACCGTATTCGTCCGTCAGCGTCTTCCTCACATCGAACAAAAGTTCACGGTCACGTTCTGTCACCGTGTCGTTCTCAATGATTTTCTTCGGCGGCACGCCGCAGCCGTAGTACGTGCTTAAGCCGTTCTCCCCGATGATCACCGGGTTCTTAAGCCCCACTTGCCTCACCAGTCCGGCAATATAGATCGCCGGCTTCCCGGATACGAATGCAATGGTCAGTCCCTGATTCTCAAAGTCCCGTAATGCCTGGACCGTCTCGTCCAGGATCGGTTCGTTAATCTGCGCCAGGGTATTGTCAATATCAAATGCCAATAGTTTAATCGTCATGTGTGTCATCCTCCTGTAAGGTTTCTGTATGGAATCCGCTTGTCATCAACGAACGGACACCACGAAAAAGACCCGCCTTGGTACGCTCTTTTTGAAGCGTGGCGGGTACTGTCCAATTTATCATATAAAACAAAACCGGACCTGTCAATCGCAAACAACAGGTTATATCATGCAAGCCGTGTTGAACTTAGCCCCTGTTCTCCATAAGGCAAATGACAGCTCAGTTTTTTGTTCTGGCTATGATCATTGTTTGTCCCAAGTGGCTCAATCGGACGGCCGCACACATCCTAGAGCAGAAAATGACGCAAGATACCTCGAACTAATCATACAAAAGCCCCCACAAGAAGTGGGGGCTTCTTAATGCCTGGTCATGGGTTGTGCTTGAACGGCTTACTGAATCTGATCGGCTCTTGTTGCAAGGATGGCAAAGTCACGGCGGGTCACCGGGCGTTCGGTTCCGAATTCCGTTTCTGTGTATCCTTCTGTGATCTCAAGTTGATACAGCGTTTCGATTGCAGCTCGGAACGTATCAGGCACGTCCGTAAACGGCGCCCCATCCCTGTTCTCATCAGACAGTTCAAATGCACGGGTCAGAATCGCAGCCGTTTCACCACGGGTGATGTACTCATCCGGGTTAAACCGGTTATGCAGATCCCCTTCGAAGATACCCGCTTCTTTGACGGCCTGGATATAGGCATAGTGCGGGTGGCTCTCAGACACATCGTCAAATCCGCCATCCGCGGCCGCAGCCGTATCCAGATCCATCATACGCGTCATCATGATCGCCGCTTCCGTTCTCGTGATTTCATGGTGAGGGCGGAATGTTTCATCCGGGTACCCCTGGATCACAGAACGCGCAATCAGTGGCTGCACGTCAGTGAATCCGCGGTGGGTTTCGTTGAAATCACTGAATACGGTCTCTGGCATGGTTTCTTTCAGAGAGGCAGTGCGGGAGAGGTCAATCGTGTAGTCTCCGCCGCCATCATGAGTGATAAAATCGAGCCCGAGTTCGTCGAGGAACGGTGAACCGTTGCTGCTTGCGGAGAACGTCACCGGACCTTTTGTGTCAACTTCCTTGATGGACCAGTTATGATTGGCTGAAGGATCCACGCTGCCTGTCTCATCAAGATAGTCCATAATCGCATCACGGTTCAGCGTGTTCAATTCCACGACGATGTCCTCCTGAAGATTCAGGTCAACATGACCGCCACTTCCGCCGGCACGGTAGTTATTCGTTGCGATCAGCATCTCCTGCTCGGGATCGACCGGCTCGCCGTCAAGCGTCAGGTCGGTAATCCGTTCACCAACCGGCTTCGTAATGTCAATTTGATACTCAACCCCGTCGATAATGTCAAAATCAAATCCAGGGAAACCGGAAAGAAGGCTCTGCTCATCCGTCTCTTCAGGGTCGATCTGGTTGAAGTTTCCCGCGCTCGTCTCAAGCCAGTCATGCAGCTGGCCACCGTCTATCTTTGCGATCTGGAGCGTGTTCGGGAAGCGGTAGACCGCACTCATATCCGCTCTTGTGAGCGTCTCATTCGGAGCCACATCGACGGTGGAACTGAACGGTGCCGCCGCAGAGACGATCGGCAAGTCTTCATAGCCCGTTCCTTCCATCACGTTCGCGGCATACCACATTTGTGCATCGTTAATCACCTGCGTCAGGGCTGTATCTGTGACTCGCGAGAAATAGCCCGTAATCGGTGCTTCAAACTCGCCGACTTCCTCAGCATAAAAGGCGATGACGTCCTCATGCACCTCTTCGGCTATTTCAACAATATCCGGAGACGCCTCTTTGCCGCGTGCGTCATGCAGCGTCTGTTCGCTGCCGAGTATCTCCCATTCGCCATTCTCATAGGCAAGATCAAAGTCAATGACACTCGCTTTCGTACCATAACGGTTTGGCATCGCTGCCGGCACGCCATGGATCAGACCCTTCTCATTGTCCACGCCTTCAATGTCGTCATAGCGGGATGCACCAGGAAAATCACTGTGCTGGTGGCCGAGGAGCAGTGCGTCGATACCTTCGACCTTGGCAAGCTCCGTCGCCGCATTGTCGTCGCCTGTCTCAAAGCCTTCGTCAATACCGCTATGTGCGTTGGCCACGATGATGTCCGCGCCGTCTTCAATCATCTTCGGTACGTATTTCTCTGCGGATGTTACGATATCCTCAATATAGACATTCCCCTGCAGGAAAAAACCGTCAAACTGCATCGAGCCAGGCGGTGTCAGTCCGATCACGCCGACGTTGAGCGTGCGGCCGTCCACTTCCTGCTCCATAATCAGATAAGGATCATATGTCAAATCATCGGTTCCTTCATCGTACACGTTTGCCGCGAGAATCGGAAATTCCGCTGTATCGATTGTGTTCTGAAGGAAATCCAAACCGAAATTGAACTCATGGTTTCCAACGACACTGACATCAACACCCATCGCTTCCATTGCCTTAACCGTCGTCGTCTTCTCTTCGGACGAATCGATCGGGTTCGTCACAGCTTCATATTCAGCCAGATCACTGCCTTGGATGAAGTCGCCGTTATCGACGATCAGGTTGTTCGGATGCTTCTCCTCAAGTTCCTGAATCAGCGTATGCAGCTGGGCAATGCCGTGATCCGTATGTTCATTCGTGCGGTAATCGTAAGGCATGATATAGCCGTGCAGATCCGCAACACCGAACAGACTGAACTCGTGCGTGGTCCGCTCTCCGTCATTTTCCTGCTCATTCGCCTGTGATGGCAGCTGATAAGCCGTCACAGCCAACAGCGATGCAACACCGGCCAATGAAACCGCTCTCAATGTTTTCTTCATGAAAACCCTCCAGTTACGTGATAGTTTGGGCAGAAAGATAGGACGTCCTACTTCCAATTCCTATGCTCAAAGCGTAACATAAAAAAAATAACCGCTGCAATCCAACCCCTGTGCAGGTCCCTTTGTATCTGCCCAAAACCAAGTATCCCCTTTTAATGTAAGCAGATGAACAGAGAACTGATAGCAGATCCTTTCGTCCGTTACCGCCATTCGGCGTCACCGCTCGGAAAGCCTGATGCAAAAGCTGCGCCTCTTTGCCGTGATCCAACACCGTTTCCCGCATTGCGATGACGGTCCCCCAGCATACCGTTTCATCACGTAATCCTCCCCCATACAGAGAGACCGTCCAGCGACACGTCATAACCCGTGACGCTCGGCTTGCACAACGAACAGAAGCAGGCAAACCCCAACTTCTTCACAAAAAAGTGGTGGACGTCTTCACGCGGGACATTTTTACAGCGTTTGCTGGATGTCGACAGAACACCGCCGGAAAAATCAATTGCCTTCAGTCCTGTTGTAATCTTCTTCTCCCAACTGCCAGCACTTCCTCCATGATGAGGCACGACCAGTTCATAAGGTTTAAGGCGACTCTCGTGCGGATCCATAACCCCTTTAAGTAACTGTCCGTAATGGTAGTCCCCTGTCAGAATGGCTATTTTGGCACGTCCGTTCACTTTCATCACAATCCCGCTTTGGTTTCGAGCATAGCCATCACTCGAACGGTACATCGTATAGACTGAACTGGGAGCCACCGGGGGCAGTTCAATCAGGCTCGAAGTTGATGACGTTGCCGGAATCTCATGCACAGGGATGCTCGCTTCCTCCAGCCGATCCTTCAAATGATTGATTTAAACTATTTTCGGCAACTTCCTTTTGGGACAGATCAACCCTGTAAGCTTCGATAAAGTATCCGGGTTCATTAGATAATCTCAACTTTGAGTATTACATTTTGGTAATCCCCACTGAAATCCCTCGCGGATACGTAAGCGGACTGTTTCCAATCTGCCAAAAAGCCCGTCATGAACGGATCTTTTGCATTGACAAACCTTGGTCGATCGGCTATGCTGTCTTTATTCCGACAAAATATATCAGAATAATTGGAGGTTGACGAAAATGAATGCGATAAAGGGTATGATGGCAGGATCGGCGGCGTTGATGATTCTCGGTGCGTGCGCCAACGAAGCTGAACCAAACGATGCGACAAACAATACAAGCGACAGCGAACAGCATAACAATGAGGAAAACAATGACCCGAATGACGCGCAGGCAGACGGGGATCATGAGGATATCCTGAACCTGCATCTGCAGGCTGCACCAGTATCCCTCGATCCCCACGGGGCGAATGACGGCAACTCCCTGTATGTGATGAATCCGATTTATGACACGCTCGTCGAATTGAACACGGACCTTGAGCTCCAGCCAGCCTTGGCTGAACACTACGAGCCCCTTGATGAGACGACGTGGCAGTTCGAACTGAGAGAAGACGTGACGTTCCATGACGGATCCCCCTTCAACGCAGACGTGGTGAAGGCGAACCTCGACCGTGTCCGCGATCCGGATCTTGCCTCCCCTCTCGGTTTTCTCTTTGATATGATCGACGAGGTCGAAGTGGTTGATGACTATACCGTAACCATCACAACCGACTTCCCGTTCTCGGCACTCCCTTCTCACCTCGCGCACCCGGGCGGTCATATGGTGAGCCTTGAACAGATCGAAGCCGACCGCGCCCATGTGGAAGACGGCGGCGAACCGTTTGTCACCGTCAGTGAGAACCCGATCGGCACCGGCTATATGAAGTTCGACAGCCAGACCCCGGGCGAATCCGTCAGCCTCGTCCGTCATGACGGCTACTGGGCAGATCCTGCCGGCGTCGAAGCGATTACCTTCAGCGTCACGCCTGAAGATTTAACGAGAGTCGGTGAACTCGAAACCGGCTCGGCCCAGATCATTTATCCGGTCAATGCCAACGACATCAGCCGCATCAACAGCAACGACGGCACGTCCGTCCTCGAGTCCCCGAGTGCAAACCTGACCTACCTCGGGATGAACACCGAGGCCGAGCCGTTTGACGATATCCGCGTCCGTCAGGCCATTTCCATGGCCGTCAACAAACAGGACGTCATTGAGATCGCGACAGACGGCGTCGCCCTTGAAGCAAACGGTCCGCTCGCCCCAACCGTCATCGGCTACAGTGAGAACGTCTCTTCAATCGGCTTTGACCCCGAAGAAGCAAAGGCGCTTCTCGCGGAAGCGGGCTACCCGGACGGTTTCTCAACGACGATTACGTCCAACGATGGACGGGCCTTCATCGACATCGCCGAAACCGCCCAATCCAACCTGCGGGAAATCGGCATTGATGCGGAGATCGAAACGATGGAAACCGGCACGTATCTCGACGTCACCGGCCAGGGGGATTCCGAACTGTTCGTCGGCAGCTGGGGAACCGTAACCCTTGACGCCGACTACGGCCTGTATGCGATGTTCCATTCATCCAATGCCGGCGCTCCGGGAAACCGCTCGTTCCTCGCCAATGACGAGATCGATGCTCTCCTTGAAGCAGCCCGTCAGGAAACCGATGAACAGGAACGCCTCGCGCTCTATGAAGAAGTCCAGCAGCTCATTGCCGACGAGGCACCGATGGTCTTTTTGTACCATTCCGTTCTCCTCGCAGGTCTTGAAGACCGCGTCGACGGCTTCTTCCAGTACCCGAGCAGCTTCCCGTATTTAAAAGACGTGCGCCTGACGGAATAACCTAAAGGCAAAAGCGCGATCGGATCAAGCCGCTTATGAAACAGACCCTATTATAAATAAAGAAGACACCCCCGTATGCCAAAGCGCAAGCAAGGCATACGGGGGTGTCTGTATGTGGATAAAAACATGAAGAAAGAGCCCCAAATCAGGACTCTTCCTGTAATTATTGTAATGCTCTTGTCAAAAATGCACTGAACTGCCCGCGGGTTACTCCTTCATCAGGACGGTATGTTCCATCAGGAAAGCCTTGCGTAATATCTTTCGTATAGATGGCATGCACAGCATGATAAGCCTGCATGGAGGAAGACATATCCGTAAACGTGATGTTTGATGATCCGTCGTCCTGAAGATCGAAGGCACGTGCGAGGAAAATCGCCATCTGCCCTCGTGTAACGGTATCGTCAGGACGGAAGGTTTCATCCGGGAAACCCTGAATGATCCCGACATCCGCAGCAGCCTGAATAAAACCGGACGCCTGCATGGATGTACTGACATCCGCAAACTGATTATCCCGTTGTTCCCCGTCAAAGCCTAATGCACGTCCAATCATAATCGCCGCCTGTGCACGAGTCACGGTTCTGTCCGGATGAAAAGAACCATCAGGAAATCCGGATATCACCTCACGGTGAGTCAGATAGTAAATGTCTTCGGCAAAGCGATTCGAACTCACAACGTCACGGAAAGGGGAATGTTCCAACGATTTCAATATCGCCATTCGCTCTTCAAGCACTGCCAGTTCTGCATAATGATAAACCGATTCCAGACCATATTTACTGAGTTCTTTCACCTGATCCGTTTTGTTCCTCGCTTCTTCGAGCTGATTCTGATGCTCGAGAGTCAGATCATCCGGAGCAGGTAAACCCGAAATCGCCGCTTCTGCATCAAAAACAGCTTTCTTAAGATCTGCATAGCGCTTCTCCACAGTCATTAATGAATCGTACGAAAGAATGCTCTCTTTTCGCACACCCGAATCAACCACTCCGTTCACCTCAGCAACTGTTTCATCTATCAGGCTTTCGTCATCTTTTACGCTGATCTCATCAACCGGAGGAAGTGCTGAAATCATCTCTTCCAATGTCACTAACAGCTGTAGCCGCTCTTTCACTTCGAGGAAGTGATCCAACCGTTTTTTCTCTTCTTCCAGAACTGGTTCAGACGCAATTGCATCGACCTGGTTTTGAACATCAGCAATCAATGGCGCATGATCAGCTGTCACGTCAGCCAAATCCGGTACTGAATGGAGCGCTTCTTGCAGTACCGTAAGCTTTTCAGTGAAAGCCTTCATCACTTCTTCTGCTTGAGTCAATATGTGCAGATTCGAAATTGACTCCGGTGAAATACCTTCTTCTTTTGCTCTTTCCACCGCCTTACGGGCAGCCTCTATCTCTTCTTCATGTCCCGGTAACAGATCTTCCCCATCCGGAAGATGTCCAATCCGCAGCTCAGCCTGTTCGAGAAGCTCGTTCAGTTTGATGAGCCGCTTTTCCCCTTCTTCAAGGTGAATCAGGTTCTCCAGATCACTCTCATCATAGCCCTGTGACAATGCTTCGTTGACTGCCTCACGGGTGTTTTTAATCTGTTCTGCGTCAGACAACGTCAATTCACGAAGTTCTGGAAGGTCGTTTATTTTAGTGTTTGCCGCTTGAAGCAGATCTTTCAGTTTCTCAAGAAGGTCCTCTGCCGCTGTCAAACGATCATAATTCGCAATCTCTGCACTGTCAATGCCTGCTTCTTTCGCTTTCTCCACCGTCTCACGGGCAGCATGTATGTCTTCTGCATCAGCCGGCGTCAGTTGAGTGATATCTTTCAAGCCTGCAATGGTACGGATTACATCTTCGAGCATATCGTCGAGTTCAACCAAGCGCTCTTCTGCATCAGATAAAAGAGATAAACCTTCAATATCCGCAGCTGTCAGGTCCGCTTCCAAGGCTTGATCAACGGCATCCCGCGCTTCTTTTATCTGCTCACGATCCGATCTGCTTATCTGATTTCGCTCAGGCAAAAGTCCAATGGCCTCTTCAGCAGTTTTGATTAAACGATCCCACTCTTTGATCATTTCTTCATCAGGTTCTGTTTTGAAAGATACCTTCAGAGGTTTAGATTCTTTCCCATAAATACTCGTAGCAACGACTTGAACATCATACTCCGTCATAGGTTCCAAGCCGGTTAATGTGTATGAATGACTGTCATCACCCACATCCGAAACAAGAGTATCATTCAGGTAAATCCGAAAAGAATCTGTCTCTTCAGGATCGACTGTAGTCCCCCACTTCAGTGAAGCTTCGATATCTGATACCTCCGTCACTTCAAGTTCGCTGTCTTCAAGCCAATAAGGCACCCCGTAATACGTCAGCGGTTCTGAAAAAGTACGCTTATTACCAAAGACATCTATAATGCGAAACGCCAGCTCATCCCCTTCAATATCTGTCAGGGTTTCTTCGAAAACGCCGTTGCGATAAAAATCCACTTGCTGATCATTGATATACAAATCACCAACCGGGATCATCGCTCCTTCAACAAGCAGACTGCCGTCCTTGACTTCAAATGATTCATGATCCAACCGGAACGGAATATCCCACCTGGCATTTGTGGCACGTAACGTACCAAAATGATTGGAGCCGCTAATCACATTTAATGATCCCTGAGAAACGGGAGAAAATGAAAAAGCACTGAAATTTGCACTTCTTACATTCATGGTCCCTGTAACATTCAAACCGCCAAAACTTCTGATTGCACCGAATACATAAACGTCCCCGTTAATCTGAACATCGCCATCGATACTCAGGATCGATTCCGGTCCTACATACAAGTCCCCGTCTATTGTCTTCGATGTCCAGGTTTCATTGTCCAATGTAAAAGTTCCCGGCACAGGATCAATATCCGGCAGCGGTGGAAGAGACGCAATGATATTAAAATACAGATCATCAGCATTATCCACATCTCGTGGATAATAGAATATTGAATTTCCGGCATGGTCTGCCGTTGAGATGAAGTCGAGCGGGTACTTGCCGCTTGCCGCATATTCCGGTACCGTATAATACCCCTTCCACCGATCCGTCTCTTCGTCATAATTCAATCGGACGGATTCTGAACGGGAATCTGACGGTGTCCTGAAAAATACGGAAACACTTCTTACCCCCGACAGATCATCTTCGGCAACTAAGCTCACCGCAATCCGCTCACCATAGTAAGTTTCACTGGTGTCCACCTGCACATCGGCAACCGTTGGTGGCGAAGCATCTTCACCTTCTTCATTGCTGATATTGAAGTACAGCTCTTCGGCATTATCCAAATCTCGCGGATAATAGAATATTGAATTTCCGGCATGGTCTGCCGTTGACGCCGTGACCTAGCCTTGATAAATTACGCAAAATAGTACCCCCCTCTATCCGAGTTTCTTCTATAAGATAGAGCAACGATTTCAATCGCTCGTATATTCTTAGCATTGACTGCTCAAGAATCTCCGTTTTCCACTACCTTTCCAAATATACCTTTCTAAACGCAAAAAAAAGAGCCCATCCCCCCTAAGGAAATGAGCTCTTCAGCGTATTCAAATCACGATAATCGTCCAAAATAAAAACCCCGGACCCTTGGGTAACCGGAGTATGATCCCTTATAAAATGACCCACCTTGGTCCGCATGATTAACTAGGCGTGGCGGGTACTGTTGCAACTAATCGTAAATCAAATCTCTGCTGTTGTCCACCCTGAATTGAATCTGCATCCGATAAAAAAATGAAGCACCTACCTGTGCAGGCAGATGCTAAAATCATAAACTTAAGCGAAGTACGACTCCGCTGTGACAAACCGGGCGAACCGATTTTTTCCTTTCGTTCAGTTTACTCGAGATCCTTCTTCTTTTCAACGCCTATCACGGGTTCTTGCGCTTCACCGCTTCGTAGTAAAGCGTTCTTCCCTGCCCTTTAATGGTGTACCGCTTCATCTTCCCTTGCTGTTCTAGGGGAGCGAAGATCCGTTCATCAAACCGGTATTGGGAGAGAGGTAATCGTTGTTCCAGAAAGGCTAACAGGTCTTTACGGGTTCTCGGTTGTTCACAGTAACCCAGCATTTCATCAATAGCCGGATCCTGTAAGAGTTGTTCTCGCTTACGCTTGTAAGTGTGTTTCACACGTTTACTGCTCGCATCCAAGTAGTCTTGATACCGTTTTGGCGTCGACCACTCTATACCGAATACCAAATGATAATGAAGAGCCCCGTCTGGATACACCGTCACTTTTTCGATCAGTGCTTCGTAGAGCGTTTGCGGAAACGCTTCTGACCGGTCATCCAGATAACCATTAAGCAACTTAAGCAATCGCTTTAAATTCCGACGTTCTTCTTTTGCTTGCAAGCGCCTTTCATCGAGTTGTCTCAATTGATCATAGCGCACGGTCAAACCTGTCGTCAGCTGTTCAACTTTTGCAGCGTCTTTCCCTTTTTCATGCAGCTGTTCGTCTACTGCTTCATACAAAGCATGATTCCACCGATCAATCTCCAAACGGATTTTCCGCTCTCTTTCGATGTCCTTATCATTCAAATCGATCTTTCGAATCGTATCCTCTGCCTGTTTTTTGAACGTCTTCATTTGGGGAATAAAACGCTGAAGAAAATCCATGAAGTGTTCCTCATAATACCGTTGTTGCATGGTACGCGAGTTTCGACACACAGCATTCACATGCTTGATTTGATGAATGTTTGCATCACACCCCCAATAGTGGCGGTGGTATTTCGTTCGGTGACTTTCATACACATCTCTTTTTCTTTTATACAGCTTGCCGCATATTGAACAATACATCTTATGTTCAAGCGCGCTATTTCGTTTTTCTCCTATATCCGGTTCTCTCTTCTTCCGTTCGTTATGACGTACATGGCGATCTTGTAAAACGACTTGCACGCGCTCCCATGTATCTCGATCAATAATGGGGTCATGATGAAATTCGATATAGATTTGGTCCTGGTCACCCTCGTTCTTCCTAACTCGCCTGCCTTGATTGTAATCCGTCACATACTTTTGATACACATAGTCCCCTTTGTAGATCGGGGATGACGCAATCTCCCTGATGGTGTTCACATTCCAAACGTCCCGTCCGTTCGGCGTCGGAATCCGCAACTCACTCAGCAACATGGCAATCGCCCTGGTGGAAAGCCCGTTTTCAATCTCCTGATAAATCCGCCTGACCACCTCGGCTTCTTCCGGACGAATATGCCAATCGTGATCACCACTGTCATACCCATAGTTCGGCACCCTCCTTTTGATGTTGCCCTGTCTCGCCTGATTGCGCATCCCCCATGCAATCATGTGGCCACTGTTTCGACTTTCTTCCTCTGCAATCCCGCCAAAGATCGACAGCATGAACTCTGAATCCGACGTTTCGGTATGGATGCCTTCCCGTTCAAAATAGATATATACGGGATCCGGTAAGGAAGCAAGATGCCGTGTGATTTCAAGGACATCGACAATGTTTCGGCTCAGTCTCGATAAAGACTTACAGACAATCCGTTTCACAAGACCGCTCTCACAGTCTTTGATCAGGCGATTGAGTCCTGGCCGATTCTCTGTTGTCCGGCCACTGATCCCCTCGTCCACATAGATGCCCGCAAACGAATAGGCGGGATTCTTCATAATCGAGTATGTGTAAAACGCGACTTGTTGATCAAGGCTGCCAAGTTGGCTTTCCTTCTCTGTTGAGACGCGGCAATAGGCTGCGGTCGCGACTTGTTCATCTTGCGCCACCTTTTCTGACGGCGCATTCCAAGCGGTGGTTTGAATATAATCAAGCAGGTCACGCCCTCGCTTTGGCTCAATGACTTGCACGTCTCGTTTCACTTCCATCTGCTCATCCCCTTTTGAGTGGACGTCACGTTCGAGGCCCTTGAACGGTTTCATCACCTCCTTCCTGTTTGTCGTTTTCGCTTTTTTCCTTGCAGGAAGGCGGCCACCGATCGTCGTTCGTTTACCATCGATCCACGTGACTTCATAATGATCTCTCGTTACGATCCGAACCCGCAGCACCCATGCTCTTAAGCGTTCGGCAGTCAATTGCTCATCAACTTCCTTTATGGAATCACATTCGTTCAACCAGGCTAACGCCTGTAAACGGAATGGACGATCCTGTTCAATCTCTTGAATATGCGCTTCGAAATCACGGTATGCGCCTTCGATCTTCTTCACGTCCTTCGCATTTCCCTTTTCCCTTTTCATCTCGATCTCGTTAATCCACTGCAAGCGGTGAAACTCAAAATGATCCTGAGCATTGATCCGCTTCAGGATTAAAGATAAGGCGCGAATGGCTTTCTCTTTTGTAAAATCAAATCGTTTATAAAACGCCTCTTTCATCATCTCCGTGATTTGTGATTCAGATAAAGAAGGCGTTCCACATGCTGATACCGATTGGTCATAGCATTTGAACTTGCAGGTCCGGGGATTCGGTTTATACCGATTCAATGTCGCATCGCAGTGATGGCAAAGGAGACGTCCCTGAAAGGGATGGACTGTCCGCTTCCCTTTCGTATAGGTGGTCTCCTTCTTTGACAGCCGGACCTGCACCCGCTGGAATTGCTCTTTTGAGACAATGGCCGGGCAAGCATTTTCAATGATCACAAGGTCCTGTTCTTCTTTCATGTTGCTGAACATGTATGGCTGTGGATCTTTCCCACTGATGATTGTGCCTGAATACGTACTGGACCCGAGAAGACGCCGCACGGATGACGGATGCCATGTCTCTTTTCCGGTAGGAGAGGGAATCCCAAGTTGCTTTAATTCTCGGGAAATCGCTGTGAACCCTTTCCCCTCTTCAAACCAGTCGAAGATTTGCTTGACGACCGCTGCTTCTTCAGGCTGAATCTGATACGGCTTTCCACTTCCTTTTTGAATGGTGTAGCCGTATTTCGGTACAAGGTGCGCTTGTCCCTTTTTTGCCTTCTTCTCCTTCCCCCAACGTATCGCCTGGCCCATATGCTCTATGGTTTCCTGCCCTAGCGCTGCATACGTACTCAACAAAAATTCATTGTATCTCACAGATGTATCGATCTGCTGTTGTTCAAAATAGATCCCCACACCTGCTTCTTTGAGCTCCTTGACAATCTGGATCACTTGCTCTGCGTTACGGGTAAGCCTTGAAACACTTTTGATCAAAATGAAGTCGATCCGCTTCTCCTTCGCATGACGAATCAACCGCTGCAGCCCTTGCTGCTTCATCGCATCTTTCCCACTTACCGATTGATCAATATAAACACCTGCAAACTGCCAATGCTCTCTTTCCCGTATATAGTGAGTGAAATAATGGACCTGATTCATCAATGAGTTAATCTGTGCATCGCTTCCTGAACTCACCCGACAGTAAGCCGCAACTTTGACTTTCTGATCCCCAACCAATGGACTCTGTTCTTGTTCTTTGAGCGGATCCCACACGGTCCGGATCCATTTGCCTTGTTCAAATTGATCCAATCAAAAAACCCCTTTCTGCATTGTGATGATGGTTCACGTCCATCTATCACTCACATCCGGACTTGAATCAAGTCTGATATGCGCAGATCAGGGGTTTTTCTTCTCTCATCAATCTTCAGGCTTTTCCTTGCCTACTTCTTAGTCACTACCACCCACCGCTTAATACCGCATTTGAAGTGAAAGTCTACGACCCTTTTCGGATATATGACGCCTTTGTCGATGACCTCCCGAAAAATATCCCCATCAAAAGGATCTTCCGGCTTCATCTCTTCCAAGAGCTCGTATAGCCGATTCAGGTGACTCTCCAAGTACTCTTTTTCCTGAAGACTTTCGTTATAACTGTCTCGCTCCTGTTCCAAGATTTCCTGTTCGTAGATTAAATGCCGCAGTGTCGCATCATAAATGCTATTCTGATTACCGCTCGATTTTCCGGCCAGTTCACTGATGCGATCGGCCACAATCCCTAATTGTTCATTGAGCTCATCCAACCGCTTCTGTTCATCCTTGGATAACGCTACGTCGGCAATCGCTTCTTGCACCTCCTCGTAAACCTGGGCTTTGTTTTGTTTCAAATCCTGTAAGATAGCGATAAAGCTGTTCTCCATCCGTTCTTCCCACACATATTGATTTCCGCAATATTCCTCATGTTCACGTTGACCGCTCGAGGAGCGACAGTGAAAGGCCGTGAAGAGGGTTCTTTCCTTGTTTACCGTCGTACTCAGTCGGCGGCGATGTGCTGGCAATCCACACTTCCCACAGAATAAATAATTTGAGAACGGGCTTTTGTTACTGTAGGATTGCCGATATTTTCGTTCAGGATCGTGTCGAAGCATCGAACGCCGCTTCATTTCCTGTTGGACTCTCTCAAAGGTATCCGAATCAATAATAGGCGGATTCGTATTTTTTACAAAATACTGGGTTTCAAGGTTATCATTGCGGACGCGTTTGTGGGTTAAATAATCCACCGTGACTCGCTTCCCAGTTAGAGTATTGCCTTGGTACTTCTCTTGGCGTAAGATATCGTAGACCGCATTGCTCGTCCAATGTTTATTCCCTCTCGCCGTTTCAATCCCGTCACGTTCAAGATCCTTCGCAATTTGAGGCGTCCCCTTTCCTTTCAAATAATCGTCGAAGATGCGCCGGACCACAACCGCCTGTTCTTCATCAATGATAATGTTGCCGTCTTTATCCTTATCATAGCCAAGGAAATAGGTGGTGGGAAAGTGCACAATCCCTTGTTGGAATCGTTTCTGTACGCCCCATTTGGTGTTTTCACTCACGTTTCGGCTCTCTTCCTGGGCCATCGAGGAGAGAATGGTCAGGAAGAGCTCTGAACGGGAATCCAAGGTATCCAACTGCTCTTTTTCAAAAAACACGCCTACGGGAGGATTCAAACTTTTGAGATGGCGGATTCTGGAAATACAATCCAGGGTGTTGCGTGCGAAGCGGCTGATACTCTTTGTGATGATATAATCACACAATCCATTCTCACAATCCTCAATCATTTGGTTAAATGCCGTACGCTTCGCCGTAGATGTTCCAGTAATCCCCTCATCCGCATACACTTGAACCAGTTCCCAGTCAGGGTTCTTATTCACATAATCCGTGTAATGCGCCACTTGGATCTCGTAGCTGTTAGACTGCATCTCTGAAGCGGTCGATACGCGGGCATACACAGCGATCCGCTTCTTCTTGCCTTCTTCATGATCTTTAAACCGGTTTGTTTTCTGTGTAGCTGGAATAATGCGTACTCTCGATTTCCCATCACTCATTCCACTTCACTCCATTCTGTAGATCAATCTCTGTATTAATCCCGTCAAACCAGACAATTCGAAAGGACATAGGCGACAAGATTTCGATCCTTGTCACCCATGCCCTTAGAAATGCTGTATGGTTCCAATGTTCATAGAAGCGATCGTTTGGTTCCATCATCCCTTTCAATGTCTCTAATACGTTAATGGCCTGCTCGCGATAGACATGATCCGCTTCCAAATAACTCCGCCACACCTCTTTTTGTTTCAGCTTTTGTTCAATCTCCTCTCGCATCTGTTTTCGTTCATCAAGCTGCTCTTGATAATTCGGCTTGCCAATCAAATCCGTATCGAATAACACTAGGCTTTCATCCAACAGCGCGCGTTCCAGATTCAGTCGCAGCTGATTATATTCTACATCGCGAGCCGAGATCGCTCTGGATAGTTCTTTTGCCATTTTCCCAAGGGGATATGTCCCTTTTTCAGAGCGGAACCTTGCCATCATCGCCTCTTTCATCACCTTCTTGATCAAACTTTCCTCAATGCTGGTTTGCTTGCATAGCGCTTTGCTTTTGATCTGATTTTCACATCGCCAGCGCACTTTATTCCGACATTCATACCGGTGCAAAGTTCCGCCGCAGTGACAGGTCATTCGACTGGATAAAGGGTACCTGACAATCTCTCTTCTCTCATTAGGCTTTTTACGCTTATCGAGGACCGCCTGCACGGTATCAAATAATTCTTTTTCAATTATCGGTTCGTGATGCCCTCGCAGCACAATTTTCTCCCGCTCTCCCCGGTTCACTTTCCGTTGGTGAGTTAAATAGGAATCAACATAATACTTTTGGCAAATGACGTCTCCGGTGTAATCCCGGTTCCGGAGAATCAGCCTTATGGTTGTGGCTGACCAGTCTGTTCTGCCATTGATTTTCTTGAACTTTCGCATGATGAACTGCCTTGCAATTTGAGCGGCTGTATATCCTTTTGCGGCTTGTTCATAGGCCAGTCTTACAAGTCTCGCTTCATGCTCTATGACCTCCCAGTTGCCATCCTCCCCTTTTCGATAGCCGAGTTTCCGTCGGTAAGGTGCTTTCCCTTGTTCGAACTGCCTCTTAATCGCCCATGTGATGTTATCCGAGGTACTTCGGCTTTCTTCCTGGGCCGTTGCTGCAAGGAGTGTTAGGATAAACTCGCTTGTCATATCAGCGGTGTCGATCCCTTCTTTATCGAAGACGAGCCGCACCCCCAGTTCCTTGAATGCTCGGATCGCATCAATCGTGTCCGTTACGTTTCTGGCAAAGCGGGAAACCGACTTACAAAGAATCAAGTCCAGTTCCCCGTCCCTTGCCATACGCATCATGCGATTGAAGGCAGGGCGTTTGACCGTCGAGGTGCCTGACTTCCCCTGATCAATGAACAAGTCTACCATCCGCCATTCGGGGTTGGATCGGATCAATTGTGTGTAGTGCTGCTTCTGATTATCCAAGGACCCTTCCTGTTCATCCGATAAACTGCTTACGCGAATGTAGGCAGCTGTTCGAATCTTTGCAGGCTCTTTCGGTGTGTCCGGTACAAGCGGATCCATTCGCTGTACCCGTTTTTCTACCGATAATGTATCCATAATCGTAACGCCTCCTTTTTATGCTTAACCGACCCTCACGACCCCTTCCGTATTCAATCGTCTAATCAAAAGAAAAGGCGCAACCGTGCGGTTCGGTCATGCTATTCATCACTTATCCCGGCACATTTATCAAGTCATAACAGGGATAAATAGCATGCTAAATAAGCACCTGAACAAGAGCCAAATCTCTCCGTTCAGGTGCTCATTAACTGCCTCAGTCCTTCCGAATAAACCCGTCAAATCCTGCTTCCTTCACCTTGCGTAGAAAAGCTTCCGCATTTCGTTTCTCTGAAAATGCGCCGACCTGCACGCGGTACAACTTGTCGGTAGTTGGCTGTGTTGGTGCTTTTTGTTCTGGCGGTTCACCAAGCTTGGCCGGATCCACATGCTCGATCAGATCCCGGTCAATCCACGTGAGGATCCCCGTTGTATCCCGACCATTTCGCTTGTCCACCTTCCGGCCAAGCAACACACACGTCTTGCCGCCTTTCACATACGGTCGTCCTTGCGACTGGACCTGTGTGATCTTATGATACGAATCCGTCTTCACCCAACCGGGGATGGTTGGCCCTCCCGGATAATAACGGCTCGCACTGGCTTTGATCTCCACCACGTCACCCACTTCAAACGTTGATCGATTCACGGTACTCCCTCCTCCTCGTAACGCCCGACCAACTGCACTGCGAAAGCTGGCAATCGACTCGCCATGTTTCGGGAACCAGTGGCCGACGTCCGCATGGTTGCTGGCAATCCCTCGGCGGTTACCTTCCGTGTGATCGATGATGTCCTTTTCTGTTAATCCGTACTGCTTACAAAGCATCACCGAGAGATCCACGGCGTTTTGCCATGCCCTGCGAAAGTACGGGGCCTGTGCGGAGACGTTATAGCCCTGCATCTGAAAGCCGTTTCGGTATGAGAAACCACCCGGTTCACAAATTTCAATCCCGATATGCGTATTGTTCGCATCCCCGCCTGCATGCCAACCCCGATGATTCCAAGGCAGGTACTGCCACACTTCTGTGTCATCAAGGAAGGCATGCACGCAGACCTGTCGGCCGATCTCTCCCGCTCGAAAGGACTTGTTCCAGCGGTTAAACCAATCCCCTGCCATCACCCCCGGTGTCGCTGTCGAGTGAATCATGATGCCTTTCGGGGTGATTTTTCGTCCTGCCTGATAACAATCATTTCGTGTCATGAATCTGGTGTTCAGTTTCATTGTCATCTGTCCCCTTTCCGTTTAGTTGTGCTAAGACTTTCTTCAACTTGTCCGGGACCGGTAAGCCGATATGCCCCGCGTTTTCAATGATCGAGATGCCCTCATTCGCGATATAAAAAAAGATGACCGCTGTGCGCACTGCGCTGCCGTCACCGATCACCAAACTATCCACCATGTGCGCGATCCCCACCATGAAGAAGATCATCACTTTCTTAAAAATGCCTTTGTACCCGACCTGACTGGCGAGGTTCCGGTAAACAATCGCCGCCATGACCCCGCTCAAGTAATCAATGATGACAAAGACTAAAAGGGCGTACAAAAAACCGTCTACCCCACCTAACAACCAACCGACCCAGCCGCCAACAGCGATTAGACCGACCTGTGCGAAATGCCATAATTCTCGTGCCATGTTTTATTCTCCTCTCTAGCCATGTAAAGCCTGATACACATAGCCGTTTCCTTTAATGTAAAAGCCGTGCCCTGGGACATAGATTGCACCGCCGAACGTTTCGTATTGTTGCGTCGTTAAACCAGGCTGAGGCACCGCTTCCCAGTACAACCCATCATCCGAGAGATGCATCGTTCCTTCATTGAAAAGGACGTATTTGCCCCAGCTCGCCATCCACAAGATGTTTTGCGGGTTCGGGATGCGGTTATCCGCAAGAGGCCCGATATGCTCGAGGTTTGTCTCCGTAATCTGGGACACGTTATCACTCACCACGCAGAGGGTCACAACGTAGTCATCATTGTTCGGCCTACGCCACCGCATCACAAACAGCCGGTTATGCACAGACGTGATGAACATATACCGCGAGTCGTGGCTGTCTTCTGAAATCCCGATTGCCCAAAACCCCGGCGTGTTTGTCATCGCCGTCCAGAGCTCCCGATCCCCGCTCTCAACACCGACGTATCGTCCCTTGTGATGGGTCACATATCGCAACACAGGCGCTGATGTGATAAGCGGCCACTCGGTCCTCTCCGTCAGATCATCGTTGGTATGGTAAACCGGCTTGGCGGAACTCCACCACGTCACGATCCCGGCATTCGTCGTCACGTCATACGCCCCACCGACCATCGCATTACTGGCATCGGTACAGTAGCCGGCATTGTGCCATGTGATCCCGTCAAAGGAAGCGATGATGTTCCCAAAACCGGTGATCTTCGCTAGAAACACGCCATCCGCCGCATGCAGGATCTCCGGTTCTCCGTGATTCCACCACGTGACAGGCGATAACGTCCATTCACCGGTACTGTGATTGAAGTACGACATGTTTGGATTTTTCGCGTAGTAGACCGCGATCTGAGCGTTCCCATTGTCATGGACACTGATGCGAGTCTCGCCACCGGTGCTACTGTAGCCAAAGTAACTACGGTACCGCTTTGTCCAACCGAGGACCGGAATACTCATCTCCATCTCACCCTTGCCGCCAAACGCCGTCCAGATGGCTAACGGGTTGTTAAAGCCAGCGTGATACGTCATGCGCCTCCCTCCACTCTCTCGATACTTGAAATGCGGCCACTGCCATCGCTCGTGTAATTGTAAACCGCAGTTGTGCCATCAACGTAAGTGATATCAAAACTCGTGGAACCAACATCCAAAATAGACACTTCCTTTAACAACAACTCAGAAAACACTTCATCCAGTTGAATGCTTGTGATCTTACCGGAACCGTCTGTCGTGTAATCATAGTTCGCGCTGAACTGGTGCGTACTGCCTTTCTCCACTTCATAGGTGACTTGGATTTGATCGGCCGTGACCGTTAAGTTCTTCACGATGGTGTAGGAGATGTGCAGGTCATCCAGTTGATGCTGGATCCCGCCGATGGAGCTATCCACCTTCTCGATTGATTCATCCACCGACGAACGGAACTCCTCCATGTACCGATCCAATGTATAAAGCGGTTCGCCCAGTTCCACCTTCGTGTTGATGCCCTTGAGGAGATCACGCGCCACTTTGATGACTTTGATCTTGAAATCAATACCTAACAGGTCATGACTCACTGTGACCGTATCCCCGACGTTCACCTGTAGTAATTGTCCGAAGCCTTGGTATGCTTTGGCTTCATCCAACTGAACCAAGTCCACGTCATAATGGACACCCAAAGAGGCATGCTCCTGCAGGTAGGCATAGGCTTGATCGCGGAGTGTCGTTTCATGTTCTGCCTCCTGAAAGCTCACCTTTTTCACCATCTTGAAATCCGGATATTGGGCGCTGTCCCACTGCGCATTCGTTAAGACCTTCTCCGGCAGCGTCAGGCGATTCGCACCGACAGGGTAAATGGCCGTCAAAACCTTATCTGTCTGGATCCGCTCTTTGATCCCGGCGATGTTCTTGCCGTACCGGATCGTCACGCCCTGATCATTTGGGACCGCTTCTTTTAAACTGATGTTGAAGTTATCCCGATACAACTCTCCCCGCCAGCGGTTGATCACTAAAAATAAAGCATCGGCCACACTTCGTTCTCGGACGTATTGGCTGTGTGTAGCGGTCATGGTGCTCGTCACGCTGAACGGTTGAGGTCCGTCGTATTCAGCCATGATCGCATTCACAGCACCTTGCCCCGTCACGTCCTCCATCACCAGCTCTTCAATGAAGGCGTAACTGAGATCATAAAAGATGTGCCGGGCATTCACTTGAAGCAGGTGCCCGCGACTGTCTTTCTCGACGTGATAAATGCGAAACAGCTGGCCTGCCGCTTTGATCACCTGAAACGGTTCAATGAGCTTGGCCTTTCGTTTCGATAACGGATAGGTCAATGAAAGTTCATAGGATCCATTCAACTTTTCTTCCACGATGCAGCTCTGGCATTCATGTAAGACGGCGATGCCGTTCGACGTAAAGGATGCCTCCTTCTTACCATAGAGGATGATCATCACAACCACCGCCAGTTCGACACAATGTCCACCTGTGATACACTGCCGGACCAGCTGATGGTATTCGCCCCTGGCATGAGGATCGGAAACGGTCCCGTCATCTTCTCGTTCTCATTTTGAATCGCCTCGTTGTAACACTCCTGCAGGTCGCTGTTCAAGATGATCTTGTCCTCTACATTGATAAGCGTTGTACTTTGACCATTGACGGTAAGATCAATCGAGCCACCGCCAACAATTGTGATGATCGGGGCACTTGCCACCGTTCCAGGGTTTTGAATCGTTTGACCGCTGGACGTATAAATGAGGGTGCTCGGAACCGTCTCCACCTTAAACGGCCGACAGTGAAACAGGACCGGAAACGTCCCGGCTTGCCGGAGGTGCGTCGTAAAATCAATCGCGTTCACGACCTGGGCCTGATACGCCTTGTCCGGTTCATAGCTGAACACTAGATCCGCTTCACCAGCTCCAAAGAGCCATGCTTTGATGGCATCGACCTGCTCATATAAGGGGCCTGTTCGCTTGGAAAGGTTACACTCCACCATAATCGTGATGTCCTCATACGTCTCTTCGTCATGCCTGACACTTGAATGGCGACCGGGAATATCCATGAACGTCACCCGCCGCTTCGGGGACGGGATCATTGGCCGCTTCGCCACGACCACACCGAAATCATCAAAGCTCTTCTTGCCATCAAAGGTGAATTGCATCATCATCCCCGCCCCCTTCCTTGTGTCATGCGCTGCCGGTAAAATTCGAGTTCATATGCCAGCTGTTCAATGTCTTTATCCGAGTTGTTCACGAACTGCTCGATGGAAATGGACAATCCTTGATTGCTCTGACTTTCACCGTTCATCATGCGACTCGTTTCCACATCGTTATGGATCCGCGATCCTCTAGGTAACTCCACCAGCTCCGGACCCAGTTCCCCGACCATTGTCATCCCGCCGGGGAAGAAGCTCGTGCCACTGAAGTTCTTCGCCACCGAACCGCCACTACTGAAGATGTTTCGTACCCGCTCGGTAATACTGAACACTTTTTCTTTCACGGAGGTATTGTTCCATTCACGAACCCGGTTGATCCCGTCGCGGATCGATTCATTAATCCGATTGAACGCATTCGACACATGTGAACGGATGTTGGAGAAGTTCCCTCCCGTCATCGTATCCATCTGTCCTAAAGCATTCCGCCACGTGGACTTGTAGCGTTCGGTGTAGCTGCCAATGACGCCACGAATCCCGCCACCATGGCGATCAATACTGCTTTGCATGTCAGACCAAGAAGATGACGTATTGGAACGGAGTTCACCCCATGTTGAAGAGGTACGATCCCGGACACTTTGCCACGAGGTACCGACCCGCTCCCTGATATTGGCGAGCGATTCTGTCGTATTCGACCACATGGACCCCCAGGATTCGGATAGGTTCTCACGAATCCCGGCCCAGCGTTCACGGGTGTTTTCCTGCAAATTCGACCAGCCCGTGCTCATGTGATCCTGCATACTCGAGAGGGATTCCGAGGTTCGTTCCCCGATATCCGACCAACGCTCTCGGATGTTCTCCGTCATGTTGCCCCAGGCTTCACTTGTTCGCTCACGCAGATTCGACCAGCGTTCACTGACGGCTTGCCCGAGTTCACCCGCCTTCTCTTTGACCGTATCCCAGTTCCGCCATAGCGCCACACCGACGGCCGTGATCCCGACAATTGCGGCCACGGCAATGCCAATCGGGCCCGTCAAAGCCGTAAACGCCGCGGCGAGCATCCCTTTCACCGCCACTAGACCACCTGTCGCTGTGGCAGCCCCGCCAACCGCCGCCGTCTTCCCAGCCATAGCGAGGGAGAACTTTGAAAAGAGTGAAATGAGCGTGCCGACGGTACCAACCATCTTGCCGCCGATCAGTAACACCGGACCTAACGCCGCAGCCAATGCGGCCACCTTCACAATCGCTTCCTGCGTGCCAGGATTCAGGTTCGAAAACCACTCCACAGCGCGCTGAAGGTAGTCCACCATCGTGCGCAAATGCGGGACGAGAATCTCAAAGATCTCAATGGCCACACCTTCTAACTGCGACTTTAAAATGGTGAGCTGCCCTTGCAAGTTATCCTGCATCACTTCGGCCATTTCACCTGCGGCACCGTTATAGTCCCGCGTCGCATCGGTAAGACTCTGGTAATCATCCTCGGTGGCATTGATGATCGCGAGCATCCCACTCATCGCTTCCCGGCCAAAGATCGTCGATGCGTATTGCGCCTGTTGTTCTTCCGTCAGACCACCGAACGAGGATCGTAACTGACCAATGACCTCATCAAACGGCAACATGTTTCCCTGCGCGTCCGTCATCTGAATGCCGAGGTCTTCAATCAGGGCGGCCGCATCTCCAGTTGGATTCGTGAGCCGTGTGATCGCGCCACGAAGGGACGTACCGGCCTGGCTACCCTTAATCCCGGCATTTGCCATGAGCCCAAGGGCCAGAGCCGCATCCTCCGATGAATAGCCCAACGAGCCAAACAGCGGCGCTACGTACTTGAACGACTCCCCGAGCATGCCGACGTTCGTATTCGCATTACTCGACGCACTGGCTAAGAGATCGGCAAAGTCTACTGCTTCACTGGCTTCCATCCCAAAAGCGGTGAGGGCATCCGTCACAATATCTGAAACCGAGGCCAGGCTCTCACCACTGGCTGAGGCAAGCATCATCACCCCGTCCAAACCACCCATGATCTGCGAGGTGTCCCAACCGGCCATCGCCATGTAGTTCATCGCTTCCGCCGATTCGGTGGCACTGAACTTGGTGGAGGAACCCATCTCCTTCGCTTTATCTGCGAGTTTGTCCAGTTCGTCACCGGAGGCTCCCGAAATCGCCTGCACCTGACTCATCCCCGCTTCAAAGTCCGAGCCGATCTTCACCGCCGCCGCCCCAATCCCGACAATCGGCAATGTGACCTTTTTGGTGAGGTCCTGTCCGATGGTCTCCATCCGCTTCCCGACGTCTTGCATCTTTTGCCCGATTGGCTCGAGCGTCTGACCGAGTTCATACCAGCTCGACGATTGGATCTCGATCTCCCGGTTGATGTTCGCAAGCTCTTGGTCCATGCCCTCTAATGCGGCTTGGGCATTGTTCAGCTTGATCTCTAAGTCTCCTGTGGCCTTGGCATCGGCCCCTTTGGTTTCCACGGAGCGTTCGTGAGCGGCTTTCAAGGCTTCGACTTTTTGGCGCTGGAGCTCTTTTTGCTTCGTTAACGAGTCCGACTTCACTTTCAACTGATCCAGCCCGGATCCGTGCTTGCCCATCTGGGAGGAGGCGAACTTAAACTCCGACTGGACCTTGCGCATTTCCTGGTTCAACTTCCCGATCCCGTTTTGGAAGCCGGTGCTATCGAGCCCCACTTTCACATGTAACTGGCCAACGTCTGCCATCCGCTCACCTCCCTGAAACCAAAATAAAAACACCCGTGTCAGGTGTTACAGCACATCGTCGATATACGTTTGTTGGGTCTTTGCTTTGACCTTGAGTAAATGGAGATAGTAGAATACGTCCATTTCATCAATGTCTGAAAGCTTCCACCCTTGTTCGAGCAAGGACAAGTAGAGCTGATCGATGAATTGCCTCGGGGTCATCGGCGCCCCCGCTATGCGTTTTTTTCATCACCTGTCGTCGCGTCACTCATATCCCCTACCACTTCATTGATGCAGGCGATGAGCGTGGGGATCAGGTCCTTCGACGCCAGTCCGTCATAGACGTCATCGATCGTGAACTGATGATGAAAGAGCTCGACCAAGTAGCCGACCATCGTATCCAAGTCGTCCACGCTCATGTTGTCGAAGTCCATCGTCTGCGTGATCTCAATCGTACGCCTGAGCATCCGCGCACTCACCATCCCGTTTTGAAACGTGCGCGGTGCCTGATTGATCGTTAATGTTACATGCATGTCTTATGCTCCTCCTTTTTATACACCCGTATCTTCAATCGTTGTGTCGCCTGGTACGTGTTCAAACCACGTTTCTTCCCCAGAAAAGCCGTCCCCGTCTTCATCCGCCGTTTGTTTCCACTGGCTATCCTTCGCCCGTGGCATGAACGTGAACTTGAGCTTTGGCGTCTTATGCTCGATGCTGTCGGATTTGGTGGCATAGTCTTCCGCCATCGGTTCCGCGACACCTTTTAACAGCCAGACGTAGCGGTATTTGCCGTTGGACTTAATACTCTTAAATCCAAGTGCCACGTGCGGGGCGATGTCCGTGGCCTTTTCAATCAATACCCCGTCTTTAATCGTATGCCCGCCAATTTTCGCGCGGGTACTTAACGCCAATTCCGCTGTTTCAATCTCTACGTCGATCTTTCCGAGTGCCGACACCGATTCCCAAAGCTGATCATCGGCATAGAGCTCCTGTGTATTCACCGTCGGGTTGATGGTCGCGTTAATTCCGCCGATCATCTTCTCCGGCAGTTCATACTCCAGGGCATCTTTCGTGTCCTCCACTAAAATCGCCACATGTAAATCCTTTAATCCTACTTGTGCCATGAAGCTCCCTCCTCTTCAAATGCGTATCGTAAACTTTTGTGGTACATCTTCACGTCTTGTTCGTACTGATCATAGCCGGTTAAAAAGCGAAATCCGGCCGCTTCCATCTTCGTTTGAATCAACGCGTCCAAGTCCAGGTAGTCACCGTTGGACCACAAATCCACCTGTATATAATGAACGGACAACCCAATCGCATCATCCTGGTGCAGGCTGGGCTGTTCCATGTATTGAAAGAATGTTACATACGTCTTCGCGTTTCCCTGATAGGTTTGAAAAGATACAGGTACGCCTATATCTTGAAGGGCTGTTTTCACCCGTTCATGAATCCTCATAGTCGCATCCCCTTTCGCATCTCAAGTAGGATGGTGGTGATGACGTTGCCTTTCACCTGTTCATAGCCCCGGCTCATAAAGGGTGTTGGACGCATCTTCACGGTCCCGAACTCGACAAAGGAGCCGTACCAGCCGGTCTTATCCGGACCGACGAGGACATGTTTCATCCCGTCTTTCGTTTTCACATTTGAGACTTGGATACTCCGTTTCAAGGTTCCACTATCTTCGGGTGTCTCCTTTTGAATCGCTTCCTGGACCATCTTGCCGGCTTCAAGCAGCGCCTTGTTCTCAATGCGACGACCTTTTTGGCCCATCGCATCCAGGTTCCGAAGCACCTCATCCATGCCCGTCATTTCCACTTTCATCGGCGTCCACCTCCAATGCCTTCAATTCCATGAACCGGTTTTTGTACTGTTTCTGATCGATCCCCGTAAGGCGATACACCTTCTCCAGGAAACGGATCCTAAGTGATTCATCCACATCCGGATGATAACGGATCGTAAACAGGACGGTGTGCTGCATCTGTACACGGGAAGCGGAAAAGAAATCCCGTGCCGTTAAGTTCGCCACATGTGCCCACACCTCATCGACCTCTTGCCACGTAACGACCTCAAAGCCGTTCTCGTTCGTTTCGACATTTTTCGACATTAGGGTGATGCGATGCCTTAGATCGCCAATATCCATCCTCACCACCCCGCCTTCCGGTGGCCGCTTAAGAAGATCCGCATCATCCGCATTGTATCTTCAATGCCCCCACCTTCATCACGGAGGTAGTAATACGTCCCCTCGCGTTTTTCATACATGTTGGCAATCCCATACAAAATGGCCTGTTTGACCATCGCCGGTTCTTGCGCGATGTCCTCGATTTCATAGCGGAGAATCTCTTCGCATAGCTCTGTCGCGGCCTGAATCAAAAATGTGATGAGGGCATCTTCCTCATCACCGTCCACGCGTAAATAGGTCTTCACGTCTTCCAATGAGAGAACCATGCCCTCACCTCCTAGTCAGTCTTGATCAGTCCAGCCGCAGTTAATTGGGTAATTAATAAATTCAGGTCATCCCGTAAGCCTTCCACGGTCTCAGCCGTACTCGCTTCCTGATGAGCGGCAGGACCAAAGGGCACGTCATCGACGAGGATGCTTCCCTCACCTTCCACTTCGATCGTGCCGCCAATGATCAGGCGCTCACCGCCCTGGACCTGATAGTTCTTCACGTTCGCCATCTGTCTTCACCTAGCCTTTCTGCTTTAAGAGTTTAATTGCTTCCGGGAGAATGAGCTTGCCGTCGACCCGCTGCGTGGCACGGAAACCGACTTGGCCCGTCACCGCATACAGCTCGTTCAACCGTTGAAAGGAACGGCCTTGACGGTCGGCGACCCAGTAGTACCCAAAGTCGCCAAAGGCCATCGACTTAGCCCCGCTCTCAGCGATCGGCACATACGCGGACGTTTTCACCGGACGGTTCAAGATCGTGTCCGGCTGTCCGGCCTGAATCGACGGTTGCCAGAGATACTGCCCATTCCCGTCCTTCAACTTGCGGATCAACTTCACGGTGGAGTCGTTCGTCACAAACGCCGCCTTTTTACGGTACGGCGAACGAAGGGAATAAAACAGATCCATGATCTCATCGACGGTAATTGCTGTGGCCGAAGCTGCGGTCACACCCACTTGTCCACCACCAGTCTCATTGAAAATGCCCGTCGGTTTGCCAGTGCCATCTCCTGTGAAGAACGCTTCTTCTTCCTTGGCCCCAATCCGACGGGCGAACTCTTTCGCAATATACGATTCCAGATTAAACACGTTGTCATGCAGGAGCTCTTCGGAGACCTTGATCATCGTCGCCACTTTATACGCCCCGATCGACACCTGACCGAACGCATCATCGGACTCCGGAATCGCGCCTTCTTCATCCACCCATGACGCTGTGCCTTTGGATGCGACGACTGGAATTTTCCGATCACCTGAGGATGTGGTGATCACCTTCGCCATGGACCGGAAAATGTTCTCTTCTTCGAGGGCTTCGATTAACGTCCGTTCAAACTCATCCGGCGCCAAGTAGCCACCTTCGGAGTCCGTGCCAATCTTGAGGGCGTTTTGCACCTCGTAGCCGCCCTGCTTTCGCATCGCTCGCCAAAAGGACTGACGGTACTCATCACTTGCCCGACCCGTCTTGTCCCGATCAGCCCCTTGCGGTTTCGTCGTCATCGGTTCATTGATCGGCTTGGACAACTCCCGCTCCATGGCCTCATACCGCTCTATCCGCTCGATATCTTTTCCTAGGTCGGTGATCTCCTGTTCCATCCGCTCGTACACCTCTTTATGTTCGGCGGACAACCGACCTTCCTTCGTCTTGTTTTCATCGAGATACGCCTTT
The DNA here is from genome assembly GCF_000093085.1 of [Bacillus] selenitireducens MLS10. Taxonomy (GTDB): domain Bacteria; phylum Bacillota; class Bacilli; order Bacillales; family Salisediminibacteriaceae; genus Salisediminibacterium; species Salisediminibacterium selenitireducens. Next base: position 869,946 of record NC_014219.1, on the reverse strand, counting down.
GCCTTCTCCCACGTCTTCGCTCGTTCTTCTCGTAATGCCATTGCTTGATTCATGTGAATCCCTCCATCTTTTTGGTTTATTGCAATAGTCTTAATCGGTCATACAATGCTTGCACATCAGTATCGTTATCAGGTGGTGCACTCGGAAACTGCTTCAAGAATGTATTGACCACCGCACTTTGGTTATAGAGCATGGACACCGCAGGCTCCGGGCTCTCTTCACCGGTGAATAAGACCTCATCGGCGAATCCTAGCTCCACGGCCTTTTTCGCATTGAACCAGCTCTCGTCATCCATCAGTTTCGCAAGCCGGGTACGAGGCAGTTCCGTCCGCAGCTCATACGCGTTCATGATGCTCTCTTTCACTTCCCGAAGCATCTCCATCGCCCGCTTCATCTCCGAAGAATCCCCAATCGCCATTGTCATCGGGTTATGGATCATCATCATACTCACCGGTGACATCAACACCTTCGTGCCCGCCATGGCAATGACCGAAGCGGCACTCGCCGCAACGCCGTCAATCTTCACCGTCACCTGGCCTGGGTATTCCATCAGCATGTTGTAAATCTGGCTCGCAGCGAAGACATCACCACCCGGTGAATTGATCCACACGGTAATGTCGCCTTTGTCTGCCATCAAATCTTCCTTAAACGCAGCGGGTGTCACTTCATCCCCAAACCACGTTTCTTCGGCAATCACCCCGTCTAAGTGCAAGGTACGCCCGTCTTCACGGTTTTCCCAATTCCAAAAGGTTCTCACGTGTTTTCCTCCTCTCGTTCTTGTTTGTCCTCGTACTGACCTGTCCACGCACCAGCCTTCGCCATGTCGACAAAGTTGCCGTTCACGAGGTACTTGGATCCACCCTCATCATCCGGAATGCGGTTCATCTCTTCGAGCTCCCGGATATCGTTGGCGGACATCACCCCGTTTTGACGCATGATCTGATAGAACTGTGCGCGGGATCCAGCGTCCCCACGAAGACGACCATTCAAATTGAACTTGATCAGGTACTGTTTCTTCTCGTCCGGGGACAAGAGGGCCCGCTTCATCGCCTGTTCGAGCCGCGACACCCACGGCATGATCGTGTTGTCAATGAAGCTGATCGACTGGTGCTCAATGTTACTGAACGTCGCCCGATCGAGATTCCCGACGAGGTGCGGCGGGACTCGGAAGATCCGACAGATCTCTTCGGTTTGGTACTTCCTTGTTTCAAGGAACTGCGCCTGATCCGGCGGGATTCCGATGCTTTGAAAGGTCATGCCTTCCTCCAATACCGCCACCCGATGCGCATTACTGGATCCTTGGTAGACGCTGTTCCAACTCTCGCGAATCTTGCGTGGATCTTTCACCACGCCCGGATGTTGCAAGACGCCACCTGGGTTCGCCCCATTGGAGAAGAACTTCGCCCCGTATTCCTCAGTGGCAATCGCCATCCCGATCGCATTCTTCGCCATGGCCACCGGCGAGTACCCGACAAGGCCATCAAAGCCGAGCCCCGGTATGTGAAGCACCTCTTCCGGTTTCAGCAATACGGAACCGGTGTCTTTTCGGTACTCATAAAAGAGCTGGCCTTTCGCGTTCCGGTCTACGGTCATCCGATCCGGTAAAAGGGGATACAACGCCAATACCTGCCCACGGCCATCCCGGATGACTTGTGCGTAGGCGTTTCCCCACAAAAGCAGGTGACTGACCATTGTTTCTCGGAACACGAACGAGGTCATCTCCGGGTTCGGTTCATCGTGCAGCATAAAATACAGCGGATGATCGAAGGCTTTGTCTTTGCCGTTGTCGGTGTGCGTATACACATGCAGCGGCAGGCTGGCGATGGTTTCTGCCAGGACCCGCACGCAGGCATACACGGCGGTCGTCTGCATCGCCGTTGTTTCATTGACACTCTTGCCACTGGAGCTCCCGCCAAAGAAGAAGCTGTACGTACTGCCAAACAAGCTGTTCTTCGGGCTCGCTCTTGACGGAAACAACTTGTTTAAGAACGGAATATTCATAGCAACCTCCTGATTTTCGGCATAAAAAAAGCACCTCCGTTTGGGGAGATGCTGGATTAAGCAGTTCACAATTGACCCTTCTATCTCTATCTCTTACACTGAAATCATCTCATTAAAAGAAAGGTCGTGGATAACATGGTCATTACAGCACTTATGCCTGTATCCGGAATTGTAGCCAGTTGGCCGGAAACGAAACCCGTCATCCTTCATTTTGGAATCCCTCACGAATCAAATAAAGCTTTGCAGGAACACACCTCCGGGGAAGATTTGGCTCAACTAATCTCGGAATTGAATGAGGTCATTGGCAGTTCGAATATCACATGTGTCAACGGCGGTTGACGTGTTCAATAAAGACGCAGTTTGCGTCTATTCCGATTTATAAAAAAAGAATCCCGCGATCCTCGTACACGCTTGCCTTGTCTTCGTTCCGAATCGCACGGTCCAAGGCCATGATGAGTGCGACTGCACCATCAATCCGCTCGGTACTCTTTTCCTTATCCGGTTTGATGTTACCGGCCGGATCCGTCTTCACAAAGATGTTGTCCATCATCCAGCGCAACACCGGATGGTTCCCATGCTGGATCTTCTCTTCAAGGGTCAGTTTCATCAACTCTTTCGACGGTGGACTCATATCCTTATAGCCCTGACCGAACGGGATGACGTTGAAGCCCATCCTTTCTAAGTTCTGGACCATCTGCACGGCACCCCAGCGGTCAAAAGCAATTTCTTTAATGTTGTACTTGGTGCCCAGTTCTTCTATGAACGTTTCAATAAAGCCGTAATGCACGACATTCCCTTCAGTTGTTTGGAGATGCCCTTGTTGTTCCCAAATGTCATACGGCACATGATCACGCCGGACGCGCTGCTTCAAGTTCTCATCCGGCACCCAAAAGTACGGAAGGACAATGTAATTCTCATCCTCTGTTCGCGGCGGGAACAGTAACACAAAGGCTGTCACGTCGGTCGTACTCGATAAGTCCAACCCGCCATAACAGACCCGTCCCTTCAGGCTTTCCGGATCCACGTCGGTGCCACACGCATCCCACTTCTCCATTGGCATCCAACGAGTAGATTGTTTCACCCATTGATTCAACCGCAGTTGTCGGAAGAGGTTCTCCTCCGCCGGGTTCTCACGGGCACTTTGAAAGGCGATCCGCACCTTTTCAATATCGATGGTGTGCCCGAGTGACGGGTTGGCTTTATACCAGTTGGCTTCATCCGCCCAATCATCGTCATCGGCGACGCCATAAATAGCGGAATAAAAACTCGGATCTACTTTCCTCCCTGCTTCTAAATCAATCGCTTTCTGGTGCACTTCATAACAGATGGAGTTCCGGTCATTACCTGCCGTCGTAATCAAAAAGAACAGCGGCTGGTTACGGGCATCCCCGGACCCCTTCGTCATAACGTCATACAAATCCCGGTTCGGCTGGGCATGCAGTTCATCAAACACCACGGCATGGACGTTCAGACCATGCTTCGTGAACGCTTCTGCAGAGAGCACTTGATAGAAACTGTTCGTCGGCTTATAGACGAGGCGCTTCATCGACATCACCGGTTTGATGTGTTTCCGTAAAGCAGGGGATTGTTCTACCATCTCCACGGCGACATCAAAGACAATGGAGGCCTGTTGGCGGTCAGAGGCACAGCCATAGACTTCCGCACCCCATTCGGCATCGCCACACGTCATGAGCAGTGCGATAGCCGCAGCCAGTTCACTGTTATGGGTCGGGACCATGGATCGTCCTGCTAGATAGAGCCTTGAAGGGCTGTCCACTTGAATACAGCGCATCGGTGTTGGCTCTGCTTTTTCAATCGCTGCGATATAATGAAAGTGCGATCGCGTCGTTGGATTCCTTTCACGAGAACGGTTCAGTTTCCGATCTAACGCCGACACATTTAGATCTTGAAAGGCCGTGAAACGGACCAAATAACACGTTTCTCCTGTCGGTACCCCGTTCCTCGTTGAAGGCGTCTCACCCAGGGTATTCTTGATCCCTAGTGACCCTAAAACATCTTGCACGTCCTTCGCCAGCTCTGGCAGAATCGTCACATAAATCGATTGCCCTTTCTCCGTACTCACACAACCATCCGAATCCATCAATCCTTGAAGGAGCCGTAAACGCTGTGCTTTGGATGCTCGCGTGAAGGCAGCTGGGATGCGCTTGTCTTTAAAATGCGAAACGAGCACCGGCTTTAACGCATGGTACACCAGGATGTCACTATTGCCTTCTTGCGGATAATGGTTATGGAGCGGATACGGTACTTCACGTTGAACCGCTTCGACATCATCCCGACGTACGGTAATCTCTGGTTTCGTGGCGCAACCGTTTCCGATCCAATAACCGAACAGGTACGGATCCACCGGCAACGATCTTTCAGGCAAAGAAAAAGCATCCACAACTGGGATGCGAAAGATGGCTCGATTTTTAGTTTTGACCTTTTGTTGCTTCTTGTACAGTTCTCCGGTTGTCAGAAGCTTCTCCCGTTGTCCGTTGTTCATCACCTGGACTTGCCAAAGATGCCGCTCACCAGCAACGATAGACTGCCCATCTCGAAACGTGATGCGATACGCCTGTTCCGTGTCATCGATCTCACTCCTTGCTACCACGTTACAAGGGTTGCCTTTCTCATCGATGACCTGATCCCCAACCTGCAACTCGACCATGGTTGACCACCCGTCCGGCGTTGGAATCGGGGTGTCCAATGCCAGCTGCTTGCCATTCTTTTTTGGGATTTCCACATAGGCGGTATTATATTGGCGATACCCATTCTCCTTCACCGTCCCAAACACGTCCCGAATGATCTGATCCTGCCACGGAAGGAGGTCAAAGGGAACGCCACGCCACTGGCCTTTCGTATGCTTTAAGCAGTTAATAAAGTTTACGGCGTGATCTGCTTTCGCCTTGTCATACATCTTTTCCGCCTCCTTTAAACAGCATCAGTTCCATCGGGTCACTGGATTCCATTGGCTTATCCGCGGTGATCCGGCTTCTTGAAGATGGCGTGAGTCCAAACTGTTCACAGAAGCGGTTCATGATTTTTAAATAACTTTGGGCGATGGACACCTGAGGGACCTGTTGCCAGTAACCCGATGGCGTCTTGACGATCGTCCCGTGCTTCGTGATGAATTCCTCTGCTTCCTTCCAACGGGCATACGCTTGGCAGTAGCCGGCAAAGGCTGCCATATCCACTTCCGTTAGAATCCCCAGCTGTTCGAGCTGCTTCACCATCCGGCGCCATTCCTTCTTCGCCTCAGGTTCTAACCATGACGGGCAGCGGGGCGCCTTCTTCTCCGGCTTCGGTTCATGCGGGTTTAGGTCCCGCTTCCCCGGATTCCCTTCCAGTGCTTTTAATGCCGTTGGCTTTGGTTTTCGTCCACGTTGCGTCATCGGGTCCACCTCCCTTCATCAAAAAGAGCCTGCCCTTTTGGACAGACTCGTTAGCAATTCTACCCCTCGTATTTCTCTCGCATCTCTTCAATCCAGTCATACAGTTCATCGTCCCGTGCAAGCAGGTCGCCGTGCCCGTTCCAAAATTCATCGAGCTCATCAATAGTATCAAGGAGCGATACAATGAAAGGCTTCGCTTCCGGTTCCCCGAAGACCCCTTCTTTCTCAAGCAGCGTTACGTATAGGCCGTAAAGCATCTGTTCAAAGGTTTCTCGTTCCATCTCACTCACCGCCCTTTCGGAAAGCTGCATTCCCTTCAACGTTGGCAAGGAGTGCCTTTCGTACATCCTTGTAATCAGGTCCGTTCATGCCCATACGAATGAGCCAGGTGCGCAGGCTGTATTTCGGGTTATCTTCTTGCGCCCGCTTCACCCGCACACGCTTTTGGGCAAGGACCGTCCGGTTAATGACGTCAGCTAGGTGAACCCAGGCATTCGCGTAGGCCGGATCCTCGATCGGCGTGTCCACCCGAACGGTGAGGGTGTCCTTGTCTTGGTCAATGGCGATCCTCGGGTACATTTCTTCGCCAAAGGCTCGGGTCCACTCGGTAAGTTGCGGGATGCTCTCAAGATCTTCCTGTTGAAATGCGTCCAGTGCTCCCTCGTTCAGGGGCACCGCTTCATGCTTGAAGGCCATGGCAATCAGGTGGCCTTTACTGGCAATCGTCGCAATCCAGTTTTTCAAGGTTTGCGGAGTATGGGCATCCAAAGGGAAGGTCACTTCAATGTAGTTCAGTTCGCCATTCGCCTCCAACTCAACCGCCGGTGCTTCCTGTTCTGCCGCTATTACCTCATCCATTGTGAGCGTCTCCCCTTCCTGGTTCGTGATGATCCCTTGCCGGTCAATGGTGTACGTGTCTTTCGTTGTCTCAATCTCGTAAGCAAATGTCGGGACGTTTAAGTAGCGCGGCTTGATTCCCAAAGTGTCTCCCAGCTTCTTAACCATGGCTTTTCGTTCCATTTCAATCGCCTCCTGTGCTTTTGGTAGTCTATCTATCACTCAGAAGACAGGTAATAGCAACACATTTCTCGGCACAGAACGAAAAAAGAGCAAGCCGAGAATGGGCTCACTCTGTATCAATCTCAATGGCAATATAACGGGGATAATCATAACCTTCACTGTTCACCAAGTACCGCTCGGGTCTTGTCTTGCAGCTTACGCGCATGCAGCGGATCCGTCCATGTTGATCCTCGCCACCATCGTACGGTGACACCCAGGACTGGTCAGCCAAGAAGTCCCCTTCGAAAGCGGCGAAGGCTGCCTCGTCCAGTTCCTCTTCCCTTTCAACAACATAGGATTGCGTCGGGTAGTTGGTTCGCCTCGCCTCTTCCGTCAGTTCCAACAGTTCCTGTTTATCCAGCACTTTCCGTCCAAACCATGCATCCATCCTGCATCCCTCATTTACCGGTATTCCTTGAAACGTGCTTCTCAAGGTATGACGTATCGTGCCATACACCTCGATGGATAGCAACTGAGTAAAGCAATAATTCACATGGTGAAAATTTTCATGTTCAAAATCATTTTTATAGTGTCTTTAGTTTTCACTTTTCAAATCTAAATAATTGTATTTATCATTGGTAATAATGGGTTTTGTATTATATACAAAATCAATAAAGTCAGTCCAATTTAAATATTTGGTTTCTTCTATAACTTGGTCAAGGATTTTTTTATCTTCTTCCTCTAAATATAAATATTCGAGATCTTCTTGAGTATTATTTTTTCTAATTACTGTTTTAGGATGCCCGAAAGCAGAGAAAGTGTTCTCAAAAGAAATTCTATTATCTTTTTTTGCTGCATCATAAACATCACTTACATAAGGGCCGTAATGATCAAAATACCATTTAATTTCAGTTAATTGTTCTCCTATTACCTGTGTTTTGTATAAATCCGCTAAATAAACCATTTTAGTGATTCTTGTTTTAGAAAGCTCATCAGGATAGGGATACTTATTAATAAAATACAATAATACATCACTTATTGTGTTATACATCAAGCCCCTCTCCTTTCTTTAATTAAATTTCTATCAATACTTTCTACTAGTAATTCTCCTAAACTAGCATATATTAGATTTTCCATATCATTTTTGCTACATTTAAAACCGGCATCTAACGATTCAAATACAATAATTGCTATTGATTCATCATCTTTATTGCTTAACGTTTTAAAATAATAGCTTCGACTTTTCATCGTTAATTCTCTTATTACTTTTTTCTCAAGATTGGAGTCCCTATGCATAAAATCTACATATGCTTTAGGATCCGTTTCGAAATCTGGTAAACTTTCAATGAAAAATTCTCCTTGTGTCCAAGCCTTATGGATATAGCCTTTATTTTTTGGATACTTAGATCTTCCGATTTTTTTTATCTCATTATTTTTTGAATATCTACCTAAGGGTATAAACTCCTCAGTTTTTTTATCAAATCTATAAATGGTAAGTCTATCACTAAAATCATGATTGAGTTCTTTAGCAATAAATTTAATTATTCTCTCAGGATAAGATTCAATAGAACTATTCAAATGCTCCAATTGAAACTCTAACCTTTCTTTTTGTTCACCATAATCTTTGATTATCTTCTCATATTCTTCAATATCTTGAACTTTATTAATATTTTGAAACCAACCTATTATAAATATTAGCCCTACAATAATTAACCAAAATAAACCCAAATCAATATCATAGAAATCTAACAAAGCTAAAAATAGTGGAATCAAAATTACTATAAAATTACCCCAGTTTGTTTTCCATTTTTTAAATACGATTGATATACTGTTAATTGTTTTTTTCGCCCAGTCTTTCATAGAGTCACTCACTTCCAAAGTTATTACAAACCAATTTTATATTGGTTCATATGTAAACATTCTATGAATAACCCTATTATTCCTTTTTTTTCATAACTTATTTTTGATAATTTCAAAATTGCGTTCGTTATAAATCTAATCTACCAAAATAAGATCTTCATACGTATAAGCCTTCCCACCCCGAATCAATGTGACATCATCTGTTATTTCTTTGAAGTCGATATATCGCTTCACAATTACATCCGCATACTTCGGATCCAACTCAATCAATCTCGCGATCCTATTCGTTTGTTCACAGGCCATCATCGTGGAGCCACTTCCACCGAAGGGATCCAAAACAATGCAGTTTGAAAGGCTGCTGTTTTGGATCGGATAGGCGCATAACGCTACCGGCTTCATCGTTGGATGCAGGTCACTTTTCGTTGGCCTGTCGAAATTCCACACGGTTCGTTGTTTTCGATCTCCATAAAACTTGTGACCGGCTGTTGGCTTCCAACCATAGAGAATCGGTTCATGGGTATATAAATAGTCGCAGCGGTTCAGGACCGGTGCGTTCTTCACCCAAATACACGTCTGATGAATAAAAAATCCGGCATCTTTCATCGCTGTTCTAAAGTTCACGGTCTCGCGATCGGCGTGGAACACATAGATACCCGCGCCGTCTTCCAAGTGCCCAAACATGTTCTGATATGCTTTCAACAGGAACGTGTAAAATTCTTGATCGCCCATGTTGTCATTTTGGATTTTTCCCGCGGAACCTTCGTAGTCCACGTTGTAAGGTAAGTCCGTGACGATCAAGTTCGCCTTCTCCCCAGCCATTAACGTTTCATAAGTCCCTGCTTCCGTGCTATCTCCGCAGATCAGTTTATGCCTGCCAAGCTGCCACACGTCACCGGGCTGGGTGATCGTCTCTTCCTGCAACGCCGCATCCACATCAAAGTCATCTTCATCGATGTCTTTATCATGAACTTCGTTAAAGAGCTGATCGATCTCCGGCGGATCAAAACCGGTGATGCCAATATCAATGTCCGTCGACTGTAAATCCTCAATCAGTTCAACCAAGAGATCCTTATTCCATTCACCACTGATCTTATTCAGGGCAATGTTCAGGGCTTTCTCTTTCGTTTTATCAATGTCGATGACGACACAGTCAATCTCGTCATAGCCGAGGGTTTTCAACACCGTCAGTCGCTGGTGCCCGCCAATCACGGTATGGTCCGCGTTCACAATCACCGGATCCACATAGCCAAACGTCTCAATGCTCGTTTTAATTTTTTCAAACTCCGGATCCCCAGGCTTCAGTTGTTTCCGCGGGTTATAGCCTGCTGGGATCAGTTCTTCAATCGCTAGTTTTTGAAAGTCCATCTGTATTCCCTCCAAATCGTGATTCGATATAACATTCATGTGAACAGTACTTCCGCTTCGCATTGCCGTACGTCGTGAAGGCCGTCTGACAATTGGGGCAAGTAAATGTGTAAGTGGCTTTTCGGGCTCTTTCCTCCGGGTGCTTGTCCCACCAGGCATGGCGGCAGGCATGTGAACAGAACTTCCGCATGCGCCCTTTTTCTTTCTGTTCAATCTTTTTGCTGCAGTTCTGGCAGCGCAGATGACGCTTCTTCTGTTCTTCGATGTTCAATGCGACGACTTCGGCATTTCCCGTCAGACCGTTCCTTCGACAATACATCCGAACGGCATCACGGGACTTTCCCAGCACCGTCGCAATCGCTTTATAGCCTGTTCCTTTCTGCCGCATCTCAAAAATCAACTGCTCTTCCTGCTCGGTCACTGGCCTTCACTCCTTTCTGCGGACACGTATCTCGCAAGATTGATCGTTCACAGTATTTCCATGGCTAATATGCCTCTATATCAAGGGTTTCATGGCCCCTTTGTTTTCTTATCCTGTTTGTCATCCCTCTATGCTTCAAGGATCTGGCCACTTTCTCTTCCGCAACTTTGCACCTTTTCGCAAAATGAAAACCCCTGAACCAAAGATGGCTCAAGGGCTCAGGGCTGAAATGACGCACTTTGACTCAACCCCCTCCAACGAATTACGCGAAAATTTGAGCGAAGGGGGCCGGCGGTCCCTTGGGGCGCAAGGGTTTGCGATTCACACCCCCCTACCCCGCCTGACCCCCCTGCCTTTTGACCTAGTAGACCGGACGTTGATCCTCCAACCGTGTTTTCCTGTCGTGACAAGGTTTACAGAGGGTCTGCCAGTTGTCCTCGTCCCAGAACAGGGACCTTTGCCCCCGGTGGGGTATTTTGTGGTCAACGACGGTCCCCGGCACCACCCGACCAGCCTGTTCACACCGGACACAGAGCGGGTGGCGGTTCAGGTAATGCTTCCGTGCCTTGCGCCACCGGCTGTCGTAACCACGGCTCGCAGCGCTCGGTCGCTCGGGGTTCGCCTTCGCATGCGTCTCGCAGTAGGCACCGTCGGAGACGTTCGGACAGTTCGGATGCTTGCAAGGGCTCTTCGGTCGCTTCGGCATTCGCTTCTCACCTCTCATTGGCGTTGGGCATAGAAAAAGGCCCTCAGCCAATTGGCGAAGGACCTGCATCAAGAATGGTGCGTGGCCGGAGAATCGAAACGATCTAACACCGGCTCATTCTACAACATATGGTGTTCTCGACTTTTCCATACCTCAACACCTACATCATATCGTAGATGGGGTGTGACATTCAATGACATTTAGTGACACCTTATTTTTCCAATCCGGGACATAGAAAAAGGAAGCACAGACACCGTCCATACTTCCACATCTACATCATATCCTAGATCGAGTGTGACATTCAATGACATTTAGTGACACCTTTATTTTCCAGCTCACGGATAGCCCGGCCATGGATCCGATGGACCGTGCGCTTATCATAGCTCATGATCTCCGCCACATCATCCCAACTACGCCCGTCCAAGTAACGCATCTCCAGGACCGGCTGATAGCTCAGGTTGTCTACCGTCTTCACGGCCCGGCGTATCTCCTGCTTCACTTCAATCAACCGGTCGATGTCGGCATTGATCTCTTCTCCCAGTGCCATCAGATCAACGAGGGAGGCTTCCATCCGGCTGTTCTCTCGAAGGCCGCCCTGAACCGGGTTGTCCTGGTAGGTGGTCGTCACCTTGAGCGCCAGCTCTTTCAACCGTCCTTGCTGTTCAACCTTGGACTGAATCAACCGGTCCAACCAGATCGCCTGTGATAAAAAGGTTTTCGTGTCCATCTCGTCCCTCCTCTACGCCGTCCCCTTCTTGTAAAAGCCTGCCGCAATCTGCCCTTTGAAGTACTTCTCGTCGATGGCATCGCGGTGCATAGGTTCCATCGCTTCAATGATCGCCAGGCTCTCCGCCCGCTCCTGCATCACCTGTTCTTCCGTTTTGCAAAAGCCACAACCCGAACCTTCGCAGCGGTTGATGTCTAGGATCCGACACTTGCCGCTCTTATACGCAAAGCACGTCTTCGCTCGTTCATCCATGGCTCACACCACCTTTCAACCACTCACACGTGGTGGTCAGGTGATAGATCGGTTTCCCTTTTGATCTGGCCATGCGAATGTCCTGCATCATCTCCTCTGAGATCGACTTCCCGAACACCCACACTTCATCGGCCTGGGCCATGAACGAACGGCGGATCCGCTTCAACATCAGCTCATCTTGATCATCCAAGGATTCTGAAAACGATCGAAAGTTGAGCCTTGGCAGAAGCGGCAGCTTATTCTTCTCGAGTGCAAAGCGGATGAACCGCTCCGCTCGGATGTCGTAGATCTCCTGCTCGGTCACGTCCTGACAGATGATATAGACCTGTCCTTTCAAAGGCGCCGGCTCTTTGTCGATGTTTTGAAAGGCCTCGTATGGTGTTGGATCATAACACCCGCTCTGATTGAATTTATTGATTTTCATGGGTTTTCTCCTCCTCGTATAATTGTAGTTCGGCTTTCACGGCATCAATGAACGCCGTCTGACTGACATCTTTTTTCTTGAGGGCTTTCATCACCCGTTCATCAAGGGTTCCTTTACCAATGAGATGATGAATCGCAACCGACTCCGTTTGACCTTGACGGTATAAGCGTGCGTTCGTTTGTTGGTAAAGTTCTAAACTCCAGGTAAGTCCGAACCAGATGAGTGTTGATCCGCCAAATTGAAGATTCAAACCATGTCCTGCGGAAGCGGGATGAATGAGTCCAACCTGGATTCGCCCTTCATTCCACTGTTGGATTGAGGCTGCGTTGGACAACACCGTGGCTTCAATCCAGGCTTGAATCCGATCTAAGTCGTGTTTAAACCAATACGCGATAAGGACTGGTTTGCCATTCGCCGCTTCGACCATATCCTCTAAGGCATCCAGTTTTCGTTCATGAATGGCAATGGGTTGCCCCTGGTCGTCATAGACGGCTCCGTTCGCCATCTGTAGAAGTTTACCCGACAGTGCCGCTGCGTTCGAGGCGGTAATGTCTTCCCCCTCAACGGTGATAATGAGGTCACGTTTGATCGCTTCGATCCTTGCCATCTCTTTCTCCGAGAGCTGCACGTGACGTTCATTGACAATCAAAGGTGGAAGCGACAAGTGATCACTGCCTTTCATGCTAATGGTAATGTCCTGTATCCGTTCATAAATCTGCTCTTCAGCGCCTGGTTTCAGCTTGTAGGTGAAAATCACTTGTTGATTCCGTTTATCGGGTTCAAAGAAGGCATCACGGTAATGGCTGATGAAACGTCCAAGCCGCTCTCCTTTATCCAACAGACGATACTCCGCCCAAAGGTCCATCAAGCCGTTCGATGAAGGCGTTCCCGTGAGCCCAACGATTCTCGTTACTTTTGAGCGGACCTTCATCATGCTTTTAAATCGTTTTGATTGATGAGACTTAAAGGAGGATAACTCATCGATCACGACCATATCAAAGTCAAACGGATACCCGCTTTTTTCAATCAGCCACGTGATATTCTCCCGGTTGATGATTGTAATCGGAGCGGAACGATGCAATGCCGCGAGCCGCTCCTCTGGATTCCCAATCGCTACTTCATACCGTAATGGCTCAAGGTGATCCCACTTATCCAGCTCTTCCGGCCAGACATCTCGCCCCACCCGCAGCGGAGCGACGACCAGTACTTTTCGAACGTGAAACGAATCAAGCAACAAATCAAACAATGCAGTGAGCGTAATGACGGTCTTCCCAAGCCCCATATCTAAGATGAGGCTTGCAATTCGCTGCTGGCAGATAAAATCAATGGCGTACTGCTGGTAATCATGTGCGGTGAATTTCATCTCTCGCCACCTCCTTGAATCGCAGTCAGGATCTCAGGGATCTGTTCAACGCCGTCTAAAACGAACGCCGAAAACCCGAGCGCCTCTAACTGTCGTTTTCGCTTTTCCTGTAAGGGTCGCAAACGCTTACCAGGCGCTTTCACTTCAACGAAGCCGATGCGACCACCTGGCATCAAGATCAACCGATCAGGGATCCCATCGAAACCGGGACTGACCAACTTCGGTGCCATGCCACCCGCTGTTCGAGTGGAAACAACCAACTGTTTCTCAATATCCTTTTCAGTCATTTTCTACCTCCTGAGTGACACAAGATACACAAGATCACAAGAATTCCCTATAATTACTTACGCGCGTGCACGCTCAGGTTCATCTCTCTCTTTTTATCAAAATCCATTTTGAATATAAGGGAAATTCTTGTGTTGTGTCGCATTCTTGTGAACACCTCGTGATTTCAGGTGATGATAGACATGGTAAGAAAAACCATCCAACACTCCTCACCTGTCTTTTTTTTACCTTCTGGGTGACACAAGATACACAAGATCACAAGCATTTCCCTATAATTACTTACGCGTGTGCACGCACAGGTCCATCTCTCTTTTTACTAAAAACCATTTTGAATATAAGGGGAAATCTTGTGTTGTGTCGCATTCTTGTGTTCACGGCTCCTGATAGTCATACAAGCGTTGCCTCCCATAAATCGGCAAACGTTTGATGGTGCTGGTGCGTTCCCACCCACTGATTTGGGCCATGAGTGCTGCAATTTGATAACTGTCGGTGGTCTTTAACTCGGAGAGGTTTCGTTGAAAGCACTCGCACCAGATTTCCGCGTTACTGACACTCGTTCGTTGAATCTTACCGTGGCGCGTTGCTTCGCCAAATTCGCTACCGCTCAGGTAATGGCGGCGGGCAAAGAGATCCATGTTCGCCCAGTCGGCTGGCAGAGGCACGTTCAAGTACTCTTCTACCATCCCGACACGCTCGTCTGCCTCCAACGCACCCTTCTGTGCTTGTTCCGCTGCTTCTAATACATCCCCTTCAAGGTACAGTTTTTCGCCGGCCTCCCAGATCGCTTTCGCTTCCGCCCAGAACTGTTGGCGGAATTCTTCTGTGAAATGCCAGGATTTTTTCTGCTTTTTCTGATGCAGTTTGATGATCCAAAAGCGGCGGTTCCCAGTGATGTCACGCAAGTAGCCGCGTTCACCGTTGACGGTTGCGATAATAATGCATTGCCTTGGGTGGCTCTCAACGACTCTTCCATAAGACGGGCGGTACTTATCATCAGAGGTGGAAAGGAACGCTTTCACTTTTTCAATATCGGCCTTTTTCATACCGGCAAGCTCCCCGATCTCCACGACCCAGAACCCCTGCAGCTTTTCAGCTCCTGACTTATCGTCCATGTCTGTCAGGCTTAAAGCTTCGGAATAGAAATCCGGTGTGACCAGGTCTTTTACAATCGTGCTTTTGCCGATTCCTTGATCCCCGTCAAGCACGGGCACGCTATCAAACTTCGTCCCTGGCTTATAGATGCGGGCAACGGCTGCGGCAAAGGTCTTTCTCGTAACCGCTCGTACATAGTCGGTATCATCCGCTTGAAGATAGGTAATGAAGAGATCTTCCACACGCTTTACACCATCCCATTCCGGCAAGTCATTCAAGTAATCCCTGATTGGATGAAACCGGCGATCATCCGCCACTTTCGTAAAAGCCACGTCATGGTTTCTGCTTGAGAATGACAGGTAGCGGATGTCCAATACCGACTTCAACTGAGCCGTATCCGCCTCTCGCCAAAACACATTTCCTTCGGGACGCTCCCAAGGAAGCGGGCCTGTGACCTGGATGCGATTGGCGAGCTCGTTGAATGCAAAATGAACAAAATTCGGATCGTGGTTTAAAATCAGATTCAGGTTATACACGCTGTTTTCCAGAGCATTGGTTCTCGGTTTATAGATCAGCCTCGTTTCCCAATCATCATCTTCATCTGAGAAATCGGCCTCCGCTTCGAGCCGCTTTTCATGCGCGGCAAAGACTTTCACCTCATCGATCTTCATAGCAAAATCGCACATATCCTGAAATGACTTCTTTTCGTTGTCATCACCGAAGCGATGCATCCGGACAATGTCAAAGGCATTACACAACCGAAGGTAGGCCGGATCCTTGGCATGGTGGCTATAGACAAACTTGCCATCCTCTTTGATTTCCACACCAGCCATGCTGCTGGACTCAATAAAGTGATAGCGGCTGTCATCGTCTGTTGGTTCGTAGACATCTGATAAGAACGCGTCCAGCGCTTTCGTAACGGGGAAGTAAACCCGATTAAATAGCCCAACCACACCCTCCTTTTCAAGTGGATCGAGTACCTTTTGATAGGTGACGGCGTTCGCTTTACTCTCGCGAGAAGAAGTCGGGAGCTGTGTTGGATCAGTCCATTCTGGGTGAGCGGCTAATAGCTGATCGGGGTCCAACCATGCCTTGTCCACTTCCTTATAAAGAAACGTGCCGTCCGCCGGCATACTCGGCCAGTACATGAGCTGATTGACCAGGTACGAACATTCATCGAACTGATCGATCCCTAACATCTGGGCGAGGTACCTTGAAACGGCTACGAATTCCTCCGGCGTCACATCACGGGTAAGAGGAAAGAGGATGCGTACCCTCGGCTGCTCGTCAGTGCTGCTGTGGGTGGCGTATAAAACAGATGAATAAGGCGCCTTTTCTTCATAAGTGTCAAGAAAATTGCTATCGATCCGGTCCCCATCCAACGCAATCATCGACCGTCGTTCCACCGTGTCCACTTTCCGGCGTCCACCCGTCAACACACCTGCGACGAAGCCACCATGATCTTTTGCATCGTCCTTTTGCGCCTTCGACATTTTGGCATACTCTTCAACGGATTCCGTCGTCCGGATCGGCTTCTTGAGTCGTTCCTTCAATTCTTCAAAGGTGATGGTTTTATTCACCCACTTCTTTGTCTGACGACTGTTTCCATATGCAATGGCTAATGTCCTCATAGACTCATCGCCTCGTCTTCGTCATGGGTTTGTTCAATAAGGGGAAGAATGCCGTCCTCTTTCAAAAGCCCATAAATAAAGAGGCGACCTTTTTGCGTCCAGTACGTATGGATCTTCGCACGCGGTTCTCCGCCAGTTCCTTTGAACGCATGCGTCCGGGTGGTTGTGTAGCCCAGGCTTGCGTATCTTTGGTACAAAAGCCAAGTCGACCCTTGTCGAAATTGAACGCCCCGCTCATGTAAATAGCGGTTCAGCCACTTGCCGGACTTCCCATAGTCTTTTGCGATGGTACTGATCGCAACGGCATCTTTACACGTGAGCACCACATCGTAATAGCTTGCCTTCGGTTGAAGCTCCGCGATCTGTTGGATTTGAATGCGGTTCTCTTCTTCAAGCCGCTGGTTATATGCGCGCGTTTCTTTCAACGCCTCCAGCGTTTTGATCAGGAAATCCGGGTTCTGCAGGAGCTCTTCCGTTGCATACAGGCCGTGTTGGCGAATCATTGGCAGTACATCGTGCGTGACCCAGCGCTTAAACGCCTTCAGCCGGTTTTCCCGATCCGTAACCTCTTCTGCCGTGAGCCCTCGTGCTTTCTTCGGTCTCATCGTAAACAACAGCGAATACAGTCCAGGTTCGTTAACAATCGCGACTTCCTGTGGGCCGCGAGGGGTGGTCATCTGCGTATACCCCTTTTCGTCGGCATCCAGATTTCGCATGGCTCGGTTGCGGTTCGTCTCGCCGAATACCTCGCAGACATCTTTCGCCACCCACCAGGTCTCCCCAGCCTTTTGCAGCGTTCGAACGGCATGCCCTTCAAAATGAAACAACTTCAACTCATTCATCGATATAACCTCCAGTTGATTTAGTAGGAGTCAAAAAAGGACCCCTCGTCTATAAGGGAAGGAAGAGGGAAAATCGAACCCCCTCTTGCTAATCTTTTTGATAAAACATACATGCATAACCCTCTGCTTTTAGATTCAGTCCGGAGGACCAGTCAGGTTGATCCGTCATAAGCGCACAGATGTCACTCACTGTTACGTGCTGTTTGGCCTCAACAACCACTTCGTCATGGACATGCATCACGATGGCGTATCCTTCTTGCTCGATCCGCTGCATGGCATGAGCCAACAAGTCCCGTGATACGGCCTGCACGATGTTTTCCACGAGTTTCGGCCCATACGTATCGATGCGTTCCCATTTTTTCGTGGCGCCGATCCCTTCAAAACAGAGCCCCTCACGACCGAAATCATTCAACACGATCGTTGGTTTCACGTAGGAGAGGTGGCGTCCTGATGGCAACCCCACCAATAGCAGCCCGCTTTGATACGTGAAAGAAATACCATGGGTCGACGTCGTCGTTCGCTGTTTCACAGCCTTTTGAGCTGCCTGGTCCACGGCCCACCAAAACTGCACGATCTTCGGATTCGCTTGTCGCCATGCCTGGACGAGTGGTTTGAGTTCCTCTTCTTCAACCCCCATATCCAGTGCACCCATAGCCCTTAATGCTCCAACGGACCCGCCGTAACCTAAGGCCAATTCCGAAATCTTCCCTTTTTGTCGAAGCGGACTCCCTTTATCGATCTCTTCAAGGGGTACGTTAAACATTTGGGACGCAGAGGCTTCGTAAATCTTCCCGTGCGTCGCAAAGACCTCATTGCGCCATGCTTCACCAGCCAACCAGGCAATGACACGTGCTTCAATGGCACTGAAGTCGGCCACAATGAACTGGTGGTGTTCTTTTGGGATGAACGCCGTCCGAATGAGTTCGGAGAGAAGGTCCGGTACCGATGGATAGAGCATATCTAACGCCTCCAAGTTACTCGCACGAACCAGGTCTCTCGCCTCTTTCAAATCGGGTACGTGATTTTGAGGGAGGTTCTGTACTTGAATCAGCCGCCCGGCATATCGCCCCGACCTATTGGCGCCATAAAATTGGATCAGCCCTCTGGCTCGGTCGTCCTTGCCTGCGACTTGCTTCATTGCGGTATATTTCTTCACGCTCGACTTCGCGAGTTTTTGCCGGATCGTCAAGACCTCCGCCACGTCTCCTTGTGCAGATTTTAAGAGTTCATGCACTGCCGCTTTATCCAAGGCACCGGTTTCTACCCCTTGTTCTGCTAGCCAGTCCTTCATCTGCATGACGGAATTCGGGTTTTCCAATTTCGTTAATGTCCTCAGCCGATTCATGAGTGCCTCCCTGGTCGCGGTATCGCAAGCGATCGCAGCTTCCACGAACACGGGATCTAAGAGAATCCCGCGATCATTGATGATTTGATCCAACACGTAATGTCCCCATTCTTGCTCCGGCACAGGGTAGCGGCTAATCTTGTCTTGGATCGCCTGCTCCGTTTCAACGTCCCGCTGGTTATAGCGTTTAAAGGCAACCCATTTCTCAGGATCATGATGGGGAAAGTTCCGTTCCCGGCCCCCGTTCACTTGGGTTGGTTTACACGGCTTACAGAAATACCGGATCAGATCTTTCCCTTCTTGGAGCTTCTTCTTATCGGCGCCTGTGACAATGGCCGCCCCTTCAAGGGATAACGGTAAACCCAGATAAGCCGACCAGACCATGGAACAGCGCCAGGATGTGGGGTGGATCGGGGTATTCAAATAGCGTGATAAACACGTTCGTTCAAACTGCGCATTAAAGGCCCACTTGATGACGCCGTCATCCGTTAGCGCCTGCCTCACAACGTCTGGGATCGTTTCACCTTGTGCAAGATCCACGACGTGCACGGGACCGGCATCCACACTGTAGGCGAATAACAAAATATCAAAATCAGGTGCTTCCGCATAGCGGTAGACCCCGCTTTTCGCGAGGTCTGTACGGCTATACGATTCGATGTCAATGTTCAAAGTTTTCATGATAAGAAATCATCCGTTGGGACGCTGGAGAAATCCGATGCAGCGCTGGCTTTGCCACCGAGCGGTTCTCCGTCTTTGATTTTTTGAATGTTGCCAAGCCCGCACGCAATACCTTTATTCTGAGAAGCGAACGGGTAGAAATTCACGCTCACGCGGGCATAAACGCCGGAGTAAACATCAGACCGATTCAAGATCGGGGCGACGCTTTGATCAACAATCTGTGGTGGTGATACACTGTTCGCATTCACGAAATAGCTGTCCGCATAGGCGTCATCGCCTGGCCGGTCAATGTCACCGTCTCGAAGAGGCAACTTGAGTGCCTGTTTATTTGGAAACGACCGTCCATGTTTCTTCTTGCCTTCTTCGATCGCCGCATCAACTGCTCTCTCAATGGCTTCGATAGTCTTTGTATCCGATTTGGGGATGATCAAGCTCACGCTGTACTTTTCCGCGCCACCGTTAATGGATTTCGGCTCCCACACATTCGCATAAGAGAGTCGCACGATATCTGTAATCACCTTGGTATTCGTTACGTTATTCATCATCTTTTCATTCCTCCATAAAGTCAGATTTCGCTGTCCCGATCAGCGATTCCGGTCGTTCATCGGAAACAGGGACGAGCGTTGGTTTGGTTGTCGACCGGGTCAAATGAGGCCCGACCAGATCTTGAAAGGCTGTTCTTCCAAGTTTCTTCTCGAGCTTTGTCAACGGGAGTAGCGACTGCTTATACACGTCTTCATGGCCAGCTTCATGAAGGGCTCTCGCCACCGCCTGTTCGTCGCGGTACTTCCGCTGGCTTTTGCCGGCGACCAGTTTGAAACCAGGCCATTGTTTTCCTTGATTGATTGACGCGTTGATCGCATACGTTTTCACCTTTTGACCCCAAGAGGCCAAGTCTTCGATGCGTTTTAGGACATCTGCGATTTCTTCATCCGTGAGCAGGTTCGGATTCACAAACTCATAAGAAGCAAGTGCCAATTTTTCTTCAGCTTTAGCTCGGCATCGGACTTGCGCCCGGCAGAACTGGCACCACTCACCAGAGCAGAACGGGCCTTTGCCTTGAAAGGCAAGCGCTGCTTTCGGTTTTAATTCTTCATCTGCCCACTGATATAAAGCTTCGGTGCTGCAGTGAAAGGTACTGATATGGTGACGCCTCGGTTGATAGATGGTCATCATCACATTCGCTACATCATAAAGGTGATCAGCGATTGCCAGTGCGCCCAAGGCGTATAATTTCATTTGCGGATTCTCTTCCGCTTCAACGATCACGTTTTGACCATATTTAAAATCGATCACATGAAGCGTGCCGTCAGCGATGATGACGCAGTCACCTGTGCCGAATCCTTCAGGCACATAATGAGAGAAGTTCAACCGCTGCTCGATTAAAATCATCGGATCCCGGCACGCCTCTTGTACTTCGGCGATCACGTCCAACACATATTGAACATAACCATCAGTGAACTGTTCCAACTCTTCCGAATCGTAGACGGAAGTGGGGCGCTCCGAAGGGATCTTTAAGGCTGATCGGATCTTGTGCTCCGCCAGTTCATGAGCAGCTGTCCCTTCTTTCGCGGCCTCCCCACTTGTGTCTTCAAATGCCTGTTCAAGTCGGGCAGATGGCGTGCAGTATAGCCACCGGTGGGACGAAGAAGCCGAAACGACCGCATGCGTCCCCATCAGAGCGCCTCCGCTTCTTGTAAAAGATCCGCGTAATGTTCAGGATCTACCTCACTGAGTTTCGAAGCACCGTAAGCTTCTAAAAGCCCTCGTACTTCAGCCGTTAAACCGGCATGGCTTTTCTTCGCGAGAACCGCTCGCACCTCTTCCAACGTGATCGCGGGCGCTGGCTTCGGGGCCGCTTTTGGGGCTGATTCTTTACCTGTCGCTTCGAACACCGCAGCCAGTTCTTCCAAAGTCGATGCCAAGTCCCGGCTTTTTCTTGCGACGTCTTGCAATAAATCCACTCTACTCATTCGGCTTTCCTCCTTTGGTCAACTCTGTGATTTCCACCGTCGATACACTGTCTCCAGGCGTGATCAAAAGCAATTTCCTTTCACCGCCCAAGAGCCACTTGAGTAACCTGCTTCGCACTCGTTTTTCTTCCGACCGGATCACAGCCTCCGAGTGCTTGTCTGGGCCTGTGACGTTGATCGTCACTTTGTGTTTGTTCATCGTTCTCGCCTCCTTTATGGAAGGCCGTTTGTCGGCCCTCTACCTATAAGGGAAGAAAACGGAGGAATCGAACCCCCTATTCCATCTTTTTTCGAAGACGTTTATGAATTCTCCCCAACTTCCCCCGGATCGCTGCTTCCGTCACACCTTCTTCCGCCGCAATATCAACGTTCGATCGGTCGTCAACGTATTTTTTTTTGATCAGGGCTTGTTGTTGGGATTCGAGGTCCTCGATTGCTTCGAGCATGTTCTGTATCTTCCGTTCGCCTTCATCCTCTTGTTCACGCTGAGTAATCACTCGCTCTGGATTGTACCTATCATCCCGAAGCATCGGATTGTGATCGATGGCCGGGCTGATATCCTCGAGGTAACCATCCAACTTATAAATGTTTCGGTCGTGGGCTCTTACACCCTCGTCATCGTCTTCGTGGAGCAAAGCAATGTCCATTTCCGTCACGCCGTTTTCTCCTGGCTGCATCTCGATCCTCTGTCCCGTAACGGATCGGTACACGTACGTGGTGCGATTTCGCTTCCCAGTCTTGTAAACTTTTTTCATAGAAAAAACCCTTTCCTCGAGTGAGAAAAGGGCATACGTATCCGCCAAAAAACTCACCGTTTTTTTTTTTGCAAAAAAACGATAGTTTTTGACAAGATCCGTGAAGGTGATAGAAACCAACTTCAAGTATTTTTGGTATTATTATCTTTTTAACAGATTAATTAAAAAGGATAACGGATAAACTTATTTCATCCTCAAGGAGAAACTTCAAACCATATTGCATCTCTCTTTCAAGAATTTTTTTACATTGGATGATTTTGTGAATGTTCATTTATTCATCACCTCCAGTAGTATTGTTGAGCTGGATCTTACTGCTCTGTTATCATGATATTCGAAAATTGCAGGATTGGGATCTTCTTGAAAAGTCGTATTTTATAAGTCTGAATCGCATTAAATATTAAAACATTAATTTTTTTAACTCTTTTATCACACATCGGATATGGAATTGTATTATTTTTATTAAAATTATTCGTTATACCCTTTGCGTTAATAAAGTTTTGCAATTAAAACAAATTAAAGACCTAGACATATGTTGTCTAGGTCTTTAGATTTATTTAATTCTTTTTATGAAAACACATTAAGTATGTAGATGTTTTTGTTTTATTAACGGCTTGAAAAGTCAGTTTAGCTTAAAGCCTTTTTCATTTAAATACGATTTTGAGTCAATCACTGTATCAAAGTAGTGTGAGGTAAGTAACATGAAATACACGCTGTGGTTTTCAGAATTTTTAAACTTCATTCCCAGTTTCTCCGCTAAATCAAGGCTAAGCCTTCCTGGTAATTGAAGTGCCACACAAATGTCAATTATTGTTTTTTCTTGATTTATTCGTTCGTCACTATTTCTCATTCTGCTTATTGTCTGAGTGCTGACATTCACTATCTTCGCCATTTTAAGATTACTTATGCCTTTGTTTTTCATGTGCAAATCTAAAGTCTTTGCACCTGAGTTTGGAAGACTGTTTAAAATATCTGCAATTCTCTTTTGTAATTCCTTTCCTTCAGCATGTGCTTGAAGAAAAACTTTCTTGTTCACCCCTTCTGAAGTATATTGTAAAGAATCGATGTTTGTATTATTTGCTATGTTCTTCATTTTATTTACATCATCTATCGAGAAATATCCAATTATTTCATCGTTCGCGTTGTTATCAATGACCTCTTTTTCTGTAAAATGCAAAACCCCAGTATCAATATTCTTCAAGGCGAATTCCGTTAGCCTCATTTCCCCGTTATTATCGCTTTCAATAAACTTGCCATCATTTCTGATGAAGTACCCATCCACATATAAGAAATATCCCGAATATAAAGTTCTTTTAAAATCACGATTCGTCCTCAGCAATGCAACAGCTTCTTTCATAGTTACCCTTCTTTGTTTTGACAGCTTACTAATGGTATCTCCAATATGCTTATAAGCTTTCATAACACACCCCTTATTTTTTATATGGATAGGAAACTCCAAATTAGTTCAATATTCATACTTAATAAAATACTCAAATAGCAAATGTGATATTTATAATAAGCCTTTAACTGAGCTTTTATTTCATATCCACTCTGATTTTTTTACACTTTCGTGATCAACCCGCTTTTTCAATCTCCTTCAACGTCTTTCCCTCTGCATTCTTCCAACTATCCGGCCCACTTGTAATCCCACCCACAACAAAAGCAGCCGCATATGTGGGACTTGAGCAGAGCACATTTTCCTGTAATAGTCCGTCATTGTCGACCTTAGCATTCTCCCTCCACCTTTTCACAGCTGGGGGAAGACTGTTAGAGTCTATCATTTCAATTCTGCTTCCTTTTAATACAACGAACCCTTCATTGGTCTGTTCACATTTTGCATCAACTTCGGTATTACTTTTTCGTGTATTACGCTTCAGATAAAAGATCGGATTGGTTGTCTCTTCAGACGTATCCGAGGTTTCACACTTTGTAGTCAATTCTTCAAAAAGCTTATGCCCCATGGCTCCCATAATGATACGGGCATTATCAATGAACTCTTCCATCTCGGTCTGCTTTTCCTCCGTAATATTACCGAGATTTGGTTCGTTGCCGTTCTTCACGATATACCGGTTTGCTTGTTTGGCTACATCACAGAACCGACTCTCCAAATAACTGATTTCCGTTGGTCCGAAGGAATTGTTTGATGTTGTAAACAAGACTGCTTCTGTCCAGTAACCTTTATCGACATCACGTTTATGTTCTTTGAGACGATTTAATATGCCTTCGCCGTTCTTTCGCACCCCGGCCTGGCCGATATAGACAACGCTCTCTCCCGTTTCTTCATCCGCTCCAAAGAGGAAATACACCCCGGTTTGGTGCAATTCCTCTCGATTCTGGCTTTCTTCAATGGTCTTTCTGGGGATACGATACGCCAATCCAGTCCAGTTCGCTAACGTACATTTCATGCGTCCGTTCGGATTGCCGTCAATCAAAAACAGATTAATGCTCTTACCTCGTTGAACCATAATTGTCTCCCTCTAATCATATTAGTCTAATATGGACAAAACTCGTCAATGCAATGATTTAAGAATGACACCATTAATATAAATATAGAAAATCGATTAATATTCTGATGCTTATTGTAAAAATAATTTAAAATAGCTAAGTAGAGCAATAGTCTGGTGGAAGTAAATCTATTTATATAAATTAATACTCATTACAATACTATCAATTAAATCCTGCAATTCTTCAAGTGTTATTAAAAACCACTCCCTTGGTGATAAATCTTTTTTATTCGGGCCTAGGATGGAAACATCTAAATTTTTATTCGCAAGGGCACGATGGATTGCAGTTTCGAATTTACTACCATTCATATTATATACTTGATAGGTGGTAACTATTTCAACTGGGGCATAAAGAAAGGTCGATTCATTCTCTGCGTTCCGTATCCTTTTTTCTACTGTGCCTGTTGTATAACCAATCTTATATAAATTTTTGATTGAACTAATCTGCGGATCTTTACTCAATGATTTAAGAACATAAATATATCCTGTTGATACATCATTTTTTTTGAAGTTATCTAACATTATTTCTTCATTTTCAGTCACTCGTCTTCCGTGCTTATATAATTCTGCCGAAAGGGAACGCAAAAGCATATTTGATTCGGTTCCATTTTCAAATATACACCTAAGTCGAGCATTATTTTTACCCTTTTCTTTTTTTCTTTCTCCAACACTTTCGACAAATAATAGTATTCCCTTTAATATAAAAAAACTATTTTCTTGAATATCTTGTTCATTTTTAAATGCTACAATTTTTCGCTTTCCTTCTGTTAATTCTCGGTGACATTTCTTAAAGAGTTCATCATACCCCTTGAAATTCTCAATTCTTTTTCTTTTTGCAACATCTTCTGGCATCTTGGTGGTTTTTTTGAGAGATTCCGTATCGAAAATTGAAGCGTTCTCACTACTACTTTTACCACCTCCTAATAATTCGGGTGAACCGTTTATGAGGATATCATCAATAGAGGAAATTTGCGGAATACTGAATTCCTTTTGCTTATCAACCAACAAACCTAGTTCATCATATTCTTTTAAATACTCTATTCTATTAGGGTCTTTACGAATTCCAATTAGTCGACTAGCAAGATTTCTTTCTGTTATGTTCACAGGATTTTTTTTCGGTTCACGGCCTTCAATTTTAACAAACTCTATAATATCCAAAAATTTCTCCACTTCAGGGTCAAAATATTTATTTTGAGGTTTTTTAGGTGGACTTGTTATATCGTGAAATAATGAACTTTCCATTATTTCAACAATAGAGAAGTATCTACTCTCCATTTTGCCGATTCCTCCTTAATTCCTGCATATAAATAACTGCTTCCCCCATACGTCTTTCAATTGGGTCAGCTGATTTAGGATCTGGACGCCTCTTGTTTCTGACAAAAAATTCTTCGACTTTCGGCCAAATAAAAACAATTTCATCTTCATCAAAAAAAATACGCTTTGAATCAATAGTTTCTTGAATTAATTTCAACACCGGGGAATTTAATTCTTTAGATAAAACTTCAAATGCCTTTTGAAATGGATTAATAGTGTCGATCAAGTTAATATCTAAATCTTCTATATCTATGAATTTATTGGTCATCCTTATAAATTCTTTACTCCCAGCTAACTCTGTCTTTGCACCTTTTAGAACACTATCAACAACTACATGCTCCCTAACTTCTTCGATTTCTTTGTCCGTCAAGTTGGGATAAACTTTCTGAATTACTTTTGGTATTAATACTTTATTCAATACTTGTGGGTCGATTTCTCCAGCATATGATTTTTGTACTTGCGGATCTTGCATAATTTTCGCCTTTAAGTCATAAATATCATGGTCAATAATTTTTTTTACATTATCAGTTGACGGCTCTTTCAGCCCTTTTACATATAATTCACCTGTAGTGGATGACTGTTCACTTTCATCTCTTCTACGCTTAAATTTAAAGTCTGGAGCTAGAACCTGTTCCATTAGCAAGGATGCAGAAATAGCTTTAAGCATTGTATTTACTGTATAAGTTACAACTTCATCTTTTGCATCAGGCTGCGCTATTAAATTAGTAAATTGTGCATAATCTTTATTAAAACTATCCCGAGTGCATCGACCTATTATTTGAACTATTTCTGTAAGTGATCCGCGATATCCTACTGTCAAAGCGTGTTCGCAAAAAGGCCAGTCAAATCCTTCTTTTGCCATACCGAGAGCTATTATTATATCTAAATCCTCAGGCCCCTGAATTTCCCGTAAATACTTAGACACTTTTTCTCGTTCGGTTTGGTCATCTACTAAATCCGCAATCTTTATTACTCTATTATCAGTATTTCTTTTCACGTGAATTATTCCCGTATCTTTATCTTGATAATCAACATCTCCAATCAAATCTATTATTTTATTAACTTCATCATATTTATCTTTTGTTGATTCCCCTGAATTAACATTTGGTATATGAATGATCGTTTTCAAATCGGTATCTAATACTTCATTTATTGCTGATGTGTACTTGCCCTGATAGAAGTGATATCCAATCCCAAAGCTTTTGAGATACTCGTATCCATCTAGTTGTTCATAATAAGTGTAAGTGACCTTATCAAATATCTCTTCATCTTCAGGCAATAGAATTGGTACAGAATCGCCACGGAAATATGATCCAGTCATAGCAACTATATGTGCGGTTGAATTATGAATAATATTGCGTATTAAGTCTCCTAATTTAGAATTATTATCTGTAGAAACATGATGAAATTCATCAATTGCAAGTAAACAATTATCAAATAATGTGTCATCCAATTTTTCGAAAGCAAAACGTAAAGTTGAGTGTGTACAAATCAAAATATTATGATCAGAATTCATAAAACGTATAAAAGAATTAATCTTTGAATTTCCAGCAGTTGTTAAATTATCTTCAGGACTAACTATCCAATCGGCAAAGAATCCATGACTTTTCAAATCAGTATTTTTAAATGAAGAACCAATTGAACGCTCCGGCACTGCTACAATTACTTTTCCTATTCCTTGATTTCTAAGCTTATCTAATGCTGTAAACATTAAAGCTCTAGATTTTCCCGATGCAGGCGGAGCTTTAACTAATAAATATTTAGAATTACGTTTTTCAAAGGTTCGTTGTTGCATCTCTCGCATTCCATAATCATTCACTTTTTTACTTTCACCAGTTTGATTATAATTAATATTAACTATATTCCCCATCATGACCTCCTATCTAAGATTCACCTTTTTGCTATAAAGTTCTATTAATAATCTTAACCGCTCTTCGTCACCTGAAAAATCTCTATTTTTATAAGCTCGATCAACAACTTTATCTAATTTTTGGTGAGCAAGAAGTAAATCATTCGGCATATTTGATGGATAATAGATCTCTCCTAAACTCCTGCCATCCTCTTCACGAGCATCTAAAATTTCTAAAACTAATTCTTCAATTAGGTTAATTCTTTTTTGTGATATTTCTGGAATTGGGAAAGCATTATAACACACTCCTGATGAATAGCTATAACGTGTTTCTAACCGCCCCGCAACCGCTCTTACCCATGTCATATGCATCCTTGATAGTAGTATTCCTAGTATCCAAATATCTGCTCCATATATTCCATAAACTCGATTAGATAGAATTGTATCCTTGTTGCTAACTAAATCCATAGGGATGTAAAATCTACTCTCTGATGAAACTGCTGGTACAACTATTGTATAGCTGTCTAAATCTATATTAGCTTGCTTATGAAATGGCGAAATCTGTTTAAACTTATAAGGTTTATTTGCCCATTCCCTAGTCGATTTTGCCTTGCTTTTTTCACGGTTTAGTTTAACCATATTCATTCGATCAGATATTATCGGGTTATCTTTAATTTCATCGTAGCAGTCTTCTTCTATCCAAAGACAGTATCTATAAGAACCTTTTAAAATTTCATCACTACCGATATATTTTCTGAAATACTTTTTCAAATACGGATATTTTTCAATCGCTTGAATATATTCTTCAAATTCAAAAATTAGACCACCACCATCTGAAGGCTTATTTCCAAATAGCATAGGAGGTAAACCATAAAGCTGTTTCTTTATGTCTCTTACAATTACATTCTCACCATCGATTAAATATGCATTTATATTCTTCACTTGTCTTTCTCCATAAGAGGTAAATAATTTGTTCTGTTCTGTTTTATATGCTGTAAGTCCAATAATCACCACTGTAACACCAGCATTATTTCTGGCACTATTACTCCACTTGAATGATTGATAAGCAAAATGAATATTTATTCTTTTTAAAAATAATTCGCTCCACAGAATTGCAACTTGTTCTCCTTGACATATCGAATTTGTTGAAACAAATGCCAGAGTAGTATTACTATTTTGTATGAATTCACTTCCTAGATAAAACCAGCCACATATATAGTCTAGGTATCCATTTCCTCTTACCCCTTGAAAGATTCTTCTAATATCGCTCTTATGTGTGTCGGATTGACGATGATGACCTAAATAAGGAGGGTTCCCAAATACATATACTTCGTCCTCGGGATCATTTGGACACACATTTTTCCAATTCATATGCAGAGCATTTCCGCGATGTATATTACCAGATATATTGAGAGGAAGAGTTGGTCTTACAGCATTATCAATTTCATTATTAAGTTCTTCGTTCATCTGATGATCTGCAATCCAAAGTGATAATAGTGCAACCTCATAAGCAAACTCATCAATTTCAATTCCATATAACTGATCAAGAGTAATTGATGGCATGTATAGATAATCGCCACGAATTTCTTTAAGTCTTTTAATAATATTAATTTCTATACGACGCATTTCTTTATAGGCAATAATCAAAAAATTCCCAGAACCACAAGCAGGGTCAAAAAATTTTATTTTGTTAATACGAGTGAGTAACATTTCAAGTTTAAAATCATCGTCGTAAGCATCATTAAATGCCTTGTAAAGATTATCTAAGAACAATGGTTTAATAACCTTCATAATATTTGGAACGCTTGTATAGTGGACTCCTAAATGACTTCGGTTATCTCTAGTTGAAACAGCTTGAATCATAGAACCAAATATATCTGGATTAATTTGGGACCAATCAAGAAGTTCACCTGCTTCTATAATTAGTTTCCGACTTTTCTCAGAGAAAACTAAGTCCTGGTGAGGCTCACTAAACAGTTGACCATTTACATAGGGGAATTTATTTAAATATTCAGGTAAATCATTCAACCTATCTTTTTTATCAATATCCATAATCCTAAATACATCTTTTAAAAAATCATTTAGGTCCTTTCCATCTTCTCGTGTCAGGGTTTTTATTGAGTTTGTAAAACTTAATTGTCGGAAAATACCTGTATCTTCGGCAAATAAACAGAAAAGTAATCGCACTAAAAACAAATCTATTTTACTATTATCTTTACTTAACACATTATATAGACGAGCGAATCGCTCAGCTGCTTTTACGTCTGCAGGATTTTCCCTTTCAAACTCAGCTTTTTCGATTCCTTTCCAGGCAAGAAAAAAATCAAAATATTTCGGTAAATCTATAAATTGTATATCTAACACCTCATCAGTCTTAATATCTTTCGCCAATAGAGTATTAAAATCGGTAACTATTAAAAATCGAGGTTTAGTCGATTGACTATTAATATTTCGTTCTAATTCGATAAATACACTAAATAGATTTTCATTTTCAACTCTCTTAAACCACACTTTTCTTTTTAAGTGCACCTCATCATTCTTTTTTGACATATTTAGATTACCCTTTTTTAAACGGGTAATCGTCGCACGAGGTGTACCATATATTTCAAGAATCTCATAAATAAATTCGTGATAATCTCCTTTGTTAACAATTTCAGTGATTTTGTCCTCTAATTCAATAATTACCATACAATTGCCCCTCCTTAATTTTCCAATAACACTTCAAGACTAAAATTAATCAAATTTGTTATATTAAAACGATATCTAAATCGATTGCTTTAAAGATAGTACTATATTAAAAGTTATGACCGGTGAGAATTATTTAATGGTATACCACAATATACACAATAGACTAAAAATTAATTTGCGTTTATGGCGTAAACACTGAACCAATTATACCAAATACAACCGATAATCGAAGCCGATTTATGGCGAAAACCGGAAAATATATCGGTTATTTGTTCACATATCATTTTCTTTTCAGATCAACCAACCATAAACCCCGCCATATCAACATTCATTTTTGAAAAAAGGTGTACTCACCTTCTATTTTTATCCCTTAACGTAAAAAAACGCCCTCCAAGATCTCTCCTGAAGAGCGTTCATACTGATTTATTAAACTGGAACTTAAACATTAAAATCATTCAAAGTTCTTTGCCGGCACTTGAAACTCAGATAGTTTAGTCTTAAAGTACAATTTATAAATTTGGGTATCCCCATCCGCTTCTATTGAATGCGATATATATCTAGCTAATAGGGTTCGGTGCACGCTATCAAATAAAATGCTATCTTCATCAATATCTTTCGTATTCTCAAAATTCTCTATAAACTTAAGAATTGGTTCTGATTTCTCATAAGTCATCTCTCGCAGCGTTTCTTGGTTGTATGCGTTAATAATTTTCATCTTGTAAAATTGGTACAATTTTAGCAACTCCTTATTATTTTGTACCTTAACTATATGGTGAAATATAGACATAAACAAGACTAATATATGTATATTTAGTGAACGGAAGTAGAATTTTACATTTCAGATTTTTTGAGCTAAGAATAATAGGCAAGCCACCCACAAACCCTGTCATATCAACATTCCTTTTTGCGGAAAAGTGTACCCCCCCTCTAATTTTAGACCCCCCCCTAACACAAAAACGCCCTCCAGGACAATCCCTGAAGAGCGTTCATCTTCCTATTCATATTCAAAATCCCT
This sequence comes from [Bacillus] selenitireducens MLS10, assembly GCF_000093085.1. Lineage (GTDB taxonomy): Bacteria > Bacillota > Bacilli > Bacillales > Salisediminibacteriaceae > Salisediminibacterium > Salisediminibacterium selenitireducens. Next base: position 838,468 of record NC_014219.1, on the reverse strand, counting down.
TTACAACAGGGGCTTTCAACCTTCCCTGTACATCACCGTGACCGCTTCCACGTGGGTGGTTTGCGGGAACATGTCGACGGGTTGGACTTCTTTGACGGTGTAGCCTTTTTCCGAAAGGTACTTCATATCCCTTGCAAGGGTTGCCGGATTACAGGATACATAAACAATTCGCTCAGGCTTCATCGCTGCCATGGCATCAAGCATTGCGGTTTCGCATCCTTTTCGTGGCGGATCCACCACAATAACATCCGGATCGAGGCCCTGGCTGTACCACCATGGCATCAGAGTTTCTGCTTCCCCCACAGCAAACGTAACATTATCAATATGGTTTGCCTTTGCATTTCTTTTGGCATCATCTATCGCGGGTGCCACAGATTCCACACCGTATACGTGGCGGGCTTTTTGCGCCAGAAAAAGACTGATGGTTCCAATACCGCAGTATGCATCAATTACTTTTTCGGATCCGGTTAAAGCGGCGTAGTTAAGTGCCTGCTCATAAAGGACTTCGGTCTGCACAGGATTCACCTGATAGAAGGATTTAGCGGAAATCACGAATTCGATCCCTTTAATCCGGTCTTTAATGGTTTCTTCTCCCCAGAGGCATACTGTTTTATCACCGAATATCACATTCGTCCGCTTAGGGTTGATGTTCTGCATAATGGAGGTGACATTCGGGACTTCTCCAGTAATTGCCTGGATCAGCTGTTCTTTATGCGGAAGCGCCTGCTCTTTGGTCACCAGTACGACCATGACGTCTCCGGATATTCTTGACCGGCGAATGACGACATGGCGAAGGACGCCTTTATGTTTTTGATCGTCGTAGCCTCTGATGCCGTGCTGATTGGCAAGCTCTTTTACCAGATTCACGATACGGTCCTGATCTTCGTGCTGAATCAGACATGCTTCCATATCCACGATGGAATGGCTTCGCTCCGCGTAAAAGCCCGCAATAATTCGGCCCTGTTCTTCACCGACAGGGACCTGGGATTTGTTTCGGTAACGCCACGGATCCGTCATGCCTTTTACAGGATGAACCGTCAGATGAGTAAAGCCGCCAATCCGTTCCATGACATTCATGACCTGCTTTTGCTTTTCATGAAGCTGTCCTTCATAGCTCAGGTGCTGCAGGGAACAGCCTCCGCAGCGGTTATAGATCGGGCAGGGCGGTTCAATCCGCTCGGGACTGGCCACGTGTATCTTGATCAGCTTACCGAAGCCGTACTGTTTTTTTATTTTGACGACTTTTACGTCAATGGTTTCACCGGGCAGGGCCTGCTTAACAAAAACGGGAAAGCCGTCGATTTTGACGACGCCGGCACCGTCATGGGTTAAATCAGCCACATCAGCGCGGTAGATTTCGTTTTTTTTGAACGGGAGGGGATTGGTTTGTCATGATTATTCCTTCCTTGCTTAGGATTCTTCCGCAATCGATTGTATCACATCCTGGCTTTATCGTCTGTATCCGATCACGTATCCAGCAGTGCTTTACAGACCCCGGTTCCTGATAAATAAGCACTCTCCACCCGGGACCTTGCACCAGGATCGTCCGGGTGTACAAAGGAATCACCCGCCAAGTAAACAGGGAGATGCTCCAGCTTTACATACGTATCAGGGTAGAGGGATTCTGCCTGACTGTATCGCCAGCGTTTTAACTGCCGTCCCGTAATCTGTACATCGCGATCCGGAAACGTTTTCTTGAATCGGTTCAATATGTCCGAGAGAATATCTGCTTCACTTTCCTTGTCATGTGCTTTACTCCATGTACCGTCCATATAGACGCTGATTTTCGGAGAAGAGGAGATACCCTTCTGGTCATTGGCGACGATTTTCATGATTCCCTTTGGCAAAGTCTCATCTAGCAAACCATGTTCACCAATGGTAACGGCCTCTTTCAATTCAAACAGACCGACATAGCAAGGTTCAAAGGTGATCGCCTGGAGTTCCTTTCGCTGCTGTTGACTCAAGGGCAGCGCTGTTCCGCTGATCAGCTCCATGGTCTGTGGCAACGGAGCCGTCAAGATCACAGCGTCGAAGATCCGTTTTATATTATCTTGATCGATCAGTGTCACCTGTTGATCTTGATATAGAATATCGGTAATTTTCGTATTCAATGTCACATTCACATATGTTGCATAATGCTTCATAAGTGGATTCATGCCTTCCGTCCCGGTGTACCTTGGGTGCTCCTCTCCAAACCAGCGGCGCACCTGCCCGTCTTTCAGCCACGTATCAACCTGCGTTTGAAAGGCTTCGGAACGAACGGTAAAAAAGACCGCTCCATGATCCATTTTGCCATCACCGACACGCCTCGTTGCCATCCGCCCCCCGGGACTCTTACTCTTCTCAAAAACTGTCACGTCACAGCCTGCCTCTTTCAAATGATGTGCTGCAGTCAGTCCAGTCAACCCTGCACCTACAATCCCAATTGATCTCGTCATATGTATCCTCCTATAGAAGCTGTCATGGTGAATACTATACCCGAATTACATCTTTAATACGCATTTTCCGAGACAAAAAGCCGCGGGATTGACCCGCGGCTTTTAATCATTCTTATCCAATTAACCGATAATCAGTAACCAGAGGTAAAGTCCGGTGAGCGTAATGAACAGGGTCGGTATCGTAATGACAATCCCGACTTTGAAGTAATACCCCCAGCTGATCTTGACCCCCTTGAGTGCGAGAACATGCAGCCAGAGCAAGGTGGCCAATGAACCGATCGGTGTGATCTTCGGACCAAGGTCCGAGCCGATGACGTTGGCATAGATAAAGGCCTGCTGCATCGTACCGGTCATCTCCGCATCGTTAATGGCAAGCGCATTGATCATCACTGTTGGCATATTATTCATAATCGACGAGAGAAATGCCGCAATGAAACCCATCGACATTGTACCGACGAACAGTCCTTGATCTGCCGCTCCGTTAAATACACCGGCCAGCACATCTGTGAGTCCCACATTACGCAGCCCGAAGACCACGACATACATCCCGATGGAGAAGACAACGATTCCCCATGGAGCGCCTTTCATCACCTTCGTCGTATCGACTGCGTGACTGCGGCTTGCCATTACAAGAAAGAATCCGGCAATGGTCAATGCGACAAACGATACCGGGAATGTCATCGATTCGCCTGTGATTGGATTATCGATATAGATGAACTCACTGATGAAATAGCCAGCAAGCAGGATCCCCAATACAGCCCAGGAAAGGCGGAACATCTTGTGGTCTTTGATTGCTTCTTTCGGTTCTCTCAGCATTGACATATCATACGTCGTTGGAATGTCTTTACGGAAATAAATGTAAAGCACAACGATACTTGCAATAATCGCAAAGAAGTTCGGCACAATCATCACCGATGCATATTCAATAAAGCCAATGCCAAAAAAGTCGGCAGAGACGATATTGACAAGGTTACTGACGATCAACGGAAGTGACGTTGAGTCGGCAATAAAACCGCTCGCCATAATAAAAGGAAGAATCATTGCTTCCTTGAATTTAAGGGCACGTACCATCGCGAGAACAATCGGTGTTAAGATGAGCGCTGCGCCGTCATTTGCGAAAAAGGCCGCGACGACAGAACCAAGGAGGGAAACAAAGACGAACATCTTGATACCATTCCCTTTCGCAACGCGGGCCATATGTAAAGCTGCCCATTCAAAAAAACCGATCTCGTCAAGGATTAACGAAATAATAATAATCCCGATAAAGGTCAAAGTGGCATTCCAAACGATGCCGGTTACTTCGCCGACATCCGCAAAACTGACAACACCTGCAAGCAGAGCCAGTACAGCACCGATTGTCGCTGACCAGCCGATGCCAAGGTTTTTCGGCTGTTTAATCACAAGAAATAATGTAAAAAGAAAAATAAGTACTGCCAATGATATCGAAAACATGCATAAGCCTCCAGTTCAATACATAATGACTTTCAATGTTCGAAACTGTGGCAGGCTGTAAAACGAATGACAGCCTGCCCGTTTCTTTGAGGGGGAATCCGAATTTATTTCGTCAGGGCTTTCAATTTCTCAAGCCCTTTTACTTGATCGGCCTGCCACGGAATGATGCAAGCCTTTTGCGAATAGCTCTCTTTGACTTCCTTGATCCACTTGCGTTCGGCAAAGGCACGTCCTGCAAGGATCGGATCTGTCGTGCCTGTTTCATGATAGCTTTGATTAATGATCCACCATGCCGGTTCAATCTGCGCCCGGCGCAAATCGTCTTGCAGGCGTCCTGCTTCATAAGCAGGAGTCGCTTCAGGTAATGTAACGAGACTGATGAACGTTTCTTCAGGGTTACGGAGCCTTGGAAGCAGCTGCTTTACGGATTCCGGGAGATCACCTTGAGTGCGTTCGACTTCTTTATGGTACGACTGGGCGGCATCGAGGAGAAGGAGCGTGTGACCCGTCGGTGCTGTATCAATGACGACAAATGCATCTTTCGCCTGGTCAACCGTCTCGGCAAAGGCGCGGAACACAGCGATTTCTTCGGTGCATGGCGATTCAAGATCCTCCTTAATATATGCAAGTTCATCTTCTGTAAGTTCTGAACTGACGTTATTTAAGACTTGAGCTTTATAATTTTCAACCTCTTGCTTCGGATCAATTCGGCTGACAGCAAGCGTCCCTTCCATTTGATCATGATCGATTACCAGATCTACATGAGCCGCCGGATCGGTTGTCGTTAAAAGCACTTTGTGCCCCCGGTCGGCAAGACCTGCTGCGACTGCCGCGGCAACGGTTGTTTTCCCAACGCCGCCTTTCCCCATCGTCATAAACACGCCCTTATTGCGTGCAGCGAGTTCATCAATCATGTCGCTGACAGAAGGTAAATCAATCGGCTCTGCTGTTGGTATTGACTCGGACAGCTGTGTGGCATCAGCATCGAACAGATCGCGAAGTGCCTGAAATCCGGTCAGATTATAAGGAACGAGCGGCAGCGTAAACACCGGTTTGTCGTCAAAATAAGCCGGGATTGTTTGCAGAGCCTCCTGCTGCTTCTTCTCAAGCTGAATCGCCGTTGGATCCGCTGATGTTCGCTCAAAAACACCATTGATAACAAGCAGTTGATTCAAGATTCCGATTTCACCCAGTTCCTTTGCAGCTTTACCTGCCTCCACGAGCGTCGATTCATCCGGGCGGGCAACCAGGATCAGTTTCGTACGTTCTCCGTTCGCCAACGCCTCAACGGTCTTCTGATAAAGGGCTTTCTTGTCCGCAAGCCCTGCAAGCGGTCCGAGGCAGGATGCGCCGTTCTCATTCCCTTCAAGGAAATCGCTCCAGGCGTTCGGCAGCTGAAGCAGACGGAGTGTATGCCCCGTCGGAGCGGTATCAAAGAGAATATGATCGAAATCGGCCGTCGCTTCTTCATTGGCGAGAAGACTCGAAAACTCGTCAAATGCTGCAATCTCCACTGTACACGCACCTGAGAGCTGTTCTTCCATACTGTCGAGGGCTGCCTGTGGCAGTGTCTCTCTGTACGGATCGATCATCTTGTTACGGTAAGCCGCCGCCGCTTCCTCCGGATCAAGATTCGCTGCAAACAGGTTATCCACACCTGGAACCGGTGCCGGTTCATTTGCTAATGTTGTACCGAACACATCCTGCAAATTCGAAGCAGGATCGGTACTGACGATCAGAACTTTCTTACCCTGATCGGCAAGAGAGACCGCCGTTGCGCAGGCAGCGGATGTTTTGCCAACGCCGCCTTTACCTGTGAAAAACAGATACTGTGTATCGGTGATATCCTGTGGGGTGAGTCGTTTCATGATGGTGTTTCCTCCTTCAGAGAATCTGATTAGCCGTTCAGGGAAATGTTCAGCGTCTTCTTCGGTGTCTTCATTTGTTCCCGCAGATCGTCTTCAGCCATATCAAACCATTCGGCAAATTCAGAGATTGTCGGATACCGTCCGCTGAATACGAGTGTTCCATTTACGACAACGCCCGGCAGGCTGTCGACACCGTGCTGTTCCATCAGATCCACAATCTCCTTGTTCGTTGAAAAGGGCATCGGCTCCTGCGCGAGGTTATAGCGTTTCACAGAATAGCCCATTCCCGTCAGAACCGATACAAGCCGTGCAATTTTCGTCAATTCCGGATTCACATCCGTTCCGCATACGCCCGTCGGGCAGCATAGGGCCGGATCAAACAGTTCCACTTTCGTTGTCATCGTGATGACCTCCTCATATAATAAATCTCTTATATTCAATTCCGATTATATGCCTTGAAGATTCGAAATACAACCCGTTCTTTAAATTGTTCACAAAATGGATCCTTCGCTAGCCGGCTGCCGAGCCCCCTCACTGCCTGGGGAAACCGAAAACTGAACAGATAAAGAAAACTTGGCTTGTCGCCAGGCTTTACTGGCCAAAGCCTTAGTTGCACTTATACTATAATCCTTTAACGGAGTTAAACATTCCTATAGTAAAATAAAGAGAGGATCCGGTATTCCACCGGATCCTCCCCTGTTGTACATAACCATTCATCACCGTGAAAGCAGATCTCCGATCGCCGGCAGAACCGCCTTCCTGATGTCCTCTTCTGACACATCCAGATGTGTGACAAAACGCAGTATACCCGGTCCCATGCCGCCGGTAAGCACGCCGCGTTCCTTCAGCCCCCGGATCCAGTCCTGATGAGTGAGCCCGCTGTTCCTTACATCCATCATCACAATATTCGTCTCCACGTGATTGAGCACCGACAGACCTTCATACTGCCCGATGGCCTTCGCGAGCTCCCTTGCAAGGCGGTGATCGTCTTCAAGTCGGTCTACATGTTCCTTGAGGGCAATCCTTGCCGGCGCCGCAATCACCCCCGCCTGCCTCATGCCGCCGCCGAGGCGTTTACGCCATTTCCTTGCCTGGCTGATAAAAGCTTCCGAGCCGGCAATGATCGAACCGACCGGGGCGCCAAGCCCTTTTGAGAGGCAGACCTGCACCGAATCTGTATACTTCGCAAAATCCGCCACCGTCACACCTGCGGACACTGCCGCATTAAAAAGCCTTGCACCATCAAGATGAACAGGAATCCCGTTTGCCTGTGCCACGTCAAAGACGGCCTTCATGTCCGCCACGGACACGACGGCGCCGCCGGCTTTGTTATGGGTATTCTCCACAAAAATGAGCCCTGTTTCAGGAAAGTGGATATCCTCTGCCCGGATCGCCATGTCCACATCCTCCGCGGCCATGGCGCCGCGTTTTCCGGCAATCGTCCGCGGCTGTACCCCGGCCAATGCGGAGATTGCTCCGCCTTCATACAGATAAATATGCGCATCCTGCTCGAGAATCACTTCCTGACCGGGTCTCGCGTGAACGAGTGCCGCAAGCTGGTTGCCCTGTGTCCCGCTCGTCACAAACAAGGCTGCCTCTTTGCCGAGCACAGCCGCCGCTTCTTCTTCAAGGGCGTTCACATTCGGGTCCTCCCCGTAGACATCATCCCCGACCTCGGCCTCAAAGGCCGCCTGCCTCATCGCCGCTGTCGGTCTCGTTACCGTATCGCTTCTTAAATCAATCATCCAAACGTCTCCCTTCACCTGTTAATGCCATCAGTATAGCACTGCAAAAGACAAAGCCAAAGCCCCGGCTTGTAAAAACCGGGGCTCTGGCTATTCTTTAATAGTCACTCTTTGCTTCTTCACCTTCAACGATCTTCACGCCCGCACTCGCACCGATCCGGGTTGCTCCGGCCTCGACCATCGCTTCTGCATCGGCCAGGCTTCTCACCCCGCCGGACGCTTTCACGCCGGCTTTATCACCGACGGTCTTGCGCATCAGTGCCACGTCTTCAACCGTTGCATTGCCTGTGGAGAAACCGGTGGACGTCTTGACGAAGTCAAGGCCCGCCTTCACGGCAATCTCACACGCCCGGACTTTCTCCTCATCTGTTAACAGACATGTCTCGAGGATGACTTTCGTCAGGGCTTTACCTTTCGCTGCTTCGACGACCGCTTTCATATCGGCTTCAAGAAGGGCATCATCGCCATCCTTTAATGCCCCGATATTGAGCACCATGTCGATCTCCGTAGCGCCGTTCTCAATCGCGTTCGCCGTTTCAAACGCCTTTACTTCCGGTGTTGACGCCCCAAGCGGGAAGCCGACAACCGTGCACACATCCACACCGCTTCCTGCGAGGAGTTCCGCGGACGTCTTCACCCAGGTCGGATTGACACAGACGGATGCGAACTTGTACGTCTTCGCTTCTTCACAGAGGGTCACAACCTGTTCCTTCTTCGTTTCCGGCTTTAACAGCGTGTGATCGATCATGCTTGCAATGGATTGACTCATGATACATTCATCCTTTCATCTCGTTCAAGATTTACGCCTGATTGTCAGGCGGTGTTTCCAACTGGTGTTGCCGATGGTTTAAAAGAACATGCCGGCGATGGACGCATTGAGAAGCGAAGCCAGCATCCCCGCAGCAACGGCTTTCAGACCGAGCTGCGCAATGTCCTGACGCCGGTTTGGTGCAAGACGGCCAAGCCCGCCGAGGAGAATCCCCAGTGAGGATACATTGGCAAAGCCGCAGAGGGCAAAGCTCACAACAAGGACTGTCTTGGGATCAAGGGCGTCAATTTCCGGGGCAAATGCGGCATAGGCGACGAACTCGTTTAAGATCAGCTTTTGCCCGATATAGGAACCTGCCTGCATCGCTTCAGCCCAAGGGACACCGATCATAAACGCAATCGGCGCAAACAGCGTGCCGAAAATGGCCTCAAGCGTAATGCCTGACAGCTGGATCGTCGCGTCCGATCCGACCAGACCGAGAACCCAGTTGACACTGCTGTTGATGATGGACTGACCGCCCCCCAGCAACCCGTTTATCAGGGCGATCAGGGCAATAAACGCAAGGAGCATCGCACCGATGTTCAGTGCGAGCTGAAGCACCGTACTCGCACCCCGCGCTGCGGCATCGATGACGTTAAAGGATTCCGTGTCATCGCTCATATCGATATCTTCACGCTCATCGCTCGTCTTACTGAGCTCGGTTTCCGGCATGATGATCTTCGCCATCACGAGCCCCGATGGTGCGGCCATGAAGCTTGCGGCCAGTAAATACTCAAGTGGCACCCCAAGTAAAGAATAGCCGATCAAAACAGATCCTGCAACCGATGCAAGTCCCCCCGTCATGACCGCAAAGAGCTCGGAGCGGGTCATCTTGTTCAGAAACAGTTTGACGACAAGGGGTGCTTCCGTCTGTCCGACAAAAATATTTGCTGCTGCGGACAGCGATTCCGGCTTACTTGTCCCGAGAAGCCACGAGAGAGCGCCGCCAAGCACTTTAATGATTTTCTGCATGATGCCGAGGTAGTACAGCACAGAGATCAGCGACGAGAAGAAGATGACAACCGTCAGAACCTGAAAGGCAAAGACCATGCCGATCCCTTCCGCTTCGAACAGTCCGCCAAAGAGAAAGTTGATCCCTTCGTCAGCGTAGTCAATCACATTATTGACCACCCCCGTTAATCCCTGAAGGGCTTCCTTCCCCTGCTCCCATCTCAGTACGATGAACGCAAAGGTCAGCTAGATCGCCAATCCGCCGATAATCGTTCTCGGACGGATTGCTTTACGGTTATTTGACAAGAGCAGTGCCAGGCCAATCACCGTAAGCATCCCCATGATTCCCCACAATATATTCACATTCTCACCTCATCATGATGTAATTCGTCAGACGAGTCAGATGTCTGACCTTTCAACAAAATCAGTTTATCATATCTTCAGTTCAATTTGTAATCCTTTTCAACAGCTTTCCCAAACTTTTTTCGTTCACCGTGAAAAGGGAAAAAATACATAGCCTTTCCATCCTGGATCGTTTAAAATAGGAGATGCAGGGAATAGGACTTCATATGATTCATTACACATGGGAGTGTTGCATATGACAGTATCGAGTGATCAGGAAAAGAAAAAAATTCCTTCCTCGAGTCGTGGCGATGAAAAGCGCCATGAGGAGAATGAACGGTTCGAGGCACTCCTCGATAAACTCGAGGACATGACGACCAAAGGACGTCTGAAGGACATGGCCTATCATTTCACTGACAAGAAAGAAGTGATCAAGACGAACCTCATCGCAGGCGTAGCCCGCGGGGTCGGCCTGACGGTCGGAACGGCCATCTTCCTCGTCATTCTGTTCTTTATTCTCTCAAATATGGTCGATCTGCCTCTCATCGGGGAATGGATCGCCAATCTTCTCAATGAAGTGGAACAGTACCAGGACACACCGTAACACCCGAAAACAGGTACCATGCTGTTCAAACGGACAGTCTAAAATATTTCAGATGAGGTGATACATATGGATTGGTTAGGTTTAGGTGTATTTATTCTGGCTCTCGCTTTTGCAGGGCTCATTATTATTCTGATCCCGGTGATGAAGAATCTCGCCCAAACGCTCGGAAACGTGGCGGACACCGTGGAAACGGCGAATAAGAGCGTCGGGGAGATTACCGGTGAAGTGACCGTGATCCTTCACAACACGAACGAAACGCTCGTGGATGTCCACGGCAAGATGCAGAAAGTGAATCCGCTGTTCGATATCATTCATGATACCGGCCAGGCAGCTCACAATTTCACGTCAACATTCGCCAACTATACCGGTGCCAAGGCGGATAAAGCGAACGACGGCATCAGTATTCTCGACAAAAAGAACCTCGAAGGCATCCTCCGGGGCGCGGCGTTCATTTACTATCTGAAAGAGCTGCAAAAAGAAAAAAAAGCGGCGGATGAAGCAGCCGATTAATAAAGACATTACCTGCAAAAGGAACCGGGACAAGACGTCCCGGTTCCTTTTATTGTTCAGTCGTCTTCAAGGGGATTCTTCTCCCCGAGGCAGGCGAGGTGTTCATTCGGCAGCATCAGATCAATATGGCCCTTCAGATTAACGAAGCGGCTCGGGAGCTTGCCCCCGTATTCGCCGTCGAGATTCAAAAGCATCTCTTCTTTCGGTTCAATCAGGATCTCCGACGCCTGGGTGTAAATGACCCGGTCATCGGAAATATGCTCGCCGCGAAGAGCAGCGGTCACGACCCGCACCGCATCAGCAAGGTTCGTTTTCTTCAGAATCAGCATATCAAACTTGCCGTCGTTGATCGTCGCATTCGGGGCGAGCTTCTCAAAGCCGCCGACGGAATTCGTATTGGCAACGAGAAAGAGCATGATCTCGCCTTCAAACACCTCACCGTCATAGTGAATCGTGACGTCCACGGGTTTGATGCGGGGCAGTTTTTCGAAGCCTTTGACGTAATAGGCGAGCTGACCGATCATCGTCTTCAGGCGGCTCGGCACTTCATAAGTGAGCTCCGTCAATGTCCCGCCTGCAGCAATATTAATAAACGATGCATCGCCGACCTGGCCGACATCCGACGTGACCCGTCTTCCCTCAACGATGACCTTGCACGCGCCGGGTATGGTCTTCGGCAGATTCAGTGCCCGGGCAAAATCATTCGTCGTCCCCCCTGGGAGAATCCCGAGAGCCGGCCGGTGCTCCTGATTGACCATGCCCTGCACGACCTCGTTGATCGTTCCGTCCCCGCCGGCTGCGATGATCAGATCAAAGCCGCGTTCGCAGGCCGTTCTTGCCGCCTTTGTGGCGCAGTCCTTCCCTGTCGTTGCATGGGCAGATGCTTCATAGCCCGATTTCTCGAGATTCTCGAGTATGTATGGCAAGTATTTCTTCACCTGTTCCCGTCCTGAAGACGGATTATAAATGAGCCTTGCCCGCTTCATTCCATCACCCCGTTTCCCGTTATTTCCATCTTCAGTATACACATTTTTTCAACCGCTGAAAAGCAATAGCCCTGTGAGGGAAACCGGAATCACTGAAGACAAGTCTGTGGGCGAAAGATGCCTGGACACACACAAAAGCGGCTCCACCGTCCTTCAGTTAAGGATGCGGTGGGCCGCTAAGTTGTTAAGTCACTATCCATAATGTTCGTTAACCATCTCCTTTGCAATCATCTTGTGATGCGTAACTTTCAGTCCCCGCAGAATGTAATGATCCATTCCGCTTCGCTCACGCTACGTCATCGGATTCACATCCTTTGCCATGATGGTTGCGATTCTCTGACGGTCTGCCCTCCTTCTTCTAAGTATCCCAGCAACCGGTGTGTTGATTGCTGTAGGTGAAGTATACTCAATTAACTGTGTATTGTAAATATTCAGAATATTTGATGAGGGGAGATCAGCTCTCCCCTTCTTCAGATTTCGCTTCTTTTCTTCTGATTACGATCTTTTTCACTTTTATTGAACGCGGACTCTCGGGCCGAGTTCATCGGCAACGCGTCTTGAGATCAAGCGGTACACGCCCCTCGCAATCAGAACGATGGCAAAGGAAAAGAGCACCAGTCCGACACCCGAGAAGACAACCCCGGATACCCTCGCTTCAAGCTGTACCACATAATAGACGAAAGCCCCGACCTGGACGGCATTGACGAGATACGGATAAATAATCCGGCGGATCCGGCGCTGGACTCGGACAAGTTTCAATGCGTCAATGACCTGAAGCGGAATGATCCAAAGCAGGACACCGCCTGCAAACCAAAGGAGAGCGGTAAACGACTGCACCTCGACATTCGCTGCAGGTACAAACGTCAAACTGAATGCGACGATCGTGATCACGCCGATAGCGAGTCCGATCATACTGACTGTCTTACTGATAAACGACATGGTTATAATCACTGGCCTTTCTTATTAGCGACCTGTACAGACAGGTCATGTTTTTTCACACATGCGTGTCAGTATACCACAGTGGCAGACAGCTTCAACCTGCATATAACGCGTTCAGACGCAATAAGCCCCCGTCCATCATGGACAGGGGCAAGCTCCTAGCGTTTCTTTATTTCTTCTGCCAATAGCTCGTTTACCATCTGCGGATTGGCTTTTCCTTTGGATGCTTTCATCACCTGACCGACCAAAAAGCCGATCGCCTTGTCTTTTCCGTTCTTGAAATCATCAACGGACTGTTCATTCTGATCAAGGGCGTCGTTGACCATCTTGCGGATTTCCCCTTCGTCGCTGATCTGGACAAGTCCCTTGTCCTTGACGATTTTCTCCGGATCGCCGCCTTTTTCGATGAGCTCCTTGAACACTTTCTTCGCGATCTTCGAAGAGATCGTGCCTTTATCGATCATGCCGATCATGGAAACGAGGGCTTCCGGCGTCATCGGCACGTCCTCAATCTCCTTGCCATTCTGGTTCAGGTAGGCGTTCACTTCGCCCATGAGCCAGTTGGAGAGCTGCTTTGGCGGACCGCCCTGGGCGATCGCCTGCTCAAAGAAGTCACTCATCGCTTTTTGCTGGGTGAGGACCCCGGCGTCGTAGGCCGGGAGATCCAGATCCTCCACATAGCGCTTCTGTCTCGCGTCAGGCAGTTCAGGGATGCTGTTTTTCACCCGCTTCTTCCACTCTGCATCCAGGTGATACTGCACGAGGTCCGGATCGGGGAAATACCGGTAATCATCAGAACCTTCTTTGACACGCATAAGGATCGTGCTCTTCGACTGTTCGTCATACCTGCGGGTTTCCTGGAGGATCTCTCCGCCCCCGCTAATAACGTCTGCCTGCCGCTTTTCTTCATGCTCCAATCCTTTTTGGACATGGGCAAAGGAGTTCAGGTTCTTCAGCTCCGTCTTCGTGCCGAACTCATCCTGTCCGTAAGGCCGGATCGAAATGTTCGCATCACAGCGAAGCGAACCCTCCTCCATCTTGCAGTCTGAGACTTCCGTATACTGAATGATCGCTTTCAGTTTTTCGAGATAGGCATAGGCCTCTTCAGGCGTGCGGATATCCGGTTCACTGACGATCTCCACAAGCGGCGTTCCGACCCGGTTGTAGTCGACGAGGGTATGCGGATCGGCCCCTTCGACGTGGGTCAGCTTTCCGGCATCCTCTTCAAGATGCAGTCGGGTGATGCCGATGCGCTTCGTTTCCCCGTTCACTTCGATATCGATATAGCCGTTCTCCCCGATCGGCTTGTCATACTGGGAGATCTGATACGCCTTCGGGCTGTCCGGGTAGAAATAGTTCTTCCGGTCAAACTTCGTCACGTCGGCGATCTCACAGTTGATGGCCATTGCCGCCTTCATCGCAAAGTCGACGGCCTGACGGTTCAGTACCGGCAGGACCCCGGGATGACCGAGGCAGACAGGGCATGTATTGGCATTCGGCTCTGCCCCAAACGAGGTGGAACAGCCGCAAAAGATTTTAGAATTGGTTTTCAGTTCTACGTGGACTTCAAGGCCGATGACCGTTTCGAATTCGCTCATTGTGAAGTCCCTCCTTTCAGTGCCGGTTCCATCTGATGGTGGTCGGTTACCTGCTGGTAGGCGTGAGCCACACGGTACAGCATCGCTTCATCGAAGTGCTTGCCTATGATCTGCAGCCCGACAGGCATGCCTTCACTGAAGCCGCACGGGATACTGATGGCCGGGACACCTGCGAGGTTCATCGGCACCGTCATAATATCGTTGGCGTACATCGTCAGCGGATCGTCCACCTGCTCGCCGATCTTAAAGGCGACTGTCGGAGCCGTCGGGCCGACGATGACATCGTACGTCTCAAACAGCTTCTCAAAGTCCTGCTTGATGAGCGTTCTCACCCGCTGGGCTTTGTCGTAATAAGCGTCGTAATAGCCGGAGCTTAAGGCGAATGTCCCGAGCATAATCCGCCGCTTCACTTCGTCACCGAAGCCTTCGCTTCTCGACTGCCTGTACGTATCAAGGAGGTTCTCCCCCTCTTTACGCACGCCGTAGCGGATCCCGTCAAAGCGGGCGAGGTTCGCCGACGCTTCCGAGGAAGAAATCAGGTAGTAGGCTGCCGTGGCATACTTGGAATGCGGCAGGGAGACTTCTTCACATACGGCCCCCTGCTTCTTCAGTTCCTCAATGGCTTCTGTCACCTGGGCTTTGACGCCTTCATCGACGCCTTCGCCGAGGTATTCTTTCGGTACGGCCACCTTCAGTCCTTTGACACCCGCGTTCAGGTCTTTTGAGAAGTCCGGAACCGCCACGTTCGCACTCGTGGAATCCCGCTTGTCGTAGCCGGCAATCGCCTGCAGGACGAGGGCATTGTCTTCGGCGTTTCTCGTCAGGGGCCCGATCTGATCGAGCGACGACGCAAAGGCCACGAGCCCGAACCGCGATACGCGGCCGTATGTAGGCTTCATCCCGGTCACACCGCAGTAGGCCGCCGGTTCACGGATGGAACCGCCTGTATCCGAGCCGAGTGTGTACGGGACTTCTCCCGCTGCGACAGCCGCGGCGGATCCGCCGCTTGATCCCCCAGGCACCCGGGTCAGATCCCACGGATTTCTCACCGGATGATAGCTTGAATTTTCATTGGAAGAACCCATCGCAAACTCATCCATATTAAGCTTGCCGACAGCGATGGCTTCTGTTTTTGCAAGCTTCTCCACCACTGTTGCATCGTGAATCGGTTCAAAATTATCGAGAAGCTGAGACGCACACGTCGTCTTCATCCCTTTCGTCACGATGTTGTCCTTGATCCCGACAGGCAAACCGAACAGCGCCTCATCGACAGAGAGATCACCCTTTTCAAGCTGTTCATCGAGTGCTTCCGCCTTTTCAATGGCAGCCCGTTCATCGATGCGGAGGAATGCCCCGACATCGCCATCCACTTCCTTAATTCGCGCAATAAAACCGTCCACAATCGTCCGGACGGTTGTCTCACCGTTACGCAGCTGATCATGCAGTACTTTCACAGATTGTTCCATAGGAGCCTCCTTCATCAGTCCAGGACAGACGGAACCCTGTATTGGCCCTCCGCCTGATCCGGTGCATTTTTCATCGATTCCTTACTTGCAGGGGAAGGGGTTACCTCGTCGTCACGCAGGACGTTCTGTACATCAATGGCGTGGGACGTCGGTTCCACGTCATCGGTGTTCACTTCATTAAGCAGCTCGGAAAATTCAATGATCTTGTCGAGCTGATCGGTAAAGGCTTCTTTCTCCGCTTCAGAAAAAGACAGTCGCGCCAGTCCCGCAACATGCTCCACCTGCTCTCTCGTAATTCGTGCCATACCAGCACACCTCCATCTAAAAATGTCAAATGATTCAGTCTTATTCAGACAGAGGAAAACAAACGCCCACTCCCTGTCCGTGTAACGATTCACTACCTTTCAAACTATATCAGAGAACCTTTGTCCCGGCAACGTATCACCGTGTTTCTGCTCTTTATTTTTGGAAAAACACCTCAAAAAGAAACAAGAAAAAACCTGCATCCAGGAGTCGCCTGAACGCAGGTAAAAGATTCTTTATCGAAGAATATGCATAAACGGTTCTTCGTCCGGATGCTGGATAATGATCGCTTCCATGCCGCTCACGGACTCAATGTACACCCTGACCGGCACCTGTACGGTGATCAGCTCGGCCAGCCGGTCTGAAATAAACTGGCTGAGGGCGATGATCTCTGCCTGACCGTGAGACTGCAGATTCAGTTCAATCGTCATCTCTTCAAGAATGTCATCCCGGTAACGGGCCGTCCCGACTGCACCGATCTTCCGGTCAAAAAAGTCTTCCGTCTCTTCACGGAACTGGCTCATCTGATTGGCCAGATTGGCGTCATAGCTCCTCGCTTCACCCGACGGGAAGACCACAAAGCGCTCATTCACCGTTTCCCAGCCGTCAATTTGCAGGGAACCGCCCGCCACATGCGTCATCGCCGTAAAGCCCCCCGGAGCAACGGCTCCTCTCGGCTCTTCCTGATAGAGGGCGAATGTGATCGGCACATCATTCGGAATGCTCTCAAAACTCTCGCTTCGCAACCGGTTCAAAATGACCTGGGCCTGTTCGCGCCCGTATGCCTGGACCTCTTCACGGTCGAGGGTCTGTTCATAGAAATTGATCGTGCCGTCTTCGTTTCGCGTATTGAAATAATACACGGCTCGAAGACCGATCCCGATGACGATCCCCTCAAGTTCAACACCGTCTTCTCCGCTTCCGGTCCAGTAATTATGTTCCATAATGTGCGAAATCATGAGGGGAGCTTCCCTCATCTGATCCGCCTGTGCTTCGACGCTTCCCGGATTTTCTTCAGCCACACCCGGATTCAGACCGGGACCCGGGTCATACACCGCTTCCCCCTCGTCGTTCTCCGTCGTCTGATCGAGGGGGTTCGCCCGGTTCAGCCAGCTGTTGATGAGGTTCCCGGACAGGTGCTGCCCTTCCGTCAAATAAAAATCGTCCGGTGAATAAAAGCCGGATGCGATCTCCATGAGACCGGTTTCGAGCTGATCGAGGTCAACCCGGTTATTAAAGGCATCGTTCACAGCCCCCCGGGCATCGCTTCTGAAATACACGCCGTCCTGAAGGACCGTTCGGAAATAGACGCCGTCTGAGTCGACCGTCGGCGTGAAGCCGAACTCGGTCTCACCCTCTTCTGTATCTTCCACCACGATGACTTCCTGTTCCTCTTCCTCTCCGTTCTGAGGGAGACAGCCCCCGAGCATCAGAAGGACCAGGAGGCCCGTCACCGTCATCATCACGTTCTTCATTCGATCATTCCCCTATCTGCCTTGTTCCGATTTCCATACTCCGGCTATTTTCTCACAAATCGCCGCACCCGGCCAGTCGCCGATGGTCTCAATCTTCAGGAGAGTTCGTCGATAAACCGGGCTTCATCCCAGACTTCGATACCGAGTTCATTGGCTTTATCAAGCTTTGATCCCGCCTTCTCACCGGCAATGACGAGATCCGTCTTCTTCGACACCGTTCCCGTCACCTTCCCGCCTCTCGCTTCCACTTCCGTCTTTGCTTCTTTTCGCGAATACTGTTCCATCGAGCCGGTGATGACGACCGTCTTCCCTGCAAGGGGCGAATCGCTTTCTTCCGCTGTGATTCTTTTCGGACCTGTGTAGGTCATATTCACGCCGAGGTCCTTTAAAGCTCCGATCAGATGCTTCATCCCCGGCTGTTCAAAGGCCATGACGATGGAATCGGCCATTTTATCCCCGATCTCATCGACGGCGATCAGTGCTTCTTTGTCGGCCTCCATCAGCGCATCCATCGTTTCAAAATGCATGGCGAGGGTCTTCGCCGCCTTCGAGCCGACAAACCGGATCCCGAGGCCGAACAACAGCTTCTCGAGGGAGTTCGATTTCGTTGCTTCAATGGCTTCGACGAGATTCGTCGCCGACTTCTCCCCCATCCGCTCAAGGGCCATAATCGCTTCTTTCTCAAGACGGTACAGATCCGCCACGTTTCGGACGAGTTCACGGCTGTGCAGCTGGGTAATCACCCGCTCACCAAGTCCGTCAATATTCATCGCATCCCGGCTCGCAAAGTGAATCAGTCCTTCCCGGATCTGTGCCGGACATTCGGGGTTCACACAGCGAAGCGCCACTTCCCCGTCGATGCGGACCAGTTCGGATTCACATGCCGGACAATGTTCGGGCATCGAAAAATCCTCTTCACTGCCGTCACGCTGTTCGGTGAGTACGTTCACCACTTTCGGAATGATGTCGCCTGCCTTCTTGATCGTCACCCGGTCACCGATCTTCACATCCTGTTGGCGGATGAGATCCTCATTATGAAGAGACGCCCGCTGCACCGTCGTCCCTGCGACGGATACGGGTTCGAGGATCGCCGTCGGTGTCACAACGCCGGTCCGTCCGATGGAGAGCTCTATATCAATGAGCTTTGTCACCACTTCTTCTGCCGGGAACTTAAACGCCGTCGCCCAGCGCGGACTCTTCGCCGTAAACCCGAGCTCTTCCTGATGATCGAGTGAATCGACCTTGATGACAATCCCGTCAATCTCATAGTCCAGATCGCCGCGGCGGTCGAGCCAGCTGTTGACATAGTCGACAACTTCCTCAATTCCGTTACAGTGTTTCGCTTCCGGATTGATTTTGAAGCCGAGCTTCGACACATAGTCAAGGGTCTCGGTGTGTGAGTCAATCGTCTTGCCTTCAATCTGACCGACGGAATAGACGAACATATCGAGGTTCCGCTTGGCCGCGATCTTCGGATCAAGCTGCCTGAGAGAGCCTGCAGCCGCGTTTCGCGGATTGGCAAACAGCGCCTCCCCTTTCTCCTCACGTGCTTCATTGAGCCGGTTGAAAGACGCCTTCGGCATAAATGCCTCTCCCCGCACTTCAAGGGTGACGCTTTCCTTCAGTTTCAACGGAATGGAAGGAATCGTCTTCAGATTCCGGGTAATGTCCTCCCCTGTTGTCCCGTCACCCCGGGTCGCACCGAGGACAAACTCGCCTGCTTCGTATTTGAGCGTGATGGCAAGGCCGTCGATCTTCAGCTCCACGCTGTACGTCGGATTCACGCCAAGTCCGTCGCGGACCCGCCGGTCAAAGTCCCGAAGCTCCTCTTCATTAAAGGCGTTCGAAAGGGACAGCATCGGAATATCGTGCTGAACCTTTCTGAAATGATCCAAAGGCTCACCGCCGACCCGCTCGGACGGAGAATCACTCCGCTTGAGCTCCGGGTGAGCCGCTTCGAGTTCCTCAAGTTCCTGCAGAAGACGGTCATACTCCGCATCCGGCACTTTCGGCTGATCAAGCACGTAGTAATGATGGGCATAGTCATTGACCGTTTCCGTTAATGTATCGATCCGTTTTTGCACGTCCTGATTCTCTGACATCGGTTCACTTCACTCCTCATGCTTTTGTGATAGGGGCAAACCTCGCTGCGAGCCGCTTTACACCAATCTCCGGAAAAGCGATATCAAGCTCGATGTTTTCGCCTTCCCCTTTTGTACTGACGACGGTGCCGGTCCCCCACTTCTTATGAGCGGCCTTGTCGCCGACGTTCCAGGCGAAGCCGTCTCCACCGGTATTGGTCGTCACCGGCTTAGTAACGGTCTTCCTTTTCACACGCTCCGGCGCAGGCCGGTTCACGGGACGATTCGACGAGCCGGACGGCTGCATCCACGGCAGTTCGTCGGCGGCGGACGTCTTGCCCTGACTCAATCCCGTCTCTGCCAAAAGCTCATCCGGGATCTCACTCAAAAAACGTGACGGCGCGTTCATATTCGTCTTCCCGAAGATCGTCCGCATTGAAGCCCGTGTCAGATACAACTCCTTCTCCGCCCGGGTAATCCCCACATAGGCGAGACGGCGCTCTTCTTCCATCTCCGCTTCTTCCATCAGACTGCAGCTGTGGGGGAAGACCCCTTCTTCAAGCCCTGCCAGAAAGACGACCGGGAACTCGAGCCCCTTCGCCGAGTGCAGCGTCATCATCAGCACATGTTCCGCTTCTTCTTCCTCGTCCACCTTGTCAATATCAGCAATGAGGGCGAGGTCCGTCAAGAACGCAATCAGCGTCTTGTCGTCACTCGCTTCCTCAAACTCGCCTGCCACCGTCAGAAATTCCTCGATGTTCTCAAGACGGCCTTCGGATTCGAGCGTATTCTCATTCTCAAGCATCTCCCGGTATCCCGTCTGATCGAGGAGCTCATCGACGAGCTCCTTAACCGGGACGTAGTCCTGCATCTGAATCCAGCCGCTCAGCTGATCGTGAAACGTACGGAGCATATTCGTAAACCGCGCGCTCAAGCCGACCTGTTCGATCTCGGCCACGGCCTGAAAGAGAGACAGATCATTCCGGTCCGCATATGCCTGCAGCTTATCCACCGTCGTCGGACCGATGCCCCGTTTCGGCACGTTCACAATCCGGCGGAAGCTGATGTCGTCATCGGGATTTGCCACGAGTCGCAGGTAGGCAAGGAGATCCTTGATTTCTTTACGGTCGTAGAACTTCGTTCCGCCGACGATCGTATACGCCATGTTCGACTTCACAAACAGTTCCTCAAGGACACGGGACTGGGCGTTGGTTCGGTACAAAATCGCAATATCCGACGCTTTCAGCTCAGATCCTGACAGCTTCTTCTGGATCTCATCGACGATAAAAGCCGCTTCATCGTGCTCATTTCGGGCCGAGTAGTACGTGATCTTCTCGCCGCCGTCGTTGTTCGTCCAGAGATTCTTGTCCTTACGTCCGGAATTGTGACTGATCACCCGGTTCGCCGCATCGAGAATCCGCTTTGTCGAGCGGTAGTTCTGTTCAAGGAGAATGACCTTTGCATCGGGATAGTCCTTCTCAAAGGAGAGGATATTGGCAATGTCCGCGCCGCGCCAGCGGTAAATCGACTGATCCGAATCCCCGACGACACACAGGTTTTTATGACGGTCTGCCAAGAGCCGGACGAGGCGGTACTGGGCATGGTTCGTATCCTGGTACTCATCGACCATGATATAGCGGAAGCGGCGCTGGTAGTATTCAAGGACGTCCGGCACCTGGTTGAAGAGCCGGATTGTCGTCATGATCAGATCGTCAAAGTCAAGGGCCTGATTCCGCTTCAGTTCACGCTCATACTGTTCATATACCGTCGAGGCCACCTGTTCGAAGTAACCCGCCGCCGTCTTGTCAAAATCTTTGGCCGTTTTCAGTTCGTTCTTCGCCGAGCTGATCATGCCGAGAATGGCCCGGGGATCAAACTTCTTCTTGTCGATGTTCTTCTCCTTGATGATCCGCTTGATCACCGTCAGCTGATCCGACGCATCAAGTATGGTGAAATTCCGGTTATAGCCGATGCGGTCAATATCCCGCCGCAAAATCCGCACGCACATGGAGTGGAACGTGGAAATCCACATCTCCTCGGCCTCATACCCCACATTCTTCTTCACACGGTCCTTCATCTCCCGGGCCGCCTTATTCGTAAACGTAATAGCAAGAATCGACCAGTGCGGGACCCCTTTCTCTCCGATCAGGTAGGCAATCCGGTTCGTCAGTACGCGGGTCTTGCCACTGCCTGCACCGGCCATGATCAACAGCGGTCCCTCGTTATGCACCACCGCTTCCTGCTGTTCCTTGTTTAATCCTTCCGTCATTGCATGCATCGTATCACCATCCAAACATTTGTTCTTTCTTTCAGTGTAGCGTCCGCACATCAATCTGTACAGCTTTTTTCCTGCATTCATCCGGGTTTTCGCCCCTTACACAAAGGATCGGAGGCAGCAAAAATGCCGCACTCCGACTGCGACCGGTTGTCCTGTTGCCGATTCAGGCCTGGTGAGTCTGTCCGTTCGCTTCTTTGACCGCTTTGACCGTGGCAAGCGCCTGTTTCAGATTGTCATAGATCACATTCCCGACGACGACGGTATCTGCATAAGCCGCCATCTCCGCCGCCTGCTCAGGCCTCTCAATGCCGCCGCCGTAGAAGAGCTGGGATTTCCCGAGGACATCATTCACCGCGGAAACCGTCTTCGGATCGCCGTAGACCCCGCTGTATTCCATATAGAAGATCGGCATATGGAAGAGCTGATCCGTCATGCGCGCATAGGCCACGATGTCCTCTTCATCGAGGTCCGTATCCGCATCCGACACCTGCGCCACCGAGGAATCCGGGTTCAGCACGCAGTATCCTTCCGAGAGGACTTCTTCCATGTGCATCATATGTCCGAATTGCTTTAAGGCCCGGTGATGCAGACCGTTCAAAAACGTCACCTGCCGGGTATTCAGCACCGACGGAATCAAATAGTAATCAAAGCCCGGCACGACCGACGAAATGGTGCTGACTTCAAGGGCTGCCGCGACGCTGTAGCGGCGGACACGCATCAGCATCTCCAATGTATTCTCGTCCGTGACATCGGTGCTTCCCCCGATGATCACCGCGTCCGTCCCCGATTCACAGACGGCTTCAAGATCTTCATCGGAAAGCGCTTTGGCGGGATCGAGTTTAAACACATGCCGCCATTCATGGTAGGATTTCATCATAATTTTAAATAGCTCCTTTTTTTCTCATTGAAAAACACGGCTTCCTTACACAGCATGTCAGAAAGCCGGTATGCTTTTTCTGGTGGTCATGAATCAGTATATCAAATACAGGGTCTCCTTCGCCACAGAAGACGTGAAACAACAGTGGTTACAATACAGGACGAAAAGACCGCTCCCTTGAGGTCAGGGAACGGTCTCCATGCTTAAATGACAGACAAAAGAGCCTCAGCAACTGCTTTTTGAACACGTTTGCCGCCAAGGCGGCTCACAATATCCCGTATATGAAACGGTTCGCGTTTCTCGACAGAGCGGTACTTCATATAGTCATAGATCTCGGCCGCCTGAATAATCTGCGCTTCGATGGGGATCTCTTCCCCACTTAGCCCTCTTGGATAGCCGCTTCCGTCCAGGTTTTCATGATGCGCATAAACAAAAGGGGCGAGATGCCTGAACGATGACAGATTCATGAGCAGGTAATACCCCGCTTCCGGGTGACGGTGAATGCCTTCCCACTCCTCTTCAGCAAGCTTGCGCACCTCGGTTAAGAGAGCCGGCGGGAGAATGACCTTCCCGATATCATGATAATAAGCGGCTTCCTCAATGGCATGAACGGTATCCCTCGAAAGACCCATCCTGTTGGCAATCCGCCGGCTCAGAGAGGCTGTCCGCTCGGCGTGACCCCGCTCCCCTTCATATTCCGAAAATAAGCGGTTTGTCAATGCATCAAAGACCTCTTCTTCAAACCGGGACCGGTTGTCCGCTTTCTGTTTATACATCGCCCGCTCTGCTTCCTCGAGCCAAAGCCAAATCGACTCATCGGCGGAAACCCGTTCCGATGTACCCATCGCCACCGAGACCGGCAGCCCTGAGCATGTCTTCTTCTTCAGAGCCCCTTCGATTCTGATCTGAAGACGCGCTGCGGCTTGGCGGTCTGTTTTCGGTAACAGCACGGCAAATTCATCGCCGCCGATTCTCGCGATGATGTCATCGCTGCGGCATACATCTTGCAATACCCCGGATACCGTCAATAAGAGCTCATCACCGGATTTATGCCCAAAGACGTCATTCACCATTTTAAGACCGTTTACGTCAAGATACATCACCGAGAATGGATAGTTCCGGCCGGTATCCATGCGGGTCATCTCTTCTTCGAAAAACCGACGGTTATACAGCAGGGTGAGCGCATCCCTAAACGTTTGTTGCATCAGCTCACGAGTTTGTTTACGCTGTTCGGTCACATTATTAATGACCAGCACGGCGCCCTGATCATTGCTTACGGGCAACGTTCTCGATGTGATCTCAACGCCCAGATGCTCACCGAATTTATGAACGAGAACCAGGTCCTGTTCACAAAACAGGCAGTCGTGATCTCCCATCAGCTGTTCGATCGGAATCTCCAATCGTCCCTCCTGTTTCTCTGCCAGAAGATAAAAGGCCTCGTCAAAACGCTTGCCGATCAATTCCGATGCTTCATAGCCCGTCATTTCAGTCATGGCATGGTTTGCATAATTGATCACGCCATGACCGTCAAGACGAATAACTCCTTCGGCAAGCGCCATCAGCGTGGCTTCCACAAATTCTTTTCCTGCTTTCAGTTCCTGTTCCGCCCGATGCATCTTCGTGACGTCGCGAATGTACCCGTGCCAGAACACCCCGCCATCAGCCAGTTGTTCCGGGCTGGCATACCCCTCGAGCCATCTGACGCCTCTTGAAGGCAGATAGACCCTGTAGCGGTCTTCCCAATTTTCAAGGGTCTCGGCAGATTGTACAATCCCTTGTACGACCCGTTCTCTGTCCGTCTCTATGACGCGGGATATGACTTTATCCGCGGACTTGCCCGCCTCTTCCGGCGTCACCTCATATACATCCCAAATGCCGTCACTTGCCATCGGAAAAAAACCCGAGCCGTCCGGATTCAGCTGATACTGGTACACAGCGCCCGGCACCTGGCTTGTAAAATTCCTGAACTGTTCATAGGCACGGTTCACCTCTCGCTCGAGCTCCAGGCGCTTCGTCACATCCCGGGCCACGCCAATGATCCGATCCCCGGTAAACTGAGCACGCCACTCCAGGACAATGTACTGACCGTCGCGCTTTTGGTACCGGTTCAAAAAATACTCAACCGGTTCGCCAAGTCTGAGCTTTTCGATCGCATTGATCGTGCGTTCCATATCATTCGGATGAATCAGCTCAGTAATGTTCCGACCGATCACATCCTGTTTCTCATAGCCGAGAAGCGATGTCCACTCCGGATTCACCAGTTCAAACACGCCTTCTTCACTGACAATGCAAAGCAAATCTAGGCTGTTGTTAAAATAACGCTCAAGCTGATCAGCCTTTTTTTGCGCATCTTTCTGAAGCGTCTGCATCGCACTCATCAGATGATAGTGTCCCCGAATCATTTTCCAGTGTGCAGGTTCGAGTGCGGGACTTTTATCGGACATGATGATGAACACACAAACCCGTTCCCCGTCCGGTGCCTTCAGATCGAATACCGTTCCCCAGTCACGATCATCTTCACCGGATCCGGCAGGGATGGCAGGGATGGTCATAAAACCCTCTTCCTTACAATCTGTATGGGGGATTGCCGAGAAGATACGCCTCGCCTGTTCCGCGTCATCAGCTTCCATTTGGCGATCTGAAAACACGTCGATCACAAGCTCCTGTCCTTCCCGGTGAAAAGCCACCAGGATGCCCTTTGGATCGAGGACACTTTCGAGGGTGTGCAAATAGCTCGTCAAGGAGAGCATCACCTGTCGCTCAAGAGCATTGGTCGTACTGAATGACTGACTCATCTGCATTAGCCAGTCAAGAAGCTCATGATCATCTTTCTGGTTTTGATCCTGTTTCCTGTTAAGACCGATGTCCACCTTTTTACCCTCCCATGTATAACCGATATATATTAGACTTATTATAATCTACTCATTCCACCCTTTCAATATCCCCTCTAATATTTCACATTTAGCTACCAAAAAAGCCATCCTCCAAATTGAAGGATGGCTGCATTTATTCGATTAACTGCCGGTAATCCGCAAACGGCATCGGCCTGTGGAGATAGAAGCCCTGGGCAAAGTCACAGCCCGCTTCTTTAAGAAACGCCAGCTGCTCTTCTGTCTCGACACCTTCTGCCACGACGTTCAGCCTGAGGCTCTTCCCCATGGCGATAATTGCATGAACGATATCCGTCGTCTTCTCGATATCCCGGATAAAAGACTGATCGATCTTCAGCTGATGCATATTCAGCTGATGGATCTTCCCAAGGGATGAATAACCCGTCCCGAAATCATCGATCGCGACCTGAATACCCATCTCAATCAGAGCATTCAGTGTACCGCTGACAAGGTCCGAATCACTGATGGACGTCTCTTCCGTCACTTCGAACACGAGCCTCTCTGCGGGAAATCCGGTTTCCTCAAGAATGGCGTCCACCTGTTCCGGGAATGCTTCATTCTCAAGCTGCTGGACAGAGACATTCACCGCAAGAAACAGGTTTCCGTCCCTGTATGCGTCTGTCCCGAGTGCTTCTTTGCACGCATTACGCAGCACCCAGTCTCCGATGCTGTAAATGAAGCCGAACTTCTCCGCCACGGGGATGAACTCCCCTGGTGACACCCGTCCTTCTTCCGGATCGTCGAGACGAAGGAGCACTTCCGCACCCACAATCACACCGTCCTGAACCGACAGCGTCGGCTGGTAATGGAGATGGAACAAATTCTCATCGAGTGCGCGCTGAATCACCGTCTTGACCTTGAATTCCCGCTTCACCTGATTCCCGAGAACGTCCGTGTAATAGTCGAAGGTATTCCCTTCACGTTTCTTGGCATGATGCATGGCGATATCCGCATTCAGCATCAGATCATCCCGTTCGCGGCCGTTATCCGGATAGCGTGCCACGCCGAAACTGCAGGTAATGTAGAAATCCTCATTATGAAGCGTAAAAGGTTTCTTCAGTTCATTGAAAAACAGGCCCAAACGCTCCCTCACCTCAAAGTCATCGGTCCCCCGGGGGAAGACGATGGCAAACTCATCACTGCTTAACCTTGCGACAAGTGCCTTGGCAAAGACCTCCTGCAAGAGATCCGCCATCTGCCGGAGAAGTTCATCTCCTGCAGCGTGTCCGAGATTTTCATTGATGCTCTTAAAGGCATCGATATCGCCGAAAAGAATCGTCGCGGTCTGGTTGTAACGTTCCGCTGCGATCAGGTCCTGTTCAAGCTCCCGCATCACATAGTAACGGTTGTACAGACCCGTCAGTTTGTCCTGGTTGATCAGGGAATCAATCCGTTCTTCCCTTGCCCGCACTTCGCTCATATCCGTGACAATCCCGACGTAACGGTAAGGCTCACCTTCTTCATCCTTCAAAGCGAAGATCTTCAGCCACTCCGGATACACATCCCCGTTCTTTCGTCGATTCCATATTTCCCCAGTCCACTTGCCATACGTCGTCAGATCATGCCACATCGAATGGTAAAAGGCCGCATTGTGCTGTCCGGACTTCAACAGTCTCGGGTTTTTCCCGATCAGTTCCTGCTCCGTATATTCGGTTATCGTCGAAAATGCCTGGTTAATCCATTCGATCTGTGAATTTGCATTCGTGATCACAACACCTTCACCTGTGTTCTCAAGAACCGAAGCGAGCATCTGATTATGCGCCTCGAGTTCTTTTTCCCGCGTCTGATCCACGTAGATCGCCAGTGTCGCAATCAGGTGCGATTCGATGTAGACAGGAAGCGCGATCAGCTCCACATTGATCAGGTGACCGTCCTTATGTTTGCGAAGGGTGTCTCTGGTGAGAATCACACCCCGTTCCATCTGATCAATATGGTCTTGCATGGAACTCTCATCATCCAGCGGATAGATGACAAATTCCGGTGAAAGACCTAGAACTTCCTCACGACCGTAGCCGAACAGCGCCTCAAAGTGACCGTTCACTTCACTGATCCGGTAGTCCCTGTTGAGAATGGCAATGGCATAGGGCGACTGATTGAAGAGGGCCTTAAAAAAGGAATCCTTCTCCAGCGTCTCGGTAATATCCGTAATCAGCGAATATAAGAGATGCGTCCCGTTAAAATCTACCGGAATACTGTCCACCTTCACGTCGCGGATCTCTCCGTCTTTGAGCCGGTGCCTGAAATGAAAACTGTTTGTGTTGTTTTTTTTCGCGGCATACATCTTCGCCTTGATTGTATCCGGGTCAAGAATATTGATATCGCTGATGACCATATTCATCAGCTCATCCTTCGAATACTGATAGAATGACACCGCTTTTTGGTTTACATCCCTGATCAGCCCGGTTTCCGGTTCGATGATCAATACCGGCAAATGATGGTGTTCGAACAGCTCCTGGTACAATTCCCGGTAATCTCTGCCCGTTTCCGATGGACTTTGTCTCGCATGATGCCTGTTGGGCATACGATACACCTGCTTTCTTTGTGAAACCTGACGAACGAAACAGTTTGGTAATAACAGTATACCCTATTTCGGAATGTTTTCGTCATTTATTCTTAAATCCCTCATCCATCCAATTTATTTACAGTTTAAAGCGGCTGACCGAAAGCTGCAAAGCCTCCGCAAGCTGAGAAAGCTCTTCACTGGCACTCGAGACTTCCTGGACCGATGCCGTCTGTTCTTCCATCGACGCCGAGACCTCCTGTGACGACGCGGCATTCTCTTCGGCAATCGCCGCCAGATGCTGCATCGTATCCAGAATATCCCCCTTCATCCGCTCCATCTCTTCTCCGGAGACGTTCAGCGCCTCGATTCGTGAACGGTTCAGCTGCATCGCTTCGGCAATCCTCTCAAACATCGCCCGTGATTCCGTCACTTTCTCCGTTTGGGTGTTTAATACTTTGCTCACGTTCCCCATAATCGCCACCGCCTCTGACGCATTGGACTGAAGGCCGTTGACAATACCGTCAATGCGGCTCGTTGACGCTGTGGACTGCTCGGCAAGTTTGCGGATTTCATCGGCCACTACGGCGAAGCCTTTCCCTGCATTCCCTGCACGTGCTGCTTCAATCGCGGCATTCAATGCCAGAAGATTGGTCTGATCGGCAATTTCCGCAATGACCTTGCTCGCCTCGCTGATTTCCGCAGCACTCTGATTCGTCTTCTCAATGCCTTCCTGCACGAGCTTCGTCTGATGCCCGCTCTCTTCAGAGGCTTTCGCAAGTCCCGCCATCACATCGAGTCCTTCAGTAACCGTCTCATTAATTCGCTCTGAGGCCTCGTTTAATTCCTGCATATACTGCTGGTCCTTCTCAATCACTTCGCCAAGCGCCCCGGTCTTTCCTGCCCCGGTTTCGGCACTTCTTGCCTGATCCGATGCACCGGAGGCAATCTCCTCGATGGCCCTCGCCACTTCTTCTGCGGCTTTCGCCGACTGCTCGGACGTTGCCGTCAGTTCCTCCGATGATGACGACACCTGAGCCGACGAATCCATCACTTCCCGGATCGTCGTCCGAAGGCTCTCACTGATCCCCTGCAGGGCACTGCAGATCTGCCCGATCTCGTCTTTTTGCGCGGTCAGCTTCCCCGGCATATTCTCCGTCAAATCAAGGGACGAGATCTGTTCGGCCCTCTTCATGACCGCCGTAAGCGGACGACTGATCATCAGGGCGAAATAAAACGCCAGACCGATCCCAGCCACGGCGGCGACGCCCACCAGACCGAATGTGATCGACCGCATCACACCGAGTGACGCCAGGGCCTCATCCTGATCCACCTCGACAATGAGTGCCGCTGGCATATCTCCGACAGTGACGAGCCCACCGCTTCCAAGCACCGCTTCCCCCAGGTAATCATCGTAGACGCCGCTAAAAAAGGCGCTCTCCTCCACGGCTTCGATCGATCCCCTTAACGAATCGGTAATCTCCGTCTGCACCGATTCCACCATCGCCGCATCCTCTCTGTATTCCCCAAGGCGTGTGTTTGTCAGAAGCAGGCCGTCCCGGTTCACAATATACGCATCCCCGCTCAAACCGAGCTGTTCAATATCCTGATGCACGATCCGGTCCATCTGCGTCTGATCAATGAGAATATTCACACTGCCGGCAATCGTTCCCTGTCCCCCGCCCTCATAGACCGGGGTGGACAGAACAATGGCATAATCGTCAATAAAGTCCGAGAAAAACAGCTCAGACCAGGTCTGTTCTCCGCCGAGGCTCCTCTCGATGTAAGGGCGATCCCCGAGGTTATTTCCCTCGAGCTCATTCTGATAAGCCGAGGCCAATACCACTTGCCCCGAACGGTCACTGAGGAAAATATCACGGAACCCGTATTCCTGAATGGCAATATCAAAAAGCCCTTCGATCAGCCCGTACTGTTCCTGCCATTCAGCACTCGCCGCCCCTTCCGCTTCGAGCGCGTCCAATCCCTCATAGACATCCGCCGTATTTGCAAGCACAAGGCCATCTCCCTGTCGCTCCTGATAGAATTCATTAATCTCCCCGCTCTTCAATGTAAAGAACGTGCTGTTCGCCCGTAATACCCCTTCTTCAAGCTGATCCGATGCATACATATAAAGAAGACCTGCCAGCACAATCATCGGGACCAGCCCCGCCACCACGAACATCACAATCAGCTTATAACGCATCTTCAGATTTCTCATCTCTCTCCCGCCTCCCTGATTTTTTGATCCGTATCAATACTACTTCACTGCATTACATCACTAAAGGGAAAGAATGCAAAAAGGGCCTGTCTGCAACACAAAACAAGCCCTTTCGGTGCAACCGGCTGTCATATCATCATGATGAAGACCCTTGGCTTTGCGTCCCTGCTTTTCAACAGGTTTGCCCATCTATCCAGTTATGTATCTCTCTTCTGACGGATCAAATCAACACCACAGAGAGACTTCGTATTGATAGTTTTAATCCTACAGCATATTCACATGCATGTCTATATGTTCATAAATATTTCATTTTTATGTATCTGTCATGACTTATGTTATACGTGAATGAATGAGCAAATAGAGTCTTATGTAATGGGTTGAACCACCAGAAAAATCCGGATACACGTGCCTGAAGCAGAATGGTACACTACTATTAACCGACTGCAAACAAAAACTGAAAGGACGAAACACGATGCCTTCTCCACGCCCGAAAATCCCGGTCCAGGACCTTCATCAGCCCGCTTTTTTAAAGTTCCTGAGTCTGTTCAGCATTCTGCTTTATGTGACAGGCGGCTTCTTTCTTCTGATCATGTGGCCGTCCCTTCCCGATCAGATCCCTGCACACTTTGATGCCACCGGAGCCGTCACCCGTCTCGGATCTGTCTGGACCCTCGTCGCCCTTTGGATCACCGGTGCTGCCCTGTTTGTGTTCATGCATATCATGGAGCGGTTTCCTCATATCCATAATTAACCGATCACGATTACAGAGGCAAACGCCAAAGAAGCCTACAGCATCTCGAGATCCCTGATCCAGACCATCAAATCCGTCGTTCTGATTCTGTTTGCGCTGATCCTGTTAAACAGTATTCTGATCAGCCTCGGCCGCACGCATGCACTCAGTGCCTTTATCCAGCCCGTTACCCTGTTTGGAACAGGTATTCCGATTGTGATAGCTGTTGTGAAGCTGGTGAGGTTGGGGTAAGCTTTTGATAGCTGTTCGTTTAATGAATTTGAGAAAAGAAAGGATGTCCCTCATTCATGAAGAAACAAGTGAAAGTCGTTGGCGCTATTATTGAAAACGATGATCAAGAAATCTTATGTGCGCTCCGTTCAACAGATATGGCCATACCGAATATGTGGGAGTTCCCTGGCGGTAAAATTGAAACCAATGAACGGATTCATGAAGCCCTCGAACGAGAAATCAATGAAGAACTAGGCTGCAAAATTCAAGCTGGCTCGATTTTTCATACACATGTACATGAGTATGACACCTTCATAATCGAACTCATCTGCGTCACTGCGACGATCGTTGAAGGATCACCAGAACCAAAAGAGCATGCAAAATTGATGTGGCTCAAAAAAGACAACTTAGATTCTTTAAAATGGGCCCCTGCAGATATTCCTGCCGTTGAAGCCCTAATAGAAAAAGTCTAGCCTGAGGTATTCTCGGCTAGACTTTTTCTGTGAATTCCACATAGAGACTTTGAGGTACTTCATGCGTTAGATTTAACATAGCCGTAATCGGCTGTTCTCCGTAAGCTTCGATCGTGTCGCCAATTCCAATATAAATATAAGGTTCTCTTTTTGAATCAATCTCACGATATTTCCTTACAAATAAATGAAGACGAACGCCGTGTTGACGATTATACATGATCTGTTGGCCGACCTCAGACTGTTGCCGTGTGCTATTTTGACTTTGCCATTGAAAGGTCTTGCGATCGATAAACTTGTCTTGATAATTAATTCGTTCATCAATATCCGCTTCTTTATGCAGGTCAATAAAGAGAAAGAATTCCTTGCCATTCTTAAGCAAACCTGATCCTCGAAAAGCTGAATGTGTTTTTCGGTAATTAGAAAGCTGCGCTGCATCCACCATTTGATACTGTTCATAGAGTTTAAAATGTGGAACACCATAGTTTGCGTCATGAAATTCACGTTCGTAGCGAAGCAAACCATAGTGAAGAGCATCTTCAATATATCGTCGTGAAGACTCATCTTCTAAAATCGCCGCAAATGCTTCGGTTCTTGTCAATGTCGCTTCACCGTCAAACTCAGCAAGCTTTAATTCATGCGTTTTCTTAATATGGTCCAAATAATCTTGATTGAGCATTTCGAACGCATGCAAAACCGTATCTTCATCCACACTTTGAACATGCTTAAGAATCTCTGTTTTCGCCGTTTGCAAAGTAATTTGATCGTGATCGAGCAAATAGCGAATTATCACAAAGTCATGAATTCGTTTGATAGGCAGCTTTTTCGAGAGATTTTTTAATGCTTTGTCAAAATGAACATCCTGCATCATCGCTTTTAACTGATTGTCCCGTTCAAGCGATGCGACAAAATCAAGATAATGCTGTTTTTTTGCAATGAATTTTACAGGATCCGGGGAACCATCATACGTAAAATAATCGACCAAAAAATAGGGTGGCTTCCCATTTCGCAACTGCTTAAACTCATTGTACTCATCTTTCAAATATTGCATAGAATTAAAATTCTCTTGATCGATTTGGGCCAAGATCCGTTCTTTTGAGATTTCATCCATTTGAATATGAGTAGCACCAGGTATGTTTGCAAAATCCGTCGATACAGCTACTTTTAAACTGTCTTTATCGTAGAAACGACTCCCGTTTAACGCAATGGCAATGAGGAAGGTGCGATTATGATTGCCGATAAAATCAAGTACCGTCAAGAAGGATTTATCTGGGTGTTTCCGCAGACCTCGCCCAAGCTGTTGAATGAAAATAATCGGCGAATTCGTTGGACGTAGCATTAACACAGAGTTGACGCTTGGGAGATCGACACCTTCATTAAAGATATCAACGGTGAAAATGACCTCTAGTTCATCCTCATCGGACTCAAGTCGATTCATCGTTGCCTCACGCATGCGGTCATCATCATGACCTGAAAGATGCACGCTTGGAATCCCTCTTTGATTAAATGCTTCGGTCATATACTTGGCATGTTCAATACTCGCGCAAAAGCCGAGGCATTTTCGAGTGTCCCCGTCATAGCCATAAAACTGCATATTCTCGATGATGAAATCCACTCGTTGATGTACCTGAAGCCTTTTCGTGACTTCAGACAAATTATCAATATCAATATCACTTAAATCCACTTCATCAATATCTGTGATCCCAAAGTAATGAAATGGAATCACTAATTCATCGTCTAGCGCTTCATGAAGCCTAACTTCTACAGCAACATTATGATCAAATAATTCAAACACACTCAAGTGATCACTTCGCTCAGGTGTCGCAGTCATGCCTAGCATAAAGTTCGGGTTAAAATAATCGATGACCCGTTGATAGGACGGAGCAGTCGCATGATGTGCCTCATCAACGATGATATAGTCAAACTCGTCAGGCTCAAAATCTTGATAATGCCTTTGCATCGTTTGGATCGTCGCAAACAAATAATCCGCCTCACGATCCTTTTTCTCGCCTGTATAGTACCCACAGGTCTTCCCGAGTTGAGCGGGGATTAATAATTCAAATGATGCCAGCGCTTTACGTAGAATTTCTCCCCGATGAACGAGAAACAATAACTTCTTTGGTTCGATGTCTCTTACATGGAATGCTGACATATAGGTCTTCCCGGTCCCTGTCGCAGCAATCACAAGCGCTCGCTGTTCCCCATGGGATCGAATGCGTTCTAAATTCTCCACAGCTCGTTGCTGCATCCGATTTTGCGTAATGTAATCCGGTTTCTCGAAAATGAGTGATTTCTTTGCATCGATCGTTGGTAAATCACGAATATACGCTGCATAATCATCCAATAATTTCTGATCCGCGACGAAACTATCGTTCCATAGACGATCAAATTCACGCCTGACATTCTCAATAAAGGCGCCGTCTTGCTTCGAGATAATCTCCACATTCCATTCAATATTACTTTTTAATGCACTTTGGGTGAGATTCGATGAACCAATGATGACTTTGTCATAATCATCGTATTCAAATATGTACACTTTCGTATGAAATCCCACCTCTTTATCTGTCACAAACACTTTCAGGTCAAGATGGTCGAATTCTTTCATTTTTTGTAACGCTTTTGGATCAGTGAAATTCAAGTAAGTCGATGTGAGAATTCGACCCTTGATTCCTCGGTCTTGCGCCTCTTTTAACGGATCAAGCAACAGTTGTAATCCACTAAAATTAACGAATGCAACGCTAAAATAAAAACTATTGCATGTCTTCATGGAATCGATTAATTCATTTAACATATTTGCATGACCTGAATTGACAATGAGCTTTTGATCTTCGTTCAAGATGAATCACCTTCATTCCTCGAGATCAATTCGATGTATTTACTTTCTGGATCGTCAGGTTTCAAATCCGTGATCGGCCCCATTTCATTTCGCACATAAAATACGGCCTCTGAAGGGTTAAACGAAACAATACCTGTTTGTTGATGCTTCACTAGATATACGGCATCTCCAACACAAAGTTCTTCACGCTTATGATCAAACAGCCCTATCCCGTCCCTCATTTGACAACACCTCTCAAGGAATATTTTACTATCTACACTATTGAAATGCTATACAAAAGTGGTTTTGACTTCCCGATATCTTCTATTATCCAACTTCCACTGACACCCACTGTCAGCGAACATCAATTCGTTCACCAAATTAGCATGCATCCTACTTAATAACTGTTCTAAAGTTTCGCATGAATCACACACTCGCTTCACAGGGATTTCATATCCCCTTGTTATACTGTTCACAGGTGGCCGGTTACACCGGTCTCTGTTTACTGAAGGAGGGTTTGCATATGCCAGACAGCATCGACCCGGGTTGTGAGAGACCCAAGATCAAAAACAAACCGAAACAGGAGGCTGTTTCAGATGCACCCGCATCCGAAGCCACCGAACAGAAGGAGGACATGCAGATGATTCGAGTAGGAAAAGAAGCACCGGATTTTTCAGCACCGGCATACCACAACGGTGAATTCACCAATGTGAGTCTGTCTGATTACAAAGGGAAGTGGGTGTCACTCTGCTTCTATCCGGGTGACTTCACATTCGTTTGAGCGACCGAAGTTTCTGCAGTTGCAGAAAAAAATGATGAATTTGAAGAGATGGACGTACAGGTTCTGTCCGTCAGCGTAGACAGCATGTTTGTGCACAAGATCTGGAATGACACCGAACTGTCCAAAATGATCGGCAAAGATATTCCGTTCCCGATGCTCAGTGATCAGGACGGTTCCATCGGCCGTTTGTACGGCATTTATGATGAAGACAGCGGCGTTGAAACCCGCGGCGCTTCATTATTGATCCCGACGGGATTGTGCAGGGATTTGAAGTCCTGACGCCGCCTGTCGGCCGCAATGTAAATGAAACGATTCGACAAATCAAAGCATTCCAGCACGTTCGCAATTCTAACGGTTCTGAAGCGACACCTGCCGGATGGAAGCCTGGCAAGAAGACGCTGAAGCCCCGTCCTGCCCTTGTCGGTAAGGTATGGGAAGAGTGGAAAGTCAGTGAAGCGTTTGATGATGAATGATCGGATTTCTAAATAAAAAACAGGGGTGCTCCGATCATCGGGGCGCCCCTGTTTACATCTGCATATCATGAATCATGATGGTAGCTGTCAACTGCTTTTTTCAGGAATCTTGGTCTGCTTTCGCTCTTTGGCAATCATTCTGAGGCCGTCTTTCACACGAAGAGAAATGAGCGGATCCCCTTTAATCGTCTCGGTACCCGCGCGCTCAAAATGATAGGACTTGGCAATAACGGCCAGGATCAGAGCCGTCTCCATCATCGCAAACCGGTAGCCGATACAGCTCCTCGATCCGGCTCCGAACGGGATATACGTAAACGGCGGCAGGTTCTTCTCCTGATCCCCGGCAAAGCGGTCAGGTCGGAAGGCCTCCGGGTCATCGAATACGTCGGGGTTCCGGTGTATGGCGTACGTCGACATCATGAAGACCGTGCCTTCTTTGTACGTCTTGCCGCTCAGCTCCACATCCTCATCCGCTTCCCGGTAGATCAGCCAGGCAGGCGGATAGAGGCGAAGCGTTTCTTTGATTACCTGATGGGTGTAAGGCAAAGAGCGGGTCGCGGCAAAGGGATCCTCAGTCAGATCGACCTGATCCACTTCTTCTTGCAGCTTCCTTGCCACATCCGGATGCTCCGCAAGCAGATAAAAGATCCAGGTCAGAAGGTTCGCTGAAGTCTCATGGCCGGCAAGGAGCATCGTCATCATCTGATCTCGGAGTTCCTGATCGGTGATCAGCCCTTGTTCATCGAGGGCCTTCGCATCCATCAGAAGTCCGATCATCGTTTCCTTATAGGCGTCAGGATTCCGCCTTGCCTCTTTGAGAATCGCATGGACTTCCTCTTCAAGCACCCGAATGGCCTTGCTGTGATCCCGGTTTCCTTTCGTCGGGACACTCATCGGCAGGAGCACCGGGGAGAAGAGGTTCCTGGCCGACTGATGAATCGTCACGTTCACTGCATCGGCAAGCTTCTTCTTCCTCGTGCCGGCATCGGTGGCAAACATCACCTTCGAAATCACCGACAGCGTGAGTGCCATCATCTCGTCATCCATGCGGATCTCCTTATCATCGTGCAGCCCGCGAACCGTCTCTTTGGCATCTGACACCATCACCTCCGCGTAGCGCTTCAGCCGGTCTTTGTAAAACACCGGCTGCATGCCGGATTTCTGAATCTTGTGCGCCGTCTTCTCCGTTGTCAGAAGCCCGTCCCCGATCGTCCGCTTCAAAACGTTCGACGGCCTCCCCTTACGAAACGATGCATCCTTCGTTACGAGGATCTCCTGCAAATATGACGCCCCGTTGACGACATAGGTCGGCATCACACCTGTATCAAGAAAGACGATGTCTCCATCCCCTTGCATGTTCATAAAAAAGCCGATCGGATCCTTGCGGAAATACAGATAACTCCTCAGTCTTGCCGGAAATTTGAAGCTCTTGCCTGCCATGATCATCCCCTCCAGACTTTGTTTTCCATATTGTACAACACATCAGGAAGGTTTGTATAAGAAAGCGCCTGCTCAGACGGACACGGCTTCTTCCGGATCTTCTGCTTTTGTCGCCGCCACGATCAAAGAGGCGGCTTTTCTGGCTCCCGCAATATTCCGTGATGTCGGGCCGAGGATCAGTTCTGCAAGGGGGCCCGTCAGAAAAAGACTCTCATCCCACATCAGATTCGTGTCCGGAAGCGGCGTATTGTTCGGGGACAATGGCAGACCGTGGCGCAGACTGTAACTCTCCAGCCAATCCGGAACCGGCACACCGGGTTCATAGCCAGTCGCAAGGATGACCGATCCGCAGGAACCTGCATCTTCCACGTCGCACTGATAGGCCATTTCACCGCCTTTCATGCAGACAGACGACACCTCTCCCTGACGGATCGTGAGCCGTCCTTCCGCCTGGCTACGCATCAGCTCACGGTGCAAAAAGCCGGGTAAAGAGCCCGTCCTTCTCGCTTCCTGAATCATCAGGTGCCGTTTCACCGGATCGGCCTCTTGAACAAAGCGGTTCATATATTTCGGACCAAGCCATCCCGGATCACTGTCAAAGTCTGAGAGGTCAGGAGAGCTTCGCCTGAGAAGCGTCACTTCCCCGGGATAGACGGTGCTCCAAAGCAGCGCCGTCTGACTTGCGGAAATGCCACCACCGACAACGAGAACGGGCGGCTTGACCTGTGCCGGATCATAGTCGTGTGACGAAAGAAGATGTTGCACCTTACCGGGAGATACGCGGTTGATTTTCTTTGCCCATTCCGGCCACGATGCCCGGTGCAGCATCCCCGTCGCCACGATGACATGCCCGCAGCGGATCACGGCGCCCTTTGCAGTGCGAACCGTGTAGCCGCCTCCTTTCTTCCGCAGGAGTCCACGCACGTCGTCCTGTCGGTAGGCACGGCGAAGCCCCAGTGACGTGATCAGCCATTCAGCGTGCTGCCCGAAGAGCGCCAAGGAGGGGCGCTTGTAACGTCCTTTCAGGTGGCGGTTCATCTCTTGTTCGTGGGCATATTTTTGCAGACTGAACGGATCCTGATCCAAATGGTGCACGGAAGGAGAACGAAGATGTGTCATGCCAGTACGCTGCGCTTTTCGTTCCCAGCTCATCAGATAGTCCTCCTCAGGGTCGATGACCATAATCTCTTCCACACGCGCTGTGCCTGAACGGACCAGATGAACACATGCCGCCAATCCGTGAATACCACCGCCTGCGATGACCCACCGCTTCTCCATATCACACTCACTCCTTGTTTTCGTTTGTTTATTTATAAAGAAATCCGCATGCGGGGGACACATGCGGATCTTCTGCTTCATTTTTACCAGCTCGCTTTGCGGACACCCGGAATCTGTCCTTTATGTGCCAACTCACGGAATTTAATCCGGGAGAGTTCAAACTTTCGGAGCACACCCCGCGGCCTGCCCGTTGCTTTGCAGCGTCTCGTCAGTCTTGACGGGGCTGAATCTCTCGGGAGCTTCGACAGAGCGATGTAGTCGCCTTTTTCCTTCAGTTCCTTTCGTTTCTCTGCGTAGCGGGCGACGAGTTCCTCCCGCTTCCGTTCTTTTGCCACTTTTGATTTTTTGGCCATATCAGTCAACATCCTTTCTGATTGATTGTTCTGTGGATTTCCCTGCCGGATCGGCGTCAAATGAGATCAGCAAAAAGCGTTTGTCAGGATCCGGTTCTTCTCCGGTTGCGAGCGTCATCAGATCCGTCATATCCTGAGCCTTGAAGGAACGTTCGAGCTCACGGATCATCCCGTCAAGCTGTTCTTCAATGTTCTTGATCCTGTCGTAGACGGCTTGTTCAGTAAGATTGACTTTCATACCCGTCAATCGGAACGGCCGCTCAATCCGCATTCTTCTGAAGAGCTCTTCTTCCGTCTGTGCCTCATCAATGATCGCTGATTCAAGGTCTTCATAAACCGTAAGCAAATGCCGGTCTTCAGAAGAAAGCCTGCCGATCGAGAGATTTCTAAGCACATTGTATTTGGATTCCTGCATCAGATCGCCTCCTCAAATCGTAATGATTACGAAATGGAGTGATACGATGACCGACACCCGCATCCCCGTGACGGTCCTGAGCGGCTACCTTGGCGCCGGAAAAACGACGCTGTTAAACCGGCTCCTTCAGGACCCTTCTTTAACGAATACAGCAGTGATAGTCAATGATATGAGTGAAATCAACATCGATGCCCTGGATGTAAAAAACCGCTCCCTTTACAGAACGGACGATCAACTGATTGAAATGTCGAATGGCTGCATTTGCTGCACGCTTCGTGAAGACCTCCTTGAAGAAGTGAAGAAGATCGCTGATCGGGGCGGTATCGACTATTTACTGATCGAATCTAGCGGCATTTCCGAGCCTGTCCCTGTCGCACAGACGTTCACGATGATTGATGAAGAGATGGGCATTGACCTGTCTGCCGTCTGCCGTCTCGATACGATGGTCACTGTCGTCGACTGCCAGCGGTTTTGGCATGATTATCAGTCGGGAGAGTCCCTGAAATCCAGACAACAGGAAGCAGATGACAATGACATCCGCGACGTGAGTGATCTCCTGATCGATCAGATTGAATTTTGTGATGTACTCATCCTGAATAAGACAGACGCGATCTCTGAGGATGCCCTCGCAAAGATCCGGGCAGTGATGACGTCTCTTCAGCCTGAAGCCACAATCATTGAAACAAGCTATGGTATGATTGATCCGGCTTCCGTACTCGATACGAAACGCTTCGATTTCGAGAAAGCGAGCCTCTCCGCCGGCTGGCTGAAGGAACTTGAAGCAGAAGAACATACGCCCGAAACAGAAGAATACGGCATCTCTTCCTTTGCCTACCGCAGAAACCGGCCGTTTCATTCCGAGCGTCTGATGGCCTGGGGTGAAGAGATCCCCGAGACCGTCATCCGCTCAAAAGGGATTGTCTGGTGCGCAACCCGACATGATCTTGCCGTATTGTATTCCCAGGCGGGTCCCTCCGCTTCCCTTGATCCTGTCTCCTATTGGATGGCCGCCACGTCAAAAGAAAACATTGCAGAGTACCTGAGCGATGAACAGAACCGTAAGGAGTGGGATCCGGCCTACGGGGACCGCAAAACAGAGATCGTCTTTATCGGCCAGCATCTCGACCGTGAAGCCATCGAAGCCGAACTCGACGCCTGTCTTCTGACCGATGAAGAGATGGCCTCGGACTGGACGAAGATGACCGATCCGTTTCCCTGGTAAAAGAGCAGTCGAGATAGATCGACTGAAATGGCATACGTTCTTTCTGCACGTCACCTCCCGGTAACACCTGTCCGGAAGTGACGTGCATTTATTTTTATCCATCCTGTAAATTCTGCTAGTCAGGGTCTTACTCTGGCAATATAATAAATGGTGGTACATACTCTGATCAGCTCATGATGAGCACGGAAAGGAATGACATTGCTTATGCTGTCTAATCAACCCTCACCTGTTTCGCTGAACGAACGCACCCACGAACTCGACGTCATCCGGGGCTTCGCCCTTTTCGGCATTCTCATTGCGAATATGCCGTTTTTCGCCACGCCCGTTTCCTATGTCATAATGACGGATATAACGCTGTTCACCTCAACTGCCGACCGGATTGCCGAATGGCTGATTGTCTTCTTGGCAAGCGGAAAATTCTTTACGATGTTTTCTTTCCTGTTCGGCTTCGGTTTTGTCCTGTTTTTGACCAAAGCCGCTTCACGAACCGATCGTCCCCGGACCCTGTTTCTTCGTCGTCTTGCCTTTCTCCTTCTGATTGGCCTGATTCACGGTTACGGCATCTGGTATGGGGATATTCTCGTTTCCTATGCGCTTACCGGTGTCCTTCTCCTCGCCTTCTATGCCCGGAAAGCAAAGACGATCCTCGTCTGGGCAATTCTGCTTCTGACGGTTCCGGCCACATTGTTCGGTCTCCTGGGACTACTGCTTTTGGTGATGGGGAGACGTCATCCCGGACACCCGGATCAAACGTCGCCATGATGACCGGGCCTTGTTAAAGACTCGTTTCAGGCCTATGGCGAAGGGACCTTCACGGACATCGCCGCCATGCGGATTTATGACTATAACCTGATGCTTGGCTCCTATGTCATGATTATGCCCATGATCCTCGGGATGTTTCTTCTCGGCATGTATGCAGCCAAACAGGACCTGCATAAACAGCTGACTGAGAAGTTGCCCCACATCAAAAAAATCTGGTGGATCACCCTGGTCCTTGGCTTACCGTTTAACGTTCTGCTTACACACGCATACTTCCATCAGGGCGGTGCGGATGTGGACGGCTTTATGCTGCTTTACTATACCGGCACGTCGATCGGCGGTCCGCTTCTTGCGATCTTCTACATCACGAGCATCGTGCTCCTCATGCAGCGCCCGGCGTGGAACAGGCGTCTTCAGCTCCTTGCCCCGACGGGGCGGATGGCGCTGACGAACTACCTGACGCATTCCGTCGTCATGACCGTTATCTTCTATAATTACGGGCTCGGCCTTTATGGAGAGATTGGTCCGGCTGTCTGGTGGCTCATGGCATTCGTGCTCTTTTCCATACAAATTTTCTTCAGCCGCTGGTGGATGAGCCGGTTCCGTTTCGGCCCTGCCGAATGGCTCTGGCGGACACTCACCTATGGAAAGAAACAGCCGTTCAAACAAAAACCAAGCGCTTAATCCGTCACGCCCCCTGCCTTCTTCTGTTTGGCAGGGGGCGTATTTTGATGACGGGCATGGATAGCCTGATCTGATTCGGGCTTTACTTTTCCTTTTGACCTGTGCTATTATCTGCAATTGTGCCTGAACATCAGGCATCTTTGAAAACAGGAGGAATATATACGATGTCTATATCCAATCAAATCGACCGACCTGTTGCGCTGATGAGCGGCGGCGCACTGGTTCTGTTTGTCCTGGCATCCATGATGTCCGCCGAAGGAACCGGAGCTGCAGTCAGCTCGGCTTTTTCCTTTTCGGCTACCTACTTCGGCATGTTCTGGCAGCTGTTAATGCTCGGTACATTTGCCGTTGCCATCGGCATTGCCGTCAGTAAATACGGCAAAGTCCGGCTCGGCAAGCTCGATCAGCCGGAAATGAGTTACTTTAAATGGATCTCCATTATTATGTGTACCCTGCTCGCCGGTGGCGGTGTGTTTTGGGCGGCCGCCGAACCGATGTTTCACTTTACGGATACGCCGCCAATGTATCCGGGAGTTGAGGCCGGAACCGAAGCCGCCGTCATTCCGGCACTGTCGCAATCGTTTATGCACTGGGGCTTTCTCGCCTGGGCCATTCTCGGTACCCTTGGTGCCGTCGTCATGATGTATGCCCATTACCATAAAGGCATGCCACTGAAGTCGCGATCGCTTCTCTATCCGGTTTTCGGTGAGAAGATTATGAAGAACAGCCTCCTCGGAACCGCCGCAGACACCTTTTCGATCATTGCCGTTGCTGCGGGGACGATCGGTCCAATCGGTTTTCTCGGACTCCAGGCCGCTTATGGGTTTGAGTCCCTGTTCGGCATTCCGAATACGTTCATCGTACAGATGCTGATCATTGTCGGACTGATCACCATTGCGTCGATCTCAGCCGTGACAGGCGTGCACCGCGGCATCCAGTTTTTAAGCCGTTTCAACGTCATTTTCACCTTCGGGCTGATTATTCTGGTCCTGATATTGGGGCCCGGAGCCTTTATCATGAATCAGTTTGTCGGAAGCTATGGCGTCTATCTGTCTGATTTTCTCTCCACCAGTCTGTACCGCGGAGATGCGGGTTGGCTGTCCTTTTGGACCGTCTTCTTCTGGGGCTGGTTTATCGGCTACGGGCCAATGATGGCCATCTTTATCAGCCGGATTTCAAGAGGCCGTTCCATACGCGAACTCGTCCTGGCCGTCGCCATTATTGCACCGATCGTCACGAATTTCTGGTTTTCCGTTGTCGGCGGTTCAGGGATTTTCTTCGAACTGGCCAACCCCGGATCCGTGTCGGACGCACTCACTTCCGGCGCTATGCCGGCAGCCATGATCGCAATTGTCACACAGCTGCCCTTCGGCACGCTTATGGCTTTTGCATTCCTGTTCGTCACGATTATCTTTGTCGCAACGACGAGTGACTCCATGTCCTATACGATCTCGATGGCGATTACCGGAAGCGATTCGCCGTCCGGTAAGATGCGCGTCTTTTGGGCAAGCGTAATGGGCGCCGTCGCCATCAGCCTTCTCTATATCGGAGAAAGCAGCGTCGATGCCCTTCAGTCCTTCATCGTCGTCACGGCCGTCCCTGTCTCCCTCTTACTGTTGCCGCTTCTCTGGACCGCTCCGAAAGTGGCCAAAGAACTGGCCAGGGATCAGGCGGTTCAAGAGGAAGATGTGGAAGTCGATCAAGAAGAATCCGCAAATAAAGACGAAAAAACAGCCTGATTCAAGGCTGTTTTTTCATGAAGAATACGTCAATCGGCGGCATTGGCTTACCGAAAAGCAGTACGCCGATCTCGTCGCGCTCTGTCAGTTCCTTCCGGGTCCCGCTTCGAGCCAGGTCGGAATCGGGATCGGGATGGTCAAAGGCGGTGTCATCGGCGGATTCGTTTCCTTTATCGGGTTCACCACCCCGTCTGTGCTTCTCTTAATGGGTGTCGCTGCCGGCTTTCAGCAACAGGGCCTGATTGACCTCGGGATCATTGACGGATTGAAAATCGTCGCCGTTGCCGTCGTCGCCCACGCACTTCTCGGCATGGGCAAGAACCTCGCACCGGACCCGGAGCGGGCCACGATTGCAGGGCTCGGCTTTATCACCGTACTCCTGGTGCCGGAAGTGTGGATCCAGGTCGCCGTCATCCTCATTGCCGGAATCATCGGGTGACGCCTCTATCAGCATCACGACCTGCCTGAATCGGAAGGCTTGCCCCTGAAGCTGCCGTTAAAACTGTCTGCGGCTTTGCTGTCGGTCTTTACCGGGCTTTTGGTTCTCTTGCCGATCCTCCGGGCATCCACCGATCTCCTTGCCATTCAGCTGTTCGACAGCTTTACCGGGCAGGAGCCCTCGTCTTCGGCGGCGGTCACGTGGTTTTGCCGCTGTTGGAGCGGGAAATTGTCCCAGCGGGCCTCCTGACAGAATCCGAGTTCCTCGCAGGCTACGGGGCAGCACAGGCTGTACCGGGACCGCTCTTCACCTTTGCAAGCTATCTCGGGATGGCCATTGACGGCGTCAGCGGGGCATTGATTGCCACCGTCGCCATCTTCACGCCCGCCTTTCTTCTCCTTCTCGGCGTCCTGCCGATTTGGGTGAAGATCCAGCAGGCGCCGCAGATGCGGGCGGCGGTCTGGGGCGTCAATGCAGCGGTTGTCGGCATACTTGCCGCTGCGCTCTACAGTCCGGTGTTCACGTCTGCGGTGGTC
Source organism: [Bacillus] selenitireducens MLS10 (assembly GCF_000093085.1). Classification (GTDB taxonomy): domain Bacteria; phylum Bacillota; class Bacilli; order Bacillales; family Salisediminibacteriaceae; genus Salisediminibacterium; species Salisediminibacterium selenitireducens. The sequence continues at coordinate 793,773 of NC_014219.1, read as the reverse complement.
ACGGCAGGAGACATGGCCTTTGCCGCCTTTCTCTTCATGCTCCTCGTTTACTGGAAGCGCCCTGCTTGGCTCGTTGTGATCATCGGCATCGCAGGAGGACTCGTGTTCTACGGGGCATAAAGATATTTCAACGCAAAAAAGCAGCGTCTCCAGGCCGACCGGCAGCACGCTGCTCTTTCTTTTCTCTTCGTTATCTGTTCAGCATCTTTCTGCCGCCTTCTGAGAGGCTGTAACGGTCTTCTTCATCCACCGAAACAAGTCCCATCGATTTCATATCGCGCAGACTGCTTCTCACTTTAAACAGCGGGGCACCGGCATCTTTCGACAGTTCTTCCGCTGTTTTTGCTTCCCCGTCCACGGCACTGAGCATATTCTTCGCCGAATCGGTCAATGTGCCGTCTCCATTTACGCAAGCCATGATCACACCTCCTCCTTTCCTATAGGACTTCCGTTTTTCAATCAGTCAACGTCCTTCTTGCAGAAGTACCAGTCCACACATTCATAGGCCGGGTCATTCGCACGTTCTTCCGCTTCCTCCTGCGTCATTGGCGGCGGTACAATCGCTTTGTCCCCCGGCTCCCAGTTTGCAGGCGTAGCCAGTCCTTTTTCATCGGTAGTCTGAAGACCTTTCACAAGTCGCAGGATTTCCGGCATGTTTCGTCCAGTGGACAATGGATAATAGATCACAGCACGCACGATCTGCTTATCATCAATAACAAACACCGCACGGGACGTTTCCGTTGTGGATTCACCCGGCATAATCATGCCGTATTTCTTCGCAACGTCTTTATTGAGGTCGGCAATAATTGGGAATGTCAGTTCCACACCCATTTTTTCTTTCACGTTCCGTACCCACGCGATATGGGAATGAACACTGTCGACACTGAGGCCGAGCAATTCCGTGTTCAATGCTCTCAGATCATCGGCAATTTCCTGAAAGGCAATAAATTCTGTCGTGCACACAGGCGTGAAATCCGCCGGATGTGAGAATAAGATGACCCAGGACCCTTTAAAATCATCAAGTTGCAGCGTACCGTGCGTCGTCTCCGCTTCAAATGCAGGCGCCTGATCACCGATTCTCGGTAATGATACTACTTCCTTCTCCTGATGCTCCATGTTTTCGCCCATGTTTGAACAACTCCTTATTAATAATTATTATTATCTTTTACAGATACTAATGTAACGCATATACCCCCGTGCGTAAACAGAACACGGAGTGAAGTCTTTGTTAAATCTAAACGAATGCCAATCCAGCTTCTTTATAGAGCCGTTTTTCTTCTGTTTCCATGAACGGTCATTCTCAATAAATAGGTCTAATTAATAATTCACCTTCCCCTTTCCACATGCTGTCTCTTGATCCTCCAGGAAAATTGAGAAAACACGGCATACAGTATCATCCCGATTTAGCTTTTTTACACCAACGCTTTAAAGTAATAGAAAAATTTCATTTACTTTTGTCCTGCCATCGTTTAAGATATATTGTAATAATAATTTTCAGAATATTGAATCCAGGGGGACTTACACATGAAGAAACTGGGGAAAATTGCAACAGGGACCGCACTGGCAGGTTTGCTCGCGTTGAGCGCATGCGGAAATGAGGAAAACGCAGAAGAAGTGGATGCCGGCAGCGCGGACAATGACAATAACGCCGCCGAAACCAATGGCGAAACGGAAGCAAACCATAACGAAGCGGACGACGAGGCGTTTCGCATCGGTGCGACTCAGATCGTCGAGCACCCTTCCCTCGACGCCGCCTTTGACGGCTTTAAAGAAGCGCTGAGTGATCACGGCTTTATCGAAGGTGAGAATGTCACCTACGATTTCCAGAGCGCCCAGGGTGATCAGAACAACACCTCATCCATTGCCAATAATTTTGTCGCGGATGAGGTGGATTTGATTTTTGCCAACTCCACTCCGAGTGCACAGGGCGCCTTGCAGGCGACTGATGATATCCCGATCATCTTCACCTCCGTGACAGACGCCATCGGCGCAGGCCTGATCGAAGCCCTTGATCAGCCAGGGGACAATATCACAGGTGTGATGGACCTCCATCCGGAATCCATCGAGATGACCGTCGACTTTATTGATCAGTACTTTGAAGGGGCGAATGTCGGCCTGATCTACAACTCCGGCGAACAGAACTCCGTCGCCCAGATCGAAGCTGTGGAAGCGGCTATTGAGGGGACGAGCCTTGAGTCGAGCTCACGAAGCGTCTCCACGTCTGCCGAGGTGCAACAGGCCGCCGAATCACTCGTCGGAACGGCTGATGTGTTCTTTATCGTAACAGACAACACGGTCGTATCCGCCCTTGAAGTCGTAGTGGACACTGCCAACAGCTACAGCATTCCCATGATCGTCGGTGAGCCGGATTCCCTTGAACGGGGCGGATTTGCGACGTTCGGGATCGATTACTTTTCCATCGGCTACCGCTCCGGTGAAATGGCTGCGGAGATTTTGAGCGGAGATGCGACAACGGCTGATATTCATGCCGAGTATCCGGCTGATATGCAGCTCTTTATCAATCGTGACCATGCGGAAGCGCAGGGTGTTTCGTGGCATGAAGACTGGGACACTGACGCTGAATTTCTCGATTAAAACCAAACACATCCATACAACAGGGCGCAAGTCGCTTTGGGCGATCCGTGGCTAAACGGATCGCCCATCTGTGTAATCCATCCAGAAAGGCGGAACACTCATGTTTATTTCAACCTTCGGTGCTGTCGAATCCGGCCTCATCTATGCACTCATGGCCCTCGGGGTCTATCTGTCGTTCCGGGTTTTGGATTTTCCCGATCTGACCGTGGACGGCAGCTTCGTCACCGGGGCTGCCGTGGCTGCCGTCATGATTGTCAACGGACAGTCACCGGTTCTCGCTACGGCCGTCGCCATCGCTGCAGGCTTTCTCGCAGGCTCCGTCACAGGACTCCTCCATACAAAGGGCAAAATCAATCCGCTGCTCTCCGGGATCCTGATGATGATTGCCCTTTATTCCATCAATTTACGCATCATGGGACGGTCAAATGTCCCGCTCTTAAACGAATCCACGTTCTTCACACAAGTCCGGGAGTTCTGGGCGTCATCCGGCCTCGACGGCTTCTTTAACAGCCTACTCGGTTCAACAGGCGTAAGTGCCACACCGAGGACCTGGGGGATCCTGTTTACCGGTTTATTGATCATTATCATCGTCAAGCTCCTCCTCGACTTCTTCCTGAAAACAGAAGTCGGCCTTGCCGTCAGGGCCACCGGCGACAACAAAAAAATGATCCGCAGCTTTTCAGCCAATACGGATCATCTCTATATTATCGGGCTCGGCCTCTCCAACGCCCTTGTCGCTTTTTCCGGAGCCCTGATTGCTCAGGTTGGCGGTTTTGCCGACGTCGGCATGGGAATCGGGATGATCATCATCGGCCTCGCATCCGTCATCATCGGAGAAGCGCTGTTTGGCACGAAAACCATCGCAAGAGTGACCTTCGCCGTTATCGGCGGTGCCGTCATTTACCGGATCGTCGTCACCCTCGCCCTGCGGGTCGATTTTCTCGATACGGGTGATATGAAGCTGATTACGGCACTCATTGTGATCGCAGCACTCGTCACTCCAAAAGTACTCGAATCAAGAAGAGACAACCAGCGGCGAAAACGAAAACGCCAGGCGTTAGCCCAGGCATCCATACACCTGGCCAGTCACGGAGGGAAATGACATGTTAAACCTTGATCGCGTTAACCTCACATTCAATGAAGGGACACTGGATGAGAAACACGCCCTGCAGGATATCAATCTGACGATGGAAGAGGGGGAATTCCTCACCATCATCGGCAGTAACGGCGCCGGTAAATCGACGATGATGAATGTCATCTCCGGCAGCCTTCTGCCGGACGTCGGGGATGTGCTGATTGGCGATAAACCGGTGACGCATCTGCCCGAATACAAACGCTCACGCATGATCGGGCGCGTCTTTCAGGACCCGATGGCCGGCACAGCCCCTTCCATGACCATCGAAGAGAATCTGGCCATGGCCTATTCGAGAAACAAAACCCGCACGCTGCGGTTTGGTGTCACGAAAAAACGGAAACAGCTGTTTCGGGAATACCTGGCTACGCTCCAGCTCGGTCTTGAAGACCGGCTGTCTGCCAAAGTCGGCCTCCTCTCCGGCGGTGAACGTCAGGCGCTGTCTCTGTTGATGGCCACGTTCACGGAACCGGAACTGCTTCTTCTTGATGAGCATACCGCCGCACTCGATCCGTCGAGAGCCGAGCTGATCACCAATCTGACCGACGAAATCGTCAAGTCATTCAATCTGACGACCCTGATGGTCACCCATAATATGCAACAGGCACTCGATCTTGGTAACCGTCTGATCATGATGGACAAAGGCCAGATCATCCTCGACGTCAAAGGATCCGAAAAAGACCGCCTGACCGTAGAGAAATTGCTCCAGGAATTCCAGCACATTCGCGGCAAACAGATGGAAGCGTCGGATAAAGCCGTGCTCGGTTGATGCTCTCAATCTGAACGAAATCGTGCGTCAGCAAAACCTGAACCCGGGGATTCGGCAAAGCAGCCGCTCCCCGGGTTCTTTCGTAAGAGACAGCCCTGATGTCGGGCATAAAGACTGAGAAGCCTGCCGGATCAACCGGCAGGCTTCTTCGTTAACTGATCGTTATTCAGACTGATTCTGTTCTTCCCTGTACTGTTCAGCCACTCTGTCGAGGGCGAATTTGTACCCGTCATTCCCGTAATTGATGCACCGCTTCACGCGGGAAATCGTAGCCGTCGATGCCCCGGTATCGCGCTCAATGCGCTGATACGTGTCACCGCCCATGAGCATGCGCGCCACTTCAAGACGCTGAGCAAGGGATTGGATTTCGTTCATCGTGCAGAGGTCATCGAAGAACTGATAACATTCTTCGAGATCATTGAGGCTCAAAATCGCTTCAAACAGCTGATCGAGTTCTTTGCCCCGGAGTTTGTCAATTTGCATAGAGGATTGTCACCCTTCCTTCTGTCATTCTTCGCTGATGGTGACGTGCGTGTCAATACCGCCGCCACCGGATTCGACGAACGTAATGAATGTCTGCCCCGGCATAAACGACAATGGCTCTCCGTCGAGATAGGGGAGAATCACCCCGTCGACGTTCTGCCATTCGGCACTTCTTGCCACACCGTCTTGAATCAGGTAGGCTGGGCCGCCGGACGAAATGTCAATATCCCGTCGGCCCACATCATCAATGACCCGGTGATTGGCTTCGACGACAAACAGATTCCTCGGTGCCACAGGCTCCCCGGTCTCCAGATCATCGACACGCTCTCCTCCGACCGAGCGGATATACCCGCCCGCATCTTCATCGTAGTGATAGTCGATGTTGTTGTAGCTGCTGTTGTAGCTGATATGGACGTGTGCGGCTTCGTCTCCTTCAGGCTCCATCTCTTCATCGAACGGAAGCTCCGGTGTGTCCCGGTCTTCGAGTTCATAACCCATATCCGCAGCGGCACCCATCAGTCCCTCATAGGACGTATACAGATTGTGAGGAGCACTGCGTTCATTCCAGCGTTCAAGGAAGCGTCCGTCATAGGTCAGCCCGTTCACAAAGGCGACCTGCCCCTGCTGCATGAGCGCGAAGGCACCCGGGCTTCCCCCGGCGGATGTATAGACAGCGTCATAGCCGTTATTCAGGTAAATGTAATAGTCCCGTGCACTTCTGACAGGTCCGATACGATCCGGCTCCTGGCTGTGGTAAAAGGCAAGGAGTCTCGTGATCCGTCCTTCCGAGAGGACCTCATACACCACATCCGCCATGTACAGCCCGGACTGCGGCCTTGCATTCACGGTGTTCTCGATCATCACACCCATCACACGGTGATTCACATCGTCATCCGTCCCAATGCCCGTCAATGGATACGTGTTTGCGTATTCCGGTTCGGGCTCTTCCTCCGGTTCGGGCTCGGGTTCAGGTTCCGGTTCATTCTCCTCCACCGGTTCCACGTCCACGGTTTCTTCAACCGGTTCTTCGTTATTGCTGCAGGCACCCATGATCAGAAGCATCATGATCAGTACAGCTGCGAGCCATCGCCATTGTTTCATCGCGCCACCCCATTATATGATAGTCAATTGATGCTTTTGGTGATTCACTTTCGCACGTTACCAGTTTACCGCATAATTGAGGGAAAGAGTACCCTTTTCTTTTTCACATCGAAAATTCCCCGCTGCGTAACCCGGACATACGGCAGATGCGTTGACGAGAAGAACAGGAGGCTGTAAACCGGATCGCCAAACGGGTACCCCCGCTCCCTAAGCGCTTCCCTGAGCTGTTCCTCCTCTTCAATCAATCCGTCGTCGAGGGCCTTGTCTGAAAGGACCCCGCCGATTGGAAGTGGCACCGATGCCACCGGGCCGTCCGGATCCATGACAACAATGCCGCCTCCAATCCGCTTCATCTCCTGAAAGGCGTCGAGAAGCCCCTGCTTGCTCTTGCCGATGACGATGATGTCTCCCGTTCCGGAAAACGAGCTCGCCATCCCGTAGACGTCCGTTGCGAAGCCTTTGATCAGGGTACTGACAATCCAGGTCCCCTTCTTGTCGGCAAAGATCATAAAGCACTCGTCGCAGTCCTCAGGGAGCTCCTCAAACGTGAGGTTGAATCCGATTCGGTACGGCTTCATAATGACTTCGTTGATCATCTGCACCCCGACGGGCATGGAGAAGTGAAAATCCCTTCGCGAGAGATCCCAGTCTATCGTCTGGGGGGTAAAGCCGTAGGATGCCCAGTCGAAATCAACGGACGGGTAACACGGCTCATCCTCTTTTCGTACCCAGGTTCCTTTTGCCAGTACCGATTCAGGCAACGGGGTCTCTTTATCCTTCAGGATATTCAGGTTCGCGAGCCGCCCCGGGGCGATCATTCCGATGACATCCTCCATATGAAAATGCCGCGCCACGTTCACCGTGCACATATTGATTGCCTCAATGAACGGGACGCCTTCAGCTACAGCGAGCTCAATGAGATGATCCATGACCCCGTGCTTCATGAAATGCGGAGGGGACCCATCGGTATTCATCATCAGCTGATCGTAATGCGTAAGCCCGAGTTCATGCAGCTCCCGGATGATCTTCGGCAAATCCGGCCGGATCGAGGAGTGACGGATGGAAGCCGTCATGCCCATGTCGAGCCTCTTTAAGACGTCGTCCCCGGACATGGATTCATGGTCCCCGTCGACCCCAAGTATCGCCATTTGCGAGAGGGTCTTCTCCCCTGCTCCCGGGAAGTGCCCTTCAATCGGCTTCCTTGCATCCTTTGTCTCGAGCATCCAGTGCAGCATCTGTTCATTGCCCTTTAAGACGGACGGCCAGTCAGTCAGCTCACCGCCCTGCACGACGTACGGATGATCGATCCACGCCTTCATATTCGAATGCTGAAAGACGTCGTTGCCGTTAATAAGCTCGGTCTGTCCGTCATAGCGGGCCCACCAGAGCATCGTCGCCGGCTGGGTGCTTTGAATGTCTTCGATTAAAGAGAGCGCTTTCTTTTTGGTGAGGTGAAACATAAACGGCATATTATCGTTGACCAGCGTCGTCGTACCCCGCTCCGAGGCAAACTTCGCCAGCGTCAGGGGATTGTACAGTTGAAACGGATGGGCATGGTGCTCAATATACCCCGGCACCACCGGTTTCCCGTCAAGGTCAACCATTTCCGTCCCCGCTGTCACATCAGGCAATCGCTCTCCCACATAAACAATCCGGTCCTTAAACAGCCATATATGTGCCTCGACCCAGGTCTTGCGGAAGCTGTTCAGATACACCGCATTCTTCAGCACCATCGTCGGGGCCTTCTTCCCCTGCACAACCAGAAGCTGATCCCGGATCTCTTTTTTATTCCAGTAATGTGAAAAACCTTTGACCATGATTATCACCGCTCGTTTCCGTCATTCTTATCGTGTATCAGGCAGCCTTTCATCAGACTGCCGCTATGTGTAACTGTGATCATGCCTGTATTCGGCAAGATACGGCTCTTCGTTTCCGTCAGGACTGAAGCGCGAACGCTGATTGAACGAAAAAGAAACCGTTTTCATTATCTTAACATATTCACGCTTTACATGGGTAAAGAATCGGCAAGTTTACTGACAAAGATTCTTCCCCGCTTCTTGTGCAGTCTGACAAATCGATGTCCAAATCTGTTCACACATGTTCACCGCTTAATGGTATGCTTAACAAAACCAAACTGAGGACGGTGTTGCAGATGGCCCACGACATTTACAAGATGAGCGTTGCGAAGGTCTACCCCCATTACGTCAACAAAGCAGAGCGAAAGCGTCGAACGAAAGAAGAGGTCGACAAAATCATCCGCTGGCTCACAGGCTTTACCCAGGAAGCGCTTGAAGCAGAACTCGCCAAAGAGACGACGTTTGAGGACTTCTTCACCCGGGCTCCGGCCCTCAATCCGGCAAGGACATCGATTAAGGGCGTTATTTGCGGCGTGCGCATCGAAAATATCGAAGAGCCCGTCATGCGGGAAATCCGTTACCTGGACAAACTGATCGACGAACTGGCCAAAGGCAAACCGATGACAAAAATCCTGCGTTCCGTCTGATGATGAAAGAATACGGATAAGGGAGTGATCGGATGACGGCATGGATCCAACAGATCTTCAACGCCACGAAACGCTATACCGTATGGGATTTCGCGCTTTTGAAGTTGTGCCTGATCGCCATGGGTATTCTGATCGGCATGTATTTTTCTTCGCAGCTCGCTTCAGTGACAGCGCTGATTTGGGGCGCTTTTCTCGTCTCGTACGCGGTGATTGTTTACAAGACGCTCGTGACCTATTCGAGAGACTGACAGACTTCTCCGCAGTCCCGAACTGAAACAAACACGTTCCCCTGTTTCGGGGAACGTGTTTGTTTCTGTCATGCACTTCGTTCTGCATTGTCATCCACTTCAATCTGATTCAAAGCCCTCTCGCGCTTCAGCTTGTTCGCAAACAGGAGGATCACAACAACGGTTCCTGCCGCAGCCCCTGCATAGGACACCGGCATCGGAAGACCAAAGCCGATCGGCGCATTCAAAATATAAGTGAAGGTCACCATCGTCATAAATGCAGCTGGAAGACTCGAGATCCAGTGATTTTTGTATTGAAGTCCGAGATACATCGCCCCTACCCACAGGGCAATCATCGCAGTCGACTGATTGGCCCATGAGAAGTAGCGCCAAAGAATCGTGAAGTCGATTTGCGTCAGGACAACAGAGATCATGAACAGCGGCAGTGCAAACATCAGTCTGTTTCGGACAAGGATCTGATTGACCTTGAAATAATCAGCCAGAATCATCCGCGCACTTCTGAATGCCGTATCTCCTGAAGTGATTGGAAGGATGATGACACCCAATACGGCGAGCGTTCCGCCGATGCCGCCGAGCATGGCCAGGGACACTTCACTGACAACAGCGGCAGGACCGCTCTCAGCAAGCAATGCACTGAGGTCTGTGCCATAGAAGAGACTCATTGCAGCTGCAGCCCAGATCATGGCAATGACCGCCTCGGTGATCATCATGCCGTAGAAGATTTTCCGCCCATCCTTTTCTCTTTGGGTTGTCCTCGAAATGATCGGTGACTGCGTCGCGTGGAACCCGGAAAGAGCGCCGCAGGAAATGGTTAAAAACAACAGCGGAAAGATCATCAGGCCGTCCGGATGCATGTTCGTTAACGTCATTTCCGGAATCGGCGCACCGGTGATCACGAGGCTTCCCCCGATACCCAGGGCACTGATCAGAAGCAAGGCACCGAAAATCGGATAAACCCGCCCGATAATTTTATCAATCGGCAACATCGTCGCAATAATGTAATAAAGAAAAATAAGTCCGATAATGAGCGTCAGGGTCATCCAGCCTGACATTAAATCGTACAGCAGTGCTGCCGGAGCCGATACAAACACCGTCCCCACCAAAAGCAGCAGAAGAACCGCAAATCCGTTCACGACGTGCTTCATTACTTTACCGAGAAATTTGCCCGCAAGTTCCGGCAAGTGGGCTCCCCGGTTCCGAATCGAGATCATCCCTGTCAGGTAGTCATGCACCGCTCCTGCAAAGATCGCCCCAAACACAATCCAGATAAACGCCACCGGACCGTACAGGGCTCCCATAATCGGACCGAAGATCGGGCCTACACCTGCAATGTTGAGGAGCTGAATCATCGAATTTCGTTTCGTCCCCATCGGTACAAAGTCCATGCCGTCTCCTTGGCTGACCGCCGGCGTCAGCCGGTTATCCTGAACACCAAAGACCTTTTCCACGAACTTGCCATACGTAAAATAGCCAACTACCAACAGTGCAATCGCCACCAAAAACGTAATCATGTCTCTCACCCTTTCTGAATCCTTTTACTGAATCGTTCTCATTCAGTATAGGAGAGATCGTCTGATCCGTCCGGGTGATCCATCCAACATGCCGGTTTTCGGGGTCATCATGTCACACAGCCACCCCAACATGCACCTGATTGTAAGCGCAACCACTCATGCGTGGGGCTGTTTCTACAGTTCGAGCTCCTGACGCAGCTGTTTCACATAGTTGCGGCTGACGGGGATCTGCGTGTCCACATGTTCAAGCTTCAGCTGACAGGCGCCGTTGAACCACGGCGTCATCTCCTCCACCCGGTTGAGATTGACCAGATACCCTTTATGTGTGCGGAAGAAGGAGTAATCCTTCAATTTCTCAGACAGGTCTTTGAGCGTCAGTCTCGTCTCATACTCACTGCCCTGACTGACGACCTTCGTGATGTTTCCTTCCCGGAAGATATAATCAATCGCGTTTGGCGACAGGTAATGGATCACCTCATCGTAATGGACGGCGAGCTTTGTACAGACGCCCTGGGTGATGCCGTCATTGGCCGGCGGCTTGCTTTCCTGCTGGATCGCCGAGAGGATCCGGTTCACCGCTTCCTGAACCTGTCCTTCATCAAATGGTTTCAGGACATAGTCAAGGGCATTCAGCCGAAAGGCGGTAATGGCGAAGTCCGGGTATGCCGTCGCGAATACAATTTGCGGCGGCTTCGCGAGTTTCGTCAAAATCCCGGCGAGTTCAAGACCATTCTTCTCCCCCATTTCGATATCCAGAAATACGGCGTCAGGTTCGTGCTTCAGGATGCGTTCAAGTGCCTCATCGTGTGAACCTGCCGCTGCCACGACCTCCACACCATCGGTCTTCGAAAGAAGATACATCAGCTCATCTCTGCTGTATGGTTCGTCATCAACAACCACAGTGCGTATCGGCATGCGCTTCATCCTGATCCCTCCTTTCGTTCTGTCTGATTGATTCTGTGCAGCAGAAACGAGATACTCGTTCCCGCCTGGTCATCACTCCTGATGCTGAGTCCTGCTTCAGACACCCGCATCTCCGTCAACCGTTTGTGCACATTATACAGGCCGATCCCCGCCCCTTCCTCGGAGTGAACAGGACCCTTTGCCAAAAGAGCGAGGCGTTCATGGGGAATTGCCCTGCCGTTGTTCCAGATCGTGACCCGGACAGACTCGGCTACCCGCTCAATCCTGACTGTGACGTCCAGCGGTTCCCTCGCCGCCTTTCGGCCATGTTTGATCGCATTCTCAATCAGCGGTTGCATCGTGAGCGTCGGGATCTGCCAGTTCAACAGCGTGTCATCAACTTCCCAGCGGACGTTCAGCTCGCCTTGGAACCTCGCTTCCTGAATTTCAAGGTATGACTCAATCTGCTTCAGCTCCTGTCCGAGGGTTGACCAGGTCTGATTGGTCCCGGCAAGATTCTGTCTGAAAAAGTGAGACAAAGACAGCAACAGCTTTCTCGCGCGCTCCGGATCCGTCCTGATCATTGACACGATCAGGTTCAGCGCATTAAACAAAAAATGGGGACTGACCTGCGCCTGCAGGGCCTTGACCTCGGTTTCCTGTGCCAGATGCCTGAGTTCTTCCACCCTGGCCAGCTCAAGCTGATTGCTTAACAGTCTCGAGAGACCGAGAATCAGCTCCCGTTTTAACGGGGTGATTTCTTTTTCGGTGGGAAAATAAAACTTCAGCGTCCCGATCACGCTGTCTTTCTCCATCAACGGGACGATCATGGCTGCGTGAATGTCCGGATACAGGTTTTCGGTCTGGTCCTGCCGGTTTTGGGTCCCGATATAGGGCTCGCCCTGATTCAGCACTTGCCTGGTTGCTTCTGTGCGGATGGGCCCGCCGGCCTGATAGATATCCACACCTTTTCCGTAGTAGGCAAGAATCCGTTCCCGGTCCGTCATCGAAACCGCCGAAGCCCCCACCTCTTTCAGTAAGATCTGACACGTTTGCCCCGCAGAAGCCGTCGTGAGACCCTGTCTCATAAAGGAGATCGTGTCTTCTGCGATACTGAGGGCGCGCCCTGACTGCACCGCTGCGAGTTTTTCCTCTTCGCGGATCACGCTGCGGATGATGAGGACGAATACCGCAGCCCCGACTCCGTTGGCCAGGATCATCGGCAGCCCGATCATTTCCACCAGGGCAAAGGCCTGTTCATACGGTCTTGCCACAAGCAGAATAATCCCCATTTGGATCGTTTCACTGAGCGCACCGACAAAAAAAGTGACTCCGAGTGAGATATTTTTCCCTTTGTCCACATAGCGGTGGGCAAACCCGGCAAGGAGACCCGCAATAATGGCGGACAGTCCGCAGGCAAATCCTGTGAAGCCGCCGAGTAAAAAACGGTGCCCGCCTGCGATTACCCCTGCACCGAGCCCGACTTTCCAGCCTCCGTGAAGACCGGCTACCACAATCCCAATTACCCTGGCATTGACAATCGCTTCATCTTCAGCCAGTTCACTGAGCCACATCATATAGCTCGCCTGGCCCGTCGAGACCACCACACCTGTATACGTGCCGATAATGCCAAAGAAACCGAACAACAGTGTGACACTGACCTTTTGTGAGAACGTCACGCTCCGGTCGTCCACGACCCTTCTGAAAATAGGGATCCGCGTCATAATAAACGCAACCATGACAATAATCCCCAGACGCTCAAGCATAATGACAAACAGTTCCACCCGGTCCACCCCCTTCTTTTCCTGCCCGTGACCATCATCTGATTTTACTGTATAGCGAATGCCCCTTTCTGTCCATACAAAAAAACAGCACAGGCCCGGAAGCTCAGTCATGAGCGACTCTGCCTGTGCTGTTTAATTTGGTGAAATCGTGCCATCCTGTATTTACGAAATATCCGCTTCCGCAGTTGTTGTGACGGTTACCGTCTCTTCAATCAGCGCTTCGAAGACGGCTGCGAGCGTCTCATTAATCGCCTTCAGCCGTGCCTCCTGTTCCTCATCAAGAACGAGCGGGCCTTCATGGGTCTGTGGCAGATAGAGTCTGCGGTTGATCTCGAGCTGAATCCACGGGATCGGGCCCGCTGCGCCGTGTTTCCGGGTCATGTATCCTCCGGAAAAAGGCTGGTTCATGGTCACAAACGGCGTTTGGCCGTGATCCCCGATCCACGCCTCGACAAGGGGGCCGAAATGCTCCTGCAAGAGGCGTTTGAACGTCTGCATCATCTCCACGGGAGCCGTGATCGGTTCGTTGACAAACTCACCGGACTCCGAACCGCGGTTCCCGATGCAAAACAGCGGCCGTTGCTCCCAAAGATGAGTCCCTTTAACCGGCCCGATGTCGAGCATCGAATGTCCGTCGATCCCCAGTACGAGTCCCGGCATTTGCGAGGCCTCCGTAACCCGCTCGTGGTATGGATCGTAGTAGGCACCGATGACGTGGGCGGTCTCCGCTTCCGTCAGACCGTCCGCCTCTCTCCAGACCTGTTCTTCATTCACGGAAAGGGTTTTAACGATGCCGTCGGGATTCCCGGGCGGGGTGTCGCCTTTTTCCCGGTTCAAGTCAACGACGAGTCGGGAGATATCCGTATCAATGAACGCCGCCACCCGGTCTTTCAGATCAAAGATCTCCCGGGTCCATGTGTCACTGTCCCGCAGAACAGCCTGTTCATCAAGGAGAAGCCTGTCTTTGAACGGTGCGGGAATCACGGTGCCGCCATGGGGCACAGACAGGACGATGGGCAGCTTGTCTTTGTTCATCTTGATCACTCTCCTTCAAGGTAAAGGGCCAAAAGCAACGTACGCTGGGCGAGTTCGCGGCGGTGCAGCGCTTCATTCGGTGTAAACAGATCCTTGCTTGCCGGGGCGAAACCGCAGACAGCCGGAATTTTCGCGGGAACCGCCCCCGCGGCGCTCGGCAACAAGCTTGATTCTGTACCGAACGGGATATTCCAGGCTTCACTGAGTGCTTCTAGCCGGTCCCGGAGCGGATGCTGTTTCTTTTTCGTCATCGGCTTACGGTCGACAATTTCTTCGACATACGTGCGAATCGATGAACCATTATTTTTAAAGGCTTCCCGAAGCTTTTTCTCCGCGTCTTTTGCCAGATCCTGATCGAGGTACGTAATAGAGAACGTTGCGTTCACCCGGTGCGGCATGAGGACACTGTAGCGTTCGCTTTTCACGTCCTGCACGGCAACGGCGAGCTTTTTCCGACGGTTTGACAGCGACTGCAGGTCATCGGCCTGTTTGACGAAATAGCTGAGAACGTCCTGTTCTTTCGTCGATTTGCCCATACGGACCGGGTCCCCTTCGACGATGACGTTAAACTGCTTGAAGCCGCGGCGCTGATCGACGATCTTGCCATCCGTGAAGCCAGGCTGCAGCACGATGACTTCACCTGCCTTCTCCGCCGCTTTCTCAAACATCGGGGTGCTGTATCGCATGCCCCGCCCTTCATCGGCATAGAAGAAGACGCCGATTTTTTTCGACTGGAGCTTTTTCGTCTCTTTCAGGGCCGCCAGGGCGTGCATGAGTGTTGTCAGTCCGCCGCGGCTTGATGCCACGCCTTCCCCGTACACCCACTCCTGTTCAGTGCGGTACGGCACCGGGTAGCCGGTGCGGTTTCCCGGGACATCGATCGGGACAACGAGAAGCGTCCCGCCTTCAAAGCCTTTCCTCGTCTCCCACGTCCAGGCGGAGCGGCCGTTCGTAAAGTCGTTGTTCAGCTGAAGACCGAGCTTCGTGCAGCGCTCTGTAACTTTCTTTCGGACCGCACTCAGTCCGACGGCGTCTTCCGTGCGGCTCGACATGTTCGTCCACATTTTGAGATCCTTCTCGAGGCGGGAGCGGTTCTTCGTAATGGTCTCAAAGAGATCCATGCCTTTTTTCTCTCCCGACTCATCGGCGGTGATGACGAACTGCGGACCGAAGTACCGTTCACTCGTCACCTCAACGATGCGGTTCATAATCTCCGCATAGCTCATGCCGAGCGTCTGGGCGGCATAGACAAACGAACCGTCCGCTCCGAGTGAGGCCATGGAATTGACCTCAAGAATATACGGATTGCCGTTCTTGTCGATCCGGAAATCGACCCGGGCGGTGTCAAAGCAGTTCAGGGCATGGAACGTATCAATGGCAAGCTGTTTGACTTTTTCCATCAGCTCGTCATCAAGCGGTGCCGGGCAGACTTTCTGCACACGGCTCCCCTGACCGCTCGTCTTGTCTTCATATGTGAAGATCTGCGGGCCGTCCCCGAAGACGAGTTCCACCGGCGGCAAGGCTTCCACCGGGTTGTTCCCGAGAAGGCCGACGTTCACTTCCCGGCCTTCGATGTATTCTTCCACGAGCGTCGGGGACTGAAAGGTGTCATAAATCGTCTTGACCCCGTCCCGAAGCTCCTCTTCGTTATGCACAATTTTCAGACCGAATGACACGGCCTCGTTCTTCGGCTTGACGATGAGCGGATACGTCAACTCGGCGGTGATCGGGGAATCCGGCTTCTCAAGCTCGGCAAACCTCGGTGTCGGAAGCCCCTTTTGCAGGAGGATCATCTTCGTGACGACCTTGTCGAGGGCGAGGGCGTGGGTTTCCGGTCCGCTTCCGACGTAAGGGACACCGATCATCTCAAGGATACCCGGCACGTGCATGTAGCGGCCCTTTCCCTGAATGCCGTAGCTCAGGTTGAAGACCAGTCCCGGTCGCTCACCGGAAATAACCGACGGCATGAATTCCTCGAGCTTCGCGATGATGTTTTTGTCCCCTTCAAAGGTCTTGACCTGATGACCGAGGCTTTGCAGGCCGTCTTTGATTTTCTTAATGGTCTCCAGACCGTATTTCTCCCGGTTCGGTGTCCCGAACAAATTGATGACTGCCTGACTTTCACGGTTATACACGATTGCAATTTTCACCTGATCACCCCTGTTTTATAGTATCCGGTCCTTCGGCTGTGCCGTCCCGTCTGGGATCGGCGACACCGACGAACGGCTCGCGCCACCGGATTGGAAGTTGAACGCCTTGCACACAGCCGAGATAAAAGCTGTATGCTCCCCGTTTTTTCATTTCAAAGCCGGCCAGCTCAAGGGCCGTGAGGGTTTCCTCTTTGAACCGGCGTTTTTCAATTAAGAGATCCCCTTCTTCCGACGCGTGAAAACGCGGTGCGGCAATGGCGTCTTCAAGGCTTTCCCCTTTGTCGACGAGCCGGGTAATCACCTGGGCAAGGGCCGTGGAGATTCTTGCACTCCCGGGACTCCCGAGGAGGTAGCGGGGCTTCTTCTTCTCAAAGATCAAAAGCGGCGCCACACTGCTCCAAGGACGTCCGCCCGGGAGGAGATAATACGGATGAGCGGGATCCTTGTATTCAAAGGCGCTCATGTAGTTGTTATAGAAGAAACCGAGATCTTTGGCCATCGTCTTGCTTCCGAACACGAGTTCAATGGACTGGGTGATGCCGCAGGCGTTGCCGCCTTTGTCAACGACGGACAAATGCGTCGTCTCCCCTGACGTCGGCGGCGGAATGAAGGTGTCCGAGAGGGCCCGGTCGTAAATGCCCCGGATCCGCTTGGCAATCTCTTCGGCGTAGCCTTTGTCCACGAGGAGATTGGTTGTCGTCTGCAAATAATGATCCGGGCTCATCGGCATCCGCTTCCGGTAGTTCAAAGCAAAGCGGAAGGAGAGGGCGAGAATGACGGCACCGAGAGGTTCATCCGGATCGAGGTCTTCTGGTGAAAACTGTTCAAGGGTGTTGAGGATCTGCACAAGCACCCGTCCGGCCCCTGGCGGCGGATACGTATAAATATCGAGGCCGCGGTACGTGCTGTGAAGGATTTCCCGCTCGACCGGCAGCGGAATCTGATGCATGTCGACGTCGGTGATCATCCCGCCGCGCCTGGCCATGTCCCGGACGATCGCGTCTCCGATCTCTCCTGTATAGAAGTCCTGCCAGCCCTCTTCGGCGAGGCGCTCCATCGTCTTGGCAAGCTCAGGCTGCACGAGAAGGTCCCCTTCCTTAAGCGGGGCTTTTTTCGTATGGAAATAGTTCTTTACGATAGACGGGTCTTTGACAAGGTGATCCCGTTCTTTTTCGATCATATCCGCAATGAGCTTCGTCACCGGGAACCCGTCCCGCGCCGTTTCAATCGACGGGGCCAGGGTATCCTTCAGGGTCAGTGCCCCGTAGTAATCCTGCAAATAGCCAAGGGTGGCCACGGTGGACGGCACGGTGGACGATGCCAGGCCGAATTTAATCGGTTTCTTCGGATTTTTCTTCGGATGGAGGGAAAACGGCGCCCGGGACGAGCCGTCAAGGGCAAACATTTTATCCTGCTCCTTCAGATAGACGAGAGCCATGGACTGACCGCCGATGCCGGACGCCTGCGGTTCGGATACGCCAAGACAAAAGGCTGCGGCAACCGCCGCATCCACGGCGTTCCCTCCTTCTTTCAATACACGGACGGCGGCTTCTGTCGCCTGGGACGACGCGGTGGAAACCATGCCGTATTTCCCTTCCTGAACGGAAACGGGACGATCACTGTTCATCATGGCGCTGTCCACCTCCTTTGAATGTAAATGTTTTTAATTATAGTCTATAAATGTAAACATAAGGTCTAAAAAAACCTTTCTGCGGACTCGTGTGAGTACCTGCGAAAGGGCTATCCGATTAGATTCATTATAATCCCGCAACAATCAGAAACACAATAAAAAGATTGCAAAAATCTATAATATTTTTGCAATCTTTATCAGTTACTTCCATATACTGTTTAATTGTCATGCCACACGTGAGCTTTACCTTTTTCCTTACTGATGATTTCCATCGCCACCTGCGTGCCCTGACCCGCGGCGATGATGCTTTGCGTCGGCACACCGGACAGAAGTCCTGCCACATAGGCACCTTCAACGGATGTCTCACCGTTCCAAGACCCGCCCTTCACTCTGGAAATTTTGCCGCTTGGCACTGCGGGACTCACTTCCGTATCGATACCGAGATCGTTCAGCGGCTGAAGATTCAGGTTCGATGCAACGATGAGGTAGCGCGCCTGCCATTCTTCTCCGTCACCGGTCACGGCCCGGAAGCCTCCATCTGCCTGACGGATACCCGTCACTTCGAGATCCTCCACGCTCGCACCGAACTCGGCGGCCTGTTGTCTGATTTTGCCGATCAGTACTTTTCCTTCAATTCCTTCAGGGAAGCCCGGATAGTTGTACACCTTACTGATCGGCTTCAACTGCGATTTCCCCTGATCAAACACGGCCGTGTTCAAGCCTGCCTGTCCGGTATAGACCGCCGCAGACAATCCGGCAATGCCACCGCCGATAATCAGTACATCCACTTCTCGCATGATAAACACCCCTCCACGTATGTTGTCCATTTTATTATACACCGGTTTGTCCATCGTTTCATCCTTCAGATGCAAAAACACACTGAGTTTGTGAATTGACGAACGTCTTTTTCGTGACAACATTCACGAAGCACTGATAAATCAGCTTTTTTCGTTTTTTTCAAAAAAATCAGCTCACAGGGGTTTCACAATGTTTTCACGTGGTATATAATACTAACTAAGAAAGCGTTCACAAAACGTTCACATTCCAAGGAGGAATCCCCTATGAATCTCAAAGTCATCGGTATGATCGTCGCTGTTATCAGTGCATCCGTCATTATCTTCATCTATCCATTCGCACATGAAAACCTGACGGCGTTAACGGGGATCCGCTTTACTGCGGCACTCTTTTTCCTTGCCGGTGTCGGCATGGTCGCCGCCCATTTTGAGTCGAAACGCCCCAGGCTTCAGGTAATCAAAGGCAGTCGCGTACTCTGACTTCGTTACCTCTCCCATTTTCTCATATAGACCCCGAGGCATAATCCCTGCTTCGGGGTCCTTTTTTGATTTCATTTTTATATGGAACACGATACACTATAGAAAATGGAACAACTTGTATGCGGAAAGGATTGGGATTTTGCATGAAACACTCCATCATTGCATTCGGACTGATTATCGGCATCGTCGCCTTGACGATGTTCGTCTTTGAAGACGAACCGCCCCCAAGGGACAATGATATCTTCGAAGACGAGGAGCTGAACTTCAGCTATTCACTGCCGGACTTCCTCGATTATGATCTGTTCATGGCACGGATCTATGAGCAGGACACCGGGCCCATTGCCATGGCCACATACGGCAAAGGGGTTGAGGAAGTCATTAGCACCCAACATTACTTTGAAGGGAAAGAGCCTGAGGATCTGTATGTGTACGGCCCTTACAGACGTGAAGAAGATAAAGTGCATCTCACGCAAAGTCACATTGACTCCTGGCCCGGCCCGGACTTCGACGCCCACATCCAGGACCTCGAAGCGAACGGATTCCTGCAGTATGCCTTCGACGGTGAGACTGCCTGGTATCAGTATCATTATGGCGCAGGCGGGTTTGTCGAGCTCTTCATGAAAATTGAAGACACCGTCATGCATGTGTCTTATATGAACATTGGAGATGACCGCTCTCAGGAGAGCATTGAGAACATCACAGAAAATCTGATGCGCATCATCATCGGCGGGATGGAGCCGTCCTGAACGGTTCATCAGCCAAACAGCCCCTGACTGCCGGAACGTCACCGGATCATCAGGGGCTGTTTTTTCTGTTAAGCCTTCGGATCAGGACGCCAGCGGAGCGCGGACCAGTCGTCATCGATGGCCACCTGACGGACGGGACGCAGTCCGATATCTGTGAGCGCCTCCCAGCCATGGTCCCTCGTGACTTCTGACGTATAACGTTTCGACGTCTTTTTCGGATACGAGAACCAAAGCAGCCCATCTTGGGGCAGGTGATGATTCACGACTTCAGCCGCAGCTTTGACGTCTTCTTCCTTCTTTACGAATACGAGCATCGCATCGGCCTGATTCACGTCTTCAGGGAGTTTTTCCTGAAACACAGACACTAAGGACCAGGCTTCCACCAGTTCCGCGAGCGGCTCCGGCAGATTCAGTATCAGGAGGCAGGAGCCTTCTTTGAACTGCAGCTTCTTTTCAATCGGATGCATCTCAGCACCTCGCTTCCATCGTGGTCACACGTTACGTGTGGTTTGCAGGATCCTGTTTTAAGAGCTGTTTATCCGCAGGCATGACTTTGACAAGCAGATGACGGAAACGGTTGATCTGGTCATCTCCTTCAAAAAAATGCTTCGGAATCAGCGCGATCTGTGATTTACCGAGATAGAGCTGAAAGAGTTCTTCCTGCTCTTTGACAAGCGTCACATCCCGCCAGTCAACCGGGGCTTCACTGTCGGCGACCTGCTGGGTGAATCCTTCCTCATTAAAGGAATACGACATCGTCTTCCGGTTCATCCCTTCCCGGAAATACTGACGGTATGCCTGGCGCTGAATGACCATTCTTAGCGTACCTGCAATCAGTGCACCGAAGACGAAGGCCGTGGCAAGCATCAGGCCAAGCGCCTGCACTTCCGTACCTCCGACAGAGTCCGACATATACAACAGGACGAATGTTAATAAAAAGACGAAACTGAAACTCGCGGGAACCACGGATCGCTGGTGATAAAGGGCATGTTTCATGAAGTCCTTTTCTGACAGTTTCCCTGACAGATGCAGTTCAATCGGTTCTGACATATGAATCTTCCTTTCCTGACAATGTTGTCTGCGTTTGGTTTCCATTACAGTTTACCTGTTTCTGCACACGGACGCCATACCGATTCTGCTTTCACATGACAGACAGCCTGTCTGCCGACGAATCGGTGACAGGCTGTCCTGGTCGCAACTTTTTCTCACAAATCCTCCGCCTGATAAAGATGCTTCATAATATCACGTCTTGAGATGATGCCGATGACTTTGCCCTCTTCATCGACAACCGGAAAGCGTTTGATGTTTTTACTGAGCATCTTTGTGGCGATCTGTTCAATGGAATCATCCGGATGTGCCGTGATGACCTCCGTCTTCATCAGATCCCCGATCGTCAGGGACATCGCCTGTTTCAGCTCTTCCATGTATTTCTTTGGACTGTCGAGATAGATCAGTCCCCCGAGAAACTCCAGAACCGCCGGTGACTGAATGTGCGATGCCCGTTTGATGATGTCGCCTTCACTGACCACACCCTGCAGGACTCCCTCGTCATCCACGACAGGCACGCCACTGAAATGATGCTGCAACAGAAGTTTGGCTGTGTCTTCCACTGATGTATCCGGTTTTATCGTTACTGCCTCTTTGGTCATTACGTCTTTTACTGATGCCATACCGATCCCTCCTATACAAATCACGTACCACAATACTTCGACACGCAATCCTGTTTGTCCTGTTTTCAAATTGATCATTCTTCCTTCCAGATACCTGCTTGCAATCACATGTTCGCCATTCTATAATAGAATCACCGAGACAGCCTGGTGAGGGAGCAAGACCCGTTAAGTGGATTCAATCAGAAGCAAGACCCTGATCAGGTACGCACGCCCACTGCGACATTCGAAATGGAAGGTAACGAACCCGGACGCCTTTATCTGCTTTTTGAACACAAGAGCACACCCGATCAGGACATCTGCCTGCAGTTGTTGTCGTACATGACCGAAATCTGGTAAAGAAAACTGGGCTTCTCGCCAAGTATGAATGGCGAAAGCCCTAGTTGCACTTATACTTTACTCATATCGAATGAATCATCTTATATAAAGTGCGAAAGGAAGGCCGTGGCAATCCGCGCACCCTCATCATTCCGATCCTCATCGCGCAGGGTCGAAGACGGTGGAGCCGCTCGACGACGCTGATGGCCGATTTCTTCAGCCATTACAGCGAAGCGCTCCGCGACGACTGCGAACCGTTTATACCGAACTTCCGCTATCTCCTTTACGACATTCAGGAACAGGACGCCGCCGACATGATCCGGCACACGCTTTTGAAGATCACGATTGAACTCATGGCCCTCGTCTTCGAAGAAGACGAATCAAAGCTCGAGGCCCGTATGACCGAGCTGTTGACGATGTCAGAGATCGGGGAAATCAGTGACAGCTACGCCGAACAGGTCCTACGCTTACTCGAATACGTCATGCGGGGCAACCGTCATTTTGATCAAGCGATGTTTGAAACCATCCGTCAGAACGTCACCACTGAAGCCCACGAAGGGAGTGAACTGATTATGAATTTCGCCGATCAGCTCGAACAAAAGGGGAAGCATAAAAAAGAACTTGCAATCTTCCTGAAACTGACACGACGCGGAGAATCGAAAGAGTCGATCATGGATCTGCTTGACCTTGACGACAAGTCGTTTGAGGCGCTCCAGGCCGAAGTCAATGAGATGGACGAAAATTCCGTTGACTGATCTTTCTCAATAAGTATGCCGAATGTGATCAATTCTATCCAAAAAGCAGCCTGACACTGAAATGTGCCGGGCTGCTTTTTTCCGTTTCATCATTAGCTCTTTTTTCTGACATGGTGGGCGATATCTCTCCGGTAAAACAGTCCGTCGAGAGGCGTTTGACCAAGCGTCTCATACGTCCTGGACACGGCCTCATCAATGCCTGGCGCAAGTGTTGACAGAGCTGCCACACGTCCGCCGGCTGTCTGCCACTGTTCATGATGACGTTTAGAACCGGCATGGAACCAGCGTTGTTTGTCTGAAACGGGTACCGGCAGTGTAAAGGTTGTCCCCTTCTTGTACTCACCCGGATATCCCTCTGACGCAATGACTACCGCTGCACAGGCTTCCTCCGTCCAGACAAGATCCGGCTCTTCCCCGGCGAGAACCGCTTCGATCGTATCGGTGAGATCCGACATCATTCTCGGCAGAATAACCTGTGTCTCCGGATCGCCAAAGCGCGCATTAAACTCGATCACCCTCGGTCCGTCCGCGGTGATCATCAGTCCTCCGTAGAGAATACCCGTAAACGGCACACCTTCGTTAACCATCGCCTCGGCCATCGGACGGAGAATGGTCCGTTCCGCTTCCGCCTGCCAGGTACCATCAAGATGAGGGACAGGGGAATAGGCCCCCATGCCGCCCGTATTCGGTCCCTCATCCCCGTCAAAGGCCCGTTTGTGATCCTGAGCTGTGACCATGGGTACAACGGCTGTACCATGGACAAACGCCATAAATGACAATTCTTCCCCTTCGAGGCATTCTTCTATGACCACACGGCTGCCGGCTTCACCGAACCGGTGATCCTGCATCATCGCCGTAACGGCTTCTATCGCTTCCTCTTCTGTTTTTGCAACGACAACCCCTTTCCCTGCCGCAAGGCCGTCCGCCTTCACGACAATCGGCGCACCCTGCTCACGAATGTAAGACATGGCTGCATCAGGGTTTGTAAACGTTGCATAGGCGGCTGTCGGAATGTTGTACTTTTGCATAATGCCTTTTGCAAAGTCCTTCGAGCCTTCAAGCGCCGCGGCGGCCTTCGTCGGACCAAAGACGGTCAGTCCCGCTTCTGTAAAAGCATCGGTCACACCGTCCACAAGAGGAGCTTCAGGTCCGACCATCGTCAGGCCGATCCGGTTTTCTCTTGCAAAAGCCACAAGCTTTTCATGATCGTTCTCCTGGATCGGCACCGACTGGCAGCCGGGCTCCTCGGCGATGGCATCGTTCCCCGGTGCCACATACACCTGCTCAACGCGCTCAGACTGGGCAAACTTCCATGCGAGGGTATGTTCCCGGCCACCTGAGCCGATAACGAGAATATTCACAGGGTTAATCCCTCCTCTTTGATTCGAAATGATGGTATTCCGGCTGGCTCAGCCTTTGATCAGTGCTTAAAATGACGCACGCCGGTCATGACCATGGCAATGCCGTATTCATTTGCCATATCGATGGATTCCTGATCGCGCTTTGATCCTCCTGGCTGGATGATACACGTCACCCCTGCTTTGGCCGCAGCCTCAACCGTATCACTCATCGGGAAGAAAGCGTCAGAAGCCATTACAGCCCCTTTCGCAAGCTCACCCGCCTGCTCGAGGGCAATCTTCGCCGCACCGACGCGGTTCATCTGTCCGGCGCCGACACCGACGGTCATGTCATCTTTCGCAAGGACGATGGCGTTGGATTTCACATGCTTGACGACTTTCCATGCGAGCTTCATCTGTTCGAGCTCACGATCGCTTGGCTTACGGTCTGTCGGGATCGTCGTCTCCACGTCCTCATAGCTGAGCGTATCCGTCTCCTGCATGAGAGCCCCGCCGGCGACGCTTGTCACGCGGCGTTCACTCGGTTTGCTGTTGTCAAAGTCCACGGTAAGAAGCCGCAGATTTTTCTTCTCCTGAAGAATCGCCAGCGCCTCATCGGTAAAGGACGGCGCCACAATGATCTCAAGGAAGATTTTCTTCATCTCTTCCGCCGTCTCTCCGTCAATCTCCCGGTTCGAAGCGATGATCCCGCCAAAGATGGACGTCGGATCTGCATTATAGGCCTTCATATACGCGTCATAGACCGACTGCCCCATCCCGACGCCGCACGGATTCATATGCTTAATGGCGGCAACGGCGGGCTCCGTGAAATCACGGACAACGGCCAGAGCCGCGTCGGCATCATTGATATTGTTATAGGAGAGCTCTTTGCCGTGCAGCTGGGTGGCACGGGAAATAGATGCCGGATTTCCGAGCGGGCGCTCATAAAAAGCCGCCTGCTGGTGCGGATTCTCCCCGTATCGGAGCATTTGCTTTCGGTTGTAGGTGACCGTCAGCTTCTCCGGCGCCTCTTCACCAACCTTACGGGTTAAGTATTCGCCAATCAGCGCATCGTACGCGGCGGTGTGGCGGAAGGCCTTCGCAGCAAGCTTCAGACGGAGAACGCCGCTGATTTCTCCCTCGGAAGCTTCGAGTTCATCTGCGACGGTGTCATAGTCAGCGGAATCGACAATGACTGCGACGCTTTCGTGATTCTTCGCCGCTGAGCGGATCATCGACGGGCCGCCGATATCGATGTTTTCGATGGCATCGTCAAAGGTCTTCTCCGGATTCTCGATCGTTTCCTGGAACGGATAAAGATTGACGATGACATAATCGATGAGGCCGATGCCGTGCTCCTTTAATGCATTCATATGGCCTTCGTTCGCCCGGACACCGAGCAGACCGCCGTGAATCGCCGGGTGCAGGGTCTTGACCCGACCGTCCATCATCTCCGGAAAACCGGTAACTTCCTCGATCCCGAGACACGGGACCCCCGCTTCTTCAAGCTTCTTCTTCGTCCCGCCTGTGGAGATGATCTCCACGTCCTGTTTGACAAGCCGTTCAATAAACGGCACGAGTCCGCTTTTGTCAGATACACTCACTAACGCACGTTTCTTCACTTGACGTTCACTCCCTTTTCAATGAGTTGCTGCAATGTTTTCGGATACAGGCTGTGTTCAATGGTCTGAACCTTCTTCTGAACCGTCTCCCGGGTATCGGATTCATGAATCCGGACCGCTTCCTGGGCAATGATCGGGCCTGTATCCATCCCTTCATCAACGTAATGAAGGGTCACTCCTGTCAGTTTAACACCTGCGTCAAAGGCCTGGCCAATGGCATCGAGTCCGGGGAACGCAGGCAACAGCGACGGATGAATGTTCATTATCCGTCGCGGATAGGCGCCAAGGAGCACCGGACCGATAAGGCGCATGTAGCCGGCAAGGGCGATGAAATCCGCTCCTTTTTTCTTCAGTTCTGACAGTATCGCGCGCTCGAAGGCTGCTTTCCCGTCGTAGGCTTTCGGGTCGAAGCTGAACACGGGAATGTCTTTCGCAGCCGCCCGTCCTTCCACAAGGGCACCCGGGCGATCGCAGACGAGCAGAACAATTTCCGCATCGAGACGGCCTTCTTCCACCGCTTCTGCGAACGCCTGAAAATTACTCCCGCTCCCTGAGGCGAATACGGCGAGCTTCATGAACGCCACGCTCCCTTCACGACCAGGTCTTCGTCCGTTTTCCTGACGACTCTGCCGATTACCCACGGTGTTTCCCCTGTTTCTTTCAGGGTCTCCGTAACCGATGCGAGACGGCCTTCACCGACGGCAAGCACCATTCCGACCCCCGTATTAAAGGTGGACAGGAGGTCTTCCTGCGTCAGATCCCCCGCTTCTTGCATCCACTGAAACACAGGAGGCAGCGCCCATGTGCCAAGGTCGATTTCCGCAGCCAATTTCTCCGGCAACATCCGCGGCAGGTTCTCCATCAGGCCGCCGCCTGTGATATGGGAAGCAGCATGAATTTCCTCTGTCCCGAGAAACGGTTTGAAGGCGTTCGTATAAATACGCGTCGGCGTTAACAGCGATGCCCCCACGGACTCATTCGGGGCCCAGGGCGCAGGATCATTGAATGAAAGAGAGGCCTCCTGAATCAATTTTCGGACGAGGGAGAACCCGTTACTGTGAATCCCTGAAGACGTGAGCGCAAGAAGCGCGTCTCCCTCTTTGACACGACCGGCTCCCCAGATGGCGCTTTTCTCGGCGCAGCCGACGGTGAAGCCGGCCATGTCGTATTCGTCCGGGTCATACATGCCCGGCATCTCTGCCGTTTCACCGCCGATGAGGGCGGCGCCTGCTTCTTTGCAGCCTGCGGCGACGCCTGCGACGAGCTGTTCCACGACGGCAGGGTCGTTTTTGCCAAGGGCCAGATAATCGAGAAAGAAAAGCGGTTCTGCGCCCTGCACGAGAATATCATTCACACACATCGCCACGCAGTCGATGCCGATGGTGTCATGCTTTTGCATCTTTTGGGCGATCATCAGCTTCGTACCGACGCCGTCTGTCCCCGATACGAGGACCGGTTCTTTAAACCCGGAGCCGCTCAGGTCAAACATCCCACCGAAACCGCCAAGGCTCCCGATGACCTCCGGACGTATTGTTGAACGGACATGGCCGCCGATCCGTTTTACGGCTTCATAGCCGGCTTCGATATTGACACCCGCCTGTTCGTAGGCTTTCGACATGGTTATTTGCCTCCAATCACTTTATCGTATGGATGATCCGTCTCCGGATAAATCTCTGTCGGGTAGTCGCCGGTGAAGCACGCAAGACACTGCCCGCAGTGATCATTGACCTTCTCCCGGCCGATGCCCTCCATCAGGCCGTCGACTGACAGATAGGCGAGCGTATCCGCCCCCATCTCTTCACGCATCTCTTCAATCGATTTTGTCGACGCCACAAGTTCACCTTTGGTCGACGTATCGATCCCGTAAAAACACGGGTTCACGATCGGCGGTGAACTGATGCGCACGTGCACTTCCTTCGCCCCTGCTTCTTTGAGCATTTTCACGATCCGTCTTGACGTCGTGCCGCGGACGATGGAGTCATCAATCATCACGACCCGTTTGCCGTCGACGACACCGCGGACTGCGGAGAGTTTCATGCGGACGCCCTGTTCACGGAGCGCCTGCGACGGCTGGATGAAGGTGCGGCCGACGTAGCGGTTTTTGATCAGGCCGAGCTCATACGGAATCCCCGTCGCCTCCGCGTAACCGATGGCCGCGGATATGCTTGAATCCGGGACTCCCGTCACCACGTCCGCTTCCACGGGGGATTCTTTCGCAAGCACCTTGCCGAGGTTCTTCCTCGCATGGTGAATGTTGATGTTGCCGATGTTGCTGTCGGGTCGTGCGAAATAGACGTACTCCATGGAACAGATCGCAGGGGCGCTTGCCGGAGAGAACATCTCCGACTGAATGCCCTGATCATTAATCGTGATCAGTTCCCCGGGCTGCACGTCACGGATATATTCCGCACCGATGATGTCAAAGGCGCACGTCTCGGACGACACGACGTACCCGTCTCCGATCTTCCCGAGAGACAGCGGTCTGAGGCCATGGGGATCCAGGGCAACCATGAGGGCGTCCTCGACGAGAAAGGCAAAAGCGTAGGCGCCTTTCACCATGGAGAGCGCACTCTTAATGGCATCTTTCACGTCCGGATAGCCGCTTCGTTTGATTAGATGGGCAATGACTTCCGTATCGGAGGTTGTCTGGAAAATACTGCCCTGATGCTCGAGCTGGCGCTTCGTCGCGTTGGCATTGACGAGATTGCCGTTATGGGCCACAGCGAGACTGCCGGTCTGTGAGTTGAACTGCAGCGGCTGACAGTTGATAAAGTCACTGCTTCCTGCCGTCGTATAGCGGACGTGACCGATGGCGCCGTCCCCAATGAGGCGGTCGAGATCCGTTTCATTGAACACGTCGTTGACGAGCCCCATGCCTTTATGAATCCGCAGTTTTTCTTTATCCGTGACGACAATACCCGCACCTTCCTGTCCTCTGTGCTGCAGGCTGTGAAGGCCGTAGTAGGTAATGCGGGCGGCGTCTTCATGCCCCCAGACGCCGAATACGCCGCATTCCTCATTTAATCCTCTGATTTCAGGTAACATGCAATTGCACCTCTCCAGGCACGTTCGAGATCATCACCGGCTTCATCGATGATCATCTGTCCGTGTTGATTGTGAATCCGTACGCGTTTCTCTTCCGAGACACGACCGATCATCTTCGCTTCCGGTATCTGTTTTTCAAAGGCTGCCTGCTTCTCGGGGCTGACCGTCAGGATAAACCGTGACGGGGTCTCCGCAAAGAGCGCCTGTGTCTCGTCTTCTTCGTTCAGTGTGACCGACACGCCGTATTCGCTGCCGAACACCTTCTCCGCCAAAGCCACGGCAAACCCGCCTTCAGACAGGTCGTGGGCAGACTGGACGAGATGGTGTTGAATCGCGGTGAGCACCTGTTCCTGCCTGGCCTTCTCAATGGCCAAATCAGCGGGACGGAGCTTGCCTTCCGTCGCATTCGTCTGGAGCTTCTGCAGCTCACTGCCAGCAAAATCCGGTCCGCTCTCTCCGATCAGGTACACAAGGTCCCCTGCCTCCTGAACGGTCTGTTTTGTAATATGGCTCAAGTCTTCAATGAGACCGACCATGCCGATAACCGGAGTCGGGAAAATCGCCCCCATGGCCGTTTCGTTATAAAGAGAAACGTTCCCGCCGATGACCGGCGTGTCAAGAAAGCGGCACGCTTCAGAAAGGCCGTCCGTCGAACGCTCAAGCTGCCAGTAAATCTCCGGCTTGTCCGGGCTGCCGTAGTTGAGACAGTCCGTGACACCGAGGGGTTTCGCGCCGGAACAGACGAGGTTACGCGCCGCTTCCATGACGGCCATTTTGCCGCCTTCATACGGATCGAGATAGAGAAAACGGCCGTTACAGTCCGTAGTCATGGCAAGCGCCTTCTCCGTTTCTCTGACGCGGATGACGGCTGCGTCGGATCCTGGTGCCACGACGGTATTCGTCTGAACCATATGATCGTACTGTTCATAGACCCATTCCTTACTGGCGATGGACGGCTGTTTCAACAGCGCCGTCAGCGTCACGGCATAATCCGGCGCCGACAGACGGACGGGCTCCTGTTTTTGAAAGGCTTCAAAATAGGCCGGGACCGATGAAGGCGGATGATACACCGGCGCTTCTTCTGCGAGGGCATCCACCGGCGCCTGTGCAACGGTCTCGCCCTGATGAACGAGGGTCATCTGCTTATCGTCGGTCACTTCCCCGACAACAACGGCGTGCAGATCCCATTTTTCAAACAGTTCAATGAATACCTGTTCGCTTCCCTTCTCCACGACGAGCAGCATCCGTTCCTGGGACTCGGAAAGCATCATTTCATACGGCGTCATTCCTGTTTCACGCTGCGGAACTTTATCGAGGTCCATGCGGATCCCACTGCCGGCTTTACTCGCCATTTCCGCAGAGGACGACGTCAGACCCGCGGCGCCCATGTCCTGAATCCCGACAATTTTCGGATGGCGGACGGCTTCGAGGCAGGCTTCAATGAGGAGTTTTTCCATGAACGGATCCCCGACCTGTACCGACGGCCGCTTGGACTGGGAGTCCTCGCTCAGTTCCTCAGAGGCGAAGGTCGCACCGTGAATCCCGTCACGGCCCGTCGAGGCCCCTACGTAGAGAACCGGATTGCCTACTCCTTTTGCCTGGCCTTTCTGAATGTGGCTGTGGTCAATGAGTCCGACGCACATCGCATTGACGAGGGGATTGCCCTCGTAAGCTTTGTCAAACTGGATCTCACCGCCGACCGTGGGGATCCCGACGCAGTTGCCGTAACCGGCGATGCCGGAGACGACCCCTTCGAAGAGGTATTTAACCCGCGGATTGGACAGTTCACCAAAACGGAGGGAATTTAAGAGTGCCACCGGACGGGCACCCATAGAAAAGATATCGCGGATAATCCCGCCGACGCCTGTTGCCGCCCCCTCATAAGGCTCAACGGCGGACGGATGGTTGTGGCTTTCAATCTTAAAGACGACGGCTTTCTCATCGCCGATATCGATGATCCCCGCGCCTTCTCCGGGCCCTTGCAGGACGCGGGGTCCGTCAACGGGGAACTTCTTCAGGAGAACCTTGGAGTTCTTGTAGCTGCAGTGTTCCGACCACATGACCGAGAACAGGCCAAGCTCCGTATAGTTCGGCAGGCGTCCGAGGATCGATTCAATGGAGCGGAACTCGTCATCGGTGACACCCATTTCCTTATAGATCTGTTCGTCCCGGATCATGACCGGGGATGGCTCATGACGTAACTGCATGGTGGTCCCTCCAATGTTTGACGATGGATTGAAAGAGCTTAAGGCCGTCGTCGGAGCCGAGCAGCTGATCGACTGCCCGCTCCGGATGCGGCATCATGCCGAGGACGTTGCCTGCCTTGTTGACGATGCCGGCAATGTCTGCGACAGAACCGTTGATCGGTTCGGTATAGGTAAAGACGATCTGGTTATTGGCCTTCAGGGAGGCAAGGGTTTCGTCGTCACAGTAATAGTTGCCGTCGCCGTGCGCGACGGGAATCTGTATGACCTCCCCTTCCTCATAAAGTGACGTAAACGACGTGTTGTTATTCACGACGGTGAGTGGCACGGTCTTACAAATAAACGTCAGCTGTTCATTGCGGCGCATCGCGCCCGGCAAGAGCCCCGCTTCAAGAAGAATCTGAAAGCCGTTGCAGACTCCGAGGACCGGCTTGCCGGCTTCCGCCGCTTCGGCGACAGCCTTCATCACCGGTGAGAACTGGGCGATAGCCCCGGAGCGGAGATAGTCCCCGTAGGAAAAGCCGCCCGGAAGGAGAATCCCGTCGTAGCCGGAGAGATCCGTCTCATGGTGAAAGACGAACGTCGCCTCTTCACCGAGCTCATCCTTCGCAGCGTGGTACATATCCGAATCACAGTTGGAACCTGGAAACACAATCACGGCGAATTTCATACCGAGAGGACCTCCTCAATCTCGTACGTGAAGTCTTCGATGACGGGGTTGGCGAGGAGCTGATCGCACATCGCTTCCACCTGTTTGGCGATGGCTTCTTTTGAGTCGCCGCTCATCGTGAGGGTCATTGTCTTACCGACACGGACGTCCGCCACGCTCTCATAGCCGAGCTGATGGAGGGATTTCTCCACCGCGGATCCCTGCGGGTCAAGGACGCCCTCTTTGAGTGATACATACACCGTTACGTTTGCATTCATGATTTACTGCCTCCCAGTCGTTGTAATATCTGTTCATAGCCTGTCTGCAGATCGCCCTGATTGAAGCGGAATAAGTCTTTGTCAAGGGACTCGCCGGTCTCTTCATCCCAAAGCCTGCACGTGTCCGGTGAGATCTCATCGGCAAGGATGATCCCGCCGTCCTTCGTCCGTCCAAATTCAAGCTTGAAGTCGACGAGATCGACCTTCGCTTCTTTGAAAAACGGCACGAGCAGTTCGTTGATGCGGAGTGCCTGGACCTTGATCGCATTCAGTTCTTCGCGCTCTGCGAGGTTCATGATGCGGATGTGATCCTCATTCATCAACGGATCCCCGAGGGCGTCGTCTTTGAAATACCACTCCACCACCGGCGGGTTCATCGTACGGCCGCGCTCGATGCCGTAACGCTTCACGAGACTCCCGGCGGCTATGTTTCGCACGACCACCTCAATCGGAATGATGCTGACTTCTTTGACGAGCTGTTCGGTTTCCGACAGCCGCTTCACAAAATGGTTGTCCACCTGGTTCTCATGGAGCATCGTGAAGATGAGGGAACTGATTTCGTTATTCAGCCGCCCTTTCCCTTCAAGCACCTCCATTTTCTCCCCGTTAAAGGCCGTGGCGTCGTCCTTGTAAGCGACGCGGTAGATCCCTTCTTCGCCGGTTGTGTAAATGCGTTTCGCTTTTCCTTCATACAGACATTCAGTCGTCATGAAAACAGGCTCCTTCCGGTGACATGCACCCTGGTTTTAGCCGTCCAGTCCGAGACGGGTAAAGATCGTATCCACATGCTTCATGTGATGGTTGTAATCAAAACACGCATCGAGCTCTGCTTCACTGAGCTTCGAGGTGATCGCTTCGTCGGCTTCGACAATCTCTCTGAACGGCCGGCCTTCCTCCCACGCCTGCATCGCCTTTGGCTGAACGAGGTCATAGGCCGCTTCTCTTGCCAAACCTTTATCAATGAGGGTAAGGAGCACGCGCTGGGAGTAAATCAGCCCAAAGGTGCGGCCCATATTGCGTTTCATGTTATCCGGGAACACGGTCAGGTTTTTGACGATGTTGCCGAAGCGGTTCAGCATATAGTTGAGGGCAATCGTCGCGTCCGGGAGAATGATCCGCTCTGCCGAGGAATGGGAAATATCCCGCTCATGCCAGAGGGCGACGTTCTCATACGCCGTGACCATGTGACCGCGGAGTACGCGGGCGAGGCCCGTCATGTTCTCTGAACCGATCGGGTTACGCTTGTGCGGCATGGCCGAGGAGCCTTTCTGCCCTTTGGCGAAATACTCTTCCACCTCACGGGTTTCACTTTTCTGCAGCCCGCGGATCTCCACGGCCATCTTTTCGATGGACGCGCCGATCAGAGACAGGGTGGCAACGTAGTGCGCATGACGGTCCCGCTGCAGCGTTTGGGTGGAAATCGGTGCACGTTCAAGCCCGAGCCCCTTACAGACATGCTCTTCAATAAACGGATCAATATTGGCATACGTCCCAACGGCGCCGGAAAGTTTGCCGACACAGACGGTTTCCTTCGCCGCCTGAAACCGCTCAAGGTTCCGCTTCATCTCTTCATACCAGAGGGCGAGCTTCAGACCGAATGTCGTCGGCTCTGCATGCACGCCGTGCGTGCGGCCCATCATGATCGTGTACTTATGCTCATTGGCCTTGTTCTTCAAAATCTCAAGGAAGTTCTTCAGGTCGCGCTCGATCAGCTCATTGGCCTGTTTGAGCATGTAGGAAAGCGCCGTGTCGACCACGTCCGTGGAAGTCAGACCGTAATGGACCCACTTTCTCTCTTCTCCGAGGGTCTCCGAGACAGCCCTTGTAAAGGCGACGACGTCATGGCGGGTCTCTTCTTCAATCTCGAGGATCCGATTCACGTCGAATCCGGCGTTCGCACGGATCTTTTCGACATCTTCTTTCGGGATATCCCCGAGCTCGCTCCAGGCTTCGCAGGCGAGAATCTCCACTTCGAGCCAGGCCTGATAGCGGTTTTCGTCTTTCCAAATGTTGCCCATTTCCGGGCGGGTGTAGCGTTCGATCATGAGTAGGTCCTCCAGTGTATTGGGATTGATGGTGCTCGGTTTATGTGTGTGACCAGATACCCCAGCTCTTCAGGTCTTCAAGGGTATCCGGGATGTGATCAGTGAGGATATTGACGTGACCCATCTTGCGCCCGGGTCTCGCTTCATGCTTGCCGTACAGATGCCAGTGGGCACGAGCCCTGATGGGCATCTGAGCGAGGGCCCCGTCCATATGCTCGCCAAGGAGATTGACCATGACGACGGGCTTTAACAGCTCCGGCTCGATGAGGGGCAGACCGCAGATCGCCCGGATATGCTGGGCAAACTGGGAGACATTGCAGGCATTGATCGTGTAGTGCCCGGAATTATGCGGCCTCGGCGCCAGTTCATTGACGTACAGGCCGCCTTCCGCAGTGACAAACATCTCCACGGCGAGCGTGCCGATCATACCGAGACTTTCGGCAAGGGTTCTCGCCAGGTCTTCGGCTTTTGCCTGCACATCCTGCGGGACTCTTGCCGGGACGATGGACTGATGCAGGATGTTGTTGACATGGATGTTTTCGGCCACCGGAAACGTCGTCATGTCCCCGTTTGTCCCACGGCTCACGATGACGGAGATTTCCGTAACAAAGGGGATAAAGGCTTCCAGGACGAAGGGCCCTTTGCCTTCAAGATCGCGCCAGGCCGATGCCGCATCCGCCGTTTCACGAAGAACCGCCTGCCCTTTCCCGTCATAGCCGCCCCGGGTTGTCTTGATTACGGCAGGAAGGCCGATACGGGTTATGGCCGCATCGAGTTCGGCCTTTGAATCGATGGACGCCCACGGGGCAACAGGGACGCCTTCCGCTTCAATCGCTTCTTTCTCTTTCTTACGGTCCTGCGTGATCTGCAGGAGGCTGCTTCCCTGAGGCAGATACATCGATGATGCCAGATGCTCTGCAGTATCGCCGTCGATGTTTTCGAACTCGAAGGTCAAAACGTCGCTTACGTTCGCGAGTCTGGCGGCACCGTCCCGGTCTGCGTAGCCTGCGACGACTTCCTCATCCGACACCTGCGCGCAAGGCGAATCTTCAGCCGGTTCCATCACGGCAGTGCGGTAGCCCATTTCCTTGGCGGCAATAGCCATCATCCGCCCGAGCTGACCGCCGCCGAGAATGCCGACCGTCTTTGGGGGGAGAATCACCTTATGATTCGGATTGTTCATCATTCGATCTCTCCTGTTTCTGTGACCTGCTCTTCAAGGGCCTTGCGGCGGTCTGTGAGACGCGTATAAAGCACTTCATCTTCCATCGCGAGCTGCTGGGCGGCGAGGAGACCGGCATTAACGGCTCCCGCTTTTCCGATGGCGACGGTTGCCACCGGCACGCCGCCAGGCATCTGCACGATGGACAACAGGGAGTCAAGGCCGTTCAGTGCTTTGGACTGAACCGGGACACCGATCACCGGTACGATCGTTTTAGCAGCGACCATGCCTGGAAGGTGAGCAGCGCCTCCCGCCCCTGCGATGATGACCCGAATGCCCCGCCCGTGCGCGGTTTCCGCGTAGTGAAACATCCGGTCCGGCGTACGGTGTGCGGAGACCACTTTCGCTTCATAAGGGACACCGAGCTCCTTTAATGTATCCATGGCGTGCTGCATCGTCTCAAGATCCGAGCGGCTGCCCATGATGATGCCGACTTTGACTGTCATTTCATCGCCTCCTGGCATTCGTTGTTATTTTGCACACAAAAAAGCGTATCAAAGAGTTCCTTCATTGGTTCCATGAGGGTCTTCGATACGCTTCACTCCTTCAACATGATTCGAGATGCCGGCGTCCTGAGGGCATGAAAGAACCCCCGCTTCAGTCGACAGACACACGGATCTCCGGAATTACACATTCGTTTCCCCTCATAGTCTGTCCATTTACGGTGGTCAGGTAGAGACTTTCGGGCCTTATTCCCGAGGTTATATGAGGCTTTGTTCGATTATCTGCTATTATCTTATCAAGGTTCACGAAGGTGCGTCAACTTATTTTCGAACATTATTTCATATTAAGCTGTTCATTGTTCGTATTTTACCGAAAGACGAACGGTATCTTCCTTTTGTAAATCAGCTTTCCCGTTTTTTGCCTTCAAACGTGATCTGCTGGCGAACGGTTTCAACGTCGGTTCTGCCGTTCTTCTTCACTTCCTGAAAGACCGGCTTTTCCATGCGCCTGACGGGCATATAGCCTTCTTTCGCCATGCGTGCGAGACACTGATCGATCGTTTCGTTTTCTTCGACGGTGAATGTTTTCTTTCCTGCCATCCTGTCTGCCACCTTTTTCCGGAATCTCCATCGTTTCTTTTTCCTTTTGAACCATTATAACGTATCATCAGAAGAGAAGGAAACGTGACTTTGACCTATTGAAAAGGAGTGAATGACAAATGAGATGGTTATTTATGGCTTTGGCAGGCGCACTCGTCTTGGGCGGTGGCGGATTCATGTTCGTGCAAAACAACAAGATCCCCGATCACATCGGGGCCGATGACGGGAATTTCGCGGAGATGCCGTCGTCACCCAATGCGGTATCGAGTCAGACTGATGACACGGACAAATCCGTCGATCCCCTCCCGTTTAAGGAGAATCTCGCATCGTCCGTCGATGCCTTGCTCGGCGCGCTCGCACAAATTCCGGAGATCACGATTGAACGCCAGACCGATCGTTACATTCATGCGGTGTACACCACGTCCACCATGCGCTTCAAAAATGACATCGAGCTCTATTTCGATGAAGAAGAGCAGGTCATTCATTACCGTTCCGAGTCCCGGGTCGGTCATTCCGATATGGGGGAAAACCGGGAACAGTACAAGCTGATCTCGTCCAGGTACGAATAACAAAAAGAGACCCTTACAGGCAGTTCCTCATTGCCGTAAGGGTCTCTTGCTGTTTTATACTTCGTTTACAAGTTCAAGCCTGTCACCGTCTTCATGCAGCTTAACGGTGACCTTTTCCAACTCGCTGCCATCCATGATCGCATCGACGATCAGATCTTCGACATGTTCCTGAATGGTCCGTCTGAGTGGTCTGGCTCCGTATTTCGGGTCATAACCTTTCTTTGCAAGAAAGGCGACGGCCTCATCGGTAAAGGTGATGGACAGGTCCTGATCGTGACTGTGGGTAATGACCTCTTCAAGCATGATCCTGACAATCTGTTCAAGTTCGGCTTCACCGAGGGCTTCAAAACCGATGACACGGTCGATCCGGTTCATAAATTCCAGTTTGAAATAGGCGTCAAGCGGTTTGGCATTCGTCGTCATGACGATGACCGTATCCTTGAAACTCACGGTCCTGCCGTGGCTGTCGGTCAGTCTGCCGTCTTCAAGCACCTGCAGGAACATATGCTGCACATCCGGATGGGCTTTCTCCATTTCATCGAGGAGAATGATCGTGTACGGACGGCGTCTGACGCGTTCCGTCAGCTGTCCGGCCTCTTCATGGCCGACGTAGCCCGGCGGTGAACCGATCAGCTTGGAGACGGTGTGCTTCTCCATGAATTCACTCATATCAAGGCGAAGCATTGCTTCACGGTCTCCGAACATTTCTTCTGCAAGGGCCCGTGTGAGTTCGGTCTTTCCGACACCGGTCTGCCCGTGGAACAGAAAGGAGGCAATCGGTCTTCCTTCACGCCGGAAACCTGCCCGGCCTCTTCGGATTGCTTTTGCCACGGCTTCAACCGCTTCCTTCTGGCCGACGACTTTTTGACTGAGATGATCAGCCAGATGCTTCAGGCGCGTCTGTTCATCCTGCTCAAGTTTTTGAACCGGGATGCCGGTCTTCTTTTCAATGATCGCCTGAATATCGGCGACGGTGATGGCGGTCTCTGCCGATTCACTCGACTGAGCCCGTTCGAGCTCGTCCTGGAGCTGCAGTTCTTCTTGCCGGAGTCGTGCAGCCTTCTCATACTGTTCCTGCTCTGCGGCCTGTTGCTTGTCTTTCTCAATTGTCTTCAGGCGCTGTTCGATGTCCTCTTTGTTCCCTGTGCCGTGTGTCAGGTTCGCTTTCGCACCTGCCACATCCATCAGGTCAATGGCCTTATCCGGCATCTTCCGGTCCTGAATATAGCGGTGAGACAGCTCCGCGCAGGCTTTCAGGACCTCATCCGAATAAGTGACCCCGTGATACGCCTCGTACTTCGGAGCGAGCCCTTTCAGGATTTCCACCATATCTGACACTTTCGGTTCGTTGACCGTAACCGGTTCAAAACGCCGTTCCAGGGCCGCATCCTTTTCAATCGTCCGGTATTCCTTGAACGTCGTCGCCCCGATCACCTGGATCTGGCCGCCTGCAAGTGCAGGCTTCAGAATATTCCCTGCATCGGTCGAGCCTTCCGTCTTGCCTGCCCCAACGATCTGATGGATCTCATCGATGAACAGAATCGTTTCCGGGCTGTCTTCAAGCTCTTTGACAAGCTGCTTCATCTTCTCTTCAAACTGTCCCCGGTAACTCGTGCCGGACAGAATTGATGCCACGTCGAGGGAAATAATCTCTTTGCCTTTCAGCTTCCCCGGCACCTTGCCTTCATTGATGCTGAGAGCGAGACCCTCGGCAATCGCCGTCTTCCCGACACCCGGCTCCCCGATCAGAACCGGGTTGTTCTTGTTACGGCGGTTCAGCACTTCCGCAAGCTGTTCGATCTCACTGTCTCTCCCGATCACGGGATCAATGAGCCCATCTTTGGCAAATGCCGTCAGATTCCGCCCATACGTATCGAGAAGCCGCTCGCTTTCCGGCTGTGCACCGGTACTGCATGAACCGTCACTGCAAGACGCGCCCTCCTGTTGTGATCCGAATGCCGGACCGTTCCCTGTTTTGCCCGTGGATTGAGCCTGTTGCTTCGTGAGGGCCTCATAACAGTCCGGACAAAAAGCCGCCGACTGTTCCTGACCATTCACTTGGACACGGTAATACACCGTTGCTTCATTCTTGTTACAGTGTTGACATTTCATCAGTAATTCCTCCTATCAGGGTCAATGATTGTTTGACTTTGACTATCTTTGACCTTTATTTGTATTCAGTATAATCCATTGGTCAAAATTGGTCAACACTTTTATTTGACTATTTTTGACCAATTGGTTTTTATACTATAGGAATGTTTAACTTCGTTAAAGGATTATAGTATAAGTGCAACTAAGGCTTTCGCCATTAAAGCTTGGCGACAAACCAAGTTTTCTTTATTGAAAAAAGCAGGCGTCCCTGTCGGGAGCCTGCTTTTTATGCGACCGGTTATCATAAAACCGGTATCGTTTGAATCGGGATTTTGCCTTTCATCATTGCCGCGGTGTTGCTTTGTATTGAACAGAGATCGAAAATCTTAAATAACGAAAGCCCTACCTTCTCTTTCATCCTTGCAGCTCCTTGGCTGCGCCAGTGGATCTAAGCAGTTGCGATCGTACAAAGTTCCAGTTCATGACGTTGCGATTAAACGAGTGCTCTAAAACAGCACAAAGAATAATATATCATGTTATGACACAGATGTCAATTCAGACAGAGATTTTCCCGATGTGCCCCGTTTGAACAGATTCAGAAGAGGGCTTGCCTTCACCGCGACTGAGGTTCAAAAACACACACCCTGCGCCAACAAAAGCGCCAAACCAGAAGGTAATCAGACGAAATACGACGGCAAACACGATGGCCGTCGACGCGACTGTTCC
Organism: [Bacillus] selenitireducens MLS10; assembly: GCF_000093085.1. Classification (GTDB taxonomy): domain Bacteria; phylum Bacillota; class Bacilli; order Bacillales; family Salisediminibacteriaceae; genus Salisediminibacterium; species Salisediminibacterium selenitireducens. The sequence goes on along the minus strand of NC_014219.1, from coordinate 754,338 downwards.
GAGGCTGACGAGAACCGCCACCATCGCCGCTTCAAACGTGCCGATGCCACCCGGCGTGACAGGGATGAGCGCTGCCATATACGGAACAAAAACCGCAAGCAGGACACCGGTTAAACTGAGATCAAGCCCCATTGCCGTGCTCAAAAGCAGTCCTTTCGTATAGAAAAGAGCCCAGATCACCACCGAGAACCGGTAATGAAAAAATATCCTTCTGCGATCCCAATCCGTCAGCACCTCATGCTTGCGGCGAATGACCGAAAAGAGTCCGACCATGAGCAAGACAAGCAGGACGACGCCCGCAAGGGTCAACCACGCTTCTCTCGGCGACCACCATAGCCAGACGGTGACAAGAAGAAACGGCACCAGAGCGGATATACTGATGATTTTTTGCGCTGCGACGGTTTCCACCACGCTCTTGATCCCAAGGGAAAAACGGCGTCTCAGCATATAGCCTTTCACTGCCTCACTGCCAAATTTGACCGATGGTGTGATCCCTTCCGTAAAGGCACTGGCAAAGAGGATGTTCATGACGGACCAGAAAGCCTGTCCTCCCCGAACGTGAATCAGGTTCATCCACTGTCTGGCCATGAGGGCAAAGGTAAAAAACTGCAAGAGGAGAAGCACGGCGATCACGGTTGGGTCGAGAAGCACCAACGCCTCATACACGCTCCCGTATTCAATGGTTGTACCGACCCAGATCAGCAGCCCCAGAACGAGCACGATCAGTCCAAACGGTTTCATCATCCGACAGCCCCTTCCTTTACAAAGGCGTCTTTTGTGAAGAGGACCGTTTCTGCGGCCATTCTTGCGCCTCTGTGTGCAACACGGTCCGTGCAGGCTTCACAGTCAGCCTGTACGAACGCTTCGGGGTACTGATCCTGCATACCGGGTTTTGGGATTCGGCACAGGACTTTTTCGCAGCCGGCAAGCTGAAACATCGCTTCTGTCACCTTTGCCTGCGGGGTGACCTGAAGGGCAATATGTGCGATATCATAAGGATCATGACCAGGCTCCTGCCCGTCCTGCCATTTGCATCTGATCTGCCCTTTTAAGAGTTGCCACGAGGAGATGAACGCCTCTGCATCGGCGATCACGGTCGGATCATGATCAATGACCGTCACGTCCGCGCCGGTTTTTTCCGCCAGGAGGCAGGCGGTAAAAGGCGTCCGCCCGCCACCCACGCACAGCACCCGGTCACCGGGTCTGATCCTGCCAAGGGACACTTCTCTATTTACCATATCCTCATAATAGTAAGCTCCGATTCGCGCGCAAAATCCCGACTCGCAGCACAGCTTCTCACAAACACGTGTACACGATTGAATAAACACGGTTACATGCCACCCCCGAGTGTGAGGGATACCCATTGCACGAGCTGGATCCCATAGTTGGCCAATCCGCCGATCACAAAGGCAAGCACGATGGTAGCCGCACTGATCGCCGCTGCCCATTTGAGACGGAATTCTTTCACGAGGACAAAAAAGACGCTCATGCATGGAATATAAAGAAGAGCCACAACGGAGCCGACAAACATCTGCGCGAGCGTTAAATCCATCCCAAGGAGCGGCAGGACGGCGAGCTCCCGTCTGACCACACCTAAGATGAGTGCGACGCTCGCCTCAGGTGGAAGCCCGAGGAAGTTCACAACGACCGGTTCCACAATAAAGCTCACGTACGTCAGTGCACCGGTCTCAATCGTCAAAGCCGCAACGAGGATGCCGATAATCATCGGAATCTCGGCCTCGATCATGAAATGCTTCGTACGCATCTTCACTTTCCCCCACAGGGTGGACAGGCTCGGTGCAAGCAGATTCGGCACTTCAATCAGCACCGGATCAAGCGTGCCCTTGAGCATTTTATTGAGGACCGTTCCACTGATAAACATCACCACGAAGGACACCAGAAAAATCGAAAGCAACAAAAGGAAGGAATGATCGCCAAGGAGAGCGATGAACGCTCCGGTCTGGGCAATGCATGGCACGGCCAGACTGACGAGCGCGGAGATGATCAGACGCTCCTTCATGCTTGCCGCCGCCCGGGTCCCGATAATCGCCGGTACCGCGCACCCGTAGCCCATGGAAATCGGAATGATCGAGTGTCCGTGGAGACCGAACCGCCTTAACAGGCCGTCAATCAGGATCCCGAGGCGCGGCAGGTAGCCGCTGTCTTCAAGAAATGACAGCGTGATATAAAAGAAAAAAACGTAAGGCAAGATAAGGGCAATCGGCCATTCAACGGCTTTGATCAGGACACCGAACTCCCCGGCCAAAATGGCATACAGCATCGTGCCTTCCGTTGTGATTCTCGCCGCCACTCCTTCGGCAAAGGGGATGTAGTAGTTATGTAAAAGCGGCAGGAAGAACACAGCCCGCACGGCTTTTCCCATCCCGACGACAAAGCCGAGAGCAAGGAGCACTGACAAGATGGCAATGGGCAGTCCCGTAGCCGGCTGAATCGTCCAGCGTTCGCATTTATCCATCAACGTCTCTTCATATTCTCTGTACGTCAGGACATCGTCTGCGATGACGCCGGGCGGCTCTGTATCAACCGTTTCTCCTTTGGCGGCATGCGATTTCCCCATCAGCACCTTGTTGATCTCGGCCATGAGGCGGGTGAAGCCTTTCCGCTTCACCGCAACGCCCGGAATCACCGGTGCCTGAAGATAGCCTTCGAGCTTGTTCACATCGATCTGAATGCCTTTATGTTCTGCGACATCCACCATATTCAGAAGAAACACAACCGGAATATCCTGCGTCTTCAGTGCCTTTGCAAGCTGAAGGTTCCGCTCAAGATTCGTGGCATCCAACACGCAGACAATCACATCTGCGCCTTCTTGAAGCATCGTCACAGCCGCCTCTTCCGCCTTTGAGACAGCCTGAAGCGTATACACACCCGGGACATCGATCAGAACTGCAGGCTCGTTTGCCTGAGCCAGATCTCCTTCCATGGCGGACACCGTTGTGCCTGCATAGTTGGCCGTGATCACCCGTTTATTCGTTAATGTGGAAAAGACAACACTCTTCCCCACGTTCGGATTCCCCATGAGCAGAACCCGCTTCTTGCCATCCGGCCTTCTCACACCGCCTTCATCGTGACACGACATGATGACTCACCTCTTCCACCACGAACTGAGAGGCAATGGCATAGTCGATGGCAACCTCCCTGCGTCCCTTCGTTTCCACCACAACCGGTCCTTTCCACGGACTTTTCTGTTTAATGCATACTTTGGAACCGACCGAAATGCCGAGTCCTTCCAACAAAGGACAAGCCGGTAATTCTTTGATCAGGCAGCTGGTATTGCACGGTAATTGGCAAAGACCCTGTTGAGTCATGTTCATCAACCTCCACTGATAATGATTATCACTATCACCATTGTAACGCTCCTTTCTCCGTTTACCATCCTTCTGTATAAACGTTCACAAATAAGTCAACAATTTTGCACATTCTTTTCAAAATGCCTGATTTCGAAGACCCTGTCCTGACATGCAAAAGAGCGCCCACATGCTGTGAGCGCTCCTGACTGCGAATCCTGTTCTTTTATTCACCCAGGTAAATGAAATACAGGGCAAAAACGACGAGGAGAATATACATGATCCAGTGAACTTCTTTGGCGCGTCCTTTTGCGACCATCGTGATCGGGTACATGATAAACCCGAGGGCAATCCCCGTTGCAATGCTGTACGTGAGCGGCATGGCAATCACGGTGAAAAATGCCGGAACGGCGATCTCGAACTTCTTCCAGTCAATATTGCCGAGACTTCTTGCCATCAGTACCCCGACCACAATCAGAGCCGGCGCCGTCACAGCTGCTGTTACAACAACCAGAAGCGGACTGAAGAGCAGAGCGACGAGGAAGAGTGCCCCTGTTACAAGCGAAGCAAAACCGGTTCTCGCACCTGCGGCAATCCCTGAAGATGATTCAATATACGCTGTCGTGGTTGACGTACCGAGAATGGCACCGATCGACGTGGCCGATGAATCTGCAAGCAGGGCGCGCTGCGCACGCGGCAGCTTGTTGTCTTTGACAAACCCGGCCTGGTTGGCAACGGCATACAGGGTTCCCGCCGTATCAAAGAAATCCACGAACAGGAATGTCAGAATGACAATCATCAGCTGCACAGTGAAGATTTCACCAAGACCCATTTCGCCAAATGGAGAAAACGCAGCTCCAAAGGTCGGCGCGAGACTCGGGATCGATCCGATGATCTGTTCCGGGACAGGTACAGTGTTGAACACCATACCGACAAGAGCCGTCACGACCATACCGTAAAAGATGCCGCCTTTTAAGCCCATCGCCATGAAGATAACGGTAATGACGACACCAAAAACAGCAAGCAGTGTAGCCGGCGCTGCAAGATCGCCGATCTCAACGAGGGTCGCCTCTGATCCGACGACAATGCCGGCATTCTGAAGCCCGATAAAGGCGATGAACAAACCGATACCCGCACCCGCCGCATACTTAAGCTCTGCAGGAATCGCGTTGATGATAAACTCACGGATACCGACGACGGTGATGATGATAAAGATAATACCCGAGATGAAGACCCCGAGAAGCGCGGTCTCCCATGGAATACCGAGGCCAAGCACTACGGAATACGTGAAGAAGGCATTCAGTCCCATCCCCGGTGCGAGCGCAATCGGATACCTCGCAATCAGACCCATAATGATCGTACCGATGGCAGCCGCAAGCGCCGTGGCGACATAAACAGCTCCCTGATCCATGCCCGCTCCGGAGAGAATATCCGGATTCACAAACAGGATGTAGGCCATCGCGAGGAAGGTCGTCAGTCCCCCCATGATCTCCCTTGAATAATTCGTTCCCAATTCATCAAACTGAAAATACTTTTGCATGTCCCAAATCCCCTTTTCTGTAGTCAGGGAAGGCCGCCAATCAAAAAGATCCTGCTCCGGATGATGCCGGGCAGGACCAGTTTCTGAAAAACAATAATCAGCACCCTCACGGGCAGTCGGACCGTTCTCATGACAAAAACCGATCACCAGGAGATGCAACACTGATTATCGTTCGTAGTCAGATCCTTTACGGGGATCCGGTAGAAACTTTTGGGCCCTATTCCCAAGATTATACGAACAATATAGATAATAAGAATACAAGAATCAGTGTAGCAAGCCCACTTGTCACTGTCAATAAAAATCCGAACATTAATGATTATTATTTTTATTTCATTCGGTTATTCCCATTCAATGGTACTTGGCGGCTTGGACGTGATGTCATACACCACACGGTTGACGTGCTTCACCTCGTTGACGATTCGGGTGGAAATGATCTCAAGGACGTCATACGGAATCCGCGCCCAGTCACTGGTCATGCCGTCAATACTCGTCACCGCACGGATACCGACGGTGTAATCGTACGTGCGCGCGTCACCCATGACGCCAACGCTCCGCATGTCCGGAAGCGCAGTAAAGTATTGCCAAATATGACGGTCAAGTCCCGCCTTCTTGATTTCGTCGCGCAGAATCTGATCGGATTCCCGAACGATCTCAAGTTTCTCATCCGTAATTTCGCCGAGTACCCGAATCCCGAGACCCGGTCCGGGGAACGGCTGGCGCCAGACGATTTCATCAGAAAGCCCAAGCTCTGAGCCCACCGCACGGACCTCGTCTTTGAAGAGGGTGTTAAGCGGCTCGATCAGATCAAATTTCATATCCTCCGGCAGTCCGCCCACGTTATGATGGGATTTAATCGTCTGTGCCGTATCGGTGCCGCTCTCGATAATATCCGTATAGAGCGTGCCCTGAGCGAGGAAGTCGACGTCTTCAAGTTTCGCCGCTTCCTCTTCAAATATATAAATAAACTCGTTGCCGATGATCTTGCGTTTTTGTTCCGGGTCACTGACGCCGGCAAGTTTCCCCAAAAAGCGCTCCTGGGCATCGATCTTTATGACGTTCATATCGAACCCTTCGGCAAAGGTCTCCATGACGCTCTTCGCTTCATTCTTACGGAGAAGGCCGTGATCGATGAACATACAGATCAGTTGGTCGCCGATGGCTTTATGGACAAGCGCTGCGACAACCGAGGAGTCCACGCCGCCGCTTAACGCGCAGAGCACTTTGCGGTCGCCGACGTTCTCACGGATCTTCTCCACTTCGATATCGATAAAGTTCTCCATCGACCAGTTGCCTTCACAGCCGCACACTTCATAGATGAAGTTCTTCAGCATGGCATTGCCGTGTTCGGTGTTCTGCACTTCCGGGTGAAACTGCACCCCGTACAGGTTTTTTGCTTCATTGCTCATCGCCGCAACCGGGCAGCTCGGATTCACTGCATCGACCTGAAACCCTTCAGGCGGAGCTTTGACAAGATCCCCGTGGCTCATCCATACCATCTGTTCAAGAGGGAGATCCTTAAAGAGCTTTGATGGATGTTCGATCGTGATGGCAGCCTTGCCGTATTCCCGGTGGTTCGCCGCTTCAACGGAGCCGTTGAAATGATCCGTCATCAGCTGCATGCCGTAACAGATCCCAAGGACCGGAATCCCCAGATCAAAAATCGCTTCATCACAGCGCGGAGCGCCGTCTGCGTATACACTCCCCGGGCCTCCGGAGAAAATAATCCCCGTCGGATTCATCGCCTTCACGTCATCTGCCGTCACCTTATGGCTCACGAGCTCACTGAATACCCCGAGATCCCGGATCCTGCGGGTAATCAGCTGATTGTACTGTCCGCCAAAATCAAGGACAATGATTCTTTCGTTTAATTCTTCCATATCCTTCACCTCTGTCTGTGTAATAGACGCCGCTAATGACCACCGCACACCAAGTGCCGCGTCCCTTCCGGGTGAACAAAAAACCGCCTCCGTCCTGATCAGTTCAGGAGCGAAGGCGGACTCATCCCTCACACCGGAGGGTCAAAGCCACCTTCATAGTCGGGTGATTTACGGTCACCCGGTAGAGACTTCCGGACCCTATTTCCGGAGATATACGAAGCGTGTTCACGTTATGCGTGTCAGATTGATTCATTTTAACAGGACGGACCAAAGCGGTCAAGGGCTACTGATAGAGCCGTTTCAACATTTCTTCCCAGTCTTTCCGGTGCTTTTGCCAGTCACCGTCAGGATCAAATCCCCCGTAGTAGATCCGCTCATAGGCCTTCGTCAGCTTCGACATCGCCTGCGAACTGAAGGCCTGATCCGCCCGTCTTGCGTATTCGCGGAGCGTCTCGCCTTCTCCGCGTGGCAGTCCTTCTTTCTCGAGGAGCCACAACAGGCGTCTGTACGCCTTCAAGAAGGAACGGTCGGTTCCCTTCAGTTTATAGATGAGAAAGAAAAAGCGGTTCATGAGCTTACTCTGCTTCTGATAGGCAAAGAGCACGAAGAACAGGACAACAAGGGATATCAGGATATTCCCCGGCGTCAGGAAGTCCCGGAACGGCGCAGCGCCTGTCCCGTCACCGCCGTCACCGACGGCTTCACCCGGATCAAAGCCTTCGTCCGGATCCGGAAATTCCGAGTCCGGCGTATCCGGACGCTCCGGATCATCGGGGTCTTCCGCATCCTCTCCGTCAAGATCGAGATCGATCTCGATCGGTTCCGTCTGAAAATCGGCGTAGTTCTCAAAGCCCTGCGTCGGCTCAAACGGAACCCAGCCGACTTCCGGGAAATACACTTCCACCCAGGAATGGGCGTTTGTATTGGACACTTCGTAAACAGAGCGTCCGTCGTCAAGTACCTCTGTCTGTTCACCTGATGTAAAGCCCTTCACCCAGCGTGCCGGGATGTCAAGGGCCCTCAGAAGAACGACCATCGAGGTGGAGTAGTTGTCACAGTACCCGGCCTGTGTCTCAAAAAGAAACTGGTCCACATAGTCCTGTCCCTCTTCAGGAACCGGAACATCCGTCGTCTGGTAGACGAAATCGTTCTGACCGAAATACTGTTCCACCGCGACAGCCTTGTCATAGCGGTTGTCTTCCTCTTCGGTGATTTCAAAGGCAAGGTCAATCACCCGCTCCGGCAAATCGTCAGGCAATTGGGTGTACCGCTCAAAGAGTGCCTGCGGATCATTCTCTTCGGTCTCCTGCATTGTCGGGATCGGGAAGCTGAAGTCTTTGTAGCTGAACGTATAGGAATCAATCCGTTCGCCCTGACCCGGCTCAGTGGCCTCAATCCGGCCTGTGAGCGGATCCACAAACGCCGTTTGCGGCGTCACGTCGACAGAGGCACCGACGCTTTCACCAGGGATATCCATCGGCTGTCCCGCATAGAAGAAGAGCGGAAAATCAGCCTCTGTCACCATCTCGACGTCCGCTTCGAGCCAATCCTCGCCGGACGTCAGATCCTCATCATACATCCAGTAATCAATCCGATCCGGATCGAAGACATCCGTCGCCGGCTGAAAATCCGTCTCGGAATTGACCCAGCCGAGCCCCGTGTACTCATCTTTCGATTCCCCGCGCCAGTAAACCGGTCCGTCGACGACCGCTTCGAAGACGACGCTCTCATCTTCCACAAAGCCGCCGCCGAGCCGTTCATCGTTGTCCCCGTATCCGACACGGCGGATCGTTCCGCCACCGCCGCCAATGCCCCCTTCACCGGTCAGGAAACTGCGCATCGCCGGAACAGGATCCGACCACTGCGGATCGGGCTTAGGCAGGAGAAAACCCGCGGCAAGGGCGACAGTGACCATGGCGGTGAGAGTGTACATCCATGCCGCCGGCAGCACCGGCTCCGACTCCCTGCCGATGTTCTTCTCCTCTTCCTGCACGGCAAGCATATGAAGAAGCGTCATCATGAAGAAGCCGATGACCACAATCCGTACGATCGCCTGCGAGGCATCCACGACGGTGAACGTGTCGAGAATCGTAATGTACACAACCGTCGCAAGGAGGAAAAAGAACACCCGCCTCGTCTGAAACACCCAGAAGTACATTAAGTAACAGATCAGTGCCAAAAGCAGAAACAACAGGAGAGTACGAAACGGATTCGTCAGAAGCTCCATATCACCACTGATCAGAAGGGCGGCATTATGACGGATCTCACCGCCGATCAGCCTGACTGATTCGCCGCCTCCTTCCCTCGAGAAAAAAGGCCCCTCATAGAAGATCCGATGCAGCCCGAAGACTGCAAAAACCGCGAGGGTCGGGATGTTCACCCAAAAAGGCAGACGGATATAGATGAGCGCGGCACTGACTGCGGCAAAGAGCAAAAAGACCTCAATACTCGACGTATCCGTCACAGCCGGGATCGGCCTGAGCCACTCCCAAAGGATCAGAAAGGCAAGCACATAAATAAAGAGATGCACGACAGAGAACGACCGTTTTTGCTTTTGCTTCATTGGCCTTCACCTGCCTGTTGTTTCGAGTAGCTGTCAATATCCCCTGTATCAAGCCGGGTCGTGATGATCCCTGCCCGTTCAAGTTCCTTTTGACGCCCGGTTTCCCACTGATCAAACGAATCCTTCTCTTTCGTCATGAGGAAAAAGTAAATCGAACGCCCCCTCGCTGCGAGAGTCTTGAGCTGACTCAGGAGGTCATCATCCAGGGCGGTCGCAATGACAATCACCGTCGACCCGCTGGTCAGCTCCTGCTCGACGTCCACGAGTTTCACGGCGAAGCTCCCTTCTTCATCGGGCTGAATCTCCGAGAGATGGGTCACGAGCTTCTTCTGATGATCACTGCCATTTTGCAGGGGAAAAGCCTGCGTATAGCGTCCGACTGTCATCATGCCCACATCGAGCTGACGTTCATAGGCATACATGATGATCGACGTCGCAAGCTCAATGCCTTCCTCATAGGACTGCAGGGTATCGTAAGTGGCATCAGGGATAAAATTACTGAGCAGAATCATGAAATTCTGGCCGATATAATCTTCGAATTCTTTCGTCATCAGCTTCGTCGAGCGGGCGGTGACTTTCCAGTCGATGCTCGTCAGCTTGTCCCCGGGTACGTATTCCCGCGCCCCGGCGATGGACGTCCGGTCCTCAACAAAGTCCTGATTGGACTGTCTCGTCTCCGTCTCATGACGCTCAAAGGCCTCCCAGGAATCGATCGGGTGGTAATCGGGATAGACGAGGAGCCAGTCCGGCGTCGTCGTAAAGCGCCGTTTGGTCACCCAGCCGAATACATCGCTCGTTGTAAGCCACGTCCCGAGAAACTGATAGCTGCCCCGCCGGATGTCCTCCACCTGATAGTCATAAACGAGTTCCTTCTTCACCGATGGGTAAAAGATCATCTCTGACTGTCTGCCTCCGACCTGCCGTTCAAGCCGACGCTCCATCTCATCTTTCACACCTAGATACAAAAAGGGAAACGGCCATTTCCGCGTGATCTGCACCTGAATTCGCACGTCACTTCCTGCAGGAAGCGCCGACTGTCCGATGATCCGTTTCACCTCAAAATGCCCCAGGGGGATAAGGGCATACAGCACCATCAGGACAATCAGCACCGTGACGCTGTAGAACAAAAACCAGCTTACAAACCCGCCCTGGAACATGGCATAGCTGAACAGCCCGCCGACAATGGCGAGAACGAGCGCTGCCCGAAGCGCCACCTTGATCCAGAACCAGCCTGACCATTCGCGCCATTTCATCAGCGCATCTCTTCCCCGGCAGGAACACGGACCTGTTCAATCACTTCCGTGACCACCCGTTCACTGGTCTGATTCGAGAGTTTCGCATCGGAGGTCAGGATCATTCTGTGCCGGAGGACAAAAGGCGCGAGAAACTTCACATCATCCGGTACGGCATACGTCCGTCCCTGCATAAAAGCAAAGGCCTGGGCGGCTTTCATCAGTGCAATCGAAGCCCGCGGGCTCGCCCCGAGGGAGACCGCATGATGCAGCCTCGTCGACGTGACAAGGTCAATGATGTACTGTTTGATGGAATCATGAACACGCACGTCCTGCACGTCCGTCTTCATCGCCGTCACATCGGTGAGACTGAGGACTTCCTGAATCCGTTCGATGGGGTGATTGTTTTCGACCCGGTTCAAGACGTCAAGCTCCTCAGATTTCGTCGGATAGCCGATTTTGAACTTGAACAAAAAGCGGTCAAGCTGCGCTTCCGGAAGGGGATACGTTCCGCTGTATTCAATCGGGTTCTGCGTTGCCATAACGAGAAACGGATCCTCAAGCTCTCTCGTCTCACCGTCAACGGTGACACTCCCTTCTTCAAGGGCCTCAAGGAGCGCCGCCTGCGTCTTCGGTGACGTACGGTTGATCTCATCGGCGAGGACAATATTGGACATGACCGGACCGGGCCGGAACTGAAACACCATCTCCTTTTGATTAAATACCGATACACCCGTCACGTCGGAAGGCAACAGGTCGGGGGTGAACTGGATCCGTTTGAACGCCGCACCGATGGATTTCGCAATCGCCCTGACCATCATCGTTTTGCCGACACCCGGCACGTCTTCAAGGAGCACATGACCGCCGCATAAGAGCGCCACCACACTCAGTTCCACTTCACGCCGTTTTCCGACAACCACCTGTTCCACATTATCAATTAAGGCCCTTACCTGGTCATGCTCGACAAGGGACTGATAGGATTTTGTTTTCACAACGAATAACCTCCTCAAATACACCCGAATACTACAGGTTTCTGTCTTTCATCATATCACGAACGTTCAGAATTTTCGTCCATTAACCATTAAGAATCTGACCATCTGAATCGAATCGCCTGAAAACGGGCAGCGCGCTCCTTTACATCAATAAAAAACCGGCTCTTCCTTTGACAGAAGAACCGGATGGTATTCAGGATATGCGTTTAAGCGGGAGCGGTTTGGAATATACGTAACCCTGTACGATGTCGCAGCCCGTTTCTTTCAGTTTCATCACCTGTTCAGCCGTTTCCACACCTTCCGCCACGACCTGATAGTTCATCGATTTGGCAATGCGGATAATTGACTTCAGAAGATTCCATGAGCGCTCATTCATCTCCATCTGATCAATGAAGGATTTGTCGACCTTGACTTCATCGGTCTGAAGCTGACTGATATAGCTGAGAGACGAGTAGCCGGTCCCGAAGTCGTCGAGGGAAATCCGGAACCCGAATGCCCGGAGGGAATCGACTGCGGCAATGACCACGCTCATATCGGCGATGAAGACGTCTTCGGTGATCTCAAGGATGATCCGCTCGGGTCTGATCCCCCGTCTCTTCACTTCCTGCATGAGAAATGACCGGTACTCATCAAGGAGAAAGACGTTCGGCGGAATGTTGATGGAGACCTCCACATCAGGTCCGTAAAGCCTCGCAAGCTCCGGATAATCCGTTAGGGCCTTCACCGTCACGTATTCCGTAAAGGGGACCATCATGCCGTTCTGATCAAGCATCGGAATAAAGCGGGCGGGACTGACCATGCCAAACGTCGGGGACTCCCAGCGGCACAGGGCTTCCAGGCCCATGACCGACGCATCTGACAGATAGCGCTTCTCCTGATAGTAGAGTTCAAACTCACCACGGATCATCGCGTCTTCAAGGCCGTTTTTGAAGCGGTTATCCTCTTCAATGGCCTCAAGCATTTCTTTTGTAAACATCACGGAATCATCGAGGTCCTGATTCTTCGCCACCTGCATGGCGACAGAGGCCCGCTGATAAAGATCCTCAAAGCCGGTCAGATCGCCAATCACCTGTGCAACCCCGATATGGAACCGGAGCGGCTGCCATTCCTCTTCTTTACGGTGGACGTCATTCAGTTTGGCTTTTCCGGATTCAATAAACGTCCGAAGCGCTCCACCGTCGGTCTGTTCGACCCAGACGCCGAATTCATTGCCCCCGATTCTTGCCGGGCGGACTTCACCGGCCTCCGCCTCTTTGAGCACCTTTCCGAGGGTACGGATCATCTGATCGCCGTATGAATGGCCGTACAGGGAATTGATCACCTTAAAGTTACGCACGTCAAGCAAAATCAGGTACATATCCGGTCCGGCATCACCGAGCCGCTTTTCCACGTAATCATTCAGCCAGTTCCGGTTTGGAAGACCGGTGAGATCATCGTAGTAGGCATAGCGGAAAATCCGTTCATCTTTCTCTTCCATTGCTTCCACCATGTCATTAAAGCTCGACGTCAGCTGGCCGACTTCGTCCTGACGCCCGACAACCGTCACTTTCTCATACTGTCCCTTTTTCAGCTTCGTCATCGCCTGATCAAGGGCCATGAGGGGTTTGGTGAACCCTGAGAAGAAGTACACCGACAACAGAACGCCGAGAAGGACCAAAAGCGCAATCATCGCAAATGTCACCCACATAATCGAATCGGCTTCTTCATTGAAATCACTCATGTATGTACTCGCCGACACAATCCATTCCCATTCCTCATTATATTCGGAGTACGCGATCTTCTCACCGGTTCCGTCTTCATGGGGCAAATCCCACGTATAGGTGACAAAACTGCCCCCGGCCATGGCCCCGTTGATCTTGTCCTGCACAAAGAAATACGGGTCGTCTTCGTTACCGTTCATATCCGTCGCATTCAGGACGTTCTGCCCTTCAAGGGTCGGATGCATCACCTCATACCCGTCCGGGCTGTAGATGATAAAGTACCCGTGCTCGCCGAGATCGACCGGTCCGTCAATGGGCCTCGTCCCGTCTTCATTCATCGGGCCAAGGAGGATCTCTTTGATACTCTCCTGGGCACCGTCAAGGGAGCGCCGTCCTTCTTCCACAGCGCGTTGCCGCTCTTCGATGAGCATTATCGCCGAATGAACTCCGTTCTCCAATATGTCGCGCCCTCTCTCATCGAGGGCATTCTTTGACAGCTGAAAACTCGAAAAGCCAATGACGAGGGCCGTCATTGTCAGTAACAGAAAGGTATAAATCAACAGTCGTGCGTTCAGTGTAATCCGTTTGACCTTCCGAAACATCCGTTCACCCCCGCCTGCCTGGCATTTGATCTGTTTAACTGTATTATACCACGAGAGGGAGACGTTGCCTATTTGAAATGTGAAAAAATGCCTGCCAAATACAGGTACTTACCGTGCAATCCCGCCCTCCCGAAGACCTGCACCCTTATGAAAACAGACGGAGTCCTTCCTCATTGCATACAAGCGGAATGACCTCCGGTTTCCACGGGCTGTTCAAAAACACATCCCCGGAGGACAGCTGAATATTGCTCGCGGTTATGCCGAGAAGCTGTTCATGGGAAACGCTGTAGACGAGACGTCCGAGGTTCGACCAGACCATCGCACCGCTGCACATGACACAGGGCTCACAGCTCGTATAGAGTGTGACGTCTTTCAGATCCGTGATGCCTTCCTGCCTGCAGTAGTCCCTGACGAGGACAATCTCCGGGTGATGGGTCGGATCCGTTGCCGTATGAATCTGATTCGTCGCCGTCATCACCACCTCGCCGTCCTTTACGAGCAGCGCCCCGAACGGATCGTTCCCGGCTATTTTTGACGCTCTCGCAAGCTCAATCGCCTGACGCATCCAATATTCATGCGTGTTTGCCATGTCAATTTCCCCCTTTGTTATATGTATATGGCTCAGAAAACAAAACAGGCTGCACCTGAATCCTCTTCAGTGGTGCAGCCTTTATGATCGCGTTCAGTTACATACCCTGTTTCATCTGATGATGCGGCTGATGGTGATGCCCTTTTGGCGTGCGGTGCTCACTCAGCGTGTCTTCCTGCTCAACGGGAATCTTTCCAAGCTCTTTGTCGACTTCGACGAGGACCACATAATCGCCCTGTTCGAAGAATTTCCGATACTCAGAAGCTTCGTCATCGTCTCTGTGAATGATTTGAACCGCTTCTTCTTTGACTCCTTTGATTTCAAGTTCACGCATGACACCCTCTTTTTGATCGAGGCTGTGCATGACCGCTACAACTTGCTTATCCATGGTGGTGCACCTCCAATGTGTATGCCCTATTCCTTCCATACCCGCTCAGAGGGCAGACAAACCGCCCTGTAAGAAGAAAACGCGCGCCTCCCTGATATATCGGGGAGAACGCGCGTTACCTGTGTATTCTGTATCAGAACGTATTTCGGACCATTGCTTCATCAACTGAAAGCCTCGAGCTGATGCGCGGTTCTTCCGCCCGGACACCAACTGTCAAAAGCATAACCGGTACGTAACGCTCAGGCACGTTGAACTCCTCCACGAAGGCTTCCCGGTCGAAGCCGCCCATCGGACAGGTATCATAGCCGAGACCGCGGGCACTGAGCATCAGCTGCATTGCCGCAAGGGATGCATTCAGAAAGGCTTCGTCTCTCGGGAACGTCTCACTGCCGTTGTAGGCACCGTTGATCCCGTTGACGATTTTTTCTTTTACCGCTTCGGTAATCAGGCCCTTGTCGACCGCTTCCTGAAAAATCCGGTCTGCATGTTCGTTCGCTTTTGTATCACCGAGAACGGCAATCACAACGGAACATTCTTTGACCTGGTTTTGTCCGTACGCGATCCGGTGCAGTTTCTCCTTTTGTTCCTCATCATCAACGACAAGGAATTTCCAGTGCTGCAGGTTCCAGGAAGAAGGGGCCTCCGTCGCCATTTCGATCATCGAACGGATCTCCGTATCCGGAATGGTCACACCGGTTTGATACGATTTCACCGAATGCCGCTCTTCCATCGTCCTAAACAGACCGGCATCTGTTTTTATATCGTGCTTCTCCATCTCTGTTCACCTCTGGTTGAGTTTGTTTGATTGTGTCTTCTTTCACACTGAATCAGTGTATCATTCCGCACAAAACATGTGAAAAGATCCGCTCAGATCCGGCGGTTCCGCTTTACAAGCCAGATCCCCGTTCCGATTAAGACAAGGATTATCGTCAGAACAACGGTCACCGTCGGCCAGTGAATCAGTCCGTTCATGGTTGTCATCGCGATCACCTCACTGTCTTCTTTCCCGTTTTTCATGATTACACACCTGTTCTGTTTTATGAAACCGTCTCTGCCATTCATCGAAAATCAGGAATGAAAGCGCACGCTCTCGGAATGGACAAAAAATCGTCACAACTCACCGGGTTAACACCATTTACATATCATTAAGTCTGTTGTAAGATACCCTTAAAGGTATTATGTTAAAAAATTCACAAGGCCGGAAGAAATGGCCATACAGGAGGATGTTACCATGAGTAAAAAAATAGTGATTGTAGGCGGCGTTGCCGGAGGCGCAACAGCTGCAGCAAGATTAAGACGGATCGACGAAACGTCCCATATCGTGGTTTTCGAAAAAGGCGAGCACATTTCCTTTGCAAACTGCGGGCTTCCGTACTACATCGGAGGCTCCATCGAAGAGCGGGAAAAGCTCCTCGTTCAGACCGTTGAAGGCATGAGCCGCAAATTCAACCTCGATATCCGCAACCTCTCGGAAGTCACAAGCATCCAGCGTGACGAGAAAACCGTGACCGTAACAAACGCCGCCACCGGCGAAACGTATACAGAGAGCTATGACGAGCTGATTCTCTCACCGGGGGCGCGTCCGATCGTGCCGCCGATCGACGGACTGAATGACACACAAAACGTCTTTACCCTCCGGAACATTCCGGATACCGATAAAATCAAAGCCTGGGTAGATGAGCGTCACCCGAAAAAAGCCGTCGTTGTCGGAGGCGGATTCATCGGCCTTGAGATGGCGGAAAACCTGCATGCAAGAGGCATCGACGTTACAGTCGTGGAAATGGCCGATCAAGTCATGCAGCCGATCGACCCGGAGATGGCCGCCATCGTGCACCAGCACATCCAGGAACACGGCAAACTGATCCTCAGTGACGGCGTCAAAGCCTTCCGTGATCAGGGCAAAACCGTCGTTCTTAACAGCGGTGAAGAGCTCGAGAGCGACATCACCATTCTCTCCATCGGCGTGCGTCCGGAAAATGAACTCGCCGTTCAGGCAGGTCTTGAGACCGGCGATCGCGGCGGCATTCTCGTCAACGAATACCTTCGGACGACGGACGAGCATATTTACGCCATCGGTGACGCCATCGAGGTGAAGGACTATATCCAGAACACACCGGTAATGGTACCGCTCGCCTGGCCTGCGAACCGCCAGGGACGGATCGTTGCCGATACAATTCACGGGAACCCGACGGCCTATAAGGGTACCCTCGGCACATCCATCGCCAAAGTGTTCGACTTGACCGTTGCCGCAACGGGCAATAACGAAAAGACGCTGAAGCAGCTCGGTGTGAATTACAAAGCCGTTCACGTGCACCCCGGCTCTCATGCCGGCTACTACCCGGGTGCGTCACCGGTCTCACTGAAAATGACGTTCGATCCTGAAACCGGGAAAATTTTCGGTGCACAGGGCGTCGGCCTCGACGGTGTCGATAAGCGGATTGACGTCATCGCAACGGCCATTAAAGGGGAACTGACCGTATTCGATCTCCCTGAACTTGAGCTCGCCTATGCACCGCCTTATTCTTCTGCGAAGGATCCGGTCAACATGCTCGGCTATGTGGCGACGCACGTGGCCGATGGTGATCTTGACATCGTACACCACGATGAGATCGATGCCATCGTCGAAAACGGCGGCTTTCTCGTCGACGTCCGCGATCCTCTTGAAGTGGAAATGGGCGCCATTCCAGGGTCCGTTAATATCCCGCTCGATACGATTCGTGAGCGTCTCGATGAATTCCCGAAAGATCAGCCGGTCTATATCACATGCCAGGTCGGGCTGAGAGGCTATCTCGCCACGAGAATCCTCGAGCAGCACGGCGTGAAGACGATCAACCTGAGCGGCGGCTATAAGACGTATGCCTGCGTGCATCATGTCTGCACGGATTCTGTCCGCGATGACATCGTCGCAGATGAAACGCCTGAACCTGAAGTGAGAAGAGCGGATGTAACCATTGATGCCACAGGTCTCAGCTGCCCGGGTCCGATTATGAATCTTCACAAAGCCATCAAAGAACTCGACAACGGCCAGACGGTCAAAATCAGCGTCACCGATACCGGGTTCGTCCGGGATGTGGACGCATGGTGCAAGAGCACCGGGCACACCCTGATTGAGAAATCGACGGAAAAAGGCAATATCTTTGCCATCGTCGCCAAAGGGAGCCTCATAAAATCCTGATCCTATTCATCATAAAGAAGCCTGACCCCATGTGACTGGGATCAGGCTTCTTTTTTCGGTTATTCAACTCGCTTCCGGCTGATTCCTTACGATCTGCTCAGAAAGACCGACTGTTCGATCTCTTTAAGCTGACGGAAGATCCCGCTTCGGTTCATGAGTTCATCATACGTGCCGGACTCGGCAACTTTGCCTTCATCCATGACAATGATCTGATCGGCCTCTTCAAGTCCGGTCAGCCGGTGACTGACAAGAACAACGGTATCGCCTTTCGACCGTTCCCGGAGGAGGTCGTACATCGAGCGTTCCATCGCAGGATCGAGAGAGGAAAACGGTTCATCGAGAAACCAGTTGGACGCTTCACGAAGGAGCAGTCTCGCAAATGCAAGACGCTGCCGCTCCCCGCCGGAGAGGTTCTTGCCCTGTTCGTCCACGGCATCATCGAGCGTAAAGGCCGTCAGCGCCACATCGCCCAGAGCCTTTTGCATATCCGCATCTTTCGCCTCCCCGTTCGCAAGGAGCAGGTTGTCCCGGATGGTTCCGGCAAAAAAGTGGGCATCCTGCAGGGCGATATTGCTGTTTTCGTAAAGACTCTCAAACGTGTACTCATGAATCCGCCGTCCGTTCCAGCTGACGGTGCCGTCATCAGCCTGGTGCATCCCGAGGAGGAGGTGCAGGACCGACGATTTCCCGGAACCGCTTGCTCCGACGAGGACCGTCACCGATCCTTTCGGCATTTCTGCATCCACATGATCGAGTGCCGCCGCATGCGCCTCGTCAAAGGCGAGACGAACGCCGTCGAGGGACAGGGATGAAGCACCGCCTTCAGGAAGGGCGTCTCCTTCTTCCGGCGGCAGAGCCGACGTCGCTTCGTTCAGACGCCGCCCTGCCGTCTGGTTATCCTCCGCATACACCGGTACCGTCGCCATCGGAGCCGCGTTTTCAAACACCGTAAGGGACACCATGACGAGCATGGCGAGGAAGATCGCATTCAGTCCGCCTTCGGCAGCAAGGAAGGCCCCTGTCGTCAGAATCAGGACACTGACGATGAACGTGACCGCCTGATTCACGGACTGGTTCTGAAGCAGTGTTTTCTGTTCCTTGCGCTGCGCGGCGATCAGTTCTTCAGACGCATCGAGTGTCTTCTTCTTCTTCTCGTCAAGAAGATTGTGAATCAGCCACTCTTCCTGCCCCTGATAGAGCTCGGTCACTTCTTCCGTCAAGGTTGCCCGTCTCTCCCGGATCAGGCTGGCTGTCCGCTTTTGTCTTAGCGCATACACATACGGAATCAGCGCGCTCGTCAGGACCAGACCCCCAAGGAGCAAGAGGGCGATCTGCCAGGAGAACAAGAAGGTAAAGATAACCGTAATGAGGAACGTGACCGCTGCGGCGACAGGCGGATACACGACCCTGAGAAAGTAATTCTGCAGGCTCTCCACGTCCCCCGTCACCCGGCTTAACAGATCCCCGCTCCGAAAGGACGTCGACAGTGACGGGGCAAGGGGCGCAAGCTTTTCAAAGAAATGAACCCGAAACCGCCCGAGCATCGTAAACGTCGCCCGGTGTGACACCATCCGTTCAAAATAACGGAACACGGCCCGCGAGACGCTGAAGAGCTTCAAAAGGGCAATGCTGATGGTCAGCACATAAAAGGCGTTCGTCACGGCAGCGGCGGAAATGAGGTACCCGCTGTTCGCAAACAGTGCCACGGCACCCAGAGCTGCTAAAACCCCGTAAAGGACGGACTTGAACAAATCCTTCTTTTCCTTCAGCATCAGGGCTGTAATCATCTGAAGATCTTTCATGATGCATCCCCTCCTGTTTCCACAGACACCATCTGACGGTAGGCGGGCACCGTATTAATGAGCTCGCTATGCTTACCGTTCGCGATGATCCGGCCATTGTCCATAAAAAGAATGCGGTCTGCTTCCCGTATCGTATGGAGCCGGTGCGCAACGGTGATCATCGTTGCCTTCTCACTCAGGGTGCGGATCCCCGCCTGCAAGATCTGTTCGGTTCTCAGATCAAGCCCCGTCGTCGGTTCGTCAAACACGATCAGACGCGGCTTCTTCAAGAATGCCCTGGCAAGGGCAATCCGCTGCCGCTCGCCGCCGGACAGACCGCGCCCGGCTTCGCCGATGGGCGTGTCGAGGCCTTGTGGCAGGCGGTCAATGAGCGACGTGAGACCGGCATCCTTTGCCGCTTCAAGAATGTCACTGTCAAGGATGTCTTCTAATGCGCCCATGCGGATATTTTCCCGGAGCGTCCCGCTGAAGAGATAGGGATGCTGGGTCAGATAGCTGATTTCCCGGAACCAGCTTTCGCGTCTGAGCGCGTGCACCGGGATGCCTGATACGGTCAGCTCGCCGCTTTCAGGAGCCCGCAGTCCCGTGATCAGCTGCAGCAGCGTTGATTTCCCCGAGCCGCTCGGGCCGACAATCGCAACGTGATTCCCTTCAGGTATCGAAAAGTCGACCGGTCCCAATGCAAATTGGCCAGCGCCGTACGAAAAGGCCATACCCTTTGCCTCCAGATCAAGAGACGCATCCGCCGGCATGTCCCGATCGCCGTTTTTCACCGCAACGGTACCGTCACCGACCGCACCTTTCACCCGTTCCCAGGCGCCTGTACTGCTTTTGCCGTTATGAAAAGCCGTCCCGAGTTCTTTTAATGAAGCAAAGAACTCCGGCGCAAGGATCAGGACGAAGAAGGCGGTAAAGAACGTCAGCTGATCGAAGATGACGAGCCGCAGTCCCACCTCAAGGGCGACAAGCGAAATACTCAGCATCGAGATGAATTCAAGCATCAGTGACGACAGGAACGCCACCTTCAATACATCCATCGTCGCATCCCGGTAGCTCATGCTGCTTGCGGCAATGTCACCGGCTTTTTCCTTTGACTTCCCGAGAAACCGGAGCGTTACGAGCCCCTGCAGAAGATCCATAAACGTCCCGGAAAACCTGTTCAGCTTCTCCATCTGCGCCTCAGACCGCTTCTCCGCATTCTTGCCGACGACAATCATCATGATCGGAATGAACGGGGCTGTCACAAGAAGAATCAGTCCGCTCACCCAGTTCATATAAAAAATCGCTGCGAGGAGCACGAGCGGCACCGTTGATGACTGAATGAGCTGCGGGTAGTAATTCTTCACATACCCTTCCACTTCATCCACGGCATCCACGAACACCCCCGTCCGCTCACCCGTCAGCTGCCCTGACTTCTGATCCGCGTCCTCCGTGAGCCACTGCCGGTATTCCTGTTTGATCTGCGTTCCGAGCCTGATCCCGATCCGCCCGCCAAGCCAGGTAAAGAGGCTTCTGAACAGGAGGGCCACAGCCGTCAGAATCAGATAGGGAACCACATCCCAAAACCCTTCTCCCTGCAAAAACACGCCGTCGACAACACGGACGATGAACCAGGCCATCGCCACGATCGACAGTCCGAGTGCCACGGCATTCAGCCGCAGGAGGATCGTTTCGTTGCGCTTTTGTTTTGTCCATTCTTTTAAAGTTTGCATCGGTGTCACTCCATCCGAATCTTGTTTATCACTTCACAGATAGTGCTATGAACTCTATTATATACAGTCGCTTCCCGGCACTCCAAGTGAAGCGCCTCACGGAAATGTGACGATTTTGTTAACAAACTCTCACGGAAGCGTCTTTGTTCACGCAGAAAAGCGGACGATATTAAGCACCGTCCGCTTTTTTACTCAGCCATTTCCCGCTAACCTCCGCATCACCCGGACGGCCCATATAGAAGCCCTGTACCCGCAGGCCGCTGAACTGCCTGAGCCAATCGAGATGCTCCGCAGTCTCAACCCCTTCGGCGACAATCTGCATCCGCAGACCCTTCGCCATGGCAATGACGGCCCGGACAATGGCTTCATCCTCATGACTCGTGCCGATCCCGGAAATGAACGTCCGGTCAATCTTCAGAAAGTCCACAGGAAAGTTCTTCAGATAACCAAGAGATGAATGCCCGGTCCCGAAATCATCGATCGATACCGTGATGCCGAGGGCACGGATCCGGTCGAGTGTCTCACGAATCGTGAAAAAGTGCTCGGCGCTGATCGATTCGGTGACTTCGATCCCAATACTCCTTGCCGGCAGCTCATGATTCTCGAGGGCACGTCTGAGCGTATGGATGATATTCTCATGCATCAGCTGTTTCACACTGACATTCACACTTACCGGCACAATGCTGTACCCTTCATTGTGCCATTGTTTCTGCTGTCTCGCGGCAATGCCGATCACCTGATCACCAAGAGGCAAGATCAGTCCGGTCTCTTCAGCAAGAGGGACGAATTCCCCCGGGGAGATGATGCCGAGGCGGTGATGCGGCCATCTGACGAGCGCTTCGTAGCCGACGAGATCGCCGGTGTCCAGATCAAACTGCGGCTGGTAATAGAGTGTCAGATCCTCCTGCTCAATGGCGCGTCTCAGCTCCGCCTCCATTTCGATCCGGTTGAGCATGTTCGAGTAGAGCTTCTCTGTATAGAACGCATAGGCGTTTCTGCCTTTTGATTTCGCTTCGTACATCGCCATATCCGCATTTTTTATGAGATCCTCCGTCGTCGAGCCGTTGTTCGGATAGATGCTGATGCCGATGCTGCAGGAAATATACACTTCATTACCTTCAAGATCAAACGGCTTGCGAAAGAGGTCTTGCAAGACCTCCACCACGTCCGAGGCTTCTTTACGGTCCTGGACCGGTGAAAGCATCATCGTAAACTCATCGCCGCCAAACCGGGAAATCACCACTCTGTGATCGACTCCGTTTGCCATTCGCTCCCCGACCATCGTAAGCAGCTTATCTCCGGCGGAATGACCCCACGTGTCATTGACGTGTTTAAATAGATCAAGGTCGACGTAAAGAACGGCAAGGGCCATCTCCACTTCATCGACAAAGGCGATCTGTTCCCGTAAGAGCGTTTGAAAGTGCTGCCGGTTCGGGAGTCCTGTCAGGCCGTCAAAATACGCCATGTGCCGGATTTCGAGCTCTTTTTGTCTCAGTTCATGACGCTCGAGGGCCGTGGAAATGAGCTGGCTGATCGACTGGGCGAAGGCCATTTCTTCTTTGTACCATTTCCGGCCCTTGGGCCGGCATTCGAGTACCATAATTCCGATCACGGCTCCCTTTGAGCGGAGAACGGTCATGAGTGCCGAACGAATCCCCTGCGACCGGAAGTATGCCGCTATATACGGATGATCCTTTCTGAACTCCCTCACATCGTTCATCGTAAAGAACAGGCCGTTCTGTGCCCATCTGTACATGTTCACAAGACGACTCTTGTCTGCGAGCCAGTCTTCGGCCGGCACCGGCGACTCCCGGTCATAGACGGAAGAAAGGAGAAGACCGTCTTTCTTATCGAGCCAGATCGATGTGCGGTCCACAACTGTGGCGTACGTCACTTTCTCTGTGATCTCATCGAGGGCTTCATCGAGAAACCCGTCCACCCAAAAGCCTGAAGTCGAGAGCTCAAGAAGCGCCTCCTGGTGCATTTTCGTGCGGACCATCGATGATTCATTGGCCTTCATGACAGTATCAATCTCCACGACCATATGATTGAAGGCGTCTCCCACTTCACGCATCTCATCTCTCGTGTTCAGTTCCACCGAGACGTCATAGTCCCCCCAGGCCACTTTTCTCGATCCGTCGCGAAGCGTTCGGACACTGTTCAGGATCGACTGAAAGAAGCCCCAGAACATGTACAAAAGTAAAATGACATAGCCGGTTACAAATCCGATGATCAGATTCTGTGAGGTCACAAGAGTCCGCTGACGGCCTTCGATATTCTCGATCAGGTAATCCGCCGCCTCATCAAAGACAAAGAAGTGGCTGTCCACAGCGGGCGTGGTATCCCAAAAGAAATCAATCGGTTCACGGTCATCGTAATCGCCAGCCAACAGTGCATAAGCTGTCTCCTGAAGACGGTCCCGTTCTTGTTCGTATCGTTCATAGTAAGCTTGAAGCGGCCGGTTTCGATCAAGAAACACCGTGAACTCCGGCGTGTTCTCAAAGACCATGTGATAACGATAATGACTCACTTCTTCAATCCGAACCGCCATGTCAAGCCGGTCCTCTTCCGGAATGGCATCGAGACCAAGCAGGAATGAGCCGTAGGCACGGATCTGCCCGACATGTTCAGCACGGATCAGCATCCCATCAATGAGATCATTGATGACAATTCCGGTATCCATATCTCCTTCGAATGATTTCAATGTCGATTGGATCGTCAGCTGTGTGAGTGCGATCAGTTCTTCAATGAGAAGCGTATACCGTTCAAAGCTCTCCCGTTCCTGAGTCAGATCTGCACCTTCCATAAGGGTCAGATTACCGACCTCTTCATCGATTAAAAGCCACATATCTATACTTGCAAACTCACTTATATAGTCGCTGTGCGCTTCATCGATCTCCCGCAGCAGTTCACGAACGGTATCCTGCGTCTCAAATAGCTCTTCAATCCCTGCATCGTTCGTTGTATTTACCTGCACAAAACCCCGCTCCTGCTGCAAATAATAGATCAGCTCGGACAGATCACGGGAGATTTCAAGACCTTTTCCGGCGTCGTAGGCCACGTTTCGCTCTTCAACGAGCCAAATTGTTATCGGCGTCAGAAGACCACCGATCATCAGCGTCGTCAGCACAGCCATGAGTGCAAATTTTTGTTTATATCTTAAGCGGTTCATCAGCCGGATTACCGGGCGGAAGATTCTGTCCATAGGGCATTCCTCATCGCTGTGTGTGATTGTACCTATTATAACAGATTCCCCCGATGTTCATGCAGATTGTATGAATATTCTAACAAAAATTTCTTACCCTTCTTATCATCCCGTCTTTTACAGCACCATTCAGGCTGAATTCATGCGTCAAAAGGCCGCAACTCCTTTGAGGAATTGCGGCCTTTTTTCATTATTCAGTGTGTCATCCATTTTGGCGGTGTGTTTTTATCCCAGTACACGTCGCCGATCTCATGGTGGGTTTCAAAGTCGTCCTCTTTATCATGGTAGTGAAAGTTGAACCAGTACCCCTGTTTCGGTTTCAGATCTTTCCGCACGTGAAAACGAAGCACATCTTCATCGCTGTTCGCATCATGAATATGAAAGATCTTCTCCCCGTCATACGAGGCTTTCTGTTCATCGATCACGAGGTATGGCACCTGGTCATCCGGGAGCTTGCTGATGTAGGATTCGATCACTTCTTCCATCACCGGGAAGATCGAATCAAACACTTCCGATTCGATTTTATTCGAGATTCTCGGTCCGAGCTTGTGAATCGTCTGTTCTTTCGCCTGTTCCGTGAACAGACTCAAAAAATCAGTCTCTTCACCCTCATCATCGTCCGCGTCATCCTCAGAAGAATCCGAAACGCCCGCAAAGGCTTCGGCAATATCCTGCAGTTCTTCGTCACTGGTGCTGCTTCCGGATTCAGAGCCAGGCTGACTCTCTTCGGCATCAACGGTCCATTCCGGTATGTATAAGCCGAGTGTCAGAATCGCGATCATCACGACCCATAACCGGCGCAGATACAGTTTCATCATACATCCCTGCCTTCATCTTGGTATCGGTTTCATTATAGCACACTTCATCCGGTTTCTTTTTGTAAATGTTGTGTAAATCTCAACGAAAGAAGAGGGATTTCGATTCTGAACAGCGAACTTAATTCCTATGAGGCTATTTGGGAAGGTTGTGTTGGCATGAAAGAGAAACACTCACTGATCTGGGCGCACCGGGGTTTTGCCGCCCGTTATCCGGAAAATACGATGATCGCCTTTGAAAAAGCCCTTGAAGCCGGGGCGGACGGAATCGAACTCGATGTCCAGCTCACAAAAGACGGCGTGCCTGTCGTGATTCACGATGAACAGATCGACCGGACCACGACGGGTTCCGGCTGGGTCAATGCCCTGACGTATGAAGAACTCGCACGGATCGATGCCGGAAGCCGGTTTGATCAATCGTTCTCTGACGCGCGGATTCCGAGGCTGCAGGATGTGTTGGATCTGATGGAGGAGAACGCCTTCCTTTTGAACATCGAACTGAAGAACGGCATCGTTCCGTATGAACAGCTCGAAGACACCGTCCTCCGTGCCGTCAAAGAACGCGAACTCGACGATCGCATCGTCCTGTCCTCGTTTAACCATTATTCCCTGAAGAAGGTGCGGGAGCTTCATCCGACGATTGAGACGGCCGCCCTCTTCATGGAAGGCCTGTATGAGCCGTGGACGTACATTCAGAGCTTCAGGGCAACGAGCCTGCACTGCTTCTTCCCCGTCGCCGTTCCGGCCATGATCCAGGGTGCCAAAAGGAACCGGACACCGCTCAGGGCCTTTACCGTGAACGACGATGCGCATTTGAAAAATCTGATCCACCAGCGCATTGACGGGGTGATTACTGACGATCCCGAGAAGGCTGTCCGCATCCGCACCATGATCATCGAAGAGTCGGACTGACCGGCTCGGAGGGGGAATTATGATGACTGAGAAGATCCAGGGGGTCTCGAAAACGAAAATCTTCGCCATCGGCAGCGGTTTTTTTGCACTGATGCTGATCTGGACGTTTTACAATGCCTATATGCCACTGATCCTCGGTGACTTTATTGAAAGCCGGGGGATCCGGGGAATGATCATGGGGCTCGACAACCTCTTTGCCGTTCTTCTCATTCCGATCATTGGCACCTGGTCGGACCGGATCAACACCCGCTTTGGCAACCGTCTGCCGTTTCTCATCGTCGGGATGCCCATTGCCGCCGTCTTCTTTGCGCTCATCCCCTACGGGGCGATGGTCTCCCTCTGGGTCCTCCTCGTCGTGGATATCGTCTTTCTCCTTGCCATGACGGTCTACCGCGCTCCCGTGATCGCACTCATGCCGGACCATACGCCACCCGCTTACCGCTCGACGGCCAACGGGATCATCAACTTTATGGGCGGCGTCGGGGCCATCGTCGCCCTCTTCGGTCTGTCGACCCTGTACGGGATCGACCGGACGTATCCGTTCATTCTCGCCGGCCTGTTGCTTTTATTTGCCTTTATTCTGCTCTACTTTGTCGTCGACCGCCATCCGCCTTACGCCGATGCCACGGCCGATGACCTTGAGGAGGTCAAGGCAACCGGCTCACTGAAGACGATGTTTAAGAAGATCCTCCTGCCGGACTTCCGGGGGCAGTTTTACATCCTTCTGGCCATCTTCATTTACTTCATCGGCTACGCCGCCGTCGAAGCCCTTTTTACCGTTTATGCCGTGGAACACCTCGGTATGGCGGAGGATGCCGCCGGGTTCACCCTCGGCTTCTTCAGTCTGTCCTTCGTCCTCTTCGCCATTCCCGCCGGCATCATCGGGACGAAGATCGGCAAGGCGCCGGCCATGTCCATCGGGCTTCTCGCGTTGCCCGCCGTCTTCTTTCTCATTCCGACCCTGCCGTTGATCGACGGCGCCGTCTTCGGCATGAGTCATCTGACGCTCCTGCCAATCGTTCTTCTCATCGGCGGAATCTTCTGGGCCTTCGTCAACGTCCAGGCCTATCCGCTCGTCGCGGATCTTGGCGGGACGAACAAGATCGGCTTCTTCACCGGACTTTACTACCTCTTTTCCATGGGCGCCTCCATCATTGCACCAGGCGTTCTCGGGCTGATGATGGACCTGTTCGGTGCACCCGCCCTCTTTTACGGCAGTGCCGTGACGTTTCTCTTCGGGTACTGGAGTCTGAACAAAGGGGTGAAGATCCTCCGCGGAGTCAGATGACACACCAACTGAGACGCACGAATCCCCCTTACGGACCTTGGGTTCGAAAGGGGGATTTTTTTCACTGTTAATCAAAATGATCGGCGTAGGCGTCTTTAATCGCCAGGATCTCATCGAGATGTTCAAAAAACAGGTCAACGAGCTTTGGATCGAAATGTTCACCGCGCTCTTCTTTAAAGATCTTCATAATCTTCTCCACTGGCCAGGCTGCTTTGTACACCCGGTCACTGGCCAAAGCATCAAAGACGTCGGCAATCGCCGTAATCCGGCCGAATATATGAATCTCCTCACCGGCAATGCCCCTCGGATAACCACGGCCGTTCCACTTTTCATGGTGCTCATGGGCGATGACCGCCGCCGTCTGCAGGATTTCCCGCGGTGAGTCCTTCAGAAGATGATAGCCGTCCTCGGTATGGCGCTGCATCCGTTTGAATTCTTCATCCGTCAGCTTCCCCGGTTTATTGAGGATGCTGTCGGGTATCCCAACCTTGCCGATGTCATGCATCGGGGAGGCCATCTTCAGGAGATCCGCCTCTTCTTCACTCATCCCGAGCGCGATGGCGAGAATCCGGGAATACTCGGCAACCCGTTTGACGTGATTCGCCGTCTCCTGCGAACGCGACTCACCGATTTCGCCCATCCGGAAGATGATCTCCTTTTGTGTCCGTTCAATTTCGTTATAGAGAATCGCCGATTCGATCGCCTTACCGGAGTAGGACGCCGCAAGCTCAAGATACCCTTCATCCTCTTTCGTGAAAAACGAGTCCTCCGTCATTTTATTGACCGCCTGGTACGCCCCGATGATCTCATCGTTGGAGTCGTGAATCGGGATGACGAGAATGGAACGGGTTCGGTAACCGGTCTGTTTATCCACATCTGCATTAAACCGGTCATCCTCATAG
Organism: [Bacillus] selenitireducens MLS10; assembly: GCF_000093085.1. Taxonomy (GTDB): domain Bacteria; phylum Bacillota; class Bacilli; order Bacillales; family Salisediminibacteriaceae; genus Salisediminibacterium; species Salisediminibacterium selenitireducens. The sequence goes on along the minus strand of NC_014219.1, from coordinate 725,736 downwards.
GCGTCTTTAATGATGATGGACTGGTTGTGCTCGATGGCATGGCCGACAAAGCCCGTGCCGTAGGGAATCCGAAGTTCATCCACCCCGTGGGCCACGATCGTCCACAACTCCCGGTTCTCCTCATCAAGAAGCCACAGGCTGCAGCGGTCGGCCTGAATCAGCTGTTTACCGAGATCCGCCATCAGGAGAAGCAGGTTATTCAAATCTTTCTCTTCGGATATATTGGTCACGTAGGAGAAGATCAGCCTCAACCGCTCATGATCGGTAATCTTCTCCTGCACAGCCGCTTCGTTCTTGTGTTCAGCCATGTCGCACCTCCTCCACGCTCAAGGTCGCTGTTTATAAATAAAGCACGGCGCCGAGTACGATGATATGGAACGCCTGATCCGTCATCACTGTCAGCCACTTCTTTTCACTGTCAGGCGGCGTCGTCACCTTCGCCACCCACCACTGCACGAATCCCTTGCGATCCAAAAGAATGTGAGAGATAAACACGACGAGAATACCAAGGAGTGACAGGCCGCCGAAGCCGATCATGGCCACAACGGCAATCACCGCCGTATACACCGTTACATGCGTAAGCAGAGGCACCCATTTAACCGCTTTGTTCGCCGCCATCCAGCTCGTTTGCAATAAATAATCGCCAATCAGGTGTCCAATCAGTAAGAATTCAAACGGCGTCATCGCTGCCTCCCCTCTTTTATTCCACCAGTTCCACTTCACGGATCATATGATTCCAATGATCCGTTACGAGAATCCGCTCACCGAAGACCGCCACGTGATAGGGGCCGTCAAACAAAGCATCCTCCACAGGTCCGTTCACCATGCCGTGAACACCGTGACCCGCCACAGGCAGGACTTCATCTTCCGTGATCAGCCGCAGTCTGTGATTGTACGTGTCCGCAACGAGAATTGCACCGCTCGACAGGACCGCCACACCTCTCGGGAAATGGAAACCGGCTTCCGAAACAGGACCGTCATCAGAGCCCGGCGTGATGTAATCCGCACCCGGTATCAGGTTGTCACCTGATCCGGCAAGGGTCGTCACCTCACCGTCAAGCGTCACCTGACGGATCCGCTGGTTCCCGGAATCGGCAACGACAATCGTCTCTTCCAATACAGCGAGCCCGAAAGGTTCGTTAAAACCGGCACCCTCGCCGGAACCGTCGGCAAACCGGCCGACAAGCTCACCGTCTGCCTCTTCATAACCGCCACCGGCAAGATGTTCCGTCTCACCGCTCTCCGGATCGACAAGCGTCAGCACGTGAGCCCGCGCCTCAGAGACAATCAGACTGCCGTCCAACAGAATAAGATCCGTCGGGTAATCGAGATCCTCAGCGACCGTTGATACTTCCCCGTCCTCCGTCACACGCCGGATCGCGCCGTTGCCGGCATCTGCGACGTAGAGGAGTCCACTGTCTTCATCATAGACCAGACCGAGAGGTGTATCAAATCCCGCCTCTTCACCGGTCCCGTGATCGAAGCGCCCTTCCGGCTCCCCGTATTCATCATACCCATCGTATCTGCCGGCAAATGTCTCACTCTGACCCGACATCGACACATAGCGGAGCGTATGGTTCCCCGAATCCGTGATCAGAAAACCGTCGTCAAACGGGACGATCCCCGCCGGATGATTAAACTTCGTATCATCGGGATTTCCGTTCTGGTAACCCATGCCGTCAAGTCCCGTCAGAACGTCAATCTCACCGACGGACATCTCCACCGAATCCGGAAGCGCCTGACCGTCCATCACCATTTCGGCGTCGTTGTTGTCACTGTTTCCGGCGTTGGGGTTTTCATTTTGTGCATCGTCCCCGTCATCCGCGTTATTGCTGAAGCAGGCGCTTAAAACGATCACAGTTGCAACAGAAAATAGTCCTTTGCCAAAGGGTATGATGAGCTTTTTTTTCTTTATTTGATCTGTCTTCTTCAGGGAATTACTCATGTTCCTCTCCCCCTTCCTCATTCTTTTCCGGGGATTCTTTATCCTGATCTTCTGTTCTGCCTTCAACCTCATCCTCTGCATCGACTTGTTCATCCCCTTCAGAGGATTCTTTTTCAACAGGAGCATCGGGATTTTCAGAGACATGTTCTTCCGACAATTTGTTATTCACTTTTTCTTCCTGTTCATTTGTCTGGTCCTCTGATGATCCTTCAAAGATTAATTCACCATCTAAATCGAGATTATCAGGATTCCCATTAACTTGGTTTTCTGACTGCGCTGTACTGAACGCAAATTCTTTCGTTGCTTCTCCTGTTCCCCCTTCGATAATTAGGGCATTAGTTTCTAAAATATAGTCAGTGCCAGGTTCTAACCCCTCTATTTGAAAAGGGGAAAACTGTTCTTCAAGAACCCGAATTTCGTTCCTCTCACTATCCAAGAGTCTGAATGTGTAACTGACGCCACCGGAGAGATTGCTCTCAATATCCAATTCAATACTGTTTTCAGTTACAAGATCAGGATTTTTCGATACGGTTATCTCCAATTCATCTGTCTCACTTTCTGTTTCCGACCTGCTTTGAACATTTTCATTTAGATCCAAGGCGTCAACCCTAATCGAATATGATGTTCCTGGCTCAGCCTCAAATGAATACATCGTGTCGGAAATACGTTGAACAAAAACTCCGTTCACATAAATGTTATAAGAGTCTATTTCGTCAGAATCACTCCAAAACAAATCGATCATTGAGACTCCAGCGATAATATTGAAACCCTCAATTTCCGGTACATTTAATGGTTCATCCGTCGTAAATGAAAGTGGCTGACTGTCAATCTGCTTTCCACTTGCATCAAACCGATACAAGTGGAATTTTTCATAGTTTGTAGACGGTTCCAAACCGGATATCTGATATTCATAACTGGTTCCGGATTCAAACCCGGAAAATGCTTCGATTGTTTCATCATTTTCTTCATCTCTAAGCTGGTATGAGTGAGTATCAGAAAGAGCTGTCCACATCAGTGTCGCAGAGCGATCTAATTCTGTCACAGTAAGAAATGACGAAATTTCCGGGTATTGAATACTCTCATACATAACTTCGTCAAAATCTTGGAACAACCCTTCATCGGTCCTTGCATAAATTCTTAATGAATCTGTATCTTCCGGACCGAACTCTACTGAAGTCGAATCAATAATGAAGTCGAACGAAGGGTTAGACAAATCATCCTCTATGATTGTAAGTGGCTCCTGCAGCACCCTTTCACCATTATCATCATATGCAAAAAGTTCGTACCAATTCAGGTTATTCAGATTAGAAGATGGATCAAATTCACCAGAGAGGCTTGTGGTCCATGGATCACTATCAAAATTAAATGAAACTTCAAGATTTGACGGGCCGAAAGATTCTTCATGAGGAATATCGATTTCCTCAAAAAAGTATCCTTCTATCATAACCTCGTCTTGTTTTTTAACATTCATCTGAATTTTTTGTGTTGCAGCAGCATCTTCAATTGGAAGAACAATTTCTGATTGAATGATGTTCAAGTCATTGTATTGTTTGTCATTGATCAGAATTTCCAAAGTGTATTCGTTTTGTTCTTCAAGGAGTGCTGTAACTTCTTCAGGTAATCTGACTTTCAGTTCTTCTGTATTAAGTTCTATTATTTCAGGTTCTCGCTGGTTAAATTCAAATGGAATCATCCACTCATGCTCAACATTTCCGCTGATTGAGGAAAGAGACAGTAATCCATTTTGTCCTTTGACAAACACAACATTTTCTTTGCCTTCATCGAGAAGAATTTTTGTCGTTCCATCTTCAGCCTGAACCTCCGGATTTTCGCGTTCAGGCATAAAATAGAAATCAGTATCCCCGGCACTTGAAATAAAGATTTTCCTCGTTTCATTAATCCTCGATTCAAAAACCCTCTCTACTATTGGCGGCCTTGGCATCTCTTCTTGAAACAGCACTACCTCGCCTTGATTGGTCGATGCAGTAACAAATACCATTTCAGGCTCTGGACTCCCTATTTGAACTTCCTGAAAGTTGAAGTCACCATTTTCAGGTGGAAGAATTCCAGTACTCTGTTCATAAATCCAATTAAAACTAATTTTATCTCCATCTTGCTGATCCGACTCTGCAAGCGTAAATATATTGCCTTCAGCTAACCCCTTTAATGCATAAACCACGTCTGTTTCACCTGTCAAATTCAGCTCTGAAATCTTTAATTTTGTGATTATGTTTAATGAATCAGGCTGCACCTCAACTTCCGTCACCTCTCCCCAATCAGATAATTTTCCATTTAATGAAACTGGTGGGTCAATCAACGCAGGGTCATTAGTATCAATGGAAAATGATTCATCACCAATCACAGTATCTTCTTCTATATCAATTACAGTGATTGTAATTCGATGATCTCCCGGAATATTCAGGGCATTATCAATGATTGAAACCGAATTATCGCTTGTGATAATCTGGGTCAGTTCATTTTCGTTTTCATCATAAACAGTTATTTTGAAATCCATTTCAGATTGGTAATCTTCTATTTTTGCCCACTCTATATACAGATAATCGCCATTTTTATAATACTGAATCAAATTTATACTGATCTCTTCCGTCTCAAATTCCAATTTCTCATCACTGATTATATGTCCGTTTCTGTCCTCAGCGATAATTCTGAAATTATTGTAAAACGTGTTTGCCACCAGATAATCAATAGAAAGGTTCCGCTCTTCACTCTCGGCTATCAGCTCTCCTTCTGGAGTTTCAACATAATACCTGACTGCACCAAGAACTGCTTCCCATTCCAAGATGACATTGCCCGTAAATGAATCAATGCTCAGCGCTCCGAACCCCGCCGGCTCATTCTCATACACAAAAGACGCAAATCCCGCTTCCGCGTAAGCCCCGCTCTCTCCTGCTTCATTCGAAGCATATACACGAATACTCAGCTCCGGATAGTTCCGGTAATCCACGAAACGGGTCAGTCCCGTCCGGTCTTCCAACAGCTCCGCGAGGAGGCCGGTTCCCGTTTGCCATTCAATACCGGCTTCTTCACCGGTCTCAATGTCTTCGGCGATCGCTGTCACACGCTCGCCTTCCTCATACAGATACGCTGTATAACCCTTCACCTGTTCGATTTCCGCATTCTCTGACGGTATCATCCGGGCAAGCAGATCATCCTCTTCACCGTCAAAGTCTACCGTCACCGTCAGTTCTTCCGGTGCCGTCTCCGGGGCATTCTCCTCAAACGACTCCGTCGTAAAGCTGAATTCAAACGTTTCCGGTTCCTCTTCTTCCCCAATGAAGGCCAACACCGTAATACTGTATGTTTGGCCGGGGATCAGTCCTGTGAACGTCAATCGCCCATCTTCATCCTGGTCGTACGTACCCGACGTGTCGTCCCATTCGATTTCATATCGCACGTTTTCATAATTGATCGACAAGTCAAATCGCTTCTCATAAAAACTTCCCTGTTCATTCTCCGGTTCAAGGGTCACCGGGCTCGTAAAGGCTTCCTCTTCGAGGACATTGCCTTCCCGGTCAAGAGCTACGAGCACCAGCGATCGGCCGTATACGTCTGAAGTCAGTTCCGTGCTCCTTGTCTGGCCGGTGACGGCTTCGCCGCTTTCCCCGTCACGGATTTCGTAAAACGATGCGCCCAAAACAGGCGCCCAACTCGCCGCGTACCCAAGCTCTGACGCTTCGGCTCCGAACGCGCCAAACCCCGCCGGCTCATTCTCATACACAAAAGACGCAAATCCCGCTTCCGCGTAAGCCCCGCTCTCTCCTGCTTCATTCGAAGCATATACACGAATACTCAGCTCCGGATAGTTCCGGTAATCCACGAAACGGGTCAGTCCCGTCCGGTCTTCCAACAGCTCCGCGAGGAGGCCGGTTTCCGTTTGCCATTCAATACCGGCTTCTTCACCGGTCTCAATGTCTTCAGCGATCGCTGTCACACGCTCGCCTTCCTCATACAGATACGCTGTATAACCCTTCACCTGTTCGATTTCCGCATTCTCTGACGGTATCATCCGGGCAAGCAGATCATCCTCTTCACCGTCAAAGTCTACCGTCACCGTCAGTTCTTCCGGTGCCGTCTCCGGGGCATTCTCCTCAAACGACTCCGTCGTAAAGCTCAATTCAAACGTTTCCGGTTCCTCTTCTTCCCCAATGAAGGCCAACACCGTGATACTGTATGTTTGGCCGGGGATCAGTCCTGTGAACGTCAATCGTCCATCTTCATCCTGGTCGTACGTACCCGACGTGTCGTCCCATTCGATTTCATATCGCACGTTTTCATAATTGATCGACAAGTCAAATCGCTTCTCATAAAAACTTCCCTGTTCATTCTCCGGTTCAAGGGTCACCGGGCTCGTAAAGGCTTCCTCTTCGAGGACATTGCCTTCCCGGTCAAGAGCTACGAGCACCAGCGATCGGCCGTATACGTCTGAAGTCAGTTCCGTGCTCCTTGTCTGGCCGGTGACGGCTTCGCCGCTTTCCCCGTCACGGATTTCGTAAAACGATGCGCCCAAAACAGGCGCCCAACTCGCCGCGTACCCAAGCTCTGACGCTTCGGCTCCGAACGCGCCAAACCCCGCCGGCTCATTCTCATACACAAAAGACGCAAATCCCGCTTCCGCGTAAGCCCCGCTCTCTCCTGCTTCATTCGAAGCATATACACGAATACTCAGCTCCGGATAGTTCCGGTAATCCACGAAACGGGTCAGTCCCGTCCGGTCTTCCAACAGCTCCGCGAGGAGGCCGGTTTCCGTTTGCCATTCAATACCGGCTTCTTCACCGGTCTCAATGTCTTCGGCGATCGCTGTCACACGCTCGCCTTCCTCATACAGATACGCTGTATAACCCTTCACCTGTTCGATTTCCGCATTCTCTGACGGTATCATCCGGGCAAGCAGATCATCCTCTTCACCGTCAAAGTCTACCGTCACCGTCAGTTCTTCCGGTGCCGTCTCCGGGGCATTCTCCTCAAACGACTCCGTCGTAAAGCTGAATTCAAACGTTTCCGGTTCCTCTTCTTCCCCAATGAAGGCCAACACCGTGATACTGTATGTTTGGCCGGGGATCAGTCCTGTGAACGTCAATCGTCCATCTTCATCCTGGTCGTACGTACCCGACGTGTCGTCCCATTCGATTTCATATCGCACGTTTTCACGATTCGAAGTCAAACTGATTACACTTGAATAAAAATTGTGTTCCTCAATTGAAAAATCAACCCTCAGATCTTCCTCTGACTCTGTTGTCTCTTCTACCACCTCACTAAATCCTATTCTTCGACCGTTGCTATCAAGTGCTTCTATGCGAATTACATAGGATTCTTCAGAGTCGAGTCCTTCGATCATCATTTCATTTTCTTCAGTGGAACTATATAATTCTCCATTCAGAAATACTCGGTAAAGTAACAAGTTAACAGCTTCCAAAGATGACCAAGACACCTCGATTACATCACTGCCTGCCTGAGTCTCCACATTTTCTATAACTGCGATCTCTATATCTGTTGTGACTTGTTCATCTACAAGATGGCTTACTATTATTTCATTTGAATCGTCAAGTGCATGAATCATGAGGGAATAGTCTGTGTCAGGTTCCAAATCAGTAATTTCAATATATTGGCCAGTCTCAGCCAACACTTTTTCATCGACGTAACTACCATTAATGAGAACTTCATATCCTGCCAATTGTGACGTGAACTCAACATTTGTAAAGTCGATCCTAATCGAACTCGAAGTTTCAAAAATCGTAATGTCTTCTCTGTTTATAAACGAAGGGTCATTAAGCCATTGAAATTCACTTAAATCGTATCCAGATTCAGACAATTTACCGTATTGACCTAATCCGAAGATCGATTTATTCTGTAAATCGGTATTTACAGTTAATCTGTATGACCGATCCTCTTCTCGGAAGATTGCGTCATCATGGATTACAAGTTGTTCTCCAGAATGATCCGCTAATATAAACTCTTCCAAAAATGTAAGTTCCTCTGGAAATGGGATAATAATTTCTGCAATAACGTCTCCCGGATATTCAAATGATAAAAATGGACGAACACTCTCAGGTGTCGGAATAATTGGCATCTCCTCGTATGTCTGTAAAGTATCAGAGTATATACCTTCTATAATGACTTGATCATTATGATCCAATATATCCAGTCTGATCTGATAGGAATCCCCTGGATGTTCCACATCAATAATTATGTCTTCGTTGAATGCAAAATCATCGTATAAAATGTCGTTAACTGAGACACGAATTTTATAATCTGCATAAAACTCACTCTCATCAGCACGAAGTCCAATCTCCTCAGCAGGATACATATATTTAGCAAAAGAAAGATCCGTCAAATCTCTGTTGCTATTTTGCTCATGAAAATCAATGATATTTATCGAATCAAACGAGATTAAATTATTATTACCAAGTACATATACGCTAGCCCCTGAAACAGTTAAAGGAGCAGAAATAAATGCTTCCCCATCAAGTACCGTTACTTCATCACCTTCACGAAATAGATATTGATTTTCTCCATTTTCCGGTAAAAATCTGACTTCTTGTTCCCCTGTTATCAAAGAGGTAAATGTCCAAATCGTATCGGGAAGGGAGGGGACAGATTCTCTGAATAACACAGTAATTTCCCCGTTACGAACTGCCCTAGTCTCAATAGACCTTACATCAGCCATATTCGCTATTTGTACAGGTCCGATCTCTTGCATTGGCAGAACAGGCTCAAAACGATCATTGATAAAGCTCATAACAACATTACCATTCTCATCAAAAGTAATATCCGCTTCTATGATGGAATCATTACCATTTTCATCAATAACAGCCAATTCATAACGATATGCTTCTTCCTCAGAATCGACTGGAAGAGCCGGAAAGCGAATCGTATTTACCGCTTTGCCCTCTTGATTAAATGAGAACCCAGATGATCCACCATATTCCTCAAGATTTCCTCCCAGCAATGGGAGTTCTTCCTCTTCTTCCGGTTCTTCCTCGTCCTCTTCAATTTCATCCACCGATTCTTCATTCTCCGGCGTCTCTTCTTCAGGCGGTTCTGCCACGTCGTCCGGTTCAGTTGGTGCCGGATCTTCCTCTTCCGGAGCCGGTGCTGGTGCTGGTGCCGGAGCCGGCGGTGGTGCGACTGGCGGTGTCGGTGGTGTTGGTGCCGGAGTCGGGGCCGGCGGAGGTGGTGGTGTATCCGCCGCTGCTACCGGTTCATCCGTACCGTCCTGTGACGCGGTGAACTCCTCCGCCTGGCGGCGCTGTTCACTTACCCTCGCATTGATGTCATTTTCGTCGAGTCCCTGTTCCCGAAGGCGATCGAGGGAATTCGTCACGCGTTCACGGGTCCGCTCCGTCCGCTGCAGCGTTTCCTCGCGCATGTTTTCAAGGGATTCGTTTCGCTGACTGACGCGTTCTGAGACTGCTTCACTGCGGCCGGTTTCCTCAATGCGGTTCAGCATCTGATCAAGGACATCGGAGAGATTGAAGCTTCGCAGGCTCTCGTCAAGTGACTCAAATAGCCCGTCAAGATCATCATCTTCGACATCTCGGTCCGTGTCCGTCTCTCTTGCCGTCTCAATGATGTCGAGAACGGCCGCGGTAACGACCGGATCTTCCATGCTGTCCGTCATCTCGGCAAAGTCCGGATCCGCGCCTTCATTCAAATCGTCATCATCACCGGTCTGGCTTTGCCGCTCAAGCGGTCCAATAAGATTCTCATCAGGTTCTTCATCCGAGAGCCGGTTCATCCCGACATCGACTTGACCATCGACGACGGTAACGTCAGAGAGCGTCTCCTCCCGATCGTGGAGGGTGTAGAAGAGCGTGCCTCTGACCCCCATGACCGTCGTCGGCGTTTCGACATCATAGGAATCTTCAATGTTCATGACCCGCTTCACCTTACTCCAAATCTTCCCGGTCCAGAGCTTCACCGTCGACTGTTCGCCGTCTCCCTCTTCTTGGGCTGTGACCATCACTTTCGTCGTGTACCCAAGGGTGGCGTCGTCCCCGGAATCAAACGCAATCGTGAGGGATCCGTCCTCACCTGTACGGATCTCATCACCATCAAACAGCCCCATTCCGTTAAAGCCGTCGTACTCCATCAAGCCTCCACCGCGTCTGACAAACACATCGCCTTCGACCTGTGACAGCCTCGCTCTCGGTTCCGACACCGCAGCTTCCGCGGGATTTGCCGGGAACACAGGAAACATAAAGAATGAATGAAAGACCAGTGCCACAATAACCAGCAGTTTCAATTTCATGATGCGCCTCCTTCCTCTCTTTTGTTGACTAACTGTTCCACCTGATAAATCTGCACGGGCTTTTCTTTCCCTTTCACCTGAACGGGTTCAAGGGTTGTCACGTCAATGTCTTCTTTCATTTTTTCATAGGTTTTATCACTGATCAGAATTTGCATCGGCTTTGCCTTCGATTCAAGGCGGGCTGCGAGATTGACATCATCCCCGATCGCCGTGTAATCGAGCCGGTCTTTGGACCCGACGTTCCCGACGATACAGACACCGGTGTTGATCCCGATCCCAAAGCCGATCGTATAATCGTATTCGTCTTTAATCTTCTCCGTCAGTTCGGCACTCTTCTCCTGGATATCCAGAGCCGTTTTCACAGCACGGAGTGCGTGGTCCTCCTGATCGATCGGCGCACCGTATATGGCCATGACCCCGTCACCCATAAACTTGTCAATCGTGCCTTCAAAGGAGAAAATCGAGCGGGCGCACAGATCGAGATAATCATTCAGGATATCAATGACCTTCTCCGGATCCATTTTCTCTGAGAGGGACGTGAAACCGCGAATGTCGATAAACATGAGCGTGACTTCCTTTTTGATCCCGCCCACTTTGACTTCTTCACCGGAATCAAGGATATCGTCCACGACGTTTTGTGAAACGTAGCGCCCAAATGTGTCACGCACCCGTTTCTTCTCGAGGGTCTCCTGAATGTACTGGATCACCACCGAAGAGATATAGGCAAACAGAATCGCCGCAAGGGCATAGGTAAACGGCAGAAGCATCTGACTGATCTCGAACCAGACAGAAGTGAAAATCACGTAACCGATCAATAACACACCGAGGAGCACCGATGCCCAGCGCGCTCGCACGAGTTCAAACACGGCAAACGGCGCTGCGAACATCAACGCCACGACGAGCATGCCCACAGGCATTGAGGCCCGTTCGTAATACTCGCCGTCCAAGAGACTCTGAATGATGTTGGCATGAATTTCCACACCGAACATCGGAATCGTATTGCTCATCGGCGTCAAATACTCATCCTGCAGACCCGTGGCGTACGGACCAATCAGGACGACGGAACCGCTGAAATAGTCCGGCGGGATCGTCCCGTCCATCACATCCTTGATCGAATAGATCGAAAACGTGGAATTCCCCGGCGCAGAGGCATAGGAGAAACCCATTCGGCTCCAGTCGTCCGCCGGAATCACCGCATCCCCCCGGGTCCATTCACCTGTACTTTCGTCATAGGTGATCTGACTGCCTTCATCGAGGAGGCGGTTCGCAAGGACGACGCTGATGGCCGGGATCATCCCGTCCGCATCTGATTCCACACCGAGAAGCCCCTGACGCACGACCCGGTCCTCATCGGCCAGGACGTTTATATGTCCCGTTTCGTCCAGGCTGTAGTTCTCATAAACAGGCTCGAACATGGCCTGATAGTTGAGAGCGGTCCCCGTCTGTCCCTCAGCCTGAGCCGTTTCGAACTGGAAGTACACCGGAAGAAGAATATCCGGGTACGCCGAAAGTACCTCTTCCCATGCCTCGTCCTCTTCTTCAACCGGGCTGTCTTCGGCGTACAGCACATCGATCCAGACGGCGTCAGCGCCGCCGTCTTTGATCTCCTCCGCCGTATTCGCCATCAGATCCCTCGGCCAGGGCCAGCGGCCAATCTCCTGCAGGCTCTCTTCATCGATTGCGAGAAGCTTAATCCGGTAGTCCGTATCCCGTTCCTCCCGAAAGAAACGGTCGGTGAAATTATGTTCAACAACATAAAAAGTATCCAAATAGTAAAAAATCAACGCAAGACTTCCTGCCAGTATCCCCGTTAACAGCCTTCTGGCCATATGTACGCCCCCTCAAAGCAGCAATATGAGCTCTTTGTCTTATTTTATCAGAAAATTAAGAAAAACACGCCTCCTGTTCACTTTTGCCACACATTTTAGTAAACAGGTCCCATTCATTTTTAAGAATACCTCAATTGTAACCGACTTCCAACCTTTTTTGAATTAAAATGATCATTTTTTTATAAAAAAATCACCAATCCCTGGTTGGGATTGGTGATCGCTTTTGTTCGATCAATATGTTTTCTGTCAGATCACGTCCTGGATTTTTTGAACAAAACGGATCTCGGGGTCATTGAGCAGGCCTTTCAGCGCACGCACTTTATCCGGGGCCACGCCGGAAACGGTCACCGGAATCCCCATTATGGAGATGGCTTGAATCAGGGCCTTCAGACGAGACACGCCGGCTTCTTCAACGGAAGTCAGGGGTGTGAAATCCATAATCAGTTCGGCCGTTCTGTTCGTACTGATCTGCCGGAGTAACTGCCCTGTAACAGCCTCCACTTTCGCTTCGTTCAGATCACCGAACAATGAAACGAGCCCGCGCTGTGCGCCGAGACTCGTAAACGGCGCGGATCGTTCCCTGATCTCCTGAAGACGGCTCTCTGCAAGTTCCTTTTCTTCAAGGAGTGCCATATCCGTCGTATGAAGCCTGGTTCTGAGCCGTGTGAGCTGTTCTTCGATACGCTGCATGCCGCTGTCTTTCGACTGACAGATGACGGTTCCAATGCCCTGTTCATTCCAGCTGACAGTGACGTCCATCAATACAGGGTCCGGCTTCCCGTTCATAAAGAGGGCAACCTCCCCCCGACTCCGTCCTTCACGGGCAGAAAGGAGACGCTCAAACTTGTCACTGTTATAAGGATCCGCAAGTTCCGCGAGCGTTGTACAGGCAGGGAAGTCTTCTGCGGCAGACGCTTACCTTGCCTCTACAGTGAAATGCCCGTCAATGAGAAAGACCGGTAAGGGCCACGCAAGTTCATCAAACCGGTGCATCGGCTTTCACATCCTCATAACGATCGAGCCAATGTGCAAGTTCCGTCAAGGACTGCAGCACCTCAACGGGAAAACCGGTGACTTTATCAGCCACGGTATCGGCGAAACGGCCGCCGATCAGCACCTTGAGTTCATGGGGCTGTTGTTCGTTTAACTGTTCGAGGTACGAGAGCACATCCGGGATGCGGTTTGCCATGGATGCCGAGACACCGATCACGTCCGGCGACCATTTATTCATTGCCGCAATGGCCGATTCCACAGGCAGATTCGGCCCCAGGTAGCGTGTTGTCCAACCCTTGTCTCTGAACAGCGAGGCGACCATTTTCAAGCCGAGGTAATGCTCTTCTTTTTCCACACCGAACAAAAGCACCGTCCGGCCATTCTTCGCCTGCTCTTTATTACGCTCATCGACGACAGTCAGGACGAAATCACTGATCCCCGTCGCCAGATGCTCATCCGCTACCGTAATCCGGTTCTCCTCCCACATCTGCCCAATTTCATACATCGCCGGTGTGATCACTTCTTCATACAGGCGGTGCTTGCCGTACTGTTCCGCATAAGAAAGGGCCTGCTCGACGGCCAGCTCTTCATTGCCGGCAAGCAGGATCCGTGTAAATGCTTCTGAACCCTTCAAGAAAAGCCCTCCTCGTCATCTTTCTGGCTTTTCTTCTAGTGTAGCATAATTGCGTCCATTTTCCTCCTGCGAACTTTCTCTCTGCCGCTCACGCCGGGCCGCTTCTTCCTCAACGTCCTGACGGACTTGCGGATGTGCTTGAAGAAGCGCGTGAAAATCGTCTTTCTTCAGCATGAGACAGGTCGTCTTCTCCTTGGAAATGATCGTCGCATTTCGCGGTTCATCGTGCAACAGGGCGAGTTCACCGAAGTAGTCCCCGTCTTCAAGGACGGCCACTTCATCATCAGGCGCCGTGCCGCCCGGGCGAACGGAAACTTTTCCCCGGGCAATCAAGTAGAACTGATCACCGAGATCCCCTTCGTAAATCACCGTCTCCCCTTCCTCAAAGACCTCCGTCGTGAAGGCACCGGAGAGCGCTTCGAGAGGCGAAGCGCCAATGGAGGCAAAGAGCGGAATCTGCTTGAGTCTGCTTCCTTCCACTTCCGCAACCTGCCCGTTTGACGAGATGGAGAAGCCGTTCTGTTTGTTCAGGAGCTTGGAAAACAGACCGCCTGATTGTGTGAGTTCGCGGAACGTCCCGGCCTCCGCGAGACGGCCCTGATCCATGACGAGAATCTGATCGGCGTCCTGCCCGTGATCGAGCCGGTGCGTGATCATGATCACCGTCAAAGCAGGTGTCAATGACTGAATCATCGCTCTGACACCTGCTTCTGAACGGGGATCGAGGGCGGACGTCACCTCATCAAGGACGAGGATATCCGGTTTTGTCAACAGGGCCCTCGCCAGCGCGAGGCGCTGGGCCTCGCCCCCGGACAATGAACCGAGCCTCGACTCAATGGGCGTATCAAGGCCGTCCTTCATCCGGCGTACGCTGTCGTCAACGCCGGTTTTTCGGAGAACGTCATACAGCTCCTCATCGGTACAGGGTGTCCCTGAAAGAAACATAAGGTTATCCCGGATCGAGCCGTCCATGAACGTCGGCTCCTGAAACGCGAAGGCCATCTTTTGCCTGTACGCTGCCGGATCAAGGGTACTTAACGGGGACTCATCGATGTACAGTTCCCCTGACGCAGGTTTGTAAAAGCCCGCAAGGAGATGAAGGAGCGTGCTCTTCCCCGACCCGCTCGGTCCTGTGATCATCGTCAGTGTCCCTTTTTTCAAAACAGCCGAGAGGTTCTTCACCCCGGCATCCTGATCCCCGTATGTGTATGTGACGTTATGAAAGCGGAGGCGGTCAGTGAAGCGGACCGGTTTCCCTTCCGTTCCGGATCGGCCTTCTTCTTTTTGATTGCCGATCAGATCCTGATAGCGGAGCCAGTTCACGGCGGGCTGTGAGGAGACGGTGACAATAGAGGTGAGAATGATCCCCTGTTGAAAGACGAGCAGAAAGATCGTGACGAATGCGACAAAGTCCCCGGGTGAGAGCACTCCCCGAAACGTAAGCAAGCCCCCGGCTCCAAGTACCGTGATCCGAAACAGCAGAAACAGCGCCTGGGGCAGACGGGTCAGCTTGGCTTTCAGTTTCAGATAGCGAAGATGCGTGCCAGAGAGCTCACCAAGAAGATCTTCAAACCGCTCTCCAACACTACCAAGCCGGTTATGTGCGTGAATGAGCCGGACATTTCGGACCGATTCCTCAACGGCCCCTCCGAGTTCCTCATCTTCCCTGGCATGATGGAGGAGATACTCGTCTTCTTCATCGCTGTACAGATAGCCGGGAATAAAGAGAAGCAGCATCCCGACGAATACGACCAGTCCGAGGATCGGTTGGAGGAACAGAAGGAACGTAAGCCCGATGAACATACTGAGTAAGGCAGGTACCGCCGCACTCAGTAACCGGATCAGAAACCGCTCGATGGCGGGAATGTCGTACTGGAAGCGCGCATTGATCTCGCTGGTGCTGAAGCGCTCCACAAATCCGAGACCGCCCTGATGAATCGAGCGGTACGCCGAGCGCCTGAGATCCTCGGCAATCACCGTCCCGAGCCTCGCCATACGGAGATCATTCACATAGCCCGCCGTCAGACTCATCAGCCCAAAGGCAAGCAGGAAAGCCAGGACCGCGAGAAGAATCTCCATATTCCCCGGAATAATCGCTTCATCAAGCAGGAACTTGAAACTGAGGGCAACCATATACTGAAAAAGCAGTTCAACGAACACGCCGGTAAAAAAGACGGCAATCATCACCCTGTATTGCCGGATATAACGTAAAAACAGGTTGAGCATCGCCCTCACCTCCTGTTACAGAATGCCATCATTGTATCATTATTCATTTTACTATCAAATTAAACAGTATGTTTTATAAGATTCTTTTCTTCATTTTCTGATATCAGAATCGCTTTTTTTCCCGAAACGGGTATAATCGAAGGACAAGAAGTGAAGCCAAGAGGAGGCCATGCCGTGGGTGAGATCCTGATCTATTCCGCCATCTATCTGATCCCGACGTTTCTGATGCTCTATTTCACCATCGATATCCTGACAAGGAACCGCTCGCGACGGGAGCATCAGCTCCTCGCCGTATTCTTCACCTGCTATGCCGTGATGTTCTTCTCGGAGTTTATCCGGCATCTCTTGCCGATCCGTTATAGTGAAACCGTCGTGATGTACGCCTTCGGAAACGCCGGGCTGATTATCCCCGCCATCTTCCTGCACTTTATGATGGAATTCTCCGGACTGAAGCGGAAATTCCCCCGCTTTTTGTACCCGTGGGTTCTTTATCTGTCCCTCATTCCCGTCATATTGACCTTCATTACAGGCGAGAATCTGACCAACAGCTCGGCGTTTCAGGCTATCGGGATGTTTTATTACCCGGAACTTGACGGACAGTACTACCTGACACTCACCGGCGCCAATTTCTTCGCCCTTGGCATCACAGCCATCGCATGGTCTATGTATAAAAAAGAATCTCATTCAGTAAAGAAAAAACTCCTCGGCTTCCTGGTCATCACGCTCCTTCTCGGTTTTCTTTGGACCACCATTTTCGGTTATTTTGACTTCCGGGGGGTAATGATTCCCTATCCGTACATCATTTCAAGCCTGATCTGGGCCATCGCCATCAGCTATGCCATGCGAAAACTCGACTTCCTTGAATCATCCTATAAACGGTTCGAAACCTTTTTCAACGTCAATCCGTCCGCAATTGTCCTCGTGAATCCCGACGGGGACATTACACAGGCGAATCCGGCGGCGGAACGGCTGTTTCAGTCCGGTGATCTGCAGGGCGCAAGCTTCAGACCATTCATCGCTCAATCTGCCGCTTCAGACTGGGACGAAGAAACAGCAAGACTCACAACCCTTCAAAGCGGCTTTCGCGACTTTGAATCCAAAATTCAGAACAGCCTCGGCGAGGAGCGGTTTGTCCTGATTGACAGCGGGGACGTCACCGTCGACAGCCAGCCGATGCAGATGCTTATCCTGCAGGACATCCACCGCCGCAAAGAAGCAGACCGCAAGGCCGCGTTCCTCGCCTATCACGACGCCCTGACCGGACTTCCAAACCGCCGCTACTTTTATAATGAAGCCCAAAAGCGCCTTAAAGCCGGCCTGCCCTTCACCCTCGTCATCATTGATCTTGATTCATTTAAAGAAATCAATGATACGTTCGGGCATCAGACGGGTGATGCGTTCCTTATTCATATGGCAAAGCTGTTAAAGACGGCCTTCGACACGACTGAAGGCGGCTTTTCATCCCGGATCGGGGGCGATGAATTCTATGCCATCCTCCCTGACACCGATGAACGGCAAACAGCGATTTTCCTCACAGCTCTCTTGCAGCAGTTCGCGACGAATCCGTACCTTGCAGGTGAGATCCCCCTCGAGATCAGAGCGAGTATGGGAACAAGCCGTTATCCGTCAGATACGGACAGTCTTGATGAACTCGTTCGTTTTGCGGATCGGGCCATGTACCATGTCAAAAATTCCGGCAAAAACAGCCACGCAGCATACAGCACGTTAAGCCGGTATCATAAGAAACAGCCTCCGCGTGCCGACTCACCATGAGGACTGTTCATTTTCCGTTCACACAATGGTGTTACAATGCGGAAATAGCCTGCCTGATAAATGGAGTGAATGCTATGCATGTTCTGATTATTGAAGATGACGCCAACATCGCAGAACTGGTGTCATTGTATATGGAGAAAGAAGGGTGGCGCGTAACCATCGCGTCCGACGGGGAAGAAGGCCTCAGCTGTTATTATGACAGCGAACCGGATCTTCTCATCGTGGATATTATGCTTCCTGAAGTGAACGGTCTCGACATATGTCGGGACGTCCGCCAGGACGACCGCCTCGTGCCGATCCTGATCCTGACAGGGAAAGGCGAGACCGATGACATCGTCCGCGGACTCGACGCCGGTGCCGATGATTATCTCGTGAAGCCCTTTGAACCGAAGGAGCTTCTCGCGAGGGTCAAGTCCCTCTTACGGAGAAGCTTCCCGTATGCCGGCAGCACGACTTTTTTCACCGCCGGCAATACATCCCTCAGTCCCGAGCAGCACGAATGGCGGATCAACGGCGAGCTGATTGCCGCAGCGCCCCGGGAAATCCGTGTTCTCAGTCTCCTTGTCCATTGCAAAGGTCAAACCCTCAGCCGCGAACAGATCCTCGATCCCGTTTGGGGCAAAGACTTCGACGGGGATCCGCGGACGGTGGACGTCCACATGAAGCGCATCCGCGAAAAGCTTCGCACATTTGAATCCGACTGGTCCCTCGTCACCGTCAGAGGCGTCGGATACCGCATTGAAACTGGGAGGTCTTCATGAGGCTGACTTCTATTTTCAGCAAACTGTTTCTCACCTTCACAGCGGTGATTGTCGTAAGCTTCCTCCTGTTCGGTGTCGTGTATCTCTATCTGTTTCACGTCCAGCTGTATGCCGATTATGAAGCCTCGTTCGCAGAAAAGCGGGACACCCTCACCGCTCAGTTTGAGCTCGCAGAGAATTTCGGCTGGACGCAGGGAGAGACGGAGGCTGTGATCGGCAGCCTTCTCGAGAGTGATTCGTACACGGTGCATCTATACGGGGATGGGGATGTGCGGTTCAGTAACGGCGAGACCGACGCGGCGGTGCACCTTCTTGATGGGGTCGATTCTGCCATTTCCGCAGAGGGCAACTGGGACGGAGCCGGTCTCGACTATGTGATGGCCGGGCCCGTGAATCACGAGTCGGTCAATCAGATGACGATGACCTTTACCGGCCTTGAAGAAGACTACCTCCAGGCCGTCTTCATGATCGTCACTTCTTTCATTACCGTTCTCACCGTGGCCGCGGCTGTCCTATGGTTTATGACAAAGCGCATGACCGATCCCCTGAGGGCCATGAACGACGTGGCGAGACAGATGAGCACCGGCGACTTTTCCAAACAGGTGGATATCAGAACCCGGGACGAGATCGGGGAACTTGGCGAGACGCTGAACCGCATGGCGTCTGAGCTTGCGACGATCGAAAGCACACGCAAAACGATCCTGGCGAATATCTCTCACGACCTGCGCTCGCCGCTCACTTCCGTAAAGGGCTTCCTGATCGCCCTTGAAGACGGGACGATTCCCGTGGAGAAGCGGTTCTCTTATTATGAACGGATCCGTTCAGAAACCGACCGGGTCATTACCCTCGTCAATGACATTCTCGAACTGACGAGAATTGAGTCAGGGGGGATTACCCTCGACAGAGAGACTTACGACCTGACCGATCAGCTGAACGAACAGATCCGCTCCTTTGAGAAGCCGATGGCGGATAAAGGGATACAGCTCCACTTCGAGCCGGCAGCCCGGGACGGACTTTCTGTTTATGCCGATTACAACCGACTGAACCGGGTCTGGCAAAACCTTCTTGAGAACGCTCTCCGCTATACGCCGGAAGGACAGTCGGTGACAGTTTCTGCCGTACATAGCGTGCACCTCGTCACGGTGCACGTTACAAACAGCGGCACAGTCATTCCGGAAGAGACGCTCCCGCTCATTTGGGAACGCTTCTATAAAGCCGATGATTCACGGTCAGGAAAAGGCGGCTCAGGCATCGGACTCTCCATCGTCAAATCGATCACCGGGCTTCACGGCGGCACCGTCGATGTCGACAGTAATGAGGAAAGCGGCACGACGTTTTCGGTCACTCTTCCCTCAGCTTTTGAAACCTGATCCCTCTGTTCATCTTCTGTTCATATTCAACTGATAACATGAATGGGGCGAATCGAACAGGAGGTAGGCTTTATGTATGAATTGTATTATTTTCTTCATCTGACGGGAATCGCCGTCTGGATCGGGTCCTTTCTCGCCTTTGCCGCACTGATCCGCCATATGGCGAAGAGTGAGACAATCGGGGACACCCACAGTGCACTGCTTCTTCGCATGAAGCGGTTTGTCAACGCCGGGGTCATGCCGGCAGCCGTCCTTGTCCTGATCACCGGGGTCCTCATGATCCTGCGTTTTGATCACAGCGCGCTGCCACTGTATATGCGGCTTATGGAACAAATCGGCGGTGTGGCCCTGATCCTCACGGTATTGGTCATCAGCCTTTACAGCCGCAAGATCACAGGCAATCTCGTCGCTGATACGAAAGGCACCCGAATTGCACGGGTATATGCGATGATGCTGACGATTTCCGCGATGCTCGGCATTCTCGTTCTCCTCATCACGGCGCTGCGCCTCGCGTAAAACCGCTGCGGCACCAAAAAAAGCCAAGTCACGCCTCCATAAGAGGCGAGCTTGGCTTTTTCCATGATGCTGTTATGATCCACGGACGCCCTTCTGAACAAGACGAACCACTGTGATATACAGAAGAGCCCCTGTCACATAGGCAAGGATATCAAAAGGATCCTGCGTACTGCCTGTGACAAACTGCGGTGCGGCAAGTTCCCAGAAGAGGCCTGCCATCACCGCGATCAGAACGATTTTCTCCGGGTCCGTCACAAGGGCCCGCTGAATCCGAAACAGTGAGGCAAGGGCATTGATCAGTGCAGGCAGCCAGATCCCGGCCAGGATATCATTGACATAGCCATGGACAAACCAGTGAGCGGTCATCGGCTTCACCCACAGCTGATTACCTGAATAAAAGACGAGCACCAGGAAGAGAAGAAAGCCGTTCAGAGCCAGGAAACGAGCAGGATCGCAATCACCACTGCCCCGACCACGCCCCAAAAACCGATCCCGGACTCCCGCTCCGGTTCGTGGTGCGGTTCCTGAATAATCGGCGGCGCCTGCCGGGTTTCCATAAAAGGATAGCCGCAGTTCGGACAGCTCTTTGCTCTTGTAGACACGGAATGCCCGCATTCCGGACACGGTGTTAACGCCATTTGTTTCACTCCAATCGCCATCATTTGATACCTGATTGTACCATTTTACATCCCCTTCCACAAACAGGATCTCCGGTGGTTTACACCTGCGGGTATATGGGAAAACGAACAGTACTTGCCAAGAAACCCGAATCTGAAAGGAGCATGTCCCGATGTTTTTGAAATATTTCTATGATGATGCACTCGCACAGGCCTCCTATATGGTGGCGTGTCAAAAAACCGGTGAAGCGGCGGTGATCGACCCTTCACGCAACCTGAAGCCGTATTTTGACACGGCGGAACAGGAAGAACTGACGATCACAAAAGTGTTTGAAACGCATATTCACGCCGATTTCGTCTCCGGCGCGAAAGAAATGGCCGAACGGGCGATGGCCACGATTTACTATTCGGAAGAAAACGGCGGGGACGAGTTCGGCACCTATCAGTGGCCCGCTCATCTCGAAACCGTCGGCATAAAGGATGGGGATGAGATCCATATGGGCAACGTCACCCTGAAAGGACTTCACACGCCCGGACACACGCCGGAGCATATGAGCTTTATCCTGACGGACGGAGCCGCATCCGACGAACCGATCGGCATTTTCACCGGCGACTTTCTCTTCGTCGGGGACGTCGGACGTCCGGATCTTCTGGAGAAATCCGTTGGTGTCCAGGATTCCGCGAAAAAAGGTGCGAAGCAGATGTTTCAGTCCCTGCAGCGCCTGAACGATTTCGATCCTTCCCTGCAAATTTGGCCCGGCCACGGTGCCGGAAGCGCCTGCGGGAAATCACTCGGTTCCATTCCGACGACGACTCTCGGCTATGAGTTCAAGACGAACCCGGCGTTAAAACCGGACAATGAAGCCGACTTCGCGGATTTCCTGCTCGCCGATCAGCCGACTCCGCCTGCCTATTTCGGTATCATGAAACAGGTCAACAAAACCGGCGCAGGCCTGCTCGCGGAACAGACAACACCCTTTCGCTACGGTGCCAATACGAAGAAGGTGAAGCATCTCCTCGGGCAGGACGTCACGATGATCGACACGCGTTCGAGAGAATCCTTCGCCGCATCCCATATCCCCGGGACCCTGAATGTGCCCTATGATTCACAGTTCGCCAACTGGATGGGGTCCCTCGTCTCCTATGACAGGGATGTGTACTTCATCGCAGAAGATCATCACTTCGACGGCATCCGTGAAGCGATGAATGCCATCGGGCTTGACCGGACGTCCGGCTACTTCTCCCCGCTCGTCATCGAGCAGTACGAAATGGAAGAAGGCACCGGCGATTATCCGATCATCCCGCCTGAAACCGCTCAGGAGATGCATCAGTCCGGCGAGCTGACCATTCTCGATATCCGGGAGCGCTATGAATATGAGGCAGAACATGTCGAAGGCGCACGTCACCTCGTCATCAATGACATTCCGGGTACAGACCCGGATCAGCTGCCGAACGGTCCTGTTGCCGTGTACTGCGGCTCCGGCCAGCGTTCGGCGATTGCCGCTGGTCTTCTGAAGGAAAAGGGCGTCGACGTCCGCAACATCAAAGGCGGCTTTATGCGCTGGAAACAGGAACAGCGCCCCACTGAACAGCATGCAAAAACAGCCGGTCACTGATCCTCACAAATCAAAACGATGAAGCAGGCAGCCTGTCACCGGTGACGGGCTGCCTGGTTGTCGTTACCGCAGATGCTTAGCCTTGAATGAGCCGGGTGCCGTCTGGCCATTCCAGGTATTCAAGAAACGTGCCACTCATTCTGTGCCAGAAGAAAAACAGACTCTCCGTGTCATCGGAGACCGTTTCAAGGACATAATACTGCCCCTCATGCGTCACGATATAGGCATAGCCTTCCTGTTGCCCGTTGGCATCCATATACTGCATGCTCTCCACCAGCCACGACTCTTCCTGAGCGTCATCACTCACGTCCCGGCCATCACGCTCTGCCCGTGTGCGTAAATCATTCACGGCTTCTTCTTCCGTAATCCCGTCCGGCAAGGCTGTGAACACCATCAAGCCGTCACGCTCCGGATCTTCCACGACGACGTCGTCGGCATCCGCTGTCACGGTCATTTCTTCAGGAAGATACGTTGAAAACCCGTGCGCCTCACTGACAAACAACTCCTTCGGTGACTGCCCGATCCCGGCATCGATCTGCTCGCGGATTTCGACCTGTTCCGCACGGCCGGTCCGTTCGTCCGTTGTGACCTCATCCGGGTAGACCAGGGCCGGCAGATTCTCGGACCAGGTCGCATAGATCAGTTTTCCGAGCGCCCACCAGTGAGGCGTTTGTGCATCTATTTCGGTATGGACACTGAGGTACTGCCCATTCACAGCCATCACCTGATACTCACCGTATCCGCTTGCTTCATCGTAATACACTTCACCCTGAACCAGATCGCCGATCCGCTCATCTGACAGATCTCCTTTTGCTTTCAGATCAGGCAAGCCTTCTTCCGTCTGCAAAGCCCGGTGCTCAGGCTCGAGCTCATCGACGACTGATTCGTATACTGAGAAAATCGTATCCGGATCAGCGGCGTGAGGGTGCAGCTTCACCGATATCTTCCCCTCATCGCCACTCAGTGTCACGCCGTATTCGGCTTCTTCATCCCCGGACTCCACCCGTTCCCATTCCTCCGGATAATGGAGGTAGACGGGCAGGGCGTCGATCGAAGCCCGCTCAAGGGTCACATGCTCTTCCGTACCGTTATGGGAAAGACGTGCCTCTTCCGTCTCATTCAGCCGTTCAGGATCCTCTTCTGCACGCTCCTCATCACTCAGGACAGTGAAAACGGGTTTTTCGATGGACAGCGTCTGGCCGTCAGGGATCTCTTCGCCTTCTTCCGTATCAGGGTCCTGGTCTTCCTCCTCGTAATCATTCACACTGCCGGGTTCACTTCCGCCGTCAAACCCGCTCGGAAAACCGTCGTTACTGACCAGAATCAGTCCGCCGATTCCCGCTGCGAGGAGTGTCCCGGCCGCGCCCGTCCAAAGATGACGCCGTCCCGTTTTTTTCGGCCCTTTCCTTCTTGCCTCTCTTGACCCCTCGTGCATCGCCTGAAGCATCCGTTCTCTGTCTGCCTTCCTCAGTTTCCCGTCAGGCTTCAGGGTTTGTGTCAGCCTGTCTGTTTCCCGTCTATTCATGAGCCGTTACCTCCCCTTCGAGACGTTTTGCCAGTTCATTCCGCGCCCTTCTTTGCAGGGCTTTCACGGAAAAAGATGTCCGTTTCATGATCGACGCCGTCTCCTTTACCGAGAACTCCTCGATGAATCTCAAGTAAAGCACGTCATGATAATCAGCCGGAAGTTCTTTGAGTTCATCATGAATCGCCGCCACCTGACTGTTTGCCACAGCCGTCCGTTCCGCGGAACCCGATTCCCCGCTCTTCGCCTCAAGGACGTCCGTCTCTGCAGGCTGTTCTTTCTCCCGCTTTGCCTTTCCCCGGTAATAATCGATCACCCGGTTTCTTGCAATGGTATACATCCACGTCTTAAACACTGCATCGCCGGTAAAATCATGGAGATGTTTCATCACCTTAAAGAGAATATCCTGTAAGAGCTCCTGTGCATCGTGGTAATCATTCACCTGAGAAAGCACATAGCTGAACAGCTGATCCACGTACCGGCTGTGAAGGGTTTCCACTGCCTGATCATCGCCCTCAAGAATCGCCTGAATCAATGCGTCATCTGTCATCGTTCCCCACCTCTCTGTTCAACGTTCCTTCCGTCTCATGTTCTACCCTTACAGACGCAAAGATCCGCCACGGGGTGTCGCACTTCAGATCATTTTTTCAAAAAAAAACACTGAAAATCAAAAGAAAAACCGACGCAGGAATCTGCGCCGGTACAGGGTTATACGGTTGTCGGTTCCACCACTCTCGGGAAGAGAATGTTGTTCTCCAGGTGAATATGCTGAAAGGTGTCGGATTCAATCGCCTCAAGGCGGTTGAACGTCCGTCTGAACGTCATGCACGCCGATTCAGGGGTCACGTAATCATTGGCCGTCTCCCTGATCTGGCGGAGGAGATCGCCGGTTTTACTGTGTTCATCTTCAAAGCCCTGGAGTTGATCGATGACGGCCTGATACGCTTCTTCCGTCTTCGTTTCTTCATAGTGAATGATCGCCGGGAAGAGCGCTTCTTCTTCCTGATGCACGTGCTCAAGCATATCCGCCTTTAATTCTTCAAAAAGGCGGTTCACTTCGATCAGGAAAGGCTGATCCGGACCGTGTACCTTGTCAATCTTGTTAACGTAAAAGGTCAGTTCCTGAAACTCTTCACGCAGGAAATCATGATGATGGAAGACGATATGATCGATGAGTTTCGCTGTGCGGATGTCTTCCCAGGCAAAGGTCGTCGCGGCTTTTCGCTGCTTGGCCTGTTCGGCGAGTGCTTCGAGTTTCTCTGTCAGCTCATCGACGTCGACGTTCTTTTCCCCGGCTGCTTCGTCAAGCGGACGGTTTCCGTTGCAACAGAAATCGATCCGGTTGTGTTTGAATAAGTCGTCCGCTCCGGGAATCTGAATCACAAGATCTTTGACAAGGCTGTTTGGCTGAATAGTCATGGGTACGTCCTCCTCAGGATGGTTGTTTTTTTGACGTTCGGATATTGGTGTACCTTCGTTAAACCGCGTGCAGGTTCTTGGACGTGACGCATCTATTCACTCATCAGGCGCTTTTCTCCTTCGATCTTCTGGATCGGCGCGATATCCTGCTTCATTTCAAGCGTGCCGCGGTAGGCGCAGTCCTCATCTCGGACTGCGAAATAGCGAATGTGAATATAGCGCCCGCGAAACGGAATCCAGAAGTCTTCCGTATCTTTCGCACCCGACTTGAAGGCGTCGAGCAAGTCTTCAACAAGGTGGGCACTCTTAGGCGGATGACAGTTCTGAACCGAGCGGCCGATGACCGTTTTCGTCCGGGCAAAAATCGGATCCTTGCCGTGTGAATAATACCGGACGATGTCGTGCTCGTCGATGTAGGTAATGTCGAGTGGCAGGTGGTTCATCATCAGCTCAAGCTGTTCGATATTCAAAATCCCGGTTTCAAGCTGAATCGTGCCGTCTTTCAGGAAATCTTCCCCCGAACCGAGATCCGCCCGTTCCGGCTTCCAGGCTTTTGGTTCTTCAATGAACATATAGCCGATGACATTGCCTTCCCGCTCGATCTTCAGCCACTCGTCTTCGGTCAGATGCTGCATCGCCATCGGAAAAAGGATGTTTTCTTCTTTAAAAATCATTTCCGTAATCTCATCAATGATGAAACTCACCTTTTCTGAAATCACATCCACCGGCGGGATCGCCTCCTCCATCAAAAGCGCCCTCGTTTCTTTGATGGCTTCACGGATCGTATCCTGAACCCCCCACATGACCGTCGTCGGACCGTAGATGCCGTACTTCTCCATATACGGGAAAACGAGGTTTTCCTTGCGGCTGTAGTGCACGTCCACCTGCAAGAGCTCCGTCAGGTCGGCCAAAAGCCGGCTGCGGTTCTCTTCGTTCGGTTCGCTTACGAAGCGGTCTTTATGCAGGCTCAGGCTGAAACCCGTACGGTGCTCCAGTTCTCTGTTTTCAAGCATGAAGGTATGCACCGGATGACCGGGTTCGAATGACTCGCCGTCTGCGCCGTGAATCTGATCAATCGATCCTTTAAAAACTTCCGTATGCACAGAGCAGAGCCGCTGCACCTCTTTGACCGGAATGTTTTCTTCTTCCATCAGCGCATGCTCCATCTGCGAAATCTCCGCCACACTGATGCTTCCGACGGTGTCTTCAAACTCCTGCTTCACGTCCTCAACAGATGCCCCGTCATGGAGCTTTTTGATGATCTGCTTCAGCTTTTCCTGTTTGTCCGTCCGTTCCGCCGTCATGACTTCACGGTTATTCAATACTTCGCTCATCGCTGTTCGCCCCCTGTTTTTGGCGTCTCCACCACGTCATACCCCATCTCTTCAAGCTGCCTGATGACGTCACCGAGATCTCTCCCTTTCGCCCGGCAACCCTTCGGAATCGTCATGATCCGGCCCATCGACTGCAGCATGCCTGGTTTTGTAATCTGTTCAAACCCGATGACATGCATCGTATCCTTAAAGTCCTCATGTTCCTCACACAATTCCAAGACCGTTTTGGCTAAATCAACGGTTCCTCTTCCCATGGTCCTTCACTCCCTCGGATCGTCACTGCTTTTATGTTTCGTTCTGATTCTCAGTTTATCAGCTCTTTTCTCAATTAGATGTGATGTACATCACGATGAGCCAACCGTCACCGGATTGTCACATTCCCATAGTGAAATGTTTCAAAAGGGGGTAAAGCTTTATCGCACGAAACGCGACTTAGCGGATCCTTTTTTAATTTGTGAAGTAAATCATTCCCAAACGGTCCCCTCATGCTATACTGAAAGAAATCAGACCAATGAGGTGATGTCATGTTTTATGAAGCTGCCTGCAGAGGGGTGCAATATTCACTGAAAACCGTCGCGCCGATTATGCCCTGGAAAGAGCCCGAACTGCTGATGGGGGAACACGCCCTCGACCAGCTGCCAAGAAGGATTGCGAAAGAAGGGATCAACAAGGTCCTGATCGTCACAGACCGCGGTATCATCGACACCGGTATGACGGATACACTCAAAGCCTCTCTCGCCCTGCACAACATTGAATTCGCCATCTATGCGGACACCGTCCCGAATCCGACAGTGAACAATGTGGAGGAAGCACGCACGCTTTATGAAGCAGCCGGCTGTGAAGGGATTGTCGCCATCGGCGGTGGCTCTCCCATCGACTGCGCGAAGGCCGTCGGCGCCAGGATCGCAAGACCGCGTACATCACTCGCCGCCATGAAAGGGCTTCTCCGGGTATTAAAAAAGACGCCGTTTATCGCCGTGATCCCGACGACGGCGGGAACCGGAAGCGAAGCGACGATTGCGTCGGTCATCTCAGATCCTGCAACCCATGAGAAATACGCGCTGATGGATCACGTCCTGCTTCCTGACGTCGCAGTCCTCGATCCGCTGCTCACCGTCGGATTGCCCGGACACATCACCGCCATGACCGGCATGGATGCGTTGACCCATGCCATTGAAGCCCACCTGAACCGGGGTGTGCCGGATACAGTCCGGGCGATGTCCCTTGAAGCCATTGACCTGATCCTGACGTACTTGCCGATCGCTTATCAGGACGGAGAAAATGTGTTTGCACGTAAACAGATGCAATACGCCGCCTATTTGGCCGGCAGTGCGTTTACGAGGGGGTACGTCGGCTATGTACATGCACTCGCCCATCCGTTAAGCGGCTTTTATCAGCTGCCGCACGGACTGGCAAACGCCATCATTCTTCCCCATGTTCTCCGCTATTACGGCGAACCTGCCTGGAGTCGGATGGCGGAGATCAGTGACTTCGCCGGCCTCAGCAAGGACCATACCACAGATGAAGAAAAAGCGGCTGCCCTGATTGACGCCATTGTCCATTTGAACCGAGCGCTGCATATTCCTGATCACACGACGGTGATTCAGGATGCGCATATCGCCGAGATGGCCAAACGCGCGGAAAAAGAAGCCAATCCCCTCTATCCTGTCCCTGTGATCCTTCGGCAGGAAGCGCTGAAAGAGCTCTATGAGATCATCAGACAGCCCGGGAGCGTCCCGGCTCCATAGAAAAGGGCCCACTGTCCGGACATGGACAATGGGCCCTGCTTATATCGTCTGAGCTTTGACTACTGCTCACCGTTCCAGGTGAGTCGGAGAATCCGGTCATCGTTCGGTGCAGGATTGCCCCTGCCGTCGGTATTGTTCGTCAGGACATAAATGCTGTCACCATCGACGTACACATCTCTCAGACGGCCTTCCCCGTCAAAGATCTCCCGCATCTCATGCGCGGCTTCATCGTAGAGATAAAGCGCACTCCCTCTCAAGCCGGTTACGAGGAGATAATCGTCATACACGGCCGTGCCTGACGGGGCCCATGTGGTATCGGTGCCACTGTGGATCGCCGGATCTTCCATGCCTTCGGCGGATTCATCCCCTTCAATCTCGGGCCACCCGTAATTATTGCCGGGTTCGATCAGGTTGATCTCGTCCTGGGCGGTGGGCCCGTGTTCTGAGGCATACATCGTGCCGTTCGAGAGCCAGGAAAGGCCCTGCGGGTTCCGGTGTCCCGTCGAATACACATAGGAATCCCCAAACGGATTATCATCAGGAACTTCCCCGTCCTGTGTCATTCTGAGAATCTTCCCGGCAAGATTGTTCTCATCCTGACTGAGTGAAGGGACATTGGCATCACCGGTCGTGACATAGAGGTGATCGTCCGGACCAACGGCCAGCCGGCCGCCGTTATGGATCCGGTCACCCGAAATACCGTCGAGGAGGATGTCCGTCTCCACCCATGCACCGTTTTGCCGTTCAACGGTGACGACCCTGTTCTCAAGGGCAGACGGTCCCTGATACGTGTAATAGGCAAACCCTTCACCGCTTGACGCAAAATCCTCCGAGAGAAGAAAGCCGAGGAGACCCCCTTCCCCTTCATGGGCCACAGGGTCTGATGTCTCGAGTTCAAAACGGCTGACGTCCCCGTCCGTCACCTCAAGGACATGACCGTCCCGGTCCGTCAGGTAGTACACGCTGTCCGCTTTCTGTAAAGACCATGGGACGTCGAGGGATTCGGCGACGGTCTCCACGGTCCAGTCTCCTGTTGTCATCTCAGCGATGGGGATCATGCCGTTGGCCTCTTCCCCTGAAACTTCGTTCTCTCCGTTATTCCCTCCATGCTCATTGACCGCTTCATCCTCCGTGTCAACCCCGACGTTGTCATTCACTTCTGATTCGCCGTTCGCTTCATTCTCCACATCAATGGTCGGTTCATCGGGTTCATTTCCACCGTTATCGGCACATGCGGCGATGATCGGAACCGCAGTCACTGCTGCGAGAAACCTGTAAAGTCTGTTCAAATGCCGTCACCCTCTCAAGATCGGATTTTACGGTCCTTTACCCGGCGAGTCCCGTCCTCAATCAGGTTTCACGAGAATACCCGCTTCGTCAAGGGCTTTCACCGCTGCGTCGAAATCATCCTCACAAGGTGCTTCGAGGGTATGCAAATGAATGCCTCCGGTCAGCTCCATCAGATAGGTCGCCTGTTCCTGTTCCATCCGGTTGACAAAGCACGCCGCATCTTTCCTGGATTTGACCATAATATGGCCCGTCAGCTCACCGTATACCGGATGTTCGATCATGACATCCTTCACCGTGATGCCGTGATCCACGAGAATGTTCAGCTCCTTCTGTGATTCCTCAGGGCTGTGCCTGCAGACGATAATCCGTTTGTACTGCCGGTCATTCGGTGCACCCCGCCACACATAGCCGTGACTCGTAGCCAGTACAGGGTGCCCCCCGGCTTTTAACAGCGCCATGTCCTGGGTGAGAAGCTCACGGCTGATCTTGAACGTCTCTGCAAGATGACTGCCTGTGATCGGTTCTTCACGCTGCTTCTGAAGAATCCGGATCAGTTCATTTCTGCGTTCTCTCGCTGTCAATTTCATCGGATCGTCCCCCTTTATTGATTCATGACTGTCGGTGAAGGATGCGTTTACATTCATTATAGTATGGAGTGTTCAGTCTGTCACGAAGATCGAAAAAAGCCTCTGTGTCATAGTACAGAGGCTCTTGCCTGATTCAGCTGCCCGAACGGATCAGCGAAAATCGCGCAGAATTACTTCCGCTACTTCCTCCGGACTCAAATCATCGGTTTTCGTATGGATGTGATGGTCCTGATAGAGCGACCGCCTTTCATAAAAAAAGGATTCGATCTCCTCCATTGACTTCCCTTGCAGTAGCGGACGGCTGTCGACCAGATCACCAAGACGCTCTTTCCAACGCTCAAACGTCATGTCCAAATAAACGACGGTTGCCTTTTGAAGACAGAGGTCCCGGATCGATTCTTGCTTAAATGCACCGCCGCCAAGGGACAGAACCCCTTCTTTCTCTTCCACAAGGGACGTTATGACCTCCCGTTCCTTCTTCCGAAAGGCCGGTTCCCCATAGGTACGGAAAATCTCCGGAATCGGCATTCCCCCGAATGCTTCGACGATCGCGTCATCCGTATCGGTAAAAGGACGTCCTGTTTTTCTTGCGAGTACCTCGCCGACCGTGGTCTTGCCGACTCCCATGAAGCCAATCAGAACAATGGTTGATGATTTTTGCATACTGACATTCCTCCTGTTAACGGTGGTTTCCCTGCAGAAATCGCGGGAAAGGCAGACGGGACTTACTCACTGACGAGCCTGTGAACGGCCCTGAGTCCAAGGAGATAGCTGTCGACCCCGAGACCGGCGATTTGCCCTGACGCGAGTTCAGCAATCACGGAATGATGCCGAAACGGCTCCCGTGCATGAATGTTCGACATATGGACCTCGAGAATCGGCGCATCCAGAATAGCCAGCGCGTCACGGATTGCATAGCTGTAGTGAGTCCATGCCCCGGCATTGATCAGGACACCATCCGCCCCCGACTCATGCGCGGCATGGATCCGCTCCACCATCTCGCCTTCATGATTCGTCTGAAAGATCTCAACGCTGAGGTCGAGTTCATCAGCCAGACCGCGAAGACGGCTGTTGATGTCTTCGAGCGTGGCGGTCCCGTACACCGACGGGTCACGCTTGCCAAACATATTTAAATTCACTCCGTGCAAGACGACAATGTTCTTCATTCGCTCTGCCTCCCTGATTGTTTCTCCCCATTATAGCGGATCTTGTCCCGTTCTGCGACCACTGCCGGATCAGAGGTTCCGCTGCTTTTTCAGCTCCTTCAGGGAATAGAACGTTCCCCGCCATTCAATGCCGCCACGGATGACGGTCTTGAGTACGGCACGGATCAGCGTATATATAAAGATGAGGGCACTCAGTGGAAAGACGGTGAAGGTCTTCAGTGCCTTCTTCCACGGGGCAAACGATGTCTTCACATAGATAATGAGCATCAGGACAACGGCTGCAAGGTACACCCACCGCGCGCTTCCTTCATGAAACAGAACGCCGATAAACGGCAGGACCTGTGACACGAAGACTCCTGAGAGGGCAAAGAGGACCATCAGCCAGGAATAGTGCAGACCGGCGAACGTGTTTTTCTCAAGCCCCTTGACTGCTTCTTTTAACGAAGGATACCATTCCACAGAAAGACCGCCGGTTCCGTCAATGGCGCGCTGACGCATCCCCGCCGCCTTGACCCTCACCCCGAGCATCAGATCATCATCCGGACGGAGCCGGATCGCCCGGTGGGTCCCAATGGCTTCATAGGCTTCTCGGTCAATCAGATTAAAAGCACCGATCCCAAGGGCGATCTTACTCCTGTCATCGTTCGCTTTCCAGGGACGTTTATAATAAGAGAACCCGAACAGGAAAAAATGCACGAAGGCCTGTGTCCAAAACGTCTTTACCGTCATTTCCGGCGTCATCGTCACATGCCGGGCTCCAGTCGTTTTTTTGCAGGCCATGGCCCCTTCGATTGTATGCGGTCGAAACATCACATCCGCATCCGTAAACAAAAGAGCCGAACCTGTCGCTTCTTCATATCCGCAATGCATGGCATGGTTCTTTCCGAGCCACCCTTCCGGGAGGTCCCTCACGTGCACCACCCTGATGCGGCTGTCCTGTCTTGCAAGCTCATCCATCTTCTCTCCTGTCGCATCCGTTGAACGGTCATTGACGAGGATCCACTCGACACCCGGCCAGGTCGAAGTCAGCTGACTCTTGACACTCTCGTAAATGGCGTCTTCTTCATTTCTCGCAGCCACAATCACGGACACACGCCCAGACCTGTCAGCCGGGGAAAGAACCGTCTCCCGGAATGAGTCAAGCTTTGGGAACCGGCGAAAACCGATCCATGTATCGATCAGAACCAGGCCCCACAAAATGACCGTGATCCATGCCAGATAAACCATCCTCATCACTCCTCAATACTTTTTACAAATTTCTCATTTTTGTGGCGGTTTCATGGAATCTGTATGTTCCTGCACGAATATGATTTATACTCGTTGTACAGACTTTTGTAACTACTTACTATGTAAACGAGAGATTAATGATGAAAAAAGCAGGCCTTGGGCTCGTTGCCCTTTTCACCATAGCCGGATGCAGTGCCGATGCCGGTGAATCGTACGATGATTATGAACGCCATTCAACGCACCTCTTTGACTATTTTGATACCGTTGTGCAGGTAATCGGCTACGCCGAATCCAGTGACGAGTTCTATGAATACGTCGATCACGTCGAAGAGCGGTACCGCTATTTCCACAAGCTGTTTGACTATTTCAGGGAATATGACGGTTTCACCAACGTCTCCACCATCAATGCCAATGCCGGGATTGAACCCGTCGAAGTCGATGAAGACCTGTTTAACATCATTGCCTTCTCGAAGGAGTGGCATGATAAAACCGAGGGCGGCATGAACATCGCCGTCGGCAATCTCGTGAATCTCTGGACGGACGTCATGGAAGAAGCCCGGGAGAACCCGGATACCGTTACCCTTCCCGAATCAGAGGAACTTGAAGCAGCGATTACCCACACCGACATCGGTGCCATTGAGCTCGATGAAGAAGCTTCCACGATGTATCTCTCTGATCCGGACATGAGTCTCGATCTCGGCGCGATTGCCAAGGGCTTCGCCGCAGACATCGTCGGAGAAGAACTGAAGGAGATGGGCATGGTCTCAGGGGCCATCCTCTCAGGCGGCAACTGGAAAGTCATCGGTCCTCCCCTTGAAGAAGACCGTGATTTCTGGATCGTCGGGGTCCAGGATCCGGATCAGCCTTATGCAGCTTCTGACAATGCCGTTCTTGAACGGATCCGGATTTCCGAACAGTCCATTGATTCAAGCGGTGATTATGAACGGTACGTGATGATCGATGACCTCCGTGTCCATCACATCATTGATACAGAGACCGGCATGCCGGCAACGTATCACAGAGGGGTAACCGTCGTAAAGCACCTGGCGGGCCAAGATCGTCCAGATCAGCGACGTCCTCGTCGCCTTTATTGTGGACTCCTTTCAACGCCTGGATGAGGTGGAGGCCTACGTCAATGAAGTGGACGCCAAGTCCCTCTTCACGTATCGGGCCGCTCTCTCAAAATCGGAAATCGCACTGTTTATCAGTTTTGTTGCATTAATATACACGATAACGTTGTTGGAATCGACGCCGATTTCATAATCCAGACACCCGCCGGGCGCCTTTTACCCAGGTGGGTATATTATTGTCCACACCACCTCCACACATACAATAAACCTTGTTTTGATAGGGTTTAATCTGTTTACACACCCAAAATGTGAATATTATTCAAACACTTCACAAACTTCACATATTCACCATACAATCTCCCCTTTCATTCCAAATTCTCGTGATATACCCGCCGTATCAATCGATATTTATTCATTTATTCTGTATGTAAACTGAATGAATCAGCATGTACGGGACCTATGTACCAGTCAACACGAATAGTCAAGGGGAGGTTTTTCAAATGAGTCAAGAAGTAAGCAGACGGTCATTTCTAAAGAGATCTGCCACACTCGTTTCAGGCGTCACACTGTTATCGTCCGGTGCATTCGCCGTAGGTCAGATGGCCAGCGCATCCGGTGAACAAACATCCGGAGTACGCTATGGGATGGTCATTGACAATATAAAATGCATCGCCTGCGGTCAGTGCCAGGCAGGCTGTAAAGAACGCCACGGATTACCGGAAGATGAGGATTACATCAAGCTGTTTAAAGACTTCCAGACCGGCAGTGAGCCGAATGTGAAGTTTGAGAACTTTACCGCGCAGTGCAACCACTGTCACAATGCGCCATGTGAGCGGATCTGTCCGACACAGGCCACTTATTTGAATGAAGACGGGATCATGGTCATGGACCATGACAAGTGCATCGGCTGTAAAGGCTGTGTCGCTGCCTGTCCATATAATGCGCGGATCTGGAGCGAAGCGAAACAGACACCGGAAAAATGTAATTTCTGCGACGGATTTGTCCAGGCCGGTGAACAGCCTGCCTGTGTGGAAGCCTGTCCGGTGGATGCGAGACACTTTGGCGATCTGAACGATCCGGAAAGCGAAGTATCGAAAATGGTCGCAGAACGCCGCTTGAACACACTCCGCGCCGATCTCGGCACGCATCCGAAAATCTACTACGTGAGACAACAGTAAAGGAGGGATCACCATGGGAGAAATGATCAATAAAAACTCAACCACCAGCCAGAACCCGGCATTCCGTATTGCCCTCACCGCCATTACCGGCGTACTCATCGCCCTCTTTGCATATGGGGCTGTCGTCACTCTTCTGCAGGGGCATGACGCCTGGGGAACAACCGATGAGTTTTCCTGGGGGATTCTGATTTCCGCCTATGTCTTTTTCGCCGTCGGCTGTACCGGAATCTGTATGCTGTCGACACTCGGTCACCGTGACTGGATCTTAAAGCTCGTCTTCGGTGATACGAAGTTTACCAATACGGCAGAATTTGAAAGCATGGGCATCAAGCCGATCGTCCTTGCGATCTCATTTATGCTGACTGCCTTTTCCGTTTTGTTCTTTGAACTGAAATACCCAATGAACCTCGCAGTCTATGCAGTGCTGTCACCGAACTTTCAGTCCGCCTTTATCTGGATGGGGTTCCTCTACGGGATTTATCTCCTGTTTTTGATTCTCGAAGTGGTCTTTTATCTGCGTAAGCGGCCATCTGCACTTAAGATCACATCGTTTCTCGCAATTACGACCGGGATCGTCGCGTCAAGTAACCTCGGTGCCGTATTCGGTACGATGCCGGGCCGCGCCTACTGGACAGCGCCTTATTTACCGATTCTGTTTATCTTTACAGCCTTACTGACCGGTGCGGCGGCCCTGATGGTGCTCTATTATTTCCACAGTCAGAAAAGCCGTGAAGAGATCGTTCCTTATATGAGTAAACTGCTTGTTCTGTTCATCATCGTCGTCGGGATCATGACCGTTTGGAATCTCGTCAGCGGATTTATCGGACAGTATCCGGAACGCTATGAGGCCACGATGAACCTGCTCTTCGGCGATCTCGCCATCAGCTTCTGGGTCTTTGAGCTTGGTGTCGGCCTTCTTCTTCCGCTCGCCATCGTCCTGCTTTTCCCGCGCTCACCGAATCTCTTACTCGGCGCGGCATTCATGGCCCTTCTCGGCATGATGTTTGCTAGACACAATCTCGTAACGGCAGGACAAACGGTCCTTCTTCAGCCGGATGCATCCACTCCGGTGTATATCATGAGCTATATGCCGACCTTTTTGGAACTGAGCATGGTCATCGGCGGTGTCGGACTCGTAACCGCGTTTTACTTCATCATTACAAGAAGCGTCGCCCGTTTTGAAAAAACGGAGGATGCTGACCAAGAGAAAAAAGCAAGTTAATCACCGATGTGTATCCCCCTATATACACATAACAGGCGACTCTTCAGCTGAAGAGTCGCCTGTTTTTTCATATGCATGGTCTGCCAGTCAACCCCTGCATGCTTTCCCGAATGAAAAATAAATACATTTGCCACAAATCAATCTGTGCCATGTGACCCCCTTATGCTACAATAAACTTAGCAATTATTTACACACTTTTTCATTTTTGATTTTCACTCAAGATCAGCATGACACCCACCCTATTAAATCGAATGCAAGGAGTTGTTTTATTTATGTCAGACGTTCATCCTCAATCCTCTCGTATGAAATGGTCTCTTCGGAGAAAAATGGCAGCCCTGATTATCGCAGCCACCGTGTTTACCCTCATTATGGGCGCACCCATTGCCTATGTGCAGTTCCTGATTTTCAGTTCAGGCATCCCCGATCTTGTCGGTGATCAGGCTGCAACCCTGCTAAACACCTATTTCCAAACCATTGTGAACCTGGTTATCATGATCTCGGTCGTCCTCTTCGGGATTCGCCGTTTCATCGTCAGACCGATGACCGAGATGACAAATCAGCTCGAAGCCATGAAAGAAAACGGCCGTATTTCCCTGACGAAAGACATCAAAATCGAATCAAAAGACGAAATAGGCTTACTCGCCCGATATTTAAATGACTTTATTCACTCATTACGGAACATTGTCGGTGAAGTACAGAATCAGTCTCAGGAAGTGACCAAACAGTCCGACGAACTCGAAGAGATCTCAGGCGGTGCCAAAGAAGCGGCGGCTAACGTCACACAAGCCATCGACGACATCGTCCAGGCGAACCAGGAGCAGTCCGAAAAGGGGCGGCATGTCCGGGAGATGATGGAAGAAACGCTGGCTGACATTGCAGAAGGCAACGATCAGGTCGCCCTTACGCTCGATGCTGCCTCACGTTCCACTTCGTCTTCCAAAGAGGGCAATGAAGCGATTAACGAAGCCATTCAGCATCTCGGTTCCCTGACGGAGACCGTGGAATTTGCCACAGATGCGATCCAAAACCTGAACAGACGCTCAAACGAGATCGGCGACATCGTCCATATCATTTCCGACATCTCCGAACAGACGAATCTCCTTGCATTGAATGCGGCCATAGAAGCGGCAAGAGCAGGTGAACACGGTAAAGGTTTCGCCGTGGTAGCCGACGAAGTGCGAAAACTTGCCGAGCAGTCTCACACCTCATCAGGCAAAATCTTCTCGCTCATTCAGGATATTCAGTCCGAGACGGAGATCACGGTAAGATCGATGGAGACGAATCTTGAAACC
Organism: [Bacillus] selenitireducens MLS10; assembly: GCF_000093085.1. Classification (GTDB taxonomy): domain Bacteria; phylum Bacillota; class Bacilli; order Bacillales; family Salisediminibacteriaceae; genus Salisediminibacterium; species Salisediminibacterium selenitireducens. Next base: position 688,129 of record NC_014219.1, on the reverse strand, counting down.
GTCGAAAAACAGGTCACAATCATCCGTAAAGGCGGGGATTCCCTGAAAGAGATCGTTGCCTCGACGGAGGAAACGGAGAACGCCGTCACGCTCCTGAAGCAAACGTTAAACAGCATCAAAGACAACTCCCGGAACGTCAACGATGCCATGACCCAAATCAGTGAACTCCTGCAGCATAACGCCGCCGCGTCAGAAGAAGTCAGCGCCGCCGCACAGGAACAGGCGGATTTTGTGGATCAGACATCAGACGGCATTACACGACTGAACGAACGCTTTAAATCCGTCGGTAAAGCAGCCGATCAATTTGAAGTGAAGGTGATGTGATGCTTCATTCGTTCGAAGCAAACGCAGACCCTGTCAGGATTCATGAACTGATTACCCAGGCCTCTTCCGCCCTGACAGACATGCAGATTCCAGACGACGGCACCCTGACCCTCGTCATTCATGAAGCTGTGATAAACGCGTACGAAGCCTGCCTCGATCAGGGTATCACAGATAAACCCATCAGAGTTACCATCGAAATGGCCGGAAGCGACCTGCTCATCACCGTTTCGGACCCCGCCGGAAACCTCGATCCCGGTACCCTTGATGAGGCTTCACAGCGCCTCGATGAAGCCAACCTCAATCTCCATGAATCCGGACGTGGACTCTTTTTCATCCAGTCGCTGATGGATGACGTTTACGTTCAGCCAATTGAGGACGCCAGTATATTCAAACAAAAATTAATCATGAGAAAGGTGATCTGACCGTTATGACCACGCCATTTCAAACCTCCAAAGGAAATCCCGAGCCGCCTTCTTTTCACCATGACATCGAACGGCAAACGGATGTGATCGTTCTCAAAGGCAGCGTCGTCTATCAGTACATCAACGAATTGAAAACGAACCTTCTCCAAGAAGAGTTCCAGAAGTCCTGCATCTGTTTTGATTTATCCGATGTCAAATTTCTCGACAGCTCCGGCTTCGGTATGCTGCTCAGTATCAAAAAAGCCCTGCCTGATAAAGAGATCGGTTTTGTTACCGCAAGCCCCTTTATCAAACGGCTCTTTACCATCGCCAAGTTCGATCAGATTTTCCCTGTATTTGACACGCGCGACAGCTGCATTACGGCCATCTGCAAGTCTCAGACTTCTAATGGGAATTGATGGTATGAACATCAACCCGCCCGCGTTCAGCAAGCCTTTGCACAACAGGCAGATCGCCGTCATTGGACAACCGCCTGAGACCCTTGCCAGAGAGCTCCGCTTGTTTGGGCATCTGATTGTGGTCGACCGTGACGACACGTCCTTTCATATGCTTGCCTACCCGGCGCTTTCACTGATCATTGTTCATGGTGATGAACAAGAAGCACTCATTGACCTGACCCGGGAACTTCGTCGTTTGCATGCCCTTGTTCCGATTCTTCTGTACGCTGATTGTTTTTCATTCGATGCTTATGTCGATTACATGGATGCCGGTGCCAACTTTCTCATTGCAACTGATGCTCATCCTGAACAGATCAATCGGATTCTTGAACGTGCCCTGACTCAATACGAAAAGACCCGCAGTCTGTCGCGCTCGAATGAAGAAAGCATCAAACAGATCCAGCAGGTCCAGAACATGATGATCGAACTGATGCCAAAAGAAACCAATGAAGAACCCGTTCAGTTCAATTATCTGTATCACCCTTCTTTTATATTAAGTGGTGACCTCCTTGACTACCACCACGTCTCACCGGTCTTTAAGGTACTGTTTCTCCTTGATATCAGTGGCCACGGCTTTCACTCAGCCATGATTGCCATGTATCTCCGTTCCCTGTTAACCGGTCTTGCGAACCGGGTCAGAGAACCGGATCAGATCCTCTTTGAATTGAACAGCCACCTCTGTAAATTCAATGACCGTTCAGGGGATATCAAATTCGCAACGGCCGTCTGTGCGACCATGGACCTTGAACAGAATATCCTGAAAATCGCCAATGCAGGGAATCCGTCCCCCTACCTGATCAAAAACGGCGAGCTCGAAGCCATCGGGCCCGACACGCATCCGATTGGGATCCGCACGGATTTTAAAGCAGTCGTCCACTCCTATCGACAGCAACAATGCGACGGGCTGTTTCTTTATACGGATGGCCTCTATGAAGACCAGGATGCCTTCATCGACAATGACCGCCTCGTGGAAGAAGCTGTTCTGTCCTCCTTACACCTGATGCATGATCCAAAAGCGCTGATCCGTCATGTGCGTAACGCCTTTCCTCTTGCCAGCGGTGACCCTGATGATGCCACCCTGGCCATCCTCACCTGGCCCTTAAATTAACCCCCCTTCCTATACTCACAGCCGGTACTTATTCGGCGAAAGGGAGGTGATGACGATGGCTGACATGACAAACACGCGGTTATCGTTAACGTTTTATGATGGGGAAGATGAATTTGGACAGGCGGTTTCAAGTGTGAGGCATTTCAACAATGTCGACACAGGTGCATCAAACGCGGCTCTCGCGAATGTTGCCCAGGCCATTGCAGGACTGCAGACCCGGCCACTGATTGACCTGAACCGAAACAACACGTATCAGCTCGAACAGTAAGGCACGGGCAAGTCCCGACACGTAACAGGTGTTGAAAACTGAAGGAGGTTTTATACATGGCTAAGCAACTCCAGCTCGGATTCAGAACAGAAGAAGGCGGCTCCATGACCCTGAACATCGATTTTCCCATTGAGCCGGTGGAAGTGGAAGACGTTATTGGGGCGATGGATGCAATCATTGCCGAGGGTGTGTTCATGACTTCATCCGGTCAGCCCGTGGAAAAACGCAGCGCACGACTCGTCGAGCGTCACGTCGACGTGATCGACATCGGTTAACGAATCCGTTACAGCAAACAGGCCTGGGCATCCCAGGCCTGTTTTTTTGTATCTCAGGACGTACCGGCTTTTCTGACAGTCAGTCTTCGCATAATCGTTCCCATTACTCTGACCTCCGCTCTTACGTCAAGTCCTGCAGCTTCGAGATTCCCCATCGTATCGCGGTTAATGTTCGCTCCCCAGAGCCTTCTGACAACAGGATTTACGAGATCCATTCCAAAACCGATTACAGGGTTCTCACTTCGCATGTGCTCAAGCATCAGTATCTCTCCGTCATCCTTCAAAACCCTCCGCATTTCCTTCATTCCTTTGACAGGATCCGGGACGGAACAGTAGACACAGCTTGTCACGATCGTGTCGAACGTCTTGTCGGCAAAAGGGAGCTCTTCCACGTCCATCTCTTCTAAATGAATATCGGTATCACCGGCAAGTGTCACCATTCGTTCTTTCGCCTTCTTCAGCATCCCCGGACTGAGGTCAATACCTGTTACCCGGACCCCTTTCGGATAATAGGGCAAATTCGCCCCTGTTCCGACACCGACCTCGAGGATCTCCCCCCGTGCATATTGAAGCAGTTCCCTCCTCTGTTTGCCACTGATCGAGCGGTCGATCAGATCATAGATTGCTGCATTCCGGTTATAGCGTCTGCGGACTCGTTCCGTTTGTTGACTCATCGCGGTTCGCCTCCCTTTTTTACTCTATTCCCGAATTATAACATTTATGATCCGTCTCCTCTGGAAACTGTATTTGCATCTCAAACTGTCCGGAGATAAATGATTACTTGCACACCCTGGGAAATGCAGGCACTCGATTCAGAACCGGCTACGCCGGCAGCAGTGCTTTCTGGTTTTACTCATTCAGTACTTGTGTTAAAATTCACACAGAAATAAGATTTATACAGGAAGGGACGTCACCATGGGCACACATGTATTTTCCAAACGCGAAGAAATCGTTAATGCGCTGATTCACGGGATCGGCGTGCTCTTAAGCATTGCCGCACTCGTCATCCTGATCGTATCGGCGAGCCTGTACGGGAACGCCTGGCACATCACCGGATTCACCATTTTTGGCATCACGATGACGCTGATGTATACCTCTTCGACACTCCTGCACAGCTTTCCTGAAGGGAAAGTGAAGGATGTGTTTGAGGTGCTTGATCATTCCTCGATCTATTTTTTCATTGCCGGTACATACACCCCGTTTCTGTTCGTTGCTGTTGACGGCGCCCTCGGCTGGTGGCTGTTCGGCATCGTCTGGTTCCTCGCCATTGCCGGGATCGTCTTTAAAGCCTTCTTTGTAAAACGGTTTGTCGTGGTCTCGACTTTACTCTATGTGGTCATGGGGTGGCTCATTATTTTCGCCTGGACGCCGATTTCCAGTGCGCTCAGCCGTGAGGGGCTGATCCTGCTCTTTACCGGCGGCGTGTTGTACACATTCGGTGCCGTTTTCTATGTATGGCGCGGGTTCACCTATCACCACGCTGTCTGGCATCTGTTCGTTTTGGCTGCGAGTGTGAGCCATTTCTTTGCGGTTCTGACACTCCTGGATCTCCCTTGAATGATGCCCAACTAACCATTCTGACTTGAAAGGAGGTGCCCACTCATGCCCGAAGGACCTGAAATCAGGCTCGCCGCTGACGAAGTGGAACATGCGGTCCTCAATAAGCCGCTCCTCGAGGTGTTTTTTGGCCTCCCGCCGCTCAAAGACTATGAGGACATCTTAACCCGCGCCACTGTCAATCGAGTTCAGACGAAAGGAAAAGCGCTCCTCACCCATTTCGACAACGGCTACTCGGTTTACTCGCACAACCAGCTCTACGGCAAATGGTACATCAAACCGTCCTATTCGTACCCGAAGACCAACCGGCAGCTGCGACTCGCCCTTCATACCGGTGATCGTTCCGCGCTTCTCTACAGTGCGTCCGACATCGCCGTGCTGAGGACAGATGAAGTTCCTGATCACCCCTTCATCAAAAAAACCGGTCCCGACATTCTGAGTGAACCGGTTACCGTCAACGATCTGCTCAGACAGATGACAGACAAGCGCTTTTTCAACCGGCAGCTCGGGGGCCTGCTCCTCGATCAGACTTTCATCGCAGGGATCGGCAACTATTTACGGACGGAGATTCTCTTCATCACAGGCATCCATCCGAAGAAACGCCCCGCAGACCTCTCAGACACAGCGCTCATCCGCCTCGCCGAAGCCGTGATACTGATGATGACACGGTCCTACGAAACGAAAGGCCTCACCCTTGACCCTGAACGGGTCCAGACGAAAAAGGCCGCAGGGGAACCCCGCAGCCACTACCGGCACTTCGCCTTCAACCGGCATATGGAGCCCTGTTACCAGTGCCGGACAGCGATCGAGAAGATCACCGTCGCAAGCCGGAGACTCTATGTCTGTCCGGTCTGTCAGCCGTCCGGCTGATCAGGCAAACACCAGTTGACAGGTCCCCGGCCATTCTTTTTTAAAAACGCATTCGCCTCTGAAAAGGGACGGCTCCCGAAAAACCCACGGTACGCCGATAATGGACTCGGGTGCGGTGCCTCAAGAATCAGGTGGCGGTGATGATCAATCATCGCCGCCTTTTTTCGTGCGTCGGCACCCCAAAGTATAAACACAACGGGGGACTCTTTCTCATTAAGCGATTCGATGACCCGGTTTGTAAACCGCTCCCAGCCCTGTTTCTGATGCGACTTCGGTTCCCCTTCCCGAACCGTCAGGACGGTGTTCAAAAGCAGGACCCCTTCCTCTGCCCACGGCGCGAGATATCCGTGATCCACTGCCGGACAGCCGAGATCTGCTTCAAGCTCTTTATACATATTGCGAAGCGAAGGCGGAACCGGAACACCGGGACGCACAGAAAAGCTCATCCCGTGTGCCTGATTCGGACCATGGTACGGATCCTGACCGAGGATCACGACTTTTACCTCTTGGTAATCAGTCCATTGAAAGGCATTGAATATGTCCGTCGCAGGCGGGAATACGGTGTTCTCCCTGTATTCTTCCGACAAGAAACGGGCGAGTTCCCTGAAGTAGGGCTGATCCACTTCTTCTCCGACTGCCTCCTGCCATCGCTCCGGCAGCATCGTCCGCTCAATCATCGAATACCTCCTCCATTTGCCAGTCAAACAGCACGATATCATCAGGATGAGGTGCTGGGCGTTCTTTTGTCACAAACACATCATTGAGTATCGGTGCCGCTGACACGAAAAGGAACCCGTCTCCGAGATCGCAGATGAGGCTTTGCAATACACCCTTCCCTTGATCTATGTACCCGTAGCCCTCAACGGATTGGATCTGTCTGTCTGAGAACATATATTCAGAGCAGTTAGCACTGAGAGGCATGTCGCCATCCGCCTCGATATACGGAAGCGGCGAAGGCGTGTCCTTCATCTGCACGATCAGCTCATCATTCCCGTCTTCACGTTCATGCCAGCTGAGATGAACGTAGCCCTCTTCCTCCGCATTGATTTTTTCATCATCCGGCCTCGCCCAGCGAATCACCGGATCCTGAGCAAGCAGCCAAATAGCCGTGTCCGGATCTTTCCGGTCCATAACGAGGAGCTTTTCTGAGAGTATGGCACTGAGAAAAGCCCCGGTCATGCGCTTCAACCCTTCCCACTGATGGGTCAGCTGACGGGCGAACCATTCGTCCTTCAGTATACTCATCTCCACGAGGTGCCAGCGTCTCTGCCCGACCTGGCGAAACTTCCGGAAAAAGCCCTCTTTTTGAAAACCGGCCTTCTCATAAGCAGCAATCGCCGATTCATTGAAGTCAAATACGCCAAGGCTGATGCGCTCAAGAGCCAGCTCCTCAAAGCCGATCCGGCAGATCTCACGGACCATGTTTCCGGCGATCCCTTTTCCGCGCATTGCCGGATCCCCGACGAGGACTTTCCCCATTCGCCCGGTCCTGTTACTGTAATCGAGCCTCCCGAGGGAAATGTGCCCGACGGTCCGGCCATCTTCTGACACGGCTCGGTAAATGAGCCGCTCAGGCTCATCGCCCTCCATTTCCTTCAGGTAGATATCCAGCTGTTCATGTGTTAACGGCCACGTAAACTGCGGCCCTCCCCACTGCATGCAGAATTCCGCCGAATCCACCCAGCCGATGAGCTGATCAAAGTCGTTCTTCGTAAAGCGTTCAAGCGTAATCGTCATCCGTTCGTCTCCTCTCCTGTATTGCCTTCATCCAGACACTTTTCTCACTCCCGGATACCGGTATAGCCTGACTTTTCAATCAGGGTCTGACCCTGTTCAGAGAGGATCCAGTCCACAAAGGGCTTTACCTTCTGTTCGTTCTCCTCCGCAGGATGGTCTTATTGAATAAAAAACAAAACCCTCTCTGCAAATCGGCGTCATCACAAACTCGATATCCATCCGCTCAGCCGGCGCGATCTGACTCTCAGAAGGGCCGGCAGCGAAGATGAGCTCCACATCGCCAGCAAACAGCCGGTCGTATGCTCTTCCTGTTTGGGTTAAAACCGCCCGGCTCTTTGTCTGATCATAGACGAATAATCGTCTTCATGGTACACAGCCTCACTGAATGCTGCATCGACCGGATAAAGAGCAGTAGCGCCCTCAAGATACAACATCTTCTGTTTCGATTTACAGCTGAAATCAGACGGTTCTTCAAGGGGTGCAAGTTCTGAAGAATCCATATACGGTTCGAATAATTCAAGCCCGATCCCACTCTCCGCGATCGTCTCGTCCGTTCTCACCACTTCATACACTTCTGCAGCACGTATTCTTAAATAGTTGATCGAAGTGTAACGTTTTTGCAGTACAAAACAGGCAACCACTATTTTCTTTCTATTCCCCAACTGCCGTTTGTGACTCCTTCTTTTCCAAGAAAATCAGACTGTATCCACAGCACGTTAACCGGTATACTGTACGTATAGAGACAGAACGGTTATCAGGGGGATCAGGTCATGGACAAACGAAGCCGAAATAAACACCGCCGCTATGAACAGGCTCTGTTTGCTGCAGAGAAGCTGTTCAGCGAAAACCGCTGGGAAGACGTGCAGATGAAGGACATTGCCGAAGAGGCAGGCATCGGTATTGCAACGCTCTTTCGTTATTTCCCGAAAAAACAGACGCTCCTCGTCGCCGTCGCGGTCATGATCATGAGCCGTGAACTGCAGTTTGTCGAGGAAACCGTCACGTCAGATCAGTTTGCCCTTCAAAAGCTCGAAACGATTCTCGACCGCCTTGGGGAAGTGGTTACGAATCCGAATCAGCGCACACGCCGTTTTATTGATCTGTTTGAGGGCTATATCGGCAACAGTACCGAAACACTCGAGGGGATCGATACATACCTCGATATCCGGGCGCGTATTGCCGAAGCGATCGGGGAGCTCACGGAAGAAGGCGTGCAGGATGGATCCTTTGATCAAAGAAAGGTTTCCACAGAAGAATGTCTGACGCTCATCAACAGCTTCGCCCTATTTGCAAGAAAACTCGCCATGACAGGCATTCTGCATCAGCCGGATGGCCGGTTGTCACCGCGGGCCCAGCTCGAGACGATTAAAACAATTTACCTCAATCATGTCCGTCTGGAATGACAAAAAAGAAAAAAGAGCCTCCTGTCAAGCCTGGATGGCGAGTCCTTCCTTTAAACACGTGAATATTCCTGACACAGACCAAAGAAGAGTCCTGGCACAGGAGGCCGGGACTCTTCTTTGGATGAACCTGACTGCTTAAGTCATACACAAACAAGTCCACTACTCCTTCAATGGTATCACAACAGTAAAGGTCGATCCTTCACCTGCCTCTGAACGTACCCGTATGTCTCCGCCCTGCGCTTCCATCAGCTCTTTGGAAAGAGCCAGACCAAGACCTGTCCCTTTAATGGTTCCCCCGTGCTGATCTTTGATTCTTGAGAACTTCATAAAGAGTCTGTCATGATCCTTCTTTGCGATTCCGATGCCTTCGTCGGAAATGTGAATAAGCACATTCTTTTTCGCATCATCAAGCTCTGTTTCCACGGTAATCGTGCCACCTTCAGGCGAGTATTTTTGGGCATTGCTAAGAAGATTCAGGAACACCTGATGGAGACTGGCAGAATGACCGTTCACTTTCGTATCGGTTAAACTGTCGATGACCTTCAGCTCGTGATGCTCAGATGGATGGAACGCTGACATTGCCTGTCGCAGACTGTCAGAGATCTTGACGGGTTCCAAGTCCATTTCGTCAGGAAGGCTCTCGATTTTCTGAAGATCAAGGAAGTTGTTGACGAGCTGGGACAACCGCTCAGACTCTGACAGAATGGTTTCAAGATACACGCGCCGCCGCTCTTCTGAGACATCTTTGTTCAGCATTCGTTCCGTAAAGCCCATAATGCTTGAGAGCGGCGTTCGGAGTTCATGATTCACCGTGCTGACGAGCTCTGTTTTCAAACGGTCGACTTCCGCCTCACGAGTAATATCCCGATATACGAACACCGTCCCGATACTCTCTTCACCGACGCGCACACTCGTTGAATAAATCGCAATGTCACGTCTGGCCCCCTCAATTATCGCCGATGTCTGAAACCGCTTGAAATCATCATACATGTCTGCCGTAGCCTGGATAATAAATGATGCAAACGATTCTGGTTCTTCAAATTGCGATGAGAATGGATGCACCCAGTTGAATTTATGCTGAAGCACATCCTGATCCAAGGAATCTTTCAGTTTACATCCGACCAGTTCACAGCTGTATTCGTTGTAAGCAAGAAGCGTGCCGTCATTGCTAACAAGCTGAATTCCCTCATTAATACTCTCAATGATGGCCTGATTAATTTCCTTTGATTCTTTGATCAGCTCGTTGGCATGCGCCACTTCAAGAGCACCCTCAAGCTGGCCGAGAATACGTCTCAGGTCATCAACAGCCGTCTCCTTGATCTCATTATCAAATATCATGCCTGTAAAGTATCCAATATGCTGTTTTTGCATATTCAACACAGGTACAGTCAGTTCATATACAGTAACTGTACCATTCCTGATTCCGAGCTCATCTGTTACTCCTTCACGTTTCATTAAGACATAATCCTCATCCTTAAGTCGAATCAGCCGGTTTTCCATGCGTTCATCGAGATCTGTCAACTGATCCGTGTTTAGTCCCGTTGCATGCAAATACGGAGTACCATAGAGACGTATAGCTGCTTTATCGAAGGAAAACCGTTGATTGATAAACTTAAAGGCAGCCCGAAGATGATCCTGTCTGCTGTTGTTCAGAGCAAGCATCTCGTTAAAATGATTCATCCAGGACAGTTTTTCTTTTGCTTCTTCAGTGATCGACAGGTATTCTTCAAGCGCTTCCTGTTGGGCCTTCATCTCCTCGTTTTGTGCAAGGAGCTCGTATTCCGAGTTTTGAATATGCTTTGACATCTGTTCGAATGAACGTGAAAGTGAGCCGATTTCGTCGTCCCGTTTTGTGTAGGGTGAGGAAACACTGTCACCAAACGAATACGACTCGATCTGATGATTCAGCTGACTGATCGGAATCGCAACGGCACGGAGTCCTCTTGCTCCTATAATTCCAAACAGCAAAATGGCCAGCCCCACTGCGATATACCATATGAGCTGAACCTGTCTCGTGTGCTGAATAATCTGTTCATTCAGCTGAGAGAGCGCGCGATCCGCTTCAGACGCAAATACTCTTGAAAATGTCAGAAATTCATTGACCGTCTCGTTTGTCCCTCCGCTTGACAGTGCCCGAAGGGCATCTATATCACCGCTTTCCACATAGGCTCTTGCAGTAGGCCACAGCTCATTTTCGTAAACGTCAAAGAAAGCACGGAGATCCCGGACCATCTGCATCTCTTCTCCTGCTGATGCCACTTCTTCAAAAGCATTGATCTGCATCGGGAACTCCTCGAGCTCGTTTTCCAAAATGGCTAATTCATTCGCATTCAAAAAAGCGTAGTACCCTCTTGCACGAAACAGGATTTCATTAAAACTGTCACTTGTTTCCTTGATCACCTGCTGCTTTTGTTTTAAATCTTCCCTCTCCTCTTGCATCCTGTCAAAGCTCGTATAACTGTAGACGGTTAAAACCGTCCCTACGGTCAGGATGAACAGAACAAACAGGCTGAACAGGGTAATATAGGTTTTACTGATGCTTTTTCTGCCGACTTTAAATAGTTCTCTTATCTGATCATTCACAGCAGATCAGCCACCTTTTCAACGAGATCACTTGGCTTAAACGGCTTGGACATAAAGCCGTCTGCCCCTTCATCAAGATAAGCAGATGCATCTGAATCAAGCGACCTTGCCGTAAGCATCAGAAACGGCGGAGGAGACGAAAGCGTCTGTTTGACTGCAATGATTACTTCCATCCCCGTCAGCTCCGGCATCATGTAGTCCACAATTACAAGGTCAAAGCGATGACTGTCATCAAGGATCATGTCCTTAGCCCGCTTACCGTTCTCCACAACAGTCACATCGTACCCTTCGTCTGACAGCGTGTCTTCAATCAGCATTTGCAGTACTTGTTCATCATCCGCTACAAGAATCCGTTTTGTCATCGTTCTGTCCCCTATCTTCCTGTAAGTTGAAATGCCCGTGATGCCATTTTTTTCACCCTTGCAGCGAGCTGTGGCGCGCTGAACGGTTTCGTTATATAGTCATCTGCCCCATTCTCAAGGGCGTGCATGACATCTTCATCAGCGTTCCGCGCCGTGACCATTGAGATCACCATATTTTCAGTTTTGTAGGTCTGACGCAGAGACTGCAACAGATCAAAGCCATCGATGTCAGGCAAATAACCATCCAAAAGGATGACAAAGTAATCTTCCGGCTGATACCAGGAAGCGTCACGAAATGAACGCCCGTCTTCAAATGCCTGGAACGTCACGGGGAGATTATCAATATGCATGATGGCAGACAGCTCTTCTTCCGCGAGACTGCGTATCAAGGGATCGTCATCCACCAACAAAATCCGGATTGTTCTGACAAGGGCCTGTCTTTTCGTCAGGTCTTCCGAAAAGACCGTCTGATTACGCCCAAAGTGTTTGGCACTGTAAAGAGCCTCGTCAGCCGATTCAATAATTCGTTTAGCATCTGTCTCTGATCCGCTGTTGATATGAACACCTGCTGAGAATGTCACCTGGAACGTATCTGATCCGCTGTAGAAAACAGTATCATCCATCCGTTCACGAATCGCATCCAAAACACGCTCGACAGCCTGACGATCATCCGTGAACAATAAGAGTGAAAATTCTTCCCCGCCATAGCGAAATACGTCTCCGGTTCCTTCCGCCTCTTTTTTGCAGACCTTCACAAATGCCTGCAAGACTTCATCTCCGGTTGCATGACCGTATTGATCATTCACCCGTTTAAAGAAATCGAGATCAAGCATGACAAAGGACCACCCGCTCTCCCCTTTCCTGCGATTTCCCCTGACCAGATCCTGGATACGGTTGTTTAACATCCCCCGATTCAAGGCGCCCGTCAGTTCGTCCAGGGTCAGTGCTTTTTGGACTCTTGATCTGAACATCATTCTGTTTGCAAGAATGGCGATGAACACATCGATCGCCACGGGCCGAACGAGGTAATCACTGGCCCCCTCCTCATAAGCTTTAATTTTATCACGATCCTCACTTTGGTTCGTCAGGTACACGACCGGAATAAAATCCTGCGAGGCTTTTTCAAACAGCTGACGCTTCGAAGCCGTTGTCCCCTCGTGCTCAATCGTTTCAAAATCAGCGACGATTGTCGATGGACTGAAACGGTACAGGAGTTCAACCCCCTTTTGGACAGAAAAAGCGGTGATGACCTGGATTCCGTATGATTCGATTTCTTTTCTTGACTGTTCGGCCATCTGTGTTTCTTCCTGAATCATGAGAATCAAAAGTGAATCGTCATCATGCTCTTCGCGATCTGTGAGCGTCGATTCCTCTGAATCCGAGCCACTCTGCAGCTGACGAAACGGTTCCAGCCAGCGATTGAGTTCCTCATCTGACAAGGATCTTTCAGAACTGCGGCTGAGTGTGGAGAGACCCTCTTGCAAATGATCCTCCCAGTCTGTCAAACCAACCGTTGCCGCTGTTCCTTTCAGCTTATGAAAGAAAAGAAAAACGTCCCCTTCCGCGACAGATTCCCTCGCGTTCCATTCATTCAGCTGATCCGTAATTGAATCTTTCAGTAATTGTCTGTATTTCTCCATCGTTTGCACCTCATTCTGACTGTACACCCATATTTATGATCAGTTTAGCATATCCAGACAAAAGTCGTGTGATTTTTTTATCATCGATACAAAATTGTTAAAAGACGTTGAAAACTAAAAAGAACCGACTTAGAGAAAGCCGGTTCCTTCATTTTATGATCTATTCTGCTTTTCGTTTAGGAACATTCTGAATATGGTTATCTGAAATTTTTGTTCCTTCGTTTTCACGTGCTTTGATTTCCTGATACTCCTGCGTATCCGTCCACAGCTCGTCTTTCAACGGATGTTTCCGGCGTTTTACAATACGCGCAATCTGCCATACTGCCAAAACGACGTTTAACGTAAGACTGAGAAGCGCCAGTGTCCAGTTTGCTGCAGGATTATAACTGACACTGACGTTGAAGGTGCTGCCAATGGCAAAGAAATAAGGGAATGTCATCACCCACATCATCCAGAACGACAATGTCTGGGCCCGGTTTTGCATCCAGGTACCTTTTGCCCACAACAACGCCGGGACCGTTGCTGCAATATTCAGTGCCACACCGGAATAAAATGCATTTCCCGGTGCACAAGCATACACATAGGCAATATTCCAAACCCCGTATGCAATAATCCAGAGTCTCGTCTGATCGGGCCAAACCATATCTTTCTTTTTTCCCTGGGTCGCAAAGATCCCCACCCAGCCGCAGATCAGCAGCAGGTTCAAAATGCCGGCAACACCATTTACATAGTTCCATCCGCCGGAAATATACATCATGCCGTCGACCATACCATCAAATCCTGCGATCCCTACCTGAAATTCCCGTATCACCGCTTCAAAAATGTTAATGGCAAGAATTGCAGGAACAAGCACGAGATACCACGGATGCTTCTTGTGATAATCGGTAAATCGGATCACCATGTAGATAATACTTCCTGCGAGGGCCGAATATACTTTGACCCATGTAAACCAGGAGGTAACACCCGTATCCCCCATCCATAGCCAATAAGGCGTCAACAACAGCGGCAAAGCAATGAACAGGCCAATACTTGCCCATTTACTGGCCCGTGCAAGTTCATTCAATCCAATTAGCGCAAAAAACACCACAAACCACATAACCGCGTTATACCAGGGAATTGCTTCGAAGAAAAACATGTGTACCGTCCCCTTTCGCCCGTATATAGCCATACCGGGCTTCTCATTTAATGATGTTCCTCCCTTGGACTGCTTGCACGACCCTCCTTTTATTCAGTTGTGACGCCTCTATATGATTGAACCACGGAAGGACTGATTTGGTGTTACTTCAGCTCACTTTGTTTCATCTGTTCCAAAGCTGGTATTGGTCGTTCTTTCGAGCACCGATTTCAGCGTCTCCAAGATCTCTGAAGCTTCTTCTGCGGGTACGCCGGTACTGTCAAGAATCTCACCGGGTATATGCCGCACCTGTTCTTTCAATTGCTGCCCTTTCTCTGTCAGAAACAGACGAACCACTCGCTCATCCTCAGGATCCCGGAGTCTTTCAACGAGTTCTTTTGTCTGAAGTTTTTTCATTAAGGGCGTCAGTGTCCCCGAATCCAAGTACAGTTTTCGACTCAGTTCGTTCACGGTGACGCCATTTTCATTCCAAAGCACAAGAAGGGCGAGATACTGTGTGTAGGTGATTCCCAGCGGATCCAGATAGGATTTATACCGTTTGATCGTTTCTTTCGAACAAAGATACAGAATAAAGCTGAGCTGCTCTTCCAAAACTAACTGTTTGTCACTGATGCTCATGATGATTCCCCCCCTTTTTATATTGTCCACAATTATATTGTACACAATATAAAATGCGTTTACCATGTCTTTTTTGTGAACGTTTACACAAAAAGGTCTGATCCGGCGCATTATGCCGGGATCAGACCCTCTTTCGATTCATCTCCGTTCCTGCAACTGAATCACAGGGTTATTGGAAAAAGAAACGTTTAAATGAATAGACGGTTGCCTTTTTGTTCAGTTGAGCAATGGAATGGGTCAGCGGGATCTCTTTCGGGCAGACCTCGGCACAGTTCGCCGCGTTCCCGCAAGACGTCAGTCCTCCCTCAGTCATGATCGCCTCAAGACGTTCATTGGCCTGCATACTGCCTGTCGGGTGCGTATTAAAGAGCCTCACCTGTGAAAGAGGCGCCGGTCCGATAAAGGTGGAACGGTCATGAACATTTGGGCATGCCTCAAAACAGAGACCGCACGTCATGCACTTACTCAGCTCGTAGGCCCAGCGCCGCTCTGATTCAGGCATTCTCGGACCTTCTCCCATATCGTACGTGCCGTCAATTTCAATCCACGCTTTCACCTTCTGAAGGGCATCAAACATCCTTTGCCTGTCAACCATTAAGTCGCGTTCACATGGAAACGTCTTTAAAGGGGCAAGCCTGACCGGCTGTTCCAGCGAGTCGATCAGTGTTGAGCATGCCTGACGCGGCTTCCCATTAACGAGCATCGAGCATGCCCCGCAGACTTCTTCAAGACAGACGGATTCCCACTGAACCGGCGTCGTCTCCACCCCATCCTGATTCACCGGGTTTCGTCTGATCTCCATTAACGCGGATATCACATTCATACTCGGACGCCACGGGACACGAAATGCTTCCTCATAGGGCTCTGAAAAAGGGCCATCCTGCCGTGTAATGACTACGTGTACTGTTTTTGCCGTCATGCGTTCACACCTGCCTTCTTACTCTTTGAATAATCCCGTTTTCTCGGTGTAATCAGGGATGTATCCACTTCCGCATAGCTGAATGACGGCTCTCTGGTTTCCTGATTAAACGTTGCCATCGTTGTCTTCAGCCATGTTTCGTCGTTGCGTTCAGGGTGTTCCGGCTTGAAGTGAGCCCCGCGACTCTCATCTCTTCGGTATGCCCCTTGCGTAATGACCTTCGCAAGATCCATCATACCCCGCATGCCCCTGATAAATGAAACCGAATGGTTGTGATATTTAATCGTATCCTGAACATTCAGCTGTTCATAACGCGCCATCATCTCAGACAGTTCCCCGTCTGTTTCAAGCAGCTTTTTGTTCTCTCTGACAACCGTCACATTCTCCGTCATCAGTTCACCCATTTCATGATGAAGCTGATAAGGATTCTCGGAACCGTTCATCGACAGAATGTCCGTGATCTCCTGTTCATCCGCCTGCAGCTGATGCGTAAATACCGATTCCCGAACCGCATCAGTGGACGTCTCGCTGTTCCGGACATAATCCACAGCGTTCGGTCCGGCAACCATTCCCCCATACACGGCTGACAAAAGCGAATTCGCCCCCAACCGGTTTGCGCCATGCTGCGAATAATCGCATTCACCTGCTGCAAACAGGCCAGGAATATTCGTCTCCTGACGGTCATCCACCCACAGTCCACCCATGGAATAGTGGACGCCCGGGAAGATTTTCATCGGGAGTTTTCTCGGATCGTCACCCATGAATTTCTCGTATATCTCAAGAATGCCCCCGAGTCTCACGTTCAGTTTTTCTGCATCAATGTGCGAAACGTCAAGGTACACCATGTTCTCTCCTTCAATCCCGAGCTTCTGGTTGACGCACACGTCAAATATTTCTCTTGTGGCAATATCCCTCGGAACAAGGTTTCCGTATGCAGGGTATTTCTCTTCGAGGAAGTACCACGGTTTGCCGTCTTTGTATGTCCAGACACGGGCTCCTTCTCCTCTGGCTGATTCACTCATGAGCCGCAGTTTGTCATCTCCCGGAATTGCCGTCGGATGAATCTGAATAAACTCCCCGTTCGCATAGATTGCTCCCTGCCGGTACAACTTTCCTGCAGCGGATCCGGTGTTGATCAGGGAATTCGTTGAACGTCCGAAAATCATGCCGGGACCGCCTGTCGCCATAATGACCGCCTCACCTTTGAATGTGCGGATCTCCATTGAGATCATCTCCTGCGCCGTCACACCGCGGCAGACACCCTGATCATCTAGAATGGCTGAAACAAAATCCCAGCCTTCAAATTTACGGACTCTGCCTTCAGACTCATACTTTCTCACCTGTTCATCGAGGGCGTAAAGGAGCTGTTGACCCGTTGTTGCCCCGGCAAAGGCCGTTCTTCTGTGCTGGGTGCCACCAAACCGCCTGAAATCGATTCGTCCTTCAGGCGTCCGGTTAAACATCACACCCATCCGGTCAAACAGATAAATGATTTCCGGCGCTTTCTGACACATGCCCCAGACCTGAGACTGATTGGCCAGGAAATCTCCGCCGTACAGCGTATCATCAAAGTGTTCCCAGGGAGAGTCATCCTCGCCTTTCATGTTACAGGCCCCGTTTATACCGCCCTGTGCGCACACAGAGTGAGAGCGCTTGACCTTCACGATCGATAAAAGATCCACATCCATACCCATTTCAATAATTTTCAACGTTGCCATCAGTCCGGCAAGTCCCCCGCCGACAACGACTATTTTCTGTCTGCTCATTTCGTCATTCCTCCTGCCTGATTATACGAATGCAAAGATTGCCGTCAGTCCGATCCCAGAGAGCGCGACAAACAGAATGACGCCCACGATTTTACCGAAGAACTGACTTTTCTGATTGACTGTGATGCCCCATGTAATGAGCATCGTTCTGACCCCGTTGCTGAAATGATACGTCGTCATTAAAATCCCTGCGATATAGAACAGTAAATAGACAGGATTTGCAACCAGATTTGAGACCATATCAAAATTGACTTCTGCACCAAAGGCTGCCGGAACCCTCGTTGTTCCAACATGCCAGATTAAAAACAAAAATACGCCGATCCCGGAGATGCGCTGGAAGTAAAAATACCAGTTCTTCTCGTAGCGGTATGCCCGGATGTTCTGCTTCGCCTCTCTTGCAATCACGATGCCGTAAATCCCGTGAAACAACAGGGGAATGAAAATGATAAAGACCTCCATGGCATACCTGAAAGGCAGATTCCCCATCATCGAAGCTGCCGTATTATACGCTTCTTCACCGTAGAAAGCCGCATAGTTGATGCCGAAATGGACGAAAAGAAACACACCAATCGGCAACAGTCCGGAAATCGAATGCAGCTTTCTCCAAAAAAATGTCCGATCCTGATTCACAGTCTTCACTCCCTGTCTTTATTGTTCAATCAATGCCTTCCCGGATATTCCCGGTTTCGTCATTTCATAAGGATCCAGAATTTCCTTTAACTCGAGTTCTGTCAGGACACCGCGTTCGAGGCAAATATCCCGTACAGGACGTCCAGAGGAAATGGCTTCTTTTGCGATGGACGCAGCCGGTTCATAGCCGATATGCGGATTGATCGCCGTGATGACACCCACGCTCTGATCCACATACTGGGCCATGCGTTCAGTATGTGCCTGAATACCCTGAATACAGTGGCGGTCAAAGACATCCATGACGTTCGTCATCATGCGAATGGAATCAAGCAAACTCGATACAAGGACCGGCTCCATGACATTCAGCTCGAATTGGCCCGCTTCAGACGCAAGGGTGACGGTCACGTCGTTCCCGATCACTTTGAATGCCACCTGGTTAACGACCTCTGCCATCACCGGATTGACCTTCCCAGGCATGATCGATGACCCCGGCTGCCGTGGCGGAAGCAGAATTTCGTTCAGACCCGTTCTCGGTCCCGATGCCATAAGCCTCAAGTCGTTTGCGATTTTCGAAAGACTTGCCATCGTGGTTTTCAAAGCGCCGGATACCGTGACATACACATCGGTGTTCTGTGTGCCGTCAACGAGATTCGGAGATGTCGTGAGCGGAAAACCCGACATGGCTGCGAGCTCTTCGATGACTGTTCGAATGTATTCAGGATCCGCATTCAATCCTGTTCCGACAGCCGTCGCTCCCATGTTCGTTTCATACAGGGTCCCTCTGATCTGCCTGATATGATTCAAATTCCGCTCAATAACGGCCGCATAGGCACCGAACTCCTGCCCGAGACGGATCGGCACTGCATCCTGAAGATGCGTGCGCCCCATCTTCAGGCAATGTTCAAATTCGGAGGCTTTCTCAAGGAACGATGCATGAAGGGATTCCATTGCCGGCAACAGCTGATTCAGCCGTGAAAGCAAAGCAAGTTTAAAGGCCGTCGGAAATGCATCATTCGTCGACTGTGACATATTCACGTGAGAATTAGCACTCAGTACCATGAAATCGCCTTTCTCATGCCCGAGGATCTCAAGGGCACGGTTTGCAATTACTTCGTTTGCGTTCATATTGACGGACGTGCCCGCTCCTCCCTGGATCGGATCCACGATAAATTCCTCATTCCACCTGCCATCCGCCACTTCAAACGACGCTTTCTCAATCGCATCAGCCAATCGGGCAGGCAGCTGTCCCACTTTGCAGTTCGCTCTTGCAGCGGCAGCTTTGACAAGGCCCATACCGCGGATCAGTTCCTCATCAATGGACTGCCCGGTAATTGGAAAATTCTCGACTGCCCGCAGTGTCTGTATGCCGTAATAGTGTTGGTTGCTGATCTTCATTTCACCAAGAAAATCCTTCTCAATTCGGAAATCATTTGTTTCAGTCATGTCTGATTCCACACTCCATTCTTGAAATAAGTTCATAAGAAAACACAGGGCAGACAGGTTTCCACCAGTCTGCACCTGTGAAATGAACATTCATTGATCTGATTAACCGATGAACAGGACGACAAAGAACAAAACTGCCAAACCGCCGAGAATCGAAGGTCTTTGAAATTTGTTTGCCAGTTTAAGTTCGGAACCTGGAACTACCGGAACCGTTGTGGCAAGGGCAGCCACCGGTCCACCAGTCAGATAGTATTGCATTATGGCACATCCGCCTGCTCCTGCCGCTGCCGCAGCGAGTGGCGAAACATCATACTGAAGCACGATTGTCAGGAACGGGATCACAATCGCTGCCGAAGCTGCATTGGACTGAGTAACGAGTCCTGCCAATGCTGAAACCGCAAGCATTACAAGCACCGGAGAATAGGCTAGGAGTGGATCAAACCAATTCGCCATGATATCGACGATTCCAACATTCTGGATAACTGAAGACATAAACAGAAAGCCCAGTGTCGCAATCAATGGCACCGCAACACGTTTTACACCTTCAAGCATCATTTCCTCTGCTTTCTTCAAGGACGTCTTTGCAAAAATCGCAACCAGGATCGATGCTGCCACACCTACAATAAATACCGGATAACCGACAGAAAAACCGATTACAAGGACAATAAATGGAATAATCGCTAATAAAAAACTTTTCTCGTTATCGATTTCTTCGAGATCTTTCAGTATACTGTTGACTTCCTGTTCTGTTAATTTGATATCATTGCTTCGTTCTTCTCTCTTTAAACGGAGATAACTGATACCGATGATGGACATGGCAACAAATGCACCAATCAGATTGATCCATCCGAAAGTAATCCCGGCTGTTGCAATGACCGCCAAAAGTGTCGGGTGAGTGAAACCGCCGAAGTTACCCAGGTGCCCTGCATGTGCCTGTATCCCTGCGACCTTATTTGGATTCACTCCCAGTTTAATTGCAGCAGGTCCGGTAATGACCGCCGTTATTGCCGGTTGTGTGAACCCTGTAAGTCCGCCGATCACACCAGCCGCTGTACTTCCTGCTCCTGCGATTCCGGGACCTCCGCCGATCTTGCTGCCTGCGATAATAATCTTGCGAATGATGGCATTTAAAAATCCTGTTTTCTCCATGACTCCGATAAAGAGCAACACACCTGCCATATCTGCAATTACCGGATGCAGACTGTTGTTCACAAGACTCAGTACGGTGATCTCAGCATCACCGGACAGTGGAAATCCCGCACTTACTGCAGCGAGGGTTGACCCAATGATCGCGGTCATATAAAGCGGTGTTTTACCTGTAATCATCAGAATCAGCGTAACCAGCATAATTAATTGAGCAACTAACATCATAACGTTCATCATCCTTTCATTATGTGATAATATTCACAAAAAATAATAGCACTTAATCTTCAAACGCATCCTGGACATGACTATCCGATCTCAGGACTGCAATCAGCTTTAACCTGGCTTTCTTTGAGTTCATATCACTTCCCAAAACCACTCCTGCTTCTTTCAGGTGATGGGCACTGGCGTAATAATCGTAAGTCGTATCCACACGCCCCTGTTCACTGGACGTTGTAAGGACGACTTTAATTCCTGCTTTAAGAGCGTCGATCACCGCTTCCATTTGTCCCGGTGCAATCTGTCCTCTCCCATTCGCTTCCAGGACCAACCCCTGAACGTGATTTGCAACACAGGCATCAATGATTGTACGATCGGCACCGAGGTAGCTTTTAATGATCTCGACTCTGGGCACCTCTGTTATAACCGTGGGATAAACTTCCCTCTCCGCAGGTCTTTGATACAAGTTGACACGCTGACCATCGACTGTGCCCAAATGACCGTATCCAAACGACTCAAAACCCTGAAGGTTATATGCATGCTCTTTTTTTACGTATTTCGCTGAAAAGATACGTTCATTAAACAAGACAACCGTTCCTGTACCTTTGAGTTTGTCCGACGAAGCGGCACAAACGGACTGAAGCAAATTCGTATCCGCATCACTTCCCGACGCGGACAATGACCGCTGGGATCCTGTAACAACTACAGGTTGATCATGCGAGATTGTTAAATCAAGATAATAGGCTGACTCCTCTAACGAGTCTGTTCCATGGGTAACCACCGCACCATCGAAGCCACTGTTAAACAGTTTCTCGATCTCTGTTCGGATGTGATCCAAATCCCCGATGGTTATATGCATACTGGGTTTATTGATCAGTGGTACGACCGTCACTTCAATCAACGGATCAAGTCCTGGCAGATGACAGTATTCCTCACTATGCATAGCACCTGATACAAGTCTGCCTGCTTCATTTTTCTTACTCGCAATCGTCCCTCCTGTTGTAATAATGGCTATACGTTTCATAATGATTTGACAGAGATTTTTGTTCAGCTGATTGCCGTGATGATGGTGAACATTTCCCTGTCTCCCTCCCTTCTGAATGATTCTCTTGTCATTATGACCGATCCTGCCGGCTGTCCTTTCTTTTGATACTTCTATTATGCCCGGCGCCTACGAAATCCTACAGTATTCTACAGAAAAAAAGAAAACTGTCATGGATTCGACATAATCTTGCTCATCACTTCACGAGTGCATTGGTAAAATGAAAGTCAAGAGGAATGAAATGAAGGTGATCAAATGAAGGACAAACAAAATCCGTTAATTTATCTTTTTCTGATCTTGCTCATGATCATTTCTGATGGATTTCACTTGATTGAAATGGAACATTCATTCTTCATTACACTGAGCGTACCCGTTTTTCTGTTATTCTTATTATATTTTAAATCCATGTCTCCGATATTCTCCGGTGTGGCGGTTGGTTTAACACTTGTACTCTCAAGAACCGGTTTTTCTGTTATTGAGGGTCAACCGTTGGTTGAGTCGCTTTTATTACACGCACCCGTAGCTGTCTATTTCACGATATTCGGTCTTTTGTTTTGGCTGTTTTATCTGGACAGATTTTACAGCAGCCCGGTTTATATCGGTTTGTATGCCGTAATTCTCGATACCGCTTCATCCTTCTCCGAACTGGCGATTCGAAACGCACTTAGTCTGACTGATGCTTCCTTTCACGTTATGGGTACCGTTCTCTTACTTGCAATTTTAAGAAATTTTTTTGTGATGGGATTTTTTATGCTTATTCTGTACAGCCAACAACAGACAAAGGCTGAGGAAGAGAAAAAACAGAGTGATCATATCTTTCTATTGCTCTCAGATCTTTATGCCGAAAGTGTGCAGCTCCGAAACTCGATTAAACGGGCTGAGGATATCACCGGCGACCTGTATTTTTTGTCAAAAACGTTAAAGAAAGAAGACAAGCTCGATCTTTCTAAACGTATACTTGATATGGCAGGAAAGGTCCATGATTTCAAAAAAGACCATCAGCGTATATTTGCATCTTTGGACCAGATCATCAAAGACCAGAAAAAAAATGAGTACATGAATATATGCGAACTGCTTGAAATCGTCATTAAATCCAATAAAGCCTATGCGAGCTTCCTTCAGAAGTCCATCGTTTTTTCAGTCAGTGTTGACAATAAAAAAGACATTGTGAATTCATTTGTCCTTCTTTCCGTGTTGAATAACCTGATCAGTAATGCCATCGAATCAATTTCTGACACAGGAATTATCGATATCACCATAAACAATCCTGTTTCAAATTCATCTCTTCATATTCTAATTACAGATAACGGCCCCGGCATCCCCGAAGAGGAACAACAACTCATCTTCTCCCCAGGCTTCACGACCAAATTTAATGATCAGGGTTGGCCTTCTAACGGGATTGGGCTATCTTATATTCAACAATCTCTGAATAAACTGAAAGGTTCCATATCTTTAGTAGAATCCATTCCAAATAAACAAACCTGCTTTTCTGTCCACATGCCGCGAAGTCTTTCAACAGAAGGAGAGGTATAAATGAACTATTTCATTGTCGACGATGATCCTGCCGTAAGAGGCATGTTAAAGCATCTGATTGAGACTGAACTCGGACCGGTGACCGGAGAAGCTGAAGATGGCTTGCAACTCACAGAAGAACAGCTTCAATCGCATGAAACAGACATCCTCATTA
Source organism: [Bacillus] selenitireducens MLS10 (assembly GCF_000093085.1). Lineage (GTDB taxonomy): Bacteria > Bacillota > Bacilli > Bacillales > Salisediminibacteriaceae > Salisediminibacterium > Salisediminibacterium selenitireducens. The sequence goes on along the minus strand of NC_014219.1, from coordinate 664,541 downwards.
TTGATCTCTTAATGCCGGGAGAAGATGGTATTGAGACATTGAACCGGATTCGAGATACATTTTCCGGGAAAGCCGTGATGCTTTCACAAATTGAGACAAAAGAAATTATTGCAGACGCATACGAAAGCGGCGTAGAAGCCTACATTACGAAACCTGTTAACAAAAAAGAGGTATTATCTGTCCTAAGTAAAGTGGCAAAATCTTTGACAATGGAACGTTCCATGGAACAAATCAAAAACAGTCTGAATAATATTGCCGGTAATGCACTGACACCTCCGCAACAAAGCACCCGAAATCATAAGAACATATCAGAGGTCTGCATAAAAGAGACATTAACTGATTTGGGTATTTGCTATGAAAAGGGAGCTGAAGATTTGACTACAATCATGCACGCACTGGAACATGAAAAAGGCATTAATGATTTGTCACTCCGCTCATTATGGGAGCTCAGGCACACATACTCCGGTTTCACGCCAACACCAAAAGATCTTAAGGCGACGGAGCAGCGTGTACGAAGAGCGATCTTTCAGTCTTTTTATCACATTTCATCTTTAGGAGCGATGGACACCACCCATCCCGTTTTCGAACACTATGCCACGAGATATTTTGAATTTGAGCAAGTTCAGCTCCGGATTTTCTCCATGAATAACCATGAAAACAAAGAAGACACAAATAACTATCGCATGCATATCAAACGCTTCATAATGGCTCTCTATGATGACTGCAGACAAAAAAGTACCGCTCGCTGACTTTGCGAGCGGTACTTTTGTCTGCATCTTTCATCAGTCCTCAAAGGACTCGTGATGACTGAGGGACGCCTGAATGATGTAACGATCTGGCGCTGCACCGAGAAGATGGAACGGATAACACGTGGAGAGTGTCAACGTCGCCTCTTCCTTCTCGACAACAACAGACTGATCATCAGCGGAGGTGATCCAGATGTCATCAATGGTGTATGTGTAGGTGATCCCGTCGAACAGTACGATCATCTCATCGCCAATTTCCAGATCACCCAGTTCCCTGAATACCGTGTCACGGTGTCCGCTCAGGAGCGTATGCCCCATTTCATCCGGTGTCGTCGTCCACTGACTTTCATGCATGCCAACACCTCTGTCTAGGGCATCGTCCTCAGTCCCCCAATAGGTCAGATATTCTTTATTCAATGCAGGAATGCGGAGAAGGGCGACTTCGTCGCCTTTCTCCATGTCTTCCATCTCGATATTTACAGGATCTGAGAGTGCGCGTTCAGGATGCTCATTTATCGCATACACACCTCCCATCGCCGTTTGGTGGGACATATAAAAATATGCGATAAAACCGATACCGGTCAGGATCAAAAAGCTGGACAGAAATTGAATCTTCAGTTCCTTCTTCATGTTCATGATCACTCAGACTTTCGGTTTTTTCTTCTTCCTGCAATTAAGGTCCCGACTCCGGCAAGTACAAGCATTAAACCTGCAAACAGATAAAGATACATATTTGTTGCTGTAGATGGCAGTGTGCCGCCATCCTTATCACTTGATGATTCCGATTCACTTTCATCCGGTTCATCTGTTTCTTTTTCTCCCGGCGGTTGGTACGTGTTGATAATATCGAAGCCAACTATCTCAGCCTGATATCCCGGTACATCACCTTCTTCGACAGAGTACACATAAGCTTTTCCGTTCGAATCAAAAGCCGGAAGATTATTAAACATGAATGTCCAATCTTCTGACGAACCGACTTCGACTTCATCAATTTGCTGTCCGTTTTGCAATAGCAGAACATCGATCGTCTCTGGCCGTTGATTTTCTGAATCATTCACCCAGGTTTTCGTGCCTGATACTGTTTTATCACCTACACGTAGGTTCGTAATGTTAAATCCATCGATCGTCGTCTCGTAACCGTCGACCGACTCTTCTTCAATGCTGTACGAGATTGCCTGTCCCTGTTCATCATAAGATTCGAGATCTTCAAAGACGTATACCCACTCGTCTTCTTCTTTTATCTCGACAGTCTCCATTGCTTGCCCGTTTGCAAACAGAGTCACTGTGATTTCTTCTGGTCGATCTTCACTGTGATCATCGAGCCAGCCCTTCGTCACTTCAATATCCCGCTGTTCGCTTCTCGTATTGGTCAGGTCAAAACCGTCAACCGTAACCGCATAACCCGGGACATCCTGTTCAGTGACCGCATATTCATAGGCTTCACCGTTCTCATCAAACTCCGGCAAATCAGTAAATGCATAGCTCCAATCATCTTCTGAAGTTACTTCCATTGTCTCGATGACAGCCTGGTTTTGAAGAAGATTCAGACGAATCGCTTCCGGACGGTCTGATTCATTGTCGTCCTGCCAGGTTTTCGTCCCTTCAACCGTGACTTCACCTGTGCGGAGATTCGTGACTGTAAAGAGATTTTCGTCATCCAATGTAATATCTTTCAGTTCGTATCCCTCAAGAATTTCACGCTCCTCGACACTGTATACGTATTCAACACCGTCTTCATCAAACCGGTCAAGATTTTCAAACGTATGATACCAACTGTTATAAGATCCATCGAGAACAATGGAATCCAACGGTTCATTCAGGTTATCATTACGGTACAAATCAACGGTGATTGTTTCTGGTCTGGCACTCGTGTCCTCGCCATCTAGCCATACTTTTGTAACATCAAGATCTATTTCCTCATATCTCGTATTTGTTACTACATAACCGTTCTCAACTTGCACAACAATATTATCTGAATAGCCCTCAACCGGAACTTCCCGAACCTGATATTCATAAGGTTGTCCTCTATCATCAAATAATGGCAAGTCAGAGAACTCATAAGTCCATTCTCCATTTGCGTCAAGTATCGCGTTTTGATAAGACGTTTCCTCATCATCGCTTCTAAACAATTGAACTGTAATAGAATCCGGTCTTGCATCTGTTGCATCCTCGTCATCCAGCCAAACTTTTTCAACTGGAATTTGTGTGATACCACTGCGCACATTCGTTATTTCAAATCCATTAATTACAGTTGTATAACCGTCAACCGCAGATTCATCCACTGTATATTCAATCATTTTTCCTTGACCGTCATACTTATCAAGGTCCGTGAATGAATACGTCCAATCAGTGGCTTCTGTTACCTCAACCGTTTCATATAAGGAACCGTTTTGATACAGATGCACTTCAATTACATCAGGCCTCATTTCTGAGCTCTGTTCGTCCAGCCAAACTTTCGCGCCTTCGACTTCTGTCTCGCCAACACGTAGGTTCGTAATGTTAAATCCATCGATCGTCGTCTCATACCCATCAACCGACTCTTCTTCAATGCTGTACGAGATTGCCTGTCCCTGTTCATCATAAGACTCAAGATCATCAAAGACGTATACCCACTCGTCCTCTTCTTTTATCTCGACAGTCTCCATTGCTTGCCCGTTTGCAAACAGAGTCACTGTGATTTCTTCTGGTCGATCTTCACTGTGATCATCGAGCCAGCCCTTCGTCACTTCAATATCCCGCTGTTCGCTTCTCGTATTGGTCAGGTCAAAACCGTCAACCGTAACCGCATAACCCGGGACATCCTGTTCAGTGACCGCATATTCATAGGCTTCACCGTTCTCATCAAACTCCGGCAAATCAGTAAATGCATAGCTCCAATCATCTTCTGAAGTTACTTCCATTGTCTCGATGACAGCCTGGTTTTGAAGAAGATTCAGACGAATCGCTTCCGGACGGTCTGATTCATTGTCGTCCTGCCAGGTTTTCGTCCCTTCAACCGTGACTTCACCTGTGCGGAGATTCGTAACTGTGTAACCGTCTTCTGCACTGCCGGAGATTTCGGCAAGTGTATAAGCATCTGTTACATCACGTTCCTCAACAGTATACTCATAGAGATCTCCTTCAGGAGTATATTTCGAAAGGCCTTCGAAAACCGCCTGCCACTGTGTACTCTCGTCAATTACATTTGTGTCATAGACATTTCCATCACGGATTAAATCAATTATGACTGAATCCGGGCGATCCTCTGTCTCTTCTGTATCAAGCCAAATTTTCTCAACAGCTACTTCCGTCTGAAGAGTATTCGTGATCACAAATCCCTCATCCGGATTACCTGAGAGCGGTTCGGTGTTGTAATTTTCTACTGGCTCTTCTTCTACAACATAATTATAGGCCACACCCTGATCATCGAACTGATCCAAATCTTCGAATGTATGTGACCATAAACCACCGTCATTCTCGATCGTTGCAGAAGCATACGGCGTATCGCTATCGTCACTTCTGTATAAGAATACTGTAATATCATCAGGACGATTAGCGGTGGACGACTGATCATTCCACTCTTTCATTACATCAATACTGATTGTTCCCTGCCTCAGATTGGTCAGTTCAAATCCCGACTCAACTGCGTTTGTAGATACCTCATAGCCGGATACCGGTGTTTCAACAATCTCATAGCTGTATGCAACACCATTTTGATCGAACTTCTCCATATCAGTGAATGTATGTTGCCAATCGTCGCTATTACGAATCACTTTCGTATCTACAGCTTTGTCCGGATCGTCACTTCTGAAAAGTTCCACGACTATGAAATCCGGTCTTTCGCCCGTTGCATTCTGGTCATCGAGCCATGTTTTGTTCACGTCAATGTCCATGGTCTCAGAGCGAAGATTGGTAATGTTAAATCCATCAATTTGCGTTTCGTATCCTTCAATCGCATCTTCTTCAACGCTGTATGAAATCGCCTGCCCCTGGCCATCAAATGCGTCGAGATCCTCAAACACATGAACCCATCCATCTTCATCCGTCATATTGACCGTTTCAACAGGAGATCCATTTCCCAGAAGTGTAATTGTGATCTCATCCGGACGTTCCGGATTATTATCATCCAGCCAACCTTTCGTCACTTCGATATCCCTTAACTCTGAACGTGTATTTGTCAAATCAAATCCATCAATGCTCACGGCGTAACCCGGTACGTCATGTTCTGAGAGCGTATACGTATACGTTGCACCATTTTCATCGAACTCTGGCAGATCAGTGAAGCTGTATTGCCAATTTTCATTTTCAGTTACCGTAACAGAATCCACTACCGTTTGATTTCTGAGCAGGTTTACCGTCACTTCATCGGGACGATCTGCTTCGTCATCGTCCTGCCAGGATTTCACACCTTCAACTGCCACTTTACCCGTTCTGGTGTTGATAATCGTCACTTCTCCATCTTCATCAGTTACAGAGGAAGAATAGCCAGGAACCGGAACTTCGACAATCTCGTAATCATACTCTTTTCCTTGCTCATCAAACTCCGGAAGTCCAGTGAATTCTCCTTCCCAGTGTCCTTCACTGTCCGGGCTGATAACCAATCTGTCAAATGCATCATTCAGATATTCAGCATCATTATAGAGCTTCTGATAAACATCGACGACGATCGTAGATGGTCTTTCTGCCGATCCGTCAGTATCAAGCCACTCTTTGATCACCGGAATATCCACTTCCCCGGTAAGCCTGTTGACAATTTCAAAACCACTGTCCTGATTTCCACTCACTTCCACCAGTTCATAGCGGCCATCTTCCGTCGTCTCTTCTACGGCATAATTGTATAGCGCACCGGATGCATCATAAACCGGCAAATCAGGAAATTGTGTAGTCCACTGGGGTCCTGTGAGCTCTTCAGTTTCTCCAATAGGTTCACCGTTTTGATAAAGCTGAACTTCAATACGGTCAGGCCGTTCGTTCAATCTGTTTTGATCGTCCAACCATATTTTTTCGATATCAATGCTTCGGGTTTCAACATTTGTAATGGTAAATCCTTCAGTCTGATTTCCATCGATTGAACCCTGCAGCTGATAATTTTGTCCCGGATGCAGCTCAGCGACTGTATAAGAATAGAATTCGCCATTTTCATCAACGGCATCCAAGTTTTCAAACGTGTGCTGCCAGTCGTTCGCAGACGTCAGGTCTATCGTGTTTCCTGTTGTTTCACCGTCTTGAAGCAGTTCAACAGAAACAAGATCAGGACGATTTTCATTTGCATTGTCACCATCATTCCACTGCTTTTCGACATCAACAGTTATCAGTTCATAATTTAATACCTCAATATCAATCTGTGCTTCATCATGCGGAAAATCAATCTCGAACCCGATATCACCCCAGTGTGGCTGATAACCAGCTAGAGGGTTCACTTCCTCAAAGACATAACTTCCCGGCCTCAGGTCCTCTACAATGATTTCACCGTTACTGTCAGTTGTATGACTGGTTTCACTGTATGTTCCACCGTTAACCAAGTCGACAGCACGTAAAGTAAATTCAACATTTTCCAGTCTTTCATTGGATTCGCCGTCAACTTTGACAACTCTGACCGAACCCTTAATGATATCATTCCGAACATCACCGATCTCGAGTTCGATCGTTTCCGTCACAGTTTCATCCACTTTCAACACATCGGAAATAAAGCCGCCATCCTGAATCTCATAACCATCAGGAGCAGTTACTTCCCTTATTTGATAATCACCCGCCGGCAAACCGGTAATACTGATCTTTCCTTCAGCATCGGTTACCAGTTCGTCGAAGCCGTCAATGACATTTTCATCATCATCTTCAAGAGCGAATACCGCCCCTCCGAGAGATGTTCCAGTTTCCGAATCAACTTTCGTCAATGTAATGTTCGCAAATGGGTCATTATCGACAGTCACACCAACCGTCCGTTCATTATGAACATCTCCAAGTGTAACGGTAACCTCTATTGGCGTATCGTCTGCGATATACCCTTCAGGAGACTCGGTCTCTCTGAGTTCGTAAGTCCCCGGTTTCAAATCTTCAAAACGCAGTATTCCATTTTCATCTGTTTCACGAGTTAGCGCAGAGAAAGGAGTTGAAGAATCATAATAATCCCCTTCTGAATAGGTTAATTCAAACTCTGCACCCGGTAACATCTGACCATTGATTGAATCTTGCTTCGTTACTTCAATGGCAGTCGTTTTTACATTGTTTTCGAACGGGTCCGAACTGATTTCGATTGGATCCGCCTGGCTTCGTTCAATCTCAAACTCGATCGGATCCTGCCCGGATAGTTCAAAACCAGAAGGGGCTGATACTTCTTCGATTGTATATGAGCCCGGGCGTAAGTCACCTGTATCAATTCGACCGTCCGCATCAGAGGTTACTGTTCGCGAAAAATTAATTTCCGGATCTTGATCGATATTGACGATACGGAATGTTGCTCCTTCAAGACGGTTATCGCCTGACACTCTGTCTGCATCAATTTTTCCCATAAATCCACTGCCAGGAATCAGCTCATTCTCTACGGTGATCGCATCTGCATCAATATCCAATATGATGTGGTCTTCCTTAATGGTAAAGTGATATTCGGTGTCATTATCCTGATAATGCTCTCTCGCCTCTGACTCCTTGAAATAATAGTCTCCAGGGGCCAGATCCTCTATATAAATAACACCGTTACTGTCTGTATCATAGTCTCCGTCGATTTGGTTGTCGTCATTGTCAAACAGACGGAATGTAACGCCCTCAAGGGTCTCTCCTGTCGTACCGTCAATCTTCGTCAAGCGAACATCACGTTTGATTTCATAATTCTGAACGGTCACATCCGCCTCTCCTACTGTTCCGCTGTCCGCATTCACCTCAACGGTTTGAGGATTATCGGCATTCGGGTCGAGAGCATAATCATCCGGAGGTGATACTTCTTCAAGTTGATACTCCCCGTACAGCAGATTGACAAAGCGTAATGCACCATTTTCATCCGTTGTCCCGGTGCGTATGAGGACTTCGCCAGTCTCATCATAAAGATGAAATACAGCTCCTTCAAGAGACTTATCATTATCTTCGGCATCGATTTTCCCGATTTGAAGGGCACCCACCTCACCAGTGATAGAACCGCTGATGTTATTAAAACTGATTGTTTGATTAACCGTTGATCCACCCTCGTCTTCGGCAACTTGTTCACCGCTGATGGAGAGGTCGTTGGCGATATTGCCATCTCCCTCATAAAGGATATACGTGTCATATTCAAGGACATATGCACGGTCGATTGTACTTTTATCATTGATAAAAGTAATTGTATACGATTCCTGGCCATCTTCATCTTCAGTGAACGTAATTGTATAATCATTGCCTTCCGTCAAAGTGGCGTTTTCATCTTTTAGAATATTCGACTCCGTCGCCGTCGTTTCATAAATCCTCAGCGTATCTTGCAAAATTGTCTGATTGATACTAGGTGTATCCTCGATGACCAGATTCTCAATTTCCGACTGACTGAAATTCACATTGACGGTCCAATTGACAATCCTGCCGTTCTCAGCACTCTGTCGGCCCTGCTTCGTTGAAAATTCACCACCGAATCGTGGACTGACCGATGCTTCAAGATTTGCCTCTTCACGATTGTCGCTTTCAACTGTGGCCGTGTTTTCGTATTTCTCTTCTACAGATTGGCCTTCGAAATCAGTTGTAAATACAATGACATATCCTTCACTGATGTTTCCAAAACTGACATTGAATCCTACCGGATCAGTTTCGGGTGTGATTGTAAAATCATCAGAATCAGTAACGTCCTCACCCAATTCAAAATCATCGGCTCCAGGAGTCATATTCATTTCATAAATCGCAACATTTTCAATGTCGAAATTCTGGTTTCCTGATATGGGATCATTCACGATCACATTTTCCAGATTTTCTTCGTTATAATTCACACCAATCGTCCAGGTAATTTCTTTATCCGCCACATTGTAGCTGCCGAATTTGAACCCGTTATTCCTCGTAAATTCATCAGGATTGAATATTGCACTACCTGACTTACTCACGCTGTTCTCTTCCCCTTCAGGAATCCATTTGACTGAGGCGCTATTCGAGTAGCCACTCAGAATTTTTCCGTCGGCATCTCTTTCAACCAAATTGTAATCAATATCTGTCGTATACGAAATTGTCACCCGTTCAGTGATGTTATCGTTGAATGTAACCTTTACTTCACTGTTTTCAGCATTGTATGCAACCTCATAATCGCCGGAATATCCACTGATAGAAAGGGAATCCTGATCAAAGGTAAAGCCATCCGGCAGTGTATCCACAAAGACTGTATTCTGCATCAGCTGTTCATCACGATTGATTGTGACAGACCAGTCGGTGGTTTTCTCCTGATAATCTGCGTCTGTATTGTTTTTTATCAAAATACCCTGACCGATGGATTGGCTGCCTTCTGACGTGTTGTCAAATTCATCGGAAATTTCATTTGTAACATTTGCGTCTTCATCAACCCGGTCGATTGTATTAGTCTGGTATCTGATTTTAAATGCATCCGTAATATCTTCATCAAATTCAAGCACATATCCGTTTTCCGTAACAGTAAGCGAGTAATCTGTGTAGGGTTCCTGACCCGTTTCTTCACCCGTATCCGGATCAATGGATACGAGGAATACTTCAAAAGAGTCTTCGTTTAAGGTCTGGTTCGCATCACCAAACACATCGGTCAATTTCGCTTCTGCCTGGGAAATTTCTTTTTCGTCATAGTTATATTTCACTTCCCAGTCGATGGTCTGATTGACATCGTCATATCCGGTGGCCTCTTTGGCAAGTGGCACACCTCTTGTTACAGCTACCGTCGCATCTGTGTTCAGTTCCAAATCGTCTCCTATTAACGTGGCGCCATTTTTATATTCTTCACCAACGCGGTCGTTGATCTCCGTTTGATACACAAGCCGGTAGGCTGAATCAATCGTACCCATGGCTAAATCAAACTCGTCATCACTAAGGCTTAACGTGAATCCATTATCTAGCAGACTTTCCGTAACATCAATCAATGGTTCATTAAATGATCCATCCGCATTCATATCTAGTTCATAGATTTCAAAAGAATCCTCAATAAACGAGTGATCGCCCTGAGTTAGCTTATCTGTTAACTGTGCGTTTTCGATCGTTTGCAGGTTTTTGTTGACGTCCACCGTCCAAGTAATGAATTCTGTATTGTATCCGCGATTCCCGATCGCTTGTTTATCCAGACCGTTTTCATCTGGAATAAATGAAATTGGGAATTCAAGGGATTCATCGTCTCCAAAAGGAATAACTATTTTGTCTCCCTCTGCCGGGCCATCATAGGCATCATCAAAATCGGCCTGCAAAGTAATATTTCCTGTGACATTCGACGCCTGTTCAATCTCATCATTAAAAACAATAATAATATCGTTACCGTCCGCGTAAAATGTCCCAAAAACAGTCCCGTCTGCCCGCGTTAAATCAATAGCTCCTGATTCAGGTATTTGAGGGATCGTAAACATATCGGGAACTGGAATGGTATAGCTTGCACCATCAGTATAGCCATGACCATCCATGAGTTCAAAATCATAGGACAGCTCCAATGATGTATTACTGAACGGAGGCTCGATCTCCAAAGCTGTTCCGTCTTCGAGAGTAACTCCATCTTTTTTAACTGTAACATTGGTTATGATGTTTTCAGTAATGACATTGCCATTGCTCATCATTGAAAATTCTGAATCAGAAGTATTCAGGGATTCGCTCTCTTTTTCTTCGTCGCTTTCTTTCCGATCTTCATACCCTTCATCTTTATCCATTTCTTCTTTGTTTACTTCCCCTGTCTCTGCATCTTCTTCACCTTCAAGAGAAGTGTACACAGCGCTGAACGAGAAGCTGCCCTCGAATACATGTACCTCTTCTTCCTCCGATCCTGCATTTTCTGTCTCCGTCACTTGCTTTTCGTCTTTAATAGATTCCTCATTGTTCTCTTCTGAATCCGTCATTTGATCTTCAGACGAGATCTCAGCGTTTTCGGAAGGATCGCTTTTCTCTTCTGTGAGATTCAAAGTCGCTTTTTCAGCCTTATCTGACGGCTGTGACCTAAACAAAACAGTCACAAGCCCTTCTTCTGTTACTTGATATGTACCGACTGTCACAGATTCACCTTCACCGTCCTCTGCAATGAGATCGCCGGTCGATTCTTCAACCTCGACTTCTTCCGGAAGCTGAAGAGACTCTTCATAGGATTCATGCACATCAACTTCTTCAGTCGTCCAGTCAACAGTCACGGTGACTGCTTCTGATTTGCCCGGTTCCGGTGACTCTCCCTCTTCGTTTAAAATATGAACATCGTTAAATACACTCGCCACATCCTCCTTGTCCGACTGATCCGCAGATACACCTCCTGCAAGAAACAGACTGCTCGTAACAGTTTGAAACAACAACACAAATGTCAATAACACTAATACGGCTTTGTTCTTCATCATTTCCCTCTCCTTTTTCAGTTATCATTTTCTTAAACGGATGAAGCGTATCTTAAACTGTGCTATGTTGAATGCACAGGCTCTTTCCTGAATGTCTTTACATAGCCGGTAACGATTCAAAGACTTTGTCCTTCATCTGTTTGAAAAGTCTCCGGGCATTTTGATGTTTTTTTAATGTTTTATGCATCTCACCCCCCAGGTTTGTTTTTTAGTTATGAATTTATCCTCATTACGGCATCAAATAAATATCGCGTAATGAAGAGGAAATATCTCCTTGGTATTAAAACCGGCTTTTTATAAAACAAAGAGGCCAAAGCAATACTGCTCGGCCGGTTGCACTACTCACTCCGAAATGACCAAGTGCCCACATACAGTCATCTCATCAACGTTTCCATTCGGGCAATGCACATGAAGACCGCATGTGGATGAACAACCCTTCATAATCCAAATATACCCAAAATAAAAACCCATACATGTTCAGTATACTTGCCCAATCTTTACAATTTCTTTACAAGACAAATCCGATCATTGTGAAAGGAAGACGTATATGAATAAGACGCAATCGTTCCGTAACATTAGTTTGGTGATGATCTTGTCGCTGGTACTGTTTACCGGTTTGCGCTTCGCCTGGTTGCACCAGTTCCAGGAGGAGCCATTCACGGAAGTCTCAGGCGGTTACCTCGACATGAGTGACGCTTCATTTGAAGACGGCCGCATTTACAGCCTCAGTGGCACATGGCTGTTCGATCCGAATGAGCGTGTGACTGAAAAATCTTATAGTGAAATGGGAGAAACCCAGTTCGTACCTGCCTCCTGGAATCAACATTTCCAGAATAATGAAAACAATTATTCTGGTGAAGGGACCTACCGTCTGCACTTAACGCTCCCGGATGATCTCGATGCAGCTATCGGACTGAGATTTTATGAAATCAACAGCGCAGCTGAGATCTATGCCAACGGGGAACAGATCCACAGCTTTAACAGCCTCGATCATGAGAGAGATGACCGTGGTATGGACTATGGGCCTGTCGATGTGACGTTTCATCCAGGGGAGGATCAAGAGCTGACGCTGCATGTCGTCGTCTCGAACCGGGCCCTCGCACAGCGGGGCGGACTTGACCGTGATATTCTCATCGGATCAGAGGAAACGATGGCGTCTGTTGCCTCAATCTCAAAAGGCCTCCAGCTCTCCGCAGGACTTATCCTTCTCTTGCATGCGGTGTACGCCATCGTTCTCTATCTTTTGCCAAAGCAGAAAAAGAACCCATTGCTTTTGTTATTCGGACTCATGCTGTTGATGTTCGCAACAGGTGTCTTTCTAGACGATGAAGCGTTGCTGATGTTCCCTGTATCCCTATCGGATTCTTTGAGGATGCTCCTGTCTTTATTTGTCTTGACGCTCTATGTGATGTTTCTGATCGTATCTGTAACGGTCAACCTTCCAAAACTGGTGATGAAAATCGCTTCCGTATTCTTCATCTCCTATGCATCGATCATTTTTTTCGTGCCTGCTGATTATTTTTCCGAGTTTACGAATGTTACGATGCTGATGTTTCCAGTCTTTTCTCTAACGATGATCACGCTCACCATCCGCTCGATTCTCCGGGGGAACCAATACGCATACTTTATCCTGGTCTTTCTTCTCGCCTATACATCGAATATGGTCTGGGGGAGTATGATCAAACTGAACATCCTCCAGTATCCGTTCTATCCCGCTGACTTCATTTTTTCGATGATGGCACTGATGGGTCTGGTCATCAAACAGCACACAGACATCACGCGGGAGAATCACCGCCAGGCCAACATCATCATTGAAAATGAAGCAAACAAAGATCAGTTCCTCGCCAATACAGCACATGAACTGAGAAACCCGCTGCTCGGGATCCTGACGATTACCGATACGATCTTGCAACAGCTCGATACGAAACCGAAAGAAGCCATCAGGAATGAGCTTCAGCTGAACCGCAAAATCGGGGATCAGATGAAATTCATTCTCGATGACCTGAGGGATTTTACACTGTTGAAAGAATCACGGATCCGTCTCTTACCTGAACCTGTCGATGCGAATGCCACAGTCAGGACCATTGCTGAGATACTCTCTTATCAGATAGCGGGCAAGAATGTACAGATCGAAGTTGATACTGAAAAGGACCTTCCAATGATCTATGCTGATCAGGAGCGGTTCTTTCAGGTGATTTATAACCTGTTGCATAATGCCGTCAAATTTACCGATCAAGGCAAAATCCGTGTTTCTGTTAAGCGCAATGGAAGGGCAGAGTTTGTTCAGATCATCATTGCGGATACCGGATCCGGGATCGCTTCTTCCGATATTGAACGCCTGATGACTCCTTATGAGCAGGGCAGTAATGCCACGATGAGCGGAATCGGAATCGGTTTGAATATCAGTAAAGAACTCACCTGTCTGCACGGTGGTCATTTTCAAATCCTTTCCGAAGAAGGACAGGGCACAGAAATACATCTCTCTTGGCCTGTTTCAACCACCACAGAGAAAACAGTCACGCCTCAGACTCCCAAAAGCCAACTGCATGCGAACAGTGCAGAAGCAAAGTCTTTGAAACAAACTGACGGTAATAAGTGCTCTCTCCTGCTTGTCGATGATGATCCTGTTAATCTGGACTTGATCGCAAACGCACTGAACGCCGATTATGCCGTTACTTTGGCCTCCGATGGGGAAACCGCTTTATCGTATTTGTCAGAGGCACGCTTCGACTTGGTCATCTCTGACGTGATGATGCCCGATATGTCAGGTTACACATTGACAGAAGAAATTCGCAAACGCTATGACCTCGTTACGCTTCCTGTTTTGCTTCTGACTCCGCGCTACCATGCCGCAGACATCATTTCCGGCTTTGAAGCAGGTGCCAATGATTATGTAAGCAAGCCGGTTGAACTGTCTGAGCTACAGGCACGGGTTCAAACATTAACGGAAATGAAACACTCTGCTCAAAAGCAGATCGAGACGGAGGCAGCACTCCTGCAGTCACAGATCAGACCGCACTTTTTATATAATACGTTAAACGCCATTGCCTCTCTTAGCCAGAAGAATCCGGACAGAATGGTTGAACTGCTTTATGAATTTGGTGATTATTTAAAGCACAGCTTTCGCCTCCCGACGACATCCGGCCTCGTGACCCTTGAAGAAGAAATGGCGCTGATCAAACCCTATCTGTTCATTGAACAAACCCGCTTTGAAGACCGGCTGACCCTATCTGTTGATATTGCTGATGAAACAACTATTCATGTCCCGAGACTTGCCATTCAGACCCTCATGGAAAATGCGATCAACCACGGGGCCCTCAAATCGTCAGCTGCTGGGGAAGTATCGCTCAGAGCCCACCGGAATGAAGAGGGCGCTTTAATCACAATCACTGATAACGGACCCGGTCAGGCAGATGAGCTCCGACAGCTGCTCTCTCATCAAACCAATGAACAAACGAAAGGCATCGGATTATTGAACGCACACACACGCATCAAGCATTTGAACGGAAAAGGCCTTGTTATTGACAACCGGTCCGGGGGAGGGATTATCATTACTGTTTTTCTCCCCTAAGACACAAAAAAGCATCGCTTCCAGGGCTGCACGTCATGGAAGCGATGCTTTCATCATCTGATCGTTTAAATATGCTGCAAAAAATCTGCATACCATTGTTTCACTGCGTCATCCGGATCGGTTCCGAGCTCCTCCCTTAACAAAGATTCAAGCTTTTCATACTGGGTATGCACGAGATCCGTCCGATGTTCAGATGCGTATAATTTCATGAGGCGTAAATGAATCCGTTCATCAAGCGGCCGTTTATGCAGGATCGCTTCGAGCCAGTACAGTGCCCTTTCAAAGCGCCCGCTGTCTTCATAATGCTTTGCAAGCTGAAGGCAGGTTTCCTGCCAGAAAAGCTGTTGCTTAAGACGTTCCTGTTCCGGCCAAAGCAAGCTGCTGTATGCGAGGTAATCCCCATGGTAGTCTGTCAGGGCCTGTTCAACTGTCTCTGTATCGCCCCGACGAAGCAGTGTCTCTGCTTTGGAGAGACGTTCTGTCCATTCATCGATATCAATAGAAGCATTGGTAACCTCCAGTTTATAACCTTCTTTGTTGCTGATCAGCTTCACAGCATCCTGACAGCAGTTCAATGCTTTTCTCGTATGATACACCACGGTATAGAGCTGAGCAAATGCCTTCTCAACATCCTTTCCAGACCAGATGGTCTCGACGATATCCGATTTGGAAACGGTCCTGTTTTTGAAATGCAGCAGATACAAAAACAGCTCTTTTGCCTTTGAGGTGCGCCACTCCAGTTCGTGTTCAGTCCCTTCTGCATCCTTTACACTAATGGTATTTTGAATCCTGATCTGAATGTCATTACCCTTCTTTTTAATGGCTTCTGGCACTTCTTTATTCAACCGTTTATACCGCTCAATCGTTTTTATCAGCCGCTCAAAGCGGATCGGTTTCACGAGGTAATCCATGGCTCCGGTGTCAAAGGCATCGAGAGCATGCTCACGGTGTGCTGTAACAAACACAATCTCGGGCTTTGGATTCAGCTCTGATAATGTATCAGCCATGGCGAGACCATTCATGCCGGGCATTTCAATATCCAAAAAGAGCAAGTCGACTGGGTGGTTCCTGATAAACTCCAGAGCCCCTTCGGCTGTTTGAAACCGCTCAATACGATCAATCTCAGGCACCCGCTCCAGCAACTGTTCGATGTAATCCAATCCGAGTTTTTCATCGTCAACCGCCACCGCATGCATGGAATTTCCTCCTCCTGAAAAATATGCATTATTCCCTTCGAATCATGATACATCAATTTATGATATTTGTACATTATGTTTGATCCATCCTTTTATCGCTCGTTTATTCTGATGATCCACCAATACTTCAACGGATCAGATTACAGATGCATGATCAGTTTGCCTCAATCATTCACCCATCCATGATGAGAAGAAACGACCTCATCGAGCGGAATCGATCATGTATTTGCCGAAAAATTCTGAACAAAATATCTTGAATATGCTATAATAATGCTGCATATACGAGACGATCAGCTCCTCTGTCAGTCGTGTTTACCGACTCTTTTCAATCATTCAGGGGGTGAAGCAGGTGTCGCAACAACCTATTACCAAACAGGTTTGGAAGCGCTTTCTCGAGGAAGGAACTGTGGATGAAACGCGGCTCAGAAAGCGCATCATTGAATCATGGACATTTTGCAGGTCTGCAGGGGTGGATCCCTATGACGGAAAAGGTTCAACACTGTTGACTTTCGAAGAACTGAAAGAGAAAAAAGAACATAATCAGATGCTTCTGGAAATCGCCCTGCCTTATTTACAGAAACTCAAGAAACTGTTCAAAGGATCAGGGTCCATTCTCCTGCTCATCGATCCCGACGGCTATGTCCTGAACGTGACCGGGGAACCTGAAACACGCCGATCGGCCAACGATATCAATTTTGTGGAAGGCATCCGCTGGACGGAAGAACAGGTCGGGACCAATGCCATCGGCACTGCTATCCGGACCTGTGAACCGATTACGGTATTTGGCCATGAACATTTCGCACGGGCTTCTCAAAATTGGGTCTGCTCCGCTGCCCCGATTAAAGATGACCATGGCCGTCTCCTCGGTGTCCTTGATATTTCGAGCCGAGTCGGCACTTGCGAACATGTCCACACCCTCGGTGCCGTTGCCGCCTCTGCCTATGCAATGGAACATGAATGGCAAAAGCGGCAGAAAGAAGATGAATTTGAACTGATATCCGCTGCTATAACCGGACAGAAAGCAACGGATCCTATCATACTCATGAACAGGGATGAAGAAATCGTGTTCATCGACAACGCCCTTGAATCACTGAAAGAATATCGGGACACCTGGATCAGCCTCAAAGAACTTGAAGATGCAACAGGCTGCCGGACTGAAATGAAACTTCCCGTCTTTTCCGCAAAAGGCGGAAGGATTATCGGGTATCAGGTATCCGTCCAGGACACGTACGCAAACCAGTCCGTTGTTATGCAAAAAAGGGCCCCGTTTCACTTCGAAGGCATCACGGGGACCAGCAGCGTGTTTCGAAACGTCCTTGATCAGGCTTCATGCCTGGCAAAAGCGGACGTCCCTGTTCATCTCTCAGGGGAAACAGGTACCGGAAAAGGCATGATGGCCAAAGCCCTTCACCGGAACAGCCCCCGTGCAAACGGACCGTTTATCGACATTAACTGTGGAGCAGTTCCCGACAGCCTGATCGCGAGCGAGCTGTTCGGTTACGCACCCGGTGCGTTTACCGGCGCTCTGAAAAGCGGGTATAAAGGCAAATTCCTTGAAGCTGACGGAGGGACGCTCTTTCTCGATGAGGTTGCCGAACTCTCCCCTGCCATGCAAGTATCGCTTTTAAAGGTCCTCGACGACCAGTCTTTTATGCCAGTCGGGAGCAATGTGCTCCACACGTGCAATGTCCGCATAATCACGGCAACCAACCGTGACCTGATGACGCTGGTCCATGAAGGGACATTTCGTGAAGATCTGTTTTACCGGCTTTATGCGTTTCCGCTTCGCCTGCCATCTCTCAGGGAACGAAGCGAGGATATTCCCGCATTTGTCCGTCAGTATCAGATACAACACGAATGGCCCGTCGTCTGGACCCGGCAACTCCTCGAAGAATGGCAACGCTTCACCTGGCCCGGCAATATCCGTCAGCTCATGCTCTCCCTCGACAGACTGAGGATCTATTGTCCTGACAGATTGCCCGACCCTGACACCATCCGCACCATTATCGGTTCCGCATCAGGAGAACGGACAGGGGATATGCCAAAGGACGTGCTACAAACCAGTGAATCCCGCCAGTCACTGGGAGAGGCACCTCTCAGCTATGCGGAACAACTTGAAAAACAAACACTGATGGACGCCTTGCAGGCTGCCGGCGGGGCCAGGGGACGCGCCCTTGAACGAAGCGGCTGGTCGAGGAGCACGTTTTACCGAAAATTGCGAAAGTACGGGCTTCATGAGACAAAATGACACAAAGTGAAACAAACAGATACGTGACGGTCTGTTTGTTTCTTTTTGTTTCGCACCACATCAGCCCGTAAATCGAACATCTCCTCAGTGAAAAGGGGGAACGCTCGATTTGTAAGCGCTTACTTATTGGCATGGATTTTGCAAGGTACATTGTAGACATCTTAACAGGAGGTGATGGACCGCCGTTTGTCCGTATGCAGATGATGGGTTGTATCAAGTGATCAACGAAGAAAAAAGGAGGCAGAACGAATGAAACTTTCAGAAAAGGAAGTCACCGGGATCACGACGGAAAAGGCACGGTGGATGTATCAGAAGATGCAGGAGATCCGCATGTTTGAAGACCGCGTCCATGAGCTGTTTGGCCAGGGAAAGCTGCCGGGATTTGTTCATTTGTATGCAGGGGAAGAAGCAGTTGCCGTCGGCGTATGTGCCCACTTTGATGACAAGGATACAATCACGAGTACCCACCGCGGACACGGACACTGCATTGCCAAAGGCTGCGAACTCGACGGCATGATGGCGGAGCTGTACGGCAAATCAACGGGGCTCTGCAACGGCAAAGGCGGGTCCATGCACATTGCTGACGTGGAAAAAGGCATGCTCGGAGCGAACGGCATCGTCGGAGGCGGTTTTCCGCTTGCCACAGGTGCTGCACTGACGGCAAAGCTGAAAAAGACAGGCGGGGTTTCCGCATGCTTCTTCGGAGACGGTGCCGGCAACCACGGTACGTTCCATGAGGGTATTAACCTCGCTGCCATCTGGGATCTTCCGGTTTTGTTTGTGGCTGAAAACAATGGCTACGCTGAAGCAACGCCATTTGAGTACGCATCTTCGTGTGAAAACATCGCTGACCGGGCGCAGGGCTATGGCATCCCGGGAGAGATCGTTGACGGTAAAGACGTCGTTGCGGTTTATGAAGCGGCACAGCGGGCCGTGGAACGGGCGAAAAGAGGAGAAGGTCCGACACTGATTGAATGCAAAACATACCGCAACTACGGCCACTTCGAAGGAGATGCACAGAAATACAAAACCGCCGAAGACAAGGAGCGTCATTTAAATGAGGACGATGCCATCCGGCGATTCAGAGCGTACATTCTCGAGAACAGCCTGATGACCGAAGACGAACTGAAAACGATCGATCAGGACGTTGAAGAAGCTGTCAACCGCTCTGTTACATTCGCTGAAGAGAGCCCGGATCCGACCATTGATGACCTGACTACTGACGTCTACGTCAAATACGAGTCTGAATAAGGAGGCCTATACTGATGACAAGAGAACTGACTTTTTCAGAAGCGATCCGCGAAGCCATGCAAATCGCCATGCGCAACGATGAGAACGTGATTTTGATGGGCGAAGATGTCGGAGGCGGAGCTGAAGTGGATCACCTGCAGGACAGCGAAGCCTGGGGAGGAGTCATGGGCGTCACAATGGGACTCGCCACTGAATTCGGCCGCGACAGGGTCCTCGATACCCCGATCGCCGAGGCAGGGTATATGGGGGCAGCCGTGACATGTGCAGCCACCGGCATGCGTCCTGTAGCCGAGCTGATGTTCAATGATTTTATCGGCAGCTGCCTCGATGAAGTGATGAACCAGGGAGCCAAACTCCGCTACATGTTTGGGGGGAAAGCGAAAGTGCCCCTCGTTGTCCGGACAATGCACGGCGCAGGTTTCAGAGCAGCCGCCCAGCATTCCCAGAGTCTGTACGGCATGTTCACCGCGATTCCAGGGATTAAAGTGGTGATTCCTTCCACGCCATATGACGCAAAAGGGCTTCTCCTTGCGGCAATCGAAGATGACGATCCGGTGATTTTCTTTGAAGACAAAACACTGTACAACGTTAAGGGCGAAGTTCCTGAAGGGTACTACACCGTCCCAATCGGTAAAGGCGAAATCAGACGCGAAGGAACCGACCTGACGATCGTTGCCATCGGCAAACAGGTCCAGACGGCCCTTGACGCCGCCATGATGCTCGGAAAAAAAGGCATCGAAGCGGAAGTGGTCGACCCGAAGAGCACCTCACCTCTCGATGAACAGATTATTCTCGATTCGGTGATGAAAACGAACCGTCTCGTCATCGTCGACGAAGCGAATCCTCGGTGCAATGTCGCGACTGACATCGCCGCTCTCGTCGCAGACAAAGGGTTCGACTACCTCGATGCACCGATCAAACGCGTGACCGCTCCACACTGCCCGGTGCCATTCTCTCCGGTCCTCGAGGATCTCTACCTCCCGTCCGCGGAGAAGATCATCGAGGCTGTCAATGACATGATCGCAGATGATACCACCATGACTGTCTGACGAAAGACAAGCTTGAAGGAAGGAGCGTTCAGGACATGGCCAAAGAACTCGTCATGCCAAAAATGGGCATGAGCATGGAAGAAGGAACCGTCGTACTCTGGCATAAACAGGAAGGGGACGCTGTTAAAAAAGGTGAACCCGTCGCTGCCATCAGCTCAGAAAAAATCGAGAATGATGTGGAGGCCCCTGAAGACGGGGTACTCCTGAACATTCGCGTACAGGCTGACGAGACCGTCAAGGTTGGTGACATTATCGGGGTCATCGGTGCGGCAGGCGAAGCCGTCCCTGAAGCCGAACTTGCTGAAGACACGGCTCAGGAAAGTGCCGCAGCTTCGCACTCTGCCTCTTCTGCATCTGAAAATGAAGCGGTCCGGGCTACTTCACCGGAACCGGCCACGGAGCGCCGCATCCGGGTCTCCCCCGCCGCCAAAAAGCTCGCGAAAGAAAAAGGGGTCGATATCGCCCTCGTATCAGGCTCCGGTCCGAAAGGACGGATCACGAGAGAAGACATCCTGAGAGCGGCTGAAGAAACCTTGACCCCTTCAGTCGCACCAACGGCGACCGAACCGGAAGAGGTGCCAACGGCTGAGAGACCGGGGACAAAAGACTACGCGGGGATCCGCAAAGTCATCGGTGAGCGGATGCATGAGAGCCTCAGTGGCACAGCTCAATTAACGATTATGCGCTACGCCGACGTGACCGGACTCATGGTCTTCAGACAGGATACCAACAGGGCCCTTGAATCCGTGTCAGCGGGTAAAAAATTCACGATCACCGATCTCATTGCCAAAGCCGTCGTTCTGGCATTGAAAAAGCATCCGTTTATGAACAGCACGCTGCAGGACGGTGTGATTTACGAGTACCGTCATATTCATCTTGGCATTGCCGCATCGATGGAACGGGGCCTCATGGTACCCGTCGTCCGGGACGCCGACCGCCTGAACCTCGCCGCACTGTCCGGACGCATCCGCGACCTCGGACACAAGGCGAAGGACAACCGGTTGACCCAGGATGAAATGAAAGGTTCCACCTTTACCATTACAAACCTGGGTGCGTCGGGGATCGGCTTCTTCACCCCGATCCTGAATCCGCCGGAGACAGGTATTCTCGGAGTTGGCGCAGGTGAATCGTTTGTCTCCATGATAAACGGAGAGGTCACGGAGGGGACACGGATCCCTCTCAGCCTGACATTCGATCACCGCATCGTCGACGGAGAACCGGCAAGCCAATTTCTGATGACCGTCACAGAACTTCTTGAAAAGCCCCATGCCCTCTTCAGCCTTGAGGACTGGCCTCAGTGAAACAGAAAAAAACAGGAGGAGATGTTTTCATGAAAGCAGCTGTCTGGTACAAAGCGAAAGATTTACGGGTAGAAGACGTTCCTGAGCCGGGAATCAAAGGGGATCACGACGTGAAGGTCAAAGTCAGCTGTTGCGGAATTTGCGGAAGCGACCTCCATGAATACGCCGCAGGACCGATCTTTATCCCTAAAGACACCCCTCATCCGATCAGTGGCGAAAAAGCGCCGATCATCATGGGGCACGAATTTTCAGGTGAAGTCGTTGAGGTTGGCCCGAATGTCACCCGCGTGAAACCCGGTGACATGGTTGCCATCGAACCGATTCTTGCCCCTTCTGAGAACGGACGCTATACCGATGCCAAGTACAATCTGTCGCCGCTTCTCGGCTTTCACGGACTGTCCGGGGGCGGAGGCGGATTCTCCGAGTTCACGGTCCTCGGCGAGCATATGGTGCATAAAATCCCTGACGGCCTGTCCGCCGAACAGGGGGCTCTCGTGGAACCTGCCGCTGTTGCTTTGCATGCGATCCGTCAAAGCAGTCTGAAAGCAGGGGACACCGCTTGCGTATTCGGCACAGGACCGATCGGCCTGATGGTCATCGATGCTTTAAAGGCAGCCGGTGCATCCACCATTTACGCCGTTGAAGTCTCAGAAGCCAGGATTAAAAAGGCCGGCGATCTCGGTGCAGTCGTCATCAATCCGAAAACAGAAGATGCCGTCGCCAAAATTCACGAATTATCCGGCGGCGGGGTTGACGTGGCCTTCGAAGTGACCGGCATACCTGCCGTACTGAATCAGTGTCTCCACAGCACACACACGGGCGGCGAAGCCGTCATCGTGAGCATTTGGGAGCAGGAGGCGTCGTTTCAGCCGAACGACCTCGTCATCGCCGAACGGACGATGAAGGGCATCATCGCCTACCGGCATATTTATCCGCAGGTGATGGAGCTGATGAAACAGGGGTATTTCTCCGGAGACAAGATGATCACCTCGAGGATCGGCCTCGACGACGTTGTTGACAAAGGCTTTGACCTCCTTCTGAGTGACAAGAGCCAGGTCAAGATCATCGTGACACCTTGACACTCCCCACGACTAAAGTCGGGGGATTCTTGGGAACAGAGCGTACTTGTTAAAGCGTGGCATACACGCAAAACAGCGGTTTCTCTTATTAACCAAGCGAACCCCGTCTGACCGACGGTTTTTGTTTCCGTTTATGAAAGGACACGTAACCCTTCTTGTAAGATGTTTCGACTGGCGTTGATGTCACGATCATGGTGCGTACCACAAGAGGGGCACGTCCATGATCGAACACGCAAATCCTTTTTGCCGTCATGATGACCACAGGATGAACAAAGCTGACTGGATGGGAACCATCGGTCAATTTTGATGATCGTGCGATCATGCCACTCCGCCTTGTACATCAACATATCCTTAAAAGCCGACCAAGATACGTCTGAAATGGCTTTTGACAGCTTCTTATTTTTCAACATTCCTTTGGCGTTTAAATCTTCGATACAAACGACATCGTGGTTTTTGATGATCGTTGTACTGAGTTTTTGAAGGAAATCCGTTCGTTGATTGGCGATCTTCTCATGGATTTTGGCAACTTTGACCTTTTGCTTTTGATAGTTTTTGGCTTCACGCAACGGTTTTCCGTCTTTCTTCGCCTGTTCATAGCGTCTTGACAGCTTGCGTTGCTCACGCTTTAGCTTCTGTTCCATCTTTCGTGTAAAGCGTTCGTTGTCGATCTTTTGCCCGTCTGAAAGGATGGCGAAATGGTCAATGCCAAGATCAATGCCTACGGCTGATCCTGTTGCATCGAATGGTTTAATCTCCGTTTCAGCAAGAACGGATATAAAATGCTTACCCATTGGCGTTCGTCGGATCGTGGCAGACAGAATACGTCCCTCAACATGACGGCTTTTTGCGAATTTGACGTAGCCCAGTTTCGGAAGGAAAAGGCGATTGCCTTCGATTCGCATTTTGCCGACGGTTTTAAAAGACTGAACATCGTTCTTCTTTGACTTAAATCGAGGGTATTTGTTTTGTTTCTTAAAGAAACGGTTGAATCCGTCAGCTAAGTGTTTTAACCCTTGTTGCAAGGCAGTGCTGTCCACTTCTTTTAACCATTCGTAATCTCGTTTTAATTGCGGGAGTTCCGCAGAACAGGCATTGTAGGACATTCCTTTGCCTGTCTCTTTATACCTGTCGTTCCACTTCGCAAGAAAGTGGTTATAGACAAAACGAGTCGAACCGATGGTTTTCGCAATCAAGATTTCCTGTTCTCGATTGGGATAGATGCGAAAGCGATAGGCTTTATGATTTGTCATTGCGTTCACCTCCTTTTTTATGGTATATTTAGTATACTCTAAATATATCTTTAAAGGAGGTTGATGTCAATGTCTAGGGTGCAAAAGCACTTGAATTTCCCAAAAGAATTGTACGAAGCGATAGAGGAATATCGAAAGGAGAATATGATTCCAACGTTTGCCAGTGCCGTCTACGAATTGGTGAGAAAAGGCTTGAAAGCCTAAGACCGTTCGCTGTCATCCCCCGAATAAATTCGGGGGTTTTCTCGCTCACAACTTATAATCATGCCTGAAAAAAAGCGCGACTCCCTTTTCATTTGGGCTCGCGCTTTTTCTATGGGCTCAGAGACCGAGTTCTTGCTTTCTCCGTTCAAGGGATTCCTCCAGATCGACTATGGGCTGCGGCCAGTCAGTATGGGCACTCAGTTTCACGGGATCGTATACCGTGTGACCGGGCAACGTATCCGGCAAGTGCAGCCAATTCTTCGCATAGCTTCCTTTCGGGTCATAGCGGATGCCCTGACCAATCACGTTGAACGCACGCAGTTCCCTCAGATCCGTCCCGACGCCCGCCTGATACGCCCAGTTGCCGTAGTTACTCGCCGGATCATAGTCGATGAGCTGTTCTTCAAAATAGCGGGCACCCCACAACCAGTTGATGCCGAGGTTTTTCGTCAGGAAGCTTGCGGCATTCTGTCTCGCCCGGTTACTCATATATCCGGTCGCCTTCAACTCCCGCATCGCCGCATCCACCAGCGGAAAGCCTGTTTCGCCGTCTTTCCATGCCTGAAACAGGGCCTTGTCTTCGTGCCAGACGATGGCGACGTCAAGCAGCCCCTGTTTCGTAAACAGACGTGCGTCTGTCGCAAGCATGAGCCACTGAAAATACTCCCGCCAGAGAAGCTCAAAAAACAGCCAGTAGCTCGACTCGTTTCGTCCGTTCGCTGCCTCCATGTCCAAAATGGC
The DNA here is from genome assembly GCF_000093085.1 of [Bacillus] selenitireducens MLS10. GTDB lineage: Bacteria > Bacillota > Bacilli > Bacillales > Salisediminibacteriaceae > Salisediminibacterium > Salisediminibacterium selenitireducens. The sequence continues at coordinate 639,448 of NC_014219.1, read as the reverse complement.
CCGGTACACCCGCTTGGGAGACAGACTGCCGTTCGCAAGCCAAAACGAAAGCTTTGAACTGTCATCAAAGGCGAACATCCCGTCTCTCGTTTCTTTGTAGGTAAATAATCGTGACGCATTCCCAACATACGACCGGAGGCGCGCCAATGCTTCCTGTTCTCCCCCTCTGACGATTCCCTGTCCTCCGGCATGCGGAATGTGGTCACCGGATCCCCGCACCGCTCCGAAAGATCCACTCTCTTTTCCGCTCAGGAAAACCGGCTCTGCCTCTGTGACCGTATCATAAGAGTCATAGGAGAAAGACCGCTTTTTTTCCGGTAACCTGAGGTGTGCTTCAAGCCTCTTTCGGAACATCGTGAACGACATCGGAAATTCCGAAAAGGAGAAGGGCAGCTGATCCCGTCGAAACATCGTATGTCCCTCACTGACATGCCAGTGAATGTGTGGCAGTGCCCTTTGCACCTCCTCAAGATCCCGCCGTTCTTCAAAACCCGGATGCTCATGCAGAAAAACATCCGTTGCGCCACGTTCCGTGAGCCAATCGATCATCGTTTTTACAACCGGCCCCTTCAGGACGGTAAACGGCATCCCTTCTGCTTCCAGGGATCCGGCAAGGACAACCAGACTCTCCATGAGAAACCGCTCCCGGTGTTCACCGGCACGTTTGAGTCCCGGGGTGACCTTCTCGTCCATGCGCGCATCCCGTACAAAGACGGCCTCCGTTTCTTCTTTTGCCCAGTGAGCCAGCCGAAGCGGTTCGTGATCATGTATGCGTAAGTCATGACGAAACCAAATGACATTCACCATTCTCATCCTTTCTCTGCCTCTCTGACATAGGGTTAATTTTCCCCGGATGCGGGTAAATCAATCACGACTGTAGCTGATTTACACCTTTTTTATATTATTTGCATAAGGAGTGTCAAAGAATGGCGAAAAGAAACAACCTGTCCGTCGAAGAGATTGACCGCATTGTTGAAATGGCCTGGGAAGACCGGACACCGTTTGAAGCGATTGAGATCCAGTTTGGACTGAAAGAAAAAGAAGTCATTAAACTGATGCGTGCTGAAATGAAGGCCTCATCCTTCAAAATGTGGCGAAAACGGATGAATGAGCGCACGACAAAACATCGTTCAATCCGTGGCGATGACATTAAACGGTTCCGTTCACCCATGCAAAAACATATCAGCTACTGATTCACCCGCCTGCACCGGCAAAAGGCTCTGTGCAGGCATTCTTTTCACGCCCGCTTTTTACGTGTAACAGTGAGCAAAGGTGTTGACGGTTTAATTCAGTTGGTTTACACTATGGGAACAGTAATAAATGTGATGAACATCACATACAGACGCAGCCGTCATCTTCTTTTTTTACTCGAACAAGTGAATAATTTCACATTACAGGAGGACGATCATCATGAATATTGCCGTTATTGGAAGTACCCACGCCGGAACCGCAGCTGTTAAGAATATGGCCCGTCTCTATCCTGACGCCACGATTCACGTCTATGAGCGTAACGACAACGTATCCTTTCTTTCCTGCGGGCTTGCCCTCTATGTAGGCGGCGTCGTGCAAGACGCAAAGGCGCTCTTTTATTCTTCACCGGACGAACTGAGCTCAATGGGGATTCAGGTGCATATGCAACACGACGTCCTGAATGTGGACGATGAAAACAAAACGCTCCGGGTCAAAGATCTTCTCACCGGTGAAGTGCGGACCGACCGCTTTGACAAGCTTGTCATGACAACCGGTTCGTGGCCGGTCATTCCGCCCATCGAAGGCATCGGGCAAGATCAGATTTTGCTCGCGAAAAACTACAACCAGGCCAACACGATCATTAAGCAGACCGAACATGCTCACCACATCACAGTGATTGGTGCCGGTTATATTGGCGTCGAACTCGTGGAAGCTTTTCAACAGGCAGGTAAATCCGTTACTCTCGTTGACGGCGAGAGCCGGATCTTGAGCCGTTATTTTGATTCCGCCATCACCGACGAGGTTGAACGGGCGTTGACGGACCGTGGCATTGAACTCCGGTTAAATGAGACCGTCCAGGCATTCAAAGGGGATGGGCGTGTCAGACAGGTCGTCACGAACAAAGGAGCTGTCGATACGGACCTCGTTATCCTCTGCGTCGGATTCAGACCAAACACCGGACTCTTGACTGATAAGGTCGATATGCTCGCAAACGGGGCCATCAAAGTGAATGAGTATATGCAGACAAGCCATCCTGACATTTTTGCGGCAGGTGACTGCTGTGCCATCTCCTACAATCCGACCGGAGAAGAAGCGTATATCCCCCTTGCAACCAATGCGGTGCGAACAGGAACCCTCGTTGCCCACAACCTGCTTACGCCTCGCATCCCTCACCCGGGAACACAGGGAACATCGGGACTGCACCTTTTCGGTCTCAATCTGGCCTCCACCGGCCTGACGGACACCGCAGCAACACAGGCTGGCCTCACGCTTCAGGAGGTCACGGTTCAGGAAACGAACCGGCCGACGTTCATGCCTGATGCCGAAGAAGTCCGGTTTACCCTCCGCTTTGATCCGGTAACACGGATCATCAAAGGTGCTCAGGTCCTGTCAAAAGCCGATGTGACTCAGGCCATCAACACGATGAGTGTGGTGATCCAAAAGGAGATGACCATCGAAGAATTGGCGTTCGTTGACTTCTTCTTCCAGCCTCACTTTAATCATCCTTGGCACTTCCTGAACAAAGCGGGCCTCGCTGCAATAGATGCTCTGACGCCGGCAGAAGCGGTTCAAGCTGCCCGCTGACACAAGACTATCATCAGCAATCAAAGGTTGACGGCCCTCTATTAGGGTCGTCCTTTTTTGTTATTTTCTATAAAATTTTTAAACAAAATCTATACATTTATTATAAAAATCGGTTTCACCCACCTATTTCCGGGGAAGTGATTACCATTATCTGATCATTGCCGTTATGATTTAGAAAATAACAATCATTCCGGAGAAAAGAGGCGGATCCACATGGAAACTTTAGCAATCATTTCTCAAATCATCATTGCCATCTCCATCGTCATTGTCTGGGTATTTCGTTTTGACAACATCGTCAAAGAATTCAAACAGTATGAGCTGTCTGACCTCACGAGAAATATGGTCGGTGCTGCGAAGATCTCCCTCGCCACCTTGCTTGTCGCCGGGATCTGGACATCGGAATTTATCGTCATTCCCGCACTGATCATGGCTTTTCTGATGGTGTGCGCGCAGCTTGCCCATTTCAAAGTCAAGAATCCATGGAGTAAGCACGTGCCGTCTCTGATTCTCCTGCTTCTTTCCCTGTTTGTTGCCGGGGTGCATTCCGGTCTAATCGGGTGATTGCCTCTGTCCTGGATGCCGTCGTCATTCTCGTTTCGGTTTCCTTTATCATCTATGGCATTACCTGTATCGGCTCTGTGAGAATGAAACAGGAATTCGAACGGTTTCAACTGCCGGGATTTGCCCCATGGATCGGCATTCTTGAAATTACAGCTGGCGCAGCCATGCTTGTCGGGCTCGCCGTTCCATGGCTCTTGCTTCTTGCCTCCGGGGGACTGACGCTCCTCATGGCCGTCGCCGTCTTCGTCCGTATTCGCGTCGGTGACACGCTTTGGCAGTCCTCCCCCGCTGTTGTCTTCTTCCTTCTCACCGCTTGGCTGTTTTTCATGACCTTACAGGCTCTTTAAACCAATAAAACGCCAGGACAGCTCTGCCGGTATGCCCGCTTAGCTGTCCTGGCGTTTAAAATGTCTTTTTGAATACATAGCTCTTCTTGCTGTAATTCATTTTCTCTTCATAGAATCGGTGGGCATCTTCCCGCTGAAGCCCTGAGGAGAGGGTGATTTTCCCGTAACCGTGGTCTCTGGCCCATTCCTCTGCAAATTCCAACAGGATTCCCCCGTATCCTTTCGATCGCTGCATCTCAGCCGTGACGAGGTCACTGACCCAAATGGCGCGCCCGTCATAGAGCGTCGTCATCGGCATGAGCCCGATAACGGAAACGAGGAGATCTCCGTTCACGAGTCCGAACATCCTGTACCCCTCATTCGCCATCGCTTCTTTTACAAGCTCCAGATAGCTTTCCTCATCGAGGTGATCCCGCAGCTGCTTGACAACCGGATAGGCGGATACCGCATCTTCTTCAGTCAATTCCACAATAAATATATCTTCCATTTTAGGTCTCCTTTATATACGATAATCATGACTGTACCCTTATCATCTTATCACGGACACCCCTGTCTGACATCTTTGAAACAGACAGGGACGCACGTCCTGAAGGAGGCTATATCATGACCACGTTTTACAATACCCTGTCCTCAGCCGTCTACAACTACGATAAAGCCATTGGAATAAGCTTTGGCGATGTCGGGTTTTACACAAGCCGGCTCGAAGGCATCTCGGGTAAAATCCTTGAACCTGCCGTTGGCAACGGACGGCTGCTCATACCGTTAACCGAAGCCGGGCTTACGGTGGATGGTTTCGATCTCTCGGAGGCCATGCTCAGTCACTGCCGGCAAAACTGCCATGATCGCGGCCTTTCTCCTCATCTTTGGCAGGACAGCATGACCACATTCACAAGCAATGAGCAGTATGAAGCGATTATTCTCCCGGCAGGCAGTTTCCTGCTTTTGCCCTCTCATGCGGACGGTATGGAAGCCTTGCGGCGTTTTCACGATCATCTCGTCCCAGGTGGCCGTCTCCTCATCGATCTGTTTTTACCTGATGAGCTCAATGCCGGCCAGGAATCATTCCGGCGCTTCCCTTTAAACAACCGTGAAACCATCACCCTCACAAGCACCGTCCGATCGGTGGATGTTGTCCGTCAATCCGTGGAATCCTACAACCGATACGAGAAGTGGGTGGACGGCAAGCTGACGGAAACCGAGCTCGAGCGCTTTCCGGTCCGCTGGATCGGTATCGAGGAAGCAAAGCTCATGCTGAAAGAGGCCGGCTTTACTGACATCAGGCTCTCCGCCGATTATCAAATGGACAAACAGCCGGAACAGGCCGGTGAAATGTTGACATTCGAAGCCGTTGCCAAATAACGTTCATTTGCTTCTATAAGCATTCTCTTATAAAATGGGGATAACGAATCCAATGAATGAGGTGTTCACTATGCAACATCCGGCTATTACATCGAAGGTTTCCCTGTATAAGATGCTTGCCGATGAGAAGCGTATTAACATTCTCCGTTTCTTAAACGAAGCAGGCCTCTGCGTCTGTGATCTCGAAGCACTTCTTGGCATCAGCCAGCCAGCAGTCAGTCAACACCTGCGTAAATTAAAGCAGGCAGACATCATCACTTCCCATAAACATGACCAGTGGCATATCTACTCCATTAATGACGGCTACGAACATCATCAGCATCTCTTGCACATTCTGAACGAACTGCCCTCCGCAGAAAAGGATGTCGCGGATATAACCGCACAAGGGATCCGCTCCCGCTGTTCCATTGAAATCACAGAGATACGCTTTCTCGAGAAAAAGAACTGAACAATTGCCGCCGTGCCTTGTGCCGGCGGTTTTTATGTATGCACCGAATCGATCTTTACAAACTCTTAATCTTTTTCTGCTTTCCCTCTCCTTTATCTGATGTTATTATATAAGCACATTCTTATATTGGAGGCATTACAATGACAAAACCGATTTTATACTTCTTATGTACAGGCAACTCCTGCCGCAGTCAAATGGCAGAAGGCTGGGGAAAAGAAATTCTTGGCGAAGAGTGGGACGTCTACTCTGCAGGGATTGAAGCCCACGGTGTGAACCCGAATGCTGTCAAAGCCATGAATGAAGTGGCCATAGATATTTCCGGACAGACGTCCGATACAATCGATCAGGACCTCCTGAACAAAGCAGACTTTGTCGTGACTCTTTGCGGACACGCCAACGATGTCTGCCCGGCAACACCGCCGAACAAGGAACGTGCCCACTGGGGCTTTGACGATCCTGCCAAAGCTGAAGGCACAGACACGGAGAAGTGGGCGGTCTTCCAGCGCGTCCGTGACGAAATTGGCGAACGGATCCGCACGTTCAAAGAAACCGGAAAATAATCCCCTCTTGCCCTGCACCGGACTGACAACGTCTGGTTGCAGGGCTTTTTTCGGGTGCACCGCTGAATTGTTCAGGATTCGCCATAACAACTTCACTGTCGATTCACATTGTCATCGTATGATTGACAAAGAGGTGATGAAGATGAAGACTACAATACTGGCAATCCCCCTGCTCGCGCTTTTATTGTCCGGCTGCAGTGACAACGGGGCGTCTGACGCAGCTTTTCATAATGAGCCGGAACAGACAGACAATGAATCTGTGTCAGAACCGGTTCCTGATGAAGACGAGATCCGTTTCACGGCCGGTGCCGCATACTTTAACCGCCTGACCACAAACCGGTACATGCTTTCTGAAGACGACATCGATCCCGCCGATTCCGGCACTTGGCTGATCGATCTCAGGAACAGCGCCGCTTTTTCAGAAGGGAGTCTTCCGGAGGCCGTTTCTTCCGATCCCGCCTCACTCGGTGACGTCCTCGGCGCATTAAGGCAGACGGATCAGGTCGTCTTTATCAGTGAAGACGGACAAGTGGCGTCTCAAGTGATGGCGGCAACGCGCATGGCCGGCATAAACAGCTCCCTCCTGGCAGGCGGTATCAGGGATTATAAAGGAGACCTTCAGCCTGGTCAGCGTTCTGTCTCTGAGCTTCTTGACACCGTTGAAGAAGCTCCCGGCGGGGATCCGGAAACACAGATCATGGACGAGGTGGTCAACCGCTACTTAAGCGGGGACATCGCCACCGACCGAAGCCGTGTTGATCCTGAAACACTGCACGCAAATCTGTCCGATTATTACATCATCGATACGAGGAGTGAGGCTGATTATAAAGAGGCGCACGTGCCAACGGCACACCATATTCCGGTCGCTTCCATTGGCCAGCATATGCCCGACATTCCTGCCGATAAACCGCTTCTCGTCTACTGCTACTCCGGACAGACCGGCGCACAGGCTGCCACCGTTCTTGCCGTAGCCGGTTTTGAGACGTATACGCTGACAGGCGGCATGGGGAACTGGGTGCAGCAAGGCTTTGAAACCGCTCAGCCCGAGGCCGATCCTGTCACACAATAATCACATTCCTCCGGGATAAAGCATGTTTAACCGGACCAAAAAACGGATAAATAGAATGGTGTATAATCCACTATCAAACTCGGGAGTTGATCCAATTGGCACACGTAAAGACAGAAGAAATCCTGAACAGACATGTATCGAACTGGAGCGTCTTGTTCGTCAAGCTCCATAACTATCACTGGTATGTAGGAAGCACGCAGTTCTTTACCCTGCATCAGAAATTTGAAGAGCTTTATAACGAAGCTGCGACAAATATTGACGAACTCGCAGAGCGTCTTCTTGCCGCTCAGGGCAACCCGGTTGCATCCATGAGCGAATACCTGAAGACAGCCACAGTGAAGGAAGCCGAAGGGGAAACAACGTACGAAGCCATGCTCGATACGCTGATCGGCGACTTTGATTTGATCTCAAAAGAACTGAACGCCGACATTGCCACCCTTGAAGACGAAGTGGGTGACGATGTGACAGCAGACATGCTGATTGGCATTCGTCAGTCTGTTGAGAAGCATAACTGGATGCTTCGTCAATATACAAGATAATGATAAGCAAAGACCCATCCGCCTTTTGGCCGGATGGGTCTTCTTCTAACGCTTATGGTCCTCCGTTCATCCCGGTATACCGGTGATTTCGGGGGCCTTTTTCTGATGATAGACCTCAAGGGCCGCTTGCGCTGCCGTGCCTTTATGGACCTTGCATCCCTGGTGCGTGAGCACACTTTCAAGGGCATTCAGCGTAATGAGCACATTGCGTTTTTGACAGCTGTAGCCCATCGTCCCGATGCGCCAGATTTTCCCGTGCAGCGGACCGAACGAGCTGGCGATTTCAATGCCATAATCGTCAAGGAGTTGTCGCCGCACCGCTTCACCGTCTGTGCCCTCCGGGATCCGGATACAGGTCACCGTCGTCAGTTTCGCATCCGGATCCCCGAACAGTTCAAGTCCCATCGCCCGGATCCCCGCCGTCAGCGCCTGTTCGTTCAGACGATGCCGCTCAAAGCGGGCCTCTAGGGTTTCCTCGAGAATCACCCGCAACCCCTCATGCAGGCCATAAATCATTGCCGTTGCTTCCGTGTGGTGATTAAGGCGCTTCGGGGACCAGTAATCCTGAAGCTGACTGAGGTCGAGGTAATTACTCCGGATACGCCGGTCGTGACCGCTCGGATCCCCGGCGGCGGCAATCCCCGCCTCGACGGATTTCCGTTCCTGAATCACGGCTTCAATCCGGTCATTATAGGTAAGTGGCGCAAGACCCGAGGGGATCGACAGGCATTTCTGCGTCCCGGTGATAAGGCCGTCAATGCACCATTCATCAGGACGGACGTCCATGCCTGCCACCGTCGCCACGGCATCAACAATAAAGAGGGCATCATTGCTGCGGCACGCCTCGCCAATCTCTTTCAACGGATGGACGCGTCCGGTGGACGTATCGCCATGGACCATCGCCACGACCTTCGGCTGCCACGCTTGAATCTCACCTATGATTTCGGAAGGCTCAAAGACCTCTCCCCATTCACACGTAAGCATCTTCACGTCGCCGCCGACGCGCTCGCAGATCTCTTTTAAGAGAAAGCCGAAACGGCCAAAGGCAGGAATGAGGACCCGATCCCCCTCTTCAATCACCGATCCGAGCATCGCTTCAATCCCGGCCCGTGACGTGCCGTCCACCGGATACGCCCAATGATTCCCGGTCTGAAGCACGTCCCGGAGCATCACCATCACCTCATTCATGACCGAGGTGAAGTCCGGGTCAAACTGACCGAGAACCGTTGATGACATCGCTTTGAGGACCGAGGGCTCTGCCTCCACGGGTCCTGGCGTCATGATGGTTCTCGGTGCCACATGTAACGGTTTCTGTCTGATCATGCTTCATCCCCTCTTTCTTCTGCCAGGCTGTGAAGCGTCCGCATGAGAAGCTCCGTGCCTTTTGCACAGTCTTCCTGACTCGTCCATTCCTGCGGGTTATGGCTGATCCCGTCTTGACTGCGGACGAGAATCATCCCCATTCTCGTGACTGTCGACATAATGAGCGCATCATGCCCCGCTCCGCAGGGCATGTCTTTCACCGGAATTCCGCATGTGTTTGCGGCCTGGTGAATACTTGCCCGAATATCTTCAGAACAGGTGGCCGGCGGTTCTTTCTTGGTGACCAACGTCTTGAAGCTGACACCGCGTTTCCCGGCGATGGCCGAAAAAGAGGCCTCGATGTCCGTAAGCATCCGATCGCGAAGCGTGGTGTCCCCGTGGCGCATATCGACGGTAAAGACCACTTCGCCAGGGATGATGTTAATCCCGCCCGGTTTGACTTTGAGACTGCCGACGGTCCCGACCCCGCCGTGTGTGACAGCCGCCTCCTCGACGGCAAGCATCGCCTCAGCCATGGCCAACGATGCATCCTTCCTGATCGCCATCGGTGTCGCACCGGCGTGATCTGCTGCCCCTTCAATCGTCACCTGGAGCCAGAGCGGTCCCTGGATCGTTGTCACGATCCCTGCGGCAATATCCGCTTCTTCAAGGACACGCCCCTGTTCGATGTGCATCTCAAGAAAAGCACCGATCTCCCGGCTGTCACGCTTTGCCTTTGGATAGGCCGACGGCTCATAGCCCGCCTTCGTCAGAACTGTCTCATAGCTCTCGCCCTCCTGATCGGTCAGGGTGAGAAAGCGGTCGTCGAGCTTTCCTGCAAGGGCCTTACTGCCCATATAGCCGGCCCCAAACCGCGTTCCTTCCTCGTCGGAGAAACTGACGATTTCAATCGTCCGCCTCGGCCGGATACCCGCTTCCTTCATCGTACGGACAGCCTCAATGGCACCGAGCACCCCAAGGGTTCCATCAAAGGCCCCGCCGCGTATGACCGAATCCACATGTGAACCGGTCATAATCACCGGTAAATCGGGCTCCCTGCCCTGATAAACACCAAAAACATTCCCCACCGCATCGGTATACACATCAAGACCGCACTCTTCCATTAACACCCTGATATAGGCTTTCGCTTCAAGCTCAGGCGGTGAGAAGGCAAGCCTCGTAATCCCGTCCGCTTCGGTTGCACCTGCTCCGATTTGGCGGAGGTCCATAAGCGTCCGCCACAGCCGCAGCTGATCGATCCCTGTCATTGTCTGCATCGTGATGGTCCTCCTTTGTGTGGCATTAACTGCCCCGGTATGTTGTGTAGCTATACGGCGTAACGAGAAGCGGTACGTGGTAATGCCGGGTAGCGTCATCAACGGTAAAGCGGATCGGCACCTCATCGAGAAAGGCATCCTCCGTTTGAAAATAATCCCCGACAAAAAACGTCAGTTCATATACGCCCGACGTGAATGCGTCGCCTTCGAGTAGCGGTGCATCCACGCGCCCGTCGTGATTCGTCACGGTGTCAGAAAGCATAGTGTACCCGCCTTCTTCGTTGCCCTTTCGGAGTATGAGCTTCATCCCCACTGCCGGAAGACCCGTCGCCGTGTTTAAAACATGCGTCGTCAATCGTCCCATCAGCGGAGGGCCTCCTCACGCTTCACATCCTCCTGAAGGACCGTGAATTTCTGAAAGCCGAACGGCGGCCTCGGATCCGTGAAGACCTTGCCTTCACCGGATGCCGGAATCTCGTCGCGTACCGTTTCCCACGTACGGTTATTCGATTCAAAGGAAACCGTTTCAAGCTGGGGGAAACGCTCAAGGACGCGAATACCGATGTCATAGATCAGCTTCTGGATGGACGGCGAATCTTCCTGATGAAAGAGGGTCTGGGCGATGTGCTTGACCTGTTCTGCTGCCACGTACTGCTCGGGGGTCGCTCCGAGGGCATGCTCCGTCTCTTTGTACGTCCAGCTGATGTTCAGATAAATAAAGAGCGGACGGTCCTTCGTTTCCGGCAGGGTTGTATATTCATCGCGGATAAAGCCCGCAAAGCTGCTTCCTTTCACTTTAATCAGATGCAGATCATGCACAGCGCTTTCGAGAGAACCGATCTGTGCTTCGCCGTTCTCATCACGTCCAACGCTGATACGGGTCCCCGGTTTTTCAAGCATCCCTTCCCGAAACACCGTCTCACTCGGCACGACGCCGGCTGGTGAACCGACTTCGACCGCTTCGAACGGAAACTGTCTTCCTGACATCTCCACCTCTGAAATATGGTCATACGTATCAAGGAAGCAGGCACTCACATAGGCGAGGAAACCTTCCATCGTCGTCCCTTCATATTCTCCGGCGTGATGGAGAATGAAGTTCTTCATCGAATCCGTCGCCACCACTTTGGCATTGTCCCCTTCAGTGAAAGACGTCAGGAAGGCTTCACCGGCGAGAGATACCTGGATATCCATACCGAAAATCGTATTTGATCTTCCTGTGAAATTTGATTCAGGGATCTGTCTGACCCCTTTAAGCGGTGTAGCGTATGTGCGGTAGACAAAAACGTCCCCTTTGCCGTATAACATCGTTCGTTCAGACATGATTCAGTTCCTCCTTCTCGTGTTCGCCGCCAAGCAGGTCATTCAGGCGAAAGACGGCGATCTTTCCGACTTCGTTCAGGGCTGTTTCAAATTCTTCTTCCCGGCTGTTTTCAATCCGGCTTTCGATATTGCTGATAATGTCTTCTTTCGTCTTGCCTTTCACGGCAAGAATAAACGGAAAACCGAACCGTTCCGTATAGTGTGTATTCAGACGCTTCAGGGTCTCGTACTCCTTTTCACTCAGCTGATTCAACCCCGCACCCTTCTGTTCGGCTACGGAGGCATCGGTCATCTGAATCCGGCCGCCAAGATCCGGGTGTGCCCGCAGAAGACTGAGCTTCTGATCCTCAGTCCCCTCATGCATGGCGGTAAGGAGCTGTTTGTACACTTCTTCGGATGTGTGAAACGGACCCGCCTGTTCATAGGCGCTGTCTGCGACCCATGGTGAATGTTCAAAGACGTGCCCGATCTGTGCCACGAAGGCTTCTCTTGAAAGTCGGTGCAATTCTGTCATTTGCATGATACGGTCACCCTTTCCTGTTGTCTGAAATGTTCAGCCACTGACGGCTTTGGTCTGTCCTGGAATCCCGCTTCTTTTGATCAGCCGTTTAATCGATGTATTCGCTTCCTGCATGAGGGTTTCTTTATCCATTGTGTGAAGCATCCGGTTCTTCATGACCGGTTTCCCATTGATAATCGTCGTCTCGACATCGGCTCTCGTCGCGGAATAAACAATTCTCGACAGTGTGTCGACACCGTAAGACGGATACATATGGAGATCATTCAGGTTCAAAATAGCCAAATCCGCCTTCTTCCCGGGTTCAATGCTTCCGATTTTGTCGTCGAGCCCCATCGCCTTTGCCCCGCCGATCGTCGCCATTTCGAAGACGGTTTTGGCATCCATCGCCGTCGGCCCGTGCTCGGGCTTGTGAATCAGGGCAGCGAGGCGCATCTCATTAAACATGTCAAGATTGTTGTTGCAGGGGGCCCCGTCCGCTCCGAGACTGACGCAGACATGGGCATCAAGAAGCTGGGGGATCTCCGCTTTCCCGGAAGCGAGCTTCAGATTCGAGCCCGGACAGTGGGTGACGTTCACCCGGTTATCACGTATGATCTTCTTCTCATTGTCACTGAGCCAGATACAGTGAGCGAGCATGAGCCGCTCATTGGCAAGACCGAGCTTGTGGAGATACTCCACATTACGCATGCCTGTCTCGCGCTCCACGATGGCGATTTCGCCTCTGTTTTCCGCGGCGTGGGTATGGACCCGGACGTTTTGCATCTCCGACAGCCTCGCCGTCTCTCTTAAGAGCTCCTCCGTGCAGGACACGACGAACCTCGGCGAATACGCATACTGAAGGCGCCCGTTGTCATAGCCGTGCCATTTTTCATACAGATCCTGACTGGCCTGCAGGGACTCCGCCGTCTTCTCCTGCAGAGGAAGAGGGACTTCGTCGCCTTTGTCCATCATGACCTTGCCTGAGATGGCGCGGATTCCGGACTGCGCCATGCCTTCAAACGCTGAATCGGTATGGTGAACCGTCTCCATATCGACGATGGACGTCGTCCCGCTTTGGATCAGTTCGCCGGTGCCCAGTAGAGCGGAGTAGTAGATGGATTCTTCATCATGGGCAGCCTCCAGGGGCCAGATGCGACCCTTGAGCCAGTCCATCAGTTCCAAATCATCCCCCCGTCCGCGAAAGAGCGTCTGGCATAAGTGAATATGGGTCTGAATAAAACCGGGGATCACGACCCGGCCGGTGGCGTCAATGACCTCTGCGTCGTCCGGGCACGGCAGGTTTTTCCCGACCGCGGTGATCGTATCCCCTTCAATCAATACATCACCGAAGACGGCTTCCCGTCCGGCGTTCATTGTGATGATCTCTGCGTTCTTCAGTACGATGGATCCCATCGGTATCCCTCCTGATCAAGTCGTTCACACGCAGTCAGGCGGTATCGGTACCTGGCAGGACCCTCAAACCATGTCTTTGAGGTTGTGCGGTGAGTCTTGGTTTTATTGAACGGGAAGCGGCTTTTGCATCCGTTCCCGTGCTTTCTTCAGATCCGCCGGCGTATCCACATCAAACGAGATGTAAGGATCATCCACCGCCGTGTGGAGATTGACGAGCTGGTTTCGAAGCCGTTTGCCACCTTCGTCTCCGGGCATCTTCAAGCACATCAGGTTGAGCAGATACGGTCTGCCGAAAAAGACCGGATGACCCTGACGTCCGTGAAACATCGGCCTCACCGAATACGGCTTCCGGCTTGCTTTCATGGACAGTCCTTCATCCAGGACCGCTTTGAACGTCTCAGCCGCAATCAGAGGCTGATCGGCAAGCATCACGAGTGCATGTGCGCCCCGCGACTGTGCGTAACAGAGTCCTTTTTTAAGAGAAGAGGCCTGTCCGGAGACATAGTCGGGATTATGAATGAAGTGAATCCGTGAATCCTCAATGGTGACGGCATCTTTCAGCGCCTCATGATGTTCACCGGTAATGATCACAATCCGCTCCACAGGCAGTTTTGACACCTTCAGAACAGCGTGATCAATCAGCGTATGACCTTCAATGGAGAGCGTCTGTTTCGGCTCTCCCATCCGCGTTGACTGACCCGCTGCAAGTATGATCGCATGAACCGTTGTTGAAAACATCCTACATCACCGCCTGTTCAGATTTTGTTTGAGCCTGGTTTCTTCTGACCCGAATGAGCTCTGCCGCAATACTGACGGCTATTTCTTCCGCCCCGTCAGCTCCGATATCAAGCCCTACGGGCGAGTGAAGCCAGTCCGGGATCTGTCCGCCGGCAACGAGACGTCTCGTCCGTCGCCTTGGGCCGAGAATCCCTGCGTAGGCAAACTGTTCCCTTCGCTCGACGAGCCCGCGCAACAGCACCTGATCATCCTGAAAGCGGTGCGTCATCACGAGGGCAAAGCTCCCCTCACGAATCTCTTCACACTGAAAGAAATCATCGGGGCTCAACCAGCGAAAGCCGGACGCATCAGGAAACAGGGTACGATCAAGCCGCTCTCTGACGGTATCGGTCACGATCACGTCAAAATCGAGGGCTGCGAGCTGTCTCACGACGGGTTCTGCGTCGATACCCGCCCCGAACACGTAAACGCGGGTCTTTGGCGTGATGCGTTCCACGAGGATTCGTCCCTTGTCGCCATGGCTCACCTGAACGGCCGGACCGTCTTTTTCCCTGATGAGCGCGGGCTTCAGAGCGTCATCCCTCTCTGAAAGAGGCGTACCGTCTTCCTTCACAAACATTGGCGGACCTGCATGCTCATCCAACGCCGTCACGCGGTACAGGGTCTCTCCCCTGCCGATCCGCTCAAGGGCGGATGCAAGCCGCCGGTCTGTCCCCGAATCGGTGAGATCAAGCGGGTTCAGGCTGACATACACTTTGCCGTTACAGCCGGCCCCTTTCCCCCACCCGAGGTCATCCTCCGCGCGCATATCGTAATCTACGACCGCCGTTTTCATCTCCTTCATACACTGAAAGGCATGGATACGGAGATCTTCTTCAAGGCAGCCGCCGCTGATCATCCCGGTCATCCGACCGCTTTCGCCAATGATCATCTGGGCACCCTGGTGACGGTAAGCGGAGCCTTCCACGTGAATTACGGACGCGACGAGTGCTTTTGTTTCGCCGCTCGTGACGAGCCAGTCAAGTAATCGGTGCTGTTCAGACATCCGCCTCACGTCCTTTCTCATCCTGATTCTCTGTCAGCCGGCTGATCACACGGTGAATCCCGCCGTAGCCGGTGCAACGGCACAGGTTGCCGGACAACGCTTCTTTAAGATCTTCAAAGCCGGCATCCCCATCTCCATTGAGGCAGCCTGTCAATGATACAATCATTCCCGGCGTACAGTATCCGCACTGCAAGGCTCCTTCTTCGAGAAACAGCTCCTGCAAATCCCGGGTCCGGCTGTCTGATACCGTCAGTCCTTCAATCGTGTCGATGGAACGGCCTTCAATCTGATAGGCCATGAGCAGGCAGCTGTTCATCGGTTTCCCGTCGACGATGACCATACAGGCACCGCAGCGTCCCACTTCACAGGAAATTTTCGTTCCTGTCAGATTGAAATCCGTCCGGATCAGATCGACGAGCCGTCGCTCCGGCGGCACGTGTATGACCTTTGTTTGCCCGTTCAGGGTAAACCGGATGGTCATGCGTGTTGCATCATCTTCCTGATAAGCCTTCATCAGCGGGTTCATGGGGAGACCTCCTTTTCATCCTCGGTGAGCCATGCAAAGGGCTCTGTCGAATCGAGTACCTTATCAGGCGTAATCGGAAGACTCGTATGCCAGGCGCCCGTTGCTTCACGGACGGCTTTCACAATCGCCGGAGCCAGTGCCACAGAGCCGATTTCCCCGACACCACGGGGACCGAAACGGTCGCCTTCCGAGAGCGTCTCGTTCGCTTCCACGTACTGAACGGCCGGCACATCCTGAATGGTCGGTACCAGATAGGAATCGAGATTCCTGGTCACGTAGCGGCCCTTCTCGATCACGGCATCCTCACTGAGGGTAAAGCCGAGTGCCATGATGCTGCCGCCTTCGATCTGTCCGAGATAGCCGAGAGGATTCATCACTTCACCGGCGGATACGGCATGATCGACCCGGGTGACAGCGACTTTGCCGTTCAGGGTGTTCACTTCCACTTCCGCAATGACCGCCGTCGATCCGTAGAGATAATGACCGCCCATCACCTTATCCGGTGTGACGGGAAAATGATGATCGGTGGACAGCGTGAGCGGGAGCTCCGATCCGTTTGCGAGCGTTCGGTAATCGAGTACAACCGCGCCGTCTGCTTTTGAATGAACCCCGCCGGCACCCATCGTCAGATCGTCCTGATCGGTATTCAGCTGTCTGGCCGCTTCCTTGAGGATCAGCTCACAAAAAGGCTCCTTCATGCGCTGAATGCTTTGCCAGACCATGTTGGTCGTCCTTGATGCCGTTGACGATCCGCTCGGGGGCACATGACGGGTGTCCCCAATCTGAATCGACACATCCTCCACCTCACAGGTGAAGGCCTCCGTGAGCATCACCTCAAGCGTTCCGATAAGCCCCTGGCCAAATTCCTCATGGCCAAACGAAGCTTCGATTTTCCCTTCTGCCGTGAGCGTCAACATACCGCCCGCAGGGTCCGGAATTCCGTAGCCGAGTCCCGAACCGTGAAACGCAAGGGCCACACCCCTTCCCCGTCTGATCCACGGCTCCTGTTCGTCCGTTTCACAGGACGGAAGGTGGTACAGTTCAGAACGGGTCAGATCCGACAGCACAAGTGCCGGTCCGTCATTCGCCGCCACCTGCTGCTCAAGGGGACCCAGGTCATGTTCACCGCGGATATTGCGTCTTCTCAGTTCGACAGGATCGATCCCGCTCTTCTCGGCGAGACGGTCAAGCTGTCCTTCAAGGGCGAACGTCGCCTGATTGCCGCCAAAGCCCCGGAACTCGCCGGAGACGCCGTTGTTTGTATAGACCGCTTTCCCTTCGAGTTTCACATGGTCGATCCGGTAAGGGCCTACGGTATGCTCGACGGCGAAATTCAGAACCGGACCACCGAGGGTGGCGTAAGCACCCGTGTCCGAGATAATCGACGCTTCATGCGCCACGAGTTTCCCGTCAGCCGTCATACCGGTCTTCATCGTAATCGACATCGGATGACGTTTGATGCCTGCGATTACCGATTCCTCCCGGCTGAAGTGCATCTTCACCGGCTTCTGTGTGGAGAGGGCCAACAAAGCCCCATATGGCTGAACGTTCAGTTCATCTTTCCCACCGAAAGATCCGCCGATGGGGCTCGAGATAATCCGGATCTTCTCTTCGTCCATGTCGAGGATGCGCGACAGCTGCATGCGGTCTTTATAGCCGTGCTGCGTCGCGGCTTTAACGGTCAATGACCCGTCTTCTTCAGGGATGAAGAGGCCCCCTTCGGTTTCCATAAAGACGTGCATCTGACGCGGGGTGTGATACGTCTCTTCGACGATATAGGCGGCCTGATCAAATCCTTCCGCCGTGTTCCCCTTTTCAAAATGCCGCTCATGCAGAATATTGCCTTTTGGATGGAGAGGAATCGCATCGTCTTCGAGGGCTTTCTCAGGCGAATCAAGGACCGGAAGCAGGGCACTGTCAAAGAAAATCGCTTCTGCCGCACGCTCTGCCGCTTCACGGGACGTCGCCGCGACGGCCGCAATAGCGTCCCCTTCAAAACGGATATGATGATCACAAAACACCGGCTGGTTCGGATCGGCAATGCCAAAGCCGTTCAGTCCCGGAATATCTGCGGCGGTGAGAACCGAGACAACGCCCGGAATCTTCATGGCTTTCTCGGTGACGACTTTGTACAGTCTCGCGTGGGGCATGCCGCTTCGGACCACTTTTCCGAAAAGCATTGTATCCTCACTTAAGTCCGTCAGGTAGTCAAGACGTCCGGTTGCCTTGTCCCGTCCGTCCGGCCTCACCCGCCATCCTCTTCCGCTCGTTCGGTCGTTCAGCCTCATGATCATCACCTCCTGATATTAGAATGAATATTCTGAATTATTTGATTGCAGACAATCTGCTGCTTATAGGCACCGCTCAAGAAGGGGTCATCCTCCGGGCGGTAGTCCTTCTTCACTTCGTCCGCCATTTTTTTGAAGACCGCATTCGACGTCAGTGGCGTCTCCTTCAGGAACCGCTCAAGACGCTTCAGTCTCACAGGGACCATCGTTCCTCCCCCGGCCGCAGCCCGGCAAGTCCGGAATGTCTTTGTGTCGCTGTCCCAGGAGCCTTTAATGGCAAACGTCGCAGCCGATGGAATAAATGCTTCACGGCGCCCTGTTTTGACATACACATTCAGATCTTCGCTTTCCTTATGAACGGGGATGGCGATATCCACAATGATGCCTGACATGCCGGCGGCGAGCCAGTCTTCAAGCAGCCACTCTTCGTCACGCCCCTCGGTGTAAACAAGGACCGATGCGCCGCTTGCAAGCAGCGCGGGAATGCTGTCACCGGATCCTGTCGCCACGTTACCACCGATGGTCGCCTGTTCACGGATCGACGGCGCCGCAATCTCATGGATCGCCTGTTTTAACAGCGGCGCAAAAGCGGCCGTATCCCCGCACCGGCTGATCTCACCGAAAGTGGTCAATGCCGCAATGCGAAGAGTTGATTCATCACGACGGATCCCAGAGGTTAGCTCCGGAATACCGTCAAGACGGATCCACTGTTTCTGTGTCTTCAGCTGTCCTGCTTCCCACTGCGTTCTGAGCCACGTGGTTCCGGATAGCCAAAGGCTGTCCGTCGGATCTTTTGTTTTCAACGCCCAGGCTTCCGACAGCGTGTCCGGGGTATGAATATAAAGCTGATCCATCGTACCCCTCCTTCCGGGTTCACTGTTCAACATGTTGTTCACACAGTTTAGCGGTCTTCAGAAAGACCGTCATTGGTTGATCTGCACAAAATCGGATGCTGTGATTGGTTATGGCAACCAGCGCAGGCTATCCTGTCTGTGCTTTCGTTTTGAAAGGTTTACCGATTAGCTTATCTGATTAACCATGGTGAAAAAAGAACTTTGACAGATTTGCTGACGAACTTTCCACATCGTCTGTATAAAAGATGCACAATGAAGGCATCATACAGTGGAGGTGTTCGTCATCGGTACACAATGGATTCGAAACGGAACGGTCTGGACGGGCACATCCTTCGTCAGGCAAGATATCGAAATCAGAGACGGCATCATTGACCGGCTCTTTGACAGTCATACCTCTGTACAGCCGGAGCCCGGGGCGCGTATCACGGATGCCGCCGACCGTCTGGTTGTGCCAGGCTTCATCGATCCCCATGTTCATTTCAACGATCCCGGGAGACGCATATGGGAAGGGATCGACACCGGTTCCAAAGCAGCCGTCGCGGGCGGCATTACCACTTTTATCGACATGCCCCTGAATTCCCATCCTTCCGTCACAAACGGTCACCTCGCCCGTGACAAGAAAAAGGCCATTGAGGGGCGTTCCCATGCCCATTACGGGCTTTGGGGCGGCATTACCCGCACAAACTGCCGGGATCAAGGTGCACTTGATGCACAGCTTGATGCAGGGGTGATCGGGTTTAAGGGCTTTATGTCCGAAAGCGGGATTGAAGATTTCCCCTATCTCGACCGCGACGCACTCCGGGAGGCCATGGGGTATTGCGGCGAACATCGCGTCACCCTTGCTTTGCACGCCGAGGCCGAAGCAGTGCTAGAGCGATATCGCCATCTGAGCGGACCGGACCCTGCCTCTTTTTTGGCATCACGGCCGCCTGAAGCCGAATGGCAGGCTCTTGACTGGATCATTGAAGACGCCCTCAGGTTTCAGACCGCTGTGCATGTGGTACATGTCAGTACGGCAGACGGCGTCCGGATGCTTCATGAAGCGAAAATGTCCGGCGCAGACATCACGATCGAAACGTGTCCGCATTATCTGTTGTTTACAGACACGGATTTCATAAAAAAAGGCCCGCTGTTAAAGTGCGCACCGCCCCTTCGTCCACTCTCTGAACAGGAAGCCCTCTGGCAAACGGTCGCGGATGGCCTGGTCGACATCATCGGAAGTGACCATTCCCCTTGCCCGCTGGAGATGAAAGAAGCGGGGAACGATGATATCCGGAACGCCTGGGGCGGGATTCCGGGCGTCCAATCCGGTCATGCCGCACTTCTCTCAGAAGCTGTAAAGCGCGGGGTGCCCCTTGAAACGGTGCTTCCGATGATGACCGATGCGCCTGCCCGCCGTTTTTTCCCCGAACGGCAGATCGGCCGGATCGCGCCCGGTTTCGCCGCAGATCTGACCCTGTTATCAAAGAGCTCACACACGATCACGGAGAAGGAGCTCCTCAACCGGCATCCGTATTCCCCTTACACGGGGCTGACTGTCGACATGACCGTCTCCGGTGTGTTCCTCGGCGGAGTCCATATTTATCAGTCCGGGAAGGGCATTAAATCCCCGCTTCTCGGGCATCATTTTGTAAAAGGAGGTCACGACCATGACAACCGATCATTACGGCGCATTTATTGATGAATCACTGACCGTGGAACCGCAGAAAGGCGGGATTCTTCACAGGAAGACCTTCGCCGTCAAGGATGTCTTTCATATAGAGGGGCACCGCAACACCGCCGGCAACCCCCATTGGCTCCAATCCCATGCGCCTGCCAAAGCGACGGCACCGGCACTGGTTCATCTCTTGCAAGCAGGTGCCACACTCAAGGGAACGACCGTGACCGATGAAATGATGTACAGCCTTCACGGGGAAAATGTGCATTACGGAACGCCTGTCAATCCTTTCGATAAATCCCTCATCCCCGGCGGGTCCTCCAGCGGTTCAGCCGTTGCCACCGGTGCAGGACTGAGGGATTTCGCCATCGGCACCGACACAGGCGGCTCCGTGCGTATTCCCGCTTCGTACTGCGGCCTGTTCGGCTTTCGTCCGAGTCACGGAAAAGTCAGCCTCGAAGGCGTCATTCCTTTGGCGGATTCCTTTGATACAGTCGGCTGGTTTACCCGGAATGCCGCTCTCCTTGAAGATGTCGGTGAAGTCCTCATTGGCGACAGCATGCCTGATGCACCGGATTTCAAACGTGCGGTCATCGCCAGGGATGCCTTCAGCCTGTTGACAGACACGCAGCACAATGCGCTCATGTCGGCAGTCAGAAGCTGTTCAAGCAAGGTGAAGTCACATGAAGAACAGCGCATCACCAACGATGATCTCGGTGATTGGGTGGACATTTTCCGGGTGATTCAGGGCTATGAAATCTGGCTGAATCATGGGGAATGGGTCAAAGCCCACGAACCGGATTTCGGACCCGGGATCCGCGAACGGTTCCATATGGCCGAACAGATCAAAGAAGCCGATGTCGCCGAGGCAAGACGCAGACAGCTCATGATTCAGGATGCCACGGCTGATATTATGCAGCCGGATACCCTCATGATCATCCCGACGATCGCCGGTGAACCTCCCGCTGTCGGACTGCCTCCGGAGGAAGTGGACAAGATTCGCCAGCGCACGATGAAGCTCACCGCCATCGCGGGCCTTAACGGGCTCCCTCAGGTCACCATCCCCGTCAAACGGGGCGGCGGACTGCCTCCGTTGGCCATTTCCATCCTCGCACCGAAGGGGCGTGACCGGGATCTGCTCAGTTTTGTCACGTCGCTTTGTGACTGAAGATTCTTACCAATAACCACTCAAATAAAAGAAGATCTGACAGAGGGGGATGTCAGATCTTCTTTTTACTTCTGTATCGTGAGCAAACCGGCAGACAGCCCGGTTGCGAACGAACCGCTTATTCAATCATTTCCCTGACCAGTAAAGCCGTGCGAAGTTTATGAATATCATCCGCGTGTTTAAGGTTCACCTGCAGTTTATCTTCACATTTTTTCAGCCGGTAAATCACGGTATTTCTGTGAACAAACAGCGCCTTCGCAGTCTCGGCAATCTGTCCGTTGTGTTCAAGATACACCGTCAGCGTTTTGATCAGGTCTTCGTCTTCTTTCTTTGACGACAGCACGAGAGACTTCAATGTCGACTCGTAAAATTCCCTCAGCTTTTGAGGCGATACCGTCCGCAAAAGCTCTGTGACTCCCTTTGTATCCGTCCATTTAATAAAGGCTTCCTGCCCCATACGGCGTCCGTTATGAAGGGTTTCCAATGCTTCTTTAAAGGAATCGGGAACCTGAAGCAGCTGAGCGGCCGGATTACCGATTCCAAAAGAGATTGAAATAAAGAGAAACTCCTCCATTTCCTTTTGAATGGTGACAAGTCCTTTCATCAGCCAGTCCTCCCACTCATCGTCCGGTTTTGGTATGAGGGCTACGTATACCTCGTTTTTTGAGAAAAAGACCACATCATCAAAATAATAATCAAACCAGATCTGCAGTTGTTCGTAGATGGCGTTCTTAAACAATCTCCGCTCTGATTCAGGTGCCTGTCCGACGCCACGGTAAAGTTCATCCTCGTGATCGGGCCTGATTGCGACACACAGATATGTGCAGCTTCGCCTCAGCCCATAGCCTTCCCCGCGTCTTCCAAGATCTTTCTCTGACGAAAACCTTCCCTCAACATATTCAGTCAGAAACTCATTTTTCTGAATCTGTTCTTGCTGTTCGACGGCGTGGAGCTTCATCAGTTCAAATGCGATGACATTCATTGCCTGTTCAACGGCAAGACGTTCTGAAGCACCCGCTTGATCGATATCGAGAAACACAATAAGATAGCCTTTCTGATAGACGTTCATCTGTACCGGACAGCAGGAGATCATCTGTTTTTCGGATTCTTGAGAAACGGACATGCTCAATTTGCGGATCGCTCCATTCGCCAAATCATCCTGTTGAATCACCTCATGGACCTTCTCGGCAAGAACAAAGCAGAAATCCTCATCAAACTTTCTTGATGATTCAAGCAGATTCAGCCGATAATCAAGGAGGAGAACCGGTGCACAAATATGACGGGAAAGCTGATCAAGCACTTCATAAAGCCCTTTGCCCCCAACGATGAGATCCGTGAAACGACGGTGAATCGCCATCGCTTCCGAAAGAGCCTGTGTCCGCTCATCAAGAATCGCTTTGAGCACACTGTTGACCATATCACCGAGAGACGGCTCGTCCGGCAGTGCAATCACCGGTAATCCGCCCTCGTTTGCCACATCGATAACCGAAGGAGGAATATGATCCAAAAAACGGTTCACCTTCAACCCGAGCCCTGCGCATCCTTCTTCCGTCATGCGAATTACAATAGACATAAGAAGATCAGGGTTGTTCTGTAAATGATATCCCGTTGTCAAAAGAAGCTGATCTTGTTTAACAAAATCCGCAATATCAGGTGCATCCATCATCGTCACAGATGTCACCTGATTCATGAGTCCTTTTTCGCCGGCTACTGCTGTCGCACCTTTCAGTACCTCCTGCTCGAGTAAATCATTCAGTCGCATCTGCTCCACCTCCGAATTGCCATCTTTTTCTTCCAGCATATCGGATTTTTGCGGATTTCTGATGATTTCCGTGATGTAATCTGACAAGAAAACCACAATCTTTGTCATGACAGTCCAAAATAGAAGGAATCCCCACAATCAGTTTGTAAACTGATTTGCATATTGAAAGGAGCTAATCAATTGGAGATTATGACGATCCGACACAACAACAGACAGGAATCTGCAATTATCACAGCAAACAGAGTCTATCCGCTTCAGGCGATCAATGAATGTTGCATGACTGACTGGCCCCTTACCATTGACAGGATTCTCAAAGAGGAGCGAATGACGGAACTGACCCGGTGGTATGCCGATCAGACAGCCCGCATTTGGGAAGGGATTCCTTCAGAAGACCTCGAACACATTGAAACCGGTTCTCTGTTCGAATCCCCCGCTACCATTTGGGGCATCGGCTTTAATTATCAGCCGACCGGTGAACCGATGCCTGCTGAACGCGCCAATCATCCGGTGAGTTTTGTCAAACCGTGGAACACGGTCACTCCGGTAAACGGTCCGATTCTTGTCCCCAATGGGAGTGAATCGACAACCGGAGAAGGAGAGATCGCCTGTATAATCGGTAAACCCGGGAAAAATCTCACTGTACAAGAAGCCCGTCATTGTATTGCAGGATATACCGCAGCCCTTGATATGACTGAATCCGGCATTCATAAAGAGCATCCCCGCTTTCTCGCGAGGGCCAAGAGCTTCGATACGTTTTGCGCCATCGGTCCGACTCTCACATCAGCGGATTCCTTCTATACAGAAGACATTACCGTCCAGACCATTCTTAATGGAGAAGTCTCAGCCGAAAACCATACGGGACGAATGCTGATGAACATCCCTGAAATCGTCGCCTACTTCTCCCAAGGCACTACGCTGAATCCCGGCGACATCATCCTCACCGGGACACCCGGGCCCGTCAAAATCAGGCCGGGAGACACCCTGGCTGTTCATGTTGACGGCCTGCGCCCCCCTGATCAAATCGGTTTCAGGAGGATGATCAGATACAACGTTATGGCCATTTCCTGAAAAAAGCCTCAAAATCGTATTTTTCCCTTGCACTTTTTGCCTTGAACCATTAAGGTATATTTCAGCTGATCTCTGTTTTTAACCGGAGATCCCGTTGATTAAGAGATACGGTGGCCAATCGCCGCCGGCATGGAGAAAGGAACGAGTGAGTGATGAAAGAAAACTTCTGGCATGACCTGCCAAAACCGTTTTTTATATTGGCGCCGATGGAGGCCGTGACAGACGTGGTGTTCCGCCACGTCGTCAGTGAAGCTGCGGCACCGGACGTGTTCTTTACCGAATTCGCCAATTCGGACAGCTTCTGTCACCCAAAAGGCAGAGAGAGCCTGAAGGGGCGTCTCATGTTCACGGAAGACGAGCAGCCGATCGTTGCGCACATTTGGGGTGATAAGCCTGAGCACTTCCGGACGATGAGTGTCGCCATGGCTGAGATGGGCTACAAAGGCATCGACATCAACATGGGCTGTCCCGTGCATAACGTGGCCGGTGACGGCAAAGGGGCCGGCCTGATCAAGCGTCCTGACGTCGCCGCCGAACTGATTGAAGCCGCCAAAGCGGGCGGCCTTCCGGTAAGTGTCAAAACCCGGATCGGCTTTTCAAAGATTGATGAATGGCAAAATTGGCTCAGACATATCCTCGAGCAGGATATCGTCAATCTGTCCATTCACCTGCGAACAAAAAAAGAAATGAGCGACGTCCCTGCTCACTGGGAGCTAATCCCTGACATCAAGGCCCTCCGGGACGAGGTGGCACCGAACACCCTCCTCACAATTAACGGCGACATCGATGACCGGCAGACCGGTCTCGAACTCGCGGAGAAATACGGTGTGGACGGGATTATGATCGGACGGGGCATCTTCAAGAACCCGTTCGCTTTTGAAACCGAACCGAAAGAGCATACGAGCGAAGAGCTCCTCGGACTTCTGCGTCTTCAGCTCGATCTTCATGACAAATACAGCAAAGATCTCGAAAACCGACCGTTTACTCCTCTGCAGCGCTTCTTCAAGATCTACGTCCGCAGCTTTCCAAAGGCCGGCGAGCTCCGCAAGAAACTGATGGAAACGAAAACAACCGATGAAGTCAGGGCGATTCTTGATACCTTCGAAAAAGAGAAACAGGCGGAAGAAAAAGCCGAGGCAGAAGCCCTTTGTCAGACGGCATCCACTGACCACGTGCACAGCTGATAGAGAACACCCCGTCACACGATTAATGTGGCGGGGTCTTTCTGTACGCCGTGTTTCAAAGATCCTCCACCTGTTTAAAAAAAGAGTTCTGTCCGTCTATGTCGAATCAGTAACTAAAGTCATATTTTTCCATGTTGAAGCAGGCGTTTGCTTGGAGGACCACCAATGAACAAGATAACAGTCTACATAAAACCGATGACGCTGTTTGTCAGCTTCGTGCTCCTGATTGGATTTACCATTTATCTGATCATCGTGAGCGAATACGACCACTATCCTGCCGCAACAAACGGTGAACTCGATACTTCTTTCTGGGATACAGAAGACGGATCGATCCCCCTTTCAGGCGAGTGGCACTTCTACTGGTCCTCGCTTCTTGAACCGGACGAACGAAGCGGAGAAGAACCGGTTGTCATCGACGTACCCCGTTCCTGGAATGGGACCCTTGTAAATGGGGAAACCATCGGTGGTAAGGGCTATGCGACCTATCATGTACAGGTCACGGCCCCTGAAGCGGATGATCTTGCCCTGTACATGCCCTATCTCCTCACGGCATACCGGCTTTGGATCAACGGTGAAAGTGTTGCCTCGAACGGTGAAGTGGGCACTTCAGCCGAAACCATGACGCCCCGTTATTTCGCCGATGTTGTCCCACTGGCCTCTTCCCGAGATCAGATCGACATCCATATCCAGGTATCCAATTTCATGCATGCCGAGGGAGGAATGAACATCCCCCTGCGCCTCGGGACGCATGATACGATTTCGAGTGAGACAGACAACCGCCGGCTCATCGACGGTATCATCTTCGGCAGCCTGTTGATCATGAGCATCTATCATTTCCTCGTTTTTCTCTTACGGCCGCGTTTTCGCTCGGCGCTTTATTTTTCTCTCTTCTGTCTCATGATCGGCATCCGCTCTCTCCTGGTCGGTGAAGCGGTGATGCTGAGGGTGTTTCCTGACTTCAACTGGACGTTTGCCATGAAGCTCGAATATGTGACGACATATCTGAGTCCGCCCCTTTTCATTCTGTTTTTATCGGCTCTCTTTCCGAATGAAACATCCAGACTGTTTCGCCGGGTGTCAGTCACCATCGGCCTCATTCTCGGAAGCATCGTCATCCTGTTTCCCGTCTACTGGTTCACCCAGACGCTGATTGTCGGCCAGGTCGTGACCGTGATTACCGTGGGCTACATCTGCTATATTCTGATTCTTGCCGCCCTCCGAAAACGCATGGGCGCAACGGTCAGTCTTTTCATGGCATTTCTGTATGCCATCACCATCGTCAATGATATACTCTATGACTATCAGCTTTCAATCTATGGCAATCTGTCACCTGCCGGGCTGCTGTTCTTCATCCTCGCCCAGTCCTTTATGCTTGCTTCCATCTTCTCAAAGGCGTTTACCGATCTGGAGGATATGTCCGAGCGTCTGATTGCGTCCAATGAGATCCTCGAGAGCAAGGTAGAAGAACGGACGAAGAAACTGAAAGACCTCTCTGTCCGGGATCCGTTGACGAATGTCTACAATCGCGGCGGCTTCGATCAACAGATGAAGGCTAAGTGGACGGAAGCGTTACAGGAGAGAAAAGAGCTGTCCCTGTTGTTCGTGGATATTGATTATTTTAAACGCTATAATGACGAATATGGTCATCAGGCAGGGGATCAGACTCTGATCAGTGTGGCCCATACCCTGCAGGAAGCACTCGGTGAGAAGGCCATTGTCAGCCGTTACGGCGGTGAAGAATTTGTGCTGATATTACCAGGGGCATCTGAAGAGCAGGCCGCTTCGGCAGCCGCCACCTTGTTAAAAGCGATCAGGGATCAGCAAATTCCACATTCCCAGTCACAAGTTGCCCCATACGTCACCGTTTCCATCGGAGGCATATCCCGTATACCAAATGAAACCGACAAGCCGGATGCCTTCATCAAGCAGGCCGATCAGGCACTCTATGCAGCGAAAGAAGCGGGCAGAGACCGATACATTCTGGCTCAGGATGTATAATAGAATAGATAAAGAGAGGGACTCTGACCTGTCATCAGAGTCCCTCTCTTTTTTCAATTGCCTTGTGGTTTCATGTTAATCAGGATCTGAACGGCTGATTACATCATGCCGCCCATACCGCCCATGCCACCCATGTCCGGCATGCCGCCACCGCCGCTGTTCTCTTCAGGGAAGTCTGCGATAACAGCTTCTGTCGTAAGGAACATGGCAGATACGCTGGCTGCGTTTTGGAGGGCTGAGCGTGTGACCTTCGTCGGGTCGACGATCCCCGCTTCAACCATATTGACATATTCACCGGTCGCTGCGTTAAAGCCGACACCGACTTCTTCACCTTTCAGGCGCTCCACGATGATGGACCCTTCAAGTCCGGCATTGTGGGCAATCTGACGGAGCGGTTCTTCAAGGGCACGGAGCACAATGTTCACGCCCGTTGCTTCGTCACCGTCCGCTTCTACAGCCTTCACTGCGTTCAATACGTTGATCAGCGCTGTACCACCGCCGGCTACAATACCTTCTTCCACCGCTGCACGCGTGGAGTTCAGTGCGTCTTCAATGCGGAGCTTTTTCTCTTTCATTTCCGTTTCAGTGGCCGCACCGACTTTGACAACGGCTACACCGCCGGCAAGCTTGGCAAGACGCTCCTGAAGCTTCTCTTTATCGAACTCGGAAGTGGTCTCTTCGAGCTGTGCTTTGATCTGGTTGACACGGTTTGCAATTTCCGCTGCGTCACCGTTGCCGTCAACGATCGTCGTGTTGTCTTTTGTAACAACGACCTTGGACGCACGGCCGAGCTGTGTAATGCTCGCAGATTTGAGATCAAGACCGAGGTCCTCCGTGATCACTTCACCACCAGTGAGTGTTGCAACGTCTTCAAGCATCGCTTTACGACGGTCACCAAAGCCTGGTGCCTTCACGGCAACAGCGTTGAATGTGCCGCGGAGCTTGTTGACGACGAGTGTCGCGAGGGCTTCGCCTTCCACGTCTTCGGCAATGATCAGGATTGGACGGGACTGCTGAACAACCTGCTCAAGAACCGGCAATACTTCCTGGATGTTGCCGATTTTCTTATCAGTGATCAGGATATACGGATCTTCAAGAACCGCTTCCATCTTGTCAGAATCCGTCACCATGTAAGGAGACGCGTATCCACGGTCGAACTGCATCCCTTCCACGACTTCAAGCTCTGTCGCGAACCCTTTCGATTCTTCCACTGTGATGACACCGTCGTTACCGACGCGCTCCATCGCCTCTGCAATCAGTTCACCGACTTCATCATCCGCTGAAGAGATCGCCGCAACCTGGGAGATCGACTCTCTGCCTTCGATCGGCTTGGAAATGGCGCGCAGCTCATCCACCGCAGCCTGAGTCGCTTTTTCAATCCCCTTACGGATCACCATCGGGTTGGCCCCGGATGTGACGTTCTTCAGGCCTTCTGCGATCATGGACTGCGCGAGAACCGTTGCCGTTGTGGTACCGTCACCGGCAATGTCGTTCGTCTTGCTTGCGACTTCGGAAACGAGCTGAGCACCCATGTTCTCGAAATTGTCTTCAAGTTCAATTTCTTTCGCAATCGTCACACCATCGTTTGTGATTAACGGAGAGCCGAACTTCTTCTCAAGGACAACGTTACGTCCTTTCGGTCCGAGGGTTACTTTTACCGTATCTGCAAGACGATCCACACCGCGCAGCATCGCGCGACGAGCGTCTTCACTGAATTTAATGTCTTTAGCCATGATTACCATCCTCCTGTTTTCTGATGTTTCAAATGTGTGCTCTGTGCTTCTTCGTTAGCTGATTACAGCCAGTACATCGCTTTCTCGAAGAATCATGTATTCCTTGCCTTCGAACTTCACTTCAGATCCTGCATATTTGGAGAAGACAATCTTGTCGCCTTCTTTCAGTTCCGGTGTCACGGTTTCACCGTTCTCAGTTACCCGG
Organism: [Bacillus] selenitireducens MLS10; assembly: GCF_000093085.1. Lineage (GTDB taxonomy): Bacteria > Bacillota > Bacilli > Bacillales > Salisediminibacteriaceae > Salisediminibacterium > Salisediminibacterium selenitireducens. The sequence continues at coordinate 609,753 of NC_014219.1, read as the reverse complement.
CCTTTCCCGACAGCAACGACCTTCCCTTCCTGCGGCTTCTCTTTCGCAGAGTCAGGCAGGACAATCCCGCTCGCCGTCTTTTCTTCCTGCTCCACCAATTCAATTACAATTCGGTCACCTAATGGTTTTAACAAGGAAAACACCCTCCTTCAGTATGGTTGTGCACAGTTTCTGTGCGTTTTCAAATGGTTTTATTAGCACTCGGTATCAATGAGTGCTAACACAGTTCTTATCATAATCAAACCTTTGCATTTTTGCAACCCTTTTGCAGCAATTTTTTTGCTGAAGATTATGGTTGAAACCGCGTCCGGCCATGGCCCACGCTTTCTCTTCCCTCTGAGAAAAACGTGCAAACATCGTATTGGGTGAACAAGCCTGATCGCTGTGATACAATAATCAGGACGCCGTTTACCTAAAGGAGAATGAACGTGAACAAATACTATTGGCTGATTATTTTATCGTTTGTCTTTTCACAGCTTGCACCTGCCCTGATTGCACCTCTGCTTCTCAATATGGGGTTCGACGGCAATGAAACGGAGCTGTTTGCGACCGCCATCGCCTATTCCATGACCATCGGCTTTATCCTGGCCGTTCTGTTTTCCGCGCTTGCCGGACGTGATCCGCAGTTCGACGGAAAACGGGCCGATACGGGGAAAACAATCCTCTGGTCCTTTATCGGGATCTTTCTCGCCTTTGCCGGGCAATACGCCGCTTCCCTTATTCAAATGCTGGCATTCGGTATTGAGCCGGGATCCGAAAACACGGAGATGATCGTCGGCTTCTCGACCGCCGTGCCCTTCATGATTTTTGTGGTCGCCATTCTTGTCCCGGTGACTGAAGAGCTCGTCTTCCGGAAAGTCATCTTCGGGGCCATTTACAAGCGGACCGGCTTCTGGATCGCCGCGATCGTCAGCGGACTGATCTTCGGCGCTTTACACGGGGACTTTGAGAATATCCTCGTTTATCTGGCCATGGGCGTTGTCTTCTCGTACCTGTACGTTAAAACAGGCCGGATCATCGTACCGATCATCGCGCACGTCGGGATCAATTCTTTCGTCATGCTCGTCCAGGTCGTATTCGGGGACCGGCTGCTTGAACTGATCGATCAGCTCGAAGAAATGGAACAAAGCATTCAGGCATTGATGGGAGTGTTCTTGTCATGAAACAGAGACCGCCAAAGTTTTACGGCTATTTGTACTTTACATTCGGGGTGATCCTGACGCTCTTCGCGATTCAGGCCATGAACCAGTCTGAAGGATGGGATTTCTGGACGATTCTTCTCGTCTCCTTCGCCGCCCTGGATTTCTTCATCGCATTTAAGCATTTCAATTTGCAGAAGCGACTGAAGAAAGAAGAACAGTAACGCCTCAGAAAACAGGATATTTAAAAAGACTCCGGCATCTTTACAGACGCCGGAGTCTTCTTTATGAATCAGTCTTTTTCAATGATCTCACTCGTGTCTGAGAGAAACCGGTGCGCACCCTGGACGAGATCGAGATAGAAGCCTTTCACTAGCTGATCGGATACCTTCTTCTCAAACACCCCGTACATCGGACGAATTACCTCGTGCAACAGGATCAGATACATCTTCTTCGCGTCCTCTGCGTCTTCATGCTGTTCAAGCTGCATCTGGATCAGATAGTGGGCAAACATCAGGACGGTACCGATATGGTCATGCCTGAGGTTCGTCGTCTTGGCATAGTCCAGGAAACCGAAGCGGGCGTAATACCCGCTCAGCTGGTGGACCATACTGCCATTCGCTTCCTCATCATCAAGATAGACACTGACGTAGGGCGGCACATAGTAAGGACCTGGAATGAAGAAGAGGTTTTCATATTGAAGCGTCAGTTCCTCTTCCGGTGTTTCCCTCAGCTGATGCAGCAAATGCCGGACGTCTTCATCGACTTCACCTGTCGCCTCACCTGTGTCCACCATCGCCTTGATCACATCGACCTGACCGTAAAAACAGCGGGCATAAATCAGATACGTCAGACTGAGTTTCAACTGCTGTTCATGGGTTTCTGTCTCAAAGGCAGGTTGCATCAGCCTTTTTCCACCTCCACTTTCGCATACAGCTGGGCACTTGCCCCGCCGATCGGATCAAACATTCCGTTGTTGCCGAGTGTCCCGTCAATACTTAACAGATTATTTGCGGAGAAACCGGTGTCCCGTCCTTTCGCATAGAGCCCGGATTCCTTTTTCGGCGCGGCGAATTCATAGCTCGTATGCCCGTATTCCGCCCCGGCTCCCGTCCACTTCCCGTCAATTTTGATCGGTTGCGAGCGGAACGCCGTATGACCGAAGTTATAGCTTGATCCGACAACACCCGGACGGATCCCTTCGGTGACCATGACGCGTCCTTCTGCTTCGTAGTCACTGCCCTTGATCTTAACCGTATCACCATTCTTCAGTCCGCGCTTCTTCGCATCAATGCTGTTCATCCAGAGTGGATTGTCCTCACGGATTTCACGGAGCCAGACGTTGCTGATCTGACGGTGTGTCCCGATGTGCTTCGCTTTCCAGTTCGTCATCACCAGCGGCAGATCCCGTTCATACACGGTTTCGTCGTATTCCTTAATCGCTTCGTAAATCGGCACGCCGCTGTAAAATTCACCGCTGAAGGAATGTTTGTTTCTTGCCGTGACTTCATCGTAGAAGTTCGCCTGGCCGCCGTACTGGTATTTCACATGCTTCCCGTCATTGACATATTCCGAACCCGGCGCTTCGAAACGTCCGCCCCGGTTCAGCATATACACAACTTTTGGCCACTCTTCCGGCGTAACGGCCTGTTTCAACCGTTCGATATCGAAGAATTCACCGAGCGCCTTCTTTCGCGCGGACTCAAAGATCGCCATCTCTTCCGCGTCAGCGTCCGGAACCGGTTCATCCTTCATGGCAATGTTGGCGGCCATCTTGGCATAATACTCCTCGTAGCTGTCGAGTTTGTCTCCGTTTACAAAGGCGTTCTCTCCGACGCCGGGAAGATCAAGGCGTTTTGCGAGTTCAATGAAGACATCCTCCACGGCTTTCGCTTCCGGTACAACCCTAGTCACCGGCTGCATGATGCTCGAGAGTCTGTGGAGCTGGTTCGGATAGATGGTCTCCTGGCCGTAACGCTCGAGGTAGGTGAGATCCGGCAGGACGAAGTCCGATACCTGGGCTGCTTCCCCGACGGTAATGTCCAGCGAGACAAGGAGCGGGATCTTTGATTCATCCTGTAGCACTTCCCTGTTTCGGTAGCCGGCCGCAAAGGAAAGGATCGGATCGATCCGGTACACGAAGAGCGCCTTCAATCCGTACGGGTAGCCTTCCGCTGCACTCGGGATCAGCTCATGAGACGAGTTCCCCGTCGCACCAAACCATGGGCGGAGCGCCGGATAGCCGCCGTCCCGTTCGAAAAGGGTGCTCTGCTCGTACTGGGACTGTTTCCGCGTAATCGGGATTCCCCAAGGTGTTCGGCCGTTTGGAACCGTATCGAGGTCATAGGCACCGTCCCAAGGGCCGAAATTCGCTCCTGAAGAGATACTGCCGCCCTTCCAGTCATAGTTGCCGATCAGGTGATTCAGAACGTTCATGGCACGAACGCTGTAGTACCCGTTCGTATGCATCGCGTTCCCGCGGTATCCGAATGCTGCGGCGCGCTTGCCGTGGGACGTGAATTCACGGGATACCTCTTCGATCATGTCCTTACCGATGCCTGTAATCGCCGCATACTCATCCATCGTATGCTTCATCACTTCTTCTTTATAAAGAAGGAAACTCGATTTTACCTCGATTCCTTCAATCGTCGTATCGACTTCAAGATCCGCTTCATCCACATCCGTTGACGCATACGGCACCCCGTTCTTCAGAACAACGTAGTCATCGTCATCGCCTTCTTCACGCAGGCCAAGTTCAGAGGCTTTCAGCTTCTGACGCGTCGGCTCACCGGTCTTCACGAGATGGGTCGCATCGCTCCAGGTCGGCTCGTCATCCGCTTCTGCCGCAGCTTTATTCGGATTGACGAGATACGTCATGTCGTACCGTTCATGTTCAATGATCCAGCGTCCCATCGCGAGGGCAAAAGCCCCGTCCGTCCCGGGAATGACCGGGATCCAGTGATGAGCCTTCTCCGCGGACTTCGACATCCTTGAATCCACAACGGCCATCTTCATGCCCCGTTCAATCGCATTGGTAATCTGAGGCGCCATCCATGTCGGTCCCTTATTCGCCACGACCGGATTCGTTCCAAAGGCGATCATGTACTCAATATAGTCAATGTCGGTATACGTCCGGCGTTTGCCGTGTTCAAAGGAGCGGTTGTTGCCGATCACAGAACTGACCCCGCAGACACCGCCATGGTCATCAAAGTTGTTGCTGCCAAGACCCTGCGTCCAGATCCGCTGGTTCGTAAAGTGACGGCGGTCCCCGCCGAGACAGGCGACCTGATTGACTTTCGGTCCGAAATCCGGATGCTTTGTGTCAATCAGGACATCTTTGTATTTTGCATCAAAGTCCTCCTGCGACATCGTCCCTTCTTTCACCTGATCCCAGTCCGCCATAACGACGTCCTGTTCTTCGTAGGCGACGAGGTCCTTCAACCCCGGTGTTCCAAGATCATTGCTTCCTTCAATGATTTCATTATAGGCTTCTTCCCACGAGATCGTCTTCCACTGCCCGCTTCCGCGCGGTCCGACACGTTTCATCGGTTTTTTCAGACGATAGGCGTCGTAGGCGGTCTGAATGCCCGCCTGGCCTTTCAGGCAAGTACGTCCACCACGCAGTCCGCGCCCTGCAACAGCAACGCTTCCGCCTCCGAGAGCTGCGGCGGCCGCAGGTTTGGCATAGTCTATCTGACCGATCGGTTTCATCGTAAGCGGGCTGTAAGGGTTCCCGGCAATCTTACGGACAAGGGACGTGCAGCCGCCTTCAATCTTGCCTTCTTTCACGTAGGCTTTGATTGTACAGTGCGTGTTGCACTGCTCACACGTCGTGTAGATCACGTTCTCAGCCGTATAATCTTCCGTGAACGTCCCGATGCCGTGTTCATCGTCGGCCCAGACATTTCCGCCGGTGATCTGGCGGATCGGGCTTCCGAAGAACGGAGACGCAACAGCGATGGCACTGAGGATCCCGGCCCCTTTCACAAACGAGCGGCGGTTGACTTTTTTATCGAATACGGATTTACTCATGTGATTTCACCTCATCTTCGTTTAATTCAAGGGGCAAGAGCTTTGCGCCGATGGAGTAGATGATCAGACCCATCGCCACAACCCCGATGGAGCTGAGCCACTCCACCCAGTTCGGGAAGTAGAACGCTTCCGGCAATGCCTTCATGGACTGGACAATCTGCGTCGGAACGACGATGTTAAACCGTACACCGATGATCCCGATGACGACCATGATCGCCGCTGCGGTCAGCCAGCCAATCGACTGATTGAACCGTTTACTGAATACGATGAAGATCGGGATAACGGCTCCGATAAAGAGCTGTACGCCCCAGAACGACCAGGACATCGGCCCGGTGAACATGACGTTTAAAATCGCCATCTTCTCCGGCTTCATCGTAAGACCTGCGACAAGAAACTCGTAAAATTCAAGACCGAGGTCAATGATCAGAAATCCGATCATCAAAAGCGACAGGCTCTTCACCATGCCGAAGTCCACGGATTTGCCGCTTGCTTTTCGCTGAATGACATACATGGCAATCAACAGCGCTGTTCCGGATACCAGTGCCGAGACGACAAAGATGACCGGGAAGAGCGGCGAGTTCCAGTAAGGCTGCGCGGCAACCGCTGCGAACAGGGTGCCGGTTCCGCCGTGAACGCCGATGATCGCAATCGGAATCCCGATGATCCCGAGAATCTTCATCCAGCGGTGGTCTTTCTTCTTTGAGATATCCGATTCGTCATCACTGCCGAGACGCAGGAAGTTGGCCACTTTGCCTTTGATTCCGTCGTCCGATTTGGCAACCCTGACGAGGTCGATTCGCATGGCGAACCACAGTTCCACGGCGAGAAGGGCCATATAGATTAAATAAAAGCGGACTTCATAAGAGAGAATACTGAGGGCGTTCCAGTAGGTCATCGCGTTAAACGCCCGGTCGATGCGCCCAAGATCAAGAGCGATAAAGGTCAGGGCCACCACCATCGAGACGAGGGCCGTGAACAGGGCATAGCGTCCGACCCGTTCGTACTGTTCCATGCCGAATACAAAAATCAGCGTGGACAGCAGAAACGCCCCTGCACTTAAGCCGACAAAGAAGATATAAAAGGCGACCCATGCGCCCCAGGGAACGAAGGTTGTCAGGTTTGTCACGCTGAGCCCTTCAATCAGGCGATAGAGAATCGCGCCGCCCCCTGCAATCAGTGCAATGAAAAGGGAAGCCATCCAAAGTTTAAAACGCTTCGCTACGATCCCCGGATCGAGGTCTTGCTGATGTTCTGCGGTTGTCTGTGTCAATTCACTCATCGTTGGTCTCCCCCTTATCGTAAGTAGTAGACACGCGGTTCCGTGCCGTACTCTTCTTTCAGTCTGAATGCCCGGCTGCTTGCAGCGAGTTTCGATACCGTTGATTCCGGATTGTTTAAGTCCCCGAAATAACGGGCATCACCGATACACGTTTCGACACAGGCCGGCTCTTCGCCACGTTCCAAACGGTGGAAACAGAAATTGCATTTACGGACCGTGCCGATCGGCGCTTCCCCGTTTCCGCGCTCACCGCGTTCCATGCCGTGTTCCGGCGCCTGAATCATGTTCGCATCGAGAATCTCTTCATACTCTTCACCAAAGTCAAAGCTTCTCGCTCCGTATGGACAGGCAACCATGCAATAGCGGCAGCCGATGCAGCGGTCATTATCCTGGACGACGATGCCGTTATCCGCTTTGTATGTGGCACGTACCGGACAGACAGACGCACAAGGCGGCTTGTCACAGTGCATGCACGGTCTAGCAATATTGGTTCTTGAGACGTTCGGGAACGTCCCTTCTTCCTCAACGAAGACCTGATTGTACGATACACCAGGCGGCGTCCGGTTTTCCGCTTTACACGATACGGTACAGGTTTCACAGCCGACGCATTTTCTGAGGTCGATCACCATGCCCCATTTCACATTGGCATGGTCCTGCCCTGCCGCAGCCCTGACTTCGAGCTTCTGATTGAACTCCTTACCGACGGATTCCTGATACTTGTTTACAAACTCTTCCTCGCTCATCAGACCGTCCGACAGACGCCTCGCATCTTCAGCCATGTTCAGGCCAAGATCGGTGCTGTATGCGGATTTGCTTAAAATGTCTCTTCCACTGAGTAATGATTTGTTAATCAACAGATCGTGTTTCATTGCCATGCCGGTTTACCCCCTTATGATTTCGTCTCATCTTTGTCATCGTTACTGTCTGAAGTCAGCTCACGCGTAGATTTTTTGAATTCTTTCAGTGTGTCCCCCACTGCACGTCCCATTTCCGGTAATTTTTTCGGGCCGAAAATAATCAGTGCGATAATCAGAATTAAAATCAGTCCCGGGATGCCAATATTCGATAGCATGTCCCTCTCCCCTTTCCAAATGGTGTTCTCACCTTTCTGTAGATGCAACTTCCGTGCCAAACGTAAAAAAGATGGCATCCGGATTGTCCGAACACCACCTGACCAGTAGTGAAAGCCCTGTCACATCAAGCTTTCTCCTCCCTGTTTTTCTTTTTATCTTTTTTAAAATCACATCTTCAAAAGAAAAAACCGACGGTGACCGACGGTTTTTTCTTGCCATTTTGTCACCTTTGACAAAGGCGACATGCCAGAATGTCATTCACCCCGTTTGTCGAGACCATGCTGGTCAATCTTCCGGTAAATATTTCGGACACTGATCCCGAGAATCTCTGCGGCTTCAGATTTATTCCAGTCTGTATAAGTGAGCACCCGGTCGATGTGAGTCCCGCTCAACCTCTTCAAGAGTTTGCACAGGGCTCACACTGTCTCGGTCTTGCGGATCCTGAAACGTCCCCGGCAACATGAGATCGCCGCCTTCAATCTCGGCTCCGGGACATAACAGGCAGCCCCGTTCAAGAATGTGCATCAGCTCGCGGATATTTCCCGGGAAATCGTACGACATCAGCTGCTTCATTGCCGTATCCGTCAACCGTTTCGCCTTTCCCTGTTTGGACAGGAAGTAATCCGCCAAGAGCGGAATGTCCTCTTTGCGGTCCCGAAGCGGCGGCACCTCGATCGTCATCACCTGAAGGCGGTAGAAGAGATCCTCGCGGAACCGTCCCTCCCTGGCTTCTTCGATCAGGGAACGGTTCGTCGCAGCCACAGTCCTCACCTGAACGTGCCGCTCCTTCGTCTCTCCGACGCGCCGAAAACTGCCGGTCTCGAGAAAACGGAGAAGTTTCACCTGCATATCGAGGGGCATCTCGCCGATTTCATCGAGAAAGAGGGTCCCTTGATCCGCGACTTCAACGAGCCCCTTCTTATCCTTTTGGGCACCGGTAAACGCTCCCTTCACATGCCCGAAGAGCTCGCTTTCAATGAGCTGATCCGGAATGGCCCCTGCATTTACCGCCACAAACGGTTCCGCTGCCCGCTTGCTCCAGTAATGAAGACCTTTGGCCACGAGTTCTTTCCCGGTTCCGCTTTCGCCTTCAATCAATATCGAGGCGTCCGCATCTGCCACCCGGCGGATGAGATGCTTGACCTGTTCCACCGCCGACGACTTGCCGACGATGTCAAAATCGTTGTCTCTCGCATGCATCAGGTTCCGCATCGTCTGGTTGTCTTCAGTCAGTTTCTTTTTCTCAAGGGCTTTTGATATGACGACTTCAAGTTCCGACAGATTATACGGCTTCGTCAAATAGTCATACGCGCCGCGCTTCATCGCTTCGATCGCCGTTTCCATCGTTCCGTGACCGGTGAGCATCACGACTTCCATCTCCAGCGTATCCGGACGTGATTTGACTTCTTCAAGGAGCGTGAGCCCATCCATCGGTTCCATCCGGATATCGAAAATACCAAGGTCATACCGTTCTTTTTGCAACAACGCAAGCGCCTCTTCCCCGTCGGCCGCACCAAAGACCTCAAAGCCTTTTCGCTTCAGACGGCTTACGAGCAGTTCACGCAAATCCTGTTCATCATCTGCGACAAGAATTCGCTCCATGCCTTACACCTCCCCATGTTCAGGATTCGTTTCTTTCTGAGGAACAGGGAGCCGGACGCGGAATACCGCTCCTTCCCCCGGTTCACTCTCCACTTCAAGTACGCCGTTCATCTGTTTAATAATCCCGTAACAGACCGACAGGCCAAGACCCGTGCCTTTTCCCGTCGGCTTCGATGTGAAGAAAGGATCAAACAATTTATCGAGATCTTCCGGCCGGATCCCGCTGCCGTTATCCGCCACGTCCACCAGGAGATCTTGCCCCTCCTGATACAGACGGATCGACAGAGCGGGGGCCGTTTTGCCGGCCATGGCATCAATGGCGTTCTGAATGAAGTTCACGAACACCTGACTGAGCTTTAACGCGTCCCCGCGAATCGCAGGCAGTCCTTCTTCTTCTGTGACCGTGACGTCGACACCCTGTTTGTTCAGGGAATGATTCATCAGGACAAGGCTCTCCTCGACGACCTGTCTGACGCGGATATCCCGTTCTTCCCAGTTCTCTTTACGGGAGAAGTTCAGAAGATTGCCCGTGATCGTCTTGCATCGGTCAATATTCTTGCGGATGACCTGCAGGTAATGGGCCATGTCGCCACTTTCAAGAAGTTCTGCCTCATCTTCTGTCAGGCGGTCACTCAAATCTTCCGCATAGATCTGCACGGAAGCGAGCGGATTATTGACTTCATGGGCAAAGGACGACGCCATCAGGCCAAGAGCCGACAGCTTATCCGTCTGGATGATCTTCTCTTCCATCTGCTTCTCTTCCGTAATGTCCTCCATGACGATCAGGGCCTCCTCGTCCTGTTCGAGGGTATAATTAAGCGGGAACACCCTGTGACGGTAAATCCGCTCCGCTCCTGAACGGTCCTTTCTTGTCATGATTTCATCCATCTTGTCATACGTCACCTCGTCACGGAGCGGACACGCATAACAGGCATCATCCTGATCATGAAAGAGCTGAAAGCAGGGGACCTCACGCCTCTCGCCGATCCATCCTTCAAGCTTCGGGTTCATCCACGCAATCGAATAGTCTTTACGGACAACGGCAAGCCCGGCATCCATCGAATTCACGACGATATCGAGGCGTTCCTTTTCCTGTCTGAGCCGCTGTTCCTTTTCCTGAATGGTCTCGTTCATCTCATTGAAGGCCCGGGTCAGCTCACCGAACTCGTCCTGCCTCTCCACCGGCATCGCTTCCGGCCAGTAGCCCGTCTTCATCCGCCGCATGCCCTGTTGGAGGGTTTCAATCGGCTTGACGAAATAGAGCCCGGCAAAGACGCTGATGACACTGCCGAACAGGATCATCACCGTCGCGGTAAACCCGCCCCTGCGCATCATGTCAAACACCGGGGACAGCGCTTCGCGCCGGGGCTGTTCCATGACGAGCTCCCACTGCACTTCGTCGATCTCCGTCCGGATTTCAATACCTTGCGCCGTCTCCTCGGTGCTCGGCTGCCACAGCTTGGAATAATCCTGATGGGCAATGACCTGATTGGACGGATCCTCAAGATAAATCACCGCTTCATCATCGAGCTGATAGGAGGAGACGTTCCCGATCAGCTTCTGAAGCTGAACCGTTGCGCCAATCCTGAGCCCATCCGTTCCGGTTTCCGCAATCATCTGCATATACGGCTGACCATACTCGTTCACGAGGACATCCGATATCACCGGTTCACCTGCGTCCGGGGTAACGCCCGAGTCTGCCTGGACCGGCCAGGTATCACCTGTGTCGGCATGATTCAGCGTATGCCTGGCCACCTGACTCAAAAGGACCCCGTCCCGGTCGATCACAACGAGGGTATCAATGGCGTCCTGACTGCTCAGCACTTCATAAAAAGGCCCCTTCATCTCAGCAGGCCGCTCAAGCGACGCGAGGACATCGAGCTGATCCATCACCTGACGGATCTCAGAGCGGATATCCGTCGCAAGATGCTCAAGACGCATTTTTTGCATCTCTTCTCCGGTTTCTCCCACATAGTCAGCCATATTCTGAATGTAGTAAACGGAAATGAGGGCAAGGGGAATGATCGTCATCAGCAGGCCGAAGAAGAGAACCTTATTTCGAATGGACTGCATCTTCTTTCTCATCAGTCTCCGCCTCCCTTCACCTCATCGGCCAGACGCATGACATCCCGGTCAAGGGAAACCCCGATATGCGCTGCCGTATCCCGGTTCACCTGAAACAACAGCCTGTCCGGAAGCTCAACGGGAATCGTCGATGCTTCATTTCCGCCAAGAATCAGACTGATCTGCCTCGCTGCCTGATAGCCCTGATCATAAAAGGATGAGCCATAGGCCATCAGAAAGCCTTCCGCCACTTCGTCATCATAAATCCCCATCACAGGAAGATCATGCGCCCTGCTGAAGTCCGCGAGCTCCCCGGTCATGCCTTCGATGATGAAACTCGGCAGTGTCAAAAGGCCCGTGTTCTCACCTGCAAGATCCGCTAAAGCGGTGAGATCAAGCTCCGTTCCGACGTCAAACGGCACCACCTCGATGCCAAGGGTTTCCACTGCCTCCCGGGTGACGTCACAAGAGCGGTTACTGATATCGATCTCTTTATTGTAAAGCACAATCACCTCATCCATCTCCGGGAGTGCATCGGTGAAGAGCTCAAGGCGTTTCGCCGACAGATTCAGGTGATGATTGGCCACGCCGGTAAACATCGTCCCCGGCCGTTCATAGCTTTCGATGAGGCCTGTATCAAGGGGAGCCGCCATACCGACAAAGACGACCGGTGTCGACAGGCCCGTTTCTTCCATCGCCACGTCAAGCACCTGGGCTTCGATCCCGCCAAAGGCTGCAATCAGGTCGTAGTCCGCTTCAAGCATCTCTCTGGCCATGGCCATAAGCGCATCGGTATCTTCTTCCTCTTCGTACACATGAAACACCAGATCATCTTCCACGTGAAACCCGAGATCACGGAGCCCGTTTTCGATCCCCTCAAGCTTGTCGAGCCGGCTGCTTTCCGTCAGGAGCACGCCAAGATGAGCAGGCTCATCCGCCTGCAGGGATTCCGTATACCAAAACAGTCCGGCTGCCAGAAGCATTAAGCCGGTAATGACAAACACGGTTCGCATCACGCTCATCCTTTCCACACGATCAGCCTGCTTTCTGCTGATATTCTCTCCCCAGTTTAAACCCTAACGGCACCGTAATGAGCGTAATGAGTGCCAATGCCACAAAAGCTTCATTAATGGCCGACAGGCTCGCGCTCTCAATGTCCATGCCGCCGTTCACCATAATCTGTGCACGTCTGACTTCAAAATAAATCGAAACAAAGACAATCCCGAGCGCTGAACTCATCTGACGGATGACGTTCCCCATCGCAGAACCCCTTGAAACGAATTTCTCAGGAATCGAGTTCATTCCCGCTGTCGTCGACGGCATATTGCTGAGACCCAGGCCGACGCCCCGGAGTCCGTTTAACAAAAACACGAGCCAAAGAGAAGTGCCCATCGTCAAAAAGCCCATCGCCCCGGTGGATACGCTCAGAATGATCAGGCCCCCTGCCGCTGCCAGGGTCGGGCCGCGGACATCGAGCATGCGACCGCCGATATTCATAAAGAGACCCATCATGAGGGCTGACGGAAGAAAACTGAGCCCCGTGACAATCGCGCCGTACCCGTACACATTCTGCACGAGAAGCGGAATGAGAAAAATGCCGCCAAACAGGCTGATCGAGCCGACCATGGCGATGATGACACTGTATGTAAAAGCTTTGATCTTGAAAATGGACAGGTCGAGGAGAGGCTGATCCTGTTTGGCTTCAATTTTGACAAAAAGCCAGAGCGACAGACTCCCGACTGCAATGAGGCCGAGGTTCACAGGATTATACAAATGACTCAGCTCATTCATCCGCCCGAGGGCAAAGAGGATCGCCCCGACACCTATCGTCACCGTCACGAATCCGCTCTTATCCAGACGGATATCCGTCACTTTGACGGCCTTCGGCAGAAACTTCAGTGAAAAAAAGACGGCCAACAGCCCCGTGGGGATATTCACAAGAAACAGCCACTGCCAGGAACCGAGTTCCACAATCACACCCCCGAGAGTCGGGCCGATCGTCGGTGCGAGCATGGCCGCAACTCCCCACACCCCTGTTGCGAGACCCCGTTCTTCTCTTGGGAACGCGTCGAAAATCAGCACCATTGACAGCGGCATGATCATCCCGCCTCCGACGCCCTGCAGGGCACGGAAGAGAATGATGGCGCTGATGTCCCAGGCCATGGATCCGAGAACCGACCCCGTCACAAAGAGAAGCAGGCCTGCGATGTACACCTGCTTCTTGCCGAATTTATCTGCGAGATAGCCCGTCAGAGGCATCGACATGCCCATTGCGACCATAAAGATGGTGATGACCCAGCCGGCGCTGACAGCATCGGCATCGAATACCTGCATAAAATAAGGAACAGCGGGGTTCAGCATACTGTTATTGAGGATGACCGTAAACGTGCCGGTCAGAACGGTAATGACGACAAGCCACTTGAGGGGAATATTTGTAAACATGATTTCACCTGATTTCGGATTAATTCGAAGGATCCTTCGCATACCGAAGGATTCGCTGATCTTATCATATCACAATCCCGATCCGTTTGCGGAAGTTCCAACCGCCTGAATGTGCAACATCTCCCCTGAAAGCAAGCGGGATCCGGCAGGTTATTCATTCTCCCGCCGGATCCGTCTGATCGCTTTGATTATTTGAGTGGATAATGCTTCAGGAAGTAAATCAGAGACTGAAGCTCCACAGACAGGTCAATATGGTGCACCCGGATGTCATCCGGAACCGTCAGCCTTGCAGGGGTGAAGTTCAAGATCCCTTTGATCCCGCATTCAAGGAGTTGATCGGTAATGCCCTGGGCCGCCTGAGACGGTACCGTCAGAATCACGACCTCGATGTCGCCGATTTTCTCCTCGATATCATCAAAGTGATACACCGGCACGTCGCCGTAAACCTGGTCCACCTTAGAACGGTCGACGTCAAACGCCATTTCAATGCGCGTATTATTGCTCTTGCTGAAATTATAATTTAAAAATGCCGTTCCGAGATTCCCGACCCCTACGAGGGCTACCTTTGTCAGTTCATCCTGATCGAGTGTCTTACGGAAGAACGAGAGAAGATAATTCACATTATAGCCGTAGCCTTTCTTGCCGAGAGCACCAAAGTAGGAGAAGTCTCTTCTGATGGTTGCCGAATCCACTTTGACCGCTTCACTCAGTTCACTCGATGACACCCGGTGTTTCCCTGAAGCCTGCAGGCCTTCCAAAAACCTGTAGTACAACGGTAGTCTCTTTGCAGTTGCCTGCGGAATTTTTGCCTGATCGATTTCCATGTCACACAACCTCCCAATCAACTATTCACTTGCCCGTTTAAAATCGCCACTCTTCCCGCCTGTCTTTTCTTCAAGATACGTCTCACCGATGACCATGCCCTTATCCACCGCTTTGCACATGTCATAGACCGTCAACGCAGTCGCACTCGCCGATGTTAACGCTTCCATTTCAACCCCGGTACTGCCTTTTGTTTTTACTGCAACGCGGATATGTAGGCGATGCGATGATCCTTCTTCCTTCCAGTCAAAAGCGATATCCACGCCGCTCAGTGACAGCGGATGACACATGGGGATCAGCTGCGCCGTATTCTTCGCCGCCATGACACCTGCGACCTGGGCAACGGCCAGGACATCTCCTTTTTTCATGTGGCCCGACTGGATGCCTTCATAGATCTGTTTGTTCACAAGTACACTTGATTTTGCAACTGCAGTACGGACCGTTTCCTCTTTATCGGAAATGTCCACCATCTTCGCCCGGCCCTGTTCATTAAAGTGTGTAAATGACTCCATATTCAATCCTCCTCATTCCTTGCCCTTATTGTACACTATTTATTCACAAACTGCACCGTTGATTGAGGAAAAGTTGCCAGCAGTCAGCCTGTTCATGTAAACTAGCGTTGTGAATACGGAAAAAGACGCGCTAAAGAGGATGAATGACAGATGATCGTTTTGCAATGTTCCCAACTCAATAAATCGTTCGGTACCGATACGATTTTAAACCAGGTAAAGCTCGAAGTGAAGTCCAATGAACGAGTTGCTCTCGTCGGTCGAAACGGGGCGGGGAAATCGACCCTCCTGAAGATTATCGCCGGTGAGCTGACCCATGATGACGGCACGCTCATGATTCCAAAAGAGGTGAACGTCGGCTATTTGGCCCAGGACAGCGGCCTGAATACCGATCGTTCCATTTGGGATGAAATGATGACGGTCTTCTCCGCCCTCAGACAGATGGAACGAAAACTGCGCTCCCTCGAAGAGGAGATGAGTGACCCGTCGAATCCGAGATACGAAAAAATTCTGCAGGACTACGATCAGCTCTCTCAGGATTTTCGCGACCGCGGCGGCTTTCAGTATGAAGCGGATATTCGCAGTATTCTCTCAGGCCTCAATTTCAGCAGCTTTGACTACAGCACACCGATCCGTTCACTGAGCGGCGGTCAGAAGACCCGACTCGCACTCGGCAAACTGCTTCTCTCAAAACCGGAGCTGCTTATACTCGATGAGCCGACAAACCATCTCGATATCGACACGATGACCTGGCTCGAGAGCTACCTGAGCGGTTACAGCGGCGCGCTCCTGATCGTCTCCCACGACCGTTACTTTCTCGACCGGATCGTCAATACGGTCTATGAACTCACGTTTCATCAAACGTACAAGTACACCGGCAATTATTCGCATTACCTGGATGAAAAAGCAGCCCGCCTCGAACTTGAGATGAAAGAATTCGACAAACAGCAGTCAGAGATCAAAAAGCTCGAAGACTTCGTCGCACGTAATCTTGCAAGGGCCTCCACGAGTAACCGGGCCAAAAGCCGCCGCAAAAAACTCGAAAAAATGGAGCGCCTCGACAGACCGGTTAGTGAAGATGAATCGGCGAAATTCCGCTTTGACATTGAGCGCCAGACCGGCAATGACGTCCTGATGGTCGACGGGCTCGCCATCGGCTACGGCGACACACCACTTGTGAGTGACGTGAGCTTTACCATCACGCGCGGAGAGAGTGTCGCCCTTATCGGGCCAAACGGGATCGGCAAGACGACACTCCTGAAAACCATTGCCGGCAGTCTCGAGGCGCTCCGGGGCGGTGTCCGTTACGGAAGCAACGTCAAGATCGGGTACTATGATCAGGAACAGACCGGTCTTAATCCGAAGAAAACCGTCCTGCATGAGCTCTGGGACGACTATCCCCTCTTCCCTGAAAAACAGATCCGCACTGTCCTCGGGAACTTTCTCTTTACCGGTGACGAGGTCCTCAAATCCGTCATGGATCTGTCCGGGGGAGAAAAAGCGAGACTCTCACTCGCCAAACTGATGATGGAAAAACCGAACGTCCTGATTCTCGATGAGCCGACCAACCACCTCGATCTCGACAGCAAGGAAGTCCTTGAAGATGCACTGATTGACTATCCGGGGACGCTCATGTTCGTCTCCCATGACCGGTACTTCATTAACCGCATGGCTACAAAAATCATTGAACTGTCTTCTGACGCCATGACGACGTACCTTGGGGATTATGATTATTACCAGGAGAAAAAAGAGGAACAGGCCGCTTTCCTCCAGTTGGAGGAAGACCAACGGAATGAAGCAAGGCCGGATATGGACTCACACGCAGCAGACGCCCAGGGTAAGTCCGGATTCATGCAACAGAAAGAAGCCCAAAAGGCCGAGCGGCAGCGCCTTCGCCGGATCGAAGAGATCGAAAGCACCGTCGAAGGACATGAAAGCCGTGTGGAAGAGATCGAAAGCGAATTAATCAAACCTGAGGTCTTTCAGGATCACGAAGAGTCCGCAAGACTCCAAACCGAGCTCGAATCGCTTCAGGACGCGCTCGAAACCCTGATGGATGAATGGGAAGCTTTGCAGGATTAACAGTACGGCATTCGGGAAACCCTTCAAAAAAGGGTTTCTTTTTTTCGTTGTGTCCGGATCCTCAATAAAGCGGAGAGGTTATGCACAGGTTCGGACATCCATACGCTTTTTCTTCTTGCTGTCAAGATGAAATTATGCACAAATCGTCGACATATCCACATTACCCACAGAGTTATCCACCGTTTTTACTTGTTATGAACGCACCTGAGCGAATTATCCCCATTTTGACAAAGTTATCCACAGATTTTTTGTTCACAATCCACACCCTGTTCCATCCGCATTGTAAGCCGTTTACACACAGTATCCACAACACTGTGGATAAGACTGTCCACAGTGTTATAAACAAGCCCTATTGACCATTGACAGTTGTTCGTGCAAGAGCGAATTAACGGACAAAAATCGCAGATTTGTTCAAAAAAGGCCTTGACATATGCGCACATCGCTTGTGAATATGAGGATAACACTGTGTATAACTCGTGTATACCCTTTCAATTTTCTGAATGTTATCCACAACTTTGCTGATTGCATACATCAGTTATACACAGAACAGCAACATACGATGCCCCAGATGATACAAAACCGGCTCCGTGAACGATACACGAAGCCGGTTTTTCTCATTCTTATGGTACGGAGAGCGTTACTCCGCTTTAGTTACGGTCTTAAGCTCAAGACCCGGATTCCCGTTCATCCGGTCATCACTGAATACACCGCGCCGGTACTGAACAAACGCCGCTGCACCGATCATGGCGGCGTTATCGGTACAGAGATGGATCGGGGGAATGGTCAGACGGATGCCGGCTTCTTCAGAGGCCGCCATCAAGGCCTCCCGAAGGCCGCTGTTCGCTGCAACTCCCCCTGCAATGACCAGTCTGTCCACCCCGCGCTCCTTCACCGCCCGGATCGTCTTATCCACAAGCACATCAATGACACTTGCCTGAAAGCTCGCAGCCAGATCCGCCATCGGTATCGTCTGTCCTTTTTGTTTGGCATTGTGAAGGGTGTTGATCACCGCGGACTTCAATCCGCTGAAGCTGAAATCAAAAGACCCTTCCTCGAGCCAGGCTCTCGGCAGGTCGATGGTGGCCTCCCCTTCTTTCGCAAGGCGGTCAATCTGCGGACCTCCGGGATACGGGAGGCCGAGTGTCCGCGCGACTTTGTCATACGCCTCACCTACGGCATCGTCACGGGTCTCCCCCATGAGTTCATACGTCCCGTCCGCTTCCATGTAGATCAGTTCCGTATGCCCGCCGGAAACGACGAGTGAGACGAGAGGGTATGTCAAAGGTTCTGTCAGATGGTTCGCGTAGATATGCCCTGCGATATGGTGTACACCAATAAGCGGGATCCCGAGCGTAAACGATAGCGCTTTAGCCGCATGCACGCCTACGAGAAGTGCACCGATGAGCCCCGGTCCTTCCGTGACGGCAATGGCATCGAGATCCTCGAGGGTCACCCCGGCCTGATGGATCGCTTCATCGATCGTCAGTGTCATCTGATCCACATGATGTCTCGATGCGATCTCCGGCACAACGCCGCCGAAGCGTTTATGACTGTCGATCTGCGAAGCCACCACGTTACTCAGAATCGCATTGCCGTTTTTAATGACGGCGGCTGCGGTCTCATCACAGCTCGTTTCAATGGCCAGTATCAGGCCTTCTGTCTGATTCTTCATAAGATACGTCCACAGGAAACCCCCGAATGAATTCGGGGGTTTCCTGTGGACGGTTTCACTCCTTTCAACAAGCCACGACGTGGCTTTTTCTTTTAACGCTATTTTTTTATAACTTTTCCCCCTGCTGATAACTGTGCCATCGAGCAATCGCAAATCAAACGACCCTGTTTTTCGTCGCCCGAAAATGAAGCAGGGTTGCCCTTCGCAAAGCACCTTATCGAATAATTGGAAACCTTTCACGAAACGTTCCGCTTTGTTTGCCTTGCGAATCCCGCCTTTTAAAATCGTTGTCTTGTGTAATTGCCGGTTGTTCTTGCGAACCTGCTTGTACTGATACGTGGCTTCGCTTGGTTTTGCCGTCGGATGACCACTGATACAACGGGCATCGACAGCATGAGATTTCTCTAAGCTGTGTTCTATGCGGGTATTCTTCGTCAGATAACCATACGTCAGCTTCGCATCAGGATAGCGGGCTTTCAGCCCGTTGTAGATAAACCAACGCATGACCGCCATCTGTGAAGCGTCACGCAAAGGTGTACGTTTTCGCTGAAATAAATGTTCAAGTCCTTCACGGTGAATCTTCTTGTGGCACGTTTCGCATAACGTTAAGAGGTTGTCAGGGCTGTCACCGCCTGTCTTACGGCTTTCGATGTGATGAACATTCAGTATCTTGTCTTTCGATTTCCCTTTGCAGTGCTGACAACGATGGTTGTCTCTGAAAAACACGTACTCCCTGACGTTCCAAAACCCAAACTGATCGCCTTGTTGATAGCCTTCCCCTTCGATTTCAGGCTTTTTGATTTTCTGAATATCAAACTGTGCCACTTCAACTGTTATTGTTGTGATCGGCAACAACGCATGGACTTTTTCAACAAAACGGATATGCGAATCCACTTTATGTTGCACGGAAGGGGCAAGCCATCCTTTTTCTTTCTTTCGATTGTCGAATCTCGGTTGTCTGTACCTTGTTTTTCGGCTTCTTCTTGATCGTCGGTACTGCCGTCTTGTTGCCAGTTTATCCTGAATGTCCGTTCTCAGTTGAACGTCACCTTCAAATAACACGTCTTTCTCCGTCGTTGCGCTGAATCCGATGTGCTTGGTTCCGGCATCCACACCCAATGAAACAGGCTGTTTGTAGCCACTTGAACCGTAAAGCAGTTGGATCGTAAAAGGGGTTTGCTTCACAACTTTTGCTTTCTTTTCGTTCAACAATAATCGTGCTTTTCTCGGTTTGCACGGCATTAAAGGTTCGCCGTTTTTGTTTAATACGTACACGAACATAACGTGTACCTCCTTTCAGGAGTCAGGTATTCTTCGCCAATGTTGGAAAGGCTTTTACGCTTGCAACACCGCCCACAACCCGTTCGGACTTTTAATCACAAGCGACAGGGCTTACAGCTAGAATCCGCACCGTAAGGTGTCTTGACCGATCCAACGTAGTCCTCGAAAGACTTAGGCTAGTCAACAGGGGCTTTTACAAGCCCACGACTTTAGTCGTTGGGTTGTTGACCTTATAACCTCACCCACATTACTAATGCATCTTCCTGATTATCCGTATAATACTGCTTACGGATCCCGCCGTCCTGAAGGCCGTATTTCCTGTACATGGCCTGAGCGGCGGTATTCGATACCCGGACTTCGAGAGAAAGCCGCTCGGCGCCGCGTTTTTTCGCGAAGGCCATCGCTTCACTCATCATCCGCTCACCAATTCCCTCCCGCCGCCACTCCGGATCGACGGCGATGTTGGTGATATGGGCATCATCAATGATCACCCAGAGGCCGCAATAACCGACGATGGCACCTTCTGCGGACTCTGCCACCGTGTAATAGGCAAACTGATTCTTCACGATTTCATTATAGAACGCATCCCGGCTCCATGGTGTTGAAAACGTGCGGTTCTCAAGCTCAAGGACACCGTCGAGATCCGTTACATCCATAAACCGGATACGGACGCCCGCCTTCTCAGTTTCCTGATCCGCCATACGTCTTCACCTTCCCAGGATTGGCTTCCCGCCACTTCGACTCGGCTTCTGCAAGTCGCAAATAGTTTGGCGTGAATCCGTGAACGGATTCATCCGCTTCCTTCGTCATGCCGATAAGGGCAAGCGCCTCAGGGCGGACGATTTCAGAAGGCGCTGGGGCCATCACAGCCCGCTCGCCAAGGGCAGACTCAATCAGTGTCCGGTGCTGCATGGCATCCGGGCTGATGAAGAGATACTTGGGCGTATCCCGCTCTGAAAGGATCTGAAGCCATTCATCAAGCATGATGATCCGGTCTTCAAGTATTGATGTCCCTTGCTCGTACAGACCGGTAAACACCTGGCCTCTGCGGGCATCAAAGAACGGTACGGTCTCACCTGTGAAGAGGGACCCGTTTGCTGCGAGGGCTTCGAGACTCGAGACCCCGACAACGGGGATATTCAGGCTGTACGCCATCGTCTTCGCTGTCGTTACCCCAATCCGCACACCCGTGTATGAGCCGGGACCGTGATCGACGACGATCCTGTCGAGGTCTTTTGGCGTCATATCAACCTCTTCAAACAGGCTCCGGATCGCAGGCATGAGCCTGAGCGAATGGTTTTTCTTTTCGTGTGTCACGATACTGCCAAGGGGCTTTCCGTCTTTCAGAAGACCGACACCCAATACATAGCTCGCAGTATCAATGGCTAAAACATTCATTTTCCGCTTAACTCCTTTACAACCTGAATGTAGTCCCTGCCATTTCCCACAAGAACAATCTCACGGGTGTCCGGACCTCTGTAAATAATGGTCATGTCAATTCTCGAGGAAGGGAGCTGACTCTGAATCATCGATGGCCACTCAATCACCGTCACTCCGCCGCCGTTAAAATACTCATCGAGGCCAAAATCCTCACCCTCGTCTTCGATCCGGTAGGCATCCATGTGATAAAAAGGCATCGTGCCAACGTACTCTTTCATGATCGTAAAAGTTGGACTGTTCACCGTACCTTCGACACCCAGCGCCTTTGCCAGCGCTTTAGTAAACGTTGTTTTACCTGCCCCCAAGTCTCCTTCAAGGGTCAGAACCGTATCAGGTGTAAGCTTACCCGCAAGCTTTTCTGCCAGTTCCCGGGTTTCATCCACACTGTGCACCATGAATTTCCGCTGCAAAGCCATATTGTTTCCCTCCCATTACTCTCTGTCACGAAAATGGTCATAGCCGCTTTTCGTGAGTGTTTCCGATTCTTGCCCGTCGATCAGAATGACCGCCGGTTCTCCTGCTTCGACCATGCCTACCGGGCTTATGGTAATCCCATGTTGTTCGGCGAGCAGACAGACATCCCGCCAGTGTTTGCCACTGAATACGCAGACAAGCTGAAACTCTTCTCCGCCGTGAAGAACCCAATCTTTTTGCTTCTCTTCATCAAACAACGCCAGAATATCAGGCTTCGGGATCCGCTTCCAGTCAAGAACCATACGGACACCGCTTGCTTCTGCAATTTCCTTCGCCTCTCTCGAGATCCCGTCACTGATGTCATTCAGTGCCGCGCGAATCCCGAGTTCCGCAAACAGCCGCCCCGCTTTCACCTGAGGAACCGGACGCTGATGTGAACGGATGAGCTGATCCTGATCCATTTCCGGAACAGGCACACCATTCGTCTGATCAAGAAGCAGGTCAAGCCCTGCCAGTGACGCGCCGAGTGGCCCCGTCACCGCGATTACATCACCCGGCCTGGCATTTGCCCTTAAAAGGCGTACCGACGTTTCGACAATCCCTGTCACCGTAACCGAGATCACCAGCTTATCGGCAGTGGATACGGTATCCCCGCCGATCAGGTCCATCCCGTACAGCGCTGCCGCTTCCTCAAGTCCGGCATAGATCCGTCTTGTCTCCTCATCCGGCCAGCCCTGTTTGGGCACTGCAAGGGATACAAGGTACTGTTTTGGCACAGCCCCCATCGCAGCAAGATCACTGATATTGACGGCGAGGGCCTTATACCCGATATCCTCGGGGGCCATCGTCGCCCTTGAGAAGTGAACATCCTCAACCATCGTATCGACAGCCAGCACCTGATCGTACCCGTCCGGAACCCGGACGATGGCCGCATCATCACCGATGCCAAGCTCCACATCTTCTGACAGCATCCGTTTTTGCCTGATGGATGCAATCCACGCAAATTCTTTATCCACTGTCTATCACCGTCCAAACGTTAACCGAACCATATTATATCAAACTCAGTCGCTTCATAACAGCTGTACTTACCTGATAGCCGCCACCGCGTTCACGAAAACCCCTACGATATCGTCAGGATCCTCAATCCCGACGGAAATCCGGATCATCTGCGGCGTCACGCCGAGTCTCGTTCTCATCTCCGGCGTCAGGGCCCGGTGAGAGGTTCCTTCCGGATAGGAGACCGTTGTTTCCACACCTGCGAGTGTCGGCACCACTTTGACCCAGTCCAGTGCTCTCGTAAAGGCATTCACGTCAAGTCCGTCTTCCAGATCGATCGTGACGACGGCCCCGTTTCCGCTGTCTGACGCATGTTCCGGGTAGTACACCTTCTTTATCCCTTGCGTTTGCCTCAGTGCGTCTGACAGCTTTTGCGCATTCTCACACTGCGCCCGCATACGGAGACTCAGCGTCTTCAGCCCTCTCACCGCAAGCCAGCTGTCAAATGGCCCGAGATTGCTTCCGAGTGTCACGATCTTCTTTCTTGCCTCACTGATCAATGCTTCCCCGCCGACAATGACACCGGCCGTCACATCACTGTGCCCGCCGATGTATTTGGTCGCACTGTGCACGACGAGATCCGCGCCATTCTCAAGCGGACGAATCAGGTAAGGCGTGGCAAAGGTATTGTCCACCATCAGCTTCAGATCATGCGCCTTCGCGAGTGCCGAGATCCCTTCGAGATCCTCGACCCGAAGAAGGGGGTTCGTAATCGATTCGGTATAAATCATGACCGTATCGGCCGTAATCGCAGCCTCGACGTCCTTCACGTTCGTCATATCCATAAACGTGACACGGATCCCAAGTCCCTGAATCTCATCGTTGATCAGCTGAAACGTGCCTCCGTACAGATCTTCTGCGACAATGACATGGTCACCCGGTTTTGCCACACTCAAAAAACCGGCAAGAATCGCAGATAACCCCGAAGAGGACGCCACACCGGCCTCTGCCCCTTCAAGAGCCGCGACAGCCTGTCCGAGTTCATCCGTATTCGGATTGCCCATGCGCGTGTAAAGATACGATTTATCACCGTTAAAATACTGTTCCATGTCGTCAATGTCTTTGAATGCGAAGGCAGACGTCTGGTAGATCGGGGTCGTTTTGCTGTATTCTCCTGATGTTTGTGCCTTTTTCAAATGCACATTATCTGTTCTGAATTTCACGACTATGCACCTCTTTGCTACTGTAATGAGTTAATACTACCACAGAACGGCCCTTCTTAGTATCTTGCACGAATCCGTTTCCCGTTTTGTTACAGACATCCGGCCCCGACTTCATGAAATCGTAATCTCACGTTTAACTTCTCTTAACATTCATCTGTTACATTGTATATACAGCCGATAAAAAAGGCAGTTAAGCTGTAAAGTGATTCCCCCTTTTTCACTTTATAATCATTTGGCCATGGACACATCAGGTGCCCATGGCCTCTTTCTTTTATCCGATCATTTGTTTGTCCACCTCATGCAGGGCATAAAACCAGCCCTTTTGTGCCATGAGATCGTGATAGCTGCCCCGTTCCACAATCCGGCCCTGATCCATCACAAGGATCTGATCCATCTGTTCAAGCCCCCTGAGCTGATGCGTGATCAGAATCATCATGCTCTTCGCACTCACATCAAAAACTTCCTTTATTACCTTATCGTACGTATTCGCATCAAGTGCCGACAGCGGTTCATCAAGAAGCCAGACAGCTCCGTTTCGAAGCCATGCCCGGGCGAGAGCGAGTCGCTGACGTTCACCCCCGGAGAGATTCCCCGCCCCTTCTTCCAACTGATCATCAAGTGTGAGGTGACTGAGCGACAGTCGTTCAAGGATATCCGTCATCTCCTGATCCGCTGCACCCGTTCCCGGCACCTCAAGATTCTCGCGGATACTTCCGTAAAAGAAATGATTATCCTGCAATGAAAAACTGAACTGTGACCAGCAGGAGTCAAGGTCGAGGTCACCGAGACGTTGCCCGTTGACGAGCACGTCCCCCCTATCGGCCATGTGGATGCCAAGAAGTACCTCCATCAGGGTTGTCTTTCCGGATCCGCTCGCTCCGACAATGGCTGTCCGCTGTCCCCGTTTAAATAATGCACTTACTTCAGACAGGGCGAACCGTTCTGATCCTTCGTGAGAAAACGACACGTCTTTGAATGCTATGGTGTCAATCGCGTCAGAAAGTGCCTGGCCCTGCTGGCCATTCTGGTCCGTCGCGTCTCCTTCTGACAGTGACAGCCGCTCGGCAGACTGACGTCCCGACTCATAATTCTTCGGAAATGATGCCATCGGATTCGCCGATTCAAAGACCGAGAGGGATACGAGAATCATCGCCGCAAGCCATACGCCGTCGAGCGAACCGTTTTGCACCTCCAGCGCGGCCAGGAAAGCGATCAGCCAGGTGATCATAAGGCCGGCAAAGATATTGACGGATTCACTTCCGGCAAGCTGATGCTGTTCATCCTGCTGCAAGGACGTGTACGCCTTCGCAAGGCTCTGCACGTCTTCACTCTTCACCTTTGTCTGTCCGTGTATCTTCAGTTCCCGGTATCCCGTCATGAATTCCGTCACTTCCGTCGATAATGCACCACGGGTTTCCCGGACGCGGCCTGCTTTTTGCCTCGTCTTCCAAGCGAACCAGGCAGGAATTACCCCTCCGGTCAAAATGAAACCGGTAAAGAGAAGCACGGCTGCATAAAACGAATACAGCGATGCAAAAAAAATTGTGGCAAGAAACACCAGTACCATCACAACCGGCGGGTAAACAACACGAAGAAAGAAAAACTGCAAATTCTCCACATCCCCCGTAATCCGGCTGAGTAGATCCCCGCTCCGTTTTGAACGGAACAGCCCTGGAATACGTGCGACGACCTGATCAAAATAATGTGTTCTGATATGGCTCAAGATCGTAAACGTTGCCTTATGGGAGAAGTACCGCTCTCCGTAGCGGCTTCCTGCTCTCAACAGACCGAAAAACCGCACGAGAACAATCGACGCCGTCAGTGTATAGAGCGGCGGCTGAAGAGCAGCGCTTGAAATAAGAAAGCCGCTCGATGCCAAAAGCCCGACAGAGGCTCCTGCCGCAAGAAAACCAAGGAGTGCTGCGAGAAGGACTTCTTTTTTCTCAAGAAGCATCAGTTTCAATACCGGCTTGATATCACGCATCCCGCTCACCTCCCCCGCTGATTCCAACAATGCCTCTGAATACCTCTGACTTTGCAACGAGATCATCGAAAGACCCTTGTGCAATGAGACTTCCGTTCTCAAGGAGCAAAATCCGCCCCGCCTCTTGCAACGTACTGGTGCGATGGGCGATTGTGATCACGGTTGCTTCCTTACTGAGACGGACGATCGTGTCATTCATCCGCCGTTCGGTTCCCACATCAAGCCCGGACGTCGGCTCGTCGAAAAAAATCAGCTTCGGCCGGTGAAGCAGCACCCTCGCGAGGGCCATTCGCTGCCTCTCGCCCCCGGAAAAGCCCTCTCCCTGTTCGCCCGTTGCCGTGTCAAGACCTTTGGGTAACTGACTGACGACCTCTGAGAGACCGGCGGCATGCACGGCTTCAAGAATCTCCTCCTCCGTCTTATCCGTTCTGCCCATGACGATATTGGACCTCATGGTACCTGCAAACAGATACGGCTTTTGTGAGACGTAGCCGACGGCGTTGAACCACGAAACCTCCGTATAGCTTTCTCTCTTGTGTCCATCGATAAGAATGTCTCCATCCTGACTGTCCATGAGTCCGGCAAGGAGGTTGACAAGCGTCGATTTGCCGGCGCCGCTTTTTCCTGCAATCGCAAACAGGCCAGGCCCCTCAATGGCCGTGGAGATTTGTCTGATCCCCTGGTGCCCGCCCGGGTACATATACGTAAGATGACGAATGTCGACGGCTGGTGGACGAACTGGTTGAAACGTTCTCTCACCCCACGATACATTCGATCCCTCTTCTTCAAATTGCCCATGCAGTTTCTCTGCTGCTGCAATGCTGTTTCGACCGGAATGAAAGCTTGCCCCGAGATTTTTAAGAGGCAGGTACAGCTCAGGTGCCATTAACAGCACAAAGAACCCTGTCTGAAAGGCTAAATGACCGAATACAAGTCTAAGCCCAACCTCAACGGCGATCATGGCTGTCGCAATCGTCGCAAGGATTTCAAGCATCAGTGCCGACAGAAAGGCGATCTTCAGCACATCCATCGTCGCCTCTCGAAATGCGATACTTTTTTCTTTGATGACTCCCCGCTGTACGTTCGTACGCCCAAACAGCTTCAAGGTCATGACACCTCTGAGTGTATCGAGAAAATGGCCGGAGAAGCTTTGCAGTTTCGCCATCTGCACGCCGGCTTTTTTCTCAGAGTGACCGCCGATCAGAATCATAAAGACCGGAATCAACGGAGCGGTAACGAGCATGATGATGCCTGAATAGATGTTCTGCGTAAACACGGTCACAAGAATCATAACCGGGACAATCATCGTCTGGACAAGCTGTGGCAAATAGGTGCTGAAATAGCTGTCCATCTCATCCACGACGTCCATATAGAGGCTGACCCTTTTCCCGGTTACGTCTCCCGCTTCCTCTGAAGTCCGCATTCCCTCTGCGAGACGCTTCCTGTACCCGTCTTTGACATCCTTGGCGATACGGATGCCGATCCGAAACGGCAGATCGCTCAGAAGGACCCTTGCGACAAAAAGCGCAAAGAGAAGCGCAAGAAGCCATGCAGCATCACGTACCGCTTCTCCCTGAAGAAACACGGCATCGACAAAGGTCGCAATGGTAAACGCCTGCCCAATAATGACCGCCCCTGACAAAACGGTAAAAAGAACAAGAAGAAACATTCGCCGTTTATGAGCGAATGCTTCCCTGTTCAGTTCTTTTTTCATCATCGGATCAGTAGCCTGCCCGTTCGTGGCTTGCTTTGCCGCGGAAATGCCAGTAAATAAAGGCAGTATATCCAATCACGACCGGCATACCGATCAAGGCAATGATCAGCATCACCGTCAACGTATACTCCGAGGACGATGCATTATAGATCGTCAGGCTCGTTGCCGGATCTGCACCGGTAACCAGATTCGGAAACAATCCACCCGCCAAGGTCAGGAGCTTGGAGGTGATGATGACCGAACTAGACAAAAAGACAGCCATGTATTTCTTTTGATACATAAAGAATGGGATGAGCACTATCGCCACAACCGTCAATAGCGGGAAGACGAAGAGCAATGGCTGATTGGTGAAGTTTGTGAACATATGCGGCGCAAAAATCACTGTAGCAACCGTACCGAGAATCCACAGCACGCCAAGAACCATCACAAACAGCTTACTGAATTTTATCGCACGGCGCTGAAGGGCATTTTCTGTTTTCAGAATTGTATACGTCGTCCCCTGAAGGAGGAAACCGACAAGCCCGATCACGCCGATCAGTAAAGCGTATGGGTGAAGCAAGTGGAAGAATGTTGCCGTGTAGTTCATGTTCTGATCCATCGGAATGCCGATGACGAGATTCCCCATTGCCACACCAAAGAGCAGGGCAGGAAGAAGGCTCCCGATCATAAACAGCTTCCCCATGAGGCGCTGCATCGGCGGGTCGTCCGAGCATTTGAAGTAGTACTCAACGGCGACCGCTCTGAAGATCAGTCCAAAGAGCACGACCATCATTGCCAGATAAAAACCGCTGAAAACCGTGGCATAAACGAACGGAAACGCCGCAAACAGTGCGCCACCACCCGTTAAAAGCCAGACTTCATTGCCATCCCAAACAGGACCGATTGAATTGATTAACGTGCGTTTCTCTTCTTCTGTTTTCCCAAGCTGATAGAAGAGAGTCCCTATCCCAAGGTCGAATCCATCCAACACGGCGTAACCGATAATCAGAACGGCCAACAGTATAAACCAGATCAGTTGTAAGTCCATCAGGCTGACTCCCCTTCCTTCGGATGATCAAGGTGTTTCATGGATGTCTCCATATCAAACTTGCGTACTTCTTTTTTCATTAAATAGACCATAAGCCAGACCAGGAAACTGTATATGGCAATAAACAGGCCAAGGGAGATCATTACCTCCACTGCCGTCAGGTGAGACACGGCATCCTCTGTTCTGAGGACACCAAAGACGGCCCAAGGCTGCCGGCCCCATTCAGCCACAATCCACCCCGCTGTGTTCGCGATGTATGGCAGTGGAAGCATCCAAAATGCAGTTTTCATCAGTTTCTCTTTTTCAAAGAGATTTCCTTTACGCCACTGCCAGGCCATGACCATAAAGAATCCAATCAGAATTATCCCCGCTGTCACCATGACACGGAATGCGATGAAATTGCCGAGAACCGGTGGGCGGTCCTCTGCAGCAAACTCCTTCAGCCCTGTCACTTCTGCATTGACGTCATCATAGGTCAGGAAACTGAGCATACCCGGAATGCCGATTTCAAATCGGTTCCGTTCATTCTCATGATCCGGAATCGCAAATAATAAAAGCGGTGCGTTCGCTTCTGTTTCCCAATGGGCCTCATAGGCTGCCAGCTTTTCAGGCTGCGTTTCACCAACAAGCTGAGCATGAGAGTGGCCTGAAAAAGCCTGAAGCACGCTGAAAACAAGTCCAACGACAATCCCCATTTTCATCGAGCGTTTGGCAAGAGGCAGATTCTTTTTCTTAATGATAAAGTATGCACTGATGGCTACGATAAACATCGCCGCCGTAATAAAGGCCCCTTCCATGACGTGCAGATAACGCACCATCGTGGACGGATTAAAGATGACCTCTGCAAAACTTACCATTTCGGCACGGTTCAGTTCTTCATTGATAATATGGCCCTGCGGCGTCTGTTGCCACGAGTTGGCAGCTATAATCCAAAAACCTGACAGGCTCGTTCCCACTGCAACCATGAGTGCTGCAAAGAAACGCATTCCACGCGAAATTTTATCGCGTCCAAAAACGAGAAGTCCGATAAACGTTGACTCCAGGAAGAAGGCAAATACGCCCTCAGCTGCAAGCGGTGCTCCAAATACGTCCCCGACAAACCTGGAATAAGCCGCCCAATTTGTTCCGAATTGGAATTCCATCGTAATCCCCGTTGCAACCCCGACCCCGAAGTTAATCAGGAATAACTTTGTCCAGAATCTCGCCATTTTGTCGTACAATGGATCTTTCGTTCGCCAATAGCGGAATTCCATGTACGCGATAAAGACTGCCAGCCCGATCGTCAGCGGTATGAATATGTAGTGAACAACCGCTGTAAACGTAAACTGCAGGCGTGACAACAATAACACATCCAGCATAATTGACCCCTCCCCAAAACATTAGTCTTTTTATTAGTTTGTATCAATTCTAGTACAGGTTTTATTATATTCGAAAAATGTGCAGGGAAAATGAGGTCCCTGTGAAATGTTTGTGACATTTTTTCGCACATTTTGTGTATGTGTTTCAAGTATTAGAATGGTTCTAATCAACCTTATGCGTCACCAGTCTCCGTTGAGAACCACCGGACCAAGAACAGGTTCATTAAACACAAAAAACCATCCCCCTGAACAATCAGAGAGATGGTTTAATTGCCTGGCGACGTCCTACTTTCACAGGGGGACAGCCCCCAACTATCATCGGCGCTGAAGAGCTTAACTTCCGTGTTCGGCATGGGAACGGGTGTGACCTCTTCGCTGTCGCCACCAGACTATGAAATTGAGTGTAACCACTCAAAACTGAATAACGCATATGACGGGATCATGAATCCGTGTCTGTCCTTCATGTGTTAATAAACTTCGCTTAACCTTTGGTTAAGCCCTCGATCGATTAGTATCACTCAGCTCCACATATCGCTATGCTTCCACACGTGACCTATCTACCTCATCGTCTCTGAGGGATCTTACTCACCGAAGTGATGGGAAATCTCATCTTGAGGGGGGGCTTCATGCTTAGATGCTTTCAGCACTTATCCCGTCCACACGTAGCTACCCAGCGATGCTCCTGGCGGAACAACTGGTACACCAGCGGTGTGTCCATCCCGGTCCTCTCGTACTAAGGACAGCTCCTCTCAAATTTCCTACGCCCGCGACGGATAGGGACCGAACTGTCTCACGACGTTCTGAACCCAGCTCGCGTGCCGCTTTAATGGGCGAACAGCCCAACCCTTGGGACCTACTTCAGCCCCAGGATGCGACGAGCCGACATCGAGGTGCCAAACCTCCCCGTCGATGTGGACTCTTGGGAGAGATTAGCCTGTTATCCCCAGGGTAGCTTTTATCCGTTGAGCGACGGCCCTTCCATACGGTGCCGCCGGATCACTAAGCCCGACTTTCGTCCCTGCTCGACTTGTATGTCTCGCAGTCAAGCTCCCTTATGCCTTTGCACTCTGCGAATGATTTCCAACCATTCTGAGGGAACCTTTGGGCGCCTCCGTTACTCTTTAGGAGGCGACCGCCCCAGTCAAACTGCCCACCAGACACTGTCCCTGAACCGGATCACGGTTCGAGGTTAGAATTTCAGTACAGCAAGGGTAGTATCCCACCAATGCCTCCACCGAAGCTGGCGCTCCGGTTTCCAAGGCTCCTACCTATCCTGTACAAGCTGTACCAAAATCCAATATCAAGCTGCAGTAAAGCTCCATGGGGTCTTTCCGTCCTGTCGCGGGTAACCTGCATCTTCACAGGTAATATAATTTCACCGGGTCTCTCGTTGAGACAGTGCCCAAATCGTTGCACCTTTCGTGCGGGTCGGAACTTACCCGACAAGGAATTTCGCTACCTTAGGACCGTTATAGTTACGGCCGCCGTTTACTGGGGCTTCAATTCAGAGCTTCTCCCGAAGGATAACCCCACCTCTTAACCTTCCAGCACCGGGCAGGTGTCAGCCCCTATACTTCGCCTTGCGGCTTCGCAGAGACCTGTGTTTTTGATAAACAGTCGTTTGGGCCTATTCACTGCGGCTCCCCCAGGCTGTTCACCCTGGGGAGCACTCCTTCTCCCGAAGTTACGGAGTCATTTTGCCGAGTTCCTTAACGAGAGTTCTCCCGCGCGTCTTAGAATTCTCTTCCCGCCTACCTGTGTCGGTTTGCGGTACGGGCACCTGTTTCCTCGCTAGAGGCTTTTCTTGGCAGTGTAGAATCAGGAACTTCGCTACTGTAATTTCACTCGCGATCACAGCTCAACCTTACGGTTACGGGATTTGCCTCGTAACCAGCCTCACTGCTTCGACGCACACGACCAGCGGTGCGCTTACCCTATCTTCCTGCGTCCCCCCATTGCTCAAATGGAAACGTGGTGGTACAGGAATATCAACCTGTTTGCCATCGCCTACGCTTTTCAGCCTCGGCTTAGGACCCGACTAACCCTGAGCGGACGAGCCTTCCTCAGGAAACCTTAGGCTTTCGACGGAGGGGATTCCCACCCCTCTTTTCGCTACTCATACCGGCATTCTCACTTCCAGACGCTCCACATGTCCTTCCGGTCATGCTTCGCAGCCTCTGGAACGCTCCCCTACCCCGAACACCTTGCGGTGTTCAGCCATAGCTTCGGTGATACGTTTAGCCCCGGTACATTTTCGGCGCAGAGTCACTCGACCAGTGAGCTATTACGCACTCTTTCAATGATGGCTGCTTCTAAGCCAACATCCTGGTTGTCTAAGCAACTCCACATCCTTTTCCACTTAACGTATACTTGGGGACCTTAGCTGATGGTCTGGGCTGTTTCCCTCTTGACTACGGATCTTAGCACTCGCAGTCTGACTCCCGAGGATAAGTATTTGGCATTCGGAGTTTGACTGAATTCGGTAATCCTGTGGGGACCCCTAGTCCAATCAGTGCTCTACCTCCAATACTCTTCCCTCGAGGCTAGCCCTAAAGCTATTTCGGGGAGAACCAGCTATCTCCAGGTTCGATTGGCATTTCACCCCTACCCACACCTCATCCCCGCACTTTTCAACGTGCGTGGGTTCGGGCCTCCATTCAGTGTTACCTGAACTTCACCCTGGACATGGGTAGATCACCTGGTTTCGGGTCTGCAACCACGTACTTATTCGCCCTGTTCAGACTCGCTTTCGCTGCGGCTCCGCCTCTTCAGCTTAACCTTGCACGTGATCACAACTCGCCGGTTCATTCTACAAAAGGCACGCTGTCACCCATTAACGGGCTCCAACTACTTGTAGGCACACGGTTTCAAGATCTGTTTCACTCCCCTCCCGGGGTGCTTTTCACCTTTCCCTCACGGTACTGGTTCACTATCGGTCACTAGGAAGTATTTAGCCTTGGGAGATGGTCCTCCCGGATTCCGACGGGGTTTCACGTGTCCCGCCGTACTCAGGATCCACTCCGGAGGAGAGGGCGTTTCGGCTACAGGGCTGTTACCTTGTCCCGCGGGCCTTTCCAGGCCGCTTCACCTACGCTCTCTCTTTGTAACTCCAATGGAGTGTCCTACAACCCCGAAAGGCAAGCCTTTCGGTTTGGGCTGATTCCGTTTCGCTCGCCGCTACTCAGGAAATCGCATTTGCTTTCTCTTCCTCCGGGTACTAAGATGTTTCAGTTCCCCGGGTCTGCCTTCCATTACCCTATGGATTCAGGTATGGATCCCATCCCATTACGGATGGTGGGTTCCCCCATTCGGAAATCTCCGGATCAACGCTTACTTACAGCTCCCCGAAGCATATCGGTGTTCGTCCCGTCCTTCATCGGCTCCTAGTGCCAAGGTATCCACCGTGCGCCCTTTCTTGCTTAACCATTTTCCGCCTTGCGACGGACTTTCTTTTGGCGTCGTTTTAACCTTAACGTTTGAATTCAAGACACTCGGTTCCTCTCTATCTGAATAGGTTTCAAATAGTTGATTCACCGGTGATTCATGATGTTTCGTCATTTCGTTATTCAGTTTTCAAAGGTCACAAAAACCTGAAGAGTGTTTAACCCTTCAAAACTAAACAAAAAACCAGAGGCAAAAGTAAAAAGGTTGAGCTTATCTGAAAACCGGAGGTTTCCAGCAAGTCTCCTTAGAAAGGAGGTGATCCATCCGCACCTTCCGGTACGGATACCTTGTTACGACTTCACCCCAATCATCTGTCCCACCTTCGGCGGCTGGCTCCAAAAGGTTACCTCACCGACTTCGGGTGTTACAAACTCTCGTGGTGTGACGGGCGGTGTGTACAAGGCCCGGGAACGTATTCACCGCGGCATGCTGATCCGCGATTACTAGCAATTCCGGCTTCATGCAGGCGAGTTGCAGCCTGCAATCCGAACTGAGAATGGCTTTATGGGATTGGCTTCACCTCGCGGCTTCGCAACCCATTGTACCATCCATTGTAGCACGTGTGTAGCCCAGGTCATAAGGGGCATGATGATTTGACGTCATCCCCACCTTCCTCCGGTTTATCACCGGCAGTCACCTTAGAGTGCCCAACTGAATGCTGGCAACTAAGATCAGGGGTTGCGCTCGTTGCGGGACTTAACCCAACATCTCACGACACGAGCTGACGACAACCATGCACCACCTGTCACTCTGTCCCCCGAAGGGGAAAGTCCAGTCTCCTGGATGTTCAGAGGATGTCAAGACCTGGTAAGGTTCTTCGCGTTGCTTCGAATTAAACCACATGCTCCACTGCTTGTGCGGGCCCCCGTCAATTCCTTTGAGTTTCAGCCTTGCGGCCGTACTCCCCAGG
This sequence comes from [Bacillus] selenitireducens MLS10, assembly GCF_000093085.1. Classification (GTDB taxonomy): domain Bacteria; phylum Bacillota; class Bacilli; order Bacillales; family Salisediminibacteriaceae; genus Salisediminibacterium; species Salisediminibacterium selenitireducens. Next base: position 575,246 of record NC_014219.1, on the reverse strand, counting down.
CGGAGTGCTTAATGTGTTAACTTCGGCACTAAGGGTATCGAAACCCCTAACACCTAGCACTCATCGTTTACGGCGTGGACTACCAGGGTATCTAATCCTGTTTGCTCCCCACGCTTTCGCGCCTCAGCGTCAGTTGTAAGCCAGAAAGTCGCCTTCGCCACTGGTGTTCCTCCACATATCTACGCATTTCACCGCTACACGTGGAATTCCACTTTCCTCTCTTACACTCAAGTCTCCCAGTTTCCAATGACCCTCCACGGTTGAGCCGTGGGCTTTCACATCAGACTTAAGAGACCGCCTGCGCGCGCTTTACGCCCAATAATTCCGGACAACGCTTGCCCCCTACGTATTACCGCGGCTGCTGGCACGTAGTTAGCCGGGGCTTTCTCGTGAGGTACCGTCAAGGTGCCGCCTTATTCAAACGGCACTTGTTCTTCCCTCATAACAGAACTTTACGATCCGAGAACCTTCATCGTTCACGCGGCATTGCACCGTCAGGCTTTCGCCCATTGCGGATGATTCCCTACTGCTGCCTCCCGTAGGAGTCTGGGCCGTGTCTCAGTCCCAGTGTGGCCGATCACCCTCTCAGGTCGGCTACGCATCGTCGCCTTGGTGAGCCCTTACCTCACCAACTAGCTAATGCGCCGCGGGCCCATCCTGCAGTGAGAGGACGAATCCCCTCTTTTACATCGGCACCATGCGGTGCCAATGGTCATCCGGTATTAGCCTCATTTTCACGAGGTTGTCCCGGTCTGCAGGGCAGGTTGCCCACGTGTTACTCACCCGTCCGCCGCTCATTCCACTTCCGTCCACCCGAAGGCTTCAGAAAGCTTCCTGCGCTCGACTTGCATGTATTAGGCATGCCGCCAGCGTTCGTCCTGAGCCAGGATCAAACTCTCCAATAAAGTTGAGTTTGATGCGCTAGCATCATACCAGTATCGATGAAAACACTGGATTTTAATTGACGGGATATCTTATTCATATATCCCACTTTTTTTGCTTGGTTTTTGTTTAGTTTTCAAAGGTCAAAATAAATGGAGCGGGTGATGGGAATCGAACCCACGACATCAGCTTGGAAGGCTGAGGTTTTACCACTAAACTACACCCGCATGGTAAAAGAAAAGTTAAGTTGTATGAAATGGTCGGGAAGACAGGATTCGAACCTGCGACCCCTTGGTCCCAAACCAAGTGCTCTACCAAGCTGAGCTACTTCCCGTTTCAGAAAACATAAAAATGGTGCGGTCGAGAGGAGTCGAACCTCCACGGGGTTGCCCCCACTAGGCCCTCAACCTAGCGCGTCTGCCATTCCGCCACGACCGCAGATAAAAAGAAGTATGAAAATGGTGCGGGTGAGAGGACTCGAACCTCCACGTCATGAGACACTAGATCCTAAGTCTAGCGCGTCTGCCAATTCCGCCACACCCGCAAATCAATGGCGGTCCCGACCGGGATCGAACCGGCGATCTCCTGCGTGACAGGCAGGCATGTTAACCGCTACACCACGGGACCATTCATTCGTGTGACTGTATAAATCTGATGGTGGAGGATGACGGGCTCGAACCGCCGACCCCCTGCTTGTAAGGCAGATGCTCTCCCAACTGAGCTAATCCTCCGGGGTACTCCGATAAATTAAGTATGGTGACCCGTACGGGATTCGAACCCGTGTTACCGCCGTGAAAGGGCGGTGTCTTAACCACTTGACCAACGGGCCTGAACTGGCGGAGAAGGAGGGATTTGAACCCTCGCGCCGCGCAAACGACCTACTCCCTTAGCAGGGGAGCCCCTTCAGCCACTTGGGTACTTCTCCATTTGGCTCCACAGGTAGGATTCGAACCTACGACCGATCGGTTAACAGCCGATTGCTCTACCACTGAGCTACTGTGGATTAATATGCAATCTGATTAACGACAAATTATAGTGTAACAGTTGATCAAATCCGTGTCAACTACTTTTTCAATAAAGTGTTTCGCTCTCTGTTGGCGACTTTTATAATATATCAGATCCATCATATGCCGTCAATGGTTTCTGCAGATAAAGTTTTGATAAATTTCAGTTTGCCTCCACACCGGCCGCACGCAAACTTTTTCACGTCCATTCTGCGCTTACGCTCATACACCTGCCGACAGGCGCCGCAGTGATAAATGTGAAGCTTCGTTGATCGTAATCGCGCTCCTGGAATCAGTCGGCAGTGCCTTGAAGCGCCGGTTTCTTTCAAGAGTCTTTTAAATTCCGCATCCTGATGCCGATATCCGCGACCTTCGATATGTAAATGATAGTGGCATAGTTCATGTTTAATGATGCCGATAAGTTCATTCTTGCCAAATGTCTCGTAATGGCCCGGGTTGATCTCGATATGATGACTCTTAAGAAGATAACGGCCTCCGGTTGTTCTGAGCCTTTTGTTAAATGTGATCCGGTGGCGAAACGGTTTCCCGAAAAACTCTGCGGATAACTGTTCTGTGAGTCGCTGTAATTCATTCTCTGTCACTCCGCAGACCTCCTCTCAATGACCCGATTCTTATTGTACACGGATCTGCTTATATTGAAAACCCCGCCGGGACCGACGGGGTTTTGAGTCTTTAACTGTCAGACTTGACCATTGTCAGTGCAATCCGACCTTTATGAACATCAACACTGTCAACCCAGACCGTGACGACATCCCCGACGTTCACAACGTCCATCGGATTTTTTACGAAGCCTTTACGAAGCTTCGATACATGGACGAGGCCATCCTGTTTGACGCCGATGTCCACAAATGCACCGAAGTCTACCACATTCCGAACGGTTCCTTCGAGCTCCATCCCCTTCTCCAAATCTTCCATTTGAAGAACATCCGTCTTTAACAGCGGTTTGGACAGTTCATCACGGGGATCTCTTCCCGGTTCGACCAGGGCAGAGAGGATATCTCGGATCGTCGGTACACCCGTGCCGTAGGTTTCGGCCAGCCGCTCCGGTGACAAATCCTTCAGGATGTCGGCTGTTGCGGATGACCCGAGCTCAGACTTTTGAATACCGTAATCCTTCATCAGCTGTTTGGCAACCGCGTAACTTTCCGGGTGAATCCCCGTTGCGTCCAAAGGCTCTTTTCCGTCCGGGATCCGCATAAAGCCGATACTCTGCTCATAGGTTTTGGCACCGAGTCTCGGCACTTTCTTCAGCTGGGTCCTGCTCGTGAATTTCCCTTCATCATCACGCTGCTTCACAATGTTGGTCGCCACTGCTTTACTCAACCCCGATACATGCTGCAAGAGAGACGAGGAGGCCGTATTCACGTTTACACCAACGCGGTTCACCACGGTTTCCACCACAAAGGAAAGACTCTCATTCAGTTTGGACTGGGTCACGTCATGCTGGTACTGCCCAACACCAACGGACTTCGGATCGATCTTCACCAGTTCAGCCAACGGATCCTGGACGCGGCGGGCGATGGATGCTGCGCTCCGTTCCTCCACCTGAAGATCAGGGAACTCTTCCTTTGCCAGTTTCGAAGCGGAGTACACGCTTGCCCCGGCTTCATTGACAATCAGAAACGGAACCTCAAGGGCTTTCTCTCTCAGAAAATCAGCCGTGAACTGCTCTGTCTCCCGAGATGCCGTTCCGTTTCCAATGGCAATCAGTTCAACACCGTGCCGTTCGATCAGTTCCTGCACAGTCCTTCTGGATTCCGTTACCTTATTCCAGGGTTTAACCGGGTAGATGACGGCCACATCAAGCAGTTTTCCCGTGGCATCGACAACAGCAAGTTTGCATCCGGTCCGATAAGCCGGATCCATTCCAAGTACGACCCGATCCTTCAAAGGCGGTTGCAAGAGAAGGCTCCGCAGATTCTCGCCGAAGATATGGATAGCCTGCTCTTCCGCTTTTTCGGAAACCTCTCGCCGAATCTCCCGCTCCACTGCAGGTTCAATCAGCCTGCTGTAGCTGTCTAAAATCGAATCCGTGATCACGGATTCGACGGCCGTGGATTTGCCTTTCAGAATATGACGCTTCATCCAGCCCGTAATCGGTTCTTCCGCCGTGACAATTTTCACTTTCAGCACATCTTCTTTCTCACCGCGGTTCATGGCAAGAACTCTGTGATGGGCCAACGACTTCACCGGTTCCTCATACTCGTAGTACATTTCGAAGATCCCTTTGTCGTCTTCAGCTTTCGGTTTTTTCGAACTCGTCATTTTCCCGTTTTTGAATGTCATATCCCGGACGCGTTGTCGAATATCCGGATCATCGGCGAACGTCTCACTGACGATGTCCTGCGCCCCTTGGAGGGCCTCTTCGGCACTGGCCACTTCCAGTTCTTCACTCACATAGGCGGCAGCCTCTGCGAGCGGATCACCGGAAGAAGGAAACGAAAGGAGCCACTCTGCGAGAGGTTCAAGTCCCTTTTCTTTTGCCATCGTTGCCCGGGTCCTTCTCTTCTGTTTATAAGGTCGGTACAGATCTTCCACTTCCTGAAGCTTTACAGCCTGCAGGATTTTTCCTTCAAGTTCTTCCGTCAGTTTTCCCTGTTCACCGATCAGTCGGACCACTTCTTCTTTTCGGTCTGCAAGCTGATTGGCATACCCCCATGTATCCAGAATGCCGCGGATCTGATCTTCATCAAGGCCGCCGGTCATTTCCTTACGATAGCGTGCGATAAACGGTACGGTATTTTTCTCTTCGTGAAGCTCAATGACTTTTTTAACCTGATCTTCCCGCAAAGATACAAGCTTCACAACATCTTTGAGAATACGCATTGTCTGTTCAGTCCATTCCATGATCGTCCATCCCTTCTGTCTCTGCACCCGTTCTATTTCTTTACGTTCGTCATTATACCGCGATTTCGCCTTAGGTGTAACCCGCCGATAGCACGAATCGCATGCAAAAAACCGCCTGACCTTTTGGCCGGCGGCTTTCTCTTTTTCTTTATCTCACCCTGAATACGGATGAATATCAGTCCGGTTGGTGAACATGACCGAGTACAATCGCCACATCATCATTCGAATCCACCTTCAGATCGACAATCATCTCCAGGGTTTCCTGCGCCGTCAAATGCCTGTCAAACAGCGCGTGATAAGCAGGATTGAATGTCAGTCCGTCAGAATAGACAATGAACCCCATACCGGGTTCAAACGGAATATTCGATGGTTTCGCCTTGTGCTTCCGACCCGACAGATAACCGCGGGATGGGATCGGACGGTACATTTTCCCGTCCGGGTAATAAAAGGTACATGTGATGTTGCCGACGTTAATATACTCGACCTGTTGACTGTGAAAATCGAACTTCAGAATGGATAAAACGACACCTCGCGTACCCCAGACGGCATTGTTGCACCGGTCAAGGAGTGCACGGAACGGAAGGTCGTGATCCGCGCGGATAATTGCCATCACGGATTCAGACGCTTCCTGTGCCTCATGACCGCTTCCAAGGCCATCTGTAACGGCAACCAGAATGTAGTCTGACGTCCGCACGATATAGACGGCATCGCCAGAGCACCAGTTACCCTTCTTCGCATTCTGATACACACTGATATCCATCTCATCCATTAGCTGATGTTCAATCATTAGAAAGCCTCCGTCGCTTCAATCCTGATGGAATCCTTCAATTTCTGCAGCGCACGCCGCTGCAGCCGTGAGACATGCATTTGGGATATACCCAGCTGTTCACCTGTCTCTTTTTGGCTCATGTTTTCGAAATAGGTCAGCTGCAGGATCTGTTTTTCCCGATCCGTCAGCACCTGAAAAGCCTTCTCAAGGAGGAGTTGCTGATCCGTTTGCTCATAACCCGATTCCACCGATCCGACAAGATCGAGCAGGGTAACGGCACTGCCCTCATCATCTGCTTCAATCGAACGGTCAACAGACAGCGCCTGGTAGCTCTTGCCCATCTCCATCGTCTCAAGAATTTCTTCTTCGCTCACTTCAAGGTAGTCAGCAATTTCTTCAACCTGCGGACTGCGCTGAAGCTCCGTTGTCAGGTTCTCAACAGCACTCTTGATCTTTGGTCCGAGCTCTTTGATTCTTCTTGGCACATGGACGCTCCAGGTTTTATCCCGGATGAAGCGTTTGATCTCTCCGACAATCGTCGGAACGGCGAAGGATTCAAAACTTCTGCCAAAAGAGGGATCAAACCGCCTCAGTGCAGCCAGCAGACCGATCATCCCAACCTGGACCAGATCCTCATCATGACGCTGCCCACGCGAAAATTTTCTCGCCAACGCATGCACTAAATTCTCATATTCAAGGACAAGCTGTGTCTGGATCTCATCGTCTCCCGTTTCCTGGAACTCGGCGATCATCTTTAATTGCCGCTCTTTGTCCTCTTCCTTCTGTTTACTGCTTCGGGAGTTCTTCCGAGGTTCTCTCGTCACCGGGCTCCACCTCATCTCTCTTTAGGAACTTCGTCATCGTAATGATAACGCCTGTATCTCCCTGTATATCCACTTCATCCATCAATGTTTCAATCAGGAAAAGGCCGAGCCCCCCTTCCTTCATATCTTCGATTGCCTGCGAAGCATTCAACGGTCCCCGTTTTTTCTTGAGCACATCAAGGTCGACTGCGCCGCCTTGATCTGCAATGACAAATTCCATGCGGTCTTCATACACAGAAAATTTGAGATGAATATCGTGGGACACCTCATCGTCCGCTTTTTCATAAGCATGATTCACGACATTTGTACAGGCTTCAGCTACTGCAAGCTTAATGTCTTCGATGTCATCATAGGAATAACCGAGCCGGTTCGCGACACCAGAAGCCGTCAGCCGGACAACCCCGACATATTCAGCTTTGGCCGGAACATTCATTTCAATACGGTCCGCCACCTTACTCATCAGGCTTCCTCCCTTTTGTCGGCGTCAATCTCAATGACTTCGTTCAGACCCGTAATCTCAAACAGTCTGAGAACACGGTCATTCAAACCGCGGAGCTTCAAGTTGCTCCCTGACTTTTCAGTGAGTTTCAGAGTTCCGATAAAAATACCGAGCCCTGTGGAATCAATATACTCAACATTGGACAAATCGACATACAGGTCCTTGTTCTCCTGTTCCGCCAAAGGATTCAGTGTTTCTTTCAGCTTTGATGCCGTATACACATCCACCTCACCGGATACATAGGCAACATTACTCGTTTCTCCTTCTTTTACACTTACTGATAAATTCATTGCTTAAAAACCTCCCGTCAATCGCTTCTTTCCATTTTATACAGATACCACTTTACGGGTCTGCTTAAACCTTTCGCTTTAAAATCAGCAGTGTAAAATCATCACGGAGCTGAAAACCCTGCGCACGCTCAAGCTCATAGTAGATCGAATCGACAATTTCCTGAGCCTCCAGATCCTTTCGTTCACGTATCATGTCCATAACCTGGTCGCGGCGAATAAACTCACCGTCAATCCGGCATTCCGTGACCCCGTCAGACAGCAGAACAATAAAGTCGCCTACCTGAATGTCGTAAATAATCTCTTCGTAACTGACCTTCGGTGAGACACCGAGAACCAGGCCCTTTGCTTCAAGATCCTCAAAACTGTCCGATTCAGACCGGTAAAGAAAACCCGGTTCATGTCCGGCACTCGCCATGGAGAACCGGTGGATATTCGTATCATAGAAACCGTACATCATCGTAATAAACATATCCGATTCAATATTTCGCTCCACAACTCGATTCAGTTTTTCAAGGATGGACCGCGGACGGAGGGACTGTTCGGTCAGGGTGTCCATTGCATACTTAATCATCGACATGGACATCGCCGCCGGGATGCCCTTGCCAATGACATCCGCCACGGCTATTGCCACATTGTCCCGTTCATCGGTCATATAATGGTAATAGTCCCCGCTCATCTTGCCTGCAGGGACACTCACAACACCCAAATCGATTGTATCGAGTCCGATCTCCTGGTGCGGCAGCAGGGACTGTTGCATCCTTGACGCCACATTCAGCTCTGAATCAAGTTCACGCTGGCGATCCCGGAGACTTTGGTGCTCCCGGTAGGCCAATCCGTATCCAACCATGACTTCAAGCAACAAATCAAATGAATCCACCACTTCCTCAGGAAGCTCCGTTGCCAGCTCCTGAAAAACAGAAAGATGGAGACTAACCGTCTCCTCAGGGGACATGTCTTTCTCCATCATTTCTTTACTGAATTGCTGAGCATGGTAAAGTGCCTGTTCATTTTTTGTATCCAGATAGCTCGTCAGCATCTCTTTGTACATCTGGTATAACGAATACTTTGTGTCCCTCAAAACCGGCACACCTCCCTGTTCTCTCTCTATCTGATCCACTTGATGGCGGTGATCGTTGTCCCTTCACCGACCTTGGAATCAATATCAAACTCGTCCATCAGGCGTTTCACACCGGGAAGTCCTGCCCCGAGTCCACCGGAAGTGGTAAAGCCGTCCTCCATTACTCTGCGGAGATCCGGGATACCCGGTCCCTCATCTGAAGCCACAATCCGGATCCCGCGTCTGTTGGCACCTTGTGCTGCCTGAATTCTGATTTTTCCTTTTTCAGCATACAGATATATATTTCTGGCAAGTTCAGATATGGCCGTCGTGATTCTGGCCTGGTCCACCGAACCGAATCCGATCTCTTTTGCCATCGTGCGGCCTGCCTGTCTGGCAGCCACGATACCCCATTCACTGTGAATGTCCACATTTGTCTCTTCTGCCATCGGATCAGCCCTCCAGTTCCAATTGGAGTCGCTCAAGTCCCTGTTCAAGGTCAAGAGCAGTCGGCACATCATCAAGTACAATTCCCATATCGATCAGAGTGATGGCGACAGCAGGCTGAATCCCTGTCATGACCACCTTTGCCCCCATCAGATTTGACATATCGACAACATCACCGAGGACTTTGGCAATAAAAGAATCAATCATATCAACGGATGTGAGATCAATCACAACCCCGCGGGAACCTTCCTGATGGATCTTTTCAAGTACGTCTTCCTGGAATTGCAAAGCCGTCTGGTCATCGAGTTCGACCTGTACGGATATTAATAAGTAATCGTGCAGTTTAAGTATTGGAATCCGCAATGATCTCGCCTCCTTTGACTGAATCAAATTCTATGATTTCGCGCTGGGTCATCTCAAGGGCGGCTTCAATGCCCTTCTTGAGCGTACTCTTTGTCGGGAATTTGCCAAGGTCAATCCCCAGGTTGACAATGGTCTGGGCGATCTCAGGACGGATCCCGACAAGAATGCACTTCGCTCCAACGAGACGAACAGCCTCAGAAGCCTGAATGATATGATGGGCGACCATCGTGTCGACAACCGGCACGCCGGTGATATCAATCAGCACAACCTGTGAACGGTGTTCAATGACCCCGTCGAGAAGATTCTCCATGATCAGCTTCGCCCGTTCCGTATCGATCGTGCCAATCAGAGGCATTACACTGATTCTGTCAAAGACCGGAATCAGTGGCGCTGATAACTCTTTTAACGCCATCTTCTGAAGGAAGACGGTGTTTTCCCATGAGCCTGAATACTGGTTGACCAGCATATTGACCATATCGTCGATCCAACTCTCAATGTCCTGAAAGAACTCAATGCTCTGGCAATAATCCGAGTCAGTTTCCGAAAGGATTTCGATCGTCACTTTCCGGAATTCCTGAAGCCCGCGTGTGAGATAATGAAGCGGCCAGCCGAGCTGAATCAGGCGTTCTGCAAAATCATCGAGAGGTCGGTCCACTTTCGTATGGCCTTCTTCAATGGCGCCAAAAAGCTTGTCAATAAATTCCCTGTTCGTGTTTTCGTATACCGTATTTGAAATGTTCTGCAGTGAGTCATCGGTGCGGAACGACTCAATTTCTTCAATCCACCTGTTCATGATAGCGCTCCGCTGTTCAAGTATGCTTTCTTTAACGAATGTATTCACGCAATTCTCCCCCAATTGTACCGTACATAGTAATAATCTCATTATTCCATTCTTCGTAAGTAAAATCAATCAAACCATTCAGTTTTCCGGACGAAAGAGTTCGAAGTTCCAAAAACCACGTTCCCCGCATGCACGGGAAAAGGCCACCCGGAACCGGGTGGCCTTTTCTCGTCTCACGTTATAAATGAATAAGTCCGATACTGACACGAAGCGCTTCGTCAACTTTCGCCATCGTCTTTTCGTCAAGATGAGTGATCTTATCTGTCAGTCTTTGCTTGTCAATCGTACGAATCTGTTCAAGCAAAATGACGGAATCACGATCAAACCCATTTTTTTTTGCATCGATTTCAACATGTGTTGGTAACTTCGCCTTCTGGATTTGCGCTGTTATCGCAGCGACAATCACAGTCGGGCTGAATCTGTTTCCGATGTCATTTTGAATAATGAGCACCGGACGGACGCCACCCTGTTCCGATCCGACCACGGGTGACAGATCAGCGAAGTAAACATCGCCTCGTTTGACCATCAAGAGTTACACCCCGCTGACCAGCCGGTCGAGCGCACTTTCGGCCTCCTCTTCAACCAAAAACGATTCTGACGCAATGTTCAGGTTGATCTTTGCCATTTCCATGTACCCGCGTTCCATTTCTTCACGAATCTGCTTGGTGCGCTGTATTTCAACAAAGCGCATCAATTCCCGGTGAATCAGTTCATCCCGGTTACATCCTTCACCTTCTGTTAATGCATCAATCTCGTGAACCAGATGCTGCGGCAAGTTTACGCTGATTTTCTTCGTGCAGTCTGCTGACACAAGAACACCTCCTGGAAACTCAATAGCCGTAAATGTTGGATTCAATCTCAATCATAGCATTGAAATACCGGTGTGAAAAGGTTCTTTTGAAAGTTTCCCATATTTCTTTTTGATGACAAATTGTCAACATGAACAACTTGTTTAGCTCGTTTGCCAATACCTGAAAGCATCAGAAAATATCATTATGGACATAGAGCACTCGCCCGTCCTTACGGACAGCCCGGGGAACCCGGTAACTGAGGGTACAGGGAATCTCATAACTGATCGTATCAATCCTGCCTGCCACTTCATCCATGGAGAGAAAACTTCCCCCATCTTCACCGATCAGCGTCACCTCCGTACCGGTCTCAACGGGACCGTCGAGAAGGATCATCATCTGATCCATACAGATTCGCCCGACAATTTTCGCCCGTTTCCCCTTCACGAGGACATCGCCGGACTGGTGAGCCCGGATCCAGCCGTCGGCATACCCGATCGGCACCGTCCCGATCCATTCATGCCCGCTTGTGCGGTAGGTGGAGCCATAGCTGATCCCTTCGCCAGGTTCAAGCAGCTTCACTTGTGTAATTCTGCTCTTTAAGGACATCGCCTGCTTCAGTGGCACCTTCATATCCGGTTTCATCTCGACCGACGGCGCCATGCCGTACATGGAAATGCCGACACGGACCAGGTTACAGCTTTCCTCGTGGAAACGAAGCGCCGACGCACTGTTCGCACAGTGGCGGATCTTCACTTTCTCCCCGAGTGAGGACTCCAGCCAGTCCATCATGTCCAGGAAGCGTTCTTTTTGCACATGGTAATAGTCATTCCCCGGCTCATCAGCCGCCGCCATGTGCGTATATGCGCCTTCCACATGGATATGAAGGGACGCTTTCAGAACTTCCGCAAGTTCGCGGATCTCCTCTTCTTTTCGAAGTCCGATGCGCCCCATGCCTGAATCGAGTTTCACATGGCATACCGCTTTTCTTCCGGCCGCCCTGAGAAGCGACTCGGCTTTTTCCAGCCAGTCTTTTTGAAAAACGGTCACGGCGATATCAAGCTCGGAGGCAATGAGAATATCCTCGGCCCGAATATACCCCAATACGAGAATCGGTGCTCCGATGCCCGCTTTTCTGAGGGCGATGGCTTCATCGAGTATCGCCACACCGAGGTAGGTCGCACCAGCATCGAGTGCTTCCCTTGCCACATCGACGGCCCCGTGCCCGTATGCATTGGCCTTCACGACAGCCATCATTTCCGTATGCGCCGGCAGCGACGCCTTTATGGCTGTCACATTATCATGAATGGCGTTCAAATCGATCTCCGCCCATGTATCTCTGTAAAAAGGGTGTGTCACATCCACCGCCTGATCCCCCGCTTTCCTGTATATCTCCTGTATCTGTTTCATTTAATTATCACCGATTTCCAGTCTGTGTCAAGTTGAATCGGACCTGTTTGAGTCCGGCACGCATGAATGGCGGGGCCGATCTTCCCGATCACATCTCCCGCTGTCACAGAAAGCGCATCCTGCCCCGCTTCAGCCATTTCACCTGCAGCACCGTGCAGGTAAACGGCTGCCTTCAGGGCATCCGCAACCTCGTTGATCTGCATGACAAAGGCAAGGATCATCCCCGTTAATACATCCCCTGTGCCACCTTTTGCAAGGGCAGGCGTGCCGGATGTGTTCACCCACTGCGTCCCGTCAGGCGCCGTAATGATCGTATGGCGCCCTTTCAGGACGACAAAACAGCCCTTATTTGCCAGTTTTCGGCTGATGGAAAACCGGTTCTGTTCGACGTCCTGAACGGACACATCCATGATGGCAGCCATCTCACCGGGATGAGGCGTGAGAATAACCGGTCCCCCTGCATCCATCAATAAACCGTCCAAGTCGGCCCTGGCCCGGTACAGTGCATCCGCATCGAGAATGAGGGGGCACGTGACCGCGCGGAAAAACGCCCGCACCGATCCCGTCTCCTCCCTTCCGAGTCCCGGCCCTGCGGCAATCCCGTCAAAACCGGCAAAGGACATCTCGCCGTGCAGCGTGACTTGCCCGTCCGCTTCTTCAATCGGCAAGTACATCGCCTCACGGACCGCTTCCGGAAGGCGCTCAAGGACGGATTCTCCCGAGGCGAGGGTAAACAGCCCCGCTCCTGAGCGGATGGCCGCCTCAGCAGCAAGTGCCGCTGCGCCCGGCATCGAACGGCTCCCTGCAATCAGAAGGCCGCGCCCGGCAACTCCTTTGTGCATCCCGGGCTGACGTACAGGCAGCGTCCGCCGGACGGATTCAGGATCAATCAGACTGCGCTGTTGCCCGCCGCTTTTGAAGGCTGCTTTCGGAATACCGATATCGACAGTGATAATTGTGCCACAGAAATCCCGAAACGCCGGCAGATAAAATGTCTCTTTCGGGCAGGCAAGGGTAATCGTCAGATCAGCCACCACTCCGCCCGATCCGTCGTCTTCCTCATTCGAAGGCATGCCACTCGGGACATCGAGGGCCACCGTCATGGCTGATGCTTCGTTCACCGCTTCAATCAGCCCCTGATAGGGATTCCGGACCGCTCCCCGGACACCTGTTCCAAGAAGCCCGTCGACAATCACCCCGGACCTTCGGATCGCTTCATGCACGTCATCATCTGGAGCTTGGCCCAATGACCGGAAGCTGTGCCCCATCCGTTCAAACATGTCCAGATGCCGGCGCGCCGCTCCCTTCGTTTGCGCTTTCTCCGAGACGGTAAACAGTCGAACCCGATACCCGCGCTCAAGCAGATGCCTTGCCGCAATAATCGCATCCCCGCCATTATTTCCGCCGCCTGCCAGGACGAGAATCTCATCGTCTTTTGACAATCTCTTTATCAGGGCTTCTGTAAACGCACGCCCAGCGCTCTCCATCAGCGCGAACTCGTCAAAGCCCATTTCGTGAATCGTGCAGTGATCAATTGCACGCATCTCCGTTCCTGATACGATTCTCATGCTCACACCCCGCTTTTATCATTCAATGGGCCAGGCGACCGCTCAAGGATGACCTGTGCTGCGGCCATGTCCCTCGTATGGGTGATCGACACAAGTGCCCGGGTATCCTGGTCAAGTGCCTGACAGAACAGTTCCGGCCTGCCGTCTTCCCTGTTGATGATGTCGATATCCTGAAAGGACAATTCACCACCGATGCCGCATCCAAGTGCCTTGGAAAACGCCTCTTTCGCCGCATAGCGCCCGGCCAAGTATTCGATCTTTCTGTTCGCATCGGTGAACGATGCCATCTTCGTCAGTTCACGTTCAGTCAGAATCCTTGCCGAAAATCTCGGCTGCCTCACCGTAAGCCGCCTGATTCGCTCAAGTTCAATGATATCGAGTCCTATCCCCTGAATCATACGTGTCAGCTCCCTGTACCGTAACGATGGTCGTATGTATCGCCGGTATGATATGATTTACGTGTAACAGACACATAACCGTTTTCTGAAAGGTTGATACGCCATGTTCTTACGTAATGAAAGTTTCTCTGAATATATTTCCACTTACAAGGCCGTTTCGGTCCTCATCAGCATTTGCCTCTTCTTCTATATTTGGGTGTACTGGTTCGGATTTCTCGGAGGAAACGAGATCTTCGCCCTCGGTGTCGGATGGAACTTCGCCATCGCCATGGGCGAGTATTGGCGCCTCGTCACCCCGATCTTTCTTCACGGCGGGCTCATGCATGTCATGTTTAACTCATTTGCCCTGTTTCTTTTCGGTCCATGGCTCGAAGCCAAACTTGGCATCAGCCGGTTCGTGATGCTGTTTCTCGGAACCGCCGTCATCGCCAATATCGTCACATTCCTGCTTCAAGGCCCCAACTATTCCCATGTCGGGGCATCCGGGGCCATTTACGGCCTCTTTGGTGTCTATCTGTATATCGTGCTGCTTCGCAAAGACCTGATGGATCAGGTCAGTTCACAAATGATTGTGACCATTATCATTATCGGTGTAATCATGACCTTTGTAAACCCAGGGATTAACATCCTCGCCCACCTGTTCGGGCTGATTGCAGGTGCAGCCCTTGCGCCGCTGTTCCTTACCGGCGTCTCCAGATGGTCTAATCAGCTCGGTTCATCCAACGTTCACGATCCCGACGATATCGGCTTTGATCCGAAGCGCTGGGAGAAAAAGCGCAGGATCAAGGAACAACTTTGGTTTTACATCGCCGGCGGCGCGGTGGCCATGATCGGATTCTTCTGGCTCATCGATACCCTGTTCTTCTCCTGATATGCAAAAAGCGGGCTCCCGACAGGGCCCGCCTTTTTCGTGATTAATATTTCTTCAGGAGATAATGCAGCGGAATGATCGAGACCAATACAATCAGGAGGGCACCAGGAGCCGCCTGATGATAGATCGCTTCCGACGCTTCATAGTAGACCCGCACCGCCAGGGTATCAAACCCCGGCGGCCTAAGCATGAGCGTGGCCGGAAGTTCCTTGATGGAACTGACAAAAACGAGGGCACCTCCTGCGAGAACACCCGGCATTATCGTTGGCAGGACAACTTTGAACATAACCTTCCAGGCAGGGTATCCGAGGCTTCTCGCCGCTTCATCCATCCGCGGTGACACGAGACTGAGAGACGCATCCCCCGCCTGCATGGCCTGTGGCAGGAAGCGCACGACAAACGCAACGGCAATCATATAAAACGTGTTATAAAGCATTGGAATGTGATTGTTAAAGATAAAGACCAGTCCAAGTGCCACAATCACCCCCGGCAAGGCATAGCCGCCATAGCTCAGCTTGTCGATCGTACTAGACGTCAGTGACGGATGACGGGATTTCAGGTAAATGATCGGTGTCGCCAACAGCATGGAAATCACGGCTGCAAGGCCGGACACTTTAATGCTGTTCCAGGCGAAACCGAAGAAGCGGCTGTCAATGGCCCCTGCACCTGCACCGATGACCGTCCAGTACACAAGGACACTGATCGGCAGGACCACCGCAAGACTGAAAACCGTGCCGATATAAAGGGTCGCAATCGGCTTCCATTTTCCGAGGGACAGAATATCCGGTTCTTTGTAGGAGTTCGTTGTCTGGTAGTACTTGTTCTTTCTCCTTGTATACGATTCGAGCCACAGGATCAGGACCGTAATGACAATCAGAACGAGACTCAGTACCGAAGCAGCCGGGATATCAAAACCCGCACGCTGGTAATAAATCGCTGCAGTAAACGTCACATAGCGGAGCATCGCAATCGCACCGAAATCAGACAATACATAGAGACTGATCAGAATCGCTCCGGCACCAATCGCCGGCCGCAAAAGGGGCAAGTTCACCTTGAAAAAGATCTGCGCCGTACTCATTCCCTGTGAACGGGCCACCTCTTCAAAGCTTTTGTTCATCTTCCTGAGTGATGCACTGGCAATCAGAAAGACGTACGGATACGTGAAGAGGGTCAGGGTAATGAATACACCCCAAAAGGAATATATATTTATCGGGTAGGCGATGATCGAGTCGAGGAACGATTGTTCCCACAGATCCCTCGCCCAGCCGCTCGGCCCGAACACAATGATGTACGTCACCGCCCCCACGTAAGGAGGGATAACGAGAGGCAGTGCCATCATCCACTGAAGCCATTTGCGCCCCGGCAGATCCGTCCTGACAACAAGCCAGGCGACACTGACACCGATCGTAATCGCCGCAGCGGTAACGGCGACAACAAGGGAAAGTGTATCCCAGATAAGGCCGGGAATCCGGTTCCCCAACAGCCGCGCCCAGCTGTCAGCACCTGCGAAAACCGCGCGCCAGATCACATACAGAATCGGGACAGACATGAGAATCGCCGTGACGATACCGATTAACAGCAGAATCGGACCCGGCGGATTCCCGCTCCAGTGATCCATCCACCGCCTGTTCATGAAACGCAGAATGGTTGAGGGCTTTTTGCCCTCAACCTTCTGTTCTTCTGTATGCATTTCTTTATTTGTCTGATCGTGATTCTTATCGTGATGATTGGTTGTCATAGTGCCCTCTCCTGTTATCGGATTTGGCGTTTATCTCAGTTCAAGATCAAGCCCAGCATCTTCAATCAGACTGCGTGTATCCTCGAAGAAGTTACCCAATTCGCGAAGTGGCATGTCCTGAAGATTCAGATCGGCAATCCTTACAGCACCTTCGAACGGCGGCTCGAGATCAGGGTTAATCGGCACTTCAAGTGATTCACCGACAAAGGCAAGCTGGTTTTCTTCTTCAAGAATCCAGTTCATGAACCGGTCGCCATTATCACCGTTCGGTCCGCCGGCCACTTTCCCGAGTCCTGCAGCGTTTGTGATCGCGCCCATTTGACCGTCTTCCTGGTCCGGGTATACGAAGCCGACATTGTTGTTATCCGGCTCTTCGAGCTGCTGGTGATAGTAATAGTTATTCACGAGTCCAAATGAATGCTCACCTGCACCCACTGCCCGCCGAATATCACCATGGCCCTGCATGATCCCGGAAGCATTTTCCTGGATCGTTTCGATCCACTCCTGTGTACGCTCATCGCCCCACTCGTAGCGGAGAGCCGACACATTCCCGATCATGCCCCCGTTACCGCCGCGGGTAATGGCATAGCCATTCTCCACGTCTGCATAGGACGGGTCAAACAGGTCTTCCATGGACTGAGGTACGTCTTCTTCAGCTATCATGTCTTTATTGTAGATAAACCCTCTTGCTCTTGATGATAAAGCAATCCATTCATTATTTTCAGCACGGTACTGTTCGTCGATGGAATCGACATTCTCATAGTCGCCACCTTCAAGGAGATCCTGCTGATTTAAGTATTCAAGTCCGCCAAGGTCATTGGAGATAAAGATATCCGCCTGCACATTGCCTGCCTCTTCCTGAATCTGAAGCGGCTCAGCGCCGTGAAGCGCCAATACCTCAATCCCTGTATCTTCTTCGAATTTATCGAGAAGTGCCTGGACGAATGTTTCGTTACGTGCTGAGTATACTACAAGTTCGCCTCCGGCTTCCACAACTTCGTTATCATTTGCTTCGTTACTTCCTGTTTCATTGTTTCCGTCGTTCCCGCAAGCTGCAAGCATAAAGCCTGGCAGAATCGCCGCACTGAGTAAAAAACCTTTTTTCATCGTTGATGTCCCCCTTGGTTGTTGTGTTCTTAAATGATAATGAAAATCATTATCATTTACAAATTAAATACTACACGAGGACGACCAAAAATACAATAGAGAAAAGTGATTTTTTTCAACAAAACTCTTGACAATCCGGTGATTATTTATAATAATTATAAACAAATACTTATTACTCTTTACGTTCATGCATATACAAAATGAAAAGCCCGCCTAATCACTGCGCGGACTTCTCAATGAAATCTGAATCATACTTTCATATGCCGGTTATTCAACAAGAGCGACCAGTTCAGATTTAATATCAAAGGAAACCGTTGTTCCGACTTCCACTTCCTGTTCTACCGGCGCATAAATGAGCATAGGTTCTTTCCTTAAATCGGGCTCATTGTGAAGCCGCACATGCAATTCCTGATAGTCACCGCTGTATGTCACACGTTCTACGGCTCCGCAGTAGGCCCCCTGATCGGAAAGGCGGCAGCCTTCCGGACGGATCGAGAGCTTCACATCGTCAAGATTATGGCGGTTGAACTGTTGCGGCAACAGCACTTTCCCGATATTCGTATGAATGTGCTGACCGTCAGCATCAACTTTTCCGGACAGAAGATTGGTTTTGCCGACGAATTCTGCCACAAAACAGTTTTTCGGACAGCGGTACATTTCTTTCGGTTCAGCGATTTGCTGGACAATCCCGTCTTTCATGACAACAACACGGTCCGATACCGCAAATGCGTCTTTCTGATCGTGCGTTACCATAATCGCCGTTGTTTCAGCTTTTCGGAGAATCGTCGTCACATCGTAACGCATCTTTTCACGAAGCCCCGCATCAAGGTTACTGAACGGCTCATCCATCAGTACCACATGCGGCTTTGGTGCAAGGGCACGGGCTAAGGCGACACGTTGCTGCTGACCACCGGAGAGCTGTGTCGGATAACGGTCTGCATACTCTTCGAGACCGACCAGTTCAAGGACTTCAAAAGCCCGCTTTTTCTTCGCGCGGCTGTTCCATTTATTCAGACCAAACATCACATTTTTCAATATTGTCATATGCGGAAACAAGGCGTAATCCTGAAAAACCATGCCGATCCCGCGTTTTTCAGGCGGAAGTGAATGACTGTCCGTAAACACATCTGTTCCATCAATGGTAATCCTGCCACCGGACGGATGTTCAAAGCCCGCAATCATGCGAAGCGTTGTCGTTTTCCCGCACCCGCTTGGTCCCAAAAGGGTAATGATTTCACCTTTGTTTATCGATAAATCCAACCCCTGTACGGCCGGATCCCCTGACTTTGTAAACCTTTTCGTGATCTTTTCCATTCTGATGAAGCTCATTGGAACTACCTCCCCGTATGTCCTTCAAAAATGAATGTTCAGCACCTGTCAACGTCTCACTATACGATCTCATTCACTGCGATTATCACTGAGAATGATTTTCATTCTGATTGAATTATAGCACGTGCCCCGGGGAGGGTCAACGTCTCCGTTCGGCTTGTCACAAAATGAACAACTTTTTAACACTTCATGTATAAAAACCCCCTCCCGCAACAGATGCAGGAGGGGGTTTGAATGTTTCACAGGCATTCAGAGCAGTTTCTCTCCGAACAGTGATCCGATGAGACCAACACCCGCTTCGGCTGTCTTGTTCTTTACGTCGAGAATCGGATTCACCTCAACGAACTCCGCAGATGTCAGGATGTCGGCATCTGCGAGGATCTCCATGGCAAGATGCGTCTCCCGGTAGGACGTGCCTCCAAGCACCGGTGTCCCGACACCCGGTGCATCCTGAGGATCAAGGGCATCAAGATCAAGACTTAAATGAACGCCGTCCGTCTGCCTGTCTTTCAGGTACGACAGTGCCTCCTGCATAACATGAGACATCCCGTACCGGTCCACCTCATGCATCGTATACACCTGAATCCCTTTTTCCCTGATCAGCTTCCGTTCGCCTTCATCGAGGGATCTTGCACCGATGATCACGATATTTTCCGGTTTAACCTTTGGTGCGTATCCGCCGATTTCCGTCAGGGACGGATGCCCGATCCCAAGGCTCACCGCAAGGGGCATCCCGTGAATATTACCCGAAGGGGACGTCTCCCCGGTATTCAGATCACCATGGGCGTCGTACCAGATCACTCCCATGTTTTCAAACGGTTCCGAGACACCGGCAAGCGTCCCAATCGCGATGCTGTGATCCCCACCGAGAACGAGAGGAAAGCGTTCTGCTTCAACTACAGACTTCACCTCTTTGGCAAGCGCCTTGTTGGCATCCACCACTTCATGCAGATCCTTGAGATTTGACTGGCTTTCCTCTTCTTCAGAGGATCTGCCAATGCGGACATCACCGCGGTCTTCCACCTCATACCCGAGTGCCGTCAGGCGATCCACCACCCCGGCATAACGCATCGCACTCGGTCCCATATCCACTCCCCGGCGATTTTGACCGAGGTCCATCGGGACGCCGATAATCGATAACTGTCTGTTCATGATTGACCACTCCATTTCATCAAAATAAAGAAAGGACGTAACCGTACAGATTTTGACCCCTCCGGCACGCCCTGGTTCATATTTGGGTTCTTTTGTTTACTTGGACAACAGCCCGCGAACGCCGAATACAATATTTTGCGGACGCTCCGCCATCCTTCTCATATAATAACCGTACCAGTCTTCCCCAAACGGGACATAGATTCGCATCTTGTAGCCTTCTTTTACGATTTCCTCCTGCATATCCGTGCGGAAACCGTACAGCATCTGAAACTCAAACTGTTCACGCGGAATCCCGTTGTCCTCGGCAAACTGCTTGATTTCAGCGATTACGTTGTGATCATGTGTCGCAACGGCGGCATAGCTGCCATTCAGCATATGACGCTTGATGATCTTGACATAGTTGGCATCGACATCTTCCTGTTTCTGATAGACCACCTCAGGTGATTCTTTGTACGCGCCCTTGATCAGACGGATATTCGTCCCCTTAAGACGATCCACGTCTTTCTCAGCCCGGAACAGGTAACCCTGTACAGCTGTACCGACGTTGGTATACGTCTGGCGCAGTTCATGAAGCAGCTCCAGAGTCGCATCGAGATGGGAGTAGTCCTCCATGTCAATCCGGACAAAGATCCCACCATGTTTCTCAGCCGTTTCAAGGATGGCCATCATATTATCCCGGCAAAGGTTGCGGTCCACGTCAAGGCCAAGTGACGTCAGCTTCAGAGACAGATTACAGTCCACGCCGCTCTCTGCAATGGCATCCAGGGTGCGCATGCAGTAATTGGCGGACTCTTCCGCTTCTTCACGTGTATAGACGAACTCACCTAGATGATCGACTGTCGCAGACAGGCCTTTCGCATTCAATTCACGTACGGTATCCATCGCTTCCTGGATCGTTTCCCCTGCAATCAGGCTATGGGCACCGAGTTTCGGCCCCCATTTTCTTGCCTTCCCTTTGACATATTTATTCTGGGATAAAAATAAAAACAGGTTTCTTGTAATCATCGCTGTCAACCCCTCTTTCTGTGTCAGACACATGCTTCAGATTGTGTTCCGGATGCCGATGTGGGAGGGAGCATTTTGGCACCCGGCCACATTCAGGCTGAGCGTCAGCCTTTCAGCACATCTTTGATCTGTCCGATTGCCCAGTCGAGATCCTCTTCAGAGATCACGAGCGGCGGTGCAAATCGGATGACGTTCTCATGGGTTTCTTTACAAAGGAGCCCCTTTTCCTTTAATGCTTCACAGTATGGTCTGGCCGCCTCCGTCATTTCAACCCCGATAAACAGTCCCCGTCCTCTGACTTCCCGGATTTTCGGGTTATCAAGGGTCTCGAGCTGTTCTTTGAAATACGTCCCGAGCCGAAGACTCCGCTCTGCGAGCTGTTCGGATTCTATAACATCGAGCGCTGCAACGGAAACGGCGCAGGAAAGCGGGTTGCCTCCGAACGTGGAACCGTGAGAGCCCGGCTCAAAGACCCCGAGAATCTCTTCGTTGGCTGCCACACAGGAGATCGGCATGACGCCGCCCCCAAGGGCCTTTCCGAGAATATACATATCCGGCTCGACCTCTTCCCAGTCACAGGCAAACAGCTTGCCTGAACGGGCGAGACCGCACTGGATTTCGTCCGCCACGTAAAGAACCCGGTTTTCCCGGCAAAGCTCATACGCTTCTTTCAAAAAGCCTTCAGGCGGCATATTAATGCCTGCCTCACCCTGAATCGGTTCAAACAGAAAAGCCGCTGTATTCGGTGTAATCGCTTCTTTAAGGGCGTTCAAATCGCCGTATGGGATCACTTTGATTCCCGGGAGCATCGGACCGAAGTCCTTTTTGTATGCCTCATTGGAAGACAGGGAAACAGCCGTCATCGTCCGTCCGTGAAAGTTCTCTTCGCAGACGATGATTTCCGCCTGGTTTTCCGGCACGCCTTTCACCCGGTACGCCCAGCGCCGCACGGCTTTGACCGCAGTTTCAACGGCTTCAGCTCCCGTATTCATCGGCAGAACCATGTCTTTATTTGTCATCTTGGAGACTTTTTCATAAAAAGCGCCGAGCTGATCATTATGGAACGCCCTCGAAGTGAGGGTAATCCGGTCTGCCTGATCCTTCAGGGCCTGAATGATTTTCGGATGACGGTGCCCCTGGTTGACCGCGGAGTAGGCACTCAGCATGTCAATATAGCGGTTCCCTTCCGGGTCCTCCACCCAGACACCTTCGGCTTTTGCGATCACGATCGGAAGCGGGTGGTAGTTCCTCGCACCGTATTTCTCCGTGACTTCAATAATATCCATCGTTTTGGTCATGTAATCACCTCGATAACTGACCCCTCTTTTAGAGAGGACTTCCCAAAGAAAATTCCCCGGGAAGTCAGTGAGTCATAGTTTTTAGAACATATCCGATACGGTTTTAGGCTGCAGGAAGTGCAGGAGATAGTCCGGTCCGCCGGCTTTGGAGTCCGTTCCGGACATGTTGAAGCCGCCGAATGGATGATACCCGACAATCGCAGCTGTACAACCGCGGTTGAAATACAGATTTCCGACATGAAAGTCCTGACGGGCCTGTTCAAGATGGTCACGGTTATTCGAAATCACCGCACCCGTCAGACCGTACTCTGTGTTGTTGGCTTTTTCGATGAGCTCGTCGAAGTCTTCCGCCTTATCAAAGGCAACGACCGGTCCAAAGATCTCTTCTTGCATCACGCGGGCTTTGGAGTCCACATCGGCAAAGACCGTCGGGTGAATGAAGTACCCTTCCGAATTATCGCCTGTTCCGCCAACCATCAGCCTGCCTTCCTTCTTGCCGACTTCAATATAGTCGAGAATCTTATCGAAGGCATCCTGGTCATTCACAGGCCCCATAAAGTTGGAGTTATCCTTGAACGTCGGTCCGACCGTCAGCTTCTTCGTGCGTTCCACCACGCGGTTCAGGACATCATCATACACATCCTTATGCGCGATAACCCGTGAACACGCGGAACACTTCTGCCCGGAGAATCCGAATGCGGAATACGTGATTGCTTCTGCGGCCAGTTCAAGATCCGCATCGCTGTCGACGATGATCGTATCTTTCCCGCCCATCTCCGAGATCATGCGCTTCATCCAGATCTGTCCTTCGTTCACTTTTGCAGCGCGCTCTGCGATATGCAGACCGACTTCCTTCGATCCGGTGAAGTTGATAAAGCGGGTTCTCGGGTGATCTACGAGGTAATCCCCGATTTCACGGCTCGACCCCGGCACGTAGTTGACAACGCCTTTTGGCAAGCCGGCTTCAAGGAGCACTTCCATGAACTTATAGGCGATAACCGGTGTCGTTCTTGCCGGCTTCAGGAGGATCGTGTTTCCTGCCACCATCGGCCCCACTGTCGTTCCTGCCATGATGGCAAAGGCGAAGTTCCAAGGGGAAATGGTGATCCCGATACCGAGCGGGATATAATTGAACGTATTGTTCTCGCCGTCACGGGAATTAATCGGAATGCCGTCCTTCAGACGAAGGATCTGACGGGCATAGTATTCAAGGAAGTCGATGGCTTCCGCTGTATCTGCGTCCGCTTCCTTCCACGGCTTCCCGGCTTCATACGTGAGCCAGGCTGAGAATTCATGCTTTCTGCGACGGATCATGGCTGATGCACGGAACAGAATGTTCGCACGCGCCGCCGGATCCCATTTCTTCCACGATGTGAACGCCTCATCCGCAGCTTCCATGGCCTGTTTGGCGAGGTCCTGGCTGCACTGTGATACGTAGCCGACAACTTCTTTATGGTTAGCCGGATTTTCTGAAACAGATTTCTTTTCTGTGAATACTTTTTCTCCGTTAATAATCAGTGGATATTCCTTGCCGAGCTGACTCTTTACATAATCGAGCGCTTCCTGATAGTCTTTACGGTTTTCCTCCACCGTAAAATCTGTAAATGGTTCATGTCTGTAAGGTACTACCATCTTGCAATCCACTCCTTTTAATCATTATTGATAAAAAATGTTCGACAACTCATTCTCAATGCAAAAACCATGCCAAACACAAAATCCCGTTGTGTAAACCCTTACAATTCTGAAAACTGAAAAATCTCTTTGCATCCGCGAATTATTTTGCACCCAATCGCAAAGAATCATTGCACCTCCCGCCTCTTTTTACTACACTTAAAGCAGTTCCCAACGAAGTGAGGTGACCCGTTCTACATGCAGCCGGAAAAACTGACTGATACCGCATTCATTCACCCTGTGTACCGAAAGCTTCTCGATTACCTGGATATCGGCATTCACATGATCAATACCGAAGGACGGTCCGTCATCTATAACCGGAAAATGTCCGAAATGGAGGACATGAATCCAAAGGAAGTATTAAACAAACGGATCATGGAGATTTTCCTCTTTGATTCCGAAGAGGAGAGCCGTCTTCTCCAGGCACTGAACAACAACGTTGTCCACAAAGACGCCAAGCAGGTCTACTTTAATTTTAAGGGCCAGGAAATCACCACCGTCAACAATACCTTCCCGCTCACCGTGGACGGTGAGAAGATCGGCGCGGTGGAAATCGCCCGGGACATCACCAAACTCGAACGCCTTTCAAGGGAAACGAGCCGGGGAGCAAGCGACGCCCGGTTCACCTTTGATCAGATCATCGGAAACAGCCCCGCCATTGAAGACGTCGTGGAAAATGCGAGACGGGCCACAAGGACAACGTCTTCCGTGCTGATTTACGGGGAGACAGGAACCGGAAAGGAACTCTTCGCCCAAAGCATTCACAACGGAAGCAGCCGTGCATCGAAACCGTTTATCAGCCAAAACTGTGCAGCCCTTCCCGATACGCTGATTGAAGGGATTCTGTTTGGCTCCGTTAAAGGCGCGTTTACCGGCGCAACGGATCACCCCGGCCTCTTTGAACAGGCGAACGGCGGGACACTGATGCTTGATGAGATCAACTCCCTCAGCGCCTCTCTCCAGGCGAAGCTCTTGCGGGCCATTCAGGAAAAAACGATCCGCAGAATCGGGGACACAAAAAGCCGGAGCGTAGACGTCAGGATAATCGCCACGATGAACGAAGATCCCGTGGACGCACTCTCCAAGAATAAGCTTCGTGAAGACCTGTATTACCGGCTGAGTGTCGTATCGATTGTCATTCCGCCGCTGAGACACCGAAAAGAGGACCTTACTGTTTTAATTGCCCATTTCA
The DNA here is from genome assembly GCF_000093085.1 of [Bacillus] selenitireducens MLS10. GTDB lineage: Bacteria > Bacillota > Bacilli > Bacillales > Salisediminibacteriaceae > Salisediminibacterium > Salisediminibacterium selenitireducens. Next base: position 549,875 of record NC_014219.1, on the reverse strand, counting down.
TACGGAAATATAACAGGCTTTTTCAGATGAATATTCAGGAAGTTACTGATGACGTGTTCAATCTGTTCAGCGAGTATGACTGGCCCGGCAACGTCAGAGAGCTTGAACACACGATCGAAGGGGCGATGAATCTGATTTATGACGACGAGCCGATTGGCTTTCAGCACCTTCCCCTTCACCTGAAACACAAATTTACTCAGCCGCCCGCCACTTCCGAGGGAACCGAACGTCTCTTCACCCAGCAACCTGAACCGGGACTTCCCCTTGAGACGTATATGGATACGGTGGAAAAGGCCTACATTCAAAAGTCGCTCACAGAAGCCGGCGGCAACATCAGTCAGGCTGCCCGCACGCTCGGCCTGAAGCGGCAGAGCCTGCAGTACCGGATGAGAAAATTCAACCTCTAAAGATCGCTGACTGAATAAACCGAGCCCGGTGCATATCTACCTGCACCGGGCTCTCATCATCTGCTTTATTCCTCAATTCCTGCAAGGGTACTCGTAGAGAATTCCGCGATCCATTCGTCTGTTTCACTTGCTTCCACACTGAGCCCGTCATAAGTCGCATGGAGAGACCATTCTCCTTCGGAATGAAATTCCGCTATGGTGCCAGCTCCTTCGATTTCACTGTCCACTGCGGATTCTTCCCAGGACAGAATGCCGGCGTCAGGCATTTCTGATTGAATATCCATGACATCGGCAAACGTCGGGAAGCGGGATGCATCGTCAAGATCTCCATCGAGTTCATAAGAAAACGACACCTCGACCGTTGTGTCCACCTGTTCAGCTTCCACACCCGGAATGGCATAATCCGCAGTGCCTTCTCCGGACTGTTCGCCTTCCCCTTCATTCGGAGACGAGAGGAATTCAAGGACTTCCGCTTCGGTTGCAATCACAAATGACGCGAACGCCTCTTCAAGTTCTTCGAGAGTCACATCAGGTGCCTCACCATCCGTGTCTCCGGAGACGCTGACATCCAGTCCGTATTCATCAGCCATTTCCTCCACTTCACCGGCATCTGCGCCGCTGTCCGGACCCTCATTCTGACTGTTCGCGTTCCCGTTGCCGGACTCCGGATCCTCACCGTTCAACCCGTCATTGCCGTCATTATCCGGCGCACAGGCAGCCAAAGCCAACGGAACAAAGGCGGCTACACTCATCATTTTCACAGTTGCTTTCATCATTGCATCTCTCCTTTTTCTCTCTATAGAAGGTTCCCCTCTGTCTCTTACCGTGAGAGTTCCAGGAATAACTGTGATTCCGATGAAAAAAGATGTGAAACTGTCAAAAGGCCCTTTCCCCTCACTGACAGCTTCACATCACTTTATCCTTTGAACCTGTACGATTTCACGCCCGAAACCGGCAGACGGACTTTAAACAGCCCGCCCGAATGAGGCTCATGTTGACCTTCATCCGCCCTGGCGGTGGTGATATACAGCTCATGGTAGTCTCTGCCTCCAAAGGTACATGAGGTCACTTTCAATGACGCCACTGCCACTTCCTCAAGCACCGCTCCGGAATCAGGGGCAAACCGGACTACCTTGCCCCCGTTAAAAAACGCCACCCAAAGCATGCCTTCATCATCGATGGTCATGCCATCCGGGACACCGGGCTGATCGGCGACAGAGAACGCTGCGGTTTTGTTTCGGATCTCTCCTGATTCCCCGTCATAGTCATACCGGGCGATCTGTTTCGTCACCGAATCGATATAGTACATCAGGCCCCTTGCCTCATCGAATTCCAGTCCATTGGAAATCGTCACGCCCGTTTCCATGATGTGAAGCGAGCCGTCCGGATCCATCCGGTACAGGGCCGCCCGTTCCTTTCTTCCTTTCAGCACCATGGACCCGGCCCAAAACCGTCCGGACGGATCGCATTTTCCGTCATTGAACCGGTTCGTCTGTACACCGGGCTCCGGGTCATGCAGATGAACGAGCTCGCCGCTGTCCGGATCAAATGCATAGAACCCGTCATCCAATGCGAGGATAAGGCCGCCTTGATCTCTTTGGACTGCCGCTCCGACACGCTTTCCGACATGGGTGGATGCATTCATCCCTGTTGAGGGATCAAAGTGGTTGACCGTGCATCCTTCGATATCCACCCAGATCAGCTTCTGGCTGTCTTCATCCCAGCAAGGCCCCTCCCCCAATGTTGCTTTGATGTCCAATACAAGTTCCGCCTGAAGCACACTGCAGCACTCCTTTTCGTCTGATTTGGATGGATGATCTCCGTTCTTCGGCGTCGCCCCTTGCCGCTCTTACAAACAAGATCTGAGCCTATACGTTGACAACAGTTTAACACAGCCACTGATTAACCGTTACACATCAAAAAAAAAGAGAGAAGCTGCATGCTCCCCTCTTTCATCCGGATTCCTCTGTCATTTGTCTTCTACAAGCATCGTGCCGCCTTCAAAGGTAAAAACGATGGTTTCTCCGCTTTCGTCATCAATCAGCGTCAGTTCGTCAATGCCATAGGTATTGACGGCATATCGGAACGCCTGGTAAAAGAGCTCCCTGTCTTCCGGAGTCACCTCAGGACCTGCTTCATATGTCAGCGTGACTTCATCAGCTGACATACTGACAGACAGGATTGTCAAACCCGTGTCCGTCACCGGATGGAAAAAGTCGTCTTCAATTTCTTCATCCGTCATTCGCGAGATCAGCGTTTCCAAATCGAGGAGTTCCCCGTTTCCGCCCGTCATATCCGCTCCGGCTGCCCGCGCGCTGAGAAGGAGGGTCTGTCCCTCTTCTTCAGCAAGGTAGTAACCGCGGTTTTCTTCAGTCACGTCTGCTTCAATCACTTCACCAACCTGACCGAACTGGATGCCGGGACCTTCCGGTGTTTCAAACCGGTATGTGCTGATGCCATAGAGCGTGAAGATTTCATCGAAAAACGATTCGATGATCTGATGCTCGGATGATGTGAGGCTCACCAGAGATTCCTCACTGAACATCAGCGCCGCTTCGCCCTCATCCACCGTCACGCTCTCAAGGGCTGCAAACGCGCCGTTACTCGTGGGATCATTCGTATGAAACGTCGACAGTACTGCGTCACCAAGGACTTCTTCACTGTCCTGAATATACGGACTCACCCCGACCACAAAATCACTTTCTCTCGTGATTACCTCTACACTGAACACCGGATAAGCCGAAGGCAACGATTCCATGATGGCGGCCTCGCCATCATCTCCATTGTCCGTCGCCACTCCGGCATCCTCTGATTCCGGTTCATTCAGCGGTGTATCTTCGGCCGTGTTGCCGGCATTGTCAGTCATCTCTTCATCCCCGTCGTCACTTGTGACTGCCATGTCGTCTGTCGCCGCATTTTCATCACTCGAAATCGGCAGCCCCTGATTAAAGAGTGACGGCAACAGAATCGCAATCAGCAAAATTGCCGCCGCTGTTGCGATGGACGGTACGACAAAGGCCCGTTTTTTCTTCTTCGACGACCGCATCTGAAGCTGTCCCCCGCTCTTTGCTTCGATTGCCTCCATGAGATCGTTCTTCGAGCGGCTGTCCTCCACCGCCGGCATTTTTGTCAATGTTTTCTCGATGTCTTCATCAGACCATCGCTTCGTCATGGATGCACCTCCTCTTCCTCTCGCTGCTCAAGATGGCCCTTCAATGCTTTGATCGCCCGGTGCTGGGTCGTCTTGACCTTGCTTTCCGTCCAGCCGAGGATCTCGGCCGTTTCCGCAATGGACAGGGACTGCACAAACCGGAGAATCATCACCTGTTGCTGATCGGGAGTACATCTTGCCAGCATCTGATACACTTCCTGCACTTCCTCTTTCTGAACAACAATTTCATCGGGAAGGGGGTCTTTATCCTGAATCTCGAATTCACGTTCGCTCCATTCATATTCTTTGCCTTCTGCGCGGCGTTTCTTTCTCGATTGCTTGCGGATATGGTCAATGGCCACATGCTTCGCCACTGAATACAGCCACGTTTTTTCCGTGCTTTTCCCTTCGAAGGTTTCGAACGAGTTGAGGACTTTGATATAGACTTCCTGAACGAGTTCTTCTGCCGTTTCCCGGTGTCGGACGAGGTAGAACAGATATTGAAAGAGCTGATGGTGATACTGATGGTACAGCCTGTCAAATTCCTCCCTCACACGATTACCTCCCTTACCTGTTTAATTTGACGCTGAAAAGAAAAAAGCGTTACACTTACATCGTCATAAATGCCCGGGCCCAGATCAATGCACCCGCTATAAAACCAATGGCAAGCAACAATACCGCCCACTGCCAGTTTTTCACCTTCATCAACATCCTTCCATTTGTTCGTGAATCTTCTTTATTCTATCAGGATACGCCGGCGATTGAAAACGGCATCTGTAACCTTTTTTCTAGAACGGCGACAAAGACAGTAATCATCACCCAAAATCGCTTTATCGAAGGGAGCACATAACCATGAAAAAAACAAAACTGACTGCCCTGGCCCTTGCTTCGGTCTTTTTTCTTGCCGCATGCGGTGAAGGCAACGACAACGAAGCTGTCTCCGGATCAGCCGTCGATAACGGAAACGACAATGCCGACATGAATAACGAACCTGAAAACGTGAACAATGAGGCTGACAATGAAGGCAATGAGGAACCGGAAGAAAACAATGAGGAGAATCATAACGAAGAGGAAGCCAATGAAGAAGAGGACGTGGCGATGATCGATCAGGTCACTCTTTATTTCTCCGATGACCAGCTCCTTGAGACGTATCGCTATGTAACGGACGAATCGGTCACCATGGACGAGGACGGCGCCATGGATGCATTCGGACTCTGGCTTGAAGGGGCTCCTTCGGAAGATCTGCTCCTGTTGGCTCCTGAAGGGACAACCGTGCAATCCATCTCATTTGATGATGAGACAGCCGTGATTTCCTTTTCTCCGGAACTGAATGATGCCAATCTCGGCTCCAGTGGCGCAATGATGCTTACTGAGCATATTGCCATGATGTTTGAGCAGTTCGGCATCGCCGAAGTCTTCGTTGAAATTGACGGCGAACAGGTCGAGAATTTCCTTGGCCACATGAGTCTCGAAGATCCGCTCCGACCAGGAGACCCGGACGAATATCCGCTGTACGAATAATGGTAACAACGCCCCTGGACATTTACTCGTCCAGGGGTGTTGTCTGTTTTTGCCCCCTTATCCCTGAAGAAGTGAGGCGCTTCCCATGGATTTCCGGTGCATCCGGGACCTATTTCCTTTATAATAATGGAGAGAAGGGAGTTGAATCACCATGTTAGAAATCAAAGACAACACCATCCTCCACTGCTACCCTGGACTCATTGCCATTGTGACCGTGAAGGATGGAGACGAAGTAAACATGATGGCCGCAGGCTGGCATTCCTTTATGTCCTACGCGCCACCGATCTACGGCGTCGCCATCGCCAAAGAACGCCACACGTATCAGCTCGTCAAAAACAGCCAGTCCTTCGTGATCAATTTTGTTCCCGCAGAACATGCTCACCTCATTGAAGGAGCAGGCAAAATTTCCGGCAGGGATAATGACAAGTTCAACCGTCTCGAAGCCCGCTGGTCACCGGGAAAGAAGACAGGTTCCCCGGTTCTCGATGACGCCTATGTCGCCTATGAGTGCACCGTAAAGGGGATGCATGAATACGGGGATCACGACTGGATCGCCGGTGATATTGTCACGTTCTATCAGGACAGCGACCGCTTCGAACCGGAAACGGGCTTTCCCGACTTCCACAAGCTTCAGCTTCCATTATTTCTCGGTCAGTCCCATTACCTGATCCAGGACAAGACCACCACAAGAAAATCCATTGATATCAACAAATAAGACAAAGAACAGCGGACGCCTAGCGTTCGCTGTTCTTTGTCTGTACAAAAGACCAGATATAGGAGACGGCCTCCTCCTCCTCAGTCGGTCTCGCGTAGTAATACCCCTGTATATGGCTGCAGTTCCTGCCCATCAGCACACGAACCTGTTCCTCTTCCTCAACGCCCTCTGCCACGACATCCACTTCAAGCTGATTCATCAGGTCAATCACCGCGTAGAGAATCGCTTCCCCTTTGGATCCCGAACCGATCTCATTGATAAATGTCCGGTCAACTTTGATCCGGTCCACTGGCAACCGGCTCAAATGACTGATTTTAGAAAACCCGGTGCCGAAGTCATCGATGGCCAGACTGACACCAATATGCCGAAACTGATCAAGATGGTACGCAAGAGCTTCCGACGCGGCAAGGTTGACCGTTTCGGTAATCTCAAGCTCAAGCTGATCTCTTCCTATTTTAAAATATGTCATCTGCTCTTTTATGAACGTAAAGAAAGATGGCGACTCGATCAATGAGCTCGACACGTTAAAGGCAACACGGCCATCATAACCCCAATCACGCCGCCAGCCATCCACCGTCTTCAACACATCCCGAATCGTCCGCTCCGTCAGCGGCCTGATCTTTCCCGTCTCTTCGGCCAGTTCAATAAACTCCGGAGGCGGAATCATCCCGAGTTGCGGATGCTTCCAGCGTGAGAGGACCTCCACGCCGTCGACGAGTCCGGTTTTCATATTGATCTGCGGTTGATACACATAATAAAAATCGCCACGATCAATGGCCGTCAGCATATCGTCTCCCATTACAATCCGACGCTTGATGACTTCCCGCATGCTGATCTCATAAAAGCGGTAGGTGCCCGTGACCGATTTTGATTTCTTCGCTTCATACATCGCAGCGTCCGCCGCTGACATGATCTCATTCACATTCATCCCGGTTTCCGGATACATCGCGATCCCAATGCTTCCGACCATCGAAAACGCATAATAGCCGGACACAGACATCCGTTTACGGATGAGATTCAGAAGTCGCTCGGCGAAATGCCCCGTTACTTCATGATCAAGCTCTGCAATCATGAACACAAACTCATCCCCGCCGAGCCTAGCCGCAACACCCCCGCTCTCCTCTTGCAAAGCTTGCAGACGCTCCCCGATCTTCTGAAGCACCTGGTCCCCGGCATCGTGACCATAGACATCGTTGATATCCTTAAAATCATTCAGGTCCATAAAAAAGAGTGAAAAGGGGATCCGTTTCTGAATAATGCCGTTCATCTTTTCATAGATAAAACGGCGGTTCGCAAGGCCAGTCAGCTCATCCAGATTCGCCATCTCCCAAATCTGCTGTTCTGACGCCTTTTTTTCGGAGATATCTTTGAAGAACACGGCAAGTCCTCCCTGATGACGGGGGTATGCATGGACTTCAAACCATTTATCCAGCGGTTCAAAATACGTTTCAAACTGCTTTGCGAGCTTCATATCCACAACCGTTTCATAATGAAACTGAATGGTCGTACCCAATGCATCAGGGAAAACCGTCCAGATGTTTTGACCGATCAGCCCGGACCTCGATACCTGCAGCAGTTTTTCCGCTTCCTGATTCAAAAAGGTGAACCTCCAGTTTTGGTCCACGGCGAAAAAAGCATCCGTCATGCTCTCAAGGATGTCCACGGTCTGATTCTTAGCCCATTCGACTTCGGTGATATTTCGGTGAACGATAAGAGCCCCCTGGATATCGCCGCCTTCATTTAATGGGGTGACAGTCATGATAAACCAGCGGTTCTCATCAGGTGAATGACAGGGATATTTGTTATGATAAAAATCCTGCCGACCTTCCAAAACCGATACGATTCCCTCATACACAGCCGTCACACCGGCTTTTTTCAGAACATCCAAATAGTTTACACCCACATCCGTGTAGTCCGGATCTCCCGTATTGTCCCGGCTGAAAGCCTGCCAGGACAGATTCGTCAGGAGAATCTCCCCTTCAAGGCTGATGATTGCCGCGTGATCGGGATTCGCATTCAGGGCTGTGGAGATATCGATATGTTTCATCATTGCATCTGACCTTTCCTGTGACCATCATACCTTTTTCCGAGTCATCTTCTCTCTGCTTTCATCTTATCACAGGAAGTCGTTTACAGATACACCCAAAATACTCCCGCAAATGTACGATTTCATTCAGGGCATCAGCATCTCCAGAATGCCTTCAAAGGCTTCATCAGAGGCAATCATGGCCTCATTATAAATCAGCAAATCATAGTAGTTTCGTCCTGCAAACCAGTTGGCCGCCCACTGGTTTTCACTTCGCAAGACGAGAACTTCCCGACCGGCGATTTCCTTTTCTTCCACACCTTCATACTCCGTCAACAGCCGCAAAAAACCGTTTTTACTGATATCAAGACGGGCGTACTGTTCAAAAGATGTATGGTAATAGTTTTGCCGGAATGTCTCTTCGTTCCGTCTGTTTTCTTCGTTAAATGCATCCAGTTCATCCTCACTGACCTCATTCTCCGGTGCTCGCTCGCCAAAGGTGAACGTGTAGCGGAACGGCACCTGCGCAAACTGATTCTCTTCCGGGTTGTCTTCATTGCGAAAAGCGAGACGGACATTGGACGACACCGCCGTCACGTCCCAGTCTGCCGGATAGGTAAAAGGTGTATAGGAGAACCCTTCATGTACAAGAGAGTGAGGAAAATCATCCTGCTCTTCCACCGCCTCTTCGCCGCCGCATCCGGCAAGCAATATAAGCATCCATACGCCCACGATCCATTTCATCATGTTTCCTCGCCCCTTTATGATCTGGTTATCTGCCATGCTTTTCTCTGTAGCCCGTGGTAAACTGTCCGTATGGTCTTCCGGAGAAGGACCATACGTATTCAGGTTACTTTAATGAAGCATGCGTAACCTGCGAACCACTTTATCTATTCGACCTGGAGGTATATGTACCATGACCGATCCCATAAACGGCACTGCCGATACCATTCCCCTCATCGGGCAAAATCATACCTATTATTCTTCAAAGTGGCAAGACCACCAAAAACCTTCTGTATACTGCGGTTTTAACCTTGCAGCACTCCTAGTCACGCCTTTTTGGCTCGCTTACCGGCACCTCTATGACTGGCTGATCTTTTATGTGCTGTTGCAAAGCGTGTTTGTCGCGGGCGCATCGTTTCTCCCCTGGTTATTTTATGCAGCCGGACTAGGGGCAGACCTCGTTTCTTCTCAACTTCTCTTTATCTTGACCGGCTTTACGCTTCTTCATCTCGGATTCGGGTTGAAGGCCAATGCCCTTTATTACAGACGGATTCAGCACCTGAAGAATCACGGCAATGCGTCACCTTTATTCTACCGCTCCGGCGCATCCGTGAAAAGCGGAATCATTACAGGCCTATCAGCTTTGCTGTTTGCCGTGCTTGTCAACGTCCCTCTTGCGAACTGGACATACAATCCGGCCCTTGAACCGGGGATTTATGTCTTCTCCGATGATAATCCAGTCCCTGAAGGTGTGTTGGATGTCAGGGACGAGCCCGATTTCGTTAAATATGAAGCCCGGATCAACCTGCTGTTTATACATGATGAGCCCATCGGTGACCGCTCCTTTCGCCTTCTACTCGAGCGGGAAACGGACAGTGGTAACGGGATGGCGATCACGAGAGACCGGAGCTTCGGCATCTTTTCATCGAGCGAGGTCACCCTCGACCTTCTTGACTCCGAAGATCCGCTCACAGATACCGGCACATATCACCTGACCATCTTCCTCGATGAGGAAGAAATAGCGGACACGGTGTTTTCCATTTCACTGTAACCAGATTGTTTCAGGGGATGGACACAGGGGTATAGTTTAGTTATTATAAGGGGTACTGCTCTTATTTTCCTTTTATCTGTGAGATCATCCTATAACGAAAGGGGGCTATCCGGTTCTTTAACGGATAGATTCTGCTTATGGAAAAGTATTCGTACGAAACGAAAAATCCAAACATTGTCTTTTACATCTCAGCACCCATTGTTCTTGCTTTTGTTCTCTGGGGATTATTTTTTCCGGAGAATCTTGCCAATGTATCAAGCGTGGCACTTGCGTTCACCCTTGATAACTTCGGCTGGTTCTACATGCTCGTCACCGCGTTTTTTATTGCCTTTGTACTGTTTCTCGCCATCAGTCCCTTCGGTAAACTGAAGCTCGGGAAGCCCGATGAGAAACCGGAGTTCCGCTTTTTCTCCTGGCTCGGCATGCTCTTTGCCGCAGGGATCGGTGTCGGCTTCGTATTCTGGGGTGTCGCAGAACCGATTCTCTATTATTACGATCCGCATCCGGATTACATAGGTCAAAGTGATGCCGTCCGCGCTGAAGCAGGTCTCAGGTACGGGGTCTTCCACTGGGCACTCCACCCATGGGCGATCTTCTCGCTCGTAGCACTGACGCTGGCATATGTTCAGTTCCGAAAAGACCAGCCGGCTCTCATCAGCTCGGCATTTCAACCGATTCTCGGTGACCGTGCCTATGGCGGATTCGGAAAAGCCATCGACGTTCTCGCCGTTTTGGCCACATCCACAGGGGTTGCGACCACCTTCGGTCTCAGTGCCCTGCAGATTACCGGCGGGCTGTCCTACCTGGTTGACTGGATTCCAAACAATGCGACCGTCAACTTTATCATCATTGCCATTGTGACGTTCCTGTTTATCTTTTCTGCCGCGACAGGCGTCGACAAGGGAATCAAGATTCTCAGTACCACGAATCTGATTCTGGCAGGGCTGCTTTTGTTCTTCGTGATTATTGTTGGCCCGACGCTCTTTATTGCCCAGAATTTTGTCTCGGTTCTCGGGAATTACATGTCCAATGTCGTTCAGATGAGCTTTGACTTAAACCCGTTCGGGGACGGTGAATGGCTTGGAAATAATACGATTTTCTTCTGGGCCTGGCATATCTCCTGGGCGCCGTTTATGGGGATCTTCATCGCCCGGATTTCAAGGGGGCGTACGATCCGGGAATTTGTCGCAGGTGTTCTGATTGTCCCTTCACTCCTTGGCGCGCTCTGGTTTACCACGTTTGGCGGCACCGGGCTCAGCCTGATTATGGGCGGCAATGATGAGATCGGTGACCTTGTCATGAACGAGGTCGAGCTTGCTCTCTTCGCTACTCTCGGTGAACTGCCAATCTCCATGATTACGAGTGTCATTGCCGTGATTCTGATCCTGATCTTCTTCATCACATCGGCGGACTCTGCCTCGTATGTACTCGGTGCGATGACGTCACAGGGCAGTCTGAGTCCAAAGCTTACAATCAAAGTCATCTGGGGATTCCTCATTGCCGGAACCGCCAGTGTCCTTCTCATCAGCGGAGGACTTGAAGGGCTTCAGACCGCTTCGATTGTCGCAGCGCTGCCGTTTGCCATGATCATGGTCGTGATGGTCTTCAGCCTTCTGATCATGATGACAAAGGATATGAAGAAAGACAAAATCAAGACGCAGCGCAAACAGACGAAACGCGTCAAAGATGAAGTCTACGGCGGCATGAAAGATGAATTCTACGATGAGTTCCGTGAAGAAGCCTATGATGAAATGAAAGAAGAAGTCTACGGCCAGATGAAAGAGGAAGTTTACGATGACTTCAAAGACGAAGTGTACGATGAGTTTAAAGACGAAACCTACGACCGCGTCAAAGACGAAGTCTATGAACAGATGAAGGAAGAAGCCTATGAAGACTTTAAAGGCGAAGCTTACGACAAAGTGAAAGAAGAAGTCTATGAGCAGGTCAAAGACGAAGTCTACGACGATATCAAAGAAGAAGTCTATGAGGAGTTCAAGGAAAAGATCTACGAAGATCTCCGTGATGACCTCGGTGAACAGTTAAACGGTGAGCTTGAATCACCGGACGATGAGAAAAAAGATAAATAACGCACATGTAACCCCCGATTCAACAATGAATCGGGGGTTCTTTTGCAGCGCGTTTCAGACCGTGAGCCACATGCCGGCCAGGAATACGAGAAATGACGCGACGAGCGTAACCGAAATATAAAGACATGCAGGATAAAATTTACGTGTGCGAATCAGTCCAACGGCCTCCGTACTGAATGTTGAAAACGTCGTAAAGGCTGCCATAAAGCCTGTTGCGAGGAAAAAATAGAGGTTGGGCAACGGATCCGTCTCTGTCACCGATCCGAACAGTCCCCCAAGGGTCACACCCAACCCGAAAGAGCCGATGATATTCACGATCAGCATCGCATTCGGCAGCCAGGTCTGATCGAGCCTGGCTTTAATGAGGCGTCCAAGGTGATAGCGGGCAACCGCTCCAAGCCCACCGCCGAGTGACGCCATCAAGATCATCTCCCACGTCATGCACCATCACCTTCCTTTCCCGCGAATCGTTCCCCGAGCACAATCCCTGTAAAGGCGGCGATCAATCCACCTGCAAGGGAAACGAATACATACAGGCCTGTCATGAGAACCGCTTCTCCCCCGGCCGTCGCAAGGAGCGTCACATCCGCCATCAGCGTGGACATCGTCGTAAACCCCCCGCAAAATCCGGCGCCGAGTCCTTCTTTAAAAAACGGATTCATATACCGGTACGCTGCCCATCCGGTCAAAAGTCCGAGAAGAAGACTGCCGGATATATTCTCGATGACGGTCCCTAAAGGAAACAGCGCCATCGACGACCATTCATTGATGAAAAACCTGAGCAGGGTACCCGCTGCACCGCCTACGAAGACGGCGATCGTAATATAGAACATCTGTTTTTCCATATGTATGGCTCACCTTCTGTCATTCATTCTTTCTGATTCGATCTTACTTGAACACGGTGCAAAAGGAAAGACCCTCCGTCACGAAACCGGAGGGTCTTGCTGTCCTTATTAGCCGTTTACCTCATTGAGCATCTCATCATTGAAACCGAACATCCATGTCAGGATGAAGGCCACAGAGAGTGCGATCAGGTTCGTAAGAATATACAGGAGGAGTGGCATGAAGTCATAAATATAGAGAAGCATCCCGGGAATCACCGTAACGGCCATGCCGTTCCCCTGCAGATTGAAGAGTGCTGCAAAGAAACCGCCGGCTGCACCACCGATCAGTCCCATCAGGAACGGTTTGATGTAGCGCAGATTGACACCAAAGATCGCAGGCTCGGTAATCCCGAGGAACGCTGAAATCGACGATGGAAAGGCCAGTGCCTTGAGCTTTTTCGAGCTTGTCTTGACTGCCACTGCAAGCGCTGCACCACCCTGTGCGGCAATACCTGCGGTAATAAGCGCGTTAAACGGGTTAAAGCCGTCATCTGCCAGCAGCTGGATTTCAAACAGGTTGAAAATATGGTGAACACCGGTAATAACGATCACCTGATGCAGGCCGCCGATAATCAGTCCGCTTAAACCAAGAGGTAATTCCAACACAAAACTCATACCAGCCATGATCCCGTTTTCTACAATTGTGAACACCGGGCCAAGGACAAAAAGTGCTGCCGTAATCATGATTAACAGCGTTAAGAAAGGTGTCAAAATGAGATCGAGAGCTTCCGGAATACGCTGACGGAGCCATTTCTCAAGTTTGGCACCGAGGAAACCGGCTATGAATGCAGGAAGTACAGAGCCCTGATAACCGATGACCGGGATAAAGCCCAGCATATAAAGTGGATCCACATCACCGGAACCGACGTCATACGCGTTCGGTAAGGCCGGGTTCACGAGCATCAAGCCCAGTACAATCCCGATGACCGGACTGCCGCCAAACACACGGAATGCTGACCAGGCAATTAATGCCGGCAAAAAGGCGAATGCCGTATCCGTGAGGACTTGCGTATAAAGGAGGAAATTATCCGAAATATCCGCCGGGGTCATCCCGAAAATGGCGAGGATTTCCTCTTGCGTCAAGAGACCTCTGAGCCCCATAAACAGACCCGTTGCAACGAGTACCGGAATAATCGGGACGAATATATCACCGAATGTCCGGAGAAGCCGCTGCACTTTATTTCCTTTTTGTGCAGCGTTCTTCTTCTGATCCGAGGATGAAGACTCAGGTGCACCGAGTGCGACGACCTGTTCATGAATTTTGTTTACTGTTCCGGTACCGAAAATGACCTGGAACTGACCTGCGTTGTAGAAGGCGCCCTTGACCTTGCCAAGCTCCTCCACCTTTTCCTGATCGATCTTTTCTTTGTCTGACACCATGATGCGTAAGCGTGTGGCACAGTGTGCAACCGACTCGATGTTCTCGAGTCCGCCGACCGCTTCAATGAGCTGTTCAGCTATCTGTTTGTTTTCTTCAGACATGCTTTCCTCTCCTTTCATTATTTACAAAGTCCTGATATGCCTTGAGAACTGATTCTGGAATCGATTCCACAAAAAATTAAAAGAATGGCGGAACCTGATGTAATCGATTCCACATGATCAGCATAAACTATCGCGAAGCAAAAGTCCATAGTTCATCACGATTTTTTTTGCATCTTTCATGTCTTCATCGATTTCTTCAAGGATCAGGCTTGCTATACTCATACCCGCATCCTCATTATAATAATCAACCGTAGCCAATTTTGGGGTGACGACCTGCGAAGCTTCAGATGCACCGATACTGATAAAAGCCATTTCTCCGGGTACGGACATGCCGGCATCTTTCGCACGCTGCATCGCTCCGATTGCAAGACGGTCGGTAACGGCAAAGACCGCCGTCGGCCTTGTCTGACTGTACTCAAGCATCTTCTGAAAGGCTTCGCTGCCTGACGCCATATCAAAACCTGCTGTCTGCATCCACTCCGGTAAAACCGCGAATCCACGGCTTTTCATTTCATCAAGATAGCCCCGGCGTCTCTCCTGACCGACAGCGATATCCGCTTCATCGACTCCGATGAAACCGATTTTTTCATGTCCGACATCTGCCAAAGCCGCCACGGCTGCTCTTGATGCCTCGTAATCGTTGTACACAACCGATGACACATGAGGTGTAAAATCCTGGCCGAGCACCACGACCGGCACTTTCGCCTGCTTGATGGCATTCAGTATTGCTTCATCTTTATGTGTGCCAAACAAAACGATCCCGTCCACCCTCCTGCTCTCGAGAAGACGGATATGATCAGCTTCCTTCTCCGTCTCAAGACTCGTACTCGAAAGCAAAATCTGATAACCTGCCTTCGCAAGTTCACGGTCCATGCCGTCCACAACCCGGCTCACGGTTTCCGAACTGAGCCTCGGCAGTATAACGCCGATGACATTTGTCTTCTTCGTCCTGAGTGATTTTGCCTGTTCACTCGGGACATAGCCGGTCTCTTCAATGACCTCGAGGACTTTCGTTTTTGCACGGTCACTGACGTAGCCGTTTTGATTCAATACTCTTGAAACGGTTGTTCTGGATACACCCGCCTGTCTGGCAATATCGTTGATGGTTACCATGTGTCCTGCCTCCTGTATATGTATCTTTCTTCACGATCATAATTATTCTGAATCTAACTGTATCTTACAATGAACGCCTTGCCGTTGCCACTGTTTCATAGAGACGTTCTGAATACAGGCACTCTTTTTGATAAAAAAAAGCCTGCTGTGTAAAACAGCAGGCTTGTCAATTATGGTTATTACATTACAGCTTTACAACGTTTGCTGCCTGAGGGCCACGGTTTCCTTCGACGATTTCGAATTCAACGTCCTGACCTTCATCCAGCGTCTTGAATCCTTCTGCCTGGATTGCGGAGAAGTGAACGAAAACATCATCGCCATCTTCACGCTCGATAAATCCAAACCCTTTTTCTGCATTAAACCATTTTACTTTGCCTGTCATCATGACATCGGCCTCCTTGTTGTAAAATACTCTGAATCACGGTAACTTTCTTGCCTTGCCTATTGAGGCCGAGAATGTTTCCCGAATTCATTTACAGTACAAATATACCATATTAATCCCAAGTGATCAAGTACACCTGAACAAATCTCCGTGTAACCTGTCTGTACATGTCAGCCTTGCACCTGAACCGTCACTTCTGTTGAGAGAGACAAGTCCTCTGCAAGTTCATCATCAGTCACGGTGATCTCGGCAACTGCCCGTACTTCATATTCCCCTGCCTCTGCGGTGAAGCGGACCGGCGACCCCTCATAGACCTCTCCCTGTTCGAGGATGACAGGCTCATCCCCGGTGCTTCCCGGCGAGGAATCGTAAACCGTCGCATCTTCCCTCGTCACTTCCACTATGCGCAGTTCCGCATCATAGAGTGACACTGATACTGCTTCATTCCCTTCGTGCACAATCATCGGGACCAGGTAAAGGGTGCCGCTCGTATACGTAGCATCTATTTCAAGCGTAATTCCTTCCTGATTTGTTGGTGGTGCACATGCCGTTATCACAAACAGCAGAACGATCATCAGTATTCTCACTGTTATCCCCCTCTTTCTCTCTGTATATATCCTTAATTATACCATATTTTCTCATCGATACATTCTTTCTTTACATTTGACAAAACAATGAACACACCCGTAAATCGTCGTTAAAAAGAGTTATTGAGCGCATATAGGTCATGACTTCCGCTTACATCGTAATTTGACTTTTTTTCATTCTCTGTTATTATTCAGAATGTTGTAATCGGACTGGAGGCCCCACGGGGGCTTCCGCACAAAAAATAGAAACAGAGGTGCAATGTATTGAATCTTATCCAAAACTTCAAACAGACTTGGCTTTTTAACGTGCGGGGGGACATCCTCGCAGGGATTGTTGTCGCGCTGGCACTGATCCCGGAAGCCATCGCTTTTTCCATTATTGCAGGTGTTGATCCGATGGTCGGCCTGTACGCTTCATTCTCCATAGCCCTTGTCATTGCCATCGTAGGTGGAAGACCCGGTATGATTTCCGGTGCCACCGGTGCCATGGCGCTGCTCATGATCACACTCGTTGCAGATCACGGACTTGAATATCTCCTCGCAGCAACCATCCTTACCGGAATTATTCAAATCCTTTTTGGCGTATTTAAACTGTCGAGTATTATGAAATTCGTTCCGCGTTCCGTTATGATCGGTTTCGTTAACGCGCTGGCGATCCTCATTTTTACATCCCAGCTCCAGCATTTCGTCGGAGAAACCTGGATCATGTATGCCCTTGTTGCATTGACGCTGGCAATTATTTACATCCTGCCGCGCTTTACGACTGCTGTGCCGTCGACGCTTGTCGCCATTATCGTCGTAACGGCAATCGCCATTGTGATGAACATGGGTGTCCGTACCGTTGGTGATATGGGAAGTCTTTCTTCCACATTACCGATATTTGCCCTGCCAAACATTCCACTGACTTTTGAGACATTTATGATTATTTTGCCTTACTCTCTGGCTCTTGCCATCGTGGGTATTCTCGAATCTCTGTTGACAGCATCCATCGTCGATGATATGACAGATACAGACAGCAACAAAAATAAAGAATCCCGTGGACAAGGCATTGCAAATGTTGTATCAGGTTGCTTCGGCGGGATGGCCGGTTGTGCCATGATCGGGCAATCTGTCATTAACGTCAAATCGGGTGGCCGTGGCCGTTTGTCATCCCTGACCTCCGCCGTTACACTGATGTTTTTGATCATCGTGCTCGGATCCGTCGTCGTACAGATCCCGATGGCCGCATTGGCCGGGGTCATGATCATGGTCTCGATCGGGACGTTCGACTGGAGTTCCCTGCGTAACATTCACCGCATTCCGCGATCAGACGCCGCAGTCATGGTTGTCACCGTCGGTACCGTTGTGTACACGCACGATCTGTCCCTCGGAGTCCTTGCCGGTGTTCTGTTAAGTGCCGTATTCTTTGCCTGGAAAGTATCCAAAGTGAATGTTCACAAAATCTACCATGACAAAGACCGTTCAGTCACGTATCATGTAGAAGGACAGCTGTTTTTCGCATCTGTCACCGATTTTCTCGAAAAGGTCGATTTCTTTGAAGATGTCGATACTGTCACCTTTGATATCTCGAACTCCCATCTTTGGGACGATTCTGCCATCGGTGCCTTCGACAAAATTGAAAGCAAATTCGAAAAGCGCGACATCCCTGTCTATTACACCGGGATGAACCGGGAAAGCACCCAGCTGTATGACAGGATCACCGGACTCAGTAAAGCATCCGGGCATTGATCGGATCCATGTATCATCAGACCCCTGCTTCACTGAAGCAGGGGTCTTCCACCAATCATTCAACAACTAAGGGGGCACCACCATGTTTTCAAACATTATTCTGGCCGCAGACGGATCTGAACACTCCCTGCGCGCAGCAGAGAAAGCCATTGCACTCGGCAAACTGTCCAAAAAACCGCAAATCGAACTGCTTCACGTCGTTTCCGGCGCTACGTCTAAAACCGATGTCTTGCATCACGGCGATTCCGATGCTGCCAGCCGAAAACGCCGCAAACAGCTTGATCCGATCGTGGAACGTATTGAACGAGCCAACATTCCGGTCACCGTTACGACCATTACCGCAAGCAACAGCGTCCCGGAATCCATTATTAAACATGTCAATGAGCAAAATCCCGATGTCCTTGTTCTCGGAAGCCGCGGTCTCAGTTCGGTCCAGACGATGGTTCTCGGAAGCGTCAGCCACAAAGTCATGAAATATGTCAAAGCGCCTGTGATGATGGTCAAATAAGGAGGGGTTTGGATGGTCGACTATACAGGTGAACGTGTGATTCCTAAGTTAATGAAACCATCTGACCAACTGCTCCTTGAGCATATTGCACGTTATGATTTTGCGAAACCTTATGTATCAGGGCGTGTCCTCGACATTGCCTGCGGGAGCGGTTACGGGACCGCAAGGCTTGCCAAAGGTAGAAATAAAGCACTCGAAACAATCATCGGTGCTGATGTCGATCCTGAGATTATCGAGTTTGCACACAAGGAATACTACCATCCAAAGATGTCGTTCATCGTCGCCGACGGACGCGCAGCTGATCTGCCGGATCGGCTGGGTACCTTTGATACCGTCATCTCTTTTGAAACGATTGAACATGTAAGCGATGACAGACAATTTTTTCACAACCTTATTTCACTCTTGAAGCCAGGAGGCACACTCGTCCTCTCGACACCGATCGGTCGAGGCAGATCCATCCCGTCAAAGTCCCCGTTCCACTATTTCGAACTGACAGAAGAAGAGATCCGGCAACTCGTATCAGACGGCTCCCCGGATATAGCGTCCTCTCTCCTGTATTTCCAAAACAGTGTCGCACTCGAACGGGAGAAACGTCCGGATGTGCATTATCCGATCGCTGTTGCCGTCATCCAAAAGAAGTAACCGATACAAAAACGCACCGCCCGTCACATCTGATGGGCAGTGCGTTTTCATTTGTCATTGGCTATACGGTTACGTCTGATACTCTTCTGTCACCTGCTTTTGCACCTTACCCGGCTGCTCGTTTGTCCCTCCCGGCGGATCACCGTAAAAGAACAGTTGACGGTCTTTATACAGCAAATAGGCTGAAAGGGCAAAGGCAAGGATATCAGCAATCGGGAAGGCGAGCCATACCCCGGTTACACCAATAAAAGGCGGGAGAATGAGCACCAGCGGAATCAAAAACAGGACCTGCCTCGCAAGGGAAAGAATCAGTGCCGGCCTTGCATGGCCGATTGCCTGATAAATACCACCGCTGACAACCTGGGCTCCGATCAGAATCGCCATGGCAAAAACGATCCGCATCCCTTCGCTGCCTGTGGCAATCACCGCCGGATCTTGCGAGAAGATTTGCATGAGCCACTCCGGCAACAGCATCATGACCACAAATACACCGGCAGAGAAGATCGTGACGACTTTCAGGCCGAGTTTGATCGTCTCGCGGAACCGGACCATCTGCCGCGCCCCGTAATTATAGCCGATAATCGGCTGCATCCCCTGCAAGATCCCCATCATCGGCATCAATGCGAACATGGAGACCCGCTGGACTATCCCGAATACACCGACATAAAAATCGCCGCCGTAGCGAATCAGCATCGCGTTGATCGCCACCATCATGACACTTCCGGCGACCTGCCTGGCAAACCCCGGCATCCCGATGACGAAAATTTCTTTCACTGTCTTAAACTGCAGGGTCATGTAGGCCTTCGTCATAACGAGGGAACTGTGCCCTCTCAGGAAATACCCCAGCGTAACAGCCGCGGTAACGGCCTGCGAAATCACTGTCGCAATGGCTGCGCCCTGTACCCCCATATCAAGCCAGATGATAAATACCGGATCGAGGAGAATATTCAGCACCGACGGGATGATCATCGTCATCATCGCAAACCTTGCATTCCCCTCAGCCCGGATAATCGAGTTCGTCGCAAACCCGTAGGTGAAAAAGACCGTCGCGAGTGTGATCGGGAAGATATAGTCCAGAGCATGGCCCATGATCCCCTCGGTCGCACCAAACAGCCTGAGCGTCGGTTCGAGAACCGTGAAGGCGGCGATCACGCCGATAACCCCCGTAATGAGCACCAGGCTCAATATGTTACCGAAAACGAGATTCGCCTCTTTCTCCCTGCCTTCACCAAGCCGTCTCGAAATAACCGATGCCCCGCCAATACCAAGTGCTGCGGCCACTGCCATCATGATGATCATCAAAGGAAAGGCAAATGTGACCCCGGCCACGCCGTCCACTCCGACAAAATACGAAATAAATATCGTATCCACGACGTTGTATAGAGACATCACAAGCATACCGATAACGGCTGGAATTGATAAACGCAATAGAAGCTTCGGAACCGATTCTTCACCGAGCTGCCTGCTTTGTTCTTTTTGTCTGTTCATAACGCTTCGTCCTTTCAACCAATGTCTGCATGGTTCGTTTTGAGATTGTCCTGAAGCTGCTCAATGGTGCGGATCAGCTCTTGTTTCCGTTTCGGGCTGATCCCCGCCATCAAACGCGCCTCGAGGGCTCCAAGCATCTCCCAGATCTCCCGTTCAAGACGTTCACCTTCCTCTGTCAGCCAAATCACTTTAACCCGCCTGTCCGTTTTCGAATCCTCTTTATGAATGAGGTGTTTTTTTTGAAGCGAGTCAATGATGCCGTTCATCGTGGATCCTTTAATATACATCCTGTCCTGGAGCTCTGTCTGGGATTGGCTGCCGAAGCGGTTTAAGAGGTAGAGGGCCTTCGACTGTGCCGGCGTAACATCCAAATCGCCGAGCGCCCTGTTGTGTTCGTTCTGCAAAAGATGAGCCGTCAGGGTAATGTGATACCCCGCCAGCTGTTTTATTTCGTCATCCATACTATTAGCCCCCTAAGTATTCTTCAGACAGTTTAAACGTTCTTCCCCATAAAAGCAACCGCCACCCCTTCAGAAGGGGCGGCGGTTGTCGAATGCAGATGAACAATCAGGTTCACGGTGACGCGTTTTCCGTCTTCACATCCGTTTTTCAATCTGTTCAATCGCCTGTTTGACAGAGGCAAAGGTCTTCAGTCCCGACAGGTCCATCCCAAGACCTCTTGTGCGCATGGCAATCTTCGGTGTAATACCCGTCAGAATAAGTTCCACACCTTTGAGTTTCATCAGATCATTCAGCTGAAAGATCCCCACTGTCGCTTCCTGATCAAGCTGCGAGAAGCCGGACAGATCCAGAATCAGAATCTCCACTTCATCGGCTTCGAGTGCAGGCAGTGTCCGTTCGATAATGGCATTCAGTCTCTCCTCATCGATACTGCCGATCAGCGGTAGTACGGAGATCCCCTCTTTGATCGGAACAATCGGCGTCGACAGACGTTCAATTTCCTTATGATAACTTGCAATCTTCTGTTCAGCCTGCTTGATCTCCGTAATGTCTTTTTGAATCCCCACAAAGTAATATTTATCTTCCTCTTCAAGATAAATCGGATCAATGTGCAGAAGATTCCAGAACGGTTCCCCGCTTTTCTTATAGTTCAGTATCTCAACCGATACCGGTTCCATAAGCCGGATCGCTTCACGAAGAATCGAAACTGTCTGCGGAGAAGTATCGTCTCCCTGTAAAAAACGGCAGTTATAGCCGATGACTTCATCTGTACTGTAACCGGTTAATTCCATGAATCCGCGATTCGCATAGATAATCGGATTATCCGGAAGATCCGGATCACTGATGATAAAAACGAGCTGTGTTTTTTCCAACACTTTATTTTTCAGTTCCTGTAAGTTTGTCATTGTGTCCCCCCTGATTCGTACTGTCTTTTTCACTGCATGCCCAGCTGACCGAACCTTGTTTTTTCAGTATAGCACAGATTGCCAGTCTTTCGAAAAAGAGTTGTATCACTGCTGTACAGGCTGTTGACACGACCGTTGTTTCCCCGATATACTTCAGCTGTTATACACATTTGAATCCCTCGTTAGGTGAGGCTCCTGCAGTGGAGACATGCTGATGCCCAACAACGTCCAAAGACGCCAATGGGTTGAACAGGAACCATCGACATAAGGTGGTTTTTAACGCAGCTGAGCGCCGCTCTATGCCCTGCAGTGCTAAAGCTCAACGAATGGAGGAAAAAAACGGCGCGAGCTTGATCCGCCATCTTTTTTTCATGCAAACAGGCACCTCCATTCAACGGATACAGGTGCCTGTTTCTGTTTAGATCGGCCGCCAAGCCGCATCCGGGTTTCATCTGAACGCGAACGGGAATTTGAATAAAACGATCAGTCAAAGAAAGGAGCTGTGGGGGAATGGACCCTGTGCCCAAACCGGAACACATAAATCACGAAGAAACCGGGCCGCCTCACGGCTCCACGAAGAGGCGCGTCTGAATCATTGAGGAGGATGCTGGATTATGGTGAAACTAACCGAACAAAACCGCGAAGAATATGAACTTGCTGTGGTTAGAACCCTGCAGGATGAAGACCTCGAATCATTCAGGGAACTGTTTTTCGATCTGCACATTATGGATCAGCTCGATATCTATATCAACATTGGAAAAGACCAGCGAAAAATTCTCTATCATTTTATCTCTCCGGAGGAATTCGCAGAGATCTTTGAAGAGCTCGAGTTCGAACAGCAGAAACTGTATATGAAAGAACTCAGCACCGATTATGCCCGCGACGTCATCAACAACATGTCCGATGATGACATCGCCGACTTCCTCGGTGAAATGGACGAATCAGAATCAAACAAAATCATTGAAACGCTCGATAAAGAAGACCAGGCGGATATTAAAGAACTGCTTTCTTATGAAGAGGAAACCGCCGGCGGGATCATGACGAAGGAATTTATCAGCCTTCATGCCAATGACCGGATCGAAGACGTCATCAATCTTCTTCGGGAAGAGGGCCCTGATGCTGAGACCATTTACTATCTGTACGTGGCGAATGAAAAAGATCAGCTCGTTGGCGTCGTATCTTTAAGGGATCTGATTACGGCTGACGCTCACCGGAAAGTCGAAGAAGTCATGAGCACACGCGTTTTATCGGTCAAGACATCCGACGATCAGGAAGACGTTGCCCGCCTCTTTCAGAAGTACGACTTTCTCGCTGTCCCGGTCATCACGGACGATGGCCTCCTCGTCGGAATTATCACCTTTGACGACATTCTCGATGTCATTGAAGAAGAAGCGTCCGAAGACCTTGATGAATTCGCAGCATCAAGGGGCAGTACCGATATGAAAATCACCCCCTTCGCTGCGGCAAAACTCCGGGCCCCCTGGATCATCCTGCTGATGTTTATCGGGATGGTCTCGGCAAACATCATCGGTCAGTTTGAAGAGACCCTCGAAGCGGCCGTGCTCCTCGCCGGTTTCATCCCGATGATCATGGGGTCCGCCGGGAACGCCGGAACCCAGTCGCTCGCAGTTGCCGTCCGTTCCATTGCCGTTGGCACATCAGAGAAAAAAGGACTCGGCAAACTCGTCTTCCGGGAACTGAGCACCGGTTTCTTACTCGGGATCATCTGTGCCGTCGTCCTGATCATCATCATTCCGATCATGTATTCGGGGAACTTCATGCTCGCCGTCGTCGTCGGGACGTCACTGACCCTGTCTCTGACGCTTGCGACGATCATCGGAACGCTGATCCCCATGTTCATTCATAAACTCAATCTCGATCCGGCCATTGCTTCCGGCCCTTTTATCACGACGATCAACGACATCGTCGGTCTGCTCATCTACTTTTCCGTAGCGACATCGCTATTGGCGTACCTGTAACTGCTGCACCAGCACGATTTCAGAATTCAGGGGATCGATCCCCATACTGAGGTGATCAGTTTGTCTTTTAACAGAAGCGACATTCAAACCATCTATGAGAACGAACTGAAGGCCATGATACAGGACCGTGACAAAGCGGGATTTAAAGAGGTGGTTACCTCCCTTCATCCTCAGGATCAGATGGATCTGTATGTACATCTTCGCGAACAGGAACGTCGTTTCCTTTATGAAACCATGCCGCCGCAAGCGTTCGCTCTCGTCTTTCAGGAGCTTGATGTCCTTGATCAGACCCGCTATATTCATGAGCTCGAGGAAGACTATGCACGGGCTGTGATCCGGCACATGGCCTCGGATGAAGCAGCGGATTTTCTTCTGCAGACAAGGCAGGACAAAGTATCGCGACTCCTCGAAGAGTCCGATGATGCTTTTTCGAGAAACATTAAGGAACTCCTGACGTACGAAGAAGAAACTGCGGGGTCGATCATGACCAAAGAGTTCATCAGTCTGAGGACGACGGACCGGATTTCGGATGTCATTGCCATGCTTCGCGTTGAAGGGCCGAAAGCCGAAACAATCTACTATCTCTATGTCATTGATGACCGACATAAGCTTGTGGGCGTCGCCTCCCTTAGGGATCTGATCGTTGCCGAACCCGACGCCTTCGTTCAGGATGTGATGAGTACAAGGCTTATTTCTGTAAAGGCTCTCGACGATCAGGAGGACGTGGCCCATCTGTTTAAGAAATATGACTTCCTCGCGATCCCTGTTGTCACGGAAAAACGCAAACTGATCGGTATCATTACCGTCGATGATATTCTCGACGTCATGGAAGCCGAACAGACGGAAGATCTCGGTGAGTTCGCCGCTTCCAGGGGAGCTACCGACGTCTCGCTGTCCCCTGTGACTGCCGCCAAAAAACGCGCACCGTGGATCATTCTTCTCATGTTTTTTGGGATGATCACGGCTGGCGTTATCGGGCAGTTCGAGGAGACCCTTGAAGCGATCGTCCTCCTTGCCGGATTCATTCCACTAATTATGGACTCCGCCGGTAACACCGGCACACAGTCTCTTGCCGTCGCCGTCCGCTCACTCGCCCTTGGCACCGTCGAGAAAAAAGGCGTCAGGAACATGATTGCCCGGGAATTCAGAACGGGCGTCATGCTCGGACTGATGTGTGCCGTGACGCTGATTGTGATTGTGCCGGTCATCTATCCTGGCGAGTTTCTTCTGGCTGGCATCGTTGCCGTTTCCATTCTGTTCTCGCTCAGTCTCGCAACCGTAATCGGGACGGTCGTGCCCCTGATCATTCACAAGCTCAATCTCGATCCGGCCATAGCATCCGGTCCTTTCATAACCACTGTGAACGACATTATCGGTCTGATGATTTATTTCACGTTCGCCACCTCCCTGCTTCAGTATTTATGACCGCAGACAGATGCATACAAAAATGAAACAGGCACCCGGCATACAATCGCCAGGTGCCTGTTTTGATAGCTTACTTGCCAAACTTGGTTGCGAAAGCTGTGTAGACAGCCGGTACGATAATAACGGTAATCATCGCCGAGAACAACAGCCCGGAAATGATCGAAATCGCCAGTGGGACAAAGAGAACATCGCCACTGAGGGCAACCGGTGTCAAGGCACCGATGGCCGTGAATGCCGTCAGAAGAATCGGTCTCAGCCGGACGCGTCCCGCCTCAATGACAGACTCTTTAATGCCCATTCCCTCAGCCCTTCTCTGCTTGATGAATTCGAGAAGGACGATAGAGTTCCGGACAACGATCCCGGCAAGGGAAACGATGCCCATCAACGCCATGAATCCAAGTCCCGTCTGAGTCAGGAACAGGCCAATGACGGCCCCTGCCCCGGCAATGTGAACGGTACTCATCACAAGCAGCGGCATCGTCAGGGAATAGAACTGAATCGCCATAACGATGTAGATCAGGAAGAGGACGAGAATAAACAACGTAAACAGTTCAATAATGAAATCCGTCCTTGCCTCGGTTTCACCGCCGAGACTCACGGTATAGTCACTGCCTGCATCGGCCTGAAGCTCTTCTGTAATCGTCTCAATCTGATCTTCAAGGCCGTTGTCATCCTCGGATGACGGGAAGACCCTGACCGTGATGGTGCGTGTGCTGTCATCACGGATGATTTGCGGAATTTCTTCGGAGCCTGCTTCTGTTAACAGTTCATCAAGACCGATGAGTTCCGGCGCACCGCCATCTTCACCACCGCCGTTCTCTGCCGGGAGCACAATCTCCGAAAGATCCACGCCTTCCCCGTCTTCAACGGCATCAAGGAGCAGCTGGATTCCGACAGACTCTTCTGCCGTGCGGAACGTCAAGAGTGGCAGACCGTCTGTTCTGAGACTGATCTGTTCACTGATGTCGCGCATACGGATGCTGTTTTCTTCGAGTTCTTCACGAACCGGTTCGTACACAACGGTCGGTCTCAATGGCCCCATGTCATCTCGAACGGTTCCGCTCTCCGGGATCTCATTGACGCGTTCCTGGAGCTCATTGCTCAAGTCAATCAGTGTATTGACATCCGGCCCCTGAAGGGTGATCGCAATCGGGGCACCGACAGGCGGACCGGCTTCAATCGTTGTCAGTTCCGGCTCGGCAAAGCCGAACTCTTCCTGCAGTATCGGGGTCCACCGGTCGATGGTTTCATTGGCGGACTGTTCTTCACGATTCACCCGGAGAAGCAGATTCCCCGTTTCTTCCCCGCTGTTTGAGATCCCATCTCCAAAGAGGGGCGGCAGGCCGCCACCGGCATAGACAGCCGTCTCATAGACATGCTCGTCCTCTTCAAGGATCCGCTCACGGATCTCATTCAAAGTCGACTGTGTCTCCTCAATCGTCGTACCCGCAGGCATCCGCACATCAAGCGTCACCTCGTCGCGGTCCGTACTCGGGAAGAATTCGACGGGGATAAACGGAATCAGACCGTAGAAAGCGGTCGTAATCACAAAGCCGACAATCGATACTTTCCACGGATGACGGACAACGCGGGTCAACAAGGTATCACTGTACCAGTCTGCCAGTTTATCAAACTGTTTTCCGAGCAAGCCGTCCCGCTGCGAAATACGCTTTTTCTTCGCGCGGTACTGCTTTTTCTGACGCCAGATCAGAAAGATCGGCACGAGCGTCAGCGCCACGATCGTTGAAGCAATGATCGTCGTGATCAGAACCGTCGGCAGCGCCCGGATAAAGTCCCCGTTTCCGCCCTGGATAAAGACGAGCGGCAAGAACGTAAACACGACGGTCAAGGTTGACGTAATAATGGAGGTCCTGACTTCTTTCGACCCCTTCAGTGCCCCTTCCACCGGAGCCATGCCCGCTTTGTATTTGTTACGGATATTGTCCCCGACGACAATGCCGTCATCGACGAGAATCCCAAGGGCAATAATGATCCCGATAATCGAAATCTGATTGAGATCGACCTGGAAGAACGGCAATGGAATCAAACCGATCAAGACAGAAGTCGGAATTGCAAGGGCGACGATGACCGCCGAGCTGACATTCAGCCCGAGGAGCGTCACCAAAATGACGGAAAGAACGGCAAGGGAAAAGGACAGGGACAGATCCCCGAAGATCTCATCGACGATCGTCTTCTGTGTATAGAAGAGTTCAAGACTCACTTCATCAGGCAGCTCTTCTTTCAGCTCCATCATCCGCTCATCCACCTGATCGTGGATCTGCGGGATATTGACGCCTCCTTCTGAGAAGACGGTAAAGGACAGGGCAGGTGTCTCTTCATACGTAATCAGGTCTGACGGCGTCTCGTGCATGAGCCCCACTTCGGCAATGTCTTCGAGGTAAACGGCATCCCCTTCGAAATCGTTTGCGACAAAAATACCTGCAATGTCATCGAGCTCATCGAGGGTTGTCAACGAGAGCTGGACGTTCTCCCCGTTTCGCTCTTCGATTCCGAGCGGACTCGTATTCAGCTCGGATTCAATGGCATCGATGACATCCGGGAACTGCAGACCACGTTCAAACATCTCTTCTGAGTCAATGTTCACGCGGAACTGCTGATCGGGGAAACCTTTGACATCGGTCCGGTTGATATCCATCATCCGCTCAATCTCCCGTTGCCAGTCGTGCACAATGTCACGGACTTCATACAGATCTTCACGGCTGTCTGCGAGGAGGTGATAGCTCGAAAGGGCACCGATCGTCTGCGCCTGCGTGAAGTCCGGGTCCTGCGCCTCGTCCGGCAGATCACCGAGGGCTCCGTTGATCGCCTGCTGGATGTCCGTGAACACCTCGGTCTGATTCACCCCATCGACCAGTTCGACGGTAATGTTGGAAAAACCGGAAGTGGAGACACTTGATTTTGAATCGATGCCTTCAATACTTTCAACGGCATCTTCAAGGGGAATTGTGACCTGCTGCTCCACTTCCTCCGGTGTTGCCCCCGGATACACGGTGGAGATGTTGCCGATATCAAAGGCAAACTCCGGCACTTCCCGCTGCGGCAGCGTCACAAGAGTAAGGGCCCCGATAATAACGGCAATGAGAAGAAACATCAGTGTTATTTTGGATCGTTCAATGATTTTTTCAAACATTCGTCTTCACACCTTTTCGTAAATGACAGAAGTGTCATTTCTTTTTTTTAGTAAACCCGGCGCCTGATTTCCACAGTTTTACCGGGTATCTGTCGGTTTTGTATAAAGCCCGTCCCGCAATATGGTATAAACCTCATCCACCCACTCTTCTTCCGTCATGCCCTGAATGGGGATCTGGACCGTGGCCATGATAAAGCCGATCCGGGTGGAGAGGGACACATCCTGTCTGATCTTCGTTGCTTCTTCACCGGTGGTCAGAATCACGCCGATCTTTTCTTTCATCTCCATGAATAGCTGAAACATGCGTCTGACGTTCTCCTTCACTTTATCGGAGGCTTCCTGATCGATATACGGCATGATCTGGAGCATTTGATGAATATGTGCGTAGCGTGACCACAGCCTGATCAGCCCTTTGACCGGTTCAGGAT
This sequence comes from [Bacillus] selenitireducens MLS10, assembly GCF_000093085.1. Taxonomy (GTDB): domain Bacteria; phylum Bacillota; class Bacilli; order Bacillales; family Salisediminibacteriaceae; genus Salisediminibacterium; species Salisediminibacterium selenitireducens. The sequence goes on along the minus strand of NC_014219.1, from coordinate 521,030 downwards.
CATGCGCCGTGTCATCGATTCGCTCGACGGAACGGGCGAGCAGGTGAATCATATAGTCCGTGATGAGTTCTTCTTTCTTGTCATAATAATTATAGATCGTGCTTCTCGCGACACCGAGCCGCTCTGCAAGGGCTTTAAAATGAAAGGAACTGTATCCTTCTTCAAGAATCAGCTCTTCCGTGGCTGTATATAAGTCCACACGGTCAATGGTTTTTTTTCGGCTCATGTTCCAGCTCCCTCTTGTTTCGGCGTCCTGACGGTTGTCTACCTACTGATACCCCAATTGCATAAATGATACTCCTCATTTGTACAAGTTTTTTATAATTCATTTCGTCCCGTTTTTTCACTGTGGACACATTGTTATTGCACCAAAACCAACCTTTATGGTATGGTTTAAACGGTTTTAATTTGCACATTTCATTAAGGAGAGATGAGTCACATGGAAAACGAAACAATGCCTTTTTTCAAAACAGCAGCAGCGGTCCTCACAACCGGTCTGTTGCTTACAGCCTGCGGGAACGGAGACGGCAATGAGACCGCTTCTGACAACGATACAGGCGGCGAACCAAGCAGCTGGGATGAGATCGAGGAGAGCGGGGTTCTCACTGTGGCCACTTCCGGGACACTCTACCCGACATCCTTCCACGATGAAGATGAGGGCCTCACGGGCTTTGAAGTGGAAGTCACACGGGAAGCCGCTGAACGCCTTGGCCTTGAGGTGGAATTCACCGAAATGGGCTTTGACGGGATGCTCACCTCCATCAACAGCGGTCAGGTGGATCTCGCCGTCAATGATATCGACATCAACGAGGATCGTGAAGAGCGCTTTCTGTTCACGGATCCCTATAAATTCTCCTACGGTGCGATGATCGTCCGTCCTGATGATTTCTCCGGCATCGAAACGCTCGAAGACCTTGAAGGGAAAAAGCACGGCGGCGCAGCAACAACCATCTACATGCAAATCGCTGAAAGCTATGGCGCAGAAGGCGTCACTTATGAGAATGTCACCAATGACACGTACTTAAGAGACATTGAGAACGGCCGTCTCGACGTCGTCATGAATGACTTTTACCTGCAGTCCCTGGCCATTGAGGCTCTGCCTGAAATCGATGTGGTCATTCACCCTGACCTCTTCTATCACCCGAACAATCAGGCCATGATCATGAAAGAAGACAGCCACGAGCTCCAGGAACAGCTGAACCGCGTTATCGCAGAGATGATGGAAGACGGCACGATTACCGCCCTGTCCGAACAGTTCTTTGGCGGTCAGGACGTCTCCCAGGAGCCGGATGTCGATTTCGACGACGAGTAAACAGTAAACGGACGTTCATGATTCCCATCACAGCTGACACCGGAGAACAATCTGTTCTCCGGTGCTCTTTTGAAGGAGTGGTTCCTGATGAGCCAGATTGAATGGCAGTATATCTTCGATCCCGCCCTCGCCTGGCGGGCTTTGCCCACAGTCCTCGAAGGACTGACGCTGACGCTCTATATTTCGCTGATCAGCATGGTGCTCGGTCTTGTGATGAGTCTCTTTCTCGCACTGGCAAGACAGTCCGGACACCTCTATCTGCAAATTCCTGCACGGATGTACATTTCCTTCATGCGGGGTGTGCCGATTCTGATCATTTTGTTCATGCTCTATTTTGGCTTTCCTTATATCGGGATTGAGTTCACGGCAGTGAATGCCGCCATTATCGGCTTCAGCTTTAACAGTGCAGCCTATATGGCGGAAATCAACCGCTCAGCGATTGACGCCGTACCGAAGGGACAATGGGAAGCCGCACGATCCCTTGGACTGAGCTACACGAAGATGATGCGGCAGGTCGTCCTTCCTCAGGCATCGCGGATCGCCGTTCCCCCGCTCACGAACGTGCTGCTTGATCTCATTAAAGCCTCATCCCTTGCCGCGATGATCACCGTCCCTGAGATCTTTCAGATGTCGAGGATCGTTGCCGGCCGGGAGATGGATTACATGACAATGTTCATTCTCGTTGCCATGATTTACTGGGTGATCTGTACGCTGATGACCCAGCTGCAGAACTATCTGGAGAAACGCTTTGCCCGCTATGGCGAGCTTTAACCGGCAGTGAACTTACTGCCGGTTTTTGTCTTCGAATTATTCACTCTCTCCATCATTTTATCCATTTTAAGTAAATTATTTGTTCCGTTATTGTCACAACCTCATGGAATGGAGTATGGTACAGTAAAGTCAGAAACATCCATGACAAAAGCTTGGAGTGAGTGGCTATGAAACGTATCCTGTTCCCTGCCATCATCATGATCCTGTCTGCCGTTCTCTTCGCCTGCGGCTCCAACAGCAGTGCATCCACCGATCAGTATTACAGCGACCTTGATGAATCGGCAAAGGCCTTTTATCAGAAAAATGAGGTTCTCTACAACGGCATTGATGACATTGATGATGAGCGGTTTCTCTTATATGTGCACAGCCCAGAATGCAAGTTCTGCATCCAGTACATGCCTGAAATCCAGACGTACGAAGCAAGAAGCGAGGGAACCTATCCCCTCTACAAAATCAACGCCAGTCTGAATGAGAACGCAAACGTATGGGAGACTTACGGGATTGAAGGTGTTCCGACGACGCTCCTCATGGAAAACGGCGAGGAGATCGACCGGATTGTCGGCTACGTGCCTGCCGGGGACATCTTCACCCCTTAAACCATCCATTGACAAGCACCGGCCTGTATGGGGAAACCCGCAGGACGGTGCCTGTTTTTTTGCACTCGTTAACAACGGTGCACCTGATGCAGGGTTTCCTGCAGCATGACTGTGTTAGAGTAATGGTCAAGGAGGGATGACCATGGATCCTTTGACGCGCCTTAATAAAGCCATTCAGCACTTGGAAAACCCTCTGCTCGAGGAACCGGATTATCAAAAGTTCGCAAGCATCGCCGGTTGCTCCGAGTACCATTTGAAACGGATATTTCCGTTTCTTGTCGGTGAAACGATTTCGGCCTACGTCCGGATGAGACGCCTGTCCCGAGCAGCGGAAGACTTTCGGGAAGGTGATGCAAAGATCATCGATCTTGCCCTGAAATACGGCTACCATTCTGCTGACGCTTTCACCCGGGCATTTTCCCACTTTCACGGCGTGACGCCCACAGGAGGAAAAACGGATGGTGCTTCGTTCAACTGGTATCCGCCTGTGTTCCTTCACATGACGATTCAGGGAGGAATGCACATGAATTACCGAATGACCGACCTCCCGGCGTTTCAGATCGCCGAAGTCTCAAAGCGCGTATCCATTCAGTTTGAAGGAGAGAACCCGGAAATTGCCGCTATGTGAGAGTCATTGAAAGGAAGAAAAATCGAACAGCTCCTTGCTTTGAGTGATCTTGAACCGAAAGGGCTCATCCAGGCTTCCGCCAAGTTCTCTGAAGGGTGGATGGACGAACAGGGCCAGCTCGATCAGTACATCGCAGCGGCAACAAGGAAAGACGTCCCGCATGCGTTTGAAACACTGCCGGTTTCAGCCTCACAGTGGGCCGTCTTCACGTCATCCGGTCCGTTTCCTGAAACGCTCCAAAACACCTGGGGCCGGATTTACTCCGACTGGTTCCCGACCGCTGCCTATGAACTCGCAGAAGGTCCTGAAGTGCTCGTGATGCTCACAGACGCCCTCTCTGTCCCTGAGGTGGAAAGCGAGATCCGGATCCCCGTCAGACCGAAACCGGAGTAACCGGACCACTAAAAAAACGCTTCATGCCCCGGAAGGCATGAAGCGTTTTTTGACGTATTAACCGAGCAGTTTCTGCAATGGCGGGACAATCTGTTTCTTCCGTGATACCACGCCTTCAAGCGTCGCCTGTCCGTTTTCAAAGCGCACATCAAAGGCCTGTTCAATAGCTTCTTTCTTATCACCTACAGCAAGGGCAATGGAGTTGCTGTTGAGGATGTCCGTCACCGCGAGCATATAGAGCCCGAGACCGCGGCTCTCCACTTCTTTTTGCATCGCTTCTTCAACCGCTGCCTGGCGATCGAGGACATCTCCTGCATCCACGACGTTCACCTGACCGATGACCGCTTTCACATCCCCCATGGCGAACTCCTTCGAGTCAAGCGTAATTAGCTGCTCCGGCGTTTTCTCCGCCATGTTCGCTCCGGCCTTCAGCATCTCAAGACCGTATTCGTCAAGATCGATACCGGCGACTGGTGCAAGCTCTTTCGCCGCTGCCAAGTCTTCATCCGTGCATGTCGGTGATTTAAAGAGAAGGGAGTCTGAGATGATCGCGGAGACCATCAGGCCCGCCATCTCTTTGGACACCTCGACACCATGTTCTTTGTACATCTTGTTCAGGATCGTCGCCGTGCATCCAACCGGCTCCGCCCGGTAATACAGCGGGCTGTCCGTCTCAAAGTTCGCAATCCGGTGATGGTCGATGACTTCCGTGACCTGTACCTGATCGATATCTTCCGCACTCTGCTGACGCTCATTATGATCCACAAGAATCACCTTTGAAGCTTCGTCACTGACGTGCTCCATCATCCTTGGCGCCGTGACACCGAATGTATCGAGGGCACACTGCGTCTCCGCACCCACTTCACCGAGGCGGACGGCTTCCACGTTCTCACCAAGCTTCGTTTTCAAATCCGCATACACCAGAGCCGAACAGATCGTGTCGGTATCCGGATTCCGGTGACCGAAAATCAATACTTTTTCTTCGCTCATCTTCACAAACACTCCTTTACATGCTTACATTCACACTTCATCATTTTAGCACGAAAAAACGAGCGGACCAAATGATCTTTTTCAATCATTCGTCCGCTCTTTTTCACATGTTTACACACCCCCGTCAGACGTTGAAATAACGCCCTTCCGGGTGTGAGAAGACCATCGCCGTCACACTTGCTTCCGGCTCCATCATGTATTCATCCGTCAATTCAATGCCGATCTTCTCCGGCTTTAACAGCCCGAACAGCTTCTTCTGATCTTCAAGATTCGGACAGGCCGGGTAGCCGTAGGACACCCTGACTCCCTGATACCTTGCGGAAAAGCGGTCCTGCATGGTGAGATCCACAGGATCGGAGAATCCCCATTTATCCCGCATCTGCTGATGAACCCGCTCGGCGAAACCTTCCGCAAGTTCAAGGGCCACCGCCTGTACGAGGTAGCTGTCGAGGTAATCCCCGCTTTCCTTCGCCGCCTCAGCAAGCTTGCGGATGCCTTTCCCTGCGGTGACGGCGAGGAAGCCGACCCGGTCCATCTCCCCGCTGTCCACACTTTTCAAAAAGTCGGACAGACACATATAAGGCGCCTGTGTTTGTCTCGGGAAAGTGAAACGTTCAATGACCGATGACTCATCGTTCGGGTCATAGATCAGAATATCGTTCCCATTCGACTGGGCAGGGAAGAACTGATACATCCCGTCAGCCCGAAGGAGTTTCTCCTGTTCCCCTTTTTGTATGAGGGCGTTCACTTTATCGAGAAGCTCTTTCGTCCGTTCATCCCCGCTTTCAAGCTTTCGCCTGACGTTCCCGTTCACACCGAGATGACTGCCAAGAAGGGTCTGGAGATTCAGATACGGCTGGAGATGGGTCAGTCGGAAATCACGGAGAATGTGCGGCTCAAAGTCCTCCGGCTGATAGACTTTATGATCCCTGCTCACTTCTGACTGTGCCGGATCCGCCGTTGCCGTATTGGTTTTGCCCTTGCTAGCCATCCCGTCACCTGCCGCTTCGGCTTCGTTCAGCTTCAGCTGCTTTTCGTGCTGAACGGCGACGAGTTCATCCCGGGTTTCCGGTTTGGCGAGCTTGTTTGCGAGGGAGAGCCCGTTCATGGCGTCTTTCGCATAAAGGACAAGCCCATTGTACTGGCGGGTGATTTTTGTTTCCGTGAATTTCCGGGTCAAGGCAGCTCCGCCGACGAGGATCGGGATATCAATGCCCCGCTCTCTCAAGTCATTGGCGGTGATGACCATCTGCTGGGTCGACTTGACGAGCAGCCCGCTTAAGCCGATATAGTCCGGATCCTCGCGTTCCACCGCTTCAATCAGTTCATGTGATGCCACTTTGATCCCGAGGTTCACGACCTGAAAGCCGTTGTTCGAGAGAATGATCTCCACGAGGTTCTTCCCGATGTCATGGACATCCCCTTTGACGGTGGCAAGGAGAATCTTCCCTTTTCCACGGTCATCGGATTCTTTTTTCTCCATATGCGGCTCGAGATGCGCCACCGCCGCTTTCATCGCTTCGGCAGACTGAAGCACTTCTGCGACGATCAGCTCGTTGTTATTGAAGAGCTTACCCACTTCATCCATGCCGTCCATCAAAGGACCGTTAATGATGTCAAGGGGATCCGGGTACTTTGCAAGGGCCTCGTCAAGATCCGTGTACAAACCTTCTTTCGTTCCTTCAATGATATAGTTTGCAAGGCGCTCTTCAAGGGTACGCTTGGATGCTTCGACCTTCTGCTGGGGTTTTTTCGCCCGGTAAAAGGCCGTGAACTCGGCAAGCGTCTCGTCAGACGTTCTGAAGAGGAGCTCATCGGCGAGCTTTTTTTCATCCTCCGACACCGATCCGTACCGCTCGAGCTTCTCGGTATTCACAATGGCATAGTCGAGTCCCGCTTTCGTACAGTGATAAACAAAAGCCGCATTCAGCACTTCACGCCCGAGGGGCGGGAGACCGAAGGAGACGTTACTGACTCCGAGAATCGTCATCGTCCGCGGGAAGGCTTTCTTAATGAGACGGATCCCCTCCACGGTGGCTTCTGCAGAACCGATATACTGTTCATCACCGGTTCCGACGGGGAATACGAGGGGATCAAAGATGATATCCTCCGGCGCGATGCCGTATTTCCCCGTCAGGAGTTCATAGGAGCGCTTGGCGATCGCAAGCTTTCGTTCAGCAGAGACACCCATGCCCTCTTCATCAATCGTCCCGACGACCACCGCGGCGCCGTAACGCCGGATCAGCGGACAGACCGCTTCGAAACGTTCTTCGCCGTCTTCAAGATTGATGGAGTTGATGATCGCCTTCCCCTGTGAGTACGTCAGGGCTTTCTCAATGACATGCTCGTCAGTGGAATCGATCATCAGCGGGACTTTGACTTTGTTGATGACATAGTGCAGAAACTGTTCCATATCCGCCATCTCATCGCGGTCCGGATCCGCCAGGCAGACGTCGACAACCATCGCCCCCCGTTTCACCTGTGCCCGGGCGATTTCCGAAGCCTCTTCGAATTTACCGTCCGCGATCAGCCGTTTGAATTTCTTACTGCCGATGACGTTCGTCCGCTCTCCGACGAGGATCGGTCTAAGCGACTCATCATAAATCAGCGGTTCAATCCCGGAAATGCTGTGGTGGGTCTCTTGTGCCGGCTGCCTTGGCGCAAAGCCCCGCACGGCTTCTTTCATGGCGCGGATATGTTCCGGCGTCGTGCCGCAGCAGCCGCCGACGACATTCAGCCAGCCCTTCTCGGCAAAGTCCCTCAGCTTTGAAGCCAGGGAAGATGGTGTCTCATGGTAATGCCCTTCCTCATCAGGCAGCCCGGCGTTCGGGTAACAGTGGACAAAGCCCGTGGAGAGCTCGGACAGACTCCGGAGGTGATCCTGCATAAACTCCGGCCCCGTCGCACAGTTCAGCCCCACGACAGTCGGTTTCATATGTTCAAGGGAAATATAGAAGGACTCGATCGTCTGACCGGCAAGGGTCGTGCCCATCGGTTCAATGGTACCGGAAATGATCAAAGGCACGTCGAGATCACGCTCTGACAGGACCTCTTCAATTGCCGTATAGGCGGCTTTCACATTCCGCATATCCTGACTCGTCTCAAGGAGAAGGAGATCCACACCTCCGTCAAGAAGGCCCTCAACCTGTTCTTTGTAAGCGGAAGACAGTTCTTCAAAAGTCGTCCCGCCCGTGACGGACAGGGACTTCGTCGTCGGTCCCATCGCACCGGCGACAAACCGCGGCTCCGAGTCCGTCGAAAAAGCCCGGGCCTCTTCGACGGCGATCGAAGCGGCCGCTTTATTCAGCTCATACGCCAAATGGCCGAGATCATAATCATCAAGGACGAGATCCGTCGCACCGAATGTATTCGTCTCAATGATATCCGCCCCTGCTTCAAGATAATCGTGATAAATGGTGCGGATGACCTCCGGTGCGGTGATGTTCAGGTATTCATTACATCCTTCATATGCCTCCCCGCCAAACTGTTCAGGGGTAAGATTGGCATTTTGAAGCATCGTGCCCATGGCACCGTCAAGAACGAGTATCCGCTCTTTCAGGGCATCACGGAATGCCGATGCCTGTTTCGTTGTGACTGTCATAACGATCGTCCTTCCTGTTCAAGGCTGACTGTTTTGCTGTGCACGTAGCGCGTCAGTTCAGCCGTCATTTCATACCGCAAAAACGGGGTGATCAGATAGATCCCGCTGAAATACGGAAGCGCCGCATCGAGGAGTTCCTTGGCAAGGGCGATCCCTTCCCGTTCACTGGCTTCGCGGTTACCGTCAAGCCAGGCCATCCGTTCCCGGACCCCGTCGGTGAGGGAAATCCCCGGCACCTCATAATGGAGAAACTCTGCGTTTCTTGAACTCACAAGGGGGCATAATCCCCATAAAAATCGGCACGTTCAGATGCTTTGTCGCATCATGAATCTCCTTAAAGCGCGCAGGATCATAGACCGGCTGGCTCATAAAATAATCGGCCCCTGCGGCAACTTTCTGTTCAAGGCGCTTTACTTCCCGATCGATGCGGCGTGCGTTCGCATTAAATGCCGCACCGACGCTGAAGGTTGTCTTTTCTCCAATGTCTTTCCCGGAGAACGAGATCCCTTCGTTCAGCTGTTTCACAAGACGGATGAGATCCATCGATGCCATATCATAGACGGACGTAGCGCCGGGGAAATCCCCCACCTTCGCCGGATCACCGGTGATGGTGAGAATATCATGAATCCCCGCCGTATGAAGCCCGAGCAGGTGGGACTGCATGCCGATGATGTTGCGGTCCCGGCACGCCATATGAAGGAGCGGCCGGGCCTGTTTTTCATGCTTCATGCGCATTCCGAGGGCAAAGTTGTCCACACGCGAAACAGCCAGGGAATTATCCGCAAGGGTCACGGCATCCGCGCCTGCACGGGTGAGGGCCTCTGCCCCTTCAAGAAACTTCGGGACGAGTGCAAGGGATTTCGGCGGGTCGAGTTCCACAATCACCGATGTCTTCTCCTTCAAGATCTCTGGAAGCGTCTTCGGCTGATCGTCCGGCTTCACGGCTTCGATGCGCGGAGCCGGTTTCACAGTGTGTTTGACGGTGACCGGTTCAAGCTCTCCTTCATCCACCGCCTGCCGGATCGCACGGATATGTTCTTCTGCCGTCCCGCAGCAGCCGCCGATGAGTCTCGCGCCTTCCTGCACGAGTGAGCGGGTCATCCGCTTGAAGTAGCCAGGATTGGACTGATAGAAAAAACGCCCGTCCCGCACGTTCGGCAACGAGGCGTTCGGATACACCGAAAGCATCCGCCCCTCCGTGAGGGGAACCTGTTCGAGGGACTGCAGCATATGATACGGCCCCATCCGGCAGTTCAGCCCGACAACGTCCGCCCCCGCCTCTTCACAGGCCGAGAGGGCATCGGCAATGGGCGTGCCGCCCTGCATGACACCGATATCTCCCATCGTCAAATTCGCGATGACGGGTTTATCCGTCCGCTCGCGGATCGCACGGATAACACCCAGCATTTCATTTAAATCATAGAAAGTCTCGAGAAGAAAACCGTCCACATCCGATTCGGAAAGGATTGCCACCTGCTCTTCGAGCGCCTCTTTCATCTCTTCTTCCGAATCTTCCGTAAGAAAGAAGGCCTTGATGCCGCCAATGGTCGCAACGACAAACGCTTCGTTACCGGCCGCCTCTCTCGCGACCTGAACCGCCGCCTCATTGAGCTCCCTGACGCGGTCCTCGAGCTGATAGCGACGGAGCTTAATCCGGTTCGCAGCGTAGGTGTTCGTCTGAATGACATCCGAGCCCGCTTCGATATAACGGCGGTGTACCTGCGCCACCTTATCCGGCGCGGTCTCATTGAGTTCTTCAAAGCATCCTTCAAACCCCTCCTGATAAAGAAGCGTTCCCATGGCGCCGTCGCCGACGAGGACCCGGGTCTTCAGAGCCTGTAAGAAATCCATGGCCAGCACCTCACATCCTTGCCAGGCTGTCGAACGCCTGACGGAAATCGCGTTTTAAATCTGCTTCACTTTCAAGCCCGACGGAGAGACGGAGCAGGCCGTCGGTGATGCCTCTTGCCACCCGTTCATGGTCAGGCATGGCCGCGTGGCTCATCTTGGCCGGATAGGACAAAATCGACTCCACCGCTCCGAGACTGACGGCAAAGACCGGGATCTCCACCGCCTGACTGAAACGGCTCACCGCTTCACGGTCCGCGAGTTCAAAGGACAGCACCGCTCCTGGGCCGTCAGACTGCCCGGCATGAATAGCATTCCCCAGCTGATCGGAGAACCCCGGGTAATAGACCCGCTTTACTTCCGGCTGCACGTCGAGCCAATGCGCAAGATTCGAAGCCACTTCCTGTGAGACCATCATCCGTGTATGGAGCGTCTTCAACCCCCGCATAATCAGCCAGCAGTCGTCCGGTCCCGGAATGGCACCGAAGCTGTTTTGTAGAAAGCCGAGACGACCGGCGAGATCCGGACGTTTCACAACGGCGAGTCCGCTCACGACGTCACTGTGACCGCCGATGAATTTCGTCGCACTGTGCACGACAATATCCACACCAAGATCGAGGGGGCGCTGAAGAACAGGCGTCATAAACGTATTATCAAGAACCGTAAGACAGTCATGGGCCTCGGCAAGGGCGACGATGTCTCTGATCGGAGTGATTTTCATCGTCGGGTTCGACGGCGTCTCCATGAAGATCATCTTCGTATTGTCCTGAAGGGTCGCTTTCACCTCGTCCACCCGGGTCATATCCACAAAGGTATGCTCAATCCCAAGGCGGGTCAGCACCTCCGTCGTCATGCGAAACGTACCGCCGTACACATCTTCGGTAATGACGAGATGATCCCCGGATGACAGCAGCATAAACGTCGTTGAAATGGCTGCCATGCCGGAGGCAAACGCGAACGCATCGGTGCCGTTCTCAAGCCCCGCAAAGATCTCTTCCAATGCTTCCCGAGTCGGATTGCCGCTTCTTGCATAGTCATATGCCCCAAACTGTTCGAGGCTGTTCTGATGAAAGGTTGATGCGTGTTGTACCCCGACGCTGACGGCCCCGTTATGCGGATCCGTCTTATGCCGGTGATGCAGCAGTCTTGTCTGTATGTCTAAGGATTCTGTCATGATACATTGCCTCCTGCCTGATTGAGTGCCTGATCTAGATCGTCAATTAAATCATCTGCTCCTTCAATGCCTACCGAAAAGCGGAGGAGTCGGTTACAGACGCCAAGCCGCGCGCGAACCTCTTCCGGGACATCCGCATGGGTCTGCGTCGCCGGATAGGTCATCAAACTCTCCACACCTCCGAGGCTCTCCGCAAACGTAATCAGCTCCAAATGCTGCAAGAGCGGATTCACCATCGCCTCTTCCTTCACCCGAAACGACATCATCCCGCCGTCACCCGGATAAAGGACATCCGTCACGAGTGGATGGTCCTTGAGAAAAGTGGCAATGCGCCGGGCATTCTCCCGATGACGCTCCATACGAAGCGCAAGGGTCTTCATCCCCCTCATTACGAGCCACGCATCCATCGGTGACAAAATCGCACCGATGCTGTTCAGGTAGTAGCCGACCCGTTCTGAGAGTGACGCTTCTGCAGTCACTACGAGCCCCGCAATGACGTCATTATGACCGGCGAGGTATTTTGACGCACTGTGAATCACGATATCCGCCCCGGATTCAATCGGCCGCTGCAAGTATGGCGTGTAGAAGGTGTTATCCACAATCAGAAGGAGACCGTGCTTCTTCGCGAGAGCGGAAAAGGCCGACAGGTCCGCGACATGCATCATCGGATTCGTCGGCGTCTCAATAAACAGCGCCTTCGTCTGTTCGGTAATGGCATTCTCAAAAAACGCCAGGTCTTCCGCATCGCCGTAGGAAAAGGAGAGGCCCCATTTTCGCCACCCTTCCTCAAAGAGGCGGTATGTTCCGCCGTAAAGGTCGCTCGTCGCGAGGATATGATCCCCCTGTTCAAATAAGGACATGACCACCTGAATGGCCGCCATGCCCGACGAACAGGCAAATCCGCCATGACCGCCTTCCAACTGAGCGATCCCTTCTTCAAGCACTTCCCTGGTCGGATTCCCCGTCCGTGAATAATCATAGCCTGTCGACTTCCCGATGCCTTCATGCCTGTAGGCCGTCGACGGATAAATCGCCGGACTCACCGTTCCGGTCCGTTCATCACTCCGGTTGCCGATCTGAACAACCGATGTGTCCAACAGTCTTTGTTTCTTCCCCAATATGCACAGCTCCTTCCATATAAAAACCTTCCTCTTTGCAAAAGCGAAAGAAGAAGGTTTGTGTAAACAGACACTTCTTCTTATCTTTACGGACACCCGGTCCGCAGGAATTAGCACCTGACCTGCCCCACGCAGGCTGGTTGCTGAGGTTTCGCAGGGCCTTTCCCTCCACCTCTCACGATAAGAATCGTTGTTTGAATATTCATAATAAATGATTGTTCATCATTGTAACGGAAATTGTGCCATGTTGCAAGGTCCGAAGGGAGAAACGCCCTCTTTTGCATATGATTTTGAAAAAAGCATACGCGCCCGGTAACGTCCCGTCTCCTGAGACTATTGAAGGATCACTGGGACTTCCTGATCAAAAATCTCATGTTTTTCAATTTATTATCAGATTCAAGGTTTCGTTTTTACACTATCGAGGTATTAGTAACCGTGCAAGGGTTGAACAATTGTGCAACTGATTATTAGCATTTGTTGTACAAAAACGAACCTTCATGCAAAAAATCAGATTGAGGAGATGATTCAATTGCAACTGAAAAAATGGTTACTCTCAAGTCTCGCTATGGTACTGATGCTTTCATTGTTCGCGGGTACGGCTTTCGCTGATAATCACGGTGACGATAACGCCATGGTTCGTGTGTTCCACGCTTCCCCAGATGCCCCGGCCGTTGATATTTATGTGAATGGTGATTTGGCTGTGGAAGGTGCTGCATTTGAAGATATCACAGGTTACTTAGAACTGCCTGCCGGTGATCACGATGTTGCGATCCATGCTGCCGGTGAAGATGAAGCAGTCTATGAGCAGACACTGACTGTTGAAGGCGGTACGCATTACACTGTCGCAGCTGTTGACTTCCTCGATGGCGGAGACTTCAGACTTGAAGCATTCGTCGATGACAACACGGTGGCTGAAGGCATGACAAAGGTTCGCGTTGGTCACTTGTCTCCGGATGCACCGGCAGTTGATGTAGGCCTTGTTGGCGGTGACTCCCTCTTTGAAGGAGCGGAATTCTTCGCAGTCACTGACTACCTCGAGTTGGACCCTGACACGTATGATCTTGAAATCCGTGCTGCCGGCACAGAAGATCAGGTACTTGATCTCTCCGGTACGACACTTGAAGCAGACACGGTATATTCCGTATATGCAGTAGGCGCGCTTGAAGACCTCGGTGTTGTTGTTGTCGCTGACGACGCTTATGCAATGCCTGGTGATATGCCGCAAACCGGTATGGGCGGGGCTTCCCAGTCCTCCACGATGCTCCCGCTTTACCTGAGCCTCCTTGCGGGTGCCGGTGCGATGTTCGTCATCGTCCGCAGAAGATATGCGTTTGAACAATAAGATACTCCCGGCCTTTGTGCTGGTTCTGATCCTGACTGCAGCTGGCTGCAGTCAGGTTTCAGATAATGAAGACACGCTGTCTGAACCATCGGAAAACAACACTGTGGAGGGAAACAGTCAGACAGGTGTAAATGATGTTTTGGCAGACGGTGAATCAGAGACTGAAGAACCGATTGAATCTGCTGGATCAGAGACCGATTCCAAAGAAAACAGTCAGGTCGTGCAAACGACCGAACCCGTTCAACCCGTTTCATCCGGTCCGAGAGGGATCGATCCATCGGTGATTTCGATTCCGGCCATTGATGTTCGTGCTGACATTGAAGACGTGGGGATCCTTGAGAACGGTCAGATGGGTGTCCCGGATGACGGAGACACTGTCGGCTGGTTCCACCGCGGACCGAAACCCGGCGCTGCCGGAAATTCGGTCATGGCCGGTCACGTGGATGACCGCAGCGGTCCTGCCATCTTTTTTGATCTCGATCAACTAACCCTGGGCGACCGGATTTATATAGAGGATGTCGAAGGAACGGAACTTGCCTTCGAAGTAACACGCATGGAAGTGTATCCGTATGATGATGCACCGATGGATCTTATATTTGGCCCTTCGGCCACACAACGCTTAAATCTGATCACCTGTACCGGTGAATTTGACCGAAATGCCGGCACACATCGCGAGCGTCTCGTTGTCTTTACGGAACTTGTCACCGATCAGGAACTCTAAACCATCCCCATTGGCATTTGCCGATTGGGGATGGTTTGTTTTCCTGTTATACTGAGTGGGACTACATACAGGAAAGGACGCCGCTATGGATACTTACCAGAAAAAGATTATCGTCGCCCTCCTGATTGCGACCTTTCTCGCCGCTGTCGAGGTTACTGTCATCAGTACGGCGATGCCGAGTATTACGTCAGACCTTGGCGGTATGGACAAAATCAGCTGGGTGTTCGCTGCTTACCTGCTCACATATGCCGTGATGACGCCGATTTTCGGAAAGCTTGCGGATTTATTCGGACGAAAGCGCGTCTTTATCGGCGGCGTTTCCGTCTTTCTTCTCGGATCGGTTCTCTGCGGGTTTTCCCAGTCCATGGAACAGCTCATCTTTTTCCGGGCCATTCAGGGCATTGGTGCAGGCGCATTGACCCCGATGACCTTTACGATTGTCGGCGATGTCTTTCAATACGAACAGCGCGCAAAAGCCCAGGCCATAATCGGTTCGATTTGGGGTGTTGCAGGGATCTTCGGTCCCCTCGTCGGCGGTTTTTTCGTTGATTTTCTTACCTGGCACTGGATCTTTTTCATCAACGTTCCCTTTGGCCTTGTGGCCATGCACCTTGTCGGCCGGCACCTGCAGGAACAGATTGAAAAGAAAAAACGGCGCATTGATTACAAAGGCGCTCTGACGTTCATCATCGGGACCGGCGCCCTGCTGTACGCCCTTCTCTCAGGAGGGACCGACATTGCATGGACGGACCCGCTCATGTACAGCCTGTTTCTGATTGCCGGACTGTTTCTCGTTCTGTTTGTCCGGATTCAGATCAGGACAGCCGAGCCAATGGTTCCGCTCCATCTCTTGAAAAACCAGCATCTGTTAACGGCCAATCTCGCGAGCCTCATGCTCGGCATGATCCTGATCGGTCTCACCGCCTATCTTCCTCTCTGGGTACAGGGGGTGCTCGGCCTGGCGGCCATCTTCTCGGGCCTCACGCTCATCCCGATGTCCCTCGGCTGGCCGATCGCAGCCTTTATGAGCAGCCGGCTCCTCAAACAGTTCGGAGCGAAACCGGTCTGCATTGGCGGCACAGGACTCATCATGCTCAGTACGCTCGCGATGACCTTCGTCACTGCCGCGACACCAAATTGGCTGCTCGTTATCATAATGTTCTTCGTCGGGGCCGGGTTCGGGCTTGCCATGACGATGTTCACCGTCATCGTTCAGTCCTCCGTTGACTGGACCAACCGCGGAGCGGCCTCGTCCTCAAACGCCTTTCTCAGGACACTCGGCCAGACGCTCGGGATCACGATCCTCGGAGCCACCCTCAATCAGTACATCGGCGGGTACGGCGGTGAAGCAAGTGCACCGGCGGATGTCCTCGCCTCGGGGCTCTCCACAGTCTTTCTGTTATTATTCATCATCGCAACCGTCGCCTTCCTGATTACCTTCCGGCTACCGTCCGAGGAACCGGAACACGCGAGAAGCAGCTGATTCAACGTACAACAAAAAACCGTCAGGAACTGAGTGTGACTCAGGTCCTGACGGTTTTGCTTACTCCGGCATGTCAAAAAGCAAGATCTTCGATTTATTCACCAAGCCGCAGCCGCTTCAGATCAATCTCCGGCACGAGCCCTTCTTTTGCAGCCCGGCCGAGCAGCGAGTCCACGGCATGAAAACCGTCCTTGCCAAGATCGAGGGAAAACTCATTCACATAGAGGTCAATATGCTGCTTCTGCACATCCTTCTCCATCTCCTGCGCGTGTTCCATCACATACGCCGCTGACGCATCGGGATGATCAAAGGCATACTGAACCGACGAACGGATCCAGTCCGTCCACTGTCCGGCATCCACCTGACCTTTTCTCGCGATGATCGCACCGAGGGGAATCGGGGCCCCGGTATCCTGTTCCCACCAGTCACCGAGATCCTGAAGAAGATTCAGGCCGTAAAGCGGATACGTAAACCGCGCTTCATGGATCACGAGCCCCGCGTCGACCTTGCCGTCACGAACCGCAGGCATGATGTCCTGAAACGGCAGGATCACGATCTTACCGACCCCTTCCGGAAGCCTTTGGGCAACCCAGAGTCTGAAGAGCATATAGGCCGTCGAGCGGTCACTCGGAACCGCAACGGTCTTCCCTTTTAAAAAGGAGATACCGTCTGCCGGTTCTTTTGTCAGGACGAGCGGACCCACGCCCCGGCCCAAAGCTCCGCCACAGGGGATGAGCTGATAATCATCCACGACATATGGAAGCGCCGCATAGGAAATCTTCATGATGCCAGGGCCTTCCCGGTCCTGCGCCCAGTAGTTCGTTTTATCGATATCCGCATAGGTGACGTCCAAAGGCGGTGCCCCTTTGATCAGACCCTTTACAAGGGCGTGAAAAATAAATGTGTCATTCGGACACGGTGAAAATGCAATCCGCTGCATTTACATCCCCCCCTTTAATTGAACCGTCAGACCGGTCAGTGTATGTAACGCATCCTCGAGTTGCCATTCCCCGCGCTTTCGGGGGCCGACAGGATTGGAAATTGCCCGTAGCTCAAGGGCCGGAATCCCGTATGCTTCAGCCGCCGAATGAACGGCGAATCCTTCCATTCCTTCGGCCATCGCATCAGGAACGCGCTGCAACAAAGTTTCCAGAGATGCCTTCGTTCCGGTGACCGTCGACTGGGTGACAATCGGTCCCTCATGTACGTTCTCCCGCAATGCCTCTCTTACCCGGCTGATCAAGTCAGAATTGGCATCACGTTCGGAGACGGTAAAGCCAAGCGCTTCGATGGCTTCAAAAGATCCGTCCGCCTGTTCAAACCCGAGATCCGCCTGTACGGTCTTTGTCCCGAGTACCGCTTCTCCGACAGCCGCCTTCCCGGGAATCCCGCCGGCAACACCGAGGTTCAATACGGCTTCAACGGAGGATGAGCACGTTGACAACAGCTTCATCGTCCGTACTGCGGCCTCCACAGGACCGACGCCGCAGAGACCGGTGAGAAATCGCGGATCGCCTTTGAGTCCGGCTTCCACTGCCTGCCGTTCTTTATCCACGGATGTCACGATCAAAATCTGCTTCATCTAACTTCCCCCTCTCTGTCTGCCAGTCGTTCTGTCAGTTCATCATACCATGATTCGGTCACGTCACGGTCCCCGTCGTGGATCCAGACCGTGTCGTCGTCCAGCTCAATCCGGAGAAACGGCTGTTCATCGAGCTCAAGAAACAGCAGGGCCCGCCCGCCATCCGACAGTCTGAACCGGCCCTTCACGGTGCTTCCAAAGGAAAAGCCGTTCGTCCGCATCGTGATCGAAGGCCCGTCGGTTTCAAGGGACACGGCCTCCACGTCGTCCAAGGACCATGTGTCCCCATACAGGCCGCTCACCTCAAAGCTGTCGTCACGCACGATCAGATCATTGTCGCTGAATCCGGCGATCGTGACAAAGATGAGCACACCCGCAGTGAAGACCACGGTGACGTGCATGACGATCCGGTTTCGTTTTCTCGTCCGCTCCGGTTCCCGCGCAATCCCGCGGTACGCCGTTACGAACAGTACCAGCAGAAACACGCCCCACATGAAGAAGTTCGCCTGGAACAAGCCCATGAGACCGAAAACAAGACCGATGAGAAGAACGGCGCCGGAGAGGAACAGGCCGCGCCCCGTCACTGTCATATAGCCCGCCTCGAGCATGTCTTTTTGTTCCTGTTCACTTCTTGACGCAAAGCCTGAGACCAGGCTGTGCATCTTCCCCTGAAGAAGCAGATAGCCGATTCCTGAAAGGGTCAATCCCATGACCAGCTGGATCACATGCAAAACTACCATAGCCGTTCGTCATCTCCCTCATACATGCCAAGCATATGCCGGTATTCCGCTGCGAGCGCCTGCCGGAGCGAAGCCGGAGAGAGCACTTCTGCATCAGGGCCGAACGAGCGCATCCAGCGAAGGAATTCCTTCCGGCTCCCGACCGTGACCGTCAGCGTCAATGTCCCGTCGGTTTCATTGTATTTTTTCGTCTCCACATAGAAGTCCTCTTCATCCACATAGCGGGCCGCATCCGGCGAAAAGCGGACGGTGATGTCCACCGGTTCCTCTTCCTCCATGATCGACCAGCGCTTCTTCAGAAATGCATCGATGGAGAAGTCCTGCGGAATCGTAAACGGCGCGTCCGTGACATGCACGTCTTCAAAACGGTTCAGCCTGAACACGCGGATATCGTTTCGAAGCCGGCAGAAGGCAACGAGGTAAAGATGCCCTTCTCTTGGCACAAGATAGTATGGCTCCAGACGCCGCTCCGACCATTCCGAGCGGTGCATGGCGTAGTACCTGACATCGATGCAGCGGTTGTCACTGATCGCCGTGATGATCGCTGGCATGACCTTCGCCTGAAAGGTGTCCTGCGTCCTCGCATGGAGGCGGATCCGCTCGGCAAATGCGGGGTTCGGTGCTCCCCCTGACGCGAGTCGCATCACTTTTTCAAGGCCGGTCTTGTAGTGGCGGTGATACGGATGATCCGAAGAGGCAATCCCCGAAGAAAGCAGGGGATAGAGCGTCAGAGACAGCCACTCGTCTTCGGTGAGCTTGCTTCTGACCTGCATGTTCGGGATTAACAGCTTGTAGCCTTCCCGCCCCTGGGTCTGAATCTCATGCCCCTGCGACTGCAGGAAGTGAATGTCGCGGTAGATGGTGCGCTTTGTCGCCTGACAATGATCCGCCAGTTCACCGGCGTTCACCGTATCGTGATTGGATAAAAATTGCATGATGTAAAAGAGCCGTTCCGGTCTGCTGAACTTTGAAGTGCTCACTTCTGATCACGTCCTTTTCAACACAGTTGGGTATACGACTCTATTTTACCACAATCAACCATCTGTTCACCCGGAAAATACAACCAGTCCGAAAAAGATTCCGTAAGAGGCGACAATCGCCGCAAGACTGATCCGCACGATCCACCAGACCGTCCGGGCCTGAAGAGGGCCCTGGTATTTGGCCATCCACCCGGACTTCTTCAGCTTATTGCGGTACAGAACCGTGACCAGACCGAGGATCCCGAGTGTCTGAAGCAGAAAGAACCACGTTCGGAAAAAGTCATTCCCTTCAAAGACATCCAGACCGCCAAAAAAGTCCATCACAAACGTGTTCAACAGCGAATACCCGACAAGAGCCGCAAACAAAATCAAAATAATCCGCAGCAGCTCCACTGTAAATAATACCGTATCTTTCATTCTTCCTCCTGCCTTTCAATTCGGGTCGTCTCGCTGAAATAACCGTCTACAGGAAGCCATTCCGCCGACTGGATCCAGACGATGGGCTGGCTTTGTGAGGAGGTGAAGCTCGTGCTCATGAAGGGATGATCCCCTTCCTCCCCGTCAGAAAACTGTTCGACGGTAATCATCGGTGTGATGAAAGAGAACACAAGCTCCTGATCGGAAAAGTTCAGACTGATTCCGTCATCGGTCTCTTCAAGGCCCACCTCCGGCAATTCTTCAGTCACGACCCGTTCATTGAACTCACTATGAGGATACACGAAGGTGACCGTGATGTCATCTCCATAGGCCGGATCCGTGTCGCGGATCAAGTGGATGCCATTCAGATTTTCCGTCGCCGAAATCCCGCCCGGCCATTCCGAAGCGGAAAGTGTCAGTATTTCCGTGCGGTGATCGGTCATCAGCCCCTCCCGATCGCCTGCTTCAATGAGCGCCATCACGTCTTCTCTTACCGTCTCAAGCATCCCGGGTTCGGCTTCTTGCATGGGCTCAGTCTCATCTCCGTCCACAATGAGCACAAACGGAACGGCCAAGAGAAGAAGTGCCAGATAGACGCCGAACGCGCGGAAAGACAGGCTTTGAGAACGGTTCTGCAGTCTCGAGAAAAAGACCCGGTATAACACATAAAAGACAACGACCATGATTCCGATGTTTAAAAGAGAAAAGAGTACCAGCGACATCAGCGAATCACCTCCATTCGTCTCATGAGCAGAAAGCCACTCACATAGAACACCACTGACACAAGCAGCGCCTTCACGGCAAAGACCGTCAGCACATTTTCCTCTGCGATCCAGAGAAACACGGACCCTGTCACACTGTTCACGGGCGTAAAGAGGAGAATCGCCAATGCTGCAACCGTGCCGATCCGAATAAAGACGTGCTGTTGAAAGAGCGTCCAGATCAGATAAGCGAGGCTACCCGTAAGCAACAGATACAGCCAGGTCCCGATAAAGCCGGACAGATAGGCGGCAAGCGTTGCTTCTTCCACGATCACAATTCCGTCTGTCGCCATGACAAACCGGTGAATCAGAATCAGGGGGAACTGGATCAATATGGCCGTCAGGGCGCCGATAAAGCTGTAAATGAGCATGATGATTCCGTTTGACCAGGCCTCCGTATCCCTCGTCGCCGGGAAACTGAACACACCGGTCTGTACCCGCTTCAGGGTAAGACCGCCTGTCACGATCATCATCCAGATAACCGTAAAGAAAAACACAATCGTTCCAGAATACGAGCTGAAGCTGTACGACATAAACTGCATACCGCCTCCCCCTCCCGCATTCGGATTCAAAGAGAAGAGAAACCCGAGTCCCTGCAAAAACATCAGCTGCCAGAGGACATAGCCGCTTGAAGCAAGCTTCATCCTGACAAGATTCCAGGTCATCGTATTAGTGTTGGCGGCTGTAGACATCATCAATCGCTCCTTTCCGGCTTTTCGTTAACGCATGACACACTTCCGTTGCGGACACCCGTCCCACTTTGAATCCTGCATCCGTGAACGGTTCCGGAATGGTCGTCATATCCCGCTTCAACAGGACCCGTTTCAGGTTCGGCCCGACCGCTTCTTCGTCGAGGACGTGTTTCCCGGCGACGGCAGCCGTAACCGCTTCATTCGACCCGGTTACAGAAAAGGCATAATCGTCGAGATCTGCCATGTCTTCGTGCAGGAAGATTCGTCCCTCTTCCATGACAATCACCGACTCAAGCAGATCCTCAAGCTCACCGATATGATGACTCGATACGAGGATGATCCGCGGCTCCTCGAGGTAATCCTTTAACAGTGCCCGGTAAAAGTCCCGGCGTGTTTCTTCGTCCATCCCCGTTGTCGGCTCATCAAAGAACGTCACGTCTGTACGCGCCGCGAGGCCGAACACCGCATTAAAGAGACTCTTTTTCCCCTTTGAGAGGTCCTCATGCCGGGCCTTGTGATCAAATCCGAAATAGGCAAACAGCCCGTCCCCGATCACTTTATTCCAGTTCGGATACATCTTCTCCGCCAACTTCATCACCATACCGAGGCTGAGCCCTTCCGGAAAGGCCATCCGATCATCGATCAGGGACACATTCGCAGCGAGCGCTTCATGGTTGAAGGGGGCTTCCCCGCCGATCAGAACTTTGCCCTCTGTCGGCTTCAAATACCCCGCCATCAGCTGAAGAAGCGTCGTCTTTCCGGCTCCATTACGTCCGACAAGCCCCGTTATGGACGGCTGATCAAGTGTCAGTGATACGTCTTTCACCGCTTCGGTCCTTCTTCCAAAGCGCTTCGTCGCTTGCTTGCATTCAATCTTCATCCCGTGACGCCTCCTTTTGCATCTCTTTGAGCAACGCAAGCATCTCCTCATCCGTCATGCCCACGTATGTTGCTTCTTTGACAAACGACCTTGCTGACTGCCTGACGGTTGTTGCCCGGCGTTTTGTCAGAATCGTTTCGCGCGCCCCTTCAGCGACAAACATCCCGAGGCCCCGCTTCTTGTAGAGAATCCCTTCATCGAGCAGGATCGTGAGCCCCTTCGCCGCCGTAGCAGGATTAATGGTGTAAAGATCCGCGAGCTGGTATTGGGAATACACCTTGTCCCCTTCCTGGAACTGACCGCTTAAGATCTCCGTTTCAAGCCACTCTGCCAGCTGTTTATAAATCGGTCTTGTATCATCCGATGACAGCATCCGTTCACCACCTGACCCAGTGCATTACTGGAGTAATGTACTAATGATATTACAGCTTACAGACAGACTTGTCAATCAAGCATTCCGCACGACTTTCACCCTCCGTTTCCGTTATACTGTAGGACAGAAAGGGAGGATATTCATGTTGAAGCAGATCAAGCACTGGCTGTTTAAGCTCTCAGCCAACCGAACCATCAATAATCGTGACCGTACGAACGCTTTCACGACACCGGTAAAACCGATGACGAATTGGAACGTCGCGTTTTTGACGACCGCAGGCGTCCACCTGAAATCACAGGAGGGCTTCGATGTCGACGCGGGTGACCCGTCTGTCAGACTGATTCCGTCTGACACAGACCCGGATCAGCTGATGATTACCCACACCCATTACGACACGGAGGAAGCGGATAAAGACACGGGCGCGGTCTTCCCCCTTGAAGCACTGAAGAAGCTCGCCGAAGAGGGACGGATCGGATCCGTTGCCAAGACGCATTACGGCATGATGGGCTATATTCCGGAAACGGACCGCCTAGATCAGGAAAGCATCCCCGTTATTCTGAAACAGTTGAAAAAAGAGCACGTCGATGTGCTTCTTCTCTCCCCCGGCTGATACATTTGCCATCAATCCGTGGGATTGATCCAGCAGGCAGCGGAACAGGCCGGCATCGCAACGGCCTCTGTGACGCACTTGCCTGATTTGACCGAAAAAGTGTCCGTACCCCGGGCGCTGCACATCAAGTTCCCCCTCGGCCGCACGTTCGGCCAGGCCGGGCGCAGCGACCTCCAGGAGAAGATCACCGTCGATCTCCTTGAGGCCGTTCAGAACAGAACAGAAGACGACGAGAAGATTCAAAAATTGCCATACCGCTGGCGCCGAGACTGACGCCGGAGCGTGTAAGAAAGGGACTGCCCCATGAACAGATGGCTGACCATCGCACTTGTAACCGCAGTAATAGGAGGACTGCTCTGGTTCTCCCGCTCATACCTCGATGTATCACCGGAAGAGATCCGCAACTGGATTCTCGGATTCGGGACATTGGCACCGATTCTGTTTATTACGCTCTATGCCCTCCGTCCGATCATCCTCTTCCCTGCATCCGTCATGAGTCTCGCAGGCGGCCTGGCCTTCGGTGCCCTTTGGGGAACGGTCATCATCGTCATCGGAGCCACCCTGTCCGCAGCCATCGCCTACCTCATCGGCGGGAAACTCGGCTCACGGCTGATCAAAGTCAAAGAGGGTGGCAAAACCGCGACCATCCAAAAGCAAATGGCCCACAACGGCTTTGTCTACGTCCTGATCTTCCGCTTTATTCCGGTGATCAATTTCGACGCCATCAGCTACATCGCCGCCACGGCAGGCGTCAAATTCCGGGCCTTTATCACCGCCACGTTCATCGGGATCATTCCGGGTACCTTTGCCTATGCCTTTCTCGGATCGAGCTTTGTGACGCTTAATCCCTGGCAGATCGCAGCCGCCGTCGCCATCTTTCTCGTCTTTATGATTGTCCCGATCCTGCTCAGAAAAAAAACTGTCCGGCAAAATCGGCCTGGACGACGAAGGAGAGAATGTGCATGAAAAAGTATGATGTCATCGTCATCGGAGGCGGATCTGGGGGACTGACCGTAGCCGCAGGTGCCGCTTCTTTCGGGGCGAAGACCGCTTTGATCGAAGGTAAGGCCCTCGGCGGCGACTGCCTGAACGTCGGCTGCGTGCCGTCAAAAGCGCTCATCGCTGCGGCGAAAACCGTCCACCAGGCCCGACAGGCCGGTGCATTCGGGCTGTCCGTCACCGGAGACGTGGATATAAAAGCCGTCATGCAGCAAGTCCAGGACGCCATAACGGATATTCAGGGGCATGACAGCAAAGAGCGCTTTGAGAACATGGGCGTCGATGTATACGACGGATATGCCTCCTTTCTTGAACGTGACGTCATCGCCATCGAAGGGACGGGCTCGATCCGCGGCGAAAAAATCGTCATCTCAACCGGCTCATCTCCCGTCATCCCGCCGGTTCCGGGACTGAAAGAAGCCGGTCCACTGACGAACGAGACCATTTTCAGTCTCGAGACACTCCCGCGCCGGCTCGCCGTCATCGGTGCCGGTGCCATCGGTTCCGAGATGGCTCAGGCCTTCGCCCGCCTCGGAAGCGAAGTGACGCTCATCGACATGGCAGATACACCGCTGTTCCGCGAGGACGGCGAAGTCCGCGAGACGATGACCAAGGTCCTGAGTGAGGAATTGACGTTCATCGGCTCAGCCATGGTCAAAGAAGTCACTGTGAACGAACAGAACGAAAAACAGCTTCTTCTCGAACAGAACGGTAAACAGGTCACCGTCAAAGCCGATGAGATCCTCGTCGCTGCAGGAAGACGGCCGAATACAGGAAGACTGAACCTCTCCTTTGCCGGCATCGAAACCGAGTCAACCGGTGCTGTCAAAGTCGACGGCAGCCTGCGGACGACGGCGGACGGCGTCTATGCCGTCGGTGACGTCAACGGCGGACTTCAGTTCACCCATGTCGCAGGCGTCGAAGGGAAGCACGTCGTCCAACAGCTCATCACCGGCCTTCATACCAAAGTCTCCTACAATGCCATTCCCTGGGTGACCTTCACCGACCCGGAAGTCTTCCATCTCGGACAAACGGAGGAGGAACTGCAAGAACAGGGGACCGAGTACCGGATCTTAAAACAGCCGCTGAACAGCACGGACCGCTTCGTCGCAGAGCGTGCGTCGGTCGGCTTCGTCAAGCTCCTGACGGACAAAAAAGGCCGCCTCCTCGGCGCGCACGCCGTCGGGCACGGTGCCGGTGACTTCATGCAGGAAGCGGTCGGGGTCATGAAACGCGGCGACGCCGCACACACTCTCTCCACTGTCGTCCACCCGTATCCGACCCATGTGGAAGCGTTGAAAGGCGCTTCGGATCAGTACTGGCGGAGCCGCATGGCCCACGGGCTCATTCCGTATGCATCGGAGAAATGGATGCAGCTGAAACGAAAGCGCTGATCCCATACGAAGAAAGCCGGAATGCCCCTGATGAGGACATTCCGGCTTTCTTCTGTTTATTTATTGGTTATGCGGCGAATCCCCATCGGGTTCAAGAAACTCGATACGGTTGCCATCGGGGTCATTGACCCAGCACTGCCAGTTCTTCCCGAGGCCGCGTTTCGGCTGAACCGTTAACGGAACGCCCTGATCTTCGAGCGCCTTTGCCGTGTCTGCCACGCTCTCAACAAGCAGGCAGACATGGTGAAACCCGATCGCTTTGTCCGGCTCTTCCGGTCGCTCGTTCCCGCCGTGAAAGAGCTCGATATACTGCTTCGGCGCAACCTTCACATATTCAATCCACGGGTTCCCTTTCTCATCCTTCACCTGAAAGGCATGGTCAAAGCCGAGCTGATCGCAGTAAAAGGCAAGGCTCTTCTCCATATCCCTGACCGTTATGGCCATATGTGCGATCCCTCTGATCGTCATCATGCATCCCCCTTATCCTGACCGAGTCTGACCAGCGTGCGGCCAACGGCCTGACCTTCGAGGAGCCGGTTAAAGATGCGGGGCAGTTCCCCGATCGTCACCTCTTCCTCGAGCGTATGCTCAAGGTTTTCGGGATACAGGTCCCCGGCTGCGCGTGTCCATACCTTCCCGCGCAGATCCATTGGACAAAATCCCGAATCGACGCCCAGGATACTGACACCCCTCAAAATAAACGGCATGACCGTCGTCGTAAATTCAACGCCCGCCGTCATCCCGCTCAATGCCACGGCACCGCCCTGTTTAACCGCCGGCAGGATCGCCGCAAGGGGCGCGCCGCCAGTGGCATCCACCACACCGGCCCAAACAGTCTTTTGTAGAGGTGCAGGCTGTTCCGGGATTAAGGAATCCCGGTGAATCACCTCGTCCGCACCAAGCTTTCGCAAGTAGTCTTCACTGGCCAGCTTACCGGTGCTTGCCGTCACCGTATAGCCTCTTTTTTTCAGCATCGCGATCGCCATACTCCCGACACCGCCCGTCGCACCGGTGACTAGAATCGGCCCTTTATCAGGTGAGACACCGACCTCCTCCATACGCTCGATGGAGAGTGCCGCCGTGAACCCCGCCGTCCCCATGAGCATCGCTTCACGTTCTGTCAGTCCGTCAGGCATTGGCACAACCCAGTCCCCCGGGACCCGTGCCACTTCACTGTATCCGCCGTCATGACCAACGCCGAGCGTGTAGCTCGTACAGATCACCCGGTCCCCCGGCTTAAACCGCTTATCGTCAGAGGCCATCACCGTTCCGGCAAGATCAATCCCGGGTACCGTCGGATAGTCCCGGACGACCTTCGTTTTCGGATGCATGGCCAGGGCATCCTTATAATTCACATCCGAATAGCTGACACGGATTGTCACCTCACCGGCCGGTAACTCCTCAAGCGTCCGGTTCACGACTTCACCCGTTCCGTCGCCCTTTGCCAAAAAGGCCTGAAATGTTTCGTTTGTCATCGTCCATTCCCCTTTCACTGAATCTTTTTCTCCCCCTGTCTCATTCCCTTGCAAATTCATTTTAAATCGCTTATTATAAGCTGGTTACCAACACGAAAGCAGGGGTAATCATGTGGGAAATTCTCAATATCATCGGCACAATTGCATTTGCCCTCAGTGGTGTGCTCGTCGCACTTGAAGAGCGCTACGACCTGATGGGCGTTTATATACTCGGCTTTATTACCGCCTTTGGCGGCGGTGCGATCCGTAATCTCCTGATCGGCATCCCCGTCACCGAATTGTGGAATCAGGGGGCCCTATTCACGCTCGCCTTTCTCGTGATGACCCTGGCCTTTTTCTTCCCGAACATCCTCAACTGGACACTGCAAAAGCGCGGTGTATTCTTTGACGCCATCGGACTCGGTACCTTTTCCGCACAGGGCGCGCTGTTCGCCGCATCGATGGGGCTGCCGATCAGTGCCGCGATTGCCGCAGCCGCTTTAACGGGTGCCGGGGGCGGGATGGTGCGCGACGTTTTGGCCGGGCGCAAACCGATGTTTTTACACAAAGAGATCTACATCGCCTGGACGCTGATCCCGGGGCTTCTGATCGGATCAGGCCTTGTCACCAGTGACATCGGGGCCTTTCTTATCGTCTCAGCCGTTGTCCTTTTGCGGCTCGGATCGGTTCAGAAACAGTGGCATCTGCCGTATCAGTCCTTTCAGCCACTGACGAAGTAAACGCATCAAAAGAGCGAGACCGGATCATTCCGGCCTCGCTCTTTTTCGTTCTATACAACCCGGAGTTCAAGCTTCGGCAGCCTGACATTCATCACAGCCTCGTGAAAGGAATGATCGAGGCGGTCCGCGGATTCTCTGATGATCAGGGAAATCCGTCTGAACGCCTGGGCATCAAAGAGCTGATAGCCCTCTTCAAGCCATTGCCACTGTGATGCCGCGGCAAGCGGAAATGCCGTACAGTCCAGTTCAATCTGGTATTCTTCCGGTTCAATCATCTCGACTTGCTTACGGTAAGATTCCATTAAACCATGCCAATCCCGGTCAGAAAACATCCCTTCGAGTTTGATATTCAGTCTCTTGTCATACGGATTTTGCTGAATAAAAAATTGTCCCATTTTATATTCTCTCCCTTATGGGATCTGACGTGTACTTCCAGTTTACGGGATAGATCGGATGAATACAATCGGGAGAGATCAGTTTTGATGATTTCACACAACCATGCACCTTGAAGCCTTCACTTACAGGGAATCCTCATCCGGATCAGCCAGATCATCGATCAGTTCTTCGGCCATCCGGCGGTACAGATTGCTCATGTTCACGCATGCGAGAATCATCAGAACATCCTGAACCTCCTCATCCGTCTCCATCTCCAAGATATGGCTCTCCACCCGCTTTTTATGCTTACTGATTTCATCTTTGAACAACTGAAGGTTCTCATCAGCCAGCTTGAGATATCGGCTGTAAACGTCATTCATCTCTTTTGGCGAACCTTCCCTGGAAATCCGTCTTAATGCCGTTTTGATATCGTGGACAGACAGGATGCCTTTCAGTTCATAGATCAGTGCGATGAGCATTATATGTTCCCTTGAGTACCGTTTCTTCTGAATCGGGAAAAGCAAGCCTCCTTTTGCATAGTTATTAATCATCGTCTTTGTCATAATTTTATCACTTTTATCCCTTTTTGTATCCGCAAAAGTTTGCTCAAATAATTGGATGATCTGATCCATATAGAGATCAATTGTCGGGATGTCTTCTGTGCGAATCATCCTGCCCAAAGAGTCTGAAGGTTCTTTTGTCATATTCGTCACATCCTCACCTATGATAGATGTCATCACTTTCATTCTAAGCATTGACCACTTATCATCTATCATATATCATTACATGTAGTATTGAAAACTACGTAATGAAGTGGAGATGAATTTATGCACACCTTTATTCGTGAACCCGTTAACAGCCTGACACATTGGGCCGGTGCTGTTCTGTCCCTGATCGGCCTCGTCGCCATGCTGTTCCGTTCTTCAGAAGCCGGCTTCGGGACCCTTGAAATCGCCGCTGTGACTGTGTTCGGCCTCAGTCTGATCCTCCTGTATACCGCATCTGCCACCTATCATATGATTATTGCAAGCGACAGTGTCATCGCCTTTTTCAGACGGCTCGATCATTCGATGATTTATATTCTGATCGCAGGCACGTACACCCCTTTTTGCCTCATTGCCATGCAGGGGCCCGCAGGCTGGGCACTCTTCGGCATTGTCACGGCCATGGCCATCGCCGGTGTAACCTTCAAGCTGATCTGGTTCCACTCTCCGCGCTGGCTCTCCACTGGCATCTACATCGGCATGGGCTGGCTCATCGTGTTCTTTGTCGTGCCGCTTACGTCCGTCATTGATCCAACCGGACTCGTCCTCCTCGTTGCCGGCGGTGTGCTTTATACGATCGGCGGGGTCCTCTACGCGATCAAGCCGGACTGGTCGATCCTGAACTCTATCGGCTTTCACGAAGTCTTTCACCTCTTCATCCTCTTTGGAAGCCTCGCTCACTACTTCAGCGTCTATTTTTTCGTCATCGGATGATTACTCTTTTCTTGTTTATTATCATTCGCCATCTGTCTTATAACGCGAGTTACATGCCATGCGGCTGTAGCTCGCGTTTTGCCATCTGAAAAAAAGAAGTAAAAATGATGCACATTTCTCCTGAATGATGTCATTTTTCTACCTGTAAGCAAATACTAAAGGTTAGTATGATTAGTCTGAATCAGTCATTCAAAATCAAAAACAACCAGGAGGAATGAATGCAATGGAAATACGTCATGCTACGAACCCTACAGATTTTAAGCTTTACACCACTGATCGACTTCGCAGCGATTTTCTTATGGAAAACCTCTTTATTGAAGGGGAGCTCAATCTTGTATACTCCCATTATGATCGGGTGATCACTGGTGGAGTCGTGCCAAAAGAAGAGGAGATCAAACTCCCGATTATCGAACAAATGAAAACGGAGTACTTCTTGGAACGCAGAGAGATGGGCATCGTCAACATAGGCGAACCGGCTTTGGTGAATGTTGAAGGAGAAACGTACGAACTGAACAAACGGGACTGCCTGTATATCGGAAAAGGAAATCAACATGTTTCTTTCAAGAGTAAAAATCCTGACAACCCGTCAAAGCTTTATTTTGTATCAGTTAATGCGCATACACCATATCCTGTTACTCTGATGCCAATCAAAGATGCTACTCCGGTCAAACTTGGCAGTAACGCCGAGTCAAACAGCCGCACCATCTATAAATATATTCATTCAGACGGCATACAAAGTTGCCAACTGATGATGGGCATGACCTTGCTTGAACCAAACAATATGTGGAATACCATGCCTGCCCACCTTCACGATCGGCGTATGGAAGTGTACCTCTATTTTGATATGGATGCATCCTCCAGGGTGTTTCATTTCATGGGACAGCCTCATGAAACAAGACATCTTGTTGTCCAAAATGAACAGGTCGTTCTCTCTCCGCCATGGTCAATCCACTCTGGTGTAGGTACGAATAATTACACATTCATTTGGGCAATGGCAGGAGACAATTATACCTTTACTGACATGGATTTTATCCCAATGGAAGACTTACGATAGGAGGGTTACCATGCAACGTTTATTTTCACTTGAAGGAAAAACAGCCGTCGTGACAGGTTCAGCAAGAGGTCTTGGTCAGGGAATGGCAGTTGGGCTGGCAGAAGCCGGAGCTGATATTATCGGAATCAGTTTCAGTGAACAGCAAGAAACGAAAAAACTCGTCGAAAATCTCGGCAGACGTTTTTTTGATATTGAAAAAGACCTGAGCATTCAAAGTGACATCCAGGGAATCGTAGAAGAAGCGATAAATAAAACAGGTTCTGTCGATATTCTCGTCAACAATGCAGGCACCATCAAAAGGGCCGAAGCTGAACATTTCAGTGACGAGGATTGGGACAGTGTGATTGACCTGAATTTGAACAGCGTCTTCCGTCTGTCAAAAGGATTTGGGCAGCATATGATAGCCAGAGGATCAGGAAAAATCATCAACATCGCTTCCATGCTCTCTTTTCAAGGAGGACTGCGGGTGCCTTCCTACACGGCAAGCAAGCATGCCGTTGCCGGCATAACGAAATCCCTTGCCAATGAATGGGCAGCAAAAGGCGTTCAGGTTAATGCCATCGCACCGGGCTATTTTGCTACAGACAACACTGCGCAGATCCGGTCCGATGAATCACGCAACGCTTTCATTACCTCAAGAATTCCAAAGGCCGAATGGGGAACCCCTGCTGATCTGCAAGGTCCCGTTGTATTTCTTGCATCAGATGCATCAAACTATATGACCGGACACATCATGGCCGTTGATGGTGGCTGGCTCAGTTCATAACCTCCACAAGACCTACAGAACCAACCATGATTCAAATAAAGAGCAGCAAAAAACGCCTTATCGGCGTTTTTTGTGTTTCATTATCTCAATTCCATAACCCGTCCCTCCAATAGATCATTGAGTTCATGCAGTAAAGGGCTCCCTTCCCAATCACCCTTATACGTTGTCGCTATGGCACCCATAACATTTGCCCTCTTGGCTGCATTTGGGATCCAATCATCTACGTTGATTTTATGCGCCGTCATAACCGACAAAAATCCGGCTGCATAGGCATCACCTGCTCCAACTGTATCAACCGTTGTACGTATTGGATAACCTTTCTCCCTGTGAAGCATGGATTTGCTCCCGGTTAAGGAGCCCTCTTCTCCAAGCTTCATTGTCACAATAGTTGCTCCGTGATCAAGTCCTGCCTGAATCAGGGCTTCATCCGATTGATTTCCAAATAAAAGAACTGCCTCGGACCTGCCTGGCATAAATACATCTACATATGGAAGGACATCCTCAATGGCCTCTTTCCAAAATACAGGATCCTTTAAAGTTGTGCGTACGTTCGGATCAAATGATACGGTTAACCCACGTTCAGATGCTTTTTTCATTGCAGATACAACAAACTCTCTTGTACCTTCTCCCAAAGCAAGGGTAATACCGGTTATATGAAGATGCTTGACGTCTTCGAACCAAACATCCCGGACGTGTTCTTTTCTCCATTTACTCGCAGCCGATTCTTTTCTGTAGTAATAGACTCGCGGATCTTCAAATAAAGAATCTTCTTTAAAATAAACTGCTGTACGTTCTCCATTTATTTTTTCAACACAACTCAGGTCGACACCTTCTCCAGCCAAAGCCGACATGATGATTTTTGCGAATGGATCATTCCCGAGACGGCTGATCCACCTCACCCGCAAATCCAAACGTGCAAGAGCTGCTGCAACATTGGATTCAGCTCCACCAACCGAAGGAACAAAGTGAGCTGATGGACCAATGCGCTCTGTCAGAGGCTGCAGTAATACCATACTCTCACCCAGTGTTACAATATCATAGGGCTTGTCTGCCATTTTAATCACCTTTCCTTCATCGCATTCACATATGTCTTTGCTTTTGCTTCTATTGATTCATACTGCCCTGCACGAATTGAAGGGAGATGACATAAATCGCCCCCAATGCCGGCTGCAGTTGCCCCGGCCTCGAAATAGTTACGGATGTTCCCGGGGTGAACCCCTCCAGTTACCATAAGCGGAATATCCGGGAAAGGTCCCGACAGCGCCTTCAGATAATCAGAACCCATAACTCCTGCCGGGAAAACTTTCACGACATCGGCGCCTGACTCAAAAGCACTGATAATTTCTGTAGGCGTTAAACTTCCCGGCCAATAGGGTATTTCCGCTTCATATGCAAACGCCATAACATCATGGTCAAAGTGCGGCGAAACAAGAAATCGCGCCCCTGCCGAAACAGCATCTTCCGCCATATTCCGATTCATGACCGTCCCTGCTCCCACATAGACATCACCCCCATGGACGTCATTCACCTCTTCAATAACAGTCATTGCACCTTCTGTATTTAATGTCACCTCAAGAAATCGAAACCCTCCTCGAATCATCGCACTTGCCGTCGGATATCCTTCTTCCCGTCCGGTTCCTCTTATGATGGCAACCAGTTTATGCTTCATCAAATCTTGAGTAATTGTTTTCATTATTATGTCGGCACACGGCCAGCAATCTCTTATTCAATGAGATAATGCTACCAACCCCATTGCCGCCTCCTCTCATGATCATATTTACAGATCGTCTTGAAACTACTGCGGACAGCCGGACTTCCAATAAGTCCGGCCCAGCATCATGGAATAAGTTCGTACCATTCATAACCTCCCGGGAAGAGATCGTATCTCACTTCTTTACCATTAGGAAGACTGATTGCACCTGCTTTTCGTGACCATGCATTATTAATCACAATTAGCTTACGTTCCCGATCATAAACTGCACATTCCACTTCCGGGTCTGTAGGTAGAAAGTTATCCAATTCACGTTCCTTATGACTGCTCCAAACAATCATTCTCAAGAGAAGCCTTGCATTTTGCGGAGAGTAGGGTAATCCTGCCACATAGGTGCTTCTCCCCCGACCATATTCGTTAGCTGAGAGTTTTACCTCTCCATCAGACTCATCCAGAATCTGAACTTTTGAATGCAGTTGAAAGATTCCAGATGTCCCTTCTCCGTAATCCAACTTTTCGTGAATATCTTCGAGGATAAAGTGTGAGCGGCAAATCGCATCCGTATATTTATCGGTATTTACGCTGAAACCGACCTCCTTTT
This sequence comes from [Bacillus] selenitireducens MLS10, assembly GCF_000093085.1. GTDB lineage: Bacteria > Bacillota > Bacilli > Bacillales > Salisediminibacteriaceae > Salisediminibacterium > Salisediminibacterium selenitireducens. Next base: position 487,446 of record NC_014219.1, on the reverse strand, counting down.
GAACGCCTAATACATCAGCCAGTTGAAAATATGCGCCTTGATATTGGACCGCTGAAGGATCGCCCACACCGATAAACCCACCGCCCCGATGCACAAATGAACGAAGACGGGAAACGAGTACTTCATTTTCCCACCAATCACCGCCACTCCAGGAAGTTCCTGCACTGCCGGCATTTATAATCACGTCGACATCTTTTGGTATTCCCGTTTCAATTACATCTTCAAAGCTGATAAACGTGACATCGACAGGCAGTCCGCTAAGGCTTTCGAGAATGCCCGAATAAGAATAGGCGTGCTTGTGCCATAAACCGTGTGCCACCTGATGAGACATCCATGTTCTGAGTGAGCCCCAGCTGTTCAGAATGGCCACTTTACAACTTAAATGACGTGGCCTTTCGCCTTTTGAACGATCATGAATCTCTCTGAACTCATCAGTGATTTCTTCTACCCGATCAACGAAATCCGGAAATTCCACTGCGAGATCCAAGTATCCGCCATAACCGATTCGATCAAGCGGATTGCGAAGCAATGCCCGCCTAGCCTTCAGCCAATTGTCATTGGCCTCAGCGACCGGATCTCCGCCCGGACAGAACACATCAGGGAAAAAGTAAGGCAGAAAACGTCCTTCCGTATACGATACGTGGGGAATATCGGCAATCATTCGCAGGGTTGTCCCATCTCCAACCGAACCAACCACACCATCAAGCCCTATACTCTTAAACCTGCTTCCATATGGTTCGGTACCTGCCCAATGATCACCGAGAAACATAATGGCTTCCTTACCCCGATCATGAATCCGACTTACACATTCACGGGCCAGCTCGGCAACAAAATCCTGAATAAAAGATATCCAGTCTCTGAACGCTTTGCTCGGATTTCTGAACGGCGAATTATAGTACCCTTCATCAACAAAATCCTCAGGTCTGAGCCTGTATCCGTATTCTTTTTCAAAGGCGTCAATGGCTTCAGGGTTTACGGTGGCACCGTAACCAAACCAGTCAACATACTTCTCTTTTGCCTCTTCATTAAATACAAGGGTAAAGTTATAGAAAAATGTAGTTATCCTTACAACGTCAGTGTCAGGGTGATCATCAAGCCACTCTTCGAGCCTTGACAGAAGATAGTCTCTCGTTTCAGGGAAGAATGGGTTATACGGCATATGTGGTTCCACGTCCCAGCCGTTCGTCAGTGAATTGTACATATGAACAGGATCCCACAGCTGTCGCGCTAAAAATGACACCGTATATTCATGCCAAGGCGACGGACTGTGAATGACCACCTCCATACGTTCTTCATCATATTCCCACTGATCGGTCCCCAGAACACATCCAGTAGTCCGATCTATGACTTCCCACCACTCAGAGGGGTGATAGCGGATTTCAGGTTCCACTTGCCTGTCATAATAGGTATCCATCATGCGAATCGACAAAGGCTCCTCCTTCGCCGTATACCTTTCGCTCATCAGATAAAAATGCTGCGACCGATTTTGATTTTTCCTAGCGTAGTTTTGATCCCCACGGGAAAAAAAGTATTTTGAGTAGACTTTATCTGTAAGAGACTTCGCGTATTCAGTCAATTTCGTGCCGTCTGAATCACGGATGGCGTCCGCCCCCCAACGCTCGATCAACTTTGCAATGACATCATCCATACCTTCTTGCCCCGGAATTGTGACACGTCCCTTTTTTACTGGCCTCTTCATGATCTTCATCCCCTCCTGAGTTCCTTCTCTCTGTATTATATAAAAGATAAAAAGAAGGACTGTGCAGGATTTTGACTCGATTGTGTATACTCTATACATCAAAAAGACCGGCACCATTCAGTCCGGTCTTGTCTGTCAAACCCTATCCAGTTAATTCAAGATGATCCAAACCACATACAGTCCGTGAGCTGCTCTCCCTCAAACTCAACGTATCGCTTGCCCTTATGGGAAATAACAATAGTTTCAGCCGCTTCACCGTAGTGAAGTCTCAAAGATGTATGATCTCCCCGATCCGCAAGCTTGCCTGCCTTATCGTACAATTCGACCCACTCTGCCTCCAAAAAACCTTTATGCTCTTTCCCAAATACCGTAACAAACCTGAAATGACCTTCCGTTTTTACGTTTGAGACAATCACATCCGATTCCCTGACTTCGTTATAGCGGGGCGAATACAGATCTTTGTGAATAACGATTTTGTCAACCGGGGGTGCATTGCTGCATTTTTATTGATAATGAAGCGTAATTGAATCTGAGAGTCTGCTTATTTGGCTTCCATACAGTGAACCGTTCACTCACATGAAACGCCTGTTGATAATGATGAGATCCACCACCAAGAATTGAATCAATCACAACAAGGCTTCCTCTCGGTGTCAAGATCAGTTCCCTGGTAATGAGTCCACCTGATTGTAAAGACAGATATCCGTCATGGGCTGCACGCATATACGTATACCCTTTAGCTGATGTCATTTTCGCGTTAACCGGGGCCGCTTCCTGAAGCCATGACCATGTGTCACCATAAGTCGAAGGCATTTTATCATCAATTAAGACCATATTGTGACCCTTCGCCGTCTTCAATTGCTTGCGCAAAGAGGATTCACGATATGTCCCTCTTCCGGTACTGATGACAAACGGGACACCGTCAACCAGCCATTCAAAATGTGTCAGATCATCATGCCCGTGAGCGGATAGTCCCATCTCCCCTGCGTTCATACAAACATAGTCACTGTGACGTTCCCATCCGCTTCTTGCAATTTGCAGACCTGAGTCTTCAAGCCAATCCCTAAGAGGGTCATTCGAATCCTTTATATACCGCTCTTGGTGGCAGAACAGGTCTCCGGCAGTATACCAAAGCGTGTCAAACGTCACTGTACCCAACAACGGGGGAACAAATGATTCATCATGATACCGATAAGCTGCAAGGGCCATGAATGGTCTGATATCCAGGATATCGCTGTCTCCAAACTGCGGCTGAGATCCGTCTGGACGGATCATCCGAGATGAGGCTTTAAACATCTTCTTGAGTCCTTCTTTTACGTCAGCCGGTACACAGATACCATTTAATTCTGATAGATGGACACATTCAAACAAATTCCGCAACACTTCATGATGATAGCCCGGTGACTGCTCCAGGTGAACGCCATCTCCACCGATTTGTAACGTTACCATCAGCTCCAGGCGTCTCATTGCTTCCTTAACTGTCTCTGCGAAACCGGCTTTTCCAGTCTGCATGATTGCCAATTGAATCAGTGCATTCGTCTCAATAAAGCCCCAATTGCTTTGGGCGTCTACTGACGTAAATGACCTGAGCAGATATTCAGAAGTTTGACCTGCAAGCCGGCTGAACAGACTCTCACAACGGTTATTCCATGACTGACAGGCACAAAGAAACGCTTTGGCACGAATTAAGTGGACAATACGGAGTGCGCAATCTATTTTTCGCCAGACAACCGCTGTCTCCCCATCCCCGTGTTGCCTCATCCAGTCCTCCAAATAGAATTCAAATGAGTCTCTGTAGCGATTGTCTCCTTTGTATAATGAAGCAAATGCCAAATCCTCCATGAACTTCATCCGATTCAGCATATACGTCCATTCAAGATCATCGTTGTGACAGTATGTCCAGTCGATTGGCAAGGGAAGAGTCACAACGTCAGAGCATGGCTCCATATCGAATATCCAATTGAAAAAAAACGATTGTCCATCGCCGCGTCCGCCCGGCACAAGACGCTATCAACCGCCTGATGATCGTGGACAGAGCAAAGGTTCATAATATTTTGTACTTGAGATGCGGAAAAAAAATACCGTCCGGAGTCAACATTCATAAACTGACCGCCTCCGTATGGGGTCGCGGCTCTTCATCGTCTGAGAGGTCTTTTTCATATAACATGCAGTTTCTGCGAAACAGTACATAACTGATAAGACTGATGCCAAAAAACATGGCCAGACCTGATGTACTGAATATCAAAAGGAACACCAGGACGATCAGAAGAAACGACATCATTGAATGGAACGGATGTGAGAAACCAAATACAACAGATGCAGTTACGGCTTGCAAAGACCGCTTGTTCAACAGAGCATAAACCGTAAAAATATGCATAAACATGACAGCTGAAAACACGACGGAAATGATATACATCACCATAAGTATAAGAGGAATTTCCATTTGTGAATGAAGCAACAACCCTGTATTCAATATAAGCATAATCAGCACCGGCAACAGAAACAGATTCAAACGACTTGCTTCCCTGAACTCTGATTTAAACAGTTTTCTATATTCATCAAAGCGGATCGTATATGAAGGATCTTCCTTCCATCTTCGTATGCATGTCATCATCGCGACAGTTGCAGGGGTAATTGTAAATACGACTGCGCCTGCAAGAGTAAAGAGAAGCCAAAGAACATTTACATACGCAAGCGCGAACACCCAATTCCCCATTGCTTCCAAACGATTCATGATCCAATTATTCATGAAAACTGCTCCTCTCATACCAGTAGCCTGTCCGTTGATCCGTCATTCTCATGATTGCTTCGGTAAAAAAATAATCCCCCCAGATGACAGAACCATCAGGCACATCTCCTCCTCTGACGTAGTAAGAAGCGTGATGAAGAAGACCTGTCACCTTTTCTGGATCGTCCTCTTTAATCAGTGCATAATCAGCCAGATTTTGAATAAATAGATTGATGCAGGTATCCAGCCTTTCTGACTCTGAAGGGTCAGTCCATTCCCTTAGCTCCAGCATTCCGCACAAAGCAATCGCCATCGCTGAACTGTCGGTGTAATGTTCTTCCTTTTGCGACGCGTTAAAATCCCATGAAATTAAACCCTGTTCAGGCTGATGCCGAAGAAAATAATCAAGCATTTCCTTTGCCTTTACGAGATACCGCTCCTCTTTCGTAAACCGGTATAAAAGTGCAAATCCGTATACACCCCAGGCCTGGCCTCTCGACCAGGTCGAACCGTTGGAGCTTCCCTGATGTGTTGTTCCACCAACTGGTTCACCCGTTTTCTGATTAAAGATAAACGTATGATAGGAACTGCCATCACCACGAACCAGATAGCGAAGAGTCTGTTCTGCCTGTTGTCTTGCCACCACTTCATACTTGCTGTTTCCTGTTGTTTTTGTGGCCCAGAATAGCAGCGGCAGATTGAGGAGACAGTCGATAATCATGCGTCCTCCTTCTGTTTTATCTCCCTTATTTCCCCAAGCCTGAATATATCCCCCCACAGAACGCCAGCGCTGCAACAGTCGATCAGCTGCCTGAATACTGAGTAATCGTGCCGATTCGTCTCCAGTTATGATCCAGTCAGCCTTAGAAGAGAGTGAATAAAGAAATCCGAGATCATGGTGATCGAGAACGACGTTGTCAGTCATTCTCTTTTCAAAGGACTTTGTTTCTTCTTTTGCTGCATTCAAAAAAACAGAGTCCCCTGAACCCTCGTAACACTCCCATAAAACACCTGACCAAAATCCATTTGTCCAATCCTCATTTTTGATGAGGCGGTAGATGCCGTCATCACCAACATGAGGGTAAAGCCCTCCCGTTTTTTTCAGATTACGTGACGTTCGCTTAATGATTAATTTTTTTATGTCAGAGGGTGTCATTTCGAAACGCCTTCCTTTTCATTGGATTGAGTTTTCGTACGGAATTCACTGGGCGTCATACCTGTGTATTTTTTAAACACCTTTGAAAAGTACGTCCGTTCTGTAAACCCCAGTTCAGCTCCAATTTCTTCAATACTCTCATTTGAGTATTTCAAATAGTCTCTTGCAATTTTTATTTTGTATTCATAGACATAATCGGTGAAGCGTTTGCCCGTCGCTTTTCTGAAGTACCTTGAAAAATAACTTGAATTTAAATACAGCGCCTTTGCTACGTCTGTAGAGGTGATGGATTCATGCAAATGACTTGAGATATATTCATCAATTCGTTTCAGTTTCGAAGTATCCACTGGCAATACCTGCGATGACTCCGGAACGGTTTGTAGTGAATGTAATTTCTGTCTCGTCATTATCCAGGCCTCTTCAAATGTAACTGATTGTTTCAAGCGCTTCGCAAAATGAACATCGCTATGCTCAGTCCCTTTTTTGATTTCAAGCTGATAAACCATTTTTATCAACCGTTCCTCAATTTCTTCAGGATGAACTCTCATATCATATACCTGATCAAGAAGCAACGCCATCGCTTGATTAATCCGGTCTGTGTCATCGTCCATCACAGCCTGAGAGGCAAGATTCAGACTATCCTGAATGACATGATTAACCGGGTGACACACCTCCGGTTGAAGTGTCTGAAGCAGAATCAGCAAACTCCCGCGGGTAAAATATCCGTTCTGTTTCTTAAACAAGAGTGATCTGACTGACTCACTAAGTTCAGAGAACGTCATTGCCTGAGTATAGACCTTTGCTGAAACGGAATAATCTCTGTTCTTGATATCATCACAAATGTCGCCGAGAAGTCGTTGAAATCGACCTGCATAGTTTTGTTTAATCGAATCTTTATAATTCATTATAAAGAGCAGTCCCTCATCAACAAGAAATACATCAACTGATTCCTTATCACTGATTTGCTCTGAAACGGACAGATATAGTTTTTTAAGAGACGTTCGGGTATTGGCTTCTGGATCGTATTCCGATTTAACGTGCATATAAGCGATTCTGTAACTGGACTCATACCAGATATGTTGCTTCGGCTCTTCCTGGTCTATAGGTGAAATCAGCCATTTTACAAAGGCCGCTTTTTGTTGCTCGAAACCTTGCTTGGCCTTCTCTTGACTTACTAATTGCATATCACTTGCTTTTCTGCACACTTCCTCAAAAACTGCGCCCAGTTCACTTTTTGACAGCTCATCCTTAATGATATAGCGTTCCGCCTGAAGACCAATTGCTTTTCGTGCAAAATCAAATTCTTCATGACAGGTCAAAAAAACAAGCATAAATTCCGGATTCAACTCTTTCATTTTACCGGCAAGCGTGATTCCGTCTATTTGAGGCATACCAATGTCTGAAATGACAAGATCCGGTTCCCAGACTCTGAAATCAGTCAACGCCTGACTGCCGGATGAATAACTGCGAACTTCCTCACACCCCAAATCGGTCCAGTCAACCATTTTCTTCAAATAGTTTAACATTGGCAAATCGTCATCGATGAGCATCACTTTCAGTTTGTTTGCCAAGATCGTCACTCTCCCTTCATATCAGACACAGGTATGAGAATCTGAACCGTTGTTCCCTTGCCTCGTTCACTGTTTATCACAAGAGTTGCCCGTTCGCTGAACGTCAGCTTCAGTCGCTCAGCAATATTGACAAGTCCCAATGAATCACCTTGCTGCTTGGAATATTCCAAGCGTGTATCTTTTAGCGACCGGTTTAATTGATCAACCTTACTCTGAGAGATGCCTGATCCATTATCCCAAACCGTCACATGAAACCATTCGTCTTTTATCTCTGCACGAATCTCCATGATTGGATGGTGCTCGGGATCTTCGAAGGCATGGAGGATCGCATTTTCAATTATAGGTTGCAACGTCAAAAATGGAATTTCAACTTCATGTGTCTCCTCTGAAAGCCACGCTTTCAGCCAATAGGATCTTCCCTTTCTCATCTCCATAATGTCAATATAGTGGGTTAACAGTTCCACTTCATTTCGAAGAGTTGAAGGTTCATTAATTTTTAAATACTTACGCAGCAACATTGTTAAAGAGTACAATTTTTTACTATGAAACTCATCATCCTCCATCTCTAGACTGCAGCGAATGGAATTTAACGTATTCATTAAAAAATGCGGTCGAATTTGTTCATAGAGTGCATGAAGTTCCAATTCCCGTTTTTGTGTTTCTTTTTTTTCAATTCGTTCGATCAAGTCGTTAATTTCATCAAGCATATGGTTGACCGATACACCCAGTGACTGTATTTCATCTTCTCCCGTGACTTGAAATCTTGCCCCTCTGTTCCCTTGACTAAACTGATCGGCAACCAATTTCAGTTCTTCAACTGGACGAGAAAGCTGACGGGCCGATTTCATCGATAGCATAATAAATACGACAAACAGAAAGAATATGATCATCAAACTGCTGTAAAAACTTTGATTCAGCTCTTCATTGATCTGTTGACTCGGCGTTTCGTAATACAGACTCCATCCAAAAGGCGATACCGTCCTCTCGAGTAAGGAGTCGCGGGCAGCGGTATCGATCTCACTCCCGGCAATCATGTTTCCTTTATCATCATTTAACCTGATCGCACCGGAGCTGACCGGTTCAAACAGCTGTTGGAAATAATCATCGGATACAATAATGGTTAATAAACCCTGATTACCTGTACTCAAATCACGGGGGATTACCCTGGTAAAATAGTGTTGGGATCCGTCATAACTTTTACCCAAATACTGAATGATCATTTCAGTTTGCAAATTCAGATTTTCACTGACAGACAGCCACTGCCTCTGAATATCTTCCTGAGATAATGGCATGCTTCGCGACGTGACAATCAATCCTGCATCATTCAGATAGAACATACTGATATTTTGATTTAACGTTCTTGTCTCCATCGACAAAAAACGTTCTCTGATATATTCAAACTGCTGAAAAGCCGTAAGACTCTGGATACCATCCCGATCACTGATTTCTGCAATAGCGCTCTTGAATCCTTTATCCTGTATAAGAAAATGCGAAGAAAAAATCAGATCATTTGTCAGTTTGTCGATGTCATTCGCGATAACATCAATGATGGTTTCGTTATAGAAATCCATCTTTTCTGCAATGTTCTGCTTATCTGACTGATAGGTAATAATAGACAGGGTAATCGTGGGAAGCAAGATAAACAAAGCGAACATGAACTGAATACGCCGACTGTATGATTTTGAGAATATTTGCCTTCGCAGTCTGTTCATGCTCCATTCCTCCTATACCAACCGCTATATGAAAATAGTCTCTGAGCCCGATAAACATGTCGTTGTTTATCGGGCTCAAGAGAAGCTGTCACGTCATCTTGTATTCAAGTCGATTATTCGTTGTAGCTGTCAATAACCTTTGTTGCTTCCTCTACCATCCAAGCCTGCACTTCATCAAGCGGTTCATTATCCAGCATATACATCCCAAAACCGTCAACTAGAATCGAATCGAGTTCTCCTGCATACGTAATGCTGATCTGCGAAGCATCAAGATAAGAAATATCATCCCCGAACAGTGTATACATCAGAGAATCAACATCAATTTGATCTTCATTACCATCAATCATCCGTTCTACAACCGGCTGTGGGTCTCCTTTTTTCCAACCCGGAAGCTCAGAGCGTGAGTCAGACAGATTTGTTGAGACATGTCTCGCAAACAGATATGCTTCGTCTTTATACTCACTGGTGTTACCAATTCCGAAGAAATTCCCACCCATGTAGTATTCAGAAGGATCACCCTCATTTAAAACCGGAACTGGTGCAAAAGCCGTTGTGAAATCATGCGGATTGAGATCCGTATCACCGGCTTCTCCAATCATCCATGAACCGGTCAATAGCATTGAGGCGTTCTCATTAAAATACTCTGTACGGTAACCAAGATCTGCACCGAGTGACTCTGCATATGTCTTTGTAATCCCTTCTGTTTCAAGACGCTCTCTCATTGCAAACATTTCCGGGAACGACTCATCTGCAAAGTTCGTTGTTCCATCTTCATAGAGGAACGGATGCTTCATTAACGTCTGTGCAGGAGGATTCATGTATAACGGCCACGTATGGAAATAAGCACCATATCGCTGATTATCTCCTTCTTTATTGACAAGCTGCCCGGCATACTCTTCAAAATCTGCCCAAGTCCAGCTTGCATCAGGAATATCAAGACCGGCTTCATCAAAAGCATCCTTGTTTAACATCATGAAGTTGAGTGTCGCATTGTACTGAATCCCGTAGTAATCGTCATTTACCATTGGATTTATAAAATACTCATCATTTGGCGTGATACCTTCATTGTCATAAAATTCATCGAGCGGAGCCAAAGCTCCCATCTCTGCTCGTTGATAGAGGCTGTCGACATTTGGAAATGAAATGACATCAACTTTTTCTCCTGAAGAAAGAAGGATATCAAGATTTTGCAAGGTTCCCAGTGAATCACCCGGTACCATGGAAATTGATTCAACTGTGATATGTGGGTATTCTTCTTCAAAGTCAGCAATATACTGCTCAGACGTTTGTGCCATCACATCATTGTCCCAGTTGTACCATTTGATTGTCACCGGTTCTTGATCGGCTTCGTTCATTTCTTCAGCCGCATTATTTACGTCATTTTCATTTTGAGACTGATTTTCCGCTCCCGCTTCATCGACATTCTCATTGCCGCATGCGGCTAAAACAACCAGTGTGCCTGCCATTGCAGCCTGTACCATTCTTTGTTTTTTCATTGTAGACCCTCCTCTTATATAATAGCGCTTACAAGTCTATTATAGCCACCTGTAATTTCATTAAAGGTGAACAATATTGATATCCTTGTGCACAGTCTTGACCTTAGCCTTTTACTCCTCCGAGAGAAATACCTGCAATTACATGTTTTTGAAGGATGATAAACACGATAACCAGAGGAATAATCGCAGATACAGATGCCATCATCAGGATGGCATAGTTATTTGAAAAGTCGTCCTGAAAAAGCTGCATGCCCATGGTAATAGGATATAATTCTTTACTAAATAGAAAAATAAGCGGATTCTGATAATCATTCCACACCCAGATGAACTTAATGATTCCTACAGTTGCAAGAATCGGCCTGGCCAAAGGCAAAATAATCCGCCAGTAAATCGTGAAATAATTCGCCCCATCAATTTTTGCAGCCTCGATATAATCATTTTCGATCGACAGCATATACTGCCTCATCAGGAAGGTGAAGTAGATAGAAAAAATCCCCATGATAATCAATGCTTCATGTGTGTTATACAGCCCCATCCACCGGATCATTATAAAACGCGGCACCAGCGTTGACTGCTCCGGAATAATCATCAGGGTAATCATGGCAAAGAAAATAATGTTTTGTCCTTTAAAATGTAACTTCGTCAAACTGAACGCGGCCATCGATGAGATAAGAAGTGTCCCAAGTGTCATGATTGAAGCCAGTTTAATCGAGTTCCAATAGAAAAGATAGAACGGAATGTTCTCCATCCACACCGCTTTAAAGTTATTGACTACATTAATATTTCTCGGAATCCATTCAATGGGAAATACTAATACATCTGATTCAAACTTGAACGATGCAGAGAGCATCCAAATCAATGGTGCGAGAAAAAAGACAGATAAAACTCCGAGTACAATTGTATTGATCAATTTCATTTTATTGAGTTTCATAACGCTCACCTCCCGATTTAAGATTTAAACTGCTTTGCATTTTGAACTTGCCAGGTCAAAAACGTCAATATACCAACAACAGCAAATAATAACCAAGAAATCGCTGAAGCATACCCCATGTTAAACCTCTGGAATCCTTCCTCATAAATCAGATAAACAAGAACCTGTGAAGAATTGATCGGTCCACCCTGGGTCAAAAAGGCAATTAAATCAAAAACCTTGAAAGAGCCGATCAGCAGCGTAATCGCCAGAAACATGTGAGTTGGACCCAACAGAGGCATCGTAATATGAATGAATTTCTGATAGGGCTTCGCCCCATCCACATCAGCCGCTTCATAAAGAGAATCCGGAATATTCGATAGCCCCGCAATGTAGATAATGACCACATAACCAATTAATGTCCAAATCGTAATGATGATGATCGCGATCAGCGATGTGCTTGTATCAGCTAACCAGCCCGGGGGATTTTCAATCCCGATACTCATCAGAAATTGATTAATCGGTCCCTGAGTGGGGTGATAAAGCGCTCGCCAAACCGCACCAACAGCAATAATTGAAGAGATATAAGGAATGAAAAACGCCACTTTAAAATAGTCCCGTAAATATACTTTATTATGAATCAACACAGCCAACAGCAGGGCAATCATCATCGAGATTGGTACAACCATAAACGTATAGAAGATATTATTCCTCAACGCTCCCCATACTCTTGGATCTTGGAACATCTGAACGAAATTATCTAAACCTATAAACCTGATTTCTGAAAAACCGCCAATCAGATTCCATTCGCTGAAGCTTAAAAAGAGCGAAAATCCAAGTGGGAAGACATACAAAAAAGCGAGTCCAATCATCTCTGGCAACAAGAAAAGCCAGCCCATCATCGCTTCATGACGTTTCATCCTGCTCCTGGATGCTTTCTTTGGAGGTGGAGCTTCCTGTTGAAAATTTTGTTCCATTTCCTCATCCTGAAATTTCACCGCCGCGTTCTCCTTTAATCCCATAATGATCACCTCTTCGTTTTCATCTGTATATCAAGTATAAAAAGGAATCGGATTCAAAAAGCTGACTATAATGACTGAATCGTGCACTTTTTTGACTTCACTATAAAACAATTTCAATGCAAAAAACCTTGCCCATTAAGTCAGGACAAGGTTCTCATTACTTATTTTCTTTTATCCGTGTTTTTTGATTGCTGCTTTCATTCGTTCGAGCCCTTCTTCCACGGTCTTTCGCGGGCAAGCCACATTCATGCGGACAAACCCTTCGCCACCGGCACCAAATGTATGCCCCCAGTTGAACCCGATCTTGCCGTCCTCAACGAACAGCTTCTCGAGGGCCTTGTCATCGAGACCGACCTCCCTGCAGTCAAGCCAAAGGAGATACGTCGCTTCCGGCGTGACCATCCGGATCTCAGGCACTTCTTTTTCAAGAAACGTTTGCACGGTCCTGGCGTTCTCTTCGATATAGGCATTCAGCTCACTGAGCCACTCGCCTCCCGTTTCATAAGCCGTTTTCATGGCAAGAATCCCGAAGGTATTCAGGGTGAAGTTCCCCTGACTGCGGTCCACCCCGGCGAGCTTTTTTCTGTATTCCTCATTCTCGGCAATGACAAACGAGGCCTGCAGCCCTGCGAGATTAAACGTCTTACTCGGCGCAGAGAGCGTCACGGTCTGATGACTGATATCCTCTGAAAGAGAAGCAATCGGCACATGGGTCTGTCCGGCCATGATCAGATCCGAATGAATCTCATCAGCCACAATCACAACGCCGTGGGCGAGGCAAATATCCGCAAGCGCCGTCAGTTCTTCTTTCGTCCACACACGGCCAACAGGGTTATGGGGTGAACAGAGAAAGAACAGCTTCACATCCGGTTTTGCCGCCGCCTCTTCAAAGGCGGTGAAATCGATGCGGTATTCCCCATCGGTCTCCACGAGCTGACAGTTCTCCACTTCCCGCCCGTTCTCTGTCACCATGGAGAAAAACGGCGGATAAACGGGCGACTGAATCAATACCCGCTCCCCCGGTTCCGTGAAGGCCTGTACCGTCTTTGCAAGCGACGGCACAACACCCGTCGAATAGCTGATCCAGGCCCTGTCCACATCCCATCCGTGCCTGGTTTTCATCCAGTTGCGGACGGTGTCCGTCACTTCGTCATCCACAAAGGTATAGCCAAAAATCCCATGCTGAAGCCGTTCATTCATGACGCCGAGTACACCCTCGGGCGGCTTGAAATCCATATCCGCCACCCACATCGGCAAGATCTCTTCCTTCGTCTGAAACACCGCTTCTGTCCGGTCCCACTTCACCGAATATGTACGGTCCCGGGCGATCTGCTCATCAAAACGCATGCCATCACTCCTCCGTCTGTTGGTTCTCACCGTTTCAGTATATCGGCTGAGACGCGGCTCCGCAAAGAATCTGAACCTCACAGCATCATTCATGGTACACTGAATGAAAACGTTTGAGAAAGGACCCCTCATCATGGATTTGGAACTCATTCAATGGCTCGTCATTGTCGCTACAGGGGTGATGATCGGGCTTGCCAAGACAGGCATTCCCGCACTCGGTATCCTTGTCGTTACACTGATGGCAACGGTATTCCCGGCACGGGAATCCATCGGGATCGTTTTGCCGATACTGATCGTCGGGGACATCGTTGCTGTGACTTACTACAGGAGGTCCGTCGACTGGCCGATCCTGACCCGGCTCATCCCCTGGGTATCCGGCGGACTGATCCTCGGTTTCATTCTTTTGTTTACCGTTACGGAAAGCAGACCCATCGAGATCGGCATCGGCCTCATCGTCATCGGCATGATCCTGCTTCAGAGCTTTAAAGGTCTTCAAAGAAATACACAAGGGACGAAACCGCTCTGGTTCGTCATCGGGATGGGGACGCTCGGCGGCTTTACGACAATGATCGGCAATGCCGCAGGGCCTGTCATGACACTCTTCTTCTTAAGCTACGGTCTCTCGAAGCTCCAGTTTGTCGGAACCGGAGCCTGGTTCTTCCTCACGGTGAACCTCATTAAGGTTCCTCTCTTTATGTATCTCGGCCTGATCACCTTACATACCCTGACCATCAACGCACTGATGATTCCGATGATCCTCGCCGGCACGTGGCTTGGCATCAGGCTTTTGCCATGGATTCCGCAGGCGCTCTTTAACCGTATTGTGCTCATCCTGTCGTTTATCGGCGCGGTGATGCTGCTCGTATAATCTGACAAAATCGCAGGAGGTGAATGCCCGTGAGGCTGCTCTCAAAGAATAAAGGACTGATCACAGTACTCGCGTTTGTCGCACTCACATGGGCGTACGCCAACTGGTTTGTATCGGATAATTTCCAAAAGGAACGGCAGCGTGACGTCCAAGCACAGATGGCCATTTTCCAATCAGAGCTTGAAAGCATTACCGGCACCTATCAGGAATTCGCAACCTACATTTACCACAGTCTGATCAATCAGCCGGAGATCCTCGACATTATGCGTGAAGCGGAGAACGCCGACGATGCCCGTCTCGACAGGCTTAGAAGCGATGCCTACACCCTGCTTCTCAATCCATACCTGCAAATCCGACAGTATAATTTCAGGCAGCTTCACCTTCACCTCCCGGATGGGTCGAGCTTTCTTCGCATGCACGCCCCGGATGAATACGGGGATCCGCTCTATGACGTGAGAGAGACGATTGCCGAGACCCATCGAACGAGAAACAGCGTCTCAGGCTTTGAAGAGGGCAAGATATTCAATGGCTACCGCTATGTCTTCCCGCTCCTCGCGGATGGGGAGCTAATCGGCTCAGGGGAGGTTTCTCTTTCCTTGCAGGCCGCGATTCAAATTCTCAACGATATTTATCCAACGGACAATACCCTGTTTATCTTGCATCATGACGTCGTCGACCGGAACATCTTTGACGATTACCGGGATAACTACGTTTCTTCTTTCATTTCCGATGATTACTATTTTGACCGTGACGCCATACTCGCTTCCCCGAACCGGGACCGGCACGATATCTATGCAAACTATGCCGTGCAGCATCAGATCCGGACAAGGGCCGAGGATCATTTGCCGAATCACGCGCCTTTTTACTTCACCATCGATGTGGACGGGGACGATTACCTGGTCCAGTTTGTTCCGATTACGAACTTCGAGGAAACCTCAGTCGGGTATTTTATCACCGCCATGCACGATGAGGGCCTTCAGGCTCTCACGGCACAACGCAACCGTGAATTCATCTACGTCAACGGGTTTTTCGGCATTCTGACGGTGTTTTTTACGACCCTCTATTATGAACGAAGAAAAATCAGACACCTTGCCCACACCGATCAACTGACCGGGCAAATGAACCGCAATGCCTTTATCAATCATGCAAATCGTCTCATCAGGCTGTCAGTCAAGAACAAGACACCTTTGTCCGTTGCCCTTCTTGACATCGATCACTTCAAAAAAATCAATGACACATACGGCCATAAAACCGGCGATCAGGCCCTGCAGGAAATCGCCACGTCGATACGTGAAGCGCTCGATGAATCAGACCTTTTCGCCCGCTGGGGCGGTGAAGAGTTCGTCATCATGATGCCGGAAACCCGAGAAAAAGAAGCGGAAATCCGCCTCGATGCCATTCGGGCAACCATTGCTGGAAAAGCCTTTACACAGGTCGGGACGATTACAATCAGTATCGGGATCACTGGAGCACGACCGGACCGGGATTCCCTTGAACAACTCATTGCTTCTGCCGATGAAGCGCTCTATGAAGCGAAGAACAAAGGCCGTAACCGGGTTGTCCTCTACCGGTCCCCACGCTCCAATGAATAAACACCGAAGTCCGCCGCTGTTTTTGTATTCGGAAACCGCGAGCGGGCTTCTTCCGTATATCCGGCCATATCCGCTGCCTTATAGCGGGCACTGATATGGGTGAGAAGGAGGCGGCTCACATCCGCCTGCCGGGCAATCTCCGCAGCATCAAGGGTCGTCGAATGGGCGAAGCGGTCGGCGGTCTCCCTCTCACCCGCCATAAACGTCGCCTCATGAACAAGCAGATCCGCCTCTTTTGCAAAATCGGCAACTGCCGGCATGGGGCGGGTGTCACCTAAGATAACGATGCGGCGTCCTTTCACCGGTTCCGTGACATAGTCTCTGCCATCGACCACCCGACCGTCAGGGAGCGTGACAGTTTTTTGTTCCTTCAGGTCACCAAGCCATGGACCGGAAGGGATATCGTCCTTTAACAGACGCTCCCGATCCAAGCGTCCCGGCTGCTCCTTTTCGTCAAACCGGTAGCCAAAAGAAGGCATGCGGTGGTCGAGGGCGAGGCAGCTGATGCGCCAGTTGCCGTCGTCCACAATCTCTCCTTCCTCCACTTCATGCACCGTCAGCGGATACGTCAAATGGGTCCCGCTGACGGCGAGGCTCTGTTCAATATAAGGCCTGAGACCTGAGGGACCATATACCGTGAGAGGCTGATCCGCCCCCTGAAACGACCGGCTCCCGAGGAAGCCCGGAAGTCCGTATAGATGATCCCCGTGCAGATGAGTGATGAACACCTTCGTGATCGCCCCCGCCTTGATCGGAGCGTGCAGGATCTGATGCTGGGTCCCCTCACCGCAGTCAATCATCCAGCATGCTTTTTTGCCGTCCACACCTTTCATCACCATCGCAGTGACATTTCTCTCCTTCGTCGGAACACCGGCACCGGTGCCGAGCATATGCAGCTCCATTTCCTCACTCCGTTCTTTGATCAGTTCTTAAATCCGGCGCAGTTGCGCGTTCCCAACCAGGCCTTTCCCTCAGTATATACGAACCTGCTTGCCCTCTCCACATGAATGGAGCACGCCACCTGGATGAGGTGCGTGCTCCCTGAGTACAGCTTATCCGATTTTCTTCAGATCCGTCAGTGCTTCCTGCACCGAATGATAACAGAATTCATCATGGTGCGCATCGGTCCAGCCGTAGCGGGCAAAGAGATCCCGAACCGGCCCCCGGACGAGCACGAAGTAGAAATGAACTCCTTCAGAGCGGTGATAATCGAGCCATTCATCAAACTCATCAAGGGCCACCGCATCCATATCATTCACCCCGGAAAAATCGATCACGACATGCTTTAAATGCGAATGCTCAATCATGCGTTCTCTGAGATGTTCTTCAATATACGCCATATTCGCAAAATAAATCGGGGCATCAATCCGGATCATCAGGACATCGTCAAACGTCTCCGCTTCCGGAAACCGCTCAATATTCAAATAATCATCCATGCCCTTCACATAGCCGAGCTCTGCCATATGCGGCTTGGCGCTTCTGTAAATAAAGACCCCGAGAGAGAAGAGAATCCCGATCAGAATGCCCATTTCAATCCCGATCACAAGCGTCGCCATAAACGTGACAATGAGGGTGATACCGTCCACTTTCTTCACCTGGAAGAGATGCTTCGCTTCTTTGAAGTCAATCAGCCCGTATACCGCAACAAGGATAATCGCAGCAAGAATCGCACGCGGCAAATAGTAGAACCAGGAGGTGAAAAAGAGCAGCGTCAATACGATGAACAGCCCCGTGAACACAGACGCCATGCCCGTTCTTGCACCGGATTCATAGTTGACGGCGGATCTGGAGAAACCGCCGGTAACCGGAAAGCCGGAGAAAAAACCGGCGCCGACATTGGCGGCCCCCAGTGCCCGGAGCTCCGCGTCGGCACTGATCGGATATTTCTCCTTTGTGGAGATGACTTTCGCCATCGCATAGGATTCAACAAACCCGATAATCGCGATCGTCAGTGCCGTCGGAATGAGGATCAGCATCGTATCAACGGACACGTCAGGCACCGTGATCCCCGGCAGCCCCCCCGGGATATCACCGACGATCCGCACACCCTGATCATGCAGGTTAAACACCTGCACGAGTCCAATCGCCAAAACGACCACAAAAAGCGGTGCCGGAATCTTCGGGATCTTCTTCTTTGCCACAATCAGAATCAGCATACCGCCGACGCCAAGGGAGAGTGTCAAAGGATCAATCTCCGTGAACCGGGCGACGACCGTTCCGGCAATCACAAAGACATTCTTCGAATCGCCAAGATCCATGCCGAGCAGATGATTCAGTTGACTGAAGCCGATGACAATCGCCGCCGCAGAGGTGAAGCCGCTGATGACGGCGTGGGAGATGAATTTCGTAATCACCCCAAGCTTCAATACACCGAGGAGCAGCTGAATCACGCCGGTCATCAGGGCCAGGAGGATGACATAGCTGATGTACTCCGCACTCCCGGGTTCTGCAAGCCCGGATACGCCCGTAAAAATTAACAGCGACACCATGGCAACCGGTCCGACGGCGAGCTGCCTCGACGTGCCCATAAGTGCGTAAATAAACAGCGGGACAGTTGACGCATAGAGCCCCATCACCGGCGGAAGCCCGGCAAGCATCGCATAGGCCATCCCCTGCGGAATGAGCATAATCGCGACAATGAGCGCCGCATTCAGATCCCCCTTGAGATCTGATTTCAGATCATAGTGTTGTAACTGCTGCCATAAAGGAAACCACTGTTGCATCGTCGGCACCCGCTTTCCGTTCTTTTCTCATACCTTCATCTGATTACGAAAGGGAAGCCCGGCCTTTCGAATGAAAGACCAGGCCTTTGTCCCGTATAATTGGTTTGTTATTCCGTTACAGCGCAGCGGTTAGGGCCGATTTCCATTTCCGTTTTTTCTTCCGGTTCCGGATCGATTTTCCCCATGTTGGTCTGACGGATTTCCTGGTAGGAGTTTGGCTGTGGCGGGAGATTTCCTGTTACATAGCTTCGGAATTCCGCCTCATCCTCAAACTGGAGCCCTTCGTTTGTCTTGAACAGCTCTTCAAGTGTTTCAAAGACACGGCCATGCTCATCGACTTCCGCAAACTTGGCGAAGTGAGCCGGGAGCACTTTCAGGTTCTGATCAAGGTTCTTAAACGTCACGTAAAGCGAGTTTCTCAGATCGCCAACCCAGTCTTCCGCTTTCCCTGCAAGGTCCGGACGGCCGATGGATTCAACGAAGAGAATGTCCCCTGTCACGAGATACTGATCGTCAATGATGACCGAAGTACTGCCGATGGTGTGGCCTGGTGAATAAACAGCCTTCAGCTGAATCTCTTCGCCCGCCGCGCCAATCGTCAATTCCTGACCGTCTTCAAACGCTTCATAGTTGAACTGGACTTCATCCGCATCTTTCGAAGGAAGCCAGTATTTTGCGCCTGTTCGCTCGCGCATCGTTCTTGCTCCGGAAATGTGGTCTGCATGAAGGTGAGTATCGATGGCATGCTTGAGCGTTGCTTTTTTATCATCGAGGAAGGCCTGGTACTGATCAACCATTCTCGTCGTATCCACGATCGCTGCATCCCCGTTCTTGGCCACTGCGATATAAGAGAGGCACCCTTTACCGAGACGTACGAACTGATACAGCTCTCCGCCGTTACTGAGGTCACCGAGCTTCACCGGCTGAAGGTCCTCTGAATAATTCTTCATTCCGCCTTCAAGATAGTATACATCCTGCCCTGTCGCTTCCACGATCTGCTCTGCGACGAACTGTGAAGAACCTTCTTTCGCACAGGCAACCAAAATCTCTTTATCTTTTGGAAGTTCTCCGAGGATCTCATCCACACCATCAATCAGATCAAAATACGGCTTGTTGATTGAGGTAATGCTGTCACCTTCGATTTTCCAGTCCTGATAGGCATCTTCATTTCTCACGTCCAGGATAAACAGATCCTCACGTGCAATAATCTTCTGTCCCAATTCGTTTGCAGTCATTACTTTTAAGCTCATCTTCAACATCCTCCTTGGATTTTAAATTATACCTGTGTAGGTATTATTTTGAGTAAAAAAAGATGGGGGTTCTCTTTTGTCATCTTCATTAGTAACTTTACCCCTATGGGTATAGTAATAAACTTTCACCAAATTGTCAATACTTTTGGCCAAAGTTTTATCACTCTGCTTTCTATAACCTTGTGGGCGCGTATTTTTCGGGCTCTCACTGGGATACTGCGACCACAAACGCACATCAAAGCCGAAGGACGATGCCCCCGGCTTTGATTCACTGTCACCGAATCTTTCTTCAGCTGAACGCAGTCACTCAGCGACTGAGTTCAGCTTCTTCAATCCGACGTTCAATTTTTTCATCCATCTCTCTCACAAGCTCCATCAGATCGTCAGGGCCTGTCTGTACAAAAGCAATCTCTGCATCTGCAACAGCCTCTTGCCAGGCTTCTGTCTCAAAGACCGTTTCAAGGGCACTGATGATTTCATCCCTGTGGTCAGCGGGGATCCCCTGAGGGGCAACGAGGACACGCATGACATTGAGGAGTATTTCATAGCCCTGTTCAGAAAATGTCGTCCCATCCCCATCCGGACTGCCTGTACAGCCGAGCTTCCGTCCACCCGAGCGGGCCACATCATCGGCCGCCTCACAGGACGATAATGCCGTATCAATCTGATCCTCGCTTAATGCCTGGATCAGTTCACCGCCGCCATCGTAGCGGACAGGGGTTACATCAACCCCGGTTTCATTCTCCAGTAAAAAAATCATAAGTTCGCCAAGAGAGCCGGAATGCCCGACTGTTAAACGGCCCGGCTGTCTGTTCGCAATGTCGATCCAGTCTTCAAAGTCTTCGCCTTCAAAACCCGGACCTGCAAGCAGGGCATGAGGCATCTGATCAAAACCCATCAGATAATCATAGTCCGTCATGGCAAGTTCCGTGTCATAAAGTCTCGCGTGAACGAGTTCATCAGGGTTCCCGAACATGCCGAGTGTATACCCGTCCGCATCCGCTTCGGCAATAGCCAAAAGCCCGCTTCCGGACTGACGGCCATCGTGATTGTCCACGATAACCTCGATGCCCCAATAATCACTGAGCCCTTCGGCAGTCAGCCGCGCCATTTGATCAGAAGATCCTCCCGGACTGTAGGGTACAATGATCGTCACGGCTTCCTCGGGAAAAGAATCTCTGACGACTTCATCATCATTTGCGCAAGACGACATCATCAGCAAAACCAGAACTGCGAGCATCCCTCTCATCACGATTCCCCCTCACGTATCCATCTGGTTCTATTCTACCACAAAAAACCTCCGGTTACGGCCATTGCCGTCCGGAGGTTCATGTACATCTTTTTCTGGAAGTCAGGAGATGATTTCCCGAAGTTCACCGTGCTGTGTTAAAACAGATCAGAGATACTCATACGCTTCCTGCTCATCATACTCCCTTGAGTACAGATACTCAATATCCTCATCCGTCATCACCATCAGTCTTTCCTGTGATGTGTTGCGCACCTGCATCAGAAAGTGAATCATGTTCTCTCGTTCCCGTCTTTTCATTGAAATCATCTCCTTTTGTTATAGTACAGATTTAATTTGTAACTGTATTGTATAACAGAGTGTTTCTGCTGTCAACAAAAAACCCGAAAAAAGTTTTTCGGGTTTTTTGTTCTTTCCTATTAAAACTCTTTGCACCGCCCCGGTTCCTTAAGGAAGGTCATTCCCGGCCGCCCGGTAGAGCGCATACCATTCAGGACGCGTCAGGGTGACTCCGTCCGCTTTGGCAATCTCTCTGATTCGCTCCGGGTTCATCGAACCGATCACCGGCTGCATCTTTGCCGGATGGTGCAACAGCCAGGCGATGGCAATGGCAGACTTACTGACCCCTTTCGCCTCTGCCGTCTCTTTAAGAGCCGCATTCAATTCAGGAAATTCAGGATGATCAATGAACACCCCTTCAATCATCCCGTGCTGAAACGGTGACCACGGCTGAACGGTCATATCATGAAGGCGGCTGTACTCAAGGAGATAGCCGTCACGGACAACGGCAGCATCATTCCCCATATTGACGTTCAGACCCGCGTCAATGAGCGGCGTGTGAGCGAGGCTCAGCTGCAGCTGATTGATCTGCAGCGGCTGTTTGACGTAGCGTTTCAAGAGCTCGATCTGCATCTGATTTTGATTACTCACACCAAACACCCGGACCTTCCCGCTCTCGGCAAGCGTATCAAAGGCCTCTGCCACTTCTTCCGGTTCCATCAGCGTGTCCGGCCTGTGAAGAAGAAGGGTATCAAGGTAATCGGTTCCAAGACGCTTTAAAATCCCGTCCACCGAGCTCAGAATATGATCTTTCGAGAAATCAAAATACCCGTCACGAATGCCGCACTTCGACTGAAGCAGGATCTCTTCCCGTTTGAGTGACGTCTCTTTCAGGGCGTCCCGGAAGATTTCTTCCGACGTCCCCTTGCCGTAAATATCCGCGTGATCAAACAGGTTGATCCCGGATTCCGAAGCTGCTTCAATGACGCCCGCCGCTTCCTTAACGGTTTTATCCGCCATCCGCATGCACCCGAGAGACAGTCTCCCGGAAAACAGCGGGCTCGTTCCTAGCTGGATTTGTTTCATAACTGGTGACACCTCCATATAGACTGTCTCCCCAGTTTACCACACTTACGTGGTAACAATCGCCGGTTCCTCCTGGTCGTAGCGGTCCCGGTAGCCTTCAAGAGGCAGGTTGATCCCGCCTTCTTTCTTCGCTTTCATATATTGCAAAATACCGACGGCAACAAGGATCAAAATGGCGATGAGATCCTGATAACCGTTCGGATTCATGAACAGGAGCGCACCGCCAAAGAGGACAGCCCGGAACAGCCAGTTCATTTTCGTGAAGAAATAGCCTTCTGCTGCGAAACTCAGCATCGTCACCCCGATCACGGAAGTGATGACAACGACGATCCCTTGCATAATCGTTGTATTGATAAGCAGAAGATTGCTGTTATAGACAAAGATATACGGGACGATAAATCCGGCCAGGGCGAGCTTCATCGAGATGCCCCCGGTCCTCATCTGCCGTCCCCCGGATATCCCCGCTGCAGCGAAAGCAGCCAGAGCCACCGGCGGCGTGATGTTCGCAAAGATCCCGAAGTAGAAAACAAACAGGTGGGCCACGAGCGGTTCAATGCCGAGTTGCACAAGGGCAGGTGCCGCCATAGTCGCCGTGATGATATACGTCGGGATACTCGGAAGACCCATGCCGAGGACGATCGACGCCACCATGGTGAACATGAGCGTCAGGAACAGGGATTCACCGCCAAGGATGACAATCCCGTTGGCAAGCTTCAGCCCGAAGCCTGTCAATGTGGCAATCCCGACGATGATGCCGACACTCGCACAGGCAATCGCCACGGCAAGCGCCGTTCTCGCACCGTTATCCAGTGCCCCGATGATGTCTTTCACCGACATCCTTGTCGTCTTTCGAATCATCGATACAGCTACAGTCACGAGAATCGTGAGAAACGCTGAGAAAATAATCGTCCGTCCGCTAAGGAAGAGCATATACATCAGGAACAAGAGCGGGATCAACAGATGGCCGCGTTCCATCATCACGTTCTTCACAAGCGGCAAGTTCTCTTTGGAAATCCCCTGCAGGCCTTCTTTTGTCGCACGGAGGTGAATCTGTATGATGACCCCAAGATAGAAGAGCAGTGCCGGCAATAGTGCCGCAAGGGCGATATCCCGGTATGCAATCCCGAGAATCTCGGCCATGATGAAAGCAGCCGCCCCCATGATCGGCGGCAAAATCTGCCCCCCGACACTCGCAGATGCCTCGACGGCGCCAGCGAAATCCTTCTTATACCCAATCTTCTTCATTAAAGGAATCGTAAACGACCCCGTTGTCACGACGTTCGCCACGGCCGCGCCGTTAATACTGCCGAGAAACCCGCTGGCAATGACGGACACTTTCGCCGGTCCGCCCTTCGTCTGTCCGGCAATCGCCAGGGCGAGATCGTTAAAGAACTGACCCATCCCCGACTTCTGTAAGAACGCGCCAAAGAGAATAAAGAGGAAGATGTACGTTGCCGATACTGAAATGGCCGTTCCGTAAACCCCTTCCGTTGTCACATACATGAAGTTGACGATATCACTCCACTCATAGCCACGATGCCGGAACAGACCGGACAGGTGATTGCCGTACAGGCCATAGGC
This sequence comes from [Bacillus] selenitireducens MLS10, assembly GCF_000093085.1. Taxonomy (GTDB): domain Bacteria; phylum Bacillota; class Bacilli; order Bacillales; family Salisediminibacteriaceae; genus Salisediminibacterium; species Salisediminibacterium selenitireducens. The sequence goes on along the minus strand of NC_014219.1, from coordinate 463,183 downwards.
GATAAACAGCGTGGCAAGAAGAGGCAACGCCCAACCGGTGACGCGTCTCGCGCCTTCAAGGACGAGGGCAACGAGGATCAGCCCAAAGACGAGATCCCATTCGTTCGGCATACCGCCCCTGCGAACGATGCCGTCGTAATCAATATAGATGTAGACCGTTGTCGAGATCGCCATCATGGCGAGGATCACGTCATACCAGTGCAGCTTCCTGCGGTCGAGCTTCTTGTAAGCCGGATAAATCAAAAAGATCAGGGCAAGGACCACTGCCACGTGGATCGACCGGTGCTGCAAGGTAACCGGTGTACCAAAGTAAGACGTGTACAAATGATACACCGACAGACTGATGGCGATGATGGATACGATGAGACCCACATAATACTTCCGGTAGCTTCTGACTCTCGATTCATTGTCATATTTCTCAAGGACTTCCTTCGTTTGTTCGTTCGGGACCGCTTCCTTGCTCATTCGGATGACCTCCATTCAATATAGAGTCTGACTGCTGTCTGATGCGGGATGGCTGACGGGGGGAATGCCTGTTCACCATTGATGTAGAGGGCATGCTCCGCCTGATGCGAATGGATCCAACGCAAATCATCATGCAACGTATTGATGCCATCGTAAATGATCATGCCGTTTTCCGTTCGTACCTCATTCGCTTCATGAGGAACACCTGCGCCGTAGGAGGCAAATTCAGTCCGTTCGAGGAGGAATGCATCCCCGTCGGTTACAGCGTACCGCTCGGCCCAGGGTGTCTTCTCCACAGAATGAATCCAGCTCAGTTCATAGATATCCCCGGCGGATACCGGCCTTTCAAAAAAGACCTGTCCTTCCCGCTCGCTTTCAAGAACAACCATCACTTCACCGGTCTCATTTGCGGACGTATAGTAAAGCCCCGTTCCCATCACCATGATAATCAGCAGACCCATAAGTCGTTTCATGATAAGCGGTTGCGACGGACCAATAGGTCCCCCGCAACCAGCCCTCCTTTACGGTTAGTCCAGCACACCCTGTTCTTCAAAGTAACGCTCCGCTCCCGGATGCAGAGGCACCGGCATCCCTTCCATCACGCTGTCGAGAGAAATATCCGTGGCCGCGTTGTGCGATGCGTGCAGGTCATCGATATGCTCAAAGAGCGACCGGGTAATCTCATACACCACATCGTCACTCAGTTCACTGTTCACGAGAAGTACGTTCGTAATCGTTGCCGTATTCACGTCTTCTTCCTGATCGTACGTACCGCCGGGAATGACACCGGTGGAGAAGAACGCGTACTCGTCCATCAGATTATCCATCGGTTCGCCTTCAATCGGAAGTACGACGGCATCATGCGTGGTGGACAAGTCGATAATCGTTGCATTCGGTACCCCGCTCGTCACAAATGCCGCATCGACCATGCCGTTTTTGATCTGATCAATCGCTTCACTGTAGGACAGGAAGTCTTCATTGATATCATCATAGTCCATACCGTGCGCATCGAGAATCATCCGGGCATTCAGTTCCACCCCGGAGCCTGGTGCCCCGACCCCGACGTCCCGTCCTTCAAGGTCATAGATCGATTCAATGCCCGTGTCGGCTGTCGTGACGACCTGGACAAAGTTCGGGTACAGTGCAGTGAGCCCTCTCAGTGATTCAATCGGCTCTTCGCCATCGAAAGCACCGCTGCCTTCATACGCCTGAGCCACGGCGTCCGCCATTGTAATGGCCAGTTCGGCACGATTGGAGTCAATCAGGTTGACGTTCTCAACAGAAGCCCCTGTGGACTGAACGGAGGTATCCACCCCGAGGTCCTGATCGAGAATGTTCGAAATCGCCCCGCCGATCGGATAGTACACCCCGCTTGTTCCGCCTGTTGCCACGGTAATGAACAGATCGTCCATATCCGCTCCGCCGGCGTTGGCCTCAGTGTTACCGTTATTGTCCGCTCCGCCATCGTTGTTGCCGGCATCCGCCGCCTCGTTATCATTGCCGCAAGCCGCTGCCGTTCCAATCAACAGTAACCCCATCGCACTCAACATTGCTTTCTTCATTCATAAAACCCCCTTGAAAAAAGTTGTGTTCATCTTCTTACTGTTATGCAAGATCCGTGCCAACTTTCTGAATCATCCGAAAATCCCGTTCCGGCAACCTTCTTTATGTAAGCGCATTCACAACCGGCAAAAAAAGACGGCAGATTTTGCCGCCCTTTTGCAAAGGTTTCCTCTCATCAGATGACCGGACCTTATTCAACCCTGTTCATATTGCTTGATTTTATCCCGCAGGCTCCGTTCACTGATCCCGAGTTTCGTTGCCGTGTGCTTGCGGTGTCCGTTTTCCGCCTCCAGGGTTTCAAGAATGAACGCCTTCTCAAGGGCCTTCAGGGTATATCCGAGCCGGACGAACGGTTTCAGTGACGCTTCCTCCGACTCCTGACGCTTCGTACCCCGGTTCAGATATGCAGGTAGATCCTCAGGCTCGATGATCTCCCCATCGGTAATCACCATCGAAGATTCAATGATATTTGCAAGTTCACGGATGTTCCCGGGGAAATGATGATTGAAGATCCGCTGTTCCGCTTCTTTAGAGAACCCCTGAATACTCTTGTTCATTTCCCTGTTGTATTTATCGATAAAATGTTTGAGAAGAATCGGCAAGTCCGCCGTCCGCTCCCGAAGAGGGGGAAGCTGCAGCTGAATCACGTTCAGCCGGAAATACAGATCCTCCCTGAAATGCCCTTCTTCCGTTTCTTTCTCGAGGGACACGTTCGTCGCGGCGATGACCCGGACATCGAACAGCTTGGCTTCCGTTCCGCCAAGACGTGTCACCTCACGCTTTTGCAGAACCCGGAGGAGTTTCGCCTGAAGCTGAACCGGCATATCCCCGATTTCATCAAGGAACAGCGTCCCGCCGTGAGCAAGTTCAAACTTCCCCGCTTTTCGCTGTGTGGCACCGGTAAAGGCTCCTTTCTCATACCCGAACAACTCGCTTTCAAGGAGCGTTTCCGGAATAGCCGCGCAGTTCACCACTTCCAAAGGGCCGCTTCGCCGCTTCCCGGCGTAATGGATCGCCCTTGCCACGAGCTCCTTCCCGGTACCGCTCTCGCCCGTGATCAGCACGTTCGTATCCACTTCCTTCACCTTGTCAATCAGGCGGTACAGTTTCTGCATCGCATCACTCTTGCCGACCATCTCTTCGTAGCGGTATTTCCGCTCGAGCTGATCAGACAGCGCCTGGACCTGCCGGTTCAGAGCCTTGTATTCCATAACCCGGCTGATATTCGCAAAGAGCTCATCCATATTGAGTGGCTTCGTCACATAGCTGTATGCCCCGTTCTGAAGTGCTTCCACGGAAGACGAGATCGTGCCGTAAGCCGTAATCATAATCACTTCCGTACCCGGCGCCTGTTTTCGGATTTCTTTGAGGACATCGATCCCGTTCACACTGCCGATCTTCAAATCAAGAAGCACGACAGCCGGCTGATCGGCAATGACCGACTTCAGTCCCTCTGCGGGGTTCGTGAAGGCTTCGGTGTCATAGTCATCCTCAAGTGCAAATACGAGCGATGAACAGATCCCTTCTTCATCGTCAATAATGATAATTTTCGTCATGATCTCCTGCCCCCTTTACGCGCCTGCGGATCCGTCTGGTCCGGTTTCTTCGGGAAGACAAGCGTCATCGTCGTCCCCGTTCCTTTCTCACTGACGATCAATAGCTCACCGCCGTTATCTTTGACAAGCTGACTCGAAATGGCCAGTCCGAGGCCCGACCCCTTATCCTTCGTCGTGTAAAACGGCTCGAGCACCTTGGCCAGTTCGTCATCCGCCATACCAATGCCTTCGTCCGTGACGGAGAGATGCACGCACCCGTCCTGTTCAAAGACGGCAAGCGTCAGCGTCATCGTTCCTCCGCCCTCCGTGTTTTTTCTCGCTTCCATCGCATCAAGTCCGTTGATGATGAGGTTTATCACCGCCTGCTTGACCTGTTGCGGATCGACTTCAATCCACAGCCCCTCTTCCTGATTGAGTTCAAGGGTCATCCCCTTATTCTTACCCGTCCGCTCAAACAGAATGAAGGACTCATGCATCAGTATGCCCGCATCCACCGCTTCCGGCTCCTGATGCCTCGGCCTTGCGTAATTGATCAGGCCTTCGATCAGTTCACTGACCCGGACGATTTCCTTCGGGACGTATGTGGCGATCTCTTCCTGAAACTTCTGATTATTGATCTTCCGCGGGATCAGTTCGACGAAGGTTTTGATCGAGCTGAGCGGGTTGCGGATCTCATGGGCAATCCCTGCAACGACGCGGCTGAGCGCCTGGTTCTTCTCCTGCTCAAACACCTTGTTTCGAAGCTCCATCTCCGACGTCACATCCTCAAATGTCAGAATCAGACCCGCCACTTCCCGGCTGTAGTTAAACAGCGGATAGACGAAATACCGGAACTGAAACTTCTCACCGTCATCGCGGGTCCACGTCTGGTACTCCCCGAGGTAACGCCGCTCTTCGCCGGCGAGGATCTCCACGGCTTTCCCTTCAAGCAGCCGGTTCAACAGCGACACATCCCGGTAATCACGCTGAAGAGGCGCCTCGCTGAGCCCTGTCAGCAAATTGGCCTTCGGGTTAAACTTCGTGATCCGGCCATTGCTGTCGAGGGTCACGATCCCCCTTGGACTGCTGTCGAGGATCTGATTCAGGAATTCATTATTGTCACGCTTCAGTTCGATCTGTTCAAGGAGGGATTCGTTCAGCTGATTCAGATCCCCCGTCTTCTTCGACACTTCGTATTGGAGCTGGCGGTTCCAGCGGATCCCGAGAAAGAGGACAATCGTAAAGATGACGATCACCCCGGCCGCAGCCTGCACCGTCATTAACAGCCAGCCGTCCGCTCCCTCCTCCTGAAAATACTGTTCATACAGTTCCCCGTAGGCACCGGATGCCCGCATGCGGCGGATCTCCGTATTGACCGCATTTAACAGGGTATAGTTCTCCCGCTGAACCGCAATAGAATAATCCACCGGCATCAAAAACGAATCCGCCACATTCACGTCTTCTTCCATGCCAAGGCGTTCGATCAGAGCCCCCGTTGTTGTCATATTGCCGACGAATGTGTCTGCACGCCCGTCGAGAAAGAGCTCAAAGGCCCGCCGCTGATCTGTCGTCACCTGGAACTGGATACGCCGGATATTACGGAGAAATTCATACTCGATGGTCTGTTGCTGAATCGCGACGAGGGACTCGGAAAGATCCGTAATGACGCTGATCTCATCGTCATGGACCCGGGTCACCATCCCGATGGATGTGGAAAAAATCGAATCCGTGAATTCCATCCGGGTCGAAAACTGTTCGGAGAACGGAATCGTCAGGATGATATCCACCTCCTGATTTTGGATGGCCTCCACCGCCCTTGCCTGGCTCATCTCCACGTAGTCCGCCTCACGCTCCATCCCTTCTGCGATCTGCTCCATGAGCGCAAGGGAAAAACCCTGTTCTCCGTTCGACCGGTCGTGAAAGGGGATCAGTTCCGGGTCAAAAGCAACCCGAAGCGCGGGGGATTCCCCGTGGCGGTTCACTTCCGCCTGAGCCGGTTCCGTCAGCCATACGGACAGCACGAGCACCATCATGGCAAGCAACCCTGTCACCCTCATCGTCATCCCCCCTCCGGTAAGCGTTCTCATCTTATTGTACACTGCGATATGAAAAAGGAAAACCGCCTTCCTCTATGCTCTTCGCTCTCACATCAAAAAAACACCCCCGCCCTGTTCATCTGAACAGAGCGGGGATGCTGAATGGTTGTATTCATTTATTTCCCTTCAAGGCGGGCAATGCGTTCACCGAGATCCGGGTGTGAGGAGAACATGAGAGACATACCGCGCTTGCCGCTGATCTTCATCGTCTGTACGGCAGAATCATCACGTCCTCGGTTCACACTGGCACGGTCCACATAGCTTTGCAGGGACCTGAGTGCGTGTGCCATTTTGTCTTTGCCGGCAAGATCGGCGCCACCGCGATCCGCGTGGAATTCACGGTATCTCGAGTAGGCCATGACGACGATGCTTCCGAGGATCGACAAGAGGATCTGGAAGATAATGATCGATGCCAGCTGGACAATAAACTGGTACTGCTCCGGTACGAGACGCGATGCCACGATGGCAATGATGCGTGAGAAGAACACAACGAAGGTGTTGATCACACCCTGCAAGAGCGTCATCGTCACCATATCACCGTTGGCCACGTGCGCCACTTCATGGGCAATAACCCCTTCTACGGCGTCATCATCCATGACATGTAATAGCCCTGACGAGACAGCAACCAGTGACTTCTTCTTCGAAGGACCCGTCGCAAACGCGTTCACTTCCTGCGACTGATAAATGCCGACTTCCGGCATGTGCATGAGACCGGCAGCCCTTGAAAGACGGTGAACCTTCTCCACCACAATCCGCTCTTCCTGACTCATCGGGCCATCCGGGTCAATGACCTTGACCTTCATCATCTTCTTGGCGACAAAACGTGACATCGCAAGAGAGATGAAACTGCCCATGAACCCGATCAGAATACTGAAGACAGCCAGTGAGACAAGGTCAATGCCAAGCCCGGGACCACCGGTGTCAAACGTTCTTCCGAGATCGGTAAATTCCGTGATCAGGCTCCACACGATGAGAATGGTAACCATGACCATAATGTTTGTCAAAAGAAAAAAGAAAAATCGTTTCCCCATAGCTTCTACCTCCATTTTCATTCTTACGGACGTTATTATACACGAAAATCGGTCCTTTGTGTTGTACGGACTACCGGCAGAAAAGGTTTCACCGTTTCTGCCGAAATCCATCTTTCTTTACACTCATAGGGGTAGTGGTATATGATAAAGGAAAGACTGTGAGGAGGCATCACCTATGAAAGCGAATATCGGCTCTACAGACCGGGCTATCCGGATCGTCATCGGCATTACGCTCTTATCGTTGTATTTCTTTTTGGAAGGCGGCGCAAGATGGATCGGGCTCGTCGGATTCGTCCCGATTTTGACCTCATTCATCAGCTTCTGTCCGCTCTACACCCTGATCGGGGTCAACACGTGCAAGGTTAATACCCAATAATGTAAAAGAACCTGGCCGGGACTATCCCGGTGCCAGGTTCTTTTTGTATCGCGTGTAATCAGCCTTGCATGCCTTTTTTGATGTAAGAGGCAATGGTTACCGTACGTTTTGCCTGGAAGTGAACCGCGTCTTTCACGTCCTCGACCATCTTGCCTTCCTGATCGACGGTGACACTGACACCGTATGGGTTCCCGCCTGAAGCGAACTGAACCGGATCTGCGTAGCCAGGGGACGCAATGATCGCACCCCAGTGATGCATATTCGTATAGAGGGATTGAATCGTCGCTTCCTGACCGCCGTGCGCGTTGCTCGCTGAAGACATGGCAGAGACGACTTTATTGACCAGCTTGCCCTGTGCCCACAGTCCGCCGGTCGTATCGATGAACTGCTTCACCTGACCCGGCACGGTACCGAAGCGGGACGGGATGCTGAAGATGACGGCATCTGCCCAGTCCAGGTCGTCCGGAGTGGCTTCCGGGATGTCTTTTGTTTCATTATAATGCGCTTCCCAGGCCGGATTCGATGCAATTGCCGCTTCCGGTGCGAGCTCCGGGATACGAAGGAATTTCACATTGGCAGCACCTGCCGCTTTCGCGCCTTCCTCTGCCCACTTGGCCAACTGGTGGTTCGTCCCTGTTGAACTGTAATACACAACCGCTACGTTTACGTCTGTCATGATCAAATCTCTCCTTTTAATCGTTGTTTGTATTTATCTCCGTTTCGAGATACTTATTTATGGTGAAGCAGAATGACGATCCCTCAGGAGGTCATCCTGCGTTTACCTGTTATCCGGTGACGCTTCTTTATGCTTTCGTTGCATGATGGCCGAGCTTCTTGAGAAGTTCAGTCGCCTGATCCTTTTCCTCTTCCGTAAGCCCCGCCGTAATCCGGCGAATGGCCTGTTCATGCATCGGAAAAATCTGGTCCATGAGCGCCTTGCCGTCTTCCGTCAGGACCGCGTAGCTTACCCGCCGGTCCTTCGAGCACGTTTCTCTTGTGAGATACCCTTTTTTGACGAGTTTATCCACGACATAGGTGATGCTGCTGCTTGCAATCAGCACTTTCTCACCGATACGCTGAATCGGCTGCTGACCTTTATGAAAAATCAGTTCAAGAACGGCAAATTCAGTCGTATTCAATCCGTGACTGCGGATATCTTCCTCCACCTTTTTTTTCACAGCCTGCATTGAACGGGTCAGGACAATGAAGAGCTTCAGAGCGCGTTCTTCCTTGGACGTACTCATACTCACTCATATTCCTTTTCAATCGCCCGCGTGCTTCTTACTGTATCAATCGGGCGGACGAGCTTTTCAATTTCTTCCCGCTTTGACTCAAAGGCCGGCGGAAGGGCAAGCTTTTCTCCCAGGGTCTCATAGGGCTCATCACCCATAAATCCAGGGCCGTCCGTCGCGAACTCGAACAGGAGATTCGGGGCAAGACGGGCATAGAGGGATTTGAAATAGAAACGGTCCACGAAACCCGAGTTCGGGAAACGGAAGCTGTTCAGCGTTTCCGTCCAGTGATCGAGCGCCTCTTTATCTTCCACCCGAAAAGCGGTATGGTGCACCGTGCCATAGCCCTGCTGGACATTCGGGAGATCCGGACGGTGCTCGGTGATGACCTGCGCCCCGTTTCCGCCTTCCCCAACGCTGTAGAGCCGGCGCTCGCCTTCCTCTTTCTCCTTGGTGAAGCCCATCACCTCGGTAATCATCTTGTCAAAGAGCTCAATGTCTTTCACTCTCGTCACCATCGGACCGAGACCGGTGATGGCGAACTCATCAGGAACCGGTCCTTTTTTCCACGGGATGCCTGAAGCAACACCGGGCTGTCCTTCATCAGATACGAGCTGGTATTTCTGCTCATCGAAATCTTCAAATGGCAGTACTTTCTTGCCAAGAACGGTCTGAATGCCTTCATGTTTCACCTGGAGCCGCTCAAAGCGCTTCACCCAGTAATCGAGGGCCGCATCGGTCGGGATTCTGAATGAGGTCCGGTAAAACTCATTCGTTCCGTGGCTCCCCTTTGGAATCCCGGGAAAATCAAAAAACGTCATGTCTGTTCCGGCGTTTCCTTCATCATCCGCAAAGAACAGGTGATACGTCTGAATATCGTCCTGATTGACGGTTTTCTTGACGAGCCTCATGCCGAGGACGTACGTAAAAAATTCATAGTTCTTCTCTGCACTGCTCGTAATGGCGGTTACGTGGTGCAGTCCTTTTAATGTATGCATGGCAATTCCTCCATTCGGAATACGTGATCCGACTATTATCTCGACTTCGAAGTAATTATATCTCGAATTCGAGATATATGTCAAGGGGGTGTGCCTGATTTATTTTTCATTCCATAATGAAAAGCCTCCTGCGGCGTCAAAGCGGACGCAACGCTTCATCTCCCTGTGCCTCATAACGGGCTCCGTTAAAGCCGAAAACACCGGCCGCTTTGTTCGCGGGGCCGGTGTTTCAAAGGTCGTTACAACCGATCTCCTTCATCAGGGATGACCCGGTCGATGAAAAGCTTCGCAAGAACCGGATCGAACTGGGTGCCCGCTCCTTTTCGCAGTTCGTCAACAGCCTCGTTCACAGGAACGGGCTCACGGTATGTCTGCTTTGTGATCATCGCGTCATAGGCGTTTGCAATGGCAATGATTTTGCTTTCCGTCGGAATTTCGTTTCCTGTCAGCTGTCTCGGGTAACCTGTGCCGTCCATGCGTTCATGGTGACAGAGCACAATTTCCGCAAGTTCACTGAACTCGGAAGAGGCGTTTAAGATCCGGTAGCCGATTTCGGCATGCTTGCGGATTTCTTCCTTTTCGAGCTCATTAAGCGGCTTGTCCGACTGAAGAACGCTGTAGTCAATGGCGATCTTGCCAATATCATGAAGCAGTCCTGCAGTGCGGATGCGCTGGATGGCAGACTCATCGAGTCCTGCCGCCTTCGCAAGGTTCACAGAAAGGAGGCTCACCCGCTCGGAGTGCTCCTTTTCTCTCGGATTCTTCTCATACAGGGTCGCCATCATCCCGTTAATAAGATCATTGCGTCTGCTCGTTTTCTTGTAGAGCTTATTCGTATACATCCGGTCCTCCGCCAGTTGAAACACAGCCTGTATCGACTGGGCAGGGGAGTGATTCGTCGCATAGCCGAATGCCACGGACAGCTTAATGTCCTTCATAATGACGTCTTCGCAGTACGCATCGAGCTTCATGATCGTCTCTTTGACCGCTTCCTCACCCACTCCGGGCATGATAATGGCGAACTCATCCCCGCCGTGCCTTGCCAGGACGTCATCTTCCCTGATCACGCTTTTGAGACGATGTCCCACTTCAGAAATGAGTGCATCCCCTGTCACGTGGCCATAGGTGTCGTTGACGAGCTTCAATCCGTTCACGTCGGCAATGATCAGACTCACCGGATGATTGTTGCCCTGGGTGATTTCCTGAAGGGCCTGATCAAAATAACGGCGGTTAAAGAGTCCTGTCAGCTGATCGTGAAACGACAGATACTCCACCTGTGAGCGGTAGCGGTAGGCTTTCGTCTCGTCGATCATCGCAATATGGACCACGGCACCATCACTGCCCTCCGATGGATCCTTCCACTAGCTGATGAGCCGGATGCGCTTAATCTCAGTTGTATTGGCCGTACTCACCTCTGTATTACGCCCGTTTTTTGACTGTACGGTATCCCGCAGAAAGAGATAGAGCTTGTCCTGATCGTCACTTGCCACGAGGCGGTTCAGCGGCTTCCCCCGCTCGAGGCCGAAATCAAACAGGCCACTGGCGTAATGGTTGAATTTCAGAACCGTCCCTGCCTCATCGACGAGGACATTGCCTATAGGGCTGTCCATAAAGAGACGTTCAAAGTCTGCTTTCGCTTCTTCGAGTTTCTCGTTTGTCTCTCGAAGCTCATCATTCTGAAAGGTCAGTTCCTCATGGTACACAGACAGCTTCTCCACGAGTTCATTCTTCGTGTGTTCATCAAGGCTTCCTTCATCATAATTATTGAGAGCATCGTGAATAATGCGTTCGATGTGTTTCATATTCCGTCTCCCTTTTGGCTTGACCTGTCTTTTTCCTGCATCTCACGGAGTTCGCTCTCCAAATACTTGTACCGGCTGATATCGATGGCCGTCCCCGCGATTCTTGCGGGCGTGCCATCCTTCTTCCATTCAATCACATCCGCCTTGTCATGAAACCACGCATAAGACTGATCCTTACGTTGAATCCGGTAGATCCGGTCGAGAATCGGATCGTCCCCTTCCTGAAAGGCTTTCATCTTCGAGCGGACCATTGCCCGGTCGTCCGGATGAATAAGCCGCATCCAGACCTGTATATCATTCGGGAATTCTTCCGGCTCGTAACCCATCATGGTCGCAAGTCGTTCTGAATAACGGATATGGCCCGTCGGCACATGAAATTCCCACCATGCCATATCCCCCGTCGCCATGGCGTGGGTCAGGCGGTCATGGGCGAGGCGCACTTTGCGTTCTTCGTCCTTCAGACCGGTGATATTGACAAGGGTAATGATGATCCCCTCTGCGGCATTGTATTCTGTGCGGTAAGGCCGGATACGGATGATATACCAGAGATCGTTTTTCAGCTTCAGCTGTCTCTCCACCGGGGAGAGGGTGTCCTGCACCTCTTCAATGTTTTTGATGAGTTCCGGATAGCCGTCGATAAACGAAATATGTGAAATCGGCCGTCCGATGTCTGAATCGAGGATATTCGTCACCTCTGAAATGACCGGTGTGAGCTTTCGGATCCGAAGCGACTGATCGAGGTAGAGAGCGCCAACCTCCGTATTTCGGATCAGGTTGTTCAGATCATTATTGAGTTTGACAAGCTCATCGATCTTCATCTGGTGCTCGGCATTGACGGTATAGAGTTCTTCATTGACCGACTGCAGCTCCTCATTCGTACTCTGCAGCTCTTCATTACTCGCAATCAGTTCTTCATTCGACGACTGCAGTTCTTCATTGGACGTCTCCAGCTCCTCGATCGTCGCCTGAAGTCCTTCTCTCGCAAGCTGCAGCTCACCTTCTAGCTCCTCTACCCGCTCTCTCGCCTCTTCGGACATGTCAATGTCAACGGTCTTCCCTTTATGAGCGGCGCCTTTCTGTTCCATAAAGCTGATCAGAAAATAATCCTCTCCCCGAACCTGAAAGATCCGGCCCGCGAGCGTCAGCGTGGCGTCCGATTCGGTGAAGTTCGAGACGTTCGTGATCGTGACATCCTGACGTTCATGTTTGAGTCTGCGTAAGATGTTGCTGACAAACAGCGACTGTTCCTTGTTCATGTTCGTATGGTAGCTGTTCGAAAACCGGCCCGGCTGTGTCCGGATGAACCGGGAAACATCGTTGACCACATGGACGATTTCATCCTGCCTGTCAATGATCAGGGATGGCGGGGAGATCGAGGCCATCGCTTCACTTAAGAGCGATTCCATCTTCATACTGCCTCTCATGTCGGTATCCCGCTCCTGCCGGACTTCCCTTGCCTCTGCCCGGTAGCCGGGAAGGAGAGTCCCGGTTTCAATGTCCGGTTTATAGCCGGCTTTATACTGATAAATCTTCCACTTTGCATCGACGGCTGCGAACCCTTCAGAGAGTTCACCGAGGGTCTCACTGCTGCCGAGAAACAGATAGCCGTTCGGCTTAAGCGAATAATAAAAGCTGTTTAATATGGTGCGCTGATGCTCACTCTTTAAATAAATAAACAGATTGCGGCAGACGAGCAGATCCAGTTTCGAAAAGGGCGGGTCCCGAAGAATATTGTGCTTGGCGAAGACAACCATCTTCCGTATTGCCTCCGTCACCTGGTAGCCGCCTTCTTTTTTAATAAAGTAACGGGATACGAGATCCGGATCAATATCCGCGATCAGGCTGTCCGGGTAGTAGCCGGTTCCGGCAAGTTCAAGGGCCCGCTCATCCACATCCGTCGCGAAAAGTTTCACCTGACAGTCGAGATTATGTTGCTGGATATATTCATGGAAAAGCATCGCAAGGGAATAGACTTCTTCTCCTGTCGAACAGGCCGCAGACCAGACACGAATAAGCCCCTTTTTGTAATCGAGTTTCGGGATCACCTTTTCCAACAGTACGTCAAAAGCGTCCTGATCCCGAAAAAAGGCCGTGACGCCGATCAGGAATTCCCGCTGCAGCACATCCCGTTCTTCTCCTGATTCCTTCAAAAACCGGATGTAATCATCGAGATCGTGCAGCCGGTTGATCTTAATCCGCCGGTCGATCCGCCGGATAATGGTCGTGTCTTTGTAACTCGAGAAGTCAATCCCGCCGTGGCTCCGCATGATCTGACCGATCCGTGTCAGCCCGTCGAGTCCGCCCTGGTGATCATTCGTACCGTTCCGGCTCCATTTTTCCTGCAGGGATGGGGATTTGACATAGTTCATCAGCTCTTCCGCCATCTGTTCCGGGTGTAAAATCGCATCGACAAGACCGGTTGCAATGGAGCTTCTAGGCATCCCGTCGAACTTGGCGGAAGCCTCCGACTGCACCATGATCATACCGCCTGATTCCTTGATCGCCCGCACACCGAGGGTGCCGTCACTGCCGGTTCCGGACAGAATAACCCCGATTGCCTGCTTCTCCTGATCGAGTGCGAGGGAACGGAAAAAGATATCAATGGGCAGGTTCAGGTGATTCCGCTCATCCTGCCTGTCGAGTAAGAGCCGCCCATGAAAAATGGAGAGATTGTATCCTGGCGGGATCAGATAGACATGGTCCGGTTCCGTCACCATGCCGTCTTCAGCCACATGAATCTTCATATTCGTATACCGTGCCAGAAGTTCATTCATCAGACTTTTGAAGTCCGGGGATAAATGCTGGACAACGATGAACACAAGTCCCGTGTCATCCGGCATGGGATTAAAAAATGATTCAAGGGCTTCAAGGCCGCCGGCCGAAGCCCCCACCCCAACATAATACATCTCTCTGGTCATTTCGGTTCACCCCGACCTTCCCTGCTTTAAAGTGGCCTTATTATACCATATTTGCACAGCAGTTGTTGAAGAAGTCTGACACATATGGGTGACAATTGTGGCGAAAGAATTGTGATTTTGCTATTCTGTAAAGACTGATCACTGATCGCATTCATCAGGAGAACCTCCTCATCACAGAAAGAAGTGAACCCGATGTACAGAAAACTGTTTGTCCTTGCTTCAAGCGCCCTCATCATCCTGATTCTCGTCCTCTACCACGAGGCCTTCCTCGCATGGGTACAAAACCACGACGGGGACTACGTCGTCGGAACAATGATCATTGCCACCTTCATGAGTCTGTTTCCCGTGATTCCATATCCGCTTGTCGGTGGCGTCATCGGTGCCGCGTTCGGCCCTTTAACCGGGGCCTGGATCATCTGGTTCGGCTCCACCATGGCTTCGGCAATCTTCTTCCTCCTCGTCCGTTACGGCGGGTTTCACGAGATGGGAACGAAGATTCTGCTTAAATACAACGTCACGAAAAAAATCACGCTCCTCTTTGAGCGAAATGCCTTTTTGTCCATTACGATCCTGAGGATGATCCCTGTCATCCCGTCGATTGTCATTAACGCCTATGCAGCGTTAAGCCGGATCCGCTTTCCGGTCTACGCCGTTGCATCAGGTCTCGGGAAAATTCCCGCAATGGCCCTGTTCGCCCTCGTCGGCCACACCATCGTGACAAATCCCATCGATATCCTCTACATGATCCTGATCTACGGAACGTTCCTCTTCTTCGTCTATCTCGGGTACCGATCCTGGACACGGCGCATCGAAGCCGCCAAAGCTTCCTGATACCCAAGTGCACGAAAGGCCCCTCCACACGATGCTGTGGCAAGGGGCCTTTTCCTCTGTATTTCAGTCAAAGAGTTCATCGATCCGCTGATTCGGATATTCCCACGGGGATTGCCAGGCCTGGAAGAAGAACAGGCCCGCTAAAATAGCGAAGATCGCCGCCACGCCCAAAAAGACCTGGATCGTCCGTGTAAAGCTTCGGTCCGCACGCTTTTCCCGCATGCGGTGTATGTACGTCTCCATCACCTCATTGAGTGGGTTGCCGTACCCCGTTGAGACCGCCACGACCTCTGTCCGGTCACTGAAGGCCTCCCGGATATAGGCCTCTTTCTCCTTAACGATGATCTGTGCTTTCCCGAGTGACGGGATCCGGTAGACCGCGTTGTCAAAGCGGTCTGTCTCGACCTCATAGCCATACCCGGCCTCACGTAAGACGCGGACCAGCTCTTCGTACGACTCTCTGTGAGTCCCATTCCGGATCTGAATGACCATGCGTTCATAAGGAATCAGCATCTCGGCAGCGACGAGTACAAGAAGAAAGGCCATGAGACCCTGCACATAGGGATCTTCACGGAAAAACAGGGCCAAAAAAGCCACGATCCCAAGCATCACCACACGAAAGCCAACCTTTGAACCACGAATGTAGACGCCCCGTTTCATTTTCACGTTCGCCGCCTCGACAGCGCTCGTCACGCCCATCAACATGAGTGTCATTGACAGATTCAGCATCACCAAACTCCTCTCATCGTTGCATATTCGGTATTTCATGCGGGGACTGCCAGGCTGCATAGAACATCGCCACACCCGCCAATACTGCGATCACTGCGAGGACGAGATACAAAAGGGCGGTTTTCGTGAATCCCCCCGCTTCCCTCGCTTCACGGCGGTCGATCAGATAGTCGTCAACGGTCTCCCTGAGCGGATTCCCCATTCCCCTGATCCTGACCGTCAGCTCCGTACGTGTCGGATAGACGTCATTTACAAAGGAGTCTTTTTCTTTCACCACCATTTTCGTCTTCGGATACGCCGGAAACAGCAGCACCAGGTGACGGTCTTCATTCAAGCTCCGCTCATAGCAAATCCGCCGCTCTTCCAATAAGGCTTCAAGGGCTGTCAGATCGTCTTCCGGGCGGGCGTTCCGAAGAAGAAACGTCCCGTTACGCCAGGGAAGAAGCCATTCACCCGCAATTGCAAACAGCATAATCACAATCAGGATTTGCACAAAAAGCGGCGCACCGAGTGTCCAGACAGCGACAACAGTGGTCATAAGGGCAATGATCAGCCGGGCCATACGTCCGTGCTTTTCATAGACGCCGCGTTGCATATTGATCTTCAGCGCCTCTGCCAGGCTGTACACCCCTGAACCAAACAGGATTAACGCCAGATTCAACACCGTTCACACGCTCCTTTCCCACAGTTTTTATTTGTTTACAAAGTCCTTTTATTCTGTCAATCAGTCATCAAGGATCCTACAAACAACAAAAGAAAGCTGCACCGTTTCCAAAGAACGGTACAGCTGTGCTACGTCTTCTATCGGGTTAACGTTTCAAGAAATCGTGTAAAGGCAGCCTGCCCCTCATCATCACGCTTAAAGACACCGCTGTGATGAAGAATCTCATGAAAGACCTGCCCCACTTCTTCCTGCAAAATGCGGGTGCCTTGATCTCCGGCAACATCACCATACCTGCTTAAGATAGCCATAGCCCAGTCATGATGCTTTTGAATCGCTTCATCTGACTGAATGGCTCCAGAAGGGTCCTCCGCCGCCAAGGCTTCCTGCAGGGCCTTCAGTTCGCTGTCGAGACGGCCCGGCAATACGGCCAGACCCATGACCTCAATCAGCCCGATGTTCTCTTTTTTGATATGATGCACGTCTTCATGGGGGTGATAGATCCCTGACGGATGTTCAGAACTTGTCTGATTGTCCCGCAATACGAGATCGAGTTCAAACTGCCCGTCACGCTTTCTTGCGATCGGCGTGATCGTATGATGCGGTGTATCACCGGTGAAGGCCCTGACGTCCACGGACTCGTCGGTGTAGTGCCTCCACCCTTGAAGGATGTGTTCACTGGCCATAATCACCGCAGCCTTTGACTCGCCCTTGACCCGGACGACGCTCATCGGCCACTTGACACGGCCGACGGTGACATCGGCAAACCGCTCAAGGGAACGCTCCTCTTCCATCTCTGCGCGGGCCATCGGAAATTCATACTTCCCGGCCTGATAATGATCATGGCTCAAAATCGAACCGCCGACGATTGGCAAGTCCGCATTGGACCCGATAAAGTAATGCGGATACTGTTCCACAAAATCGAGCAGGCGCTCAAAGGTTTTCCGTCTGATGGACATCGGCTCGTGGGCCGATGACAGCACAATGGCGTGCTCGTGGTAATAGACGTACGGCGAGAACTGAACAAACCACGGGTCACCGGCAAGGGTTACCGGAATAACGCGCAAGTTCTGGCGGGCCGGATGATTAACCCGGCCGCTGTAGCCCTCGTTTTCTTTGCAGAGAAGGCACAGGGGATAGTTCGCTTCCCCGGCTTCCTTCGCCTTGGCAATCTCTTTCGGGTCCTTCTCCGGCTTGGAGAGGTTAATGGTAATATCCAAGGCGCCATAGTCCGTCTCCGTTTGCCAGGAGCGGTTCTTCGCGATCCGCTCACGGCGGATGTAATGAACATCCTGGCTGAATTCGTAGAACCAGGCCGTCGCCGCTTCGATCCCCTGCTCACGTTCGATATCCCGGAACGTCCGGATCACATGGGCCGGCCGATCCGTCAGAATCCCCATCAGCTCCGTATCAAAGAGGTCCCGCATCGTCACCGTATCGTCTTCAATCAGCCCCCGCTTTAACGCATCATCCGTCAGCTCATCGAGGATGGTGTAAAGCGGACGAATCTCTTCGCTTCGCTGAAAGGCATCCGTCTCTCCTTCTGTGAGGCCCATGGCGTCAAGGAGGCGGTTCTTCACATAGACCGTGTCTGCTTCTTCAATCAGCTCCCGCTCCAAAGCGTAGCTGATCAGTTCGTTCAACGTCTGTTCCATCACGCTTCGCTCCCTTCCCCGTAACCGTCAGGATGGCGCTGGTGCCAGTCCCAGGCGGTAGCAATAATCGTCGCCAAATCCGCCCGTTCCGGCGCCCAGCCGAGGACCTGTTTCGCTTTACCCGAAGACGCGATCAGCTGCGCCGGATCACCGGCACGGCGCGGTGCGAGTTCCCGCGGAATTGTTTTGCCCGTGACGGTCTCGACGGTATCGATGACTTCCTGAACGCTGAAGCCGCTGCCGTTGCCGAGGTTAAAGACGTCTGAGGTGCCGCCTTTACGCAAATAACGGAGCGCCAGTATATGTGCCTGGATGAGGTCCGTCACATGGATATAGTCGCGGATGCACGTCCCGTCCGGCGTGTCATAATCATCACCGAAGACCATGATTTTCTCCCGCTGCCCGAGCGCCACCTGCAAAATGATCGGAATCAGATGGGTTTCCGGCCGGTGATCTTCCCCGATGTCCTTCTCCGGATGCGCGCCGGCAACGTTGAAATACCGGAGGACGACGTAACGGATCTCATGGGCTTCATCCGCCCACTTCATCATCCGCTCAATGGCAAGCTTCGTTTCCCCGTAAGGATTGGTCGGGTTGGTCGCCATCTCTTCCGTGATCGGCACTTCATCCGGCTCGCCGTAAGTTGCTGCCGTGGACGAAAAGACGATCCGCTTCACACCGTGTTTCTTCATCTTCTTTAAGAGGCAGAGTGCCCCGTAAACATTGTTGTCATAATAGGCAAGGGGCTCATTCATACTGACGCCGACCAGCGAATCCGCTGCAAAATGCATGACAGATTCGATATTGTGTGAGTTGAACACCCGCTCCAGGGCCTCCTCATCCCGAAGATCCGCCTGATAAAATACCGCGCCATCATCGACCGCTCCCCGGTGACCCGTCTGGAGATTATCCACCACCACAACCTGTTCACCTGAAGCGAGAAGATCGGCCACGGCATGACTGCCAATGTAACCCGCTCCTCCGCAAACCAGTACTGCCATTGTTTCATCATCCTTTCCTGAATCGTTGTTACGTCAGTTCCTTCGCACCGTCTCCGGTTGTCACCACGTAAAATTTCGGTTCAATGCCTGTCTGATCGGTATAGCGCTGACTGATCCGTTTGACGGTTTCATCGAGACCGTCCTCTTTGACGATGTTCACCGTACAGCCCCCAAATCCGGCCCCGGTCATCCTTGCTCCGATCACCGTCTCTTCTTGCCAGGCTGCTTCCACCATGGCATCGAGCTCCTTGCCGGTCACTTCATAATCATCCCGGAGTGAGACATGCGAGTCGTTCATCAGCTGGCCGAAGGCAGGCAGGTCCCCATCCTCAAGGGCACGAAACGCCTTTTTCGTCCGTTCATTCTCCGTTACCGCGTGCCTCGCCCGCTTCAGACGATCCGCCCCTTTAATCAGGTGACTCGCTTCGTTAAAGGCCGCCTCATCGAGTTCACAAAGATGGCTCACGACCTCTTTTTCCTGCAGCTCAGAGAGGGCTGTTTCACATTCCTGCCGGCGCTCATTGTACTTCGAATCGGCCAATCCTCGCCGCTTATTCGTATTGGCAATGAGGATCTTGTATCCGTCCAACTTCAGACGTGCGTACTCATAGTCCAATGTATCACAATCGAGGAGCACCGCATGTTCTTTTTTGCCGAAGCCGATGGCGAACTGGTCCATGATGCCGCAGTTGACGCCGATGTACTCGTTCTCGGCACGCTGACAGAGCTTGACCATCGTCACCCGGTCCATCGAGAAGCCGTTTACCGCATCCCACATCACCGCAAACGCCAGTTCAATGGACGCAGAAGACGACAGACCCGCACCGTTCGGGATATTGCCGAATACGTAAACGTCAAAGCCCTTGTCTCCGGTCATGCCTTCTTCCATAAACATGTAAAGGACACCCTTCGCATAGCTGACCCAATCATCAGCCTGACTGTATGCCAGATCATCGAGATCCCCTTCCACAATCCCCATTTGCGGGAAATTCTCCGAATAAAAACGCAGCTTCCGGTCACTCCGCTTCCTCACGGCGAGATACGTCCCCACATCAAGGGCCGTCGGAAACACATAGCCGCCGTTATAGTCAATATGCTCACCGATGAGGTTTACCCTCCCCGGTGCAAAGAAATAGCGCAGCTCTCCGCTTTCATGAAAGATTTTATCAAATTCCTGTTTCAGGTGATCAATCAT
This sequence comes from [Bacillus] selenitireducens MLS10, assembly GCF_000093085.1. Taxonomy (GTDB): domain Bacteria; phylum Bacillota; class Bacilli; order Bacillales; family Salisediminibacteriaceae; genus Salisediminibacterium; species Salisediminibacterium selenitireducens. Next base: position 443,095 of record NC_014219.1, on the reverse strand, counting down.
CGTCGCGTCCTCCTTTAATTCTGATGCTTCGATTTTATCACGGAGTTAATTTTTTATCAATATTTACTTAAAAATTTATCTCTGATACTCAGACAACGAACCGGGTACACACCCTTCTTCCCGTGACATATGCCACGTTCGTATTTCTGAAAAGGACAGGAAATGCCCCTTGCCCGCCGTTAAAATTTTTAGTAATATTTAAGTTAAGTCATTCACTATGAATCTGCATCTATGAAGGAGGATTCGCCCATGATTCACGTAAACGAACCGGCACTTGAATTCCATTTGCAAAACAGCGAGGTCAGCTACCTCTTCTCCGTCATGAAAAACCGCCAGCTTGCCCACCTGTATTTTGGGAAGCGCATTCATCACGAAGCGGATTTCAGCCATCTGTTCCGCACCCAGGCACGGGCAGGCATGGCCTGCGTCTATGAAGGGGACCTGACCTTTTCCCTCGATGTCATCCGCCAGGAGTACCCATCCTACGGGACATCGGATTTCCGGGAACCCGCTTTCCTCCTTGAAGAACCGAAAGGAAGCCGGATCACGGATTTCGTCTTCGATTCCTGGGAACGGCTTCCCGGCAAACCGGCCATTCAAGGACTCCCGCACGTCTATGCCGATCACGACAGTGAAGCCGAAACCCTGGTCATTACGCTGAAAGATCCGGTCCTGAACGCAAGGCTCCGACTGTTTTGGACCATCTATGCCGACCGGCCCGTCATCACCCGTCACGCGGAGTTCATCAACGACAGCAAGGACACATATCGCCTGCATCGGGCGATGAGCATGAACCTCGACCTCTTCGACAGTGACTATGAAATGGTGCAGCTCTCAGGTTCCTGGGCAAGGGAGCGCCATCAGCACACCATGCCCCTGAGACCAGGCGTCCAGAGCATCTCAAGCACCCGGGGAACGAGCAGCGCCCAGCAAAATCCGTTCCTTGCCTTAAAGCGCCCGGACACAAACGAGCACCATGGCGACGTGTACGGGTTTAACCTCGTCTACAGCGGCAACTTCCTCGCCCGGGCGGAAGTGGATCAGTTTGACGTGACCCGCGTATCCATGGGGATCAATCCCTTCGACTTCTCCTGGAAACTTGAAGGCGGGGAAACCTTCACGACACCGGAAGCCGTGCTCGTGCACGTAACAGACGGATTAAACGGCATGAGCCGCGCGTTTCATGCCCTTTACCGGGAGCGCCTCGCAAGGGGAACATGGCGCGACCGCGACCGCCCTGTCCTCATCAACAATTGGGAAGCGACCTACTTCGATTTCGATGAGGAGAAACTCCTGACGATTGCGAAGAGTGCGAAAGAGCTTGGCGTAGAGCTCTTTGTCCTCGACGACGGCTGGTTCGGCAAACGAAACGATGACACCACCTCTCTCGGCGACTGGCACGCCAACACCGCCAAACTCCCTGAAGGCGTCAAAGGCATAGCGGAAAAAATCAACGCACTCGGCCTTTCCTTTGGGCTCTGGTTTGAACCGGAGATGGTCAATAAAGACAGCGATCTGTACCGGAATCATCCGGATTGGGTCATCCACGTCCCCGGCAGGGCCATGTCACACGGACGAAATCAGTTCGTATTAGACTGTTCCCGCCAGGACGTCGTCGACTACCTCTTCCGGCGGATGGCTGCCGTTCTCGACAGCGCACCCGTGGACTACGTCAAATGGGACATGAACCGCTACATGACGGAGATCGGTTCTGCAAAGCTTCCGGCCGACCGCCAGCAGGAGCTCCCTCACCGGTATATTCTCGGGGTCTATGAACTCTATGAACGACTGACGTCAGCGTTCCCGCACATCCTGTTTGAATCGTGCGCAAGCGGCGGGGCACGGTTTGACCCCGGCATGCTCTATTATGCGCCCCAGGCGTGGACGAGTGACAACACCGACGCCGTGGAGCGCCTTAAAATTCAGTACGGCACCTCCCTGGCCTATCCGCTCAGCTCCATGGGCGCACACGTCTCTGCCGTGCCGAATCATCAGGTTCACCGGCACACGAGCCTCGAGATGCGGGGAGACGTTTCGCTCTTCGGGATGTTCGGCTACGAACTCGACCTGAGCCTCTTTACCGATAAGGAGAAAGCGGCCATCAAAGAGCAGATCAGCCGCTACAAACAGCACCGCGCACTGATTCGTACCGGCACTTTCTACAGACTGAAGAGCCCCTTTGGACCGGACGGCAACGAAACCGCCTGGATGGTCGTCTCCGCCGATCAGACCGAGGCGCTCGTCGGCTGGTACCGGGAGCTCGCCCGTCCTCACCCGGGCTTCAAACGCCTGCATCTCCAGGGGCTGAACGAGGACGTCGCCTACCGGATCAATGACCGGGTCATTCACGGCAGCCAGCTCATGCACGCCGGGCTGATGCTTCCGGACGAAGCAAGCGGCTCCGTTCCGCCGACAACGGAGAAAACAGGGGATTTCGTCTCCTACGTCTTCCACCTCTCAGCTGAATAGCGCATAAAAATAAGACTTGAGAGGCTCTGCTCTCAAGTCTTATTTCTTGATGACTGCGTTCGTTCCTTCAGGCTTTCCCTGCGGATAAACTCCGTCGGCAAGACCACCTTCTTCGGAATCTCCCGCTTCGTGCGGATCCTCTCAATCGCAAGGTCCACTGCCGTCTCGCCCATGAACTCCGTATACACCTTCACGGTCGATAAAGAAGGCTGAAGATAGCTCGATGCGGAGATGTCGTTAAAGCCGACCACCGACAGATCCTCAGGGATCCGTACCCCGGCTTCAAAGGCAGCCCGGTAGGCCCCAATCGCCATGGAGTCGCTGGCAATGAAAAAGGCCGTCGGCCGATTTTGTGCCTGAAGCGCCTCCGTCATGAGCCTGTACCCTTCCGACGTATTGAAATCACCGGTGTAAATCAGTGCTTCATCCAACAGGCCTCTGCGGTCGAGATAGTAGCGAAAGGCATGTTCCCGCTCGTCACGGACGATTTCATCCGGCGGGAAATGACGGTGTCCACCGATAAAGCCGATGGAGCGGTGCCCAAGCCCCGTCAGTTCCGCAAGCACGACTTCCATCGCCTCCGCAAAATCGATGACTACGGCGTCATATTGACGCGAGTCTGCCGGGTAGTCGACGAATGTCAGCGACCCGGTCACCTCTCTCAGTCTCGCAATCTCCCCTTCGCTGACGCGCCCGACCACGATCAGACCGTCTACGTCTGACGGGATTTGCAGTGCCGCATTGTCATTTTCCCGGTAGATTTTTTCGAGGGTCACACCCATTCTCGCGCACTTATTCTCGACACCAAGACGGATCGACAGGAAATACGGATCACTCAGTTCCTGTTCTTCCGTCCGGTAATAGACAAGCCCCATCGTGAGACGCGACGGATCCTGCGCTTCCTTCTCACTCCGTTTGTCCCGGAGGGTTTTATACCCGAGCGACTGTGCCACCTGAAAAATTTTCTCTTTTGTCGCATCCGTCACGGCGAGTGACGCGTCCTGATTCAGAACCCGCGACACCGTCGCGATGGAATAGCCGGATTTCTCTGCGATATCTTTCATCGTTGCCATCGATCGTTTCCCCTTTGGTTAATACGCCGTTAAAATTTAGTAAACATCTACTTGTACTATACCACAGTTTTCATCTTCCTTCGACCTCTGGATCATTCACGTCAAAATAATCCCCCTGTCCATATTGGACAAGGGGATTGCGGTTGTCAGATCAACGTAAGATCGAATGAAGCTTCAAATGTCCGGTCAGTGAACAACGTGTATTCATCATGGGTTTTCTGTCCCCAGCTGTCGTCACCGCCAACACCCATCTGAGCGGCATTGAGCCTAAGGACGGTGTGACGCGGTTGTGGCAAGCGGTCCTGGTGCGTCGCAAGTTCGAGTTCCTCCGGTGAATACGGCAAGGCATTCGCCTCAAGGTCCCCGCTGCCGGTGATGCGGATACCGCTTCCGTCAGGATTTGTGAGGGTGAGCCAGCGCACCCCGGTCATGTTTCCGCATTCCTGCGGCTTCAAATATGGGGTCAGCCGCTCGTTGACCGTCGATTCATGAATCCCGATCCGCGCCGAGCGGAACCGGTCCTGGTACGTTTCATGAGGACCGCGCCCGTACCATTGGAGCTCAGTGAGTGAAGGAGCCAGCTGCATCATGAGACCCACTTCCGGAATCTCCGGCATCGCATTGTCCGGCGTAAAGCGGAAGGACACCGCCGCTTTCCCTGAACCGTTCAGCGTATACATCACGCGCATCGAAGAGGAACCGGCGTCCGGGAACGCATAATCCACCGTCACATGCACACTCTCTCCGCTTTCTTCAACACCGAATGCGTTCAGCCGGCGATTCTTTCCGGCTTTTCGCCATACGGCACTCCGCTTTGGAAGACCGCTCCCCCGGTCATTGTCCGTCATCGCCCGGTGGAAGTTCGGCGCGACCGGTGCCGTGAGGTGCTGTTTACCGTCCTTTGTCACTTCCGTCAAATCACCCGTGTCACGGGCGAACGTATACGTCACGCCGCCCGCAGCAACGCTCAGCCATTCACCATCATCGTGGCTGACGTTCGCCTGTCCGCGCGGAGTTTCAGATCGCGGCGCACCGTTATCATTCAGAATAAACTGTTCAAATGTCATTTCATGGCCCGCTTCCGCCCACAGGGTATCTTCCCCGAGTACGAGTCGGACCTCCAAAATCCGTTCTCCCTCTGTTTCCGGCAGATCAACGGCATAGGAATGGGTTGAACCCGGGGCACCCTTGAGGGAAAGGGTGCCTTCCCGAACCGTCTTGCCATCACTCAATAATTCCCATTGGCACCGGAAACCATCGAGATCAAGAAACGCATAATCATTTGTCACATGTATATGATTGCCCTCAAAACGAATACGGGCGGGTTCATATCCTTTTTTCGCCTCCAGCAGCTTCGGTGTGGCGGTTCCGTCGGCAAAAATCAGACCGTTTCCGGAAAAATTCCCATCCGTCGGTGTATCACCGAAATCACCGCCGTAAGCGAGGAACGCCGTGCCGTCAGGTCTCGTTGACCAGAGTGCCTGATCGCGCCAGTCCCAGATGAAGCCTCCCTGTAAGATCGGGTACTTCAAAAATAAATCGGTGTATTTATGGAAATTCCCCAAAGAATTCCCCATGGCGTGGCTGTATTCACACAGAATGTAGGGCTTTGCATCGGGATTGCCTTCGGCTTCCTTCGCATAGTCCTCCACCTTATGAGGCGGAATATACATCGTACTCTCCATATCCGATGCGTCATATTCCCGGTAATGGAAGATCCCCTCATAGTGAACAAGCCTCGTCTCATCTTTCTCTTTGAAATAATCGTACATCTCCTTCAGATTGGAGCCGCCGAAGGACTCATTGCCGAGAGACCAGATGATCACAGACGTCGCATTCTTGTCCCGTTCATAAAGCGATCGGCAGCGGTCAAGCACATTCTCCGTCCACTCCGGGCGGTTCCCCGGAATCGTCTCTCCGATCCCTTCCTGGCCATAGACCCACGTGCCATGCGTCTCCATATTCACCTCATCGATGACGTAGAGACCATAGATATCACACAGTTCGTAAAAGGCCGGATGATTCGGATAGTGCGACGTCCGGACGGCGTTGATGTTGTGCTGCTTCATGAGAATAAGATCCGCTTCCATCTCTTCACGCGTAATCCCCGCACGCCCTTTATCCGGCATGAACTCGTGACGGTTCACCCCTCTGAACAACAGTGGCGCACCGTTCAGCGTCATCAGGCCGTCTTTCAGACCAAATTCCTGAAATCCCGTCTTCTGATGGACGTACAAAATCGCTTCGCCCGCTTCATCCTGGAGCGTCAGGACCACGATATAAAGATTTGGCGTTTCCGCGGACCAGCGCAGTACATCCGGTACTGTGATCTGAAGGGTCATCCGGTCTCCTGAACCGGTTACGGCGCCTTCTGCGACCGGTTTCTGATCCGGATACGTGTAGACATCCGCCTTCACCGTCAGCTCCCGGACCTCTTTTGTCTTGAACCGTCGAATCAAAACGTCGAGATCAAGAAGTCCGTCCGTCCCGTGAAACGACGTCTTCACCGTGTAATCCCGGATCTGTTCCGCAGGTGTCTCATACAGCCAGACATCCCGGAAGATCCCGCTGAAGCGCCAGAAATCCTGATCCTCAAGCCAGCTGCTGTCACACCAGTGGTACACTTCGACAGCTACGGTATTCTCCCCGGCATGAACGAGATCCGATATCTCAAACTCCGACGGCGTAAAGCTGTCTTCACTGTAGCCCGCAAAGGTCCCGTTGATCCAGAGATAAAAGGCAGCTTCCACGCCTTCAAACCGGAGGTAAACCGGCCGGTCACCAGGTTCACCCGTCATCGTGAACGTCCGCATATACTGCCCCACCGGATTGTAATTCACCGGGGCAAAAGGCGGCTTGATGTCTTCACGTTCTTCCCACGGATAGCGAGTGTTCGTATAGTGCGGGTAATCAAACCCCTGAAGCTGAAGATGACCAGGGACCTGAACGGTTGTGAATCGCTCATCGCCCGCATCCCATGTATAGAAGTCCTCCACGCGCTCTTTTGGGGTATCCGCATACAGAAACGACCACGTGCCGTTCAGCGATCTGCGCCATGCCACCTGATCCGGATCACCGGCGACGGCCTTCTCCTTCGTATCATACAGCCGCGGATCTGCGTGAGGCGCCTCACGGTTAATCTGAAACAGCTCCGGATTGTTGTTCCACTCCGGATACCCGTTCTCCGGCGGATGATACGTGCGTCGTGCTGTCTGTTCATGCATTGCCATATCCCGTTCCTCCATTCGTTCCAACATAGACTATTCCTTAACTGAACCACCCAGAATCCCCGAAATGAACTGCTTTTGCAGCAAGAGGAAGAAGATCATAATCGGCAGGGTGGACAACGTTGTACCGAGCATGATTTGTCCGTAGTCAATTCGCGACATCCCGACAAGACCCGAAAGTGCGACAGGCAAGGTGTGCATGGAGCTGTCGCCCAGTGCCACGAGCGGCCAGAGAAAGTTGTTCCACTGGAACATAAACAGGAAAATCGCCACAGCCGCAAGGGCCGGTCTCATCGTCGGCAAAATGACCCTGAAGAAGATCTTAAATTCACCAGCCCCGTCAACCCTTGCCGCTTCGATTAATGCATCAGGTACTGAACGCATGTTTTGCCGCATCAGAAAAATCGCAAACGGATAAGCCAGGTGAGGCAGGATAACCGCCCGGTATGTGTTAAGCCAGCCGAGATCCGCCATCAGCTGAAAGAGCGGAATCAGTGTCACGTGATACGGAATCATAATCGCCAAAAGCAGCATAAAGAAGATCGGGTCGCGCCCTTTAAACTTATACTTCGCAAAGGCATACCCAGCCGACGCCGAGATCATGACGCTGAAAAACGTGAACGTCAAAGCGATGATCAGCGAGTTCATCATGACCCTGATAATCCCGACACCTTCATTCAGATTACGAAAATTCTCCATGAAATGATCGCCCGGCAACAGATTCGGGGGTACGCTAAAGATCGCTCCGGACGGATTCGTCGCCCCGATGAACATCCAATAGAACGGAAACGTCGAGAGAATCACTCCGATCATCAACGCCGTATAGAGCCCGATTTTTTTGAGGATGGTGATCAGCCGTTTCTTCATTCGTCATCACCTGCGACTTTCATTTGAAGATAGGACAGCGCCGCAATGATAATGACCAGAACGTAGGCAATCGCCGACGCATAGTTAAAATCAAAATAGCGGAAACCGTTTAAATACAGATACAAAGAGATCGTGAGTGTCGCGTTGTTCGGTCCGCCGTTCGTCAAAATGAACGGCTCATCAAACAGCTGAAGCGTGCCGATCGTGGAAAGCACTGCCGTAAAAAGAAAGATCGGCTTCAACTGCGGGAGCGTGATGCTGAAGAACTGCCGGATCTTCCCCGCCCCGTCAATGCTTGCCGCTTCGTACAGATCGCTGGAGATATTCTGCAGGCCGGCAAGGAAAATCACCATATTATATCCCGTCCAGCGCCAGGTAATCGCGACGATCAGCGCTACTTTTGCCCAGAACGGATCGTTCAGCCAGGGTACATTGTCAATGCCGATGAGCCCGAGCACGTAGTTCACAAGCCCGTAGTTCTGATCGAGCAGGATCATAAACACAATGGCATACGCAACGAGCGCCGTAATCGCCGGCATAAAGAAGGCGATTCTGAAGAATGCTCTCATTTTAAGCAGCGCCGAGTTCATCAGAACAGCCAGTACCACCGCGATCGAGAGCATGATTGGCACCTGAATGATCAAAATCGTGAAGGTATTGCCTAGCGCCGTGAAAAAGAGCGGATCGTTAAACAACCTCCGGTAGTTATCCAAACCGGCAAACGAGGTAACGCCCGCGGATGAAGTCTGGAAACTGAGAATCAGGGACTGAATAACCGGATATAACGTAAATGCGAGAAACAACAGAACAGCCGGGGCAATAAAGAAGTAAGGCGCTGTTTTCGGTGTCACAATCTTTCGTTTACTCCCCACTGGTGTTCCGTCTTGTAATTTCGCCATGGGTCTGTCTCCTTCCGTTTGGATCTGAACGTATAACTTAATTAATTATTTTAAATAAGTAGTGACAGGCAAGGGAGAAGAGATGATCTCTTCTCCCTTATCCTGTTCCAAACACCGCCTTTATTGAATGTCGCGTCCTGTTTCATTGGCAATCCGTTCAGCCGCTTCCTGAAGGGCAACCTGCACATCTTCCCCTGAGAGAAGGGCGTTCGCCTGAGCGTCCGAGGCGTAGCGGAATGCACGTGCATAGTCATTCGTATAGTTGGCCGGAAGCGTTCCTTCAACCACGTCGGCAAAGAGGCTCCAGATCGGCTCATCGTTGAAGAACTCATTGTTTTCCTGGAAGTACGGCTCATCATACGTGGCAAGAAGTGACGGGAAGAGCCCGTATTCTGTCATACCCTCGATCTGCGGCTCGATTTCTGTCGTGAAGTATTCGACGAAGGCATAGGCTGCCTCCGGATATTCAGTGCTTGAGAGAATGGTAAGGTCAGACCCGCCGAGGTTAGCGTCACGGTTACCGCCTTCTTCAAATGCCGGAAGTTTGAATACTCCCCAGTCACCGGACTGATCCGGCGCCTGATCCGTGATCGTACCTGCATACCATACGCCAAACGGAATCGTCGCAACCGTATGGTTGACCGTCGACGTTACCGTACCGTCCCAGCCGTCAACGTTTGCCACAAGATCCTTCTCGTGCATTTCCTGAATCTTGCTCATGGCAAGCGCCGCATCGTCGCTGGCAATTTCAATGGCACCGTCTGCATCAAAATAATACACACCAAGCTGATTCATCATCATCCGGAAGATCGCATCATCGTTTGCAATGTCTACCGGCACCATGGCTGCCCCCGTTGCATCAAGAATGTCCTCACCTGCGGCAATAAAGTCATCCCACGTTTCGATGTCATCCGGGTCCACACCCGCTTCTTCGAAATGAGGCACATAGTAGAAGACACCGGCAGGTCCGATATCCCAAGGAGCGGCGAGGTTGTTACCATCCGGCCCTTTAACGGCTTCTACTTTAGAGTCGGCAAATTTATCTTCGTGTTCATTGAATCCATATTCATCCAGGTTCACAAAGCCCTGCGGGAATTCTGCAAAGTAGTTATCCAGGCGATCCGTTTCAACCATGGATATATCAGGAAGACCAGAACCCCCCGCGGCAAGCCCAACCGTCAGACGGTCATACACATCTTCACGGCCAATATCTTCAATGTTAACTGTGACATTCGGGTACAGTTCATTAAAGCCTTCGATGGCCTGTTCCATTGCGGCTGCAGCAACGTTCCAGCCCCAGGCTGTCACTTCACCGGATATGTCTTCGTCTCCGTCACCTGCGTTATTGTTTTCGTTTGCATCATCATTATTCGCAGACGCACTCCCGTTGTTAGCGCTGTCATTTTCACCGTTATTTGCTCCGGCGTCACCTTCGTCATTTCCTCCGCAAGCTGCCAACAGACCGACTGACAATGCACTGACCGACAATACTTTCCAAGCTTTCATGTGTAAATCCCCCTTTGTTAGTTCGCACATTCGTGCGCTGTTAAAGATGTTGAGCTGTCACATATTCCTGAACGCAACTCCAACTAACTTTTTTAAATTAAATTACTAACTACCGATAAGATAACACATAATTGTCACAATGAAAAGGCTTTCTCGGGAATCTTTTTAATTTATTTTAACGATCCTGCACTTCAAACACATCATGCAAAATAAGCGACACAGCACCGAGGAGGGCGCTGTGGCTGCCGAGGCTTGACACGGTAATCTCTGTCTTTCTGGCATCATCCGTCAGCGCTCTTCTGTTCACAGTTTCAACGAGAGGCTTCATGACAAACGCCCCCGCCTTCATGACTCCGCCGCCGAGGACAATCTGATCCGGATTCAGAAAATTTATCACATTCGTCACAGCCAGGCCGAGAAAACGCCCCGCCTGTGCAAACAGCTCTTCGGCAAACTCGTCACCGTGAAGGGCCGCCTCATAGATCACTTCACCGTCGATGTCTTCCTTATTCTCTCGCATCTCCCTGAGCGCCGTCGATCGGCCGAGGGTGATTTCATGGATCGCCCGCTCCCGGATGTGAATCCCGCTCGCCACGGTATGCAGACAGCCATAGCTTCCGCATGTGCACTGCCGGCCATTCAGATCCACAATCATATGCCCGAGCTCACCGGCAATATGGTGGTGCCCGCGGTGGATCTGGCCGTTCAGGATCACCCCGGCACCGATCCCGTCCCCGACATTGATAAAGACAAGATTCGGATTCGCCCGTGTATCCCCAAACCACATTTCGGCAATCGCCGAACAGCGAGCATCGTTCTCTACTTTAACAGGGATCTCATAGCGGGCTTCCAAGCGTTCCTTCAACGGAAGTTCTCCGAAATCAAAATGCGGGGCATAAATGCTGATCCCCTTCTCTTCATCGACAATCCCGTGCATGCCGATCCCGATGCCGACAATTTTATCCCGCGAGACATCGCTGTTGGTGATCATGTCGTCGACGAGCCGGTAGAGGATCGTCATGAATTCACCCGCCTTGATACCGGCAGGAAGTGTCTCTTTTTTCCGGTTCAACAGCTCGGCATTCAAATTTGAGAGCCCGACCCGGATCTGACCGGTCCCGACGTCAACGCCGATGACATAATGATTGTTGTAATTGATGGAGAGAAGAACCGGTCTTCGTCCTCCTTTGGACGCACCTGTCCGGCCTTCTTTCACAAGCCCTTCTTTCAAGAGATCATTGACGATATTCGTCACCGTCGGCGGTGTGAGATTCGCTTGCTTTGAAATATCCGTTCTTGAGATCGGTCCCTTTCGCCTGATGATATTGATGACCAATGAACGGTTCAATGACTTCATCAGCCGAAAGCTCCCTGTCATACCCTGTACCATATCCTTCACCCCTGCCACTTTATTAATTATTTTAATAATAGTCGATTCCGCGTTCGGATACAATCTTTACAGAATTTGAAACAATGTTCACCCTGTTTCCGTAGTCTACGTTATAATGAATCAAACAGCATGGCTGTAATCAACGAAAGAAAGGATGAATGAACATGATCGGATTACTTATTATACTTGCCATTGTCGTGATTTTCGTACTTGCATGGGTCTCCGCCTACAACGGCCTGATCAAAATGCGCAACTGGGTGGAGGAGTCCTGGGCTCAGATTGACGTCCAGTTAAAACGCCGCTACGACCTTATTCCAAACCTGGTGGAAACCGTGAAAGGTTACGCCAAACACGAGGAGGAGACATTAACGAAAGTCGTCGAACTCCGGAACAAAATGGGGGACAGCACCTTAAGCCGCCAGGATACCATGGAAGTGAACGACCAGCTGAGCGGTGCGCTTAAGAGCATGTTCGCACTTCGTGAAGCCTACCCTGACCTGAAAGCCAATGAGAACTTCAAAATGCTGCAGGAAGAACTGACACAGACCGAAAACAAAATTGCCTATTCAAGACAGCTTTACAACAACACCGTCATGAAATACAACACGAAAATCGAATCCATCCCAACAAACATCATTGCCGGGATCCACAACTTCGAAAAGCGCGATATGCTCGAAGCAAAAGCGGAAGAACGGGAAAATGTCCGGGTATCCTTTTAAGGCCTGAACGGAGGGCAGCATCATGCTATTATACGAACAGATCCAAAAAAACAAACGGAAAACCGTCCTCATCGTCTTCGTCTTTATCCTGTTCCTCCTTGCCGTCGGGGCGGCCTTTTCCTACATCAACAGCGGCGAACCCTTCTCCGGCATGATCATCACCGTCATCATCGCCGCCATCTATGTAACGATCGTCCTCAGTTCGAGTACGAGTATGGTCATGCGCATGAACCACGCCAAGGAGATCAAATCCGTTGAAGAGAACCGCTTTCTCTGGCATACCGTCGAGAATATGGCCATGGTGGCCCGCATCCCGATGCCGAGGGTCTTTATCGTCAACGACCCCTCGCCGAACGCTTTCGCAACGGGCATTTCGCCCAAGAACGGTGCCGTTGCGGTCACGACGGGCCTCATGAATGAACTGAACCGCGAAGAGATGGAGGGCGTGATTGCCCACGAAGTCGCGCACATCAAGAACTACGACGTGCGGCTCTCCACGATTGCCCTCGCACTCGTGTCCGTCATCGCCATCATCAGCGACCTCGGCATGCGGATGATGTTCTTCAGCCGGGGCGGGCGCAACAATAAACAGAGCCCTGTCATTCTCATTATCGCCCTCGTCCTTGTCATTCTCGCCCCGATCATCGCCATGATGATCAACATGGCGATTTCGAGAAACCGGGAGTATCTCGCCGATGCCAGTGCCGCGGATTTAACACGGAACCCGAACGCCCTTGCCACGGCACTCGAAAAAATCACCGGCGTCTCCACCCCGGTCCGTGAAGCCTCAGGTTCCTCGGCGCCTTTGTATTTCGCCGATCCCCTGAAGAAGAAGATGAGCGGACTCATGTCCACCCATCCGGACCCGCAGGAGCGGATCAGGCGGCTGAGAGAAATGTAAGACGACTCGCATTGCCTCTCTTAGTATGATAAATGAAAACGGCCCCCTGGCGTATCCAAGGATACAGCAGGGGGCCGTTTTATGTGTTCTTTCAGATTTTGAATTTCTCCACTAGCTGTTTGAGTTCTGTCGCAAGGTGTGCGAGGCTTTCGCTTGATCCGGCAATCTCTTCCATCGACGCCGTCTGTTCCTGCATGGCAGCAGACACTTCTTCAGTGGCCGCAGAATTTTCCTCTGCGATGGCTGACAGGCTCTCGAGCGAAGACACGATGTCTTCTTTAATCGTCGCCATATCTTTACCCGTTCCGTTCAGGCGGTGAACCGCTTCGTCAGAGATACTCATGGCACCCTCAATCTGTTCATACTTGTCCCGGGTGCCCTGGACACTCTTCAGCTGTTCATCAAGGATCTGTGAAACGTCCGCCATTACCTTGACCGACTGTTCGGCGTTGACCTGCAATTCTCTTACGATCTCATCAATCGTTGCCGTCGAAGTCGTGGACTGCTCGGCGAGCTTACGGATTTCGTCTGCCACGACAGAAAAACCTTTCCCTGCTTCACCCGCACGCGCCGCTTCTATGGCGGCATTCAGGGCAAGGAGGTTCGTCTGTTCGGCGATATTCGCAATAACCGTACTCGCTTCCCCGATACGCCTTGAGCTGTCATTCGTTTTGACAATCCCTTTCTCCACTTCCTGTGTGGCCTCTGCGGTCTGATCCGAGATCTCTGAGAGACGCCCGATTTCTTCAAGACCTTCTTGAATGGCATGGTTCACGTTTACAAAGGCTTCGTTCAGCCGTTGTACCACTTCTTTTTCTTCATCGACGATTTCACCGAGACGTGCCGCTTTTTCAGAGCCCGCTTCCGTGTTCTGCGCCTGACTCGACGCGCCTTCCGCGATGTCCTGGACCGTCGAGGCCACTTCTTCAGACGCCCTGGATGATTCGCCGGACGTTGCCGTCAGCTCTTCGGAAGCCGCAGAGACCTCTCCTGCGGACGCGTTGATATCCACGATGATCTTCCTGACGTTCTCTGTGACGCTTTGCAGGGACTTCGCCAGTTCCCCGACTTCATCGTGACGAGAAAGAAGCTTCAGATCCATATCGTGGCGCATATCCAGCTGTCCGATTTCCGCCGCCGTTCTCGACACAGCCTGAATCGGACGCGAGATCCTTGTTCCCACGACATACGTCAAGGCTATCCCGCCGACGACAACGAGGAACGTCATGATGAGCGCCGTGTTCCGAAGTGACGGGATCGCCGCCAATACTTCGTTTTCGTTGGCTGTAATGACCAGCGTCCAGCCCGTCTCGCCGATATCCGAGAACCCGACATACAGATCGTTCCCCTGAAAGGCATAATTGCCAATGCCTGCGGGTTCACTGAGCATACGCGAGAACTGATTCGCGAGGGTCTCAAGACCAGGGTCCTCCTCTACAAGGCGGAGCGGATTGAATGCATCCCGGACCATGTCCCGGTCGCGGTGAGCGACGACGGTCCCCTCGTCATCGATCATATAGGCATAGCCCCCTTCGCCATACTGAATATCATCCACAATCGTATTCAGATAATCCGCATCACCAACGGCTACAAGTACGCCTGTAATCGCCCCGTCTTCCTCAATCGGAACCGAGGTCACCATGATCAGCCGGTCTCCGTCGTCCGGATTCACACTGAGTGATGGCGGCATCAGCCCCCGCTCACCTGCCAGGGAATCATGGTAATACTCGCGCTCAGTGACGTCCACAATTTCACCGTCAATGCCATACGAATCGGACAAATACAGATTCCCGTCGAGATCGGTGATGCCGATCCGTAAATAGTCCGTGTTTTCGACTTCGTCAAGCAGCACGTCCATCGCCGCATCGAGATCCGGATCATCCCCTGTAATCTCCGGCAAATTCGTCAGTCCTTCAAGGTACAGATATTCACTGTCCAACCGACTGTCCGTGACCTTTGCCCCTTCAAGGGCTAATGTCTCAAGTCCCGTTTCCGCTTCATCAATCAGTGCATCCCCCGCACCATTAGTGATCACAATCCCGAGAATCCCCGTCGCCACGATCATAATCGCGGAAAAATACAAAATCAGTCGCATACGTATACTCTTCATAGCCCCATAACCCCTTTTTGTGTTTCTATCACACTCAGTTTACAGGACTATCGAATTGATTACATCGTACGATCCTATTAAAAACCATCTAATTGAAAACGCTTATTTGGTCCTTTTTACAAAGCACTTGGGTCATTTAATGAAGACTGCCTCGATCTGTCATCAGTCATCCAACCATCCTGAAAGACCTGATCAACAACTCAGGAACGGTTTTTTTGGACGACATAGACCAGCTGACGATACTTCCCTTCCGTCAGGAGCCACTGATCATAAGCATCATCAAGACTGAACGCGGAGACGATGGTCCCATTGTCCGTCAAAATTGCATCCCAGTCCCCCTTCGGAAACAGACCGAGGGTATGGACGTCCGAATAAATCGACAGCTCGCCGTCCTGCCGGATCAGATAAACCATAGCCGCTTCATACGTGGTATCAGAGACGACCGTATTGTTCTCAAAGAGATCAACCTGTACTCCGTCGCCTTTGCCCCGATAGCTGAAATTATGTTCTTCAAATCCTTCTTTGTCCTGTACAAGCACCATCAGAATTCCCTCCAGCTTCAGATGCGCCATGGCGTTTTCAATCACTATTCTGACATCGGCTATTGTCGTCATGTACGTAATCGACTCCGGAATCAGCACCACATCAAAGATCTCATCAAGCTGAACGGTGCGCATATCCCCTTTGTGGTAGATGACTTCCGGATTCATTTTCCTGGCTTCGTTCATCATCCCGTCACTGATATCGACGCCCCTCACGTCATGATGAAGCTTCAGCTGGCTGCCATGACCACCTGCACCGGACCCCAAGTGAAGGATCCGTTTTCATCCTTCCCTGGTGTGACGGCGGATCTCTTCAAGATAACGGTCCGTTTCCTCCTTGCATGCCTCGGGGCCTGCGATGAGAAAATCCGTCCAGGCGAGGTCTTCATACGCGTTCCAATTTGTCATGTTCGACTGCCTCCTTGTGAAATCACTGTTTGCGCTATTGCTTTTGCACCTTCAGACAGAGACGTGTATGCTTAAGAAAAATCGGCTGAAGTGACACATGCCCTATTTCGAGGTGATTCATCATGACAGACATTCTTATCCGCCCCATGACCGTTCAGGAATGGCCTGCAGTAAGCGCCATTTATCAAGCCGGTCTTGATACGGAGCTTGCCACATTCGAAACCGTCGTCCCATCATGGGACTCCTGGAATCAGGCCCATCACGAAACATGCCGTCTCATCGCCGAGTATGGCGGCACGATTGCCGGCTGGGCCGCCCTGGCACCGACGTCCCCGCGCTACGCTTACCGGGGCGTCGCAGAAATCAGCATCTACATTGCCCCCGGCGCCTCGGGCCTGGGCGTTGGCCGCACGCTCCTGAATGCCCTTATCGAAGACAGTGAAAAAGCCGGATTCTGGACGATCCAATCAGCGATCTTCCGGGAGAATCAGGCGAGCATTCACCTGCATAAGAAATGCGGTTTCCGGCAGATCGGCTACCGGGAACAGGTCGCCGAACGCCACGGCGTCTGGCACGACATTATTCTCATGGAGAGACGGAGCCCTATTGTGGCAGCCTCCCCGTCAGCACGACCAGATCCATCGTAAGGCGGGCGGCACCTTCTTTTTCATACCGCTCTTTCTCCCCTTCCTCTGCATGCCAAGCGAGTGGCGACATCCGGCAGAGCTCCTTTCGGAGAGGGGCCGTCACAGCCGGCGCTGTTTTGACAGAGACCGCCTTGACGTCGTCAAACGCTTCCTCAAACCGGCTGATCAGCGCCTCATTCTCTTTGGCATCCCGGCGGTTTTGCTGAAAGAAGTCTCGGATTTCCTTCATGTAGCCCGGTCCCGGTATGACTTTCACCGCAAGCCCGCCCGGTTTTAACACCCGTTTCATCTCTTTGTAATTCGACGGCGACAGAATCGTCAGAGCCACGTCGAGGCTGCCGGTTTTTAACGGCACATTGACGAGATCCGCAGCCAGCCACACGGCCGGCGTGTCTTCATGGTCCGTTGCCGCCTGAATGCCTTCTTTCGACAGGTCGAGACCCGCCCCCATCCAGTTGCTTCTCCCTTCAAGTAGCAACGCAAGGTGAGAACCCTCCCCGCAGCCGAAATCGCCGATCCTGTATACGCCATCTTGTTTTTTCGCCTCCCTGTCCATGAGCTTCCCCACGTTCTTGTGCAGAGCCCGGTACAGCGGGGTCTCCTGAATGACTTTCGCCCTTGCATGAAACAGTTCCTTTGAATACGCGCTGTTCACCGCACCCGTCAATACGTTGACATACCCCTGCCTCGCGACATCGAAGCTGTGTCCGTCTCCGCACACAAGCCGCCCTTCAGGCACCACGCTCACACTGCCTTGGCAGACCGGACAGCTGAGCAACCTGTTCCACGCATAGAGATTGCGGATCCCCCGTTCTTTTTTATTCACATGATCACCCCATCTTCTCCATTGCCCCTTCATCATACACCAACATGCATGACCGTTGAACCTCTCCATGGCAAGATGAGAAACACATCACTCAAAACAGGCCTCCCCATACGAGAAAGGCCTGTTCTATTCAACGTGGCTTCAGTTTAGTCAACCTTCCTTGATGGCTTCCTGTCTTTTTCCATAAAGAGCCCGAAGTCAATACAGCTTCCCGTGCCGGTAATGCAAAATAAACAGACGTTTCAGTGCTTGGACATAACAGCTGTTCCGGATTCCCGGCAACCCGTCTGTGAAGTAACTGTCGAAAACCTTCTCGCAGCTCGCCTCCATCTGTTCATACATCTCCCGGATCACCTGTTCCTCAGAGAAGAGCTCCGTGACCCGGTCCTGTTTCCACTCCACGTAGGAGACCATCACCCCGCCGGCGTTGGCCAGGACGTCCGGGATCACCACTTTGCCCTGTTCATGAAGGACACGGTCCGCCGTACCGTCCACGGGGGCATTGGCGCCTTCCACAATGATGTCCGCATGGATCCGCTCCACATTACCGCCATGGATCACATCCTCCACTGCCGCAAGAATGAGCACATCCACGTCCAGATAAATCAGTTCGTCCCGGTCTCTGACCTCCGCCTGGATACCCGCTTCTTCAAGGGCTTCGGCGGTTTGGGGAAGATGACGCATCCGGCGCTGATAACCGGCAAGGGCCCGGACGTCAAGACCGTTCTCATGATACAGGGTCACGTACTGATCACTCACCGCCGTCACCCGGTGATTCAGCCTGTCGCACGTCGCCGCCATTTCCGCCGCCACCGCACCGACGTTCCCGAAGCCCTGAACGGCAAGCGTAATCGCTTTTCCTTCATCATGCTTTTCAATCAGCCGTTTCATCCGGTCGTACTGATCCCGGTGCAGGCCTTCGGCAACGCTGTTCCGATTCGTCTGTCTGACCCACGTGTCCAACAGCCACAAATAGCTCCGGTACGTGCCTTTACCCGTCGATTCCCGGCGTCCGCGGGCACCGCCGTTCTCGACACTCTTTCCGGTGAAGGAACCGAGATAATTCTCTCCCGGATTAATCGTCTTATACTCGCCGACCATCCAGTCCATCGTCTCGGCGTCCGTCCCCATATCCGGTGCGGGAATATCATGGGTCGGTCCGATATCGCGAACGAAGCGCTGGACATACTTCTTCGCGATCATATACAGCTCTCGCCTCGAATACTGATCCGGGGAAATAACCACACCGCCTTTCCCTCCGCCATAAGGAAGTTCGTGCAGGGCGTTCTTTAACGTCATCAGGACAGCGAGGTTCTCGACTTCCTGTTCATTCACGACTTCGTTGTAGCGGATACCGCCTTTGTAAAAACCGGCGATGTTGTTGTGCTGCACCCGGAAAGCCGGGATCCGTTCGATGGAACGGTCATCACGGGTGACCCTGATGTAGCTTTTGATCACTTTGTCTGTCGTCGTGAGGATTTCTTTACCGGATTCAAAGAGCCGCTTGCGGATCTCCCCTGTTTCCTCCGGCAAGAACGATTCATCATCATAAAGCTGATCCATAATGTCCCTGATCATGTTTTGCGTATCTGTCACCGTCATATGTATCTCTCCCTTCTTTTTTTGAAAGCGTTTGCAAAATCGAGTAGGAGGGGCTTCACAGCCCCGACCTCTCACACCACCGTACGTACGGACCTGTATACGGCGGTTCAATAAGTTGAGTATGCACGCTCGTAGAGTTGACTCATGTCTTTGAGTCCCCACCCTGCGAGCTTTTCTATTTTGATGGCTTTGTGCAGTGTCTCGTTCTTGGAGGCACGCCAATAGCCTTTGCGAGTGTTTGCCATTTTCCAAGCTTCTTCGGTTTCAATGCCATACTTCATCAAATTCTTGTATCTCGTTTTAATTTTCTTCCACTGTTTCCAGATCAGTTGCCTCAGCCGATGGTGTAACCATTGCTTAATGCTGTTGATAAAGGATTTCATGTAACTGATGCCATAGTAGTTGATCCAGCCGGTTGTCACCTGGTTAATCTTAAGAATAATGTAATCGAAGGAGTTCGCCTGGTTTCTTCTCGTCAGATATTTCAGTTTGGCTTTGAACTTCGCCTTGAAGGCGTGGTGAGGTCTGCACCTGGTTTCGTTATTACTTTTGTGAATGCAAAACCCCAGAAACTTTCGTTTCGTTGGTGATCCTATAGCACTTTTCTCTTGGTTCACACTCAGTTTAAGTGTTCCCTCGAGGAAAGTTGTTGTGTTAAGGAGCACACGCTCCGCAGCTCTGCGACTTTTAACGTAGATGCAAAAGTCATCTGCATATCTGACGAAACGGTGGCCTCTTCTTTCCAATTCCTTATCCAGTTCATGTAGGTAAACATTGCTGAGAATCGGTGATAAGTTGCCACCTTGCGGTGCACCGTTTCTTGAAGATTCCCAGTTGTCCCCTATCATAATCCCGCTTTTAAGAAACTTCCAGATCAGTTTCAAGATGATCGGATCCTGAATATATTGTTCAAGATAGTTCATCAGCTTTTGATGGGGAATCGTATCAAAATAACTTTTCAGATCGATATCCACGACCATTTTGAATCCTTCATCATAATATTTTGCGGCTTGTTTAATCGCTTGTTTGGCATTTTTACCCGGTCTGAACCCATAACTGTTTGGAGAGAAGTGCGGATCTATTATCGGTTCAATAACTTGAAAAATCGCTTGCTGGACCATACGGTCCCGGACTGCCGGTATCCCCAATTTGCGTTTCTTTCCATTCTCTTTCGGAATCTCTACCCGTTTTACGGGTAAAGGTTGATATGTCCCTTTTTGGATTTTGGCTATCAATGGTTTCGCATATTGGCGAACATGTGCTTCAAGTTGGTCAACGGTCATCCCGTCGACCCCGGGGTTTCCTTTATTGGAAATCACCCGGTTCATCGCCAAATTCAGGTTATCCGGACAGACCACTCTGTCAATTAATTGCATACCGCTTTTCGACTCCTTTCGTTGCCAGATTGCTACACGCTTCTGCATACTCTTACGCTTCCAGCGTATCCCTCTGCAGATAGCCGTCCGGAGACGTTTTCTGTGATTAAAGCAATCCTGTCAATTTCATTTGTCTCAAAGACGCTTATTGTTCGGTCCTTCATCCCCATGGGATTACTATGACCTCGGCTGACTTCTTACGATTCAGGAATCCATCTCTGAATTCCTTGTTCCTGTAGGATCTTCCATCCTTCTTGTCGGGAACCCTCGTAAGACCTCCCGGGGTAAGCACTGTCTACTTCGTCCTATCGCCGCCATATTTACACTGTGGGGTTCGGGCAGTATTGGACTTTATCTTGTATAGCAGACTCATCCGCCCCATTTGTGCCTGATATGGTTCGTGTTCCTCGGTACAGGAGTTTGTCGCCGGCTTCCTTCAGATTCCACCTCACGGTGGACACCCTTGCCATTGACTAGTGGTTCCTACTGCCAAGCCCACAGGAGACTTTCACTCCCAAGATACAGTGCATGCCCGGCACACTATAAGCAAAAAGAAGACTCAGTCTTCTTTTTCAAGCCAGCGCCGGGTAAGTGAATTGTCGATATCGAGCTGATCGAGAAGCCTTGAAACCGTGTGATCGACCATATCCCCGATCGATTCAGGTTTGTTGTAAAAGGCCGGCATCGGCGGCATCATCACGACCCCCATTCTTGACAGCTTCAGCATGTTTTCCAGGTGGATATCATTTAACGGTGTCTCTCTCGGCACCATAATCAGCTTCCTGCGCTCCTTTAAGACAACGTCCGCCGCTCGTGACACGAGATTATCCGCATACCCGTGTGCCACGGCACTGAGCGTCTTCATGCTGCAGGGGACGATCACCATCCCGTCCGTTTTAAACGAACCGCTCGAAATCGCCGCAGCCTGATTCGTCGCCGGATGCACGTAACTTGCAAGTTTCTTGACCTCGTCAACGGTGTAATCTGTCTCGATCGTAATCGTCTTCTCTCCCCACTGACTGAGGATCAGATGCGTCTCCACCCCGAGATCACGAAGCACTTCAAGGAGCCGGATCCCGTAAATCGGTCCGGTTGATCCGGACATGCCGATAATAATACGCTTTGTCATGACGTTCACCCCATCTTTTTGTCTGTATCCCAATCGTACAACAGCAACGCTTGATTCACCAGTAAAAACACGCTGCGGCATGCTCGTTCATTCGGGTTTTCTAACTGGCTGTAAGAGGTGCAGATGAAGCCGCTCACGAGGAGACGGATGCCGCGAGACGGGGAAAGATTCCAGGCAGCTGAGGTGATCAGCCGCCTTTTCCTGTAAGGCTTCAATCCCGATCCAGCAACCCTTCTTTCAACATGCTAAAATGAAGTGCAGAAAAATCGATCTTTTTTTGAATCCGGTGAAACCTGATGCGGACAGGACGCATCTCTATCAGTGAGAGGAGGCGGTGGCTTGGATTATAAAACCCAATTACAACAAGGCGATGAATCGGCGCTAAAAGCCCTGATGGATGCATACGGCCCACTACTGAAGCGGACCGCCGTCCTGCTTGTCAAAGACCGGCAGCTCGCAGAAGAAGTCGTCCAGGATACGTTTATCACGGCATTCCGGAAAAGTCACCAGCTCTCTTCCAATGACAAAATCAAAGGCTGGCTCGTGACCATCACGCTGAACGGCTGCCGCTCGAGGATGCGAACGTGGAACTGGCGCCATCTCTTTCCGGCAAAAGACGAGACGGCTTTTGATCAGCTCGAAGAAACCGCACTTCTTCCGGAAGCACAGCTTCTCGCGGCCATCGAAGAACAAAGGGTGCATAAAGCCGTTCAGGCCCTTCCCTATTCATACCGGGAGCCGATCACGCTGTATTATTTTCACGACATGACCGTTGACGAACTGGCCGGGGTGATGAACACGAAACAAAACACGGTCAAAACAAGACTCGCACGCGGGCGGGCCCTGCTGAAGAATGAGCTCTCGAAAGGAGGCGATGACCGATGATGAACGACGATCAGAAACCGGCAGTCAGACAGGCACTCGATCGCGAACTTCAACATGAGACGTTTCACGGACACGATGCCGTTCTGAAGAGGACCCATCCGGTAACCTGGAAAGACCGGCTTGCAAACGTTTGGAACAAAGAAGTCCGGATCCCGGTCGTTCCTCTCGGCGCTGCATTGTTTCTTCTGATCACCTCAGGCACGACCATTGCTGTTCCCGGAGATGAACCGGAGCGTGAACTCATCGAACGCGGGGGCAGCTATTATTGGCATGACCTGTTTGAAGAGGAGGATTCATCATGACCATCCGTTTGAAAGTCAAACACCTCGTATACAGCCTGCTTGCATTTTTGGCCCTCTTTGCCGTCGTGTTACTCGTCTTTGAACCGAAGCTTCACGAATGGCAAATCGACAGGCAAATTGCCTCGGGACAAGAAGACGGAGCAAGAGAACAGATTCTTGACCGGATTGTACGCAATCAGACGGCGAGCACCGGTCTGATTGAAACGTACATGATCACACCACTCAGTGAGGATGCGTCGAGTCTCACGATCAGCCCGGCATCAACGTCCTGGAGCACGTCCGACACTCCCGTGCTCTTCACCCTTGAAGAAGCGGCACCGTATTTGAAGACGTATCTTGAGGAAGGAGAGGACACGATCCATCTGTTATCGGCAGCGGATCTTCTCATGAGGCATGATCAGACAAACGGCGATCCTGAAGGTGTCCTCGAAACGATGGAGACAGCCTCCGAGCGTCAGACAGCTTATCCCGCTCATCAGACAGATCTCACATTCGATGCCATTGGCATACTGATCGAAATGAACGAGCATGAGCTTGCCCGTTCGATCCTGAATGCCTGTGAAGACACGTTTGACAGCGGCGATGCCGCCCTGCGGTCCGCCATTCTTCACGCACGTATGGATCTGTATGAGGAGGACTACGAAGAAGCCCACGCGCTCCTGCAAGATGCCATGGAGCGCTATGAAGCCCATCATGATGAACAGGAAACAGCCCATGCAGAGAGCCAAAACGGCTATGAGCCCTTCAATCTCGACCAAGCCGTCTATTTCCAGGAAGCGAAACGGCTGCACGAGCGGCTGGAGCCCCTCGAAGAGGGTCGTCACAACGGCACGGTTGAAGGACGGGTGACCGGCGCTGACGGGGAGCCTCTCGCCCATACCCGGGTCTTTCTGCAGGAAGACGCACAGCGCGACCGGTCACTGAACCGGGAATCCGCCCTGGCCACGAAGACCGATGGCGACGGCTATTACCGCTTCGACGGCGTTATCCCGGATGACTACCTCCCGTTTGTGATGCTGTCGATGGATGAAGTGAGCGGATCGGCCTGGCCCGTTGACGCCAATGAGGTGATTCGGGTGGAAGACGGTGATACGGCGACGTATGACATCACGTTCACACCTCTGATCGAGCAGCATGAACCGATCAATCATGACGAGATCACGGATGATACGATCACCTTTTCATGGGAAGATGTGGACGGCGCCGCCTTTTACTCGCTCGAGCTGACGGTCCATCACGACGGCGGTTCGATGACGCAGAGCGTGGAGACCGACATCACATCAAACCGGCATACAATCGAGACAGATGCGCTCTATGACCGGACGTTTGGGGTGATGTCTGACCCCGAAGACGACGAACTCATCCAGCCCGAGACCATCCTCGCCTTCAGCTACCCGGACGGGGAATTCTCCTGGAACGTCAGGGCCTTCGATGAAGACCGCTCCCCGATCGCACAGAGTAACGGCTACCGTCTCGACGAGGATGCCATGGGGCAACTGCCCTTTTTCCGCCTTGATACACGGACATTGACAAACGCAGACCGCCGCCTCCTTGACGAGGACGTGCCCGGTGCCCTCGAAGCCTACCGGAACGCCTATGCCGATGATCCGGAGGACGCTCACAGCTTAAGGATGCTGACAAGACTGAACGGCTTCAGCGAATCCCGTGCGGAAGAAACGATGATGTACCGCAGGCAGCTCCATGACGTTGCCCCATCCATCGCCAACGTCTCCGAACTTCTCCGGCATACGATGCGCGAGGGAGACTTGACGGAAGCGTCCCGTTGGAAAGAGGCGTACCTGGACCTCTTGGAAGAGGATGAACCAAACGAACTTGAAAACGGCCGCTTCGCACTCATCAACGCCTTTGAAGGCGAGTTCGATCAGGCACAGGAACGTCTCGCTCAGTCTGTCGACGCAGACTCATACAACCGCTTTTCCGGCGCCAGGGCCGTCGTCGCCCTCGCCTCTGGTCAGGGGCTCGATGAAGCCCTTGCGATTGTCCGTCAGAATCCGGAGCGAACGCGTTCGAATCTCGCAGCCGAAAACTGGGAACGCCATCTCGAACACCTTGAAGGCATGGAAGAAGACTTCCTGCAAGAAGCCGCTCAGGCAATGCTCACTCGCGATCAGGACGCCATAGACGTTCTGACAGACGAGCATCCGTCGCTGTCATCTCTGACCGACGCCTGGCAGGATCGCGACTGGTGATTCGAACCATGCAAAAAGAGGAAGACAGCCTGCTGCCTTCCTCTTTTCTCTACCATTTCGCGTGATGATCCTCCGCCCAGCCGAAGAGGTCACTGATCTGAACCGTCCCGGCTCCGTCAGTCATAACCGTTCCCTCATAATGACCGAACATCTGGTGAACCTTCGACTGAATGACCCCGAGATTGGTCTCGGCGAGCCGTTCAAACGACGGATAAAACGTCAGAGTAACCGTCTCATTCCCCTTATCTCTGATCGTCCAAGGCCGCATCAGATCAGACGGATCATAGTCCCAATCGAGATCCTCATGAATCTTGCAGAGAACACCGTCCACGACAATCCCGTTTTCGTTCTGCCCGGTACCGTCCGTCCATTTACCGCCGAGGTTCAGTCCAATGACGCGCCCGTCCTTATCACGTCCCGAAGCACTGCCCCAATTCCAGGATGAGCGGTACGGCCACTTGCCGCGGCCGAAGTCGAGACACGCGAAGCTCTGATTCCGCTTATCCAAATGGTGCCGGTATCCGCCCCATTCCACCGTTCCGAATGCTGGCAGTGCCGGCTGCTTGGACGTATACTGATAATGGCTTTCACTCCAGGGAATGACGACATTCAATGATTCATACCCTTTCGGACGGGCAATCTCCACGTAGGCATCCAGCGGCTTTCCGCCGAAATCCCGAATGTTCACAAACAGCTCCGTCGCATCCGGTTTCTCCAGAAAGCGGATCGTAAACCCGCTCCGATCCACAAAAAGGGGCGCCCTCACCTCTTCGGGCATCCGCACCCCGATCCCGAACGGCACGGTGACCGTCTTTTCCACGAATTCTCCGGTATGACGGTCGTACAGATAGACGAACAGACTTGCCGCATAGTCAATGTGGCTGATCGTCGCCGAAAACAGGATGTCATCACTCGTGATACACCAGTAGTTCCACTTCTTCTTACGCATACTTGCACCGCTCAGATTGGATGTGACAATCGGGTGCCTCGCCCAGCCCGCACTTTCCGGATTCAGCGTCCCATCGTTCAGACTCAGCCTTACGGGTTTCGTCAGTTCCATTGCCTGCATGCCTTCAACCCCCTTCTAAAATCGGTCTTGTTACCGTCTACTTTATGGCTAATTGAAAGCGCTGTCAACTTCTTGTTCGAAGAGCTGCCCGCTTTGCCGGGATTATGGTAAACTGAAAGCATTGACTTTGTTCAGAAAGCGGGTGAAGCCCCATGTGCGGCCGATTCAGCTTGTATCATCAGCCAAACCTGATTGCACGCAGGTTTGAGCTTGACAATCTTGAAGCCATCGCCCTTGATCCGAGGTATAACATCGCGCCCTCCCAGGACATTCTCGCCATTGTTCATGATGGAAAAACGAACCGGGCCGGTTTCCTTCGTTGGGGCCTGATCCCCTCGTTTGCAAAAGACCCCAAGATCGGGTCTAAGATGATCAACGCACGGGCCGAGACCCTTTACGAGAAGCCGTCGTTTGCGAAGCTTCTGACACGCAGGCGCTGCATCATCCCTGCGAACGGGTTTTTTGAATGGCAAAAAACTGAAACCGGAAAAGTTCCCATGCATATCCAACTCAGAGACGGGGAACCGTTCGCCATGGCCGGGCTTTGGGACCGCTGGCAGGATGAAGGAGGGGAAACGATCACGAGCTGTACGATCATCACCACGGAACCGAATACGCTCATGGCCCCGATCCATAACCGGATGCCGGCCATCCTGACAAGGGATCAGGAAGCCATCTGGCTTGACCGGCGCGAAACAGGGACGGACAGGCTGAAGTCGCTTCTTACCCCTTTTGACAGCCGGCAGATGACTGCGACGGCCGTATCGAGTCTCGTCAACTCACCGAAACACGACTCACCGACATGCATCGCACCCATACCGAACGAAACGGAGTGACCCACTGTGACGAATGAAATCCATGCTTCCACCGTATTGAATACCGTTGATACCCTGACACGCGACCTCAAAATAAACGGCATCGAAGAGGGAGACCTCCTCCTCGTTCACGCCTCCCTGTCTGCCTTAGGCTGGGTGAACGGCGGGAGTGCCGCCGTCATCGGGGCCCTGATCACAGCCATAGGGCCTGACGGAACCATCGTCATGCCTGCACAGAGCGGTGACCTGAGTGATCCGTCCGAATGGGAGGCGCCGGCTGTCCCGCAAGCCTGGTGGCAGACGATCCGGGACACGATGCCTGCCTATGACCCGGCCATCACACAGACCCGGGGGATCGGCACCATCGCCGAACACTTCCGCACATGGCCCGGCACTGACCGGAGCCTGCACCCGGCCCTCTCTTTTTCGGCGCGGGGACCTCTCGCAAGGACCGTGCTTCATCCGCATCCTCTTGCCTGCGGTCTCGGTGAGGACTCGCCCCTTGGCCGGCTCTATGAGCATGGCGCCAAAGTGCTCTTTATCGGCAACGGCTACGACGCCAACACGTGCTTTCACCTCGGTGAATACATTGCCCCGTCCCCGCCGATGATCGAAAAGGGCGCACCGGTCCTCACAGACGGTGTCAGGCAGTGGATCACGTACGAAGAGGTCGACCTCGATGAAGAGGTGTTTGAAGAGATCGGCCGCACCTTTGAAGAGACGTACCCCGTCCATACCGGTAAGATCGGCGATGCCACGGCGAAAGTCTTCGCTCTTCGCGATGCGGTGGACGCTTCCACCACCTGGTTCACGGCACACCGACAGACCCAAACCGCAGACTGACAGACAGGAGGAAACCCATGTTTTATCACCAGCTTGACGAAGACACCGAATTGCGCATCCTCGAACTCCGCCACGCCGAGCCGCTCTATCTCATCACGGAACATTCAAGACGGCATCTACGGACATGGCTCCCGTGGGTCGATGACATTTACCAGCCCGGTGATTCCCGGAAGTTCATTGAAATGGGACTGAAGCAGTTCGTCTCTCAGGACGGCTTTCACGCCGGGATCTGGTACAAGGGCCAGCTTGCCGGCGTCATCGGTCTCCACGGCATTCACTGGGGCAACCGTTCCACATCCATCGGCTACTGGCTCGGCGACGGGTTCGAAGGGAAAGGCATCATGACCAAGGCTTGCAAGGCCCTGATTCATCACTGCTTTCACGATCTGAACCTCGAGCGGATCGAGATCCGCGCCGCGTCACGGAACACGAAAAGCCGCGCCATTCCTGAGCGCCTCGGCTTTCAGGAAGAAGGCCGGCTCAGACATGCCGAATTCCTCTATGATCATTTCGTCGATCACATTGTATATGCACGCCTGAAAAGCGACGAGGCCGACATCTGATCCGAACGGAGCCGGGCGGCAAGCCAAACCATCGTCAAAACCCGCAAAGGCATCGGTGCCTCTGCGGGTTTTTTGGTGTGTTTCTTTTATAATCAGGAGAACAGGTTCATAATCCGGTCGAACCAGTTCTCTTCGTCTTCCTCTGCAAGCTCCCCGTCTTCATCGTCAGGAAGTTCTATCGCATCTGTGCGAAGGACGAACTGCACGACCGACACCTGCTCGTTTCGCTCTGACACAAACGAAACAGGCTCGTAGTCGGACTTGTCATACTCCGCCATCAATTCATCCACTTCGTCCTGAATCTGATCCGGGAGATCCCGGGTGTTTTCTTCAAGTTCACCTGTCCCGTCATACAGTTCATCGGTCCCGTCACCGAGCTCACGTGTTCCATCTGCGGCCTCACTGACGCCGTCATCGAGATCACGGTAGTTGCCGGCGAGCTCACCGACGCCTCCGGTATACGACACGAGTCCGTCATGAAAGGCGTGGTAGTTTGACGACAGTTCCCCGATGCCCCGTTCAAGCTCACGGAGACCTTCAAGGGCTTCCGGGTCTTCGAGGTCTTCAAAGGACGCGAGCGACGCCTCGAGTTCAGAAGCCATCGTGCGAAGACCTGTCACCGACTCATCAAGACCTTTGACGGCTTCACCGAGGGTGCCCGTCACGGCATCAAATGCTCCACTGACTGCGTCGTACGTCTGTTTGACCCGCTGCGCAGCGGCGTACTGATCCACGAGGCTGTCGAGCGTCTCATGATCCTCTGTCGTCATGTACAGCGCCTTGATGGCCTCTTCAGAAGGCACCTCTTCAGGAATGGCCTTCACTGCCTCATCGAGGGCCTTTCTCGCTTCTTCATATTGGTCACCCAGTAAACCAAGCCCGCCGGAGAGTTCTTCAAGTCCCCCGGACAGCTCGTGAAGGCCTTTCGTCAGCTCATCAAAACCGTTCAAGTCGACGTCCATATCAAACTCGGATACATCGAGCTCCCGGTCAAGTTGCGCGAGTCCGTCCCGGATCTCTCTCGAACCGTGAACGAGATCTCCGGAGGAGCCGTCCACTTCACGCAGTCCTGAGAGGAAGTCGGAAGACCCGTCCGTCAGCGTCCACAGTCCGTCAACGAGCTCAAAGACACCGTCATTCAGCTCACCGACGCCATCATGAATCTCGGCAATACCGTCACTCAGATCCCGAAGCTCCGAGACCATCTCCCCGGTATCCGGGTCTTCCATGGCGAGGGTCATCGGAATCGCGGCGATCTCGATGCCGTTCATCTCGAAATCCGTCACATCGGCAAAAAACTCTATGTCCCCGTCCGTTTCGGGCATGACCGTATAGGACAGCTGACGCTCCTTGCCCGCATTGGCCACGGTCGCATCCGGCGCGTGGATATTCCCTGCGACGGAGGCGTCAAAGCTCACCGATACCTGCAAGGTATAGTTCTCATAAAACGACGGATTCACCCCGTCATTGGCTTCGGTCGTCAAGCTCAGATGCAGATGCCCGTCGGCACCGGCAAGATCACCGGCATCCACCTCTTCCCCGTCAAGGGTATAGGTGATGTCCATGGCCCAGGGGAGCGTGGCACCGTCCTTATTGCCCTGGTAATAAAACCAGCCCTCTTCCGCTTCGGCAGAGATCTCGTCTCCGTCGATTTGGATTTCAGCCAGGCTCGTCAGGTTCTGCACACTGTCATAATTGCCGTAATCCACAATTCGCCCCGCGCTTGTCACGTCGAGCATATTGACCACATAAAGGTCCGTCACGGAGCCGTCATGATTCAGGTTGCCGTAGATGACTTCTTCTTTGGAAGCCACTTCACCGTCGGTGCCGGATGTCTCAGGCGTTTCATTATCATGTGCCGTGTCATCGGCAAATCCGATGTACACCGGAGGCAGAATCAGGGCTGCGAGGAGACCTGCTGTCCATTTGTTCATATTCAGTCACGCTCCTTATAGAAATCCGTCTTATACGTCAGTTTCTCAACAAGCCTGTCTCCGACAAGAAGAATCGCCGGAAGCAGGAACAGGACCATGAGGAAAGCCAGCAGGGCGCCCCGTCCGATGAGAAGTCCGATGGATCCGATGATCGGATTCGTCGAGGTGAGAAACAGGATAAATCCGACACTCGACAGAATCGCCGCCGAGATCGAGATGGAGAACGTCTTGTTGTTGACGGTATCGATGATTGCCGCACGCGCCGGCATCCGCTTGCGGTTCTCCATGAAATTCTCGGTGAACAGGATCGCATAGTCCACCGTCGCCGCAAGCTGCACGGTTCCGACAACCAGATAGCCGATATAGACGAGCGGTGTGTCTGTCACATACGGCACGGCCAGGTTGATCCATACCGACGACTGGATCGTCACAAGCAGAATCACCGGAAGCAAAAGGGACCGGAACGTCACCATGATCACGGCACCGATGGCAATGACCGTCATGATGTTTACAGCCCGGTTATCGTCCAGGACGATGTCTTTAATGTCGTAGAGGGAGACACTCTCCCCGAGGGCATGGAAGCCGTCCCCGTAATAGGCCCCGGCATACGATTTGACTTCTTCCACTACAGCAAAGGCCTCGTCCCCTTCGGATTCCGTTTCCGTATAGAGGATGAGCTGACTGTAGTTCTCAGAGAGAAAAGCCTCTGTCATCGATTCATCAAGATGTTCCTGAGGAATCATCGAACCGATCAGCTCATTGTAGGACATGATGCTGTCGACTTCCGGGATGGCCAACAGATCCTGTTCAAGGGACAGCTCCCGGGGCACGTCTCCTCTCGGCACGAGAAGCACGATCGGCGTCGACTGTCCGAAGACCTCGTTGACTTTCACCTCATCCGCTCCGAGGCGCGTGTCCTCAGGCTGCTCGCCTATGCCGTAGATAAAGCTCGTCTCCTGCTGGGCGAGATACGCAGGGAAAATGATCAGGGCCACGAGGACGATCGAGAAATAACGGACTTTGACCACACGCTTGCCGACGTTTCGAAACTGCGGGAACATCGGCTTATGCTGGGTCTTGTCGATCCATTTGAACAGCCAGACCGTCAGAGCCGGCAGGAACACGACGACGCTGATGAAGCTTAGCGCGATGCCTTTGACAAGGTTCAGACCAAGATCTGCCCCGATCTCAAACTCCATGACCGCAAGGGCCATAAAGCCGAAGAACGTCGTTGCTGCACTGGCCGCAATCGCCGGAAACGACTGGCGTACTGCCTTTTGCATCGCCGTCACCGGATTGGAATCCGTCTTCCTTTGATCGCTGAAGCTGTGGAGCAAAAAGATCGCATAGTCGAGAGCGACGGCGAGCTGCAGGATCGGCGCGACGGAATTGGTGACGAAGGAGACTTCTCCGATGAAGATGTTCGTCCCGAGATTGATCAGCACCGACACCCCGATCGCTGTCAGGAAAAACAGCGGCTCCACCCAGGAAGTCGTTGAGAGGATGAGGATAATGATGATAATCGGCACGAGCAGGAGGGCCGCGAACAGCGTCTCCGTAAACGCCATCTGCTGCGACACGGCCGTATCAATCGCATCGCCGACGAGGGCATTCTCCTCGCCGATCAGCTCGTAGATCTCATCTGTAATTGCCAGCTCCTCCCCTTCCTGAATCGTCATCTCGATGATGGCATAGCGGTCTTGGTAATACGTCTCGAGCATCCCTTCATCCACGAGTTCAAGGGGCGTCCGAAGATCCACCACGTCGTCAAGCCAGGTCACATCCGACACGCCCTCAATCGCTTCGAGGCGGTCTTTGTATGTGAGGGCTTCCTGCACGGACACGTCTTCGATCATGACTCTCGCATTCTGCATCGGACTGCCGAATTCTTCTTCAAGAACATCTACCGCCACCATGGACGGGGAATCTTCAGGCAGGTAGTCGTTGATGTTGTAGTTCACCGTCACAAACGGGATCATCACGGCACTGAGGATGGTCAGGGCCATGAATACAAGGACGACTGATTTATGATAATGGGTAATGATTTCCGTGAATTTTTGCACACCGAGCACTCCAGTCATTGTTCATTAACTTAATCATTATAGCCCCGCATGATTTGATAATCAACAAACAGTACGCTATACTGTGTACAAAAACCGACAGAGTGTTGTTTTTCATCAGAAAACAGGAGGGATCAGCCCATGAGCAGACGAACCGACCGGCGAGTGCAGTATACACGATCCGTCATCGAAGAGAGTTTCCTTACCCTCCTCGAACAGAAACCGCTCCATTCGATCACCGTTAAGGCGCTCTGCAGCGAAGCGGATATCAACCGTTCCACCTTTTACTCCCACTATAAAGATATTCACGACCTCCTTGAAGGCATTCAAAAGCGGATTATGGAAGACGTGGAGGCGATGCTCAACGCCTTCGACTACACAAAGGACGACGAAGCCCTTGCGATGACGACAAGCCTCATGCGCTATCTGAAAGAGAATCGCCGGAACAGCCGGATCATCTTCAGCGACCACGGCGATCCGGACTTCCAGCGCCGGGTCATTTACCGGGTGCACCGTCACCTCCTCCAATCCTTCTTCCGGGATCACGTGAAAGATACCCCGATTAATCCGGATCATCTGAGCACGTTCGTCATCCACGGCAGCATTGCCGTCGTGCACAGCTGGGTGCGAAACAATATGGAAGAGTCGCCGGAAGTCATCGCCTGGATGATTGCCAATTTCACCAATCACGGCATCAGCGCCGTCGGGTTGCAAACCCCTTGAATGTCAGATGTCAGACTTGATTAACCGTTTTCAATCCTATATAATAGGGAGACCGATTATACGGCCAGCAATGGCGGAAAGAGGCGACCGACGATGGATAAAGAACAACTGATGCAACAAGCCCGATCAATTAAACAGCATGCCTACGTCCCTTACTCCAAATTCCCTGTAGGGGCAGCCTTTCTGATGACAGACGATCGCGTGATCACAGGCGTGAATGTGGAGAACGTCTCTTTTGGGGCGACGAATTGCGCGGAGAGGACCGCCATGTTCACCGCGATGGCAGAAGGGTACCAAAAAGGCGATTTCAAAGCCGTCGCCGTTGCCGGGGATACGGAAGACTTCCTCCCGCCCTGCGCCATCTGCCGGCAGGTCATGGCTGAACTGTGCCCGCCCGATATGCCGATTTACCTGACGAATGCGAAAGGCGAGATCAGCACACACACGCTGAGGGAGATCCTCCCCCTTGCCTTTACCGATCTTGACATGTAAGACCCAAGCGCCACGCCGGACTCCGGCTGGCGTTTTTTTGTTCACATGTCACCTTGGGAACTGTGATAGAATCGACAAGTATACTCAACAAAGCCAGGAGTGATCAATCGATGAACAAAAAAGATATCGCCCATATCAAGAAGCAGTTCAAACCGAATAACGACCTCATGACGATCTCGGACATCTTCAACGTCTATATTATGAAAGACACGAGTGAGATCTATCATTACGAAGCGATGCCCTTCGACCTTCTCGAAGATGAACAGAAGGAACTCTTCCTCGCCAACTTCAAAAAGGTACTGACAGGTCAGGCCGATGAGAAGCTGTTTGAGCTGAAGTTCCGCCGTGACGTGTCAAACAGCACGCAGATGATTCTCCATCAGGGGCTTCTGTCAGCCGAAACCGAATCCTGGACCGACGAGATGCTCAAGATTGTCGCCAAGATGCTTCATGAGAAGACGTATGAGATGGACCTCGTCATCACCTTTATCCGCGGCACGTACATGAAGCCCGTCAAGCAGTCCGCGGACATCACCTCAGAAGAGTCAGACCGGGACTCCGTCTATGCCCACGGTTTTATCCTCTGCAGCATCAACAAAACCGAGGATCCGAAAAAAGAGCTGCTTTTCGACTATGTGGAGAAAGAATTCAAATACAACATCCTCGTCGATCCGGTCATCAACCTGAAAGCACCGATCTCGGGCTTTCTCTTTCCGTGCTTTAATGACGGCGCCGCCGATGTGAATCACGTGCTCTACGCTGCAGGAAAGGCCCATGAACCGAACTACCCGTTTATTGAAGACGTCCTGAACGCCGAAGAAGTCACCACTGCTCAGGAAGACAAGATCATTTTTGAAGAGATCGTCAAAAGCGCCGTCGGAAAACCCATGAGCACTTCCACGCTCTCGAACGTCTACGAAGAGATCAACCGGGTCGTCGAAGAGAACGAGGATGACGAACCGCCCCGTCTCGACAGTAAGGACGTGGAAGACGTCCTCCGCATCAGCGGCGTCGAGGATGTGGATACGGAAAAGGTGGAAGCCGCCTTTGAGGAAATCGTCGACGACCGGCAGTATGCCTTCAAAGCAACGAGCGTCATGCCGAAATACCAGTCCAAGTCCATCAAAATCAAAACAAAAGCCGCCGACCTGTCCGTGAGCCCGGAGGACTTGCGTTTTCTCAGGCAGGTGGAGATCGACGGGCGCATCTACCTCATGCTTGAAGTGCCTGAAGCGGCGCGCATTGAAGGCTTTGACATGATCCCGGAAGCCCTGTTTACAAAAGTTGAATCCGAAGAGGACTAAGGTCACGTTCACTCTTTCACAATAGTGGTATATAATGAATGTAACCACTTACAAAAGGAGAGATTGATGATGGCAAAAGCAACCTTTAAAGCGACCACCCAGCTCCACGAAGGAACCAAGGTCACGGCCAAAACCCGGAATTTCACACTGACGATTGATGAACCGGAAAGCCTCGGCGGGACAGACACCGGCATGAACCCCGTTGAAGCCGTTCTCTGCGCCCTCGGCGCCTGCCAGGCAATCGTCGCGCGGGTGTATGCACCGAAGTTTGACATCTCGTTCACCGACCTTTGGCTCGATGTCGAGGGGGATCTTGATCCGGACGGATTCATGAACAAAGCCGACGTGCGCCCGGGCTACTCTGAGATCCGCTATACGATGCACATCAAAACCGATGCCCCGAAAGACAAGGTCGATGAGTTCGTGCGCTTTGTGGAATCCAAGTGTCCCGTCGGCGACTCCCTTGAAAACAACGTGTCGATGAAGCTTGCGGATGTCGTGATCGAAAGCTGATTGCTTTTTCCACCCTCTATACAGGATAAACGCGAAAACCAGACGGATACAGCGTCTGGTTTTTTCTATGTTCCATATGAATTCCGACCAGACAAACTTCTCAATTATCATGATATATTGCCATTAAATGAGAATCAGGTTGAACTTGAAAGCGCAGACAAAACGCGATAAATCGCTTTGTCACAACATTTATATTGTTAAATGATCAGGATAATCCCTATTCATTTTTGATTTTAATTGTAATTGTTATTGTGAAAGGTTTGACAAACAATTCGTTTTATATAATAATAAGCATTGGTTAAGAATTCTTATTAACAGAATTCAAAACAGCGAACCTAATATTCATTATCTATAAGGAGGATGATTGATTATGTCAATTATCGGCACAGAAGTTCAACCATTCACAGCACAGGCTTACAAGAACGGCGATTTCGTCGAAGTCACAGAAGAAAACTTCAAAGGCCAGTGGACAATCCTTTGCTTTTACCCGGCGGATTTCACATTCGTCTGCCCGACAGAGCTCGAAGACCTGCAAAATGAATACGAAACACTCAAGAACCTTGGAGTTGAAGTATACTCCGCTTCCACGGACACGCACTTCACGCACAAAGGCTGGCACGACAGCTCCGAGACAATCGGAAAGATCGAATACGGCATGATCGGCGATCCGTCACAGACGCTCTCCAGACAATTTGACGTATTGAACGAAGAATCCGGTCTTGCGGACCGCGGCACGTTCATCATCGATCCTGACGGTGTCGTTCAGGCTGCGGAAATCAACGCAGAAGGCATCGGCCGTGACGCAAGCACCCTCGTCAACAAAATTAAAGCGGCACAGTACGTCCGTAACAATCCAGGCGAAGTATGCCCGGCCAAATGGGAAGAAGGCGACGAAACATTGACACCAAGCCTTGACCTCGTCGGCAAAATATAAGAGCAGGAGGTGCCGGATATGGTACTCGACAACGCCATTACTCAACAGCTGAAACAGTATCTCGACCTCCTCGAAGGGGACTTGACGTTCAAGCTTGACGCAGGCAGCGACGCCAATTCAGACAAACTCGCGGGCTTTGTCCGTGAGGTGGCGTCGATGTCGCCACGCATTACCGTCGAAGAAGCAAGCCTTGCGCGTACGCCAAGCTTTACCGTCACACGGACGGGCGAGAACACCGGCGTCACCTTCGCCGGCGTTCCCCTCGGACACGAGTTCACATCGTTTGTCCTTGCGATCCTCCAGGTAAGCGGACGGCCGCCGAAAGTGGAGGAGGAAACACTCAATCAAATGAAACAGCTTGAAGGCGACTTTACGTTTGAGACGTACGTCAGCCTCAGCTGCCAAAACTGTCCGGAAGTCGTTCAGGCTCTGAATATGCTCAGTGCCGTCAACCCAGGCGTCACGAACACCATGATCGACGGCGCCGCATTTAAAGACGAAGTGGAAGCCCGTGACGTCATGGCCGTACCCGCCGTCTATCTGAACGGTGAATTCTTAGGCGGCGGACGCATGACCATCGAAGACATCCTTGAAAAGCTCGGTCAAGGGACCGATGCCTCCGAACTCGACGCAAAAGATCCGTTCGATGTCCTCGTCGTCGGCGGCGGTCCCGCAGGCGCGAGTGCGGCCGTGTACGCCTCAAGAAAAGGGATCCGCACCGGAGTTGTCGCCGAGCGTTTTGGCGGACAGGTGCAGGATACGATGAGCATCGAGAACTTCATCAGTGTCAAAAAGACCGAAGGACCGAAGCTTGTCGCGAGCCTTGAAGAGCACGTCCGTGATTACAGCGTGGATATCATGAAGAGCCAGCGCGTCAAAGCCGTTGATAAGAAGGATCTCTTTGAGGTCACCCTTGAGAACGGCGCAGTCCTTAAAAGCAAAAGCGTCATCCTCTCCACCGGTGCCCGCTGGCGAAACGTCGGGGTTCCGGGTGAAGAAGCATTCAAAAATAACGGTGTCGCTTACTGCCCGCACTGTGACGGCCCGCTCTTTGAAGGCAAAGACGTCTCCGTCATCGGCGGCGGCAACTCGGGTGTGGAAGCCGCCATTGACCTGGCCGGGATCGTCAATCACGTATACCTGCTTGAGTTCATGCCGGAACTGAAGGCTGATGAAGTCCTGCAAAAGAAACTCCACAGCCTGCCTAATGTCACTGTCATTACGAATGCACAGACGACAGAAATCACAGGTGATAAAAAA
This sequence comes from [Bacillus] selenitireducens MLS10, assembly GCF_000093085.1. Taxonomy (GTDB): domain Bacteria; phylum Bacillota; class Bacilli; order Bacillales; family Salisediminibacteriaceae; genus Salisediminibacterium; species Salisediminibacterium selenitireducens. The sequence continues at coordinate 405,497 of NC_014219.1, read as the reverse complement.
GTGAACGGCATTTCCTACAAAGACCGTGTCACAGAAGAAGACCGGCACATTCCCCTTCAGGGCGTGTTCGTGCAGATCGGACTTGTGCCGAACACCGAGTTTCTCGATGATTCCATCGAGACGACCCGCATGGGCGAAATCGTCGTCGATCAGCACGGCGCAACCAACGTCCCGGGGCTGTTTGCTGCAGGAGACTGCACCAATACCCCCTATAAACAGATCATTATCTCGATGGGCTCCGGAGCGACCGCTTCCCTCGGCGCGTTCGATTATTTAATCCGCTCAGAGGAACCTGTCGTATCTGTATAAATAGAGCAAAAAACAGGACGGCATCCGGTTCAGTACCGGTTGCCGTCCTGTTTTATAGAAGAGGGACGTTTTCTTTCTCTTATTGGAGTGATTCAAGCCAATCCACGGTGAGATCCACAATCTGTTCAACCGCTTCCTCGTGGCTGATCGTGGCCTCCCCGTCTCCCCGCTGCGGCCCGTAATCACCGAAAGAAGCATGATTGCCGCCTTCGATCCACTCTTCGAAAAAGGCATCAGGCATATATCCGAGTCCTTCTTCATAGCTCTCGCTGTTTAACACCCGGTCCTCTTCCATCTGAATGGAAAGGACGGAAAGAGACGTTCCGTCAAGGCGTCCGCCCTCATCAGGATAGGCCCCGTGAAAAAACACCCCGTCAAGTTGGTCCTCATGGTCCTTGGCAAACCTCGCAGCCATGGCACCACCGAGAGAATGGCCACCGATGACGACCGGACTTCCCCCGATCAATCCCAGCGCCTGTTCACCCCTCGATATGCCAAGTACCGCCAGATTCAGCGGCATCGGAATCACCCAGGTTTCAACCCCTGCTTCCGCCAATTGCGACGCAAGATATGAATAAGATTCCGGTCTGACGAGCCCGCCCGGGTAATACATGACATGACCAAGCGGCTCTCCTTCCGCGATAAACCGGATCGCACCGTTCTCGTCTTTCACATCGCTCCATTCGCCCGCCATCGCATCGTCTGCGAGCGAACCAGCCGGATAAGACCGTAATAACAGCCAGATGATGGCCGTAATTGCCAAGGCGACACCGAGAAGGATCTTCCATTTATGTTCCCAGATTACTGCCACATTTCATTCCCTCGTTTCATGAGTCTTTCTTCACTCATCTTATCACTCATTTGGTTTGAATGCGCACGATTTCGCTTTTTCCCTGTTTCAAAAATCTTGAACAGAGGAATAAAGAGTAGTGGACTGCATTAGCAAAATGTGATGATTCTCATTGAAACCGCTGCATTATCACTGGAAAGATTGATCGAACCGGCAGGGGCGGCAGTCGGACAGCCGGGTCACTGGGAAAACAGAGAGACTCATGGAAATAAAGGATCGGGATTTCACTGAGTGTTCCCCTTTCATTTTCGCTCTCAGTTTATTATAATTATAAACAGAGATTGATTACAGCTCATGATCATGAAGCTGTTTCTCAATAATCTACTTTTTTTCAGGACAGGGAGGAGATTTACAGATGGACGAGCAAAAGAAAATGAATTCACAGGGCATGTGCCCGGTTATGCACGGTGGTGCAACAAGTCCCACACGGGGTGGTACGGCAAACCAGGAGTGGTGGCCAAACCAGCTGAACTTGGATATTCTCCATCAGCATGACAAGAAAACAAACCCATTTGACGAAGACTTCGATTACAAAGAAGAATTCAAGAAGATGGACTATTTTGCCATGAAAGAAGATCTGAAAAAACTCATGAGAACGAGTCAGGACTGGTGGCCTGCCGATTACGGTCATTACGGTCCGCTCTTTATCCGTATGTCCTGGCATGCCGCAGGTACGTACCGTACAGGTGACGGCCGTGGCGGCGGCGGAACCGGTACCCAGCGCTTTGCACCACTGAACAGCTGGCCGGATAACGCCAACCTTGATAAAGCACGACGCCTCCTCTGGCCAATTAAACAAAAATACGGCAACAAAATTTCCTGGGCAGACCTTCTCGTCCTCGCAGGAAACGTCGCCATTGAAGACATGGGACTCCCGACATACGGTTTCGGTGCAGGTCGTGAAGACGTTTGGCATCCTGAAGAAGATATTTATTGGGGCTCAGAAGATGAATGGCTCGGTGATAACCGCTATGAAGGGACCCGTCAGGATCTCGAGAACCCGCTCGCAGCCGTACAGATGGGCCTCATCTATGTGAACCCGGAAGGACCAAACGGTGAACCGGATCCGCTGAAGAGTGGCGAAGACATCCGTGAAACGTTCAAACGGATGGGTATGAATGATGAAGAAACCGTTGCTTTGACAGCCGGTGGACACACATTCGGTAAATCACACGGTGCCGGAGATGCCGCACACGTCGGCCCTGAACCGGAAGCAGCACCTGTCGAAGAAATGGGTCTCGGCTGGAAGAGTGCACATGGATCCGGTAAAGGTTCTGACACGATTACGAGCGGAATCGAAGGTGCATGGACGCCAACACCGACGACGTGGGACAACACGTATTTCGAACTGCTTCTCGGCTACGAGTGGGAACTCGTCAAGAGCCCTGCCGGTGCCTATCAGTGGCAGGCCATCGACGTCAAAGACGAGCACCTCGCTCCTGACGCTGAGGATCCAAGCAAGAAGGTCAAGACAATGATGACCACTGCCGATATGGCGATGAAGATGGATCCTGAGTACCGCAAGATTTCCGAGCGTTTCTACAACAACCCGAAAGAGTTCGGAGAAGTATTCGCCAAAGCCTGGTACAAGCTGCTTCACCGTGACATGGGACCAAAATCCCGCTATCAGGGACCTGAAGTGCCGGAAGAAGATCTCATCTGGCAAGACCCTGTTCCTGCAGGTAACTATGACCTGACAGAAGCAGATATCAAGGAATTGAAGGATGCGATTCTGAATGCCGGTCTGTCTACGAGTGAACTCGTCAAGACCGCCTGGGGATCTGCCGTGACGTTCCGCGGATCCGACTACCGCGGCGGTGCCAACGGTGCCCGCATCCGTCTTGAGCCACAGAAGAACTGGGAAGTCAACGAACCTGAACAGCTTGACAAGGTGCTCAAAGTCCTCGAAGACGTGAAAGCCAAGTCCTCAAAAGACGTCAGCCTTGCAGACCTGATTGTCCTTGGCGGTACGGCAGCTGTTGAGAAGGCGGCGAAAGAAGCCGGCGTCGACCTCACGGTTCCGTTCACACCAGGACGCGGTGACGCATCGGAAGAACAGACAGACGCTGAAAGCTTCGACGTCCTTGAACCGATCGCAGACGGATTCCGCAACTACCTGAAGAAGGAATATGCCGTCAGCGCGGAAGAACTCCTCGTCGACAAAGCACAGCTTCTCGGCCTGAGTGCGACAGAAATGACGGCACTCATGGGTGGCATGCGCTCTCTCGGAGCCAACTACCAGGGTTCTGACCTCGGCATCTTCACAGACAAGACGGAAGAACTCAACACCGACTGGTTCAGAAACCTTGTCGATATGAACATCGAGTGGAAGCCGGTGGATCATTATGTATACGAGGGACATGACCGCAAGACAGGCGACGTGGTGCGTAAAGCATCCCGCGTTGACCTCGCGTTCGGTTCCAACTCCATGCTCCGTGCCATTGTTGAAGTCTACGCACAGGATGACAACAAAGAGAAATTCGTGAAGGATTTCGCTAATGCATGGGTGAAGATTATGGACAACGACCGCTTCGACGTGAAGTAAGTCAAATCATACAAAGAGCCGGCAGTACGGGACCATCCCGCGCTGCCGGCTTTATTTTGTACTGTTTGAGGCTTCGCGACAAGCCAAGCCTTTTCCTTACGTTATCAGATCTCATACCTCAACATTACAGGTTGGTCCGGAATACTCTTCCTAAGCCTGGCGGTTTTTCTTCGCCACCGCCAGCATAAAAAGCCCCAGACCTGTCCCAATCAGAACGCCTTCTGCCATATTCCCCGTCAAATAACCGGCGCTCAGTCCCGCCAATACGCCAGCCACAATCAAAAAACGACCTCTGTTTGCTGTCATCCCTTCACCTGTCTTTCTTGTGATTGTGATCCACATCCGTATTGATCGCCTCTGCAAGTTTCCGCTGCAGATCAAAAATTTCATTCTTTGCCTCATGATCCGGATTCTGTTGTGCCTGCCCTTTGCTTTCAGGCGGATCAGCCTCATCCGAACTGAGCAGTTCTCTGATGCGTTCTCCAAGCCGGCTGTCCTCCTGAATCCCCAGTTCCGCCGCTTCACGGGCAATCTGTTTCGCCACTTCCGGATCCGTGCGGTCAAAGAGGTCAAGGGCATCTTCAAGCCATTGCGCCAATTCCCCTTCCTCTTCCCACTCCTCATTGAAGGAAGTGAGCGTCTTACCCCGCTCCCGGAGTCGGTTTTTCAGCATCAGCCACACGAGCAGCCACGGTTCAAATGCCCGTTCCTTTTCCCCGATTTGCTTTGCTCTGTATCCTTTTTTCATGTTTCGCATCATGATTTTCTGTTCCGCGCGAGTAAAGATCGACATGGTCATCCCTCCACTCATTTTCCTGATTTTGTACGGTTTCTTTCATTGTAACAACCCTCACTTCTTCGCTTCAAGAAAAAGCCTTTCTCTTGAACCCCTTGCCTGACAACGGTTTACGCAGGTTAATGTCAAGAATGTCAACAAGCACTGTGACGAAATTGCACTAACATTACGTTGTTTATCATAAAATCGCTCACACTGTTGGGCATCGTATCTTGCTGTGATGATGCGATTCGTTCGATGAAGCAAGCAAACATGAGTCTCTATCCGTATCCGGATCCGGCCACAGCCTTTTTCATATGAGCAAGTCATTTCATCCAACTCCACGTCCCGACAATAGAAGGTGAACAGACAGAAAGTCTTTCGGGACGATCTCTACTCGGTTTCGGTCCAGTCGATGAGTCTTTTCTGTTTCATTCTACAAAGAAGATCAATAGCCGCTCATGCTCTGACTCGTTGACACTCATGTGTGAATGTGGTTAACTGACAGGGTAAACTCAATAAAAAGTCTTCTAGGGTTCCGCGGTATTTGGTGCCGGTCTGGTCCGAGAGAAGACACACAGATCGATCTGTGACACGGAGGGACAAAAGCCCGGGAGATACTTTGACCAGTATACTCCGGGCTTTTTTACGGTTTGATACGGATTCAATATTCCAGGAGGTAAATAATCATGGCTTTATTTTTGGGACTCATAACCGCGATGGCGTTTGGCATCGGGGATTTTCTCGCGGGACAGGTGACAAGACGCGTTCCGACACTGATTGTCGTATTATATGCACAGCTCTTCGGCACGGTGATGATGCTCATCGTCGCCTCTTTGACCGGCTTTCACATGAGCCTTTCAAGCTTTTGGTGGGGAGGACTCGGCGGCATCGCCATCGGCTTTGGGTTCCTGTTTTACTTTAAAGCGCTCGCCATGGGCAAGATGGGTGTCGTGTCATCAGTGACCGGGACTCTTTCCGCTGTGGTTCCGGTTTTGACCGGCCTCTTCTTAGGGGAGCGGCCCGGAACATTCGCACTCGTTGCCGTCGGCATCATTATGATTGCCATTGTCCTGATTTCGAAAAAGGAAGTGGAAGGTGACGCTGAGGACGGTGACGGACAGAAGGTTCTGTCATTTGCCGCCATGGCCGGTTTTCTGATCGGGCTCTACTTCGTATTTCTGCATATCCCGCCGGAAACGGAAAGCATGTGGACCGTCTTCTTTACCATGGCCGGCTCTTTTCTAGCCGTCAGCTCCGTGCTTCTGTTCAGACGGGCGGACTTTCTGACCCTCAACCGGACCGGTCTCGGCTACATCTTCGGCAACGGTTTTCTGCAGGCATTCGGCACGATCACCTATATTCTCGGTGTCAGCATCGGGCTTCTCTCCATCGTCGCCCTCGCCGGCGCCCTCTCCCCGCTCTTCACCGTGCTCTGTGCATGGCTTTTCATTAAAGAAATGCTGACAGTTCCACAGAAATGGGGCATCACACTCGCCCTGACAGGGGTCGTCCTCCTCGTCCTGTCGACGTAACGGATTGTTTTCTAAGAATAACAATCCGTTCATGCATTAGCAGGAGAAAGGTTGACAGAATAGTTCTCCAATTCTCAATATTAGGTAATGTGTTTAAATTATCTCCCTATAACGATATACTGACATATAAATAAGTCTGAAAATTGGAAGGGGTTTTACCCATGCCTCAACAAAAGCGGGGATTATTCCAGCGGTTTCTCGATATGATCGAAGTCGCCGGCAATAAACTGCCTCACCCCGTCACGCTCTTCGCCATTCTGACATTCATCGTCATCGCGCTGTCCGGCATTCTGTCCGGCATCAGCGTTGAACACCCCGGCGAAGAAGGGGAAATGGTTCAGATTACCAATCTTATGAACGCCGAAGGGCTTCAGTACATGCTCTCGAGCATGGTTGATAATTTCATCGGCTTTGCGCCACTCGGGGTTGTCCTTGCCACCATGCTCGGGATCGGCCTGGCTGAGCGTACCGGCCTGATCAGCGCCTGCCTTCGCGGCTTCGTTCTCTCGATCCCGAACGTCCTGATTACAGCCGGTCTCGTCTTTGCCGGAATTATGTCAAGCGTTGCTTCAGACGCCGGCTACGTGGTCCTGCCTCCACTCGGAGCCGTGATTTTCGCCGCTCTCGGCCGCCATCCGTTGGCCGGCCTTGCCGCAGCGTTCGCCGGAGTTTCCGCAGGGTTCAGCGCCAACCTGCTACTCTCGGCAACGGACCCGATGCTCGGTGAGATGACCATTGAAGCCGCCGCCATTGTGGATCCGGCTTATGCAGAAGGTATGAACATCGCGATGAACTATTACTTCATCGCCGCATCGGTCTTTATGCTGACGATCGTCGGCGCCTGGGTTACGGAGAAAATTGTTGAGCCACGGCTCGGTAAGTACGAAGGCGACTACCGGGAAGAACTGAAAGGTCTTGACCCAATCGAAAAGAAGGGTCTCAGATGGGCAGGCCTCTCCCTCCTGATCGGGATTGTACTCGTGCTGTTGACCATCGTTCCGGCAAACGGACCACTTCGGGCCGATGATGGTCAGATCATTCAGTCGCCGTTTATGGACGCACTTGTGCCGATTATCGCCATCCTGTTCTTTATCCCCGGCCTCTTTTACGGAATGGCCACAAAGAACATCAAAAATGACAAGGATGTTGCCAATCAGCTCTCTGACACGATGGCTGCGATGGGGATGTTTATCGTACTCGCCTTCACTGCCGGTCAGTTCGTAGCCTATTTCGGCGAGACCAATATGGGCCTTGTTCTCGGGGTATACGGTGCGGAGCTCCTTGAAGCTGCCAATCTGACAGGTATTCCGCTCATCCTCGGGTTTATTTTCGTCGCCGGTTTCATCAATCTGTTTATCGGTAGCGCCTCAGCCAAATGGGCGATGATGGCCCCTGTGTTTGTGCCGATCATGATGCATCTCGGCTATTCACCGGAGATGACACAAATGGCATACCGGATCGCGGACTCAACGACCAATATCATTACCCCGCTCATGACGTATTTCGCCATTATCATCGCTTTCGCGCAGAAGTATGATAAGAAGATGGGGATCGGTACAATGATCTCGGTCATGTTCCCGTATTCCATTATCTTTATGATCACCTGGACCATTATGCTGATCGTCTGGATGCTTCTCGGCATTGACCTCGGCCCTGGTTCACCAATCACGTACTGACCACCATCATGAAATCAACAAGCAGCCAGTCGTCCTGTATCAGGATCGACTGGCTGCTTTCGTCGTTTACACCCCGTTTCCGGGCACCGTTACCTTTCTCCACTTCATAATTAAGCGCTCTGTCAAAAACCCTGCTGCCACACCCGCTATAATCGGGATGAACGTGATCTCGAGGTTTCCCGGCCCCCATTCGAGCGTCAGGTAGGGAATCCCCGTCGCATTGCCAACACCAAAGAGCACGGCTGCGGTCGATACTGCTGCAACAATGGGCAAAAATACCGGTTTCTTCATCGAACACAGTTCCCCTTTCGTCAGGCTACTCCATCTCAAGCCTGTACTCTTCCTGATACGTATCAAAAAGCGTATCAATATGTGCGTCGATCTCCTCACCGAGGGCTTGCATCTCATCTGTGTCCTCAGGAAAACCGCCGAACACCTCTTCCACGTATGCGTCCACAAACAGCTGGGACCGGTACATTTTCTCTTCCCATTCCTTAAAGTAGGCAAGCTCATCCATATCAAGGCGCTCTGCCTGTTCATCGATGAAAGCCCGGTCCTCCCAGAAGGCCAACCGTTCTTCTGCATCGGAATCCGGGAACAGCATCTGCCTCGATGCATTCACCTCGTCCTCTGATACGGTGATCCCGAGGTCTTCTGCTTCCTTTATCATGACCCGTTCTTTCAGATATTCTTCTATCATCGACGGATCTGTATAACGGAAAAAATAATCCTCCATGGTAATGGTTTCTCCGTCCAGGGTCGCAATCACGTACGATGGATCCTCCGCATTCGCCGCACAGCCGGTGAGCGCAATGAGGAACAGGCCCAAAGTCCATCGTTTCATCAGGCGTCCGCCTCCTTTCGTCATCAGATCTGATCCAAAACCAGACATGCTGCCAAGACAGTGTACGAAAAAACACCTCTTAAGGAAATGGTATCCGAAAGAGGTGCCTGTGACAATACGTCCCGAGGTTGAAATCCCGATCTTTATTCACCCACTGAGCTCTCACTCAAAAAACGGCGTCAGTTTTCTTTCAATCTCTTTTCGCCTTCCTTCAAGGAAAGGAGGCAAATCGAGCTGCTCACCAAGGGTGGCACCATTCCCGTCAATGGCAAAACCGGAACCATCAGTGGCGATTTCAAAGACGATGCCGTTCGTCTCTTTGAAATACAGGCTCTTAAAGTAGTAGCGGTCGACGATCCCTGCCGTCTGAAAGCCCCATTCCCGGACTTTTTCTTCCCAATACGCCAGCGCTTCATCGTCTTGTACCCGAATTGCGAGGTGATGAACGCTCCCCCGCCCCGGTTTCTCCGCAGGTCCGTCCTGTTCGACACCTACAATTTCGCCGAAAACCTCCCCTTCCACAGACTGAAAGACCGCTTCTTGATCTGTTCGCGACACTTCTGTGTAACCAAACAGCCCCGTCAATGTATCTGCGAGTGCATCCAGGTCCCGGACGGTCATCTCGACGCTGCCCATCCCCTGAATCTGATGCCGGTCGGGCAAATCCGACTCAGACCAGGTTTCCCAATGGTCGACCTTTTGCCCGTTGGAGAGAAGCAGGACGAGCCGCAGCCCTTCCGGATCTTCAAAAGGGAGCGCCCGGTGTCCGGCATAGGTTGTGATGCCGTCATGGGTGACACCATGCGTGTCAAAGCGCGCCTCCCAATACCGAAGGCTCGCTTCCGACGGCACAAGAAGGCCGATGCGGGTGATCGCATTCGTGCCCCGGTAAGTCCGTCCGACTTTCGGAATCTCAAAGAAGGACAGCTCCGTTCCGGGACTCCCTGTTTTGTCTCCGTAAAACAGATGGTACATGGACGGTTCATCCTGATTGACGGTCACTTTCACCCGGCGCAGGCCGAGAACCTCCTGATAGAACCGGTTATTTGGGATAGCGCGTTTTGTAATCATGGATATATGGTGATGACCGGCAATGCGGTGCATATTGATCTCCTCCTTTGTATCTTCGTTCATTGTACGCCCTTCTGAAACAGGGAATCAAGTATTTTATCTCGAATTCGAGATAATTAAAATTCTTGTTCCCGCAAACCTCACCGAACGACCAAAAAAAGAACCGGAACGGCTCTTGCTTTGCCGTTCCGGTCCATGTTGACAGTGTCGGCCGTCCGATTACTCGACGGTGACGGATTTTGCCAGGTTTCTTGGCTTATCCACGTCGCAGCCTCTGTGAAGGGCTGCGTAATAAGCAATAAACTGCATCGGAATGACGCTGACAAGCGGGGTGAAGAGCTCGTGCACGCGCGGAATGACGATCTTGTCATCCGCCTCTTCGAAGCCTTCCATGCTGATCATCAGCGGGTTCGCTCCACGGGCAACGACTTCCTTCATATTGCCACGCAGATTCAGGTGTACCGATTCCTGTGTGGCGAGCCCGACAACAGGAGTGCCTTCTTCAATAAGGGCAATTGTGCCGTGCTTCAGTTCCCCACCGGCAAATCCTTCTGCCTGGATGTAGGAAATCTCCTTGAGCTTCAGGGATGCTTCCATGCAGACGTGATAGTCCATACCGCGTCCGATGTAGAAGCAGTTGCGCGTGACGCTGAGATAATCGCGGGCCATCTGTTCAAGCTCGTCTTTCTTCTCCATGAAGATGTCCATGGCGTTGGCAACAATACCGAGCTGTTGCATCGGATCGAAGTCAATCTCAATGCCTTTCGCTCTCGCGGTATCCACCGACAGAATGGCAAGCACCGCCATTTGGGCCGTATAGGCCTTCGTTGAGGCGACGGCAATTTCAGGACCTGCATAGGTATGCAGGGTATAGTCCGCTTCACGGGACAGGGTCGATCCAGGCACGTTCGTAATCGTCAGGGTCTTGTGACCAAGCTCCTTCACATTCACGAGCACACCGCGGCAGTCCGCTGTTTCACCGCTCTGCGAGATAAAAATAAAGAGTGGGTTCTGACTGAGGATCGGCATATTGTAGAGAAATTCACTGGCAATATGCGTTTCCACAGGGATCTGTGCAATCTTTTCAATCATTTCTTTTCCGACGAGTCCGGCATTAAAGCTCGTTCCGGCCGCAATGATGTAAATACGGTCCGCATCAAGTACAGCCTGCCGGATATGCTCATCAAGCTTAATGTTCTCGTTCTCATCTTTATATTTCGTAATGATATTTCGCATCGTAAACGGCTGCTCCTCAATCTCCTTGAGCATGAAGTGCGGGTATGTGCCTTTCTCAATATCCGTTGAATCGATCTCTGCAATATAGGAATCACGGGTAACTGTGTCGCCGTCAACGCTCTTAATCTGCACGTCGTCACGGGTCACGATGACCATCTCACCGTCCATGATCTCGACGAATTCATTGGTCACCTGAAGCATAGCCATGGCGTCACTTGCCACCACGTTCACGCCATCGGCAAGACCGACGAGAAGCGGGCTTTTGTTCTTCCCTACATAGATCGTTTCCGGATTCAGCTCATCAAGGAGTGCCGTCGCATAAGATCCTTTCAGCAGGCTGAGCGTCTTTCTGAACGCTTCTTCCGTCTGCATGCCGTCTTCATTAGCGAACTTCTCAATCAGCTGGACGATGATCTCCGTATCGGTATCACTGACCATCTCCACATCCGCAAGATACTCGCGCTGCACATACTCATAGTTCTCGATAACCCCGTTATGAACGAGGGTGAAGCGTCCGGATCTGCTCTGATGCGGGTGGGCGTTGACCTGGCTTGGTGCGCCGTGAGTCGCCCAGCGTGTATGTCCGATCCCGACCGGTCCCGGCTGGGCCTGGTCCATGGAATCACGGAGAATGGCAATCCGGCCCTTCTCCTTGTATACGTGAACCCCGTCTCCATTCACGAGCGCGATACCGGCGGAGTCATAGCCCCGGTATTCAAGACGTTCAAGTCCTTTTAATAAGATTTCATTTGCTGCAGCTGTTCCTGCATAACCTACGATTCCACACATAATAATCATTTCCTCCCTGATTGCGGGACAGAAATGCACGGGGCACCTCTGCCCCCACTCTTTGAATGTTGTTGTGATCTTAGCTCTCATGGACGGCCGCTACTGGCACGGTGCGTGTGTTCGAAGCCGGTTACACGGTTGCATCACCCGTTGTTCACAGAGTCACCTCTGCGGTTTGGGGTCATGCCTGTCGACTGTGTGTCAGCCGGGAGGCATCCGCCGAATCATTCGATGAACCTCCACCTCGTCAACTGCCTGTATGATCAGACAGTTCTGGCGCTTTGACTGCTTGCTCTGCACTCCGTCCCTCCTTTCTCCTCTTTGAATAGCCTTATCATACACCATTTACGTACATTTGCCTATCTGAAAATGGGCGGCTTTGTGAAACCGCACTGCCTATTTTCCCTCAATATCTTCCATCTGTCAATCCTGTTTTTCTTGGTTGACCGCCTGCAGCATAATTGGCCATCTTCCCTTACAAGGAAAGATGGCCAATGGCAACCTGGTCATTTCACTTTAATCGCCACGTCTGCCGTCAATTTACGGATGATGCCGTAAAGCACACCGAGAATAAGCACCGTCGCAACAAAGGATACCGGCAGGGATCCGCTGAAATCAGCCTCTATCCAGAAGAACAGCCAGATATTGAGCCCCGAATCCCAAAACAGTTCCGTAATCACGTTGAAGAAGATCGCCGCAGGGATCGTCAGCATGCCCACCCAGGTCTTGAACCGGTAGAAGCCGATGGCAATGAGCCAGCCCGTCCCGTAGTAGACCGCTGCAATCAGCGTAAAAATCACGAACCGCCACCCGAGGAACAGCTCATCCGGCAAAAAGTCCACCACTCCGCCGCCGGCAGTGAGCGGTGTCACAGCCGTCAATCCCATCGTCACCGTATGAAGGAGCATCCCAAACAGCATGATCACTCCGGAGACAAGGAACGTGGCCACGGTCGCTCCGATGAAATAATTCCGCCTCGTCACACCCAACTGGACAAAGAGCGGCATCAGATACACCCCGCTGATAATCCCGATGACAAACATAAAGATCTTCGCAGGCTGAAACAAGGAATCCATAAAATGAAGCAGGATGAAGTCCTGGAGCGTCCCGGAAAAGAAGGACCCTGTCAGATATAAAAACCAGACCACCCCGATCAGCCAGTACGCCCACCTCATTTGCATGGAAAACAGGTCGACACCCACTTTCTTTTGAATAGCCGTATTCACACTGCTCATACCTCTTCCTCCTCCGTCATAAAGATAAACAGATCCTGCAGGGAGACCGCTGAGATCTCAATTCCCGCCTCTTTCATTTCCCGAAGCTCCTCTTCATCAGGTCTGTCAAACAGCGTGCAGGCGACCGTCGGACCGAGTTCACGCCTTTGAATGACCTGCTTTCCCTCGACAAAAGCGGCAATCGTGTCTTTATGACCGGTAACGGTGACACCGCGATCTCTGAACGCCTCTGCAGGCTCGTTCACCACGAGCTCACCTCTGTCGAGAATAAGGACGTGGTCAAACAGATAGTCCATTTCCGACACGAGGTGCGTGGACAGGATGATCAGCTTCGGATCACGTTCCTGTTCCTCAACAAGCAATTGATAAAAGCGCTCCCTCCCCGGTGCATCCAGGCCCTGATACGCCTCATCAAAAATCAGGACTTCCGATTGTGAAGCGAGGCCGAGGCAGATTGTAAACGCCGACTGTTTGCCCGTCGACAGGCTGTGAATCGCTTTGTCGAGGGGAACACCGAACCCTTTCAAAAGCGAAAGTGCCCGCTCTTCATCAAACCTCGGCAAATAACGGCCATACAGCTTCACATAATCGGTGACTTTATCCGTTTCATCGGAGTAATCCCGCTGATAGACAAACTGAATCTCGCGCATGAGCGCCTGTTGTTCAAAAGGGTCTTCTCCTTTGTACCGGTACGTGCCCTCCTGCTTCGGAAGGAACGATGCCAAAATCGATAACAGCGTCGTTTTCCCCGCACCGTTTCGGCCGATCAGACCATAGGTCCGGCCTTTCTCCATCGCGAATGAAATATCTTGCAATGCCGACTCTTTTTTAAATCTGTGGGTGAGTCCTTCGACCTCGATCATTGCCCATCACGCTCCTTCCATATCCTGATCATGTGAATAATTTCTTCTTCCGACATGCCAATTTTCTCCGCTTCTTCAAGCATCGGCAGGAGATAATCCTCTTTGAACGCTTCTTTTCTCGTTCCTTGAACCGTTTCTTTTGCACCCTCCTCAACAAACATGCCAACACCCCGTTTCTTATAGACGAGTCCCTCTTCCACGAGGAGGTTAATTCCCTTCGCAACGGTCAGATGATTGACTTTATAAAGCTGCACGAGCTCGTTCGTCGAAGGGATCCGTTCACCGGGCCTCAGCTGATCATGAACGATCAGGGTCTCAATCTTCTCCTTAATCTGAAGGTAGATCGGTTTTTTATCATGAAAGTTCACCATGCTTTTCACCGCACTCTCATATGGTTATATAGTTATGTATATGAGTATATATCACAGATTCCATTCCGTCAATGGGGTACAAAAAACTCCGCCCTGGGATACTGGATCCCGGACGGAGGTGACGTTTTCTGTTCAGTTATTCAATCGAACCCAGTTCACGCTTGACGACCCCGACGATGCCGTCGACGATCTCCTCACACTTCTCACGGCTCGGTGCTTCGGCCATGACCCTGACGAGCGGCTCGGTGCCGGACGGTCGCACAAGAATACGCCCTTCCCCGTTCATGCCCTGTTCGACGGCGCGGATTTCGTCTGCGATCACGTCGTTGTTATGCAAGGCGTGCTTATCAGCAACCCGCACGTTGACCAGCTTCTGCGGATAATGCGACCACTCACTGGCAAGCTCTGAGAGCGTCTTGCCTGTTGCCTTCATGATCTGCACAAGCTGAATACCGCTTAACAGTCCGTCTCCCGTTGTGGAGTGCTCCAGGAAGATAATATGACCGGACTGTTCACCACCAAGAGAGTAGTTCCCTTTGCGCATCTCTTCCATGACGTAACGGTCACCGACGGCTGTCTGTTTTGTCTGAATGCCCGCTTCTTCCAAAGCTTTGTAGAATCCGAGGTTACTCATCACCGTCGAGACGACGGTATCATCCACAAGCCGCCCGTTATCCCGGAGGTATTTCGCCGTGATGTACATAATCTGATCCCCATCGACGATATTGCCTTTTTCATCAACGGCAATCAGACGATCGGCGTCGCCGTCAAAGGCAAGGCCGATATCAGCGCCTTTCTCCTTGACGAGATCCACGAGTCCTTCCGGATGCGTTGAACCGACGCCTGCATTGATATTCACGCCGTTTGGTGAGGAGCCGATGCAGAAAATGTCTTCGGCCTCAAGATCGGCAAACAGGTGGTTCGCCAGTGAAGAAGCCGCCCCGTGCGCACAGTCTATGGCAATCTTGAGACCGCTGAAATCTTCGGACAGCGTCTGTTTTAAGAAGCGGAGGTACTTCTGACCGCCTTCAAAGTAGTCACTGACCGTCCCGATTTCACCGCCAACGGGGCGGGGCAGGTCGTCTTCCATGTCATCTTCCTGATGCAAAAGCCGCTCAATCTCTTCTTCCTGTTCATCAACCAGCTTGAAGCCGTCGGGACCGAAAAATTTAATTCCGTTGTCTTCCACCGGGTTATGCGAAGCGGAAATCATCACACCCGCATCCGCACTCAGTGCTTTCGTCAAATACGCCACACCCGGTGTTGTAATGACGCCAAGGCGCATGACCTCCGCCCCCATGGACAACAGACCTGCGATCAGGGCGCTCTCGAGCATCGGTCCTGATATACGAGGATCCCTTCCGATCAGGATTTTCGGCTTTTCGGTCTCTTTCGTGAGGACGTAACCGCCAAACCGTCCGAGCTTAAACGCCAGCTCAGGCGTCAATTCCTTGTTGGCGATACCTCTCACGCCATCTGTTCCAAAAAACTTACCCATTCCTATCTCTCCCTTACTGATGAGCCCCCTGACTGAGGGAAGCTATTGTATAATCATATGCTCTGGCAGTCTTCATATAAGAAGGATCATCCGGATGTTACGAAGAATCGCTCTCCGGTGTCTCGTCTTCCTCTTCTTCATCATTCGTTTCACTGTTTGAAGCTGTGATGTCACCATTCCCTATTTCAATTACAACGGTAAGCCCTTCATCAACAAAGCGGAGATGCTGAGGGCCGTCAAAGGTGACCGTTACCTCATGCTCGCCCGCTTCAAGATCTTCCACGTCGATGCTTGCCTGAATATCCGAACGCTCCAACCGCTGCAAAAGTTCATCGCTGCCGCTGACGGTTAAGTCAAACATGCCTCCGTCAGGCTCGACAAACGTTACATTCTGTTCATCTGATTCATTCTCCACGATGATCTCGTAATCCTGAAAAACCCGTTCGGATTCTTCAACCACGTCTACGGACACATCGACCGTCTCAGGGTCAACTGACTCCACGCCTTGAGGGACAATGACGTCTTTCTCCGTCACCACACTGCCATCCAATCCTGAAAGGTCAAGAGGATCAAGATCAATGAAACTGATGTCGTTGATCACATCCACCGGTCCGTAAATCGTCACCTCAGACGGATCAAAGGAAATATCATCGATGGCAAGCCCCTCATCAAGCTCCCCTTCCCGCCCGATTCTCACCGGCACGGTTTTATTCGGTGCGGTAATCGGCACGGTAATATCCACCGCAGCCGGGTTTGCTGTCAGTTCCAGTTCCGTTCCGTTGCCGTCGACAAAGACGACAGGGAACGAACCGGATACGTCATTATCAGCGCCTTCCACATTAACGGAGGCTCTCGCACCGGCAATTTGTTCCACAATGCCAATGCCGGCACGGACATCGACCGTGGACGGATCGACAACGGGCTCACCGACCTGGTAGCCTTCGGCAATCATACCTTCGTTCTCAATATCCACTTCAACAGGGAAAGATACAGTCTGCTGTTCCTGAATCACGACACGCACCGTCATCGGAACGATGGAGATAGACAGATCCGCAGGGAATCCCCGGTGCTGCACCCGTTCATAATGCACCCCAGGCTCCTTGTCTGTCAAATCCACAAAGAATTCCTGCTGTCCCTGCGTCACCTGCGAAAAGGTGAGGACGTTCTGCGGTCCCCTTAACGTTGCCTGGACCGTTTCCGGTGCCTCGGTCAACACATAGTTCTCGTCATCATAATACACATTCAGCTGTGCCTCTTCGATCACCCTCGAGCCGTCGGTAATGCCCGGCAGCCCTCCGGTTGTTGTGGTCGTCCCGTCGGAATTGACCATCAGAAACAGCAGAATGGCAATCGCCACCGAGCCGACCTTGATGAACCACTTCTTCTCAAAGAGCTTATCCATTATTTCTCCCTCCCCACTGCCAACGGGAAGTCCCTTTGTCTTCCTCTTTATTCATCAGTTCTTTCTCGAGCATCTTTCGTAAATGGTCCTGATCGAGGTTCCGGTGCAGTTCACCGTTTTTGGTCATGGAGATGGCACCCGTTTCCTCACTGACAACGAGCGTCAGGGCATCCGTCACTTCGCTGACGCCAAGAGCCGCGCGGTGACGCGTACCGAGTTCCTTCGAAATAAACGGATTCTCCGAAAGCGGCAAATAACAGCCCGCTGCGGCGATGCTGCCATTTTGCAGAACGACTGCTCCGTCATGAAGCGGCGCATTCGGGATGAATATATTCGTCATCAGTTCCGTCGTCAGGTTCGCATTCAGCTTGACGCCGGTCTCGATGTAATCGTTCATGCCTGTCTCCCGTTCGATGGAGATCAAAGCCCCGATCCGCCGCTTGCCCATATAGTTCGTGGACTTGATGAGATGTTCGATCATCTCTTCGATCTCCTCTGCATTCGCTGTCGAGGAGCTCTGGAACAGTTTGCCCCGTCCGAGATGTTCCAGGGCACGCCGGAGTTCAGGCTGAAAAATAATGATAATGGCCAGCACACCATAGATGACCGCCTGTTGCATCAGCCACTGCAAGGTATGTAATCCAAAATAGCCACTTAAGAACCATACTGTCAAAATAACGGTGATCCCTTTCACGAGCTGAACCGCCCTCGTCCCGCGGATCACCATAATCAATTTATAAATTACAAAGGCAACAAGGGTTATGTCTACGACAATCGCCACAAGCCGCCAGAACGTCAAGTCTTCAAACATACCTGTTCCTCCAAACCGGATGTATTCCAAGCATTCTTCACCATTATAACATAATGTCCCATGACCGCATGTCCGAATCGATTTTCTCACCCGTCATCCCACGATTTTCGTTATTCCAAAGACAGAGGAAATGCGCACCGCTTATAGAGCGTATGCGCATCCTGAGAACAATCCCCTATAGAAAACTTGGCTTGTCGCCAATCCTCAATGGCGAAAGCCTTAATTGCACTTATACTATAATCCTTTAACGGAGTTAAACATCCCTATAGTTTTATAAAAGCGGGGCAGCATTCTCTTCATGCTCCCCGTCCTGCCCGCCTGGAATGACCTGCCTGAACAGATCCTTCAGTTCATGCCACAGCCAGTTATAAAAACGGTTCACTTCCTGAATCTCTCCTGAGACATGACCCGCCGAGGCGAAAAGATGCTCACCGTTAATGACGGTGATATTCCCCGAGACTTCACCGAGTACCTCCACATCACCATTTCGAATTTCCAGGTCACCGCGGATCACTTCCCCTTCCGGAACAACAACGACACGCCTTTCGTCATCGATATAGAACTGTCCGTCTCCCGTGACGGCAATCTGCTGATCATCCCCGCCAAATCCTGCGGAAAGGCTGATCATAAAGACGAGGAAAAACGTCGCAGCCGTAATGACGAAGGGATGCTGTCGGACCCAGTTCTTCCACTTTGCTGCCGGTTTCTGCTTCGGTAGGCTTGCCATGACGGCATCCGTGAGCTGAGCCGGCGCCTGAAAATGAGAGGCACTCTGTACGATGGCAACGGTTCGCCGGAGATCTGACAGATGCGCGTCGCAGGCCTCACAGGAGCGGACATGCTCTTCAAACTGCCGCTGTTCCAACAGATCCATTTCTTCGTCGAGATACTTATGAATACATGCTGTTTTTTCTTTTGAACAGGCCACTGGTTTCCCCTCCTCTCACGAACTGCCCAGCCGTTTTTTCAGGGCTTCACGGCCTCGGTGAATTCTAGTTTTGACCGTACCGACAGGTAAATTCAAAATCTCGCTGATCTCTTTCAATGATTTATCCTCCAGGTATTTTAAAATGATCGCCGACCGGTATTTCGGCGGCAAAGCCATGATTTCTTTTTGAATCCACTCCTGCTGCTCGAGCTGCACCACCTGTTCCTCAGGGAGAGGCATCTCAGCTGCAAAGTGAGCGTGGTGATCCATCCCGTCCGTCCCGGCAAGCGGATCTTCAAGATGAAAATCCGGTTTCCGTTTCCGAATCCGGTCTATCGTCAGGTTCGTCGTAATCCGAAACAGCCACGTCGAGAATTTCCGATTGATGTCATAGGAATCCAGATTCATATAAGCCCTCAAAAACGCCTCCTGAGCGATATCCTGGGACTCATGCATATTCCCAAGCATCCGGTAGGCAATATGATAGACCTGATCCTTATATAAATCCACCAACTCCGCGTAGGCTTCCTGATTTCCTTTTCGCACTTCGAGAACGAGTTTCTTCACAAGCATATCCATTTACTGATCCTCCGCTTCGGCGGTTACTCCATATACGGGGTACCGTTCCACCAGGTTTCATATCCTTTATTATTCTACCATTTCTAATTGGTGAAAAACGAGTGATATTTCTAGTTATTTGAAGCAGAAGAAAGAAAATAAAAACGGCCTATCCGACGATGGTTCGTCTGATAAGCCGAATGTAACAGTATGTATGTCTCAAAAAAGAAAATGGCAGGGGTAGCAGGATTCGAACCTGCGGTACACGGGATCAAAACCCGATGCCTTACCGCTTGGCTATACCCCTGTATTGGTGACCCGTACGGGATTCGAACCCGTGTTACCGCCGTGAAAGGGCGGTGTCTTAACCACTTGACCAACGGGCCAGTCTTCTGATTTCAGACAAAAAAATGGAGCTTCCTAGCGGGCTTGAACCGCTGACCTCATCCTTACCATGGATGCGCTCTACCAACTGAGCTAAGGAAGCATGGCTCCACAGGTAGGATTCGAACCTACGACCGATCGGTTAACAGCCGATAGCTCTACCACTGAGCTACTGTGGAATAATGAATGCCCGGCGGCGTCCTACTTTCACAGGGGGACAGCCCCCAACTATCATCGGCGCTGAAGAGCTTAACTTCCGTGTTCGGCATGGGAACGGGTGTGACCTCTTCGCTATCGCCACCGGACTATGGAATCCGCTCATGAATCCTCAAGAGCGGACAATGGATATCTTACTATGTCTCCAAGAAAATTTCAAGCGTTTTTCCGGGCTTTTTTGCGATTTTTTTTCGTTTCTTTTTCCCGTTTCCGCTCTTCAAATCCTTCCTTTTCCCATTTGGACCACTGTTCGACCGTCGGCTGTCTGCCGTTTGGCATCTCGTGCAGCCTGTGCAAAACGAGAAGCTGCCACGTGTTGGCAACGAGAAGCGGTACGACCGCATTGATGATAAAGTTCAGATCGTTCCCTGTAAAGGCCGGGATCCACTCAATCATCGTGACGACGTACATGAAGAAAAGCGCCGGAATAAATGCGTGCCGATTCGTATCTTTCGCCTTCAGATAGGCGACAATCAGCGCATAGACCAACAACAGGGTCGGCATAATCGCGTAGCCGAGCATCGTCTCATCATCCGTCGCAAAGAAATAATGCCGAAAGAACATCAGATCGAAAAAGGCAAACGCAATAATGACAAGTTGGACTTTATTCCATAACGACACGGACTTAAACATTCCGAGTCCGAAGCGGTGAATCGTTAAATACGCAAAGAAACCCATCTGTGCGATCACGGTCCAAAGCGCCGCCGTCACAATCACCATGAAATAACCGCCGATCCCCTGGATCAGCCCGATGATTGTTCCTGCAACGGTACCGATAAGTAACGTTGACCAAAACAAAAAGACTACTTTCCTGGCGTTCACAGCCATACCCCCAATCCTCTTAAAACCACCTTCCATTGTATCAAATCCGGGAGACAATGCGCCACTTTTATTCCTCACCGAAACTTATGAAAAACCCCGGACATCCTCACTCGAGGAGCATCCGGGGCGTACGTGCTTATTTTGCTGTTTTCTCAATGACCTGCTTGGCCATGTCCATGTAAATCTTCCCGATCGGATGCTCCTGGTCATAGACCGATGGCGCGAAGACCTCCTCATCAAAGTCCGGCTGTCCGAGTGGAATCTGGGCAAGCACCTCAGAATGCAGCTCTTCGGCAAGCTTTTGTCCGCCGCCTGTACCGAAGACATACTCTTTCTCACCGGTCACCTTGCTTTCGAAGTAGGCCATGTTCTCCACGACACCCAAAATCTCGTGATCGGTCTTCAGTGCCATCGCACCGGCACGGGCTGCAACAAATGCGGCCGTTGCGTGAGGTGTGGTGACGACAATCTCTTTGGACGTCGGCAGCATGGAGTGCACATCGAGTGCCACATCTCCCGTTCCCGGCGGCAAGTCGAGAATCAGGTAGTCGAGATCATCCCATTCCACTTCACTGAAGAAGTTGTTCAGCATCTTCCCGAGCATCGGTCCGCGCCAGATGATCGGTGAGTTGTCTTCCACGAAGAAGCCCATGGAAATCACCTGTACATCAAAGCGTGTCACCGGGTAAATGCGCTGCCCGACAACCTTCGGACGCTCTTCAATTCCCATCATATCCGGTACGCTGAAGCCGTAGATATCCGCATCGATGATCCCGACTTTTTTGCCCTGACGTGCAAGAGATGTAGCGAGATTGACGGATACCGTCGATTTCCCGACACCGCCCTTCCCGCTCGTCACGGCGATGAAGGTCGTGCGGTCCGTGCGGTCAAGGAGTGATTCACTCGCAGCTTCCTCCGACTGCCCGCCGTGTTCAGCCAACACCTCATCCGGCAGTTTCTCAAAACGAAGTCCGACCGATTCCGCGCCCGCCGTTTTGACAGCGTTGACAACTTCCTGCTGAAGCTGCATCTGTTCCGCCGTTCCCGGTTCAGCAATCGCCAGCTTCAGACTGACGAGGTTTTCTTTGATCTTCAAATCCTTCACTGAATCCAAATCCAACAGACCGACACCGAGGTGCGGGTCTTTAATCGGCTTCAGTGCATCCAGTACCTGTTGTTCTGTTAACATGAAGACACCATCCTTTTATCTGTTCCCATTGATATTTACACGAACTTACGATTTCCATTATAACATAGATGATTTCCATTTACGGTGATTCCGATCACAAAAGTTCATCCCTGCATTTTCTGTTCAATTCGAGTAAAATGAAAGAGGACACTCACGAAAACAAAACCGACATCAATCAGGAGGTATCGCCCACTATGTTTGAAAACATGAAAGCCTGTATCGAAGATCTCGAAAAGCACGGTCATCTCCTTCGGATCAAAGAAGAAGTCGATCCGCACCTCGAAATGGCGTCCATTCACCTGAAGACCTATGCTGCCGGTGGACCGGCCCTGTATTTTGAAAATGTAAAGGGCTCAAAGTACCCGGCCGTATCCAACCTCTTCGGCACCCTCGAGCGGAGTAAATTCATCTTCCGCCACACCCTCGAAGGGGTCCAGAAAGTCATCGCGCTCCGCGACGATCCGATGTATGCACTGAAGCACCCGTTGCAAAATGTTTCAAGCGGCTTTTCTGCGGTGAAGGCCCTGCCGATGAAAAAACCGGCCCACGCCATTCACGACACCCACGACGAGATCCAAATCGAGGACCTGCCGCAGATCAAATCATGGCCTAAAGACGGCGGCGCCTTCGTGACACTGCCCCAGGTCTACTCCGAAGACCCGGATAAACCGGGTCCGATGAACGCCAACCTCGGCATGTACCGGGTTCAGCTGTCCGGCAACGATTACAAGATGAATGAAGAAGTCGGTATTCATTATCAGATCCACCGCGGGATCGGGATTCATCAGTCAAAGGCTGCCCAAAGAGGAGAGCCCTTGAAAGTCAGCATATTCGTTGGCGGACCGCCGGCGCACACGATCGCGTCGGTCATGCCTCTCCCGGAAGGACTGAGTGAGATTCTCTTTGCCGGACTTTTGTCCGGACGCCGCTTCCGCCATACGTATATCGACGGGTACTGCGTGAGCCTTGACGCTGATTTTGTCATCACCGGCGAGATCTATCCGGATGAAACGAAGCCTGAGGGACCGTTCGGGGATCACCTCGGTTATTACAGCCTCACCCACGAATTTCCGGTCATGCGCGTGCACAAAGTTTTCGCCAGACGGGACGCGGTCTGGCCGTTCACCGTCGTCGGCAGACCGCCGCAGGAGGATACGTCTTTTGGTGATCTGATTCATGAGCTGACCGGCGAAGCCATCAAGTCGGAGATTCCGGGCGTCCAGGAAGTCCATGCCATCGATGCGGCAGGTGTACACCCGCTCCTGTTCGTAATCGGAAGCGAGCGGTACACGCCGTTTGACGAAGTCGACCGTCCGCAGGAGCTCCTCACCATCGCCAATCGGGTGCTCGGAACGAACCAGCTCAGTCTCGCGAAATACCTCTGGATCACTGCCGAGAAAGATCAGCCCCTTGATACCCATGACGAGGCGGGCTTCATGCAGTATATTCTCGAGCGCCTCGAGCTGAGAAGAGACCTGCATTTCCAGACGAAGACCACCATCGACACCCTCGACTACTCCGGGGAAGGGCTGAACGAAGGCAGTAAAGTGGTCCTCGCCGCCTACGGCAAACAGCGTCGCGAGCTTGCGAAGGTTATCCCGGATTCATTGAAGGACGTTACTGCGCCGTTCACAAATGCCAACCTCGTCATGCCGGGCATCGTCGCCGTTGAAGGGCCTGCCTACGGCCACGCCGATAAAGCGAAAACCGACATGGAGACCCTCTCGAAGTCCCTGTCAGCTGCCCGCGATCTTGACGGCGTGCCGATGATCGTCGTGGTGGATGACGCCAGCTTCACAAGCGCCACGCTGAACAACTTCGTCTGGGTGACATTCACAAGAAGCAATCCGTCACATGACATGTACGGCGTCAACGAAGCCATCGTCAATAAGCACTGGGGCTGTGACGCGATGATCATCGATGCCCGGCGCAAACCGCATCATGCACCGCCTCTCATCGCAGATCCGGAGACGGAACAGAACGTTGCCGCATTCTTTGATCGCATGGCGAAAGGGGAGTATTGATCCCATCCATATTTAATTGAGCTGGTGTTTATCTGTCTTAAAAAAATATATTCAGAACTGTCCAGGAAAGAGCCGGTTTAGGGCTCTTTCCTTTTTCATCTAAATTATCGTGAAATAAATCACAAAAACTTAAAAAGCCTTGACCGATTTCCAAATACTCTCTATGATTAGTCTTATTCGAATTAAACTGGAGGTAATTGTAAATGGAAGCCACTCTCATTCATACCATCATCCTTGATGGCGTCAACAGCCTTGTCGACTGGGGCAACAACCTGCTATGGACATACATATTAATCGGGCTGTTAATCGGGCTCGGTGTTTATTTCACGTTTGCGACGAAATTCGTTCAGTTTCGCCTGTTTAAAGAAATGTTCCGGGTCATCACTGAGAAAAAAGACGGCACGAACGGCATTTCTCCTTTTCAGGCCTTCACCATCAGTACGGCATCGCGCGTTGGAACAGGCAATCTCACCGGTGTCGCCCTCGCGATCTCAATCGGCGGGCCGGGCGCTGTATTCTGGATGTGGATGGTCGCGATCATCGGGATGGCGACTGCATTTATCGAAAGTACCCTTGCACAGGTCTACAAAGTCCGCGACGGTGATCAGTTTCGGGGCGGACCGGCCTATTACATGGAAAAAGCCATCGGAAGCCGGGCTCTTGGGGTCGTTTTTGCCATCCTTCTCACCCTTTGTTTCGGCCTCGTCTTCAATGCCGTGCAGGCCAACACCATTGCCGATGCCTTTGACGGTGCATTCGGCTTTAATCCGCTTTATATGGGAATCGTCATCGCCGCAGTCGCCGGGATCGTGATCTTCGGCGGGGTAAGGCGAATTGCCAGAGTCACACAGATTGTCGTTCCTTTCATGGCTGTCGCCTATTTGCTGATTGCCACCTATGTGGTCATCACCAATTTCGCTCTTATTCCTGACGTCTTTATGCTGATTGTGTCCAATGCATTCGGCGTCGGTGAGATCATCGGGGGCGGTGTAGGCGCTGCGATTATGCAAGGAGTCCGGCGCGGTCTCTTCTCCAATGAGGCCGGGATGGGCAGTGTGCCAAACGCTGCTGCAACAGCAAACGTCAGCCATCCGGCAAAACAAGGGCTCGTCCAGAGTCTTGGTGTCTTCTTCGATACGATCATCATCTGCTCGGCCACCGCGTTTCTCATCCTGCTCACTGACGTTTATACGGTGGACGGCGCTGAAGGCATTCAGCTCACACAGGATGCCATGAGTGCGCATGTCGGAGAATGGGCCGTTTACTTTGTCGCCATCGCGATTTTATTCTTCGCCTTCATTTCCATCATCGGGAACTATTATTACGGCGAGACGAATATTGAATTCATCCGTTCCAACTCAAACTGGCTTTATGCCTACCGTTTTGCAGTCATAGGCATGGTGATTTTCGGTTCCGTTGCGCAGGTGGGGCTCGTATGGAACCTTGCCGACCTCTTTATGGGGCTCATGGCCGTGCTGAACCTGATCGCGATCTTCCTGATCGGCAAAGTTGCCCTGGCTGTCCTGAACGACTACACCACTCAGCTTGATTCAGGGAAGAATCCGGTCTTTAAGGCGAGCCATATTCCTGATTTAAAACACGCAGAGTGCTGGGAAGATGAGCAGTCATCCTGATTGCTGCACACCCTGTTTTAAAAACCATCCACCCACAGCCAATCATCGGCTCGGGCGGATGGTTTTGTTTTACGGATAACGGAGCACGTCAAAATCATTGAGCTGATCCTGACGCCTGAACTGCCTGAAGTCCTGCCGGTTCTTCTTTAACAGCTGTTCATAGGTAAGGTGCTTCGTCTTCTTTGCTTCCTCCTGCATTGCCGCTTCATTCTCCATAAAGGCCTGGAAAAAGACCTGCTGGTTCGTCGTCAATGCCGTCCAGAGCCCCTGTTCTTCCATCGCACTTCGCCATGTCCTTAGCACGCCGGTGCCGTCTGCGAGCTCGTGAAGCATGACTTTCTGCGTCGCATCTAAATCACTTGCCGCCTCCACTGCGATCTCGAGATCCTCTTCTGTCAGCGCACGGTCCTTCTCCTGCACAGCCGTATAGTGCCCGGAGAAATCCTCATAGATCTTCCGGAATTTCAACTGAAACGTCAACAACCTGTCGATATAGGCATACCCTTCATCCAGACTCTCATGAGGGGCTTCATCCATCTTTTTCAGAGGCACCCTAAAGAAGGCCAGATCGACTTTTGCTTTCATCTGATTGTCTTCCTGTATATGTTCCACGAGCCGGTAGAACGTATACAGAAATTTATGCGCCCGTTTCACATCGTTCGGCGCTTCTTCCTCATCGGAAAAAACGGCTGATGCCACCGGTCGCCGCATCCTTACGTAGTCCATCAGATAATAATCCCGGCCGTGGATATCCACAGGCAGAGGATACAGATACATCTTCTCAAAAGGGCGTTTGTACCTTCTCCCCTTTCGCTTTACCACTCGTCTTGGATCATTCCAGAACATACACGTCACTCTCTCCGCATTTTCTTTTCAGTGTACCATGAAAGAAAGATGCTTTGAACATCCCCGCGACCGGTGAACATCTCCAGCTATTTTCCCGTTTGCCACACCGTCAGGAAGGGAAATGGAAGATGATAACACATACAGACAGGAGTGGTGTACATGACAGCGATTCGTAAACGGACACTCGGTAACACGGAAATCAGGATCTCCCCAATTGGTCTCGGCTGCTGGCAGTTCAGTAACGGCAATGGCTTAGTGGGCAAATTCTGGCCGGACATGGAACAGAGTGCAATCAATAAGGTGGTCCGCGAATCCCTCGACGGCGGGATCAACTGGTTCGACACTGCGGAAGTCTACGGCAAAGGCAACTCGGAGAGAGCGCTGAACGACGCCCTCGACGCCGTTCAGAAGGAGGACGAGGAAGCCTTGATCGCGACCAAATGGTGGCCCGCATTCAGGCGGAGTTCTTCCATCATTAACACCTTTGAAGAGCGTCGTATCGCCCTTGGAGGCAGACATGTCGACCTCCACCAGGTGCACCAGCCATTCTCCTTCAGCTCCCCCGCCGACGAAATGCACGCCATGGCGGATCTGATGGATGAGGGAAAAATCGGCTCGGCAGGCGTCAGCAACTTCAATCTCAAACAGATGAAAGAAGCGCACGAAACCCTTCAGGAACGGGGATACGGCCTTGCCTCCAACCAGGTGAAATACAGCCTCCTCGACCGGCGCATCGAAGAAAACGGCATCCTCGATTACGCCAAAGAACAGAACATCACCATCATCGCCTATTCCCCCCTTGAACAGGGGATTCTGTCCGGCAAGTACCACCGCAACCCCGATCTCGTCAAGAAAATTCAAGGCCCGAGAAAGCTCGCCCCGAATTTCCGGCCTAAGGGCATGAAACGGACAGAACCGCTCATCACCCTGATGAGGCGTCTCGCCGAAGACTACGACGTATCCCCGACACAGATCGCCCTGAACTGGCTCATTCACCAGCACGGGGACACGGTTGTCGCCATTCCGGGGGCATCGAAGACCCATCACGCCACGGAAAACATCCGGACGATGCAGTTTGAACTGTCGAGTACCGACCTCTTCGCCCTCGATCAGATGGCCAAACGTGTCGTCGAGAAGCAATGATTCACGAAATCGTCGATAGGCGCATACGCGTTGCATGCGGTATACTGACGGGTGGATCAACCCATCATCATTGACGAAAGGTTGTGCAAGGCATGCCCGCACTTGAAACGAAAGCAAAAGAACTCATCTTTAACACCCTCAGTCAAAGCTGGGCGAAAAGCAAGCACCGCCGTGTCGTCTACCACCTCAAGGCAAACGACAAAATCCTTGATATCGGTGCCGGCAAAGGGGCCCTTTCCTGGATGCTTCTCGAGCAGGGTTTTGACGTCACCCCGGTGGACGTCCAAAACATCAGCTTCACGGAAAAGGTCAAGCCCGTGATCTATGACGGCGAAACACTCCCCTTCCCGGACAACAGCCGGGACGTAGGGCTTTTCCTGACCGTGCTGCATCATACACCGGACCCTGAAGCCCTGATCAGAGAAGCCCTTCGCGTCTGCGACCGGCTGATCATCATTGAAGACGTGTATCACGGAAAGGCCCAGAAATACGCCACCTGGTTCACCGACAGCCTGTTCAATCTCGAATTCAAAGGACATCCCCACACGAACAAGAACAACTTCGGCTGGCTGAAGACCTTCGCCGATCTCGATCTGCGGGTGCTTCATATTGAGAAAGAACCGGTACTCGGCCTGTTTGAACAGGTCACCTATTACGTCACAAAGTAACTGAACAAGGCAGCCAGGATCTCTTGGCTGCCTTTGTCTGTCACCGGACAACGTCCCGGTTCATAATCCGGTTTTCTTCCATCTGTCTGATTTCATGGACTTCGAGATTGTCCAGGGTGTAAAAGCTGTAGCCCTGTTCCTGAAAATAAGTGATCACGTCCGGCAGGATCTCTGCCGTCGCTTCATTTCGCGGCGTGTCATGAAAGAGCGGGACGATCACGTCATGCCCCTGGGACTGGTTGACAATCTGCTCAAACATCGCATCCGGATCATCATAGATCGCACTGGCGTCCCCGCTCGAGACATTCCAGTCGATGTAGTCATAGCCACGGTCCAGGATATCCTCCGTCAGCTCCACCATGAACGATTCCCCGCTGTATTCAATGGAGCTGTGGTTACTCGAACCGCCGGGAAAACGGACGAGGGAAGGGGCCTCTTCACCGAGTACCCGTTCATAGGCACGCTCCATCAGTGCAAGGTCTTCATAATAGGCATCAAAACTCCGGTAGATCGCGTAATCATGGGTATACGTATGGGAATAGACCCCGTGCCCCCGGTCTCTCGTCTCTCTGGCAAGCTCCGGACGCTGTTCCATCCGCTGCCCGATCACGAAAAAACTCGCCGGCACGTCGTATTCATCCAAAATCGACAGGATCTCCGGCGTCATCGTCGTCGGACCGTCGTCAAAGGTCAGATACACAGCACGTTCTCCCGGGTCCGGACGCCCTTCACCGGACGAACCGCCTCCGCCAATCGCCGCGCCGTCAGAGGCACTCTCGCCCTCTTCACCGCCTCCGTTGGCTTCTTCTGCAGTGCCCTCCTCTTCTTCAAAAGCAAGAAGCTCAGCTTCAAGCTCTTCGATCATGCCCTCAAGTTCTTCTATTTCTTCTTCCGCCGCCACAAGCTCCTCTTCAACGTCATCCTGATCTTCGAGGTCCGCACGCAGCTCTTCAACCGCTTCACGCCTCATCTCAATTTCGAGTTTGGCATCGGCCAGCCTCGCCTCAAGAAGGGTCTGATCATCACTCGAAACAGACCATCGCCCACCCAAAAAGGCGGCGATTAACAAGACAAAGACAGCAAAAGAAATGCTGGCTCTCATCGTCAGTTGTTTGTTCATCGTATTCACCTCTAATCCGTTTGACGGGGATTCCCCCGAATGAGTTTCACATTTTCCCAGCCTTTTCTCCTTTTATCAAAAAACACCCCGGAGCTGACTGGATTGCGTCTTCTCCGGGGTGCAACTCGCATCAGGCGAATCAGGATACTTTTCCTGATCCGGCGCCTTTTTGCAGCTGATACATATGGTGATAGCGTCCGCGCTGTGCCATCAGTTCATCATGATCGCCTTGCTCGACAATTTCGCCTTCACTGAGGACAAGAATCTGATCCGCATCACGGATCGTCGACAGCCGGTGCGCGATGACAAAGGTCGTTCGCCCGGCTTTGACAACGTCGAGGGCGTGCTGAATCACAGCTTCTGTCTCTGTATCAATATTCGCCGTTGCTTCATCCAAAATCAAAATCGCCGGATCCACAACAAGCGCACGGGCGAAGGAAATGAGCTGACGCTGCCCTGCCGAGAACGTCGCCCCCTTTTCCTTCACTTCTTCGTCAATCCCCGCTTCAAGGGAACGGATAAAGTCCCCTGCCCCCACTTGCTCAAGGGCCTCCATCACCTGATCTCTCGAGATGGCCGGATCCCCCATGGAGACATTCGAATAAATCGTTCCCGTGAAGAGAAACGGATCCTGAAGGACGATTGCCATATGCGAGCGGATATCCTGACGGCTTAAGGCGAGCGTATCCTGTCCGTCAATCAGCACCCGGCCCTGATTGTGGTCATAGTAGCGGAACAGGACGTTCATAATTGAACTCTTTCCGGATCCCGTATGCCCGACAAACGCCACTGTCTCTCCTTTCTTTGCCTCAAAAGAGATGTCCCTCAAAACCGGATGCCCTTCATCATAAGACAGCCACACCCCGTCAAAGGTGACATCCCCGTGAAAGCGGGGCGTCTGCGCCTCAGGGAGGGGCTCCCCTTCCTGATCCATCAGATGAAACACCCGCTCCCCGGCAATCCTCGCCTCTTCAAGCTGGGCAAGCTGACCGACGATGCCGTTGATCGGCTCAAACAGACGGTTGATGTAATCGACAAAGGCATAAACCACTCCGAGACTGAAGATCATGCCGACCCCCATCGAGCCTCCAGCGAAGTACCAGATGAGTGTCACGAAGGCGACGTTTCGGAGAAGCCCGATCAGATTGAATGACGTGAGCGAGTTCAGAGTCAGCATCTTACGGTTGAACCGGTAATGCTCGTCGTTATGGGTCTCAAATTCGTCCGCCACTTTCTTCTCCTGCCCGAAGGCCTGGATGATCGACATCCCCTGAATATTCTCATTCATTCGCCCGTTCAGATCACTGAGTTTCTCCCGGATGACCCGGTTATACCGCCCTGCAAAGGAGCGGTAGACAATCATCCAGACAATCAGAACCGGAATGATGATGAGCGTCGCCAGGGCAAGGCGGACGTCGAGGAGGAAGATCGCAAAGAAGATCCCGATCATATAGACAATCCCCGTAAAAAATGTCGCCAGAACCCGGACGTACAGCTCCCGGATCGCTTCGGTGTCATTGGTGATTCTCGACACAATCTTCCCTGTCGGCATCTGATCGAAGTAGCGGACCGGCAGTTCATGCACCTTCCTGAATACGTCTTCACGCATTTGCTTGATGATCCGGTTCGCCGACGTCTGAAGCCAGAGGCTCTGGTAATAATGAAAGAACGACGAAATCCCGATCAACACAAGATAAAGCGCCATCCAGCCGATGATGTACGGGACTTCCTGGGCGTAAAAGAGGAACACGTCGTCCGTCGTCATGGACACGGCCGGATAGACGGATGTCTCGCCGTCACGAACGACCGTAAGCACCCCGTTCTCATAGGTCTCCTCGCCCGCCGTGACCTCCCGGGCCTCCACCAGATAATAATCAAGACCGACCTGCACGATCGATACACCGTCCACTGTTCCATCACCGGCATAGCGGTCTTCCCGGGTGAAGGATCGCCCTTCAAACGTCACATCGCCATCCGGTACCTCCACCCAGGTCTGTTCAATCCCGACGATGTGTTCATCGATCATCGTCTTGGCAATGAACGGCCCTGTCAGCTCCGCCGCTGCGGCGAGGGCCAGGAAGAACAGCGACAGAAAGATCGTCTTCCGAAACGGCCATGCGTACTGAAACAGACGCTTCCCCGTCTCTTTCGGTTCCGGCGTTGCTTCTTGCTTTACTTTGTTCATGAAGACACCCCCTGCCTGGCCTGTTCCTGTGACTGTTGTTCCATTTGTTGCTTGTCAAACTGCTCTTTGTACCAGGCGCCGTTTTGCATCAGTTCATCATGCGTTCCCTGTTCGACAATCCGTCCGCCGTCAAAAACAAGAATCACGTCCGCATGACTGATCGCAGACATACGGTGCGCGGCGATAAACGTTGTTTTCCCGCTTCGCTCCTCGCGGATGTTCGAGATGATAAACTGTTCCGTTTTCGCATCCACCGCCGACATGGCGTCATCAAGAATCAGGATTTCCGGATCCTTCATCAGCGCTCTCGCGATGGCAATCCGCTGCTTTTGGCCGCCGGAAAGAGAGATCCCTTTTTCTCCGACAAGGGTTTCGAGGCCATCCTGGAATGTGTGCAGATCTTTCGTAATCGCCGCCTGTTCCATGACTTGCCTGAGCCTGTCATCCGACACCTTATCCCCCGCTCCAAAGCGGATGTTTGCTTCAATCGACTTGGAAAACAGAAATGACTCCTGCGGCACGTAGCCGATCCATCCTTTCACCGTGGAGAGGGATACCTGTTCGAAGGGCACGCTGTTGACCTTCAGCGCTCCTTTATGAAGAGGATACGCTCTCAGAAGCTGCCTGAGAAAGGTGGATTTCCCACTTCCCGTCTTCCCCGCAACACCGATGTGCATCCCTTTTCTGATCGTGACCGACACATCGGACAGCGCCGGTTCTTTCGCCTTTGGATAGCTGAAGTTGAGCCCATCAAAGACAATTTCGTTCGGTACGAGGTCTCTCAGCGGTTTATCAGGATCCTTCACATCCGGCTCTGCCTCAAAGGTGTGATTAAGCCTGTCCAGTGACGCATTCCCCCGCTGCATAATATTCATCAGTTCGCCGAGGGCGAACATCGGCCAAATCAGCATCCCGAGGTAAATATTAAACGTCACGAGCTGACCGAGGGTAATCCGCCCCTGAAAGACGAGGTACGCCCCAAAGCCGAGGCCGATCATATAGCTCATCCCGACGAGAATCTTAATCGTCGGCTCAAAGAGGGCATCCACCCTCGCCACCCGGATGTTCTGCCGGAGGACATGATCGGTCTGCTTACTGAACGAGGTCCGGTCGGCCTGTTCTTTGACAAAGGCCCGAATGACCCGCACACCAGAGATCGATTCAAGCACCTGATCATTCAGATCCCCGAATGCACGCTGCGCTGCCATGAACCGTTCATGTATGCGCTTACCATAAACCTTCATTAAATAAGCCATCAACGGGAACGGCAAAAAGGCAGCCAACGTCAGCTCCCAGCTGATAAATACCGTCATCATAACGAGAATGACCACGAGAAAGACCGTTGCATCAACGAGGGTGAGGATCCCGAACCCTGCCGTCTGTGAAATCGCCTTCAGATCGTTCGTTCCTTTTGCCATGAGATCGCCGGTTTTATTCCGGTTATAAAAGGACGGCGTCATCGTCATCAGATGATTCATCAGCCTTGAACGCATCGTCCGTTCTAGCAGCAAAGAACCCCCAAACAGTTTGCGCATCCAGACATACGTCATCACGTAGACAACGAGCATGAGCACAATGAAAAAGCTGACGAAGCCAAAAAGACGTTCCTCCGTCATCCGTCCCTGGTGCACATCATCCACCACAAATCCGATGAGCCGCGGCGGGATGATTTCGAGGACACTCGCCACCGTTAAGATGAGAATAGCAATGATATACCGTTTCTTTTCCTGTTTAAAAAACCATGATAATTTCTTTAATGCTGCGAACATGGTCTGTCACTTCCTTTCCACAAACTCCAATCATTTGTACAACTAACCGCCATCCTTCCACTCTCTTCCTGTTGCCTGTACTCTTCTCCAGCAGATCATCTTCATCATTTTGTTTCATCCTTTCTTTTTTCCTCACAGAGGAGGATTTTTTGAATATAAAAAGCCCGCGTTCCCGCGGGCTAATTACAAAATTTTACATTCATAATCATAAAAGAAGCACACGGGCAGACGTTCCCCATGTGCATGCATCAGTTGTCAAAAGGGCGGAAAAGCTGTCTGAATGTTAAAGGCCGGCATGCGCTTCATGGTTTACGCGGATATATTCAGTTGGAAAAGCACGATTACGAGCTGACTGCATCCGGATCATGGCGCACGCCCCCTTTCTGTTTTTTGAGTAAAGTTCTGTTATAGAGTAGCAGGTTATTCTCCCACGGTCAACAGGACTTTTCCTGTTTCAGACACTCATTCATTCGACGGTTCATAATCATCCTCATCGACCGTCGGCAGCATCTCCCCGCCCCCTGCTTCCACGGTCTCAAAGATGTACCCGCGCACCCGCCGGAAATCATCATCGGACTCAAACACGATTTCACGTCCATCGTTCATTTGAAAACGGTAGGTAATATGCAGCACGCCGCCCATGGATTCCCTCACCGGCTGAACCGCATTCACGTCATCCCAGTCGTACCAGGTGCCGGACCATTCATACCAGCGATTATAGTGAAACCCTTCCTCCTCGAGGACCACAACATGCTGGATGCTGAAGGCCATCAGCGGAAGGGCCAAGAGGACGAGGACCGCCATCAATGGACCACCCCGGTACGGGACGCGCCGTTGTTCCGCCAGTTTCCGGGTGAAGAAATACAGGCCCGTTACAAAAGGGATCCAGAGAAGCGCGGCCATCATCATCCGGTAACTCATCGTCGGTGTCAGAATCTCCAGGATTCCGCCGTCAAAATGAAGCATCTCCTGGGCGATGGGGATGATCACCACCGGAGCAAAGAAGGAAAGCAATCCCGACGCTCCGGCTACCAGCAGAATCGTTGGGTGGTAATCCTCTATGTCAAACTGCCGTTTGCGCCGTCTGTTTTTTGCCATGTCCCTGTCTCCTCCCACGGATAATCCCTGCTTTGCGAACGGGCGATGTCTTTGAGCTGTTCATAATCGTCCTGGTGCACACAGAACAACGCTTTTTTCGACCACTTCTTCCGCGGATGAATGGTAACAGCCACGTACGCCCATGATTCATCAAACATGCCGCGCATCTCATGACCAACCGATACCGGTTCAGCTTCGATGCACTTAATCGCCTCAAAAGGAAATCTCCGTTCATCGACGACCCATGCCTCCCGTGTCAGGAGAAGCATCGGTACTTTAATGACCAGAAGCGAATACACAGGCAACCAGATCAGGAGAAAAATCGAGCTGAGTGTCAGTGTCATACCCGTTATCAGGGTTGCGACCAACGTGCCTGTCAGGATCACAAGACCCGCTCCCAGAAACCCGACCTTTAATCTCCCATCTTTCTTTACCTGAGCGGGGCTCAATTTCATCCCCCTCGATACGATATTGAGTTTCAACCCGTCGAGCACGACCGCCTCATCAGGCCTTCTCCTCCGGATCGTTTGAATAAGCGCTGCTGCGACGAACAGTGTGACAATCCCGACGAGCAGTATCAGCAGTATGTGCATAAGCGCCTCCTGTCTGAATTTAAATAATTGATGATGTGATGATCCATTGCCGGAAAACAGACGCTGCTTCGTTTAGGCAGCGCCTGTTTTCCTTTTGTCATTCAGTTTGCAAGGGGCGATAAAATCGAGCGGAAATACACCTGTTTGACCTCCACCCCTTCTATATCCCGGTTAATCATGGCAGAAATCTCGTCAACCACCTGGTCCTTGCCGGGGTTCGAGCGGATCTCCGCAGTGTTTACGGTCATAAATGCCTCTTCAATGATATGGTCGACAGAGTCATCCTGGCTGTTCAGACGGCGAACCTGCCCACGCTCTTCCACTTCAATAGTCACAGAAGCCTGTACATAGTTACCGTCAGAAAGACGGAACATGTCTTCATCGGCATGATGCGCACGCTGCCAAGAATAATCACCGGTGATATACTGATAAGCGGACATCACCCGGTCTTCATTGAAGGCCAGCAGCATCATGCCGCCAAAGGCCACAAGTAAAACCGCTAAAATCATGAGCGGTTTATTCTTTTTTGGCTTTTCTTTTTTCGGCTGAAAGTCCGCCGGTCCATTGTTCATCACCGCCGGTTTTTCCGTCCGCCAGGTTGCCACATTTTTGGGCCGCTGCCTGGTTTTCTCTTCATCGGCCAGCTTCCCGTTCACTTTATCCTGCAACTGTTCCATTGATTTTCGATCATCCGCCATACACGACCACCTCACAACATTCTCTCTTCTCTATTTTATCAGAAAAACAAAAGACTCTCCATCGAATGATGAAGAGTCTTTTCCTGTAACTGTTATTCTTTTTTCGGGACGATCTCAAAGATCTCTCCGGTCTCAAAGAGCGCGATGACCTCATTCAGCCATTCATAATACTTACGCGCACGATGCAGTTTCTCAAGGTCAATGTTGACCTCGTCAATCACTTCGTCATGATCGGCACGTTCTTTTAATGCGTTCAGCATCTCTTCGGTCTCACCAATCGCTTCGAGATTGGTCTCCGTCGCATTTCGCCAGCGTTTGATAAACACGGTGGAGAAGGATTTATACCAGTCTTCCTCCGTTTTATAGAGATCTTTACGGACGCCCTTCTCCCAGACCCGTTCCACCATATCTGCCTCAACGAGCGAACGGATCCCCGTACTCATGCTCGTCTTACTCATGCCCATTTCTTCACTCATCTCATCGAGCGTCATTGGGTCCTTTGAAAAGAACACCGTTCCATACAGCCTGCCAATCGACGGAGGCAAATCGTATAAGTGAATGTTTTTGGCGATTTCCGAAATAAATCGGCCACGGGCAGCATCAAGCTGTTCCTGTTCGCTTAATAACTTCTCCTCACTTGACATCACGCATCCTCCTATCTTTCTCACTATTTATTACCATACCAAAACACGAAACATTTAGGTAGCCGCGTTACGGTATGTTACGACGAGATAACACGAGCATTACATGGCATTAAGCTTGTTAGTTACGTACAGTTTTTTCTGAACAAACTTTTTGGCCTGTACAGTCCGATAACGAGGTTTGTACTATGAAAGAAGAAGGTATATAGTAATGCATAGTGCAAGCGGTGCGAAACCGGCACTCGAAAATAATATGAAAAGAAGGTGCGAATGTGGCTACAATTAAAGTCGACAAACTGACTAAGATTTTTGGCAAGAAGACAAAACAAGCCCAGCAGCTCCTTGATCAAGGTCTCAGTAAAGACGAGATCCTCGAAAAAACCGGCGCAACCGTCGGGGTCAACCAGGCTTCCTTCGAAGTCCAGGACGGGGAAATCTTCGTGATCATGGGCCTTTCAGGGAGTGGTAAGTCTACACTTGTCCGGTTATTGAACCGTTTAATCGAACCGACAAGCGGCAGTGTCATCATTAACGGTGATGACCTATCCAACATTTCAGATGATAAGCTTCGGGATGTCAGACGTAAGATGATGAGTATGGTATTCCAGAAATTCGGTCTGTTCCCGTTCCGTACCATTATGGAAAATGTGGAATACGGCTTGGAAGTTCAGGGCATCGAACGCGAGGAACGCCGCAAAAAGGCACAGGCATCCCTCGAGCTCGTTGGCCTGAAAGGCTACGAAGAACAGTATCCGGATCAACTGTCCGGGGGGATGCAGCAGCGTGTCGGTCTCGCAAGAGCCCTCGCCAATGACCCTGAAGTACTCCTGATGGATGAAGCATTCTCTGCACTAGATCCACTGATCCGTAAAGATATGCAGGATGAGCTTTTGGACCTGCAGACGTCCATGAAGAAGACGATCATCTTCATCACGCACGACCTCGATGAGGCACTGCGTCTCGGTGACCGCATTGCGCTGATGAAGGATGGCTATATCGTGCAGATTGGCACACCGGAAGAAATCCTCATCCATCCGGCTGATGACTATGTTGAACGCTTCGTTGAGGATATTGACCGCTCGAAGATCCTCACGGCCCAGCATATTATGAAGACACCGGAAACCATCAATATTGATAAAAACGGTCCCCGCGTTGCCCTTGAGCGCATGCGGAAATACGGATTGTCCAGTCTTTATGTAACAGACAGCAACCGCAGACTGAAAGGCTACATTACGGCGGATGATGCGTCTGATGCACAAAAACGTGACAGCCGTGAACTGACCGATATTCTGAAAACGGACATGCCGACAGTCGGCAAAGAAACACCGCTCCACGATCTGTTTGATCTCATTCACGATTCACCGGTTCCGGTTGCGGTTGTCGAAGACGAGAAACTTGAAGGCATTATCGTGCGCGGCGCCGTTATTGCCGCTTTGTCCGGAGAAAACGAGGTGAACCTGGATGTTGAATGATCTTTTAGAAAACTTACCGCAAATACCGATTTCTGAAGCCGTCAGTAACGCGGTTGCGTGGATCACCGATGTCTTTTCCTTTATCTTCGGTCCGATCCGCAGTGGCTTTGGTGATTTTATGACCTGGTTTGCCGATCTGCTCTATGCAGTGCCGGCACTCATTATCATCGTTTTGGTCGCTGTTATTGCCTATTTCCTGAATGGCAGGAAGCTCGGACTGCCGATATTCACCATATTCGGTCTCCTGTTAATCTTTAACCAGGGACTGTGGGAAGAACTCATGTACACCTTTACCCTTGTCCTTCTCGCCAGTGTCCTTTCCGTCATCATCGGGGTTCCATTCGGGATTCTCATGTCGAAAAGCGACACCGCAGAAGCGATCATGAAGCCGGTTCTCGACTTCATGCAGACGATGCCGGCCTTCGTTTATCTGATTCCGGCCGTTGCTTTCTTCGGGATCGGGATGGTACCGGGTGTATTCGCCTCACTGATTTTTGCGACACCGCCGACGGTCCGACTGACGAATCTCGGGATCCGGCAGGTACCGACGGAAATGGTCGAAGCCTCGGATGCATTTGGTTCGACACCGGCACAGAAGCTCTTTAAAGTTGAGCTGCCAATGGCCAAAGTTACCATCATGGCCGGGATTAACCAGACCGTGATGCTCGCCCTTTCCATGGTTGTCATTGCTTCCATGATCGGGGCACCTGGTCTTGGCCGTGAAGTGCTGTCTGCCTTGCAGCGTGCTCAGGTTGGACCTGGCTTTACAGCAGGTATCGCCATTGTTATACTGGCGATCATCATCGACCGCTTCACCCAAACAGCAAACATGAAGAAGAATTAATGTTTATGTTGGACCCACACCGGGTAAAGCTATCCGGTGTGTACCATAAATAATATTTAAGAAAAAAGGGGATGAACGATTTATGTTCAAAGGAAACAAGAAATTGGTTGCAGCTGCAGCTGGTCTTTCGTTGACACTCGTTGCCACAGCATGCGGGAACGACGGAAACAATGAAGAGAATACAGGGAATAACAATGACGATGCAAACGTCAATGAAAATGCCGGTGACGACAATGCGGCAAACGACGGCGCAATGGTCGGCGAAGGCAAAGAAATTGAACTCGTATACGTAGAATGGGATTCTGAAATCGCATCTACGCACGTTGTTGCAAACGTCCTGGAAAGCCAAGGCTATGATGTAACAATCACACCGATTGACAATGCCATCATGTGGCAGTCCGTTGCAAATGGCGAAGCTGACGGCATGGTTGCCGCATGGTTGCCGGCAACACACGGTGACCTCTTCGCTGAATACGAAGACGATCTCGTTGACCTTGGTGTGAACCTCGAGGGCGCACTCGTCGGTCTGGTTGTCCCTGAGTATATGACCATCGACTCCATTGCTGACCTTGATCAGTATGAAGATGAGCTCGGCGGAACCATCACAGGTATCGAACCGGGTGCCGGTGTTGTTCAGGCCGCAGAAGCATCTGTAGAAGACTACGGTCTTGACGGATTCTCCGTTGAAACCTCTTCAAGTGGTGCCATGGCGACTGCGCTTGGTGAAGCTGTCGGAAATGAAGAGCCTATCGTCGTAACAGGCTGGACACCACACTGGAAGTTCTCTGCCTATGACCTTAAGTATCTTGAAGATCCTGAAGGATCATTCGGTGAAGCAGAAGTGATCCAGACAATGGTTCGCCAAGGTCTTGAAGAGGATATGCCTAATGCGTTCCGTATTCTTGATCAGTTCTTCTGGACAACAGAAGACATGGAAAGCATCATGCTTGAAATCCAGGAAGGTACAGATCCTGAAGATGCAGCTGCCGACTGGGTGGAAGCAAACCAGGACGTCGTTGACGGCTGGCTTGAAGGTGTCGAATAAGTAATCATTGATGATACAGCCTGTTCTTTGGAACAGTGCGATCAAAAGAGCCCGGATTCCATTGGAATCCGGGCTCTTTCTTTAAGTCGTCGTTGCATACGTTTCCCTGTATGCTTCTTCGTCAAAGGCTTCAGGCGGCCCGTCAAAGATCAGCGCTCCGTCCTTCAGAGCAAGAATACGGTTCGCATACCGTTTGGCAAGCGTCACGTCATGCACGTTGATGAACATCGTGATTCCCCGGTTGTCATGCAGATCCTTCAGTTTCTGAAAGAGCCGTTCTGAGGTACCAGGATCGAGACTTGCAACCGGTTCATCTCCAAGCAGTAAAAATGGTTCTTGCACAAGGGCTCTCGCCACCGCAACCCGCTGCTTTTGCCCGCCGCTCAACTCCTCGACTCTCCTGTGAGCATAGTCCCCGATTTCGACCTCACGGAGTGCCGTATCAACGCGCGCTTTTTCTGAATCTGTCTGAAACCCCATCACTGTTTTCCACCAAGGCCTCTTTCCTGCCATCCCAAGATAAACATTCATTGCAACCGTGAGTCGCGGGATGAGCTGAAAGTGCTGAAAGATCATGCCGATATCGGCACGTATCCGCCTCAGGTCCTGCTCAGTTTTTGAGGTCAGAGTCTCACCATTCACGGTAACAATGCCCGCACTCGGACGCTGCAGGCCGTTTAAGCAACGGATGAGTGTCGATTTCCCCGCCCCGCTTCGCCCAAGGACACAGATAAATTCACCATCCCCCACGGTGAAATCAATCCCGCTTAGTGCCTGTACGTTACCGCCAAACGTGACACTGAGGCCTTCCACTTGTATCATCATGCTCCCTCCTCATATCATCCGGTTCCGGACGAAGGATCCAAACAGATCCACAATCATCACAAGCCCCATGATAAACAGAATATCAAGGGCCACTGCCTGGTAGTTCATGCTGTTAAAATGATTGAACAGCTGCTGGCCCAGCCCCCCCGCCGCCGATAAAGCCTAAGATGAGCGACGTCCGGATCGCCACTTCAAACCGGTAAAAATACTGAGACAGGACATTCGGCCAGATCTGCGGCAGGATCGCCAGGACATTTCCCGAATGCCACCCTGCACCAACGGCCCGCATCGCTTCCTGCGGACCCCGGTCTGATGCTTCGATCAGTTCGGCGATCAATTTCCCGAGGACACCGATATTATGAAGCACGATGGCAATCACGGCCGGAAACGTTCCCAGTCCAAGGATCACGACGAGAATCAGGCCAAACACGATTTCAGGCACACTCCTCAGAAAATTGAGCACCAGCTTCAAAGGTGTACGCACCCAATAACTGCTCGTCGGCCTCGCGACAAGAAAACTGACGGGCAATGCGACAAAGAGTGCAACGAGTGTGCCGAGAAAGGCCATCGCCAGCGTGACTCCGCTTGCCTGAAGGAGAACCGGCCACAGTTCCCAGCGAACGGGCAAGAAGCGCTCACGAATAAAGTCACCGATGTAGATGAGATCGACGAGCCTCGTGATCTCGACATTGGTCACCTGCATACTGATCACCGTCAGAACGGCCAACAGTACCACATAAACCAGGTGTCTCCTTTTGAACCAGACCATCACGGTTTACTCCTCATCATCAAGAAGCCCCACGGCCCGGGCCGCATCCTCGATCCCTTCATAATTGGCCACATCTGCCAGGACAAAGGCATCTGCACCTCCGAAAATCCGTAAAATCTCCGGCTCTTCGATCGCAAGAAACGCTTCCTGAATGGCTTCGATCTCGTCTTCATCCTTATCAGAAGGGACGATCCACGGATATTGATAAAGCGGCTCCGATTCCCAAATCGTCTTCAGCCGGCTGTCATCCACAGACCCCTCTTCGACGAGTGCGTGATAAATCGCACTGTCAATGGCTCCTGCATCCACGTCCTGACTGAGGAGGGCCTGGGCTGTAATGTCATGCGAACCGGTAAAGCGGACGTCTATAAAGTCATGGTCATTCTCATCACGGTACACCCCCTGATTCATCAACTCATACCCCGGTACCGTAAAACCTGACGTCGAGGAATGACTGCCAAAAGCAAATGACACGTCACCCACATCTGCCAACAGCTCATCGAGAGTATCCCACGGAGCGTCCACATGCGCTTTGATATAGGAATGATAATAAGGCGATCCATTGATGGATTGAGTCAGAACTGCCTCAGCCCCACTCTGATTTCTGGCGATGAGGTACGTCACAGGCCCCACATAAGCGAGATCGATATGACTGTGATTGATGGCCTCCACCACCGCATTATAGTTCGGATAGTGCTCCACTTTGACAACTCTCCCAAGCGCTGCTTCAAGCTCTGCCTCAAGCAGATCAAGCCCTTCCTGCATTTCCCCGATGGACTGTGACGGAATGACGGCGACTTCGAACGGTTCCTCCTGTTCATTCCCACAAGCGCCAAGCAGGAACAGTCCACTTAAAATAAACAACGATCGCTTCACATTCATCAACCTTTCTGTTGTAAAATAGACAACATAACCGGATTAACACCGGCAGATGCCCTGATTATGTAACGGTTCTCACCTTTTCGCACATAGTATAACATATAGTTATAAATCCATTCCATTCATTTATAAGGAGGTTGTTATGAACCTGAACCGACTGCACACCTTCATTGTTCTTGCAGAAGAACGAAGCTTCTCCCAAACTGCCCAAAAGCTCAAGATCTCCCAACCTGCGATCACGAAGCAGATCAAAGCACTGGAGAAAGAAGCCGGCTTTCCGCTTCTTAACAGGGAAACGATGACCCTGACGACGTCAGGCGCCATTTTGTTTAACGAGGGACAAAAACTGCTTCAGGACTGGGAGGTCATCTATAACAAAGCCGCTTTGAGCCACGCCGGTGAACAGGGAAGTCTTCACGTCGGGGCAAGCTCCATTCCCGGCACCTATCTTCTTCCACAGGCACTTTCCCTCCTTGAGGATTCGGCGTATCCAACGGATCTCTGCATCACGCTCGACTCCTCCGCGAAGATGATCGAACAGTTGCGTCATTTCGAGCTTGACCTTGCCTTTACCGGGTCCAAGCCCGATGATAACCGCCTTGTATCGACGGAAATCGCCCAGGATCAGCTCGTCCTGGTTGGCACTCCGGAGAAATCAGCGATCCATTCCGCTGATGATCTGATGAATGAGCGCTTTATTTCCTACAGAGAGGGTTCCGGTACGCTCCGTGCGACAAAAAAAGCCATCACCGATTTTGGAGGATCTTTCGATGATCTGCCCGTCATTGCCGTTGTCCCGAATACCGCCGGAGCTCTCGCTCTTGCGGCATCCGGCATCGGGATCACCGCCGTGTCGTCATTTGCCCTCGATACGGTGATGACCCAACATGTAAAGATTCTTTGCGAACTCCCGACCGACCGATCCTTCTACGCGGTGCGTCACGCCAACAGCCAGCATCCGCACACGGACGCCTTAATCCAGGCTATGATCCAATCCGCCACCCGTCAGATGTGACCTTTGTGTGAAGTGGATGCACTTTCCAGATGAATCGTGTATAATGGTTATGTATCGATAACAAGGAGGAATACCATGAAACAATTACTGATCGTTTTGTCCGGCCTTTTTCTGCTTGGTGCATGCGGAGGCACGGCTGATCTTGACGGTCTCAATACGATGACGGCCACAGATCTCGAAGCACAGACTGAACAAGGACTTGAAGACGACGTCCAATACATCGACGTCCGGGAAACGGACGAGTTTGACGAGGAATCCATTCCGGGCTTTGAGAATATGCCCATGGCGCTCGTGATGGATAATCCGTCTTTACTGAACGAAGAGGAAGATGTCGTCATCCTTTGCAACACCCAGAACCGAAGTAAAGAAGTGGCCGAAGCACTGATTGACGCAGGCTTCGACCATGACAGAGTCATCGTTGTGGAAGGCGGTATCTCCGACTATAACGGCACTGTCAACTGATTTGTATATCCTGATATGGAGGTGCATCTGACCGATGTTAAAGAATATTCTGTCCGGGGGAAATAAACCCCTCACTCAAACAACAAAGAAAGCCGGTTGAGGCTGCAAAATCGGCCCAGCCGACCTGACGCAAGTCTTGCGTCATTTACCTGAAGGAACTAAAAACGAAAACCTGCTTGTCGGTCTTGATACGAGCGATGATGGCGGTGTGTTTAAACTGACGGACGATCTCGCCATTGTGCAGTCCATCGATTATTTCACGCCAATTTGTGACGACCCGTATATGTTTGGCCAGATCGCAGCGGCAAATGCACTGAGTGACATTTATGCGATGGGCGGTAAACCGGTCACGGCCCTGAACATTGTCGGATATCCGATCAAAAAGATGCCGCCGGAAACCCTTGCTGAGATTCTCAGGGGCGGGGCGGACAAAATCCAGGAATCAGGGGCCGTTCTCGCCGGGGGCCATTCCATTGATGATCAGGAACCAAAATACGGCCTGAGCGTAACCGGAACCGTTCATCCCGACGCGATCTTCAAGAACGTCGGTGCGAAAACCGGTGACAAGCTCGTCCTGACAAAACCTCTCGGAGCAGGCATCATTACGACAGCCATTAAATT
This sequence comes from [Bacillus] selenitireducens MLS10, assembly GCF_000093085.1. Classification (GTDB taxonomy): domain Bacteria; phylum Bacillota; class Bacilli; order Bacillales; family Salisediminibacteriaceae; genus Salisediminibacterium; species Salisediminibacterium selenitireducens. Next base: position 361,239 of record NC_014219.1, on the reverse strand, counting down.
CGGCAAGGCAAGTGAACAGGAACAAAAAGACGTCATGACCGCGATGGCGACGCTCAACAAGACCGCAGCCGAAACACTCGCTGACTTTCATCCTCACGCTGTCACGGATGTCACCGGATTCGGTCTCACCGGTCACGGCTTTGAAATGGCAAGCGGCAGCAATGTCACCCTGCATATTTCCTACAAAGACGTGCCAGTCATCAACGGCACCTTATCCCACGCCAGAAACAAAGTCATTCCTGGCGGCGGACGTGAAAACCGCGACTATTTGCTTGAGCATGTGGAACATGCCCCGCATATTGAACTTGCGGATCAGCTCATTCTCTCAGACTCCATTACGAGCGGCGGCCTGCTCGTCAGCCTGCCGGCAGATGAAGCCGATGCGTATGTTGAAGCCTATAACCGGGCGCAGGATACGTTCAAAGCAGCCGTCATTGGACATGTGACCGATTTTGAAGGTCATGCCATCAAGATTCGCTGATACACGGACACAGAAAGCCCCCTTGATCCAGACATTGTCTGACATCAAGGGGGCTTTCATGTCACTAGAGGAGTGTGTAACTGCTTTAATAAATTATATATTTGATCATGGAAGTTATCTTTTCTGCATGACAGGATCATTCAGACCGTGTTCAGGTAGTGAAGCATCGTCTTGCGATCACGCAGCGTATGTGCGTGCGCTTTACTTTTTTCATAAAGCGCCGGTTCAATATTCAGTTCTGCCAGGCTCGTTTTACCGCCTGCAGCCTTCAGCATCATCCGGATCTCCTCACCCGTCGGCAGCTGACCGATCAGGGCCTCAATTCCCTTTCTCTGTCCTGCATCAAGAGCCGGATCCCTGAATACTTTCTCCAGGACTTCCCCGTGGTACAGATCCGCAATCAGGCCCGTAGCCACACCGACTTTCTCTCCGTGCAGGAGCTGTTTGCGCCCTTCTTCAAGAAAGGCCATCTCCCAGTAATGGGACAGGTGGTGCTCACCGCCAGAAGCCGGATGGGACCTGCCGAATAGAGACATGGCCATGCCCGACTTTAACAGCGCTTCGAATAACTGTTCCATCCCGAAAGACGTACCCATACGAATCTCGTCTTTTGCGGACACGGCCTGATCGAGGGCCTCCTGTGTCATCCTGGCCGCAGCCGGGCAGTAGGGCTCACCTGCCATAACCGCTCCGAATGACCAGTCAGTGAGGGACGTATACTTCCCGAGAATATCGGCAAATCCCGCTGCCGTCATGGCACGGGGCGCCTCCCGCAGGACATCGAGATCCGCGAAGAGAGCCACCGGGGCCTGTGTCTGATACGTGATCTTTTTCTTTCTGAGTACGATGGGGGCTCCCATCGAGTTAAAGCCGTCCACTGACGGAGCCGTTGGAACCGCGATAAACGGCTTCCCGACGGTGTGAGAGGCAAAGCGGGTAATATCATGAACCGTTCCTGCACCAACTGCGATGAAAACATCCGCTTCACGGGAGGCTTCGGTGATGACTTGCATGATCGCCTGTTCATCGGCAATCACATCCCCGTTTCGATCCGGCAACACTGTCGTTCGTTCCACATTTATTTCTTCTGACAAATACCTTACAAGCTTTTCTCCTGCCGCCTCATTCGTCTGTGCATCTGAGACAAGATGCACATCTCTCCACCCCTTATCCAATAAATAAGAACGAAGCTCATATAAGGCCCCGTTCCTGATGGAAAAGGTGTCAACGGTCAGCCCGTAATGCGTATGACCGCAGGAGCAGCCTGATGATGACCGGTTATACCAGTCGGTTACATCCAGACTCATTCTCAGTTCACCTCTTTTATTTTCAGATCCTTCGTGGAGTTCCGTACAACCAGTTCCGGTTCATATACAATTGAACTGGCTTTTTTGGACACCGTCGGATCTTCTTTTTCCCTGATCAGCTGATCGATCAGTTTTGCCGCGTCCACACCCATCCGCTCTTTCGGGTGCTTTACCGTGGTCAATTTCACTTCTGATGCCACAGAAAGGAACGAATCATCAAATCCGATGACGGAAACATCGCCCGGGATGGACAGATTTAAATCTCTCAGGACGTCGAGCAGTATCACGGCAAGCTGATCGTTATAACAGACGATGGCTGTCGGCCGCTCGTGACGGACCTTCATTTTCTCCTTCAGCCTCTCCACCGGATCCTTCTTCCTCGTTTCCGTTGTATAGGTCACGATATTTTGCGGTGTAATCTGCAGACCGCTTTCCCGGTGGGCCTTAATAAACCCTTTCATCCGCTTGATCCCCTGAATATCATCATTCTTAAAGAAACCGAGAATCTGCTTGTGTCCTTCGTCAATGACCTGCCTCGTCGCAATCCTGCCGCCTTCTGCATCATTCATGATCAGATGCACCGGTTCGAGCTCTTCGTAGTAGGCGTTGATCATCACGTACGGAATACCGAGGCGCTCGATGTTTAAATAATAGTTGATGTTCGGATTCGGGAGCGCGCTTTTCGTCGGTTCAATAATCAAACCGTCAAACTGACCGGACAGCACCGTCTCCAGATATTTCCGCTCGAGATCCGGATCATTGTTCGTACTGAATACCGTCATCTGATACCCGTTCGCACTCAGATATCCCTCGATCCCGCGGATAATCGTCGGAAATATATAGTCCGAGAAGTACGTCGTAATGACCGCGATGTTCTTCGTGCCATTGGACACGGCATCTGATGAAACAGAGCGCTCGGCACAGAATGTACCGGCCCCCTGCTTCTTATAGATCCATCCTTCATTGACGAGATCATCAATGGCTTTTCGCACCGTATGACGACTCACCTCATACGACTGCATCAGTTCGCTTTCAGAGCCGATTTTTTCATGCGGCTTAAAATATCCCTGCAAAATTTTTGAACGTATACTGTTTTTCACCTGATTATATTTAGGCTCCATAGGGGCACCTCATTTGCGTATATTCGGGAAAAATCGATTTTGTTGCGATTTGTCCGTACAAATAGTATAGCACAGCTTCACAGGCCTATAGAACAGTAAATGATTGATTTTACAAGGATTTAATGAACTGTTACAAAGCTGTCACAGTTTCATTCAGCTTATTTCCATACAAGTTCGTTCCACTTCAACTCTTTTTTGAACTGGTGGATATCCGTTTCGCCGTTAATGACAGCCGCCTCAATCCCGTGCATCTCTGCCCAGTCGAGCATCTGATCCACCGTGAGTGAAAAGGTCAAAACGGTATGATGCGCGCCGCCCGCATGCACCCAGGCCGCCGTCGCCGTCGACAGCGACGGTTCCGGTTTCCAAAGGAGCTTCGCCACCGGCAGTTCCGGTGTTTCTTTGTCCGGGACCTGTGCCTCCACTTCACTGATGATCAGTCGGAACCTGGTTCCGATATCCACAAGCGACACGTTGACGCCCTTGCCACCCTGCCCGTTAAAGACGAGCCTTGCCGGATCGTCCTTGCCGCCGATGCCAAGGGGATGCACCTTGATTTCAGGCTTGTCTTCGGCAACGGTCGGACAAACCTCAAGCATGTGGGAGCCGAGTACCATTTCGTTATCCGGTTCAAAGTGATACGTATAATCTTCCATAAAGGTCGTCTGTTCATGCCCGGCCATCACTTTCATCAACCTGAGGAGCGCAGCTGTTTTCCAGTCCCCTTCGCCGGCGAAACCGTATCCCTGCGCCATGAGCCGCTGTGCCGCGAGACCAGGCAACTGCTTCATCCCGTGCAGGTCTTCGAAGGTTGTCGTGAAGGCGTTATAGCCTTCTGTATCAAGGAATGCCTTCATGCCAAGCTCGATTCTCGCCTGTTCGAGAACCGACTGCTTCAACGCCGGCGTCTGTTTGATCTCATCACTGATGCGGTACAGTTTATCATACTCATCGAAGAGCGATTCTGTTTCTTCATCCGTCACCTTGTCGATGTATGCAACCAGATCACCTACACCGAAGCCGTCCACTGTCCAGCCGAACACGTTCTGCGCTTCGACTTTGTCGCCGTCAGTAACCGCAACCCTGCGCATGTTATCCCCGAAGCGCGCCACTTTCACGTGATAACTCTCCTGGTGCCCCATCGCCGTGACCATCCAGGACGAGATATCCGCCTGCACATCCGGGTGTTGCCAATGCCCGACAACGACTTTGCGGTCAATGCCCAGGCGGGTCACAACGGAACCGAACTCCCGGTCGCCGTGTGCAGACTGGTTGAGGTTCATGAAATCCATGTCAATCTGATCCCACGGGATATCCCGGTTATGCTGGGTATTCAGATGAAGCATCGGCTTTTGCAATAACTGCAGGCCTCTGATCCAGATTTTCGAAGGGGAAAACGTATGCATCCAGGTAATGACACCTGCGCAAGACGGATCGGCGTTTGCTGCAATGATCACGTCCCTGATGTCATCCGAGTTGGTTAACACCTGTTTCGCTTCAATCGGAAATGGTAATCCCGCCTCATTTAATCCATCGATTATTTCTTCTGACTGTGCCGCCACCTGATCCAGGGTCTCCGGCCCATACAGGTGCTGACTCCCGGTCAGAAACCAAAATGAATACGGTCTGTTTATCATCAATCATACCTCCAGTTCTGTCATGAGACGGATGATTTATGTCCGCCAGGCTTTCAATCTCTTCATCACATCATTGCCGCCTCTTCCGAAATAGTCATGGAGGCGTTTGTATTCCTGGTACAGCTTGTCATAGACAACGACAGCCTCCGGGTTCGGATCATACTGTTCCTCTTTGACACGGCCCATCTTCCCTGCCGCATCGAGAATCGTATCAAAGCCGCCTGCTTCTTTGCCTGCGGCCACCGCTGCGAACATGGCCGCTCCAAGAGCCGGCGTCTGCGTGGAATCCGCCACTTTGATCGTCCGGTTTGTCACATCTGCATAGATCTGCATGAGGAGCGGATTTTTCTGCGGCAGGCCGCCGCATGCATACAGTTCATCTACCGGGACGCCGTTTTCATGGAACGCATCGATAATAATCCGTGTCCCAAAGGCCGTCGCTTCCAACAGCGCCCGGTACATTTCTTCAGGTTTCGTCTGAAGCGTCATGCCGAGCATCATACCCCCGAGTTCCGTATCAACGAGCACAGAGCGGTTGCCGTTCCACCAGTCGAGGGCAAGGAGTCCTGTCTCCCCGGGCTGATAAGCGGACGCTTTTTTCTCGAGATACTGATGGACATTCATCCCTTGCCGCTTCGCTTCTTCTTCCACGTAGCCCGGGACTGAGCGGTCCGTAAACCAGCCGAAAATGTCTCCCACCGCCGACTGACCCGCTTCGTACCCGAAGTAGCCCGGGATAATCCCGTCTTCCACGACGCCCGCCATGCCTTCCACTTGCACTTCCTCTTTCCCGAGGACCATGTGACAGATCGACGTTCCCATCGCCATCACCATTTTGCCATCGTCCACGACCCCGACGGCCGGAACCGCTGCATGGGCATCGACATTCCCGACGGCAATTGCCAGACCTTCCGGAAGTCCGGTGATCGCAGCCATTTCTTTCGTCAAGCCGCCTGCCTTCGTACCGAGAGGAACCACGTCCCCTTTCAGCTTCGTGGAAGCCAGATCCTTCAGTCCCGGATCGACGGCCTCAAAGAAGCCCTCAGACGGATAGCCGTCTTTTTTATGCCAGGCCGATTTATAGCCGGCCGTACAGCTGTTGCGGAGAAATGCGCCACTCAGCTGCCAAATCACCCAGTCCGTCGCTTCGACGAACCGGTCGGCCTCTTCATAAATCTCCGGGGCCTCTTCGAGAATCTGATACGATTTCGCAAGCATCCATTCGGATGAGAGTTTCCCGCCGTAACGAGGCAAAAAGGCTTCTCCCCGTTTATCTGCCACTTCGTTAATCCGGTTTGCATGTGGCTGTGAGGCATGGTGCTTCCAGAGCTTCACCCAGCTGTGCGGATTCTGTTTCCACTGATCCATGAGGCACAGAGGCGTCCCTTCTTCGTTTACCGGCAGCATCGTACACGCCGTGAAATCAATGCCGATCCCGACGACATCCGCCGGATCAATTCCCGACGCCTTCATCACCGCAGGCACCGACTGTTCAATCACAGCCAGATAATCTTTCGGATGCTGCAAGGCCCATTCATAACCGAGCTTGACCGTTGGATCAGGCAGTGTTTCATCCATCACGCCGTGTGGATAGTCCGTCACGTGATCCGCCACTTCCGTGCCATCCGCCAGTGAAACGAGGACAGCCCGCCCTGACTGTGTGCCGTAATCAATCCCTATTGCATACTTTGTCATTGCCGTTCCCTCCATTCAACGCTCTTCACTGTCCGTAATACGCATTCTTCCCGTGCTTCCTCAAATAGTGCTTGTCGAGAAGCGCCTGGTTCATGCGGGGTGCTCCGGCATTCAACTGCAGGCTCTGCATCGCCATCTTGGCACACTCTTCAAGGACCACGGCATTGTGAACCGCATCCTCAGGAGACGTGCCCCAGGCAAAAGGCGCGTGACTGTGCACAAGCACACCCGGCATTGCGACCGGATCGAGGTTGCGTTTCGTAAACGTCTCCACAATCACAAGGCCCGTTTCTCGTTCATAAGCTGTTTCGATCTCCTCATTCGTCATCGCTCTCGTACAAGGAACATCCCCGTAAAAGTAATCAGCCTGTGTCGTGCCAAGCGCAATCAGTTCTTTCCCTGCCTGCGCCCAGCTGGTCGCATTCGGTGAATGGGTGTGCACGATGCCGCCGATCGATTCAAAGTGGTTATAAAGGCAGACGTGGGTTGGCGTGTCCGACGACTGCTTCAGCTCACCTTCGACAACCTCCCCGTCAAGGTTCACGACCACCATCGATTCTGGCGTCAAATCCTCATACGCAACACCGCTCGGCTTAATGACAACGAGTCCCTGTTCTCGGTCAATTCCACTGACATTCCCCCAGGTGAAGGTGACCAGGCCATGTTTCGGCAGTGCTTTATTCGCTTCACATACCTCTTGTTTCAGTTTTGAAAGGGTCATTAGTAAACACCTCTTTATCTTGATTTCTCCACCGGTATTGAACCTGATCAATCAGTCCGCATCCGGCACAGGTTTTTCAAATACAGGGAACCCATTCTCATCCCACTCAAAAGCCTGTACTCTCGTATGGCGATTCGGATCATAAAGAGGATCTCCGTCAATTTCTTTATAATTTCGAGCATGATAGACCAGCAGATCCTTTTCCCCGTCTTCACTCGTCGTGAAACTGTTATGTCCCGGTCCATACTGGCCATTTTCTTCACTGGTAGCGAAGACCGGCTTATCGAGTTTATGCCAAGACGAAGGGTTAAGAAGATCGGATTCTTCATCCGCATAGAGGAGACCCATACGATAATTGTGATCCGTCGCACTTCCAGAGAAGGTCATGAAAATCTTCCCGTTCCTTTTTATAACCGCGGCTCCCTCATTGACATAAAAGCCGACCTTCTCCCATTCATACTCAGGTTGGGAAATCATCACCTGATCACCTTTCAACGTCCAAGGATTGACCATTTTGTCAATATACATATTGGAATTACCCTCAATATCCGGATCTTTTTGGGCCCACACATAATAGTGATCGCCCTTATGTTCAAATACCGTTGCATCCAGACAGAACGATTCCCACTTCGACTTGACCTGTCCTTTTTCTTCCCAAGTTCCCTCAACCGGATTATTGCTTTGACATGCGAGTGCGTACATCCGGTGATCAAACAGACCGTTGTCCGTTTCGGTTGTTCTCGCTGCCGCAAAATAAATGTACCAGGCGCCATCGATATAATGAATTTCCGGGGCCCAGATATTTGCACTCAACGGGCCCTCGTCATATTTTCGCCAGACAACTGCGGGCGTCGCGCCCTTTAATCCTTCGATCGTTTTGGCCCGCCTCACTTCAATGCGATCGTACTCCGGCACCGAAGCAGTAAAGTAGTAATAGCCGTCAGTATGTTTATACATCCACGGATCGGCGCGCTGTTCAATGACCGGATTTTTATAGTCATAAGATTGTGTCATCCTGCATTCACTCCTTACTGTCTTTCGAATCATTCATTGATGAGCTTCAGACGAATTACGTTCCATGAAGCTTTTTTCAGCTTCGTTTCAATTACACCGTCTTTATAAACAGCATCCCCATTTCTGTAGGGCTTTACCGGATGATTCGTCGCTGTATTCACTGCTTTTAGATCATCATGTTCAAGGACAATATGTTCCTGAATCCGATACCCTTCAAAATCACCGAGCTGCGCTTCCATAACAAGATCTTCTTTAATATGACGGTTTAATGCAAAGACCGTCAGTTCTTCATTCTCTTCGTTAAAGACAACGGCCGTATCCAGATAGTCCACGTCTGTGAAATCCTTCGTATCAAATTTCGGTGAATTGACTACCGGCTTGAGCGATACCCCGCGGCCAAAAACTGAAGCATGCATATACGGATAGAAAATCGTCTGTTTCCAGGACGCACCGAGATTATCTGTCATAATTGGAGCAATGACGTTCACCAACTGCGCCATGCAAGCCATTTTCACCCGATCCGCGTGCTTTAAAAATGTGATCAGAATACTCCCCACCAAAAGGGCATCTTCAAAATTGTAATGGTCCTCCAACTGCGGTAGCGCAACGGTCCAAGGCTCAATTTCTTTGTCTGCATCGTTCGAGTGATACCAGACATTCCACTCATCAAAGCTCAGCATCAACGTCTTTTTACTGCGTTTTTTCGCTTTGATATAATCCGCAACGGAGATGACCGTTGAAATAAAATGTTCCAGCTCCATCCCATTTGCAAGATAATTTTGCGAATCGTTATCCCGGTTACCGAAATACTGATGAAGAGAGACGTAATCAGCCACATCGTATGTGTGCGTCAGGGTCTCCGCCTCCCAGTCCGGGAATGTCGGCATTTGTGTGTGTGAACTCCCGCATGACACCAGCTCAATATCCGGATCCACAAGACGCATCGCTTTTCCCGCTTCGCTGGCCAGCCTGCCGTATTCATAGGCCGTTTTCTGCCCAACCTGCCACGGACCATCCATTTCATTTCCAAGGCACCAGGTTTTGATTTTATGCGGCTCTTCATAGCCGTGTTTTCGCCGGAGGTCACTCCAATACGTGCCACCCGGATGATTGGTATATTCAATGAAGTTTCTCGCTGCATCAATCCCACGGGTTCCAAGATTGATTGCCATCATGACTTCTGAATTGGCTTTTTTCGCCCAATCCGCAAACTCATTGGTTCCAAATGCGTTTGTTTCGATCACACGCCAAGCAAGCTCGAGTCTCTTTGGACGATCTTCTCTCGGCCCAATCCCGTCTTCCCAATTATAGGCAGACACCATATTACCACCCGGATAGCGGACAATCGGCACTTGCAGTTCCTTAACCAATTCAAGGACATCTTTTCGAAATCCGTCTTCATCTGCGTCCGGATGATCCGGCTCAAATATACCGCCATAAACAGCACGGCCCAAATGTTCAATGAATGAACCGTATATCCGTTCATCAATATCTGCAATCTTGTACGACTTATCAACAATCATTTTAGCTTTTGTCATGTCAAAATCCTCCTGTTTGATAGGGATAGAGTTTCGGGTTGATCAGTTTCACTTTGTACTTCTTCAATTCCGCTGATTTTATCCAATGAAGAAAGGAAAATCCACATAACGGTGTACGCACCGACACTCCCTGTAAAGAAAAGAATGGCGGCCGGCACGAGCAGGGAAACGTGTGCGATCCCCCACATAAGAAGCACAAGAAGCACCGCAAGATGGGGTTTGGCAAAGATGAACCAGATTGTCTTTTGAATCAGTTTAAGTGGTGTGCCTGTAAAATGAATACTCACCGGTATAACCGCCGCAGCAAACAGCAAATACAGAAATACGATGGTGATGAAACTGACGGTGACGACGAGAGGAATCTCGATCCCCCCTGTCTGAATCACCCTGTAATTGACATACAATAAGAGTCCAATTGCACTCAGCCCAATGCCAAACAAGTTCGCTTTCACGAAAACCTGTTTGTAGGCTTGCCAATAGGCTTTCGTAACCGAAAAAGACTCACCTTCCCGAATCCAGCGCCTGGTAATGATGAACGTCGCTACCGTGGCTGGGAAAAGACCGAGAACTAACAAACCTGCAACGATGCCTGCAATCCAATTTACATTCAACAACGAGAATCGCGTAATTAACCGAAAAAATGCATCGAGTTTCACAGTCATCTTTTTCACCCCGTTTCCATATGTTCAAAAATCAGCCTTTTACACCACCTGAAGTCAGACCGGCAATAAAGAATTTCTGGAAAAACAAGAACAGTATGATAATCGGGATAATACTGAGTACAGCTCCGGAAAACAGGACTTCATAGTTATTCCCATATGGAGTCAAAAGCGTTGCGAGCCCCACCGGCAACGTAAACATATCGTTAGATCGTAAAACAAGCAGTGGCCAGAGAAAGTTATTCCAGCTTGTCAGGCCCTGCAAGATCGCCATCGCCGCAAAAGACGGCAGCATTAAAGGGGCCATGATCTTGAAAAAGATCCCGTATTCGGTACAGCCGTCCACCCGTGCCGATTCCATTAATTCTTTCGGAAGCCCAATTGCATACTGCCTGAAAAAGAAAACTGCAATCGGCGCAACGATTAAGGGCAACATGACTGCAATATACGTGTCAACCAACTGTAAAGACGTCATAAGTCTGAACAATGGCAGCATCAGAATCTCAAAAGGAATCATGACAATGAGAAGCACGAGTACGAATACGAAACGCTGACCTTTAAACTCATAGAGAGCCAGGGCATACCCGACCATGGATGAGAAGAACAATGAAACGATAATCAAACCACCCGAAATGATCAGGCTGTTCAGATACCATTGCCAATAGTTCCCGCCTTCTCCACTGAAAATGGCATTCATGTTCGTGAAATCCCAAGCGGAAAAGAACAGTTCAGCCGTCAATCCAAAACGCATTAAGTCGGAAGCCGGGCTGAATGCGGCTACGACGAGTGACGCCACCGGGAACAAAGCCACGATCGCCACGATCGTAAAGAATACGAACAGTGAAATTGAAATCAGTTTGTCGTTTCTGTTTTTTTGTTTCATCATTAATCATCCTTTTTGAAAGCACCGGTTAAAATCAACTGAATGATGCTGACGACTAGAATTATGATCAAAAGCACGACACCTACCGCAGCTCCAAATCCCATATCATTCCTCTGAATCCCTTCCACATAGATATAGCCGACGACCGTTAGACCGATATTCCCCGGTGAGCTTGTTTCCCAAAAAACAAAGCTCTCTTCAAACATTCTGAAACCGTTGATCATCGTAATCGTGGAGAGAAAAATCACTACAGGTTTGATTGCAGGAAATGTGACGTGGCGAAATTTCTGCCAAACACCGGCGCCATCAATGTCCGCCGCTTCGTACAAATCATAGTTTACATTTTGAAGTGCAGCCAAATAATACAGGATGTTAACACCCATCCAACGCCAGGATGCGAGGGCTACCATCAGGAACATCCCCGACCCGGCACCATATCTCCATTCCACCGTATCCAACCCGATCAATTGAAGCACCTGGTTGGCAAACGCAGAGTCAGAATCACCAAAGATCATCCGGAAAATCGTACCTGCCACAATAACCGAAGTCAGTGCAGGAATAAAAATTGCCGCTCTGAAAAAATTGGTGAATTTCATAAGTCGGTGGTTTAAAAACACCGCAAAAATCAACGGTATAAAGGTTAAAAGAATAACGGTCCACACAACATAAATCGTAGTATTTTGCAACGCTGTATAGAAGGTTGGATTAAACACCCTTGAATAATTGTGAAGACCGATGTAATCGATTTGACCTGGCAACACACGCTGAAAACTCATGTTTACTGCACTGATCATCGGATAAAGAAACAGGAGTAAAAACGAAATAATAAACGGTGAAACAAAGATATAAGGGGCCGCTTTTTTGGAATACAAAAACTTAAAAAAACCATTTGTTTGTTTCTGCTGGTTTTGATCGACTGATGCCATTTTACATTTTCTCCTTCCCTAGCAGAAAAATAACTGACAATCCGCTTATTATTTGAAAAGCAAATGCCCAGCGAGTAAAGGGGGAACTCCCTGGGCATTCGGGATTGCTGATTAATTAATCAATCATTCTGCTTCTGACAGCTTCCGCAGCCTGTTCAAGTGCATCCTGAGGAGATTGCGACTGCTCACGTAACACAGAGTGGAACACACTGGACTCAAGCTCCTGCGTAACATCCGGATTGTATTCAGTAATATTCAGATCATTTACTTCATCACGAAGTGAAAGAAGAATGTCAAAGATATCATCATGGAAATATTCATAGAAATGATTCGGTTCGCGAATTTCTTCACTGTCCCAAACATCGTGACGTGGTGGATCAAACCCGAGAATTTCCCAGAGTTTAATGCTGCTTTCCGGTGACATCTTCGCATAGGCCAGGAAATCTTTCGCAAGTTCTGCATGCTCCGTCTGGTTCGTCACAACGGTCCCGGTACCACCCATTCCAGCTGTACGGTTTCCGCCTTCTTCCCAAAGAGGAAGCGGTCGAATTTGCATCTTACCTGAGAGGTCTTCCATATAGTCCGTGAAACGTCCCATATACCACATTGGCATAACCAGTGACGCAGCGCCCCCGTCATTCATAAAACCGTAATATTCTTCAGCATGATGGAATCCACCTGGAGTCAACTGAGCGATCTCATGCTCATATACAAGGTCATGAAGGAACTGCAGGGTATCCACATTAATCTCGTTATCCAGAATCAGTTCGCCATTCTCGTCAAAATAATCAGATTCACGCTGACTGATCAGCGGATAGAATGACCATGTTTCATCCGATTCAACGGTTGTCATCACTGCATCTGTATTTTCAACAACCTGCTTCCCGGCCTCGATATAGTCATCCCACGTTACGATCGAATCAATATCAACACCAGCTTCGTTCATGATTTCCTCGTTGTAATACATGACCGTTGCACCTACGTGATAAGGAATGCCGTAGTAATTCCCGTCTTTTCCATAAATCTCAAAGCGGGATGCTACAAAGTTCTCAAGTTCCAGTTCGACTATGTCATTCATGATTTCAAGCTGAGGCTCTCCTCGCATGAAGTTTGGATATTGGTTCAATTCGATATCTGCAATATCAGGTGCACCACTGCCCGACTGAAGGGAGAGCAACAGATTATTATGCATCTGGTCATACGGATAAGTTTCAGCCGTTAACTGGATCGCCCGATCAGGAAACTCTTCATTCCACCGCTCAACTGCATCTTCAAACAGCCGCGTGTGCAATTCCTGGAAGTTCCAGAATGTCAACTCTGTAGCACCCTCCACATCATCACCAATGACTACCTGCTCCTCGAGTTCACCACCATCGCCTTCTGTTGCAGCATTGTTGTTTCCGTCATTAGCAGCAGCATCATTACCACCATCGTCGTTTCCATTACCGCCGCAACCTGCAAGAACGAGTGCAGAAGCCCCTAACAACCACATTGCTTTTTTCATCATTTAGCCCTCCTTGATTAATTGAAAATGATCTACTGATTAAATCAGACATACTTCCAGATCAATAGTTAACCGATCCCCCCTCATTATTAATTAACTTAACCGCTTACATTTTATCTTACATATACGTATAACTTAAACAAATTATAGTACACGGACAGTTTATAATCAATAGATTTATATAAAACACAGTAAATATAATCAAAATTCATAGAAATCAAGGTTTAACATACCTATAATACCAAGATGACACGTACGTATATTTTAATAATGCACTCTTTTTATATGAATAAAATCAATAACCTCTAAGCTCCCAACTGGAGGAACCCTAAGGAGACTCCCCTTTTTTTCGCGAATAATCCGCCTCGTACCTGGCTTCTGTAATTATTCCGAGACATTTACCCTCTTGCTGAAAACCGCCTATAGCAGGATAACCGCAAGACCCTAAGCGCAAACAAACAGATCAAATTGAGCAGTCGCACCATTCATATGGTTGATTTACATTTATTAAGCGCTTACAATATAACTTGTACGTATGTGTTTGCAATTTTATTTTAACCTGTATCGATGATGTTTTCAACCTGTTTCGATTATTTCGACAATTTACGACAAAGGAGAGATGGACATGGGGATTTATCAATTAAGTTTCAGGGGATTTACAGTAGCGCTCCTCTCAGCAACATGGCTGCTTGCTGCCTGCACCACAGATACACCAGGGGGTGATGTCGCTGGCGGGATAGAGATGAGCGGCGACATTGGAGATTATAATCCAGAGGAAGGGGTCGATGATCCTGTTCACGACCCCGCTGTATTAAAGTCAGAAGATGAATATGTGCTTTTCTCAACAGGGATTGAAAGAGACCCCTCCGACCCCGGCGGTATTTTCATGAGGAAATCTGCCGACAACCTCGGAGGGCCATGGGAATCCATTGGCGAAATACCTGTTCCTGAATGGATCGATCCTTTCGAACCCAATCATCTTTGGGCTCCCATGGCGATCAAACAAGATGAACGGTGCTTCTTATACTTTTCCGTATCCTCTTTCGGCTCTAACAGATCTGCCATAGGTGTCGCTTCATCATCATCTCCTTTGGATCCTGCGTCTTGGGAAGATCATGGAATTCTCATTGAATCCGGAGCTGGTACCAGCTTTAATGCAATTGATCCCCATGTGTTCGAGTACGAAGGACAATTATGGCTTACATTCGGATCTCATTTCTCCGGCATTCACATCATAGAGATGGAATCTCCCACACAAATCAATAGCGCGATGAATCCCCAGTTGCTGCAGTCCAGACCTGGAGTTCCACATAATCCTGTAGAAGCTCCGTCAATCATTGAGCGAAACGGTTATTTTTATCTGTTTACCTCATGGGACCAATGTTGCAGTGGCCTCGACAGTACTTATAAAATAGCCGTCGGACGGTCCGATAAACCGGAAGGCCCCTATTTTGATCAAGAGGGTGAACCTTTAGTCCAGGGCGGTGGTACAATTCTCCTTGAAGAAGAAGGAAATCAAATCGGACCCGGGGGACAAGATGTATACTCAGAAGACGGAACAGACTACCTCATTCACCACTACTATGATGCTGACGCAGATGGCGTGATCCGGTTTCAGATCCGGGAACTGTCGTGGGAGGATGATTGGCCAACACTGGAATAAACCTGATCTTCACAAAACTTTCTTTGTCCTTTCCCGCTGCCTTCCTTTATAATGGAACTGTGTCTCCGAGTCTGTGACACCTGTCGCTTTTTGGCTATGGTTCACAGACCTGACCGGCTGGAACTTCCAGCCGGTCACGGGGTTTACGCGGAAACGCGTGGACCTTCCTTGTTTCTCGTAAAGGAGGCGTTTCAAGCAGTCATGTTGAGACGCAGATATTTCTGCGTCTTTTTATTTTGGAAAGGGGAAATAATCATGAATATGAGCAATAAAGGGGCCTTTATTATTCTCGCATTCGGAAGTATGCTTGTCGCAGCATGCGGAAATGACAATGACATAGAAAAACATACACTATCCGTAGCTGCCGCATCAGATTTAGGCCCGGCTTTTCGGGAACTCGCAGAAAACTTTGAAGCTGACCATGGAATTTCTCTAAGCTTTTCGTTCGGATCTACCGGTCAACTGGCTGATCAAATTGAGAACGGTGCACCATTTGATGTTTTCGCTTCCGCCAATGTTTCGTTTATAGAACGCCTCGTTGAATCGGGTGATATTATAGAAGAATCGACCACACCTTATGCGTTTGGCAGAATCGGGCTGATGATGCAAGCAACAGATGAAGGCATCGCAGATGATCTCTATGATCTGACCTCACCCGATATCAATCGAATTTCAATTGCTAATCCAGCACACGCACCATACGGGATGGCCGCGGAGGATGCGCTCATTACTAGCGGCATGTTAGATGAAGTTGAGGACAAGCTCATTTACGGCCGAAATATTACCGATGCCTTTGTTCAAATCGAAACAGGTAATGCCGAAGTTGGCATCATCGCCTATTCTCTCGGCAGGGCAAACGAGGACAATTTTCATTTCATCCTTCTCGATGAAGATCTCCACGAACCGATCGAGCAGGTCATTGGCGTGGTCAGTTATTCCGAACATCAGGATGCCGGACAAGCATTTATTGATTACATCATTCATGGAGAAGGAAAAGAAACAATGGAACATTTTGGATTTTACGTCCCTGAGGAGTAATTACTATGATAGATATATCTTTGTTTCCACTTTTTTTATCGCTGCGAGTAGCTCTTACTGCCACTGTTTTGGCGATTCTCATCGGCATCCCCATCGCCTATTTCCTGCACAAATCTCAAAACCGCTTCAGTACTCTTCTTGATACACTCATTACGTTGCCAATCGTCCTTCCGCCGACCGTCCTCGGCTACTATCTGCTGGTCTTGCTTGGACGAAACAGCAGCATCGGACGTTTTCTCGAGGATTCGTTTGGGATTACGATTGTCTTCACACCAACCGGAGCCGTTATCGCAGCACTCGTCGTCTCAATTCCGTTTATGATTAAGTCAGCGAAGACAGCCTTCTCGTCTGTCGAAGATGATATCCTCCACTCCGCAGAGATTCTCGGCCGATCGAAGCTGAATATCTTTCTGACAGTCACCATCCCTCTCGCCTGGCGGGGCATCGTCGCAGGAATCTCGATGACATTCGCCCGAGCCCTGGGGGATTTCGGCGCCACACTGATGGTTGCCGGAAGCATCCCCAACGAGACGATGACCATGCCCATCGCCATTTACGATGCCCTTCTTGCCGGAGACCGGGTGATGGCGAACACGCTCGTCGCGATTATGACCATCGTAGCCGTGACGATTCTCTACACCATTAACCGCTTGGAAAAGCGGGTTATTCAAGGATGATGCCCATGCTTGACGTAGCCATTCAAAAATCATACCCGGACTTCACACTCGACATAGCCTTTCAGGCAAAGCCCGGCCTCACCGGGATACTCGGACCATCGGGCTGCGGCAAAAGCCTGACTCTTCAGGCCCTCGCCGGCATCTTAAAACCCGATAACGGTTCGATCAGGATGGACGGGCAGACGTGGTTTGACAGTGAGCGGCGTATCCACGTAAAACCGCGGGACCGCAAGACCGGCTATGTCTTTCAAAGCTATGCCCTCTTTCCCCACCTGACCGTGGCCGAAAACATCGCGTACGGCCTGAAAGGCCTTCCGAAGACCGAGATCCGTGAAAAGGTTGCTAACTGGCTTGATCTTATCAAACTGAAAGGCTTCGGGCAGCGTTACCCGAGTCAGCTTTCCGGCGGGCAAAAACAGCGCGTCGCTCTCGCCCGCTCCATGATCACGGAACCAAAGCTCCTTCTTCTCGATGAGCCCTTCTCCGCCTTGGACGAACATATTAAACGGCAGCTCGAAGAGGATATGCTGAGGCTTCTTGGTGAACATTACAACGGGATCGCCCTCCTTGTCACCCATAACATCGAAGAAGCCTACCGCCTCGGAGAAGACGGCATGCTCTTCCATGAAGGGCGGGTCCTCCAGCAGGGTCCAAGGGATGAAGTATTACGATCCCCTTCATCCATTCCGGCAGCCGAAATTATCGGAACGGAGAACATCTTCTCTGCCCCTGCTCCCCTGACCGTAAAAGAGGAACACATTCAAATCGGCAATGCACGGTTCCCTCTTCCGCCTTCCAGCGACAGCGATACAGTCCACGGCATGGCCGTGCACGCCCACGATATCCGGCTCGCAAGTCAGGAGGAAGATTCCGGAGGTCCTCACCATTATCAGGGCGAGCTCATCCGGACAATCCCCGGCGTGAGACAGGCAATGCTCATCGTCAACATCGGCGGCGTTCACTGGCGGTTGAGTGCACAGGAGAGCCGAGGATTAAAAGCAGGCGACACGCTCACCGTTTCCATTCCTCCAAAAGCCATTCATATCCTCCGCTGATGCACAGCTATTATTGCAGGAACAATAAAACACGCCATCCTTATCGGGATGGCGTGTTTTGTTATATCCCTTCGACTCTCTTTACGATTTCTGCCGTTCGCTCACGGCCTGTTCCTGACCATTGGCGACTCGACTTTATTCAAATCATCACTTGAATAATCATATCCCTCGTGCTATGATTCAATCAAACGATGATTTGAATGAAGGTGGTGATTCCCGTGAAAACAACGGACACATGCGACATTTTTACCTATGACAGCGAGCGGGTCGAATCAACCAGCGCCATGATTCAGAACCGGGATCTCGACGGCGCCGCCAGGATCTTCAAAGTCCTCGGCGACCGGAACCGGACAGCCATCACCTATGCACTCTGTGAGAACGACACCCTCTGCGTCTGCGATATCGCCACCATAATTGACGCGAGCGTCGCGACGACTTCCCATCATTTGAGGACACTGTATAAAGAGGGCGTGGTCACCTACGAAAAAAAGGGGAAGCTCGCCATGTACGCCCTTGATGACAACCACATCCGCCAGCTTATGATGACAACACTCGAACATGCAGAAGAAAGGAAGGATTGACCATGGGCGAACGTAAACTTGACGACCAACAGTCAGTCGCTGATTCAACAGCAACGTACCGCATCGACGGCCTCTCCTGAGCGGACTGTGCCAAAACGTTCGAATCGAACGTGAAGCGCCTGGATGGCGTTGAAGATGCAAATTTGAATTTCGGAGCGGCGAAAATCACCGTCTCCGGTCATACAACCATTAAAGAGCTCGAAAAGGCCGGTGCCTTTGAAGGATTGAAGCTGCGCCCTGAACGTGCCTCTTCATCGAAGCAGGTATCCTTTTGGAAACTGCCGACGACCAGGAAAGTGTATGTTGCCACACTCCTCCTGCTTGTGGCTCTTGCTGCCACGGTCCAATACGGTGAATCCCATCCGGTAACAGGCATCGCCTACCTGGCAACGGTCATCACCGGCGGCTATTCCCTGTTTAACAAAGGCTTCCGCAACCTGATCCGCCTGAACTTTGACATGAATACGCTCATGACCATCGCCGTGACCGGTGCCGCCATCATCGGGGAATGGATGGAAGGCGCCATCGTCGTGATTCTGTTTGCCATCAGTGAAGCGCTTGAACGCTATTCCATGGACAAAGCACGTCAGTCCATCGCTTCACTCATGGATATCGCACCGAACGAGGCCTTAATCCGCCGCAACGGTGAAGAACGCATGCTTTTGGTGGAGGACATCCAGGTCGGCGACATCATGATCGTCAAACCCGGTGAAAAGCTGGCCATGGACGGCCGCGTCGTTTCCGGCACCTCTTCAATCAATCAGGCAGCCATAACCGGGGAAAGTGTGCCGGTCATGAAAGACAGCGGAGACGACGTCTTCGCCGGCACCCTGAATGAAGAGGGCCTCTTAGAGATCGAAGTCACCCGCCTCGTTGAAGACACGACTCTCGCAAAGATCATTCATCTCGTCGAAGAGGCACAAAATGAACAGGCGCCCTCCCAACAGTTTGTCGACCGCTTTGCCTACTACTACACGCCGGCGATTATCGTACTCGCCGCTCTCGTGATGACGGTCCCGCCACTCGTAACAGGTGCTCCTTGGGAGACGTGGATTTACCTCGGACTCGCGACGCTTGTCGTCGGCTGTCCGTGTGCACTTGTCATTTCAACCCCTGTCGCCGTCGTGACCGCGATCGGGAACGCCGCAAGAAACGGGGTCCTGATCAAAGGGGGGATTCACCTTGAAGAAGCAGGCGGGCTGAAGGCCATGGCCTTTGACAAGACGGGCACGCTGACTAAAGGCACACCTGTTGTCACCGATGTCATCCCGTTTGCTTACGGAAAAGAAGAAGCCCTTCATCTCGCCGCAGCAGTGGAAGACGGTTCCAAGCATCCCCTTGCCACCGCCATCATACGCGCTGCGGAAGCGTCCGGATTCGACCGTTCCGCCTACGTTATGAGCGGATTCCGTTCGTTGACCAGTCTGGGTGTGGAAGCGAGTGTAAACGGTGAAACCATTCTCACCGGCAGTCCCCGCGTCTTTCAGGATCGCGGACTCTTGCATGATGAACGCATACAGGAAACAATCGCCTCACTCGAAGCATCCGGCAAAACCGTCATGGCTGTCGGTCATTCCACTGCACTGATCGCCCTCATCGCCGTCGCTGACGAAGTGCGGGAAACAGCCAAGTCCGTCATCAAAGACTTGAACCGGATGGCGATTGAGACCGTCATGCTCACCGGCGACAACGAGCGGACAGCCAACGCCATTGCCCATGATACCGGGGTCACCCGGGTATATGCCGGACTGATGCCGGAAGACAAACTCGACCGGATCCGCAACCTCCGTCATTCTCACGGTCATGTTGCCATGGTCGGTGACGGCGTCAACGATGCTCCCGCTCTCGCCGCCTCCAATCTCGGCGTCGCCATGGGCGGAGCCGGGACCGACACCGCTCTTGAAACGGCGGATATCGCACTTATGGCCGATGACTTAAACAAGCTTCCCTTTACGATCCGGCTGAGTCAAAAAGCTCTCTCAATCATTAAACAGAACATCACCTTTGCCCTCGGCCTGAAAGCTCTTGCGCTCTTACTGGTCATCCCTGGCTGGCTCACCCTCTGGATTGCCATCATCGCCGACATGGGTGCGACGCTCCTCGTCACCGCCAACAGCCTCAGGCTCATGCGGATGAAGGAAAAGGTTTACAAATAATCAACGCGAAAAAAACATCCTCTCCAAGACACCTTTACGTGTCAAGAGGGGATGTTTTTGATTGGACAAAAGCTGCTTTAGGGCTGTTCATCATCCCTATGCAACGTCACGCGGTTTCGTCCGTTTTCTTTTGACCGGTAAAGGGCGTCATCAACCCTCCTGAGGATGCTTTCGTGATCATCACCGATTATGCATTCCGTGAGCCCACAGCTGATTGTCACCTGCCGGTCGATCCAATCATGATCCTCCACGGCCATCCTCAGCCGCTCGATGACGTCAATAGCGACGTCCACACCGACAGAAGGCAAAAGAATGATAAACTCCTCTCCGCCAAACCGGCTGACGAGATCGTCATTCCTGATATGGCTCTCCATGATCTTGGCAAGCTCCTTCAGGACGAAATCACCAGCAAGATGGCCAAATGTATCATTAAATCTTTTAAACTCATCCACATCAATCAAACAGATAGAGAAGGGCACCCCTTCCTTTTCATAGAGATCGAGCAGATATGAGAGACGGTCTTCGAAGAAGCGCCTGTTTTTCAAGTGAGTCAAATTATCGGTAATCGCCAGTTCATTCAGCTCGGCATTCAGCCTGATGAGTTCCTGTTTGCGCTGTTCATGCTCGTTCATCACACCCAGGAGTGACGTGTAGGCCTCGTCGGTATCCTGAAGGACCTTTTCAGCATTTTTTCGTGCTGTAATCATCTCCGTTTCGTACTCACTGCGAACTGACATCTCCATCACGACGCACTCATATGTATTTCCATAAGCGTTGGCACTCATCAGAACCGGCAGCGATTTGCCGTCCACCTTCAGCGTCAGATAAAGTTCCCTTACTTTCCCCTGAATGTTCATGATCGGCTCAAAATACGTCTGAAAATACACCCGTGAGGCTACCGTCAAGAGCTGTTGGAAATTCAGGTCCAGCAACTCGAAATGCTCCCGCTTGACGAGCGACGCAAACGACTCATTCGCCTCGATCATGCGAAAGGCATCATTCATAACGAAATAGCCGCACGGGGCCCGGTTCAGCTGTTCATTCATTCACGCACCCCGTCTCGCCCTGTCCATTCTTCTATCAGAGGGATCAGTTCTTCCGGATGACTGAGGTGCGGGTTATGACCGCGACCGTTCATCCAGACAATCCGGGCATCAGGCAGTTCCCTTACGAGATAGGTCGTCGCCTCCACCGGCACGATCGTGTCATCGGCAGGCTGAATGACCAGAACCGGCACGTTGACCGCTTCGAGAATGTCCCGGTGATCCGAAAGAAACGTCGCTTCCGCAAATTCGCGGATAATTGCGGCGTCATTACTGCAAAGCTGATTGGAGAAATCCTCGGCGAGTTCCGGACGGTCTTCATTCTTCATCACGATCGGTGCCAGGTAACGGGCCCATTCTTTATAATTCTGTTCCATCATATGAAGCAGCCCATCAATATCTTCGCGGTCAAAACCACCGTGATAGTCCGGATGATTCAGGTAATGCGCGGACGGACCGATCATGATCAAATCATCAAACAGACCCGGTTCATCGATGATCGCCTGGGCGGCGATCATGCCGCTGACGGAATGCGCCACAACGGTGATCCGTTCACCACCCGCGGCATGGATCACCGCTTTTAAATCCTCTGCGTAACCGTCAAGGGTCCGGTATTTTTCCGAGCTGTATGCAGACTTTGCCGAACGGCCTGCCCCTGTATAATCAAAACGCACGATAAGGTACTCGTCCTCGAACGCCGGGCTGACAAGATTCCATACCTGCTGATCACAGCCGAAGCCGTGAGCAAACACGAGCGTATGAGTTGCGTCCTCTCTGCCCTCGATCTGGATATAATACTGTTCAAAAGGATCCATCGATCCCGCCCCTTTCCTCATTGAACCTGCTTCATATTATCGTACCACATTGAAAATATAAGATGTGTAAAATCAACGGTTAAATTGCAAGGGATCCCATTTGTCCGTAAGCTAAAGGCCCTCTGATCGTCATCAGAGGGCCCGGTTTGACTGTATTCAGGCGAGCGTAACGTGAATCGCGCTAACACTGCCGTTTCGGACAGCTTCTGCGGATGGTCCTGTTACGTCTCCAGCATTTAATAGTTCTTCTTTCCCATCCCGATACGTAAGCGTATACTGTACCGGCTTGACCGCGTTCTCACCAAACGTGTCTTTACGTGACGGATTGCTGTAAGTCACTTCACACTGATTGAAAAGGCGGAATGAGACTTCACCCTCTTCGGTGAAGAACGAACCTGCAAGCTTCGGTGACAGGGCAAAAGTCAGCCCGTCTTCTGCTGTGAATGGGCGTTCAGCGCCCATCATCACAAGCCACATATGCAGGAATTCAACGGTCGATCCACTCAGCCTGGCCACATAGCCCCGGCCGTGCAGACTCTCGTCCGGGTTCGCCGAGCTTGCGATAAAGGAAGAGTTTTCGAGCGTGCTTCGTCCGTATACGTCTGCATCCAAAAACGGAATCAGCGCGTGCTTGATGTCTTCATAATAATCGGTGTACAGACCGGAACGCAGCGTTTCAAGGTGATACTTGTACGCCATATGCAGGAAGATCGATTCGTTCTCAAGCCAGCCTGGCGTAAACGCCTTCGCCCGGCCGATTTCATTCGTCTCTCCCTGAATGGACATGGACGTTTTGTACATCCCGAGTTTACGGTCATAGATGTCGGAGTCTTTGACTTTGTCATAGAGCGCCTTGGCACCTGATCGGTCAGACACCTTCATCTTCTTCACGATTCCTTCAAGGAACGGTGTCACGGCCACAGGCTTCAGCTGAAGTTTAGAGAGGTCTTCATGCAGTTCGCCTTCCGCTTCAAAGTAAAAGTACGTCGGGATCAGCTCACCATAGCCATTCACCGCTTCGACGCTCTCGTCAACAAGACGCTTCAATGCAATGAGCCTCTCCTTGACCGTCGCCTGATCAACAACCGTTTCAGACTGAACCGGCTTTCCTGTCACCTGGCTGCGGTACGTTTCACGGAGCGTTGCCCGCTGATCCCAGTCAGTCATCGCGTCTCCGGAAGGCTCACCGGCAAGATCAGCAAGCTGGTGTATGAAGGCAACGGACGGAGACGGCAGCGTCACGTCATATGGGCCCTCATCAACCAGGAGATCCACAAGACGCTTCAGCTCCATCAGTTCCGATGTGCTCGTCCCGACCAGACCCGGCAGGCCGTTCAGGGAATCATTCCAGCCCGGCTTTCCGGCTTCCATCTCCACACCGAGTCCGTATGGCGCGATGGCCGCTGTTTTCGACGCAGCCAGGAGCACCAGCTTTGAATAAAGATCCGTCTCATAACGGCCACCCTCTTTACGGGCCACCCAGGAACTGATCTCACCGTCTTTCTGGCCGTGCAGCTTCTCTTCATCTTCTTTGATGGCGTCATACTGACGAAGCCCCTTGCCCTCAAGGATACGGTACGTCGAGGAACGCGGCATGATACTCACCGGTGTATCGAAGAACGGATACACTTTGTCCGTAAAGAATTGCTCACGCTGATCCGGATAGACACCCAGGAAGCTGTCGATCAGGTCGAGGTTATACGTCCAGTGATCCACCCAGAAGCCTTCACCGTGATCTGCATCTACGGATTCGAGGCTTTCTTTCAGAACGGATTCAAGGAACTCTTCAAAGGAAGCCATAAGCATGATTCCTTCATCCTCAACAAAGTGAAGCAGCTCCCCAGGTGTAAACGGTGTATCAAAAAAGGTCAGCACCTTTTCCCGATCGTCCGCCCCCACATGGTTTGTAATCACACCATCCACTGTTTCTCCCGCCGAGAAAGTCGTGCCTTTGACGACAAGCGGGTTATAGCCGTCAAGCTGAATCAGACTCATAAACTGTCGCACGCTCCTATCATGCACCCGCGGCTCAAAAAAGAGATCAAGCCTGCGGTTCTGATTCACGTCCCGGTAGTTGCCGTTCCCTTGTGAATAGTAGGTCGGGCTGATGGAGAAAAAGTTATAGTCACGCTCAAGATCCCCGTGCTTTCTTGAGAACAGATAGAAGATCTGCCCCGGCTCACTGCCGTAAGCCACAGGAAATCCGCCGCGAAGGCCGTTATCGAGATAGTTCTGTCTGGCATAGCTGTCAAAAACCGGGTGCGCTGTCTTTGCCGACACCGTGTCCGTCATTTCCTTTACAAGGGCCATCGCACGTGCTTCTTTTGCGAGAAGTTCATCAAAATTAAACGTTTCACTGATGAAGCCTGCCACCGTCTCTTTGTTCTTACCAGATCCCGTTACGGAGATCCAGCTGACGGATGATCCGGGTTCCAACGAAATATCGAGATGCGTAAACCCGCAGGCCACTTTGTTTGTTACCGTCTGTTCTTCAATGGTTTCAGGTGCCTGAAACCCGCCCAGGAAACCTTTCGGCAGTGTCAATGACGTATCGGTCCCGAAGACGAGACCCGGATCCACAACCGGAACCGGCTGATGGATCCCGGTCTCTGTCTTGACGAGGGTGCTGTAAAAATTCCCTGCAGGAATTTCGCGTACTTCCGCCGAGTCATCCATACTGCCTCTCAGTGTGTAAAACGGCACGCTCCAAGATGCTTCTTCCACATCAAACCAACTCTTCAGCGTATTGCCGAGTTCCTTGTAGGCGGCATTGCTTACGCCGCTCGGCATGACCCGCGGCATCCCGTCGAGGAGTTCCACATGAACAGGCCGGTCCGTTTTGTTCGTCAAATCCACGTGACGCATGAGTGCGCCCACCTTGGATTCCGGAAGTGCCGTATACGTCACCGTCATCTCAAGCCCGACGGTTTCATGGCTGTATGTCAGTTTCAGGGCATTATCGTGGATCTGCATCGATTCTTTCACTTGCTCACTGACCGCGCCTTCAATGGCGAAAGGCTCCACGAAAACATCCCCGTCCTCGTCATGGACGTTCAGAAACGTCCGGAAACCCTGCTGGTACACATGCTGATACGATTTATCCGCCGGGTGGAACTCCATGATGGCATGATCCTTATCCTGTACACCAAAGGATGCGATCCCCTGGCCTCTGTTCACATAGAAAGCCCATGCCGGAATCCCTCTCGCGCCGGCAATCCCCGGCAGGAAGCTTGAAAAAGGTGCTTTGTTTTGAAAGTCGTCCATCTGAAACGAACCATCATTGTTCAGCTGATTCATGTTATTCATCCTTTCTGAAAGATAATCGTTTTCTTGATCAGGCCTTCTGATAAGCAAGTGCTATGCTGTATTATGCCCGTTATCAGAGGAGAAGGTGCGCCTTATGCAGACACACCTCCTCAGTTGTTTCTATTCAATTACGTTATGGTTTAGCTCTTGACCGCACCGTCTGCGATACTTCGGATGAAGAGCTTGTTGAAGAACAGGAATACCACGACGAGCGGCACGGTAGCCCAGAATGTACCGGACAGAATCATACCGTAGTCACGGCTTCGGTCATCCATGAGGGAACGAAGTGCAACCTGAATCGTCTGGCTGGACTGATCCTGAAGCACAACGAGCGGCCAGAGGTAGTCACCCCATACGAACATGAAGACGATGATCCCGAGTGTTGCGAAGGCCGGCAAAATAACCGGTACAACAATGTTCCAGTAGATACGGAAGTTAGAACAGCCGTCAATACGGGCGGCTTCGATGATCTCATCAGGCACGGCACTCGCGACGTACTGTCTCATCCAGAAGATCCCGAAGGCGTTCATCAGACCCGGTACAATAACAGCACGCAGGTCACTCAGCCAGCCGAGTTCCGTGATGATGAAGTACGTTGGAATAAGACCGAGCTGCGGCGGAATCATCATCGTTCCGAGAATAAAGAAGAACAGGATGTTTCGCGCAGGGAATTCAAGCTTCGCGAAGGCAAAACCGGCGATCGAGGTTAACAGGAGCACCCCAAGGGTGATCGATGTCGCTGCGATCAGAGAGTTCAACATGGTCTGAAAGAATGGAATACTGTTCAATACGTTTTGAAAGTTATCGACGAGCCTGTCACCAGGAACCATGACCGGCGGTGTCCGGTTAATCATTTCGTTTGAGTTCGTTGCCATGACAAACATCCAGTAGAATGGAAATAGCGAGGCAAGGGAAACAATGGATAACCCGATATACAGAAGGATTTTACTGATTAGTGTCTTTTGTTTTTCTGACTTCATTGTTTCACACCTACCTTCTTCGACTGACCAATTCGGTTCGCAAAGTACATGTTCGAAATGGACATGACGATAATGATAAAGAAGAGCACGATGGCCGTTGCAGATGCCGTTCCAAAGAAGTTACTCACGAAGGCGTCACGGTAGAGGTAGAGTACCACGGTAATCCCCTCGGTCCGTCCCGCTCTCCCCTGGAAGATATGCGGCTCGGCAAAGACTTGAAGCGCCCCGATTGTCGCAGTGAAGACCGTGAAGATAATGAACGGCTTCAGCATTGGGATCGTGACATACCAGATTTGCTGCCGTACAGTTGCGCCGTCGATTTTGGCCGCTTCATACAGGTCGTTCGGAATACTCTGCATCCCGGCAAGATAAATAATCATGTTATACCCGACCCAACGCCAGAAGATCATCGTCGCAATAGCGAACTTCGTCCCCCATTCGGAACGTGACCACGTGACCGGATCTGCACCAAACAGGCCGATGAATGAGTTGACAAGACCGGATGCCTGGTTACTGAAGATGACACTGAATACGATGGCCACGGCAACGATCGACGTGACATACGGCAAGAAAATCGCAAGACGGAAAGCACTCTTCGCTTTAACCAGAACAGAGTTCAGTGCAAAAGCGAGCAGCAGTGCTGCAATCAGCTGCGGAGCCGTTCCCATCAGACCGATGATGATCGTATTGTACAGGGACTTCCAAAACAGCGGATCATTAAAAATGATCTCAAAGTTTCTGAATCCGACATACTCCATCGGGCCAAGACCGTCCCAGCGGAAAAATGCGAGATAAAAACTGAATAAAATCGGGAAAAGCCCAAAAACCGCAAACAGAAAGTAAAATGGCGAGATAAACAGATAGCCGGACGCCATATTCTTCTGACGCTGCGAAAACTTTCTCCGCTTCGGCTCTTTCGGAGCCGCCGGTTCTGTCTGGTTCAATTTGTTTGATGTTTCATTGGAATCAGACATAAGAATCCTCCTCTTTTGTGTGTAATGCTGAATAGGTATTGGTTTTGAAAAACAGCGTATATGTTCACTTGATCCAGGTTCGCGTACCTTTCAAAACCAATAACCCGGTCAGAAAAGAATTGCAGCGGGTACGATGATTCATCATACCCGCTGACAATCACCTTTTATCGGTTAATACGCTGATTCACACGGTTAAGAACATCTTCCCACTCTTCTTCTGGGTCGATACCGTCATAAACGTTATCCAAACCGGACAGGATTTCACTGTTCACATCACCATAGCTTGGTCCCTGGTAAACGTGCTCACCGTCAAGTGCAGACTGTGCAAAGACCTGAGCCGTTGCCTGGCCACCGAAGTAGTCACTTGTGAAGTTTTGGAATTCATCCATTTCATACACAGAAGGTGCAGATGGGAAGAGACCCATGTTTTCAAACGCCTTTAACTGTTGTTCTGGAGCAAGGAGCCACTCCATGAATGCATATGCTTCTTCAGGGTGCTCTGTCTGGTCAGGCATAGTCATATAAGAACCGCCCCAGTTTCCGCCACCTTCAGGAACCTGGATAATTCTCCACTCCGTTGCGTCAGGCGCGTTATCCTGAATAACACCCTGCATCCAAGCCGGTGCCATCATTGCAGCAAAGCTGCCGTCAGCCATGCCGGATCCCCATTCAGGTGTCCACATGCCGAGATTTTCAACGAAGTCATTGTTGATCATGTCGGACGTACGCATGAATGCGTTACGAACGTAGTCTGTTGTTTCAAGGATCAGCTCATTGTCTTCATTGAAGTAAGACTGTGGAGCCTGGTCACGAAGTGCGTTGTATAACGTTTCCGGGTTTCCGGAAATCGGCTTACCTGTTTCTTCCATGATTGTTGCAGCTGCTTCTTCGTAATCTTCCCACGTCTGAAGCATTGCTTCTAATTCTTCCGGATCAGATGGAAGGCCAGCTTCTTCGAATACGTCAGCACGGTAGAACATAGCCGTTGGGCCTACGTCAGTCGGAAGACCGAAGAGGAAGTCTCCATCGACGTTCTGTGCATTTTCCCATGCCCAGTCAAGATAGTCATCTTCAAGGTCTCCCGCACCCATGTCAAACAGGTTGACGAAACGATCTTCAGCGGATTTGTAGCCATCCATTTCAGATACTTCGATCAATGCAAGGTCAGGTGCGCCGCTTCCTGCTGAAAGTGCAGTGAACAGGTTGTTGTGGTGGTCACCCATTTCGATTTCCTGGAAACTGATGCTGACATTCGGATTTTCTTCCGCGTATTCTTCAGCCAATTCCGGGTAGCCAGTAGCACCGAAGAGCCAGACACTCAGTTCCACGTCTGCATCGTCTGAGCCGACATCAGAAACTTCCGTGTCATCATTCTCGTTGTCTGCGCTTGGGCTGTTTGCATTGTCCGGATCCGGATCTGCATTGCCGTTATTTCCTTCGTCATTGCCGCCGCACGCTGCGAGCATAGCTGACATCCCGATGATGCTTGTTAAATACAAATACTTTTTCATTGTTCATCCCCCTGTGTTGAAAGTAGTTTGCCGACACCGATGAAGATTAAAGAACGAAACGTTTACTAAATCGGTTTCGTGTCTGCCGTAAAAAAAAGAATCCGGCTTCGACGAATCTGCTTGTATGTCTTTACTTTCGTCCGTTTTTCTAAATCGGTTTCGTAAGGCAATTGTAAAACGATCTCCCATGAATGTCAACGCTTTCTTCAAAAAATTATTAATTATTTTTTCCAGCCATGCGTCTGAGCCTGTCCGCCTTCAGCAGAAACACTGCTGTGACAAGGTATGTCATGACACTGGCCGTGAAAAATAAGTGGATTGCAGGGACAATTTGACCTGCATAAATGATAATTCCGAAGGCGATCACCAGCGAAATGGAGTAGATCGGTGAAAGAACAGCCATATAGAACCCCGCACGGATCGTTTCAAAAAACGGCCGGTTTTCGTAAGCAAACGACGCCGGCACGAAAAACAGAAACAGCAGATACAATACTGTCAGTGCCACAATCAGGCCGAGCAGGATTGGCATGAGCGCATGATCCATCCTCAGAACAATGTACAGATCCGCGTAGAGGAAGACTCCTGCGGCCGTGAGTATCAGCATTAAGAGATTGCCTCTGATAAAAGATGATTTATATGCCTCATGAAACACCCGGACATCCGATTCCCTTTCAGGCTCAAGGCGATTCCGGTGCTGGTGGAAATGCACCTTAAAAAGGGCAATGGTAGCCGGCAAAATCCCGAACACGATGAAACCGAGAAGAGAATACCCGACCCACATCAGGTTTAACAAGGCGTAGCGAAAGATCCCTTCACTGAGCTGCTGGATTTTGTTCATCTCATCACACCGGGCTTTTTCGACCCGCAGGACTCCCTGACCACCAGTTCCGGATCGACCTTCAGGGAAGTCTGTTCAATGTGACCGGTAATGAGGTCCTTCAATATAAAGGCCGCCATCCGCCCGATTTTCTGCTTATCCTGTTTAATCGTCGTAAGCGGCGGTTCAACATGCTTCGCAGCGGTGATGTCATCACAGCCGATAATCGCGAAATCATGAATATCGAGCCCCTGATCCTTGATCGCTTTCATGGCACCGAAGGCCATCAAATCCGAAATGGCGAAGATCGCCTGCGGTGTGCGCTCGGAACGCAACAGCTCCTTCATGCAGGCATAACCGCTCTCTTCGAAGAAGTCCCCATACACGAACCACTCTTCAGGAGCCTGAAGCCCGTAAGCCTTAATCCGTTCCCTGAAGCCAGCCTCACGCTGCCTTGATACAAAGGATTCTTTTTCCCCTCCGATAAAAGCAACTTCACGCCGCCCCGTCAGATAGAAGTGTTCGACCGCCATCGAGGACACCTGGATATTGTCCGTCATGATGTATCCTGAATGAGGACCCGTCAGTTCAATGTCGACACCGATACACGGAATCGTGCTCTGATCCAGTTCATAAATCGACGGCTCGACCTGTTCTCCTCCGATAATGATACAGCCGTCCACATTGTAGTGCTGGCAGCGCTGCAGGTAATTTTCGTCGGCTTTATGAAACTTTTCGTTAGAGAAAAACAACAGGTCATAGCCTTCTCCTCCGAGGGTTTTCTTAAACATGTCCACCACTTCAACAAAGAACGGATGATTGAAGTTGGCATTGATGTGACCGGCATAAATCACCCCGACCACTTTCGTCACCTTTTTTACGAGTGACTGGGCTGCATACGAAGGTCTGTAGCCGTATTCGTCCATAATGGCCAGTACACGCTCTTTGGTTTTTTGGCCCACATCATCGTAATTATTAATAATTTTCGATACCGTTGCCTGGGAAACCCCCGCAAGCTTGGCTATTTCTTTAATGGTCATTTTCATGATTACGTACGCTCCTCACGGTTCACTCTCTCGTCATACGAAACAGTTTCAGAAGAACCGCCCTGCATTCATTCCGAAAACTTTCGTTATAAACAGCTTATCACAAGGAAAAGCCTTTTACAAAGGAATTCTCACCGTGTTTATTTCACCCTAAATCGTTTTCGTAAAGCGCTTTATATCCGTGTTTTTGGCGTGTTTTTTCTTTATTGCGACGGTAGTTTTTGTGAATTTCGTTCAACTTTTGAGGCGAAGTTCTCATAAAGAAGTCCCAGATCAGCCAGTCAGACGAAAAACGGCAGCCCGGGATGAGTTAGCCTCCCGGGCTGCCGTTACTTTTTTTGATCGTATTAATAATCCGGCAGGAGCGGGTGCCGGAGAAACGGCCGCTCATAACAGCTCCCGTCTTCGAGGCAAAGCTCTGTTTCCAGCCGGTCGATAAACATATCAAGACCTGCACCGTCCACGACCACATCCAGGTGCCGCTCCAGGGTATCGCCGAACCCGAACATGATCAGCTGCCCGTCTGCGATGAGCGTTTCGAGCTCGTCGAACCCTTCCACGGTCACATCCGCCACGTTTGCTTCCGGACTGAACCCGAGGCCAAACAGATAATACTGTTCACTTTGCCCGTGCCTCGCATCATTCAGCATCGTCATCATGTTCTCTTCCCCGTCATGAAAGGCCCGGAGCGTCGATTCATCAATCTGTATCGAGAACACCTCCAGCAAATACTGTTCATCCTCCGCTCCGGAGTCAATGGTCACCGCACCGGCAAGATGCAGCCGGCGGTGGTCATCCACATAGTAATAGCCGTAAAAGTCATACTTAGCGCCTTCAATCCGCCCAAACCGTTCAATTCCGTCGATCTCATGATTGGCTGCAATCCGCCTGGCAACGTCAGGATCCGGACTCCCGTCAAGAATCACGTCCCCTGCCTCGTGCTGCTCAAAATGGAAGACGAGTGCCGTCTCATCCGGCTCTTTGGGCGCCGTGATGTTGACCTGTTCACCCTGGAAAAACATCGTTTCCTCCATGTCAGAGCTTCCTTCAAGAAGCAGCCACATCACGACAGCAATGACAGGGAACAACAGCACCGTCGCCGCATAGGTCATCCCTTTCCCGGGGGGCAGCCATCTCCCTTTCCGACGTGTGCTCTTAGCGTCGAGTCGCGCTTCTTCCTGCTTCAGTTCATGAAGAATCCCGCGTCGGCTCACGCCTGACAGCCGTCTTTTCGGTTTATTCTTCAGCTCTTCGATCACTGGGTCCCGTTTCACAGCCTATCGCCTCCTCGGTCCATTCGGCTCCTTAATGTACGCAGGGCACGGTGATACGTCACATACACGCCCGTCCGGCTCATGTTAAGCACCGCTGCGGTTTCTGTGGCATCGAGCTCACTGATCCCTCTCAACAGCATCACATCCCGCTGCCTGTCCGGAAGCCGGTGAATCTGATCAAGCAGTTCATCCGCCGTTTCCTGACGAATCACCGCTTCTGACGCATCTGTTCCGGTTTCGTTCTGCCGGTATTCAAGGTGTTCATCACCAACCGGCACATCCCGCTTCTTCCGCCCTCCATCCACGGTAAGACGCCTCGCAATCGTAATCAGCCATGTCTTCGCGGCCGACCGCCCCTCAAAACCGTCAATGGAACGGAGCGCGCGGATAAACGTCTCCTGCACGAGATCCTCCACATCATCACGCCTCGTATAATAGACCAGGAAATGATACACATCATCCGCATGGTCCTCAAACAGTGTTTCAATATCTGACATACTCACGACCTCCCCAACTGCCTTCACCCATTAGACGGATCCGCACTGTGATTTCTTACATCAAAAACACATTTACCATGTCCGCATGCAAAAAAGAAAACGGACGGAAGTCAATGACTCCCATCCCGTTCACTCTCCCACTTATAGCCTTTGCCCCAGACCG
This sequence comes from [Bacillus] selenitireducens MLS10, assembly GCF_000093085.1. GTDB lineage: Bacteria > Bacillota > Bacilli > Bacillales > Salisediminibacteriaceae > Salisediminibacterium > Salisediminibacterium selenitireducens. The sequence continues at coordinate 328,157 of NC_014219.1, read as the reverse complement.
TTTTCAAATGATCCTCCACAGGAAAGCCGCTTTTCTTGATCTTCTCCCGCATATTCCGGATATGCGTATCAACGGTGCGCCCCTCGGTCCCGGAGCCAAGTCCCCAGGCCGTTTCAATGATCTCTTCACGTGAAAAGGCCCTGCCTGGGTTCCTGAGAAAGAGGCCGATCGTATCAAACTCTTTCGGGGTGAGATGGATCGCCTCCCCCTCAAATGAAAGAGCGCGTTCCCGGCCGTTCCAGACGAGTCCGCCACAGGCCGCTTCATCCTGCCGTTTCGTTCGTCGGAGAAGGGCGTCCACCCGCGCCATCAGTTCCCCTTCATCAAAGGGCTTCGTGACGTAATCATCAGCCCCGTAGCGGAGCCCCTTGACGACATCTTCTTTCCCGTCACGTGCCGTGAGCATAATAATCGGCACATCCGAAAAAGAGCGGATGTCCTGACAGACCTCCCATCCATTCATCTTTGGCATCATCACATCAAGTATGACGAGGTCCACCGGTTCATCTGCAACGCGGTTCACCGCCGCTTCCCCGTCAGATTCTTTCAGCACCCGGTGTCCGTAAGGCGCAACATACAGGGCCACAAGGTCGAGCATTCGGGTTTCGTCATCCACAATCAGGATCGTCGCCATCAAGAACGTCTCCTTTCGGTATCGTCACCGTCATCACGGTCCCCTTATTGACTTCACTCTTCGCTTCAATCGCCCAGCCGTGCTGATCGACGATCGCCTTCACAATCGACAGCCCAATCCCGCTTCCGCCGGTTTCCCGCGAACGGGACGGATCAGCCCGGTACAGCCGGTCAAACAGATAGGGCAGATGGTGCTTCGCGATCCCGGCTCCTTCGTCAGCAACAGCCAACAGGATACGGCCATCACCGGCACGCGTCAAAGAGACCGTTACCGCCGAATCCTCATCCGAATACCGGATCGCATTATCCGTCAGGTTCCGAAGCACCTGAATGAGACGGCACTCATCGGCTTTCACCCGGATCCGATCCTCGATGTCACCGGCAAGCAGCCTGTTTCGCTCCTTGGCAACCGGGGCAAGATCCCGGCAAAAGCCCCGGAGAACGTCAGAGAGATCAACGGTCCCTTTCTCTATGGCAAACGAATTGGAATCAAGCTTCGCCAGATCAAACAGATCTCCCACGAGACGCGTGAGCGAAGCCGCCTCTTCTTCAATGATCGCCAAATAGCGCGCCCTGTCCGCTTCACCGGTATCCGCCCTCTTCGCCATATCGGCATAGCCTTTGACGTATGTAAGCGGGGTCTTCAGCTCGTGGGCAATGCCTGCGAGGAACTCGTTTCGCTCCTGTTTCACCTTCTCAAGGTCCTGCGCGAGCTGACGGATCGCGAGCTCAAGCTCACCAAGCTCATCATTCCGGTCATACCCGAGGGTGACATGCATCTCGCCTTTAGCCAGGTCACGGGTCGCTTCCGTCATCTGTCTCAGGGGCAGGGATACGACGCGGCTCAGGAAGAACACCGTCACCATCGTCAGAACGACCGACAACAGACCACCGATGACAAACTGATTCGTCAACTGCGAGACCGTTCCAAGGATCATGCCGGACGGAGCCGCCATCACCACGTAACCCGCCACGGTACCGTCAATGGTCACCCGGGATGCAGAGAGGACATGCGTCGCCCCCTGCCAGTTCTCCTCAAGCATCACGCTGTCCGGCCCCGTTTCCGGCAAACCGTCGAGCCAACCGTCCACCGTGATCTCCTCTGGGAAATCCCCGCCCTGTTTCAGAATCTCACCGTCTGTTCCGGTAATCAGCACATCCTGCTCGTTCCCCTGTTCCATCATCACGACATGCGCCATCGTCTCGTCAGTGAAATCCATCGACAGCGCTTCGGCATGGCTTCGCCCCTGTGCGAGCATCCCTTCAAACACCTCATCGACCCGGTCTCCTGCAATGGTCCAATAAAGGGCGAAAAACAGGACCGACTGAATAAGCAGTATAAAAACGAGAAACAGCAGACCGATTTTCACGGACAGCTGCCTCATTGCCGATCCCGCCTTTCACTGTCGAGGATTTTGGCCTTCAGACGGTCGTAATCCTCTTCACTGATCTCGCCTCTTGCGAGCTGTTCGTTGAGAATATCAATCGCCGATTTTCCCTTACCTGAACCTTTCGTAAACGAGCGGATTAAGACGACGGCCAAAATGATCAGGATCAGAACGTACACGCCCATCATCACCGGCATCCACCAGAAGCCGCCCGGTCCTCCGCCTCCCATCATATGCATCACCATCAACCTTTCTGTCGAAAACATAAAAAACGGGACAAAACCGTCACGTTCGATTCTGTCCCGAGTATACCATCAGCGATCCAAAATCGCCCGCTTTTTCCGATTATATTCGTCATCATCGATTTCACCTGAGGCGAAGCGGCTGTCGAGGATCGACAGGGCATCCTGCCTCGCATCTTCCTGGGAAGAGGAGCCCCGTCTGTTCTGTATCAGCTGCCAGACCACATAGACGATGAGGATCACGAGGGCCAGCTGAAACAGCCCCCAGATCCATCCTCCTCCCATCAGGAAGTTCCCGGTATTATAACCATGCATCATGAGGCCTCATCTTCTGTGTCGCGGTCATCCCAGAAGGCCCCCTCTTCAAACGAACGTCCGCACGGCATCGTCCCTTCATTCTCTTCCATAAACTGAATCATTTCGTCACGCTGTTCCTCACTCCAGCCGTTCATCATGCCTCTGCCAAATCCGCGGTTCTCATGAAAGGCTTCCCAGTCTTCTTCGGAATCAAAACCGCGCATCATGCCACCTCCGCGGTGAAAGCGTGTCCCTTCGCTTCCGCGCTCTTCGTAGAAGGCTTCGAGCTCTTCTTCAGACAGACCCATCATACGTCCCGGACCGGCTTCTCCGTCAAATCCAAGCTCTTCATGGAACGCTTCCCACTCTTCTTCGGACTGAAAACCGCCCATGCCTGGCTGTCCGGAAGGACCGCCTCCCGGTCCGAACGCACCTGCAGGACCGGTCATGATCGTGCCAATCAGAATCCCAAGCGCCAATACACCTGTTACCGTAAGCCACGTATTTCGTTTCTTCATCATCATTCATTTCCCCTTTCAATTGGTTATGGCTTTATCTTACCGGCCAATTGTCAAGAATTTATGGAGATGATCAAGACATTGAAAAAATAATCAATAGGACCGGGACTCGCCGTCGTCCGGAATCCATAAACGCTCCGCCATTCCCTCCTCTTCGGAAAACCGGCGAAGCTCCATGCGTGAGAGCGTCCAGTGATTCACCGCTTCCATATGAACAGCGACAAGATCACTCGCCGGCGAAGCCTTGTGCACGTCTAAGATATCTTTTTTGCCCATCACGAGCGACCCGCCTGTGTGAAACTGATTGTCCCCGCCGTTCACGACGATCACATCCGGCTCGTGACGGCGAATCGTCTCCGCGACACCCTCATACCAGACCGTGTCTCCCGTAAGATACGTCACCGGTTCCGACGGGTGCTTGAGCACAACACCTGAGACGTGACCGAGGTGATTCAGTATTTCTCCTCTTCCGTGTTGGGCCGGGGTCACGGTAAGCTGTATCCCTGCCCACTTCGTCTCCGGCCTCAGCACCCGGACATCCCGGAAGCCCTGGTTCTTGATCGCCCGCTGATCCTCTTCATTCTGACAAAAGAGCGACACGTCTTTCGGCAAATGATCCACCGCAGCCTGATCCCAGTGATCCGCATGGAGATGTGTCACAATCACCGCATCGATTTCAACAATCTCCTCAATCGGAACAGGCAACTCAACGAGGGGATTTCCTTCTTCTTCTCTCGGACTGTTTCGAAAACCGGGCATCGTGCCTTTAGGTGACAGCATCGGGTCAACGAGCAGCCTTTTCCCTGCGATCTGTATGATCACAGTGGCATTTCGGATCAGTTGAATATGCATCGTTAACGTCTCCCTTCTCGTTCTTTCTTGTTCCCTATACCCGAATGATCTTCAAATGTATCCGCCGCCTTTTCCGCAACGCAACAATCCTGCCCTTTCTTTTTATGTATATATTTACCTCCCATCGTCATCCGTGCTATACTGAACGCATCCGTTACCGGATCAAGCGGGTTGGCGCCGACAGCTGTGTTACCGGACTCAGATGAATTCGGGCATGAAGTCTGTGACGCCGGCCCCGAGTCTTTTTTCGTCAGGAGGCCGGATACATGTTCAGAGACAGACTGCTTTTTCTTCTCTTCTTTCTTCTCTACACCTTTTTAAGCTATCAGTTTTATGTCGCGTTTCTCGAGCGCTATCTGATCGCGTATGAGCTGATCCTGCTGTTTATCGTGCCACCGCTCCTGATTCCCGTGTTGATCGTGCTCGCCAATGTTTCGAAGAATTATGTCCTCGGGCAATGAGGCTTTCAAATAAGAGAAGAATCCCCTCGCCGGCAACCTGGTAAGGGGGTTCTTCTCTTTCTGTCATTTACTCAATTTGGAGATCAGGTATTGATTTAATGAGACCCCTTCCAATTTTGCGGCACGACTTAAATCCCTGTGGAGACTCTTCGGCATGCGAAGCCTGACGTTACCACTGAAATGATCATCCCCAACCGGCTCCGGAATCGCATCTCCATCCTCAAGCATGTCTTCGATATAACTTTCCATCACTTCATTGACCATCTGATGCGCTTCTTCTTGCGTCTCTCCTGTAGCTATGCATCCGTCGAATTCCAATACTCTGGCCACATAATAGTGACCCACCTCATCACGAACCGCGTTCGTTACGATATGATAAGGCTTGTTCAGAATATCTCTGACTTCTTTTTTCACTTATGCTCATTATTTTAATGGCATTCGGGGTTTGTGTTGAAACGGTGATGGCAATTATGCTTCACCTATTCTTTTCAGCAGTTCTTTAATCAAATAAGACTTCAAAGGTTTTTGCCTCTGTAAAGGCCATCGATCACCGGTTTGATCATTTTTATCAGGTGATGACTTCCCTTGACCCTGCAATCTGTATCCTTAAGCGTCAACGACCCACCACTTAACGACCTCGCGGTCTGTTTGAAGTGGGGGCTTGTAGCACACGCCAGTTATATACTGAGTGGTGGTTTCTTCCGAAAGGAAGAACTGCTCTTCTTCGGAAGGGTGGTGCAAGTGGGAAAACGATAGTACGTCGCCAGTACCAACCAAAAACAGTGATTTGAGAAGAATCATGCAGAGCGTCAACCTTTGCAAGAAAAGACCTGCATGGCTATCTCAAGCCCCCGCTAAAACGTTGTACCTCAGTGGGGGTTCGTTGACTCCTCCACCTCTTGCCGCTTAGGCGGATTCTTCACAAACATCGCGATCACAAAGCCGATAAAGGCAAGGAATGTGGCAACCCAGAAGGAGAAGTTCACGCCCTGGATCATCGCCTCGTTCATCGTCCGCCCGTTGGAGGAAAAGGCGGCACCGACGGTCATCACCGTGACAAGGAAAGCCGTTCCAAGGGAGCCGCCGACCTGTCGGAGCGTGTTATTCATCGCCGTCCCGTGCGGAATGAGGCGTTCAGGGAGCTGATTTAGGCCCGCTGTTGTAATCGGCATCATTACCATGGCAAGACTCATCATGCGAAAGGCATGGACCGTTGTCATATAGAGAAACGACGTGTCCTCCGTAAGACGCGTAAACAGAAACGTCATCACCGTCAAGAGCGCCATTCCCGATATCGAGAGCCAGCGCGCCCCGACCTTGTCGAAGATGCGCCCTGTAATCGGGTTTAAGAGGCCCATTAACAGTGCACCGGGCAAGAGCATGAGCCCGGACTGAAAGGCGGAGAATCCAAGCATATCCTGCATGTAAATCGGCAAAATCGTCGCCGCTCCGATCATCGACATGAAGACAACGATCCCGATGACGTTGCTTAACGCAAAAATCGAATAGCGAAACACCCGAAACTCGAGAATCGGCTCCGGAATCCGCAGCTGCCTCAAAATAAACCAGGTGAGGGTCACACCGCCGACACCAGTGGACACGAGCACTTCCCAACTCGTCCATCCGGTTGTTCCCGCATAGCTGAAGGCAAACAGCAGCCCGCCAAAGCCGAACGTCGAGAGCATGATCGATTTGATGTCGATCGTCGGAAAGGTCTGCTTTGTCACGTTCTTCAGCACAAAATACGCGACGACGAGGTCAATCAGGGCAATCGGAAGCACGATAAAAAACAACAGCCGCCACGGATACTGATCAACGATAAAGCCTGAGAGCGTCGGGCCGATTGCCGGTGCGAATGCGATGACAAGGCCCACGAGTCCCATCGCCTGCCCGCGTTTCTCCACGGGGAAAATCATAAACAGCACCGTCTGCATAAGGGGAATCATGATGCCCGCACCACTCGCCTGAATGATCCGTCCCAAAATGAGCGTTTCGAAGTTCGGGGACAGACCCGCCACAAGCGTCCCCAAGGCAAAGAGACTCATCGCCGTCATAAAGAGCTTTCTCGTCGTAAATTTGCCAATCAGAAAAGCGGTGATGGGAATCATAATCCCGTTCACCAGCATGAAGATCGTATTCACCCACTGGGCCATGTTCGCGTTGATGCCAAGATCCCGCATAATCGGCGGAATGGCCGTCACCAGAAGGGTCTGATTCAAAATCGCCACAAAGGTCCCCGTGAGAAGCACGGCGACAATGGGGAATTTCCGTACATCATCGGGCATAGTCAAACAGCTCCTGCATCTGTCAGTCTCTGTTCAGTATACCGTATTTGTTACGGGTTCCGAAAGAAGTCTGCTTGCAAGGCGATCACCGGTCATGACTTGTCCGTTTTTTCCTGAGATGCTAAACTGGTAAAAGATTGGATCACTATCATGCAAGGAGGCTGCCATGCCTGAATCGCTTTTTTCCGACATCATTGCACCTCTGCTTCTGCTTCTCATTGTGCTCGCACCCGTCCTGACTTCACGGCGCCGCGCACCAATGGAGACAGCTCTGCAAACCCGGAACCTGTTTGCATCCCGCTGGTTCGGATATCCTCTGATCGCGCTTTTGCCCATCGGGTTTTTCGCCACGTCGCAGATCATCTGGACGATCACACTGGCGTTTACCGCCGCGTTTGGCGTTTCACTCGCGGCCCATGCATTCAGAATGGTCTTCACGAAACGGACGTTTGACTGAAGAATCTGATCCTTGGCCCATTCCACACGCCCCCAAAGGAAAGGAGCCCGCCTGTGCACCCCTTTATCTCGAACATGCTGATGATTGCCGTCACCTTCGCCCTGGCCCTCCTCTTCTTTACCGTATACGTCGGGATTCCAATCGGGCGCTTCACCTTCTGATGCTCGTCACCGCAGCTTATGCCGTCAGACAAAACACCCTCGCTCTTCGGCGTCTGCGAACCCCCCATATGCGCTGATCCCCAAAACGGGGATCTTTTTACGGATCCACACCCCGTGACAGGTCTTTCAGACGATCTTCGAAAACAAGACTTGTCTTTTATCCAATCATCCGTTACACTGTGAAACATAGAAGATATTGATTACAAAGCATTTTAACACACAACATATAGTATGACCCGTGATTATGGTGTCCACGCGACTGAAAAGGGAATCCGGTGAAAAACCGGAGCTGTTCCCGCAACTGTAAGTGCTGACAACTCACACGTATCCACTGCCTGTTTCGGGTGGGAAGGGTGTGAGGCGGCTGACGCACGAGCCAGGAGACCTGCCATGATCCACGTAAGATCATCCTCTTCGGGAACTGGGAGGGTGGATCAAGGCTCGTTTCGGCTTCCCTGTCCTGCGCTTCGTTTTTCCGTGTCTCCCTGCGCAACCTGACAACCGCCTGCAAAGCTTCGATCTGCCAGCCCGTTTCCTCCCGAGAGGAAGCGGGTTTTTCTGTATGTACGAAATGGAGCGGATGACGATGAGTATACGAATGGAACAAACAACAAGACAGACACAGATGCAGGATGCCCTGAACCGCGTATCCATGTCGGAACCTCACTGGACTTATAAGGCAGCCGCCCTATTCGCAGAGGATCTCTATGAATCAGCCGCCAAAACGCGGCATTTGAACACCGGTGAGGCCTATGAAGATTTCCCCGGTCTGATCTTTGAAGGAGTCCGCCTCGGCCTCTACGACAACCGGCTCACCGAGTATTATTCCCCCGCTGAGCTTGATGAAGCGGCTTCGATGCTCAACCCTGATCAGGACCGTCTCTTTACGTATCCCGGGCTGTTTCTGCTTGCCGACCGCTATTTGACACGGACGACAGACGGGGAGCTGTTCGAACTACCTCAGGAGCGGTTTCTCGTCATCGCCCTTGTGCTGATGATGCACGAACCGCAGGAGAAGCGCCTCGCCCTCGTCCGGGAAGCTTACTGGGCGATGAGTCATCTCTATATGACCGTCGCCACGCCGACCCTCGCCAATGCCGGCAAGAGCCACGGTCAGCTCTCCTCATGCTTCATTGACACCGTCGATGATTCTCTCGACGGTATCTACCTGAACAACTGGGACATCGCCCGCCTCAGTAAAGACGGCGGCGGGATCGGTGTCTATTACGGCAAGGTAAGAGCCCTCGGTTCAGACATTAAGGGATTTAAAGGGAACTCATCCGGCGTCATCCCATGGATCAGACAGCTGAACAACACCGCCGTCAGCGTCGATCAGCTCGGACAGCGGCAAGGGGCGATCGCCGTCTACCTCGACGTCTTTCATAAAGACATCATGAACGGCTTTCTCGATCTGAAGACGAACAACGGCGACGAGCGTCGGAAAGCTCACGACATCTTCACCGGCGTCTGTCTTCCGGATCTCTTTATGAAGAAACTTGAAGAAACCGATGAAAACGGCCGAAGCATCGGTGAATGGCATGTGTTCTGTCCCCATGAGGTCAAACAGATCATGGGCTGGAAAGACAAGGACGGCAACCCCCTCGGACTCGAAGATTTCTTCGACGAAGCGGACCGTCCCTATTTTACAGAGAAATACGAAGAAGCAGTCCATCATCCTCTTCTTCCAAGAGAGACATACAGGGCGATGGATATCATGGCCAGAATGATGGTCTCCCAACTCGAGACCGGCACCCCGTACTTCTTTTACCGGGATGAGGTCAACCGGCAAAATCCGAATAAAATCGCCGGCGAACCGGGACGCACAACGATCTATTCAAGCAACCTCTGTACAGAAATTGCCCAGAACATGTCCCCTTCCGTCATTACAAAGGAATACGAGACAGAAGAGGGCGATCAGGTCATCGTCCGAAAACCCGGGGACTTTGTCGTCTGTAATCTCTCCTCGGTTAATCTCGGGAACGCAGGAGACCCGGACATTTTAAAGCGGCTCATTCCAATTCAGATGCGCATGCTCGACAATGTCATCGATTTGAATCAGCTTCCTGTCCAGCAGGCCCGCCGTACCAACAGCCGTTACCGGGCCGTCGGCCTCGGCACATTCGGCTGGCATCACTATCTGGCGAAGAATCAGATCCATTGGGAATCCGACGAAGCCGTCCAGGAAGCAGACCGGCTGTATGAAACGATCGCGTACCTGGCCATTGAAGCATCCGCGGCACTCGCGAGAGAAAAAGGCGCCTATCCGGCCTTCAAAGGCTCCGAGTGGGAAAGCGGCCGTTATTTTGAACGGCGGGGATACACCTCCGCCAACTGGCAGACGCTTAAAAAGACCGTTAGTGAAAGCGGGGTGCGAAACGGCTGGATGATGGCCGTGGCACCCAACTCGTCCACTGCCAAAATCGGCGGATCCACGGACGGGATCGATCCGCTTTACGCCGTCGAGTTCGCTGAAGAAAAGAAGAACTTCAAGTTTCTCGTCACCGCACCGGAACTCGATCACAACACGTACCCGTACTACCAAAAAACCCGCCACACCCTCGATCAGACGTGGAGCATCAGGCAAAACGCCGCGCGACAGAAACACATCGATCAGGGCGTGAGCTTTAATCTGTACGTCCACCACGCCATCCGGGCCAAAGAGCTGCTTTCGCTGCATCTCGAGGCGTGGAAACAGGGACTCAAGACGACGTACTATATCCGAAGCACGTCCCAGGAAGAGATCGAGAGCTGTGACGTCTGTGAGAGCTGAACGTGTTCATTGATACGCCAAACCATGACCAAGGAGTGAGAAACACCATGATCCATGAACCGATGATCCGCATTCCCCTTCTGAATCCCACGCATCCGAACCGCTCGACAGGGCTTATTCAGGGTGAGGCCTCGGGGATTTTGAACTGGAACGACATTGCCTATCCCCATATGTACGATCTCTATCAGACCCTGCTCGCGAACTTCTGGAAGGCCCAGGAGATCAACATGCAAGATGACATCAAGCAGTGGGCTGAGCTGACGCCGGCGGAGCAGGACGTCTTCCTGCGGATCAACACCCAGCTCGCCTCCCTCGACAGCCTTCAGACGCCAACGATGAGCCAGGTGATGGACTACGTCACCGATCCTTCCTTCAAAGCGATCTTCGCCATCGTTGCCCAACAGGAGGCCGTGCATAACGAATCGTATTCATACGTACTCAGCTCGCTTGTAAACCAGCAGGAACAGACTCGGCGCTTTCAGGAAGCGAAAGAGGATCCACTGATCCAGCGGCGCAACGATGTGATTCTGAGCGCCTATGAACGCTTCCGACAGCATCCGTCTCCACAGCACCTCTTCGAACTGGCGGTGCAGTCTTTGAACCTTGAAGGCGTCTATTTCTATGCCGGATTCGCCTTCTTCTATCACCTCGCCCGCCAGCAGAAGATGATGAAGACGAGCACGATGATCAGCTATATCCAGCGTGACGAGATGCAGCACGCGTATTTCATGTCCCAGTTCGTCCGCATTCTTCTGACCGATCACCCGGAACTCAATACCCGCGAGAATGTGCAATATGTGTATGACGCGATGGCAAGTGCCGCAGGGCTCGAACAGGAATGGGCTGCCGTCATCCTCGCAGACATCGACGGCATCGACCTCGGCGAATTCAACGGCTATGTGGAATACCTCGTCAACAAACGGCTTCGTCAGCTCGGGCTTTCGAACCTCTTCCCGGAGCGGGACAACCCGATGCCGTGGATTCACGTCTTCAGTGATACGATGATGAACCAGACGAAATCAGACTTCTTTGAGCAGAAATCACGCAGCTACACGAAAGTGACCTCAGACAATGGCTTTGACGAACTGTAATCGTCGTCCTGTCATTCTCTGTTACAGCCAAACGGGGAATACGGCTGCGCTCGCGGAACAAATCCGCGAGCTCGCCGGACATCCGGATCCTGCCGTCCATCTCAATCCCCATCCGGATGATATCAAAACGGTCATGAACGGAGCAACGTCTCTCATGATCGGTACATACAGCTGGGGAGACGGGCAGATCCCCGAACGTTTTCTTCCTGTTCTTGAAGCCGTCATCACCCACATGAAGCAAGATGTCCCTGTTGGCGTGTTCGGCACAGGGGACCGTTTCTATCCGTCTTTTTGCGGCGCCGTTGATGAACTGAGCGCGCGTCTCAGTGAGCATGTTGACGTCTTGGCAACTCTCAAGATCGAACTCATGCCACAGGCCGGTGACACAAACGCCATCCGGTCGTTTCTGCATCAGCTTCACACAGGCACAGATCCCATAACTGACAATGATTCATAAGGAGGGCTATGATCCATGACTGATCTGTATACATCTGCGAAAGCCCCTCACCAGGATACACACCACGACCCGATTATGACCGAACTTAACCGTGTGACCCGCTCCAAGGACCCGGCTGTGACGAGAGAGAACGCCAACGTCGACAGCACCTCACCGAGCGGGATGATGAACCGGTTTGCCAGCATTGCTGCAAGAGCCTATGCAAGGGAACATCTCCTCAGTGACGAGACGCTCCGGGCCATTGACGACAATCTGATCCATATCCATGACCTCGATTATTACGTCACCGGCACGACGACGTGCTGTCAGATTCCCCTGGGGAAACTGCTTGCAACAGGCTTTGATACCGGACACGGCTTCATCCGACCGCCCCAGTCGATCACCACGGCCCTTTCCCTTGCCGCGATCATCTTTCAGAGCAACCAGAACCAGCAGCACGGCGGACAGAGCTATCAGGCCTTTGATCACGACTTGGCGCCATACGTCACAAAGACAAACGAACGCCACCTGAACCGGCTTCGTGACGAGCGCCCCGATCTCACCGAAGACGAACGAAAGGCCCGCGCCTGGCAGCAAACCGACCGGGACGTCTATCAGGCCTGCGAGGCGTTCATCCATAACCTGAACAGCCTTCATTCGAGAAGCGGCGGACAGGTGCCTTTCACGTCCATCAACTACGGTACCGATACGTCAAAAGCAGGGCGGCTCCTCATCCGTAATCTTCTGCATGCCACTTTAAGGGGCCTCGGCAACGGCGAGACGCCGATTTTCCCGATTCAAATCATGAAACTCAAAGCCGGCGTGAACTTAAAACCGGGTGATCCGAATGAAGACCTGTATCAGCTTGCCCTGAAGACAACCGGCAAGCGGCTCTTCCCGAACTTCAGCTTTCTCGATGCGCCGTTTAACGCTTCCGCCCTTGATGAGGCAAGACCCGAGACGGAAGTCGCCTATATGGGCTGCCGGACGCGTGTCATGCAAAACCGGCACGGCGACGACCAGAGCGTCGGCCGCGGCAATTTGTCGTTTACGAGTATCAATCTTGTCCGCCTCGCGCTGACGAGTCCGGACACGACGGCGTTCTTTCATCGTCTGGACAACACCGTTCATCTCGTCATCCGCCAGCTCCTTGAACGCTTCCGCTACCAGTGCAGCCAGCCACCGGCGTCTTTCTCGTTTCTCTTCGGTGAAGAACTCTGGCACACGAGCGGCACGCTCAAGAACGGCGCTTGTCTGGCAGACGTCCTCAAACACGGGACGCTCAGCATCGGTTTTATCGGTCTCGCCGAAGCCCTCGTCGCCCTGACAGGGTCCCACCACGGGGAAGGTGACAAGGCAGAGGCGCTTGGCCTCTCCATCGTTCGCCGGCTTCGCACCCTCTGTGATGAAGCGAGTGACACCCATGATATGAACATCACCCTGATCGGTACGCCGGCAGAAGGCTTGAGCGGACGCTTTGTCAAACACGACCAAAAGCAGTTCGGGACTATCCCCGGCGTCACAGACCGGGCTTATTACACCAATTCCTTTCATGTCCCGGTCTACGCGCAGACGACCATTGCGGAGAAAATCCGGATCGAGGCCCCGTATCATGCGTTCACCAATGCCGGGCACATCAGCTACATCGAAGTGGACGGGGACGTCAGCGGTAATCTGAAGGCGATGGATCAGATCGTGCAGCATATGGCAAGGTCCGGCATGGGCTACGGGAGCATCAATCACCCCGTGGACCGCTGCCTCACCTGCAGCCACACGGGACCCATTGACACTGAATGTCCATCTTGCGGCAATGACAATCCGGATCAGATCGAGCGGATCCGCCGGATTACCGGCTACCTCGTTGGCAGCATGTCGCGCTGGAATCCGGCAAAGACCGCCGAAGAAGAGGACCGGGTGAAGCACCGATGACGACGGCGTTTGTTTTGGATATCCGCCACGATTCCGTCGTTGACGGACCTGGACTGAGGAGCGTCGTCTTCTTTGCCGGTTGCCCGCACCACTGCCTCGGTTGCCACAATCCGGACTCTTGGATCCGTGAAAACGGTTCGGAACAACCCGTCTCTGCCATCATTGATACGCTACTTCAGAACCCGCTCAGTGACGTGACGCTGAGCGGTGGTGAACCTTTCGAACAGGCACAAGCGGCGGGGTTGATCGCAAAAGCATGCCAAAAAGCCGGCAAAGACGTCTGGGTCTTTACCGGCTGGACACTTGAGGCGCTTTTGGATCGGGATGATCCGGCTACGGATCTTCTTTTAGTCAATACCGACACGCTGGTGGACGGCCCTTATGAACAAAACAACCCCGACACCGGCCCTGCTTTTCGCGGAAGCACGAACCAGCGGATCCTCACGGGACCGTTCAGAAAACCGCACGTTTTGTTCCCGCCCTTGTGAAGAGGGCGGGTTTTCTGCATACTGAAGGCATGATAACGTTATAAAAAGGAGTCCTGCCCCATGCCACAAACCAGAAACGTGACCCTCTTTATCGCCATGAGCCTCGACGGCTGCATCGCCACATCCGACCACTCGCTTGATTGGCTCGAACAGGTCGAAGGAGAAGGCGACAACGGCTATGAGAAGTTTTACAGCACCGTCGATACCGTCCTGCTCGGCAGGAAGACATACGATTGGATCCGGCAATTGGCGCTTCCCGCCTTCCCCTATGAAGGGAAATCCGCTTTTGTCTTCTCAAGGGACCATCACCCCGAAAACGATGACGTTCACTGGATCAATGAAGATCCTGTTTCCTTTGTCCGCAGCCTGAAGGCATCTGACGGCGGCACAATCTGGCTTGTCGGAGGCGGCGAACTTGTGAAGACGCTGTATGAAGCGGGATTGATTGATTCGTACATCATCACCATCGCACCGGTGCTTCTCGGAAACGGAATACCGCTGTTTTTGACCAACAGCCGTCATCAGGAACTCGAGCTCCTCAATTCCGAACGGTACGGTCAGTTTATTCAGCTTTATTACAAGCGAAAGACCCGGCCTGACTGACAGGACCGGGTCCGCTTTGATCGGTTCACGCTTTTATTCATCCACTACCAGTTCATCAAGAAACGCGATGACATGATCATTAAACCACGGATAGTCCGTCTCCATCGGCATATGCCCGCTTCCTTCAAGCACCGCCATCGAGGCGTTCGGAAGGGCATCCCGAAGCATTTCCCCTTCCTGCACGCTCACCCAGCTGTCGTCTTCGCCCCACAGGAGGAGTGCCGGGTGTCCGAGTTCATGAAGCCGCTCCGTATCCACACTCGTCGTCGAGCGGAGAAGATCAACCCATGCCCCCGGCGTTCCCTGCACGTTGAACGTATCCAGATACGCATGGACAAGTTCATCATTCACAGGCTGGCCGTAAGCAGAATCGAGAATCCCCCGGATCCGCGCTTCAGTAAAGGCGATGCGGGGTGCAATGACTTCAATGCCCCGTTGAACGGGCGGGAAATCGAGGATAAACGATGAACGGGGTTCATTGTAGACCGCGCCTGCCACATAGATGAGCGACCTGATCCGCTCCGGTTCGTCCAACGCCATTTGCGTAATCACCCCGCCGCCCATGGAGTGTCCTGCCAGGTGAACCTCTTCTGTCTCCAACTCGTCCAACAGCCCCCAAAGCCACATACTCCGGTTTGCCATGGAATGTTCAAGCCCTCTTTGACGGTCACTGTACCCAAACACCGGTAAGTCGACCCGAATGACGCGATAGCCCGCTTCGGTAAACGGTTCAACCTGATAGCGCCAGGAATAGGTGGAGCCGCCGAGTCCATGCACGAAGAGCACCGTTTCCGCCTCTTCAGCCTCTTCGGGTTCACTAATCCGGTAGTGCAGCCAGACCCCGTCCACTTCAGCAAATGCGCTGTCTTCAAAAGGGGTATCTTGAGCAAAGCCATCCTGTTCAGAGACCGGAATGAGAAACGGCAGAATCATAAAAACGACCAGCAGACCCGCCAGTATAAGACCTGAGCGGATCAGCCACGTCTTCCACCGCGGAACCTGCTTGTCCACTCCGTTCATGTCGTGCCTCCTTCATGATTCCCCTCACACCTGCACTGATACTGCGGAAAATAATACGTCCGTTCCACCTGCCTGCCGTTTTCCCACATCACAACTGCCACCTCAGGAGCCACGTCTTTTCTTGCAAGGATCTTGAGCTGCTTATCAAGGGGAATCGTCGGGTTCAGATGGTACGTATTCATCTCATACTTAAAGCCCTCATGTTCACACACTTCATATGTAATCGCCACGTCGTTGATCGTCATGACGCATCACCTCCGATTTCGTTCTGCCAGACTTGCCTCAATCTGAGATTCCTATTCCCCCGCTATGCATACTCAAATCCTGATTATTCCATATTTAGACAAACAAGTCCTTTTACCTATTCCTGATCCAGGACGTTAATCTGTGCCGCCGTCGCCTGTACCGGATGGGATTCCATCGCGGCCCCGTCAAAGACCACTTCGACTTCCATCCCCGTCTCCAGTGCCTCAAAGCCACCGAACGCATCCGGGTCAAAGGCCGTATCCGTCGTAATCGTCACGACCCCGTCGTCATACATGGCATCCTCGTGATTGCCCTGTACCCGAATGCTGCCGAGCTGATCGTCACGTTCATGACGCTCAAGTTCGATCACTTCGCCAATCAGGCCATATTCCATGCCCTGGTCTTCGTCCGGTGCACCACCTGTCTCTTCGGTGCCGCACGCTCCTAAAAACATCAGCGCTGTAAGCATGACAATTTGTTTCATACCGATCACCCGCTTTCTTCACTCTATTAGACGAGTTGAATCAGGAAAAAGTTTCTCAAAATTGGAAAATCAATTGGATTCTTTTCATTTTCCCCGTTCTTCGACATAAAGAAAACCCGGGACAGATGCCTCATAAGGCAAGCTGCTCCGGGTCTGCATCAGCGTTTATCGGTTATCGAGTACATCTTGCAGACGATCTGGGAAATCCGTAAACAGTCCCGTCACGCCCCAGTCAATCAGACGCTCCATCTCGTCTTCCTCATTAACAGTATACACATGCACCATCAAATCATGGTCACGGAGGGTTTGGACAAACGCTTCATCGATGACTTCCGTGCCGTCATAGTAGGTCAGGTGGGGACCAACGCCGTCCGCGTAGTCAGCAATCGCCTCAAAGTCCGCATCCGTCATGTCTTTAGGAGCCGGCACGATGTCGAGCCACTCGGTCATCTCGCCGGTCTCTTCATCCACTTCCCACCAGAGGAGCTGTACGAGTGTAATTTCGTTATTCATCGCCGCAATCTCCTGAAGGCTGTCCTGGTGGAAGGACTGAATGATGACATTTTCCTCGTAGCCAAAGTCCTCAATCATCTGGACCATCGGCTCTTCCATGCCTTCATTCAGGTAGGTGGACTTCGTTTCGATATAATAATTCACATCTTCCCCGTACATCTCAAACACTTCTTCGAGCGTCAGGATCTCGGCCCCTTCGAACGATTCATCGGCACGATCCGGGTACTCTTCATTGAACCATGAACCCTGATCAAGCTCTTTCAGTTCGTCAAGGGTATGATCTCCGATCTCCCCTTCGCCATCTGTTGTCCGGCTGATTTCATCGTCGTGGAAGGCGACGAGATGACCGTCGGCCGTGATTTGAATATCGAGTTCAATCCAGTCTGCATCCATCTCAATCGCCTTGTCAATGGCATGAGTCGTGGATTCAGGCGCATGGCCGCTTGCCCCGCGATGCGCGATGACTTTCACGTCTTCACGGTCAGCCGTGTCCGCTTCATTCTCCTGGTTCGCCTCGTTTTCGTGATCATCATTGTTCGCAGCCTCATCGGCAGACTGATTCACTTCGTTCTCCCCGTTCTCTGCGTTTTCCATATCCGCCGGCTCGTTGTTGCCCGCGCCACAGGCGGTCAGAAGTCCGGCAAGTGCCGCGACTGAAAAGATGTGTTTAATAGTCATGGTATCGGTCTCCTTTATGTGTCTTGGTTTCGCTGATCGCTTTTGCTTTGTCCTGCTGCTTGTCCAAGCCTTGTTCTCTTTCGTCAGACGCACAGATTGACCGCTGCACCCCCTTTTTAAATTTATTAAGTTAAATATATATTTAACATTGTTAATGATACCGGATGTTTGTCTGATGTAAACCCCTCGCTCCTCTTTTTACGTCAATTTGAGTCAATCGTAACCGCTCATCATCTGTTTCTGTCACCCGAACAAGGTTGTTTTTTCCTTTCAAAAATCCTCTTCACGCAAAACTCAGCCTCGGGGCCGAGATGATTCACACCCCGGGGCCGGCGTTTTCTTCTCTGATCAGGCGTAAACTGAAGGTAATCAGACAAAGGAGTTGATTCCCATGAGAAAGCTGTTACGAAAACTCGCAACATCGATTCACCTGTCCACCCGTGCCCGGGACACGGCACTCGCAAGCAGATGCTGCATCCGTTCCTACATCATCTAATCAGCCGTTCGTTGGCGTCACATACAAAACATTTAAGAAAGGCATGATGATCATGAAAACCCGCCTGCAAAAGATCCGCGCATTCATCAGAGACACGTTGCGATTCGGTACGGACCCCTCTTTGGGTCAGCCGATCCATCCGTACCTCTTTTACCTTGCCGCAACTGGTCGTTCAATTCCCGATAAAGATTTATTAAATTGACACGACAACAGCGTTCACTTGGGCTAAAATGGAATAGAGAACTGGAGGTGCACTATGAAAAATCTGACCGCTCTGATCATTATCCTGTTAGGCACCGGCTTCCTGCTTTCAAACCTCGGGATCATCGAAGGATCCTTTTCAAACCTGATCGGCACCTACTGGCCGGCCATCGTGATCTGGTTCGGCGTGAAGTGGTTCTTCCAGGGACTCGCCGTGTTTTACCACAGCCTGAAGCGCGACCGTAAAAATATCGGCCAGATCATCTGGGGCTTTTATGTCACCGTCATTGGCGGGGTCCTCCTCGGCAATAACACCGGCTATTTTGACTACACCCTCTCGGATGTGTGGAACTGGACCTGGCCGCTGTTAATCATCTACATTGGCTTTAAAATCCTCTTCGACCGTGAAGGGGACGTCGTGATTCACCTCGGACCGGACGATGTGGAGAAATACTCCCGAAAATCAAAGAGCCCGTATCACGATGAACCAGAACCGCTTGACGACGATGCGATATCCGCGAAAGCCCAAAAGAAAGCGGAGAAGGCCAAACGAAAAGCCCAGGCCTTCGCAGACGGGAAAACCGGTAATTATCAGAAGAAGTCTTGCGGCGGCTATACAACAGGCGCGAAACGTTCGCTCATCGGCGATTTCAAACTCGGCAACAAGCCCTGGGAGCCGGACGGTAAAGATCTCGCTCTCGGCATTGGTGATGTGGAGATCGACTTCACAAGAGCCGTTCTGAAGCCCGGCCTGAATGAAATGCGGGTGGACTGCTGGATCGGTGACATCAGCGTTCTGATCCCGAGCCACATGCCGGTAAGAGTCGAGGCGGAAGTCAAGCTTGGAGAAGTGACTCTCTTTAATGATTCCCACGCCGGTACAGGCCGTTCCGCTGCCTATACGAGCCCGGATTTCGACACGGCCGACGAACAGCTTGTCATCCTGATTCAGCTGTCCATCGGCGAGATCGAGGTGATGACCGTTGACTGAGAAACGACGCAAATGGCAGATTGACGGCATCGTCTGGGATGCCCTTCGGACCCAGATCAATGCCGCCCTCGCCGCCTTTACCGTGACCCTGTTTCTGTTACTGTCCCTGTATCAGCTCGGGGTCAACCCGCCCGGGGCAAACGGGGCATACACCCTGCGCTTCACCGATGTGGCGCTTTTGTTGTTTGTCTTTGCCGTCATTTTCCTTTCCTTTACGGCCGTCTTCAACTACCGGCAGGCCGCACGGGTCAAACGGGGCCTCGTCGGTATGATCTATCAGCTCAAGCAGTACCAGAGAAGTGGGACGTATACGCCGCTGTCCGTCACGTCTAAAGATGAACTCGCCCGTCTTGCCGATGAACTGAACGGCCTCACCGAAAGCGTCGAGGAGCGGATGGTGGCCCTGAGGCGCATGGTGAACGAGAACAGCCGGCTCGTCAAAGAAGCGGAACAGGGAGCAAGCCTCGAAGAACGCCGCAAACTTGCCCGTGATCTGCACGACGCAGTGAGCCAGGAGCTCTTCAGCGTCTCCATGAGCCTGAGCGCCATCCCGAAACTGATGGAGAAAGATCCGGACAAAGCAAGACAGCTGTTTGAACGGATCGAAAAGATGGTGCATCACACCCAGCAGGAACTGCGTGCACTGATCATGCATCTGCGTCCGGTGACCCTCGAAGGAAAGCCCTTGAATCTCGCACTCAGTCATCTCTTTGATGAGCTGACGGCCAAGCAGCCGGATATGCAGTTTCACTGTGATCTCGAAGATCTCCCGTCCCTTGAAAAAGGTGTGGAGGAACATGTATTCCGGGCCATTCAGGAAGGGATCTCCAACGCACTCCGTCACGCAAGGGCCTCGAAACTGAGCCTCAGCGTCAAACGGGCAAAAGATCTCCTGCTCGTTACACTCAGTGACGACGGCGACGGCTTTGATCTCGACAGCATCGATGAAGAACGTACAGGGAACGTCGGTCTCTCCGCCATGAAAGAGCGGATGACCGAGATCGGCGGCAACTTCACCTGCATTTCCATACCGCAAAAAGGCACGCGCCTCGAATTCCGCGTACCGATTATCCATACGAAGGAGGATACAGAAGATGGAGAGGATTAAACTGTTAATTGTCGATGATCATGAGATGGTCCGCACAGGGCTCCGGACGTTTCTTGAGCTTGAAGATGACTTTGAGATCGTCGCAGAAGCCTCAGACGGCCAGGAAGCCATTGACAAAGCCAACGAGACCCGGCCGGATATTATCCTGATGGATTTATTGATGGATGGGATGAGCGGGATCGATGCGACGGCAAAGCTCGCTCCGGAAGGCTATAAGATCATAGTCCTGACAAGCTTTCTTGACGACGACATGCTGTTTCCCGTCCTCGACGCCGGGGCATTCAGCTACCTGTTAAAGACGTCGACGGCAGCTGACATTGCAGACGCGATCCGTAAAGCCTTCCGGGGGGAACCGACCTTTCAGGGGAAGGTGACGACGAAGATGTACCGGCGGTTTCAGGAGCGTCCGAAGCATGACGTCCTGACGAAACGCGAGCGGGAAGTCCTTGCGCTTCTCGGTGAAGGGAAGAGTAACCAGGAGATTGCCGACACGCTCTTCATTGCCGTCAAGACCGTGAAGACCCACGTCAGCCATATCCTCGCAAAGCTCGACCTGCAGGACCGGACCCAGGCGGCAATCTATGCGAATAAGCACCAGCTGACGGCCAACTGATCAAACAGCTGTCATTCAGGAGGGATCGACCGTTATGCGCGTTTCATCGAAACAGACCGACACACCGGAATATGAACCTGTGATCAGCCAACGGCTGATCCATCACCAGTACTGGCTTTGGCTCGGCCTTTTGATCACCGCTTTCGGCGGGTATCTCATCTTGACCCCTGTAACGAGCCCGGTAATGATGATCCGCTACATCGCGGCCGGTCTGTTTTTTGCGTTGTTTTTCCTTCTCCCGCTGACCCATTCATACCGAAAGCTTTCAGGCGCTGCCATGGCGCTTTTTCTTGCTGTTGCAGCGTATCCGTTTGAAGCGCCGGCCCTGTACCTGTTCCTGATCGCGATGATCATTTACAGCGGCACTGTGCTGTACCACCTGCCCCGCGCAGGCGGACTTCTTCTTCATACCGCACTGTTCGCCGCTGTGTCCGCAGGCTCGTGGCTCACCGGCGGGGTTGAGCCGCTTCTCATCACCGCCGTCTTTGGACTCCTCCTGATCCCGGTGTTCATCCTCGCCTTCGGGCTCATTGCGCGTTATGAAGCACTCAAAGAAGAGCACCAGTCCGTCATCAGCGCCTACCGGGCGACGAAAAGGCAGCTTGTTGCCGATGAGGAACGCGCTCGCCATGACGAGCGCCGAACCATTGCCCGGGAACTCCATGACTCCGTCGGCCATAAGCTCACCGCTCTCCTCATGCAGCTTGAGGTGTACAGGATGTCTTTGCCACCAGCCGGTCAAGGAGACGTCGATTCCCTGAAGGAACTTGCCAAAGACAGTTTGAGCGAAACCCGACAGGCCGTCAAAACCCTGAAGCATCATGAAGCGGCGGGACTTGCGGCCATGATCCAGCTCATCCGGAAACTCGAAGCAGAGACGATGATCCACGTTCAGCTCACCGTGCGCCAAGGGGCACTCACAGCACCCCTTTCAGGTGATCAGGCCGCGGCCGTCTATCGGGCGGTTCAAGAGTCGCTGACCAACAGCATGCGGCACAGCGGCGGACGCGAGGTATCCATCCTGTTCGAAGTCATCGGTGACACCGTCTTTCGCTTTCACGTCTCAAATCCCGTCACCGATGATGCACCGCTGAAGGAAGGCTTCGGACTCACCGCCATGCGTGAACGCATCACGGCATGCGGCGGTCAACTGACCATATCAAAGGAAGCAGACCGATTCGCCATTGACGGACGGCTGCCATTAATGAAGGAAGGGGATGACGCATGACGACACAAATCCTGCTCGCTGAAGACCAGAGCCTTGTCCGCCAGGGGCTGAAGATGATGATCGAAACCGCACCTGACCTCCGTGTGACGGCAGAAGCGAATAACGGCGAAGAAGCCCTGCGGCTTTTGGCTGCAAAGCCTGCCATTACCCTCGCCATCCTCGACATCCGGATGCCTGTGATGAACGGTCTTGAGCTTGCCAAAGCCATTCAGGAGCACCATCCCCATGTGATGACGCTCATGCTCACGACCTTTAATGATGACGATTATGCCATCGAAGCTCTCCGTCACGGAGCGAGGGGGTATCTGCTGAAAGACGCTGATCCAGACGCGCTTATCCGGGGGATCCGCACCTGTCTCGAAGGCGGTCTGGCCTTGGAACCCCACGTCGCGGCGAACGTGGTGCCCCTTCTGATGAACAAGCCGGAAACAAAACCCGAGTTCCCCGCTCTTCCGGAAGACATCACAGAACGGGAAACAACCGTCATCGCCTGTGTCGGCCGCGGTCTCAGTAACAAGGAAATTTCTGAAGAGCTGTACTTAAGCGTCGGCACCGTGAAGAATCTGATCAGTGTCATCCTGCATAAACTCGAACTCAGAGACCGCACGCAGCTCGCCATCTACGCGATCCGCAGCGGCTTCACCGAAAGATGACTAAAGTCATATCCGATCCATCGATCTTCATGACTGAAGGCAGTACCCGTACTGCCTCTTTTTTTATACACTGAAGCTAACCAATGAGACAGAAAGAAGGTGCCACATATGCTTGAAACCCACGAACTGACAAAGACATTCAAAGGCATAACCGCCGTCGATCAGGTCAATATGTACCTTGGCAAAGGGGAATCCGTCGGCCTGCTTGGCCCGAACGGCGCCGGGAAATCAACGACGATCTCGATGATCTCAACATTGATGAAAGCAACGACAGGGCATGTGCTCTTAAACGGCCAGAAGATCGGCTCTGAAACCCGCAGCATCCGCTCCATTCTCGGTGTCGTTCCTCAGGAAATCGCTCTGTATGAAGACCTCAGTGCCTATGAGAACCTGCAGTTCTTCGGACGGATTTACGGCCTGAAAGGCAGCGACCTGAAAGCCCGCATCGAGGACCGCCTTGATCTCGTCGGCCTCACCGACCGGAAGCATGATCTGATCAAAACGTATTCCGGCGGTATGAAGCGCCGCATCAACATCGCCTGCGCCCTCCTTCATGACCCGGAGATCCTCATCATGGACGAACCGACCGTGGGGATCGATCCCCAGTCACGGACGTATATCCTCGACATGGTCCGACAGCTCAATGAGGAAAAGGGCATGACCATCCTCTACACGAGTCACTATATGGAGGAAGTCGAGCGTCTCTGTGACCGGATTTACATCATGGACCACGGACAGATAATCGCCAACGGCACGAATGATGAACTGAAGCGGATCCTCTCCAATGAAGAAGCGATTTATATTGATATCGATGCCCCGAACCCCGTCTTCACGAAACAGCTCAGCGTCATCGAAGGCATCCGGCAGGTAACAGACACCGACGACGGCATCAAACTGATCGTCGACAAAGGGACGAGAAAACTGCCCGACATCTTCCAGCTTGCCGACGCCCTGTCCGTCAATGTCCTGAACGTCCGTGTCGAGATCCCGACCCTTGAAGACGTCTTTTTGCATCTGACCGGCCGAACACTCAGAGATTAGGAGGAGATCGCGATGATCACGTATATTCTGAAAGACATGAAACTGATCTTAAGAAACCGCTCTGAGCTCCTCCTTCTCTTCGCCATGCCGCTCATCCTCATCGCCATCCTCGGCTTTGCCTTGAGGGGGATGCTCACAGGCGGCGGTGAAGGACTGTCAATGGACGTTGCCCTCCTCGATCACGACGATCCCGACGCAGGTGAAGAAGCCCTCTTCACCGGGTTTCGCGAGTCGGGGATGCCTGAAGACATGGCGGACGAGATCCAGGCCGGCATTACCGGTGTCTCTCCTGCTTTCTTGCTTAATAATCTGTTTGATTCCGACGAACTTGACGGCATGATCACAATCCATGAACCGCCTTCACGGGATGCTGCCCTCATGGGACTTGAAGACGGCACGTACAACGCCGTCCTTGAAATCCCCGAATCCTTCACCTATGACAGCCTGAACAGGATGCTCACAGGGGAAGGTGAAGGGGGACAGCTGCACCTGACCGTTCAGGATGAACAGTCCATCTACGGCCGGGTGATGCATGACATTCTCAGACGATTCACCGACAGCTTCAATCTCGAAACGGCCATCGCCCGGGAAACAGGTGCCGCGCCGGATGAAGCCCCGACAGAAGCGGGGCAGGTGGAAAGCATCACCGCCTATGAGCCGATCAACTCCCAGCAGTTCTACACCGCCGGTATGGCCGTCATGTTCGTCCTCTTTACCGCAGCAAGCATTGCCGCCTTTGCCAATGTGGAACGGAAATCCAACGTCCTCGACCGGATCCTGCTGTCAGGTACGCACGCCATCAGCTATCTGTCCGGCAAATGGCTGTCTGCGATGCTCATCGCCTTTTTGCAGCTGATCGTTCTGTTCGTCATGGCCGCCCTGATGTTTCAGGCCTTTCCGCAGTCATCCGTCAGCTTTTGGGGTGGCATTGCACTGATCTCCCTGCTCACAGCCATGAACGTCGGCGCCCTCGCCGCCCTTCTGACGGCAATCTCCATCCGCCAAAAAAGCGACGCCGCAGCCACGGTCTTTTCCGGCGGCGTCGTCGCCATCATGGCCTTTGCCGGGGGCAGCTTCTTTCCTGCTCAGGCACTGCCAGGCATCGTCACAACCCTTGGCGACATGACCCCGAACGGCCGGGCGATGTCACTTTACCTCCGCTGGATCCAGGGGTTTGAGCTTCAGGAACTGCTTCCGTCGATTTATGTATTGCTTCTGATCGCTGCTGTTCTGACGACGGCCGCACTTGTACTTTATCCGAAAGACAGGGAGGTGAAGGGATGAGAGCCATCTTTCAACTGCAAATCCGAAGACTGATCCGTTCGCCGCTCATGGTCCTGTCCTTTCTTGGACTGACCCTCGTCTTTGTCTTCTTTCTCGGAGGCGGCGGCCAACAGTCGAATATCATCACCGTTCAGGTTTACAGCGATGATGCCCTCACCGAAGAAGATACGTCGTTCTGGCTCGACGCTTTAAATGAGCATGACAGTTTTCACTTTACTGAAGGCGAAGCCGACGACATCCATGAATCTCTCCGAAGCGGGCACCTCCACTACGCACTCGAGCTTCTCGAAGACGATTACCGGCTTTGGGTAAGCATCATGGACGAGCGTTATCAATACGTCAACGGTCATGTCAGTGAGGTTTATTTTGAGGAACTTCGCCTGAAAGCCGCCAGCGAACAGGCAGGTACCGATCTCTCACACCTGATGGATGAATCCGAAAACATGGCGCTGACGCTGACCACCACTTCCCTCGCTTCGGATGAGGACGACGGGGACGGCTTTATCTACAACAATCAGCTCCACTCCCTGTTTGGCATGACGCTTTACTTTGCCATGTTCACCATTTTCTTCAGCCTCACTCAAGTCGTGGAAGAGAAACGGATGGGCACCTGGGACCGGATCATCATCTCACCGATCACGAAATCACAGGTGTATCTCGGCCACCTCGCCTACACCTTCCTGGTCGGCTACGCGCAGATCATGACGGCCTTTCTCGTGTTTCGCTATCTGTTTGACTACGATCTCGGTGCGCATTTCGGACTGGTGGCACTCACTGCCGGCATCTATGTCTTCACGATCGTCTGCCTTGGGCTCCTCATCCTGGGACTCGTACCGTCATCCGAACGCCTGCAGGCCGTAATTCCCATCGCCTCGACGGCCATGGCCATGCTCGGCGGGGCCTTCTGGCCAAACGAGATCGTCTCCAACTCAATCATTCTGACCCTATCGAACCTGGTGCCTGTCAGCTATGCCATGGACGCCCTGACGCAGATCAGCGTCTATCAGAACGGCATCACTGCCATCACCGAACAGCTCGGGCTCCTCTTTCTCATGGGTGTCCTCGCAGCCGGCATCGGCATCAATCTCATGGAACGGCGCGGATAACCGGATCTTCATACAAACAGGAACCGCCTCCGTATCCCGATGGATACAAGGTGGTTCCTGATCTGTTTTTAAATCTCTGAAGACGGTCTTGAAACCGTCCGGTAATTAAGGTAAAGTAAAAAGCGCAGTGTTGATCTGCATGCGTCCTTGTAGCTCAGTGGATAGAGCAATCGCCTCCTAAGCGATAGGTCGCAGGTTCAAATCCTGCCAAGGACGCCATCTATCACGATCAAAAAATGAAGCAGCATCTTGCTACATCGCATAAGCACAGAAAAAGCCG
The DNA here is from genome assembly GCF_000093085.1 of [Bacillus] selenitireducens MLS10. GTDB lineage: Bacteria > Bacillota > Bacilli > Bacillales > Salisediminibacteriaceae > Salisediminibacterium > Salisediminibacterium selenitireducens. The sequence goes on along the minus strand of NC_014219.1, from coordinate 301,604 downwards.
GGAGCAGCTCCCGGCTTTTTCTGATGCCTCTATGTTCACTTTTACCGGAAAACCGCGATTCATCCAGTCACACGGTTTCGTCCTGTCCGTTTTGATTGATACAAATGTTGGTCAGCCCGCTTCAAAAGGGTTTCATAATCAATCACGTCACCCGGTGCCAATGCATAAACACCAAAACTCGACGTCAGCGTGATGGCCTGTCCATCATAGTGAAAGACTTGTTCTTCAATTCGTGCCCGCATCCGCTCGGCAACGGCCAGCACGGTATCCCGGTCTTTTCCAGGCAGACAGACGACAAATTCCTCTCCGCCAAAACGTGCTGTCCAGTCCGCTTGATCCAGGCACGTGTCTTTCAGCACAGCTGCGAATTCACGCAGAATCTGATCACCTGCAAGGTGTCCATACGTATCATTGACTGATTTGAAATGATCGATATCCGCCACAATCAATCCGAATGGCTGTTGCTCCGCCAAAGCAAGGGTCAGGTCCGCGGGCAGTTTCTCAAGGATATAGCGTTTGTTATACACCCTCGTCAGTTCATCAGTCACGGCAGCCAGATTGGCTTGATCGAGCAGCCTCTTCATTTCAACTCCCTGATTGAAACTTGCATCATCCATGATCATGCTGTTTGTCACGTCTTTAAAAAACTCGACGACCACTTTCCGGCCGGCAATCTCTACAGGAATCGCCGTCACCATATGCACCCGGTCCGGTGATGTCTCCACTTTGATAAAAGACTCATTCTCGTGGTACGCCCGCATGGAGATGCAATTTCGACAGGCTGTTTTCTTATCAAACAGCTCGAAACACGCCCTCAGATCCGACACAGGTTCAAGTCCATGTCCGGTGTTCTGATAGACCACCCGTTTATGCACCGGATCAACCACGCGGATATGGCCATACAGGTGCTCTGATGCAGTCAATTGACTGATCAGGACATCCAGTTCTTCCGGTTTCATCTCCATTGCAACCACGCTCCTCAGTCGACATGAATCGACATGGATTTCTTTCATTATACGAAGCGCGATTACAAGGAACAACCATTTGAAGAGCGATCATTCGCACGTTTTTGTGAACATGGACCGTTTACGGGCATCCATTGACGTTCAAGAGCCCATGCGGCTCCCTTTTCGCCAGAGCCATTCCACAGGACCCCTCGTAAAACGCCGGAGCCACCAGTGACTGGCAACGGTCTGAAGGGCAAACCACCCGGCCGCAATGAGGATCCCCAACAGGATACCAAGCGATTCAAACCAGCCGGCCCCGTGTCCGTAAAAGAGCCACGTCATCACGAGCGACTGCATCAGGTAGTTCGTAAACGCCATTTTGCCCGGAGCGATGAATAAGCGAAACAGCCCCTTGCCTTTCGCACCATGAAACAGAAGGAGGAACACGCCAATCACGCCGAGACCGAATAACGTGCCACCGAGCATATAGCTGTAATACGTCACCGCTGCGTCTGCCATGAGGATCCCCGGGAGCTTAGCCGTGAGTCCGGCGAGGGTGCCGATAAGCGCAAACCGTCTCCATACAAGCCGGTAGCCTGGCACGTCCTGAATCCAGCCCTGCTTCACGATGATCGCACCAATCAGAAACAGCGAGCCGACCTGAATGAGAATGAGCGGGTCCACCGTCAGTTCACCGAACCGGTACGCAACAAGCTCCGGATAGGTGCCCGACTTCATCATGATCCGTTCCGCCTCATTGTTCACCATCATCGGTCCCTGCCCGATCAGGACGAGCCCAATAACGGACACGAGACTGAACCCGCCCAGTACCCAGTAGGAGAGCCGGCTTGCCGAAAGCGGTAAAAGGATCATCAGGAGAAAGCCTGCCAAGGCATAGTCAAAGAGAATATCCCCGTGCCAAATGAGCGTCCAGTGCAAAAAGCCGATGGCAAGGAGGATCACGAGTCGGCGGGTATACACAGCCTGAAAGACCGTCCCTCCGCCTGTGCCCGTTCATACATGATCGCCCCGCCCATCCCGAAGAGGATGGCAAAGACCGGGTAGAAGCTCCCTTGAAAGAACCACTGAATCACGATGTAGAGCGTCTCATCAAGACGGCTCTCAAACTGCAGGTGCTGCTGGGTCCGAATGCCGTACTGAAAGCCGAGCATATTCACGAGCAGAATGCCAAAGAGGGCGAATCCGCGTAAACTGTCGAGATGATCAAGCCGCTGCATAACCGATTGCCCCCGTCCTGCCTGTCATGGTGCGCGACAGATTCTGATCTCATCATACGCCCTTTGTCAATTGACAACAACCGTCACGAATCCGGCGTTATGTCAATGTGAGAGAGCGCCTTTGAAACCCCGTTACACCAAGGATCAACAGGATCAGCCCGGTGACGAGAAGCATCGCAAGGGAGAATGCACTTACCTCTTCCGGCATAATGGCCACATGGGAGAACGGGGATACGTTCAGCACCCATTCAGGCAGTTCCAGAATCGCCCCGAAAAAAGGCCCGGCAAGGATCGAAGCAAACACGGCCAACCAGGAGAGCGTCACCGCAAAGCGGGGCAGCCAGCCAAAGAAGAACAGGACGGCACCTGACAGGGCAAAAAGCGCTGTACCCTGCGCGAGCCCCGCAAGGAGATAATCACTGAAGACGTCCATGCCCGCTCCTGAGGAAACGGTAAGCATCGATGTGAAGGTCAGGATCAGTACAAACGCCCCGGCAAGACCCAGAAACGCATAGCTTCTGACCCATGTCGTACGGGGAACCGCCGTAGCCAGAAGCATTTCCACAAGACCGCTTTTCTCCTCTGCGCGCATCCGCATGATCGTCTGCATGGCATAGATGGACAGAATGGCAGTCATGATGCTGATAAACGACATGAGAAAATAGGCTTCTGATTCAATAACCGCCTCAAAAGCGGCAATCCCCTCAGCAATTTCACCGTATTCCCCGCTTGATGCTCCAAAGATGGCGGCAAAAGCCGCAACCGGAAGAAACCAGGCGATCAGGGTCTTTCGCTGCAATCGCCAGGCGAGACCAAAAGGGCTGAGAAGACGAGGTGCACCATAAGCCGGTCCTTTTCTCGCAGGCAGCACACCCGCCCCGATATCCCGACCCTCCGCGATGAGGGTTGCCATGTACATCAGACACAATCCGGCACCATACAGCAGCACGAGAGGCAGCCACCGATTCTCTTCGAAGGCCTGTACCTGTTGCAGCCAACCGATTGGCGACAGCCAAGCCAGCCAATGGCTCGTAAATCCGAACCCGCTCTCATGCACGTCACCGATCACGTTACTGACAGACGCAATGCCTGCAAAGCCGGCCAGTGCCATTGTCGCGTAGCCCGATGCCCCGCGCTGCGTCTCGGACAGCTGTGCGGCCACGGATGCAACCGCGGTCATGACAAAACCGAGACCGGCAAAAGACATGCCGGCAAGCCATGCCCCAAAAGTGTCCAGCCCCTGAACGGCAAAGGAAAGAGACAGGGCCACCCCCAAAACAAGGTTCGAACCGGCACCGAGAATCATGGCTGCACCCAAGAGGGCATAGCGTCCCACAGGCAGTGAGCCCGTCAACTCGGCACAGCCGGTCTCTTCGTTCATCCTTGTATGGCGCAACACAAGCTGCACACTCATCAGCGCAACGAAGAGGGCGAGAATCAGTGACATTCTGAGCAGAAAGAAAGAACCCAGTTCACCAACCCCCGCTTCCGTCACCGGAGCAACGAGCACCCGCATCCCCGGACTGATGGATGCCATGACCGTCACTTCGGTCATCTCCCGGGGGGAGAAGTCCCCGTAAATATGCACGATCCAAGCCGCAAATGCGGTGATGCTTGCGATCCAGACAGGGAGCTTGATCCGGTCCCGACGCAACGCAAGGAGAAGCAGAACTCGCATTCCGGCAAATGACTCTGTATGCTTCACAGCACTTCCCTCCCTTCTTCCTGCACCGGCTCACGCTGTCCATAGTGCTGCATAAACAAATCTTCCAATGACGGCGGCCGGCTCTCCAGGTGCTTCACCTGATAGGTGATCACCTGACTCAATACCGGGTCCATCGCATCATGATCCACTTCAAACGCCGTGATCCGCCCTTCCCGCCTGACGTTCGAAACACCCGGCACTCGGGACAGACCTGTTGTTTCAAGCGCCGTCTCCACCTTCAAATGAAGACGGGTCATATGCCTGAGGTCCGACAGTTTCCCGGATTCCACAATCTCTCCTTGACGGATCATACTGATATCGTCACAGAGCCGCTCCACATCAGACAGGATATGACTCGACATGAGAATCGTCTTTCCACGCGCCTTCAGCTCCTCCACGCACTCCTGAAAAACCTGCGTCATCAGCGGGTCAAGGCCTGATGTCGGTTCATCAAGAATATAGAGATCCACATCAGACGCAAACGCCGAAATCAGCCCGACCTTCTGCCGATTTCCTTTCGAATAGGTTCCGCACTTCTTCGTCGGATCAAAATCAAAGCGACTGATGAGCTGATCCCGCCTCTTTCGGTCCACGCTTCCCCGCAGCTTGCCGAATACATCAATCACCTCGCCCCCTGTCAAATTCGGCCACAGATGCACGTCGCCCGGCACGTAAGCGAGCCTCCGGTGAATCGCCACCGCATCTTTCCATGCATCCATGCCAAACACATGCACGTCTCCAGCCGTCCGTTTGATGAGACCGAGTAAAATACGGATGGCCGTCGTTTTCCCGGCACCGTTTGGTCCGAGAAACCCGATGCAATCCCCCTCTTCCACATGCAGACTGATATCCCGGAGTGCCTTCACCTGACCGTAGGACTTTGACAGCTGATTGATTGCGATAATTGACATGTTCTTCACCCTTTCCTGCTGTTATTGTTTGCTATACTTACTGTAACAACAGCTGTTAAAAACAGGACCTGACGAAAGTAAGGGTAAAGGTCAGGTTTTGCTTTTTCACAGTCAAGGAGCTGATCTTATGCACCCCGGAATCCTGTATACAAAAACCGTCGTCCCGCCGGCAGACGATGCCGTTGTCGAGCGGCTCGTCCGTTTCTCGGATATCCTTCAGGACCTTCAGCGTTCTGACGCATTCTCCCGTCGCCTGACGCTCGTTCAGGCACCTGCAGGATTCGGCAAAACGACCGCTGTCCGAAACTGGATCACGCACAGCGGCAAACCTGCCGCCTGGTATGCCATGGATGAACAGGACCATCATCCGCTCACATTCTGGTCGTACGTGATGGCCGCCATCGGGGTCATACAGCCGGAGACGGTCCGCGAACCCCAGGCGATTCTGATGAATCCCGAGACCGATGATCCGGGTGACGACTCCTGGACGTCATGGATGGTGCCTTTTCTGAACGCACTGATGCATGCCGAAGACCCGTTTCTCATCGTCATTGATGATTTTCATTTTGCCTCCTCACCGGAAATCACAAGCGCGATGGCCTATCTGATCGAACACCTGCCATCAACTGTACATGTGCTCATCACAACGAGAGAGCGCCCGCCATGGCCCATTGTCAAATGGCAGGCGAAAGGGTGGCTTACGGATGTGGGGAAAGACAGGCTGCGTTTCTCCATTCCCGAAGCAGACATGCTTTTTGAGAAACGCGGCGTCCGCGTGAACCCGTCACTCACAGAAGAGCTCGTCAACTGGTCTGAAGGCTGGATTACCGGACTCGAATTAACCCTCGTCTCCCATCTCTATGGAACCATGCAACCTGGGCATGACGCACTCGGCCACTCTGATCTTGGCGTAAAGACACTGACAGCCTTCCTGACTGAAGAGGTCCTCAGACAGCTCCCCGGCCACCTCCTTGACTTTATGGAGACGTCTGCCGTCTTGCACAAATTCTCTCCGGTTATGTGTGACGAGGTCCTTGAACGGTCCGACAGTCAGGAAGTGATCCGGTTCCTGGAAGAAAAACAGCTGTTTCTTGTTCGGCTCAATGATGACGGAAGCTGGTTCCGCTACCACCACATCATGGGGGAAACATTGACAGACCGCCTCCGTCAATCGGACCCGGCCGTCATCCGCCGCATTCATCAACGTGCAAGCGACTGGCTGAGCAGAAACGGGGCGTTGCATGAAGCCATTCACCACGCAGACAAAGCAGAAGATGAAGGGAGAGTTGCGCAGATCCTTCACTATCACGCGGAATCACTCACCTATTCGAGGGAACCCGTTGCCTTTATTGAACGGATCAATGCCCTTTCACATGAACGGCTCCGATCCTTTCCTGAACTTTTTGCCTACAGTCTTTTCTACCGCCTGCTTATGAAAGGCCATGACGGGTGTGATGCGCTGATTAACGAAGCACGTACCCTTAGCTGCGACAACAGACAGAATCAGCTGGTTTACGAAGGCATGCTTGACGTCCTAAGCTTCTTTTACTGGACCGGCCATCACGCCTTTGACAAAGCCCGTGTCTACGCAGACAGCGCCCTCGAGAAGCTGCCACAAGAAAACTATTTCTGGCGGATGAGTGCCGCCGTGTTTTCAGGTGATCTGCTTTACTATGCCGGTGCACCTGAAGAGGCACTTCCTTACTTTGAAGAGGCACACGCCATGAACCTCAAACATGAACGGCATTATTTCGCCATCTCAACGGAGTTAAAGAAAGCCGTCACCTTCTTTGAACTAGGCAGGCTCTCCGATGCCCGGAAGACCGTTGCTTCAATCGAGCAGCTAGCAGAGGCTCACGGCTTCTCCGGAATCTCGAAGATGGGCTTTGTTCATACGCTTGAGGGGGAGTTGACCCGAGAACAAGGCAATCTCGAAGAAGCGGCCCGTCTTCATGACAAAGCCCGCTCACGGCTTCCTGATGAGCACGGACTCCTTGCCTGGCATCACTTGTTTGAGGCAAAACTCCGCTATTCGGACGGCAGAGTGACAGACGCCCTTCAGATCATCAACCGCATACTGAAACCGGAACAGGTGAACCAGATCCCCCGGTATATGCTGCTTCAGGCCAGCAAACGAAAGCTCATTTATCTCATGAAACTGAACCGGTACGATGAGGCATACGCGCTTCTTGATGAAACAGGGATTCGACAGGGAGAGGGCTTTCCGGAGTCCCCCCGACCTGCATGTCACCGCCCTTCTCGCCTGGAGTCTCAGGGCAGGAACCGATATCGGTGAAATCAGTGAAGAAATCCTTCAGGTCATGCGCACCGCCGTTTCTTACGGCAGGAGCGCCCTGGCGGTCGAGGTCTTCCTTTTACTGATGTGGCTGTATCAGCGGAAGAACATGCCGGAAATGGCGGACGACCTGATGAGAGAAATGATCCCGATTTGCAGATCCTGCGGGTACCGACAAACGATCGTTGACGAGGGTGATATTGTTCAGGAATCTCTGATCCGATTAAGAAACCGTCAGACGTTTTTACCGGATGATAGCCTGTATGCAGGTCAGCTGCTCGACACCTTGCAGCCTCAAGCAGCAACATCCGAAGCTCCGCTTCTCCCTGAACCGTTAAGCAGCCGTGAGCTCGATGTCCTCCGTCTGATTATGAAAGGGCTGACGAACAAACTAATTGCCGACAGCCTGTATCTGTCAACGGGCACCGTCAAGTGGCACACGACCAATATTTACGGCAAGCTTGGAGTCAGCCGGAGGACGGAAGCCGTGGCCAAAGCACGATCACACGGTATCCTCACTGAATAATGGCAAGTACGATCTGCCGCGAGCTGCGTATCGCAGTCCTCCTGAAAGGTCCGTAAAGAGTCTGATATTTCCACGGAGTAAAAACGTGATGGCCGGAGGTTTCGAACCATGACAATCGGGGTAGATATACCGTGGCACGTATTAACACAATTAAAGGAGACAGAAAACGATGAGCGTATACGATTTCAAAGTCAAAACATCCAGCGGGCTGAATGCCCCATTGAACCGATATCAGGGAAAGGTGCTCCTCATCGTCAATACGGCGACGAAATGCGGCTTCACCCCACAGCTCGATGACCTTCAGAAATTGCAGGATCAGTACGGTGAGCAGGGTCTTCAGATCCTCGGCTTCCCGTCCAATCAGTTTGACAACCAGGAACCCCTTGGCGACGGTGAGATCACCGAGTTCTGTTCGTTGAACTACGGCGTGAACTTTCCCCTCTTTAAGAAGATTGACGTCCGCGGAGAAGATGCCCATCCGCTGTATCAGCACCTGACAAAAGCCAAGCCTTTCAATGGCTTCGACATGGATCATCCGACGGCGAAGCTGATGGTCTCCATCATTGAGAGCAAGCACCCGGAGTACATGCTCGATGACGGCATCAAATGGAACTTCACAAAGTTTCTGATCGACCGGAATGGTGAAGTGACAGCACGATTCGAACCGACTGTTGAACCATTCGACATGAAGGCCGATATCGAGGCATTGCTTCAAAGTGAAACAGCACTAAACCAATAAAGCCATTTCGTCTCTCGTAAAAAACACGTGGTTTCTGGTCAAGCTTTCGTTGGACCGATTTTTTAACGAAATAAACCTTTCCTGAAAAACCAGAAAGCCTGCCCGGACGATGCAAACCGGACAGGCTTTTTTATGAGCTTCACTCCGTCTGACTGCGCGCTGTCCCTCTCGGTCCGCATTTGTGTAAATGCAGGCTGTTTCTCCGTTTTCACAGTTTCATCACGCCATTTTGCACACACATCCGTTATAATAGACCCATGACTCCTGTATGTCGATGAAGCAGCTCGACACCATTCAGGCAAACAAAGAAGGTGATCCTATTAAGTCTCCACAACCGTTTCAGCTCAATAAAAAAAGACTGTTTCTGTTGCTGGCACTGGGCCTGTTGTTCATGAGCCTCCTCGGTCTCCTGTTCAACCGCACTTATGTCTCGACAAAAGAATCCTATATGGGTGCGGAGATGGATGCCTTTGAATCCAAAATCTACACCACGCTCGAACTCTACGAGAATTTTTCTGACTTTATTTTTGAAGAGCACATCAATCAGGATGATGTCCTTGCCCTGGTCGAACAGGGCGTATTCGGCACGGAAGACGAACAGAACGCTGCGCGGCGAATGCTCTTCAGTGAACTCTCTGAAACCTATGACGCGGTGTTGAACTATGATTTCAGACAACTCCATTTTCACACCAGGGAGGGCGACAGTTTTCTTCGCTTCCATGCCCCGGAACTTTATGGTGATTCACTGATGGACATACGTGACTCCATCAGAATGGCCAATACCGAAGAACGCTTCGTCTTCGGCTTCGAAGAGGGGCGTATCTTTAACGGCTACCGGTTTGTCTATCCCCTTCACCGAAACGGGCGGCATCTCGGATCTGTGGAAGTCTCGATTTCCATGGGAAGCCTTGTTCAGATGATCGGGAGTCTGTACCCTGATGATGTTTTGACCTTCGTCATCCGTGAAGACATCGTCAGAGATACCGTATTCGAATCCGAACAGACGAACTATTCAACGGCCCCCTTCTTCCCCGGCTATGCCCTGGATGAAGGCATCTCCTCTCAATCTGAACGTTGTGTATGTGACACGGCATTCAGTATGAACTGCAGTGTCATCGAGACCATCGTCTCAGATAACGAAGAGCTGACCGGAGAGGGCGCAAGCTTTAATCGGCTGACAACGCAAAACGGACAGGATGTCCTCGTCAATTTCCTGTCTGTTACGAACCTCTCGGATCAGCACGTCGCCTACCTGATCGGCATGCATGAAATCGAGGACGGCAGCGTTTTTGGCCACTATCACCTGAACCGGGACCTTGCTTTGCTTGCCCTTTTCTTTTCCTTCTATGCCTATTCCATCTTTATGTATGAACGCAAACAAAAACAGCTCGGGATTCTCGCGAATACGGATCAACTCACCGGCCTCTTTAACCGGCACTACATGATGAAACAGTTGGAAGACAACCGCCAAAAGGGATCAGGATTCAAGCAGCCCGCAATACTGATTCTCCTTGACATCGACCGCTTCAAACGGATCAATGATGAGTTCGGTCACCAGACCGGTGATGCGGTCCTCTCTGAAACAGGTGCCCTGTTACACAAGCTTGCCGGTTCCCATGGCACAGCTGCCCGCTGGGGCGGAGAGGAGTTTGTGCTGTACCTTCCGGGCTATGCCAAAGCGGAAGGAACCGCCTTTGCCGAACAGGTCCGCTCAGCCATCGAAACACATGCATACAGCAAAGGACTGTCTGTCACGGCGAGTATCGGTGTCTCCTCCACCGAAGACCCGGATACCCCGCATATCGATGCCCTCGTTCAGCGTGCAGACCATAAGATGTATGAAGCGAAGGAAGCCGGGCGAAATCTTGTTAAAGCCTGATCGCCCGAAAAAAAGGAGGCCGTTCACACTTGTGGACGGCCTCCTTTTTCTTCTTACTTACTGCGTCACACTTCCACCCGGTTCCGCCCCGCTCCTTTTGCCCGGTACAACGCACGATCCGCCCGTCCGATGAGGGTTTCACCGTCATCGCCCGTCATAAATGCCGCCACACCGAAGCTTGCCGTCTGAGCGCCCGTTTTTGTGAATCGGTATGCCGAAACAGCCAACCGGAACGACTCTGCGAGATCCTTCGACCCTCTTTCGTCCGTATTCGGGCAGATAATCAGAAATTCTTCCCCGCCCCATCTGCCGACGATGTCCGTTGGGCGGCTTTGTCTGATGAGGAGTTCTGCGAGTTCCTTCAGGCAGCTGTCTCCGGCCTGATGACCATGTGTATCATTGATCCGCTTAAAATGATCCATATCCATCAAAATCACCGCGAAGACCGCTTCTTCCTGGACGGCACGATTGATTTCCATCTCGAGGAGATCCTCGAGACTCGCCCGGTTCCGAAGGCCTGTCAGCCGGTCCGTTGACGCTGCATCACGCTGTTGCTCGAGCGACAGTTCCAGCTCCCGGGTCCGGTCTTGCACGAGGCGCTCCAACACCCGGTTCCGCTCCTCGAGCTCCTTCACCGGGTACGATTCATCGGCTTCGTGTTCATTCGTTGGAAACGAAGCATGCAGATGCACGATCTTGAACACCTGATCCTTCTGATCCCGCCGCCACACCATGGTCAATCGAAGCTGATTGAATTTGAGGCGCTGATGCATGATCTCCGTCTCCAGATTGAGCAGTGAGAAAGTCAGACCCGAATCAGGATTCAAGGCGGTAACCGTCCGACTGAGTTCCTCGAAGTGGACTTCATTCGGTGCCTGACCGAGATCCTGCTTATAGAGTCTCACCACATCGTCATACGTATATGCCATTTCCCCTGCACCCGTGCCGGCCCCCGTCGAGTCCCCGTCCACAAGGGCCAGCGTCTCCCTGATGTCACCACGCCGGAAATACACGTCATAATAATGATCCAACGCCTGGTGCAGTGCTTCTTCCGTCTGGCTCTGTCCGTTCATCCGATCCGCCTCCCCGTTCACTATGCTTCATTAAAACGATCATAGCATACAAACACGGGATGTCCGCTGTCTTTTTGTCTGTTTTTTCACCATAACCACATCGTTAAACGTATTAAATGGGTTATATTTCACTTTTTATTTTCTTTTTACATAAATGTAAATGAGTAAAAATCAGAGGATAACAGAGCGTGATTATGTAAGCGCTATCAAGAATGAGATGAACGGCTTATACGGATTTTCTCAATTATGATCATCGGTGCTATACTGACCGTGAACAAAGTTGTTCGAATAGTTTGAAAAGGAGTGGATCGGATGACGGTAATCAAACAGCTCTGGCAGAAATCGTGGGAGAGTCACGACCGGATCAAAGACCTTCTTCGCCTCATTGGTGGCAGAGGCACCGGGGAACCTCCGGGTTCTGACAGCGGGCGGATGGAGAAAGCCTCCGGTAAAATGACGGGTACATACAGGCAACCTTCCCCAGACGGCCGGGATTTCACAAGAAAACAGGTGATTGGACTCTTATTGGGACCGCTGCTCTTTTTTGCTGTTTTATTTCTTTTTCCTGCGGATGATTTACCGACGGCCGCAAGAGGGGTTCTCGCCGCGACGGCCTGGATCGCCACCTGGTGGATTACGGAAGCCATACCGATTCCGGTGACGTCACTCTTGCCGGTTTTACTCTTTCCCCTCGTCGCGGACATTTCCGTCGGGGATGTGACACCGAACTACGGCAATGACATCGTTTTTCTCTTCCTGGGCGGGTTTATCATCGCCCTCGCCCTGGAACGGTGGAACCTCCACAAACGGATCGCCATCACAATCATCGACTTTATCGGCACGAGCCCAAAACGGCTCATGCTCGGGTTTATGCTCGCCACCGCCGTTCTGTCGATGTGGATCTCGAACACCGCCACGGCCATGATGATGGTCCCGATCGGTACCGCCATTATTTATCAGCTCTCTCACCTCATTGATGAGAGCCCTGTGAAGGACGCGAAAAAACAGGCAGAGTTCTTCGCAAAGGGACTGATGATCGCCATTGCCTACGCCGCCTCCATCGGCGGACTCGGCACGATTATCGGCACGCCGCCAAACACCATCCTTGCCGGACAGCTCCGTGAGCTCTTTGATGTGGATCTCTCCTTTGCCGGCTGGATGGCTTTCGGGGTCCCGCTTTCGATTGTGCTGTTGATCCTCGCCTGGCTGTATCTCGTTTTCTTTGCGTTTCCGATGTCGCTAAAAGAAATCCCCGGCAGTAAAGAGGTCATTGCAGGGGAGAAGAAGGCCCTCGGCCGGATCAGTGCCGATGAAAAAATGGTCCTGACCGTGTTCAGCCTGACCGCCCTTGCCTGGATTCTCCGGTCATTCGTCCTTCAGGAATTCGTGCATCCGAATATCAATGACGCCTTCATCGCCATCTTCGGGGCCATCGTATTGTTTATGATTCCTTCTTTTCAGTATCAGGGCGTGAAGCTGATGAACTGGGACACGGCGAAGAACGTGCCGTGGGGTATCCTGATTCTCTTCGGGGGCGGCCTCGCCATTGCCGGAGGCTTCTCTGACACCGGTCTCGACGTGTGGATCGGCAGCCAGCTCACGGTGCTTGCCGGCGTTCATTTTATCCTGATCGTCCTCGCTGTCACGGCGCTGGTCGTCTTCCTGACCGAGATCACGTCCAACACGGCATCGGCGACCATGCTCATGCCGGTCATGGCAGGCTTCGCCCTCGCCATCGACGTTCATCCCCTTGCCATGATGGTCCCGGCGGCTGTCGCCGCATCCTGTGCCTTTATGCTTCCGGTGGCTACGCCGCCAAACGCCGTCGTCTTCGGTTCCGGCTATCTGAAGATGGGGGATATGATTAAGGCCGGGGTCTGGATGAACATCATCTCCATTATCATCATCGTCGGGTTTGTCACAGTGCTTCTGCCGGTGGCGTTCGGGATCGATCTCCAGAATTTCCCATCCGGACTCGAATAAGCCGAAATTGATCGTACAAAAGGATGTTTAACGCCCTTTTGCACGTGGTAACATCCATACTGAAAAGGATATTCACTCATCAAAAGGAGGGTTCTGTATGACTAACCTGTTTCCAAGACGAAACCGTTCGTCAAACCCGTTCTTCCCTGGTAACAGCCTGTTTCCAACGCTTTTCGATTCAGGTTCATTGAGTGATTTCTTCACGGGGGATCTGTTAAACGACAGCGGCTTTCCCCGTGTCGACATTGAAGACAAAGGCGATTATTACAAGATCGAAGCCGATCTCCCCGGTTTTCAGAAAGACGACGTGGTCGTGGAGTTTGACAACGGATACCTGACGATCCACGGCAAACACGAAACGACGGAAGAGACCGAAGACAAAGAACGCAACTTCGTCAGAAAGGAGCGCTCTTCCGGCTCATTCCACCGAAGCTTCTATGTCGGGGATATCAACGGAGACGACATCAACGGTTCATTCAAGAACGGCGTTTTGACGGTAACGGTGCCTAAAACTGACAAGGAGACACCGGATACGACGAAGCGTATTTCACTGGATGACTGAGAAAAACCCGAAGCCTGATCCTGCATGTAGGGGTCAGGCTTCATTTTTTGTACCGGGCTAAGCTGTTTTACTTTCGCTGAGGAAGGGAATGGAACATTATTCTAAACAAGTAAAGGAGTCCTTGCCATGTGGTACGAACCCGTTCTCTCCCGTAACCTTGTCCCTGACCGTACGCTCCGAATCGCCGTCAGGCGTCTCTTGAAGAATCGCCTTGAAGACCTGCAGTTCCCGTCTGTCAGTGAGCGGCAGGCGTATGTCACCCGTTTTATCGATGCGTTAGAAGACAAACCCATTGCCGTTCACACCGACGACGCCAATGAGCAACATTATGAGCTCCCCGCCGCTTTCTTCAGCCGCGTTCTCGGCGACCACCTGAAGTACAGTTCAGGCTATTGGCCTGAAGGGCTGTCCCTTGACGACCGTGACGCCCTCACCGCCTCTGAAGAAGCGATGCTTGCACTCACGTGCGAACGCGCCGATCTGCGAAACGGCCAGGCCATTCTCGAGCTCGGCTGCGGCTGGGGCTCTTTGTCCCTGTTTATGGCGAGGCGCTATCCCGGCAGCATCATCACCGTCCTGTCGAATTCCGCCTCACAAAAGGCCTATATCGATCATCAAATCGCCAAAGAGAAGCTGTCCAATCTGACGGTCATCACAGCCGACATCAATGACTTCTCAACGGATGACCGCTTCGACCGGGTCGTATCTGTGGAGATGTTCGAACATATGCAAAACCAGAAGCGCCTCATGAACAAGATCAAAGGCTTCCTCGTTCCTGGGGGCAAGCTGTTTATCCATATTTTCAGCCACAAAGACACGCCCTATCTCTTCGAGGTGAAAAGCAGCGGGGACTGGATGGCGAAATACTTCTTCACCGGCGGCATGATGCCGTCCCACCACCTGCCTCTCTACATGGCCGGCACGCTCGCGATTGAGGAGCACTGGGCTGTAAGCGGCCTTCATTACCACAAGACCTGTGAGGCCTGGCTTCGGGAAATGGACCGGCAGAAGGACACCATCATGCCCTTGTTCCGCGAGGTTTACGGCAAGAGAGAGGCCCGCAGATGGTGGGTGTACTGGCGGATCTTTTTTATCGCCTGCTCAGAGCTCTTCCGCTATAACGACGGCAACGAATGGCACGTGAGTCACTATCTCTTCAGAAAAGAAACGGAGGAAGACGCACATGTATAAAGGACTTGGCCACATCGCCCTCACCGTGGCAGATATGGACGCTTCCATTTCGTTTTACTGCCGTCAACTCGGCTTTGAAGAAGCGTTCGCCATTCATGATGACGAGGGAAACCCGTGGATTGAGTACATCAAAATCGCACCGGGGCAATTTATTGAACTCTTTCACGGAGGCCGTGTGCACGTAGAAACCGCCCCCGGTACAATCGGGTTCAATCACCTCTGCGTCGAGGTCACGGACATGGCGGCGCTCGTCCGTCACCTGAATGAACAGGGGGTCCCCATCGACGTGGGGCCTTTGCGGGGCAAGGATTTCAACGAACAGTGCTGGGTAACGGATCCTGACGGCAACCCGATTGAATTTA
This sequence comes from [Bacillus] selenitireducens MLS10, assembly GCF_000093085.1. GTDB lineage: Bacteria > Bacillota > Bacilli > Bacillales > Salisediminibacteriaceae > Salisediminibacterium > Salisediminibacterium selenitireducens. Next base: position 286,192 of record NC_014219.1, on the reverse strand, counting down.
TGGCCATCGACCCCCGCTCCCCGCACGTCAAGAGCTGACACAGAAAGGACCATCCGACATGCCAGAGACGACCATCATTATCGGTGCAGGCCTGAGCGGGCTTTATGCCGCATCACTTCTACACAAAAGAGGCCTGCCTGTATGTGTATTGGAAACAAGGCCGCGTACCGGCGGACGCATCCTGAGTAAAACCGTACCGGATCGGCCTGAACTGGGCCGCTTTGACCTCGGTCCGACCTGGTACTGGCCCGAACACGAACCGCTCATCACCGACGTCATCGACACCCTCGGCCTTGAAGCCTTCGAGCAATATACAGCCGGCGACATCCTCCTCGAGCGATCAGAAAACGCGCCTTTGGAACGGCACACGCTCCCTCCAGGGGCGCAGCCGAGAGCCATGCGCCTCGCAGGCGGCATCGGGCGCCTCACTGACGCCCTGTACGACAGTCTGCCAGATGGCACGGTCGCGCTCGAAACGGCGGTGACGGACCTCACATTGAACGTAGACGGCTCGATCCGGGTAGGGGGAACCGGAAGGGACAACCGTCCCTTCTATCTCGACGGAACCCGGGTCATCACCGCGCTGCCTCCGCGGCTCTTGGCAGAGCGGATCACCTTTGATCCGGCGCTGCCGAACGGGCTGCATGCGGCACTCCGGTCAACACCCACCTGGATGGCCGGCCACGCAAAAGCCGTTGCCGTTTATGACACACCCTTTTGGCGCGAAGACGGGCTCTCCGGTCAGGCGATGAGCTGGGCAGGGCCCCTTCAGGAAATCCACGATGCGTCCCCAAACAATGGATCCGGAGCCCTCTTCGGCTTCTTCGGCATCGACGCCAAAGCGCGCCAGTCACCCGGTGAACCCGGGCTTAAGGAAGCCGTCACGGATCAACTGATGCGCCTGTTTGGCAAGAGCGCCGGTAAACCGATCGAGGTGCTGATTTATGACTGGGCCAGGGACTCGTTTACTGCCACTTCTTTGGATGAGCGCCTTGCAGAGCCTGCCTCTTTTCCTGGTCCGGTGTCGTTGTGGGACGGGCGTCTTCTTTTTGCAGGGACTGAAACCGATCCGTCATCCGGCGGCCATCTCGAAGGAGCGCTGCAGGCAGGGAAACGGGCAGCGGATGCTGTCACGGACTGAATACGCGTACACCAAAAACACCGGACTGTGCCGCTGAGGCAGCTGATCCGGTGTTTTTGCCAGTATCCGTTACACACCCTCGTCCGACCAGGGCGGATGACCGATCGCATCGCCAAAGGAACGGACGTCTGTCACTTCAGCCCGATCATCAACAAAGCATACGTCAATATCGAGGATGATTTCATGCACAAAGTTATACACATACACAAACGACTGTCCCTTTCGCAGGCCGAGTGAACCGATGGTCACCTCATCCGCACGGTGTTCTTCATCTGCCTGAGGCGCATACACCGCCGGCTCTGAATACAAGATGCCATCCAGAAAAAAGGCGTACAGATGATCATCAGTGAGATCAAATGCCTCTAAAATCATCCCATGGAGTTCAGCCAAGGTCGTCTCTTGGGACACAATCATCTCTCTTGATACAGACAGATACGTGATACGAAGCATATGCAGCCCGGGCTCAAAGCTTACGACGTTTCTTGGCAGGGTCCGTTCGATCACTTCCTCGGAATGGAGGGAAACAAACGCTTCAAAAAACGCTTCATGGCGCCTGTCAATGCCAATCGCCTCTTGCAATTGCCTCTCAAATTCGTCCTCTTCATCCAATCCGAACCATTCCTTTGCGGCATCACCCGGCTGAGGATTCAGCTCACCTGTCACTTTCCGGAACGGGAGATTCCACTGTTCAAGGTTCCGATCAAACAGAAGTGTCTGAATCCGCTCCTTGGCGTCCCTGTGCACATGGACTAAGACAAAGACATTCCGGAACCCGGGCTCCTGTTGTTCAAACGTGCGATACTCCTCATCCTCCGCTTCTGTCCAGAACGCAAACCATGAGAAATAGTCGGCAAAACGATCCACCCAGTCCCTTCTGACAGGGAAGGGTTCTCCCGGTCGTGCATGTCTGACAATCTGGATGAGTACTTTCTGAAACAGATACACGTGTTCCGTTTTCCCGCGATCCGTCACATTCGCCCAGTCCGTGTCCGTCCACAGCGTCTCCAAAAGCAGATAATAAATCTCCAGATCCGACAGCTGACGGTATGCCCGTAACCGTTCTTCATCAGCTTTCACATACATCCGCCCCCGCGGTCCCTCTTGAATAGCGAGAAGGCCGCTGTTGATGGCGAGCGTGAAGAAGAGATGAATCACAGGATAGGCCGCCTGGGCTTTTCCCTTGACGGATGCAGGCCGCTTAAGAGCCAGAAGGCCATTCAGCTCCGGCAAGAAAACTGAACTGATTTCACGTTTCTTCTTCGTTACATAAACATCCTTTTCCATCATAAATCGAAGAAGACGGTCATAATCCTGAACGAGCGGATGGGGCACGTCGCAAACAACCGGCTCCCTGTCATCGTATTCAACCAATGTTTCAGCGACTTTCTCTTTCTCCTTGTCTTTGGGTGTGAACGCCATGATTTCCTCGTAGAGCGCTTCGGCCGCCTGATTGGCAGGACGGCCTTTTATTTGAAACTTCACATCCGCTTTTCGATGGCTCGTTCCGTAATACGTCATGTCCTGCTGAATGTCGCGCTCATACAGATGCCGGTTGGCTGCCGTAACCGGAGAGGGAATGAGGCGGGAATCGTCATCGTAAAATGTCAGACGCTCCACGATACGGGCTGCCCGATCGCGAAGGACAACCGTTACGATCTCCGGGTCCTTCTCAATCAGCTTCCAATAATGATCCTTCAGTCCGCTCGGTGTGGAAGCAATGACCCAGTCCCGGCCCTGCATCAGTTTCTCCAGAACAGGCGCCGTCTTCTTGCGGTACTCCCGCTCGGTCGTTATCTGCTCTTTGATACGGCTGATCGGCATGCCGAAAGCCTGTTCAATTTCCAGATCGAGATCGTAAAACACGTGTCCCATTCTCTCTGCGAGCAACTGCCCCACCGTTGACTTTCCGACACAGGCGATCCCTGTGATCACGATTTCATGATGATCCCTCCTCATTCACTGCGCAGAGAAACAGACGAAAAACCGTCCCTTGTTCCCCTGATTCGATAAATGCAAGCCGCCCGTCCATCGCTTCCATCATCATGCAGCTGAGCGGGAGTCCGAGTCCAAGACCCGTCTTCGTCCCTGAGGTCCTCGTTCCGCGATAAAACCGTTCGAACATATGCAGCTGGTCGTCAATCGGCATCCCCGGCCCATCATCACGCACCTCAATCACGCAAGACGAGCTGTCACTGTAACACCGGAGCGTCATGGCGCCTTCTCCGTCCATCGCTTCCGATGCGTTTCGGATGAGATTATGCAGCACCTGTTCAAGGCGCATCGGATCCGCTTGTGCCACGCAGCTTCCGCCTGCCTCTTCACAGATCAGATCAATCTCTGTCCGGCCATAGGCACCGTCCGCCTGACCAACACGGATAATGCCCTCGAGGAATCGCTTCAGCTCAACCGCTTCTTGCCGGATCGGAACATGCCCCGAGGAAAATTGGTTAAATGTCAGTAAATCCGTAATCATTCGCTTCAGCTGAGCGGTTTCCGTCAGGGACATGGCGAGAAATTCCTCCGCTTCCTCTCCCTCAACGACCCCTTCCTGAACCGCCTCAAGCAGGCCGGTAATGGCGGTGATCGGTGTCTTCAGCTCATGCGTGACGCCTGCAAGGAGTTCTTTACGAAGCTGTTCCGCATCACTGAGCTGACGCGTCATCTCCGAAAACGACCGGTTCAGCTCATCCACTTCCTCAATTCCCGTGGATGCAGGGACTGTGGTCTCGTAATCCCCTCCGCGGACCCGCTGTGCAGCATTCGCCGCTTCCTGTATCGGCATCGACAGCCGCCTCGCCATCACCGCCGTCACGAGAACGCCAAACAGAATCACCGCACCCGCAACGATTGCAAGTAACGTATACTGCTCATTCGCCTCTGTGAGGACCGCTTCTTTTTCTTTCATCACGACAAACCCTGCAGTCCCGCCAGTTTCATCCCGTACCGGATGCGACACCGCATAGTAAGAGGCTGAACCTTCATCACCCAGGCGCACGGGCGTCGCGAGGCTGTTCAGGATCGCTTCTTCCAACACGCCTTCCTGGCGCCCCATGCCCGTATCATTTCTGAAGAGAATACGCCCTTCCTCATCTGTTATCACGACGGTCACATCCGCCTCGAGATTCATCAGCTGCCTGTTTCCTGCACGGAAACGGCCCCGTTGGCGACTGTCTGCAAAGGCCTGCAGGTCTTCTTCATCGAGACCGACGGCCAGATCCTCCGCCAGAAACGTCATCGTGTCGAGTCTCGTGTTCAGCGCGTCCTGCCGAATCACGTACATCGCCAAGAGAGACAGAATCACGACCCCGATCACGATCGTGACTGCATAGCGAACGGTCCAGTACCGACTGAGTGAGACCCCTTTTTTATGTATAGGCATGAAAACTGTACCCTTCCCCGCGGATCGTCCGGATCCCGCCATGTTCATCATCCCACTTTCGAAGTGCCTGACGGATCCGTTTCACCGCCAGGTCCACTGCCCGGTCGCTGCCGGTGTAATCCCAGCCCCAAACGTGCTCGATCAGCTCATCTCTCGACCAGACCCGATTCGGATGCTTTGCCAGATGAATCAGAAGCGCCGTGTCCTTCGGCGTGAGCTCCACCTGTTTTCCGGACAGGTACACGCGTCTTTCTCCGTCTCTGATCTCGAGGTCGCCGAATTCCATGGCATCCGTCTTCTCTTCAGAAGGCTGCCGCTTTAATACGGCGGCAATCCTTGCCACTACCTCTTCCCCGTGAAAGGGCTTGGCTATGTAATCATCGGCCCCTCCATCAAAGCCCTTCAGCCGGTCATCCAGTTCGTCAAGGGCCGTCAGCATCACGACCGGGCAATCACTCCGTTCACGGATCTCACTCAGAATGGACCAGCCGTCACGTCCAGGGAGCATCACATCGAGCAGGACGAGATCCGGTGAAGCGTCCAAAAAGACCGCCATCACCTGATGACCATCTTCGACCATCACCGTATGCCAGCCGCGTTTTTTGCAGTATGCGTCCAATACCCTCGCAATCGCCCATTCATCCTCAACAATCATGATCGTCGTCACCGTCTCTTCCCCCTCGTCCGCTGTCATTTCCGTCTTTATCATAACACGAAAATGCGCACAGAACCGGAGGTCCCATACGCATTTTCAGCTGATCACGAGCGATTTTGCTGCTGCCCGTTTCCGTTGCCCGATCCGTTTTGTTGTCCCTTCTGTTGCATGCCACCCCCGGAACCGTCCTGACGCATCTGCTGCTGTTTAACCGGTGCGTCAATGCCCGCCTCCTGAAGCATGGCATGGCCTTCCTCTTTCGTGAGGGCGCCATCCTGAATGCCTGCTTTCACTTCGAGCCATAGGTCCTGATCCTCTTCAGTGAGACTGTCAAACAGGATCTGACCTCCCCGATCCCGCTGACTCATCCGTGCTTCCCATTCCTCTTCCGACCAACCGCCGGCATTCTCCCGTTCACTGAATGCCTGGCAAGGCGTTCCGACGGCTGCCCCATTCTCTGTTTGTTCACCGTTCACCTCTGCGAAGCCGACGGCAGATACACTTCCGGCTCCAAGTACCATCAATACAGCACCAATCATCATTGTCTTTTTCATCATTATCACACTCCTGATTTAGTTTGATTCCCTGTCATTCTGACAGTCCCATGTGTCAGGAAGATGTCAACCCGATAATCAATCGAAAAAACTGTTTCGTTTACCGAAATGCTTAGGTCTAGTACAATAAACCTGTTCAGAATAATCAAGGAGGGGTTTTGACATGCAATACAGACGACTAGGACGATCCGGACTCAAAATCAGTGAAATCAGCCTCGGAAGCTGGCTGACGTACGGCAAATCCGTCGAGGACAACACGGCGGAGCGTACGATACATACCGCTTACGAAGCCGGGATCAATTCCTTTGATTCAGCGAACGTCTATGAACAGGGGCAGGGCGAGCGTGTCATGGCGGAAGCTTTGAAGGCCTATCCGCGGGACTCATACGTCATCTCGACGAAAGCCTTTTTCCCGATGGGCGAAGGTCCGAACAACAGCGGTCTGTCGAGAAAGCACATCACCGAGCAGCTCAACAGCAGCCTCAAACGGATGAAGCTCGACTATGTGGATCTCTTCTACTGCCACCGACACGACCCGGATACCCCGGTGGATGAGACGCTGAAGGCCATCGATGACCTGATCCGCCAGGGAAAGATTCTCTACGCCGGCGTCAGTGAATGGAGCGCGGCCCAGCTCGAGGAAGCCGTCAGCATCGCCTACCGGAAGCTGTTGGACCGGATTGTCGTCAATCAGCCGCAGTATAACATGTTCAACCGCACGATCGAAAAAGAGATCATCCCTGTCAGTGAGAAGCACGGCATCGGACAGGTCGTCTTCTCCCCGCTCGCACAGGGCGTATTGACAGGGAAATACAAAGGCGGACAGGTGCCGAGTGACAGCCGGGCTGCCAACGACGACATCAACCGCTTTATCACCGGCATGCTCAATGAGGATGTCATGAAGAAAGTCGCCAAGCTTGAAGACGTCGCCAAAGAGCTCGGCGTGAGTCTCCCTGAACTCGCCCTCGCCTGGGTGCTCCGTCAGCCGAATGTATCGAGTGCCCTCATCGGCGCGAGCCGGCCTGAACAGGTGGAGATGAACGTGAAGGCATCAGGACTTGTCATTCCGGATGCCCTCGAAGAGACCATCGACACGATTCTCACCGAAGGATAATACGGCATGTTTTCATAACCAAAAAAACGCCTGTGAGTGAAGGGACCTTGACCGGTCTCCTTGCCCACAGGCGTTTGCGCTTCTCTTGATTGATTCTCTTATTCAGCCGCTTCGTCCATCGCAGCCTGAACCGCTTCTTTAATCGCGTCTGAACTGTACGTGGCACCGGATACCCCGTCAATGTCGGCGCTGTTTGCGTCGACAATCATGCCCGGCAGCTCATCCGTGGCGTCGGTGCCGATGCCATCGGTCTCATCGTGAGAGAGGATTTCGACACTCACGATCACACCGCCTTCCACGGTCGTTTCCACGACGATGTCATCATTATAGCCTTCCGCAGCGGTCTCGTACACGCCGTCAGCAAGATCACCGGCTGCACCGCCGTTGCCACCCGCAGCTGCAGACTCATCCAACGCATTCTGTACGGCTTCTTTAATACCGTCAGAGCTGTACGTGGCTCCGGAGATCCCGTCAACGTCGGCACTGTTTGCCTCGACGATGATGCCCGGGAGTTCATCCGTGGCGTCTGTTCCGATGCCGTCTGTCTCATCGTGCGAGAGGATCTCGATGTTTACGATCTCCCCGTCTTCCACGGTGACTTCCACAACGATATCATCATTATAGCCTTCACCTGACGCTTCAAACACGCCGTCCGTGAGCGTCACATCACCGCCGCCAGCTGATTCTTCAAGGGCTTTCTGCACGGCTTCCTTAATGGCGTCCGAGCTGTATGTTGCACCGGATACGCCGTCAATGTCTGCACTGTTCGCATCCACAATCATGCCCGGCAGCTCGTCTGTTGCGTCGGTTCCGATTCCGTCGGTTTCATCGTGTGAGAGACAACGATTTCGCCGCCTTCAATCGTTGTCTCGACCACGATATCGTCATTATAGCCTTCCGCAGACGTTTCAAAGACCCCGTCTGTCAGAGCCAGATCCTCATCAGATCCGCCGCCTGACGCTTCTTCAAGAGCGGCGCGGACCGCTTCTTTTATCCCGTCCGAACTGTACGTCGCACCGGACACACCGTCGACGTCCGGGCTGTTCGCATCCACGATCGTGCCTGGCAGCTCATCAGTTGCATCGGTTCCGATTCCGTAGGTTTCATCGTGTGAGAGAATCTCCACACTCACGATTTCGCCGCCTTCAATCGTTGTCTCCACGACGATGTCGTCATTGTAACCCTCACCAGTTGTCTCATACACACCGTCTGCCAAATCACCGAAATCGGTCTCTTCATCCCCATTGCCGTTGTTCTCGTTCCCCTCATCAGCCGCCTGGCTTTCACCCTCATCCACACGGTTGTCATACGGCAACGGTTCGCTGCTTGAATCATAATTGCCACAGGCACCGAGAATCACGGTGGCGCTGATTATCGACAGCATCCATGTCTTTTTCACAGGAATTCCCCCTCATATCATACTTTATATGCTTACGTATACAAAAAGTGTAGCATGAATGAAAAGGCCTCAACCGTCGATGATTTATCAGATGTGTGAAATTTGTGAAATGATCTGCATAGGGATCGGGCTAATCGGCAAATCAAATGGTGACACGGACTGCCAACCCGCCTATACTTGAGAAAACGACCTGTACAGGAGGCTATTTTTCATGATCAAAGCAGAACTTACCCCAAATCATATCGGCATCGCCGTCAGTGGCGATTTCCACGACTTCGAACAGCTCTATGAAGCCATTCATGAACTGATCCCGGATGAAGGATCAGAGGATATTGATTATCACTATCCGAACCTGAGGGCACTCGGCTTCTGTTATGACCTCAGGCATGCGATGATGGGGCACCGGGATATTTTCCTGGTCGATCACGGCATGAGTGAGGAAACGCTTCGCTACCACGAAATTGTCACAAGCCCCCGCAATCTCTACCTGTCCTTTCCGACACTCGTCCCGGAGATGCTGTTCGTCCTGATGGTGCTGAGGCATTACACCAACAGCCCCAGGGAAAGGCCTTCAAGGACCATGCTCGATTACCACTCTGCCGTGGCCATCGTCAATCACTTCGACAATGCCGTCATGCAGTGTTTCCGGCAAGTTTTAACCGAACGGAAATTCATCAACACCTCAAGAAGCATCCAGGCCGGCAGCCACGTCCTCGCACGCTACCTGACCCTGTATCTTGACAAGATTAATCTGGATTATTTCGAGCTCGAACAAGACGAACGCACAGACAAGATCTCCATCTACGCCAAACGCCTTGGCGAGAGAGGCAGGGACTACGAGAAAATCGAAAGAGAAATCCGAGAAGCTGCCAAACAGCACGGTGTCAGGCCCGAACAAATCCGTTATACACAGTCGTTCCCGGACATCATCGAATGGTGATGCAGACGGGCGCCTTGTAATAATCAGAATTATTTGATAATTAAACCATCCTCCTGTATGCTTATCCTGTAATCATTTCATCAAGATGATAAACAGACACGGGAAGCCAAAGACAGAGGAGGTGGAAAATGTGGCAGATGTCAAAGTGACGGTCACGGACAACGGTCCGTTAATGGTCAAAGGCGAGATTGAACTCGTCGATGGTGAAGGTAATCCCGTTGAAACGAAGAAAAACACGGCGCTGTGCCGCTGCGGGCTGTCGTCAAACAAGCCGTTTTGCGACGGGTCTCATCAGGGCAATTTCGAAAGCGAAGTACGCGGCTGATTTCCATAACAGCAATCCCCCGCTTCACAGGCGCGTATCACGCCGTGAGCGGGGGATCATTATTTGCGTCTGCCTTTACGGGGCAGCCTGTCCGATAGATCATCCTTCAGCTTCTCTGCCACTTCTTTTCGGAATCCGCGAATCTCGAGGTCCGCTTCAGAACCGCCGGACGTTTCGATAACGATGTCACCTGAGACGAGTCCCTGACTGAGACGGACCGAGGCAATCCGGTCATAGGTGACCTCGTCACTCGAACCTTTAAGCCCCATCATGTTTTTCTTCTCCACCTTCACGGACCGTTCATCAAGCCGCACTTCATCAGGATGAAACAGCTTCGTCCACGACAGAATCCCGGCCCTCGCACGGCTTGTCTTGTATACACGGCTCACGGACATCACTCCATTCAGTTTGTATCTTGAATCATGGTCGCCCATTGCGTTCTTGTCATGTCAGCCCTCGTTTTGAAACCTCTTCAGAAACGTGTGATAGACGTCGATATCGACCGTCATAATGCCTTTCATACCGTCATCACATTTAAAAGCCAGCTGATAGAGCTTGACCGTTTTGGAAGATATCCCAAACAGAAAATCGAGCGGACCGAGAAACAGGCTGCCGAGAAGACTTTTGGAGCTGAACATGTTCTGTTCATTCCAGGTGACAGGCTCAAGCTCCCGCCATTCAGCAACGGTTTCTGGCGTCAGCTCCCGGTCATCCCGTTTATAAACCAGATGGATCGAACCGGCGTGACTTCTGACGGACCACCCCTCATAGTCACCGGCAATCACCTTGTTCATCGAGCTCATTGGCCTTCTCCCCTTTCCTGGATTCATTCTATCACAGAAGAAATAGTGCGAAACAGGGGACACCGAAAACTCCGATCATTCTTATGCAAAATTGAAAACAGACCCGCCCCCTCCAGGCATTGCGCCAAAAGGGTCAGGTCTGTTTTATTCGCGAATCACGAGGCGTTCTTCTCTTCAATCCGCTTTTGCTTGAACTTCTTCGTTTCATTCACAATGACACCCGACAGAAGCAACAGTGCCACCAGGTTCGGGAAGGCCATCAGGCCGTTCATCACATCCGCGAAGCCCCACACGATATCAAGGGAAACGACAGAACCGACGAAGAGCATGATCACAAACAGGAACCGGTACGGCATCGACACCTTGCCGCCGAGAAGATAGGTGAAGCACTTCTCACCGAAGTACGACCAGCCGACGATCGTTGAGAAAACGAAGAACAGCAGCGCAACGGCGACGATAATCCCGCCGACACCCGGCAAGTACTGCTCAAATGCCGCAGAAGTCAGCTGCGCAGAACTGTCGAACTCATCCGCCCGCAAGTACATCTGACTCATGACAAGGGCAAGACCGGTGATCGTACAGACGATGATCGTATCGATGAACACCTGCGTCATCGATACGAGCGCCTGACGGGCAGGGACATCGGTCTTCGCCGCCGCTGCGGCAATCCCACCGGTACCAAGACCCGCTTCATTGGAGAAGATCCCCCGGGCAACCCCCTGCTGGATCACGGCACCAACGGCACCTCCCGCCATAGCCTGACCCGTAAAGGCGTCGGTGAAGATGAGCCCGAAAGCAGCCGGGACGTCCGCCACATTCATCAGGACAATCAGAAGACCCGCACCGACGTAAAAGACGATCATCACCGGCACGACAATACCCACGACTTTCCCGATGCTCCGAATGCCGCCGATGATGACAAGACCGACAAGCACGGAGAGGACAAGCCCCGTTACCCAGACCGGTACACCGAAGTTCTGATTTGCGACACCCGCTGCCTCATGGGACTGGACCATGTTTCCGATCCCGAATGCGGCGACCGCAGCAAAGGCGGCGAAGATGACGGCAAGCCACTTCATGCCAAGGCCCTTTTCGATGTAGTACATTGGCCCGCCGGACATTTCACCCCGCTCATTTTGAACCCGGTACTTGACCCCGAGAATGGCTTCCCCGTATTTCGTCGCCATCCCGACGAACGCGGTGATCCACATCCAGAGAACCGCACCTGGTCCCCCGACGGCAACAGCCGAAGCCACACCTGCGATATTACCGGTTCCGACCGTCGCCGCAAGGGCCGTCATCAGCGCCTGGAAGTGGGTAATGTCTCCTTTTGAGACCTGATCCCCCTTTGTAAAGACGAGCTTCAGCGCATACGGCAGCTGCTGGAAGGAGAAAAAAGCCAAACGGACCGTTAAGTATAAACCTGTCCCGACGAGCAGGACGATCAGCGGCAGCCCCCACACAAAGCTGCTCGCCGTGTTAATCAGATGTTCCACAGTTTCCATGCTTCTCTCCCCTTCCTCGTTTTATTTTCAGAATATAGAGAACATTCTAGCATATTGAATCCATAAAAAAACAGCTCTTTTTTCATTTTCCTGTCAAAAAATATGTCGAGCGCCTTTTTCCTGCCCAGTCACCTCTCCGCCGTTCTCCAATAAAAAACGGCGCTCCATCAGGAGACGCCGTTCAAATATCAGTTTCGTTTTATCCTGATTATGTCTCTTCTTGAATCATCCCAAGCTGTTTCAGCTTCTTGAACCGCTCCACGATAAGGATTCCCTGCCACTGCCGTTTCGCAATCGCAAAAGCTTCCGGATACTGCCCCCACTCCCAGCTGATCGGCCAGGCACCGTCCCGCTCCCGGGTCGTCTTCCAATACTGGATCTGTTTCTCCACAAGACCATCCTCAAAGCCGATGTTACGGACATCTTTCCACGAATGCACCACATCAAGGGGAAGCGCCTGATAACCCCTGCCCCATTTGAGGGGATCCGTCTCCACAGCCTGATACAACAGACTGTGCAGCTGATCTTCACACCGCCTGAGGGAGAAGCCCGTATCCGCCTCAACCGCGTCAAACTGATCCTGAAGAATATGGAGCGCATACTGAAAATTACTGAGCTCGTGATGATCCATGTCATTCACGGTCATAAGCCGCTTCAGAGCCTTTCGCATCGTGAGAAGCCCGGCCTCCGTTGCCGCTTCGTCTCCGCCCCCGTAGTAGAGGCAGTAAGCCGCGAGCTCCACGCCGGGATTGAACTGCCACTCTTCCTGCGCCTGTTCGTGCCAGCTCCACCAGGGGGCGTGGGGAAAGTGACTGATCTCCGGGAACGTCGTCTGCCACATCCCCGTCGCCCTGTTCTGGGTGGCAATGAGATAATCCATGAGCTTCCTGATGACAGGGTGAGCGGCAGGCGTCTTCAGTTCAAAGAGCATCCTCGCTGCCGTCCAGCTCCCGATCGCCGACGACATCGGACACGTGAAGTCCGGCTCAATGCCGTGGCCGAAGCCGCCGTCTTCGTTCTGATAGCCCGTGAGCACATCCATCACATCCTCAGTGGACCCTTCCTCAAACCAATACCGAAACCGCATTACCTCAAGAGGGCGTCCGTTCCTTACGAGCCAGCGTTTCGCCTGATCGAGATGAATTCTCTTTCCTGTCATCGTCACCGCCTCCATTTCGTCTTGTTTGTTCTTTAGCTCTGTCTGTACACGTCCGACAGACCGTAGTACGATGCAGCTGTCTGATCAAGTCCGGTTCAACGACACAAAGGAGGTCTCACCGATGACACCGACCTTACCGACTTGCGCATCCTGCGCATCGGCCCTCACCTGGAAAGAAGCTCTGTTCATGCAGCGTTTCCTGCAAAATCACAACCGCTGCCCCCGCTGCGGTGCCGTGCAATACATCAAGACCCGAAAGCCCGCGCTCTTTGTGACGGTAATAATGGCGGTTTCCCCGCTCACAGTAAATCTGTTTACAGAAGTCACCATTCCCCTTGCCATCGTTTTATACACCATTTTGATCCCGCTTCTTGTCACCGTCAGTCCGTTTACCTATGAGCTCTCTGACGACGACCCGCTCATGAAGAGCTGATGGGGCACGTTCTTCAGCAGACGCGCCCTGTTCAGTCCTCCTCATCAATGGCGAGGCCTTCCACATACTTCCGGTCCATGAGATGCTTTTTCTTCCGGTAGGTTTTCGACTTGAAAATGATATCAAAATCATAGTCCGGCGGATACAGCATGGAGATGTATCTGTTGATACCCCTTGGATTTATCGCCGTTTCATTCATAATTCTCATCGCCCGCAGAAAAAGCATGCAAGAGGATCTCGCCTTTGTGAAGGCACACCCGAACAGTCAGGAAGCTGCCATCAGGCAAAAAGCCATGATCCGCTGGATCTGGGGCGTGACCATCTGGGGTGTTGTCAGTATGACCCTTGTTGTCTGGTTATTCCAGACCTTTTGACCAGGGGATGAACTGAAAAAAGCACTTCTGCATAAGAAGAAGCCAGAACACTCAAAAGAAACCGGAGGAACTGTGATGAAATTCGTCCTGCTGTTTGGCCCGCAAGCCGTTGGGAAAATGACGGTCGTCAGGAATTGGAAAAACGAACTGATTTGAAATTGTTTCACAACCACATGACCATTGACATGCTCCAACCTTTTTTCGGCTTCAATCCGGAGATGTGGCGCTTATCCACGATGTTCAGAACAGAAATCTTTAAAGCCTTCGCCGCCAGTGACCAGTCCGGAATGATTTTCACCTATGTATGGGCATTTGATCTCCAGGAAGATTGGGACCATGTGGCTCAGATCACAGCCCCATTCGAAAAACAGGGGGCAACAGTCTATTTTGTCGAGCTCGAAGCCGATCTCGACGAAAGACTGAAAAGGAACGAAAGCCCGCACCGGCTGGCTCATAAACCGACGAAACGGGATGTTGACACATCCGCCAACGAACTGAAAGCAACGTATAACAACCACCGCTTGAACTCCAAGGAAGGCGAAATTCAAAGAGAGCTTTACCTGAGAATTAACAACACCCACCTGGACGCTTCCGAAGTCGCCAAACGCATTGCCGCGTTCATAAAATAAACAGCCTGCCCGCGCTTCAGGACGACGTTTCTTCATGGACAGTCACCGTCCCGAATGACATTCATTCAACGATGGCAACCGCAAACTCCGGCCCAACCGATATCATCAAACAACAGAACCCCTCATACTAAACAGGACCAGTCGCCTTTTGAAGGCACCTGATCCTGTTTTTTCTTTCACTTCCCGATCGCCGTAAGCTTGTCTCTGAGCGCATCATGATCAAGGCCGTCGCCGATGAACACCAGGGTGTTCGTCCGGTTCAAGTCCGACTCCTCATACGTCACCATCCCATAGGAATACTGAAGCAGCATCGTCCGCTCGTCCCCGGTGAAGCGGATGTAGCCTTTGATCCGGTAGACGCTGTCCGGCATCTCCTTCACAAATGTTTCGAACGCTTCCTGAGACACGGGTTCCGTGAAAACGTGTGTAAAGGTCTTGATATGGAGGTCTTCTCTGACGTGCAGCGGAGCGTGGGTGCGCCCTTTACTGTACTGACTCTCCTGAAACATGACAGAGCGGACATCCACGTAGGCAAAAGAGGCAAACAGAAGAGTCCCTTCGCTGTTGATCCCGCGAATCTCCTTCTCCACCGACGACCGTTCCTCCTCGGACAGGCGGTCCGCCTTATTCATCACTACAAGATCCGCGTTCCTGACCTGTTCACGCATCAGCTGTTGCACGGCGGCACTGAGGGACCGGCGCTCGCCCCAGGCAACGAGATCAAGGAGGGTTACGACCGAACGGATCCGCAGATCATCCACAAGCAGCGGGGTCATGCACGCCTCGAGGACATCCACGGGGTGGGCAACACCCGTCGTTTCGATATAGATCACGTCAAGCGTATGATCACGGACAAGACCGTGCAGCTGAATCTCGAGTTTATCGGACAACGAGCAACAGACACAGCCGCCGAGGAGCTCTTTTAACGGTGTCCCGTCTCCCACTGCGTCAGAGTCGACCGATACGCTCCCCACCTCATTCATGACGACTGCCGCCTTGCGTCCGTGCTTTTGGTCCGCCTGCAACAACCTCGTAAGCAGCGTTGTTTTGCCTGCCCCGAGAAACCCGGACAGGATGATGACATCCACCTTGTTCATTACGCATCTTCCTTTCTCTTCTGTCTGTTCACTCTACCATACAGCCTTCTGTTTTTTCCATTGACCAATATGACTTCCGTCATGCAAGTCATGACGGAGGTGACCTGTTACGCACTGCACAATCTGATACGATACAGACAGAATCAAACTAAAGAAAGGTGGAGATTAACTATGAAACGATTCGTGAAATGGACGCTCATCGCCCTGCCGATCGTGCTCATCGCCATTGCAGGCATCATCATTGGAGGCAGCTATCTCGAACATCAAAACGCCATCGAGGAAGACATGGCTTACTACCCGGCACCAGGAGAACGGATCGACATCCACGGGGACGGCCACGCCATGCATGTCCACGGCGAAGGTAAAGGCGGGGCAACCGTCGTTTTTCTCGCCGGTTTCGGGACACCGTCGCCCTTCTATGACTTCCAGGCAATCCGCCGTGCCCTCCCGGATGGCTACCGGACCGTGGTTGTCGAGCGCTTCGGCTATGGCTGGAGTGACGTGACGGACTATGACCGGGACATCGGCACCGTGACGGACGAGACGAGAGCCGCCCTTAAAGAGGCGGGTGAAGAAGGACCGTTTATCCTTGCCGGGCACTCCATGGCAGGCATCGAAGCCCTTCACTATGCACAGGCATATCCGGAAGAGGTCACGGCGATAATCGGCCTTGACCCCCTCGTTCCCGCTTATTACGACGAACACGGAGAAGAACCTGAGGTGTCCGGCGTGGTAACCTTTCTTGCCCGTTCAGGCCTGATGCGCCAACAGCCTGACGTCTTTAATGAAAACTTCCACGCCATGGCCAAAGGCCTTCTCGATGATGACGACGCAGAAGCTGCGAGAAGCGTGTTCAACCGGAGGGTGCAGACGGCAAACATGGCGGATGAAGCAGAAAAACTGACGGCCAATGTCCGGACGGTTCAGGACGCCGGGACGCCGGATGCCCCGTTTTTTGCCGCCATCTCAAGTGAAAATCACGACGGACAGCCGTTTATTGAGGCGCTCGCAGCGGATACCGGTGGCAAGAGCCGGATCTTTGATGGCGGGCATTATATTCACCTTGATCAGCCTGAAGCCATTGCAAAACAGATCGTTGACTGGATGCAGGCTGAGGCAGGTTCAGACTAGTTGTTCAAGAAGCGGCCCGTTCAGTCAGGCCGAACAGGGCATTTTTTATGAATCGCGTTCACTTTTGGGTCTTCCTAATGGCCACCAGTTCCATGAACCCAGGAGAAGCATGCAGGCCGGCACAAACACCGGAAGCATCACAAGCGTATAAAGCAGAAGCCCTGTCATGATCACCGTACTGACCTGCATTAGCGTCAATACTCCTGATGCCATCATCGCGGCAAAGGTACCGCCGAGGATCAGCGCCGCCGAAATGACGGTGCCTCCAATCCGCTTCATGGCGATGTGAATCGCGTCATGTATCGTGATCTCCTCGCCTTCTTCGAGGATCTCCCTGAATCGTCCCATGAGGAAGATAGAATAATCCACACCGAGAGCCATCAAGAGAACAAAGGAGAAGAACGGTACCGCCCACATAATCCCGTCGTAGCCGAGGATCGTTACAAAGATCAGCTCGGCCACGGCCATCGAGCCGATATACGTCAGAACAAGGGATACAAGCACATAGAGCGGCATGATGAGCGACTTGAACAGGAACGTCAAAGCGATGAAGATTCCAGCAAGCATAACCGCAGCCGTGACGAAGAAATCCTGATCGGACACATCCCTCAGGTCACGGTTGCTGCTTGTGATGCCGCTGAACGCCATCTCTTTGTCTTCAAACGGCGTGTCCCTGAGCGTAAATGCCGCCACCTCCTCGACCTCATCAAGGATCATCATTGCCTCCTGACTGTAGGGATCTTCTTCGAACAACAACTCCATGCCGGCTACCTGTCCGCCAGGTGTCACGTATTGATCGAAGGCTTCCTCAAATGCTTCTTCCTCAAATGCCTCATTCGGGATAAAAAGCCCTTCAAGAGGGTTTTCTTCCTGCTTCGACACCTGCCGGAGCGCGTCTTCCGCTTCGCCAATTCCTTCATTCAGCTCTTCAGTCCCTTCAAGCATGTCACGGAGGCCCTTGCGAAAGTTCTCCAGACCGTTCCGGCCTTCGCCGACCCCATCAAGGAGAGCATAGTGGCCGCTCTGAAGCTCATCAAGTCCGCCAGAAAGATCCGATGCACCCTGCCTGGCCTCAGCCATCCCGTCCAGAAGCTCCTGATGACCGTCCTGCACATCATCCAGTCCAACCTGAAGGTCACCGGCTCCTTCCTCGGCTTCTTCAAGACCCTCTGCCGCTTCTGTCAATCCTTCTTCAAGCTCTTGAAGCTGACCGTCGCCGTCTTCCAAGGCAGAACGAATCTCGTCTGCATAGGATGAGAACGGCGGAATCGGCAGATCAGGAACGAGTGCCGTCAGATCCAGATCCGGAAGGGTTACATCTTCCGGTACCACCGAATGCCCGTCAAGGAGCGACCGGATTCTGCCAAGTTCCTCGGACGGGAGATCTCCTTCCGCTTCTGCTTCGAGATCGTTGAGGGCTTCCTGAAGCTCGCTGCGCAGCTGCTCTTTCTCTTCTGCCGCATTCGCCAATGCCTCTTCTGCTTCCCTTCTGGCGGCCTGGTAGCGATTATTCACCGTTTCTGCCCGCTCCTGCACCTCGTTTTCTAATTCACTGCCTCGCCGTTCAAAGGCCTCAATCTCCGAAACAACGGCCTCAGCACGCGTTTGCCACAATCCCAAGTCTTCCCGGCTCGAAGATACGTCCCTGCCCGCATCTTCAAGTCCCTGTCGAATCTCACCAATCCCTTCACCGATCTCTTTTGCACCGCTGCCGAGTTCTTCGGTACCCTCCATCAGGTTGCGGATTCCGGCTTCAGCCTCGTCAAGCTGATCTTCGGCTTCTTCCACCGCCGCCATGATTTCTTCTGTCCCTGCAATCAGTTCACCGATGCCTGCTTCCGCTTCATCAAGGAGCTCCTCACTGTCATCGAGACCGTCCTTCATCTCATGAATGCCATCCGAAAGCTCATCAAGTCCGTCAAGGGCCTCCACCATCCCCTCAGAAAGTATACCTGCCTGTTCAGGAATCCGGAATTCATCCGGCACGTCCTCATCCGGACGGTTCAGACCCCGAACACCACGGATACCCTCGACTTTCTCTATGTTCATGGCCAGCTGTTCAAGGTGAGCAATCTTCCCGTGATCGTCCCACGACGCTTCATCCGTCTTCAGATAGAGCGTGCTGAAGAAGAGATCTCCTTGCCCGAAGGCCTCCTCCGTCAGCTCGTACGCTTTCACGGAATCATAATCCCCCCGAATTTCCTGGACGTTATCAAAAGAACGAAGATCGTCATAGAAAAGATAGAACGGAATCACCAGAAGGGCAACTGCGACTAGGGCCAGCTTTGGTGAACGCAGTGTCAGTCCGCCGATAAATCCCCAAAGCGGGTTTGATGGGTTTGATGATCCCGGCTTCCCCGGCCAGAAAAGCCTGACTCCACCAAGGGCGAGAACCGCCGGCATCACCATCCAGATCCCGGCCATCATAACCAGGACCGCCACAGCAACGCCCACTGCCGACTGATACAAGTCAAAATCCGCCAGATAGATGGTCGCAAACCCGATAAATCCCGTCAGCGCCGAATACAGAACCGTCGATTTAGAAGCCCTCATCGTCGTCAACATCGCCTGAAACGCTGTCTGATCTTTCAGCACTTCTTCCTGAAACCGTTTCATGATCAAAATGCAGTAATCCGTCCCCACCCCAAATACAACGGCCAGGACGAACATCTGCGTAAAATTGGATACCGGAAATCCAACCCAGTCGATCAGCCTCGATACGATACTGATGGAGAAAAGATACACGGTCCCGAGAAGAAGAAGAGGCACGAGTGGGGAAACGAGAGACTTGAAGACAAGAGCCAGCACGAGAAAAACGAGGGAAACCGTAATGTACGTGGACGTGACGAGACCTTCTTCCGTACTGACTACGACATCTTCATTGATGACCGCCTCTCCGGTCTGGTCATGATCAACCCCTTCTGCCTGAGACGCTTCCTGCAGTTCGTTACGTATATCGGCATACTCATGTGCTTCAATATCCATCTCCACAAGCGCAATAAGCACGTCCCCGTCTTCACTGATGAGCCGTTCCTCTTCCATATCCCCGTCAAATGGGCCCGTCACTGCATGGATAGGCAAATTATGATCCTCTTCAGACAGCCCGGCAAGGACTTCCTTAATCTCTTCTTTCTGTTCAGATGAGAAACCATCCTCCTGCTCGTATACGAGCAGGATCTCTTCTCCACCAAAACCATCATCCTCTTCAATCAGCTCTTCTGCGATTTGAGAAGGAAAGCCCTCCGGCGCTTCCGCCTGCCCCTCTTCCCGGACAAACTGATCGATGTCAGGGGCCGTCACAAAAGAAACCGCAAGCAGCACAAGCCAAATAACCGGCAACAGGTAAATCAGCCATTCTTTTAAAGACGTACTTTCAATCCATTTTTTCATCACATACTGCCTCCACGTTCACGCATTCCACTTCGATTCCATTTCCCTTCCACCTGGTCTTTCAACCGTCATTCTCTTGGCAAAATAACGACACAAAACTTCCGGTACCGGTAAAGTCAGTTAATTTGAAGGTCGTTTCCCTGTTATACTGGACAGACGATACCCGATCGCGCAAAGAACCGCACACGATCCACAGCGGTTTAATCCAAATAAAGCAGGTGACCTTATGACACACGATTCCTTTCAGGCATTCGGCCTCTCCGATGAGATTGTCCGCGCCCTGAACGAACTGAACATGACCATGCCAACTGACGTCCAAAAGCAGGTGATCCCCCTTGCCATGGAGAACAAAGACGTCCTCGTCACATCCCAGACCGGCACGGGGAAGACCGCTTCCTACGCCATCCCGATCTGTGACACCGTCGACTGGGAAGAGAACCGCCCTCAGGCGCTCATCCTCTCTCCGACCCGTGAACTCGCCGTTCAGATCCAGGAAGACATCACAAACATCGGCCGGTTCAGACGCATTAAAGCCACAGCGCTCTATGGCCAGGAACCCGTCAACAAACAGAAGCTCGAACTGAAGCAGAAAACCCACGTCGTTGTCGGGACACCCGGACGCGTCCTTGACCACATCAAAAAAGGCACGCTGATGCTCAACCGCATCGAGCACCTCGTCATCGACGAAGCCGATCAGATGCTCGACATGGGCTTTATCGATCAGGTCGAAGCCATTCTCGCCAGTCTGCCAAAAGAACGCACCACCTCGCTCTTCTCCGCCACGATGCGAAACGAGATCAGAGCCTTGGCCGGGCGGCACATGAACGCACCGGATCAGATCGCCATCAAACAGGAGACCGTCGCCGCGGACACGATCGATCAGTCCGTCATCCATGTGACGAACAAAGAGAAACTCCAGCTGTTACAAGACGTCACCGTGGTGGAGAACCCGGACAGCTGCCTGATCTTTTGCAACACGCAGGAAAGCGTCGACCTGCTCGAGACGTCCTTAAACAAAGAAGGCTACCGTGCGAGGAAGATCCACGGCGGCCTTCCGCAAAAAGAACGCTTCTCCGTCATGGAAGCCTTCAAGCGCGGCTCGTTTCGCTACCTGATCGCGACAAACGTCGCCGCACGGGGGATCGATATCGACAGCGTCTCCCTCGTCATTAACTACGACGTTCCTTTCGAGAAGGAGAGCTATGTGCACCGCACCGGCCGTACCGGCCGCGCCGGCAAAGCCGGAAAGGCCATTACTTTCGTGAACAACCGCGAAAAAAGCGCAATCCGCGAACTCGAACGCTACACCGGCATCATCATCCCCCTCGCCAAGGCCCCGTCACCCGATGAGGTAAAGCGGGCCCGGAACACCTTTTACGAGAAGCTGAACACCGCGCCGGTGCGTAAGGAGAAGAAGAGCGCCAACCTGAACAAAGAGATCATGACCCTCTACGTCAACGGCGGCAAAAAGAAAAAACTCCGTGCCCCGGACTTTGTCGGGACCCTGACGAGCATCGACGGCATTGATGCCGACGATATCGGGATCATCACCATTCAGGAGACGAGTACGACCATCGATATCTTTAACGGCAAAGGCCCCCTGGCGTTAAAAGAACTGAAAGAACGGACCGTGAAAGGCAAGCGCCTGAAAGTCCGCGAGGCAAGAAACCGGTCGTGAATCTAAAAGGACCTGACCCCGAGCGTGTGCAGAGCACACAGGGGCAGGTCCTTTTTCTAATCTTCCATTCCTGTGCCGTCTTTGTTTCTCGCGCGGTCAAGAAACACGGCGGTGATCGCGCACGTAATCGGGATCACGACCGTCAGGCCAATCCCTGCACTGAGAATCGTGATGGTCTCCGCGCTGAAGACTTTCGCATTCACCATCTCACCAAACGTATAGTTCAAGTCCAAAAACCAGATTAAGAGGGCCATGTAGCTTCCGAGGAAGGCAAAGAGCAGCGTATTCACGCTCGTACCAAGGATGTCTCTCCCGATGCCCATCCCTGCCTCGAACAGTCTCTTTCTCGAAATCGACGGCTCCTGACGGATGATTTCATTCATCGGTGAGGAAATCGAGATCGCGATGTCAATGATGGCCCCGATCGTACTCATCAGAATGACTGCCGTTGCAACCTCAATGAAATCAATCCCGACATAAAAGGAGAAGACGTTCAACTCATGCATCTCTTCTTCAGGAAAGCCCTGGATCATCGCACGCCTCGTCACGAAGAGAATCAGCGGAATCATCAGAATAATCGTGACCCAGGTCGACAGAAACGCGGTCATCGTTTTATGGCTCACCCCGTTGACGAAAAACAGGTTGATCCAGCTGATAGCGGTGCACGCGAGTACCGTCAACACAAGCAGATCAAATGTGGAATGACTCATAAACAGCACCGTGACAACGAGGACCACAAAGTTCATAAACAGGGCGACAAACGACTTTGCCCCTTTCCTGCCGCCAACGGCCCGCATGAGAATAAACAACAGAATCGCAAGGACGAGGACCGTATTCATGCGCGCCACCTCTTCCTGTCAACGAACCGGGCCGTGACGAACAGCCCGATGGGAATGGTCAGGACAATGCCGATCCCGCCGGCAAGCGCCCTTGTCAGTTCAAGGGAGAGATTCACCGACAGCGTGTAACCTAAGAGGGCTTCATTACTGAAGTACAAAATGAGCACCGGAATCGATCCGCTCACATAGACAAACAGGAGGATATTCGTCATTGTCCCCATGATATCCTTGCCGATCTCAAGCCCGGAAGCGATGAGGGCTTTCCGCCCGATCGCCGGGTTCTTCTCATAAATCGCAAACATCGATGACGTCACCGTAATCGCCACATCCATCACCGCCCCGAGCGATCCGATAATGATCCCTGCAAGAAACACGGCCTGCGGCGCCCTCGTCACAAACGCCATCGACTCATAATGAAGCCCCGACCCTGACGTCAGCCATATCGTCAAAAACGTGATCAGCATCGCCGAGAGCGTGGCCAGGAGGGTCGCAATGATGGCCGCATATGTCTTCGGATGAAAGCCGTTGACAAACAACAGGGAAATCACCGTAAATCCGATGGCCAGTACACTCGCCATCGCCACGAAGCTGAACTGCGCATACGCAATCGACAGCTGCAGGAACACGACGAGCAAGGCGGCGTTCACCCCGAGGCTGATGACGGAAAAAAGCCCCTGCCTTCGTCCAACAACAAGGAGACTGAACAGAAACAGCCACGCTGCAAGCATTAACTCCTGGTCCCGTTTCACATTGGTCACCGAACCGCTCAGGCCGTCCTCATGCTCTGCATCAAGATTCACAAACAGTTCATCCCCCGCGCCAAACCGGTAATCCGAAGCGCCTGATTCCGCATACTGATTGGTTAAGCGGACAACCGAGCCCTCATGTTCCCCGTTCCTGATCACGGCGTCAAGCTCCTGATCGAAGAGCCGGTCTTCATTTCCGTACTGATCGACGGTCTCCGACTCGTCCACAAGCCTCACATCCGTCACTTCGGCAATCGTCCGATCATAGAGAACGTGATTATGATGAACAAACAGCATCGAACCGATGAAAGAAACCGTCAGGATCAGCACAACCGCAACGGATAAAGGCCTCGCTTTTCTGATTGTATGTGTAATGGATCCCAATACCTTCAGCCCCCTCCGGCTCTCCCACGTGCTTTTCTGCTTCCATTGTAACCAAAAAAGGCGCGATCAGGCACCTTTTCACCTGATTTCGCCATGATGATCTCTCCTCGACTGCAGACAAAGACCGGCATGGCTGTTTGGTCTGTATCCTGGTTGCGCTTCATTTGATCCGGGAAGCTATAATCGATTCTCCCTCCTTCTTCCTGAGTAAGGAACTCGAGAAGGCCGAGGATCTGGCATCACGAAGGCCTGCAAAACCAGTCTGCACTTGCATCACAACACGCACGGAGCCTGATAATGCAATTCACGATCACCGCCAGCGCAACAAACGCTTTGATCAATATGACCTGATCCGAATCATGACGGACCAGCCGCGGATGACGTAAAGACACGACCGGAAAATCAAACGGCATCCCGATCGTTGTCAGGGATGCCGTTTTGTTCTATGAAGTAATGGGGCCACATTCTCTGTGTCAGGACGTACAACAGTCAATGACTGCCACGCCGTCTTCAGTCAGTCCGTACTGCCGAATGGCTTTTCGGATCTTTTCTTCTTTCGTCAGATCCTTTTGGTCAATCAAAAGGCTGACGTAATTGCCGCTTACCGTGTACTCCACCGAACCGTCGGAATTCTTAAACTCCACGCCGCCATCGTCACTGTCAAAACAATAATAATCCGCCACATACACATACGTCTTCACCGGTGTGAAATGGATGAGGATATTCATGAGCGTCACTTCAGAAGAGACTGCTTCAGCTGCCGAATTTACGGCTTTCGAAAACAAATCAAAGCCCATAGGGATCACGCCTTTCAAATTTAAACGACTGCCTGAACATACAGGAAACAGATCGTCAGAGATTCATCTTTTTGAGTTCGTCAAGGAGCTCCGAATACGTGTCGTCATTCAACTCAAGCAGGCTCTTTTTGCCGTCCTGAAACTGAAGCGCAACTTGATGGATATGGACTGCCTCTCTTTCAAGACCAAACAAAGCGCCAACCGGTCCGAGTATCATGCCCCCGATGAGACTCTTTCCATTGAGGTTATACCCTTTGTACTCCTGTCTTGTTGCAAACCGCTTGTACTGTGCCACCGTCGTTATGTCAAGCACCAGATCATCATTTCGAGCGTCCTGCAAGATGAGCTTCCCGGATCGCCTGACCACTTTTGCATCCAGATAGTCCCCGTCAATTACCCTGTTGCTGAAAGCCATACTGCTCACTCCTTTTTTGCCTGATACACCTGCCACTCTCTGTACGTATCGGATACGTTCAGGTTCCATACGCTTCCTTTTTTCCATTTAGTCAGGATCCGGATGGCGCTCTGTCCCTTCGCCAAACCGGTATAAAGTAACGGATATTCATCATGATAAGCGCCGTCGCGCCCATCACCATGGTGACCAGCGTCGTCACGCCCTCACCAAACGGAGAGAACCCGTAAAAGAGAAACGCCCCCACAAAGAGGAGATCCCACCCGATCACCGATTTCGGACCGCCTTTCCGGTAGTAATAATCCCTCGTGCCAATGACTGTCAATCCCGCCCCGACGGCAAAATGACCGAGCCACCAGCTGTTAAAGAACCAGAGCGGCATTGACCCGTGGTCCCCCGGATCGGAGACCGCGCCCATATACCCGAGAAATCCGACGAGCATCAAAACCCGCCCAAACACCGCAGCGAGCTGCATGCGGATATCCTTCTTACTTCCGCTTTCCTCAGCGGGCTGAGCGGGCTGCGCTTCCTGATCCGGCTCCGCGAGATCCTGCACGTCACACCCAAGTACCTCCGCAAGCCGGATGAGATGCGCCGTCGAAGGGACCGATTGCCCGGTCTCCCATTTTGAAACGGCCTGCCTGCTTACCCCCATCTCTTCCGCCACAAAGGCCTGCGAGAGATTCAATTCTTTTCTTCTCTGACTGATCGTTGTTCCAAGTGCCATTGCCTCTGACTCCCTTTCCTGATTAGCTGACACTTATTATACCGATCTTGGCGGTTGCACGCGACCAACTATCGCGCAACTGGCGGTTGCAACGCCGGTTGCACGGGCTTTGGGCGCAGATAAAACGCTACTCTCCAAACGGTAGTAACCCGTATATGAGAGTCATGTAACGACGTTAACTATTCCCATCGGGATCAAAAAAACAGACCCGCCTGGCTCAAGTTGAACTTGAGCAGGCGGGTCATGTCTAGAATGATCATTCGTCGTTTCAGCCAAAACGGTAACCCTCAAACACCTGAAGACCCTCCTCAGG
This sequence comes from [Bacillus] selenitireducens MLS10, assembly GCF_000093085.1. GTDB lineage: Bacteria > Bacillota > Bacilli > Bacillales > Salisediminibacteriaceae > Salisediminibacterium > Salisediminibacterium selenitireducens. Next base: position 260,268 of record NC_014219.1, on the reverse strand, counting down.
GCAAATTGGGCCTTCAACTTCGGGACGGTTTGGGCTTTTTTGGAACACGTCTCTGCAGGCAATCATTATATTACCTCCAGCTATTTCTGCCAACTGATCATGCGAGACGCTATACACAACCTTACCGAGATTCGCCCAGACCATCGCTCCTGAACACATGACACACGGCTCACAGCTCGTATAAAGCGTATACTCACTCAAATCAGAAACTTGATATGCCGAGCAATAAGCTCTGATCAGACCAAGTTCAGCATGGAACGTTGGGTCAGAACCACTGTGAATATGATTTGCCCCACGCATGACCACCTCGCCGTCTTTTACCAAAATTGCTCCAAACGGTTCATTTCCTTCTTCCCTGGCCCGTTTCGCCAGATCAATCGCTTGTTTCATAAAATAGGCTTCTGTTTTTTCCATGTTCTACCCCTCTATTTTCCTTTGTTTTTAAAAAATTCGCGGTTCAGTTCGTATCGCTTCTTAGGCCTTCCTTGAAGCCCGGAATCTGTATCGACAACAACAGAAACAAAACCTTTTTCAGCGGCTTCTTTTAATATCCGATTCGCACTCCGAACGGTCAAGTTAAGCGCCTCCGCAAATGCTTCACTCGATACTTGTCTTTCGCCAATCCGTTCGAATGCCACAATTACTTTATTTACCTTGTCTCTCGTCATCTCAAAGCGTTCCTGCAGCTCATTGACCTTCTCAGGGTGATAATACGCCGGTTGATTCACATCCATTCCATGCGAACCGGGCAGAAGCGGACCAATAATCTGTCCTTCATGCTCTTTGATGTAAGTGGCACTCGCTGGATGATTGCCCGCAAATGCACAGGCCTCAGACGAATTCGCCCTCGCCTGAATGATCGAAGAACCGATTCCCCAGCCAAGACTGACCTGTTCATCGATATAGCCGGATAAATGCCGGATCAGTGCACAGCCTTTGAAATGGTCTGTCACGTCCAACAGTGTTTTGTAATCGGTCGTAATCTCAAACACCTTTCCGTTTTTACGAATGACGAGTCGATTTTGCATCGTCATGGCATACTCAAGAAGCAAAGACTGAACATGGAGCGCTCTCATTTCCAGTTTTTCTTCATCTTGAAGCCCCAATTTCAGACAGCCAAGAACGATGCGATTTTCTTTCATCTTCATCAGACGGATCTCGGTCGTCAGGTCAATCAATGCTTCATGGACACGCTCCCTTGCAATATCGAAATACACATAGGGATACCCTTCCTGATCAAAGCGCGCAGCCAGATTGGCGAATCGGGTAAAGGACCAATCGATCAAGCCATTGTCGTGCAGGGCTTTATGTTTCATAAAGATTCGTTCATAAATATTATCATTGACGGTCACTTCCCGTTCATCAAGCAGTTCCGGCCGTATGTCAGCCGGCATGGCTTGCAAATAAGCGGCGATTTTCTCATTCTCAAGATGAAAATCGATCAGTACCTTTTTCAGATCCATTGAAGGGTGATCAATCACCATTTCAAACATTCGCTTGAAAAAATCAGCCTCTGTGATCGTCAAATAGGTGACCGGCTCAGTAAACGCCCCGACGCGATCCTCAATGACCCGATAGCCCAGGTACCCACTGAAGAAATGACCATCATAGCGGGTATGATGGTCTTTAAAATAACTTTCCAGTTCATCAAGGCTCTCATAGTAATAAAAATCAAAGGTGTATTGATGGTAGCCGGACAGCCACTCTTCAATTTTTCCTGAATTTCTTCTTGGAATGTAAACACCAATCACCATAAGCGCACCCTCTTTTTCCTCTTTGTTTTACTCATCATAACGCACTTTCGACAGAAAAGAAAAGAGTGCTGATTAACCCAGTCTTGATACAATATCCCCTACGTGGACTTCCTTCGGAATCGGACTTTCATATGCTTTACCATCCTTGAACGCCCGAAGTTCTTCTTGCGCATCCAGAAGCAGTTCCGGATCTTCGAGAGTTGCAATCGCTGTTCCGGCGAGAATTTTCGCCACATGAATCATGCCTTTATGTGCATAAGCAGACTTGCCCTGGGCGACCAGCTGCCAAGTATGCAGCGGGGTTCCCACTGCAAAACACGCTCCAACTGCCTGAACGGTTGGTGTAACCCAGCTGACGTCACCAACATCTGTAGAGCCCGGAAGAATCTTATCCGTTTTTGTATAGGGAATCGGGATCGTTGACAACGGTTCATTTAAAGCGAATGAAAAGGGAGCGAGTAAGCGCCTTTCTCCTTCGATTTCTTGCGGAGAAAGAGCTTCCTGAAAGACGGCAGCCTGTTTTTTCTCCTCTTCACTGAATGGCGGCGCACCAAACTGTTGAATCACGTCCCCCATCTTTTGTCCAAGTGCATGATTCGGAATGTAGTTTGAACACCCCTTGTCAATCAGGACTTCCACACTCGTACCGGTCATGAGGGCAGCCCCTTTTGCCACATCTCTGACACGGTCGAAGATCTCGTTTGCGTCATTAACAAGCGGCGCTCTGATCAGATGCACGACTTCCGCTTCCGCCTGAACGACGTTCGGTGAGTGACCACCAGTCGATGTGATGGCATAATGGATCCTTGCATCATCAACGATGTGTTCACGTAAATAATTAACTCCCACATTCATCAGCTCAACGGCATCAAGTGCACTCCGTCCCAAGTGCGGCGCAGCAGCAGCGTGTGCACTTTTCCCCTTAAAGCGAAACGTTGCCTGCACATTCGCAAGCGTGCTGAAACTCCACACACCCGTAATGGACGCCGGGTGCCAAGTGAATGCAGCATCCACATCATCAAAGAGGCCCTCTCTGACCATGAACGTCTTTCCGGAACCGCCTTCTTCAGCGGGACAGCCGTAGTAGCGGACTGTGCCCTGCTGGCCTGTTTCCTCCAGATATTCCTTCATTGCCACCGCAGCCGCAAGAGCCGATGTGCCGAGAAGATGATGGCCGCATCCGTGTCCATTTCCGTCTTGATCAACCGCTTCCTGCACGGCCACATCAGCCCGCTGACTTAAACCGGGCAGGGCATCAAATTCACCAAGGAACGCCAATACCGGACCACCGGTTCCCGTCTCACCGACAAAAGCCGTCTCCATTCCCGCCACCGAGCGATCTACCGTGAAGCCGGCCTTTTCCAGCTGTGCGATCAAATACTCAGAAGAACTTGTTTCCCGAAACCTTGTTTCCGGATTCGCCCAGATATGATCGCTGACTTCTGTCCAGCGTTCACCCTTCTCCTGAAAGTGATTGTTAATCCATGCTGTATATCCGTTCATATGCTCTGTACCTCCTGTTTATCTTTTTTTCCAACGATAATCAATCCAATAACAAACAACATCCCCAATGAGCCGTACAGGAGAATTGCACTGGTGTAGCCGTATGCAATAAGAAATCCGAAAGCCAATGGAAACAGTACAAACCCGATCAGACTGTTCAACGAGTAAGAGATCGAATAGTCACGCAGCACCGGGGACTTCAAATCCGGATCCACCATCTTCAGTAAGAGCAGGCCAGTGAGAAACACACCCGTATTCGTCCCGAGAATAGCCATGCTCTTCTCAAACCAGTATTCTTTGAAGTAACGTTTCGAAAGAAAATACGCGAGAAGCACCGTAATCGCCAACCCGCCAATCAATATAATCGAAAGCGGAAGAATCAAAGCAAAGACCGCTTGAATCGGCAAACTGATAATCGCTGCGACCACTGCATATTCGGTAAATGTCGACGCAATCTTCGTCTTTGTCTTGACATCGACAATCCAGTCCAACTTCATTTTGATCATGATTCCCCATACCCCGTACATCAAAAGAATCGCATACGCCCACTCAGGAATCATATTCAAAATCAACACATTGTTCACATCAAAAACATAGCGGATTCCAAATGCAAGACCGCTGACCATGAGGATTAATGCCAAGTGAAAGCCCATCGAATCGATCGAAGAGGAGTTGGTTGTTTCATGACCGGCACTTTCCTGGGATGCTTCATCCGCATTTAAACCTGTGCGAATCCCGCCTTGCATATCGCTGCCTGATTGAACAAACGTCGTAAACCCTTTTCGCACGGCTATATTAATAAACAAAATACCAATCAGAATACCACTGATAATTCCGACTGTTGCAACTGTAGTCGTCACACCCTGGGCTGTATTCCAGTAAGGCTGATCCATGGACTGAAGCAGACTGCCAATAACACCGGCCGTCCCATGACCTCCGGTAAACCCAGCAGATAATTCCGTTCCGAAAGTGGGATAAATGCCTTCCATTGAAAAGACATTCTTAAACACACTCGCTACTGATAAACTGTAAAACGTCTGCGCATACGCAATAATACCAAGGATCAAAAACATGATTACGATCGCTCTCGAACCATTTGAACCACTTCCGCCTTCTTCAGAACTCTTAGTCTGTTTCATCTTTAGCCCTAAGGGTACTGAAGCCACAACCGGGACAATCAATAGCCCCGGTAATAATGAGGCAATCATCAGCCAGTCGTCCGGAATCGGAAGCACAGCGTAATCCCGCAATACAATCGGACCTAAGATCAGCCCCAGCAGTCCCCCAACAACCGAAGCAGGCAAAAACAGATTCTGAATGATTTTCACCTTCGCCCGCAAATAGGCCCCGATAAGCAAAAATACGCTGATTAAGATGAACGTGAAAAAGATTGCCCGCATAACCCCTGAAACCACATCCAATTCCATACAACCACCCCTTTTGAGACAATGTCTTTTAATTGTCTTTAATTAGTGGAAGAATAGCACAGGATGATAGCGCTGTCAATCAATTTTCGACCGGGGCCTCTCTCAGACAATAAAAGACCCGCATGCCCCAAGTTTCCCCGGGGTATGCGGGTCTCGTTATATTATGCCGTCTTTCATCGTCACGATCCGGTCTGCATACGACAGCATTTCCTGATCGTGAGTCACCATCAACGTCGTAATCTGCCCGTCTTTCGTCAGATTTCGGATCAGCGTCATGACCTCATTTGATTTCACCGAATCAAGACTCGCCGTCGGTTCATCGGCGAAGAGCACTTTCGGCTGGTGAATGACTGCCCGGGCAATGGCGACCCGCTGCTTCTCCCCGCCGGAAAGTGACGCCGGATAGGCCTTTTTCCGGTGCGTCATGCCAACGGCCTTAAGCAGCTCCTCCACCCGGTCGTCCCGCTCAATCCGCTTCATCTTCGTACCTGACACCTTCAGCATGAGCGCAAGCTGATCTGCCACGTTCAGAAACGGCACCAGATGCGCCGATTGAAAGACGAAGCCGAAAGATGAGGCCCTCAGTGCGCGGAGCTCTTCCTGACTCATCGTTGAGACCCGCTCACCGTTGAAGTGGATCGTTCCTTCTGAAGCCGGCTGAAGCCCGGCCGCAATCGTCAGAAGCGTGCTCTTTCCGGAGCCGGACGCACCGGTGAGGGCCGTCACCTCCCCCTCTTTGAGTGTCAATGAAACACCTTTTAACAACGACTCCTGCACCTCGCCGTTCTGAATCTCTTTTGTGATGCCTTCCATCGTAAACATAGCCATTATGCCATCTCTCCTTGTTGAATCGCCTGAAGCGGTTGAATGTACCTGATCTGTATGCCTGATGCTGTTGCCCCGAGAAAACCGATGACAAGAAAGATCACCGACAGTTCAAGGATCTGATCCACCGCTAACAGAAACGGAAGCCCCTCCACGGCAAACTGAAACAGCTGGCTGAGTAACGCAGCCGCAGTAAGCGAAAGCAGTGTGATGATCAGCATCTGAAGCCACATCATGCCAAAGAGTGTCGACGTCTTCACGCCAATTGCCTTTAAGATCCCGTACAGACCGATCTTCTGCACGTTCATCATATAGAAGAAAATCGCAAACAACAGACCGCTGATGGCAACGAGAAACCAGACGATCATCGTCAATGACAGCTGTTCGGCACTGTAGCTCGGAATCGCATTCAGAAACTCATCTGCCGTGAACCGATCGAGACCGCTGATCGTTGGCGCATCGTCCCCGGGAATCAAGAGGAACTGCATCGCCTCTGACCGCGTGATCGTCTCGTAGTCCGCCCGCTTCACCCACGCCACAGCTGCGTGATTATACTTCGTCTCATCGAGAAATCCGGCCACTGTGAGCGTCAGATCGAGCTGATCGACCGTCAGGCTGTCCCCGGCCTGCACGTCTTCCTTCATCGATTCATCGAGAAGCACGTCGCCTTCTTCCAATGCCCCGAACCGCTCCTCATCCGACGAACTCGCAAAGACCACATTATGCCGCACGTCATCCTCATCCCGAAGTGCCCCGTTCTGCGTCGCCATCGTAAATGCCCCGTCATGATCAGCGAGGACCGACGCCTCGAGGTCCTCGCCGATTTCCGACATCGCCGCGTTCCCGTCCGCCTCCTCGGTCATATAGTACGTCCCGTCCGGCAGATCCTTGATCAGTGAGACGTTGTCGTACGCGAGCCCGTTTGCGAGCCCGGAGATGATAAACGTCAAAAAACTGATCAGAAAGATGATCGACCCGAGAATCGTGAATTTCATTTTACTCCGCTTGATTTCCTTGAATGCCAAACCCATAACCATTCCTCCATTTCGTTGATACACCGATCATACAGGGTGAACGTGAACAGAAGATGAACAGGGCCGGAGCCTACTAAAAAAAGCACGCACCCGTTATGGATGCGCACCCTCAGCCGGTCCGTTCCGGCATGATCAATACTATGTCTTCCTGTTACTCCGCCTCTTCGCGGTAAAACTCATACACCCGCTCCCAGGACGCACGCTCCCCAGGTTCAATCCTCAGATCGATAAACACTTCCGGACAGGCGACATGCGCCCGGCCCCAGAGTGCCATCTTTGACGGTGTGAACGGTGAGAGGTCCCGAACGCCTGCCTTCAGTCCCCTGTGATAGAGATCCCAGTGGTACGTCCGATCCCTGACGCCGGTACCCAAGGTGAGCCCTGCATACACATCGTCCGTCGGCGTGACGGGCCAGGTGACCGTCTCACCTTGCTGCGAGAGTTCGCCAACAACTACGTCGAGGGACTCAAGCCCCGGAATGGTCAATTCATAGCTGCCGTTATAAAGCGTATCGTTCATCCCGATAAAGTTATGGGAATATTCATTGGTTTGGAGCGGTTTTTGCCCGGTATTAAGAAGCGTATAGGCCTGAATGAGACGGGTCCCTTCAAGCCGCACCGTTTTCGTCAGGTGATAGGCATAGCCACCGGGGCTCTCCTGACTCACTTCAAAGATAACCGCATCGTCTTCTTTAATCACCTTCATCGACGCAGGCACCACCTCATACGGATGGAAGATATCATAGGCCGTATCCGCTTCTTTTTTCAACAGACCCGTGCCGATCTTCGGAAACCGTTGCCCCGGTGCGGTTTCTTCATAGCCCACCGGCTGATCGAGTCCGAATTCATTACAGAAACCGTGTCCACCGGTTCCTTCGCCTTCTTCCAATCGTTCCGGTACGCAGTACTGAACAGTCCCGTCCAGGGTCACCTGACTGATCAGGCCGGTCCAGTCAAAGCGGGCTCCGCTGTAAAAGGTACCCGGTGGCTGCACCTCTATCTTTAATCGTTCATTCTCCAAGTGCATGAAACGGTTCTCCTCCCCTGTACAATCGATTAACGAAACCGGTTTCGCATTGAACAGCACGTCTCCGCGGAATCGTTTACATAGCCTCAGTATAGCACGCTCTGCCCCCTGATCCTATGCGTATCAGAAGGCTCTGCGCATTTTTGTGCACCTTATACAACAGAGGCGGCTGAAGTTGCAGGCAATATGACGCCCGAAAACAGAAACAGGCCGCCGAAGCAGCCTGTTCCGTCACGTCGTGCCCGCACGCTGGAACCCGTGATAGCGGGTGCCCTGATGTGTCAGCTGACCGGAGTCCCCTTCTGTGAGCATGCCGTATTCATTGCCGCTCACCTTGAACTCCGTCCGCTCGCCTGTCTCCATCTCAAAGGTGACAAAATAACGCGTTCTCGTCCTGGATAATCCAATGCCCTGATTGCCGGCTCCTCTCGACTGCCTGGTCTGGTGCTCCCGCTTCGAGACGACCTTCGCAATCGTCGTCTCCACAGGCTGCCGGTTGTTCGACAGCCACTCCGCAAGCCAACGGACGGCACGGAAGACCAGGACACCGATGACAATCAGGAACACGAGCTGAATGAACCACGGCATGGCACTGAACTGATTAAACGTGGCACCGGGAATGAACACAGCCGGTGAGAGACTCAACATTTTCAAATCGAACCCTCCTGTAAATCCGGTATGATGATCCTTACCGTGTATGACGAAAAAAGGGCGGACCGGGTTTCACCGCGAGCAGAATCGTTTGATCCAGCGGTCACTCATGAGCCTTCCAGAGGCCTGCCTGAAGATCACTCCGTCCAGGGAGTGTTCCACATATAATTCCCGTTCCCTGCGGCTCGGCCGGAAAAACATCGGGGACTGAACCGGATCATCCTTCAAAGCGCCCCCTTCACACTTTCTCATTCAACCGTGACGACACATCGAGAAAATGCGCCCCTTCTTCGATTAAGATCGGTCCTTCTTCAAGGGAATCCGTCAACGTCATCAAATACGTCACCATCGCAAAAATCGTGCCCGCATCAAACGCGCCGGTGCCGGCGATGATCATCAGGATCGCTGCGAGCGCCCCGAGAGAGACCACGTCTGCCACGGCCCATGTGCCGGCTTCCGTATCACTGAACCGCACATTGAGTTTCGTCAGGGATTTGAAGTGTTTCCTCACACTCGCCGGCTTTCTCGCCTTGATGATATTGACCTGGCCTTCTCTTCTTGTATTGATTTTCTCACTGAGGTCCATCGCCCGGATGCCGAACCGCCACTGAATCAGCGCATTGATTCCGATCAGACCTAAAGCAACCAGGCCTGCGTACAGATCATACACAAACAGCATCACTGCCGAGACGACGATGCCGACAACACCGTTGATGAGCCCGGGCACCACATCGGTGAACGACTCACTCACTTCGTTCACCATCTCTACCCGGGCTGTCACCTGGCTGTCATCCTGCTTCGTTCCCTCCGGCTTTATGATCAGTTGATCTGCGAGCTCCCGATACATCCGGGCCACGACCCGTGCCGACGTCATTTCATACACGGCACTGAACACCGTCTGGGAGAGCCAAATGGCAATCAGGGGAACGAGACTCACGACACCCTGCCCGTCCAACAGCCCGTTGATGGCCAGGCCGATGGCGAACGGATACATCAGTTCTAGGACCGATTCACCGAATGAGAGGGTATATGTGCCGGCCAGGCGTTTCATGTAAGGGCGGAATAAGGATTCATTGGTTTCGCTCATGACAGAAGCCTCCTGCTTTCTTCGGGATCAGTTGCTCCTTTCATCTTACACCACCTCCCCGGCAAACCACCAATCAGATCATCTGTCCTAACCAAGAGACAGCATAGCGAAAACCGCTAAACACCCGGTTAAAGGGTCCTTAGCGGTTTGACAGTCTCTTTTCACTCCCTTCCGGGCACCGTCAGTTACTCAAGTTTTGAAGGGCATAGTCGGCCTCTTCCTGCGTATAGCCTTCCCCATACTCACTCGTCAGCTGGTCATGGATCGCACTCGGGGACATGTCCATGAGGTCCTGATAGCTTTCCGCCGAACGAAGGGCATTCTCTTTGTAATCGATGTCGACGTTGTCAATGGCGTACTGGGCCTGTTCGTCGGTGAAGCCTTCCCCGTATTCGCTCGTCAGCTGATCGAAGAGGCCTTTCTTTGAGAACGGGGAATAGCTGTTGTAGCTCTCTGCGGATTTCAGCGCCTGTTCGTTCCAGTCCACGTCGATGTTGGCCATCGCATAGTCCGCCGCTTCCGCTGAGAACTGTTCACCGTATTCACTTGTCAGCTGATTGTAGAGACCGCTCTCCGACATTGCCGAGAAGGCCAGGTAGTCATTGGCCTTGTTCAGTGCAGAGAGATACTCCCTCGGAACGTCCGGATCCGCTTCTTCCTCTTCGGTTCCGTCATCCTCCGCTGGCGCTTCCTCTTCCTGCGCCGTTTCATTTTCAGATGGTTCCTCCCCGACCGTTTCCTCCGCAGCATTCTCCTCTTCGTTGACCGCATCATTCACATCACCGTCCGTCGCCTCTGATGCCTCATTGACGCAGCCTGTCATGATGAGCGCCATCATGAATGCCACGATCAAACCTGCAAGCCCCTTCTGTTTGAACCCGAATCCACAGTCCTTCATCATCGTTCCCCATCTCCTTTTCGATTGTTTTCGTATCTTTCAACCCTTATGCCGTCAGCCGATAATCCCTTTTGATCGCAAAATATCCCTCGATGTGTCATCCGCGGGCTGAAAGCCGTCACGGATCAGATCCTGAATGTAAAGCTTATTATAGGTCAATGGACCCCCACTGAGGTAAATCGTTTCAGTGGGGGCTTGAGTTAGTCATGCAGGTCTTTTCTTGCATAGGTTGACGCTCTGCACGGTTCTTCTCAAATCACTGTTTTTGGTTGGTAATGGCGACGAACTATCGTTTTCCCACTTGCACCACCCTTCCGAAGAAGAGCAGTTCTTCCTTACGGAAGAAACCACCACTCAGCATATAACTGGCGTGTGCTACAAGCCCCAACAAAAGTTGAGTACACATGGATGATTGACGCACCCACTAGGCTATGCGCTAAGCAACAGCTTTACGTTTTTGAACGTCCATTATCATAGGCGTTTTTATTTGTGTTTTTTCATCCCATTCGACTACTTGAGATTTCCGAAGGATATTTAATGCTGCATTAATGTCGGCGTGGATACATTGTCCGTTTTCAGAGCGATAGAATCCCCGATATAGGCGTTTCCCGCTAAAGGAATATCTTGTGTCGTCGCCTTTTATCCAAACCGGAATATCGTCATTATCCAGAAAACTGGATTTAGACGTGTAACTCTCTTCTTGCTTAACGAAACGGATGCCTTCCTTGAGACACTTATTCTCGATAGCCGAAATCAATCTGCGGAAAGGAATTTGTACGAACTCTTGATTGTTTTTCTTCCCTAGATGCGATTCTTGCTTCCAACCGGCATTATAACCGATTACCACAGTATCGATATTCAGTTGTTTTATCTGTTTGAACAACAAACCTACGGTTTGTGAAAGGTAGCCATCAATTTGGAGATTTCGCTTACACCACAGAGAAGCCATTTGATTCGTCACGATACGTTTCGACAAGCCGTTTTCGATGTTTTTTTGTTTTAATCGACTTATCTCTTTATTAAAGTACTGGTTGATGGATTTTAACCTCTTTCCGTTAACCAAAAAGGTGTCTCCTTGATTTGTTGCACAACTGAGAAGATAATCTACACCTAAATCGCAACTCAAAGCTTTTGTTGTCGTTTTTTGTTTCTTCATTTGAGACACTGGAACTTCATATACATAATGAGCCTCAAAGAACCGACCGTTTTGCTTTGGTACGATTTCAATGTAAGAAATCTTTTTATCCATCAAATTCTTCGGCATTCGCAACTTCAAGGGGCCAAAACGTTTCCTGAAATCAGCGTTCATTGGAATGTTCCAATATCCATCCTTATCCACTTTGGGGACTTGATAGATTTCGATGACGCGTTTAGCCGTGGAACAAGAATAATTTGGAAATTTCGGACGACCTGTGAAGCCTTCAGGGTTTTCTTTCCACTTCTTTAACGCTTCGAAGAAGCTCTTTACTTCGCTGAGCAAGGTTCTTCGAACCGCTTGTACGGAGTTGGATTGAATGCCCCAATAGTTCATATCGGCCTTCATTGCGCTGTCTATTTCTTTTGTTGTTGCCATTTTGTTTTCGTTTAAATACTTTTGTTTAATCGTATATAAGCCTACATTTCGCAAAGCCTTGGAACTATGAGACATGCGTTGCAGAAGTCGAAACTCTCTAGCGCTAAGGGTGCTGCGACCAATGTTCTGTTTTTGGGTGAAGCGTTGGACATTGGCTGTTTTCTTTTTCTTGCGTAACACTTTAACCGGTTTTTTCCTAGCCATTTGTGTCACCTCCTTTGCCGACTTTGAATTGATTTTATTTTTTTATTTTTATACCACTTATTATATTATTTAACAAAAATAGAAGCTAGATATATTTTCGAACGCTCGTTCTTCCATTCAAAACAACTATCAGTCGTAAGACTGATGGCAATTCATCTCTACCTGAATCGCTGGGCTTCGCCCGTATCGCGAATCAGATGGAGTCTTCTTGCCTAGTGATGATAAACGCCAGCACCACCGATGGCAGCCACGCAAGAACCCCCCCACTGGCCAAACCGACGAGAATGGCACTGACGAAGATGACCGCCGCCCATTTGATATCGCACCGGAACAGCGGCGGGAAAAAGGCAAAGAAAAAGACCGTCCAGCTGAACCCGACTTTTGACTGCTTGATGACCCCGTTCGTGCTCTTCAATGATACGTGCATACAAACCGCCTCCTGAATGTGTAATGAACCCTGACATGACAGTCGCTTAAATAGCGATGACTGATTCCTCCACCTCTCCTCTCCCAATCGATCTCTGACTTCCTGTCTTCATGATAAGAAGATGAAGGACAGATTCTGTCAGCGAACACCAGTTCACGGCAATTATTTTTCAGGCGAACAAAACAAGAAGGGACGGACATGGAAAACCTGACGGTGGAAGAATGTCAACCTGACCGTCAAAAAAACCAGCGAGAAGAAGGTTCGCCCCTCTCCATCGCTGGTTTTCACACGTCTTTGAAACCCTTAATGATTATAGCCAAACCGCTGATCTTTCGTCAGAAGCACCTTCATCCAGTGATGCTCTCTTCGGATAATCACCGCATCATCGGTCGTCGCCTTATGGATGTCGAGGATCGCATAGCGAAAATGAGACTGGATGTATGCAAAATCCAGCGGCTTTAACCCTTTGTTGCCACTGTGTCCGGTTCTGATATAGCTGCGCCACCTGCCAAGAAGCATGTCTTCTCCGTAGGCTGATCCGACATAACGCTTACCGGTACGGTCATCGGTAATCAGATAGACACCTTTTTGGTTTTGCAGGGCTGTTTGCCAATCGTTCTGATCAATCGCTCTTTCGAGCTCGCGCCACGACACATCATAGACAAACACCCGATCCACCAGAATGTGGATCGGGTGCTCTTCTTCATCAAATCACTGGTTTTGTCCAACATTCAAAAATCATGAAACGTTGATAGGATCTCCGACTGATCCGGGTGCTCCTCATGGCTCATTAATGCGATGTTCCCGTTGACTTCACCGGGGATCGGGAAACCGTCCATGTCAAACTGTCCTTCTGACCTTAATTCTTCAAGCTCCTCTGATCCCTCATCATATAGATATAATTCAATTTCTTCCCCATTGACATCCACGCCAAAACCATCGACCGCACCGACCATCTCATAGGCCTTGAACGCTTGCTCACCAACATCAAAACCGTCTCCCTCGAAATGATCCAGGATGGCCTGGAGCTCATCGTCCACTGCTTCCGGCACCTCTTCCTCCTCATCTGTCTCGTCGTTGTTGGCATTTGCATGGTTCTGATTGTCGTTTACCACCGCTTCATTCGTCGCATCTTCTTCAACAGTACCAGTGCCGTCATTCGAGCATGCCGCAAATACGAACAGGATCGCTGCGGCTGTCGCGAGCATTTTCTTCATGGCTGATGCCTCCTCTTTATTTTGGTTCATCTGCAATGGTAACGGCGGATAGGACAGATACTGTCAGCGAACGTCAGTTCAAAGAAAAACCCTCTCCGAAAATTTCCGGAAGGGCGTCACTAAATCTTAAATTCAGTCGTCATGAGCTTTTGTTTGCTTCCTTCTTCTCTGATCCACAACCCTGCCAGAACAACAATCAGGACGCCTGTAATGCGGACGATCCCACTGTCCCGCGATTGCAGAAGCAACGATGAGGAAACCCGGGCGCTTCTCCATAACAGCATGCCGAATATCCGATTTTCCAAGGCAGCCGCAAAGGCTGAGATGACGCTTCATCGGTTTCTGCATATAGTGCGAAATCCATCAGCCGTTCCTTCATTTTGATCATTTGACATCATCATAAAAAGAAAATGAGGCGCTGTTCGTATCAGACCTGAGACCGGGTTTCACATACGAAAAATCACATAATCAGCTTCCTCTGGACGTTCTTGCCCTTGTATGCATCCCTTAACGCATCTCTGAGCCCGACTTAACGTTATCACGACCTTCTCTTCTCAACTTGTCGATCGAGACAGCCCGGTGGTGCCGAAAAGTTGCCGTTCTGTATCGGACCGTTTCAGACGGAACATGAATAAATACATCCAGAGCACTACTTGGTTCCGGAAGTCGGAACACTTTTTCTGTATTTCCGTCACCGTATGTCAACTGGATGTATGACTGATTCCCCGCACGCAGTAAAACCGTATACTGATATGGCTCTCTCGTATGCGGATTGATTGGATGACTGTCGAGATACCCGTCTTCAACAAGGTTCACTCTCCGGATTCCATTCTCTCCGCCTCCCAAGAACTCATTAAGTTTCGATGAAGTACCCGTGTAAAAAACATAAGCTGTAGTATCTGTGTCACCTGCGTTTATTTGCCGGTCAATTACAGCAAGTCTAGAAGCCTCATAAATCGCCTCTGCAGTTGCCAAGTGAGCATCTTTTCGACTGTTCTCAATTACGTTGTTCACCGCCGGCACCGCAATCGCCGCCAAAATCCCCACTATCACAATGACCGCCAACAGTTCAATGAGGGTCAATCCTCGTTGGTCATTCCGGCTCAAACCCATCATAAAGCAGCGCCTCCCCCTTTTATGATCTATGCTGTTTTCAGTTGCCTTTAACACTTTATAAAATATATCTCACCTCCATTATAACCTGTCATAACGGGCTTTTCTGAGAATAATTCATGAATATTCGAAGCTCTTTCAGTTTGCACCAATGACATGTATGCAGATCGATACAACTATGGAAACACCCAGCAGATCTATATCGTACTTGTATCGCTATCGCTGCATGAGAATCATCATTATTTCAGAAAGGAGTTCATAATGATCATCAACTTTAAGCGTCTCCTTTTCGGCGCATCAACCGAACCCTTGACCATTAAACAAAACAGATATCCCGCAGGAAAGATGTCACTTGAATATCATCTCCCGCAAGACCGGCCTGCGACGAGCCCCGTTTACGATGTGCATATTGAGCTGACTGATCACACCGATACATACACCATCATTCAGGATTCTGTACCGGTTCGTGACGGTCACCGCTGGCTGGTCACCGAAAACGGAACGATCGCGAGTACCAAGAGGTTGACAGAAAAGCACCGGATTTCATTCAGAAGCCGCTCCCTTTCCGTACCATTGAAGCTACCCTGACAGGGCATGGCATCACCTCCGTCAACGATGGTCGCATCGTCGAGTCGAAAGGGACAGGCTTTCTGATCCAGACCCGTAACGTAACAGAGACAGATGAACTCGACGGCCGTCTCGCGTCTCCTTTCCTTGCCGGGCTCATTTATACGTTTTGGTCCTCGCATGTCAGGCGTTAGGACATCTTGCCGGCAAAAAAACGCCCCTCTCGCGGGACGTTTTAATCATTGATCTGCACTCAGTTGTCGACGGAAACGATTAAAGTCGATTTTTGTCCGTATTTTCAGGAAGACAACATAGGGAGTCATGAGCGAAAGAAAAATCGCTGTTATCAAAAAGAAATGATCGAGCAGAACGATGGGTATAACCGCAAGAACAATGGTTGCAAACATGTCAGGATCGCTCACCCTCACTGACATCAGAAGACCACCATAACCGTGGTAAACAAACGCGGAACTGTAGGCCAGCATCATAAAGAAACACGTCACCCGCAGACTGACTCTGTGTCGGAACATCCTACCACCCTCATTATCAGGAAATTTGTTATCACTGTACCATAATGACATATCTCTGTACACGAATCATGCGAAGATCGCACAGCTCGTATTGCTCATGAGACCCCCGGTATGGAGACGTACCCGAACCCTCATACAGAAAAGAACAGATTACCTTGAATAAAGTGCAGGCATTCTTCACTGATCTAATCAGCATGCTCTCCTTCTCCCCATTCATCACGAATATCACGGAAGAAGATATCCGGCGAAATTTGAAGCTCCTTAAGCAGCACACCTGGTTCTTACATTACCTTGAGGATGACTCATACAGACAGCTGATCATCTCGGACAGGGATGTACGCCAGACAATCGGCAGCCTGAACCCGAAACGCATCTCATCTTCCCCTAACAGGAAGGTCGTCAGGATAATCGAGAGGAAGCATTCGGGAAGTGACTGAAGCGTGGTTGACGAGTTCCCTGACTATTCATCAGCCATCATAAAAATCACCTTATTATTCACAGCTACTTCTCCTCTTTCACACCGGTCCAGATTTCTTCCCTGCTTTTTGAAGCATTGTTGATCCGACTCTTCAAACTCTGTTGACTCTCCTCATTCGCTTCTGCATCAGCTGTCTCTTTGCTACCTGATTATTTGATGTCTGCTTCTCTGTAAGAACCGCCATTTTGAACAAATGATTGGCAATCACAACAAAGATGAGAGCAAGGACGAAAAAGGCAATCATATAATTGGCGTTGATAATATAATTATAGGCATCCCCGCCGACATACGCATTCACAGGTGTGGCAGCATAGCCTTCCGAGTTATCATAGTGCCAATATTTATAGAACCCGAAACCTGCAGAAACCACCGAAAAAAAATAAAAAAGATAGGCGCCTTCTTTCATAAAATCTCCTCCAGTCGATTGATCTGATCATCAAACGTAAAACATACCGTAAGAAAGCACTCCATCAATCCCAAAGCATCATACCGACTTCAGTTAGTGTTATTTCTTTACAGCTCGGACAAGGGAGCGCTGATAACACCTCTTCTTCAATCGGTAAAAGACGCCTGCTTCTGCATTTCGTACAGCGAAACCTGGTCTCATACGTTTGATCGTCGTCATATTGAATGTACAGATAGGGCTTATCCATGATCTCGCCGCAGCTCTGACAACTATAACAGCGGAATTCAAAGGTGTAGTCATGCACCTTGTGCTTCACAATCTTCCTGATCTTCTTCCTGACTGCCGGCACACAGCTTTCAAGACAGTTCTCAAATGAGTAGTGACTCATGCCAATCCCTGACATGACCATGCGATGGTACCCGCACACCCTACAATGTAAAGACATTCCGCTTCCCATAACCATCATCTCCAATCATTTCCCGGATTGTTTCAAGTCCCGCGTTCGGGACGCTTATGCAGGGCAGGTTTGATCACACATCGCCATCACGGCACTCTCTTCCATATCAGAACTCCACAGTCAGATCCACATCTTCGCCAATGCTGTCGTAGTTATCATCCTGCGGTGCACTCCAGCGGATCCGGATGTGTTCGACTTCTTCTGCACTTGTGCTTTCAAGTACGAAAAAGAGTGTCCCCTGTGAACTCGTATTTCCCATCATCTCGCCGCCGATGGAATCAGACAGCCAAAAGTCCGCCTGCAGCTGTTCGCCGGTGGACGTGGCGATTTCAGCCTGATCGGCATAAAAGGCAATATCCTCATCGGATGTATTCGCTACACTCAGATCGAGCTGAATCATCTCGAGACGATCCGTTTCCATGAACTCCGCCATTTCGCCTGACAAGTCCCCGGACTGAACATTCAGCTGATCGATTTCCACCACGACCGGCCCTGTTTCAACAGGGTCCACCGGTTCAGCACGCGCATGCAACGTAAATACGCCACCTTCGTTTTCAATCGTCTCTCCTACCTGTGTTTCCCACTCATCATTGGAATCACTGTTGCCGTTTTCCGACGAATCATTCGTTTCCGCCTCTTCATTCGTACCTGCCGTATTCTCCTGCGTCTCCTGATTGCCTCCATTGTCATTGGCTTCCTGATTGTCTTCACCGTCATTCCCGCAAGCAGCCAACATTATTAAGGTTGCCGCAGACAGACTTACCATCCATTTCTTCATCGTTCATCCCCCGTTTCACTGTAATTGTGATCATCACGCATTGAATTGCCTGACAGTCTCTATACTACTGCCACATAGGACAACCATTGTCAGCGAACGTCAGTTCATGTAACGATTCTTTTGTATAAAGGACCAAGCTCCGGCAAAACAGCTCCCAAGGTTATGTGCCTTGGGAACTGTTTCCGTTCGTTTGTATTTCATACCTTGCCCTTTTCCCTCTCACTATGGTTCTGCTCGTGCATATGGCTCTTCACTTCTGAATGCCACCGACTTCTGTGACAGGAGATGCTGCTGGCTTCACCAGACTTTAAGATACATGATCAAACCGTTGAATCATAGTTCTTAAAAACTGGCGAAGTTCATGCAAGTGAAAACGGACTTGCTCCGTTAATTCGACGTACTGTCGTTTTCCGGCATCGGTCAAATGGTACGTTCTTTTTGATCTTGTTTCCTCGTTTGCCCACTGGCTTGTAACAAACCCTTCATGATCAAGATCACGCAGTACTTGATAAAAGTAACCATGGCTGTTTATCCAGGCGTACCGCTGGTCCATTTCACGATATAATTCGCCGCCATGAAGTCCTTCCTGTTCATGAAGACGATGGAGAATGTACCACTGAATAATGGCTTTCACATTCAGAATTTTACTTAAGTACTGCTTTTCTTTATCGGTTAATGACCAGTCCACATCATGAAAGGCTTTATTGGATACGTTATACATCATTTGACTGACTGCCTTATCAATGTGCAACAGAAGCGGCAAATACATGTCTTTAAATGAGGTTAACGTGTCTTCTCCCTCCCTTCGAATCGAAAAGATTTTCTTTTTCCCTTCCACCTTATGTGTAATCCACCCCAGGCGTTCCATTTCTTTCATACAGTTATACACATAAGCCTTGGAACGATTCGGACTGAGATTATCTTTTTTAAAGCTCTCTGAAACGAACCGGTGAATTTCTGCGGCATGTATCGAGGTTTCCTGCAGCTTCAGCAACACGGTAAAATAAAGCATGTCCCTTTGCGTAATATGTAATTTCTTTAACTGATTCGAGTTGTTTTGCATGATAGAACGATCCCTTCTGTGCGATGCCTCTTGTATGCAATTTTATCATAAATACGGATTGATCATGGCAAAGGAAGTGAGGTCATAACAATCTCTATGTACTTATAGCAAGTATTATGCTAAGTTATATATAAATACATAGATGCAGCATGATCGTGTGCAGGCGTTCTTCTGAAAGTCCTTGCATCGATTGCTCCTCCCATACACAATCACGAACCTGTTCATAACAAATGAACAGGTTCATGATTGTGCAGATGTTTATGACTATTTAAAGAAGGTGATTCGATTGGTTGTCGATGATTAGGTTGCATACGTACGTAAAGTATATACACCTAAGGAGGAGATTTTTGATGGCTACCACCACACGTGGCAGAGTATTATGGGACCAACCGAACCGCGGCAGAGGAACTTGCCCTGTATGTAACCGGACAGGCATCAAGCTGCTTTATGAACGAGTCGTTGATCATGATGTAACGAAACAGGTTTGTAAAAACTGCCGTTCAAAGAAGCAGTTGAAAAAGCAGGGTACGTGACCGATGCTTGATCAATGTTAATGACCAGCCGCTTTTCCAGGGAAAAGTGAACGATACGTTTCAGTAAAAGATCCTGTTTATCATCAGGGTCTTTTACTCGTTATTGCAATTGAAATGCCTGGCCTTAAATAATAAATGGAAAGGGAGAAAAAAGATGAAAACAGATCACACTCGTGATGAGCGCATTTTAGTCTGTGTGAATTATGGCCATACAGGGAGAAGACTGATACGAAGAGGCGGCCAACTTTCCAACAAATTAGGCGCAGAGTTGATCATTCTGATATTCGATTCTCTGCCGGATGATGAATTTGCCTATCATAAAGAAATCGATATCGCCGTTTTTAAAGAATTAGCAAAAGCCTATAACGCCAAAGTCATTATCAAAAAGGAAAAAGCAATCGATATCACGAACACCATTGTCACCACTGCAAAAAGTGAGCATATTTCGCAAATCATCATTGGTCAAATGGCGGAAAGCATATGGGCGACCGTGTTGGGTCGTTCCGTGATCGATGTCCTGTTAAAGCAAGTGCCGTCGGCAGACCTGCATGTCATTCCGATTGACCGGTCATCTGCGCAAGAAGAATGGGAGTATGATTTGGGCGTGCGGGCATATCTTGCAGAAAATGATGACGGATCCTATGACTTACTCTATGAAAACAATTCTCGTGTGAAATACGAAGGGATCTTTTTGAATTCCATTCATACTGAATTTGAAAATGGCATCTTTTCTTTTTTGTCTGAGGAGCATAAGACGATGGAAGTTCGCGTTGTAAATGGGAAAGTCCTTTCCTTTGTGGATATCGATGACGTTGAAGGAACGGATAGGTAATCATTCCAGGTGACCGGAAAGAAAACGTTCTCTCTTATTCTTTATTCTTCAAAGTCATACCCGGTTTACTGATTTCACAGCAATCTGATCCAATTCATATCGGACTTTGTCAGCATCCTTCCCTGCCCTTACTCCGTTGTTGCCAGCGCGATAACCGGAGTTAAGATTGACTTAGGTGACTGGCAAGTCCTTTTTTATTTCGGGGAGCGGACATTGCGAGGCCGTATACCCATCCAGTACAAAAACCTGTACGGCCGGCAGCGAACATCCAATCATAAGAAACGGCATCAGGAAGAGATCCCCCCATCGCTTTTTCCTTTCCGATATGATATTATAAAGGGAACATATATTCGATTTGAGGTGAGGCAGATGGGCATCTACTTAACAGAAGAGGAAGATCAGTGTGTACACCATGGCATCATTTTGGATTTGCTGAAAGCGTTAATCGAAAAAGACCAGAAATCATTTCAAGACCGCGTGTGGGCGGAAGAAATGGAGATGGTCTTTGTGGCGCTGAATGGCGTCGTCGCAAAGAAAATGCGTGAAAACAACGCACAGCTGAGATCACTGAAGGTCCGATACACATTCACCGGAAACGAATCGGAGCAATTCGCAAATTATATGGTCTATTACAGAGGCTACGAAGAGAAGAAGAATTATTTTATCCCTCACTTAAATGACCTGGTTAATCGGACCTACCGGAAATTGTTCACCCGGTACGTCATGCGGCCCGTTGAGGATCAGTGCCAGCGTCAACCGTCAAACTGACCCCATCCTCATCATCCGGTTCGTGTTGAAAATCAGGTCTTTAAACCTGCTTTTGAACGACTTGCTGAGATCGTCTTTCCATCCGAAGGTGATGTTTCAGCCCCTATGAAAACAAGCCCCTCTGGTGCACGTATACTGCGCCACGGGCTTTGTTTAACCCCTTCAGTCTCAGGTAAAGATGCTGCTGGTGATCGACAACATCCATGTGACGCTCAAAGGACTGATCGAAGACTTGAAGTTTGATATGAAGTACTGGAACGACTTTGATAAAATCGCCGTCGTGAGCGATAAGACATCTGTTGAAATCGTCATGCGACTGAGCAGTGTATTGCCAAAGCTCGATATGAAGCACTTCACTCTATCGAAAGTGACGGACGCGACAAGCTGGTTAAACGAGTAAATCACAAAACAGCAGCCCACTTGGAGGTGTTAAACCAAGTGGGCTTTTTCACTGGGAAAAATAGAAATTCGCGACACTTTTTACAGTTGGCATCGTCAAAGGAGGTAAAAGACATAGAAAGGCGGGGTGACGATGACAGATGAAGAGCTGATTCAGGAAATTCTCGGGAGGATCAGCTGATGAAACATGCGAGCGGAGACTTCTTAGTTCGAGTGTTGTTTTTACACCGACAGATCATCACTCCTATGTTATAATTCAAGCTATTATACATACGGAGGAGCTTATTGATGGATCTGTTGAATCAATTTCATGTGCGAATGCTAATTAATTATATGGTTGGTTCTTTAATTGCGGTTTTTGGCGTGGGAAGTGTTTTTATATTCCATACGTTAACCCTATCCTCCGAGGAGACCCTGATCCTGCTTGGGATTATGGTTTTATCAGGGCTGATCATGATCAGTCTTGAGCTGTTTGTCTATTCGAAGCACATCCGCCCGCTCGTGCATTTTTTCAAAAAAGGCATGAATCCGCAGGATGCATACATGACCGCGCACTCTTTTCCGTTCATGACAGTAAGACGGATTATGGGCCCGCACTTATTAGGATTGTCCATTCCGGCAACCGTCATGACGCTGTTTGCTCTTTCGTTGGGATTTTTGACACTCCCCCACCTCTATGTGCTTTATGCCTGGATCGGCGCGATTCTGATCGCCACGTTGCATGCCATGATCGAATTCTTCATGACTTCAAGAGCTGTGCAACCGTTGATTGCGTCGATCTGTGCACGGACCGATGAGAATTTGAAGCTCGACGGTGTGAAAGTCATCAGCATGAAGTGGAAGCTCTTACTCAGCATGCTTCTGATTGCTGTCTTCCCGGCTGCATTGTTCCTGCTCGCCGGACAGATCAGGGAATCCGCCGAAACAACGACGGCTTATTGGAACTGGGCCTTTCTCGTGATTGTCGTGATCTTATTCGTGAGTATTGCCGGAGCCGTTGTGCTCTACCGAAATATGGAGCAGCCGATTCTTGAACTGAGAAAGAACCTCGAACAGGTCCAGCATGGTGAATTCCATGAGATGCCTAATTATTATGCCGACGAGTTTTCCACCTTGATTAACGGCTTCAACAGCATGGTGTCAGGGATTAAAAGCAGGGATGCCGAGAATGAGCGGTTGCTTGAGAGCTTCTTCTCCGTATTCGCAGCTACCCTCGATGCCCGGGATTCTTACACAGCCGGCCACACGACGAGAGTCGCGGATTATTCGACACAGATTGCCAGACGTTCGGGCCTTTCCGGAGATGAATTGGATTTGCTCCGCAAGTCGGCTTTACTCCATGACATCGGAAAAATCGGTATTCCGGATTCCGTTCTGTTAAAAGACGGAAAACTGACCGATGAAGAGTTCGACAAAATTAAGGAGCATCCTGTGATTGGCGGGGATATTTTAGAGAAGGTGAATCTGCCCGAGCACCTCAGACCTCTGCTCGACGGCGTTCGCCATCATCATGAGCGCTTCGATGGGAAAGGCTATCCTGACGGTTTGAGCGGAGACCGCATTCCGCTGTATGGCCGAATTATCGCTGTTGCCGATGCTTTTGATGCAATGACATCCAACCGCCCCTACCGTAAAGCGATGAGTTATGAACAGGCCCGCAACATTCTGCAAAACGGCAGAGGATCCCAATGGGACCCTGCGTTCATTGATCACTTTATGGACTTTTATGAGGAAAGATTCAAGACTTAAAACGAGAGGCAAAGCCCCGCATCCATCTCCAAGCAATAAGAAATCGGTCATTCATGAGGACAAAGATCCCTGAACGACCGATTTTTTCATAAGGTCAATTTTAGACTGAGTGGGGGAGTTTTCAGTGACTACGGTGGTCCACTTTTAGATTACTATATACAACCGAGGGACAGGCACTTTTTTGTCCGGAAAAGCTCTTCACAGGATTCCGCTTCGGAACTTGAACGAAATTCCCTCCAAAAACCTCCAACTCCCCGCCCCTAAATCTGAAGAACCCCATCCTCATTCAGCGCCAACTCCGAGAATTCAGCCGAAATCGAGAAACATCAACCCCAATTTCGTGAAGCCCACCTACAAGGAACCCCAACATACAAACATCTCAATTGGCGTAGTATACTGTACTGAAATGCATACTTAATTGGAGGGAACTATGGAGATCAAAGTAATTGATGAAGCAAATAAAGAGGATATCCAGTTGCCGAATGAAGCATTCCCGTTATTCGGAAAGCTGGTTCCGACCCTGGTCAATGGTCAGTGGGGTTATTCAGAGGAATTGTTTGAAGATCATGACGTTACCAGCATGTCTTTCCGGATGAGCAGTACATTTTTTCTGAAATGAACGAGGAGCACCTATTCCTTGGGGCATATGAAGCCGGTGTGTGCATCGGGCTTGCCGTATTGAAACATTCCTGGTTTCAGTATATGTACGTAATGGATTTAAAGGTTTCCCGTGCTTACCGTAACCAGGGTGCGGCTCAGGCGCTGATCGAGAAAGCCCGGGGCATTGCCAGGGATCATCAATACAGGGGTCTCTATACAATTGGGCAGGATAACAATCTTGCTGCCTGCCGATTCTATTTGAAAAACGGATTTCTCATCGGCGGATTTGATAATCGCAGCTATGATGGCACTGCCCAGGAGGGGAAAGCAGACATTACGTTTTATCTCGATGATGCGTCCAATACCGACACATGATAAGCCTGGTCATTGCGGTTCGATCACCGCAATGACCAGACTCTTTTCGCGAAAGATCTTATTCTGTTTCAATTCCCCTGTCCTCAATCATCCAGTCATCATTGACATAGCGGTACGTGATCGTCAGTTCGCTGTCACCGTATAATTCGGAGGTGCTTTCCTGAACCACCCGGCGTTCGAACTTGTTGTTCACGTGCAGGGTGAACGGTTCATCAGTTATCAGCGGCCTCGGGCCATCTTTTGGAATGATGAACAAGCCTTGCAGCCGTTCGCCGAGATATTCATCTTCTGAGTAATAAGTGTCCAAATAGTTCTGGCCAAATCCTCGCTCATAACCTCTGTCATATGCCCGGCAAATTCATTTTTCGTGGGAAAGTCACTGATCTGATTGGTATCATCCTCCGTGTCCACGAACAGACAGTCAGGAAATTGACTAGTGGGCATGTCCCCCGGTACGGTGATGCTTTACTATACCGGGGGTCAGGCACCTTTTTTCAAGCGCTTTTATTCCATCAACTTATTTCTACCACTGGCAAACCGGCATCTCGAGCCATAATTCTGGCTCCTTTATCATTTGAAAAAAAGACGAATTTGCTTTCAAGTTCATTTTGCGCTAACAAATATGTTCCAATAATTCGTTCATCTGAAGAATGTCCTAATCCATACTTTCGAATCTCATCCGACTTAGCACCCTTCATTATTTTCAATAACCCTCTACGTTGATATTCTTCGATTACATCAAACGCTAATTGAGCTTTTTTTCTTGTTGTGTCATGATGGCTTTTCTTCAGTCCATCGAGCTCTTCAAATACGATTTTGCTCATATGTATTTCCTTTTTTTGTTGTTCCAGCAGATTCACTAACAGATCAGCTTCATGCATCAGGATATTTGTATCAACGGCCAGTTTGTATTCTGATTGATAATATGTAAGCAGTTGATTGATTTTTGCTTTAACATCTTCTTGTCTTTTCAGTTTTAAGAACCGCATTTTTCCATACTTTGCACTTCGGCCTGCATCGATTAAAGAAAGTGTATACCCCCCAAAAAAGGTATAAGCCAGTAAATTAGTTTCCGCAAATAATTCCTGGGAGAAAAAACCTACGATAAGTAATAATGGATAAATTGAAATAAACAAAATGGCTTTGGTTAATTGACCATTATAGGCTTGACCCAACCCCTTTCCTAGCAGCCCAAACAGCACTGCTTTTAATCCGTTTGGTTTCGGTTTGAAAATCTTCGAATGGATTTTCAACAAATAATAAACACCTGCTGCCTGCATTAATAATAAAACGAGAACATAAAAAACAATTTGTTCTTGTAAATCTTGAATTAAATACATAATTCCCATATCTGACTCTCCCTCCTCCATCTTGATAATTATTATGATATCGATTGTTTCAGTTATGATTATTATGATCGTGATGATCGCTAGGATTCGCTATCCCTATGCCATGATCGATTCCATGATAGCTTTCATCCACAATTATATCTTGACCCGGATTTACATACGGGTTATGTGAATCGTTCATTTCCTTTTGAAACTCTTGATCGTGATGAAATAACTGAGACGCATTATGAAACTCTGTAAATAAATCATGGTTAAAATCTGCCACATTTTTATCTTTAATCATAAAATAAGGAGCAGAACTGTTCTCATATATTTTGCTCATTACGACCGAATTGGTAGCACATTCCTGCAGATTATTCGCTTCGTTATTAAACAATTGCTCCCTTTGAAAGTAATTGTGAATCTTTTTATGATTATAATAATACACAACACCAATTACTAGAAAAAAAAGTAACTCCATTTTCAATCCTCCCTTTATATTTATAATCAATTCTATTCATTGTAGTTTGACAGTTTTACAATGTGCTAATTAAGAACTGACAGATATTTTGGTGAAGTTTTAAAGATCAGATTACTGCTAATCATAAAAATCACCTCTACAAAATTAATTAATCAATACAGTAAAATCATTTATTAAATTGCTTAAGTTTCCATATATTATAATCTTAACAGAATCAAGATTGATTTTCCGCATGTTTTCCAAAAAAGCTGGTTTTTTTGCCTATAACATCGTTTGTTATTATACTGGATGAAAATCGATTAATAGACGAGGAGGGATCTTTATGAATACTCACTTCCCCGGAAAAATACACAAAGCTGCAAAACATTCACCCCTGTATATTCTCGCCAACAATAAACTCGACAGCGTTGTTCTTGATTATTCACACTATCTTAAAATGTATTAGGAACTGGAAGCATACCGCGAATAATTTTCTATGGCTGAAATCTCCCTCCGTACTGAGCACGCTGAATCTCATCCTGAAGATTCTGTTACATTACGGGAGGCTGTTGGCCATTATCATTACGATGAAATCATGTCTATTGATCCAATCGAGATTCCGGATGATGAGTTCGTCGAATAATTCCGTCAGGGCAGGGATTAAGATCAAACCTATGGTTCATTCATGCTACGTGGGGTTTTTGCTACCTGTTTAACCCCTCCGGCTCATGGGAAAACGTTTAATGAGAGCTATGAATGAGGAGGTTGATCGAATTGATGAACATTGTTCCTCACTATGAAGATGCGATTCTTGAAGTGACCGTTGACGGAGAATTCACAGATGAGGAAATCACCCGATTGGAAGCGCACTTTAAGGAGATGAAGGCCGGTCATTCTCAGGTGAAGATGCTGCTGGTGATCGACAACATCCATGTGACGCTCAAAGGACTGATCGAAGACTTGAAGTTTGATATGAAGTACTGGAACGACTTTGACAAAATAGCCGTCGTGAGCGATAAGAAATCTGTTGAAATCGTCACGCGACTTAGCAGCGTATTGCCAAAGCTCGAAATGAAACACTTCACTCTATCGAAAGTGACGGACGCGACAAGCTGGTTAAAAGAGTAAATCACAAAACAGCAGCCCACTTGGCGGTGTTAAACCAAGTGGGCTTTTTCATTGGGAAAAATAGAAATTCGCGACACTTTTTACAGTTGGCATCGTCAAAGGAGGTAAAGGACATAGAAAGGCGGGGTGACGATGACAGATGAAGAGCTGATTCAGGAAATTCTCGACGGCAATGATGAAGCGATGAAGGAGCTGCATGGGCGTCATGTGCAGAGTGTGTTTCAGTATTTGTACATACAGATGAGTGATTACCATGACGCGCAGGAGCTGCTCCAGGATGTGATGTATAAAGCGGCTAGGAGACTTGCGACATTCAAAGGAGACTCGGCTTTTAAAACCTGGCTGTTTGCGATCGCAAAGCATGCCGTCATTGATTACTACCGGACGCGTGGTAAACGGCGACGAACTACAGCGGTTGATAACACGGTCATGGACGCAGTGGGCGATCTTAAGGAGTCGGCTGAACAAACCGTAATCAGACAGATGGAGACTGAATCGGTCATGCAGACGATCAGGCAACTGCCGCAAACGTACCGGGATGTCCTGCATTTACGATTTATTGAAGGGTTCTCAATTAAAGAAACAGCAAAAGTGATGGGAAAAACGTCAATGTCGGTGAAGGCATTGCAAAAGCGGGCGCGAGCGGAACTGGTCAACCGGATTGGAAATGAGGTGACGGCATATGAATAAGCGACATGACAAGCATGAACAGATGGACACAACGGATAAACAGCTGACGGATCTGATGAAGAATGCAAGCGTCGAGCTTCCGAAACAGACCGAAAAGGCAAGCCTGAATGCAATGGCAAAAGGGGTTTCTGAAGCAAGACAGGATGCAGTGAAGATGAACAAATGGCAAGAGCGACGTACCTTACTCATCGGATTTGGCGGAACAGTCAGTGCCGCTGCGCTGGCCGGGTTGATTTTGATTAATACGGATTTCGTTCAGGACGCTTTCCCTGGCTGGTTTGGTGACGACGCCGTCCCGGCAGACGAAAATAATGAAGAGAACGAAGAAGAACCTGATGAGCACGATGAACAGGAGGAAAATGACGACGAAGAATCTTCATTGGACTTTACGAAACCGGAGTTTGAAGTGCTGCCACCTGAAGAAGATGGAGAAGATGATCGAGAAGTGACATTTACGTATCACGGCGATAGCTGGAATGAAACGTTTGAAGCTTTTTCATCAGATCATCTCCCGATACACGGTTTCAGGCCTGAAGGATGGGCACTGAACGAGGAAACCATTGAGGATGAATTCGTAATCGACAGGTTGACGATTGGGGATTACATTCAGCTTGATTATTATGAACTGGGCGCAACTGCAGAGGATATGGAGCGGTCTGTTCAGGCGTATATCGACGAGCATGGATTTGAAGACGATGAAATTGAGACATTACCGGAAGATGAGATCCCTGAACTTGGTCAAGGTCTTCCTTTTTCGTTTTTTAAAAAAGGCTACCGGATGTTAGCTGAAGGTGACACGTATACAGAGATTTATTATGGCGAACTCAACGGGCGCTATGTAAGGATTCTTCATGAATCCCCTGATCAAGAACCGGAATTATGGGCGCATGGCGATGTGTTTTTCCATCTGATTGCTCCTGTTCTACCGGCAACGGTTGCCTCTGAAAACGATACAATTGATGAAGAAACCGGCAGAGCCCAAGAAAAAACGATTCGTTTCCAACTAGATGACGGTATTGGAGAGAGAGACTTTAAACTGTTCAATGATGACGAACTGGGCTTCAACAGCTATATTCCAGAGGATTTTGCAGTGCAGGAGGAGCGCGATGGTCGGGTGAAGCAGTATATCCTCGACGAGCAAGAGGATCCTTGGGGTCAGGTCAGCATCGGGATTTTCGATGAAGATGTGACTCAGGATGAAGCCTGGACATATATTCTCGACCACTTTGCCTACGGAGAAAACATCCGGGATCAGGGAGAGCAAAGCAGAACGCCTGACTGGGCGATTGATACGTTTGATAATCACCCCGGTGGCGGAGCTGACATAGTTGGTTCTGCGAAGCTCAGTGAACGAAACGGCCGGTATTTTTATATTGAAGATCACTCCGAGAGTTTTGAAATAGCTGCATTCGATAACAGCATTACAGTCAGGATAATCGAGCATTACTGGCAGTGGGATGATGGCAGTTCGTTAAAGGAATAATGCATATTTCCTGTTATGGACTTTCATGAGGAAAGATTTGAGACTCAGCGCGAAAGGCAAAGCTCTATATCCATTTCCGGGCAATAAGAAATCGGTCATTCATGAGGTCTGAGACCCCTGAATGACCGATTTTTCATTCAATATGTGCATTCAACACACTTAAAACTGTGATTTCTAATCAGAATTTACACCTAACTAGATCATTGATTGATTTTGAAATACTCTCAAACACCAAATCCAATCACATATTTATCTTCTGCGATGGTTGATTCTTTTATTTTTCCAAACGGGGACTTCTCCACATTAGCAATTTTATTCAGTTCCAATGTGAAACGGCTGTTATCATAGTGAACATAAGGAGATACGTCTGTGAACACTTGACTTTTTAACCATTCATTGTTGAAAGGCTTCATGGTAATCAATTTGAATGAAATCTCCCGGTCGTTGAAACCATCGGGTACGACCGTTAATGAAAAATTATGATTTATTTTATACTTCATCGTTTTACCTGTTACCACAATCGTACCGGAAACTACGTCAATACTCTCGATGACGATATTTTTATCCGCTGGCACTGTATTTATCGCAAGTCTCATAAGTTTATCTCCATCAAGTTTTAATCTGTAAGTAGATGCTTTTACTTGATCCCACTTGCCCTTAGCCGAATTGAAAAAGTCTTTCATTTATATTTCACCTCATAATTAATTATTGAGATTGTAACGCTTCCCCTTCTTCATGAGCCTTTTTCATAATCTCAGGCAGATCCTCTTCATTCACCTGTTCAATAAAATAAGCTTGAGCTGCTTTCCCTATTGCAAATGTACCTGCAAATGCAACTGAACTGCTTACTGCACTTCCCGCTCCAGGTGCAACAAGATTTAGTGCTTTACTGCCCTGTTGAGCAAGTACTCTTAAGCCAAAACCGGCAGCCCCCACCCTTCCCAAGCTAACAAGAAATTCCTTTGCAGATTCCTTATCTACATTAGAACCGCTCAGGTAACCAATCATGATCACTAAGATCAATTGCATAGGCACCAAAATAGCTATATCACTGAATGGTATTGGAGTTAGTGCAACTGTGGCACTAGCCAATCCGAATCCTTTAATCATTGAATTTGATATTTTTCTGACGGCCAGCTCAAGCCTTGTATTCATTAATAAATGAATTGCCGCCCGGAAATCCATATTTTTTTGCAAAAAATCAATTAGTTCCTCGATATTGTATCTGCCATCAAATTCAATGATCAGTTGTTTTTGTTCTTCGGGACTCAATAAATGCGGGTCTTCACGATCCCACTCAATATATGCAGAGACAGGAATCACAATGGAATTCTTGACATTCATATCGCTCAGTAACTTTTCCATGTCACTTTTTTTACTTTCAATATTTCTTAACTTCGATCTGTTGTATTGATCCGGCTCTTTTATTCTGGAGGGCTCAACATTGTCCACATGAGTCAACACAGTAACCAACGGTATTTCCATTCCGATGTCATCATATATCTCTTTGATATAATTTACATCCTCATCCATTCTTGCCCGCTGTGTCGCATCGGATAGAAACAGAATCGCATCAGGATCAAAATCTTCCACTGCATGTTTCAGGTCTTCTTCTGCTGACGTAGCGTTATCCGTTTTTGATTCGCCTATTCCCCTTGTATCAATAACTTCGAATACTACTTCTCCGTTTGATTCATAGTTGTACCTTTCTAACTTTTGAGTGCCTATTTCAATAGGACTTGTTTTTGCATGATACTTCCCAAATAACGCATTGATCAGACTGCTCTTTCCAACCCCTGTTCTTCCAATTAGAAGTATCCGTGGTGGTCGTCTTTCTTTCAGACCTGTGATCACTTCATTAATTTCATCATTACTGAAAATCATCTTCTTCACAGTGTCTCTTGCCCCATCAGGCATTTCCAATGGAAGTGTATTGATTATTTCATCCAGATTATCATAAAGATTGATGACTCTCTCCAGCCTGTTTTCAAAATCTTTTTTCTTTCCCATTCCAATCTCCCCTTATCATCATAAATTTGGGGAAGTCCCGGACCTGACCCCTGGTGCGGTGATGCTCCGCTGAGTCGGGGGTCTGACACCTGGATTTCCATAGGGAGTGATTTCATGAATGGTCAACAGTTCATCGATTACTTGCTTCGAAATGACAGTCAAACTTTAAAAATGCCATACATACATGTGAGCTGGCACCTACTCGTTAAAATTCACCTCACATAAAGTCTTTATGGAAGTAATTTATATTCAGCTTCTATGATTTCTCCTTGATGTTGCCATTTTTCAAATTCTTTTTGGATCGTTTCTCTATTACTTACTTCTGTTTTTATTTGTTCAATATCATTAAGCAACTGGATGTACTGTGGGAAAAATGTATGTTCAAACTCGTCATTATTAACAAAAGCAAGGTATTCTTTACGCTGATCACTTAAGTGTTGAACAGTTTTTTCGATGAGTTTTTGGAATTCTTGTTCTTTCTTCCTTTTACTCCAACTTTCCCAAACCTCTAATCCTAGGCCTAAAACTGCACCAAATACTGCAGCACCTTTATTCAAATTTTTAGCTAACTTAAATGCTCCCCAAGGTTTGAATTTAATGGATGGGGCTAACAAATCCCTTGTAGCAAGTACAGCCTCTTTATTCAATTGAAATCCGCCTTTTTTCAGGAATTCCCCACCCAGTTTCATACCATCTAATGCCATGTCTCCAACAATATTATTGTAATGACCAACGCTGGATTTTAAACTCTTCTCTGCTTGCGAGATTTCATGTGTAATTTTCCCTAATTGACGATCAAATTCATTTTGAATATCCGTCTCTAATACGATTCCTTCATCCCCTATATTCCGTTCAAAAAAATCATCAATCGTATTTAAATCAGTTCCTTTCACTTGGAGAATCAAGTCCTTAAAATGTGATGAAATATTTGTTCTCAGATCAATACGGGCATCACTGATCTTTTTTTCTGACTTGTTCAGTTCTTTTTGTATGTCTATAAATGTATTTCTTAACTTTTCAACTTCTTTTGACGCTTGGACAACCCTCTCCATGGCAGTTGGCATTTCACGTTTGATGACATCTCTAAGAATACTCATCTGCGTTTCAACGACAAATGAATGTTCTCCACCAACCGACTTTATCTTTTCTGTTGTCGCCTCTTGTAACTGACTTATGCGTGATATCTTTTTGTATTCATTAAGATTTGATAACCAATGGTCAATCCCCTCTCCAAAAGGATTAGCAGAAACAGCCACAACTGATATCTCTTCGTTCTTTTGAATGATTCCAAAATCATTCAATCGCGATAGGATATTTTCACGTTTAGTATAGAATCTTTCATTAAAATCATCTTCATCTTCCAAATCTGCTTCTTCATCAAATCGACTGATCACAAAAACAGTTCGAGGAAGAAGATTCAGGTCTTTAAATAGCCAAGTCAAATCTTCTTTATGGCTTTCCTTGATCGGATTGTTTGGATTCATTACATATATGATTAAATTTGCTTCACTTACATATTTCTTTGTAAGATCATTAAATCTCTGTCGATCTTCAGTCTCTTTGAAACCAAATAAACCAGGTGTGTCGATCAGTTCAAAATCATCTAATTTGTATATATTCACATTATCCGTTGACTCTGATTGACTGATTATCATTGAAGAAGTATCGTATTTTTCAGACCATGCTGCGGCAATCGATGTCTTCCCTTCCGAGAATCCCCCTATCAATGCAACTTTCAATATATCAGTTTCTACTGTATTGATCGCGGATTGTATTTTATTGATAACACTTTGATCAAGGGTAATCCCAAACCTCTCTCCATCCTCCAAAAAGCCCATAAGTCTCTTCAGCACTTCAATTGTTTTGGATTGTCGTTGCTTGAAATAATCAATTGTTTCCATTGATTAACTCCTCTCTGTATTCTATATCTCTGGCCATTACTCTCAGTTCACTTTCAACGTCTTCAAAAACCTGTCTCATCACTTCCACTTGACTTACGGATGTTTCAATATCTTTTACGATACGGTTTACTGCGTTATTTACTGGAGTTACTGTTTTATCCACTTCTTCCTCCAAAGAAGCCCGCAGTTTATTAGCAATCTCTTGAATATTCTCATCTGTGCTTTTCTTTTGCTGTGATTTTCGGTAATCACTATTCAATACTTTATAAATAGTTTTACTTGCAAAAACTATCAGCGTAATAACAGAGATTGCAAGCAAAGCCCATCCAAAAGGATTCGTCAAATTCATCACATTGAAAATAACCCCATATATTAAACCTCCCGCAGAAGCTGCGACTTCAGCTGGATTCACACTTTTTTTCATTTTTATTTCAGGGTCAAACTCGAAAGTAAACTCAACCGAATTTGAGTAAGATTCCAGTAACTCTTCGACATATTGCTGGTTTTTTTCAATGACCGCAGACATGTGACCCTCAAAATCTTCTACATTTTTATGAATCCGTTTCTCAAAGTCTTTTATTAATCGCTCTACTTCCTCTTCCGTTCTTTGTTTTAAACGATTTGAAAATTGGTCATTGTTTATATCTTGATCGATATCTGAATACATTTTCTTTCTTAATGACTGTTTAAATTTATTTATTGCACCGTTCATGGAATTGATTACATTCCGGTAAAATAACTCCTCCACTTCTTCTAGTTGATCGGATGATCCTTTCAAAGTACTTTTCAATTTGTGTTCTAAACGATTAAAGCTATCTGATAGTTCCCCGAGGTTATTTATTGTATCATTCAATGAGAATGATACTTTATTAACATTTGCCTTCTCTATTTTAAAATTTATATTTTCAACCAGGTTTGTTGTCATCCAATCAGAAAAGGTTTTAACTCCACTGTAGGTCATTATAACTTTTGGAGAATCAAATGTATCAAGAAACTTGTACTTGGATTTCTCCAATCTTCCGCCCCAATAGTTCCCGATTGAAACTAAAGCAGGGTAGCCGCTTAGTGACAGATGGTGGTTATATTGTTTTCCCAGTGTCTCTGCCATCACCCGGTCTACGACGTTTAAGCTTTCAGATTCGCTATCCGTAATTAAGGTCTTAGATAGCTGCCGAGGATTGTTTACTCTTTTGTTGTAAATAAAGTATACTTCTGAGTGCTTTTCTAGATGGTTCTTTATTTTCGCTATTGTTCCCGTCCTCTCATCGTTTCCTTTTTGTGGAGGATTAGCCTTGCCACTGATATAAAATACAGCATGTGCTTTCTCAATAGCTCCATCAATTTCAGCTTGAACACTTTTCTCATTTCCCTCTATGCCTGGCAGATCTGAGATAACGAATGTCTGATTGTTAAACGCAAACCTGTATTCAGTTACATTTCGTGTGAAGTCAGAACGCCCATCACCAACAATTTTAGCATCACTGTTATTCGTTAATATCTGTTCTAACTCAGCTATCGTGTTTTGTAGAAGAGCGGCCTCTTTCATTCTGCTTTTTTTGTCAGAGTCATATTTTTCATCTGTTTCATCCAAGTCATCTTGCCTTTTGATAATCTCTTCTTCAAGACTTTTCATTTTTTCACCGACGTCGTTTATTTCAAGAACGATGTTATCTATTTCAGTTTGTTCGTCTAATTTATTGAACATACTCCGTATGAAATCAAATGATCGAAACACAATCTTATGCAAGATATCATAATGTAATTCATTCAATCTGCTTTCCAATATCTCTAAGCTGCTTTCCAAATCCGTTTTTCTTAATAGTAAACCATTCAGGATATCTTGCTTAATCATCAATTCATTTTCATAAGAGTTTTCTAATGATTTGATTATAGTGTTTAGGTCATTTATTTTAAATTGCACTTGTTTATAATCATGCAATGCCTTGTCGAATGTCATTCGCTCTTGCAATTTTGTTTTCTCTTTTAGGAGAATACGAAGAGTCTCAATTAACGTTGATTTCCCTGCATTCGTTTCTCCATAAAAGGCAATGGTAAACACATTCCACTCCGAATTCTTTTCCAAGGACTGGAGATTATCCACGAGTGTTTGATACAGTGCAGATAACTTATTTCTAGCCTGATTTTGATATTCTATTATCTCGGAATCAGTACCTTCGCTTTCCAGAGTTGAAATCACTTTTTCGACTTTCCGAATCACTTCTTGGTAAATCTCTCTTGAATGATTCATTCGATTCCTCATATAAACGACCTGTTTTGTTTAACCATACGTATTCTTGACATATAAATGCCTCACAATCCTTATTATTCTTCCCGGACCTCCCTCCGGAGATCATCAGTCCCACATCATGATTCCCGTTTCTTCGAGTTCCTTTTCTTTGCAATTCGGACAAGGAAGATCGAGTAATGCATCTTCTTCCACAGGCACCAGGCGGCGGCTTCTACATCTGCTGAAACGAAACGACGTCTCATACGTCTGGTCGTCATCGTAGCGGATATACATATATGGTTTTGACATGATCTCGTCGCAAGCTTCACAGGCATAGATCCAGTTTTCAAAATCGTAGTCATGTACTTTGACTTTTACCAGTTGTTAAATTTTCTTTCTGGTGGAAGGAGCACAACTTTCCAGACACCTTTCAAACATCGAATCCCTCATCCCAACACCTGATCGGATCATTGTTCTATTCCCACATCGATTACAACCCAGTTCGATTCTTGCACCCAAAACCATTTCCTCCGTTCAAAGATCCGTTATCAGTTTTCTAAATCACCGGTTAGCACAAAAATGTTAAAACCCTAATCACCAATCTGCAAACATATAACATACTGAAAATTGAACTCAACCACAACATTTTTCCATATTTATATAATACCAAATATTCCAACTCATTTCCTTCCCTCCCACAAAATAAAACGCTTAAATTTCTGATAATTCACAATTTATCCATGGTTTATTCAATCAAAACGACAATCCCTCAAATTCATTCAAGTAGTAAAAGTCGAGCATATCCTCGATCTTCTGTTGGTCCTCTTTTGTCAGTGTATAATCACGAAAACCATTGCCCTGAAAGCGGACCTGCACTTCTTCACTTGAACGGATGACTTCAAGATCGTCCATGATCGAAGGCACAGTCAGCTCACTCAGAATATACCACTCGAACACGCCCCCTCCGACATCTGAACCACGATCGAAGTAAGGGAGATCCCACCTGAAACGCCTGCCGTCCGCATTAAAGATCAGCGTATCGAAGAACACCCAGTCATCCTGGCCGAAGCCGGCGACAATTGTGAAATAGGCTATGCTTCCCGATTCAACGATCCGTGGATAGAAGCTCGTCTGATTTTTGACAATATCAACGTACTGCGTCGAATGACCTTCAGGCACATAAATCGTATCCCCCGTCACGTCATCATAATATTCCGTAATCGCTGACTGAAGACGTGCCTTCGTTTCTTCGTCCTGCGCTTGAATTACCGCTTCCGTCTCATTGATCATTTCATCAAGCTCATTCTCCATCATGCCATACGCAGAAAGCTCCTCGAGTTTTTCGAGAGCGTCCCTATAGCTTTCATCAGCCAACAGATCCTCTACTTTTGACAGGCCCTTAATCACTTCGGTCTCATAAATCTGATCATGAAGCTCATCCCATTCCGCATGATCTTCAAACCATTCACTCACTTCATCCAATCTACGGAGCGCAGCTTGCATCATGCCGTTATCCACATCAGTTGCAACATCTCCCTTGACCTCATCCCAGAGATTTGGTTGAATCTCCTCGTACAGCACCTGTGCCTGTGCAAATTCATCTTCTGCCTTGTCATCGATTTTCTGAAACTCTTCCAGAGCAGCCTGCAACCAGTTCTTCTCCATCAACGTTTCACCCTTGTGAAGGTGATGTCTTGCCTCTTTCATTACATTGATCTCACTTGCGTAAGATTCCGCCTCCTCTCCCGGATCATCGAGTACCGATAATACAGGATCCACACGTTCATTAACCTCCGCTTCATCAATCTCCTCCGCCTTATACTGATCGTGGAGATCACTGAGCCTCTCGCCCAAATATGCCTGAATCGCTGCTTCAAATTGCTCAAGATCTTCCTCCGTCAGTTCCTCATCCTGCAAAAACGCACCTGCAAGATAAGCCGCATCCCCATATTCTCCGGATTCAACCGCATCCTTCACCTGTTCGACACGCTGATCAAGCTGATTGCATCCAGCCACCAGGATCATTCCAGCAATCACTGCCACCATTCGCTTCATCCCTCACCACTCCCATCGTAAAATCAGAATCCTTTAGCAGTCGTCCATTCATCACCATTCTACCTTCACCAGTGACAGCCACTGTCACCGAACAAAAGTTCATCCTAAAAAATAAACCCGACCGCCATTTGTATCTGGCGATCGGGTTAATGAAGGGTTGCATAAAAGTTCGCTTAATTTTCGTTATCTGTATATAGACATTAATGTATCATACCTACCTTGAAACTTTGACCTGTCACGAAGTAGGGTGATATCAAACCATATTAAGTATACTTAATCTCACTAGAGTTGCTGTTAAAGGGGTTACTGAATAACCCATTCATCGATATTTGTCGATTGTAAATCGGTAAAATAATCTCGGATTCTGGCCACCAAAATAAAAATGAAAAAAGAAGGAAGGTCCCGAAGCACCTTCGAAAGATTCAAGTTCAGGATTTGCAATACGATGACCGTTTCGCTTGTTTCATTTAGGAGAGCTCGAATAAGACCTAAACCATAAGAACGTTTACCCTCTCCGAACTTGGCTTCAAACGCATTTCGTTCACAGGCATCTTGGTAGGCCACTTGTTTGTCTTCCGCAGATTGATGTTTAGGAAATCTTCCGAGTCTGGGACCACTCAGCCGTGTGCCGTTTTCTTTGCAGAACCTCCGGTTCTCTCTCTGGTATGTCAACACTAAATCGGACAAAAAAATTAAGGTCCCGTTGACTTGTATTCAGCTGGTGATAAATAATCCAATGATCCGTGAATTCGAATATTGTTGAACCAGTTCACATAATCAAAAAGTTCAAGATCAAGTTCTTGTTGGCTAGAAAAAACCGCACCACGAACGAATTCGATCTTGATGGTCTTGAATGTGGCTTCAGCTACGGCATTGTCATAGGGCGTTCCTTTGTCACTCAATGATCTGGTAATACCGAAGGTATCGAGTGCCTGGTCGATCAGGTGATTTTTAAACTCAGTGCCTCTGTCTGTATGAAAGATCTCGATCCGATTTAGATTGTAGGGGACGGATGCAAAGGCAGTTTGAACTAATTCAGCGGTTTTATGAGGCCCGGCGCTGAACCCAATAATCTCACGATTATATAAATCGACTAATACACAAATATAATGCCATGCTTTGTTCACGCGGACATACGTTAAATCGCTGACAACAACGCTTAATTCGTCGTCCTGATCAAACTTCCGGTCCAGTGTGTTGCCTGTTTCGGATTCATTGCAGCTAGATTTTGAAGGTTTAAATTGAGCTACGGTATACTTTGATACCAAACCCTGTTCAGCCATGATCCGCTTGATACGGCGTCTCGACACCGTCCATCCAGCTCTTTTCAATTCAGCTTTGATCTTCCGTTGACCATAGATCTTACGACTCTTCATGAAAATGCTTACGATCAATTCTGTCAGTTCTTCTTGCTCTGATTCATTTTGCCGTTTGGATTCGTAATAGAATGAGCTTCTTGCAATTTGTAGGACGTCGCACATTGCTGATACCGAGTATTTGTAACGATTAGCCTTGATTACATTTACTTTCGTCCTATGATCAGCGCGGCTTGCTTTAAAATATCATTTTCCATGGTCAGCTGTTTATTTTCTTTCTTGAGCTGTAACAGCTCTTCTTCAACAGACGTACGGTTATCCTTTTCCTTGAAAGATCCACTACCCTGGTATTGCCTAACCCATTTATCAAAGGCAGAAGGCGTCAGCTCGTATTCTTTGATGAGTTCGGATCGGGGCTTGCCAGCTTGATGCAGTTGCACGATCTGTTCTTTGAATTCCTTTGTGAAACTTCTCCGTTTGCGAGTTGTCATAAAACAGCTCTCCTTGGTTTGTATTTGAACCAAGTGTACGGGACCTTAACGAATCTGTCCAACTAAGTGTAACCGATCCACTCGTTGCATAAATTCGCTTGAGTATTGCGGACAGATCGAGCCATATGAGCGGAGTTTTGAGCCACTGAATGCGGATTTTTGAGCCATGTGATTACTGCATCATAAAAGTACAGATTTTTGCAATAGATTTATCCATGGACCTGAAAAAGTCTCTCCCCAGTTCGGTGATACTTTTCTGTGCCAGGAAAAGGCATCTTAACTCCTGATATATTTTATGAATCCTGCTCAATTATGTTAAACGCACCCTCTTTAAAAAAGCTTTATAATGTTTTTCTAAAAACACTATAAATTCTTCATTTGAAAAATCATAGTTATCTGTTTCAAAAAACGAAAAGTGAACAGCTGAAAATTTCTCAGTATTTGGTGTCACTTTAAAGCTTGTCTTTCTGCTTGATCGATCTTGAGATATACCTATTTTAGAAACATCCATTAAAGATAACTCACCTTCCATGTGATCCATAGACACCGCCAAGTATGTCGGATTTATGTCTACCTGCATCCAACGCTTCCTGCTTTCAGGTGATACATACACATTGATTCGTTTCGTATTTTTTTCACTGGGTTTAAGGTCAACATTACGGAAATGGCTTACCTCGTTTAGGAAATTATCTGCAATTTGTTGAACAGACATTTTTCATCTTCCTTTCCAAAAGGTATTTTAATATGAGATGTGACACAGCAGACAATGATTAATTTCCCTTCCTTTTTCAGACATCTCCTTTCTTTTGTCCTTTGAATTCTTCTCCTGCTACTTCCAACAAAGCTTTATATATCTTTAATACTGTATAAACATCTTCTGGTTCACCGAACAATTCCTTAATCGTCAATAAAGCCTCATTTGGATTTTCGACTATTAAATGATCTCTATTGCTGATGATATGACTCAATGCTTTTTTTTCTTCCGGCAAGAAGCTTTCAAGAGGTGCTTCCACTTTACTCAAATCACTGAATACAATATCGCCTGTCCTTCTGAAAAAATTATTAATATTGCTAGTCGCTTCAATATAAATGAGATGCTCTTTTTGATTTGGCATCACCGTATAAATGTAGTCATCAATGGCAACCGAAGAATTTGCATTTATATTTGCTAAAAGATCTCCTGCTGTAATTATTTGATAGTCTCTGATCGAACTATCTTCTTCGTAGAGATCTCCCGCAACTATGACCAGCATCGTTTCATTTTCTCTCAGTTTCTTACCGTTTTTTCTTTCGTAAATCATTTTTGCAATAGCATTCGATGGAACCATCCAATTTTTCCATTGTTTAATAGCCTTTAACTTTCCTTGTCTCACATATTGGCGAATCGTAACAATTGACATAGAAAGTATTTCGGCCACTTCTTCTAATGTGTATAAATCGTCATTTTCAATTTGATGAGGCAAGTTGTTAATAACTAAGTCCGATAAATTAAAATATCTACTTACAACGTTTTCAACATCAACTAATATTTCTTTTTCCTGATCACTATACATTAGTATCACACCGTTCATCATTTATATTCATATACACTCACTTATTATCATTTACATTACTATAAAAATTTGAATCTGTAAACAGTTTTTTATGTGTTTCTATTGTTTAGTTTTACTTGACCGTTCGTTCATACAATTGTTGATCAATAAACTCTTCCAAGTAACCTGTATTCCCGGAATATATAACGAGACTGGCAGTATATGCTGATATAGCAGCATTCTTCACTTGTTATTAAAGAAAAATATGTAACGAGTGTGGAGTTGACTCTATCCCATTGTTAAGCCATTACTCGTTATAAACCATTAAATTTCTCAGGAATCCAGGATGAAAAGGCCTGCAGCATTCGGCAAAACGGCAGAGGATCATAGTGGGACCCTTCGATCATTGATCACTTTATAGACTTTAATGGGGAAAGATTTGAGACTCATCGCGAAAGGCAAAGCTCTATATCCATTTCCAACCTGCATTCCCGGAATGTATAACGAGACTGACAATATATGCTGATATAGCACCATTCTCCACTTGTTATAAAATAAAAATATGTAACGAGGATGGAGTTGTCTAAATCTCACTGTTAAGCCATGACTCGTTATAAATCATCATATTTCTCGGGAATCTAGGTTCCAAGCAATAAGAAATCGGTCATTCATGAGGTCTGTGACCTCAGAATGACCGATTTTTCATAGTGTAAATTTTTAGACTGGGTGGGCAAGGTTTCAATGACTACGGTGGTCCACATTTAGATTACTATATACATAATAAGTGGGTACAGCTATCCGATGAAGACGTATTTGTTGGGCTAAGGTCTATTGCATATTTGGTTCAAAAGTTCTGTATGATGCGTCCTCTGAGCCACAGTACAACGCCGGTTTCATTGTATCTCTATCCAAATTTGAAAATTCACCTTAATGACATATACAATTCAGGAATCTAAGAAACTCCTTCAATATTTTATGTTATTTTGTAATGTACTATCTCTCCACACCGATCGTATTCCACCAAGTTATTATAGAGATATGAAGTTACTATGATTCGTTCAATATGGGATGATCGTATTT
Organism: [Bacillus] selenitireducens MLS10; assembly: GCF_000093085.1. GTDB lineage: Bacteria > Bacillota > Bacilli > Bacillales > Salisediminibacteriaceae > Salisediminibacterium > Salisediminibacterium selenitireducens. The sequence continues at coordinate 218,292 of NC_014219.1, read as the reverse complement.
GTTCCTCCTGTGCAATTCTTCTCCCAAGATCTAAAAAATCACTCTCATCAATTAAACCTATTGATGTATAACCTACCAAAATACATTTTTCTTTTGGTAGTTCCACATCTTTCATGTAATTTTTATATTTTTTCACCTTTGAAAGAATAGCATCAATAATTTTAATTCGTATTGCACTAGAGTTAATCATTCCTTTATGACAGGAGGACCATATCATGTTATTATCCTCCTCAAGATAGAACGAATCATCATAATATCTATGGTTGACTAAATCACTAATCATCTTATTTTTCCCTAAAAAGGATCGATGCCAGTTTCTGAATTTCCCTTGCTTTTGAAACATTGCTTCAACAACCTCAACAGCAATCACACAGCCATTAACATACAAATAATAATCCGGTCTTTCTCGATCAATAAACTTAATATCGAGATATGAATCAGGATACTTAAGCTTTAAGTATCCTGACCATATTCGCCTCTCATCTCTTCGACTACTATTCGTAATATCCTGTTTCGCATTATCGAAATTATAACCTTTTAGCTTGTGCTCATATTTAGCATAAAGACCATTTGTAATGTCTTTTCGATTTGTGATATCCAATGTATATAAATCCACATCTACTTTATATTTTCCTTTTTCATAAATAACAGATATCGATTTATTCCAATCCCTTAGGCATATCGCTTCTTGAGAATCAATTGACTTTTTAAGCCTTCGATATTCTTTGTAGATCGGTTCAATATTCATAGACTCCGACCAACCCCTTCTCTATCAAACAATTGCACCTGGGTTATCACTTACATTAACGCCTTTGTTCTCATACATTTACCTCAACTCATCATCCAGCGGTACAATCTGCTCATCAAGGACCTGCTGCCACTCCCGCTTCATCATCTGTGGGTATTTGAACGGTTTCACGTCCGGATGTTCCACTTTGAAGGCGTCATAGTCCTTGCTTTCAATGATGCTCTTCATGTTGGGAATAGCGTCCATGCCGATCATGTATTGAATGGCGGATGCATGTAGCTCGTTACTGGATACGTGCCAGTAATTGCTGAATCCTTCGACAATCTGTTCTTTCTTCTCGGTAAAGAAGCGGCGCTTCACGGCAAAGATATCTTCTGCTTCATCCACTTCTTTGTCATCGATGGCGTTTAAGATCGAACGGTAGACGTCCTTCACAGTTTCAGCCTTGTTCAATTTCTTAAGGGCTTCTTCGATCTCGTCGCGGACATCCGGGTTATTTGCCTGGTACGTACCAAGCAGCTGATCGATGTAGCTGGAGTCAATGTCATAGAGCTTTGCTGATGCGTCACTGTAGAAGGTCAAATCAGAGAAATCCGGTGGATTGATCGGATCTATGATCGGTTCATCCTCAATCAGGGACCCCTTCACCGTTTCATACACACCCATTTCCTCTTTCAATACATTCACCTGTGCCTGCAAGGCTTTGGACGTATCTATATCATTGTTGTAGCTGTCATAGGTCACCAGTGCTTCATAGGCGTTATTGAGCTCCTGGAAAGCTTTCACATAGTCCACACGGGTATCGATCGGTGCCTGTTCATCGATCTGCCCTTCTTCTTCGATGATCGCCTCCAGCTCTTTATGTGCCTTTTTGAAGCGTTTCTTCGCCGAATCATAGCTTGGATAAATGAGACCGGACTCTTCCTTCACTTCTGAATACAGCTTCGTTGCCTTCGCCACATTGTCTTCCATCTTGTGCGGTTTACGGAACGTGACGATGAGCCCCTTTGTCTTATCGGGATACGTCCGGTTCGTTCTGGAGAACGCCTGAATCAGTCCGGCATATTCGAGGTTCCGATCCACGAACAGCGTCTGAATCGTCGGGGCATCAAAGCCCGTCAATAAGCGATCGACTACGATGACCAGATCCACCTGACGGCCCGGCTGTTGGAACTCTGCACGCTTTCGTGCCAGTCGGTTGTTGATGTCCCCGTTATACCGTTCAATGTCCTGCAGGGACCAGGCGGTTTTGTAGTAACGGTTATAGTCGTCAATGATCTCCTGCATCTCCTCTTGCTGATCGATGGCGTTCTCGTTGTTTTCATCCAATGAATACGTAATCGCAATCCGCGGGAAGTCCGGGTCGTCCATCGTCTGGCCTTTTCGGAGCGGCCGGTCTTGAAAGACCTCTTCCATCCAGTTTTCCTCGCTGGTCATTGCTTTAATGGCTTTGTAATAGCGCTTGGCCATATCGATGGAGCTCGTTGTCAGGATGGCGGATTTCGTCGGCTTCCCGTTCTTGAAATCAAACTTGATATAGGCATTATTCGGACTGAAGATCTTTTTGATTACTGTATCAATATGTTCATCCTTCTCGTACGTTTCCTTATCGATATAGGCCTCTTTTTGCATGCCCGTCATCTTATTGATCTCTATATTGATGGCTTCATCTGGCATATGCGTATAAGCCTCACTGTTTCGGAGTTTCGTGTAAATCATCTCATCTAGAGAGATGGGCTTGATCGTCGTTTCATGTTCCACCTGAAAGCCGAGGACCGAGCCGTCCTCCAACGCATTTTTGATCGTATACGAGTGGAGCTTATCCCCATACTGATCAAAGGTCGTTCGTGCCAGTTGTCCTTTGGCCTGTTTCTTATTCTCTTCAAAGATCGGTGTCCCGGTAAACCCAAACCACGTGGAGTTAGGGAAGAACTTCTTCGTCTCTTCCATGTTCTCTGCACTCAACGCCCGGTGGCATTCGTCGACGATGAAGACGATATGCTGGCCCATCAGCTTTTCATACCGGTTTGACCCCTTTTGTTCTTCCTGTTTCTTCGCATGTTTTAACGCCGAATCGAGCTTTTGACGCGTCGTAATGATGACGACGTTCGAGTTCGCATCCGCCAACAGCGTCTTACTCAGTTCCTGAGCACTTCCGGTCCCGACGATTAAGCTATTTGCCGGAGTGTTTCCTGACGAGATCCCTGTATTGAACTCGGAGGCGAACTTCGTAAATTCACTCGTTGTCTGACTGTCCAAATCTTTACGGTCCACGAGCATGATCGTGCGGTCAATACCGGACTTCTTCGCAAGCAGCTTCGTCGACACAAAGCTCGTGAGCGTTTTCCCGGAGCCTGTCGCATGCCACACGTAGCCCGACTGATGTTTATTGACTGCGGTAAAGAGCGCTTCGATGGCGTGGATCTGATACGGATGAAGCACCATCAGGGTTTTGTTATCCTGATCCTCACTGACGATGGTGTAGTTGGCAATCAGCCGGTGGGCATCGGGAATATTCAGGGCCTGTTTACAGAATTCATAGAGGTTCTCGACTTTCTTATTATCCTTCGTGCGCCAACTGAACATGAACTTCCGATGCAGGTTTCTCGGCATCGCGTTGGCAAAGTACCGCGTCGTCTGTTCATTGGAGACAACGAACAGCTGCAGGGTGGCAAAGATATTGTTTCGGAACATCCCTTCTTCCGCGTACTTTTTGATCTGGTTAAAGGCTTGATACACGCCGTCCTTGGCGGTGACCTTTTTCAGTTCAATTTGCACGATGGGAAGACCGTTGATCAATAGCGTTACATCAAAACGGCGATCCCGCCCGCCGTCTGTAGCAGACTGTTTGGCAATCTGGTTCACAACCTCATAGCTTGAGATCCCGCCACCGATATCCTGATTGGAATACAGCACAAGGGACACAAACCCCTGATGGCTGTCTTCCCGTTCAATGGTGATCCGGGCGATCCCGTTCTCGCCTTTTAACCACTTTGCCGCATCAAACGGCGTCTGTGTCCGGAACAAAAGCTCCGTTTTAATCGCATCAAATTCCTTATCCGTCAGTGGTGTGTCACCGAGTTCAGACAGGTTATTCTGGGTGATTTTTTGACGAAGGTTTTGCCAAAGGTCCGCTTCGGACTTCAAATCATCACGAAACGTCCACTGGTTATGCCCTTCCCCCAATACTTGAATGAGATGGTTCTCGATTTCAGCTTCTGAACGATGAGACAGGCTCTGCACACCAATCACCTCCTAGACAAACATTTTTTGCAGGAATCCTTTTTTCGTTTCCTGTAACAGTTCGAGTTCTTTTTCGTGAGCGGCAATAGAATCATCGAGATTCTTGAAGAATTCACCGATTTTTTGTTGTTCTTTTAAATTTGAAGGTATTATTATTTTTTTCTTTAATAACTCCGGTTTAGTTATTCCTTTAATAGATGTACCTTGTAAGTTATTAACTTCTTTTTTAATGATTAAGTAAAGTGAATATAATGCAAATTTCAAATCTATCTTTAACGATGATAAAGATAAAAAATCTTGACTAGTAGCATAAGGATATGGAACCAATGCTAATTTCCCGACCCCTACTCTAGTAACAATAGCGATTGAATTTTCAGGTACAAGTTTAGTTGCTGAATTATTAATACCTGCATCGCTTATAAACTTTGTGGGTGAAACTAAATTCAAAACATCTGTTTTAAGATCACTGCTTTGTATCCAAGGAATATTCCCATTCCAGTAATCACTTATTGAAGTTTTTGGAGTGCCTCCACCATAAGTTTCTGCGGCAATATTTTTTATTTCTAAAACTTCCCACTCCCCACTAAACCCATCAAACCGAACCTCCGGCACACGTTCGCCATCCTTCGGAAACATCTTCTGCAAAAAGCCTTGTTTGCTTTCTTTTAATAATGTGATGTGTTGTTGCTGAAGGGCTATGCGGTCGTCGAGGTTCTTGAAGAATTCGCCGATTTTTTGTTGTTCTTGTACGGTAGGCATGTTAATAAAAAGAGAGTTTAGAATTTCCTGGCTAACATTATATCTTGTACTCCCACCTGATTTACGTTCAATTTGTCTTCTGCTAATTCCATTCAAAGATCTTTCAACAAATATAGGATCATATTCAGAAATTTTTTTTCCTCTAATTGAGAACCCGCTATATAAGGCATATTCATTATCCAAATATGCCTTTGACAAGCCAACTTCATTTAATACTTCTGATGATCTTACAAAAACTAAATCTCCGAATTCTACTTTATTCTTTTGTTCTAAAATTTCAGAAACACTAACTGAATTCCTAACATTATCGTAAGTTAGGTACTCTTCAGATAAAATATCGAGTACACTAATCATTTTTCTACCTTGACCGTATGCTTCTTTCGGAGCGTTAATGCCATTTGAAAATTTCATTATTTCATTCAAATTTCTTGTTAACCATTTATCTTTAAAACTATCAAACCGAATCTCAGGTACCAGCTTATTTGTCATATCCAAACACCTCTAACGCTCCTTGAATCCACTCCGCATCTTCTTCGCTGTACTGCAGGGATGAAATATCCTCAAACAGGCTTTTTTGCAGGGCCTGCTTTTTCTCTTGAATCTCTTTCATTTCAGTCCCTACTGCTTTCATATCGACAGGTTCTTCTTCTTCAAATGTATCTACGTAACGTGGGATATTCAGGTTATAATCGTTCTCTTTGATCTCTTCAAAAGTCGCTAAATGCGCGTACTTCTCAACGGATTCACGCTTATTATACGTATCCACGACCTTCTCAATGTTCTCCTTGGAGAGCTTATTCTGGTTCTTGCCTTTGATAAAGTCACGACTGGCATCAATGAACAGGACATCCCGTGTACTACGATTCTTTTTCAGGATTAATACCGTAGTCGGGATCGACGTTCCAAAGAACAGATTCGGTGGCATGCCGATGACCGCATAAATACTGCCGTCCTCCAATAGCTTTTGCCGGATCGTGCCTTCGGCAGCTCCTCTGAAGAGAATCCCGTGTGGCAATACAATCGCCATGGTACCCGTTTCTTTTAAGTGATAGTAGCCGTGCAGCACGAAGGCAAAGTCCGCTTTCGATTTTGGAGCGAGCTTCCCGTAACGATTAAACCGTGAATCATCGAGGAACGTATCATCCGCCGACCACTTCGCCGAGTATGGCGGATTCATGACCACCGAATCAAAGGTATACGGTTCATCCGTTGGCCAGTCCTTATTGAGCGTATCCCCATTCCGAACACGCATTTCTTCCGGATCAACACCATGGAGGATGAGGTTCATCTTCGCCAGGTTAAACGTCGTTGTATTCAGTTCCTGGCCATGGTACTTTACCTTATCCGGGTGATTGAGATAGTTTCGCACATTCAGCATCAAGGACCCTGATCCCATCGTCGGGTCAAAGACACTGAACCACTTCTTGTCTTCCTGACCAATCGCTACGATCTGTGACATCATATCCGATACCATATGCGGCGTATAGAACTCGCCGGCTTTCTTTCCGGCTTCAGATGCAAACTGACCGATGAGATATTCATACGCATCCCCAATCACGTCACCCTCATAACCAATGAGATCCACATCATTGAGCTTTTTGATCACATCGGTCACCGTGACGTTTCGTTGCTGATCATCAGACCCCAGCTTCTTCGACTGCAGATCCACGTCATCAAATAACCCACTGAACGCATCGTACTTCGTCGAAAGCTGGATAAACGCTTTATTCAAGTCGTTTAATTGAAAGACGTTCTTCTTCGCCTGTTCAGCCAACACGTTAAACAGATGAGGTGGTTCAATATCATACCCAAGCGTATCGACAACTGTTGCGATCAGGTCCTCTTTCGTATCCTTATCAGATAACAGTTCTTCATAAAGCTCTGTCTGTTTATCCGGCGTATCATATGTATCCAAAGATTCATCTGCCAGTTCAACGACTTTTATCAACAGCTTATCTGAGAGGTACTTGTAGAAGATCAACCCCAATAAATAGTTCTTGTACTCCGAAGCATCCATTTTACTGCGAAGATTATCCGCAGCACTGAATAACTTTGCATTTAATTCTGCACCCATGTCTATAACACTCCTTCATTCTATATCATTTATCCATTTTACTGAGACCCCTGACAGGGGCTGTCACCGATCGTACGTTCTTTCTATCTTTTAATATTCGTTCTTGTCTTCATTATAACAAATGAACATCATTAAATTATTTTGCAGTTGTATTCATCAAAGTCATCTACTGATTACCCAAACGACTGTACTACTAATTTATAGCTTTCCGAAATACCTAAATAGTATCTCCGTCATCATAATAATCCAGAATAACACCATACTCATCAATTTCACCCAAATTAATAAGATGGAATTCAAAATCTTCGACACCTTTATAAAATAACTCAACACCATCTTCATAATACTGAACCTGCTGTGCAAACTCTTGATCAGAAATATATCCCAGATTTTCAATATCTGAGATTATTGTATTCACGAAAATAGCAAACAGTTCGATTGCATAATAATAATCATTTAGTATTCTCATATAATCATCATTATATAGAGGTCTATGTGCTGATTCATATAATACATCATAAAGAAATTCCAATTCTTCAATTTGTTCCTCGAGAGTATAATGATCGCTATATAAATATTCACTCATATAGTGCAATTCCTCATAGATAAAGTTCATCTCATCGGCAATACTCACCAGATAATTTCGTTTAGCGTCATCTACCCTTTCATTTTCTGAGATTTGACTGTCCGCTTGTTCATTACCATCTCGCTCTTCCGTTTCTTCATGGGTTATGCCTTCACTGACGTGGTCAACTGATGAATCTATCAATTGATCATAGTAAGAATAAAAAGCAATTACCATTATGAGATTTGCAATTAGCGAACCAGTTACTGCTATTATCAAATTGTTTTTCACTGACAAAACAGGCGGATTTATATATAAGGTCGAGTGATGATAAGGGTAATGATTCCGGTAAACGTTATAGCTGAGAACAATAAATATAGCGGTAATTAATAACAACTCGTTATAAATTCCTTCCATGTTTTCTGACCCTGCTATTACCAAACTGATGAAGTAGATCAAATTCGATACAAAGATCACAGCCATAACAGATGACAACAATAAATCCCAGGCTTCACGATCGTTAAATGACTGTCTTAGAGTCTGAACTACGTTAATATCATTTTTCTCATTGTCTAGTTCTATCTCATCATTTAGTTGATTATTTCCCTGATTATCATGATGATCAAAGATATTCCTTACATTCTTTTTCCCTCTTTCTTTAAAATCACCAATTTTATTTGCATTGAATGATTTGGTAGAAAATACACTTGTCCCTTCGAATAAGCGGTGATTATGGATTTCTTCAAAAATACGATCCTGCATATCCTGCTCAAACAGGTCAAGGAATTTGCGGTAATTATCTTTAAATTGAGGAGAACTTGATCTGTCCAACCACTTTAAAATGTTATCGATCTCATCTCGAAGAATCTTCTCTTCAAATACAATCATCGCCAATGTACTTGTAAGATATAACTCAACCAGTTTTCTTTGATCTTGTTCATCCAAAACAACCTTACTATCCGTAAAATCTTTAAAATCCTTAATGATTTCATAGAGCGAGTACTCAATATCATTCAGTAAATATTCAACCAATGCCTCCGCTTCTTTTTGATGATTGTTATTGTCACTGCTTGATTTGATTGTCGACACCTCCAATAATTCTAAGGTCTCTCTCTTTAAATAAATCGTATCCATATAACAGTAATGCAAACAATATATACCTTATTACAATTACGATATCACTTATAATGATATAATTAAAAACCATATAGAACACAAACGAGATTGAAAAAGTATAAGTGGCTACCCTCACTCCGTCTCCCATCCACTTTTTCAACATAAATCGAACCAACCTTGTAATTATTAATGCATTTATGAAGGAACCAATCAGAACAGCTACAAGATCACTCCAGAACATTGAAATACCTCCCTTACTCCACGATTGATCAAAAACTACGGCCACTAAAATTGAAGATAATGATTATATAACATTATTTTACCACACGCTTCTAGCTTACACGCACGATTTTTCAGACAATTTAAGCTTTAGATACATGTATGTTTGCACCTTCTCCAATCCATCCTCCCCGTCACTCCGTTCTTCCTGTATACTGTTACTCAGAGATACCACGCACACTGGAGCTGATGAGATGGATGAGACGGTAAGATGGGTTAAAGAACACCCCGGGATGACCGGGATTTTGGCTTTGTATGCTTTATTTTTTCTGATTTTGTATTCGGATCCTGCAACAGGGGATGCACTTCTCGTGAACCCGGAGACGATGTTTCAGGAGCCGTGGACGCTGATCACGGTGATCTTTGCCACGGGTTCTGTGATGCATCTGTTACTGAACGGCTTTCTCGTGATCATGTTTGGCGGGAAGCTTGAGAAGACAATCGGTACAGGGACGTCGGTCGTGTTGTTTCTCATCATGGGGCTCATGGGGAGTGTGGCGCTCTTCTTGTATGCGCCCTTCATGACGTGGACCGGTGAACCTGCAGCCCTTGCCTCTGTCGCGGCGATTGGCATGGCCTCGATTTACACGGGCCTTGTCAAGGATGCGGAGATTATGGGCTCGAAGGCAAGACGCTGGGTGCTCATCATGTTTATCATGAACATCGTCCTCAGCTGGCAGAATGAAGAGCTGACTCTCTTAGGACCCGCGCACGGGCTCGCCATTGCCTTGGGCTACGGGATCGGTTACGGGCTCAGGAAGTCCACAGAGGCGAAAGAACATACCGGGTCATAAGAATACCCCCGATGCAGGTTGATCTGCATCGGGGGTATTTTGCATTTACTGTTCTTTTTCAATTGCCCGTTCAGCGATCTAAGGGAACACTATCTTTCCCATCATCTTTGGAGATGATGCATTTGTTACACTGGGCATATTATTGTGTTTGAATCTAAGAAACTCATTGCCCAATACACAAAATGAGATCGCTTCCTTAGCATCGCTGTCCATTCCTATACGTTCCATATTAAACACAGGTATATTAACCTTGTTCCCGATTTCATCCAACATATATTGATTATGAACGCCTCCGCCACCGACATAGATCTCATCAATCATTATTCCCTTTTCTTGTAGTTTGCGAATAGCCTCACTTATGGACATCACGGTAAAAGCCGTCATTGTTGTGACAAGGTCCTCATCAGAATAACCGAGCGACTTTCCTTCATCATAATATACTCTGCACTTATCTACTGTGTAATGCTCACGGCCTGTACTCTTAGGGAATGGTTCGTGGTAAAACATATCTTCCTGAATCAGTTTATTCAGGAGACGTTTGATAATCACACCCGATCTTGCAATCTCACCGCCACGATCATAACTTTGCCGCCCGTTTGTGATCAACTTCACCATCTCATCGACCCATACATTACCGGGTCCTATATCTGATCCAGTTACCATCTCCCCGGAGATATTCGACTCTTGAGATGGTACTAATGTATAATTACTCATCCCTCCAATATTAAGGAAAAACCGGTTATGAACGGGATGGGCAAAGAGAAGTGCATCAGAAAAAGGCACAAGAGGGGCTCCTTCTCCACCAGCCGCCATGTCTGATGGTCGAAAATCCCCTACAGTCAGGCAACTGGTTTCATGGGCAATAACAGCCAACTCCCCAATCTGAAGCGTAGCTCGTTCTTTCGGCAAATGATGGATGGTTTGTCCATGTGAACTAATGAAATCCACTTGGTCAATCGACCACCCAGTACCTTTAACAACTTCCTTGGCTGCTTCGGCAAAACGCTTACCAAGAATCGTATTTAGCCGGCATATTTCATCAACGCTCGACGTTTCCGGATTACATTGTGCCAATATCGACTGTTTGAGCGAATCTTCATAATCAAGAGTTATAAACCTGATCATATGAATATCAGTGGTGTTTCCTTCCCCTGTTATTTCACAAAAAACGGCATCGATCCCGTCAAGCGATGTTCCGGACATCAAGCCAATTGCCAAAACGCGTTCCTTTTTAATTGGCAGTTCGATCTTCGGCACATTAGTTGAATTATTCATACTATTGTATTCCTCCGACTATATATTACTTTCGTTGTATCGCCCTGATTGCTTCTCTGGTTTGATTCAGATACTGAATCACTTCATCATAATTCGCATTTGCCACGCTCATAAATAAAATATCCAAAACATGTAACTGTGCAATCCGCGAAGATGTTGCGCTGCTTCTGAATGTTGTTTCTTTAGAAGCGGATGTCCGGAGACATATGGAAGCTGTTTTGGCGATTGTTGAAGGCCCGAATTTCGTAAGAGCAATTGTCGTTGCGCCTTTTTCATTTGCCAACTCGAGTATTTTCAAGACTTCCTTTGTTTCGCCCGAAAATGAAATACCGAACACAACGTCACCAGGTCCGGAGTTCGCCACGTGCATCGACGCAATATGAAAATCAGCAAAGGCTGTCGTATGTTTATTAATTCGCGAGAATTTCAACTGCGCATCCTGAGCAATGATATTTGATGCACCCACACCGAAAAAATGGATGCGATTCACCTGATCCAATGCCTCGATAACCTGTGTTAAATCATAAATATTTAATATATCGGCAGTTTCTTTGATTGTCTGCATCGAGTTAGTCGTCATTTTAGATACGACCTCTGCCGGTGATTCACCAGGTTGAATATCCCTGAATTCTGTTGATTTGTCCTGATGCGAATCACTCGCCAAGCGTAATTTCAACTGCTGAAATCCTTTGAAACCGATTGATTTGCAAAAGCGGATAACGGCTGCACTGCTGGTATGGCTCCGTTCACCTAATTGATTGGCCGTCAGCGACAGGACTTCGTCCGGTTTCTCCAGCACAAAATCCGCAATTTTTCTCTCTGACGGAGATAAATCTTTCAGCATGCCTTCGATCAGTTTCATCGTACCTCTTTGTTCCATATTGAACGCACCCTTTCCTGGTGATCTCTTATAACGTCAACGTAACAGGAGGAACACCCGTTACGTTAATATCACCATATAATGCACTGGCTGCGATTTCAATAGCCGGAGTTGTGAATTCATAAGTTGCTATCTTGATCTCGGCGTCTTTAAACCACAATAAATCATATGGATTCTTCATCGCTACCGCAACAACGATCTCATCTGTTTTAACTTCCATCAATTTTTCAAGAATCTGCTTCTGTTCATAATCCTGATTCAGTGAAAGTGTCCCGATAATCCATACGTCGAAGGTTTTTGCATACTCAATCAAGTCGTCTTCTCCATTTACAAATTCAGATATGCAATGATAGACAACAGAAGGATCGATTTTTGCAAGCGCTTTACCCAAAGAATCTGCGGCATACCGCTCGTCTTCAACTCTTGAAAGATAGTTGTTTTTCGGATAAAGCACGAGTTTTTGTTTTAACGACTTTTTTTCCAAAGGAAAGTGATTGGGATCCTGCTGAGTGATCGAAATCCCTTTTTTAAACACATTCTCCGCCAACTCGCGGTGTTTAGCCGAATCAATAATTGCCGGTACATACTCTGCATCGTCTGATAGATTCGTGTCACGCCAGCTTAAGTAACGATCTTTCGCGGCAATGATCCGTTGATACGATTCTTCGATCCGTGATTCACTGATAAGTCCTTTATCGATATCACGCTTTACAGCTTCCAGTGCTTGTTTTTGCAAATCCGTACGCATTGAAATCATCACAAAATCGACACCTGCATGAATAGCCTTAACCGCTCCCACGGCTGTGCCTACCGATTCAGAAATAGCATCCATCTCAAGACAGTCTGTGGTTATCAATCCTTCGAATCCCATCTTTACTCTTAACAAGTTTGTTAAGACCTCATGAGACAGGGTGACAGGCAGATTCTTCTCTTTCTCGAGGGCAGGGAAATAAATATGAGAAGACATGATCACATCTGCACCTGATTCTATACAACGGCGAAACGGTACCAGTTCCACATGATTCAACCGCTCCATATCATGTGGAATGACAGGAAGAGATAAATGCGAGTCTACTTCTGTATCTCCATGCCCGGGGAAATGTTTCACCGCTGTCATAATATTCGCCTTTTGCATCCCGTTCATTGAAGCAGCTGCAAAAGCGGCTGCCTGTTCAGGGTCTTCCGAAAACGAACGAACTCCAATGACCGGATTGTGTCTATTATTGTTTACATCCGCTACTGGAGCGAGGTTCCAGTTGATCCCGAGAGCTTTCAATTCTAATGCTGTAGCATAGCCACATTCATATGCGAGTTCCGGTTCTCCCGTAGCACCCGTTGTCATAGCTCCCGGAAAGACCGTGGTCCCTTCGCCTAATCTGCGGACTGCACCATTTTCTTGATCAACCGAAATAAACAACGGCCTTTCGTGTCCCGCATCCCTTGCTATTTTTTGAAGCTTTCCGGTCAAAGAGCGGATCTCTCCAGGACTGCCCAGATTTCTTCCAAACAAAATAATATTTCCAACGCGATGAGTCTCAATCATTTCCTTTATTCCTTCTGATACTTCATCCGGTTTCGATGCTGAAAATCCGAATACCATCATCTGACCTAATTTATCGTTTATTGATAGAGACATTACTCTTTCACTCCTCCAATGGTTAAACCTTTAATAAAGTATCGCTGGAACATCAGGAAGAAGATAATCATCGGAACAGCAGCAACTGTCGCACCTGTCATCAAGAGTTTGAAATCGGCAAGATTTGCATCCTGAAGTGTTTTCAGTCCGGCTGGCAAAGTCATAAGATTCTCGTCATTAATTACAATAATCGGCCATAGGAACGAATTCCAAACTAATACAAACGTAAATATGCCCAGTACTGCCATTGCCGGTCGTGCCAGTGGTACAATGATCGATCTGAAGATCTTCCACTCACTTGCCCCGTCAATCTTTGCTGCTTCAATCAGCTCATCAGGTATAGAAAGAAGGAATTGCCTCATCAGGAACACCCCAAACGCAAGAGCCAGCATTGGAAAAATCAGAGCGAAATGAGTGTCGAACATATTCAAATTCTGTACTATGATAAACGTTGGTACGAGCGTCACCTGCTCAGGGATCATCATAGTTGAAATAATCATCCAAAAAATGATCCATTTCCCCGGAAAATCTTTCTTTGCTAACACATAGCCAGCCATTGTATCGATCAGGACGATAATTGCGGTCGTTACAACTGCTATATATACACTGTTAAATAACCAGCGCATGATCTTCGTATTTTCAAATAAATGTGTAAAAGAGCCGAATGTTTTCTCTCTCACTTCCGTCATTAAGGAACTGTGGACCTCCGCCTGTTCCATGTCACCTTGACTTTCTGCTTCGCGCTTCTTTTGCCATTGTGAAACATACTCCGTTATTCCAACGGGGTAAAGAACCGGCGGGGACGATTCGACGTAAGAAACAGGCCGGTCCATTTCCTCATTTTGATAGCTTGGCAGTTGTAATGCTGTGACGAAAACCCAATACAAAGGCAAGAGGGATATAAGAGCCATTATAAGAAGAGATACAATAATAATCGGTTTTTTTATTCTTCTTTGAAACATTATTGATTCACCTGCCTTCAGACTCGAAATTATTTCTCTGTTTGCAATGTTTTAAATTGGAATATTGCGAACACCATGATAATAAAGAATAAAATCACCGATTGCGCTGATGCCAATCCGAAATTGAAGTCCCTGAACGCAGACTTGTAAATAACATGAACAACGGTCTCCGTAGCATAACCGGGACCACCGCCAGTCATCATAATGATTTGTGTGAACACCTGAAACGATCCAATCGTACTTAAAATAGTCAAATATAGTGTCGTTGGTTTCAACAAGGGAATAGTTATTCGAATCCATTTTTGGAATGACGTCGCACCATCTATGTCTGCAGCTTCATACAGCGAAGGATTAATATTGTTCATTGCAGCAAGATAAATAATAATCCCGGCGCCAGGTGGAATAAGTATAGCCATAATCATTAGTGACGGGAGAGCAGTCGATGTCTGCCCAAGCCAGTTCACAGATTCGAATCCAAAGAATTCGATAATGTAATTAAACAGCCCAAATCGGTAATTGTACATCCACCTCCAAACCATGGCAATGATAACCATCGACGTTACCGTCGGAAGATAAAATGCTGCTCTGAAAAACGTCTGACTCCTTCTCCCAAGCGGATGTATCATACTGGAGATAATGAGAGCCGTAATAATAAATGCCGGAACTGTAACTATAGTAAACACAAAAGTGTTCCATAAAGCAGCTCTGAAAATCGGACTTTCAAACGCAGCTATATAATGTTTGAACCAAACCCATTCAACATCAAAAACTCCTCTGTCCTGAAACGAAATAAAGAATGCCCAAACAATCGGAATGAACATGAATGTCATAAAAAAGATTAGTTTCGGGAGTAAAAAAAGGTACGCTGCTTTATTCTCTTTCACTTTTTCCCATACTGTTTTTTTTCGCAGGAGAACCTTGCCTTGATCATTGATGACAGTCTTTTCCTTACCTATCTGCCCCACATTTTAGCCTCCTTTTTGACCTGATCTTCATAGTGATGAAAGAAAGGGTTCCCAACATTGGATGTGGAAACCCTCTATGACTCAATCCTTAATCAGCTAAAATACGTTCAACCTCAGATTCAGCATCGTTCAGGGCCTCTTCCGCACTCTTTTCCCCATTCAATGCAAGCTGCAACTCACTTTGGATGACCTCATCAATCCGTCCCCAATCCTGATGCATTGGAATTGGAACAACCTGATCAGTCAGTTCCTGTGCTCTTGCCATCTCAGGATTATCTGCAAAAGGATCCATATCAGCTGTAGATTCTCGCGCCGGGAACGTTCCATAGTTTACAGCTGTTGTATATTGTTCATCCGTATTTGTAATATGCTTCAGGAATTCTCCAACCATTTGGCGTTTTGCATCCTCTTCCTGCATAAACATTACAAATCCACCTACACCGCCCATTGTGACAGGTTCACCCAGGTCACCGATCGGATATTCAGCAACCATAAAGTCCATCTGATATTCTTCCGTCTGAAGAGAGTTGATCGCCCATGTAGTCCATGGTTGAACAGCTACCGTTCTCTGATCCAAAGCTGCAAATGACTGGAAAGTGCCACCTACGTCTGATCCGCCCATTTCGACAGGCGCTGTTTCATGCTTAAATTTAAGATCAACCAGTTTCTCCAATCCACTAATTGCTTCAGGTGAATTAAATGTATATTCATCCATTTCCTCGTTTAACGGATAGCCTCCATCCATCAGCAAAAATGGCCATGCTTCGTAATAGTTCGGCATGATATACGTTGAGAATCCGTAAGTATCGTCATCGGTCAGCTGAATCATCTTGTCTACAAACTCATCATAGGTCCAGCGGCCATCCTCAGGAGGCTCGACACCCTTCTCTTCAAAGATCTCCAAGTTTAAAAGCATCGTCTGAACACTTACAGATGTCGGAACACCATATAATGAGCCCTCATATTCATAGGCTTCCAATGTATTGGGATAAAAATCGTTCCATTCCTCTTCAGTATAAAGGTCATCCGTTGTCTCAATGATGCCTTCCTCAATATGATTTAAGCTGATTGCTCCACCACTGATATCGATCGGAGCAATGTCCGGCCAGTTTTGACCTGCTATTGCAACACTTAAACTGTCACTCAGCTCCGCCCATGGTTGTTGAACGATTTCAATTTCGACATTTGGATACATGTCTTCAAATTCTGCAGCCTTCTCTTCGATCCAATGGTACTGATTTTCGTCTTCATCTTCCCATCTTGGACCATCCCACATGGTAATCGTCCCTTCCCAGTCTTCCCAATTCCCTTCACTCTCAGATGCATTATCATTTCCTCCGCACGCGCCCAAAACCAATAAACCCGAAATCACAGAACCTTTCAACAACCATTGTTTTTTATTCATAGAAGACCCTCCATTTTTTTATTTTGATTGTGATTCTATTGCTTTTCTTACAAATCCACGGTGCTGTTTCAGTTTCTCTTTTGCTTCAACTAACGATACACCCGTTTTCAGCATTACAATAGCCGGTTTCACCTCAAAATCTGCCTTAATCAAAGTCTGCTCGACTTCTTCTTCTGAGCAGCCTGTAATCGCAGAAGTAATGCTTTTTGCCCGCTCCTGAAGTTTATGGTTACTGGCTTTCAAATCAACCATAAGATTTTCAAAGATCTTACCAATCAAAATCATGCTTGATGTGGAGATCATATTTAAGACAAGCTTTTGTGCTGTAGCCGCTTTCATTCTGGTCGAACCGGTAATCACTTCGGGCCCGACCTCAACCTCAATGGCCAGCTGAGCCAGCGCTGAAAGTTCTGATCCTTTATTGCAACTCAATCCGACAGTTACTGCATTTATTTCATTGCCGTATTCCACTGCACCTTTTGCATAGGGTGTTCTCCCACTTGCCGCAATTGCAATAATGACATCATCCTTGGAAAGGTTTAACCGCTCCAAATCCTGTTTTGCCTGTTCTTTGGAATCTTCAGCTCCTTCAATTGCATGAAACATCGCTTGGTCACCACCAGCAATCAGCGCCTGGATCATCTCCGGATCTGTTCTGAACGTCGGTGGTGCCTCCGCAGCATCCAACACTCCAATTCGTCCGCTCGTTCCGGCACCAATATAGACTAGTTTACCTCCTTTTTTAAATCGCTCACAAACTACTTCCACAACGTTGTTAATCGCTTTCATTTCTTTTTTCACTGATTCAGCGATAAGATGGTCTTCCTCATTGATCATCGAAAGAATTTCAAATGATGATAGTTGATCAATATGTTTAGTACGTTCATTACGCCTTTCAGTTGTTAAATCTGATAAATTGATGGTCATAGGCAATCACCCGATTTGTGAAATTTAATTACAAATTTATAATATAGTAAATGAAATTAAATTTCAATAGTTTTTTTGAATTGATCATATGTTTCAATTGATGTATATCCTAAAGAGCGATAAAATCCGTGTAACTCCGTCCAATCTATGTAGATTGAACCCACTCCCTGATTCAAAAGATGACGCGTAGCAAGTAATACAATTTCACGTCCCAATTTCATTTTTCGCCACTCTGGATGCACTCCGAGCGGCCCGATTCCACCCAGTATTCCAGTGAATCTCTGCGACCAGTTTACATTGGAACCAATTAAAGGTTTTTCTCCGATGTTCGTTTTACAAAAAGCAATAATTTCCCCTTGGTCTTTTATAATTACATAAGCGCTTCCGCTTCCTCCTTTCAAGAAATATTCTTCCGCCTCGTAAAGCCATCTAGACGAGAAATAAGCCTTTAGAAAGCTGAATAATTTCCCTTTTTCATCTGAGCTCAGAATATTCTCCGTATCAAGTTTTCTTTCACTCTGAGGAGACGTATTTACATAATCAGATACACTGTTCACGTTGGTGTATCCACGCTTCATAAGCCATTTTTTTATAGCGTTCTGATCGGCAGGTACACCAGGAAAATAGTGATAGGGGTCTTGTCCGATTACAATTTCACTAGCCCCCATATTTACCACAGTTGCTTCTGCCTGCTTTAACAGTTTACTTCCAATTCCTCTATGCTGATAAGTGGGGTCCACCATCAGTAAATGAATCCACGCCTGAGAGCGTTGAAATCTGTTATAGTGATCTCGCTTCACTATAATCAACCCCACTGCTTCGTCCCCAACAGTAACGAGTCTCGAGGCATCCGCATCAACGTGGATATCTTCAATGCTGTTCTGTTGAAACAAGGATTTCCTTAGGGGAAACCGATCTCCGTAAATGCGATTCCACAGTATACATATCTGATCACTGTATTGCTGTTTAACGTCTTCCCACAAATGCATCTGCATGCCATTCCCCTTTCACTATCAGTCAGTACATCAAAAATGGTTTACGTTCCAACTTAAATGCTGAAGATTCATCGTTTTCTCTCATCCATTCCAACAATGATTCACTATGATTCATTTTCTTACGGGCTTCGTCAGTTCCGAATAACAAGTCAAAGAAGAATCGACCCTTTATCGGATCCTTAACCTTCAGATTTCCGGGATACATTTCATGAATCACATCCACCAGGGCCAATGATGTTTCGAGAGCTGAAAACTGATACCTGTCTGTTACTTCTAAAAAGATGCCTCCACAAGCTATTTGCATATAGTCGGCATTTATCGGCGTAAAGCTAACTGGATGCAGATTAACTCCAGGCATCGACTTATTTTTTATACGATTACAAACTGCTTCACCATCCAGCCAGGGCGCACCAATCTGTTCAAAAGGATAATCCGTGCCTCTCCCTTCAGATACATTAAGCCCCTCCATAAAACAAGTCCCGGGATAGCATAAGGCCATCGTTTCACCCGTAGCAGAAGGAGACGGATTCACCCAATGCAAACCGGTATCAGTAAAGTGCATCTCACGAGTCCATCCGATCATTTTCACAACTTTTAGATCCACATCAATTTTAAAGGTTTCTTTGAAGTAAGCTGCAAGCTCTCCTACAGTCATCCCGTGTCTTACAGGAAGACGATAATTTCCAATAAAAGAAGTGAAATTATCCCTGACACGATTGCCCTCGACAAACTGTCCATTAATCGGATTCGGCCTGTCTAATACCCAAACCTCAAGCCCATATTTCGCTGCTTCTTCCATGCAATACGCAAGCGTGTAAATATAAGTGTAAAAGCGAACACCTAAATCCTGTATGTCAAAAACGAGTGCATCAAGGCCCTCAAGCATATGTTTTGCCGGTCTTTTCTGCTTCCCATACAGACTGTAGATAGGAATCCCGGTCTTACCATCATAGTCATCTTTAACATGTTCACCTGCATCAGCAGTGCCTCGAAAGCCATGTTCCGGGGTAAATACCGCTTTAATTTGACACCCTTCTCGATAGAGGATGTCTAAACTCAACTGTTTGCGCTGATCAATGGACGTGTGATTGATTACAAGGCCCACTGAACGTTTTTTCAAATCAGGTATGTTCGTTTCCAACAAATTATCAAGTCCTGTTTTAATCACCATTCTCACTTCCCTTCACGGCTTTTAGCCCTGCAATCACTGCCCCTTCTACAGGTTCTTGATCAAGAACCTTCAGTAAGGCATGAGGTAACTTCTTTTCTAAAAGTGGCAAAAACAGATCTTGCTGATTCATTAAACCACCCATTAGGATTACCTTCACACCCTTCTCGCCAGCAAAATGTGCTTCGGACATGCGAGTTATTGCATCTGATATATCATGTGCAGCACGATCAATGATCCTTCTTGCCTGTTCATCTTCAGTGGCTAAAGCACAGATAGTCTTAGATAGTTGTGCGATCTGTTTTGCCGAACTGCCCGAATTTATTTTCTCCATCATTTCCATAAAAGAGTCTTCTCCCCAAGCATCCATAACAGCTTTTTCGAAATAGTTGAATGGTGAACGATTCTCATATGCCGTAATCACTGACTTAATACCTTCAATCGCAATTCCGTATCCACTTCCTGTATGATCAAATTTATGTCCCCACCCACCTATCTTAAACTCAACACCGTTTTTAAGTCCGAATGTTTGAGAGCCGGTTCCGGCAATATTAACTATGCCATCTTCTCCGCCAGTCCCTGCATATAATCCAAGAACTGCATCATTCACTATAAATACTTCAGCATCTGGATGAATTCGTTTTTTTAAATCCTCTTTCAAAAATTCTATAGTTTCAATTTTCAACCTGCTAATACCGGATAACCCAATAAAAATACATTGTATTCGATCCACATACGATTCAAAATGGTTCAATATGGATGAACAGGACTGTATCCAATCATCTTTATTCATCATAGTTGAATTGATCTCACCAACCTGGACTGTTTTTATGCTGTTACCTGCATAATCAGCAAGTCTGGCAACAGTAGATGAACCCCCGCCATCGATTCCTAAAACAAACATGTATGCCACCCCTTCTGAAATATTGTTTCATTTAAATCAATTAAATTATGAACTATTATTTCACAAATAACTATCAATGTCATCTTTATTCATATAAATTATCCTTATTTTTATCAAAGTGATATTTATGAATACAAAACCCCAGAAGCTTTCGTTTCGATGTTGTCCCTATATGACTTTTCACATCGTTCACACTCAATTTAAGTGTACCTTCAAGAAATATTGTTGTCTTAAGGAGTTCACTCCCCGCAGCTCATCGACTCTTGACGTAAATGCAAAAGTCATCCACATGCCTGATCAAATGATGGCCTCTTTTATCCAATTCTTTATCGAGTTCATGCAGGTAAACGTTACTCAGAATGGGGGATAAATTGCCTCCTTGAGACACGCCATTCTTAGATGCTTCCCATTGATCCCCGTTCACGATAATAATTTCAATTAATTCCCAAATAATTTTTAGCAAGACAGGTTCTTGAATATAGTGTTCAAAGTAGTTCATCAGCTTTTGATAGGGTATCGTATCAAAATAACTTTTCATATCAACTCTTAAAACCTTCGTCATAGTATTTTGCGATCTATTTAATGGCTTGTTTAGCATTCTTACCTGGTGGTCTGGACCCACAGCTGTTTGAAGAAAAGTATGGATCGATAATGAGTTCAATGACTTAAAAAATTGTTTGTTGAACCATGCGATTATGATTCGTGTTCCTTAGTACAGGATTTTATCGCCAGCTTCCTTCAGATTCCACCTCACGGTGGACACCCTTGCCATTGACTAGTGGTTCCTACTGCCAAGCCCACAGGAAACTTTCACTCCCAAAGTAAAGTGCATGCTAGGCACAGAAACAACGAAAGCCGCCCTTAATGGACGGCTCTCTGACATGTCTATCTGTGTGTTTTCTGAAGATCAAGTGCCTGGTCAAGCACTTTGTTACCGTCCATCATGCCATAGGCCATGGAATCGATGACAGCAACCGGGATCTTGTAGGGCGCAGATTTTTCTGCTATCTTCTTTTCCAAATATCTGACTTGAGGACCAATCAAAATGACATCGGTTGAGTCAAATTCATTGTGAAGCCCCGCTTCAGCCGTTGCATCAACCTCTGCATCGATCCCCTTCGCTTCAGCAGCCTGCCTCATCTTCTTCACCAGCATACTCGTTGACATACCTGCTGAACATACCAATATGATTTTCATCGTATCTCTTCCTCCCTTTAAGCTTTCTTTTCGTGAAGATGCACGATTTCCTGTGCCAGATCTTTGACTGTCATCGCCGTCATCAGATGATCCTGCGCATGGATAAGCAGGACAGAAGGAGAGACCCCTTCACCGCCGGCTTCCTTATGCAAGAGAGCAGACTGGACATGATGTGCTTCAACGAATGAAGCCTCCGCGTCACGCAGTTTGGCATGGGCTTGCGTAAACTTCCCCTCTCTTGCGAACGCCATGCCCTCCATCGCATCGGATCTCGCATTTCCTGCATGAAGGATAATTTGAAACGAAATCTCTTCGAGGGACTGCTCTGTCTGTTCGCTCATGACTGTTTGTCTCCTTTCATTTCCTGCTTTAAAATCTCCTGCTTTCTCTCTTCCGCACGTTCAGATGCCCGAATGAACGGGATGTAAAGCAATGTCGCAAGGGTTAAATTAAACAGCTGCAGGATAATCCCGGTAATGGAACCCCCTGTGACCAGATATCCGCTGATGATAGGCGGTGTCGTCCACGGAACCATGGCGACGGTCTTCGGTACAACCCCGGTCACGAGGGCCACATAAGAGGTCACCGTCAGGAGTACCGGAATAAAGATAAACGGAATCAGCATGACCGGGTTCAAAACGACCGGCAGCCCGAACAGGATCGGTTCATTGATGTTAAAGCCGCCCGCCGGGGCCGCAATCTTACCGATCGTTCGGTAATGCTTTGTCTTAGCTACGAGGAAGATGGCAAAAATGAGTGCCAGGGTAGTTCCGGATCCACCCATGAAGACATAGGCATCAAGGAACGGTTTCGTGATGATATACGGGACATCGTGCGCACTGACACCGCTTGCAAATTGCTGGATGTTGACTTCAATGAGCGGCAGATAAATGGACTCGATCACAGGACCGAGGATATTCGTACCGTGAAGCCCAAAGAACCATAGAAGATGATTCAAAAAGGCAATGATGATCGCCGCAGGAAGCGTATTCCCCAGTGCCTGAAGCGGTTCCTGAATCAGGGTGAAAATCAGTTCATGCAGACTCCCATCGGTTAACGAGGTGATGAAAATTTGTACAAGGGCAATGAAAATCAAAATAATCGCCGCTGGAATCAGAGCACGAAAAGATTTAACCACGCCGTCCGGAACACCGTCCGGCATCTTAATCGTGAATTTCGAACGATACAGGACACGGAACAGCTCGGTTGTAACCAGAGCGGTAATCACGCCGACAAACAGCCCTTGGGCCCCTGTCCACGCATAAGCCAGACCCCAATCTTCTGTTGTCGGTGTCAAGATGATAAAGGATGCCAGACCAATCAAAACCGCAGACATCCCATCCACGTCGTAAGACTTAGCTAAATTATAGCTGATTCCGGCAACAACCAGAAGGGTCAATATCGCAAAAGACCCATCCCAGATGTTCCCGCCTACAGCTTTCCAGCCCTCTCCGAACAGGGAAAGCATGAAATTCTGAAAGACGTCAATCGGCAGATTGTTAATAAGAACTGCAAAACTTCCCAGAATGATCAATGGCATAATGGCAACGAAACCGTCACGGACTGCAACGAGATGCCGCTGAGCACCGATCCGGCTCGCAACAGGAATAAAATGCTTCTCCATCCAATTCATAATCGCATTCATTAGACGTTCTCCTCTCGGGAATGAAATTGGGGTAAGAAAGACTGATGGGCATCCAACAGTTCATCAAGCAGGTCTTTGGCCAGCTTCTCATCAGAAACAAGCGGGTTCATCACAAGTGCAAGATACGCATCGTCATAATCCCCTGAGATCGCGGCTTTAATCGTCAGTTCTTCCATATGTTTCATTTGTTGAATGATTCCTCGTACCTCATCTGGCAGTTTGCCAACGCTCACCGGTTTTGGACCTTCCTCGGTGATCACGGCATTGACCTCAATTACAGCATCATCAGGCAGATCTGAGACAGCTCCCTGATTCAGGGTATTCACGGTCTGTACATCCTGCCTGTCTGTATGCAGACTGACCATCAGATTGCAGGCTGCGTCACTGTAGTATGCACCGCCCCGCTGTTCAAGTTCCTTCGGTTTCACGTCAAGATCCGGTGCACGGTATGTTTCAAACAGCGATGCTTCCACCCCTTTTACAACATCCGCACGGGTTCCTTCGGTATCAAGGAGATTCATGTCTTTCTTTATGACGTCCCGCGTCTGGAAATAATACTGGTGATAGGGATTCGGCAACATGCCGAGGCTTCGGATCAGCTCCGGAGTCCATCCGAGAGATACGATATTCGCCGGTGAATAGTCCACACCTTTTTCGATGGATTTTGCCAACGCTTCAGACGTCCGGTCGACCCCGCCGATTTTCACACGGCGTCCAAAAATAAAATGGTTAAGCCCAATGAACTCGATCTCCACTTCCCCAACCGGCACATGAAACATCTCGGCAATACCGCTTCGCATGTTAAACGGAATATTGCAGACACCAATAACCTTTTTATGGCTTCCGTATTTCAGCAATGCCTCTGTCACCATCCCGGCAGGATTCGTAAAATTGATCAACCAGGCATCCGGACAGATTTTTGCCATTGCCTGAGACAGCTCCATCAGCACAGGGATCGTCCGAAAGGCTTTAAAAATACCACCTGCACCATTGGTTTCCTGGCCGACAAGCCCCTTTCGAAGAGGGATGGCTTCATCCATGCTCCGGGCATCGAGTCCACCAACGCGGATTTGCGAGGTCACAAAATCCGCCCCCTTCAACGCCTGTTCCAAATCCAGTGTACTGACAATCGAGATCTCTTTTCCCGAACGGGCAATCATCCGCTTCGCTAAATTTGTAATGACATTTAATTTTTCTTGTCCTTCCTCTACATCCACCAAGGTAATCTTTCTGACAGGCATATCATCATAACGGTCAATCAATCCCTCAATAATCTCCGGTGTATAGCTTGAACCACCGCCAATCACAGCAATATTAACGGCCACCGTCATCCCTCCCTAATCTTCTTTATCTTCAGGTAAGCGCTTCCTTGAAACTAATGTAACAGAAACATAACTACAAATCAATATAAAAGTTACTACAAATTTAGTTTGTTGTATTGTCGGTTATGAATAAAGTTGTTATGATAAGTAGTAGAAAAGGGGGAATTTCCTATGAAATTT
Source organism: [Bacillus] selenitireducens MLS10 (assembly GCF_000093085.1). Taxonomy (GTDB): domain Bacteria; phylum Bacillota; class Bacilli; order Bacillales; family Salisediminibacteriaceae; genus Salisediminibacterium; species Salisediminibacterium selenitireducens. The sequence continues at coordinate 193,253 of NC_014219.1, read as the reverse complement.
ATCGTCAATGCCGATGATTTTGGTCTTAGCAGAGCTGTCAACTACGGTATTTTCGACGCCATGACGAACGGCGTTGTGTCATCAGCAACATTGATGGTCAACATGCCGGGTACCTTGCACGCCGCCGAACTGATCCATGAAAACAAGCTTTCAAACATTGGTGTGCATCTGGTTTTGACAAGCGGGCGTCCCATGACAAATGCGACATCGCTGACGAACGAAAACGGGGATTTCAGACTCTCGAACCGGTTCGCAAGCGAACTCGACAACGGGCCAAAGCTTGACCTCGATGAAGTGGAGGCCGAATGGTCTGCCCAAATCGAGCGATTCTTTGACATTGCCGGACATCCGCACCATTTTGACAGTCATCATCATATTCATATGTATGAACCGCTTGCACCGGTCGTCCGCCATCTGGCTGAAAAGTACAGCTTGCCGGTTCGGGCCGGCAACCGGATCGGCGTCTCAAGCGTCAGTGACGATTTTCATGACGGATTCTATCAAGATGCCGTATCCATTGACTTTTTCCGCAAACTTTATGAGCAGCACAAACACAAAAGCGGAACCATCGAAATCATGTCCCACCCAGCCTATATCGACCGGACTCTGCAGGCCTATTCAAGTTATCAGAATGAACGGCTGGCCGAGTTTGACGTACTGACTTCACACGCACTGAAAGAGTCAGGCTGGTTCGCCTGACGATCCGCCTGGAGGGGTCTGTCACCACCTGGATCCCCGGCACTGGTATGAACTGTATATGCAAATCAGAACCGGGCTCCTTACGGAGAGCCCGGTTCTGATGTTTGTCCATAGTGCCGTTCAACTGTAAAGCTGACTTTATCGCCATGAAAACATGCTATGGAATATTCAATTTTGGTGCCATCGTCAAGATAGGCATAGGTCTCAATCTGAATGCAAGGGTCACCTTCTGCAATGCCTAAGTAACCGGCGACTGTCTGATCAGCCCTGGTAATATGCAGATGCTCTTCCGTCTTCGCAATTGGTAATTCCAATTCATCTCTAAGTACACTGTAAAGCGATCCCTCACAGGACTCTTTCCGTAAACCGGTCGTCAGACGCCAGGGTAAATAAGCCGTCTCATACTGAAGAGGCTGATTATCCGCATAGCGAATTCGTTCAAGTTTATTCAGCGGTTCGCCTTCTGCAATCTCAAGAGCCAAAGAGAGTCTCTCATCCGTGGGAATCACTGTCAGATCGACGACCTTGACCTCAGGATGCTTCCCCTGCAGTTTCAGCTGTTCAACGTAACTTCCTTCCGTAGATGTCAGCGTTTGCTTGATCCGCTGTTGCCTCACAAATGTCCCTTTCCCCTGTACCCTTTCAATATATCCTTCGTTCACCAACTGCTGCAGCGCATTTCGAATCGTTGTCCTGCTGACATCGAATGTTTTACAGAGCTCTGCTTCTGTTGGAAGCTGGGCATGCACCGGATATTTCTTAGATTGGATGTCTGTAATAAGCTGCTCTTTCACAGTCTGATGTAATGATTGTTCTTTCGATAAATGATCCATAAACATCTCCTCCGAATTCATTATAACATTTGTCATTAACTTTAGATACAAATGTCTCATCGGTTGTTATATCCGTTTCATCATTTTTTATTTTCTTTTAATTGTCTAGACCACTATACTAATGTATAATGGATGACAAGAACTCCATTTCAGGTGGTGATTGCATTGAAGAATAAGATTTATATACAGGGCGGCACCGTCTATAACGCAGACGGCGCGCCCATCAGACAGCCTTTGATTACGGTAAACAGCGGCATCATCGAACAGATCACGGAAGGCGGCGAACCGCCAGAAGGGGCCGACGTCCTCCGTCTTGACGGGGATGACGTCATTCTCCCGGGCTTTATCGACATCCATATTCACGGCAGCCACGGAGCCGACGTCATGGATGCCACACCCGAGGCCCTCGCCACCATCAGCCGCTCCATCACGAATGAAGGGGTGACGTCCTTCCTCGCGACGACGATCACGGCACCCGCTGCGTCCATTGAAGAGGCGCTCCAACAGGTCGCTTCCTCTGAGGGAACTGACGGGGCAAGGTGCCTTGGCGTGCACCTCGAAGGCCCGTTCATCAACGCCAAACAGGCAGGCGCCCAGCCCGTCGGCGCCATCCTCGACCCGGATGCCGGACAGTTCAAACACTGGCAGGCCCTCTCCGGCAATCAGATCCGGATCGCCACGATCGCTCCTGAGCGACCCGGTGGCGCTGAGCTCGTACAGGCACTCGCGGACTCCGGCGTCATCGGCTCCATCGGCCACTCCGACGCCTCGTCCGCTGACGTGCGGGCCGCAGAACAGGACGGACTTCGCCACGCCACCCATCTCTTTAACGGCATGCGGGGTCTCCATCACCGGGAAGCCGGTGTCGTCGGCGGCGTTATGCTCAGTGACAACTTAAAAGCCGAGCTGATCTTGGATCACGTCCACGTGAGCCCTGATGCGGCTCGGGTTGCCTATCAGGCACTCGGAGCGAACCGGCTCATGCTCATTACCGATGCCATGCGCGGCAAAGGCCTCGGCGACGGGGTCTTCGACCTCGGGGGACAGGAAGTCACGATCGAAGGGAAAGAAGCCCGTCTCAAGAACGGCGCCCTTGCCGGCAGCGTTTTGACGATGGACGAGGCGGTGCGTAATGCACGGTCGACCTTCAACGCCTCTTGGCACGACATCGCACGGATGACGTCTTACAATCAGGCCGAGAGCCTCGGCCTCACCGGTACGAAAGGAACCATTCAAACCGGCGCGGATGCCGACCTGACCGTCATGAGCCGCACCGGATTCATCAAACACACGATTATAGGAGGAGAAAAACCATGACCATCACCATCCAAACCGTAGACGATTATCACGCCATGAGCGAACAGGCGGCGGAGTATTTCTATGACGCCATCAAAGAGAACCCGGACATCCACATCGGTCTTGCCACCGGCGGCACCCCGTCAGGGATGTACGAGGCCCTGATCCAAAAGATCCAAGACAGCGCCCTGCCCCTCGGTGCCATTCAGACGTTTAATCTTGATGAATACATCGGTCTCTCTCAGGACGACCCGAACAGCTACTACACGTTTATGAAAGACACGCTGTTCGCCCCACTGAAGCTGAGCCGCAACCAGACGTATGTCCCGGACGGGAACACGTCGGACCATGAGATGGAATGCCGGCGCTACGAGGCCCTGATTGACGAACACGGCATCGACCTTCAGCTCCTCGGCGTCGGGGAAAACGGTCATATCGGCTTCAACGAGCCCGGCACCCCGTTCGACTCGGTGACGCACGTCATCGAACTGAATGACACGACACGTGAGGCGAATGCCCGTTATTTCAACAGTCCGGACGAAGTCCCGACGCACGCCATCACGATGGGCATCCGGTCCATTCTGAAGGCAAAAAAGATCGTCCTGCTTGCGAGCGGCACCAACAAAGCCGAAGCGATTTCCGCTTTATTCCGTGATACAATAACGGAAGATTGGCCGATCACCGCCCTGAAAGAACACCCCGACGTCACCGTGATCGTCGACAAAGCGGCGGCAGGCCAGATTCCAGATGAGAAATGAGTGAAGACCGATGATTGAGAAGGATTCCCCCATCCCGATTTACTACCAGCTCCAGGAACAGCTGAGAAAACAGATCGAAGACGGCACCTTACAACCCGGCGATCCCCTCCCCTCCGAGCGGGACCTGTCTGAGACTTACGGCATCAGCCGCATGACGATCCGTCAGGCGATGACGAACCTCGTCAACGAAGGGCTTCTGACTCGCTCGAAAGGACGGGGCACGTTCGTCGCCGAAGAGAAGATCGAACAGCCGCTCATGAAACTGACCGGGTTCTCCGAAGACATGAAGCAGCGCGGCATCAAACCGGGTTCGACCCTGATCAGCTTTGACACCGTTGCCGCACCGGCGAACGTCGCCAAGCACCTCGAGCTTGATGCAGGCACGCCCGTCTATGAAATCAGCCGGCTTCGAACCGGGGACGGGGCGCCGATGGCCTTTGAGACGTCGTACTTAAGGCAGGACGGCATCACGATCCGCGAACAGGACCTTGAAGGTTCCCTGTACGAAGCGATCGAAGCGCAGTCCGGGCGCAAAATCGACAAAGCCCGGCAGACGATTGAACCGTCCTTCGCCTCTGACGAAGAGGCCCGGATGCTGACGATAGAAGCGGGCTCGCCGGTACTCCTCCTTGAGCGGACAACCCGTTTTCACAACGGTACCGTCTTCGAATTCGTCAAATCCGTCTACCGCGGCGACCGCTACAAATTTATTGCAGATATGCAGCGCTGATAAAGGCGCATAAGAAGGAGAATGTACCATGTCTTTTCGTTACCTTGACGAGATCGAGTCCCGCCTGCGCGGCATCAAAAACCGGCAGTTCCGCGCACTCACCGTGGCCGCGGAGCAAATTGCCGCCACAATTCGGAACGACGGGATGATTTACGTATTCGGCTCCGGACACTCCCATATGCTCGGCGAAGAGCTCTTTTACCGGGCCGGAGGGCTTGCGAACGTCAGGCCGCTCTTCGTCGAGCCGCTCATGCTGCATGAGAGCGGCCCGAGAGCCTCGGCCCTCGAACGGACGCCTGGCTACGCCGAACGCTTTATGACCGATCTGCCTCTGACGCCAAAGGACCTGATGATCGTCGTCTCCACCTCCGGACGCAATCCCGTTCCGGTGGACGCTGCCATGATAAGCAGGGAGAAGGGCGCCTATGTCATCGCCGTGACGTCGATGGCGTACCGTGCTGCCCTGTCATCACGGCACCCTTCCGGACAGCATCTCAGTGATGCGGCGGATCTCGTTCTCGATAATGAAGCACCCGTCGGGGATGCAGCCCTCTCTCACAAGGCACTCGATACAGGCTTCGCCCCGGTCTCGACGATACTCGGGATCACCCTGTTGCAGGCGGTGATTGCCGAGGCGACGGAGACCCTTGCAGAGGAAGGGTTCGATGTCCCCGTCTTCAAAAGCGGCAACGTCGACGGAGCCGATGCGCATAATGAAGCACTCATCAGCCGGTTCAAAGACCGCAATCCGGCCCTGACACCCTGATCATCATGATCTTTTCTTGAAACGGACAGCCGCGACGCTGTCCGTTTTTCAGGTTCCAACGAGCGGCATATTGACGGCGCTTTCCTCCTCGTGTTACCGTTAACGAAACCGATTTCGGTCACATGAACATAAAAGGAGATATGGACACATGAACAAGCTTATAATCATGGCCGGTCTGTCCCTCGTCACCCTCGCCGCCTGCGGCAACGGAGAGAACGAGGCAGAGAACGCCGGCATTGACGCACCCGAGGGGTGGAACCTCGTCTGGCACGATGAATTCGACGGGGAGAGCCTCGATGAAGACAAGTGGCGCTACGACATTGGGAACGGCTTCTACGACGGGGATGAATGGGTCGAAGGCTGGGGTAACGAAGAGCTTCAGTCGTATCAGGAGGACAACGTCACGCTCCGTGACGGCTCCCTCGTCATCGAAGCCCGTGAAGAGACGGTCTCTGATGACTACGGCACCTTCGACTATACGTCCGGGAAGATCCTGACCGAAGGGCTCTTCAGCCAGACGCACGGCCGCTTTGAAGCGAGCATCAGTCTCCCGGAAGGCCAGGGCTTCTGGCCGGCGTTCTGGATGATGCCGGAAGACGATGCCTACGGCAACTGGGCCGCCTCCGGAGAGATTGACATCATGGAGAACCGCGGATCTGAAACAGACATCGTCGGTGCGGCGATTCACTACGGCGGCGTGTTTCCGGACAATACGTACACGGCCGATGAATACGTATTCGATGACGGAGAAACGACAACGGACTACAATGTCTACGCCGTCGAGTGGGAGCCTGGCGAGATCCGCTGGTACGTCAATGATGACGAGTATGCGGTGATGAATCAGTGGTACTCGGAAAACGGCGAGTTCCCGGCTCCTTTTGATGAGGACTTCCACCTCATTTTGAATCTTGCTGTCGGGGGCTGGTACGGGGGCGACCCGGACGACACGACGCCGTTCCCTGCAGAGATGAAAGTGGATTACGTCAGGGTATACGAACAGGAATAGATCAACAAATCAAAACCAAAAACCGCGTCCCGCTCCCTGTTTTTCAGACAGGGGACGGGACGCGGTTTCGTTACGAAGGCTTTCGCCATCTTTGCTCATAGAGCCGGACACAGAGGGAGACGAAGGCAACGGATGCGAGGACGGCACCGACGGCGTCCGTCGGGAAATGGGCCCCGGTGAGGACGCGGCTCGCGGCAACCAGTGTGAGAAGAAGGAGTCCCGCCGTGGTCACAAGCCGTGTCTGTTCTCTTCTTTTCACCCACGTGCCAAGGAGGTAGATGATGAGCAGGACGAGAATCGCCGCCCGCATCGTGTGGCCGCTCGGGTAGCTGTAGGACGGGATCGCGAGCTCGATCCCGAAGGCGTCGATCATGTTCAGTTCCCCGGGCCTCTCCCGCTGAAAGAGGAACTTCAGGCCGAGGTTGACGGCAAGCCCTCCGCCGGAGACGGCGACAAAGAGGATCATGTCCCGGATTCTTCTCTGATAGAGGAGGAGTCCGAGGACAAGAATGGACATCACGGCGATCAGTTCCACCGAGCCGAACTCTGTGATGACGGTCATGGCGTTCGTCAGAAAGGCCGGGGCACTGTGGTACACCCAGTCCATGACGGCGAGGTCGATGGCGTCGAACAGCCCGACGATGGAGAGCATCGACAGGATAAAAAAAGCGACCCCCGTTGAGAGAAACAAGGGTTGTCTGGTCAGCCAGTGGTTCGTGTGCATAGCGTCAGTCCTTTGTTTGAAATACTTTGACAAGTTTACCAAAGGCTTATTTGTTGCACAAGGGAAAGTTTCTCTCAAAAAACGGTTGACAGGCTTTTTTTGATTCTGTATGATACGACTTGAATATGCATATTGCCCTCGTTAGGTGAGGCTCCTGTGCAGGAGATACGCTGCTGCCCAAAAACGTCCAAAGACGCCAATGGGTTGAACAGGAACCATCGACATAAGGTGGTTTTTAACGCAGCTGGCTTCGTCCTATGCCGCACAGTGCTAAAGCTCTACGAATGGAGGTCCATTTTGACGGTCTGCCGTACACCCCGTGGTTTTTTCAGGGTGCCTGCAGCCTGATTCAGCGAGCATTCAGCTGCCTTCATTCACGTGAAGGCAGCTTATTTTATTTTGTATGGAGGTGATGGGGCATGCCTGAGGACCCTGATTCATGTCAGTCAAAACCGAGTAAACCAAGTCCCCATCCCGACGTAACCGTCACCGGGGCATAAAACTGACCCAAAGAGGTGATTCACGTGAACCGATTGAATGAAGAAGCAAGAGAGCAGTACTTCGACCAGATCTTCAGAGCGTTGAAGTACAAGAAGAAAGACGAATTTCTGGAGCTGTTTTTGGAGCTCCACCCGACAGATCAGATGGAACTCTTCCTTGATCTGTATGACGACAAGCGCCCGATGTTCTATGAATATCTGTCCGCAGAAGAATTTGCGGAAATTTTCCAGGGCCTTGATTTTGAGAATCAGACCGAAGTGGTAAAAGAACTCGACAAAACGTACGCCGCGCATATGTTCAACTTCATGCAGTCCGATGACGTCGCCGACTTCATCGGTGAGATTGAAGACGAAGATGCCAAGGCCATCTTGAGTGCCATGGAACAAGAAGATGCCGACGAGGTCCGTGAGCTCCTCAGCTATCCGGATGAATCCGCCGGTTCCCTCATGACGAAGGAATTCGTCGCGATTTACGCCCACGAAAGCGTGCAAAACGTCATGGCCGACCTGCGAGAGAAAGGCATCGAAGCGGAGACGATTTACTACCTGTACGTCATCGACGAGAAAGACAAGCTCGCCGGCGTCGTCTCGCTCCGTGATCTGATCACGGCTCCATTGGACGAAACCATCGAAAATCTGATGAGTACGCGGGTCGTATCCGTCGAAGCACACACCGATCAGGAAGACGTGGCGCGGATGATCTCCGACTACGACCTCCTCGCCGCCCCTGTTGTGACGAGTACGAACGAACTGATCGGGATCGTCACCGTCGATGACGTCATCGATGTCCTCGAAGAAGAGGCCACGGAAGACTTCGGCGAGATCGCCGCAGCCAAAGGCGCGACAGACGTCAACATCACGTCCTTCGCCGCTGCGAAGAAGCGCTCGCCGTGGATCATCATGCTCATGTTCTTCGGCCTCATCACAGCCGGGGTCATCGGGCAGTTCGAAGAGACCCTTGAAGAGATTGTCCTCTTGGCTGTCTTCATCCCGCTCATTATGGACTCCGCCGGAAACACCGGTACGCAGTCCCTCGCTGTTATGGTTCGTTCTCTCGCGACAGGCTCCTTCGAGAAGAAAGGACTCTGGAACACGATCAAGCGTGAGTTCGGTACCGGCATTATGCTCGGTCTCATCTGTGCGGCGACGCTGATGATCATCGTGCCGTTCATTTACGGGAGCTACATGCTCGCCTTTGTCGTCGGTGCTTCACTGTTCTTGACCTTGAGCATCGCTACGATCATCGGGGCCGTCGTCCCGGTCATCATCACGAAGCTGAAGCTCGACCCGGCGATTGCCTCCGGGCCTTTCATCACGACCGTCAACGATATCCTCGGTCTGATGATCTACTTCACCATCGCAACATCCCTGATCGCGTATCTTTAAGCGGTGAACGGCCGGCTGCCCTCTCTCGGGCAGCCGGTCTTTTTGTTGCGTTTTCGCCCGGGCGCACGTACGATGAAGAGGACGACTATGCATGACAACGATGGAGGAATCAACGATGGACGATCAGACAAAATGGAACGACAAACACGCTCGACGCATCAAATCCGGTAAGATTCCGGGTGCGAATCCGGTCCTCGCCGATCAGATCCCGGTGACAGAGAACGCCGTTGCCATCGATCTCGCCTGCGGCCTCGGGGCGAACGCCCTGATGCTCGCAGACCGCGGCTACACGGTGACGGCCTTTGATGTGTCGGATACGGCAACGGATTTCGTCAACGCCAAGGCTGAGGAGCTCGGGCGTCCTGTAAAAGCCAAAGCGATGGATCTCACGTCCATCGAAGGCCAGACCGCCGTGACAGCAACGGCCCCGGTGGATCTCGCCGTCATCACTTACTACCTCGACCGGGATCTGATGGAGCTCGTCAAAGACCTCATCCGCCCCGGAGGCTACGTCTTCATTGAAACGTACGTCTCTCTCCCAGGAATGGAAAACACCCCCGTGCGTGAAGACTTTAAGCTGCATCCCGCCGAACTCGTGAACAGCTTCGAGGACTGGGGGATCATGTATTTCGACTTCGACGAAACGAACGGAACCCAGACGATTCTCGTCCGGAAGAAAACGACCCACCATTAAGCATAAGGAAAGCAGGTGACGAGCATGACGAGAGAGATCCGTCCCGTCGATGCGTCAAACTGGCGGGCGATCATCGCCCTCAAACCGAAAGCCCATCAGGAGTCCTTCATTGAACCGAACGCCGTCTCCATCCTCGAATCGTTTTATGACCGCAGCCTCAAGTGGTCATGCTATGGTCTGTATGAAGACGGCAAACCCGTCGGCTTTATGATGGCCGGCGCAGGGAGCCTGTATGAACGCTACATCTGGCTCGACCGGTTTATGCTCGACGGCGCCTATCAGGGAGACGGCCGCGGCAAAGCCTTCCTCGCCCTCATCATCCGCTTCCTCTCAGCCAAGTGGTACGTGAAGACGATCAAGACGAGCATGAAGGCGGACAATGAAGCGGTGAAGCATCTGTACACCTCCGCGGGCTTCGTCTCCACCGGCACCATCGACCCAGAGTTCGATGAAGAGGTGTGGGTGTATCAGGTAACGTGATGTTTGCATGAAACGAGCCCCGCCTTCTGTGATCAGAAGACGGGGCTCTCATTCGTACTATTCATCAGAACCAGTTCAATGGCTGCGGGTTCAGGTTTTGGAAGATGTGCTTGGATTCCGTGTATTCTTCGATCCCGAGTTTGCCGAGCTCACGCCCGATGCCGGACTGCTTAAAGCCGCCCCACGGTGCGTGCGGAAAGTAGAGGTTGAAGTCGTTGATCCAGACGGTGCCCATGCGCATCTTCTTCGCGCAGCGCTCCGCCTTCACGATATCGTTTGTCCATACGCCGCCTGCGAGGCCGTAGATGGAGTCGTTGGCGATCGTAACCGCCTCTTCTTCCGTCTTAAAGGTCTCAACGGTAATCACCGGGCCGAACGCTTCATCCTGCACGACGTCCATCTCGGATTTGCATCCGGTGAAGATCGTCGGCAAGTAGAAGAACCCGTTCTTCAGGGCCGGATCCTCAGGACGCTTGCCGCCGGTGACGAGGTTCGCGCCTTCTTTGACGCCGTTCTCAACGTAGGCTTCGACCTTTTCAAGGTGCTCCTTGGAAATAAGCGGCCCCATCTGGGTATCGTCATCAAACCCGTTCCCGAGCTTGAAGTTCTCCACGCGTTTTACGAGGGCGTCGACGAATGCGTCGTGAATCGATTCTTCCACGACGAGGCGAGTCCCTGCAGAACAGATCTGTCCCGCGTGGAAGAAGACACCGTTCAGCGCCTGATCGACGGCTGTGTCGAAGTCCGCATCAGCGAAGATGATATTCGGATTCTTCCCGCCAAGCTCAAGGGCGAGCTTCTTCACGTTGACGCTTGCTGCCTGCATGATCTTCTTCCCGGTGACGATCCCGCCGGTAAAGGAAATCAAATCGACGTCGAGGCTCTCTGACAGCTCGGCTCCAACGGTATGACCGGCACCAAGAACGAGGTTGGCGACGCCCTTCGGGACACCGGCTTCCTCCATTAATGCGAATACCTTCACCGTTGTCAGTGGTGTGATCTCACTCGGCTTCATGACGAGGGTGTTCCCGGTAATGAGAGCCGGTGCGAGCTTCCATGATGCCTGCAGGAGCGGGTAATTCCACGGCGTGATCTGGCCGCATACGCCGACGGGCTCATAGACCACTTTACTGACCGATTCCGCTACAGGGCTGTCGATCAGCTCCCCGCCGCTCTTGTCCGCCATCTCTGCGTAATAGCGGAAGACGCCGGCGATATCGTCCATGTCTCCGCGGCTCTCCTCGACGGTCTTCCCTGTATCAAGGGATTCGAGTTCGGCGAGTTCTTCACGGTCACGCTCGATCAATTCGGCAATCGTTCTGACGATCGCACCTCGCTCCGTTGCCGGGCGCTCCGCCCACGCGCCGTCATCAAAGGCCTGTCTGGCTGCGGCGATGGCAGCTTTCGCATCGTCTCTGTTTCCTTCCGGAACCGTGGCAATCACGTCCTGGTTAAAGGGATTGATAATGGTCCGGGTTTCACCGCTTACGGCGTCGACCCATTCCCCATTGATATACTGCTTGCATGTGAGGTTCATTCATCTCAACTCCAATTTCTTTTAAATTAAGTTTGTTAAATATATATTTAATCTTTTATCATCCTAACACGCCCGTATGGCTGTGTCAAAAAAAGATATAACCGCGAAAAAAGTTTCGAAACCGGCGTGATCCCTTGTTACAACTGTGTTGAAACCGGCTTTCCCACTTTCCCGTTTCAGAAAAATGCCCATTTTCATTTGACATTTCCGCTCAGTTCGGTAACATATAGTTTGAAAAGAAGATTAAGAAAACATTTAACGAATTAAACTTTGGTTATTCGGAATAGGGGTGAGTGCATGACCGATTCCTATGAAGAACAGCGCAAAAAAATTGAAAAAGCAAAAGATAAAGTCATCGGCTCGATTTCGGAAACGATGGATTTATACGGGGTTACCCCCGCTGCGGGCAATTTGTATGCGACGATGTACTTTAAGGATCAAATGACACTCGATGAAATGCGCGAGGAGCTCCAGATGAGCAAGCCGAGCATGAGTACGAGCGTCCGCAAGCTGCAGGAGATTGACATGGTGAAGAAGACCTTCACCCGCGGATCGAGAAAGCACACGTATATTGCCGAGAAAGACTTCTTCCGTTTCTTTAAAACATTCTATTCAGAAATGTGGGAACGTGAAGCCAAGGTCAACCTCGAATCCGTTGAATCGGCTCAGGAAGATCTCGTTGAGATCATGAAGGATGCGAACAGCACGCCTGATATTGTCGCCGAATCCAAACAGTACTACGATCAGCTCGAAGAATCCAAGACGTACTACAACTGGCTGTACGATCTGGCGAAAGCGATCCGCTCAGGCGAGATCTTCGATATGATCCCACGGGATACGGACCGCTAGTCCGTGACTCTTTATGTGATTCACTTTCTTCCTGTGAACAAGGTGAATCCTTCTTCTTGGCATTTTCGTTAAATATTTATTTAATGTATTTAACGTATGCAATATATTTAACACAATTTAGAAAAAGGGGTTTTTCTTAATGCGTACATGGAAAAAAAGCTTAGGGGCGTTTTCCGCTGTGGCCGTAGCCGCTTCATTGACAGCGTGCGGAAATAATGCGGAAGACAACAATGACAACATCAATGCAGACGGTGCGAACGATGCCGACGCTGCAAACAATGCGGACGGCAATGAAGCCATCGGCAACGGGGAAGAAATCACCATCTCCCAGATCAGCTGGGCAGAGAACATCGCCGTCACAAACATGTGGAAGTATGTGCTTGAAGAGAAAGGCTATGAAATCGACCTGGTTCTTCTCGACATGGGTTCATCCATGGCAGCACTTGATAACGGTGAACTCGATGTCAACCTCGAAGTGTGGCTGCCGGTTCAGGATGCCAACTACGTGGAACAGTATGGGGACACCGTCAACTTCTCTGAAGCAACCTGGTTTGACAACGCCAAAGTCGGCCTTGTCGTACCGGAATATTTGGAAGACGTCAACAGCATCGAAGACCTGAATGAACACGCCGACCTCTTCAATGGGGAGATCGTCGGGATTGAAGCCGGTGCCGGAACGATGGAAGTCACTGAAGATCTGATTGAGATTTACGACCTTGACCTTGAACTCGTGCCAAGCTCAGAGCCGGCGATGCTTTCTGAAATCGGAAACCGCATCGAAGCCGGAGAAGCCATTGTCGCACCGCTTTGGACACCGCACTGGGTGTTCTCCGAGTATGACCTGAAGTTCCTTGAAGATCCGGAGCTCGTTTACGGTGACGTGGAGAAGATTCACCACGCAACACGTGCCGACTTCGCGGACGATTTCCCGGAAATCCAGGAATGGTTTAATAACTGGAAGATGACCGATGAAGAAATCGGCGAACTCATCGACTACGTGGAAAGCGCCGACGAACCGTTTGACGGTGCCGTGGAATGGGTGGATGAAAACCGCGACCTCATCGACGAATGGGTTCAATAATTCCATGTTAATAGAACGAAACAGCCCCACCGGATGGTGGGGCTGTTTTTTGTACTGCGAATTATGTGCGCTTTTCGAGATACGCAATCCCGTCAGGGTGAATCCCGACGTCAAAGCGCCTCTCTTCTTTCAGGGTGGTCATGTCGATCACCGAGACGTCGTTTGTTTTGTTATTGGCCACATAGGCTTTTTGGCCGTCCGGAGAGAAGACGATCCCACCGGCCCAGACGCCGACAGGCAGGCGCTTGATCTCCCAGGGCCTGGTCTCGCCGTTGATGTGCTGGGCGGTATCGATGATGGAGACGTCGTTCGATTCCCGGTTCGCAATCAGGGCGTATTTGCCGTCAGGTGAGAAGACGAGCCTGACCGGCACATGACCGACCCGGCGTTTGTAGAGGACCTCGTGTGATTCTGTATCGAGGATGTGGAGGGTATCCTCCTCCTGATTCGCCACATAAAGGTGCCGTCCATCCGGATGCACCGCCACCCCTTCCGGCCCTTTGCCGACAGGGATATGGGTCGTGATCGTCTCCGTGTCCGTATCCATGACCGTCAGGTTATGACTGCCGATGTTCGGGATGTAGACGGTGTTCCCGTCGGGTGAGAAGCTGATCATATGTGAGAGCTTCTGACCTGTTTTTGTGACCGATTCGATCTCGTCGGTCTTTGTATCAATAATGAATACTTTCTCACTGAACGTCGACGCGAGATAGAGCTTTTTGCCGTCGTTTGTCAGCCCGAGGCCGTGCGGGAAATCAAAATCCGGATGCGTCAGGTGCCTGACGATCTCAAACGTGCGGTTATCGAGGATGTCCACCGTGTTCCCGAGTGAACAGGCGATATACGTCTTCAGGCCGTCACGGCTCACGACAAGCTCATGAGGGTTGTGACTCGTCGCCACCGTTTTTTCTGTCATTCCCGTATCCGCATTCACGATGGAAAGCGTGTCTTCGTCTTTGTTCAGTACAATCAGTCTGTCTGGCATGTTTCCCACTCCCTTGATTCATATCTATGTATATGCTGATCGTACCATAATATGGAGACAGAAAGATACATATTCGTGATCAGAAACCTTACGATTCCCCGAAACCTCCACTCTCAGCAAACCCGTTCTCCGGATGGAAGAAATCGTTCTGCGGAGATTTGCATGCCAATGGCAAGGATGGGGTCGAATTCTACACGCGCAAAAAAATGGTCACCGCCAGGTGGAACTGACCGGATTCACCGTGTTTCGAAACCCGCTTCTCCTGTGACATCAAAAACGCCCCTGCTTCCGGGATCTCGTCCGGAAACAGGGGCGTATTGTTTCGTTCATGTGTTTATTTCTTTTCCACACCTGCGTCGGCCGGGTGAACACCGTGACGGTAGAAATCGAGGTGTTCCGGCTCCAGGGGCTTCTTGCCGCGGATAAGGTCCGCTGCTTTTTCAGCAAGCATAAGGACCGGTGCGTGGATGTTGCCGTTCGTGACATACGGCATCGCAGACGCATCGACAACGCGGACGTTCTCAAGGCCGTGCACTTTCATGCTCTCCGGATCGACGACGGCCATCGGATCGGATGCAGGTCCCATCTTGGCTGTGCAGGACGGGTGAAGAGCCGTTTCGGCATCTTTTGCAACCCATTCGAGGATCTCGTCATCGGTCTGGACTTCAGGTCCAGGGGCAATCTCGCCGGAGTTATACGGCTTGATCGCGTCCTGAGCCATGATGTTCCGGGAAATGCGTACCGCTTCGATCCACTCGCGGCGGTCCTGTTCCGTGGAAAGGTAGTTGTAGACCATGCTCGGATGCTTGCGCGGATCCTTGGACGTGATCTTCAAAGAACCCCGCGCGTCGGAATACATCGGGCCGACGTGGACCTGGAAACCGTGCTTCGTATCTGCCTTCGTACCGTCATAACGGACGGCTACCGGCAAGAAGTGGAACATTAGGTTCGGATAGTCGACGATGTCATTGGAGCGCACGAATCCGCCGCCTTCAAAGTGGTTCGTCGCTGCGGCACCTTTACGTGCGAAGATCCACTGCAGGCCAATCCACGGCATCCGGTGCAGGCTCAGGTTCGGCTGCTCAGAGACCGGCTTCGGGCACGAGTACTGGATATAGGCTTCAAGGTGATCCTGCAGGTTCTCCCCGACACCCGGCAGATCGACGACCGGCTTGATACCGAGGGAACGCAGATGCTGCGCGTCACCGACACCGGAAAGCTGAAGCATCTGCGGCGTGTTGATCGCACCGCCGGCGAGAATCACTTCGCCTGCCTCAATCTGATGCACCTTGCCGTTACGCTTGTAGGTCACGCCTTTCGCACGCTTGCCCTCAAAGTCGATACTCGACACGAACGCACGGGTTTTTACGGTCAGGTTCTTCCGCTTCATGACCGGCTGCAAATACGCGCGTGATGCGGACATGCGGCGGCCTTTATACAAGTGCTTGTCAAAGGGACCAAAGCCTTCCTGGCGGAACCCGTTCACGTCAGGTGTGCGGTTGTAGCCCGCTTCGACTGCCGCGTCAAAAAACGCCTGGAAAAGCGGATTCTTCGCCGGTCCGCGTTCAAGCTTCAACGGACCGTCATGACCGCGATACGGATCATCCTTGTCAGAACCGAGCGCAGATTCAAGGCGCTTGAAGTACGGCAGGCAGTGGGCAAAATCCCAGTTCTCCATACCCGGATCTTTGCCCCATCGCTCATAGTCGAGCGGATTACCGCGCTGATAGATCATGCCGTTGATGGAGCTTGATCCGCCGAGGACCTTGCCGCGGGCATGGCTGATGCGACGCTGGCCCATATAAGGCTCAGGGTCCGATTCATACTTCCAGTCATAGAGCGACTTCCCCGCCGGGAACGGCAGTGCCGCCGGCATCTGAATCAGTAAATCCCATGAGAAATCCTTACGCCCCGCTTCAAGGACTAGGACACTCCGGTTCTCATCTTCACTCAAGCGGTTTGCCATGACGCACCCCGCGCTTCCTCCACCAATAATCACGACATCATACTTTTCACTCATGTTGTCATCCTCCTTCAATGTTCAAAAATAAAACGCGATGCCATAAGCATCCGCTTTGTTTTCATACCTTCAGTTCGTTTTGTTAAATATTTATTTAACATATTTAATAATTTTAATTTAACATATCCTAATGCCTTTGTAAACCGCTCCGGCGCCAAAACCATGAAAAAACAGGCGCAAACCCCCTTTGAGCCGGGGCTTACACCTGTGAGGAATTCCTTTGACAAGAATCGGTTGAACTACTGATTCACAGCCTGTTTTGTTTCTGCAGGCTGCTTGTTGCTGCGGTTCCAGAAGGAGACAAGCAGCGGTCCGGATATGTTGTGCCAAACCGAAAAGATCGCGCTCGGAAGGGCCGCCAGGGGACTGAAGTGGGCTGTCGCAAGGGCAGCACCGAGGCCGGAGTTCTGCATCCCCACTTCCATGGAAATCGCCCGGCGCTTCGTTTCATCGAGGCCGGCCCACATCGCCGCGGCGTAGCCTAAGAAAAGGCCGAAGCCGTTATGCAGGATCACTGCTGCAAATACGGCGAGACCGGATGTGATGATGTTCTCGGCATTGACGGCAACGACGGCGGTGACGATGAGCATGATTGCTGTCACGGACACGAGGGGAAGGGCCGCTTGGCCTTTATCCACCACCCCCGGTAAGAGCCTTCTCGCGAGAAGCCCGAGGGCAATCGGCACAATGATGACCTCCACGATCGACATGACCATATCACCTGTACTCACTGGCAGCCACTGGCCGGCCAACAGGAGCACAGCGAGCGGTGTCAAAATCGGGGCGAGCATCGTCGACACCGACGTCATGGCGACCGATACCGGAACATCCCCCTTTGACAGGTAGACCATCACATTTGATGCCGTTCCACCCGGGCAGGCGCCGACGAGTACAAGTCCTGCAGCGAGCTCCGGCGGCAGCCCGAGGACCGTCGCGATAAGAAAAGCGGTCAAGGGCATGACGAGGAACTGGGCCAGGAGCCCAATCAGAACAGGCAGGGGTTTCTGGGCCACGACTTTAAAGTCGCTCAGACGCATCGTCGTCCCCATGCCGAACATGACGATGCCAAGCAGGACCGTGATGTAGGCGGCAATCCAGGCGAACGTGTCCGGTGTGAAAAAGGCCACGAGCGATACCGTAATGACGATGACGGCAAAATACTTGCTGAAAAACTGACTGATTCTTGCGACTGTCTCCATGTGATCCACTCCTTGATTTTGTTATGTATGGGAAGGTATCTGACATTGTACGCCTCCCTTTAGCGCGTTTCAACAAGAAAGCGGAAAATTTTCAGTCTTTTCACTCTTCACTTCAGGAAGGAGACATCAACAAACAGACACAGGCTTCCGTCATGGGAAACCTGCGTCTGAATCATCGTCTGTGTCTGAGACAATCAGTTTGTATGGTTTGTTACCGGGGATTCTTCCGGGAAAAAGGTGGTGCCTGATTTCCCGTTCAGCGCTTCTGTCGCTTTTTCCAACGCGCCGATAATCGCACGGCGTCCTGTAGCCGATTCCACAAAGTCGAGGGCGGCTTCCACTTTCGGAAGCATGCTTCCTGCAGGGAACTGATCGTCCTCGATATAGTCCCGGGCTTCTTTCACCGACACGCGGTCAAGGTTCCGCTGGTTCGGTGTGTTGAAGTTGACCGCGACACGCTCGACGGCGGTGAGCATGAACAGGTAATCGAGATCAAGGTCCTGCGCAAGGCGGTTCGATGCCGCGTCTTTATCGATGACGGCGCTGACGCCTTCAAGACCTTCATCCGTGCGGATGACCGGAATGCCCCCGCCTCCCGCTGCAATCACGATACCGTGGGTATCAAGAAGCGTTGCGATCTGGTCTTGTTCCACAATTGCGACCGGCTTCGGTGACGGCACGACCCTGCGGTAGCCCCGCCCGGAATCCTCAATCATCGTGAAGCCTTTTTCTTTTGTGAGCCTGTCCGCGTCTTCTTTTGAATAGAAACCGCCAATGGGCTTTGTCGGATTCCTGAATGCCTGATCTTGCTCATCAACCTCGACTTGGGTCACAACTGTTGCCACACCCCGCTTCACCTGGCGCCTGGTCAGCTCATTCTGAATGGCGTTTTGCAGATGAAAACCGATGTAGCCCTGACTCATTGCCCCGCACTCCGGGAACGGCATGTTGGTGCCTTCCCCGTTCGCCGCTGCATAGTCCATGGATGAATGAATCATACCGACCTGCGGGCCGTTGCCGTGCACGACGACGACCTGGTGGCCACGCTCCACAAGATCCACGATGGATACGGCCGTTTCCTTAACAAGAATCTTCTGTTCACGCGGCGTTTCGCCGAGGGCGTTCCCGCCAAGGGCAATCAGCATTTTACTCATGAGTGACAGCCTCCTTTTCATTTGCAAGTGTCATCAGCGCCTGTTCGAAGCAGGCTGCAGGCGGTTCCACAAGACCTGCGCCCACTTGCCCGACGCCTGCTGTTTTGTGGGCCATACCGGTATTGATAATCGGAAGGATATTCGTGTCGATGACTTTTCTTACGTCAATGCCGACGGGTGAACCGCGGAAATCGAGCGTCGGGATCGAGTAGTTGCTGTTCTCGTCTGTCGTAATCTGGTACATCTGTTCACTGTAGGCCATGGCGTCACTGACCGTGCCGCCGACAAACTGCACAATGGCAGGTGCGCCCCCCATCGTGAAGCCGCCGATGCCCATCGTCTCCGTGATCGTCGAATCACCGATATCCGGAGCCGCATCGTCTTCTTTGAATCCCGGGAACACGAGCCCTTTCACATAGTTCGCAGGGGCCGTGAACCACTCGTCTTCGCCGAGCCCGCTGACACGGATCCCGAAATCGACGCCGTTACGCGCCATCGTCGTCACGATCGTGGCATTCTTCACACCGTGCGCCGCGTCCAGGGACGCCTTGCAGGCCGGCATGGACAGATTCAAGAAGTAGTGATCATTCTGATTCATGAACGAGAGGGCTTCCTGCATTGCCTCGTGATCCTTGTCTTGCATAAGATAAGGCAGCATCTCCCGGATAAACAGGCTCGTCGCCGCCTTGTTCCGGTTATGGACCTCGTCCCCCATATGCAGGGCCTGGGCGATAAGCGCCTTCAGGTCAATCCCGTTCTTTGCCGCCTGCAACGCCCGCTGCATGACCGGCATGAACGATTCCTTCAGCCATGTGAGGCGATTGATGACCTCTTCACTAAAGGCCCCGTAGCGAAGCACTTTCCCGAGTCCCTCGTTGATGCTGCAGTAGGCGCGGTTGCCGTGTTCTTTGTTCTCCACGACATGCACCGGCATGGACGGAGAGAGGACCCCGGCCATTGGCCCGACGGCTTGATGGCTGTGACACGGCGCAAAACTCAGCTCACCGGACTCGGCAAGCTTTCTTGCGTCCGCTTCATTGTCTGCGAGGCCCTCAAAGAGGATCGCACCAATGATCGCACCCTGCATCGGTCCGCACATGCGGGCCCATTCGATCGGGGGGCCTGCGTGCAGGAACAGCTTGTCATGCATCCCGGGAATGACGTCGATCGCCTTTTGCATATCGACGAGCACCGGATGCGCGCTCTTCAGAATGGCTGTCACCTTTTTGTTTGCTTCATCGATGTCCGGACGGTCCATCAGACCGTCGAGGGCTTTGACAAGAGCGAGGTTCCCCCCGGCAGGAGGGCGCCAGTCCACCTGGACCGCCGCGAGCCCCTGTTTCGTCAAGTCCTGCTTAAACGTGTCCGTGCCGATGTTCACCGGCTTCAGTTCTGTTTGAAAGAGTGTCGTTGTCATGCTGATACCTCCCTGGCTGCCTGCAGATGAACGGCGAGCCGGACCGCTTCCACATTGCTGTTGGCGACGGCGACACCCGCTTCTCTCAGGCGCGATTCTGCTGATTCAAGTCCCTGTGGATCAGTGGCGGTTCCGCATACATAAGAGACGATCGCAAGCGACGGGTTGTTCACCCGTGCTTCTTCGATGAACGGCAGGCTGACACCGACAGGGTCTTCGTGCGATCCGTAGCCGAGTTCGAAGTCCATCAGAATCACCGCCGTCTTCTCATCCGCTGCTTCTTGCAGGAGGCGCTGGTTCCGTGTCGTCGGATCAATCATCGGATGCGGCTTGCCTACGGTGAACTCGTCTTCGCCGAGATCAAGCAGGACATGTCCTTCACTCTCCCGGGTATTGAAGAGCTTCTCTTCCTCGCGCTTCGCCACGTTGCTCTTAACGCTTAAGCCTTCCTGACGCATGATCGAGAGAGCTTCGGCGCAGAGTGTGCCGCCACCGTACAGACCGCGGATATCGATCTGGCTATCGCTTCGTTTCTCCCTCACGCCGTTCAGGACCGTTTCCCACGCTTCCTTGTCAAACTGGTCCGCCGGTTTGTCCGGTGCTTCTTCTCCTTTTGAGAGAGCCACGGCTTTGATCGCGGTATCCGTCAGGGAGTAGCCGAAGATCGCCCCTGCCGAAACCGCTGCCGCAGGATCTCCATCAATGAAGGAGATGACCACGGGCTTTCTTGACGCCTTCACCTGTTCAAGGACCAGGTCCTGCACTTCTTTTGCCGGCGGCTTTGAGATCAGTACAATCACGTCCGTGTCCGGATCTTCTTCGAGGGCTTTGATCCCCTGAAGCATCATCAGGCCGCCAATGTCCTTCGAGAGATCCCGGCCGCCGGTGCCAATACCCTGCGAAACGCCGCCGCCGAGGCGATCGATCTGCACGGTCACTTCCTGAAGGCCGGTTCCCGATGCGGCAACAAGGCCGATGTTCCCCCGGCGTACGCTGTTGGCAAAACAGAGTCCCGTGCCATTGAGAATCGCCGTTCCGCAGTCAGGTCCCATGACGAACAGTCCCTTGTTGCGTCCGAGTTCTTTGAGTCTCCGCTCATCCTCCACCGATACGTTGTCACTGAAGATCATGACGTGAAGCCCTTTCTTCAGGGCAATCTCCGCTTCTCTTGCGGCAAATTCACCGGATACGGATATAATCGCCAGATTCGCCTCTTCGTGATCACGGAGGGCTTCTTTCGTGTTCGTGTACGTCTTTTCTGTCTGCTTATTTGCCTGTGATGATTTCGCCTCAAACGCTGCCTCGATGGCTGTGAACGCCTCTTCCAGCGCTTTTTCATTCTCTGCCGATACAGCGAGAAGGAGATCATTATCCCCTGCCGCTTCCACCTCGTCAGTGACGAGACCGATATCACCGGCCAGTTCTTTATTCATCGCCGTCGCCATGGCAACGATGGCGTCATGGACGCCGTCGAGCTGTTCGATTTTACTGGCTAATGACATGAGTGTGACAGAATCATAGTACGCATTCTTTCTGATGATCACCTGTTTTTCCATGGTGCCGATTCCTCCTTATCTGTTCTGCTTGCACGAGCTGTAAGCCTTTCAATACGCCAATCAGGGTGTCCGTTCCGGACGTCGATCCGATCCGGTTCACGTCCCTGAAGGCTTCCTCCGTTTCGAGCCAGCTTCCCGCCGACAGGACCTTCAGGAGGGCGAGGAGGCTTTCATTCGTCTCTCCTGAGAAGGCGTGTGTGAGCATTGTCCGGCTCACATCCGTCGTCATCATCAGCCGGTGACGGCTGTCGCCGCTCACCCGGCACGCGGCCTCTTTGCCTAGGAACGCATGCATCACCGCCACGAGGCCGTGAAGGGCGTCGTCACCGGAAGGCGTCAGCCCGACACCGAGTCCCGTCAGTCCGCCAAACCGGTATGCCTCTTCCGAGACCGCCCAGACAGCAGCAAGCTTTCGCTCCATCAGCGTCGGGGCCGGTACCCGCTCGGGAAACAGAACCGCATACAGGCCGCCACGGTTTCCGTGTGCCTTCAGCCAGGCCCGTAAGAATGTGATCGGATCCGCCGCGTTCTCAAGTGGCATGAGCGCCGGTATCGCGAGAGAGACCGTGTCGGCCTCCCGCTCTTTTAAAAATTGTAAATCAATCTGTTTACTTGGATTTTTGCATGCATCCATGATGGCGACGAAGTCCCGTTCACCGGGTTGGATCGTTGCCGGCTGCATTGGCAGTCCCTGCTTCTGTATCGTGACGAGCGTGCCACGCGTTGTCTTCACATTGATGACATGGTCAAAGATGCTGTGCACGACCGGGGTGTTGGACGCTTCTGAATTCAGCCAGTCGCGAGCGTGCCGATCGAGGCGGATCATGACTGATCGAGCTCTTCAAGAGCTGATACATCCTCCGTGCGATTCTCTTCCGGCCGGTAGAACATCATTGCCAACAAGGCAACGGACATGCTCAGGTACCCAAGTGCGGCATTCAGGCCTTGACCAATACCGATTTCAGGGGCATGGATCACACCGAAGAACGAGAGCACAGCTGCGATTAAAGCGTAGACAAGGGCGTAGCGGAAGTTGCGGTCGATGATATAAATGACGATCGTTGCGAGAATCATCGCGACGAGAATGTCCGCAGCACCGAATGCCTGCCAGCCGAGATACGGGATCCCCGCATCCGCCAGGGTTTCATACCCGACTTCCGCCGCTGAGGTTCCCATCGCGCCAAGGGCGTTGTCAATCTGCGTGATGACGTAGCTTGCAATGAACGGCATAAGCGCAATGATCAGCGCCGGATAATGGCGTCTTGGTGTTTCATTAAAGGTCTGTGCACCGATGACCATCGTAATGTAGATCAAGATCGGCAACAGGGCCACGAGCGGAATGAAGGACAATACGAGCGGCATGATGCCTAGGAATCCGACCACGAGTGCCCCGATCCCGGTCGCCATGGAATAACCCGCTCTCGCACCTGCCTTCTTCCAACCCGGGTGACCGATGTAAATGATCGTCGGATACACGCTTCCGAGGGCTGCGCCAAAGAGAGTCAGACTTGCAGGCACGAGCATCGTCGGAACGGTGGCATATTTATCCCCATCCGCCTCGGCGCTCTCGATGTTATCGAGACTCTCAAGAAAATCATAGATCCCGAGGGGGATCGCTGCGGCCAAAAACGGTGCGAGGAAGGCAAACCCCTGTGGAATCATCGAGATCGCAAGGAGCGGCAGGGCCGGAGAGAACTCAGCGGCTGCAGACTGGACTTCTGCGACGTCCATGTAGCCGGTGGACCAGGCAATGATCATCCCGATGACAATCGCGAGCAGTCCGGCAGGCATCTTAAACGGCAGTGACTTTTGCGCGAGCCAGCCGGCGAGGACAATCGTCAGGGTCAGAAGACCGATATACGGCGTCGTGTATACCTCACCAGCCGGATTCATGGCGATGTAGGTCAACGCAATCCCGGCCAGGGACGCAAGCATCGCCGCTCGCGGGATGTACTTTCGGATGAACGGCCCGATAAAGGCCCCGATCGTCATGATGATCCCCTGCACGACGTTCCAGGCAATCCCGACAGCCCAGGCAAGCATCCAGTCGCCGCTCATCGCGTACACCGGCAACATGACGGCAAAGGCTACGACGAAATAGTGTGGTACACTCAGCCCGTATGGCAGGGCGGTGACGTTCGTTCTGCCCTCCCGCTCAGACAGCCGTTTCGCCTGAATGGCAAAGATGATTGAGCCGATCCCGATCGACAGTGCTGCGGCAGGGACAATCCGGCCGTACACGATCTCACCCGGCATGTTGATGGCGAAAACGAGCAAACCGATCGCGGCAAGAAAATTCGTCAGTACATTCGTAAATAAACCGAAAAATCCGTTCAGGTCACCTTTCGTAAACCAGGCGACCCCTTTTCCTTTTTGTTCAGACATGGCCGTGAACCTCCTTCAGACGCGATCCCTCAATTACGGGATGCAAGCGCCTTTTTCACTTCATCTGACGTGGAGGTCCAGCCGAAGATGCCGCCCTGCTGGTGAATCATGCGGATGGAATCTTCATGATCTTTCGGATCAAAGGCCGCCGAGCAGTCTTCAAGAAGGAGGCAGTCAAAGCCGCGATCGTTCGCTTCGCGTATCGTGGACTGCACGCAGACGTGCGTCGTGACACCGCCGACGAGGAGATGGGTGATCCCGCGGTTCAACAGGACCGATTCAAGATCCGTCATATAGAATGCGCCTTTTCCCGGCTTGTCAATGACAACTTCCCCTTCAACGGGCTTCAGTTCATCCACGAGATCGTGCCCGTATTCACCGCGGACGAGAATCCGTCCCATCGGGCCCACGTCTCCGATTCCTGCGCCCTGCTTCTTGCCGCGGTTCAGTTTACTCGGCGGGCAGTCAGACAGGTCCGTGCGGTGGCCTTCGCGGGTATGAATGACCATCATGCCTGCTTCCCGGGCTGCTTCAAGCATCTCTTGGGTCGCCGGAATAATGGCCCGCGTTGCGGAAATGTCGTTCCCGAGCTTTTCGCCAAAGCCGCCAGGGGCAACGAAATCCCGCTGCATGTCGATCAGAACGAGTGCCGTTGTCTTTGGATCAAACGTGAATTCATACGGTTTTGCCTGTGCCTGTACATGTGTCATGTCTAATTCCTCCTTGGCAGGTCTTCGCCTGCCTCTGTAATGGTTGTGTTTGAAGCCGATTGTTTCTTCTTGTGAAAATACCAGACGATCACGCCTGCCGCTGCGTAGCTGAGTCCCATCTCCCAGCCGATCCAGAGTCCGACGGTTTCGGCATGGATGATGCCAAACCAGGAGAGGACAGCGCCGGTCCATATCGTCACGGCTGCGCGGTCGAGCTGTTCATCAATAATAAAGACAAGGGCGGTGGACCAGAGCATCCCGATCAGGATCGCCCCGCTTCCGAAGATCATCATCCCTTCGTATTCGAGCCCCGCTTTTGCGAGTGCATCAAAGCCGACGTCCGCCGCCGAGATCCCCGCCTCACCGAATCCGGTGTCGATCTGACTCCGTCCCCAGTCTGCAAGCCACGGGAGTACGGCCAGGAGTACGGCCGGCGCGTGCCGGGCTTCTGTTGTCTGAAAAGCCTGGGCACCGATAAAGAGCCCGATGTAAATCAGGATCGGTACGATGGCGACAAGCGGGATCAGAGCCAGGAGGACCGGAATAATCCCCGCCACCGTCATGATCAGCACCATGGCCCCGGTGAGCCAGGTGTAACCGATACCGGCACCCGCCGCTTTCCATCCCCCGTGACCGATATAGACGGCTGTTGGGAACGGGCTTCCGAACAGGCTCGCGAGAATCGTCGTCGAGCCGTCTGCCACGAGCGCCTGACGGGTGTCGTACGTATCCCCGGCCGCTGTGGCACTCTCGATGTTATCGATCGTTTCAAAGAAATTATAAATGCCGAGGGGAATCGCCGAGATCAAAAACGGCAGGGCCACGCTGAATCCTTCCGTGATGCCGGAAAAGGAAAAGAGCGGGACATTCACCTCGAGATCCGTCAGTGCTCCTCTGAGCTCCTGGATGTTCATCTGTCCGGCAGTCCAGCCGATGATTGTTCCGATGACAATGACGACGAGACCGACGGGAATCTTGAAAGGCATCGCCGTTTTGCCGTAGAAGTTCAGCAAAATCAGAATAAACGTAATCAGTCCGATATAAGGCAAATGAAAGGTCTGCATCGCAGGCGTCATCGCGATAAAGGTGATGGACACGCCTGCAAGTGTGCCGAGCATGGCTGCACGAGGTAGTAGTTGTTTTACTTTCGGTCCGATGACGGAGCCGAATAATTCAATAATGCCTTCAATGAAGCACCAGGCCAGTCCGGCGTACCAGGCAATCATCGGATCACCCGTCTGCCAGTAAACCGGCCCCATAATCAAGAATACAATCAGGAACATATGCGGAACGCTCGTCCCTGAAGGCAGTGCGGTTACGGTCGTGCGCTGTTCACGCTGGCTGAGCCGGTAGGCAAGCCAGGTGTAGATCAGGCTGCTGATGAAGATCGACAGTCCCACTGCAGGTATAATCCGGCCGTATACGATCCCGGCGGGCATACCCAGTGATACCGTCAGTAAGCCTGCCATGACCAGTAAATTCGTTAAGTTATTTGTAAAGAGGCCGAAAAAACCGTCGATATCACCCTTCTTCCATAAAGGTGTGTTCGGATGTGTCAAGCCGGTATCCCTCGTTTCTGCTCGTGTTTACCATGCGTTCAATGCGTAAGCCGTGATCGCCCCCTTTCTTGTTGCATTCATCATAGCATGTACATCATCCACAAATCATCGGCATCAAACAACGAAATAAACCGCTTTCATTGTGAACAGATAACAAAAACCCTCCGCTTGATATAAGCAGAGGGTCCAATTCAAACCAGCTATAACAGCTTTTGCATCCTGCAGGCGAGGGCCGTTTCCATCCAGTCAAAGCCGCTGTCATAATCGACACCTAGTTCCTTGAGCTTCTCGAGGCGATAGCGGAACGTATTGTAATGAATAAACAGCGACGCCGCGGCCTTTTGGGCATTGAAATCATGGTCAATAAAGGCTTCAAGGGTCTTTAACAGCTCCATCTTCTTCGTCTCGTCATAGCGCAGCACCGCACCGATCCGTTTGTCGATAAAGTCCGCCCTTACGTCTTCCGAAATCTGATCAATCAGCTCATACAGCACCATATCCCGGTAGTGACGGACAAACGATCCGCCCTCGGCAATCTTCTCAGAGAGTTCTCTCGTCCGGATCGCTTCATGGTAAGCCTTTGAGAACCGGCCGAGTCCCTCCACAGTATCGGCAATCCCGATACTGAGCGGTGCATCCGGGTCATGAGATTCGAGATAGGCGACCAGTTCCTCGCATACTCCAATCAGCCGCTCATCGATCCCCGATTCAAACGCTACATTAATAAAGGCGCAGATGGAGTCATCCATATAAATGAGCTTGATCTTCGAAATGTGAATATCGAGCTTTCTTGAAAGGAACTGTTCCACCACCCGGTTTTCCATGTACTGTATGAGGATCCTTCGTTTTTTGACGACGTCCTCAAGCCGCACACTCATATTAAACAGCGCCACCGGAAACTGCAGGTCCCACTTAAACAGCTTCGCTTTCTCAATCACTTCAAACTGCGAACCCATCTTTTCATTTAAGACGTCCCGGATAAAGGCATCGAGGTAGTTCTCTTCTTTCTGCTTTAAGGCTTTATCGCGCTGAAACACCGACGCCATGAGAAGCGACGTCTGTTCGAGGGCCATTTTTGCATTCGGGTCGATCTGCCGATCCGTTGTTGGGAGTATCATATACCCGAAGCATTCCTCTCCGGCGAGGACAGGCTGAATAAAGCTGTCCTTCAAAAAGATCTCCCCGTCGCTCCCGACTGACAGTCTGACCTGATCGAGCACGTGATTCGGCAGGCAGAAGGAACGCTCCACCGGCAAAGGCGGCACGCTCTCCCTATCCACCTTCACGCGCTTGCCCGTCGTATCGGTAATCCGCTCAAGTTCGCGGTCCAACAGAATAATCGGAGATTCAATCATCTCTGAAACGGTCATCGTCAGCTCCGTCAGCGATGCGCCGTTAACGAGTTCTTCCATCATTTTATTGTGCAGATCGTTGCGGAACTGCAGCGTGCTCGTATTTTTGTCGAGGAGTGTTTCAAGGATCGTATTGGTCAATGTCGACAGATTCGCCCCCTGTCCAAGGACAAACAGCGGAAAGCCGAGTTCATTGGCCTGTTCAATCATCACGTCCGGCACATCGGTTATGTAGCGGGCCGGCTTGATGGCAAGTCCCGCCATCCCGACCTCCACGAGTCCCGGTATGAGGCGCTGAATCGCCGCTTCATCATCGGCAATCGGGTACAGCGTCGAAAGCAGGAACCCGCCCTCGTCAATGTAGCCGAATATATCCGGCACCTCCATAAAATACACATTCCGGATCACCCGGTCGATGCCCTCATGGCCTGCGATCAGCTTCACTCCTTCAAAGGCCGGGAGTTTTTGAATGTCTGCGAGCGTCATTTCCATCGTCTGTCACCCCCCTTTTTCTTTCTCCTTATGATCATGCGGGTCAGCCAGTTCAAACAAATCGAGCTGTTCCACGCCGGCGCCCGGCTTCTTCTTACCTTTCTTCCTGTGCGCCCGGCTGCCGTGTTTATTGAGCTGTTCACCCGCTGCCGCTTTGGCTTCTTTGGACGCCTTCAGTCCCCAGAGGATCCGCCGCGCTTCCCCGTTCGCCTTCGCCACATCCACCATCGGCATCGGGTAGCCTTTTGGCGGCCCGGCAGGGAGCTTCCAAGGCTCATGGATGAAGGCGTCGGAGACAGCGGAGAGTTCCGGTACGAAGCGTCTGACGAATGCACCTGACGGGTCATGCTCCTGACCCTGTTTGACAGGGTTGTAGATCCGGATCGTGTTAAAACCCGTCGTCCCCGCCTGCATCTGAACCTGGCTGTAGTGAATCCCCGGCTCATAGTCGAGAAACAGCCTGGACAGATCCTCTGCGGGTCTTCGCCAGTCGAGCATGAGAGTATTGCAGACAAAGGAGATCACCATGGCTCTTGAGCGGAAATTCAGCCAGCCTGTCTCATGCAGACAGCGCATCGCCGCATCGATCAGGGGGATCCCCGTCCGGCCATGGAGCCAGCGCTGATACGCTTCTTCCGACCACGTCTGTCTGACGGTATCAAAGACCGGGTTCATCGTCCGGTGGGCGATCTCCGGTTCGTCTTCAAGACGCTGGATAAAGTGACAGTGCCAGTGAAGCCTCGAGAGAAAGGCGGACAGCTGCTTCTTATGAAAGCCGCTCCCGAGTTCCCCGAGCCTTGCAACGGTTTCCTGGTACGTATAGCGGACGGACAGATTCCCCCAGGCGAGATACGGGGACAGCCGGCTGCACGATTCGGCGGAAGCGAATGGCTTTGAGATCCGGACCTGATACGCCTTGAACCTCTCCTCCAAAAAGCCCTTCAGCACCCCGTGCGCAAGGCGCTCTCCGCCCTGTTGACCACGCGTTATTGCGGTACCAGGCAGAGCGATCCCGCCGGGTTCCCCGGCTCCTTTCGTCAGCCAGGCCGGCGCGTGCCGGATCCCCCGAACGGCCTCCGGAGCCGGCACCACCGGGGCGTTCACATAGCGCTCATAGCCTTTTTGAAAATCATCCCGGCTTTTGAGACCCCTCGTGACACCGAAATGCGGCCACTCCTTCATCGTGCAGCCTCTCGCTTTCATCCAGTTTCTGACGGCAATATCTCGCTCAAACGTAAGCGGTGTGCCGTTTTCTTCATGGGCAAAGAGCTGAAAGGGACCAAGATCCGCCTCAAGCCGCGTCAGGACGTCGATCACCTCACCGACAGCCGTATAAAGCCGGGCACCTCGCTGATCGAGGCGGCGATCAAGCTCCGCAAGACTCTGAAGCACGAAGTCCCGGTGTCTGACCGACAGATCCCCGTGCGCCCAGACAGACGCCTCCCACACGAACAACGGGAGGACCTCACCCTGTTCTGCCGCTTCTTTGAGCGGCCGGTGATCAAAGATTCTCAAATCCCGTTTTAGCCAGACAACGTTTACCACCTGCTTCACCCGCCTCTTGTTTACAATGCCGGCGCCTTTCTGCGCGGCATGGATCTACCGCTATGATACCGCCCCGAGGCCGACCTGTATAGCAGAATGACCGCATCTTGCTCCCGACGAAAAAAAGAGCCCTCATCGTGAGGGCTCCTCGGATCGGTGCTCAGCTTTCTGCGTGCTCTTTGACCGGGAACCAGCCGGGACGGTTCACAATCGCGTTCCACAGGGCTTCCGGAACGACGAGTTCTTCGCGGTCGTCGACGGACATCTCGGTACGGATCGCCTCTGTCTCTCCTGCTTCAACCTTTTCAATCCAGTGCGGCTCCACGATCAGCTCTCGCCCGAGTGCCATCAGCGGTACACCGCCTGCCATGGCCCGCTCCACGTCATCCGGCGTATGAAGGGAACCGACACCGACAACCGGGATCCGGCTTCCGACTTCATCGTGAATGAGCTGGACGCGGGATCGTTCGTCGTCCTTTTCACGCATGGAGCCTTTGAAGAAGTCCATCACGGAAACGTGGAGATAGTCGAGATCCTCTTTGGCAAGCTCTCCGACAAACTGAAGCGTATCCGCCATCGTAATCCCCGGATTCTCGATCTCCTCGGGTGAGATGCGGTAGCCGACGATAAACGATTCATCCGCTTCCTTCGCTGCTTCAAGCACTTCATTCACGACAGCCAGCGGAAAGCGCATGCGCTTCTCCACGGAACCGCCCCACTGATCCGTCCGGCGGTTCGAGTGCGGGGAAAAGAACTGTTGAATGAGGTAGGTGTTCGCCCCGTGGATCTCCACGCCGTCGAATCCGGCACGGATCGCACGCCTCGTCGCGTCACCGAACGCCTTGATGATCGACTGAATCTCGTCTTCCGTGAGTGCCCGCGGCGTCACCGCGCCCTCACGCTCCGGCGCGACAGCTGAGGCGCTGACCGTCTCTTTGTCAGGCAAAAGATCCGTCGGTGCCATGCGTCCGGCGTGGAACATCTGAATAATCGCCTTCGCCCCTTCTCCCTTAATCGTATCCGCAAGCTTCGTCAGACCCCCGACGAGGTCGTCGCGGTCAATGCCGATTTCACCGGGGAATCCTTTGCCCCCGGGCGTCACATTGGCCACGGCCGTCACAACGGTGCCGACCCCTTTGGAACGTTCCCTGTAATAGGCCAGCTCCTCGTCTGTCACCTCACCGTTGTCCGCTGAAGCAAAATTCGTCATCGGTGCGAGCATAATCCGGTTTCTCACCGTCGCACCGTTCTCAAATGTATAAGGCTCCATAAAAGAATACATCGTGTCTTCCTCCTTCAAGTCCTGAAAATTCCGTTACGGCCTTCAGTGTACAAAACCAGAGGCGCGCTGACGAATGATCTGCTCAAAAGGGGATAGTACGTTCTTATTTCGAGCGCGAAATAGCCCGCCTAGCCGGCGGGCCGAAGTCGTCACGTTTCATTTTGCTTATTGTTCCTGCACGCGCTCCGCCCGCTCCATCAGAATCTCAAGCGGTTGTCCGGTGCGGAAGAGCTCTGCAGCGAGCTCTTCCCCGACATAGCGGAGGTGCCAGGGCTCGAAGCTGATTCCGGTGACGGCTTCATACCCTTCGAGATAGCGGATGATATAGCCGTGCTCATGGGCATGATCGGCGACCCACTCCCCTTCCGGTGTATCGGCAAAATCGGTGTTCAACCGAAATCCGTTGGACTGCGAAGAGACGTCCATGGCGAGCCCGGACTGGTGTTCACTCGTCCCTGGAACGGCAATCACCTCTCTCGTCCGCTCTTCGCCGCGGTTTTGGACCGAGGTATCAAAGATCTGCCGCTGCCGCTCATACGAACGGTATCCGGAGACGGCAAAAAGCGAAATCCCGTCCGCTTCCGCCGCCTGAAACATCGATTCAAGGGCCGCTGCGGCCTCTTCTCTCAGCATCCGACGATTGAGGGCCTCCGAAAAGCTGAAGCGCACATCCGGCACCGTCAGATCCGGGGGAATATAGGACGAATCCAGGCGGTGGTCATGATTAATCAGAACGTCCGCATGATCCGGGTCGGTGATAATTGGCGGATCCCCTTCTGTTTCGGTGATCCGGACCGTTTCGAGGATGGCATCATCAAAGAGGACATCTTGGGGCATGTCCCTTATATAAGTCTCCCTTTCTCCATGATCCTCAGCCGCCCGCTCCACCGTTTCATTGCTGCATGCACTGACGATCAGAGCGATAGCGAGCTTTGCTGTTAATTGGTATATTCGCCTCATTAAAAATCCTCCTGTTGAAGAATCGTATACAATATCCTTTTCTATTAAAACATATTTCCCGCTGGCTTTGTTAGACATATCATCGCCAAAGAACGAACAAGTATTTTCTTCAGCATGAAAAAAGTCCGACTGCATGCACTGCAGCCGGACCTGTCTCTGATCAGTGTCCGTCTTCCTTCTTTTCCTTTTGTTCAGATCCCCCGCCTGAATCCGTCTTGTTTTCTTTCCCGGTCTGGTCTGTGAATTTGGATAGGAGGTCTTTCAGATCGATCCCCGTCGTTTCTTTCAGGGGCTCACTCATCTCCATCATGGACCTTGCGACGGAGCCGCCAACACTCGAGACCCCATTTCCGCTCCCGGAATCAATCACTTTCACCGAATCAATGGACGAGAGCGGCTTCGCGAACTCGGCGGCGAGCTGCGGCAGCATCTCAATCATCCGCTCACGAAGGATCGCGTCACCATGTTCATCCATCGCTTTGGCCAGTATTTCTCTCGCCTCCGCTTCCGCTTTCCCGCGTTCAAGAATGACCTGCGCTTCCGCTTTACCGTCTTCAAGCTTAATTTTTGCGGAGGCTTCCCCGTCAATTCGGACACGGTTGGCATCCGCTTCCGCCTTCTTTGTAACCGCATAGTAGTCGGCATCCGCTTTCGCCTGCTTCACCCGGTTTTCCTGTTCTTCAAGCTCAACGGCCCGGGTGCGTTCCATGTACTGAATATTGAGTTCTTCTTCTTTCACTTCTTTATCGAGCTTCGCTTTCTCAAGCTCGTAGGACTGTTCCGACTTCGCACGGGCGCGTTCCGTCTCCTCTTTGAACTGCGCCTCCTGGATGTCCTTTTCCTTCTTCGCCGCTGCGATCTCCTGTTCACGGCTGTACTCCTCTTCCTGAATTTCCTGATCCGTCTGTGCTTTATGGATCCGTGTCTCTCTGAGCGTATTGGCTTCGGCAATCTCTGCATCTTTACGCACTTTCGCAATCCGCGGTCGTCCGAGGTTCTCGAGATACCCGTTCTCTTCATTACCATCACGCAGATCCGACAAACCGAGAGAAGTGATCTTAAAGCCCATCTGATCGAGCTGGTTTTGCGCCACATCCGTGACCTGCTCATTAAAGGACTCCCGGTCTTCGTTGATCGCTTCCACGGTCATCTTTGAGAGGATCGCACGCAGATTACTGCTCAACACCTCGGAGATTTCGTTTTCAATCTGCTTTTGATCCTTGCCGAGGAACTGTTCCGCGTAGCGGGCCACTCCTTCAAGGGTATCGGCGACCTTGACCATGGCAATCGCATTCGCCACAATCGGCACACCGCCGTTGGTAATGACGATTGGGGTATCGATCTCAAGCTTAAAGGACTTCAGATCAATCGGGGTCGAACGCTGAAACTGCCGCAGGCGGTAGCCGCCGCCGCGGATGATCTTCATCGAACGGCCTTCCTCATCCCGGAAGACGTCCGTGCCTTCTCCAAGCCGCGGACCTGTAATGACGAGCGCCTCATTCGACCTGGCTGTTCGGTAACGGATCCTGAGCCACACATACCCAAGTACAAGGGCGACGAGGACGGTGGGCACCGCAATGATGAAAAATAAAAATGATTGCATCAAAACACTCCTTTTTCAGATAAATGGAAACCTGTGGTTGCCATTTTACGCATGTCCGGAGCAAATTACAAACCTTTTCCTTTGCTGCCATCCACTTGCCTTTTTGCAATCGAGTAGGAGGGGCTTCACAGCCCCGACCTCTCACACCACCGTACGTACGGACCCGTATACGGCGGTTCAATAAGTTGAGTATGCATGCTCGTAGAGTTGACTCATGTCTTTGAGTCCCCACCCTGCGAGCTTTTCTATTTTGATGGCTTTGTGCAGTGTCTCGTTCTTGGAGGCACGCCAATAGCCTTTGCGAGTGTTTGCCATTTTCCAAGCTTCTTCGGTTTCAATGCCATACTTCATCAAATTCTTGTATCTCGTTTTAATTTTCTTCCACTGTTTCCAGATCAGTTGCCTCAGCCGATGGTGTAACCATTGCTTAATGCTGTTGATAAAGGATTTCATGTAACTGATGCCATAGTAGTTGATCCAGCCGGTTGTCACCTGGTTAATCTTAAGAATAATGTAATCGAAGGAGTTCGCCTGGTTTCTTCTCGTCAGATATTTCAGTTTGGCTTTGAACTTCGCCTTGGAGGCGTGGTGAGGTCTGCACCTGGTTTCATTATTACTTTTGTGAATGCAAAACCCCAGAAACTTTCGTTTCGTTGGTGATCCTATAGCACTTTTCTCTTGGTTCACACTCAGTTTAAGTGTTCCCTCGAGGAAAGTTGTTGTGTTAAGGAGCACACGCTCCGCAGCTCTGCGACTTTTAACGTAGATGCAAAAGTCATCTGCATATCTGACGAAACGGTGGCCTCTTCTTTCCAATTCCTTATCCAGTTCATGTAGGTAAACATTGCTGAGAATCGGTGATAAGTTGCCACCTTGCGGTGCACCGTTTCTTGAAGATTCCCAGTTGTCCCCTATCATAATCCCGCTTTTAAGAAACTTCCAGATCAGTTTCAAGATGATCGGATCCTGAATATATTGTTCAAGATAGTTCATCAGCTTTTGATGGGGAATCGTATCAAAATAACTTTTCAGATCGATATCCACGACCATTTTGAATCCTTCATCATAATATTTTGCGGCTTGTTTAATCGCTTGTTTGGCATTTTTACCCGGTCTGAACCCATAACTGTTTGGAGAGAAGTGCGGATCTATTATCGGTTCAATAACTTGAAAAATCGCTTGCTGGACCATACGGTCCCGGACTGCCGGTATCCCCAATTTGCGTTTCTTTCCATTCTCTTTCGGAATCTCTACCCGTTTTACGGGTAAAGGTTGATATGTCCCTTTTTGGATTTTGGCTATCAATGGTTTCGCATATTGGCGAACATGTGCTTCAAGTTGGTCAACGGTCATCCCGTCGACCCCGGGGTTTCCTTTATTGGAAATCACCCGGTTCATCGCCAAATTCAGGTTATCCGGACAGACCACTCTGTCAATTAATTGCATACCGCTTTTCGACTCCTTTCGTTGCCAGATTGCTACACGCTTCTGCATACTCTTCCGCTTCCAGCGTATCCCTCTGCAGATAGCCGTCCGGAGACGTTTTCTGTGATTAAAGCAATCCTGTCAATTTCATTTGTCTCAAAGACGCTTATTGTTCGGTCCTTCATCCCCATGGGATTACTATGACCTCGGCTGACTTCTTACGATTCAGGAATCCATCTCTGAATTCCTTGTTCCTGTAGGATCTTCCATCCTTCTTGTCGGGAACCCTCGTAAGACCTCCCGGGGTAAGCACTGTCTCCTTCGTCCTATCGCCGCCATATTTACACTGTGGGGTTCGGGCAGTATTGGACTTTATCTTGTATAGCAGACTCATCCGCCCCATTTGTGCCTGATATGGTTCGTGTTCCTCGGTACAGGAGTTTGTCGCCGGCTTCCTTCAGATTCCACCTCACGGTGGACACCCTTGCCATTGACTAGTGGTTCCTACTGCCAAGCCCACAGGAGACTTTCACTCCCAAGATACAGTGCATGCCCGGCACACTACAAAAACCCCTCTGCCGGGTTGGAAAGCAGAGGGGTTTGACAAACAGGATCGGCGCCGTCCACTGCGCCCTGGTGATCCTGTCTTGTATGAACGGTAATCGAAACGATTAACGCTTTGAGAACTGTGGCGCACGACGTGCTGCTTTAAGACCGTATTTCTTACGCTCTTTCATACGGGCATCACGTGTGAGGTAACCTGCAGATTTGAGTGAAGCGCGGAATTCCGGATCAGCCTGCAGAAGTGCACGGGCAACGCCGTGACGGATCGCACCGGCCTGGCCTGTGTAGCCGCCGCCGTGTACGTTTACGTGTACGTCATACGTACCTTCAGTTTGTGTTTCAGCCAGTGGCTGCTTAACGATTACTTTGAGTGTTTCGAGGTCGAAGTACTCATCGATATTGCGCTTGTTGATCGTGATCTGACCGTCACCAGGGACGAGACGTACACGGGCTGTTGAGTTCTTACGACGACCTGTTCCGATATATTGAACTTGTGCCAAGTTAATTCCCTCCTTCTGAATTAGCCGCGAAGCTCATAAGCTTCTGGCTTTTGTGCTGCGTGCGGGTGCTCAGGACCTGCATATACGTTCAGTTTCTTGGTCATTTGACGGCCAAGTGAACCTTTAGGCATCATGCCTTTGATGGAAAGCTCGAGAAGACGTTCCGGCTTGTTGGCACGCATTTCGCCAGCAGTCGTTGTCTTCAGTGAACCAGGGTAACGGCTGTGACGGTAGTATTTCTTGTCCATCAGCTTGTTCCCTGTCAGGTGGATCTTCTCCGCATTGATGATGATGACGTGGTCACCGGTATCAACGTGTGGTGTGAATGTTGGCTTGTGCTTGCCGCGAAGGATGCTTGCCACTTCGGAAGATAAACGACCGAGTGTTTGTCCTTCAGCGTCAACCACGTACCATTTACGCTCGACTTCGTGGCCTTTGGCCATATATGTTGTACGCATTTGTTTCCCTCCTAAAATTCTCTCAAAATAAAAAAAACCGACATGTCAACGTTCGAATTCCGTACCCGGGGCAAGTGGGCATAAGAATACCATAGATCATCTTATAACAGATGCCCGCCTGTGTCAACAGGAAATACACACGGATTCGTTGCTTTGCTTACTTTTTTTCTTCAAGGCGCTTTACGCAGGCATCAAGGGCCTCTTTCGTGTAAAACACGTCCTCAAGATACAGCCCGTGACCGGGTGCTGTCGGCCCTGCGGCCTGACGTTCCTGTTTCTCAATGATTGCAGGAATCACATCCGGCGGCCAGTCGCCTGAACCGACTTTGATCAGCGTCCCCATCAGGATTCGGACCATCTGATACAAAAAACCGCTCCCGGCAAACACGACGTCAAACCCGTCTTCCCGTTCCTCGAGAGAAACAGCGAACAGGGTCCTGACTTTATCTTTGACGTCCGTCTTCGGTGAAGAGAGACTCGTAAAATCATGCGTCCCTTCGAGATGCTTCGCCGCTTCTCTCATGGCTTCAATGTCCATATTTCCCGGGAAATGAGCCGCAAAGGATCGGCGAAACACCGTCTGCCGCTTCGCTGTATCCACCCGGTAGCGGTACACTTTCCCAACCGTATCATAGCGGGCATGAAAAGAGGCATCCACTTCCATGGCCCCGAGTACCTGAATATCGTCCGGCAACAGGCTGTTCAGCGCCATTGGCCAGCGTTCGTCCGGTATGGTCAGGGGCGAATCAAAATGCACCGGCTGTCTCACACCATGCACGCCCGTATCCGTCCGTCCGGAAGACGTGCACGGCCAGGACTCAGCTTTATGCATGACAGACAGGGCCCGCTCGAGCTCGCCCTGCACCGTCCGCGCGTTCGGCTGCTTCTGATAGCCGTTAAACCCGCTTCCGTCATATTCAATCCGGATCAGCATCCGTCTCATCCGTCTCACCTTCCTTCATCAGCCGCCCATGAACCGCTCGGCCATGACCGCTGCGGCAAACAGCAGAAAGACCGCCAGGACAACGCTGTCCTTCAGGCCCCAGTGCAGCTGTCGGTATTTTGTCCGTCCCTCGCCTCCGGCATAGCCTCTCGCTTCCATGGCCGTTGCAAGTTCCTCCGCCCGTTTAAAGGACTGGGTAAAGAGCGGCACAAGAATCGGGATCAGCGCCTTCAGGCGTTTCCACAGGGACCCTTCCGAGAAGTTCGTTCCCCTCGCCAGCTGCGCGAGGACGATCGTTCTCGTCTCTTCGATGAGAGTCGGGATAAACCGAAGGGCAATGGACATCATCAACGCAAGCTCATGAGTCGGCAGCTTTACGCGTTTAAACGGGGCGAGCATCCGCTCCATCCCGTCCGTCAAATCGATGGGCGTCGTTGTCAAAGTCAAAAGTGATGCGATTGTAATAATCATCGCGAGCTTCATCGCGAGCATAAACCCTTCAATCAGACCCCCGCTGTAAATGGTCGCAAAGGGCAGCTCCACAATAACCTCGCCGCCTCCGGTCATAAACAGATGCAACACGAAGGTCAGGACGATAATAATGGAGATGAACCGCATCCCTTTTGCGTAAAAGGACAGCGGCACTCTTGATGCAAGAAGACCGCCAAAGGAGAGCAGCACCGCCACCGTGAGAAGCAAAGGATCCCGGGTCATGAACATAAAGACGAGAAAGATGAACACCGCCGTCAGTTTCACCCGCGGATCGAGACGGTGCACGACGGAATCACCTGGCACGTATTGTCCGATTATGATTGAATCAAACATCGCGATCCGCCCCTTCAGTCTCTTTACGTTCCAAGAGAGCTTTCAGCGCTTGTGCCGTATCACCGGCCGTCAGCGGAAGCGTGTCAATCTGCTCCTGCATACCCACTCGGTCCATGAAGAGTCGTATCAGTTCGAGAGAAGGCGGCGCAGACAGGCTGTACCGCTTTAAGAGCGTGTCATTTAAAAACAGCGCTTCAGGTGTCTCTTGTTCTGCGAGCCGTCCCCCGTGCATCACGAGGACTTCGTCCGAAAACCTCGCCGCATCCTGCATCTGATGCGTGACAAGTACGACACCGCGCTTTGGCCGTGACCGGTACCACTCCTCAAACATCGCCATCATCCGGACGTGACTGTCCGGATCGAGGCCTGCCGTCGGTTCATCCAATATCAACAGCTCCGGGTCCATCGCCATGACACCGGCAATGGCCACACGCCTCATCTGACCGCCGCTCAGTTCGAAGGGCGACTGTTCATAGAGAGACGGATCGAGTCCAGTTAACGAAAGGGCTTCTTCAGCAAGGGCTCTGGCCTCGTCTTTCGTTTTACCGAGATTCAGCGGACCGTACATGACGTCGGTGATCACCTCTTCGGCGAAGAGCTGCTGCTCGGGGAACTGAAAGACCATGCCGACTTTTTTTCGGAGCTGATGAAGCGTGCGCTGTTTCGTCTCCCGGGTAATCGTGACCCCTTTCACCGTCAGGGAGCCGTGATACGGCTTCAACAGACCGTTCAGATGCTGAATGAAGGTCGACTTCCCTGAACCGGTCCGCCCGACGATCGTCGTCCACTGCCGGTCACTGAACGTCAGATTCACGGATTTGAGGGCGTCCTGTTCAAAAGGCGTTCCGGGCATATACAAATGGGTCATGTCTTTTACATGGATGTCCATAGCGCCTTGATCAGCTCCTCTTCCGTAAGAATCGATTCGGGCACGTCGATACCCGCTTTTAACAGTTCTGCGGCAACCGTTTGCGGGAACGGCGGTTTAAGCTTGGCTGTATGCATGACCTCCTGATCACCGAGAACACTCGCAGGCGTGCCTTCTTTCAGGATACCGCCTTCGTGCATGACGATGACCCGATCCGCCTTTACGGCTTCCGACACATCGTGGGTGATGCTGATGAGGGTGATGGCCTGGTCTTTCCGGAGCTTGTCCATCGCTGCCCACACTTCCCGCTTTCCTTCCGGGTCGAGCATGGACGTCGCCTCATCAAAGATGATCACATCTGGGGCGAGGGCCATGACCCCTGCAATGGCGACGCGCTGCTTTTGACCGCCCGATAAACGGTGGGGCTCAGCGTTCTCGAGCCCTGAAAGGCCAAAGGTCGCGATGCTCTCTTTCACACGCGTCTTCATCTCCTCAAGGGGAATCCCTGCGTTCTCAAGGCCGAAAGCCACGTCGTCGGCAACGGTTGGCGCGACGAGCTGATTATCGGGATTCTGAAAGACCATCCCGACCTGCCTGCGAAGGGCCGGCCAGTGCTTCTCGTCTGCCGTATCAATCCCGAGACTCGTCACCGCCCCCCTGTCAGGCAAGATCAGCGCATTAAAGAGTCTGGCAAGCGTGGACTTGCCGGAGCCATTCGGACCGAGAATGGTGACCCATTCCCCGTCTTTAATGGTCAGTGATACATCCCGAAGGACATCGGGACTGTCATCGGCATATTTAAAATACACGTGATCCACGGTGATTTTACGGTCCACGGGGCATCTCCATCCTTTCAAAAAAAGGGCAGGGAATTCCCGCAAGCATCCTCACTAAGAGGAAGCGAACGGTTCCCATGCCCTTTTTTATCGGCTGTATGCTGTTCGTTATACGAGCT
The DNA here is from genome assembly GCF_000093085.1 of [Bacillus] selenitireducens MLS10. Taxonomy (GTDB): domain Bacteria; phylum Bacillota; class Bacilli; order Bacillales; family Salisediminibacteriaceae; genus Salisediminibacterium; species Salisediminibacterium selenitireducens. Next base: position 153,157 of record NC_014219.1, on the reverse strand, counting down.
CGATGATCGCCATTTCCGCGCCGTCTCCACGACGAGGTCCAAGCTTCATCACGCGCGTGTAACCGCCCTGGCGGTCTTCATAACGCTTTGCTACATCGTCAAACAGTTTTGCGACTGCAAACTGACCTGTTTCTTCGTCTGCAACTTCCTTACGGATGAAAGCAGCAGCCTGGCGACGAGCATGAAGGTCACCGCGCTTTCCAAGGGTGATCATTTTCTCCACGACAGAACGAAGTTCTTTCGCCTTCTTTTCAGTCGTTTCGATACGCTCGTTGATAATCAGGTCTGTTGCAAGATCACGAAGCAATGCCTTACGGGCAGAGCTGTCACGACCTAACTTTCTGTATCCCATGTGATTTCCCTCCTTCAGTCAAAACGTGATGCACCATCACTGGTGACAATCAGCTTCTATTCTTCTTTGCGAAGACCGAGGCTCAGTTCATGCAGCTTTTCCTGCACTTCTTCCAGGGACTTGCGTCCGAGGTTGCGAACTTTCATCATGTCTTCTTCTGATTTATGCGTCAGTTCCTGAACGGTATTGATCCCGGCACGCTTTAAGCAGTTGTAGGAACGAACGGAAAGATCGAGCTCTTCGATGGTCATCTCGAGCACTTTTTCTTTCTGGTCTTCTTCCTTCTCTACCATGATTTCAGCATGCTGGGCCTGATCCGTCAGGCCAACGAAGATGTTCAGGTGTTCGTTGAGGATTTTGGCGCCGAGTGACGTCGCTTCCTCAGGACGAATGCTTCCATCTGTCCAAACATCCAGTGTCAGCTTATCAAAGTTGGTGATTTGACCGACACGTGTATTCTCAACCTGGTAATTCACACGGGAAACCGGTGTGAAAATCGAGTCGACAGGGATGACGCCAATCGGCAGATCATCAGTATTATTGCCTTCTGCCGGCACATATCCACGACCACGCTTAGCGGTGACCTTCATCTGGACCTGAGCACCTTTTGAGAGGGTGGCAATGTGAAGGTCAGGGTTCAGAACCTCCACGTCACTGTCATGCGTAAGATCGCGGGCTGTGATGACGCCCTCGCCTTGCGCTTCGATTTCCAGGGTCTTTTCTTCCTCTGAGAAGATCTTCAGTGAGAGCTTCTTCAGATTCAGAATGATAGTGGTGACATCTTCCACAACGCCTTCAATCGTAGAGAACTCATGGAGGACATTGTTGAACTGAACACTTGTCACAGCAGAACCCGGAAGTGAGTTCAGCAAAATACGACGGAGGGAATTCCCCAGTGTCGTACCGTATCCCCGCTCAAGCGGTTCAACGACGAACTTGCCGTACGTGCCGTCTTCACTCAGTTCAACTGCTTCTATTTTCGGCTTTTCTATTTCGATCATTACAAACCCTCCTTCAAAACGTCGAAACCCCGGTTGTGATGCGGTCACAACCGGAATCCCTCAATGGGCAGACCTCGACATCAATGCGTAAACCGTCATTCGTTTCATCAGCCCCGGTAAGGGAGCTGCAGCCCGGAGGCTGATTTATGAAGTTCATTAAACGTGCTTGATGTTGATTATACGCGACGACGTTTTGGCGGACGGCAGCCGTTGTGCGGAACCGGCGTAACGTCTTTGATCATGTTGACTTCAAGACCTGCAGCCTGAAGTGAACGGATCGCCGCTTCACGTCCGGCACCTGGTCCTTTAACAGAAACAACAACAGTTTTCATGCCGTGCTCCATCGCTGCTTTTGCAGCCGTTTCAGCAGCAGTCTGAGCTGCGAAAGGCGTTGATTTACGTGAACCTTTAAAGCCAAGTGCGCCTGCGCTGGCCCAGGAAATTGCATTTCCCTGTGTGTCAGTGATCGTCACGATCGTGTTGTTGAACGTGGAACGGATGTGCGCAACACCTGACTCTATATTTTTACGTTGACGACGCTTTTGGCGAGTCGTTTTTGGTTTAGCCATAACTGTACATGACCTCCTTTACATTACTTTTTCTTATTCGCGACTGTACGACGAGGACCTTTACGGGTACGGGCGTTGTTCTTCGTCTTCTGTCCGCGGACCGGAAGTCCACGACGATGACGGATACCACGGTAAGATCCGATTTCAATCAGACGTTTAATGTTGAGGGATACTTCACGACGAAGGTCCCCTTCCACTTTGACACCGTCAACGACTTCACGGATTTTCGCGAGTTCGTCTTCAGTGAGATCGCGTACACGAGTATTTTCGGATACGCCTGCTTCTGTAAGGATTTGAGCGGCCTTTGAACGGCCAATCCCGAATACGTAAGTCAAAGATACGACAACTCGCTTATCACGAGGAATGTCGACACCAGCAACACGTGCCATACGTTTACACCTCCTGTTGAATTAACCTTGCTTTTGTTTGTGTTTCGGATTTTCGCAAATAACCATGACGGTTCCTTTTCGGCGAATGACCTTGCATTTCTCACAAATTGGTTTCACTGATGGTCTTACCTTCATGTTTTCTACCTCCTTAATCGTACGGAGTGACTCAAAATAACCTGGGCGATTATTTATATCGATACGTGATTCTGCCACGGGTCAGGTCATAGGGGGATAGTTCCACTGTAACCTTGTCACCTGGGAGGATTCGAATATAGTGCATTCGGATCTTTCCGGAAACATGTGCAAGAATCTTGTGTCCGTTGTCGAGCTCCACTCGGAACATCGCATTTGGAAGCGGCTCAATGACCTTTCCTTCTACTTCAATTACATCTTCTTTGGCCATGAATTTACTCTCCCTTCTTCAGTAAATGATCCTCAAGATAGCTTGAGATGGCGAAACGCAGCTTGGCGTTTGTTACACGCCCGGTGTCATCAATGCTATTTCTCACTTCAGGAACAACAATCTTCATTGGTTCAATGTGAGAGATGTTCTTCCGCTTTGCCCGGTCCACTTTCCGCTTATCGCCGTCCGCGATCAGCACAAAACGTTCATCAAGCACCTCAATCACACACGCAAACTGATCTTTATCCCGTCCATTCAGTATACGCACAAGTTCACCGACCTGCACGTCCGACTCAGGATCTTTCATGAATGATGACCACCTTTTTCGTTATCAATCGGCTTTTGTCAAAATCTCGTATCCTTTATCCACTATAGCAATTGTATGCTCAAAATGGGCGCACCGTTCACCATCTGATGTCACCACTGTCCAATTGTCCGACAGCGTCTTGACATGACGCTTGCCGGCATTGATCATCGGCTCAACAGCCAGTACCATTCCTTTTTTCAGACGCGGTCCCTTACCGGGTGGTCCGAAATGGGGAATCTGGGGATCTTCATGGAGTTCCTGGCCCACACCGTGACCGACATATTCCCGGACAACGGAAAAGCCGTTGTCTTCGACGTATGCCTGAATGGCGTGGGAGATATCCGACAGCCGCGCGCCGGGCGCAGCGTGTTCGAGTCCCTTGAACAGGGAGTTCTCAGTGACATCCAGGAGCTTCTGGGAAGCGGCATCTATGGTTCCGACCGGGTACGTCCATGCGGAGTCACCGTGGTAACCTTGATACTTTGCGCCGATGTCGATACTGATGATGTCTCCATCTTCAAGTACCCGCTCTCCAGGAATCCCATGCACCAGTTCCTCATTTACTGAAGCGCAAATGCTTCCTGTAAATCCACCGTAGCCTTTAAAAGACGGAATTGCATCATGATCACGGATGAAGCGGTCAGCAATCTGATCGAGCTCCATGGTCGTGATACCGGGTGCGATGTGCTTTTGTAACTCCTGGTGAGTCAAAGCCACAATCTTGCCAGCATGTCTCATGATGTCGAGTTCCCTCGGGGTTTTACAGATGATCATTGACGGGATCCTTTCAAAAGGTCCTCAATGTCCGCAAACACATTGCCGATTTCACGGTTGCCGTCGATGTCGCGAAGGTAACCTTTTTCTGAATAGAAATCAACGAGCGGCTGCGTCTGTTCCATGTTGACTTTCAGACGCTTCTCAACGGTTTCAGGTCGATCATCGTCACGTTGCATTAAGTCACTGCCGTCTTTGTCACATTTTCCGTTTTCCTTCGGAGGGTTGAACACCTCATGATAAGCCGTGCCGCACGTTGGACAGATCCAACGGCCGGTCAGCCTCTTGAAGAGTTCCTCTTCCGGAACTTGTACATAAATTACGTGATCCAGTTTTCGGTCAAGGCTGGCAAGCATCTCTTCCAAAGCAGAAGCCTGAGCAACTGTTCTCGGAAAACCGTCGAGCAGGAATCCGTCGCTGCAGTCGTCTTGACTGAGGCGTTCCTTGACTATACCGACCGTCACTTCATCAGGAACAAGATTTCCTTCGTCCATAAAGGCTTTCGCCTTCAGGCCGAGTTCTGTTCCGTTCTTAATAGCGGCGCGGAACATATCTCCTGTGGAAATATGCGGGATGTTGTATTGTTCGACGATCTTTTCAGCTTGAGTACCTTTCCCGGCACCTGGAAGACCCATTAGAATTAAATTCATCGTCTATCCACTCCATCGTTCTGGAATACGATCGAAGGTAAAGGGAGGTCATATAAGACTCCCTTTAATGCACATGATCGTTTCTTTCGTTCCTTTTCAGCCTGACGAGTGTACATCTGCAAGTAAACCTCGAAAGGAACCTTTCCTTTCTCGCGCTGAATCCCCTCCGCTTTCATGGAAAAATCCCGCAGTCAGAGCGGGCTTTTATCTTCCATAAAAAAGGTGGCAGAGCATCTTTGCCGGTTCCTCATTCTTTTGACAGCCTGACTGCCAAAAGAGACTGATACCTGCAAATGAAACATCATGTGAAAGACGAACAGCGCCGAAAAGCGGATGCCAAGTGTCGTCATCGCCTTATTCGGAAGATATCACAATAGCATTTGAAACATCAGAGTACTTCAGCAGTTCCACCTGCAGCTTCAATTGCTTCCTTTGCTGTTGATGAGAACTTGTGCGCTTTTACCGTTACTTTGCGTTCAAGGGTTCCGTTTCCGAGAATCTTGATTCCGCCTCTTTCGTTCTTAACTGTACCGGTTTCAACGAGAAGTTCAGGCGTGACTTCCGTTCCGTCTTCAAAACGGTTCAACGTGTCAAGGTTCACGATGGCGTATTCAACGCGGTTCGGGTTCTTAAAGCCTCGTTTTGGCAAACGACGGAAAATCGGCATTTGACCACCTTCGAAGCCTGGACGAACACCACCGCCTGAGCGTGCGTTTTGACCTTTGTGTCCACGTCCTGCAGTCTTACCGTTACCGCTTCCGATACCACGACCGACACGATTACGTGTCTTGTTACGGGAACCGGCAGCCGGTTTAAGTTCGTGAAGTTTCATAATGACACCTCCTTACCATGTATTCTTTATTATGCGTCGATTTCGTTAACAGTAACGAGGTGGGACACTTTGTTCACCATTCCTCGCATTGCTTCATTATCCTCTTGCACTACTGTCTGGTGCATTTTACGAAGACCCAGTGTCTTCACAGTTACGCGCTGATCTTCCGGACGTCCAATCAGGCTGCGTGTGAGGGTGATTTCTAATTTCTTCGCCATGCCAATCCCTCCTTAACCCAGCAATTCTTCGACAGATTTGCCTCGTAGTTTTGCAACTTCTTCAGGGCTCTTCATTTCGTCAAGACCCTGGATGGTCGCACGTACCATGTTAATTGGGTTGTTTGAACCCAGGGACTTGGAAAGAATGTCACCAATACCTGCAAGTTCAAGCACCGCACGGACAGGTCCGCCTGCGATTACCCCGGTACCTTCAGAAGCCGGCTTCAGCAGTACGCTGCCTGCTCCGAACTTCCCAGTGATCTGGTGAGGAATCGTTGTTCCCTGAATCGGTACCTGAATCATGTTTTTCTTACCGTCTTCGATCGCCTTACGGATCGCTTCAGGTACTTCAAGTGCCTTACCCATTCCAAATCCGACGTGCCCGTTCTTATCTCCAACGACAACGAGTGCGGCAAAGCGGAAACGACGTCCACCTTTAACAACTTTCGCAACTCGATTGACCGTTACAACTCTTTCTTCAATTTCCAATTTAGTTGGATCAATACGCAAAGTATTTCCCTCCTTTTACCGTGGATTAAAACTTGAGTCCGGCTTCGCGAGCGCCGTCTGCAAGTTCTTTTACACGACCGTGATAAAGGTAGCCCCCACGGTCAAATACGATGGATTCGTAACCCTTATCCAGGGCGCGTTTTGCAACGAGTTCGCCCACTTTACGGGCTGCTTCTTTGTTCCCGCCTTTTTCAATGTTTAACTCTTTATCCACAGTGGACGCGCTTGCGAGGGTAACCCCTGCAACATCGTCGATCAGCTGTGCATAAATATGGTTATTGGAACGGAAAACATTGAGACGAGGACGTTCAGCAGTGCCGGTGATCGAGCGACGAACGTGCGCGTGACGCTTTTTACGTACCGCGTTCTTGTCAGTCTTCGTGATCATAGAACGTCATTCCTTTCTTTCCGTGTTTACGGTTTATTTACCAGTCTTACCTTCCTTGCGTCGTACATATTCACCTTCGTAACGGATACCTTTTCCTTTGTAAGGTTCAGGCTTTCTCGTTGCGCGAATGTTTGATGCGAGTGCACCGACAGCTTCCTTGTCGATCCCTTTTACCGTGATGTTTGTGTTGTTCGGAACTTCGATTTCGATGTTCTCGCCATCTTCAAACTCCACTTGGTGGGAAAGACCAACGTTCAGGATCAGTTTCTTACCGCTCTTCTGAGCACGGTAACCGACACCGACGAGCTCAAGCTTCTTTTCAAAACCTTTGCTTACGCCTTCTACCATGTTATTGATCATGGAACGGGTTGTACCGTGAAGTGCGCGGTGATCTTTATGATCGGAAGGGCGTGCAACTGTTACCTGTGCATCTTCCACTGTCACTTCCATGTCAGCGTGAAGTTCACGGCTCAGTTCCCCCTTCGGTCCTTTAACGGTCATTACGTTGCCATCAAGCTTCACTTCAACACCTGAAGGAATCTCAACGGGCTTTAATCCAATACGGGACATCTGTTACACCTCCATTCTGTTACTTCGTTCTTACCAAACGTATGCGATAACTTCGCCGCCGGCTTTCTTCTGACGGGCTTCTTTATCTGTTACGATACCGTCGGATGTTGAGATAACTGCAATTCCCAATCCGCCGAGTACTCGTGGCAGTTCATCGGATTTCGCGTAAACGCGGAGTCCTGGCTTACTGATTTTCTTAAGTCCGGTGATAACTTTTTGATTATCTGCTCCGTACTTAAGGAAAATACGAAGAATGCCCTGCTTGTTATCTTCGATATTTTCATAATCGCGGATGAAGCCTTCACGCTTCAGGATGTCTGCGATCTGGATTTTCATTTTTGAGCTTGGAAGCTCTAAGCTATTGTGTCTGACTGTGTTCGCATTTCGGATGCGAGTCAGCATGTCAGCAATCGGATCTGTCATGACCATCGTATTTTACCTCCTTCCATTAAACGGAATTACCAACTGGCTTTGCGTACGCCTGGAATCTGTCCCTTGTGTGCGAGCTCCCGGAAGCAGATACGGCAGAGTTTGAATTTGCGAATGACACTGTGTGGTCGGCCGCAACGTTCACAACGAGTATATTCTTGAACAGCGAATTTCTTAGTGCGCTGCTGTTTGGCAATCATTGATTTTTTCGCCAAGATCTTCACTCCTCTCTTTTGGCAGACGTCTTATTTTTGAAATGGCATGCCCATCTGAGTGAGAAGTTCACGCGCTTCTTCGTCACTGTCAGCTGTCGTAACAATCACGATATCCATTCCACGAACCTGATCGACGTCATCATAGTTGATTTCAGGGAAAATCAGCTGTTCTTTTACGCCCATCGTGTAGTTCCCACGTCCATCAAATGCTTTCTTAGAAACACCGCGGAAGTCACGAACACGCGGCAGGGAGACTGCGATCAGCTTGTCGAGGAAGTCATACATACGCTCACCGCGCAATGTAACCTTGGCACCGATCGGCATACCTTCACGAAGCTTGAATCCAGCGATGGATTTCTTTGCTTTTGTAATCAAAGGCTTCTGACCTGTGATCTGTGCAAGTTCTTCAACCGCTTTGTCGAGTACTTTTGAGTTCTGGACAGCATCGCCCACACCCATGTTCACTACGATTTTATCCACACGTGGAACTTCCATAACAGAAGAATAGTTGAACTTTTCTTTCAATGACGGAGTAATCTCCGTATTAAACTTTTCTTTTAAACGACTCATTGAGTGTCTACCTCCTTTCGGCCACCGGGAATCAGTTATCGAGGGATTCGCCGGATTTCTTTGCGATTCTTACTTTCTTACCATTCTCTTCCTTGTATCCAACTCGGGTCGGTTCACCTGTTTTCGGGTCGATAGGCATCACGTTTGAGACGTGAATAGCAGCTTCCTGCGTCAGGATTCCGCCTTGCGGATTCGCCTGGGACGGTTTGGCATGCTTCTTAACCATATTGACTCCTTCAACCAGTACACGGGACTGGCTTGGATATGCTTCAAGGATTTTACCTTCTTTGCCTTTGTCTTTACCGGAGATGACTTTAACGTTGTCTCCTTTTTTGACATGCAATGTCGGTTGTTTCATGAGGGCACCTCCTCTTATTCACACGTATATTTCCGATCTATTAAAGTACTTCAGGAGCTAGTGAAACGATCTTCATAAACTGGTTATCACGAAGTTCACGTGCAACCGGTCCGAAAATACGAGTTCCTCGAGGTCCTTTGTCAGGACGTACAATGACAGCAGCGTTTTCGTCAAAACGGATGTAAGAACCGTCTTTACGGCGCATACCGCTCTTTGAACGTACGATTACCGCACGTACAACTTCACCCTTCTTGACAACGCCACCAGGTGTTGCTTGTTTTACTGAACAGACGATTACGTCACCAATGTTGGCAGTCTTTCGTCCAGTTCCTCCGAGTACCTTAATGCACTGTACTTCACGCGCACCTGAGTTGTCTGCTACTTTTAAACGGCTTTCCTGTTGAATCATAGACTCCTTTACCTCCCTTCAGGTAAAAACATTCCTGGGTTATACGATCACAGCTTCTTCTAAGACTTCCACGAGACGGAAACGCTTGTCTTTTGACAACGGCTTTGTTTCCATGATGCGGACCACGTCGTTCTTTTTCGCTGTATTGTTTTCATCATGCGCCTTCAACTTCTTTGAGTATCGGACACGCTTGCCGTAGAGTGGGTGCATTTTGTATGTTTCCACCACAACGGTAATCGTCTTGTCCATCTTGTCAGATGTTACTCGTCCAACGTAGGACTTGCGGTTATTTCTTTCCACGGTGCAAACCTCCTCTCAGGACTATTCGTTCGTGATTCCTAGTTCTCGTTCACGTAAGACTGTCTTTGCACGGGCAATCGATCGTTTCACTTCACGAATGCGGGCTGGATTGTCCAACTGTCCAGTTGCAAGCTGAAAGCGAAGGTTGAAAAGCTCTTCTTTAAGAGACTTCGACTTTTGCTCGATTTCGGCAGTGGTAAGGTTGCGGATATCATTAGCTTTCATTTGCGTCACCACCCACTTCTTCGCGTTTTACAAATTTTGTTCTGACCGGCAGCTTGTGTGAAGCAAGACGGAGCGCTTCGCGCGCGACTTCTTCAGATACCCCGGCGATTTCAAACATGATTTTCCCTGGCTTGACAACAGCCACCCATCCTTCAGGTGCACCCTTACCGGAACCCATTCGAACCTCTAGAGGTTTAGATGTATATGGCTTGTCTGGGAAGATCTTAATCCATACTTTACCGCCACGTTTCATGTAACGGGTCATTGCGATACGCGCAGACTCGATCTGGCGGTTTGTGATCCAGCTTGCTTCAAGTGCCTGCAAACCGTATTCACCAAAAGCTATCTCTTTCCCGCCTTTCGCACGTCCGCGCATCTTACCGCGGTGCTCTCGACGGAATTTAACACGTTTAGGCATTAGCATGATCAGTTTCCTCCTTCCTCTTGTTTCGTTCCTTTCGTCGGAAGGACTTCACCTTTGTAGATCCACACTTTAATACCGAGCTTACCGTACGTTGTATCTGCTTCTGCAGTGCCGTAGTCGATATCTGCACGTAGTGTGTGCAAAGGTACAGTGCCTTCACTGTATGATTCAGAACGAGCGATGTCCGCTCCACCAAGACGTCCGGATACCTGTGTACGGATACCCTTCGCGCCTGAACGCATAGTTCTCTGGATCGTCTGTTTCATTGCACGACGGAATGAAATACGGTTTTCCAGTTGACGGGCGATATTTTCTGCAACCAGCTTGGAATCAAGATCCGGTCGTTTGATTTCATTAATGTTGATGTGAACTCGCTTTCCAGTCATGTCATTGAGTGCTTTACGGAGCGCCTCAACTTCAGAACCACCCTTACCGATCACCATTCCTGGCTTGGCAGTGAAGATCGTGACGTTGACGCGATTCGCAGCACGTTCAATTTCGATTGTGGAAACCGAAGCTTCAGTTAAGCGATTTTCCAAGAATTCACGAATACGAATGTCTTCGTGAAGCAGGTCTGCATAATCTTTGCCGGCGTACCATTTTGACTCCCAGCCTTTGATGACGCCAACACGAAGTCCGTTAGGATTAATTTTCTGACCCACGCTTATCCCTCCTTCTTTTCTGTAAGAACGAGCGTAATATGGCTCGTACGTTTGTTGATTCGGCTCGCACGTCCCTGTGCACGTGGACGGAAACGCTTGAGTGTAACACCTTCATCTACAAATGCTTGACTGACAACGAGATTGTCAGGTTCCATTTCATAATTGTGCTCTGCGTTCGCAATGGCGGAATTCAGAAGCTTCTCGACAACCGGAGATGCTTTCTTCGGTGTGTGGTTCAGGATGGAGATGGCTTCACCAACCTCTTTGCCACGGATCAAATCAATGACCAGGCGAACTTTTCGAGGAGCAATACGCACTTGTTTTGCAACTGCTTTTGCTTCCATGAATAGTACCTCCCCTCTTTAATTAGCGTTTAGTTTTTCTATCGTCGGATGCATGGCCTTTGTATGTTCGGGTAGGCGCAAATTCTCCGAGCTTGTGACCAACCATATCTTCCTGAACGTAAACCGGCACGTGCTTTCGTCCGTCATAAACGGCGATTGTGTGTCCGATGAATTGTGGGAAAATCGTTGAACGGCGTGACCAGGTCTTGATCACTTTCTTATCATTGTTCTCACTCTGAGCTTCCACCTTTTTCATGAGATGCTCATCGACAAAAGGTCCTTTTTTCAAGCTACGACCCATCGTAGTACCTCCCTTCGCGATTGCGCTACGGTCCGATTACTGGACCGTAGGTCAATCCCGTTATTTTTTGCGACGACGTACAATATATTTGTTCGATTCTTTATTCTTTGAACGTGTCTTGTAACCAAGGGTCGGTTTACCCCATGGTGACATTGGTGATTTACGTCCGATTGGTGCGCGACCTTCACCACCACCGTGTGGGTGATCGTTCGGGTTCATAACAGAACCGCGTACAGTTGGGCGCTTGCCTAACCAGCGTGAACGTCCTGCTTTACCAATGGTAACGAGTTCGTGTTCGATGTTTCCAACCTGTCCGATTGTAGCGCGGCAAGTGGCAAGGATCAGGCGGGTTTCGCCGGAACGGAGCCTTACGAGTACGTAGTTGCCCTCTTTACCAAGGACCTGTGCATCAGCACCTGCAGATCGTACAAGCTGTCCGCCTTTTCCTGGACGAAGCTCGATGTTGTGAATGATGGTACCGACCGGGATGTCTTTCAGTTGAAGAGCGTTACCCATTTTGATGTCGGCATCTTTACCGGACATGATTTCCTGTCCGACTTTCATGTTTTTCGCTGCAAGGATGTAGCGCTTCTCACCATCTGCATAGTTGATGAGGGCGATATTCGCAGTCCGGTTCGGATCGTATTCGATCGTGGCAACGCGGCCTGGAATTCCATCTTTGTCACGTTTGAAGTCAATAACACGGTACTGACGCTTGTGTCCACCACCCTGGTGACGAACAGTCAGCTTACCCTGGTTGTTACGACCGCCGCGCTTGTGGATCGGTGCTAAAAGCGACTTCTCCGGCTTGTCTGTCGTGATTTCCTGGAAATCAAGGACCGACATCCCACGGCGACCGTTTGTGGTCGGTTTATACTTTTTAATTGCCATCAGTTTTCCCTCCTTCTTTGGTTATTGGTTTTATACGCCTTCAAAGAACTCGAGTTCTTTGCTGTCAGCGGATAATTCAACAATGGCTTTTTTGCGCTTGCGTGTATAGCCTGAGTAACGGCCGAAACGCTTGAATTTTCCTTTGTAGTTCATTGTGTTGACATTGGTTACAGTCACGCCGAAGATTTCCTCAACCGCATTGCGGATTTGTACCTTGTTGGCACGCGGGTTCACTTCGAATGTGTACTTCTTGTCCACCATCAGATCCGCAGATCGTTCGGTGATAATCGGGCGCTTAATGATGTCACGGGCTGTTGCCATTATGCAAGCACCTCCTCTACCTGTTTAACAGCATCCTGTGTAATGACCAGGCTCTCGAAGTTGACGAGATCAAGAACATTAACACCTTCAGCAGTAACGAATTTCACATTAGGCAGGTTGCGAGCTGAAAGAGCTACGTTGTCTTCGTAGTCTGCAGTGACAACAAGCACTTTCTTGCCTGCTGATAATGCTTCAAGTACTTTCTTCATTTCTTTTGTCTTTGGAGCGTCGAAGCTCAGTCCTTCCATGACGTAGATCGCGTCTTCGTTCACTTTGGAAGAAAGAGCGGACTTCAGAGCCAACCGGCGCTGTTTCTTTGGCATGTTGTAGGCATAGCTTCTCGGTGTCGGTCCGAATACAACACCACCGCCTACCCAAATTGGGGAACGGTTCGTACCGTGACGGGCACGGCCTGTTCCTTTTTGACGCCAAGGCTTTCGTCCACCACCGCGAACGTCTGAACGTCCTTTAACGGCGTGTGTACCTTGTCTCATTGATGCTTGCTGCATGATGATTGCATCATATACAACACTTTCGTTTGGTTCAATTCCGAAAACGGCATCGTTCAGTTCGATGTCGCCTGCTTGTGAGCCAGTCTGGTTATACAAATTAACTTTAGGCATCTGGGCTCCTCCTTTCTTGTTAAATTATTATGCTTTCGTTGCTGAAGTGATCGTGACGAAGCTCTTTCTCGCACCCGGTACATTACCTTTAACGAGAATTACGTTTCGTTCAGTATCCACTTTGACAACTTCAAGGTTTTGAATGGTTACAGTTTCTCCGCCCATTTGTCCTGGAAGGAGCTTACCTGGTCGTACGTGGTTCGGGTCAACAGGACCCATGGAACCTGGACGACGGTGATAACGGGAACCGTGGGACATCGGTCCGCGGGACTGGTTGTGGCGCTTAATGGCACCCTGGAAACCTTTACCCTTCGATGTTCCGGTGACGTCAATGGCGTCTCCCTCCGCAAAAATATCTACCTTGATCTCCTGACCAATTTCATAATCCGCTGTGTTCACATCACGGATTTCCTTTACGAAGCGCTTAGGAGCGGTCTTCGCTTTTTCTGCATGACCTTTCTCCGGGCTGTTCTGACGGTTGGCTTTCTTGTCGTCATAGCCGATCTGGATCGCTTCGTAGCCTTCGCCTTCAGCTGTCTTCTTCTGAAGAACAACGTTTGGGGAAGCTTCGATTACCGTTACCGGTACCTGCTCACCATTCTCAGAGAAAATCTGGGTCATACCTAATTTCTTTCCTAAGATTCCTTTGGTCATGAGTCACACCTCCTGTAAAATAAATAATTGTTTTTTTATCATGACTTACAGCTTGATTTCAATGTCTACGCCGGATGGCAGATCGAGTCGCATGAGTGCATCCACAGTTTGTGGTGTCGGCTCTACGATATCAATCAGACGCTTGTGCGTGCGCATTTCGAACTGCTCACGTGAATCTTTGTACTTGTGTACTGCACGAAGCACTGTATAAACGGTTTTCTCGGTTGGAAGCGGAATCGGACCAGCTACGCTGGCACCTGAACGCTTTGCCGTTTCAACAATCTTCTCTGCTGATTGATCAAGTACTCTGTGTTCATACGCCTTTAATCGAATACGAATCTTTTGCTTTGCCATTTGATGACCTCCTTTTTCGCCCATTTTTATGGAAATAGACTTGCTCCCCGAAAATTTCCTCCACACAGCCCCATGGCAAAGGAGCCTGGTGTGTCAGCAACCTTTCGGATCAATGCCTGTCAAGTGACCAACATTAAACAGTATACACGAATTGCGTAACGTACGCAAGACGTTTTTACGCATTTAACCGGTCATACTTGATTTATTATACAGACTGTCACATTTGTTTTCAAGTCTTTTTTAAAATCGTTTTACGCTTCTGCTTTTATTTGCGAAAATGCAGTTTAACAAGGATCGGGGCCATGATAAAAACAGGACGCAGCTCTTCGTCAATCCGGTCCTGACTGATATCCACAAGATCCCCGTTCACCCCTGAAAACAGTTCGAGTGCTTCCATTGGAATACCCTGATGCTTCAGTTCCACAAGGCGATTCCCTTCTTGATCTTTGACGATGAACCGCTGACCGCTGAGCCCGCCATCGTTTTCTCCGATCTGTTTTCCATCCCGGTCATGGATCGTGGCGTAGGTTCTGAACGGATTCCACACATTCATTCTGAAGCTGGCGATCTGCGTTCCTTCTATTGTATAAAGCTCGTACACTTCGTGGAATCCTCCGTATTTCTCCAGACGGTAAATCACCCCGTCCTCCGTTGCCACCTCCATCGTCTTCGGAAAAAACATACGGATCCCCATGAGTTCGAGGATAAACGAGCGGTAGCGCCTCCAGCCTGTGACCACGTCCCGCACTTCCGCAATCTTCTTCCCGTCGAGAGAAAAGATCTGATACTCCCGCAGTAGATGAACAAGAGGGGCAATGACCACGCGGCTGACAGAGTGCAGGTCATGATCTGAGTCAGCGACTGCCCCTTTCGGATACGGCGTCACAGAGCGGTTCCGTTTGACAAATCCGGTGATCAGAAAACCAACCGCCATGACACCCAGTAAAATGAGCCCATCGAGGCCCGCGAGCGGTCCCTGATCCAAAACAAAATATAATAGAAAAAACACGACAAACAAGAGCCCGGATACTGCTGCAAGATAAAAGTAAGCCCTGCCTGCCTGTTTGTAATAGTCATGGATTCCCATGGTATCAACTCCTGAACTGCAGGGACTTTATCGAGAAAGCCTTGACTGCACGTATACGATCATCCTTTAACGAAGATAAACATTCCTAAACCACAAAAAGAAAACCGGACAGGGAAACCTGTCCGGTTCGATTAACTGTTATTACTCAGTGATAGATGCAACAACGCCGGCACCAACAGTACGTCCACCCTCACGGATAGAGAACTTAGTACCTTCCTCGATCGCGATTGGCGCGATGAGTTCAACTGTCATTTCAACGTTATCACCAGGCATTACCATTTCAACACCGTCTGGAAGGTGAATGATTCCAGTTACGTCAGTTGTACGGAAGTAGAACTGCGGACGGTAGTTTGTGAAGAATGGCGTGTGACGGCCACCTTCTTCTTTTGAAAGAACATATACTTCAGCCTGGAACTTCGTGTGCGGTGTGATTGTACCTGGCTTAGCAAGTACCTGACCACGGTTGATGTCGTCGCGGCCTACACCACGAAGAAGCGCACCGATGTTGTCACCAGCTTCAGCATAGTCAAGAAGCTTACGGAACATTTCAACACCTGTTACAGTTGTCTTCTTTGTTTCGTCTTCAAGACCGATGATGTCCACTTCGTCACCAACGTTTAACTGTCCACGCTCAACACGGCCAGTTGCAACAGTACCACGGCCAGTGATTGAGAATACGTCCTCAACAGGCATCATGAACGGCTTGTCTTTGTCGCGCTCTGGTGTTGGGATATACGCGTCAACAGCTTCCATCAGTTCGAAGATTTTCGCTTCGTAGTCAGCGTCGCCTTCGAGTGCTTTAAGAGCAGAACCAGCGATTACAGGAATGTCGTCGCCCGGGAAGTCGTACTCAGAAAGAAGGTCGCGTACTTCCATTTCTACGAGCTCAAGAAGCTCTTCGTCGTCAACCATGTCGACTTTGTTCAGGAATACTACGATGTAAGGTACACCAACCTGACGGGAAAGAAGGATGTGCTCACGAGTCTGTGGCATTGGGCCATCAGCTGCAGATACAACAAGGATAGCTCCGTCCATCTGTGCAGCACCTGTGATCATGTTCTTAACATAGTCAGCGTGTCCTGGGCAGTCAACGTGTGCATAGTGACGAGTGTCTGTTTCATACTCAACGTGTGCAGTTGAGATTGTGATTCCACGCTCACGCTCTTCCGGCGCGCCGTCAATCTGGTCATACGCCATAGCGGAACCTTTACCTGATTTCTTGTGAAGTACAGTGGAGATCGCTGCAGTCAGGGTAGTTTTACCGTGGTCAACGTGTCCGATTGTACCGATGTTAGCATGCGTTTTGGAACGATCAAATTTTTCTTTTCCCATGATCGAAATCCTCCTTATTTTTCATAAAATTATTTTTTAAATTGCAGGAAAGATGACTTGGCTGTTCGCTTTAATCACCTTTCCAAGCTTACAACAAAATTCTTTGCGGAGCAACAAGCGTTATTACTCGCCGCCCTGCTTCTTAATGATTTCTTCACTGATGCTCTTTGGCACTTCTTCATAGTGGTCGAAGTGCATGGAGTAGTTACCGCGACCCTGTGTGTTTGAACGCAGGGACGTTGCGTAACCGAACATCTCGGAAAGTGGGACCATCGCTTTTACGATTTGAGCGTTACCGCGGGCTTCCATACCTTCCACACGTCCACGGCGTGACGTTACGTCACCCATGATGTCACCCATATACTCTTCAGGGATAACAACTTCGACCTTCATGATCGGCTCAAGGAGAACCGGGTTACACTTCTTCTTCGCTTCTTTAAGCGCCATGGAAGCTGCAACCTTAAAGGCCATTTCGTTGGAATCGACATCGTGGTAAGAACCGTCATAAAGACGCGCTTTCACGTCAACAAGCGGGTAACCGGCGAGAAGTCCGTTATCGAGTGCGTCTTTGACACCGGCTTCAACGGAACCGATGTATTCACGCGGAACAACACCACCAACGATGTTGTCTACGAATTCAAAGCCTGCACCTTCGTCATTCGGCATAAACTCGATCCATACGTGACCGTACTGACCGCGTCCACCGGACTGACGAACGAATTTCCCTTCACAGTTTGCTGCTTGACGAAGTGTTTCACGATACGATACCTGAGGAGCACCGACATTGGCGTCCACTTTGAATTCACGGCGCATACGGTCAACGATGATGTCAAGGTGAAGCTCACCCATACCTGCGATGATCGTCTGGCCTGTTTCATCATCTGTGTGCGTCTTGAACGTCGGATCTTCTTCAGCGAGTTTGGCAAGTGCCATACCCATTTTGTCCTGGTCTGCTTTTGATTTAGGCTCAACAGACAGGGAGATAACCGGATCAGGGAATTCCATGGATTCAAGAATGATATTCTCTTTCTCTCCACAGAGCGTATCACCTGTTCCTGTATCTTTCAAACCAACACCCGCAGCGATATCGCCGGAGAAACATGTTGGGATTTCTTCACGGTGGTTTGCGTGCATCTGCAGGATACGACCCATGCGCTCACGCTTACCTTTGGTTGAGTTCTTAACATAAGAACCCGCATTAACCATACCGGAATAGACACGGAAGAATGTCAGTTTACCGACGAACGGATCCGTTGCGACCTTAAATGCAAGGGCGGAGAACGGCTCGTTATCGCCTGGCTTACGGACAACTTCTTCTTCAGTATCGAGGTCAATACCTGTGATAGCCGCAACGTCAGTTGGTGCCGGCAGGTAGTCGATCACGCCGTCAAGCAGGAGCTGAACCCCTTTGTTCTTGAACGCGGAACCGCAGAAGACCGGGTAGAATTCAACGCTGACTGTCGCAGCACGGATCGCGCGCTTTAGTTCATCCGTTGTGATTTCTTCCCCTTCGAGATACTTCATCATGAAGTCTTCATCGAATTCGGATACTTTTTCCATGAGCTTGTCACGGTATTCTTCAGCCTGATCCTTGTACTCATCAGGAATTTCACGTGCTTCACTGCGTGTTCCGAGATCATCGAGGTAGAAGTATGCCTGCATGTTGATCAGGTCAATAATCCCTTCGAAGTCATCTTCAGCACCGATTGGCAGTTGAACAGCCGCAGCGTTCGCACCAAGTCGGTCCTCAAGGGTACCGAGTGAATAGATGAAGTCTGCACCGAGCTTGTCCATCTTGTTGACGAACACGATACGCGGCACGCCGTAAGTCGTCGCCTGACGCCAAACGGTTTCTGTCTGTGGCTCAACACCGGACTGGGCATCAAGTACAGCTACAGCACCATCGAGTACACGGAGCGAACGTTCAACTTCGACTGTGAAGTCTACGTGCCCTGGTGTGTCGATAATGTTAATACGGTGTTCGTTCCACTGAGCTGTTGTTGCAGCAGAGGTAATCGTGATTCCACGCTCCTGCTCCTGCTCCATCCAGTCCATTTGTGAACCGCCGTCGTGAGTTTCACCGATCTTATGGATACGGCCTGAATAGAAAAGAATACGCTCCGTTGCTGTCGTCTTACCAGCATCGATGTGAGCCATAATCCCGATATTACGAGTCTTTTCTAAGGAGAACTCTCTTGCCATGGTTCAACTTCTCCTTCCTGTTTCTCAAATTTATCACAGAGTGGAGACGGGCCGGGCCCGTTCTCAAATCCTTCAGGATCACTCTGTGAAAAAGAATTTTACCAGCGGTAGTGGGCAAACGCTTTGTTTGCTTCCGCCATTTTGTGTGTATCTTCGCGTTTCTTAACGGCTGCACCCGTGTTGTTGGCTGCATCCATGATTTCGTTAGCAAGACGCTCTTCCATGGTCTTCTCACCGCGGAGACGTGCATAGCTTACGAGCCATCTCAAACCGAGAGTTGTACGGCGGTCCGGCTTTACTTCGATCGGTACCTGGTAGTTTGCACCACCTACACGGCGTGCTTTTACCTCCAGTACCGGCATAATGTTCTTGAGTGCCTGTTCGAAAACTTCCTGAGGATCATTCCCGGTACGTTCACGAACGAGATCAAATGCATTATAAAGAATCGTCTGGGCTTTACCGCGCTTACCATGCACCATGATGCGGTTGATTAAGCGGGTTACCAGTTTCGAGTTGTAAATCGGGTCAGCGAGCACGTCTCTGCGTGCTACAGGTCCTTTACGTGGCATCGGAGTCCCTCCTTTCAAATAGTCATTCATGTGTATGAATGGTGTTGCGAATAGTCGTTATTATTTCTTAGGACGCTTTGTTCCGTATTTTGAACGGCTCTGCATACGGCCTTCAACACCGGCAGTGTCCAAGCTTCCGCGAACGATGTGATAACGTACCCCCGGTAAGTCTTTTACACGACCACCGCGGATCAGGACAACACTGTGCTCTTGCAGGTTGTGTCCGATACCCGGGATATAAGCAGTTACCTCAATCTGGTTCGTCAAGCGAACACGAGCATACTTACGAAGGGCTGAGTTCGGCTTCTTCGGTGTCATTGTACCGACACGCGTACAAACACCGCGCTTTTGAGGAGAATCCTCATCTGTCTGGTGTTTCTTGAAGCTGTTGTAGCCTTTGTTCAAAGCTGGGGAGTCAGGTGATTTCACCTTTGACTTACGGCCTTTTCGTACAAGCTGATTAATAGTAGGCATGTTACATCTTCCTCCTTTCCTTGCGAATTTCAAGTCCACTGGTCCAGGTGGTTCATAAGTGGGTAAAAGAGAAGTCTTTACCGGCAGAGATGCCGGTAAAAACTTTTTTACTTTTTAATGGCTACAATTGCTGCGCCAACGTCAATCCCGCAGGCTTTGCCAAGCTTCTTCATGGAATCGACCCACGAGATGCCAACCTGAGAATCAGAGGCAATCTGCAGTGCTTTGTCGAGTACATGACGATCGGCGTCTTCTGCAACAATGAGCTCTTTAACCTGTTGATGTTCCAGTGCTTTAACTGTTTGTTTAGTGCCTATGACTTTGTTTGTTGCCTGGGCTACTTTTTCATAAGACATTGTGATCCTCCAAAGCATCAGGTATTTGGCACACTATGATATGTTACCACCATGATATTGGGCTGTCAACAACCAGATTGAAATTTTATTCAGTGCCCGCAGGCTGTTCGATGATATCACTGTTGTCTTCCGTATTCACGGCTTTCAACTGGCGGTAACGCTGCATGCCTGTACCTGCCGGAACAAGCTTACCGATGATGACATTTTCCTTGAGTCCGACGAGCTGATCGCGTTTTCCTTTGATTGCGGCATCCGTCAGGACACGCGTTGTCTCCTGGAACGATGCTGCAGACAGGAAGGAATCTGTTTCAAGGGAAGCTTTCGTGATCCCGAGAAGGACCGGACGACCTGTGGCAGGTCTGCCGCCTTTGAGAAGGACTTCCCTGTTTGCGTCGCTGTACTGGTGGATCTCAACAAGGGAGCCTGGAAGGATATCCGTATCCCCTGAATCAATGACGCGGACTTTTCTCATCATTTGGCGCACCATGACTTCGACGTGTTTATCGCCGATTTCAACACCCTGCATGCGGTAAACTTTCTGTACTTCGCGAAGGAGATATTCCTGAACGCCCTGTACACCGGATACCTGAAGGAGTTCTTTCGGATCGATGGACCCTTCGGTCAGTTCCTGACCGGCGAGGATCGTATCGCCTTCCTTCACCTTCATGCGGGCTCCGTACATCGTCGGGTAGTTCCGTGTTTCCACAGGACCCTGAATGACGATTTCTTTCTTATCATTTTGGTCTTTGATTTCAGCAACGGTTCCCTCGATCTCGGAAATGACGGCCTGACCTTTCGGATTACGGGCCTCGAACACTTCCTGGATACGCGGAAGACCCTGGGTGATGTCGTCTCCGGCAACCCCGCCTGTGTGGAACGTACGCATCGTAAGCTGGGTACCCGGCTCACCGATGGACTGGGCTGCGATGATGCCGACAGCTTCCCCGACTTCAACCTCTGCTCCTGTAGCAAGGTTTCGGCCGTAACACTTCTTGCAGGCGCCGTGCTTTGTATCACACGTGAAGACCGAACGGATCATGACGTTCTGGACACCGGCATCCTCAATGACTTTCGCCATGTCTTCCGTAATGTCCTGATTACGGTCGGCGAGGAGTTCCCCGGTTTCCGGATGATAAATACGCTGGAAGGAGACACGGCCGACGAGGCGGTCATAAAGACTCTCGATGACTTCCGTTCCTTCTTTGATCGCTTTCACTTCGAGACCGCGGTCTGTGCCGCAGTCGTCTGTGCGGATAATCACGTCCTGTGCAACGTCAACGAGACGACGTGTCAGGTAACCTGAGTCGGCTGTCTTAAGGGCCGTATCCGCAAGACCTTTACGTGCACCGTGTGTGGAAATAAAGTACTCGAGTACCGTCAGACCTTCACGGAAACTGGATTTGATCGGAAGTTCAATAATACGTCCGGATGGATTGGCCATGAGACCACGCATACCGGCAAGCTGGGTGAAGTTGGACGCGTTACCACGCGCTCCGGAATCACTCATCATAAAGATCGGGTTCGTCTTGACGAGGGTGCCGAGCAACTTCTCCTGAATGACATCTTTTGCGTTACTCCAGATCTCAATGACTTTGTCATAACGCTCTTCCTCCGTGATCAGACCGCGGCGGAACTGCTTTGTGACACGGGTGACTTTTTCATCCGCTTCATCAAGGATGTCCTGCTTGTCTTTCAATACGACGATGTCGGATACACCGATGGTGATACCGGCCTTCGTCGAGTAATAAAATCCGAGCTCCTTCATCTTATCAAGCATGACGGAGGTTTCGGAGATTTTGAACTTCTTAAAGACTTCGGCAATAATGTCGCCGAGGAAGCCTTTTTTAAATGGTGAAATGAGTTCACGTTCTTTGAACTCCGCTTTGATATCCGTACCCCGCGGAACGAAGTACTTGCGCGGCGTCACTTCTTCAAGGTTCACTGCAGACGGCTCGTTGATATACGGGAACGAGTCCGGCAGGATTTCATTGAAGATAACTTTACCGACGGACGTCAGCAGGTAGTGATCCTGAACGGCATCCTCAAAGTTTGTCTTGTTGATGGACGTAACCGGCATGGCGATCCGTGTATGCAGGTGGACATAGCCCGCCTGATATGCACTGAGGACCTCATTCGGGCCGGTGAAGATTGACCCTTCACCAACGGCGTTTTCACGCTCGAGGGTCAGGTAATAGTTACCGAGAACCATATCCTGGGAAGGAGTAACAACCGGCTTGCCATCCTTTGGGTTCAGGATGTTCTGTGCGGCAAGCATCAAGAGACGACTTTCCGCTTGCGCTTCTGCAGAGAGCGGCACGTGAACGGCCATCTGGTCACCGTCAAAGTCCGCGTTGTAGGCGGTACAGACGAGCGGGTGAAGTTTGATGGCGCGCCCTTCCACGAGAATCGGCTCAAATGCCTGAATCCCGAGACGGTGAAGTGTCGGTGCACGGTTTAAGAGTACCGGATGCTCTTTGATGATGTCTTCAAGGACATCCCACACTTCCGGCTGCACGCGTTCGACTTTGCGCTTTGCACTCTTGATGTTATGCGCGAGCCCCTGTCCTACGAGTTCTTTCATGACGAACGGTTTGAAGAGTTCAAGGGCCATTTCCTTCGGCAGTCCGCACTGATACATTTTCAGGTTCGGACCGACAACGATAACGGAACGCCCTGAATAGTCAACACGCTTTCCGAGCAGGTTCTGACGGAAACGTCCCTGCTTCCCTTTCAGCATGTGTGAGAGGGATTTGAGCGGACGGTTACCCGGTCCTGTGACCGGTCGTCCACGACGGCCATTGTCGATCAGCGCATCAACCGCTTCTTGCAGCATCCGCTTCTCATTTTGCACGATGATGCTCGGTGCACCGAGATCGAGAAGCCGCTTCAGACGGTTGTTACGGTTGATCACCCGGCGATACAGATCGTTCAGGTCGGATGTCGCAAAACGTCCACCGTCGAGCTGTACCATCGGACGCAGTTCCGGCGGAATGACCGGAAGCACATCGAGAACCATCCATGACGGATCGTTATCCGAATGACGGAAGGCTTCAAGGACCTCAAGGCGCTTGATCGCCCGGGTTCTTCGTTGTCCCTGCGCGGTCTCAAGCTCTTCTTTCAGCATATCCGCTTCTTTGTCGAGATCGATATCCTCAAGAAGCTTGCGGATTGCCTCGGCACCCATGGTCGCCTTAAAACTGCGGCCGTACTTATCGTAATAGGCACGGTATTCCTTCTCAGAAAGGAGCTGCTTTGTCTCAAGCGGGGTCTCTCCCGGATCCGTGACCACATAGGAAGCGAAGTAGATCACTTCTTCAAGGGAACGTGGCGACATATCGAGAACGAGGCCCATGCGGCTCGGAATCCCTTTGAAATACCAGATGTGGGATACCGGCGCAGCCAGTTCGATATGTCCCATGCGTTCGCGGCGGACCTTGGCGCGTGTGACTTCAACGCCACAGCGGTCGCAGACGACGCCTTTGTAACGGACACGCTTGTATTTTCCACAGTGGCATTCCCAGTCCTTTGTCGGACCGAAAATACGCTCGCAGAACAACCCGTCTTTTTCAGGTTTTAACGTTCGGTAGTTGATGGTCTCAGGCTTCTTGACTTCCCCGCGTGACCATGAGCGGATTTTATCAGACGAAGCGAGACCGATTTTCATATATTCAAAATTATTCACATCAATCAAGGGGCCAACCTCCCTTTCAGCATTTAAAGAAAACCAGGCGTTTCGCCAGGTCACCCTGGCGAAAGCCTCAGTTGCACTTATCCTTTCATCCTACAACGGCGTTAAACGTGCCTAAAGTGCAAGTTCTCCCGTTACGCGTTCGACTCTCCGGATTCCATATTGAGGTTCAATTTGTCTCCGGTCTGTTCATCGTCATCTTCATGCTCAAGCATATCAATCTCTTCGTCGTTGCTTGAAAGCATCTTTACGTCCATACCGAGACTCTGCAGTTCCTTGATCAGTACTTTGAATGATTCAGGAACACCCGGCTCAGGCACGTTTTCACCTTTGACAATCGCTTCATAGGTTTTCACCCGTCCGATGGTGTCATCGGATTTGACTGTGAGGATTTCCTGCAGGGTATAGGCAGCACCGTATGCTTCAAGGGCCCATACTTCCATCTCACCGAATCGCTGTCCACCGAACTGTGCTTTACCGCCGAGCGGCTGCTGGGTAACGAGGGAGTAAGGACCTGTTGAACGGGCGTGAAGCTTGTCATCAACCATGTGCGCCAGCTTGATCATGTACATGACCCCAACTGATACACGGCTGTCGAATGGTTCTCCGGTACGTCCGTCATAGAGAACGGTTTTCCCGTCACGTGCCATGCCCGCTTCTTCGATGGTTTCCCAGACGTCTTCTTCACGCGCACCGTCAAATACCGGCGTTGCGATGTGAATGCCAAGCTGTCTTGCAGCCATCCCCATATGAAGTTCAAGCACCTGACCGATGTTCATACGTGATGGAACCCCGAGCGGGTTCAGCATGATGTCGATCGGTGTGCCGTCAGGCAAGAATGGCATGTCTTCTTCAGGAAGGATCCTGGAGATAACACCTTTGTTTCCGTGACGACCGGCCATCTTATCGCCTTCGTTAATCTTACGCTTTTGCACGATATACACGCGCACAAGCTGATTCACGCCTGGCGGCAGTTCGTCGCCGTCTTCACGGTTGAACACTTTCACGTCAAGGACAATCCCGTCTCCGCCGTGCGGTGCACGGAGTGACGTGTCTCTGACTTCGCGGGCCTTCTCACCGAAAATCGCGTGCAGGAGGCGTTCCTCTGCAGTCAGCTCCGTAACCCCTTTTGGTGTTACTTTACCGACGAGGATGTCGCCGTCTTTGACTTCCGCACCTGTACGAATAATGCCGCGCTCGTCAAGATTGCGGAGGGCATCTTCACCGACGTTCGGGATATCCCTCGTGATTTCTTCCGGTCCGAGCTTCGTATCACGGGCTTCAGACTCGTATTCTTCAATATGAATCGACGTATACACGTCGTCTTTTACCAGTCGTTCACTGAGGATGATGGCATCCTCATAGTTGTAGCCGTCCCATGTCATAAAGCCGACAAGGACGTTTTGACCGAGGGCCATTTCCCCTTTTTCCATGGATGAACCGTCAGCGAGGATCTCGCCTTTTTCCACAATCATGCCTTCACTGACGATCGGGCGCTGGTTGTAGCAGGTTCCCTGGTTGGAACGTTCGAACTTCATGAAGTTGTAACGCTTCAGGTCACCTTCTGTTTCCTTGCCGTCCACGTCAGCAAGTTCACGGACATCGACGAACTTGGCAGTCACCTTCTCCACGCGCCCGCGGGCTCTTGCAACAATCGCTGCCCCCGAGTCTTTCGCGGAGACGTATTCCATCCCGGTTCCGACAAGCGGCGAATGCGGCTCAAGGAGCGGCACGGCCTGACGCTGCATGTTTGCACCCATAAGGGCACGGTTGGAGTCGTCGTTTTCAAGGAACGGGATACACGCAGTTGCCGCTGAGACAACCTGCTTTGGCGATACGTCCATGTAGTCGACGCGATCGCGGCTGACGATGATATTCTCACCACGGAAGCGGCAGATGATGTTCTCATCGGTAAAGGTGCCGTCTTCATTCAGTTTCGCGTTCGCCTGGGCAACGATGTAGTTATCCTCTTCATCCGCCGTCAGATAGTCGACCTGCTCAGAGACGATGCCTGTGTCGTGATCGACCTTGCGGTACGGTGATTCAATGAAACCGAACGGATTGACCTTCGCATAGGACGACAGGGAGTTAATCAGCCCGATGTTCGGTCCTTCCGGTGTCTCGATCGGACACATGCGCCCATAGTGGGAGTAGTGAACGTCACGGACTTCAAAGCCTGCACGCTCACGGGTCAGACCGCCGGGTCCAAGCGCCGAGAGACGGCGTTTGTGCGTCAGCTCAGCAAGCGGGTTCGTCTGATCCATGAACTGGGACAGCTGTGAGCTGCCGAAGAACTCTTTGATCGACGCGATCACGGGACGAATGTTGATCAGCGCCTGTGGCGTGATCACATTGGTGTCCTGGATGGACATGCGCTCACGTACAACACGTTCCATACGGGAAAGACCGATTCTGAACTGGTTCTGCAGGAGTTCACCGACAGAGCGCAGACGGCGGTTTCCGAGGTGGTCGATGTCGTCGGTGTTACCCACGCCGTGAAGCAGGTTAAAGAAATAGCTCACGGATGCGATAATATCCGCAGGAGTGATGTTTTTGACTTTCTCACCGACGGTGCCGTTGGCAATAACCTTTATCTTCTCGCCTTCTTCTGCTGTCGGCTCCTGTGAATAGATCATGACAGACTGAATCTCTGTCTCTTCATCATCCACAACGCCGCCATTCAGGTTAATGCGCCGGAAGCCGAGGTTGTTCTCAAGATACGGCATCAGTTTGTCAAGGACGCGGCGGTCGATGACGGTGCCTTCTTCAGCGAGGATTTCTCCAGTATCCGGGTCAACCAGTGTTTCTGCAAGCTTCTGGTTAAAGAGGCGGTTCTTAATATGAAGTTTTTTGTTCATCTTATAGCGTCCGACGCTCGCGAGGTCGTAGCGTTTCGGATCAAAGAAGCGTGAGTCGAGAAGACTCTTCGCACTTTCGACGGTCGGAGGCTCTCCAGGGCGGAGTCGCTCGTATATCTCAAGGAGTGCTTTTTCGGAAGAATCGGTGTTATCCTTATCCAGCGTGTTGCGAAGATAGGCATCCTCACCAAGGAGATCGATGATTTCCTGATCGCTTCCGAAACCTAATGCACGCAAAAGAACGGTAGCCGGGATTTTCCGGGTCCGGTCGATTCTGACGTACACAACGTCTTTGGCGTCGGTTTCGAGTTCAAGCCAGGCACCGCGGTTCGGAATGACCGTTGCGGTATAGCCTTTCTTTCCGTTCTTATCGACCTTGTTGTTGAAATACACACTTGGAGATCGGACGAGCTGGGATACGATGACACGTTCCGCACCGTTGATAATGAAGGTACCTGTGTCTGTCATTAATGGGAAATCACCCATGAATACTTCCTGCTCTTTGACTTCTCCTGTCTCCTGATTAATTAACCGGACTTTGACGCGAAGCGGCGCAGAATAAGTTACATCCCGTTCCTTGGATTCATCGACCGGGTACTTGGGATCTCCCAATGAATAATCGATAAACTCCAAAACGAGATTTCCTGTGAAATCGGAAATCGGTGAAATATCCTGAAACATCTCACGGATCCCTTCATCAAGGAACCATTGATAGGAAGCTGTCTGAATCTCGATTAAATTCGGAAGATCCAGCACCTCACTGATTCGGGCATAACTTCTTCTCTGGCGGTGGCGTCCGTACTGAACTAGTTGACCTGTCAACTCATTCACCCCTCAAACCTAACGTATTTATCATCAAAAGGATGCATCGCATGTTGCCTGATGATGCATCCTCTGACTGACTGGTGCAGCATTACAACGCAGCGACGAGTGTCGCTTACTATTTCTCAAATTTTTATATAAAAACAAAGGATTTTTCCCGGCGGATGACGAAACAGTATGTGGAGCAACCCGCTCTTCTCTTTTCACAGAAAAGAAAAAAGGGTAACAGACAGTGTCGGCTCATTCTGTAGACTGAGTTGTTCGTGTGCTGATTGTACCCCTGACTGTTCGCTATTCTCTTCGCATGGAAACGCACGTTCACATCTCCGATTACGTATTTCCCGGGTTTTAGAGCATAAGAGCCCTATTATCATTTATCTTCATACGCATTAAATAACAATAACATAATGTCAAGTCTCAGTCAATCTTTTTTTCCGGCGAAGATGACGTAGCCTTTTTTCTTCGTAACGGTACGCACATCCAGTCCGAGCGCTTTCAGTTTTTCTTCCGTCGACGGCGCGCCCTGCTTCTTCTGGATGACGACCCAAAGCTCGCCTCCGTGCTTCAGCTGCCGACTCGCCTCTTCATAAATCGCAAAGACAACATCTTTGCCTGCGCGGATCGGCGGATTGGTAAGGATCGCCGCACAGCCGTCACCCGGAAGCCCTTCCGTTGCATCACGCTGTTCGATATGCACGTTGTCGGCGACGCCGTTCGCCTCGGCGTTAAGCCGCGCGAGTTCGACGGAGCGTTCATTGACATCGATCATGTTGATCCGCCTCTGATCGGTACTCATCGCAAGGGCGATGCCGATAGGACCCCAGCCACAGCCGATGTCCAGCAGGTCACCTTCTGTCTCAGGTTCGGTAAAACTCTCAATCAGCAGCCTCGAACCAAAATCGACGCCGCCCCCTGAGAAGACGCCTTTATCAACAGTAAACGTCAGGCGTTGGCCGCGGAGCTCATCCGTGAACGAGCGCCGACTGCTTTTGACACCGGGTTTATTCGTATAGTAATGGTCACTCATAACGTGCATCCTTTCTGATGATAATCGGGTGATGAAAGAAACAGTCCTGAAGCGACTGGCTGTTCCAAATAAAAAATGGTAGAAAAAAACCCGCTTGAATAAGCGGGTTTTTTGGGGCTGTAATCGTGGATTACTTGAGTTCAACAGAAGCGCCTGCTTCTTCAAGCTTGCCTTTGATTTCTTCAGCTTCTGCTTTTTCAACGCCTTCTTTGACTGGTGCAGGAACACCGTCAACGAGTGCTTTTGCGTCTTTAAGACCAAGACCAGTGATTTCACGAACGATCTTAATAACGCCGATCTTGGAAGATCCGGCACTTTCAAGAACTACGTCGAATTCAGTCTGCTCAGCAGCGGCTTCTTCACCGGCACCGGCACCTGCAGCAGCTACAGGAGCAGCAGCAGTTACACCAAATTCTTCTTCGATTGCTTTTACAAGGTCATTCAATTCAAGTACGGACATTTCTTTGATCGCAGCGATCATGTCTTGATGAGTCATGTTAAATTCCTCCTAATTTTAATTTAAATGGTTGCCGCACTATGCGGCTTTCGTTCGGATCAGGCTGCGCTTACGCTTCCTGTTCTTCTTTCTGATCGGCAACGGCTTTGGTAGCCAAAGCGAAGTTGCGGATAGGCGCCTGAAGTACGCTGAGGAGCATGGATACAAGACCATCGCGGGATGGCAGTGTAGCCAGCGCCTTGATTTCTTCAAGACCGGTTACTTTTCCTTCGATGACACCGGCTTTCAGTTCGAGAGCTTCGTGGTCCTTTGCGAATCCGTTAAGGATCTTCGCAGGGGCAACCACGTCTTCGTTACTGAATGCGATAGCGGTAGGACCTGTCAGATGCTCGTCGAGATCCGTCAGACCTGCTGCTTCAGTTGCACGGCGAACCATGGAGTTCTTGTACACCTTGAAGTCAACACCAGCTTCACGAAGCTGTTTACGAAGTTCAGTGATTTCACTTACGTCAAGACCGCGGTAGTCAACGACAATCGTAGACTGGCTTTCTTCAAGCTTCGTCTTGATTTCATCAACAACCTGTTTCTTCTGTTCAATTACTGCGCTCATTCTTACACCTCCTGTAAATCGATAATGAAAAACTGACCGCAGAGGGGTTCCATATTCATAAGAAAGCCCCCATGTGCCGCAGGCAGACATGGAGGCAGAATCGTTTTTCATACTTGAAAAGACGAATTCAACAACCTCGGCAGGGAATTAAGCCATCAGGCACCTGCTGTCTACGGCGCAGTACTATTAAATGCACGATTATGAGTATAACCGCAGATTTTCAGTAAGTCAACTTATAATTTAAAGCCGGATACATCCACTTTCAGACCAGGGCCCATTGTGGACGTGATGGATACGTTACGGAGATACGTACCTTTTGATGCTGCCGGCTTGATCTTTACGAGCTGATCAACCATTGCAGTGAAGTTCTCTTCGAGCTTCTGCTGATCGAAAGAGGCTTTGCCGAGTGGCACGTGGATGTTACCGGACTTGTCGACACGGTATTCCACTTTACCTGCTTTGATTTCCTCGACGGCTTTTGTCACGTCAAACGTAACAGTGCCTGTCTTCGGGTTCGGCATGAGGCCTTTTGGTCCGAGGGTACGACCCAGCTTACCAACCTGTGCCATCATGTCCGGTGTGGCAACGACAACGTCGAAGTCCATCCAGCCTTGCGCTACCTTGTTGATGAGATCATCTTCACCAACGAAGTCTGCGCCTGCAGCTTCGGCTTCTTTCGCCTTGTCACCTTTTGCAAATACGAGAACAGTCTGTGTCTTACCTGTTCCGTGCGGAAGCACCATCGCTCCACGGATCTGCTGGTCTGCTTTCTTCGGGTCAACGCCGAGACGTGCAGCCATTTCGATTGTTTCGTCGAACTTGGACGTTGCGTTCTTCTGAACCAGTTCAACTGCTTCAGAGATATTGTATAGTTTTTCGCGATCAATTTGCTTCAGCGCATCTTGATACTTTTTACCTTTTTTAGCCAATTTAAGTTCCTCCTTCTGTGGTTTTAGCGGTTAAACCTCCCACTAATAAAGGTTGCGAACCTGATGAACAGGTGGATCAAATGTCCATTCGCAACCTCCATACCCCTTAAACGGGATTAGTCTTCTACGACAATACCCATGCTGCGGGCAGTACCTTCAACCATACGCATAGCAGCTTCTACATCTGCTGCGTTCAGGTCAGGCATCTTTGTTTCAGCGATTTCTTTAACTTTATCACGCTTGATTGTAGCCACTTTGTTCTTGTTTGGCTCTCCTGAACCAGAGTCGATTCCGGCTGCTTTTTTAAGCAGAACCGCTGCTGGTGGAGTTTTCGTGATAAAAGTGAATGAACGGTCTTCAAACACTGTGATTTCAACAGGAATGATCAGGCCCGCATCTTCTTGCGTACGAGCATTAAATTCCTTACAGAATCCCATGATATTAACACCAGCTTGACCGAGTGCCGGTCCGACCGGTGGTGCCGGATTCGCTTTGCCTGCAGGAATTTGAAGTTTCACTACTTTAATGACCTTTTTAGCCACGCGACACACCTCCTTAAGTCCGTGATGTGGTAAACCGAGCATATTGCTCTCCCACTCAATAAAAAACCTGCATGATTGCAGGAAAAAACGTGAACATTACGCTCACGTTCATTAACAACATTCAAATTCTATCACTTCATGTCAAAATACGCAAGCTGTTTTTTTACAGCTGCTTCAGATTTTTTCAACCTGATGGAAATCGAGCTCAACCGGGGTTTCACGGCCGAACATGTTGACGTGCACTTTCAGCTTGCGTTTTTCAGCGGAAATATCCTCAATGGATCCGATGAAGTTCGCAAACGGGCCTTCTTTGACTTTGACGGATTCCTTCAGATCGAAATCCACTTCCGCCTTCGGTGCTTCCACACCCATTTGACGGAGGATGGCGTCTGCCTCATCAGGCAAAAGTGCCGTCGGCTTCGAACCCGCACCGGTGCTGCCCACAAAGCCGGTTACGCCCGGGGTATTGCGGACGACGTACCATGAGTCGTCGGTCATGACCATTTCGACAATGACGTAACCAGGGAACACTTTCTTGGTCACGACCTTGCTTTTGCCGTTCTTCACTTCGTTCTCTTCTTCAACCGGAACGAGAATGCGGAAGATTTTATCCGTCATCTCCATGGACTCAACCCGCTTCTCCAGGTTGGTCTTCACCTTGTTCTCATAGCCGGAATACGTATGGACTACATACCAGTTTTTCTCCATTATGTTCAGGACGTAGTGTCCTTCCCCCCTCTGACTGAATCTGTTTTATCGGGTAGCGGGCTTTATCATCATGCCCGTTCTTGATTGGACCTCACTGCATCAGCTGGATCAGTTGGTAATCAAATCGAGAATACCTGAGATCGCAAAGTCAGAGATTGCAAAGAAGATGGCCATGATGATGACCGTCGTGCTGACGACGATCGTGTATTTCGTCAATTCCTGACGGTTCGGCCATGTCACACGCTTCATTTCCGTTGAGACATCTTTCAGGAATTTGATCGGGTTCTTCGACTTCGGCTGTTCTTGTTCTGCCATGTGGTTCACCTCCGGTTACTTCGTTTCCTTGTGTACGGTATGTGCCTTACAGGTCTTGCAGTACTTCTTTATCGTCAACCGGTCACTGCCGGCGCTGTCGGTTTTCATGGTGGTATAATTGCGGGAGTGACATTCGCTGCAGGCCAGTACGGCTTTCGTTGACATCACAAATCGCTCCCCTTTACCCTGACACTTTACATACCCCTCAAAAATAGCACAGAATCAGGCTCTCTGTCAATTGTATCTAAAAAACCGGAGCCCCTGTTACGGCTCCGGTTTCCTGCTTTACTCGTCAAGAAGCATAGTCCCGTCTTCCCACTGCCAAGTGTGGAGGATCAGGTCAATGTATTCCGAAAAGTAGATATCCCCTCCTGTCATCATGTAATAGCCGTAGCCGTTACGCTCGAAAACGAAGAACATCTCCTCATCGTTAAACGCCGAAAGACCGCCTTCTGTTTCGAGCTCCTCCCGCACTTCGCCAGAAATACCAAGTACGTCCCGGTTTACGAGCCAGTCTCCGCTGTAACGGTTCCCCAGGTGCATCTCAGGTTCTTCCCCCTGCTCCGGGAGCCCGTTCCCGGTCTCCCGCCAGTCCTGTTGGTAGGCGAGGGCCTCATCGACTGTATCAAAGCGACCAAGTTCCACAAAGGATAAATCATTTTCGCTCTCATTGCGGATCATTCGTTGTCCACGGTCCCCCGTCTCGGAGTCACTGAATCTTTCCCTGTAATAAAAGGAAACACCAAGGTCCGCCGCCTCGTTCAATACGGTCTCTCTTGTACCCGGCCCGTGATCACTCATGGATAAAATCTCTGCTTCGAGGGCCCGGTCATTCATCCCTGTTTCATCACTTTCATCAATGACCGTCGGATAGACCCGTTGAAAACTCGAGTGAAAATAACCTGCACGCTCTATCTGGTCATCGTTCTCCACCGTTTCAACGGAATGCAGAATGACCGGCGTATCCGGGTATCCCTCAGGATTCACAAACGACCAGTTATGGACACGATCCCCGTCTTCCGCGCGGTATTGCTCCACCGGCTCATCACCCATTTCCATAGTCCAGTGAAAATCTTGCAGCCACTGCTCGTCTTCGGACACCGCTTCTGCATCACGGTCATCCAGCTGTCTGTTGAGTTCAGAGCGGGCCGCAGCTTCATCCCCCGTTTCAAATTGCAGGAGATGAAAGACCGTCCCATGATCATCCGCCATTTCATAACGGGTATATGACTGGCCTTCAGCTGTTGTCAGCGTCCAGTCCGCAGGTATATAAACCGAATACGGCATACCGTCCTCATACAGGAGCCTCATTGACTGCTCTTCAATGACGTCCTCTTGGTCATCGGCATCCACGGCGCGCAAGTCAATATTGTAAAAGCGTTGGGTGCGGTCGTTAAACGTGTCTGCCGTCACATCCGAAGGCTGTTCCTCCTCCGTTTCCACGTCTTCTTCATCACGTTCATCTTCCTCTTCTTCTTCGTTTTCGTTCGTATCAAGAGGCTCCGGTGCTTCCTCTTCGTTTTCATTATGATCCCCGTCATCCACTGTTCCGGCAGGGTTGAACCACCCGGCCATATCATCAGAACTGATCAGAACCAGGCCCCCGATTGCCGCGGCAGCGACCGTGGCCGTAAAGCCGGTGAGCATCTGATTGCGTCTTTTCTTCTTCGCCATGCTTTGAAGTATGTTGTCCTGTGCATGGATCTCGTTCTTCATCGCACGCAAGCTTTTCTCCTTCGCCTCCTGCGACGGTGATACCTCGCCGATTGCGTCTTTCTCCTGTTTGAGCTGTTCATTGATCCGGTTTTCAGACATGGATGTTCACCTCCTCATCCACTTGCTCGCCCATTTTCGCCTGCGCCCGTTTTTGCAGGGACTTAACGGCCATCACACTCTTGCCCGTAATCCGTGCCGTCTCTTTCAGGGAAAATCCCTCCATAAACCGTAAGTACAAAATCTCCCTGTGCCCTTCCGGTAGGCTGTTAAAGGCATCAGATACGTGACTGCGTTTTTCCCGGTTTGATGCCACCTCTTCAGCGGATGCTGTCGTATCCGACACGGCCTCCAGTAAGTCATTCTCCACCGGCTGTTCCTTTTGCAGGCGACCCTTCTTGCGGTAATAGTCAATCACCGTATGCCTGACAATCGAAAACAGCCAGGTCCGAAAGGTTGATTTGCCGGAAAACCCGGCCAGGTTGCGAACCATCTTTACGAATACATCCTGCAAGAGTTCTTCCGCGTCCTGCCTGTTGCCGACTTTCATGTATACATAGCGGAACACATCATCCGCATGCCTCGCGTGAAGCGTCTCAAAGGCCCGTTCATCGCCTTTGAGCGCATCTTTGACCAGTTCTTCGTCCACGATGGCGCCCTCCTTCCTGTATGTCCAATCATCTTCGTTCACCCTAACAGACGTAAGGGATCCAAAAAAAGAGGCGGTAAAGGGAGACATTTCTTAATGAAAGTGAAGCAAAAAGAACCCCACCTTGGAATCGGCGGGGTTCTGGTTAATCAAATAGTTCTGCACTTTTGAAATCTTTGTGGTTCTCAAGCTTTCTCTTGACCCTCTGCAGGGCATTGTCGATGGACTTGACGTGCCGGTTCAGCTCTTCGGAGATCTCCTGATAGCTGCTTCCTTCAAGATACAGCATCAGCGCCTTCTGTTCGAGATCGGACAGGACGTTGTTCATCGTCCCCTCAATCCGCGCCGCATCTTCCTGGCTGATGAACATCTCTTCCGGGTCAAGCTCCTCGGAACTCATAATCACGTCGAGGAGGGTCCGGTCCGAGTCTTCCTCGTAGATCGGTTTATCGAGAGAGACGTAGGAGTTCAGCGGAATATGCTTCTGACGGGTGGCTGTCTTGATGGCGGTGATGATCTGTCTCGTAATGCAAAGCTCAGCAAAAGCCCGGAACGAAGATTCCTTCCCCTGCTTGAAGTCACGAATCGCTTTGTAGAGACCGATCATCCCTTCCTGAAGAATATCCTCATGATCCGCTCCGATCAGAAAATACGAGCGGGATTTGGCCCGCACAAAGTTCCGGTATTTCTCAATCAAATACTCCAGCGCCTGGGAATCGCCTTCCCTGACGTATTCGACAACCTCTTCATCCGTAAGCTGATGCATGGATTGCTGCAGATTCCTGTTCACGGCAAATGCCACCTTCCTTCTCGATGAAAGACACGTGTTGCAAGAGAGACCAACTGAAACGCCTGATACAACCGGGCTAAATGACGCTCAACAGTATAGAAAAAAGCCAGCTGACACGGTTTCCCGGTTGACGGCTGTGTGCTGGCTTTTTATCGAAATGCTTTTTGTATCCCTTTTCAATGCTGTCTTCATTATACTAAACAGAACGAAATCCCGTCAAGATGGCTTTATTTTCCTCTTCGCATTCTCTCAAACATCTTCTTGACTTCATCATTGATGGGGATCCCGCCGCGCAGCTTCGTCGCTTTCGTCCGGCTGACATCACTGGCGATTTTCTTTTCGAGCTGAGAGACCTCGGTTCGCAACTCACGGGCTGATTTCCGGTAGGCACCGCTCGCAAAGATCACCCGTTGCTCGACAAAATCACTCGTGGCCACATAGATTTTCGTATCCACCCGTTTCAGTTCGGTGACGAGCTTTTCGATGCGTTCATCAGCCGTCTCTTTTTCACGGGTGTACAGAATCTCCACGGAGAAGTTCCGGTAGCTCTTGCCAAGCCCAGGGACCATATGGGCATCAAAGACGATGATGACTTCGGTGCCGGTGTAAGCCTGGTATTCGGCCATTTTCTCAATCAGCTGATCCCGCGCTCCTTCGAGATCCGTCTTTTGCAAATCCCGAAGCTCAACCCAGTCTCCGATGATGTTGTAGCCGTCGACGAGGAGGATATTACGCATCGGCTCCCATTCCCAGTTCTCTCCGTTTACGGAGCACTTCATACATAAGCAGGCTCGCGGCCACCGAAGCATTCAGCGACGTGACCTTGCCCATCAGGGGAATGCTGACGAGAAAATCACATTTCTCTTTGACGAGGCGGCTCATCCCCTTGCCTTCACTGCCGATGACGAGAGCGAGGGGCAGATCGACGGTCATGCCTTCATACGACACATCCCCTTTGGCGTCCGTGCCGACAAACCAGAGACCCTGCTTTTTCAGCTCATCCATTGTCCTCGCAAGATTCGTCACCCTGGCAACGGGCACATGCGCGATGGCTCCGGCTGACGTCTTGGCCACCGTTGACGTAAGACCCACGGAGCGCCGTTTTGGAATAATGACGCCGTGCGCACCTGACGCGTCGGCGGTTCGGAGAATCGACCCGAGGTTGTGCGGGTCTTCGAGTTCATCGAGGACGAGGAAAAACGGGTCCTCCCCGCGCTCCTTCGCCCGGGCAAAGAGGTCGTCAATTTCCGCATATTCATAAGCTGCCGCCTGGGCGATGACGCCCTGATGGGCGATCCCGTCCGCCATTTGATCAAGCCGCTTTCTCGGCACCGTCTGCACCTGAACATTCATCTTCTTGCAGAGCCCGAGTACCTGATTCATCTGGCCCTTCATGGAATCCTCCGCGATCCAGACTTTGTGAACGGTCTGTCCGCTCCGGAGCACTTCAATTACCGGATTCTTCCCGTATACATAATCCTGATTGGCATCAGTCATGAGACAATTCCTCCTTTCCTTCGATCCAGTCCACCGCATACTGAATCAGTTCATCCATCCGTTCGTGCTGTTTCGTCAGGTATAAATAGCCGATCAGTGCTTCAAAAGCGGTGCTCATCCGATACGTTTGCTGATCGGTATGTTTCGGGATCGTGCCCGACTTGGCGTTTCGCCCCCGCCGGACCACTGCCTCTTCCTCTTCACGGAGAACACCCTGTTCTTGCATACTGTAAAGGATCAGCGCCTGGGCTTTTGCCGATACATAAGCCGTTGCCCGCCTGTGCAGCTGATTCGGCCTGACCTGCCCCTGCGAAATCAGGCGGTAGCGGATATAGACGTCAAAGACCCCGTCTCCCATATAGGCGAGCGCCAGGGCATTGAGCTGTTCCGGTTCGTTCACGGTCTCGTTTAAATCCATGGCCTATGAACCCCGCTTCCAGCGCGTGCCCTGCGGCGTGTCTTCGAGGATAATCCCCTGATCTTTCAGTGAATCACGAATCTCATCCGCCCGGGCAAAATCCCGGTCTTTCCTCGCCTGGATCCGCTCTTCAATGAGCTGTTCCACATCTTCGTCCAACAGCTCCGCCTGCCGCTTTACGGCAATGCCAAGAACGAATGCCATGTCATCAAACTGCTTGAGAAAGGCTTCAAGGACTTCTTTTGAAGTATGCTTTTCCGTCAGGTAAATGTTTGCCTGTCTGACGAGATCAAACATGACCGCCACTGCGTTGGCGCTGTTGAAGTCATCGTCCATCGAAGCGATGAACCGCTCGCCTTCTTTCCTGATGAGGGCAAACCACTTGTCCTGACCCCCGCCGAGATCCGCACTTTCACCGAGACGGTACGTGAGGTTCTCATAGGTCGTCTGGATGCGCTCAAGACTCGTCTTTGCCGTCTCAAGCTGCTCATCGCTGAAGTTGATCGGGCTCCGGTAGTGTGCGTTCACGATGAAGAACCGGACCACATCCGGGTCGAACTGACGGATGATGTCGTGAACGAGAATGAAGTTGTTCAGTGACTTGGACATCTTTTCGTTGTCGATATTGATGTAGCCGTTATGAATCCAGTAATTCGCCATCCGCTGTTCATTCAGTGCCTCGGACTGGGCGATTTCATTTTCATGATGCGGAAAAGACAGGTCTTGCCCCCCGGCATGAATGTCAATCGTGTCGCCGAGGTGTTTTTTGACCATGGCGGAGCATTCAATATGCCAGCCCGGGCGTCCTTCTCCCCACGGACTTGACCATGCGATCTCCCCTTCCTTCGCCGTTTTCCAGAGCACGAAGTCGAGGGGATCTTCTTTCTTCTCTTCGACCTGGATCCTCGCACCGGCCTGGAGATCATCGAGGGACTGTTGGGAAAGCTGACCGTAAGTGTCAAACTTTCTCGTACGGAAGTACACATCCCCGGACGATTCGTAGGCGTAGCCTTTGTCGATGAGGCGGGTAATAAACGTGATGATATCATCCATGGACTCGGTCACCCTCGGGTGCAGGTCCGCTTTTCTGACGCCGAGGGCTTCGGTGTCGTTGTAATAAGCGGCGATGTATCGCTCGGCAACGGTCATGACGTCTTCGTCGAGCTCGTTTGCGGCTTTGATGATTTTGTCATCCACATCCGTGAAATTCGAGACATACGTCACATCATAGCCCCGGTATTCGAGGTAGCGGCGCACCATATCGAAGACAACGGCCGGACGGGCATTGCCGATATGAATATAGTTGTAGACGGTCGGGCCGCAGACATACATCTTGACCTTTCCTTCTTCGATCGGTTGAAACGTTTCTTTTTGTCGTGTCAGCGTGTTATAAAGCTGTATGGTCACGGTCCTGTCCTCCTTGTTTTTTAAGGCGGGCCACTTCTTCCCGCAGTTCTTTCAGTTCCTGTTCAAGTGAATCAAATTTGTCAGCGATCGGGTCAGGGAGCTTGTGGTGGTCATGCGAGTCGGCGACCTTGACTCCGTTCTTCATGACGACCTTTCCCGGAATCCCGACAACGGTGGCGTGCGGCGGCACTTCCTTTAAGACGACGGACCCTGCACCAATCCGTGAATGGGCACCGATCGTCATCGAGCCGAGCACCTTGGCACCTGTGGCGATCAGGACGTGATCCTCAATCGTCGGGTGGCGTTTGCCTTTTTCCTTCCCCGTACCGCCAAGGGTCACGCCCTGAAAGATCGTGACGTTGTCGCCGATCTCGCACGTCTCACCAATGACGACGCCCATGCCGTGGTCGATGAACAGATGCTGGCCGATCTGCGCGCCGGGGTGGATCTCGATCCCGGTGAAAAAACGGCTTATCTGAGAGATGACCCTCGCCAGGAAAAAGAATTTCCGGTTCCAGAGAGCGTGGGCGATCCGGTGGTTCCAGATGGCATGCACGCCTGAATAGGTCATGATGACTTCAAAACGGTTCCTTGCGGCAGGGTCCTGGTCGAGAACGATATCTACATCGTTTTTCAGTGTTTTGAATGCTTGTTTCACGGGTGGGCCTCCTTCGTGCCTGTCTATTCGTGATGGGTGTTCTTCCTGATGGTCAGGATAAAAAAAGCGTCTCTGTGCCCTGATCGGGACACAGAGACGCTTGCGCGCGGTTCCACTCTGTTTAAGGATACGGACGACAGCTGCCTGTCCGGAATCCTTCACTTTTACCGGGATCATAACGGCTCCCTGCCGCCGGAGGTCGACAGCCTGAGCTGCTTTGGTCCGGGTGCTCCAGGGTGCATTCAGCGGTGGATCAGGAGATGCTCGCAGCAACCGCATCCTCTCTGTACCTGCTCTCTGTCCGCCTACTCGTCCCTGTCCGTGCACGGGTGTTCAATATTCATTCAGGTTCGTTCCGCTTATTTTATAATAACCCTTTCAGGCGGGTTGTGACAACTGTTCTGCCGAGAAGCGCGATCATTTGCGGGAGATCCGGGCCGTGCTGCTGGCCTGAGACGGCCACACGGATCGGCATGAAGAGCTTTTTGCCCTTATGTCCCGTTGATTTCTGCACATCTTTCATGGCTTTTTTGATAGCGGCCGCTTCAAATTCCTCAAGGCTGTCGAGGTTCTTCAGGAAGGCTTCGAGCACTTCCGGTACCTGTTCTTCGCCAAGAATCGCCTTCGCGTCCTCATCGTACTCAATCTCATCTTGGAAAAAGAGCTCCGTCAACGGGACGATATCCGCACCGCAGTCCATCTTTTCCTTATGAAGAACAATCAGGTCGTACGCCCACTGCTTCTGTTCGTCGCTCATCATCTCCGGCAGCTTCCCTGCCTTTTGCAGGTGAGGCTGAGCGAGCCAGACCACCTGGTCGTCGTCCGCTTCTTTCATATACTGATTGTTCATCCAGGACAGCTTCTTCGTATCGAAAACCGCAGGGGCTTTCACGACACGATCGAGACTGAAGGCTTCGATAAGCTCGTTCTTCGTCATGATTTCCTGTTCGCCACCCGGGCTCCAGCCAAGGAGGGCGATGAAGTTCACGATCGCTTCAGGCATATAGCCAAGGTCGCGGTACTGTTCCACGAACTGAATGATCGACTCGTCACGCTTGCTCATCTTTTGACGGTCCTCGTTCAAAATGAGTGACGCATGGGCAAACGTCGGCGTTTCAAACCCGAGTGCCTCATACAGCATCACCTGAAGGGGCGCATTAGAGAGGTGCTCCTCCCCGCGGATCACGTGGCTGATCCCCATCGTATGGTCATCGACCGTCACCGCGAAGTTATAGGTCGGAATCCCGTCTGTACGGACGATGACGAAATCACCGATCCCGTCAGAGTCGAAGGTGACCTTGCCGCGGACGGCATCATCAACGACGATCTCCTGTCCTTTCGGTACCATGAAACGGACAACCGGTTTCTTCCCTTCCGCTTCGTAGGCACGCTTCTGTTCATCGGTCAAATGGCGGTCACGGCCGCTGTACATCGGCGTCTCGCCGCGTTTTCGCTGCTCTTCGCGCTCTGCTTCAAGCTCTTCTTCCGTCATGTAACAGTGAAAGGCCTTGCCTTCTTTCAAGAGCTGATCCACATAGCGGTTATACAGATCAAGTCGTTCCATGCTTCGGTACGGGGCGTGCGGACCGCCGACGTCGACGGATTCATCCCAGTCGATACCGAGCCATTTCATGCTTTCCATCAGCTTTTCCGTCGCTGTCTCCACGTTCCGTGCCTGATCTGTGTCTTCAATGCGCACGATGAATTTCCCGCCCTGATTACGGGCAAACAAATAGTTGAACAGGGCCGATCGTGCACCTCCAATGTGCAGATGGCCTGTCGGGCTGGGTGCAAAACGCACCCGGATGTCATTACTCATGTCTGAAACACCTTCCTTGAATCGTTTTTACGAGCTTTGTCGATAAATCATTATCCGGACCCGTCTGTTTACGGAACCGATGTAAAAGCCGTTGGCTGCTCCACCAATAATACCACAGCCTGCGAGGCTATGCCTTCCTCTCTTCCGGTGAATCCGAGTTTTTCCGTCGTCGTCGCTTTGACGTTGATTTGTGAAACATCGGCTTCGAGGAGTCCGGCAATACGGGTGCGCATCGCGTCAATATGCGGGGCCATCTTGGGCCGCTGTGCCATAATTGTGCAATCGAGATTTCCGAGCGTATAGCCCTTTTCCTTTACGATCTGCCACACATGCTCAAGGAGTTTCGCCGAGTCGGCATCCTTAAAAGCCGGGTCCGTATCGGGAAAATGCTTGCCGATGTCCCCTTCTGCCACGGCACCGAGGCACGCGTCGGCAATCGTATGTAACAGGACATCCGCATCGGAATGGCCGTCTAATCCCTGTTCATGGGGAATCTCAATGCCGCCGAGAATCAGCGGACGTCCCTCTTTTAACTGATGCACATCAAATCCTTGTCCAATTCGCATAGATTACTACTCCTTTTCCTGCTGGTTTTTAGAGCGGCTCCTGAGAATCGCTTCTGCGAAGATCAGGTCCTCCGGTGTGGTCACTTTAATATTGGCATAGTTCCCTTCCACGACTTTGACGGGTCTGCCGGAAAATTCAAAGACGCTCGCGTCATCTGTGGCGGGGAAGCCCTGTTCTTCGGCATGGGCATGAGCGGCGAGAATATCGGTAAGCAAGAAGCCCTGCGGGGTTTGAATGGACCAGAGCTCATCGCGTTTCAGTGTTTCCTGCACGATGTGCTCACGCGTCCGTTTGATCGTATCCTTCACCGGAACCCCGACGACGACCCCGACACCGGGTTCCACTGCGGCAGTGAGCCTCTTGATGGCGCCTTGATCAATGAACGGCCGGGCCCCGTCGTGAATCAGTACGACCGGATTACCGCTCAGTTTTTTCAATCCCAGATAGACGCTTTCCTGCCGCTCTTTTCCGCCTGCTGTAAGGGTCTCCACTTTTGTAATGCCAGCCTCATCGATGAGCGTCTGAACGCTTGCCATCTCAGACGGATTAACGGAGACGACGATGCCCTGACAGGACGAATCCTCCTGAAACACACGGAGCGTGTGGACCAGGAGGGGATCGTGTCCAATGTGAATGAACTGTTTATTGTGTCCGGCTTTCATGCGGGAACCCTGGCCTGCTGCGGGAATGACTGCTTTGTATGGCTTCATCGTTATCGTGTCCTTTTACTGGGCTTTGTCCATGGATTTCGGCTTGGCAAAAATCATCCGTCCTGCAGACGTTTGCAGCACACTCGTCACGATGACGTCAATGGTTTTGCCGATGGCGTTTCGTCCGCCTTCGACGACGATCATCGTGCCGTCATCGAGATAGCCGATGCCCTGATTCTGTTCTTTGCCGTCCTTAATAATCTGGATCGCCATTTCTTCACCGGGAAGTACGACCGGTTTGACGGCGTTGGCGAGATCATTGATATTCAGGACACTGACGCCCTGGAGATCACAGACTTTGTTCAGGTTGAAATCATTTGTAACGACGAGCCCGTTCGTCTTTTTCGCAAGCTTGACGAGCTTCGAGTCCACTTCCTGAATCTCATCGAAATCCTCGTCGGTGATTTCCACCTCAATGGGGATCTCTTTTTGAATACGCTTTAGGATATCAAGTCCCCGTCGACCGCGGTTCCGTTTCAGGGAATCCGAGGAATCCGCAATGTGCTGAAGCTCTTCGAGAACGAAATTCGGAATGACCAGTTTTCCTTCAAGGAACCCTGTCTGGCAAATATCCGCAATACGGCCATCGATAATCACACTCGTATCCAGGAGCTTCGGTACGGGCAGGCGTGCGTCAGCCTCATCCGCATTGGCCTGATCGCCGTCTTTGTCCTCTTTGGACTGGCGAAACACGCCGAGAAGTTCATCCTTCTTCTTATAGCCGACCTGAAACCCGAGGTATCCGAGGAGAAGCGTCAGGAAAATCGGCACGATGGCACTGATAAATGCGATCTCAATATTGTTCACCGCCACGGTGACAAGAAACGCGAGCAACAGTCCGACAACGAGTCCGACGGTTCCAAAAATCAGATCCGCCACCGGAAAGTTCATCAGTTTGTCTTCAAGAAGCTGGATAAAGCGAACGATCGGATCCACAGACCAGAAGAATAAAAGATAGAGTATGAGTGCACCTGCAAGAGCGCCTGTGTAATTGTTCACCAGCCAGCCGGGTAAGCTGTCAAGCCCGACCATGCCAAGGGAGAGATAGGTCAGATCGGCAATAAACAAATAGCCGAGTACCCCGCCCGTAAAGGCCAATAACAGCTGTACAATACGTTTCATCATGGTTCGTTCACCTCCTTCACTGCCTATTATATACGGAATCAGTCTGCTTGCGGTTCCCTGTGAACGTTTCACAAACTGTTTCACATTCCGTTTTCTTCACTTTACCGGCCCTTATGGCATCTGTCAATTTCACGGTAAGCTTCCGGATTGCTTTTAAATATGACGGTCGATGATCAGCTGTTCCTGAATCCGGCTCAGTCCATCCTGAATCTTGTTTGCCCGCGCCTCTCCGATCCCTTCCACCTCGTCAAGCTCTTGAATATCTGCACGGATCATCTCTGACAGCGTGCCGAACTGGCGGACAAGGTTACGGATCACCTTCGGCGGGATCCGCGGAATTTTACGGAGGATCCGGTAGCCCCTTGGTGAAACCGGGAAATCGGACAGATTCACGATTTTGCCGTAACCGAACAATTTGACGATGATCTGATCGTCGAGAAGTTCGTCACTGGAGAGCCGTTTTAAGTTCTCAAGCACGTCTTCCGGCGGTGTGCCGCTGTCCTTTTGATAATCCATAATCAGATCGAGGGCAATCTGTTCGATATTCAGGACCAGTTCCTCAAGCTGCATGGATATGAGCCGGCCTTCGTCACCGAGCTCAATGACATAGTTCATCAGCTCACTTTTGATTCTGAGCACCATTTCAATCCGGTGCATCACCTGGGATACTTCCTGAAAGGTCACGAGCTCCTCAAACTCCAGGGCACCGAGGTTCGTGATCGACTGATCAAGGACCGATTTGTACTTCTCGAGGGTCTGAATCGCCTGATTCGCTTTCGTTAAGATCACCCCGATATCCTTCAGCGAATAGCGGTATCGGCCCTGGTACAGGGTAATGACGTGACGGCGTTGTGAGATGGAAATAACAAGATTGCCCGCCTGCTTGGCCACGCGTTGTGCTGTCCGGTGACGAATCCCTGTCTCCGTCGATTCAATCAGGTTCTCCGGAACGAGCTGGGTATTGGCATACAGAATTCGCGTGGCATCTTCGTTCAAAATAATCGCCCCGTCCATCTTTGCGAGTTCATACAGATAGGCCGGCGAGAAGTCCGTATTAATGTAAAAGCCCCCGTTGACGATCTTTTGCATTTCTTCATTGAATCCGACGACAATCAGCCCGCCCGTGTTGGCCCGCAGCACGTTGTCGAT
This sequence comes from [Bacillus] selenitireducens MLS10, assembly GCF_000093085.1. Taxonomy (GTDB): domain Bacteria; phylum Bacillota; class Bacilli; order Bacillales; family Salisediminibacteriaceae; genus Salisediminibacterium; species Salisediminibacterium selenitireducens. The sequence continues at coordinate 108,636 of NC_014219.1, read as the reverse complement.
CCCTTCCCTCAGCGGGGTCCCCGGGGCAACAAATGTCAGAATACGTCTTGTTAAACTGTCATCAAAGCTCAAATTTCGGTGCTCCACTGGCTCGTCCTCCTAATGCTTCGTTAATCGCTTCGTTGATGTCCCGAGCCCCGATGACTTCAATCCCGTCGGGCACGGTCCAACCTCCGAAGTTTCGGTCGGGAATAATGACCCGTTCAAAGCCGAGTTTGGCTGCTTCCTGCACCCGCTGTTCAATCCGCGAGACCCGGCGAATTTCGCCGGTCAGCCCGACTTCGCCGATGATCACGTCACCGGCCCTTGACGGCTGGTCCCGAAAACTCGAGACAATCGAGATGGCAATGGCCAGGTCAATGGACGGTTCATCGAGACGCACGCCGCCTGCCACTTTGACATAGGCGTCATGATTTTGAAGCAGAATTCCGGCCCGCTTCTCGAGAACGGCCATGATGAGGGAGATCCGGTTATGATCCACGCCCGTCGCCATGCGCCGCGGATTGCCGAAGCTCGTCGGGGCAATCAGGGACTGCATCTCCACGAGGACCGGGCGTGTTCCTTCCATCGATGCAACGACCGCAGAGCCTGAAGCCCCTGATGAGCGCTCTTCAAGAAAGATCTCTGACGGATTCAGCACTTCTTCGAGCCCGGTCTCTTTCATCTCAAAGATCCCGATTTCGTTCGTCGAACCGAAACGGTTTTTCACGGCCCGCAAGATACGGTACGTGTGGTGACGCTCCCCTTCGAAATACAGAACCGAGTCCACCATATGTTCGAGGATCCTCGGCCCTGCAATCGAGCCCTGTTTTGTCACGTGACCAACGAGGAAGATGGCGATCCCCCTCGTTTTTGCGATACGCATGAACACGGACGTTGATTCCCTGACCTGAGAAACACTTCCCGGGGCGCTTGTGATGTGATCGAGGTAGACGGTCTGAATCGAATCGATGATCACCAGATCCGGATTCACCTGATCAATGGCCTGTTCGATGTATTCCACATCGGTCTCGGAATGTACAAAGAGATAGTCATTCCCGACGCCAAGCCGGTTCGCCCGCAGTTTTGTCTGTTTCAGTGATTCTTCTCCGGAGATATACAGCACCTTTTTCTTATGTTCAGACAAGGTCGCAGATACCTGCAAGAGAAGGGTTGATTTTCCAATACCCGGATCCCCGCCTACCAAAACGAGGGAACCCGGTACGATCCCCCCGCCAAGGACCCGGTTCAGTTCGTTTATGTATGTGGATACCCGGTTCTCTTCTTTCTGTTCAATGTCCATAATCGACTGCGGCTTTTGCCGGATGCCGCCTCCTGCAGTTACAAAGCTGCGTTTTTCATGGGCGGAGGATGCGGGTTTCTCCATCTCTTCGACGAGTGTGTTCCACCCGGAACAACCCGGACATTTCCCCATCCATTTGGCCGATTCATAGCCGCATTCCTGACAGATAAACTTCGTCTTCTTCTTTGCCATTTGAAACCTCCGTTACAATGATCATCCCAAACCATGCGTAAAATGGAGAGTGACCTTGAAGGTCCTCTCCATTACGCACGTGTTCGTTACGCCCGTTCTTTCTGGCGGACGACGTATTCCCCGTCTTCCACGTCGAGAACAACAGACTGTCCTTTGGAAATGGTGCCTCTCAGGAGTTCTTCAGACAGGCGGTCTTCCACCTGTTTCTGAAGCGCCCGGCGAAGCGGACGTGCACCATATTCAGGGTCAAACCCTTCGTCGGCGATTTTCTCTTTCGCCTTATCAGACAGTTCAAAATCAATTTCCTGTTCTTTCAGGCGCTTTTGCAGTTCGCCGGCCATGAGCGTGACGATCTCTGAAATATGCGATTTTTCCAGGGAATGGAATACAATGGTTTCGTCGATCCGGTTCAAAAACTCCGGACGGAAGCTCTTCTTCAATTCTTCCATGACCTTGGATTTCATGTCTTTGTATTTGGCATCTTCCTGATTTGCCGTAAACCCGAGGCTCTTTTCCTGCTTCAATGCCTGGGCACCGACGTTGGATGTCATGATCACCGCAGTATTGCGGAAATCAACGCGGCGTCCTTTGGAATCCGTCAGGAAGCCGTCTTCAAGTACCTGAAGCAGAATATTAAAGACTTCCGGGTGCGCCTTCTCGATCTCGTCGAGGAGGATCACGGAATACGGCTTGCGGCGGACTTTCTCGGTGAGCTGTCCACCTTCATCATGACCGACATAGCCAGGAGGTGAACCGACGAGACGGCTTGTGTTGTGCTTCTCCATGTATTCGGACATGTCGATACGGATGATCGCATCCTCGTCCCCGAACAGTGTTTCTGCCACGGCTCTTGCAAGCTCGGTTTTCCCGACACCTGTTGGTCCTAAGAAGATAAAGGAACCGATTGGGCGCTTTGGATCTTTCAGCCCTGCACGTGCTCGGCGTACCGCTTTTGATACGGCCGTCACCGCTTCGTCCTGACCGATGACACGGCCGTGGAGAATGTCTTCCATCTTCAGAAGGCGGTCTGTTTCTTCTTCAGCAAGCTTACTGACAGGGACACCGGTCCATGTGGAGACGACCTGCGCGATGTCTTCCATCGTCACTTCCGAGTCTTCCTGACCCTGCTTTTTCTTCCATTCATCCTTCAGCGTTTCAAGCTCATCTTTGAGCTTCTGTTCGTTGTCACGGAGCGATGCCGCTTTTTCGAACTCCTGGCTTTGCACCGAAGCATCCTTTTCTTTACGGAGTTCTTCAAGCTCCTGCTCTTTTTCTTTCAGATTCGGCGGCGCTGTATACGTGCTCAGACGCACCTTGGATCCGGCCTCGTCAATCAGGTCAATGGCCTTATCCGGAAGGAAGCGGTCTGAGATATAGCGGTCTGACATTTCAACCGCTGCCTTAATTGCTTCATCTGTAATGGTGACGCGGTGATGAGCCTCATAGCGGTCACGAAGCCCCGCAAGAATCTGAACGGACTCTTCGACGGTCGGCTCATCGACCTGAATCGGCTGAAAACGACGCTCAAGGGCCGCATCTTTTTCGATATATTTACGGTACTCGTCCATCGTTGTCGCCCCGATGCACTGAAGCTCACCTCTTGCAAGGGACGGTTTCAGGATGTTTGATGCATCAATGGCACCTTCAGCACCGCCTGCACCGATCAGCGTATGAAGCTCATCGATAAAGAGGATGACGTTTCCGGCGTTGCGGATTTCATCCATGACCTTCTTCAGACGGTCCTCAAATTCACCGCGGTATTTCGTACCTGCGACGACGGTTCCCATATCAAGGGTCATGACGCGCTTGTTGCGGAGAATCTCCGGCACTTCATTATCGACGATCTGCTGGGCGAGGCCTTCTGAAATCGCCGTCTTCCCGACGCCCGGTTCCCCGATGAGGACCGGGTTGTTCTTCGTGCGTCGGCTGAGAATCTGGATGACCCGCTGGATTTCTTTCGAACGCCCGATAACCGGATCCACCTGTCCTTCTTTGGCGATTGCTGTCAGATCCCGGGCAAGGCTGTCGAGCGTCGGAGTGGACGCTCCGGCTTGGCCGCCCTGACCTGCCATGCTGCCATTCTGTCCGTTTCCGTTATCCGAGTTCCCGAGAAGCTGAAGCACCTGCTGGCGGGCTTTGTTCAGGCTTACGCCAAGGTTATTCAACACCCTTGCCGCCACCCCTTCCCCTTCACGGATCAGACCGAGCAGGATGTGTTCTGTCCCTACGTAGGAATGGCCGAGTTTACGGGCTTCATCCATGGAAAGTTCGATGACTTTCTTCGCCCTTGGTGTATAGTGAACCTGACCTGCCGGCTGTTCGCCGACACCGATCAGCTTTTCCACTTCATCCTGAATCTTATCAGCACCGAGACCGAGGCCTTTCAGTGCTTTTGCCGCAATGCCTTCGCCTTCACGGATCAGGCCGAGCAGGATGTGCTCCGTTCCGATGTTGCTGTGTCCGAGTCGGCTTGCTTCTTCCTGGGCAAGTGAGAGTACTTTCTGTGCGCGTTCTGTAAATCTGCCAAACATCATGGTTGGCCACCTCCATTGGTATGATCATTCTTTTTTTCGAGCTGAAGCCGCTCACGGATAAAGGTCGCCCTGCGCTCATCGCGCTCCTCGGCGGACAGCTCCTGTTCTGCGTAATGCTGTAAAAATCCCGGCTGCGTCAATACCATCAGTTCATTCAGAATCTTGCCCTGCATGTGGTTAATGATACCTAAATCGATGCCTAAACGCACGTCTGAGAGACGCTGCATGGCTTCCTGAGTCTCCATGCGCCGGCTGTATGCCAGGGTCCCGAGTGAACGGTAAACCCGGTCTTCCAAAAACAGCTGTGACTGTTCGTACAGCGTCTGCCTCGCAGCCCGCTCGTGCTGAATGAGCTGTTTGACGACGCCTTTGAGATTATCGACGATATCCGCTTCGGTTTTCCCGAGTGTCGTCTGATTCGAGATTTGAAAAAGATTCCCGAGCGCTTCGCTTCCTTCTCCGTAAATCCCGCGAACGACAAGTCCAAGCTGACTGATCGCAGGGACAATCCGGTTGAACTGATTCGTCAGCACAAGGGCCGGCAAATGCATCATCACCGATGAACGGAGTCCGGTACCGACATTCGTCGGACAGCTCGTCAGATAACCGCGGTTCTCGTGAAAGGCGAAGTCGACTTTCTCTTCCATCCAGTCGTCCATCGCATTCGCATACTTCAGGCAGGCATCAAGCTGAAAGCCTGACATCAGACACTGAATCCGGTAATGATCCTCTTCATTGATCATGACACTGAGGGATTCATCTTCACTGAGAAGGACCCCTGATCCGTGTTCGCCTGCCGCAAGATTCGGACTGATCAAATGCTTCTCAACCAGCATCCGCCTCTCATTGGGAGACAGATCCGTCATCGCGAGCAGCTCAAGTTCCCCAAAACGCCGGTGACTTCTTCCGGCAAAATTCTGTTTCACCCGATTCAGAACCTCTTCAAGACGGTCATTCATCGCAGCAATGGGGAAGGCGGTATGTGCCTCATTTCTGGCGAGACGAACACGCGTACTGATGACGATATCCGATTCAGGCCCTTCGTTTTTCATCCACGGACTGATGGCTTCACTGATGAAGGATTGGAGAGACATCTTACTCATCCTCCTTCTGTTCGGTCTTCTGCCTGAGTTCACGAATCCGGTCTCTGACAGCCGCCGCTTCTTCAAAGGCTTCCTCGTCAATCAGTTTTCTGAGCTTCTCTTTTTGTTCCTCAATTTCTCTGAACAGGTGAAGGTCTTTTCCCTGACGCTTTGGAATCTTGCCTGTATGACTGTGATTACCCCCGTGAATCCTGGCTAAAACCGGATCGAGTTTATCATCAAACGTTTCGTAACAGACCGCACAGCCAAAGCGGCCTCCCTCACCGAACTGTCTGTAAGTCATCCCGCACTCCGGACACTGCAGTTCGGGCCTTCGGGTCTGTTCGCTGCCATCCGTCTTCGGAGGGAAAGAGGCGTCCTGATCCATCAGACCGCTTAACAGCTGATGAATGGAAAAGCTGTTCGACCCCGGGACGTAATCCCCTTTGTCTTTGGCACAGGTTTCACATAAGTGCATTTCCATTTTTTCTCCGTTGACGATCTTCGTAAAATGAAGCGTTGCCGGGTAGTGCTGGCATTCCTGACACAGCATGAAAAACGTCCCCCTCTCTCAGCTGTCTTCGAGTTCTTTGTACTTCAATGTCGTGAGCATCGCTTTTAACAGCTCTGCGCGAAGCCGGTCCCGATAAGGGAGGCGGATCGACAGAACTTCCCTGTTCATGACGCTCTCCATGAGATTCGCTTCCCGCTTTGTGATAGCCTCTTCTTCAAGCAGACGGCCGATGAGGTGCATGGCTGCCGTTTGGGATATTTCGTCCCCTGATAGATCAATGAGCTGATCATACAGCTGAAGATGATTGTCCGGTGTGACTCTCGTAATGCGGATATAGCCGCCGCCACCACGCTTACTCTGTACCATATACCCCTTTTCGACGGTGAATCTCGTCCGGATCACATAGTTGATCTGTGACGGAACGCAGTCGAACTGTTCCGCAAGCTCACTTCGTTTGACCTCGATGAGCTCCTGATCGTTTTTTTCGATAATCTGTTTGAGATACCCTTCGATCACATCCGATATGTTACGCAAAGACGCCCCCTCCTTCCGCAAAACGGCACTGACTTTGACTATATTTGACTAATTACATAATAGTACAATCGTCAAAAATACTCAAGCATTTTGCGGCGGCCTTACTGATCCAGTGAAACAGACTGTACCGGATCAAGCTGCTGGATGGTTTCCATGGCCTCGTATATGTCACTCCATTGTTTGTATTCCACAACAAGACGGTATTCAACCATACTTTTTTCATGATAAGCCTGTTGTTTTTCAGAGGAAACAAAACTCACATTGATTCCGAGCCCGTCGAGTATCGAAATGACATCTCCGAGTCTCCCCATCTCCCCGTCGAGTTTGACCATCAGCGCCTCTTCTTTCTCTTCCGCTGATATGCGGAAATTCACTTTGGCCAGAATAAACAGACTGATGATCACGATCAACGTCGCGATGAGCGCCGGACCGTACATCCCTGCTCCAACGGTGAGACCGATGCCGGCCACAACCCAGATCGAAGCCGCCGTCGTCAGACCCTTTACCGAAGAACCCTGTACAAGAATCGTCCCTGCTCCGAGAAAGCCGATGCCTGATACGACATAAGCCGCCAGTCGAGACGGATCAAAATTGACATTTCCCTCATTGGCTGCAATATAGTCCTGAAAACCGTAAAACGCAAGCAGCATCATCAGACATGATCCGACACTGACAAGCAGATGTGTCCTGAATCCGGCCGGATGATGATTGTATTCACGCTCGATACCGACGAGACCGCCGAGAATCGCCGCCATCACAAGGCGGATCATCATTACGTCAATATCCTCGGTCATTAAGAAACTCCAATCCATCTCACTCGCTCCTGTCTTCGTATTCTTCTTTCATCGTTTTCGGCAAGGATACCCCCACCTCTTAGCGTAAGTGTAGGTGGAGGAGGAATTGCCGTTGGCGAAAGCCAACACCTTGCCTTCCACCTTCCTCCTTGTATTTTCACTACTGACTTTAACAGCAAAAACGAAAATCGTACCGACTGTCGAGCAAGAAGATATACTCCGTAAAACGGCTTCCGCTTATCGTGATGCTTGCAACGCTGTGTCGGAAGTGGTATTCAATAAAAATACGCTTGTACAAGCAAAACTCCATAAGCGAACGTACAGAGAACTTCGTTCCACGTTCGGCTTGAAATCACAAATGGCACAGTCGGCCTTAAAGACGGTGATCGCAACATACAAAACGAATCAGAGCAACGGTCACGAACGACCACAAGTACAGTTTAATAAACCGCAGTTTGACCTCGTTTTTAACCGAGATTATTCACTGACGAAAGGTTTGTTCTAAGTCAACACACTGGAAGGACTTGAACCGTACTTTGACGGTACGTGGACGTTTGGCACGGCAAAGTTGGTTCATAAATACGGCAAATGGTTTCTCCATATCTCTGTATCAAAGGACATTCAAGAAGCGAATCTCGCTAACATCAATCAAGTTGTCGGTATTGATATGGGCGTGAACTTCACCGCCACAACGTATGATTCAAACGGTCAAACACGCTTCTTTAATGACAAACAGATTAAACATCAACGTGCCAAGTACAAACAGATGCTTAAGGAACTTCAACAAAAGCAAACGCCGTCTGCCCGTAGAAAATTAAAGAAGATCGGTCAACGAGAAAACCGTTGGATGCAGGACATCAATCACTGCATCAGTAAGGCACTCGTTGAACAGTACGGAAAAGACACCCTGTTTGTGATGGAAGATTTAACTGGTGTCCGAAACGCCACAGAGAAAGTACGTGTCAAAGACCGTTATCAGACTGTTTCGTGGTCGTTCTATGATCTTCGTCAAAAGATTGCATACAAAGCACAGAAAACAGGTGCTTTGGGCATTGCCGTTGATCCTGGATACACGTCGCAGACGTGTCCGAAATGCGGGCATACGGAAAAAGCGAACCGAAACAAAAAAACGCATACGTTCTGTTGTCAAACGTGCCAGTACACATCAAATGATGATCGTATCGGTGCGATGAACCTTCAACGAAAAGGAATTGCGTACATCGTTGAAGAAACTGCCCGAACATGATTCGGGTGGTTGGGTAGCTGTCAACCTGCCCTGATGTGACACCATGCTAAGATAGGAGGTCGTAAGACCGCTTGCACTATTGGGTAGTTACAAGCCCCCACTTCAAACAGACCGTGAGGTCGTTAAGTGGTGGGTCGTTGACTGTACCGTACTTGATCATTTCCATGTATAATGATCATAAACTCTCCTTAAACAAAAACGTTCGACTCAGATCGTGATAAAGAAAGGTGTGATGCGCGTGCTCTCTTTTTTACTCGTCGTCCTGATTTTCTGGCTGATCCTGTTTGCCCTTTTGCGGGCGATGTCTTTCGTAACGAAACGCCCCTGGAAAAAAGACCTTCAACTGACGGCCTTGCAGGCAGTGCTCTTAACGGCGCTGTGGTATTGGTTTATGCAATAGAAGCTGAACACACCAAGCAGGACATTCCAAAGGGAATATCCTGCTTTTTCGTGACCGTTTGATTACCTTTTATCTACACACAATAAACCATCCCCCTGAACAATCAGAGAGATGGTTGAAGTGCCCGGCGACGTCCTACTTTCACAGGGGGACAGCCCCCAACTATCATCGGCGCTGAAGAGCTTAACTTCCGTGTTCGGCATGGGAACGGGTGTGACCTCTTCGCTGTCGCCACCAGACTATGAAATTGAGTGTAACCACTCAAAACTGAATAACGCATATGACGGGATCATGAATCCGTGTCTGTCCTTCGTGTGTTAATAAACTTCGCTTAACCTTTGGTTAAGCCCTCGATCGATTAGTATCACTCAGCTCCACATATCGCTATGCTTCCACACGTGACCTATCTACCTCATCGTCTCTGAGGGATCTTACTCACCGAAGTGATGGGAAATCTCATCTTGAGGGGGGCTTCATGCTTAGATGCTTTCAGCACTTATCCCGTCCACACGTAGCTACCCAGCGATGCTCCTGGCGGAACAACTGGTACACCAGCGGTGTGTCCATCCCGGTCCTCTCGTACTAAGGACAGCTCCTCTCAAATTTCCTACGCCCGCGACGGATAGGGACCGAACTGTCTCACGACGTTCTGAACCCAGCTCGCGTGCCGCTTTAATGGGCGAACAGCCCAACCCTTGGGACCTACTTCAGCCCCAGGATGCGACGAGCCGACATCGAGGTGCCAAACCTCCCCGTCGATGTGGACTCTTGGGAGAGATTAGCCTGTTATCCCCAGGGTAGCTTTTATCCGTTGAGCGACGGCCCTTCCATACGGTGCCGCCGGATCACTAAGCCCGACTTTCGTCCCTGCTCGACCTGTATGTCTCGCAGTCAAGCTCCCTTATGCCTTTGCACTCTGCGAATGATTTCCAACCATTCTGAGGGAACCTTTGGGCGCCTCCGTTACTCTTTAGGAGGCGACCGCCCCAGTCAAACTGCCCACCAGACACTGTCCCTGAACCGGATCACGGTTCGAGGTTAGAATTTCAGTACAGCAAGGGTAGTATCCCACCAATGCCTCCACCGAAGCTGGCGCTCCGGTTTCCAAGGCTCCTACCTATCCTGTACAAGCTGTACCAAAATCCAATATCAAGCTGCAGTAAAGCTCCATGGGGTCTTTCCGTCCTGTCGCGGGTAACCTGCATCTTCACAGGTAATATAATTTCACCGGGTCTCTCGTTGAGACAGTGCCCAAATCGTTGCACCTTTCGTGCGGGTCGGAACTTACCCGACAAGGAATTTCGCTACCTTAGGACCGTTATAGTTACGGCCGCCGTTTACTGGGGCTTCAATTCAGAGCTTCTCCCGAAGGATAACCCCACCTCTTAACCTTCCAGCACCGGGCAGGTGTCAGCCCCTATACTTCGCCTTGCGGCTTCGCAGAGACCTGTGTTTTTGATAAACAGTCGTTTGGGCCTATTCACTGCGGCTCCCCCAGGCTGTTCACCCTGGGGAGCACTCCTTCTCCCGAAGTTACGGAGTCATTTTGCCGAGTTCCTTAACGAGAGTTCTCCCGCGCGTCTTAGAATTCTCTTCCCGCCTACCTGTGTCGGTTTGCGGTACGGGCACCTGTTTCCTCGCTAGAGGCTTTTCTTGGCAGTGTAGAATCAGGAACTTCGCTACTGTAATTTCACTCGCGATCACAGCTCAACCTTACGGTTACGGGATTTGCCTCGTAACCAGCCTCACTGCTTCGACGCACACGACCAGCGGTGCGCTTACCCTATCTTCCTGCGTCCCCCCATTGCTCAAATGGAAACGTGGTGGTACAGGAATATCAACCTGTTTGCCATCGCCTACGCTTTTCAGCCTCGGCTTAGGACCCGACTAACCCTGAGCGGACGAGCCTTCCTCAGGAAACCTTAGGCTTTCGACGGAGGGGATTCCCACCCCTCTTTTCGCTACTCATACCGGCATTCTCACTTCCAGACGCTCCACATGTCCTTCCGGTCATGCTTCGCAGCCTCTGGAACGCTCCCCTACCCCGAACACCTTGCGGTGTTCAGCCATAGCTTCGGTGATACGTTTAGCCCCGGTACATTTTCGGCGCAGAGTCACTCGACCAGTGAGCTATTACGCACTCTTTCAATGATGGCTGCTTCTAAGCCAACATCCTGGTTGTCTAAGCAACTCCACATCCTTTTCCACTTAACGTATACTTGGGGACCTTAGCTGATGGTCTGGGCTGTTTCCCTCTTGACTACGGATCTTAGCACTCGCAGTCTGACTCCCGAGGATAAGTATTTGGCATTCGGAGTTTGACTGAATTCGGTAATCCTGTGGGGACCCCTAGTCCAATCAGTGCTCTACCTCCAATACTCTTCCCTCGAGGCTAGCCCTAAAGCTATTTCGGGGAGAACCAGCTATCTCCAGGTTCGATTGGCATTTCACCCCTACCCACACCTCATCCCCGCACTTTTCAACGTGCGTGGGTTCGGGCCTCCATTCAGTGTTACCTGAACTTCACCCTGGACATGGGTAGATCACCTGGTTTCGGGTCTGCAACCACGTACTTATTCGCCCTGTTCAGACTCGCTTTCGCTGCGGCTCCGCCTCTTCAGCTTAACCTTGCACGTGATCACAACTCGCCGGTTCATTCTACAAAAGGCACGCTGTCACCCATTAACGGGCTCCAACTACTTGTAGGCACACGGTTTCAAGATCTGTTTCACTCCCCTCCCGGGGTGCTTTTCACCTTTCCCTCACGGTACTGGTTCACTATCGGTCACTAGGAAGTATTTAGCCTTGGGAGATGGTCCTCCCGGATTCCGACGGGGTTTCACGTGTCCCGCCGTACTCAGGATCCACTCCGGAGGAGAGGGCGTTTCGGCTACAGGGCTGTTACCTTGTCCCGCGGGCCTTTCCAGGCCGCTTCACCTACGCTCTCTCTTTGTAACTCCAATGGAGTGTCCTACAACCCCGAAAGGCAAGCCTTTCGGTTTGGGCTGATTCCGTTTCGCTCGCCGCTACTCAGGAAATCGCATTTGCTTTCTCTTCCTCCGGGTACTAAGATGTTTCAGTTCCCCGGGTCTGCCTTCCATTACCCTATGGATTCAGGTATGGATCCCATCCCATTACGGATGGTGGGTTCCCCCATTCGGAAATCTCCGGATCAACGCTTACTTACAGCTCCCCGAAGCATATCGGTGTTCGTCCCGTCCTTCATCGGCTCCTAGTGCCAAGGTATCCACCGTGCGCCCTTTCTTGCTTAACCATTTTCCGCCTTGCGACGGACTTTCTTTTGGCGTCGTTTTAACCTTAACGTTTGAATTCAAGACACTCGGTTCCTCTCTACCTGAATAGGTTTCAAATAGTTGATTCACCGGTGATTCATGATGTTTCGTCATTTCGTTATTCAGTTTTCAAAGGTCACAAAAACCTGAAGAGTGTTTAACCCTTCAAAACTAAACAAAAAACCAGAGGCAAAAGTAAAAAGGTTGAGCTTATCTGAAAACCGGAGGTTTTCAGCAAGTCTCCTTAGAAAGGAGGTGATCCATCCGCACCTTCCGGTACGGATACCTTGTTACGACTTCACCCCAATCATCTGTCCCACCTTCGGCGGCTGGCTCCAAAAGGTTACCTCACCGACTTCGGGTGTTACAAACTCTCGTGGTGTGACGGGCGGTGTGTACAAGGCCCGGGAACGTATTCACCGCGGCATGCTGATCCGCGATTACTAGCAATTCCGGCTTCATGCAGGCGAGTTGCAGCCTGCAATCCGAACTGAGAATGGCTTTATGGGATTGGCTTCACCTCGCGGCTTCGCAACCCATTGTACCATCCATTGTAGCACGTGTGTAGCCCAGGTCATAAGGGGCATGATGATTTGACGTCATCCCCACCTTCCTCCGGTTTATCACCGGCAGTCACCTTAGAGTGCCCAACTGAATGCTGGCAACTAAGATCAGGGGTTGCGCTCGTTGCGGGACTTAACCCAACATCTCACGACACGAGCTGACGACAACCATGCACCACCTGTCACTCTGTCCCCCGAAGGGGAAAGTCCAGTCTCCTGGATGTTCAGAGGATGTCAAGACCTGGTAAGGTTCTTCGCGTTGCTTCGAATTAAACCACATGCTCCACTGCTTGTGCGGGCCCCCGTCAATTCCTTTGAGTTTCAGCCTTGCGGCCGTACTCCCCAGGCGGAGTGCTTAATGTGTTAACTTCGGCACTAAGGGTATCGAAACCCCTAACACCTAGCACTCATCGTTTACGGCGTGGACTACCAGGGTATCTAATCCTGTTTGCTCCCCACGCTTTCGCGCCTCAGCGTCAGTTGTAAGCCAGAAAGTCGCCTTCGCCACTGGTGTTCCTCCACATATCTACGCATTTCACCGCTACACGTGGAATTCCACTTTCCTCTCTTACACTCAAGTCTCCCAGTTTCCAATGACCCTCCACGGTTGAGCCGTGGGCTTTCACATCAGACTTAAGAGACCGCCTGCGCGCGCTTTACGCCCAATAATTCCGGACAACGCTTGCCCCCTACGTATTACCGCGGCTGCTGGCACGTAGTTAGCCGGGGCTTTCTCGTGAGGTACCGTCAAGGTGCCGCCTTATTCAAACGGCACTTGTTCTTCCCTCATAACAGAACTTTACGATCCGAGAACCTTCATCGTTCACGCGGCATTGCACCGTCAGGCTTTCGCCCATTGCGGATGATTCCCTACTGCTGCCTCCCGTAGGAGTCTGGGCCGTGTCTCAGTCCCAGTGTGGCCGATCACCCTCTCAGGTCGGCTACGCATCGTCGCCTTGGTGAGCCCTTACCTCACCAACTAGCTAATGCGCCGCGGGCCCATCCTGCAGTGAGAGGACGAATCCCCTCTTTTACATCGGCACCATGCGGTGCCAATGGTCATCCGGTATTAGCCTCATTTTCACGAGGTTGTCCCGGTCTGCAGGGCAGGTTGCCCACGTGTTACTCACCCGTCCGCCGCTCATTCCACTTTCGTCCACCCGAAGGCTTCAGAAAGCTTCCTGCGCTCGACTTGCATGTATTAGGCATGCCGCCAGCGTTCGTCCTGAGCCAGGATCAAACTCTCCAATAAAGTTGAGTTTGATGCGCTAGCATCATACCAGTATCGATGAAAATACTGGATTTTAATTGACGGGATATCTTATTCATATATCCCACTTTTTTGCTTGGTTTTTGTTTAGTTTTCAAAGGTCAAATTTGGTGGAGCCTAGCGGGATCGAACCGCTGACCTCCTGCGTGCAAAGCAGGCGCTCTCCCAGCTGAGCTAAGGCCCCATATGGATTATGTTGAAAATGGTCGGGAAGACAGGATTCGAACCTGCGACCCCTTGGTCCCAAACCAAGTGCTCTACCAAGCTGAGCTACTTCCCGAAATATGGCGCGCCCTGAGAGATTCGAACTCCCGACCTTTTGATTCGTAGTCAAACACTCTATCCAGCTGAGCTAAGGGCGCATAGTATAAATATATTCTTGGTACCGAGGGCCGGACTCGAACCGGCACGGTCTTTGAGGACCGCAGGATTTTAAGTCCTGTGTGTCTACCAATTCCACCACCCCGGCGCACAGAAGACGAGCATGTAAATGGAGCGGGAAACGGGATTCGAACCCGCGACCCCCACCTTGGCAAGGTGGTGCTCTACCACTGAGCTATTCCCGCCTGTATAAAACGAGTATGTTAAAAATGGTGCGGGTGAGAGGACTCGAACCTCCACGTCCGTTAAGACACTAGAGCCTGATTCTAGCGCGTCTGCCAATTCCGCCACACCCGCGTATTCAAATGAAAAATGGTGAGCCATGAAGGACTCGAACCTTCGACCCTCTGATTAAAAGTCAGATGCTCTACCAACTGAGCTAATGGCTCTCAAAAGTGGTGCTGGCCAGAGGACTTGAACCCCCAACCTACTGATTACAAGTCAGTTGCTCTACCAATTGAGCTAGGCCAGCAAATGATAATGGTGGAGGATGACGGGCTCGAACCGCCGACCCCCTGCTTGTAAGGCAGATGCTCTCCCAACTGAGCTAATCCTCCATTATAATCAAAGCCTGGCGACGTCCTACTTTCACAGGGGGACAGCCCCCAACTATCATCGGCGCTGAAGAGCTTAACTTCCGTGTTCGGCATGGGAACGGGTGTGACCTCTTCGCTGTCGCCACCAGACTATGAAATTGAGTGTAACCACTCAAAACTGAATAACGCATATGACGGGATCATGAATCCGTGTCTGTCCTTCGTGTGTTAATAAACTTCGCTTAACCTTTGGTTAAGCCCTCGATCGATTAGTATCACTCAGCTCCACATATCGCTATGCTTCCACACGTGACCTATCTACCTCATCGTCTCTGAGGGATCTTACTCACCGAAGTGATGGGAAATCTCATCTTGAGGGGGGCTTCATGCTTAGATGCTTTCAGCACTTATCCCGTCCACACGTAGCTACCCAGCGATGCTCCTGGCGGAACAACTGGTACACCAGCGGTGTGTCCATCCCGGTCCTCTCGTACTAAGGACAGCTCCTCTCAAATTTCCTACGCCCGCGACGGATAGGGACCGAACTGTCTCACGACGTTCTGAACCCAGCTCGCGTGCCGCTTTAATGGGCGAACAGCCCAACCCTTGGGACCTACTTCAGCCCCAGGATGCGACGAGCCGACATCGAGGTGCCAAACCTCCCCGTCGATGTGGACTCTTGGGAGAGATTAGCCTGTTATCCCCAGGGTAGCTTTTATCCGTTGAGCGACGGCCCTTCCATACGGTGCCGCCGGATCACTAAGCCCGACTTTCGTCCCTGCTCGACCTGTATGTCTCGCAGTCAAGCTCCCTTATGCCTTTGCACTCTGCGAATGATTTCCAACCATTCTGAGGGAACCTTTGGGCGCCTCCGTTACTCTTTAGGAGGCGACCGCCCCAGTCAAACTGCCCACCAGACACTGTCCCTGAACCGGATCACGGTTCGAGGTTAGAATTTCAGTACAGCAAGGGTAGTATCCCACCAATGCCTCCACCGAAGCTGGCGCTCCGGTTTCCAAGGCTCCTACCTATCCTGTACAAGCTGTACCAAAATCCAATATCAAGCTGCAGTAAAGCTCCATGGGGTCTTTCCGTCCTGTCGCGGGTAACCTGCATCTTCACAGGTAATATAATTTCACCGGGTCTCTCGTTGAGACAGTGCCCAAATCGTTGCACCTTTCGTGCGGGTCGGAACTTACCCGACAAGGAATTTCGCTACCTTAGGACCGTTATAGTTACGGCCGCCGTTTACTGGGGCTTCAATTCAGAGCTTCTCCCGAAGGATAACCCCACCTCTTAACCTTCCAGCACCGGGCAGGTGTCAGCCCCTATACTTCGCCTTGCGGCTTCGCAGAGACCTGTGTTTTTGATAAACAGTCGTTTGGGCCTATTCACTGCGGCTCCCCCAGGCTGTTCACCCTGGGGAGCACTCCTTCTCCCGAAGTTACGGAGTCATTTTGCCGAGTTCCTTAACGAGAGTTCTCCCGCGCGTCTTAGAATTCTCTTCCCGCCTACCTGTGTCGGTTTGCGGTACGGGCACCTGTTTCCTCGCTAGAGGCTTTTCTTGGCAGTGTAGAATCAGGAACTTCGCTACTGTAATTTCACTCGCGATCACAGCTCAACCTTACGGTTACGGGATTTGCCTCGTAACCAGCCTCACTGCTTCGACGCACACGACCAGCGGTGCGCTTACCCTATCTTCCTGCGTCCCCCCATTGCTCAAATGGAAACGTGGTGGTACAGGAATATCAACCTGTTTGCCATCGCCTACGCTTTTCAGCCTCGGCTTAGGACCCGACTAACCCTGAGCGGACGAGCCTTCCTCAGGAAACCTTAGGCTTTCGACGGAGGGGATTCCCACCCCTCTTTTCGCTACTCATACCGGCATTCTCACTTCCAGACGCTCCACATGTCCTTCCGGTCATGCTTCGCAGCCTCTGGAACGCTCCCCTACCCCGAACACCTTGCGGTGTTCAGCCATAGCTTCGGTGATACGTTTAGCCCCGGTACATTTTCGGCGCAGAGTCACTCGACCAGTGAGCTATTACGCACTCTTTCAATGATGGCTGCTTCTAAGCCAACATCCTGGTTGTCTAAGCAACTCCACATCCTTTTCCACTTAACGTATACTTGGGGACCTTAGCTGATGGTCTGGGCTGTTTCCCTCTTGACTACGGATCTTAGCACTCGCAGTCTGACTCCCGAGGATAAGTATTTGGCATTCGGAGTTTGACTGAATTCGGTAATCCTGTGGGGACCCCTAGTCCAATCAGTGCTCTACCTCCAATACTCTTCCCTCGAGGCTAGCCCTAAAGCTATTTCGGGGAGAACCAGCTATCTCCAGGTTCGATTGGCATTTCACCCCTACCCACACCTCATCCCCGCACTTTTCAACGTGCGTGGGTTCGGGCCTCCATTCAGTGTTACCTGAACTTCACCCTGGACATGGGTAGATCACCTGGTTTCGGGTCTGCAACCACGTACTTATTCGCCCTGTTCAGACTCGCTTTCGCTGCGGCTCCGCCTCTTCAGCTTAACCTTGCACGTGATCACAACTCGCCGGTTCATTCTACAAAAGGCACGCTGTCACCCATTAACGGGCTCCAACTACTTGTAGGCACACGGTTTCAAGATCTGTTTCACTCCCCTCCCGGGGTGCTTTTCACCTTTCCCTCACGGTACTGGTTCACTATCGGTCACTAGGAAGTATTTAGCCTTGGGAGATGGTCCTCCCGGATTCCGACGGGGTTTCACGTGTCCCGCCGTACTCAGGATCCACTCCGGAGGAGAGGGCGTTTCGGCTACAGGGCTGTTACCTTGTCCCGCGGGCCTTTCCAGGCCGCTTCACCTACGCTCTCTCTTTGTAACTCCAATGGAGTGTCCTACAACCCCGAAAGGCAAGCCTTTCGGTTTGGGCTGATTCCGTTTCGCTCGCCGCTACTCAGGAAATCGCATTTGCTTTCTCTTCCTCCGGGTACTAAGATGTTTCAGTTCCCCGGGTCTGCCTTCCATTACCCTATGGATTCAGGTATGGATCCCATCCCATTACGGATGGTGGGTTCCCCCATTCGGAAATCTCCGGATCAACGCTTACTTACAGCTCCCCGAAGCATATCGGTGTTCGTCCCGTCCTTCATCGGCTCCTAGTGCCAAGGTATCCACCGTGCGCCCTTTCTTGCTTAACCATTTTCCGCCTTGCGACGGACTTTCTTTTGGCGTCGTTTTAACCTTAACGTTTGAATTCAAGACACTCGGTTCCTCTCTATCTGAATAGGTTTCAAATAGTTGATTCACCGGTGATTCATGATGTTTCGTCATTTCGTTATTCAGTTTTCAAAGGTCACAACCCCACGCCTGAAGGCATGAGTGAAATTGGTGGAGCCTAGCGGGATCGAACCGCTGACCTCCTGCGTGCAAAGCAGGCGCTCTCCCAGCTGAGCTAAGGCCCCTTAAAACAAAGAAAAAACTCAATAATGGTGGGCCTAAGTGGACTCGAACCACCGACCTCACGCTTATCAGGCGTGCGCTCTAACCAGCTGAGCTATAGGCCCATCATGAGAATTCTTAATGTTGAAGGTATGGTTTTAACCCTTCAAAACTAAACAAAAACCAGAGGCAAAAGTAAAAAGGTTGAGCTTATCTGAAAACCGGAGGTTTCCAGCAAGTCTCCTTAGAAAGGAGGTGATCCATCCGCACCTTCCGGTACGGATACCTTGTTACGACTTCACCCCAATCATCTGTCCCACCTTCGGCGGCTGGCTCCAAAAGGTTACCTCACCGACTTCGGGTGTTACAAACTCTCGTGGTGTGACGGGCGGTGTGTACAAGGCCCGGGAACGTATTCACCGCGGCATGCTGATCCGCGATTACTAGCAATTCCGGCTTCATGCAGGCGAGTTGCAGCCTGCAATCCGAACTGAGAATGGCTTTATGGGATTGGCTTCACCTCGCGGCTTCGCAACCCATTGTACCATCCATTGTAGCACGTGTGTAGCCCAGGTCATAAGGGGCATGATGATTTGACGTCATCCCCACCTTCCTCCGGTTTATCACCGGCAGTCACCTTAGAGTGCCCAACTGAATGCTGGCAACTAAGATCAGGGGTTGCGCTCGTTGCGGGACTTAACCCAACATCTCACGACACGAGCTGACGACAACCATGCACCACCTGTCACTCTGTCCCCCGAAGGGGAAAATCCAGTCTCCTGGATGTTCAGAGGATGTCAAGACCTGGTAAGGTTCTTCGCGTTGCTTCGAATTAAACCACATGCTCCACTGCTTGTGCGGGCCCCCGTCAATTCCTTTGAGTTTCAGCCTTGCGGCCGTACTCCCCAGGCGGAGTGCTTAATGTGTTAACTTCGGCACTAAGGGTATCGAAACCCCTAACACCTAGCACTCATCGTTTACGGCGTGGACTACCAGGGTATCTAATCCTGTTTGCTCCCCACGCTTTCGCGCCTCAGCGTCAGTTGTAAGCCAGAAAGTCGCCTTCGCCACTGGTGTTCCTCCACATATCTACGCATTTCACCGCTACACGTGGAATTCCACTTTCCTCTCTTACACTCAAGTCTCCCAGTTTCCAATGACCCTCCACGGTTGAGCCGTGGGCTTTCACATCAGACTTAAGAGACCGCCTGCGCGCGCTTTACGCCCAATAATTCCGGACAACGCTTGCCCCCTACGTATTACCGCGGCTGCTGGCACGTAGTTAGCCGGGGCTTTCTCGTGAGGTACCGTCAAGGTGCCGCCTTATTCAAACGGCACTTGTTCTTCCCTCATAACAGAACTTTACGATCCGAGAACCTTCATCGTTCACGCGGCATTGCACCGTCAGGCTTTCGCCCATTGCGGATGATTCCCTACTGCTGCCTCCCGTAGGAGTCTGGGCCGTGTCTCAGTCCCAGTGTGGCCGATCACCCTCTCAGGTCGGCTACGCATCGTCGCCTTGGTGAGCCCTTACCTCACCAACTAGCTAATGCGCCGCGGGCCCATCCTGCAGTGAGAGGACGAATCCCCTCTTTTACATCGGCACCATGCGGTGCCAATGGTCATCCGGTATTAGCCTCATTTTCACGAGGTTGTCCCGGTCTGCAGGGCAGGTTGCCCACGTGTTACTCACCCGTCCGCCGCTCATTCCACTTTCGTCCACCCGAAGGCTTCAGAAAGCTTCCTGCGCTCGACTTGCATGTATTAGGCATGCCGCCAGCGTTCGTCCTGAGCCAGGATCAAACTCTCCAATAAAGTTGAGTTTGATGCGCTAGCATCATACCAGTATCGATGAAAACACTGGATTTTAATTGACGGGATATCTTATTCATATATCCCACTTTTTTTGCTTGGTTTTTGTTTAGTTTTCAAAGGTCAAAAATGTCTGTCGCTGTTTTGGCGACTTTATAAATATATCACCCGATGTTTTTTTCGTCAACACTTTTTTCAAAAACTTTTTAATTTTTGTTGAAGCATCTGTCCGAAGTCATTCGCTTCGGTGAAACGAAATCAATAACGAGCGACAAGAAGTAATATATCACGATCCCTTTCGTTCATGCAACTCTTATTTTAATATTTATCAATTATTTTTTACTGCAAAAGAAAAAGCCTCCGCAGATCTCACTGCGAAGGCCCCTGATCAGACAGATTAAGATTCCTGTTCGCCGGATGGCTGACTGTTTCTCATTTGCGGGAACAGCAGAACGTCCCGGATTGATGGTGAATTCGTCAACAGCATGACGAGACGGTCAATCCCGATGCCGAGTCCTCCGGTTGGCGGTAATCCATACTCCAAAGATTCAACAAAGTCTTCATCCATCATATGGGCTTCATCGTCTCCCTGCTCACGCTCGAGAAGCTGAGCTTCAAACCGGGCACGCTGATCAACAGGGTCATTCAGCTCAGAGAATGCATTGGCATGCTCCCGTCCGACAATAAACAATTCAAAACGATCCGTAAAGCGCGGATCCTCATCGTTCTTCTTCGCCAAAGGCGAAATATCAAGCGGGTGTCCGTAAACAAACGTCGGTTCAATCAGTTTCTCTTCAATGAAGTGCTCAAAGAATTCGTTCACAATGTGACCGAATTTCATCGTGTCTTTATGAGGCACGCCATGTTTCTTCGCAAGATCACGGGCTTCTTCATCGGTCATCTCCTGCCAGAAATCAACGCCCGTCTCTTCTTTAATGGCATCAACCATATGAAGCCGGCGCCATTTCGGCTCAAGATCAATCTCACTATCGCCATAATGCACTTTCGTCGTTCCAAGAACATCTTGGGCAATATGGGCGATCAGATTTTCAGTCAGTGCCATCACATCATGATAATCGGCATACGCTTCATACAGTTCGATCATGGTGAATTCCGGGTTATGGCGGGTCGAGACCCCTTCATTACGGAATACACGTCCGATTTCGTACACTTTCTCAAGGCCGCCGACGATGAGTCGCTTCAAGTGAAGCTCAATGGCGATTCGCATATAAAGCGTCATGTCGAGGGCATTGTGATGTGTGATAAACGGTTTCGCCGAGGCTCCGCCCGGAATGGCATGCATCATTGGCGTCTCCACTTCAAGATAACCGTGATCATCGAGGTAACGACGCATGGATTGCAGGATTTTACTGCGTAACACAAAGGTATCGCGCACTTCCGGATTCACGATCAGGTCGAGATACCGCTGCCGGTAACGCTGCTCCACATCCTTGAGGCCGTGATATTTATCCGGTAACGGACGCAGGGATTTGGTCAGCATTTCAAACGATGACACTTTAATCGACAGCTCGCCCACTTTGGTTTTAAAGAGAACACCCGATACGCCGACGATGTCTCCGATATCTGTTTTCGTAAACAGCTCATAGGCCTCGTCACCGACCTGGTCTTTACGGACATAAATCTGGATCTGCCCGGTCAGATCCTGCACGTGGGCAAATCCGGCCTTGCCTTTCCCGCGTTTGGTCATGATCCGGCCGCCAAGGGTCACCTTAATGTCCTTGTCCGCCAGTTCATCTTTCTCCACTTCTTCATAGTCGTCATGCAATGGCTGAGCCATATGTGAACGTTCAAACTTTGAGCCGAACGGATCCATGCCAAGGTCAAGGAGGTTCTGTAGTTTCTCTCTTCGCACCTGCAGCTGATCCGTTGCATCAAATTCATGTGTCACGATTACCATCTCCTTCTCTGTTTTCCTGCCTCTTCTGATTGATCTCTCTGCCGGGAGGACACCGGCTGTCGAACACTGACATGCAGTCTGAAAAAACTGCCAGCCGTAACTGACAGTCTCCATAATCTCAACGTATTATAGGAGAGTTTAACCCCCTTGTCAACTTTACCGGCTGTGTCATGATCCGCCGGCAGGTATCCGTTCCTGATCGAGCAGGCCAATCCTTTCCATGACGCCCGCCATCTCTTCGCGGGTTTCCATCTGATTGACCTGATCACGGAGCTTCGCCGCCCCGCGGATCCCTCTCATGTAATACGAAGCGTGCTTACGCATTTCTTTCACGGCGACACGTTCACCCTTCCAATCAATGAGGCGATCCATATGCAGAATCGCCACCCTCATCTTTTCTTCCGGTGAAGGCTCGGCGATGTTTTCGCCGGTTTCAAGGAAATGAATCGTTCTGTAGAGCATCCATGGATTACCGAGGGCTGCGCGGCCGATCATAACACCGTCTGCTCCTGTTTCCGTCATCATGCGTTTGGCATCTTCCGGGGTCTGCACATCGCCATTTCCGATAATCGGAATACCGACAGCCTCTTTGACCGTTTTGATGATGGACCAGTCCGCTTCGCCTTCATACATCTGCACGCGGGTACGCCCGTGCAGGGCAATCGCTTTTCCTCCCGCTGCTTCTACAGCTTTCGCATTGTCAACGGCGTAGACGGTATCGTCATCCCAGCCTTTGCGCATTTTGACGGTGACAGGCTTGTCGACTGCCTGTACGACGGCGTCGACCATCTCATAGATCCGGTCGGGATTTAACAGCCAGCGGGCACCTGCGTCACAGGACGTCACTTTCGGGACCGGACAGCCCATGTTGATATCAATAATGTCCGCGTTCGTCTGGGTGTCGACGATTTTCGCCGCTTCCACAAGGGTCTCTTTCGTCCCCCCGAAAATTTGCAGGCTGAGCGGCTTTTCCCGCTCAGCCACATACAACATATTGATGGAACGTTTATTCTGATGAAGAATCGCCTTGTCACTGACCATTTCCGCACAAACGAGTCCTGTGCCGAATTCTTTGGCAATCAGGCGAAAGGCAGGGTTGCATACCCCGGCCATAGGCGCGAGTACTACGGGATTCTTCAGGGTAATCTCTCCAATTGATAAAGTCATGTTGTCACCTCTTGATTGAAATAGCGGAATCCGTTCATGCATCCACGTCCGGCAGCCCGTCAGAAATCCGCTTGACGTCCGCTCTGTCAGCGCATCCTTTGAGGGCCTCGTGCAGTGTATCTTCGCATAGAGCAGGATCGTGATGGGCCACATCGAGAAGCGGAACCAGGACAAAAGCCCGCTCCATCATACGCGGATGCGGGATTTGCAAATGCGCCGTATCGACCGTATCGGTTCCGTGACGGAGGATATCGAGATCAATGGTTCGCGGACCCCACCGCTCCTTGCGCTCACGCCCCCCGTCCTGTTCAATCGACTGGGTCACGTTCAAAAGTGCTTCGGCAGTCAGCTTCGAGTGGAAGACCGCGACCATATTTAAAAAAGACGGCTGATCGGTCATGCCGACAGGGGCCGTCTCATAGATCGCAGAAACGTCCACCAGCGACAGGTCGGGGTGGTCGCTCAAGGCCTTCAGGGCTTTCTTCAGACAATCGATCCGCTCCCCCTGATTGGAGCCGAACGCGATAAAAGCATGCTTTGCCGCATCAGTGTGCATGGTGATCCCGGCTCCTTCTTACCTGAACGGCCACCGCATCATAATGCCCCGGGATCGGCGGGTCCGGCTTGGTCACCTTAACCGTGCAGGCTTCCACAAGATGAAACTTGCGGAGAATATCGTCTGCCACGCGGTTTGCCAGGGTCTCCACGAGGTTGACCGCTTCCCCTTCGATAATATCCCGGACCGTTTCATAGACGAGGGCATAGTTGACGGTATCTTCAAGGGCATCGGTCTCCGCCGCTTTCTTTGAATCCATCTCCATCAGCACGTCCGCTTCAAAACGCTGTCCAAGCTCGTTCTCCGCACGGTATGCTCCGTGATACCCGTAAAATTTCATGCCTTCGACAAACACTTTATCCATTCCCGTCAGTCCTTTCAAGACGCTTCATGCGCCACTTTTCTCCAGCGGCACCTGGCTTTTTCCAATCATCACATCCATCATTCTTGCCATGCGGCTCATCTCGAGGACGTCATGAACCCTGACGATGTCGCAGCCTTTCTCAATTCCAAGGCAAACCGTCGCACCCGTGCCTTCCACCCGCTCGTGCACAGGGAGGTTGAGCGTCTTCGCAATCAGAGACTTTCTTGACGTCCCGAGGAGCATCGGATAGCCAAGGTCCATAAAGGCATCGAGTTCACGCATCACCGTGAGATTATCCTCATACGTTTTGGCAAACCCGATCCCGGGATCAAGGATGATCCGCTCATCCTTCACCCCCGCTTCCTTGGCAATGCGGACACTCTTACGAAGATCTTCTTTCATATCCGTAATCAGATCCGTGTAATCCATCCGCTCGCGGTTGTGCATCAGGATAATCGGGACATCAAACCGTGCCGCAACTTCAGCCATTCCCGAATCGTAGCGGGCACCCCACACATCATTGATGATCGATGCACCCGCCTGAATCGCCGCTTCTGCCACGTCAGATTTGTACGTATCGATGGAGATCGGCACATCCACCACAGAACGGATGGCCCGAATCGCCGGTATGACCCGACCGAGTTCTTCGTCTGCCGGAACCGGTGTGGAACCGGGTCTCGTCGATTCTCCGCCAATATCAATGATATCTGCACCCTGCCGGACCATTTCCTTCGCACGGTCCTGCCATTCCTGTTCGGACTGGAACTTCCCTCCGTCAGAGAATGAATCGGGGGTTACATTCAAAATACCCATAATCAGCGTTTTGTCGGCAAAATTCAGTTCATAGCGGTCCCACTTCATCGTACTGAAATATTCCTTCATCATCTGTCACCTGCTCTTTCCGCTTGACACTGGGATTTACAGGCCGCACTCTCCGAGGGAATAAGCCTGCTTTTTATCAATCTCATACTGCTGTTTCAAGGCAAGAAGATGCGGATTCGTCTGACTGTCAAACGGGCGACCGTCAATGGCCGTCACCGGCACGATTTCCTGGATCGCATTCGTGACAAACACGGCCTCCGCCTGCATCATGTCCGCCGCGGTAAAAAACCCTTCCTGAAACGGCAATCGCTGTTTATCTGCATAATCAGCCACCCAGGCCCGGGTCACCCCCGGCAGGCAGCCTGTTTCAAGGGACGGTGTATACAGCGTATCTTTCTTTACCCAAAATACGTTCGACACAATCCCCTCTGATACATGGCCATCTGAGGTGAGCATCATGCCCTCGGTGCCCGGATCCTGACCGAGTTCCTGCTTGGCGAGCATGCTGTTCATATAATGGTGGGATTTCCGGCGGACCGCGCCTTCCGGGGTGTTCCGTGTCTGCGTCAGCACCCTGGCCTGCTTTGTTGCAGGCGGCGTCGGGGCATCTTTCACAAAAACGAGCTCCCCCGGTTCTTCATACGGTTCTGCCGTTAATCCGACACCGCCATGTCCGGCGGTGACATTCCAACGGAAGTAGAGATCCCGGTTCTTGTTGGCAGCCAACAACGCTCGAATTGTCTCAACCACATCCTGTCTGTCGTAGGCAGGAAGCTGGATATTCATCTCGTCCGCCCCTTCACGGAGGCGCTTCATATGTTCATCGAGTAAAAACGGGTGCCCATCGTACGTCCGAAACGTTTCAAACAGGCCCATTCCATACAAAAACCCGTGATCGAGAGGCGAGATTCTCGCCTCTTCCTCCGGGATGATCGTGCCATTTACTTTGATGTACATGGTGCTTCACCCTGCCGGTGCACGTCGAGAAAATTCCGGAGAAGCTGTTTCCCGGTATCCGTCATAATCGATTCCGGATGGAACTGCACGCCTTCAACGGCAAATTCCTTATGACGAAGGGCCATAATCTCCCCTTCCGCCGTCTCCGCCGAAATCTCCAGACAGTCCGGCAACGTCTCCCTCTTCACGATCAGGGAATGGTAGCGGGTTGCGGTGAACGGGCTCTCAAGCCCCTGAAAAATCGTCTTGCCGTCATGGAGAACCGGGGAGGTCTTGCCGTGCATCAGCCGCTCCGCCTGAACGACGTCGCCGCCAAATACCTGGGCGAGAGACTGATGGCCGAGACATACGCCAAAGACAGGGATCTTCCCGGCAAAATGCCGGATCACGTCCATGCTGATGCCCGCTTCATCCGGTGAACAGGGACCCGGTGAAATCATGAGAAAATCCGGCGCAAGGTCCTCAATCTCCTCAAGGGTCACCTGGTCATTCCGTTTGACCACAAGCTCTTCACCCATTTCACCCAAATACTGAACCAGGTTATACGTAAACGAATCATAGTTATCAATCATCACGATCATACTGCTTCCTCCTCTGCTCATTCTCTACTGACCGGACCACTCTGCTTCACTCTGTTCCTTCGCGTGCCAGAGCGCCTTTGCTTTTTTCAGGCACTCTTTGAACTCTGCGGACGGGTCGGAATCAATGACGATCCCCGCTCCGGCCTGAACATGGACATCGCCGTCCCTGATCACCATCGTGCGGATCGTAATATTGAGTTCCATATCCCCCTGAAAACCGATCCAGCCCATCGACCCCGTGTAGGCGCCTCTTCGGACCGGCTCGAGCTCTTCAATGATTTCCATCGTGCGGATTTTCGGTGCACCGGTGATCGTCCCGCCCGGGAACGTGGCGGCTATGACGTCGAATGCATCACAGTCATCACGGATTTGCCCTTTGACGTTCGAGACGATGTGCTGCACGTGGGAGTATTTCTCAATCACCATCAGCTCATCCACTTCAACGGTGCCAAAGGCCGAAACCCGCCCGAGGTCATTGCGTTCAAGGTCGACGAGCATAATATGCTCGGCCCGCTCCTTCTCATTTTCGAGAAGCGTTCTCGCAAGACGGTCATCGTCTTCCGGACTCTTCCCCCGTGAACGCGTCCCGGCAATGGGCCGGGTGCTGATCTCGTCACCCCTGATCTTGACGAGGAGTTCCGGCGAAGCGCTGACGTATGTTACGTCACCCAAGGACAGATAGCCCATATAAGGCGACGGATTGATCTCCCGCAGTTTGTCATACAAATGCTCAGGAGGGGTCTTCAGCGCCCGCGTCTCCCGGACAGACAGGTTCACCTGAAAGACGTCGCCCTGACGGATGTAGGTCTGAACCTGTTCCACAGCCTGCGAAAAGGCTTCTTCATCGAGGGAGCGGACAGGTGTATCCTCTGATTTTAGCACATCCTTTTTTTCGGAAAAAGTAAAAGACTCACCGGCATTCGCATGTCGCTGCCAGTCCCGGAGGAGCCCGGCGGCCCGGCTCGTATCATCCCTGTCTTTTGAAACGGCGATGGCATAGAGCCGCTCCGCCCGGTGATCGACGACATACAGCTCGTCAAAAGCAAGGAGCTCCACGTCCCGCGTATCAAGGTCATCCGCCGCCTCGGTGGGAATCGTCTCCACCTCGCGGATCAGATCGTAGCTGATCTGACCGATCAGTCCGCCCTGAATATCCGGAAGCACCGGATCCGCTTCGATTTGCCAATCCGCCATCCACGATCTGAGTGAGGCGAGTAGCGGTCCTGTGCGGGTCTCGTGTTTCCCGTGGCAATCGATATGAAGTCTCTCGTCTTTACCCGTCAATGTCGCAAACGGGGAGAGGCCCATAATCGAATAGCGCCCCCCGCGTCCGCTTTCAAGGAGCACGTGGCGGCCATCCGGCTGTATCATCTTTCGAAAGGTGGCATACCAGTCTTCCCCAAGCTCACTGAGGGACATGCTGATGCCTGTTGCAAACCTTGCCATAGTCTGGTTCCTCCGATGTCTGTTTGTTACTGATCTCCGTTACATTATACGGACGCAATCCGCTTCCGTAAAGGTTGACTTTTACAGACAGCTCACGGCGTTCCGTTTTCGTCAGGATAACATAAAAGCCGCAGACACGGGGTCTGCGGCTCATAGCGGTTATTCTTCTTCGTCGAACTGATAGAGAGGCGTGCTGAGGTAGCGCTCCCCGTTACTCGGGATGATCGCTACGACCTTCTTGCCTTTGCCGAGCTCTTTGGCCACTTTCAGCGCCGCGTAAATCGCTGCTCCGGAGCTGATGCCGCCCAAGATCCCTTCTTCTCTTGCCGCTTTTCTCGCATATTCAAAGGACTGATCCGTCGAAACCGTCATCACTTCATCATAAATGTCCGTATTCAGAATCGCCGGCACAAAGCCTGCACCGATTCCCTGGATTTTATGCGGTCCTTTTTTTCCGCCTGAGAGGATCGGGGAATCTTCCGGTTCCAAGGCCACAATGCGCAGGTCAGGGAATGATTCCTTCAGCACTTCCCCGGCACCGGTGATCGTACCGCCGGTCCCGATCCCTGAAATCAGGGCATCGAGCTGCCCGTCCACTTGAGCAAGGAGCTCTTTCGCCGTGGTCTCACGGTGGATCTTCGGGTTATCCGGGTTCTCGAACTACTGGGGCATGAAGTACCCCTTTTCTTCCTGCAGTTCTTTTGCTTTGGCAATCGCACCGCCCATTCCTTCAGGACCAGGTGTCAAAACGAGCTCCGCACCGTAGGCTTTCAACAGGTTGCGCCGTTCAAGGCTCATGGTGTCAGGCATGACAAGAACCGATCGGTAGCCTTTCGCCGCTGCGACCATGGCCAATCCGATTCCGGTATTTCCGCTTGTCGGTTCCACGAGGGTGTCGCCGGGCTTGATTTTACCCGCTTTCTCCGCTTCTTCCACCATCGACAGGGCAATCCTGTCTTTGACACTGCTGCCGGGGTTCATATACTCAAGCTTCAGATACACATCCGCATCCTGTTCACCTGTCAGCCGCTGCAGTTTGACGAGCGGTGTGTCCCCGATCAGATCTGTAATCGACTCTACCACTTTTGCCATTGAAGGTGCCCCCTTTTAAAACCAAGTTAATTGGTCTGTTTAATATAGTTTTATTGTACGTGTTTTCTTCTGTCCCGTCAATCGATAGCACGGCGGCCTTATTCAGGCTGTATCCCGTTTTTGCGGTTTGACAGAATCGTCTCGAGATCCGCTTTCGTAAACGTATAGATTTCATTGCAGAAATGGCACGACGTCTCAGCCCCTTCATCTTCGGTGATCATCAGCTCCAGCTCATCTTCCTGGATGCTGTAAAGGGCCGTTTCGATCCGTTCTCTCGAGCAGTTGCACTCAAAAGCCGTATCGAGCTTTTCGAGAATGCGGTGCGTCCCGCCGGAAAGGCGGGCGACGATGTCTTCCGGCGTCATCCCTTCAGACAGCATCTCCGTCACCGAAGGAAGCCCCTGAAGAATCCGCTCCACCTCATCAATGGTCGCGTCACTGGCCTCCGGCATCAGCTGCAGAATAAAACCGCCGGATGCCAGGACTTTCTCTTCCTCCCCGATCAGCACGCCCAGCGCCACCGAGGAGGGGGTCTGCTCCGATGAGGCGAAATAATACGTAAAATCATCACCGAGTTCACCGGATACAAGGGGAACACTGCCGGTGAAATAATCCTTCATGCCGAGATCCTTGACGACGGAAATATGGCCTTCATTCCCAACGACGGCACCTACGTTCAGTTTACCGTCTTCACGCCGCTCAGGGTCCACGTCGACACGGCCGACATACCCCCTCGCTTTCCCTTTCGCATTGGCATCGATCACCATCGGCGATGCCGGACCGTTTCCTTCGATTTTAATCGTCAGCTTTTCGTCACCTTTAAGCATGGAGCCCATCATGGTGCCTGCTGAGAGAGCCCGGCCGAGGGCAGCGGTAACCGTTCGCCACGTCTGGTGGCGCCTCGCTGCTTCGTCCGTCATGTCCGTTGAGTTAATCGCATATATACGCACCTGATCCTCATAGGCCAGGGCTTTCACTAAATAATCATTCGTCATTTGTCAGGGTTCTCCTTTCCATCATTCCTGTTCATTCAGGGCTGGCGTTCATCAAGAATTGCCAGTCCGTCGAGTGTTAAATGCGGATGAACGTGATCAATCAGGCGGGAGTGCTCACCGAGAATCACCGCGTGATCCCCCGTCGCCACCACGGTGGCTTCGCCCTGTTCATCCTTCATCCTTTGTACAATTCCCTCCATTTGGCCGAGGTAACCGTATAAATAACCGCTCCGCATCGCGTCGGTCGTATTGCGGCCAATGACGCTGTCCGTTGCCGTGAGGTCGATCTTCGGAAGCTTCGACGCTTTGTCATAAAGTGCGTCCATGGCAATGCTCATCCCCGGTGCAATGACGCCACCCACATACTGACGCTTTGCATTCACATAGCAGACCGTCGTCGCCGTCCCGAAATCAACGACAATCAAAGGCGGCGTATAGTGTTCGAGTGCCGCGACCGCATTGACAATCCGGTCACTCCCCACTTCTCTCGGGTTCTCCGTACTGATATTGAGCCCGGTCTTCACACCCGGACCGACGAATACCGGTTCAATCGCCAAATAGCGCGCACAGACCTGACGGATCGTCTCATCAAGGGGCGGCACGACAGAAGACACCATAATGCGCTTCACCTCAGACGTGAGGAGATTGTTCATCATGAATAACTGACCGAGGAGAACGCCGTACTCATCGACGGTTTTCTCATAGTCTGTCTGTACCGTCCACTCGGCGATCCGCGTCTGTTTTTTGTAGAGCCCGATCGAGATTGTTGTGTTTCCGATGTCCATCACCAGCTTCATCAGCATTGCCTCCTTATCGATGCAGGGCTTTCCCTTGCTTTTGGATGAAGAAAAGAGGGTGTCCATGAGACACCCTCCTGATTACCGGTTTTACTTGCGCTCATCATCGTCTGTCGATGGTTCGTCTCTGTCACCGGCATCTTCCGTATCAGTTGGCTGATCCGCCTTGTCTACCTCCGAAGTGTCCCCGCTTTCAGCGGTTTCCCCATCCGATTCAGACGCATCATCCTCTTTATGCTGTTCGTCAGAATCGACTTGTTGCTCTTCTGATTCTCCGTTCAGCTTTTTGATCATATGATGGTTTTCCGGCATCTTGCCCTCTTCCACAAGGGAATAGATCTGTTCGGCATCGAGCGTCTCATATTCAATGAGCATCTGCGCGACCAGTTCGAGCTTATCTTTATGCTCCGTCAGAATTTCTTTACAGTACGCGTACGCTTCTTTGATGATGCGCTGCACTTCCATATCAATCTCGTGAGCGATCGCTTCACTGTAATTCTGTTCGCTGTTAATGTCGCGGCCGAGGAAGACTTCACCCTGAGAGTTACCGAACTGGACCGGACCGAGCTTATCACTCATGCCGTATTCCATGACCATCTTACGGGCGATGCCTGTCGCACGCTGGAAGTCATTGTGAGCACCTGTGCTCACTTCGTCAAACATGACTTCTTCGGCAACACGGCCCCCGAGGAGTCCAACGATCTTGTCGATCAGTTCCGGCTTCGTCATGAAGTAGCGGTCCTCTCTAGGAAGCATCATCGCATATCCGCCGGCCTGACCGCGCGGTACGATCGTCACCTTGTGAACCATATCCGCATTGACAAGCTTCACGCCGACAACGGTATGACCCGCTTCGTGGTGAGCGACGATATTCTTCTCTTTTTCAGAGATGACACGGCTCTTCTTCGACGGTCCGGCAATGGTACGGTCAATGGCTTCCTCAACGGATTCCATGTCAATTTTTTTCTTATCCGTACGGGCTGCAACGAGTGCCGCTTCGTTCAGAAGGTTCTCGAGATCCGCACCGGAGAATCCTGGCGTCCGCTGAGCGATCGTCTTCAGTTCCACATCGTCAGCAAGCGGCTTATTCTTTGCATGGACTTCAAGGACGGCTTCGCGTCCTTTGACATCCGGTCGCCCGACCATAATCTGACGGTCGAAACGGCCAGGACGGAGGAGCGCCGGGTCAAGGATGTCTGCACGGTTCGTCGCCGCGATCAGAATGATCCCTTCGTTCACACCGAAACCGTCCATCTCAACGAGAAGCTGGTTCAGTGTCTGTTCACGCTCATCGTGTCCACCGCCAAGGCCTGCGCCACGGCGACGTCCGACTGCGTCAATTTCATCGATGAAAATGATACACGGCGCATTCTTCTTCGCATTTTCGAAGAGGTCACGGACACGGGATGCCCCGACACCGACGAACATCTCAACGAAATCCGAACCGCTGATGGAGAAGAACGGTACGCCTGCTTCCCCGGCAACCGCACGGGCAATCAGCGTCTTACCTGTACCCGGAGGTCCGACAAGGAGCACCCCTTTTGGAATACGGGCACCGATCTCCGCGAACTTGCGCGGTTCTTTCAGGAATTCGACGACTTCTTCGAGTTCCTGCTTCTCTTCATCCGCACCGGCCACGTCTTTAAACCGGGCCTTCTTCTTGTCTTCACTGACGAGCTTCGCCTTACTCTTACCGAAGTTCATCACCTTGCTGCCGCCACCCTGAGACTGGCTGATCAGGAAGAAGAAGAGGATAAAGATAATGATAAACGGAATCAGTACCGTGAAGAATGTAATCCAGCCGCTCGGCTCATCCGCCGGCTCAATGGTCAATTCGTTCAGGCTTTCACTTCCGCTTGCAGTCACGATATCTTCAAGGAAAACCTGAAGATCCGGTATGTTTACTGTAAAAAACTCATCTTCCGCCGCGCCTTCAAGCTGACCGCGGGCTGAATATACATCCAGATTGGGCTGAATGGATAACGATTCCACATTCCCTTCCTGGAACTCCTGCTTGAATTCCGTAAAAGACATCTCAGACGTATCACCAGGTTCTTGCGAAAACAGACTGACGATACCGACGATCACGAGAAAAATCAGCAGGAAGAATAACGTATTACTGAAAATACGGTTCATAATAAGCCTCCTCCCACGTACATCTCAAATATCGTATCATATTCCTTTTGCTTCCTACAATTCATTTGCCCTGATACACTTCCGGTTTCAGTACACCGACAAATGGGAGGTTGCGGTATTTTTCAATATAATCAAGACCGTAGCCGACAACGAACTTATCCGGTACGATAAAGCCGGCGAGATCGGCCTTCACGTCCGCCGTGCGGCCGTCCGGCTTGTCGAGCAGCGTGACGATCTTCACGGAGTTCGCACCGCGGTGATAAAACAGGTTCACGAGATAATGCAGCGTCGTGCCGCTGTCGATAATATCTTCAACGATCAGAAGGTCACGTCCTGCCACGCTGGTGTTCAGGTCCTTGACGATCTTCACTTCGCCGGATGAAACAAATCCTTCACCATAGCTCGACACATCCATCATATCAAATTCGAGATGGGTATCGACCTTCTGAATGAGGTCTCCCATAAACGGCAGACAGCCTTTCAGTATGCCGATGACGAGGGGGAATTTCCCTTCGTACATCTTTGTGATTTCGCCACCGAGTTCGGCGACCTTTTCCTGAATCTCTTCTTCTGAAACGAGTACTTCCAAAATGTCATCTTTCATAGTGATTGTGGACCCTCCTAGGTTGATCTTGTTTATTCAAGTATAGCGGTTTCGTGTTCAAAGCGTTGAAACCGAATGTGAAAGTGCCTGTTCTCCTGATGCCCGGTCTCAATCCTGAGCAGTTCTCCGGATACGGCCAGTTCAGGAGCCCATAATATTGTATCATGTCTGTCCACCAGAATGGGCCAAACATCACGCATCGATTGAGGAATTTTTTCATCAATCATGATTTTTTTCAGCTTCTTGCGGCCTTCGCCACTCCGAAGCGTGATCCGGTCCCCGGGTTTACGGGGTCTCACGGTGATTGGCAGCATTTGTCCGGGAACCGTCACAGCCTGAGCGGACGTTTCCGGTAGCGGATCTTCGGTCTCAGACAGCCGGCAGGACAGTGTCCCTGTCGGCAGCACCCATTCGCCTTCTCCTTGTATCACAAAAGAGGAAAACGAATCCAAAGACTCATCGGTCAAGCCGATCGTGACAAGCCCGTATGCACAGACGAGCTTCAATCCGTCATGAAAAAAAGCCGCTGCATTCGGCTTCTCTCCGCAAATGACAGCCACGGCCTGTTCGAGATTCCGGCGGTTATGCGCCACCCGGATTCGCAAATGCTCAGAAAGATAAGTTAATAGTAGATGAACAGCCCGCTTTTGTAAAGCGGAAGGCAGTCTTTGAAAGGCCGGCCGGGAGAATTGCAGGCCCGACTCTTTCATCATAAGAGAAAAAGACGGCTCCTGAAGCATTTCGTCTGCCAGATGATCGAGATAATCGCTCTCTGTCTGCCGCTCTTCCGTATAACGGCCGATCTGCCGATGAATACCCGGATGCTCCTCTTTTAAAACCGGCAGGATATCCTGGCGGATCCGGTTTCGCCGGTAATGCCGGCTGTCATTCGACTCATCTTCACGAAAAGGAATGCCGCTGTCCTTGGCGTACCGGTAGAGTGAGGCTTTCTCTGTGTCCAAAAGGGGCCGGATCAGGGTCCCGCCTTCAATCGGGCGCAACGCTCGCATCCCGCTTCCGCCCTGGGCCGTATTCCGAAGCAGCTGAAGCAGCACCGTTTCGATCTGGTCGTCCCCGTGATGGGCCGTGACCAGCCGGTTTGCCCCGGTTTCTGTCATGACATGACGAAAAGCTTCGTAACGGAGGTCCCTGGCAACCGCCTGGACCGATCCATTACGAAGCTTTCGTTCTTCCTCTACCGAAAGATGAACGAGATGAAACGGTATCGCAAGTTCCCTGCAAAACGATGCAACGAGTTCTGCATCACGGTCGGCGCTTTCTCTCCTCAGGTGATGGTGGGCATGGACGGCTGAGAGGGTGATCGAAAGCCGTGTCCGCCGTTCATGAAGAAGGTGAAGAAGGACCATGCTGTCGACGCCCCCTGAGACGGCAACAAGAAGATGATCACCGGCCTGAATCAACCGGTGACGGTCGATAAACGCGTCAATGGTTTGATTCATAACGGTGGCTGCCCCCTTTCCCGAATGTAAAGATCGAGAGTCCGACAACGAGTCCGCCGGCAATGGCACCGGCAATGAGCATCGTTTCCACACCGTATTCAAGTCCCTGCAGGTAGTCACCGTCCACAAAAGCGAGCATCGTGAAGTAGGCACGGCTTCCGGGTACAAGCGGGAGGATCCCTGGAATGGAGAGGGTCGTCACCGGCAGCTTCAGTTTTCGCGCAAGGAAATGGGCATTGACTGCCGCAGAGATGGACGCAAGACCCGTCGATACGACCTGAGCCGCTCCGAGCATCATGGAAATACTCAACACCGCCCACGTACAGACCCCGATGGCACCGCCGATCAGAAGGGCGCGCTTCGGCACATTAAAGAGAATGCCGAATGCCACAGTTGCAGCAAAGGTAATGATCAGTTGCAGAATAAATGTCACCATGGCATGTGCGCCTCCTTTACAGGAAAATTGAAATCGTCAGTGCAACACCGCCGGCAATCGACAGCGAGGTTAAGAGTGCCTCCACCCCGCGGCTCATCCCGGCAAGGAGATCTCCGGACAGGAGGTCACGGACGGAGTTGGTCAAAGGCACCCCGGGGACGAGGGGCATGAGGGACCCGATAATGATCTGATCGAGATTGTTACCGAGCCCGAACATGACCAGGAGGATGGCCACCGTCCCCCCGGTGAAGGCACCCATAAACTCCGAAGCAAAGCGGACTTTCAGATACCGCTCGAATTCAACAAGGGCCACGCTCGACGCAACCGCTGCAATATAAGCCGGCAAGAGGTCAAAGAGCCCCCCGCCAAACAGATAGGAAAACCCGGAGCCCGCGACCCCGGCAAACAGATGGATCACCCAAAGCGGATAGAGCACCGGTGCATGATAGATTTCCTTCAGCCGCTCGTGGGCCTCAGGAATCGTCAAGTCCCCGGAGGTAAACTCCCGGGACACCTGGTTGACCTCCATCACTTTGTTTAAATCCTGCATCCGGTTATCAATACGGACCATCTGCATCAGGTCACCGTTCCCCTTTTTCTCCTCAAAGGAGAGGAAAATGCCCGTCGTCGTCGCAAAGCAGTGGACATTGGCGAAGCCGGCCGCCACGGACATCCGCTCGAGGGTCTCTTCCACGCGGTATGTTTCTGCGCCGTAGCTCAGCATGATCTCACCGGCCAAGAGGCATATATCCATCATTTCATCCGCCCGTTCCGACATCGTGACCCCTCCTGACATACCGGGTTATTTCCCGGGAAATACACGTCCCTGCCTCAATAACAGGGATGACACAAATAAAAAACCGCTGCAACAAGTGAAATCCTCATTGAAGCGGTGGGTTCTGCATCTGCAATCCGATCGTGTTCCGGAGCCGACAGTCTTCAGCGCTTTGTACTTCGTCCTCCGCGCTTGGAGTCCGTCTGTTTCCGCAATGTGGATAACCGCTCTTCGCTGTCCTTAAGGAACCGGCTCATTTTATCTTCAAAGGAGCCTTTGGTTCCTTCCTGTCTGCGATCTCCGCCAGAAGGCTTGCCCGGTGGACGTCTCCGCGGTTTTTCTCCGGCAGGTTTCTCTGCGGCTTTACGGATGGACAGGGCGATCTTCCCGTCATCGGCAATCTTCAACACCTTCACCGTGACCGTATCCCCAACGGTCAGCACATCCTTGATGTTCTCGACGTAGCCGTCTGCCACTTCACTGATGTGCACGAGTCCCGTCTTTTTGCCGGGAAGCTCAACAAACGCCCCAAAATGGGTGATACCTGTGATTTTTCCTTCAACCTTACTGCCTATTTCGATGGACATGGACGTCATGCTCCTCCTTCAGACTATCATCAACATTATGAACCCATTATACCGACCCCGTAAAACCGGTGTCAATCGTCACTTTGCCCTTCACGGGGGACTTGGAACAGGATCTCGCCCGGTTTCGTCAAAAAGAAATCCCGTCGGGCGATTTCCGCTATGTAAGCCGGATCATGGAGCGATTCGATTTCACGGCCAAGGCGGCGTTCTTCCTCCTGCAGGACATCCTGTTCTTCTTTGAGACTGCTGATCAGCTCTTCCTGTTCGGTCACCTGACTGTTCTGGTGGATGATGGTAAATACCGAAACACCCGTCATAAGCAGCATAACGACCCCAAAGACCGACAGCCGGCGCATCAGGCCACGCCTTTTTTTCCTGAGCGCTTCCTCGTACATCCGGTGTTTACGCTCAACTTCCTCTGTTAACTGTTTGAGCCGTTCCTTCCCATCTGCAGCCATGTTCCAAGCCCCCCTTCAAAAATTGTCACGTATTGCATCATATGACCATCATACAGGATTCTTTTTCCAATTGCAACGCCGTTTGCAATCGTTTACGAAATCTTCACGCTTCACCCTGTTTCCGCTCTTCGGATACAATCGTATACATCGTCTGTGCCTCATCTTTTTTGACCGCTTCTTTGAGCCGGTCGACGGTCAGGGTGACGATCTTCTGGCCGAATTCGACCTTCAGTTCGTCCCCTTCCTGTACCGTACTCGACGCCTTCGCTTTCTGTCCGTTTATGGACACGCGCCCCTGATCGGCCACTTCCTTGGCCATCGTTCTGCGTTTAATCAGCCGTGACACTTTTAAGAATTTATCCAGTCGCATCATGTATACCCTCCTCTGATTTACAAACCTTTATCTTTTGCTTCCTCCCACCAGCGGTCCAGCGCTTCGAGGGAGAAGGCTGACCAGTCAAGGCCCGACTCCTCCACCCGGCTTTCCACATGCTGAAACCGCCGGCGGAACTTCTCATTCGTCTGCCTGAGCGCTTCTTCAGGATCAATCTGATGGAATCGCGCGATGTTGACAAACGCAAAGAGCACATCTCCAAATTCCTTCATCGAACGGTCCGGTGTGCCGGTGTGCACTTCCTGTGCCCATTCATGGATCTCTTCAAACAGCTTTTCCCACATCGGACCTTCCTCACCCCAGTCAAACCCGACTTTGCCGGCTTTTTTCTGAAGCTTGGCTGCGGTCATCAGACCAGGCAATCCCTTCGGAATCCCGTCGAGCATCGAGTGCCGGTCTTCATGGCCTTTCTCCTCTGCTTTGATCGCTTCCCAGTTCGTCACGACCTGATCGGCACCGGAGACGCTCGTGTCCGAAAAGACATGGGGATGACGGCGAACCATTTTTTCCGAGAGGTTGCCAATGACATCGTCGATGGAAAAATAGCCGTTATCTTCACCGATCTGAGCGTGCAGCATCACCTGCAAAAGGACATCCCCCAGCTCATCTGCGATGTGATCGTCGTCCTCTTCATCGATGGCTTCAAGAAGCTCATAGGCTTCTTCGATCATATACCGCTTCAGACTTTCGTGGGTCTGTTCTCTGTCCCACGGACAACCGTCGGGGCCACGGAGCGTGCGGATCACGCCGCGCAGAGTGTCGAACGTTCTGTAGTGAATCGCCTCCTCCTCTGCCGGCGGCACATAGACTGCCGTCAGATTTGAAGTTGTCACGGATCTGTCGAGTTCGTAGAGAGGGACGACGGTGACCGACTCCCTGTCCGTTCCTGCAGCGTCAACGATGGTGACGTCAAAGTCATCGGGCAGTCGCTCCATCAGCTTCAGCTTCACCTCTGATGCACTGAGGCTGTCATACACCTGACCGATGACCGTATGCCCCTTGAGCATCAGATCCGACGGCTCCATACT
Organism: [Bacillus] selenitireducens MLS10; assembly: GCF_000093085.1. Taxonomy (GTDB): domain Bacteria; phylum Bacillota; class Bacilli; order Bacillales; family Salisediminibacteriaceae; genus Salisediminibacterium; species Salisediminibacterium selenitireducens. The sequence continues at coordinate 70,204 of NC_014219.1, read as the reverse complement.
GAGGCCGTCAAGGAGCTGAAAACCTTCAATCGGATCGATGTTGAGCGTCGTGAACATCGCATCGAGAAAACTCCCCCCTCCGGCGATCGAAACCGGCACCTGTTCCTGACGGAGAAGGCGCTGTACGGTTTCTTCCGCGACGAGGGGATGACCCGGAACAGCATAGAAGATCGTCGCTTCCGTGGCTTCCGCTTTTTCAAGAAGCGCCCCGGCAATGCGGGCATAAACATCGGAAAAGGCGGATTCTGTCTCGTAAATTGTGTCAAAGCTCTCAAAGGAGACGCCTTCGTCTTCGAGGGCCGCAATGAGCGGGTGACGGGCTGTGCGGACAAACAGTTGCTCCGCCTGCCTGATTTCTCTGTAGACACCAAGACTCAGCTGATCGAGATCACCTGCGCCAAGGCCCAAAATTCGTATCGTTCCCATAAGTATGCTCCTTTATCTATCTGTATTCGGATCAGTCGTGTGGATAAGGCAGCCGCGAACCGATCAGCGGGAGGCCGTGCCACGTGTCGGCGTCAAACAGCCGAAGGGCCCGGATGACAAAGAGAAAGACGACGGCACCCGCCCCGGCACCCGTGAGGGCTTCGAGCGTTGCCGTGAGCCTCACGCCGTCCACCGGAAGCAGGCCCGCAGCCGCGCCTGCGATCCGCGCTGCCACGCCCATCAGCCCGAGGGCTATAAGCAGTTTGCCCGTAAAGACCCGCGGGATTGCCGGCAGCCTGGACGAGCGGATCAGCTGAACGAGAACGGCGACGGCCATGAGTGTAAAGCCTGCGAGACTTGCCACGGCAGCACCGGTGATCCCGTAAAGGGGGACAAGAACGGCATTGCCCAGCCCTTTTACACCAACACCTGCAAGGAGCCAGACGGCCGGTTTCCCCGCTTTTCCGACGGCGTGCCAAAGGACGGCGGCCGTCATAAAGAGAGACCCCGGCAAGACACCGAGTCCTGCGATCCGAAGGGCGGTTGTGCCCGCCTCATCGGTAAAGAGCATCGCGTTCACTTCAGGCATGATCACCGCCAGTCCGACGGCCGCGGCGCTGCCAAAGACGAGGCAGATCTGAACCGCGCGTGCGATTTCCCGCTTGACCTCTGCATGCTTCCCTTCTCTCACAGCACGGACGACGACAGGCAGTGCCGCGTAGGAGAAGACCGTCGTTATCACAGCACCGAACTGGATCAATGGCCAGCTCCGGTCATAGATCCCTTTCGTCATGGCTGCTTCGTCCGCTGCCAGACCGCTTGCGAGGAGGCCGCGGTACACCGTGAGCGCATCCGTAAGCTGAAAGGCAATAAGAGCCAGAGCACTCAGGGACACGAGTAAACCCGGCACAAGGAGATTGCGAAGATCACTTCGCCACCGTGATGGCAAAAGAGGCCCCCGGAACGTGTACACGCCCCGGATCAGGGCGGGTTCACGTTTGTTCATCATGACAACGAGAATGACCACACCCGCAAGTCCGCCTGTAAAGGCCCCGGCTCCGGCGGATATCCCCGCTTCATAGGCCGAGCCGCCAACCCGGGTCACCCAGGCGGCGACGGCCAGGATAACCACAACCCGGGCGAGCTGTTCGAGCACCTGCGAGAGCGCAGAAGGACCGGTCTCCCCCTGCCCCTGAAACACGCCGCGGTAAAAGGCCAGGACCGGAATCAGGAGGAACGGCAGCGCCATCCATCTCAATGGACCCGCAAGTGCCGGGTCGCCCATGACAGAAGCAAGAACGGATGCCAGGCTGAAGACCGCGAGTGCCATCACGATGTAAACACCTGACAGCACACTGAATAAAAACCGCAGCCGCTCCCTTCGCTGATCGGTCATATCGCCCGTCATGCCCGCAAGCACCAGGGGGAACCCCGCCGTTCCGAGGACGAGTGCCACTCCGTAGAGCGGATAGACCTGCTGGTACACATAAAAGCCTGCATCCCCGGTGAGGTTCTGATACGGCACTTTATACAGCGCACTCAGCACCTTGGCGGTGAGCGCCGCGAGCGAGAGCCAGAGCGCACCGGCCATCCAGGAGTCCGCGGTCTTCTCAGCCACCTTGCGTCACCCGGCTCTTTTCCACCTCATCGAGACGGGCGAGGACTTCTTCAAGGAGGCGGAGGTAGAGATTGTCGTCAATCTGCTTCGTCTTGATATGAATGGTGATCCCCTTCCCGTCTGAGGAGAGGGTGATGTGAGACGAGAGTTTGTTCACGAGCGAGAACAGCTTTGCGCCATCAATTTTCGCTGCGGCCTCTTCTTCAAGCACCACTTTGCACTCTTTGTTTTTCTCGGCAATGCTCGTGACGCCTTCCTGCTTCGCGTACAGGCGAATCTTCGCCACACTGAACAGCCGGACCACCTCGTCCGGGAAGTCCCCGAAGCGGTCGATCAGCTCGACCTGCAGATCCTCAACGTCGTCAAAGGATTCAATGGCTTTGAACCGTTTGTACATATCAATCTTCTGTTTGGAATCATAAATATACGACTCCGGAATATATGCGTCCACCTGGATATCGAGGTCGATGTCCGGTGCCTGACTCGGTTGCGCTTCGGCCTCTTCCTTGCCGTCCATTCCCGCCTTCCGGTCATCGATGGCTTCTTTGAGCATCTGGGAATAGAGATCGAACCCGACTGACGCGATAAAGCCGTGCTGCTCAGCACCGAGAAGATTTCCGGCTCCCCGGATGGAGAGATCGCGCATGGCGATTTTGAAACCGGAACCGAGCTCGGTGAACTCTTTAATGGACTGAAGCCGGCGCTCAGCGACCTCCGTCAGAACTTTGTCCTGCTGGTGGGTGAAATAGGCGTAGGCCACCCGATTGGAGCGGCCGACCCGGCCCCGCAGCTGATAGAGCTGCGAGAGGCCCATGCGGTCCGCTTCCTGAATGATGAGCGTATTGACATTCGGGATGTCGACGCCCGTTTCGATGATCGTCGTCGTGACGAGGACGTCCGTTTCACCGGACAGAAAGTCGAGCATCACCGCTTCGAGCTGGGCTTCGGTCATCCTTCCGTGGGCGAAGGCAATATTCGCATCCGGGACCATCATGCCGATCCGGTCGGCAACCATCTCGATGTCTTCGACCCGGTTGTAGAGGTAGAAGACCTGGCCTTCCCTTGCCAGCTCCCGCTCGATCGCCTCGCGGACGAAGGCATCGTTGTGTTCGACAACGTACGTCTGTACCGGGAAGCGGTTCTCCGGGGGCGTCTCGATGACGGAGAGATCCCGGACACCGAGCATGGACATATGCAGCGTTCTCGGGATCGGTGTTGCCGTCAGCGTCAGCACATCGACGTTTGCTTTCAGCTGTTTGATCTTCTCTTTATGGGTGACCCCAAACCGCTGTTCTTCATCGACGACGAGGAGACCGAGCTCTTTGAACGCCACATCCTTCGAGAGGATGCGGTGTGTCCCGACCACGATGTCACACGTCCCTTTGCGGAGGGCCTCCGTCGTTTCTTTCATCTGCTTGCGTGTTCGGAACCGGCTCAGCATCCCGATGTTGATGGCGAAATCCTGGAACCTCTCCCGGATCGTTTCATAATGCTGCTGGGCGAGGATCGTCGTCGGGACGAGAATCGCCACCTGTTTGCCGTCCATGATCGCTTTGAAGGCGGCACGGAGCGCCACTTCGGTTTTGCCGTACCCGACGTCGCCGCACAAGAGGCGGTCCATCGGCCGGTCCTGCTCCATGTCCTTTTTGATCTCTTCGATCGCCTGAAGCTGATCATCCGTTTCCTGATACGGGAAAGTCGACTCAAATTCCCGCTGTTCAAGGCCGTCCGGGGAGAAGGCAAACCCTTTCGTCTCCTGACGCTCTGCGTAGAGCTTGATCAGGTCATCGGCAATGTCCTGCACAGAAGATTGAACCTTCTTCTTGACCTTTTTCCACTCACTGCCCCCAAGGGAGTAGAGCTTCGGGTCCTTGTCTTCATTGGCGACGTATTTCTGTACCTGATCGATCTGATCGACGGGCACATACAGCTTGTCATTGCCCGCATAGGAAATATGCAGATAATCTTTATGGACATCGCCGACCTGGAGCGTTTCAATCCCGAGGTACTTCCCGATCCCGTGATTGATATGCACGACCCAGTCACCGGTCTTGAGCTCCGAATAGTTTTTGATCCGCTCGGCGTTTGAGAGCTTCTGTCTGCGCTTTGGTTTACGGGATTTTCTCGTGAAGACATCCTCTTCGGCAATGACCACGATCCGCTGCAGCGGCAGTTCAAACCCGTTATGCAACAGCCCCTGCACGATGAGCGCTTTTCCTTTGACCGGCTCCGATCCCGCCTTCGCCGGTGAGGCCTCGATCTCGTAGTCGGCGAGGACCCGCTCAAGCTTCTCGGCCCGCTCATCGTCACCGCTGACAAAAACGATGGCGTAACCTGCTTCTTTCCACCGCTCCACTTCTGTCTTTAACAGATGGATCTGGCCGTGGAACTGTTGCATCGTCTTCGTCTGCACATTGTACGTGCGGTCAGGTCCGACCTTCGGAATCTGACGCCCGAACAGCATGATGTAGAGCTTCTGACGCTCCGTTTCACTGACGAGGTGCTCGAGGGTCGCCGATACGGACAAATCATGCACCATCGCGCCCTGTGCAATCATCATCGTCATCCACTCCGCCTCTTCCCGCTCAAGGGTCGCCGCCGTCTCCTGAACCCTTGCCCATTCGTCGAGGACGACGAGGGTATCATCCGGCATATAGTCAAACAGCGTAGCCGGGCGTTCATACAGGAGGGTCATGTATTTGTAGATGGCATCGAAGAACTGCCGGTTCTTGAGCGATTCAATCTCTTCACCGACGTTGTTTATCATCGTTTCCTTGATCTGATCATCCTTCAGCCGCTTCAGACTCTTTGCGAGCTGTTCGTCGAGACGCTCAGCTGCACGGATATACTGGACATCCTGCACGATAATCTCCCTTGCAGGGCCTGCGACAACCGTCGACCGTTCATCAACGGAGCGCTGGGTTTCCACGTCGAAAAGGCGGATGGAATCAACCTCTGTATCAAAGAGTTCAATCCGTACCGGATACTCTTCCGTGAGGGGATACACATCGATAATCCCGCCGCGGACGCTGAACTCTCCCGGGGCAGAGACCATGTCAGCCCGGGAATAGCCCATGTTTACAAACTGCCCGAGCGTCCTGTCAAAGTCCACATCTTCACCGACGGTAAAGGTCAGGCGCTGCTCCTGCCATAGATCAGGTGGTGAAAGAAGACGCCGGACGCCGGCAACAGGGGCAATGACGATCCGTTTCGCACCGGTACTCCACTCATTCATGACCTCGAGCCGCTGTCCGCGCATCTCCGGACTGGCAACGGCAATTTCCGACGAAATGAGCTCATTTGCCGGATAGAGGAGGACATCGTCGGTGTTCAGAACCGTGATCAGGTCGTCATACAGCTTTTGTGCCTGAAAGAGGTTGTGCGTGACGATCAGCTGGGACTTCCCCGTCCGTCTGAACAGGGCTGCAAGATGCATCGCTCTTGCTGAGCCGCTGATGCCGACAAGGGACTGATCCCCCGCCCCGTCTTCAATGCCTTTGATCACCTTTTCGAGTTCGCCTGCAGCGGACAGGCTGTTCAATAATCCTTCCAACTTCATTACCACCTTTTCAGCAGTGTTGTCCTGCCTGATATTTCGTGCTCCATCTTTCACTTTCCAGGTTTCCTGTATGTTGCGTCGGCTCCGGATAGCGAAAATGCTTTGACAGCCAAGCTGCCAAAGCGTTTCGATTCTTTATGGGCCATTCACCTTACTGTTGAAGTCATTCATGACAAGGATAAAGCTGTCATCCATCCACGCCTCCACCGCTTTTGCCGCCTGACGGACAGCCTCATCAACGAGTTCCCGGTCGTCAGGCGAAAAGCGCCCAAGGACATGGTCGGTCACCTTCGTCCCCGGTTCAGGACGGCCGATGCCGATCCGGATCCGGTTAAACGATTCCGTGTTCAGATGTGAGAGCGTCGAGCGGATGCCGTTATGTCCGCCGTGACCGCCTTTCGTGCGGAGACGGATTTTACCCGGGGGAAGATCCAGGTCATCATAAATCACGAGGATATCCTCCGGCGGGATGTCGTAATAATCGGCGATCTGCCGGATCGACTCCCCGGACAGATTCATGAATGTCATCGGCTTTAAGAGCGTAAATGGCCCCTTGGGGGTCCGGTGCGTGCCAAAAACCCCTTTAAACTTATTCTGGTCAAGGGGGATGCCAAGCTGATCGGATACATGGTCAATAACGTCAAATCCGACGTTGTGCCTTGTCCGTTCGTAGGCCTTGCCGGGATTGCCGAGTCCGACTGCAAGTTTCATAAAAAGCGACTCCTTTTATCAGCTATTCGTTCTGCCTTTTGGGTGCTCTGTGAAAACAAGGCTGCCTCGGATATGAGACAGCCTTTCGTTTCCTATCGTCCATCATGTTGTGAAACGGTTTATTCTTCCATATTCTCTTCTTCGCCTTCTTCTCCGGCAACGAGTTCAGGCTCTGCACCTTCTTCCTCTTCTGCTGTTTCTTCTTCCGGCTCATCTGTTGGAGGCACGATGGAGACAACCATCTCTTCCGGATCGTTATTGAACTCAAAGTCCGCTCCGCTCTTCAGGTCCTTTACGAAAATGGAGTCGTTGACTTCAAGCTCTTCAACGTTGACGTCGATGCTGTCAGGAAGTTCTTTCGGAAGGGCACGTACAGACAATTCAAATACGCCCTGCTGAAGCACGCCGCCGTCTTTAACGCCCTGCGCTTCACCGACCACGTTCACCGGTACATCCGCATCCATCTCTTCTTTCATGTTGGCTGCATAGAAATCGATGTGCACGTACTGGTTCTTCATCATGTCATACTGGATGTCATAAATCATGACGTCCGTTTTTTCCCCTTCAACGTCGAGGGAGAATACCCCTGTTTTCCCTTCAGCGCGGTAGGTTTTGATAAAATCAATTTCCTCCACCTGAACAGGCTTATTCCCATATTCTTTACCGTATACGACGGCAGGAATCCAGCCGGCGCTGCGGATCGTTGTTAATGTGGAACCTTTCATTTCGTTTCTTGGTGCTGCTTTAAGTATTGTTGCCATGTCAAAATCACCTCATCATTTTTTCATATCATATCATGTTCCCGGTTTACCCGGCAACTAAACCCTGAAAATCATCCCGATCGTCTTTTTCATCCTGTTCAGTCAAACAGGTTACTGACCGAACGGTCTTCAAAGACGTGTACAATCGCTTTTCCAAGCAGATCACCGACGGAGAGCTGAATGATTTTATCGATTTGCTTCTCTTCAGGAAGGGGGATCGTATTGGTGACCACAAGCTCCTTGATTTCAGACTGCTGGATCCGCTCAATAGCCGGTCCGGAGAGGACAGGGTGCGTGCTGCAGGCGTACACTTCTTTGGCCCCGCTTTTCTTCATGGCGTTCGCAGCGAGCGTCATCGTCCCCGCCGTATCGATAATATCGTCGATGATGATTGCCGTCTTGCCTTCGATTTTCCCGACAATGTTCATCACTTCCGACATATTCGGCTTTGGCCGGCGCTTGTCGATAATCGCAATCGGCGCTTTCAGGCGGTCCGCCATCTTCCTTGCGCGGACGACACCACCGTGGTCCGGCGACACGATCACGAGGTCTTCGAGATTCTTTTTCTCGAAATGACTCGCAAGAATCGGCACACCGATAAGCTGGTCCACAGGGATATCAAAGAAGCCCTGGATCTGTGAAGCATGGAGGTCGAGGGTGATTACCCGGTTCGCCCCTGCCGTCTCAAGGAGATTGGCAACCAGTTTCGCCGTGATCGGTTCCCTTGAGCGGGCTTTACGGTCCTGGCGGGCATAGCCATAATACGGGATCACAACGTTAATCGTTCTGGCAGATGCACGCTTTAACGCATCAATCATGATGAGAAGTTCCATGATATGTTCATTTGCCGGGGAGCTGGTGGACTGGATCACGAAAATATCACAGCCCCGGACACTCTCTTCGATGTTAATTTGGATCTCTCCGTCACTGAAACGTGTCACAGAAGAATGTCCAAGCTTCACACCAATGGATGCGGCAATTTCCTGTGCCAGTGCAGGATTGGAATTCAGAGTAAAAACTTTCAGGTGTTTGTCCCCGTATGTGGCCATCGTTTAAAACCCTCCATCTTTTTTCGTTATGAACGCAATTCGCTTACTTCTTACTGTAGCCTTCTTTATTCGTCTGCCTTGCCCGCGCAATCGCAAGCGATTCACCCGGCACATCATCCGTGATGGTTGAACCCGCTGCAACATAGGCCCCTTTGCCCACGGTAACCGGTGCAATCAGATTGGCATTGCATCCGACGAACGCCCCGTCTTCAATGGTCGTCAGAAACTTATTCTTCCCGTCATAGTTGACCGTGATCGAACCGCATCCCATGTTCACGTCGCTGCCGATGTCCGCATCACCGAGATAGCTGAGGTGCGACGCCTTGCTCCCGTCACCCATGGACATCTTCTTCAGCTCGACAAAATTCCCGACCTTGACGTCATTGCCAAGGGTTGTCTCCGGCCGCAGGTGGGCAAACGGGCCGATTGCCACACCGCTGCCGACGCGGCTTCGGTTGACAGTGGACTGGCGGATGACGCTGTTATCGGCGACGGCACTCTCTTCAATGACCGTATGCGGTCCGATAACGCATCCCTGGCCGATGGTGACGTTTCCTTTAATCATCGAACCCGGCTCAATGACCGTATCCGCCCCGATCACCGCATCACTTGAGATATACGTCTGTTCAGGGTCCGTCATGGAAACGCCCTGGGTCATCCAGTGACGGTTGATCCGGCGCTTCATCCACTTTTCCGCTTCGCTCAGCGCAACGCGGTCATTCACACCCATCGTCTCGTTAAAATCCGGTGCGATATGGGCAGATACCGTTTCACCTCTCGTCTGGAGAATCTCAATCACATCCGGGAGGTAATACTCGCCCTGGACGTTGTCATTGCCCACATTGGCAAGGGCATCAAAGAGGGCAGTGTTATCAAACACGTACGTGCCGGTGTTGATCTCTTTCACACGCCGCTCTTTGTATGTCGCGTCTTTATGTTCCACGATCCGCTCCACCTGATCACCGTCATTACGCAGAACACGGCCGTATCCCGTCGGATCCTCCGCCACGGCTGTGAGGATCGTCGCCTTGGCTCCCGTCTCCTCATGATGCTTCATAAGCTCCGTGAGCGTCTCTGCGGTAAGCAGCGGCGTGTCACCGGACACGACCAGTGTCGTTCCGTCTTTCCCGCCGAGGACCGACTCGGCCTGCATCACAGCATGCCCCGTCCCGAGCTGTTCTGCCTGCAGGGCATAGCTCGTCCGTTCTCCAAGCTGGTCTTTCACTTTATCCGCACCGTGTCCGACGATGGTGACAATGTCATCCACCTCGCACGCCGTCAACTGATCAACGATATGCTGCACCATCGGTTTGCCGCAAACAGGATGCAACACCTTGTACAGCGATGATTTCATACGCGTTCCTTTACCGGCAGCCAACACGACTGCATAACGATTTTTCATCATTTAACCTCCAGCCCTTAATTTCCATACTGAATATATCTCATATTGGCGATGATTTCAAGGTACCCGGCGGGGTCACAGGCACCTGTTTCCTCCGAAAAACCGGAAAAACCGGCACATTTCCCGCATACGAGGATCTGAACCGGTTTTTTCATTGAAACTGTTTCTGTCTGTCCGTCACTTCATACCCGCTGATCCGGACGTTCCTGACTCTTCGTACACGGTCTCTTTTTGTTCTTTGGCTTTGGCATATTCATCCAGTACAGCCGACTGGATTTTCATCCTCGCCTCCGAACAGATCGGATGTGCAATGTCCCTGAAGTCACCATCCGGCGTTCGCTTACTCGGCATCGCCACAAAAAGACCGTTATCCCCGTCAATCACGCGAATATCATGCACGACAAATTCATCATCAATCGTAATGGAAGCGATTGCGAGCATTCGTCCTGATTCGTCCGTTCGGCGAAGCCTGACATCTGTTACATTCATAATCTGTCACCACCTTCAGCAAAAAGCTCATGGAGTTGGATTGCCCTCTATTCATGTTGAATTCGATACGGGCAGCCAATATCCTGCAAAAAAGACGAATTTCACTGGATTTTTTTGCAGGATTGTGACATTTTTATTCAAAAAGTGACTTGTGTCACACTAAATCAGTCGGCATCAAACAGACTGCCCCGCTTTACGGTAATCTTGCGTTCTTTCACATCAACCTCCGTCAGGCGCGTGAGCGACACATAGTCCGAAACGAGTTTTTCCTCTTCATGCACCGCCTCGGTCAGAATCGCCGCCCCGGCAACCGTCGCCTGGAACTCCTCTGCAAGATCCATCATCCCGCGGATCGTCCCGCCAGCTTTCATAAAGTCATCGATGATCAGCACATTCGACGCCGGTTTGAGGCTGCGTCTTGCCAGCGACATCGTCTGAATCTGTTTTTTCGAGCCGGATACATAGTTGATGCTCACAATCGACCCTTCGGTGATCCGCTGCTCGTGGCGAACGATGCTCACCGGCACGTTCAACAGCTGAGCGACCGCGTATGCAAGCGGAATCCCCTTGGTGGCCATCGTCATAATCGCATCCACTCCGGCATCCTGGTAGTGCGATGCGATGACCCTGCCGAGATCCTGCATCGCCTTCGGGTCACCGATGACGTCCATCATGTACAGATAGCCGCCCGGGAGAATCCGGGCAGGATCTTCGAGCTTTTCGCACAGCTGATCCACCTGCCTGACCGCATCCTCATTCCCGATCACCGGAACGAACTTGACGCCGCCTGTGGCCCCCGCCGATGTCTCGACCTTGCCGAGGTTCTTCCCTTCAAATGTTTCTTTCACAATCCCGATATCCTCACTGATGGACGACTTTGCAGACAGATAACGCTCCGAAAAAAAAGTCAACGGGATTTGCTGATGGGGGTGGTTCAGAAGATACTGGGTCATATCCACCAGGCGCCCGCTGCGACGAAATTTCATTGATACATCCTCCTTCATGACAAGTCCTGCCGACAATAATGGCAAAATCCGAATATTTTAATTACAGAATACCATTTACATACGGATATAACAAGAAAATACCGGAGACAATTTTGTCCCCGGTTCGTTTTTTCACTCTATCAGCCGCCTCTATATCTGATGCCGTTCTCCGATCAGCCGGACGAGATAGACCTGATCCATAAATCCGCGAAGCGTATTATACAGCCTGTGCGCCTTTTGATCATTCGCAATCAGCGAGAACACCGTCGGCCCGCTGCCGCTCATCACCGTCCCGTCTGCACCGGAACTCTCGAGCCTCTTTTTGATCCTTGCCACGTCCGGTGCGAGACTAAAGGTCACCGGCTCCATGACGTTCTCCAGACGTTCACAGATGCCCCGGTAATCCTTCGTCCGGATTGCTTCGACCATGCCTGCCGTATCAGGATGGGCCATCTCACCCGGTTTCAGCCGCTTGTAAATCTCTTTTGTCGAAACACCCTGCGGGGGCTTGGCAAGGAGCACCCAGACCTTCGGCGGTGCATCGATAAAGGTCAGGTCTTCTCCCCTGCCCCGGGCTATGGCTGTACCGCCATAGACACAAAACGGAACATCCGAGCCGATCCGAAGGCCGATTTCAGCCAGATCATCAAGACTCAAACCGAGCCTCCAGAGCTTATTCAAACCTCGAAGGACAGCCGCTGCATCGGTGCTGCCTCCGGCGAGTCCCGCCGAGACAGGGATAATCTTATCGATCACGATTTTCACACCCGTCGTGACCTTGCAGCGTTTTTTCAAAAGGCTTGCTGCCTGATAAGCAAGATTGTTCTTATCCAGCGGCAGAATCCCGTTCTCCACCTCAATCACGATCTCATCCTTTTCGAGGGGATGCAGGTGAATCCGGTCAGCCAGATCCACGGTCGTCATAATCATTTCCACATCATGGTACCCGTCCTTGCGTTTTCTCAGAACATCCAATGTCAGATTAATTTTAGCCGGGGCTTTTTCGGTTAAATACACGATTCATCACCATCTTCTTATGTCAGATAACTGTTACCCAAATCAGTTTACCATGAGAGCTTGCAGCGGTTCCAGTACAGAAAAACGGTCATTCAATAAGAAACAACCCCCGAGAGGGTTATTTTCATCCTTATTGAATGACCGCTATGGGCGCCCCGCCATCGGTTCAGGGGGCAAATTCTTCTGTTACACTTTCTCCGCCAGGGAGAGGGTGACGGACTCCGTCAGTAAATCCGTGTAGCTGAAAGATAATCGTTCGATCGGGTACTTGTCCCGGTCAAGTTTCACCGTGAATACACTCGGATACACACCCTCGAGCATTCCGGAGCGTTCGATGGTCTTTTTTCGTCCACCATTCGCACAAATCGTGACTTCCTGTCCAACATAACATTCAATCGATCTTTTGATATCCGCTAACGTCTGTTTAGCCATCCACGACACCTCACTTGCAGTAATATTACCACAGAAATCCATCAGGTGTCAATAAAAAACTTAAATTATATCAAGGCTCATTTCCACTGTCAACAGTTTTACACGATTCGACCCGTGGAATTCACACGAAATGTGAAAACCCTTTCACGAACGCCGAGAAAATGATGAAACCTGCGAACAGAATTCCACCATCTGGATTTTGTTATTCCGATCTGTTGCTCAGTCTTCCTCTGTCCCCGCCCGTTTCCGGGCGAGAAAGGCATCACTGATCCGGGCAAATTCCGCCATCGAGACCGTCTCCGCCCGCCGCTTCGGATCAATCTCAAGCGCTTCAAGGGCTGCCTGCACCTCAGGCTTTGACAGGCTGTCTTTGAAAAAAACCGAGAGATTGTTTAACAGTGTCTTTCTCCGCTGGGTAAAGGCTCCCTGAATCACGTCAAAAAAGAAGCCTTCGTCCAACACGTCAACGGGTGGCTCGGAGCGTCTGGTGAGACGGAGGATTGCCGAATCCACATTCGGCTGCGGCACGAACACGGTTTTCGGTACCGTGAACATGAGCTTGGCTTCTGCGTAATACTGAACGGCAATGGACAGCGATCCGTAATTCTTCGACCCCGGGTCTGCGGCAATACGCTCCGCCACTTCCTTTTGCATCATCATCACCATGACCCGCACCGGCAGTTTCTCTTCAAGAAGTTTCATCATAATCGGTGTCGTGACATAATACGGCAGGTTCGCCACAACCGCCAGGTCCTGATCCGCTTCAAACACTTCCCGGACATCCGCATGCACATCCGCTTTCAGAACATCACCGTGACGGATTTCCACATGGGGGTATAGTGAGAGCGTATCGGCCAGGATCGGCAGCAGTCGCTGATCGATCTCATAGGCAAGCACCTTCCGGGCCATTTTGGCAGACTGTTCCGTCAGGGCCCCGATCCCCGGACCGATCTCAATCACACCGGAATCCGGACTCAGTTCTGCCGTCTCGACGATCTTTCTCAGGACATTCGGTTCGATCAGGAAATTCTGTCCGAGGCTTTTCTTAAAGGAAAAACCGTACCGTTCAAGAATGGCTTTCGTTCGTGTCGGTGTGGCAATGTCTCTATCGCTCAAATTGCTCCATCTCCTTTATCATGGCTGCCTGCGCTTCCTCAAATTCACGAAGGGAAATACGGAACTGGTGAAGACGCTTGGGCAGCTGTTTACTGTTATTGTAGCCGATACCGAGCAGCTCACCGAGGATCCGCCTGCGGCTTCTTGCATCCGGACCGTCGAGGAGACCGGCCTCCGTAAGCCGGCGAAGAGGCACCGTTTCAAAGGACGGATCCTCCTGCGCATCATCGCCCGGACGTCTTACCGAAGCGAGGGCTTCCTGCAGGGCGCGGTAACCGGCGTGTTCGATGCCGACTTTGCCTTTCCTCACATCGATGGCGTCGGCCTTGGGCAAAAACGCATGGGAACAGCCCGGCACCTCCCGGTCAATGATCTTACGGATCTGATCACCGGGGTAGTCCGGGTCGGTAAAGACGATCACGCCGCGTCTTCCGAGAGCGAGGGCAATCCGTTCAAGGACCGCATCCGGAACGGCCGATCCGTTCGTTTCGATTGTGTCACAGTCAAACCAGCGCTTCAGCGTCAGGGAATCATTCTTGCCTTCCACGACAATCATCGGGCCGATCCGTTCTCTCTCCATCACCAACAGCTCCTTCACTCAAATCCGTTTGAACCATTCTGTCTGTTACCCGCATCTTTTCTCCCTGTCATACGTCCAATAGAAGGAGAAGGGCAGGCAATCGTATTCTGTGATATCGTACAACACTGTCCGGAAAAAGAAAAGACGCAGAGTCGATCCCCTGCGTCCTGTGTTCGCCTTTATTCCACGATTCTGACTCTGACGGACTGTCGTCCGAACGCCAGTGCTGCGCTTCTGTCCGGCATGAAAATATCAATTTTGCGGCCGTTAATGGCGCCGCCTGTGTCTGCGGCGAGGAAGGTGCCCCGGCCTTCGACTTCCACTCTCGATCCGAGCGGAATGACGCTTGGATCAACGGCAATCACCCGGGAATTCGGGTTCGCCCGAAGGTCGATCCCCGTGCGGGTCACCCCGGAGCATCCGGTGCAATACGCCGTGTAGGCTGTCGCAGTGAAGTTCATCCACTCACCGGCAGAGGAGGATGACGAGGAGCTGGATGCATTCCCGCTTCTCGACACATTCTGCTGGGTGGAGCGGGTCCCGACTGCCACGACACGGTCCTGACTCTCGGATACGACTTCTTCGTCAATCAGTTCACGGGATACTTCTTCCCCGTCTTCCAAAACCACTTCATAGCGTTTTTCTTTCTTGCCTTCTTCACCTGGCTCGAGTACTTCTTCCGTGCCGCGGGCCATGGATGAATCATTCTCCGTCACCGTGCCGTACGAAATCGTTTCTTCAACAACGTCGGTCACTTTTTCCACGCGGACGACGCGGACATCTTCCTCAATGTTCAGCTCTTCATCAGCCTCAGGCTCAACCCGGTCAAGCTCGCCGAGTTCAATCGCCTGAGCGTCGAGAAGATCGCCGACGGTCGTTGAAACCGTCCAGACTTCTTCCGTTTCACCGTCACTGGTCACCGTGACCGGGAAGGCTTCCTGGTAGGCAATGTCCATGCCGCTTTCAAGTCTTTCGTTCAGGTCCGGCTCCACTTGATCGTGTTCACCGACCTCCTGATTCATGTCATCGAGCAAATCTCCGACGGTATCGGCTGTTGTCCAGACCGTTTCCGTGTCTTCCCCGATGGATACGCGAACTTCCTGTGCTTCTGTATATGCGATCGTCATGTTGGCTTCAATTTTGGTGTCGACTGAAGGTTCAACGAGATCATGTTCACCGATCTCGATCCCCTGCTCATTGAGAACATCCCCAACATTTTCGGCATGGGTATACACGACGGCTTCTTCCCCGTTCATGTCCACCGCGACTTCCGCCTTGGTCACTTCCATAAGAACCAGTGCGATAATCCCCGATAACATCAGGACCCCAACGACAGATACCGCAAACGTACGTGCTGAAAAGCGCTCCGACGCCTGCTTGATCTTTTGGACCATAAAAGAATCCCTCCTTCATAAGACCGGATTATACGCCCGCACCTATCCTGTGTCAACAACAGCCGTGTGAAAAATACTTGACAACCCTGAATCCATTGATGTGAAAGGGATTGAAGCATTGTTAAATTTAGATTACAGCGCTCAGAATCATCGATATTTTCGAATTGTTTAAGTCTTTCATCCTGATAAAAAGGAAAAAAGAGGCGGTCAATCCGCCTCTTTTTTCGAAGAAAGCCCGAATAAAGTCCGGGCATTTTCAGTTGTCTGCAGGGCAATCTCCTCAAATGACTGTTCGCGTAATTCGGCGATCTGTTCAGCGACCAGTTTGACGTAGGCCGGCTCATTGCGTTTCCCTCTGTATGGGTGCGGCGCAAGGAACGGCGCATCGGTTTCCACAAGGAGACGGTCCGCAGGAACGGCTTTCGCCACTTCCTTGGGCCGTTTGGCGTTTTTGAACGTCACAGGACCGCCCAGGGAGATATAAAAGTTCATATCGAGACACTGGCGGGCGATTTCCACACTGCCGCCGAAACAGTGCATGATCCCGCCAATGTCTGCGGCGTTCTCCTCACGCAGAATATCCACAATATCCTGGTGAGCGTCGCGGTCATGAATGATGATCGGCAGTTTCACTTTCTTAGCCAGTGCAATCTGTTTTCGAAAAGCCTCTTTCTGGACGTCTTTCGGGGACTTGTCCCAGTGGTAATCAAGGCCTGTTTCGCCGATGGCCACCACCTTCGGATGACTGGACAGTTCCTCAATCCACCGAAGCTTCTCCCCGGTCAGATCGATGGCGTCAACGGGATGCCAGCCGATCGCGGCGTACAGAAAGCTGTACCGTTCAATGAGATCCATGGCAATACGGATCGTCTTATCATCGAAGCCGACCACGACCATCTCATCAACGCCCGCTTCTTTCGCCCGGGCAAGCACCTCCTCGAGATCGTCTTCAAAGTGATCGGCATTCAGGTGCACGTGGGTATCAAACAGCATCCTGCCACTCCTTTCGTTTGTCAGCTGTCAGTTCATCTGCCGCTTATTTCACCTGAGAACCATTCGGCAGATGATCGGAGACCGTCGCGAGCGTCAGCGTATCACCGTGCGATCCGGCGAGGATCATGCCCTGTGACAGCTCGCCCCGGAGCTTGACCGGCTTCAGATTGGAGACACAGATCACTTTTTTCCCGATGATGTCTTCCGGGCTGTAGTGTTTGGCAATGCCTGCGACCACCTGACGCTTCTCATAGCCGAGATCAAGCTGGACCTTCAGAAGTTTGTCCGCCTTTTTTACCTTCTCCGCTTCGAGTACCTCTGCGACGCGCAGATCGACTTTTGTGAAATCATCAATGGTAATCTCATCGACCTCCGGTGCCTCCACCTCCGGCTCCGGTTCTTCGGTTTTCACCTGTCCGCCCATCATTTCGACGATGGCCTTCACTTCTTCTTCCGTATCAAGACGCGGGAAGATCGGTTCTCCTTTGGCGACGACCTTCTTTCCTGCCGGGATCTGACCAAATGTGACGAGCGTGTCCCAGCCCATCAGGCTGTCGGGAATACTGAGCTGTTCCTGAATCTTTTTCGGTGTTTCCGTCATAAACGGCTGAAGCATAATCGACACCTGCCGAAGCGACTCCACCAGATGATGCAGGACAGAACCGAGCTGTTCTCTCGCCGTCTCATCTTTGGCAAGGATCCACGGCTGTGTTTCATCAATATACTTGTTCGTGCGGCTGATGAGTTGGCCGATGGCCGTCAAAGCCACGGAAAACTGCATGTTCTCCATGGATTCTTCAACCTTGTTCACCGTCGCTTCAACGAGATCCGTCAGGGTCTCATCATACGAGGTTGCATCCTTGACGTAGGCCGGAACCTCGCCGTCAAAATATTTGTTGATCATAGCCACGCTTCGGTTCAGTAAATTCCCCAGGTCGTTGGCCAAATCATAGTTCACCCGCTCGACGAATCCTTCAGGGGTGAAAACCCCGTCTGAACCAAACGGCACTTCCCGGAGCAGATAGTAGCGGAGCGCGTCGAGGCCGTAGCGTTCAATGAGCGGAACCGGATCGACGACGTTCCCTTTGGATTTCGACATCTTGCCGTCTTTCATTAAGAGCCAGCCGTGACCGAACACTTTTTTCGGCAATGGCAGATCAAGGGCCATCAGCATAATCGGCCAGTAAATGGTATGGAAGCGGACGATCTCCTTGCCGACCAAATGCACATCCGCCGGCCAGTGGGACTGAAACAGGCCGTTTTCATCGGTACTGTAGCCAAGGGCCGTGATGTAGTTCGACAACGCATCAATCCAGACATAGACGACGTGTTCCGGATCACTCTTCACCGGCACCCCCCAGCGAAATGACGTCCGGGATACGGCGAGATCTTCAAGACCCGGCTTGATAAAGTTGTTGATCATCTCATTCTTCCGTGATTCCGGCTGAATGAACTCGGGATTATCCTCATAATAGGCCAAAAGTCGGTCGGCATACTTACTCATCTTGAAAAAGTACGACTTCTCCCGAACCTTTTCAACAGGGTGCCCGCTGTCCGGGCTCTTGCCGCCGGTTACGTTGCCGTTGTCGTCATATTCCTTGTCTTCAAGCTGCAGCTCGGTATAGAAGGTTTCATCAGATACGGAATACCAGCCTTCGTATTCATCGAGGTAGATATCACCCTGCTCGAGAAACCGTTCAAAGATGTGCTGCACGACCTGTTTATGCCGGTCTTCTGTCGTGCGGATAAAATCATCGTAGGAGATATCGAGCTTCTTCCACAGCTCCTGAATATCCGACGAAATATCATCGACAAACTGCTGGGGGGACTTCCCGTTCTCTTCTGCTTTCTGCTCAATCTTCTGCCCGTGCTCGTCTGTCCCTGTCAGGTAACGCACATCAAAGCCTCTGAGCCGCTTGTAGCGGGCCATGGCGTCACCGGCCACCGTCGTGTAGGCGTGACCGATGTGCAGCTTTGCACTCGGGTAGTAAATCGGTGTGGTGATGTAAAAGGTGTTCTTCTCATTACTCATGGATCCTGGCCTCCTGTTTTCAATACATAGT
The DNA here is from genome assembly GCF_000093085.1 of [Bacillus] selenitireducens MLS10. Lineage (GTDB taxonomy): Bacteria > Bacillota > Bacilli > Bacillales > Salisediminibacteriaceae > Salisediminibacterium > Salisediminibacterium selenitireducens. The sequence goes on along the minus strand of NC_014219.1, from coordinate 51,608 downwards.
CTGTTCATTGCTGTTCCCGTTTTGACCGCCGGGAAAAACCCTGCTTCCGACCATTGTCAGCATCTTTCGCACGAAATAGACGAAAAAAAACACTTCCTCCCCTGTTCTGGGACGAAAGCGTTGCTTACGTGGTACCACCCGGATTCGCCTGAACCTGTCAGGCCTCTGGACAGATGAAAAAAAGCCATTCATCTGTATCACGCTGTAACGTGCGCACACGGTTTACGCTCACGACCGGTAACCTGAAAGGCGTATGGCCTCTCTAAATTCCTGATTCGCTTACGAAAACATCCTCCTGGGACCATGTTCAGAATCTGCTCATCCCGGTTTTCAGCTGCCCCGGTTCTCTGTCAATGCTGCAGGGATCCTACTCATCCCGTCGCCGGACGGTTATTCCGTTATTTTTCGTGCCGAAAGCGTCACCGCTTCGTGCTTCACCCCTGTGGGTGTCTCCTACAATTTATATCGAAGGAGGCGCATTCTGTCAAGGTTTGCAGGTGAAATGATCGAGATATCTGATTTTAGCGAATTTTGTCGTTTACACTATTCCTGTAAATGGGTATAATAGAAATATCCTCATGAAAATGGTAGCAACAGTCGTCTGCTAACTGAATTTTCTCCTTATCTGTCCGCAATTAATTGTGAAACAGGTTTGACTCGAATTGGAAACTCTGCTATGATAACGAAGTGCGAAAAATGTCGAATTTTATCGAATGAATGGATCGATTCGTGAGGATGGGTAGATCCGGTTTGCAAATTTAGAGGAGGAATGAAGATGAAATCAACTGGTATTGTTAGAAAAGTGGACGAACTTGGACGCGTGGTTATCCCGATTGAACTGCGTCGTACCCTGGATATTGCCGAAAAGGATGCGTTGGAGATCTACGTGGACGATGAGCGCATTATCCTGCAGAAATACAAGCCGAACATGACGTGTCAGGTAACGGGCGAAGTGTCCGATGACAACCTGTCCATCGGAAATGGCAAAATCATTCTCAGCCCGATGGGTGCAAAAGAAATTATGAAAGAACTCGAAGATTACGTAGCGAAGAACGAAGCATAATCCGACAGGTTCAACCTGAAAAATCCCCTTCCGTATATAAAGCGGAAAGGGATTTTTTTCGTCTGTCCGGCTGTCACCCGTCCTGATCCACATGATAGGCCTGATACACGTCCCGCTTCGGAAGGGCTCGTTCTTTTGCCACTTCTTTGATCGCTTCCTTAGAACGCATCCCTGCCTTCACGTAATGGGCGACATGGTCAGCAATCCCGAGGTCCTTCCACCAGGCTTCCTCCGGTTCTTCACCAAAGACTGCCGCTTCTTCATCCCCCGTCGCGCCTTCAATCAGGACGACACACTCTCCTTTTACACCTTCCTGCTCAATCCAGTGAAAGAGTTCAGACAGGCTGCCCCTGAGAATCGTCTCATACTGCTTCGTGATCTCCCGGCTGATGACGGCTCTGCGATCACCCAGCGCATCGAGGGCCGCCTTAAGCATCTCTTTTAAACGGTGCGGGGATTCATAAAAGATGAGGGTCGAGGGCGCTTTTTCCCACAGATTGAGGGTCTCCAGGCGTTTCTTTTTGTTGCGGTCAAGAAACCCGATGAAGCTGAAAGTTTCCGTTGGAAGCCCCGACGCCACGAGGGCCGTCACCGCTGCATTCGCCCCTGGCAGGGCATGGACGGGTAAATCCTCCTCAATAAACCGGCTGACGAGTTCACTGCCCGGATCTGAAATGCCCGGTGTTCCGGCATCCGTCACGAGAGCAATCGTCTCGCCCCGTCTGGCACGATCCACGAGTTCCTGTTCCCGTGCATGCTTATTATGTTCATGGTAGCTGATCAATGGCGTCGTGATGTCGAACACATGGCTCAGTTTTTTGGAATGCCTCGTATCCTCCGCCGCAATCACATCCGCCTCTTTCAGCGTTTGAACCGCCCGGTACGTTATGTCATCAAGATTGCCAATGGGTGTCGGAACAAGCATGAGCATGCCTGTCTGGGCATCGTATCCTTTAAATGTCTGCTGGTATTTCACCCTTGATCCCTCATTTCCGTCATTTTTCCTGCTTTGATTAACGCCTCTTTCTGCCTGCGGGTCAGTGCTTTGATCGCGTGTTCCCGGCTCATCGCCTCGCCTTTTGTCCCGTAACACTCCAGGTGTTCAAGGACAAACGGTCCTCTCCCTTTTGTATACCGCGCCCCCTTGCCCGTCTCGTGCATCGAAAGCCTGCGCTTTGGATCGGTTGTATAGCCGGTATAGAGGGTGTTGTCTTTGCAGCGGAGCATATAGACGTAATGGTTAACTGGAGACATAATGATCTCGAAACTCCTTTGTAAAGTCTTTCGTTTCATCATATACGATCAGAGGCGGCAGCACGCTCAGCCCGGGCTGTCCGTCACGCACGGCCTCAATCAGTACCATATTGGCCTCACGCGACTGATCCGGGTGGACAAACTGCATCCGCTTCGCCTGGAATCGCTGTGCTTCAAGGGCGGCAAAAATATCTCCGGTCCGTTCCGGCCTGTGCACCATGGCGAGCCTTCCCTTTGATTTCAGCAGTTTTTTCGCAGTCTCAATCATCACCTCAAGACTGAGGTGCACTTCATGCCTCGCCACGACAAACGGGTCATGACCGTCAAGATCCGCGTCCTCCGTCACCTTGAAGTAAGGCGGGTTGCACGTCACCAGGTCAAAGCGGTTCCACGGCACAACAGCCCCGGCATCCGAAACGTCCCCGTGATGGATCGTCACCCGCTCACTCACCCCATTTATGGCCATCGTCTTTCGGCTCATTGTGACGAGCGCTTCCTGGATCTCAATGGCATCGATTGCCGCGTTAGTCCGCTCAGACATCACAAGAGGAACCGCACCGGTCCCGGAACAGAGGTCGATGATCCGGCCCGTTTTTTTCGTAATCGTGGCAAATTTCCCTAAAAGCACTGCATCCATGGAATAGGAAAACAGATCGGCCCGCTGGACGATTTTGCGGCAGCTGCCCGGAAGCAGATCATGACGTTCCTGCATGACGGTTCCCCTCCCTTTCTGATTTGGTTCGAACGCGCAAACGCGCCTGTCCAGAGCTTGGAAGGCGCGTTTTATTTCTTATTCAGAAAAGAGAGGCAAAACAGACAGTCGCCTTCTTTTCGAATGCTTCCATAGTGAAGATTGCAAATATGAAACCCTTCCTGATAAAGGCGCGCCAGATTGTCATACCCCTCACCGAAACCGGGGGTGACGTTCTGTTTGACCGCCGGGGCTTCTCCCGCTGCCGCCTGTCTGTCCGGCTCTTTTTCCGTCAGCTCGTTCATCAGACGTTCACGGAGATGTTCATTTTCAAGCTGAAGATGCGTATTCTCCTCCAGCATTTCAGCGAGCTGATTTTTCAGTTCACCAAGATCGCGGTGCAAGCCGCCGATCTGTTCCTCCATTTGCCCGACTCGCGCAAACAATTCATTTTTGTTCACGTCCGTTACACCTCATTACTTTACCTGTTTCGTTTTGACGGCACCTTCTTCAATCAGTTCATCAAGGGTGAACTCGACGACCTGCTTCGATTCCTGAATCTCCACCCTGACGAGACGCTCAAGCATGTTGAGACCCACGACTTTCCCTCTGCCATAGCTCGTATCGAGCTTCTTGTACATATCCGGCAGCTCTTTTTTCGCAGACTCGTACATGTCATTCTCATACTTCAGGCAGCACATCAGACGCCCGCAAAGTCCGGAGATCTTCGTCGGGTTCAGTGACAGATTCTGATCCTTGGCCATCTTGATGGAGACCGGTTCGAAATCACCGAGAAACGTCGAACAGCAAAGCATCCGCCCGCACGGTCCGATCCCGCCAAGCATCTTGGCCTCGTCTCTGACACCGATCTGACGCAGTTCAATTCGCGTTCTGAACACCGAAGCCAGATCCTTGACGAGCTCACGGAAATCGATGCGTCCGTCGGCTGTGAAATAAAAGAGCACCTTGCTTCTGTCAAAAGTATATTCCACGTCCACGAGCTTCATCTCGAGCTTATGTTTTTGGATTTTCTCGTGGCAGATCTCAAAGGCTTTTGCCGATTCAACCTTGTTCTCCTTGACGATGGTCTTATCTTTATCCGTCGCGACCCGAAGCACATTCTTTAACGGAAGCACGACGTCGTTATCATCCACTTCCTTCGTGCCGATGACGGCCTTCCCGAACTCCACGCCCCTGGCCGTTTCCACGATGACATATTCGTCTGTCGGAATATCCATCTTGCCGGGGGAGAAGTAATAAATCTTCCCTGCTTTCTTGAAACGCACCCCAATCACTCGATGCATATCATTTATCCCTCCTGTAACCGAATGAGCATCTGTTCCATCGCGAGCTGTGGCGTCGTGTTGGCATCAATCCGCCGCTTCGTATCCACTATGGCCTCAAGATGCCTGGCAAGGCGCTCCTCCGAAAGGGAGAAGGCCTGTTTTTGCAGCCTGTCTTCCTGATCCACATACACGATCTGTTCCATCTGATCCACCTTGGTCCGGAGCACATCCCGGTACCAGAGCGTCATCAGATCGATTCCCAGCTGCACATCGGTTTTTTCCTTGAAAAAAGGTATCCAGTCATCCTGCAGTGAAATGAGGGAATACCCTGGTCTTGTAACAAGATCATCAATCAATTGTATCACTTTGTTTCTTGCTTCTGCAATCCAATCCTCTTCGGTCATGCTGAGGGCTTCATCAAGGTTCGAGGTCATTCGTGACAGCAGGAGGGCATCGCGTTCCTTCACGTCATGGTTGACGAGGGTTTTGACAAATTCATCCGGAGCCAGAGGGTGAAAGGACAGGACCTGCACCCTTGAAAGGATCGTCTTCAGAATCCGTTGCGGACGAGTCGTCATCAGGATCGCCAGCGCCTCGCCGTCAGGTTCCTCAAGAAACTTCAAGAGACTGTTTCCGGCAGAGGCCGTCATGAGATCGGCATCCTGAACGAGGTATACCTTGCGCCCCGACTCCATCCCGCGCATGCTGAATTCCTTTTTCAGGCCGCGGATCTGTTCGACCTTGATCGTCGTACCGTCGGGTTCAATGAGGTGGACATCCGGATGATTGCCCGAATCCACTCTCCGGCAGTCTCCGCAGTCCCCGCAAGGATCCGCAGATTCCCGGACCTGGCAGAGAAAAGCCTTCGCGACAAGCTTCGCGATCTCCTGCTTACCCGTTCCCCGGCTGCCTTCAAAAAGGTACGCGTGGGCAAGACGGTTCTTCTCAATTGTCCTTTTGAGTATGCCTGCCGCCACCGGCTGTGTCTTCTCTGCCGCTGTAAAGTCCAATGCCATTGTTTTTACTCCTTTGCCGTTCCACGGGGTGCCCCGTCAAAATTTCTCGAACTGATCCACCGGGAGGACGAAGACCGTCGCTCCACCAACCTGCACTTCCACCGGGTACGGCACATAGGAATCAGCATTGCCGCCCATCGGTGAAATCGGTGCAACGAGCTGTTCGCGTGCCTTGCAGTTCTCGTTAATGATCGTCAGGACCTCATTGACATGTTCATCCTCCACACCGATCATGAATGTCGTATTTCCCGCCTTCAAAAATCCGCCGGTACTCGCCAGTTTCGTTGCCTGAAAGTCATGTTCCACCAGGGCATCGGACAGACGGTTGCTGTCTTTATCCTGAATTACAGCCATGATCAGTTTCATAATGGATTCCTCCTCCATGTCGTCAACTTCGTATTTGTACCATTATAACAAGAAATCAGCCGAGATGCGCCCTCGTCTTTTGCAAAACATCCCGAAGCACCTCATCCTGCGTCCGCTCGGCGTCGATCACCGTGATGCGCGCCGGTTCTTCTTTGGCAAGAGTCAGGTACGTTGCTCTCACCTGTTCATGAAAAGCCAGAGACTCCCCGTCGAGCCGGTTGAATTCCCGGCCTTTGTTTGCGGCAATTCTGCCAAGGCCCACCTCCGGAGATACGTCAAAATAGAAGGTTTTACCGGGGTAAAAGGCTTCCGTGGCAAAATGGTTCAACTCCCGTACCTCCTCAATCCCGATGCCCCTGGCACCGCCCTGATAGACCAGGCTTGAGTCCACATAGCGGTCACAGAGGACCACGCCGCCTTTCTCAAGATGCGGCAGCACTTTCTCTGTCAAATGCTGGCGGCGGGCCGCAGCGTAGAGAAGCGCTTCGGTCCGGTCGTCCATCTCTTTATGGGCAGGATCGAGTATGACGTCCCGGATTTTCTCCGCGATGACGCTCCCACCGGGTTCGCGGGTCATCAAGACATCATGCCCTTCCAGGATCAGTGCCTGATGCAGGTCTTTCAGGACGGACGTCTTCCCCGCCCCTTCACCGCCTTCCACGGTAATAAATCGTTTATGTTGTCTCATTGGAATCGTCTCCTTGCTTCTGAATATAGACGTCGATGCCTTCATACTTCCAGCGGTTGCCCGTCTGAAAGCGCACTCCGGCCTGATCGGCCCCGATCACGGCATCGATCTCGGTTTTCGTGATCCTCTGTCCCCGCTGAATGAGCGGGATCCCCGGGGGATAGGGCGTAACGGTTTCTGCACTTTTCATCCCCACCGCATCAGAGAGCGGGATCCTCGCCCGTTCTCCTTCATGATCCCCGCCTTGCGTGTCTGCTTTGTACCAGGCGGCATCCGGGCTTTTAACAGCAAAGGAGACGTCGTTTGAAGCCCCCTCTGCCTCACCGAACCACGCCTTTGCGTGCGTTTGAAGCTTCTCTATGTCACGCTCTCCGCCACTCAGCGGCAGCGTCAATAAGAGATGCCGTGCTGAATGAAGCTCAGGATAGGCGTGAGCGCGTTCCATCCGCTCTTTCCACCGATGGGTCATGCCAGGCTTTCGGGCAACGAGAGGCAGCTTGATGCGGTCTCTCACGTATGTCCCGAGACGCGCAGGCATCACACACGCCGCAGTCTCCTGACTTAGGCAAGCCAAAAGGGTCTGAAGCTTTGTCTTTTCCCCATTGAGTGGATCTTCCATCAGTCTCGCAAGCACCGCTCTTGCTGCGTCGAGTGACGCCATAATCAGATAAGACGGGCTGCTCGTCTGCAGCATATTTAGGGCCTGTTGGACTTCTTCTTCAGGAAGCGGAGCCTCCTGCCCGACATGCAGCCAGGCCCCCATCGTGAGCGCCGGCAGCATCTTGTGCGCCGACTGCACAACAAGATCCGCCCCGTCGTGCAGGGCCGTATTCGGGAACGAAGGGTGGAGGAAATGCGCCCCGTGTGCTTCATCCACGCCGGTTAGAAGGCCAAAGGACTTCGAAAGGGCGAGATGGTCGCCGAGCGATTGGGCATACCCTTCGTAGCTCGGTGACGTCAACAGCACCATCGCTGCGTCCGGATGGGCTTCAAGTGTCTTGTGCAACGTTTTATAACTGACGCCGAGAGGGAGACCGGTGAACGCTTCTCTGTCCGTTCTCATCACAATCCCTTCAAGCTGAAACAAGGCAAGGCCGTGATAAACGGACTGGTGGCTGTTGTCCTGAATGAGCACCTTCGTTCCCCGTTTACTGGCCAGATACAGCATCGCGAGATTACCCACCGTCGACCCGCCGGTAAGAAACCGGGAATAACCGCTTTGATACAATGCACCCAAGAGCACCTGCGCCTCTTGAATGACACCACTCGCGCTGTAAAGGTCATCGAGACCCTGAACTTCCGTCTGATCCCATTTCGCCGCTTCCCGGAGCACGTCATGCCCTTCATCCGAAAAGAGCCGGCCGTGCTTGTGACCCGGTACGTGAAACGACACCGGGTGCTCTGAGGCTCTCTTTTGCAGCGCCTCAATAAGGGGTTCGTTCCTCTGATCCATCCCGTTCACCACCCACTTCTTTCGTAACCTGCCTTCCATTATAGCGGACTGAAGGGGCTTACGGGGGATCATTTCAGAGAAAAAAGACGCGAAAGCGGGATCCGTTGCATCCTGCGTCTTCATCTGATTAACTGAAACCAATCAGATGCTGAGGAGTGAACAAACAATGTCAATGTATCCGTATCTTCTTGTCTTTATTCTGTTAACAGGCTACGCAATCTTTTTCGCCCCTGGAGCCGGCGGTGGCACTGACGCGATCTTCCAGGCGCTGATCCGCGGGGAGTTTGATGCCGTCGATCCCCTCGTCACCGCTGTCTTCTCGTCCCTCGGTGTCTATCCGTTTCTCTTTTTGATGATCCTGACACGGATCGATACCTACCGGATCCCAGCCTGGCCGTTTGCCCTCTTTTCTTTCGGGCTCGGTGCCTTTGCCGTATTGCCAGGGACGTTATCCTGTTTCGCCTGACAGGAAAAACGGTCTGTAAATACATTGATAACAGGAGGGATTTCATGCTTCGGTCACTGTTCGTCAGTCTTCCTGCGGCCTTTTTGATCACGCTTTCCGCATGCGGTACGGAAGCGGATCAAAACCGGGGGAATGAACAGCCCGAACGGGATATTGATCACGTTTCCGGTGAAGCTGCACACATGGAAAGAGGTCAGGAGACAAACAACGGGGCCGAACGTAACGATGAAACAGCCCCCGTTTCGTTCACTGAACAGGAGGCCATCTCACTTCTGCACGACTATGAAGAGACGCTGCAGGCTTTCTTTGAAGAAGCGCAGGCACACGGTCAGACCCTGGAATCCGTCGGGGAAATCGGTGAGGTGGAGAATGAGCTGACGAGGATTTTAAGCGCGGAGGGAGCGGACATGCACCTGAACACGTATTTCCGCGAAGAGGATGGCACGGTTACCGTCATCCCGACTGAAGCACCGGTCTGGTTTGATGAGACGGCTCCGTATACCTTTTACGACAATGAGCAGGGGTCGCCCCGCCTCGAACAGGAGCGTGAGAATGAACTGATCGGTCATGTACGGATGATCTACAGCTTTTCCTACGATGATCGTCAGGAGACATGGCGCATTTCAGACATCGATTCTGAGCCCATGTCCTGATCAATGACAAAAGGAGACGGGCTCTCTCACCCGTCTCCTTCTGCGTGTTTTCGCATCCGTTCGTGCTTGACGACCAGCTTGTCGTACCGTTTCTCACGTTCCCAGACTGACACATAGCCCGGGGCCAGTGAAAAAACAGCAAGAAACAATACGATCACCGTCCATTGACCGGCGCTTAACGCTGACCACTCCATCAGCCGGCCGTCCACGATGAACGGGACGATGAAGATGCTGGCGGCCATCGTGACAAAGGTCAATCCGGCATTGATGAGGCCATTCACATGAACCGACCGTTTGCGCTTTTCAATCCATTTCGCCATGAACGCCCGCTCTGAGGCCTCAGGTGCGAGCTCCCTCCGGATCACGATAAAGGAAAGGATCGCAACCGCAATCAGATACAGAACACTGTGGACCATGTCCACAAAGGCCGGGACGCTGAATAAGAACAGGACATAAACCAGGATCAAGAGTTTTTTTCCATGTCGATTAAAGAAGCGGTTGACGGTCATCCCCTGTTTGATTTTTGAGGATCCGTTCCCGCTCTATTGGGTCCTCCTCTAAAAACCGCAATGTCTCCCCGTTCTCAACCATTTTTTGAACCGCTTCTTCATAAAGGGTTTCATTCATCTCAACCCGGATATACCCGAGAGGCAGTGCAATGACCAGGACGACGATCCACAAACCCCACAGCTCTCTGATATACACGGTGAACGGTTCAATCCCGCCCGACAGGGAGACAGCCAAAATGAACGAGACCTGCAATAAGAACACGGCCCCTTCCCTGAAGGCATTGACATGGTAGGAACGTCGGCGCTGTTGATAGCACTTGTAAAGGAATCTGTTTCTTGACCGGTCCGGGTCCTGGATGTCCCTAAACAGATAGAGAAAGACAGCCAGTACGATCAGATAATACGGAACCGGTCTGTTCACCTCGATGAGCAGAGGCCCTGCCAGGAGAACCCCCAAAATAACGATGTACATCATTCGTTTCACCATGCGGTTATGGATCATCCTATCACCCAACCTTTCTCTCTTTGGGTACGTTTTTCCAACCGGCCGGGTTTCAAAACAATCCCCCTGATTCCTAAGCGAATCAGGGGGATTATTTATTATGACGCCTGCCGGCTTTCTTCCTCTTCAGACGAACGTCTCGTCAAGAGATAGAAAATCGGCGTATCGATCAGGGCGATGATCAGCTTGACCGCATACTGGCTCACAATCATGATCCAGAGATTCGGCACGGTTCCGGCAAACGCAATGGTAATAAAAATCGTCGTATCCACAAACTGCGAAGAGGCCGTACTGACATTGTTTCGAAGCCACTTCTTCTCAGACCGGGTCTTTTCCTTCAGTTTTTTAAACACGTACACATCAAAGAACTGACTCCCGAGATATGCAGCCATGGATGCAAAGGCAAAGCGGTAGTTCTGACCGAGGAGCGTCTCGTAAGCGGCCTGACTCTCTGCCGCAAAGGGCGCCACAGGGAGGAAACCGCCCAGCACAATCATCGTACTTGCAAATATTTGTGCAATGAAACCAAATATAATCGTTCGCTTTGCCGTTTCATGGCCGTATTTTTCATGGATCACATCCGTAATCAAAAAGGTAAAGGCGTAGGTGATCACCGCGGCGGGGATCACAATAAACTCACCGAATGCAACGAGCTTCCCTGCAAGCACATTGGCGATCACAAGCGACGTGGCGAAAATGACGTTCAGGAGAACAAGAAGTTCACTCCTGGTGAGGTTAAGCTTCATGGATCCGCTCCGCCTCCGTCTCAAGCTGAATGCCGCCTCGCGGTGTCTGGTGGACCATCACTTTCACCCGTGCCGGTTCAATGGCTGCCATCACATCATCGGCAATCTGAGCGGCAAGTGACTCACAGTAGGCCCCTTCATCACGGTACGACCATAAGTAGAACTTCAGTGATTTTGATTCAATGCACTTATTCCTTGGCACATATTCGATCTCCACCTGACCAAAGTCCGGCTGACCGGTTTTTGGACAGACTGCGGTAAATTCGAGTGCTTTAAAGCGGACGACGGAAACGTCCGGTGCCGGGAATGCTTCATCCCGAAGGACATTTCTTCCTTCTTCCACGCTCGCAGGACGCGGCATCGGACCTGAACGCGGCAAATAATAATTTTCTGACATGTCAATCATCTCCCTAGTTTTGTTAAAGCAGGATGGTTACGAACTGCTCAACGGCTTATTATACGCCTGTTCACAGTAAAAAAGAAGACCTGAACCACAAAAATCCGATCGTTTTCATCTGTTTCTGCATAACAAAAAACCATCCCCCTGAACAATCAGAGAGATGGTTGAAGTGCCCGGCGACGTCCTACTTTCACAGGGGGACAGCCCCCAACTATCATCGGCGCTGAAGAGCTTAACTTCCGTGTTCGGCATGGGAACGGGTGTGACCTCTTCGCTGTCGCCACCAGACTATGAAATTGAGTGTAACCACTCAAAACTGAATAACGCATATGACGGGATCATGAATCCGTGTCTGTCCTTCGTGTTAACAAACTTCGCTTAACTCTTGGTTAAGCCCTCGATCGATTAGTATCACTCAGCTCCACATATCGCTATGCTTCCACACGTGACCTATCTACCTCATCGTCTCTGAGGGATCTTACTCACCGAAGTGATGGGAAATCTCATCTTGAGGGGGGCTTCATGCTTAGATGCTTTCAGCACTTATCCCGTCCACACGTAGCTACCCAGCGATGCTCCTGGCGGAACAACTGGTACACCAGCGGTGTGTCCATCCCGGTCCTCTCGTACTAAGGACAGCTCCTCTCAAATTTCCTACGCCCGCGACGGATAGGGACCGAACTGTCTCACGACGTTCTGAACCCAGCTCGCGTGCCGCTTTAATGGGCGAACAGCCCAACCCTTGGGACCTACTTCAGCCCCAGGATGCGACGAGCCGACATCGAGGTGCCAAACCTCCCCGTCGATGTGGACTCTTGGGAGAGATTAGCCTGTTATCCCCAGGGTAGCTTTTATCCGTTGAGCGACGGCCCTTCCATACGGTGCCGCCGGATCACTAAGCCCGACTTTCGTCCCTGCTCGACCTGTATGTCTCGCAGTCAAGCTCCCTTATGCCTTTGCACTCTGCGAATGATTTCCAACCATTCTGAGGGAACCTTTGGGCGCCTCCGTTACTCTTTAGGAGGCGACCGCCCCAGTCAAACTGCCCACCAGACACTGTCCCTGAACCGGATCACGGTTCGAGGTTAGAATTTCAGTACAGCAAGGGTAGTATCCCACCAATGCCTCCACCGAAGCTGGCGCTCCGGTTTCCAAGGCTCCTACCTATCCTGTACAAGCTGTACCAAAATCCAATATCAAGCTGCAGTAAAGCTCCATGGGGTCTTTCCGTCCTGTCGCGGGTAACCTGCATCTTCACAGGTAATATAATTTCACCGGGTCTCTCGTTGAGACAGTGCCCAAATCGTTGCACCTTTCGTGCGGGTCGGAACTTACCCGACAAGGAATTTCGCTACCTTAGGACCGTTATAGTTACGGCCGCCGTTTACTGGGGCTTCAATTCAGAGCTTCTCCCGAAGGATAACCCCACCTCTTAACCTTCCAGCACCGGGCAGGTGTCAGCCCCTATACTTCGCCTTGCGGCTTCGCAGAGACCTGTGTTTTTGATAAACAGTCGTTTGGGCCTATTCACTGCGGCTCCCCCAGGCTGTTCACCCTGGGGAGCACTCCTTCTCCCGAAGTTACGGAGTCATTTTGCCGAGTTCCTTAACGAGAGTTCTCCCGCGCGTCTTAGAATTCTCTTCCCGCCTACCTGTGTCGGTTTGCGGTACGGGCACCTGTTTCCTCGCTAGAGGCTTTTCTTGGCAGTGTAGAATCAGGAACTTCGCTACTGTAATTTCACTCGCGATCACAGCTCAACCTTACGGTTACGGGATTTGCCTCGTAACCAGCCTCACTGCTTCGACGCACACGACCAGCGGTGCGCTTACCCTATCTTCCTGCGTCCCCCCATTGCTCAAATGGAAACGTGGTGGTACAGGAATATCAACCTGTTTGCCATCGCCTACGCTTTTCAGCCTCGGCTTAGGACCCGACTAACCCTGAGCGGACGAGCCTTCCTCAGGAAACCTTAGGCTTTCGACGGAGGGGATTCCCACCCCTCTTTTCGCTACTCATACCGGCATTCTCACTTCCAGACGCTCCACATGTCCTTCCGGTCATGCTTCGCAGCCTCTGGAACGCTCCCCTACCCCGAACACCTTGCGGTGTTCAGCCATAGCTTCGGTGATACGTTTAGCCCCGGTACATTTTCGGCGCAGAGTCACTCGACCAGTGAGCTATTACGCACTCTTTCAATGATGGCTGCTTCTAAGCCAACATCCTGGTTGTCTAAGCAACTCCACATCCTTTTCCACTTAACGTATACTTGGGGACCTTAGCTGATGGTCTGGGCTGTTTCCCTCTTGACTACGGATCTTAGCACTCGCAGTCTGACTCCCGAGGATAAGTATTTGGCATTCGGAGTTTGACTGAATTCGGTAATCCTGTGGGGACCCCTAGTCCAATCAGTGCTCTACCTCCAATACTCTTCCCTCGAGGCTAGCCCTAAAGCTATTTCGGGGAGAACCAGCTATCTCCAGGTTCGATTGGCATTTCACCCCTACCCACACCTCATCCCCGCACTTTTCAACGTGCGTGGGTTCGGGCCTCCATTCAGTGTTACCTGAACTTCACCCTGGACATGGGTAGATCACCTGGTTTCGGGTCTGCAACCACGTACTTATTCGCCCTGTTCAGACTCGCTTTCGCTGCGGCTCCGCCTCTTCAGCTTAACCTTGCACGTGATCACAACTCGCCGGTTCATTCTACAAAAGGCACGCTGTCACCCATTAACGGGCTCCAACTACTTGTAGGCACACGGTTTCAAGATCTGTTTCACTCCCCTCCCGGGGTGCTTTTCACCTTTCCCTCACGGTACTGGTTCACTATCGGTCACTAGGAAGTATTTAGCCTTGGGAGATGGTCCTCCCGGATTCCGACGGGGTTTCACGTGTCCCGCCGTACTCAGGATCCACTCCGGAGGAGAGGGCGTTTCGGCTACAGGGCTGTTACCTTGTCCCGCGGGCCTTTCCAGGCCGCTTCACCTACGCTCTCTCTTTGTAACTCCAATGGAGTGTCCTACAACCCCGAAAGGCAAGCCTTTCGGTTTGGGCTGATTCCGTTTCGCTCGCCGCTACTCAGGAAATCGCATTTGCTTTCTCTTCCTCCGGGTACTAAGATGTTTCAGTTCCCCGGGTCTGCCTTCCATTACCCTATGGATTCAGGTATGGATCCCATCCCATTACGGATGGTGGGTTCCCCCATTCGGAAATCTCCGGATCAACGCTTACTTACAGCTCCCCGAAGCATATCGGTGTTCGTCCCGTCCTTCATCGGCTCCTAGTGCCAAGGTATCCACCGTGCGCCCTTTCTTGCTTAACCATTTTCCGCCTTGCGACGGACTTTCTTTTGGCGTCGTTTTAACCTTAACGTTTGAATTCAAGACACTCGGTTCCTCTCTACCTGAATAGGTTTCAAATAGTTGATTCACCGGTGATTCATGATGTTTCGTCATTTCGTTATTCAGTTTTCAAAGGTCACAAAAACCTGAAGAGTGTTTAACCCTTCAAAACTAAACAAAAAACCAGAGGCAAAAGTAAAAAGGTTGAGCTTATCTGAAAACCGGAGGTTTTCAGCAAGTCTCCTTAGAAAGGAGGTGATCCATCCGCACCTTCCGGTACGGATACCTTGTTACGACTTCACCCCAATCATCTGTCCCACCTTCGGCGGCTGGCTCCAAAAGGTTACCTCACCGACTTCGGGTGTTACAAACTCTCGTGGTGTGACGGGCGGTGTGTACAAGGCCCGGGAACGTATTCACCGCGGCATGCTGATCCGCGATTACTAGCAATTCCGGCTTCATGCAGGCGAGTTGCAGCCTGCAATCCGAACTGAGAATGGCTTTATGGGATTGGCTTCACCTCGCGGCTTCGCAACCCATTGTACCATCCATTGTAGCACGTGTGTAGCCCAGGTCATAAGGGGCATGATGATTTGACGTCATCCCCACCTTCCTCCGGTTTATCACCGGCAGTCACCTTAGAGTGCCCAACTGAATGCTGGCAACTAAGATCAGGGGTTGCGCTCGTTGCGGGACTTAACCCAACATCTCACGACACGAGCTGACGACAACCATGCACCACCTGTCACTCTGTCCCCCGAAGGGGAAAGTCCAGTCTCCTGGATGTTCAGAGGATGTCAAGACCTGGTAAGGTTCTTCGCGTTGCTTCGAATTAAACCACATGCTCCACTGCTTGTGCGGGCCCCCGTCAATTCCTTTGAGTTTCAGCCTTGCGGCCGTACTCCCCAGGCGGAGTGCTTAATGTGTTAACTTCGGCACTAAGGGTATCGAAACCCCTAACACCTAGCACTCATCGTTTACGGCGTGGACTACCAGGGTATCTAATCCTGTTTGCTCCCCACGCTTTCGCGCCTCAGCGTCAGTTGTAAGCCAGAAAGTCGCCTTCGCCACTGGTGTTCCTCCACATATCTACGCATTTCACCGCTACACGTGGAATTCCACTTTCCTCTCTTACACTCAAGTCTCCCAGTTTCCAATGACCCTCCACGGTTGAGCCGTGGGCTTTCACATCAGACTTAAGAGACCGCCTGCGCGCGCTTTACGCCCAATAATTCCGGACAACGCTTGCCCCCTACGTATTACCGCGGCTGCTGGCACGTAGTTAGCCGGGGCTTTCTCGTGAGGTACCGTCAAGGTGCCGCCTTATTCAAACGGCACTTGTTCTTCCCTCATAACAGAACTTTACGATCCGAGAACCTTCATCGTTCACGCGGCATTGCACCGTCAGGCTTTCGCCCATTGCGGATGATTCCCTACTGCTGCCTCCCGTAGGAGTCTGGGCCGTGTCTCAGTCCCAGTGTGGCCGATCACCCTCTCAGGTCGGCTACGCATCGTCGCCTTGGTGAGCCCTTACCTCACCAACTAGCTAATGCGCCGCGGGCCCATCCTGCAGTGAGAGGACGAATCCCCTCTTTTACATCGGCACCATGCGGTGCCAATGGTCATCCGGTATTAGCCTCATTTTCACGAGGTTGTCCCGGTCTGCAGGGCAGGTTGCCCACGTGTTACTCACCCGTCCGCCGCTCATTCCACTTTCGTCCACCCGAAGGCTTCTGAAAGCTTCCTGCGCTCGACTTGCATGTATTAGGCATGCCGCCAGCGTTCGTCCTGAGCCAGGATCAAACTCTCCAATAAAGTTGAGTTTGATGCGCTAGCATCATACCAGTATCGATGAAAACACTGGATTTTAATTGACGGGATATCTTATTCATATATCCCACTTTTTTTGCTTGGTTTTTGTTTAGTTTTCAAAGGTCAACTTTCGTCGCAAACTCTTAAAGCGACTCCTTCAGAGTATCACGTATCAACGTTTCCGTCAACACTTTTTTATTCTGTGTGAATTCTGTTTGAGCCGTCGTTTCGGCGACAAGGAATAATATATCACGGTGGGTCATTCAGGTCAACACTTTCAAACAACTTTTTTTGAAAAAAATAAGATTTACTTATCCTTTATTGAAATCGGGTTCTTCTGTGACGGGCTTCCCTCAACAAAAAATAATACTTGGCCCGGGCAAGCTTCGACTGTCTTTCAATTTCCGGTGACGCATTAACAGACTGGTGAATACGGGCATCCTGTTCATCTGCCTGGCGCTTAAACCTGTCCAATAAGGCAATGAGTTCCGCATCTTTTTCCCGTCGCATTTTCCCTTTTCGGCTGAACATCTTCTTTCGCCTCCTTTCTCTCGGATTTGTTACAGTTCCCGTCTTCCTTCGATTGCCCTTGAGAGTGTCATTTCATCTGCATATTCAAGATCGCCGCCAACAGGAAGGCCATGAGCAATCCGGGTCACTTTCATTCCCGTCGGTTTGACGAGGCGGGAAATATACATGGCAGTCGCTTCCCCTTCAATATTCGGATTCGTTGCGATGATTAATTCCTGAACTGTTTCGTCCTGCAGCCGTTTCAGAAGATCAGGGATGAAAATATCCTCCGGTCCGATCCCGTCAACCGGTGAAATCGCCCCGTGAAGCACATGATACATTCCTGTATACTCGCGCATTTTCTCCATTGCAATGACATCCTTCGCATCCTGTACGACACAAATAATGGAACGGTCCCGGCTCTGATCATCACAAATTCTGCACGGATCGGTATCGGTGATATGGTGACAAACCGAGCAGTAAGTCAGTTCACGCTTTGCATTCACCAGTGCTTTTGCAAAATCGAGCACATCATCCTCGTTCATATCCAACACATAAAAAGCCAGGCGGGCAGCTGTTTTGGGTCCAATGCCCGGGAGTTTCATAAATCCTTCGATCAGTTTTGTTACCGGTTGCGGATATTGCACAGTCATTCCCTCACTTTCAATTCGGCAAATTCTGAGCATGGAAAAGGACCCGGTCCGAAAAGTCAGCTCCCGGGTCCCCTTATTCACATTTGAATCCGGACACTTACATCATGCCGGGGATGTTCATGCCTTTTGTGAATTTACCCATTTTCTCATTTACCACTTCATCAACTTTGTTCAACGCTTCGTTGGTCGCTGCAAGAACAAGATCTTCAAGCATTTCAACATCATCCGGATCGACAGCTTCTTCATTAATCTGGATATCGAGAATTCGCTTTTCCCCGCTCGCAATGACCTTGACCATGCCACCGCCTGCAGTAGCTTCTACTGTTTCATCCTTCAGCTGTTCCTGAGCTTTCGCCATATCCTTTTGCATCTTCTGCATTTGCTTCATCATATTTCCCATATTTTTCATTCCTGCTCATCCTTTCAATTTGGCTCTTATTTATTCTTCAATCCGCACGAGGTCGGATCCGAACATTTTGATTGCTTCATCAACAACCGCTTCACCCTGATCTTCTTCGGGTTCATCTTCCACTGCTTGACCGGCTGCTTCACTGTCGCCATCCTGAGGCACATCTTCTGATTCCTGATTTCCGTCAGCGGGCTGACTGGCCTGCTTCTTCTTTTGTTCTTTGACAAACGCCGCCTTCACTTCTTCCCAGTCCTGTTCAAGGAGGGTATACATAACGAGCTGCGTATCCATCACCTGCGAAACAACGCCTTCGATCAGATCTCTGAATTTATCGTCCACCATGCCGCGATGCATCTCGTTTCGAAAGGCAAGGACGTAGTGACCTGAAGATGCCACGACTGGCTTACAGTCATTCAGCCAGGCTGATGCAGCCACATTCTGCTGCTTCACCGTATCCTGTATCTGAGCCCATTTCTGGTGAATTGCTTTGAGATGTGCCTTCGTCGCTTCATTCAGCACACCCTTTACACGCTGCATATTCGCCCGGCTGGCACCGGTCGATGCCGCTTGAGGCTGTTTTCTGACAGGCGCCTGCGGCTGCGAAGGGCTTGCTGGCTGATCAGGCCGGCCTGCAGGTGCCTGCGAAGGCGCCTGTTGCAAACGCCGTTCTAAATCTGCGAGTTTATGTTCAAGGGTACTGATTTGCTGACGAACCTCTTCAGGAAGCCCGGCTTTCTCCGGTTCCCGACTCGGCATTTGGCAAGCCTGCACAACAAACATCTCCAAAAATACTGCCGGATGACTAGCCCACTTCATCTGCTGCTGAAAATGATTCAGCTTCTCCATGAGTGCGAAGAGCCACGACTGGCTTGCTTTTGATGCAAGTATCTCAAACCGCTGATCGCCAAGTTTACGGTCGCCGGATTCATCAAGGGCAGGTGCAGCCTGTACCATTAAAAGATCCCGGGTCAAAAAGATGAAGTCTTCCATAAACCGCCCGGGATCCTTCCCGTCGCTCATCAGCCGATCAATGGCAGTCAGACCATCTGCCACCTGCTGATCGAGGAGCGCTTCCATTACATCATACATCAAATCCTGCGAGGCCGCACCGATGATGGATAAAACATCATCCAGGGTGACGGATGTATCCGCATAAGAGATCGCCTGATCAAGCAGGCTGAGTGCATCCCGCATCCCGCCTTCTGAAGCCCGTGCGATCATGGACAAGGCGTCTGGATCCACGGCGAGGTCCCCATCTTCAATGATCTCCTCCATGCGTTTGATCATGGTATGTGCAGTGATCCGCTTGAAGTCAAATCTCTGGCATCTGGAAATGATGGTGAGCGGTATTTTATGCGGCTCTGTTGTGGCAAGGATAAAAATCACATGCCGCGGCGGTTCCTCAAGTGTTTTCAACAGGGCATTAAATGCTCCTGTCGTCAGCATATGCACCTCGTCAATAATATAGACTTTGTATGATGCACCACTCGGAGCGAACTTCACTTTATCCCGAATATCACGAATCTCATCCACACCGTTGTTACTCGCCGCGTCAATTTCAATGACATCGACGATACTGCCGTCCTGGATGCCCGTACAGGTCGAACAGGTATTACACGGTTCTTCGACCGGTGCCTGTTCACAGTTTACCGCCTTGGCAATGATCTTCGCCGCACTGGTTTTCCCTGTTCCGCGAGGTCCGCTGAACAGATACGCATGGGAAAGTTTCTGCTGCAAAAGCGCATTCCGGAGCGTACGGGTGATATGTTCCTGACCGACGACATCTTTCAATACCTGTGGTCGCCATACTCTGTATAATGCCTGATAAGCCATTCCCTGTCACATCCTCCCGCACTATTGATCCGATAGCTTATTGCCGTCCTGTATCATACCCATTATACCGGTTCACATTCCTGTTGTGAACCGTTCTTCGACAAGGGCACGGACGATTCTTTTCAGTTAAAAACAGCCCGGAAACGAAAACCGTCTCCAGGCTGTTTGCAATGATATAATAAAGTGCCGTGCACCTTCCTTCGATCGATGTTCCACAAGCGTTAAACCGGCAGTTAGCTCGGTCCAGGCAACTCTGCGGCACACGGAATGATCTGCTTACTGCTGCTTCCTTCCGGACCTGACAGGGTTCACAGGATTCCGTTGCGCAGAACCCAAACGTCAACACCACTTACCGGAGTCAGACCAAGCAGAACAAAGACCTCAGGAAGGGATTCAGCCTCGCTATAGCGGATTGCGAGTTCAGGGCACCGCTACCTCCCCGCCTAGCACGACAAACTTGATAATAATTTCAGGCGCTTTCTTCAGCGCAAAGACAAGTATATCGTTTTTAAATATGAATTGCAATACATTGAAAAAAGTCCGTTAAATTCGATTCAGCGGATCAGCGCAAATCGCTCAATCCTTCTTATCCGCTTCCTGCTGATCCTCGATTTCCTTCAGCTTGGCCATGAGGATATGAGGTGGCGTATGCATGACATGCTCAAGAGGCATATTCAGTTTCTCCGAGAGCATTTGGGCTGTTTCAAGTGAAATCTGATTCGGTCTCATGAGGAATCCCCTCCTTCTTTTTTTGTTTACGGGCCTCTCTTAGCGCCCTAAAAAATGATGACAGTCTGTCAGCGGCTTCTTCTTTCAGCGTTCCGCTTGTCACTAGTGGCGCATGGTTGAATTTCGGTTCATCAAGAAGATTGACCACCGTACCGCACGAACCGCCTTTCGGGTCGTCGGCGCCGTAAACAACCCGGTCTATTCTTGACTGCACGATCGCCCCTGCACACATCGGACAGGGTTCAAGGGTGACATAGAGGGTACAGCCTTCAAGACGCCATGTCTTGAGAATCCTGCAGGCTTCTTCAATGGCAACAAGTTCAGCGTGACCCGTAGCCCGCTGTTTTGTCTCCCTCTCATTATATCCCCTCGCAATAATTATATCATCCTTAACAATCACGGCGCCAATGGGAACCTCCCCAATGGCCTCCGCTTTGTCCGCTTCTGTGAGCGCCTCTTTCATATAAGCTTCATCTTTAAGCTGTTGACTGGTTTTCATCACTTTCCCTCCTTTCGTTCATGATGAAAGCAAAACAAAAGACGAAGGGAACACCCTCCGTCTTTGTATTATAACTTATCGTAACGATTTCGGGTTAAAGGCGTCTTTAATGCCTTCACCGATAAAGTTAATGGACAAAATGGTGAATGTGATCGCAAGACCCGGTGGCATCCAGATCCACCAGTAGTTCCGAATCACGTTCGGGTTACTTGCTTCGCTCATCATGTTCCCCCAACTCGGTGTCCCCTGTGGAACCCCAAACCCGAGGAAACTGAGCGCTGTCTCCGCTACAATCATAACGGCCAGCAGCAGTGTAGCCTGAACAATAATGGTCGTCATGACGTTTGGCAGCATATGCTTACGGATGACCTTGAACGGTGTCCCTCCAATGGAGATCGCCGCCAAGACATACTCATTTTCCTTCTCAGACATCGTTTTACTCCGTACAACACGGGCCGCCCCTGTCCAGGACAACACCATCAGTACAAGAATCAATGCAAATACGCCCGAATCACGGAAGATGGAAGCCAGCACGATAACGAACACCAAAAATGGAAAGTTCATCATAAAATCGGTAAAACGCATCAGAACAGCGTCCACAATACCTCCGTAATAACCGGAAACAGAGCCGATAACCGTGGCGATGATCACAATACCGATCGTAGCGGTGAAACCGATCAAAAGAGAGGTTCTCGCACCGTATAAGAGAAGTGTCCAAACATCCCGCCCCGCCCCGTCTGTACCAAGGAGGTGGTCCCCGCCAGGCTCTGTAAACCTGTTGGTCGGATCCACCCGGCTCGGATCAAACGGTGCAATCCAGTATGACAAGATAGCAAGTGTCGTCACCACAACCAAAAAGACAAGGCTGATCATGGCGAGTTTATTATTGAAAAACTTCTTTCTCGCAATCGACCAGGGAGACTGTTTTTTCGCCCGTTTCTCGAGCTCTTTTTCTTTTGCTTTATCTATCGTAGCCATTTAAACGTCGCCCCCTATTCTACTCTGATACGGGGATCGACGACACCGTAAACGAGATCGGCAATCAGGTTACCAATCAGTGTTGCGATGGAGAGCATGAGCGTTACCGCCACTACGACCGCCGAATCACGCTGTTGAATCGATGTAATCAGCAGTTCTCCAATTCCCCGATAAGAGAAAATAGTCTCAATGATAACGGAGCCGCCAATGATACTTGCAATATCAAAGCCGAACAGCGTTACGATTGGAATGATTGAATTGCGTAAAATATGCTTGTTGTAAATTTCATTCTCCGGTGTTCCCTTTGCACGGGCAGTCCGCACATAATCCTTCTGCGAACTTTCAATGATATCGTTTCTCAGGAATTGCGTATAACTCGCAGTTGTCAGCATCCCCAAAACGAGTGCCGGAAGTGCCACGTGATGCAGTCTGCTCATCCAGTATTCAAACGTCCCCGGCGTCATGCCCGAACCGATACTTCCTGTAGCCGGGAACCAGCCCAGCTGGAACGAAAAAATAAAAATCGCAAAAATCGATGCGACAAAACTCGGGATCGCAAGCATCAGATAGTTGACTCCCTGAATCGTGTAATCTCCTGGTGTGTAAGGGTTTCTACCTGCATAACGTCCCATGAAGAATGCAAGTATGTACGTAATAATCAATGACAGAACTGAGAGCCGGATAGTGTTCGGCAGCCTTTCTCCAATCAGATCCATCACACCCATTCTATGAACGACCGAGCGACCGAAATCCCATTGAACAACCCCGGAAATCCAACGTCCATATTGCACGTGGGCTGGATCATTCAATCCAAGTTCTTCCCGCATTTCTGCAATGTATTCCGGATTACTGTTACTCGGGTCTATCTGACCGGACAACGCATCACCAGGCATCATCAGTGCCAATACAAAAACAACAACAGAGATCATGATCATGATCGGAATCATGACAAGTATGCGCCTCATTGTATAAATTAACATGATCATTACTCCTTGCTACGTAGTGTCATGAAAACCCGGGATTGACCTCCACCCCATAAGAGTGGAGGTCAACGGGTTTATTCATGTGTTTGTTCGTATTCTCAAATTACTGCTCGCGATACCAGAGGTGCGCATCACCGGCTGCATCACGTACTTCAGCTGTAATGCCGCCAACGTCCGCAGCAATACCGTAAATGTTAACCGGGGAACTTATCGGAATCATTGGCAGTTCTTCGTTGAATAGCTGGTGCCATTCCTGATAGACGCTTTGACGGTATTCAAAGTCGAGAGCTTCTTCAGAAACACCTGCACGGATCAGTTCATCAGACTCTTCGTTCACCCAACGTGTGAAGTTCCAGAAATCAGTGGAGAGCCAGAGACCACTCAAGTCAGGGTCAGCCGTTGCAAGTCCCCATGCACCCATAAAGATATCAATGTCTGAATCATCTTCTTCAACAAGGTCATAGAACAGGTTGAAGTCAAGAAGCTGTCCATCCATGAGCTGTGCGTTAATCCCGACATCCTGCAGGTTCTGAATGATGTACTGGGCACGTGGCTCAGCAATATCCGCAGGGGCGTTCATCGCAGCAAAGTTCACCGTAAACTCGTCACCATTCGGATCTTCGACAAAACCGTCACCGGTAACGTCTTCGTAACCTGCTTCTTCAAGCAGTTCTCTTGCACGGTCCGGATCATGTTCATACTGGTTCAAAGCTGACTCATCCGGATAGCTCCAACGGATAACAGATTCTGGTGCGTTAATCACTGTGCCGTAACCTTCCATGAAGGAGTCAATGATTCCCTGACGGTCAATCGCATGAGCGAACGCATGACGGAGTTCCTTGCTTTGGAACTTCTCGTTATCCATTACTGCTGTTCCCTCTTCATCATCCCAGTGACCGAGCTTAAAGCCGATATACATGTAGGAAAGGGCTTCAATTTCTTCAAGGTACACTCTGTCATCGTCCTGAAGCGGAAGTGCCTGACCGCCAGTCAATTCAATCACGTCGACTTCTCCCTGCGCCAACAGTTCTCCGGAGAGTTCACCGTCAACGATTCTGTAAACAACGCCGTCAAGGTTCGGAGCACCTTGCCAGTAATCTTCAAATGCTGAGTATTCAATCATTTCGCCCGGTACCACGTTGTCTACTACAAATGCACCAAGGCCAACTGGATTACGACGGATTTCATCCGCGTCTTCCATTTCAGAGACTTCCAGATGCCCAAGATGGTTCACAGACATTGGATAGCTCCAAAGGTTTGCGAGATTGTTCGCCTGTACTTCTTTAAATTCAACGGAGAACGTATAGTCATCAATCACTTCAACACCAGCAAGCTCGTCTGTTTCACCGGCACGGTACTCATCATAACCGACGATACGGTCCACGTTGGACTGACGGGCAGTATTCCCGTCCGGATGAGCAATCGTTTCATAGGAGAATTTGAAGTCTTCAGCAGTCAGTTCAACACCGTCATGCCACATAACACCTTCTTCTAGATGGAACGTAACAGTCGTATTATCGTCACTCCATTCCCACTCGCGCGCAAGGCTTGGCTCTAATTCGAATTCATTCTCAGAACGAACCTGATAAAGCGCCTCACCGTTAAAGAGTGAAAGTGCCAGGCTGTCATCCTGACCTTCGTACCAGGCCCAGTCAAGAAGACCGGCAAATGGAGACGTATAGCCGTAAGTCACCGTACCACCCTGTGGTACGTCACCATCAGCCGTTTCATCATTGTCATCGTTGTCGTCGTTCATTTCCGCATTGTCGTTATTCCCGTCGTTGGCAGGATCCGTGTTATTCTCGTTCCCGTCATCGTTGTTACCACCACATGCAGCTACGACCATCGTTGTGGACAATAGTGCTGCAGGCAAAAGAAATTTTGAACGTTTCATGCTTGTGTTTCCCCCTTTTAATGTGTGTAAAATGACTTCCCTTATTTCTCATAAAGCAGGCATGACACCCTGTGTTCTCCGTTCACCCCCTTTAGTTCCGGCTTCTTTTCACTGCACTCCGGCATCACCTGCGGACAGCGCGGATGAAACGGACAGCCGACCGGCGGGTTCTGAGGACTTGGAACATCCCCGGAAAGAATGATTCTTTCACTTTTATTTCTCGGATCCGGTTGAGGGATCGCGGAAATCAGTGCCTGGGTGTACGGGTGTTTCGGATTGGCATAAATCTCATCGGCATCGGCGATTTCGACAAGGTTTCCGAGATACATGACACCGATCCGGTCACTCATATGCTTGACCACGCTCAAGTCGTGGGCGATAAACAGTAACGTCAGATTGAATTCCTCCTGAAGCTCTTTCAGAAGATTCAGTACCTGGGACTGAACGGACACGTCAAGTGCGGATACCGGCTCATCGGCAACGATGAGTTTCGGCTTCAGGGCAAGAGCACGGGCAATGCCGATCCGCTGCCGCTGACCCCCGGAGAATTCATGGGGATATTTAAAATAGGCGTCTTCAGGAAGACCAACCCTCGTCAACAGCTGCATGACTTCTTCTTTGTACTTCGACTCATTGCCGCCATTGAAATTGATAATCGGCTCGGTAATAATACTCCCGACCATCATCTTCGGATTTAATGAAGCATATGGATCCTGGAAGACCATCTGAATATCTTTTCGGATGTTACGGAGTTCCGAACCTCTGAGATCGGTGATATCCCGACCTTCAAAAGTGATCTTACCTTCCGTCGGTTTAAACAGCCGTGTAATCGTTCGGCCGGCCGTTGACTTTCCGCATCCGGATTCACCAACGAGTCCGAACGTTTCACCGCGTTTGAGTTCAAGAGAGATATTATCAACGGCTTTGACGTCCCCTACTTTTCTTCGGAAAAAACCACCGCGGACCGGATAATATTTCTTCAGTTCTTCTACAACAAGGAGATGTTCTGAAGTTTCTGTTGCTTTTGTCATTGCTGCACCTCCGTTGACGCACCCGGTTTACTTGCATCGTACAAAATACAGCGGACCGAATGACCTTTTTCTGTTTCCCCGAGCTCCGGATCAATCTCGGAGCACTCCGGCATGGCTTCCGGACAACGGTTGACGAAGCGGCAACCTTTTTCCGGCATATTCTTCAAAGATGGCACAATTCCTTTAATCGTGTTTAACACTTCTCTGTCTTCATCCATTCTCGGGATCGAACTGAGGAGTGCTTTCGTATATGGATGCTTCGGATCGTAGAAAATCCGGTCCACGTCAGACTCCTCGACAACCTGACCTGCATACATGACGACAACCCGGTCAGCCATTTCTGCCACGACGCCGAGGTCATGGGTGATGAGCATAACCGCCATCCCCACCTCATCCTGGATCTTCGTAATCAGTTCGAGAATCTGGGCCTGTACCGTCACGTCAAGGGCCGTTGTCGGTTCATCGGCAATCAGAAGCTGCGGCTGGCACGCAATCGCCATGGCAATCATGACACGCTGGCGCATACCGCCGGAGAGCTGGTGCGGATATTCATTGACGATTTGTTCACCACGGGAAATTCCGACCTGCTTTAACAGGGAAATACTCTTCTTGCGGATTTCCTCCCGGGAATTATCCGTGTGGTTATGAAGCACTTCATCCATCTGCCAGCCGATGGTCATAACAGGATTCAACGCTGTCATCGGCTCCTGGAAAATCATGCTGATATCCTTGCCGCGGATTTTGTTCATTTCTTTATCATTCAACGGCACGAGGTCCCGTCCTTTATAGAGGATCTGTCCTTTATCGATCGTTCCGTTATGTTTGGGTAACAACTTCATCACAGACAGGGACATGACACTTTTACCACAGCCTGATTCACCAACGACACACACCACTTCACGGGGTTTCACACTGAACGATACATCTTTTACTGCGTAGTGCATTTTGCCATCGATCGTGAATCCGGTGTGCAGGTCTTTAATCTCGAGAAGCGCATCCTGATTGCTCATTGAACCATCAAACCCTTCGATGTTTTCTGAATATAATATTCCAAGCGGAATTCATCTCCGCTTATTCTGAAAATGAATATCTCCCAATGATTCCATTGTGAAGAGACTTTTAGCGATTCTGCCAAGTGTTAGTAATAATTCTAATAGTCAGACAACTAAAAGTAAAGCACTTTTTTAATATATAACCGACGGTTGCACCCATAGTCCCATGTCCTGAAACGCCCAGACTGGATCGGCATATATGTATAGACCCACCTTTTATGCATTATATCAGGATAAAGATTCAACGAACAACCGCTAAATCACGCCGGTTCATAGCATCTGGTGATTGAATATGCATTCACCCGGTTAGAGATTTCACGTGCAAATGATTTCACACTATTCACACAGTGAGTATCCCCTAATTGAATCACTATTCATTTTCCTCATACATTATACCGTTCATCCGCCCGTATGTATACCCTTTCAGGTGATTTCCACGAATCACGTTCTTTCATTATACATGTGATGATCTGATGAATGCTGAATGACTGTCAGGAAATCTGACCGAAAAAAAGAGAACGGTTGCCCGTTCCCTTTCAGTCGTATTCAGCCAATTCGCGTTTTTCCACCCATATACGGCTGAAGAACCTTTGGAATTTTAATCGTGCCGTCGGCTTGCTGGTAGTTCTCGAGAATCGCCGCAACCGTTCTGCCGATGGCCAGACCGGATCCGTTCAGCGTATGCACGAATTCCGCCTTACCTTTCTGATCGCGCTTGAAGCGAATATTCGCCCGCCGCGCCTGAAAGTCTTCAAAATTACTGCATGAAGAAATCTCTTTATATTCGCCATAGCTTGGCAGCCACACTTCAATATCGTACTTCTTTGCCGCTGTAAAACCGAGGTCCCCCGTGCACATATTCAAAACTCGGTACGGCAGATTCAGTTGTTGGAGGATTTTTTCTGCATGACCGGTCAATTTTTCGAGCTCCGCATACGAATCCTCCGGCTTCACAAAGCGTACGAGTTCCACCTTGTTAAACTGGTGCTGACGGATCAGCCCTCTCGTATCACGTCCGGCAGATCCCGCCTCAGAACGAAAACATGCGCTGAAGGCAGAGTAAGCGATTGGGAGCTCATCCGCTGTCAGAATTTCATCGCGATGCATGTTTGTTACAGGGACCTCTGCAGTCGGAATAAGGAAATAATCCTCTTCACGAATCTGAAACGCGTCTTCTTCAAATTTAGGCAGTTGACCGGTTCCTGTCATACTGTCACGGTTCACCATATACGGCGGCAATACCTCGGTATAGCCGTGCTTGTCTTCATGAAAGTCCATCATAAAGTTCATAAGAGCCCGTTCGAGCCTCGCTCCGGCACCTTTGTAAATGGCAAAACGGCTTCCCGTGATTTTTGACGCACGCTCAAAGTCCACAATGTCATGAGTGACCGCGAGATCCCAATGCGCCTTCCCTTCGAAATCAAACGCCGGGCGCTCTCCCCACGTGCGGATTTCTTCGTTCTCTGTCTCATCGAGACCAACCGGCGCGCTCTCATGGGGAATATTCGGGATCGACAGCATGAGCGTCTTCATCTTCTCATCCACGTCCCGCTGCTTTTCATCAAGTGCTTTAATCTCTGCGGAGACATCCTTCATCTCGGCAATGACGTCGGAGGCATCTTCTTTGTTTCGCTTCATTTTCGAAATTTCCTCAGAAACCGTATTGCGCTTCCCTTTTAACTCTTCGACTTTCTGAATGACCTGACGCCGTTCTTCATCAAGCTTCTGAAAATCATCCAACGCGCTGATGTCTTCATTGCGGGTCGCAAGTTTTTCACGAACGCCCTCAAAATCAGCTCTCAATCGTTTCATGTCCAGCATAAATCATCATCCTCCCGTAAATCTGATTATTAATCTGTTCCTTGACTGTGGTTTGCTGATCGTGCAGCTGCAAAAAGAAAACACCCGTCCCATCATCATTATGATCAGGGACGGGTGCTTGCCCGCGTTACCACCCTGGTTTATGCACATTGTGCATACACCTCAGGACCTGATAACGGCAGGATACCGGCGGAAATTGTGACATTCCCGCAGCTCGGGGATGGATTCATCCATGGATTTTACCGGTTCGCAGCACCCACCGGCTCTCTGAAAAAATCGCATGCACTACTGATTCCCGTCGTTGCTTATCGTTTATACGTTATTTACGGTTTGGACCGCATCCCGAACGAGTGTAACAAAATACTGATGCATCCGGTCATCATCCGTCAGTTCCGGATGGAATGAGCAGGCGAGAAACGGACCCTGTCTGGCTGCGACAATCTGTCCGTCGTATTCTGCCAACACGTCTACGTCTGGTCCCACCGACTGAATGATCGGTGCCCGGATGAAGACAGCCTCAATGTCCGGAGCCACATCTTTCATATTCAGCATGACTTCAAAACTTTCTTTTTGTCTGCCAAAGGCATTACGCTCAACGGTCATATCCATGACAGCCAAATGCGGATCGTCCTGATTGGCAATCTCTGAAGCCATCAGAATCGCACCTGCACAGGTGCCGAAAATCGGCTTGCCTTTTGCGGCAAATGCCTTCAGCGGCTCATAAAATCCATACTGGTTGATCAGCCGGCGCATCGTCGTACTCTCGCCGCCGGGGAAGACCAGTCCATCGATCCCGGCGAGCTGTTCTTTGCGTTTAATCGTGATGACGTCCACATCAGGGGCCTGAAGGGCTTTGACATGCTCCCTGACCGCTCCCTGCAGCGCCAGTACTCCTATTTTAATCATGCTGAATCCCTCTTTCAATTACCAACCGCGTTCCTGCATGCGGTCCTTGTCTTCAAGACTTGAAATCTCAAGGCCTGGCATTGCTGAGCCCAGTCCCTTTGATACTTCTGCAATCAGTTTGAAATCATCATAATGTGTCGTCGCTTCGACGATAGCCTTGGCGAATTTAGCCGGATCTTCTGATTTGAAGATACCGGACCCGACAAAGACACCGTCTGAGCCGAGGTGCATCATCAGTGCCGCATCAGCAGGTGTTGCAATCCCGCCAGCTGCAAAGTTGACGAGTGGCAGACGGCCATTACGCTTGATTTCAAGAAGCACTTCATATGGTGCACCGAGGTTCTTCGCTTCTGTCATCAGTTCATCTTCTGACATATGCACCACTTTGTTGATCTGTGCCTGGATAAGGCGCTGGTGACGGACCGCTTCCACAATGTTTCCGGTACCCGGCTCACCTTTCGTACGGAGCATGGACGCACCTTCTCCGATTCGTCGTGATGCTTCACCGAGATTACGCGCACCGCAGACGAACGGTACTGTATAATCACGCTTGTTCAGATGAAAGACTTCATCTGCCGGCGTCAGTACTTCACTCTCATCAATATAGTCGACACCCATGGACTCAAGTACACGCGCTTCAACAATATGACCAATTCGTGCTTTCGCCATGACCGGAATGGATACGGCCTTCTGTACCTCTTCCACAATCGTTAAATCTGCCATACGGGCAACCCCGCCGGCAGCTCGGATATCAGACGGTACACGCTCGAGAGCCATTACGGCAACCGCTCCTGCCTCTTCTGCAATTTTGGCCTGTTCTGCATTGACCACGTCCATAATGACGCCGCCTTTTTGCATTTCAGCCATTCCTCTTTTGACCCGATCAGTCCCTACTTGTTTTTCCATGATGATCCCCTTTCGTCTTTCACAATTTCATACCTTTCATTATAACGAAAACATGGTGGTGTTGGCTATCAGAAAGTTCGAACTTCCCAACATCCGTTTATTCTTCCGTGTCAGTCACGCTGTTTTACAGCCAACCGCGCACCGTTTCTGTAACAGAATGCCATAGTCCTGTAAAGAAGCCGCCAATACTCTCAAGCATCAGCGTAAACCAGCCTGAGCGCTCCACATCCGACGTTGTAATCAGATCAACGACGGTCGTCCGGTCGATTTCGTCATGAATATAATCTTCCTCCCCGTCAAAGGAAATGATCATCTGACCGACAACCGTTCCGGCTTCGACAGGTGCTTCCATTGCACCGTCTTCGTCAAGGAGATCCTCATCAAGAACCACTTCATAGCTGTAGAGTTCCTCGTCGCCTTCCTGAATCAGACGGTGTATGGCCTCTGTCGATTCCAACGGCACTTCTTCTTCTTCCCCTTTGGAAACAGCAATGGTTTCAAAGCCATCAGGGCTGTAACCGGCTGCGTAGATTTCTTCTTCATAGAATGTATTAAAACCCCACTCCAGGACGCGCTGCGTCTCTTGGAAACGGTGTTCAATGGAGTCTGCCCCCATGACGACACTGACAAGACGCTGTCCGTCTTTTTCACCCGTACCTGTAAAAGTAAATCCCGCTGCGTTGGTATGACCTGTCTTCAGCCCGTCGACGTATTCGTAGTCAAGGTGGCTGTTTTCCGTTCCCGGGATCATGTTGTTCCAGTTTGGCATATCAATGGCATCGCCGGTTCCTTCACGGAACACTTTATGAGGAATGCCCGCTACATCCAGGACCTCGGGATAATCATTGACGAGGTAATATGCCAGGGTTGCGGCCGCTCTGGCAGACATGTAGTTATCCTCTTCCGCTCCTGTTCCTTCCGGGTGATTCCCTTCAAGCAATCGGTTTGGAAGACCTGTGGAATTCACAAACTGAAACGAACCGAGACCTTCTTCTGAAATCTCCCCGAGATCCTCGAGTCCGTATTCGCCGCCAGCTTCACGCATCAGTGTGCCTAAACCGAGCTCAACGCCTTTTTCATTCATCTCACTGACGAACGCGCCTTCAGACCCTGAGATCAGTTCAGCAAGTGCCATCGTTGACGCATTGGCCGAATAAATGGCCACTGATTCATACAGTTCTTCCACATTGTATTCACCATCCACCCTTAACGGGACATTGGAGAGTGATCGGTTATGGGAAAGCGAGGCGAGAAAGTCACTGATAGGAACATTTGTATCCCAGCTGATGTCACCGTCATTGACAGCTTCAAGAATCAGATACTCACTCATCATTTTTGTCATACTTGCAGGTGGCAAAGGCTGATCAATATTCCGTTCAAACAGCACTCGTCCTGATTTCGCATCTACCAGAATCACGGTATCTACCGTCGGTTCATAACTTGCTTCAGCCCGCTCCGTCGGGACAAGAACTGCTGCACTTACTGTAACTGCGGCTAATGCATATCCCCATTTTTTTAGCATTCCTGTTTACACCTCTCCATTCTCTTGCGTTCAGTCATGTATCGTCACCTTCTCACGATCGTTAAGGACCGTGAAAACGTTAAAACCAAGCGTCATTTTATCACATTTACGTCGTATTTAACAGATGACAATGACTCAGTCATCCATACAAAGAACCCGGAAGCCGCAAAATTGACTTCCGGGATAAGGGGTATGAATCAGGAATAGTTAGGAGATTCCTTTGTGATCTGCACGTCATGCGGATGGCTTTCACGAAGTCCTGCATTGGTGATACGGATAAACCGTGTATCGTTTTGCAGTTCTTTAATCCCCGGTGTGCCGCAGTAGCCCATGCCGGCACGAAGACCGCCGACGAGCTGGTGAATGGTATCTTTCAATGGTCCTTTGTATGGCGTACGACCTTCAATCCCTTCAGGAACCATTTTCTGTTCGTTTTCCTGGAAGTAGCGGTCCTTACTGCCCTTTTCCATGGAAGCAATGGATCCCATTCCACGATACACTTTGAACTGCCGTCCCTGGAAGATTTCACGTTCACCAGGAGACTCCGTCACACCTGCAAGAAGACTGCCGAGCATCACTGCATCTCCGCCTGCAGCAATGGCTTTTGCGATCTCTCCGGAGTATTTGATACCGCCATCGGCAATGATCGTTGCCCCCATCTCATGCGCGACTTCTGCGCAATCATATACAGCGGTCACCTGCGGGACACCGATGCCTGCAACGACCCGTGTCGTACAAATTGAACCAGGTCCGATCCCGACCTTAACAATATTGGCACCTGCTTCAATCAGGTCTTTTGTTGCTTCAGGGGTCGCGACGTTTCCGGCGATGATATTGAGATCCGGATACTTCGCTCTCACATCACGGACCTTCTGAATCACCCCTTGAGAATGACCATGGGCGGTGTCGATGACCAGTGCATCAATCTCCGCCTTCACGAGTGCTTCAATCCGGGAATCGGCATCGGCACCGACACCGACGGCAGCACCCGCCACGAGGCGTCCTTGCTTATCTTTCGCCGAATTCGGGAATTCAATGGCTTTTTCAATATCCTTGATCGTGATAAGTCCCATGAGCTGGTTGTCATCGTTCACAAGAGGAAGTTTCTCAATACGGTGTTCCTGCAAAACCTGCTGGGCTTCTTTCAGCGTCGTGCCTACAGGCGCTGTGACGAGATTTTTACTCGTCATGACTTCCTTAATCTTGATGGAATAATCTTCGATAAAACGAAGATCACGGTTCGTGATAATCCCGACCAATACATCATTCTCATCGGTAATCGGCACACCGGAAATCCGGTATTTCCCCATTAAATGTTCGGCATCAAACACCTGATGATCCTCTGACAGCGAAAACGGATTCGTAATGACGCCGCTCCCTGAACGCTTCACACGCTGCACATGCTCGGCCTGTTCTTCAATACTCATGTTTTTGTGAATGATGCCAAGTCCGCCTGATCTTGCCATGGCAATGGCCATACCGGCTTCTGTGACGGTGTCCATCCCCCGCACTGATCACCGGAATATTCAACGTCAGCGTATCAGATAATTTTGTCTGAACAGATACGTCACGAGGCAGCACTTCCGATTTTCCAGGCACTAACAGCACATCATCAAACGTTAACCCTTCTTTTTGAAACTTATCCTCACGCATGATTCATTTGCCCCTTTCAGTATCTCATTCCGTTTGTGAATGACTTGAAAATATTATTAGTAGATTAACAAGCTGCAGGTGGCATGTCAAGGCAATCGCAAATGTTGAAATATTCAGTTAACGTTCCAGATGTCAGACCTCACAAGGAATTTCCAATGCATACGACCTTGTGCTTTCCGTTTATTCATTTTTTCACAACTTATTTTCAGACCCGAATAAGATTGTGAATCAATCTTCCTTCCCGTTTCATATTCCATATTTTATATAGTTGATTGACACATATATGGCTTTGCGATAAACTGTGACCATGATGAATGAATCGAAATGGCATATGCAAATTTCAAAAGGAATATTGGAAGTGGCAATTATGAAACTCGTCGAGCATGAGGAGCGTTACGGCTATGAAATAACCGGAATGATTCAAAAAGGAGGGACACTCAGTATTGCCAACGGATCCATCTACCCGATTCTCAAACGTCTTGAAGAACAGGAATGGATTGTTTCAAGGCAGATCGAGCATAACGGCAGACTGAGGAAGTACTACCGGTTGACGAAAGCAGGGCATACTCAGCTAAAAGTCAGGGAACGTTATCTTCAGGAATTAAATCAGCTGCTCGTCACGCTCGACCAGAGGGAGGCGGGCAACCGTGACCATCGATGACTACCTGCATGAATTCCAAAGCAGACTGACGTACGTAAGTGAAAAGGAACAAACGAAAATCAAATATGATATCCGCAGCGAGATTGAGCAGATTAAAGAGAATCTTCTTGAACATGAAGAGCTTGATGAGGAAGAAGCTGAACATCAGGCTGTGGCCTCCTATCTGTCACCGGCTGATATGGCACAAGAAATCAATGACCAGTATTTCGAAAGCATTGACGAACAGTTTAGCGGTCGTTCAATAGCGTTTATTTTTGTTTTATCCGTCATCCTTACACCGCTTGGTATATTGATTATTCCATTTGTGACCGGATCCTTTAACGGCTTTTCAGATCAACTGATTCCCCGATTGGTCTTTATGCTTATCGCCGCTTTGATCCTGTTTTTCTATTATCCAAAGCATATCACTTCAGAACAGCTGCGATCACTGCGACAAATCTTTGTTGTATTATACTGGTACCCTGTTATTTTGGTGTTTGCCTTCGTATTGAATCTTTTCCGTTCAGACGGCTTCTCCATGAATCTCACCCTTTACCTCGCAGTAAGTCTGTTCATCTGGCTGTTAATCCTCTTCGGAACCCGGATCTTTTACCAAAAACAGCTGAACAAACCGTTGTAAACCACAGGGCATTCATAAATGAATGCTCTTTTTTTGACCGCCTTCAAAGGTGCATGTGCTTCGATAACAACAAAAAACCATCCCCCTGAACAATCAGAGAGATGGTTGAAGTGCCCGGCGACGTCCTACTTTCACAGGGGGACAGCCCCCAACTATCATCGGCGCTGAAGAGCTTAACTTCCGTGTTCGGCATGGGAACGGGTGTGACCTCTTCGCTGTCGCCACCAGACTATGAAATTGAGTGTAACCACTCAAAACTGAATAACGCATATGACGGGATCATGAATCCGTGTCTGTCCTTCGTGTTAACAAACTTCGCTTAACTCTTGGTTAAGCCCTCGATCGATTAGTATCACTCAGCTCCACATATCGCTATGCTTCCACACGTGACCTATCTACCTCATCGTCTCTGAGGGATCTTACTCACCGAAGTGATGGGAAATCTCATCTTGAGGGGGGCTTCATGCTTAGATGCTTTCAGCACTTATCCCGTCCACACGTAGCTACCCAGCGATGCTCCTGGCGGAACAACTGGTACACCAGCGGTGTGTCCATCCCGGTCCTCTCGTACTAAGGACAGCTCCTCTCAAATTTCCTACGCCCGCGACGGATAGGGACCGAACTGTCTCACGACGTTCTGAACCCAGCTCGCGTGCCGCTTTAATGGGCGAACAGCCCAACCCTTGGGACCTACTTCAGCCCCAGGATGCGACGAGCCGACATCGAGGTGCCAAACCTCCCCGTCGATGTGGACTCTTGGGAGAGATTAGCCTGTTATCCCCAGGGTAGCTTTTATCCGTTGAGCGACGGCCCTTCCATACGGTGCCGCCGGATCACTAAGCCCGACTTTCGTCCCTGCTCGACCTGTATGTCTCGCAGTCAAGCTCCCTTATGCCTTTGCACTCTGCGAATGATTTCCAACCATTCTGAGGGAACCTTTGGGCGCCTCCGTTACTCTTTAGGAGGCGACCGCCCCAGTCAAACTGCCCACCAGACACTGTCCCTGAACCGGATCACGGTTCGAGGTTAGAATTTCAGTACAGCAAGGGTAGTATCCCACCAATGCCTCCACCGAAGCTGGCGCTCCGGTTTCCAAGGCTCCTACCTATCCTGTACAAGCTGTACCAAAATCCAATATCAAGCTGCAGTAAAGCTCCATGGGGTCTTTCCGTCCTGTCGCGGGTAACCTGCATCTTCACAGGTAATATAATTTCACCGGGTCTCTCGTTGAGACAGTGCCCAAATCGTTGCACCTTTCGTGCGGGTCGGAACTTACCCGACAAGGAATTTCGCTACCTTAGGACCGTTATAGTTACGGCCGCCGTTTACTGGGGCTTCAATTCAGAGCTTCTCCCGAAGGATAACCCCACCTCTTAACCTTCCAGCACCGGGCAGGTGTCAGCCCCTATACTTCGCCTTGCGGCTTCGCAGAGACCTGTGTTTTTGATAAACAGTCGTTTGGGCCTATTCACTGCGGCTCCCCCAGGCTGTTCACCCTGGGGAGCACTCCTTCTCCCGAAGTTACGGAGTCATTTTGCCGAGTTCCTTAACGAGAGTTCTCCCGCGCGTCTTAGAATTCTCTTCCCGCCTACCTGTGTCGGTTTGCGGTACGGGCACCTGTTTCCTCGCTAGAGGCTTTTCTTGGCAGTGTAGAATCAGGAACTTCGCTACTGTAATTTCACTCGCGATCACAGCTCAACCTTACGGTTACGGGATTTGCCTCGTAACCAGCCTCACTGCTTCGACGCACACGACCAGCGGTGCGCTTACCCTATCTTCCTGCGTCCCCCCATTGCTCAAATGGAAACGTGGTGGTACAGGAATATCAACCTGTTTGCCATCGCCTACGCTTTTCAGCCTCGGCTTAGGACCCGACTAACCCTGAGCGGACGAGCCTTCCTCAGGAAACCTTAGGCTTTCGACGGAGGGGATTCCCACCCCTCTTTTCGCTACTCATACCGGCATTCTCACTTCCAGACGCTCCACATGTCCTTCCGGTCATGCTTCGCAGCCTCTGGAACGCTCCCCTACCCCGAACACCTTGCGGTGTTCAGCCATAGCTTCGGTGATACGTTTAGCCCCGGTACATTTTCGGCGCAGAGTCACTCGACCAGTGAGCTATTACGCACTCTTTCAATGATGGCTGCTTCTAAGCCAACATCCTGGTTGTCTAAGCAACTCCACATCCTTTTCCACTTAACGTATACTTGGGGACCTTAGCTGATGGTCTGGGCTGTTTCCCTCTTGACTACGGATCTTAGCACTCGCAGTCTGACTCCCGAGGATAAGTATTTGGCATTCGGAGTTTGACTGAATTCGGTAATCCTGTGGGGACCCCTAGTCCAATCAGTGCTCTACCTCCAATACTCTTCCCTCGAGGCTAGCCCTAAAGCTATTTCGGGGAGAACCAGCTATCTCCAGGTTCGATTGGCATTTCACCCCTACCCACACCTCATCCCCGCACTTTTCAACGTGCGTGGGTTCGGGCCTCCATTCAGTGTTACCTGAACTTCACCCTGGACATGGGTAGATCACCTGGTTTCGGGTCTGCAACCACGTACTTATTCGCCCTGTTCAGACTCGCTTTCGCTGCGGCTCCGCCTCTTCAGCTTAACCTTGCACGTGATCACAACTCGCCGGTTCATTCTACAAAAGGCACGCTGTCACCCATTAACGGGCTCCAACTACTTGTAGGCACACGGTTTCAAGATCTGTTTCACTCCCCTCCCGGGGTGCTTTTCACCTTTCCCTCACGGTACTGGTTCACTATCGGTCACTAGGAAGTATTTAGCCTTGGGAGATGGTCCTCCCGGATTCCGACGGGGTTTCACGTGTCCCGCCGTACTCAGGATCCACTCCGGAGGAGAGGGCGTTTCGGCTACAGGGCTGTTACCTTGTCCCGCGGGCCTTTCCAGGCCGCTTCACCTACGCTCTCTCTTTGTAACTCCAATGGAGTGTCCTACAACCCCGAAAGGCAAGCCTTTCGGTTTGGGCTGATTCCGTTTCGCTCGCCGCTACTCAGGAAATCGCATTTGCTTTCTCTTCCTCCGGGTACTAAGATGTTTCAGTTCCCCGGGTCTGCCTTCCATTACCCTATGGATTCAGGTATGGATCCCATCCCATTACGGATGGTGGGTTCCCCCATTCGGAAATCTCCGGATCAACGCTTACTTACAGCTCCCCGAAGCATATCGGTGTTCGTCCCGTCCTTCATCGGCTCCTAGTGCCAAGGTATCCACCGTGCGCCCTTTCTTGCTTAACCATTTTCCGCCTTGCGACGGACTTTCTTTTGGCGTCGTTTTAACCTTAACGTTTGAATTCAAGACACTCGGTTCCTCTCTACCTGAATAGGTTTCAAATAGTTGATTCACCGGTGATTCATGATGTTTCGTCATTTCGTTATTCAGTTTTCAAAGGTCACAAAAACCTGAAGAGTGTTTAACCCTTCAAAACTAAACAAAAAACCAGAGGCAAAAGTAAAAAGGTTGAGCTTATCTGAAAACCGGAGGTTTTCAGCAAGTCTCCTTAGAAAGGAGGTGATCCATCCGCACCTTCCGGTACGGATACCTTGTTACGACTTCACCCCAATCATCTGTCCCACCTTCGGCGGCTGGCTCCAAAAGGTTACCTCACCGACTTCGGGTGTTACAAACTCTCGTGGTGTGACGGGCGGTGTGTACAAGGCCCGGGAACGTATTCACCGCGGCATGCTGATCCGCGATTACTAGCAATTCCGGCTTCATGCAGGCGAGTTGCAGCCTGCAATCCGAACTGAGAATGGCTTTATGGGATTGGCTTCACCTCGCGGCTTCGCAACCCATTGTACCATCCATTGTAGCACGTGTGTAGCCCAGGTCATAAGGGGCATGATGATTTGACGTCATCCCCACCTTCCTCCGGTTTATCACCGGCAGTCACCTTAGAGTGCCCAACTGAATGCTGGCAACTAAGATCAGGGGTTGCGCTCGTTGCGGGACTTAACCCAACATCTCACGACACGAGCTGACGACAACCATGCACCACCTGTCACTCTGTCCCCCGAAGGGGAAAGTCCAGTCTCCTGGATGTTCAGAGGATGTCAAGACCTGGTAAGGTTCTTCGCGTTGCTTCGAATTAAACCACATGCTCCACTGCTTGTGCGGGCCCCCGTCAATTCCTTTGAGTTTCAGCCTTGCGGCCGTACTCCCCAGGCGGAGTGCTTAATGTGTTAACTTCGGCACTAAGGGTATCGAAACCCCTAACACCTAGCACTCATCGTTTACGGCGTGGACTACCAGGGTATCTAATCCTGTTTGCTCCCCACGCTTTCGCGCCTCAGCGTCAGTTGTAAGCCAGAAAGTCGCCTTCGCCACTGGTGTTCCTCCACATATCTACGCATTTCACCGCTACACGTGGAATTCCACTTTCCTCTCTTACACTCAAGTCTCCCAGTTTCCAATGACCCTCCACGGTTGAGCCGTGGGCTTTCACATCAGACTTAAGAGACCGCCTGCGCGCGCTTTACGCCCAATAATTCCGGACAACGCTTGCCCCCTACGTATTACCGCGGCTGCTGGCACGTAGTTAGCCGGGGCTTTCTCGTGAGGTACCGTCAAGGTGCCGCCTTATTCAAACGGCACTTGTTCTTCCCTCATAACAGAACTTTACGATCCGAGAACCTTCATCGTTCACGCGGCATTGCACCGTCAGGCTTTCGCCCATTGCGGATGATTCCCTACTGCTGCCTCCCGTAGGAGTCTGGGCCGTGTCTCAGTCCCAGTGTGGCCGATCACCCTCTCAGGTCGGCTACGCATCGTCGCCTTGGTGAGCCCTTACCTCACCAACTAGCTAATGCGCCGCGGGCCCATCCTGCAGTGAGAGGACGAATCCCCTCTTTTACATCGGCACCATGCGGTGCCAATGGTCATCCGGTATTAGCCTCATTTTCACGAGGTTGTCCCGGTCTGCAGGGCAGGTTGCCCACGTGTTACTCACCCGTCCGCCGCTCATTCCACTTCCGTCCACCCGAAGGCTTCTGAAAGCTTCCTGCGCTCGACTTGCATGTATTAGGCATGCCGCCAGCGTTCGTCCTGAGCCAGGATCAAACTCTCCAATAAAGTTGAGTTTGATGCGCTAGCATCATACCAGTATCGATGAAAACACTGGATTTTAATTGACGGGATATCTTATTCATATATCCCACTTTTTTGCTTGGTTTTTGTTTAGTTTTCAAAGGTCAAAATCACAATGTCGCATTGGAGCGACTTTTTACATCATACCAAGTCATCCCTGAAAAGTCAATAACTTTTTTCATTTAATTATCGGCTGTTTTCATGTTTTTCTTGGCAACAGAGATAAATTTACCATAGCCATTTTCACAAAGCAAGGGTTTTGAAATAGTCAGAAATATTGATTTTTTAGAGAAAAAAGCAACCAGTTTCACAAACTACGAAATGTGGTTGTTCCATTCCGGATTTGTATAGCCAGGCACCCACATATTGATCACACATTCAATCAGGAAACCGTACATAAAAATCACGTTTCACAAAGTCAGCCTGATGTCGGCATCATTTGATCGGCATAAATCAAAAACCCTCCTTCAAAATCATGAAGGAGGGCTCCCGTATTATGATGAAGCATTGGACACAAGGTACTCGATATGAACATCCCGTTCTTTAATAAGATCAATCTGTTTGTCATTATCGAGTCTGACCACCGGTTTCGTCGGACGCTCCTGATTCAGGAAGACCACTTCACCGGCCATATCATTATTCAACACAACCCGGTCTCCGATAGAGAGATCCGTGAGCATCGGGATCAGTTTATGGATCAGATGATGATCGAGTTTACCGAATCCGTCCATTAAGAGTTCATCCATCACATGATACGGCGATTTCGCACTTCGGTACGGCCGTTCGCTCGTCATGGCATGATAGGTATCGGCAATCGCAATAATCTTGGCAAAGGGATGAAGCTTATCACGTTTCACCTGAAGAGGATAACCGCTTCCGTCTTCACGCTCATGATGCTGCAGCACACCGAGCAGGGCATTCTTTGAGAAACCAGGGACAGATTCAAGCATCCTGTATCCATAGATAGGATGTTTCTTGATTTCATCGTATTCTTCTGCAGTTAATGAACCGGTTTTACTCGATACAGAAAACGGCAACTTCGCCATCCCGCAATCAGAGAGAAGACCCGAAAGCCCCAGCTGAATGACTTCACCGCTTTTCAATCCTTCAGCTTTTCCGATTAAATAGCTGAAGATCGAAACGGCTACTGCATGGTGATACGTATATTCCTGTTTTGTGCTTAATGCAAGGAGTTGCATCAGTTCATATTTGTTCGGTTCCCGTTCATAAAGAGGAAGAAAGATCTTACGCACGTCATATGCTTCAATTTTCGCTCCCGCCTGCCAATTCTTAAAGTGTTTCTTATAGGATTGAACAGCAGTCAGATAACGGTCAAGAAAGGAGTCCTTTTCAATCGTTGCCTGATCATCCTCATCATTCGGCGTATCATCCTGTTCTTCTTTTATCCCGCCTGCCGGATTGAACACCTGTCCGTTGGCCAGTTTTTGAAAGACCTCAACATCTTCGACGAGGAACTTTTCGAGTATGTAAATATGATCATCGGTGAGTACGGTTTTACGTTTCATAACCGGCGAAGCGGTTTTGACGTAGACATCTTCCCGCAGCACACAGCCCGGTATGAGTTTATTCACATGAACATGCATCCGACCACCCCTTTCCTTAGTTCTATTAGACGCTGAAACCAAAAAAATGTCAAGGGATGTTTGCATCCCCTGACATCGTGATCAGTCTTCCTCGGTTTCTTCAATGTGTTCCACATCTGATTCCACTTCGTCCGCATCGGGGTCATCTGCGTCCTCAACGTCATCATCATTGACGTTGACACGAGCTACCGTGGAAACAAACTCTTCATCTCCGAGACGGATCAGACGAACGCCCTGCGTATTTCGGCTTGTTTTCGAAATATCTGATACATGGATCCGGATCAGGACGCCATTTGTGGTGATCATCATCAGATCATGGTCACTTCCCACCACTTTCAGTGAAACGAGCTGACCGTTCTTATCGGTAATGTTGCATGTCTTAATGCCTTTACCGCCTCTGGACTGCTGACGGTATTCATCGATCGGAGTCCGTTTACCGAAGCCGTTTTCCGTAACGATCAGAATATCTGAATCCGGCTCAATGATATCCATGCCAACCACTTCATCCTCACTCTGAAGACGAAGCCCTTTGACGCCTGTGGCTGTTCGGCCCATCAGCCGGACATCCGTCTCACTGAAACGGATCGACATGCCTTTTTTCGTACCGACAACAAGTTCTTTGCTGCCATCGGTGAGACGGACCCCGTGAAGTTCGTCGCCTTCACGAAGCTTGATCGCAAATAGACCGCCTTTACGGATGTTTTTGAAAGCATCGAGTTCCGTCCGTTTTGATACACCGTACTTGGTCATAAAAATCAGAGAGTGATTTGCATCAAATTCTGAAATCGGAATAACCGTTGAAATGTATTCATCTTTTTCGATCTGCAAAAGATTAATGATCGGGATTCCCTTGGAAGTCCGCTTTTGTTCCGGCACTTCATAGCCTTTCATCCGGTATACTTTCCCTTTATTGGTGAAAAAGAGCATGTGATCATGGGAATTCGTCACGAACAAATGACGGACAAAGTCCTCATCATGAGTGCCCATTCCCTGCACACCACGGCCACCGCGCTTTTGCGAACGATAGGTCGATACCGGAATCCGCTTGATGTAACCGTGATGACTGACTGTGATCACAACGTTTTGCCTTGGAATGAGGTCTTCATCTTCCATGCTGTCCTCGCCGAATGTGATCGTTGTCCGGCGGTCATCGCCGAAACGGTCACGGATCTCAAGGAGCTCCTCACGAATAATTTCAAGCACTTTCTCATCATCGGCAAGAATTGCTTTTAATTCTGCAATGCGTGCCATGAGTTCATTATATTCATTCTCAATTTTATCCCGCTCGAGACCGGTCAGACGCTGAAGACGCATGTCCAAAATCGCCTGGGCCTGATCATGGGAAAGGTCAAACTGCTCCATGAGTCCGTCACGCGCGATATCGGTTGTCTGTGAACCGCGTATCAGTGCAATGACTTCATCAAGGTGATCGAGGGCAACGCGGAGACCTTCAAGAATATGGGCCCGCGCTTCCGCTTTTCGCAGTTCAAATTCCGTTCGTCTTCGGATGACCACCCGCTGGTGATCGAGATAATGAACGAGGGTTTCTTTCAGATTCAATACTTGCGGACGTCCGTTGACAAGAGCAAGGGTGTTGATCCCGAAGCTCGTCTGCAGGGCGGTCTGCTTATAGAGATTGTTTAACAGAACGTTCGCATTCACATCGCGGCGAAGTTCAATAACGATGCGCATCCCTGTCCGGTCTGATTCATCCCGGAGGTCCGTAATGCCGTCGATCTTTTTATCACGGACGAGTTCCGCAATTTTTTCAATCAGACGTGCTTTGTTGACTTGGTACGGCAGTTCATCAACAATGATCCACGGTTTCCCGTTGTGATCTTCAATACGGGCATTCGAACGGATCATGATGGAGCCTTTACCTGTCTCATAGGCTCGACGGATCCCGGAGATGCCGACAATTTCTGCGCCTGTCGGAAAGTCAGGACCACTGATATGTTCCATCAGCTGTTCGATGGTGATCTCAGGATTTTTACTGAGTGCCAGGACACCGTCAATGACTTCTGAGAGGTTGTGCGGCGGAATATTCGTCGCCATCCCGACCGCGATGCCGGATGCACCGTTGACGAGCAGGTTTGGAAAACGGGCAGGCAATACGACGGGCTCACGTTCCGACCCGTCATAGTTGTCCTGATAATCGATGGTATCTTTGTTGATATCACGAAGCAGTTCCATGGAGATTTTGGACATCCGTGCTTCCGTGTAACGCATGGCCGCTGCAGAATCCCCGTCCACAGAACCGAAGTTCCCGTGACCGTCGACGAGCATATTCCGGTAGCTGAAATCCTGAGCCATACGGACCATCGTTTCATAAACGGCTGAGTCACCGTGCGGGTGGTATTTACCGATGACTTCACCGACGATTCTGGCAGATTTTTTATAAGCCTTATCCGATGTGATGCCG
Organism: [Bacillus] selenitireducens MLS10; assembly: GCF_000093085.1. Lineage (GTDB taxonomy): Bacteria > Bacillota > Bacilli > Bacillales > Salisediminibacteriaceae > Salisediminibacterium > Salisediminibacterium selenitireducens. The sequence continues at coordinate 7,567 of NC_014219.1, read as the reverse complement.
AGTTCATTCATGGCATAGAGAATACGCCGGTGAACCGGCTTCATGCCATCCCTCACATCAGGAAGGGCACGGCTGACGATGACACTCATGGCATAGTCCATAAATGATGTGCGCATTTCCTGGCTGATATTGATTTCTGTGACGCGGGACTGATCTTGATCAGACATTCATAGTACCTCCGTTCAACAAGTAAACTTCAATGATCCAGCATATTGCCTGTCAGGATCAGATATCGAGATTTTTAACATAGTGGGCATTTTCCTGGATGAAATCACGTCGTGGTTCAACCCGGTCCCCCATCAGTGTTTCAAAGACTTCATCGGCGAGCATCGCATCTTTCAGGCTGACCTGCAAAAGCGTGCGGGTAGCCGGATCCATCGTCGTCTCCCACAGCTGGGTCGGATTCATTTCACCAAGACCCTTATAGCGCTGCAGTCCCGGCTTTGGAGAAGCGGATAATTCGCCCAAAATGCGCTCCATTTCCTTCTCGTTAAAGGCGTAATGCACGGCCTTGCCCTGCTTGATCTGATAGAGCGGCGGTTGCGCGATATAGATGTACCCCTCTTCAATGAGCGGCCGCATATACCGGTATAAAAATGTGAGAAGCAGCGTCCGGATATGAGCTCCGTCGACGTCGGCGTCAGTCATGATGATAATTTTGTGATAGCGCGCTTTCGTGATATCAAATTCTTCGCCGATACCTGTCCCGAGCGCCGTAATAATGGCGCGGATTTCGTTATTGGCGAGGATTTTATCAAGCCTCGCCTTTTCCACGTTGATGATTTTTCCGCGAAGAGGCAAAATCGCCTGGAAATGGCGATCCCGGCCCTGCTTGGCCGATCCGCCCGCGGAATCCCCCTCCACCACATAAATTTCACTGATGGAAGCGTCTTTCGTGGAACAGTCTGCGAGTTTCCCCGGGAGTGAGCTCACTTCAAGAGCCGATTTCCTGCGGGTCAGTTCCCTGGCTTTTTTGGCCGCATCCCGTGCACGGCTGGCCATGATGCCTTTCTCGACAATTTGCCTTGCCACCGTCGGGTTTTCCGCCATAAATTTAGCCATATGCTCCGTGAACAGGGAATCGGTAATCGTTCTTGCTTCACTGTTTCCGAGCTTTGTTTTCGTCTGTCCCTCGAACTGGGGATTTTCGATTTTGACGGATACAATCGCCGTCAGTCCTTCACGGACATCGTCACCGATCAGGTTCGGATCATTTTCTTTAAAGAGTCCGTTTTTACGGGCATAGTCATTGATCACACGGGTCAGGGCCGTTTTGAACCCGGACTCATGGGTCCCGCCTTCGTGGGTGTTGATGTTATTTGCAAAGGAGTACAGATTGCTCGCAAAACTGTCGTTATACTGCATCGCCACTTCCACCTGAATGCCCTCTTTTTCACTCTCGATGAAAATCGGCGGTTCGTGAAGGGCGGTTTTTGTCCGGTTCAGGTGTTCAACAAAGGAGCTGATGCCGCCTTCGTAAAAATACTTGGCTGATTTGTCTTCTTCACGCTTGTCCGTAATCTCGATGGTCAGCCCTTTATTCAAGAAGGACAGTTCACGAAGACGGTTTGCCAGGACGTCAAAGTCATAGACCGTCGTTTCTGTGAAGATCATGTTATCTGCTTTAAAACGAATCAGTGTTCCGGTTTTTTCCGTGGATCCGATCACATTCAGTTCCTCTTTGACCGCTCCCCGCTCAAAAGAGATGTAGTGAACTTCTCCCTCTTTATGAACCTCAACCTCAAGGAAACTGGAGAGGGCGTTCACAACAGAGGCACCCACGCCGTGAAGACCGCCGGACACTTTGTATCCGCCGCCGCCAAATTTACCGCCTGCATGCAGCACGGTCATGATGACTTCCACTGCCGGACGGCCCATCTTCTCATGGATCCCGACAGGAATACCGCGACCGTCATCTTCAACAGTAATGGTATTGTCCTCTTCAATGGTGACCCAGATGTGGCTGCAGTGTCCGGCCATCGCTTCGTCGATACTGTTATCGACTATTTCCCACACAAGATGGTGGAGACCGCGCTCATTGGTGGACCCGATATACATCCCGGGACGCTTTCTCACGGCTTCAAGTCCTTCAAGAACCTGTATTTGACTTTCATCATAAGACTGCTGATCTAATGACACATTCCTTCACCTGCACTTTTTTGATCGTCATGTATGTGTAATCCATGACGTATTTTTCATTCGATGCTGTCTGGTCTGAGCTGTTTTATTCTTTCTGTTCTGCGACGTCAATGGCGTCTTCAAGTTCATCGCTTGCATCATTCGTTTCTGCCCGCCGTTTAAGCGTGTGTGACGAGATCGGGGACATGAAGATCTCATCTTCTGTGACCACCATCGACTTCGGTTGATCCTCTGACACATACACTGTCCGCATGGTGCCCTGATAGCCTTCCATAAACGTTACATTTTCTTTGGAGAGACCCTGACTCTGATGGTCGAGGATGGCAATGATCCGCTCCGTCTTTAATACATGATCTCCGCCCAAATGAATAAACAATGGTGTCACCTCATTCCTGTTGTTCAATCACGCCGTCGTTCACCAAATACGTCGAGGCTTTCTCAAGCATTTCATGGTGGATGCCCTCTACGCTGGTCGTCGTAACGAACGTCTGTACCTTTCCCTGAATGCTGTTTAACAGATGCGTCTGTCTGTGATCGTCGAGTTCAGAGAGCACATCATCGAGGAGAAGAATCGGATACTCGCCGGTCTTCTCGTGAATCAGCTCAATCTCCGCAAGCTTCACGGAGAGGGCGGCTGTTCTTTGCTGCCCCTGTGAGCCGTAGGTCTGCACATTGCGGTCATTCACAAAAAACGCCACGTCATCCCTGTGGGGCCCTATGATCGTGGTCCCCCGTCTGATTTCCTGCTCCATCACCTGTTGAAACTGCTCAAAAAAGACCTGTTTGATCACATCCACGCTCATCTCATCATCGGCTTTGACTGTGGATTCATAGTGAAGCGTAAGCGTTTCTTTATCCCGGCTGATCGCACTGTGAATCGGTGTCGCCCAGGCTTCAAGCTTGTTCAAAAATGAGAAGCGCCTCTGGATCACCTCTGCCCCTGCTTCAACAAGCTGTTCTGTCAGCACATGCCACATGCCCTCATCAAAAGATGATGACTTCTGCTGCAGCTGCTTAAGCCAGGTATTCCGCTGCTTTAACAGTTTATAGTACTGCGACAGATAATACAGATAGATTGTAAATATCTGTCCCATTTCCATATCAAGAAAGCGTCGCCGGATCTGCGGACTCCCTTTGACAAGCGCCAAATCTTCTGGAGCAAACATGACAATGGTGCAGGCACCGATATAGTCAGAGAGACGCTTTCGTTCGAGAGCATTCAGCTTCACTTTTTTGCCTCGTCCGGAGAAGATCATCTCCAGTTTCATGGCACCGTTTCGGTTTGTGACGGCTCCTTCCACCCTCGCAAACGGCTGATCCCAGCGGATCAGTTCACGATCTTTCGCTGTACGGTGTGAGCGGGCCATGGCAAGCACATAAATGGCTTCCATGACATTCGTTTTGCCTTGCGCATTTTCGCCGAGAAAGACGTTGACACGGTTTTCAAACGTCAGATGCAGCTTTGTATAATTCCTGTAATCCGTCAGCTTTAACTCGTTAATATGCACGGCTGATTGCTCCCGATATCTTTCTAAGCATCCGCTTCGATGAGGACGGTTGTCTGCCCATCGATGTCCACGGTATCACCGGGATAGAGTTTGCGGCCCCGTCTTGTTTCCGGCTCTTCTTCGTCATTAATGAAGACAGGGATGTCTTTCAAAAACCATTTGGCCTGGCCTCCGGAACCGATGGCAGCCACTTCTTTAAGCACCTGACCCAGTGTCATGTATTCAGTTGAAATTGTTACCCGCTCTTCCATGTTGATCACTCTCTTCCCGACTGTGCCTGTATCCAGCTGATTTCCGTGTAAAATAGCTTTCGCAGTTTCATAAGCGAAAGCCATTGTCATTCATGTGTGCACGAACCTTTTGCTTTTGTCTGCCAATCAAACAACAAATTGCGTCACTGTATATTGTACTAAAAATCAGCGCAAAACGCCAATTTACTTTTAAATGCCGTCTTTCAGGCAAAAAGAAGGGTTGAAAAAGGCGTTCTGTTCGCCGGTTTGTATATCAATAAAAAACGGACCCCCTGTGTGAAGAGGTCCGCTTCGGGCGACAGATAACAGTCAGTATGTCCGCACCGGGCTGAAGAGGTGAAGCATATGGTCTTCGTCAATCGGTTTTAATACAAAAGGGCTCATCGCACCGGTAAAGTTGATGTGGACTTCACTGGCCTCCATCACACGCAGGGCATCGATCAGATTTTTTCCGTTGAACGAAATTTTCAGTTCATCGCCTTCATAGCTCATTGTCGTCACATGTTCGGTCACTTTTCCGACTTCCGGGGTGACCGAGGTGATTTCGAGTTCCCCGCTTTCCAAGTTCTTGACATGAACAACGTTATTCTTCCCTTCCCGTGAAAGAAGAAGCGCGCGCTCGATCGCATCGAGGAGACGCTTCGTTTCGAGCTTCACTGACGTTTTGCTGCCTGTTGGAATCATATTTTTGGTCGCCGGATAATTTCCTTCAAGAAGCCGTGAATACAAAAGGAAATAGTCGCCTTTAAACAAAATCTGATTGCCGGCTACAACCACTTCGAGCAGTTCATCCGTATCATTCAGGATTTTGTTGAGCTCCGTCAATGTTTTACCCGGGATGACAACATTCGAGAAGCTGAGGTTATTCTCATTATCATCGACCTTGGCCATTCGCATGGCAAGACGGTGACTGTCTGTTGCAGTACACGTGAGGACACTGTCTTCAAGATGCCAGTGTATACCCGTCAAGATTGGTCGGGTTTCAACCGACGAGACGGCAAAGGCCGTTTGACGAATTAATGTTTTTAGTAAATTTTTAGGCATCCTGAAGAGATCGGCCTCTTCAACATCCGGAAGGCGGGGATATTCATCAGGATCAATCCCGTTGATATTAAAAACAGATCCGCCTGATGTGATCTGTGCAATGAACTGATCGTTAACAGCTACTTCGATCGACGTTTCCGGCAGTTTTTTGATCATATCCCCAAAAAAGCGTGCCTGGAGGACAATCGATCCTTCTTCCTGGATATTGACGAGTTCTTCACCGTCTTTTTCTTTTGGAATAAAGGATTCAATCGACAGATCAGAATCACTTCCTGTCAGGGTAATGCCGTCCTGATCGGCAACGATTTTTATGCCTGTCAGAATTTGAATGGTTGTTCTTGGTGAAATGGCTTTTGATACGTCCGCTACACTTTGTACAAATGCGTCCCGCTGGATGGTAAATTTCATAGGTGATTCCCTCGCTTTCGATTGTGGAAATAATGGGTGATTGATCTGTCAGTTATATATACTACATTAGTTAATCTTTTAGACCGTACTAGTAATAGGGCCTGTGAACATGTGGATAACTGTAGGTGAAACCCTGATATTCATGGTGTTTAGCGTGTGGATAAACTGTGCATAACCTGTGGTCGGATTCACGTGGTTATCCACAATGCTATGAACGGAGTTTCTCTGTGATCTCCCGGATGTGCTGCTGAAGTTCTTCATCATCGGCAAAAAGCCGGCTGATTTTTTCGTGGGCATGAATCACGGTGGTGTGATCCCGTTTGCCAAATTCATTCCCGATCTTCGGAAGGGAGCTGTCGGTCATCTCCCGTGCCATATACATTGCAATCTGTCTTGGATAAGCAACGGTTTTTGTGCGTTTTTTCGCTTTCATTTCCTCAACGCGGATTTGAAAATGGGCCGCCACTGCTTCCTGGACGGATTCAATGGTCACTTTTTTCGGTTTGCTGTTTGGAATGATATCTTTCAGGGCAACGGCTGCGAGATCGGCATTCATGTCCTGATTGATCAGGGATGAGTAAGCGACGACCCGGATCAGCGCCCCTTCAAGTTCGCGAATGTTCGTATCGATCTGATTGGCAATGTAGTTCATCACTTCTTTAGGAATATCGAGATTTTCCGCTTTTGCTTTTTTACGGAGAATCGCAATTCGCGTCTCGAGATCCGGTGGTGTAATGTCTGTAATCAGTCCCCATTCAAAACGGGATCGAAGCCGGTCTTCAAGAGTCGGAATCTCTTTTGGAGGCCGGTCACTTGAGATGATGATCTGCTTTCGTTCTTCATGCAGGGCGTTGAACGTGTGGAAGAATTCCTCCTGCGTCTGTTCTTTGCCTGCGAGAAACTGAATGTCATCAATCAGAAGAATATCGACATTGCGGTATTTATTCCGAAAATCAACGGCTTTGTTATCCCGGATCGAGTTGATAAACTCGTTCGTAAATTTCTCAGAGGACAGATAGACGACTTTTGCATCGGGATTATGATCGACGACATAGTGGCCGATGGCGTGCATCAAGTGGGTCTTGCCGAGACCGACGCCTCCATAAATAAACAGCGGATTATAGGCTTTCGCCGGTGCTTCGGCAACAGCCAGTGAAGCTGCGTGGGCGAAACGGTTGCCACTGCCGATGACGAACGTATCGAATGTATACTTTGTATTGAGCATATGCTTCGTCGTTTCGCCGTTATCCAAATCCTCCTGAAGAACAGGCGGGTTGTTTTTTTCGACAAAATCGAGATCCGATCCTTCATCCTTCGGTAAAATAAAGCGTGCTTCAAGTTCCGCGCCGGTGAGTTCATAAAGCGTTTCAGTCAGAATGCTGAAATAGCGGTTCTCAAGCCAGTCACGGGCAAATTCATTAGGCGCGATGACCGTGATGGTGTTTGAACTCTGGTCAATGGAGTCCACCACCGTATATTTGAACCAGGTGTCAAAACTCGGTTTGCTGACTTTCTGTTCGATTTTCGACAGGACCTGATCCCATAAATCATTTAAATTCTCCAAGTCAATGCCCCTCCTTTGCTGTTCGTGCAGTTCTCATGATTGTAACCGTTGTGACACGGGGAAAAGCAAGCGCTGAACTGCTGCAGGCAGTCTTGTTCAACCCTTGTAGACCCTCACTTGCATAGAAACGCATAAAAAATATCCCCACAAATTGACGTATGTATCTCATGATGAAGAGAGATGAAACATCCCCATTTCGCACATTCCTGTGGATAAACGTACACAGAAGCTGTGGAAATCTATCCACAAAATTATCAACAGCTGTGGATAGATTTATTGTACCACAGTTGTTTGCAGGGAAAAAACAACATAATAATATCAGAAAAACCGGTGTAAGACAACGTTTTGGGCGAGTTATCCACATAATTCAACCCATTGTGGTCAAAAGTTGTCCACAGCACATGATCTTGTGCATAAGCTGTGATCAGTCTTGTGGGTAATTGACAATGAAGGCAATAATCCATCCACAGTGAGATGCACAGGCGATTTTGAGGCAGTGGAAAAACTCATGTATAAGAGGTCAGATCGATGAGGATCTGGAGTGAAGGACGGATAAATGACACTTCTGTCCGGCTGTTATTACGAAAAGAAAAACGGGGATCAAGAGGAAATTTCATTATGGTATTGACAAGAGACTTAGGAATTCATATAAT